>NZ_KB903293.1 GCF_000379685.1 Catelliglobosispora koreensis DSM 44566 | reverse complement strand
ACGATTCCGAACTTGGTGACGGTGAAGCTTGGTACGGATGGGAAGGTGACGTTGCAGAACAACTCTGGCGGCGCTCATCTGATCGCTGACGTGGCGGGCTATTACGTCGCCGGAACACCCACTTTGCCCGGTACGTTTGTCGCCCTGGCACCGTCGCGCGTGCTCGACACCCGGTCGGGCAACGGCGCGCCCACGGGGCCGATCGCGGGATTTGCGGCGGTCGTGCTCCAGTGCGCTGGCCGGGGCGGTGTTCCGGCATCGGGAGCCGCGGCCGTCGTCCTCAACGTGACGGTCACCGAACCGACGACCGCTGGGCACGTGATTGTCTACCCGACGGGGACGGCTGCACCTGTTGCGTCGAACCTCAACTTTGTTGCGGGGCAGACGATTCCGAACTTGGTGACGGTGAAGCTTGGTACGGATGGGAAGGTGACCTTGCAGAACAACTCTGGCGGCGCTCATCTGATCGCTGACGTGGCGGGCTATTTCCTGAGCTGACCAAGACTGAAAGTGGCCCACGCTTTGCCGCGTGGGCCACTTTCATTGGTGCAAGACTGAGGCTTATGCGCATAGTCATCGTGCACGAATATGTTTCGGTCGATGGATTCGCGGCGGACGCGGAGGGTGGCCTTGACTGGGCGGCCGTGGGTGGTGACGTCGACCGGCGGATGCTGCAGGAGCTCGACGGCATCGACACGATGGTGCTGGGAGCGCGGACCTACGAGATATTCGCGGGCTTCTGGCCGACTCCCGAGTCGAAGAGCGAGCTGATTGCCGACAAGCTGAACGGTCTGCGGAAAGTGGTGTTCTCGACGACGCTCGCCGCCGCGCCTTGGGGTGACTGGCCAGCGGCCGAGCTCGATGCGAGTGGACGTCCGGCGGAGCGGATCGCCCAGCTTAAGCAGGAGCCCGGCCAGGCGATTGTCGTTTGGGGAAGCATCTCGCTGGCCCAGTCGCTCGTCAAAGCGGGTGTCGTCGACGAGATCTGGCTCGGGGTGGCGCCGGTCGCCTTGGGGCAAGGGCGGCCGCTGTTTCCGGAGCGGCTCGATCTGCGGCTTTCCGCGTCGGAGACCTTCGCCGACACGGGCATCATGATGCTGAAGTATCAGGTCACCGCCAACGCAACGTGAGGATGGGCACCTGACCGCCTCGTGACGCCTCACGTAAGCTCGGACTTGTGAGCGAGCTTGCGGAGCGAACCAATGTTGCAGGGTGCCTAGTGCCTCATCGGGAAACTCCCGGTTTTGGAGTTTCCCGATGAGTGTGGTGATTTCAGAGATTCTCCAGCGGGCGGCTGATGGTGGGCGCATCTCGGAGGAGGAGGCGCTGCTGCTCTACACCGAGGCGCCGTTTCATGCGCTAGGGGAGGCCGCTGACAACGTCAGGCGCACCCGCTACCCCGAAGGCATCGTCACCTACCTCATCGACCGCAACATCAACTACACGAATGTTTGCGTCACCGCGTGCAAGTTCTGCGCCTTCTACCGGGCGCCCAAGCACGCTGAGGGCTGGAGCCACGACACCGAAGAGATCCTGCGCCGCTGCGGCGAGGCGGTTGATCTCGGCGCGACGCAGGTGATGCTGCAAGGTGGGCACCACCCCGACTACGGCGTCGATTACTACGTGAATCTGTTCAGCTCGGTGAAGAAGGCTTATCCACAGCTCGTGATCCACTCGATCGGGCCGTCGGAGATCCTGCACATGGCCAAGGTCAGCGGAGTGTCCATTGAGGACGCGGTGGTCGCGATCAAGGCGGCCGGGCTCGACTCCATCGCCGGAGCCGGTGCGGAGATGCTGCCCGACCGGCCACGCAAGGCGATCGCCCCGCTGAAGGAATCAGGCGCACGCTGGCTCGAAGTCATGGAAGTCGCGCACGGGGTCGGCATCGAGTCGACCGCGACCATGATGATGGGCACCGGCGAGACCAACGCCGAACGCATCGAGCACATGCGCATGATCCGCGATGTTCAGGACAAGACCGGCGGGTTCCGCGCCTTCATTCCGTGGACCTATCAGCCAGAAAACAACCACCTCAAGGGGCGTACTCAGGCCACGTCGCTGGAATACCTGAGGCTTATCGCGGTGGCCCGGCTGTTCTTCCACAACGTCAACCACTTGCAGGCGTCCTGGCTGACGACAGGCAAGGATGTCGGCCAGCTCGCGTTGCACATGGGCGTCGACGACCTTGGCTCGATCATGCTGGAGGAAAACGTCATCTCCTCGGCCGGTGCCAAGCACCGCTCGAATCTGCACGACTTGATCCAGCTCATCCGGACCGCCGGCCGCATTCCGGCGCAGCGCGACACGCTTTACCGTCACTTGGCGGTGCATTGGACACCCGAGGACGATCCGACCGATGATCGGGTCACCTCGCACTTCTCGTCGATTGTCAACCGTCAGCTCCCGCTCGTTTCGGCCAAGTCATGAGGGCCGATCTGGACAAGGAGCCGCACGAGATCGCGGCGATGTTCGACGGTGTCGCGGAGAAATACGACACCACGAATACGGTTCTTTCCTTCGGCCAGGACAAGTCGTGGCGCAAGTCAACACGAGCGGCACTTCAGCTCAAGCCGGGCGAGAAGGTTCTCGATCTCGGCGCGGGCACGGGAGTGTCCACTGAAGAACTGGCCAAGTCTGGTGCTTTCGTTGTCGGCGTGGACATTTCGCTCGGCATGCTGAAAGTCGGGCGGCGCGTGCGCCCGCATGTCCCGCTCGTCGCGGCCGACGCGCTCGCGCTTCCGTTCCCGGACAAGACTTTTGACGCCGTCACGACATCATTCGTCATCCGCAACGTGGCTAACACCCCCGCCGCCCTGCGCGAGCTGGCGCGCGTGACCAAGCCCGGCGGACGGCTAGTCATCTGCGAGTTCTCCCATCCCACCAACGGACCGTTCCGCAAGGTCTATCTGCAATACCTGATGCGGTCATTGCCAGCCGTCGCGCGCCGGGTGTCGTCGAACCCGGAGGCCTACGTCTATCTGGCCGAGTCGATCCGGTCGTGGCCCAATCAGCAGGAGTTCGCCTCGATTATCGGCGAGAACGAATGGGAAAAAGTGGGCTGGCGCAATCTCTCTGGCGGCATCGTCGCGTTGCACCGGGCCACCCGCCGCGCCGCATAACCGCGCGGATGACAAAACTGTCACCGAAACTCGTTAGCCCGGCATATCTGGAATGGGCGGAAGCGCCCACCGCAGAAAATCAATAAATCGACAAGGATTAGCGACGTCCTTTAGGCTCGGCGGATGGCTGCACAGCATGAGTTGTGCGTGCAGGAGCCTAGGGAGGTTTGTCAGTGTCATTCAAAGGCACCATCGTCGCCGCGGTGATGACCGCATCCGTGGTGACGATTGCCGGCAGTGCACAGGCGGCAGCGCCTGCTGCACCAAAGTCCACCCAGCTCTACATCGTTCAGATGGCTGGTGCGCCTCTGGCGTCATACACCGGTGGGGTGGCGGGTTTGGCAGCGACCAAGCCAGCCGCTGGGTCCAAAGTGGACCTCAAGTCCGCCCAAGCCAAGGCATACCGCCAACATCTGAAGGCACAGCACGACCGGGCGCTCAAAGCGGCCGGTGTTGACGCGAAGCAGAAGGCAGGCGACCTCGATGTCGTCTTCAATGGTTTCGCGGCAAAGCTTTCCGGGACGCAGGCGACCAAGCTTGCGCGCACGGAAGGCGTGCTAGCCGTTATCAAAGATGAGGTCCGCAAGCTGGACACCATCTCCACCCCAGCCTTCCTCGGCCTGGAGGGAAGTTCAGGGGTGTGGCAGAAGCAGTTCGGCGGCGACGCGAACGCTGGCCTCGGCGTGATTGTCGGTGTCATCGACACCGGCTTCTGGCCCGAGAGCCCCAGTTTCGCCCCGCTGTCAGAACCGCGCCCGGACCAGGCGATCATCGACGGCAAGTGGTCGGGCACCTGTGATGAAGGTGCCACGAATACGGTGTCGTGCAACAACAAGGTGATCGGCGCCCGGTATTACAACGATGCCGGGCTTTCGGAAAGCTGGGAGTCGCTCTCGCCTCGCGATGACGACTCGCACGGCTCGCACACCGCTTCGACCGCCGCGGGCAACCACGGCGTCAACGCGGTCATCAATGGGGTTTCCGTAGGCACCGCCTCCGGTATGGCTCCAGCCGCGCGCATTGGTGTTTACAAGGTCTGCTGGGCCGGTGGCTGTGGCACGTTCGACAGTGTCAACGCTATCGAGGACGCTATCGCCGACGGTGTGGATGTGCTCAACTACTCCATTTCCGGTTCGCGTACGTCCGTTTTGGACCCGGTGGAGGTGGCGTTCTTCAACGCCGCCGCCGCTGGCGTGTTTGTGGCCGCCTCAGCCGGTAACTCCGGCCCGGGCGCGACCACCGTCGCGCACAACTCGCCCTGGCTGACCACGGTTGCGGCGTCCACTCACGACCGCAACTTCACCAAGTCGGTCACGCTCGGAAACGGCGCGACCTACACGGGTGTTGGTGCCGGACCGGCTGTCGCTTCGACGGGTCTCATCGACTCGGTCGCGGCGGCGAAGGCGGGCGCCAACCCGGCTGAAGCGGAACTTTGCTTCCTCGGCACGCTTGACCCGGCGCTCGTGGCCGGAAAGATCGTGCTGTGCAAGCGCGGCGTCAACGCTCGCGTTGACAAGAGCCTGGAAGTCAAGAACACGGGCGGCGTCGGGATGGTGTTGTACAACAGCCCTGACAGCTCGCTGAACGCTGACTTCCACTATGTGCCAACGGTTCACCTGCAAAGCGCGAATGGCTTGGCTATCAAGGCATACGCCGCGACCGCTGGTGCGACCGCGTCGCTTTCCGCCGGGACACCGTCGATCGGGCGGGCGCCCAACGTGGCTTCCTTCTCGTCGGCCGGTCCTGCCCTGTCAGGCGATGGTGACCTGCTTAAGCCGGACATCACCGCACCGGGTGTCGACGTTATCGCGGCGGTTTCACCGACCGGTAACAACGGCAACCTTTACAACGCGCTCTCTGGCACTTCGATGTCCAGCCCGCACATCGCTGGTTTGGCCGCCCTAGTCCGGAGCAAGCACCCCACCTGGTCGCCGATCTGGGTCAAGTCGGCCCTCATGACGACCGCGTCGCAGACCGACAACACCGGTGCGCCGATTCAGCGTGGTGCCGTTAACGCCACCCCGCTGGACTTCGGTTCCGGTCACGTGAATTCGGGTCGCTCGTTTGACCCGGGTCTGGTCTACGACTCTTCTTACACTGACTGGATTCGCTTCATCTGCGGCACCGGTCAGCTCACGGATGGGACCTGTGACATCACGGGCTCCATCGACCCCAGCGACCTGAACTACCCGTCGATCGCCGTCGGTGACCTGCCCGGGACGCAAACCATTACCCGCAAGGTCACGAACACCAGCAACCACGCGGTGATCTACCAGGCTCAGGTTCAGGCCCCACCTGGTACCACGGTCAAGGTTTCGCCTGAGGCACTCATCATTCCCAAGGGCCAGACCGCCTCGTTCACCGTCAAGATCACACGTACTTCGGCCGCGTTTGGGGCGTATACGTTCGGATCCTTGACGTGGAAAGAGTTCCCGGGCACCAACGGACCGCTCGGTAAGCGCGACCACGTCGTGCGCAGCCCGATCGCGGTTCGCCCGGTGCAGCTTGGCGTTCCCACCGCTATTAGCGGAACTGGCGCCAGCGGATCGGTCGCTGTCTCAGCCAAGGCTGGATACACCGGAACGCTGACGGCTGCCCCCAACGGATTGGTCGCCGCCACGGTGACCAACCTCGCGATCACTGGCACTCAGCCCAACTTCAACCAGGCCGCCCCCGCTGTGGGTCCCGGCGTGGGCAAGGTGACGGTCACGGTGCCAGCGGGCAGCAAGCTCGGACGGTTCTCCACGTTTGAATCGGACTATCTGTCCGGAACAGACCTGGATATGTTCGTGTACCAGGCGGGCACCGCCAGCCAGGTCGGCCTGAGTGCCGGTGGCACGTCAGAAGAATCAGTCACCCTCGGTGCGGGCAGTTACGACATTTACGTCGTGGCGTTCGCCTTGGCGCCCGGTGAAACCGGGGTTACCGCCAAGCACAACCACTGGGTCGTGGCACCGGGATCGGCTGGAAACTTCACGGCCACCCCGGCGTCGCAGGCTGTGACGCTCGGTGCCAGTGCGACCGTCACGATCGGCTGGTCCGGTCTGACGGCAGGGGTTCGCTATCTCGGCGTTGTCAGTTACGGAAATGGCACGTCAGAGATCGCGTCAACGGTCGTTTCCGTTACCGGATAACGGTCTTTCCTCAGGCGCCCGGTTGCCGACGGTCACGGCAACCGGGCGCCGCCCTTGTAGATGTTTTCGAACGTGTGTTTGAATGAGCTGGTGCGCTGGACTGGCTTGACCGAGGAAGAACCTGACCATCTGCTGCCCGGCATGGTGCGGCGCACCTTCAACACGCCTGGGTTCGCGGGCATGACGTTCTATGAAGTCAATGCCAAGTCTCTGATCAACAAACTCGGGCAGAGCCGCATGGGGTTCGAATACACCATCAATCCCTACCGGGGCTGTTCGCACGCGTGCACCTATTGCCTGGCGGGCGATACGCCGATCCTGTTGCCCGACGGCACGTGGCGGCTGTTGCAAGACATTGAGATTGGTGACGCGATCGTCGGCACCGTCCCGGAAGGACAGTCGCGGCGCTACACGATCACCACGGTGCTGGCTAAATGGCCGACGGTGAAAGCCGCCTACCGTCTTGTCCTTGATGACGGCACCGTTCTGTTGGCGAGCAGCGATCATCGCTTCCTGACTGACAGCGGATGGAAGCACGTGACCGCTTCCGTGGGCGGGCCCGGACTGCGCCCCTTCTTGACGCCAGGGTCCCGGGTGCTGGGCCTGGCCAACGACGGGCCGCTGTCCGTGCTGCAGGAGGAGCGTCCTGCGCCAAGGGAAGTGCTGTCGATCGAAGCGATCGGGCACGAGATGCCGATGTGGGACATCACCACGGGCACCGGTGACTTCATCGCCGACGGAGTGATCAGCCACAACTGCTTCGCCCGCAAGACACACACCTATCTCGATCTCGATGCTGGGCACGACTTCGACTCGAAGATCGTCGTCAAGGTGAACGCGGTCGAAGTGCTGCGGCGCGAGTTGTCTTCCGCGCGGTGGGGCGGGCACAGCATCGCGATGGGCACCAATGTGGATTGTTACCAGCGTGCCGAGGGCCGCTATCAGCTGATGCCTGGCATCATCCAAGCGCTGATCGACTTCCGTAATCCACTGTCCATTCTCACCAAGGGCACGCTGGTCCTGCGCGATCTGCCGCTGCTGCTGAAGCTTGGGGAGCGGGCACGCGTGTCGGTCGCCTTCTCGGTGGGGCTGATCGATGAGGAACTATGGCGTCTCGTCGAATCAGGCACGCCATCGCCGATGCGGCGGCTTCAGGCGGTGCGCGAGTTAACCGATGCCGGGTTGCGGATTCCCGTGCTGATGGCGCCGATCCTGCCGGGTCTCACCGACACCGAGGACGTGATCGACCGCACTGTGGCGGCCATCGCAGCCTCGGGTGCGGTCAGCATCACACCGATCGTGCTGCATCTGCGCCCTGGCGCCCGCGAGTGGTACCTCGGCTGGATCCAGCAGAACTACCCGGATCTGATGCCGCTTTACGCTCGGCTCTATCGAGAGCGCGCCTATGCGAGCGCTGACTATCAGCGTCTGGTGACAGCACGGGTGCGCCGTGCCTGCCGACGTTATGGTGTGGGTAACAATGACGAGCCCGCGCGTGAGCTACCTATCAATCCCGTTGCAACGACTGAGAAAATAGCCGCTACACCCCTATGGTGAGGCGATGGACGATCTGATCACGCTCGATGATCGCCTTCGGATGGTGCCTGCCGACGCGGTCGCTTTGCAGCGGTCCGTGGAGGAACTTCGTGGCGCTACGGATGCGGCCAGCCGTCGCCGGCTCGGGCTCGGGCTGATCGCCCTGGGGAACTACAGCGAGGCGGTCGTGATCCTCGACGGCGTCGTCACCGATGCGGTCTCCAATAGGGACAGTGATACGGAGATCAAAGCACGCATCAACCTTGGCGACGCGTTCCGTTATCACGGTGACCTGCGCGCGGCGTACACCGAATATCAGCGGGCCGTGAAGCAAGCCCGCGCGGAGAATCAGCTGTTGCTTGATTTCGCCTTGCAGCACCTTGGCAAGCACTACCTTGAGGCCGGACAGCGGTCGGCTGCCATCACCTGTTTCTGGGAAGCGCTGCGGTTGCGCCGCGCCAAAGGTGATGCCTCTTTGGTTGATTCCACCCTCGCCGCACTGGCTCTCGCGGGGCAAACAGCAACTTAGGGTCGCCTAACTTATCTAGGGTCCTGATACAGGCCTAGACTGCCCGACGGACGCGCTTGTGAAGACTTTCACGAGCGTTAAGGATCAAAGCTCGGGCCGGTGGAGGTGACCATGACTCAGACCGATGTCGATGCCGACGTGATTGTCGTTGGGGCCGGGCCCGGTGGGTCGGCTACCGCATACCACCTGGCCAAGCACGGTGCGAAGGTGCTGTTGCTGGAAAAGACCGAGTTCCCGCGGGAGAAGGTCTGCGGCGACGGGCTGACCCCACGGGCGGTCAAGCAGCTCATCGACATGGGGATTGACGTGTCCCCAGAAGCTGGCTGGCTGCAAAACAAGGGGCTGCGTGTGATCGGCGGTGGCCTGCGGCTTGAGCTGAAGTGGCCAGAGCTGGCCGCCTACCCGGATTTCGGGCTGGTGCGCACGCGGCTGGACTTTGACGACATGCTCGCCAAGCAGGCGGTCAAAGCCGGAGCCACGCTCCTGACGGGTCACAAGGTGACGGCACCCCTGCTCGACGCGCAAGCGCGAGTTACCGGCGTTGAGGTCAGCACCCCCGCTGGTGACAAGGTCTTCCGGGCTCCTCTGGTGATCGCGGCTGATGGTGTGTCGGGCAAGTTCCCGCAAGCACTCGGCTACAACAAGCGTGACGACCGGCCGATGGGCGTGGCGGTCCGCCGCTACTACCGCTGCGCGGTCAAAGCTGACGACGATTATCTGGAGTCGTGGCTCGAGCTGCGGAGCAAGGAAGCAGGCGACAACCTGCTGCCCGGCTATGGCTGGATCTTCGGGCTCGGCGACGGCCGGATCAACGTTGGGCTCGGGGTGCTGAACTCCTCCAAGGCCTATCAGCAGACCAACTACCGCCAGATGCTCAGCGACTGGATGGCCGCGACGCCGCCCGAGTGGGGCCTGACGGACGAGGCCAACGCCGACGGCAAGATTCTTGGTGCCGCACTACCTATGGGCTTTAACCGTACGCCGCACTACGCCCGTGGAATGATGCTTGTTGGCGATAGCGGTGGCATGGTCAATCCCTTCAACGGTGAGGGCATCGCCTACGCGATGGAATCAGGCCAGCTGGCCGCGGAGATCGCCCTGCAGGCACTGGCCCGCCCGGCGGGTCAGGCACGCGAACTCGCGTTGCACGCCTATCCACAAGAACTCAAGAGCCGCTTCGGTGGGTATTACCGGCTCGGTGGGGTCTTCGTAAAGCTCATCGGCAACCCACAGGTCATGAAGATCGCGACGAAGCACGGCATGCCGCACCCGACGTTGATGCGGTTTGTGCTGAAGCTTCTGGCGAACCTGACCGACCCCCGTGGCGGCGATGCCATGGACCGGATCATCAACGCCATGTCCCGCGTGGCGCCCGCTGTATAGAGGCACAACAGGTGAGGATCGCCATGATGACTAGTGATCGAGACTAGGTAAGCCTGATGTCACTTTCCGCATATGTGCCCATCGTGGGCCTGTTCGCGCTCGCCGGAGCCTTTGGGCTGTTCTCCGTGGCGGCGGCACCCTTCATCGGGCCACGCCGGTTTAACCGGGCCAAGCTTGATGCCTATGAGTGTGGCATCGAACCGACACCGCAACCCATTGGTGGCGGCCGGTTCCCGGTCAAGTTCTACTTGACCGCGATGCTCTTCATCGTCTTCGACATTGAGATCATCTTCCTTTATCCCTGGGCTGTCAGCTTCAACATGCTGGGCGTCTTCGGTTTCGTTGAGATGGTCATCTTCATCATCACCGTGTTCATCGCCTATACGTACGTGTGGCGGCGCGGCGGCTTGGATTGGGACTAAAGCATGGGACTCGAAGAGAAACTTCCCTCAGGGGTTCTCCTCACCACGGTGCAGGGCCTGGTCAACTGGACGCGTAAGGCCTCGTTCTGGCCTGCCACCTTCGGTTTGGCCTGCTGCGCGATCGAGATGATGGCGACCGGTGCGGCCCGTTATGACACCGCGCGCTGGGGCATGGAGGTCTTCCGGGCCTCGCCGCGTCAGGCCGACCTGATGATCGTGGCCGGCCGCGTGAGCCAGAAGATGGCCCCGGTGCTGCGCCAGATCTACGACCAGATGCCCGACCCGAAGTGGGTGCTGTCGATGGGTGTCTGTGCCTCGTCGGGCGGCATGTTCAACAACTACGCGATCGTTCAGGGCGTCGACCACATCGTGCCGGTCGACATGTACCTGCCGGGTTGCCCGCCGCGCCCCGAGATGCTCCTCGACGCGATCCTCAAACTGCACGAGAAGATCATGGCGGAGCCGCTCGGCAAGAACGGCGAAAAGATGAAGGCCGAGAAGGAAGCGCGCTACGGCAAGCCGGTCGTCGCTCCTGGGTCGATGCCGTCGAGCTACAGCCACAACAAGAAGCTGCGCGCGGAGTGGGAAAAGGCCGCGGCTGAAGGCAAAGAAGAGCAGCTGCGCATTCAGAAGTGGATGGAACGGGGGACGCACGTATGACCGAGCACGGCATGTTCGGAGTCGGCGGGTCCGGTGACACGTCTGGCTTCGGTGGCCTCGTCACCCGCAAGTCCCCGGTGCTGGAGTCCCAGCGGCCGTTCGGCGGCGATTTCGACGAAGTTGTCGACGCCCTCGAAGAGGCCTACCCGGGGTTCAATGACGCGATCGAGCGGGTCGTCGTTGACCGTGGTGAGCTGACGCTCCACATTGTCCCGTCGAAGATCGCTGAAGTGTGCGCCATCATGCGTGACGATCCGTCGTTGCGTTACGAGCTTTGCTCCTCAGTGTCGGGTGCCGACTACTTCGGCTCCGACGAGCGCCGCCTGCACGCGGTCTATCACCTCACGTCCATGACCTACCGCCGCCGGATCCGTCTGGAGTGCGCGGTCACTGTGGACGATCCCCACCTGCCGAGTGTGACGAGCATTTACCCCACCGCCGACTGGCAGGAGCGGGAAACCTACGACATGTTCGGCATCATCTTCGACGGTCACCCGGGTCTGACCCGGATCCTGATGCCGGATGACTGGGAGGGATACCCGCAGCGCAAGGATTACCCGCTCGGTGGTGTGCCGGTCGAGTACAAGGGCGTGGAGATCCCCCCACCTGATCAGAGGCGGTCCTACCGATGAGCTACGCACCGGAACGCGAAACCACCGAGGGCAAGGTCTTCACCGTCACCGGTGGCGACTGGGACGACATCATCAGCGGACACGATCCGTTGCATGACGAGAAAATCGTCGTCAACATGGGCCCACAGCACCCGTCGACCCACGGCGTGCTGCGGCTGGTGCTCGAACTCGAAGGCGAGACCGTCACCGACTGCCGCCTGGTCGTGGGTTATCTGCACACGGGCATCGAGAAGAACCTGGAGTTCCGCAACTGGACCCAGGGCACCACGTTCGTGACCCGCATGGACTACCTCGCACCGATCTTCAACGAGACGGGCTACTGCCTCGCGGTGGAGAAGCTGCTCGGCATCGAGGAGCAGATCCCTGACCGGGCAACGGTTATCCGGGTCATGATGATGGAGCTGAACCGCATCTCCTCGCACCTGGTGTGGCTTGCCACCACGGGTATGGAGCTCGGCGCGCTGTCCATGATGATCTACGGGTTCCGTGAGCGTGAGTTCATCCTCGACATCTTCGAGATGATTACCGGCCTGCGGATGAACATGGCTTACGTGCGCCCCGGTGGCGTCAGCCAAGACGTTCCGCCCGAGGCGATCAAGAAGATCAAAGAGTTCCTCGGCTTCATGCCCAAGCGCATCAAGGAATACGAGGACCTACTCAGCGGCCAGCCGATCTGGGAGGCGCGCACCAAGGGCGTCGCTGTCCTGGACGTCACCGGCTGCATGGCGCTCGGCATCACCGGTCCGGTGCTGCGCAGCGCTGGCCTCGGCTGGGATCTGCGTAAGACGATGCCCTACTGCGGTTACGAGACATACGAATTCGACGTTCCGACGTCTAACGACGCTGACGTGTGGGGCCGCTACCAAGTGCGGCTCGGCGAGATGCGCGAGTCGCTGAAAATCGTTCAGCAATGCCTGGACCGGCTGCGGCCGGGCCCGGTCATGGTGGAAGACAAGAAGATCGCCTGGCCGGCCCAGCTCGCTGTTGGTGTGGACGGCATGGGCAACTCGCTTGAGCACGTCGCGAAGATCATGGGCGAGTCGATGGAATCCCTCATCCACCACTTCAAGCTGGTGACCGAAGGATTCCGGGTGCCCCCGGGCCAGGTCTATGTGCAGATCGAGGCACCGCGCGGCGAGCTTGGTATACACGCGATTTCCGACGGTGGCACACGGCCTTACCGGGTGCACTACCGCGAGCCCAGTTTTGTGAACCTGCAAGCGATTCCGGCCATGGCCGAGGGTGGCTTGCTCGCCGATGTGATCGCGGGCGGCGCCTCGCTTGACCCCGTGATGGGTGGATGTGACCGATGACTGTCTTTAGCCAAGAGATCCAAGACCGGGCAAAGGAAATCATCGCCCGCTACCCCGAAGGCAAGCAGCGCTCAGCGTTGCTGCCGATGCTGCACCTGGTGCAGTCGGTCGAGGGTTACGTTTCCCCGGATGGCATCGAGTTCTGCGCCGACCAGCTGGGCCTGCAAAAGGCCAACGTTGGTGCGGTGGCGAGCTTCTACACGATGTACAAGCGCCGCCCGACCGGTGACTTCCTCGTCAGCGTGTGCACCAACACCATGTGCAATGTCCTTGGCGGGCAAGCGGTTTACGACGCGCTGACCGAGCACCTCGGTGTGGGGCACGACGAGACCACCGCTGACGGGACCATCACGCTTGAGCACGCCGAGTGTCTGGCGGCCTGTGACTATGGCCCGGTCATGACGGTCAACTACGACTTCTTCGACGGGGTCAACCCCGATGGTGCGGTCGAGCTGGTCGACAAGCTGCGCCAGGGCGAGCGCCCGCAGCCCAGCCGCGGTGCCCGTCTTTGCACGCTCAAGGAGATGTCGATTCAGCTCGCCGGTTTCGCCGACGACCGCGACGGTGCGGTCGCCGATGGGGTCGCGGGTGATCCCACCCTCGCCGGTCTCAAGCTGGCGCAGAAGCACGGTGTCAGCCCGAAGGGCTTTGACATAAACACTCCGATCCCAACGGCGGAGAAGAAGGCATGAGCGAGTGCTTGCACGAGCGAATCATGAGGCTGGGCCCGCTCAATGCGTTGCGGCAGCATGGCCGACGTAGGAGGGCATAGCATGAGCGTCTACGAAAAGCTGACGCCGGTGCTCACGAAGCGCTGGCTGTCCCCCGATGCGTGGCGCATCGACGTTTACGAGCGTCTCGATGGCTATGCCGCGGCCAAGAAAGCCCTGCAGGCCCACCCCGATGACCTCATCGCCCTGATCAAGGACTCGGGTCTGCGCGGCCGCGGTGGCGCTGGCTTCCCGACCGGGCTCAAGTGGGGCTTCATCCCGCAAAACGATGGCAAGCCGCACTACCTGGTGGTCAACGCCGACGAAGGCGAGCCGGGAACGTGCAAGGACCTCCCGCTGATGACGCACGATCCGCACTCGCTGATCGAGGGCTGCATCATCGCGTCGTATGCCATTCGCGCCAACCGCGCTTACATCTACATCCGGGGCGAGGCGGTTCACGCCGCGCGCCGGTTGCGCAACGCTGTTCAGGAGGCCTACAAGGCTGGCTACCTAGGCAAGAACATTCTGGGTACCGGGTTCGACCTCGACCTGGTCGTCCACAGTGGAGCGGGCGCCTACATCTGCGGTGAGGAAACCGCGCTGCTGGACTCCCTCGAAGGATTCCGGGGACAGCCTCGCCTGCGTCCCCCGTTCCCAGCGACGCACGGTCTCTACGCGAGCCCCACGGTCGTCAACAACGTTGGCACCATCGCGAGCGTGCCCTACATCGTGCTCGGTGGCGCGGCGTGGTGGAAGTCGATGGGCACCGAGAAGTCAAGCGGGCCAATGATTTACAGCCTCTCCGGGCGGATCAAGAACCCGGGCCAATACGAGTGTGGTCTCGGCATTACGTTGCGGGAACTCATCGAACTCGCGGGCGGAATGCAGGACGGGCACGAGCTCAAGTTCTGGACGCCTGGTGGCTCGTCTACGCCTTTGCTTGCCGCGCAACACATTGACACCCCGATGGACTTCGAAGGTGTCGCCGCGGCGGGTTCGATTCTCGGCACCACGGCGACCCAGATCTTCTCCGATCAGGACTGTGTGGTCTACGCGACCTACCGGTGGCTGGAGTTCTACCACCACGAGTCCTGCGGCAAGTGCACTCCGTGCCGTGAGGGCAACTACTGGATGGTCCGGGTTTACCGGCGCATCCTTTCCGGCGAGGGCACCCACGAGGACCTCGACACCCTGCTCGACACCGCCGACAACATCATGGGCCGCTCCTTCTGCGGCCTCGGTGACGGCGCGACGAGCCCGGTGACGTCCTCGCTGCAGTGGTTCAAGCAGGACTACCTGGACTACATCGAAGGGCGCACCGCGCCGAAGTTGAGCGCCAAGGCTTTGGCAGGAGCGCACTGATGACTCAGGAAGTAGTAAAGAGCACCGATGAGGTGACGCTGACCATCGACGGGATCGAAGTCACCGCGCCGAAGGGTGAGCTCGTCATCCGCACCGCGGAGCGGATGGGCATCGAGATCCCGCGGTTCTGTGATCACCCGTTGCTGGCGCCCGCCGGTGCCTGCCGGCAGTGTCTGGTCGAAGTGGAGGGTCAGCGCAAGCCGGTGGCCTCCTGCACCCAGACCGTCGCCGACGGCATGGTGGTCAACACGCACCGCACCTCACCTGTGGCCAAGAAGGCGCAGGAGGGGATCATGGAACTCCTGCTGATCAACCACCCGCTCGACTGCCCCATGTGCGACAAGGGCGGTGAGTGCCCGCTGCAGAACCAGGCCATGAAGTCTGGCCGCACGGACAGCCGCTTCCACGAGCACAAGCGCGAGTACGAGAAGCCGATCAACATCTCCTCGCAGGTGCTGCTGGACCGTGAGCGTTGCGTGCTCTGCCAGCGCTGCACCCGGTTCTCCGATGAGATCGCGGGCGACAAGTTCATCGATCTGATGGATCGCTCCTCCGCCGAGTCCATCAACATCTACCGCGACGAGGTTTACGGCGGCGAGCCGGGCGACGAAGGCGACGTCCCGTTCAACTCCTACTTCTCCGGCAACACCGTGCAGATCTGCCCAGTGGGCGCCCTGACCGGTGCGCAGTACCGCTTCCGCGCCCGCCCATTCGACCTGGTGTCCTCGGAAAGCTCGTGTGAGCACTGCGCGGCCGGTTGCGCGCAGCGCACCGACCACCGCCGTGGCAAGGTCATGCGCCGCCTGGCCGGTGAGGACCCACAGGTCAACGAAGAGTGGAACTGTGACAAGGGCCGCTGGGGTTTCCAGTACGCCAACGCTTTTGACCGCCTGACCTCTCCGCTGATCCGCGATTCGGCAACAGGCGAGCTCGTTCCGGCGAGCTGGACCGAAGCGCTCGCGAAAGCGGCCGAAGGTCTGCGGGCGGCCCGTGATGGCGCCTATGGCGTCGGGGTGTTGACGGGTGGCCGGCTGACGGTCGAAGACGCTTACGCCTACGCCAAGTTCGCCCGGGTCGTGTTGCAGACCAACGACATCGACTTCCGGTCGCGTCCACTGTCCGGTGAGGAAGCTGACTTCCTTGCCGCCTATGAGCCCGGCGTCACCTACGCCGACTTGGAGAAGGCAAAACACGTTGTCCTCGTGGGCTTTGAGCCCGAGGAGGAGTCACCGATCGTCTTCCTGCGCCTGCGTAAGGCTGTTCGCGCGCGCAAGCTCAAGGTGACCGCGGTTGGCGCGTTCCTGTCGCGCGGCCTGGCCAAGCTCAACGCCACGCTCCTTGAGGCGGTGCCGGGCCGGGAACCCTTCGCCCTGACCGACTTTGAGGGTGCCGACGGCGACACGATCATCATCGCCGGCGAGCGGCTCGCGACTGTCCCAGGTGGACTGTCCGGTGCTGCCGCGCTGGCTTCGCGCAGCGGCGCACGGCTGGTGTGGATGCCACGCCGCGCGGGCGACCGGGGCGCGGTTGACGCGGGCTGTCTGCCAAACCTGCTTCCCGGCGGACGGGCCGTCACCGACGCGGCCGCGCGGGTGGAGCTGAGCGAGGCCTGGGGCCTCAACACCGGGCACCTGCCCAGCGGAGCTGGCCGCGACGCCAACGCTCAGCTGAAGGCCGCGGCGGAGGGACGCATGGGCGCACTGGTCGTCGCGGGCGTCGACCCGGGCGACTTCAGCGACCCGCAGCTGGCCGAGCAGGCTCTCGACAAGGTCGGGTTCCTGGTCAGCCTCGAACTGCGAATGTCGGCGGTGTCGCGTCGCGCCGACGTGGTCTTCCCTGTGGCAGCAATGGCCGAAAAGGCTGGCTCCTATGTGAACTGGGAAGGCCGCCTGCGCACCTTCGAGCAAGCACTAGCCACGCCCAACACCGGCGCTCACCTGAGCGACGGCCGGGTGCTCGACGCCATCGCGGCGCAGCTGAACGTGAAGCTTGGCACCGCTGACGTGCACTCGGTGCAGCGGGAACTCGGCAGCCTCCCGGCGACGAAGTCGGCCCGGCCGCACGCGCCAGTCGCTGCCGCGCAAACGCTTCCGGCGCTCGCCGACGGGCAGGCGCTGCTGGCGACCTGGCCGATGCTGCTCGACCTCGGGGCGATGACCGACGGCGACGACATCCTCATGGGCACCGCGCGTCCAGCGGTGGTGCTGCTGTCGAAGGCCCGGGCTAACACGCTTGGCCTCAACGACGGTGACGCGGTGAGCGTCAGCACCGAACGCGGAACGATCACGCTGCCCGCGCAGATCACAGACATGCCAGATGACGTGGTCTGGCTCCCGACGAACTCACCCGGCTCCACGGTGCGCCGCACGCTTGGCCCCGCCGCGGTGGTCACGGTTGGAGGCGCGAAATGATGCCGACCCTTGCGGACTTTGGCAAGGACGTCTGGTGGATCGTCCTGATCAAGGTGCTCGCGGTCTTCGTGTTCCTGGTCGTCATGACCCTGTTCACGATTTGGTACGAGCGGCGCGTCGTCGCGCGGATGCAGGTGCGTCCCGGACCGAACCGTAACGGTCCCTTCGGTTTGCTGCAGTCGCTCGCCGACGGTCTCAAGCTGGCGTTCAAGGAAGACATCATGCCGCTCAAGGCGGACAAGGTGGTCTTCTTCATCGCACCGGTGATCTCGACGATCTGTGCGTTCACCGCTTTCGCGATCATGCCGTTCGGGCCGATCGTCTCGCTGTTTGGCCAGAAGACGCCGTTGCAGCTGACGGACATCCCGGTCGCGGTGCTCCTCGTGCTCGCGTGCTCGGGCCTTGGTATCTATGGCATCGTGCTCAGTGGCTGGGCGTCGGGCTCGACGTACCCACTGCTGGGTGGTCTGCGCTCCAGCGCGCAGATGATTTCTTACGAAGTCGCGATGGGACTGTCCATTGTGGCGGTCTTCATGATGTCCGGCACGATGAGCACGTCTGAAATCGTTAAGGCGCAAGCGGAATCGTCACAGACCACGGTGCCGGACGTGCTGGGTGGCTGGAGCTTCACCACCCCCAACTGGTACGTCGTCTTGCTGCTGCCAAGCTTCATCATCTACGCCATCTCGGCGGTCGGTGAGACCAACCGTGCCCCGTTCGACCTTCCCGAGGCCGAGTCGGAGCTCGTCGGTGGTTTCCACACCGAATACTCCTCGCTGAAGTTCGCGCTGTTCTTCCTCGCCGAATACATCAACATGGTGACCGTCTCCGGTCTGGCCGTGACGTTGTTCTTTGGCGGCTGGCGCTTCCCGGGCTTTGGCCCCGAACACGCGATCAACCAAGGCTGGCTTCCGGTGCTGTGGTTCACCATCAAGCTGCTGATCGCGCTGTTCATCTTCGTGTGGCTGCGCGGAACGTTGCCACGGCTGCGTTACGACCAGTTCATGCGGTTCGGCTGGAAGGTGCTCATCCCGGCCAACCTGGTGTGGATCGTGGTGCTGGCAGGCATCAAGACCTCGCAGAACACCGATAACCTGCTGTGGGCGATCATCCCGGTGGCCCTGCTCCTGCTCGGCGCACTTTTCTGGCCCAGCAAGAAGAAGGCCGTCGAAGTGCCCATGGAGAAGCAGGTCGCCAAGCGCCCGGCCGGCAGTTACCCGGTACCCCCAATTGATCTTGAAGTTCCTGTTTCCCCGCGTGCCCGGCGGATCACGGCAGAGAGGGAGGTGGTCTGAAATGCTTGATGCGGTTAAGGGTTTTGGTGTCACGTTCTCGCACATGTTCAAGAAGACCGTCACCACTAAATACCCAGAAAAGCCGGACGCGACGGCGCCGCGTTACCACGGCCGCCACATCCTCAACCGTCACCCTGACGGCCTGGAGAAGTGCATCGGCTGCGAACTGTGCGCGTGGGCCTGCCCGGCGGACGCGATCTATGTCGAGGGCGGTGACAACACCGAGGATCAGCGTTACTCCCCGGGTGAGCGTTACGCCAGCGTCTATCAGATCAACTACGCGCGCTGCATCTTCTGCGGGCTGTGCATCGAGGCGTGCCCGACGCGATCGCTGACGATGAGCAACGAATACGAGTTGGCGCGCGACAACCGCAAGGATCTGATCTTCACGAAGGAGCAGCTGCTCGCGCCGCTGCTGCCCGGCATGGAGCAGCCGCCGCACGCGATGCGCCTCGGAGACTCCGAAAAGGACTACTACCTGGGCGCGCTGACGAACCCAGGCGTGTCAGCGGGAGCGGAGAAGCGTTCATGAGCGCAGTGCAAACGGGTGAGATCATCACCTTCTTCATCCTGGCGCCGCTGGCGGTGATCGGCGCGCTGGGCATGGTCCTGGCCCGAAACGCGGTGCACTCGGCGCTGTGGCTGATCCTGACCATGCTGAGCCTCGGGGTGTTCTACATCGTCCAAGCCGGACCGTTCATCGGCATGGTGCAGATCATCGTCTACACCGGCGCCATCATGATGCTGTTCCTCTTCGTGCTCATGCTGGTCGGCAGGGATGCCTCCGACTCGGTCATCGAAACATTGCGGGGACAGAAAGTCGTGGGCACGCTGCTCGGCGTCGGTCTGGCCGGCCTGATGGCAACCGGGATCTACCAAGCCACCCGCGACTACACGGTGGTCGGGCTGGAGGCGGCTAACAAGGACGGCAACGTCCAGGGCCTCGCCAAGCTGATCTTCACCAACTACGTTTTCGCCTTCGAAGTCACCAGCGCCCTGCTCATCACGGCAGCGGTCGGTGCCATGATCCTGGCGCACCAGGAGAAGAGCGGTGTGAAGGCCGTGGGTCAGGTCGCCAAGATGCGCGAGCGGTTCCTGCCGGGCAACTACCCCGGGCCGAAGCCGGGACCGGGCGTCTTCGCCACGTCCAACTCGGTGGCGACTCCGGCCAAGCTTCCCGACGGAAACCCGTCGCAGCGCAGCATTTCGCCGATCCTGCCCACGCGGGAACTCACGGCGGCGGAGAAGGCTGACAAGCCCACGCTCACTGGAGGAGCCTAATCATGACTCCGATGTGGTACATCGTGCTGGCCGCGGTGCTGTTCAGCATTGGCGCTGTCGGCGTACTGGTCCGGCGCAACGCCATCGTGCTGTTCATGTGTGTCGAGCTCATGCTCAACGCCGCGAACCTCGCGCTGGTGACCTTCAGCCGGATCAACGGCACGCTGGACGGGCAGATCATGGCGTTCTTCGCCATGGTGGTCGCCGCGGCCGAGGTCGTGATCGGGCTCGCCATCATCATGTTGATCTTCCGGACTCGGCGCTCCGCCAGCGTCGATGACGCGAACCTGCTGAAGTACTGAGGACGACATGCTTTCTAATCTTTGGCTGCTGATCGCGATTCCAGCGGCTTCGGCAGCCGTGCTGCTCCTGGCCGGGCGCAAGGCCGATCGCTGGGGTCACTGGCTCGGCGTCCTCGCGCCTGCCGCCAGCTTTGTGCTTGGATTGATCGCCTTCTTTGGGCTGCGTGATTTGCCGGGCCGGGCCGCCGAGCAGACACTGTGGACCTTCTTCAAGTCCGGCGATATGACTATCGACTTTGGACTGTTGTTTGACCCGCTCACCGCGGTCTTCGTGCTGCTGATCACGGGCGTCGGCTCGCTGATCCACCTGTACGCCGTCGGCTACATGGCACACGATGAGGGCCGCCGCCGGTTCTTCGGCTACTTCAACCTCTTCGTCGCGGCGATGCTGTTGCTGGTGCTAGGCAACAACTACGTGATGCTCTACCTCGGCTGGGAAGGCGTCGGTCTGGCGTCGTACTTGCTGATTTCCTTCTGGTACAACCGTCCTTCGGCCGCGACCGCGGGCAAGAAGGCGTTCCTCATGAACCGCGTCGGTGACGCAGGTTTCGCGATCGCCATCTTCCTCATGCTGGCTCAGCTCGGCACGGTGAACTACAACCAGGTGTTCTCGCAAGTTGGTGCCCTGACCACCGGCACGGTTCTCGTGCTCGGTCTGCTGCTGCTCCTCGGTGCGTGCGGAAAGTCGGGCCAGTTCCCGCTTCAGGCATGGTTGCCCGACGCGATGGAAGGCCCCACACCGGTTTCGGCGCTCATCCACGCCGCGACGATGGTGACCGCCGGTGTTTACCTCATCGCCCGGTCCAACCCGATCTTCTCGGCCAACAGCACGCTGCAGCTGATCGTCGTCAGCGTCGGTGCGCTCACGCTGCTGATGGGCTGCATCATCGGCGCGGCCAAGGACGACATCAAGCGCGTGCTCGCCTGGTCGACGGTTTCACAGATCGGCTACATGTTCCTCGGCGTTGGCCTGGGCGGTGGCGCCTACGCACTGGCGATCATCCACCTGCTGGCGCACGGCTTCTTCAAGGCCAACATGTTCCTCGGGGCCGGCTCGGTCATGCACGGGATGCAGGATCAAGTCGACATTAGACGGTTCGGTGGGCTCGCCAAGTACATGAAGATCACCTGGCTGACCTTCATGATGGGCTGGCTGGCCATCATCGGTTTGCCGCCGCTGAGCGGCTTCTTCACCAAGGAACCCATCATCGCGGCCGCTTTCGAGCAGCACGACGCGTGGAAGTCCTGGGTGTTCGGTGGAGCCGCGCTCCTGGGCGCGGGCTTGACGGCCTTCTACATGACCCGGTTGTTTGTCTTGACGTTCCACGGCCCGAAGCGGTGGACCGACGGACAGCACCCGCACGAGTCCCCGGCTGTCATGTGGATTCCCTTGGTGCTGTTGGCAATTGGCTCGGTTGTGGCCGGTGGCCTGATGGCCTCCCCGGTCGCGAAGTGGCTGGAGCCGCCCTTGCCGGCCGCTCCGGCAGAAGAGGTCCACGGCGTTCTTGGCCACACCGCGATCACGGTGCTTTCGCTGGTGCTGACCGTGCTAGGTGCCGGGCTCGCCTGGGCGTTGTTCCGGCGCGGCACCGCTTTGGAGCCGCAGCCCGCTGGCCCGGTGGTGCGGGCGGCGCGGGCCAACCTCTACACCGACGCGTTCAACGAAGCGGTGTTCGAGAAGCCGGGCAGCTGGCTGACCCGGGCTCTGGTCTACGTCGACAACAAGGGCATCGACGGTGTCGTGAATGGACTCGCGGCGCTCGTCGGCGGTGGGTCGGGCCGGCTGCGGCGGCTGCAAACCGGCTTCGTGCGCTCCTACGCCCTATCCATGCTCGCGGGCGGCGTGCTCGTGCTCGGCGCTCTCCTCGCAGTGAGGCTCGGATGAAATACTTGTCGCTCTTGACCGTGGTGCCCCTGATCGGGGCACTGCTGGTGGCATTCGTGCCGCGCACGAAACCACAGCTGGCAAAGCAGCTGGCGCTGGTCATCTCGCTGATCGTGTTTGGACTGGCTGTCGCGGCTTGGATCGCCTACCGCAGTGACAGCGGCCGGATGCGGCTGGAGGAGTCCTACACCTGGATTCCCGCCTGGGACGCCAAGTTCAGCTTCGCCGCTGACGGCATCGGGCTGGTGATGCTGGCGCTGACCGCTTTGCTGGTGCCGATCGTGATCCTGGCGAGCTGGCACGACCTCGACAACAGTGGCAAGCGCAGCGTTCCGGCCTACTTCGCGCTCATCCTCGCGCTGGAAGGCACGATGATTGGCGCGTTCGCCTCGGCTGACGTGCTGCTGTTCTACCTCTTCTTCGAAGTCATGCTGGTCCCGATGTATTTCCTCATCGGCTCGTTCAGCAAGGACGTCCCGACCAAGCAGCGCCACTACGCCGCGGTGAAGTTCTTCCTCTACTCGCTCGTCGGCGGTCTGTTCATGCTGGCGGCCGTCGTTGGCCTGTGGGTCGTGGGTGGACACACGTTTGACTGGCAGCAGCTGGTGAACGCCGACATCGATTCCGGTGTCGGGCGCTGGCTGTTCCTCGGCTTCTTCCTGGCCTTCGCCATCAAGGCGCCGTTCTTCCCGTTCCACACCTGGCTTCCTGACGCGGGTGGTGCGGCACCGGCCGGCATCGCCGCGCTCCTCGTCGGTGTCATGGACAAGGTCGGCACGTTTGGCATCCTGCGCTACTGCTTGCCGCTGTTCCCTGAAGCGTCGAAATACTTCGCGCCACTGGCGATCGCGCTCGCGTTGGTCGGCATCATCTACGCCGCGCTGCTAGCCGTTGGCCAGAACGACTTGAAGCGGCTCGTCAGCTACACGTCGATCGCCCACTTCGGCTTCATCGGCATCGGGATCTTCGTGTTCAGCATTCAGGCCGGCAGCGGTGCCGTCCTTTACATGATCAACCACGGTCTGGCGACCGGGCTGCTGTTCCTCGTGGTCGGCATGTTCGTAGCCCGGCGCGGCAGCACGCACGTCAACGACTTCGGCGGGGCGGGCAAACTCCTGCCATTGCTAGCGGGCATCTTCTTCTTCGCTGGCATGGCATCGCTCGCGCTTCCTGGTCTGGCCCCGTTCGTCAGCGAGTTCCTGGTTCTCGCCGGAACGTTCAAGGTGAACAAGACGGTCGCTGTCATCGCGACCATCGGCATCATCCTCGCCGCGGCCTACGTGCTGTGGATGGTGCAGCGGACAACGCAGGGCACGCTCAATCCGGCACTGTCCACAGTGGACGCCATGAAGCGCGACCTCACGAAGCGGGAAATGATCGTGGTAGCCCCGCTGATCGCCTTCCTGCTGGTGCTCGGGTTCTATCCGCAGCCAGTGCTTGACGTGATTAACCCAGCGGTGGAAGCGACTATCGCCGACATCAACCCGGTACAGGCAGGTAAATGACATGGTGAAGCTTCCCCCGATGGATTACGCGGCCATCATGCCGCTGCTGATCCTTTTCGGCGCGGCATGTTTGGGTGTGCTCATCGAGGCGTTCGTGCCGCGGCGCGCTCGCAACATCACGCAGCTGCTGTTCAGCCTGGCCGCCGTGATCGCCGCGATGGTGTTCGTGGTCAAGCGGGCCGGCAACGTGACCGCGGCCAACGCGATCACGGCCGGCGGTGCCATCACGATCGACAAGGCGGCGCTGTTCCTGCAGGGCTCACTGTTGGTGCTCGCCTTCGTGTCGCTGCTCATCTTCGGTGAGCGGACCCTCGAACAGGGTGGCGCGTTCGTGGCCCAGGCCGCGGTAACCGTGGGGTCCGAAAAGGACAAAGAGCAGGCCGCGAAGAGCCTTGGTTCCACCGAGGTGTACCCGCTAGCGCTGTTCTCCTTGGCGGGCATGCTGCTTTTCGTCGCGGCCAACGATCTGCTGACGATGTTCGTGGCGCTGGAAGTGTTCTCGCTGCCGCTTTACCTGCTGTGCGCCCTCGCGCGCCGCAAGCGGCTGCTGTCACAGGAAGCCGCGCTCAAGTACTTCTTGCTCGGCGCCTACGCCTCGGCCTTCTTCCTGTTCGGCGTCGCCCTGGTCTACGGCTATGCCAAGGCGGTCGACTTCGCGTCGATTCACACGGCCGCCGCCGTCGGCGCGGGCAACATCACACTGCTCATCACGGGCTTGGGTCTGCTGGCCATCGGGCTCCTGTTCAAGGTCGCGGCCGCACCGTTCCATGTTTGGACCCCCGATGTGTACCAAGGGGCGCCGACCCCCGTCACCGCGTTCATGGCGGCGTGCACCAAGGCCGCCGCTTTCGGTGGCTTGATCCGCGTTCTCTACGTTGGTTTCGACGGACTCGGCTGGCAGTTCACTCCCGTGCTCGGCGCCATCGCGGCGCTGACCGTCATGGTGGGTGCCGTGCTCGCGGTTACCCAGACCGACCTCAAGCGGCTGCTCGCCTACTCCTCGGTGGCCAACGCGGGTTACCTGCTCATCGGGGTGCTCGCGGGCGGTCAGCTTGGCTTGCAGAGCGTGCTGTTCTATCTCGTCGCCTATGGCCTGACCGTGATCGCGGCGTTCGCCCTGATCACGCTGGTTCGCGACGCCGATGGTGAGGCCACGCACCTGTCGCGCTGGGCTGGCCTGGGCGCCCGGTCGCCGCTGTTCGCCGGGATCTTCACCTTCCTGCTGCTCGCCTTCGCCGGCATTCCGCTGACCAGTGGATTCATGGCGAAACTGAGCGTCTTCGGGGCTGCCGTGGACGGTGGCCAGACCTGGCTCGTGATTTTCGGTGTGATTAGCAGCATCATTCTTGCCTTCCCTTACCTGCGGGTTGTCGTGATGATGTGGCTCTCGGAGCCGGGAGAGAGCACGCCCAGCGTTTCGCTGCCGGGCGTTCTCACCAGCACCGCGCTCGGCGTCGGCACGATCGCCACGCTCGTGCTCGGGGTGGCACCGGGGCTGCTGCTAGATCTCGCCGACAAGGCCGCGGCGTTCATTCGGTAGGGTGAACAGCGTGAATGGCCGGACAGCGCGCATAGCCGGGGTCTCCTACACCGACCCTGTTCTCGAGGCTGCTGTTGCCAGCAGCCTCGAACAGGTCGAGGCACGACTGCGGGAAGCGGCAGAGACCGCCGATCCTTACGTCACGGAGGCGGCGCAGCATTTGCTCGCCGCCGGAGGCAAGCGCTTCCGGCCGATGCTCGTCGCCGTCACCTCCCACTTCGGCGATCCCAACCGGCGTGAGCTCATCGACGCCGCGACGGTCCTTGAGCTGACGCACCTGGCCACGCTCTATCACGACGACGTCATGGACGAGGCGAGCCTGCGCCGTGGTGCGGTGAGCGCCAACGCGCGCTGGGGCAACTCGCTCGCGATTCTTGTCGGCGACTATCTGTTCGCCCGGGCAGCCGAGATCTCAGCGGGCCTGGGCACCGACGCCGTGCGCATTCAGGCGCAAACGTTCGCCCGGCTCGTGCAGGGTCAGATCGCCGAAACGGTCGGCCCACGCGAGGCTGACCCGGTTCACCACCACTTGCGGGTGCTGGCCGACAAGACGGGATCGCTGATCGCGACGTGCGCCCGCTTCGGTGCGATGTTCTCGGGCTCGCCTTCTTCCGTGGTCGAAGCGGTAACGGCCTATGGCGAAACGCTGGGGCTCGCCTTCCAGCTATCTGACGATTTGCTTGATATCTCCAGCGATTCCACTGATTCCGGAAAGACTCCGGGAACAGACCTGCGAGAAGGCATTGCCACACTTCCGGTGCTTTACGCACTGTCCAGTCAGGACGGTGATCCGGCCGCGCTTCGGTTGCGGGAACTGCTTACCAGCGGGCCGCTCATCGACGACGATTTGCATGCCGAAGCCCTTGAGCTGCTGCGTGACAGTTCCGCGTTGAAACAAGCCCGCGAGACCGTGCGTGGTTACGCCGAGCTGGCACGTCGCCAGCTGCAGCCCTTACCTGATGTTGCGGCGCGAAGGGCACTTGAATCGCTCTGCGATGTAATTGCGGACCGAACCAGCTAAACGTAATAGCCCCTTCACGTTCGGCTCTCACTTGCCTATGGTGAGTGGCGAGTGGGGAGGTGTGCGGTGAGGGAATCCGCTGTACCGCCATCGGATCTCGTCGGCAGCGTCGCACGTGCGCTGCGGGTCCTCGAGGTGGTGGGTGAATCGCCCTATGGGCTGACCACAAAGCAGATCGCGCGCCGGTGTGACATCACCGTCGCCGCCGCCTACCGCATGCTCCGGACCTTGGCACACACCGGCTACGTGCTGCGCCGTGAAGACGGCGGTTACATGCTCGGCCTCGCCGTCGCCGATCGTTTCCGTGAGCTTGTCGTCGCTATGCGTGGTCCCGCTGAGGTGGGCGAGGTTCTGCGGCGCGCCGCGGCGGACACCGGATACAGCCACTACATCGCGACGTTCGTGAATGGACGCGTCGCCATCGCCGCTGCCGCCGAAGGCCCACACTCGCCTTACGTTGAAGACTTACTGCCCGGGTTCGACGACGGGGCACACGCCACCGCGCTGGGAAAGAGCCTGCTTGCCACGCTCGACCCGCGCCAGCGGGCGCAATATCTGCGGGAGCAAGGCATGCGGGCGTACACACAGGCGACTTTGCGTTCCCCACAGGCGCTAGAGGCGGATCTGGCCGCGGGCCTGCGGCGCGGCATGCAGGTCGAGATTGGACAGTTCCGGCCCGGCTTAGCCTGTGCCGGAGTGACCGTTATCGGCAGTGGCGAACTGCATCAGCGCTATGTCGTGGCTTGTGCGCTTCCCGCCGCTGATCTGATGAAAAAGGCACCGGTCCTCCGCGAGAACCTGATGAAAACGGCACAGGGGCTGGCCCGGGCGTTAACGCCCGCGCCAGCCCCTAATGTCACGGCGGCTTAAGAGCCGATCAACCCGCCGTCACGCTTCCAGGTCACGACAACGCCGGGTTTGGCCGGGCCGCCGTCGGGCCAGAAGCTGGCGGGGTTGTCGTAGGTAGCACCCGAGATCTCGCCCGGGTGCTGCACGGCGATGAAGACCGACTTACCGTCCTCGTAAATGAACGGGCCGCAGCACTCGGCACCCTTGGGCACACTGAGGAACTGCTTGACGTGACCCGCTTCCGGGCCGGTGAGCTCGGTGGCGAAGAGGCCATCGTTGATCTGCGCCGCGCTGGGGGCACCGTCAGTCGCGATCCAAAGGTTTCCGGCGAGGTCGAACGCCACATTGTCCGGGCACGAAATCTTAGAGACCTTGGTCTTGTCGTAGCCCATGAAGTAGGTGTCCGGAGAAGCCGGGTCGCCACAAACGATTGGGACCGTCCAGCTGAACGTGGTGCCCGCGTAGTTGTCGCCATCCTCAGTGATTTCGAAGATGTGCCCGTGCTTGTTTCCGTTGCGCGGGTTGGCTTCGTCGGCCGGTGCACGGCCAGCCGTGCCGCGCTGGGTGTTGTTCGTCAGCGCGACGTAGATCTTTCCGTTGACCGGGTTGGGTTCCACGTCCTCGGGGCGGTCCATTTTGGTCGGTGACAGCTTGTCGGCAGCCAGACGCGTGTGCACGAGCACCTGGTCGACCGTCATACCGTCCACCATGGACTTGCCGTCCTTGACGAGCGGCAGCCATACCCCGCGCCCGTTGAACGCACCGTCGGTAGGCAGCTTGCCGCTGCCATCGATCTCGCCGGCGCTGGTGAACTCGAGCTTGGCGACGTAAAGGTCACCCGACTCCAGCAGGGTCAAGTTGTGCTTGCGCGCCCACCACGAGTTGCCCGGGATCATTCGCTTGTGCGACACGAATTTGTACATGTAGTCGAACCGCTCGTCGTCGCCCATGTAAGCGACAACCTTGCCGTTGCGGGCGACCGTGACGTTGGCGCCCTCGTGCTTGAACCGGCCCAGCGCGGTGTGCTTGCGGGGCGTGGACGACGGATCAAACGGGTCGACCTCGACGATCCAGCCGAACCTGTTGGCCTCATTGGGGTTGGCGGTCAGATCGAACCGGGTGTCCACCCGGTCCCACTTGCGGCTGTCAGCCGGGTACCGCGTGGTCGTCGAGATGCCGTAGCGGTTGAGGGCCGGCTTGGTTTCGGCGGGGACGCCGTCGCCACCGATGAAATACTGGTTGAAGTTCTCCTCGCCGGAAAGGATGGTGCCCCACGGGGTCACGCCACCGGCACAGTTGTTCAGGGTGCCGATGACGACCTTGCCCGAGGGGTCGGCGGCCGTGCGCAGCAAAGCTGAACCAGCGGCCGGGCCGGTCATCGCGAACTTGGTGGAAAGTGCGGTAATCCGCCGGTTGTAAGGGCGGCGGCCCGACTTGACGACCCGCCACTCACCGTTGTGCCGGTGGCGCTCAAGCTCGACGACGGCCAGCCCGTGCGCGGCGATCGCGGCCCGCAACTGGTCTGGGGTAAGGGCATCCAGGCTCGTGAAGCCGGGGAACATCAGCTCTTCGTTGGTGTATTCGTGGTTCACCACGAGCAAGGCGCTGTTGTGGTCGAGTGGCAGCACGGCGACGAAGTCGGCGTTGTAGCCGAACTGCTTCGACTGCGCCTCGCCGGTTTGCGCGGCGGCGTTGAAAGCGGGAGCGCCCGGGACGACCGGGTCACCCCACTTGATCAGAACGCTGTGCTCGTAACCCTGCGGCACGACGATCGCGTCTGCCGTTGACGACGGAATCGCCGTGAAGCCAAGCCCACGCGGACGGCCGTGACCGTGACCGTTGCCGCCACCGTGCGCGGCGGCCGGGGTCGCCAGCAAGCCACCACCCACGACGCCGAGCGCGACCGCACCCGCGCCGGAGGCGATGACGCCTCGCCTCGACATTTCCGTCTTGACGAGATCACCAAAATATTCGTTGCTCGTGGTGTTCGGCGCGGGGTGGCTGCAAGCGTTGCCACAGCGGTAAATGCAGGTCATAGCCGACCTGCTGCCGCCGCTGTGCCCACCTAACAGAGGCAGGAGTTTGGGGTGGTTGTTGTCCATGGCCGGACCGTAGGCAGCTCAAATAAGCCCGGTCCGGCCATGGGGTGAACGCCGTGTGAACACACGGAATGCGGCAGGTCAAAGCCACCCGCGACGGGCGGCCTCCACCCCGGCCTGAAAGCGGCTGTTGGCCCCGAGCTGCTGTGTCAGCTCCGCCATGAGACGGCGGACCGTCCGCACTGACAGCCCGAGTTTCCTGCCGACCGTCTCGTCGGTATGCCCTGCCGCGAGTAAACGCATCAGTTCGCGCTCTATTGGTTCGAGCCCATCGGCGCCCGCTTTCGGTGCTTCGCCGAACGGCGTGGCGGATTCCCACACCTGCTCGAACAAGAGATGAAGTGCCGCAACCATTCCCGGGCTGTGGATCTCGAGTGCACCCTGGCTTGTGTCGGCCGGGTTGATGGGGACCAGTGCTACTTCCCGGTCGACAATGACCATGTGCATGGGAACAACCGGAACAATCCGGCTCTTGCTGCCCAACTCCGCCATCCAGCGAGCGAACGCCAGCGTGGCTGGGTCGTTGCGAAAGCTTTCCTGGTAGATGTTGCGACAGGACACCCCCCGCTCTAAGGCGAGCTGGTTCAAGGGTTTCGCGGCATTGATGCCCTCTGGACGTTTGGCGCCGCCACGGCTGAAGGACAGGCACTCAAACTTAGTCGAGTGCGCTAGCTCTTCTAGCCTGGTGCGGACCGATTCAACGTCGCTATGCCTGATGACATCGATGCGCTCCCGCGTTTCCTGGTGGGCCGCGGCTAGGTCCGCGATAGCTAATCGCGTGGCCTCAATCTGGCGCTGACGTTCGGCGACATCTGCCTCTGCCTGCGCTAACAGTCCAGCCAGTCCCGCTTGCGGGCTCACCAGCCGCAGCGTTCCGTCTGCTTGCCATGAGGGCCGGAGCAGAGCGAGATCGACCAGCATATCCAGGATCGAACGTAACTCGGACTCGCCAATAGCCATGTGCTCGCTGAGTTCGGCCACACCCCAGCGAGGATTCGCCAGCATGGCTCGGTAAACCACCTCAGCCTGTGCTGAAAGCCCTAAAGACTCCAGCATTCCTGCCTCCCCGTTAAACCCCGTTTCCTGCCGAGCACATTGTGCAGCAAGACATCGGGAATTGGGGATCACGAATTCGCAGATGGCATCAAGGTGCCAGGCAATTTGGTGCCAGCCCGAAACTACTGACAGCCGCTTCCCCGGCTTGCATGCTGTAGTCAGAACGAAAAACACAACCAATAAACCGGGGGTAAAGCCATGGGAACCAGGATTTCCTTAGCTCAATACATCATTGCATTTACATTTATCGCGGTCACAATTGCCGCTTTTGCGATGGCCCTTTCGACCGGCGACGCCCCGCTCAACGTGGGCGATGGCTACTACTGGGACCGGGTCATTCCATCGCCTACTCCAACGCCATAGCCGATGAGGGGGCGCAGCCAATGAAGCTGACCACCGTCACTCTGGTTGCGCCCGTTGATCGTCCACTTAGTGCCTCAACTGAGGTAGTGGCCGACATGCTTTGGGCGCATTCCAAGCCGGAAGAAGGATTTGAACATATTCGGGTAGCGCCGGGCGCTATCGGAATTGATATCTCAGCCTTTACCCGGTTAAGCGATTCAGAAAACTCAGGCGATCGATTGCGCGCTTTAGTCGAGCGCGCCATCAGAGCGAATCCCGCCCTTTCTGACTGGCAAATCCTTTAATCCGAAGTGGAGCCTTCAATGACACGACTACTCACCCGGCTCACGCCTCTGACGCTAGCGATGGGGCTAGCGGCAATCGCGATGACCGGCGTCGCGCCGTCTTCTCCGCAGCCGGTGGCCGTGGTCACGGTAGACATTCCCGTCACGACGTGGACGGTTATCAACAGCGCACAACCTGGCACTTCGTACTGGACCGGCGGTTACCGAGACTCCATTCGGGTGGGTAAGAACCCCAGCGATAACTCGGTTTGGCGGGGCATTCTGCAGGCGGAAATCTCGTCCCTTCAGGGCCGGGACATCGTGGACGCGAGGCTGATCATCACGCTCGATCACTCCGCTTCCTGTAACGCGACACCGGTTGCGCTGCATAGCTTCTCGACCGCGATAAGCACGGAAGACTCCGTGACATGGGGCAATTCGGCCGCGAAGTTTGGGCCGCTGCTTGACGTCAGATATGCCAACGCCAACGGAACCGGTGGCTGCGGCACGCTTCAGCCGGACTACGTCGTCTCCTTCACGGGCACCAGCCTCACCACCGCTCTAGGCCAGGCCGTGCAGCAAACCCATCCCCAGTTCACCGTTGGGCTACGGGCACCCAACGAGGCAAACAGCATGGAGTGGAAGAAGTTTCGCCACACCAACATAACTCTGTCCGTAACTTACCTCGCTTAACCATATAGAAGCTCTTGCCTTGCACTGCGCTCACGGAGGGAGGCAAATCAAATGGGTATAGAACTCAGGCTCCTTGGTCCTGTCCAGCTAACCGTTGCGGGAGAACCCCTAACCCCGACTTCCCGGATTCAGCGGATGCTCCTGGCGGTCCTTATGTTGCAAGCGAACCGCGTCGTCACGATCGGCAAGCTCGCCGATGTGCTCTGGGACAACCCGCCGGCATCGTTTCAGGCCAACCTGCGCACCCACGTCAGTGCGCTGCGCCGAATCCTGCAACACGATGGGGTAGAACGACTCGCACGGCACGTTGGCGGATATCGCCTTCGGGCCGAGGCGGGGGAACTCGATATCGATGAGTTCCGGCGGCTCGCGGCAAAAGGACGTGCTCTGCTCGCCTCGGGTGAACCCGAAGCGGCCGTGGATGCCCTTGGCCAAGCCGTCGCGTTAGGAAAATCCTCGACGGGCAGTTGCCTTAACGCTCAAGGGCGGCTGGCGGATCAGCTGGCGGCCGTGGATTCGGAACGCTTGCACGTGTTCGAAGAATGGATCGATGTCCGCTTGCAGCTCGGTGAAGCGAGCACGCTGGTCGGCACCGTCCACGCACACCTCGCGGATAATCCCACCCGCGAGCACGCCTGGGGCCAGCTGATGCGGGCCGCCTACTACGCCGGTGATGTCGCCGCGGCGCTGCGGGCCTTTAGCCAGGCGCGGGAACTCCTCATTGGACAGCTGGGAATCGAACCAGGTAACCAGCTCCGGGCACTACAGCGCGCCATCTTGGCCCGGGATGAGGTGGCCTTGCAGCCAGCCAGTTTTCGCCGGCCCGGGGTTCTCGTCTATCAGGCCGCGTGAAGCACGTCTATATTGACCAAACCTCCATAGCCGAGTCCGCAGCAGGCGAGCTGGGCTATGGAGGTTTCTCATACGAAGTGGAGATAACTCATGCGTCTCATGGCTATCGCTGGTCTGGGTGCTGCCGCCGCACTGCTCCTCGGTGGATGCGGCAGGACAGGCGATCCGTCAGCCACCTCGTCGTCACCTGCCGTGGTGGCCTCAAGCCGGGTTCCCTTGCCGCCGCTGGCTAAGAAGGAGACCTGCGCGGAGTTCGCCAAGGTGCGCACGAATGGCAAGCCAGACGAACCGTTCATGAAGGCCTTCACCAAGATTGTCGAGGCTGGCAAGGACAAGACGAAGGTCACCGCGGCAGTGACGGAAATGGTGGTGGCGCTGCAGGACATGCGCGCCGGAATCGAGTCGGTCGCGGCCAGCACGACCGACGCTCAGCTGAAAGCCGGGCTGACAGACGTGGTGTCTCTTATCAAGAAGGCAGAAACCGATCTTCCGGCAACGGGCGGGGATCAGGCGAAGGCGCTCGGCGTGCTCAACACCATCAACCTGCGCCAGATCGATGACCTATGCCAGCCCTAGGCGGGTGTGCGGCCCTTATGCCGCTTCCGCGCTGATCTTATGCGAACGGGACCGAAGCTCTTGACATTCCGAAAGACCAAACCGAAAGGACTGGAATGTCAAGACTTCGCCTTGTTATTGCTGCCGCAGTGCTGGGATTGGCTCCGCTCGCCGTGGCGAGCCCTGCCTACGCGGCCGACACCGATGGCGTGTGCCCGATGGACAACATCTGCTTCTGGGAAAGCGTCGACTACACCGAGGACAGGTACACCTGGTACGACAACAACTCCTCACAGCAGAACTACGAAATCGGCGGATGGAACGGCGACAACGAGTTCAGTTCGCTGAAGAACGCCACGAACAAGTGGGCCGTGCTGTACGCGAATGACGGTTACAGCGGCGGCACCGTCTGCATCAAGCCTTACGGCTCCAGCTACAGCCTCGGTGCCCAGTACGGCTTCAACGACCAGGCTGAAAGCTTCCGCCTGTACGCCAGCAAGCCAAGCTTCTGCCCCTAAATTCCGACGAGACGCCAAAGGATTGACGATGAACACGAATTCGAAGAAGTTCCGTCTGGCAGTGCTCCTCGCCGGAATGGGCGCCGTGCTCCTGCCAGGTGTTCCCGCTTATGCGGCCGGTGACTGTGCGGACAACCGCGTTTGCATGTGGGAGGACTCCGGCTACAGCGGCGACCGTTGGGTCAACTACGCCGACGGGAGCCTGTCCAACAACCGGATGGACATCGACGGCTGGAACGGCGACAACGAGATCAGCTCGGTCAAGAACGAGACCGGAAAATGGGTCGTGGTCTGGGAAAACGATGACTGGACCAACCGGCTGTTCTGCCTGGGGCCCGAGGCGGATGTCTCAGACATCAGCGCGACCTTCGGCTGGGGAGCCAACGACGACGCGGAAAGCTTTAGCCTCCATTCTTCCAAGCCATCAGTTTGCTAGCCGAAGCTGGCGCGGGCATCAGCCCGCGCCAGCTAACTTCGCTGAAAGGAGCCGATGATGACCGCAAGCGTCCTAAGTGGAATCGGCCTTGCCGTGACCTTTGGCGAGACACCCGCTCTACGTGGGGTGGATGTCGATATTTCGCAAGGGGAACTCGTTGCGGTCACGGGACCGTCCGGTTGCGGAAAGTCCACTTTGCTTCATGTGCTCGCGGGGATCATCCGGCCGGACACGGGCAACGCCCAGATCGCCGGCACTGAGCTGACCAGCCTGTCAGACGCTGGCCGCAGCCGTCTGCGACTGAAGTCCTGTGGGTTCGTGTTTCAGTTCGGAGACCTGGTGCCAGAACTGACCCTGCGCGAGAACGTCGAGCTGCCGCTAAGGCTCCAGGGAGTCCGGGCAAAGGAAGCCCGGTCCCGCGCGGCTAGCCTGCTCGATGAGTTTGACATCACCAAGCATGCGGGGCGCCGTCCGAGCGAGGTTTCTGGCGGGCAGGCGCAGCGGGCCGCTGTGGCGCGAGCGCTCGTCCACGATCCGGCCATCATCTTCGCTGACGAGCCCACCGGGGCCTTGGACACGGCGGCTGGATCCGCTGTGCTAGCCGCCTTTACAGACGCGGTTCGCCGGCGTGGCGCGACCGTCATACTCGTCACTCACGCCGAAGAGGTTGCGGCACAAGCGGATCGTGTCGTCGCCATGCGCGACGGCCGGATTAGCGGTGCGCGATGAAACGGCTGACACCCTGGCTGTGGCTCGGCTTGCGCATGACGCTCGGGGCTGGGCGAGCGGCTATCGTCCGGTCGCTGCTGCTGGCGGCAGCCGCCGCTGTCGGCTGCACCCTGATGCTCGGTGCCCTCGCCGTTCCCGGAGTGGTTGAGGCACAAGAGCTCAGGCAGGCTTTGCGGCACCCGGTGGTGTCAGACGAACCTCCGGCACCGGGAGTGCGAAGCCTGCGGGGCATGGAGATCTATGACGCGATCGGCGACCGGCCACTATTGCGGGTCGTCCTTGCCGGGACGGATCCCGCCTTCCCGCTCCCACCTGGCGTCGCCCGGCTGCCCGGGCCCGGGGAAGTCATCGTGTCGCCGGAACTGGCCGCCAAGATCGCGTCGGATCCCTTGGTAAAGAAGAGGTTTACCCAATCCATCGTCGGCCACGTCGAGCCCAGCGGACTGGTGGCACCGGACGAACTGGTCGCCTACGTTGGCGCCACAGATAGCGACCTGCCCCAGGGCGCCTACATCTCTGGCTTCGGCACCGACGCGAGCCGTGCCGCTGGCGGTCAGCTGGGTGCGGCACTGGGCCGTTCACCTATCGAGCAACTGCTCACGCCCGGCGTCGTCGTGACATTCGCCTTCGCGTTGTTCATGCTGGCGCCCCTGGGAGTCATGCTGGGTATCTGCTCACGCCTGGCGGCGCGTGTCCGCGATCAACGGCTTGCCTCGCTGCGGCTATTGGGCGCGACTCGCCAGCAGGCGCAGCTCGCCAACGCGGTCGAGATTGGACTCGTTACCGCCGTCGGCACCGTTATCGGGTACCCCCTATTTGAAGGTTTGGCGGCAGGCTCGCAGGGCTGGTCTATCGGCAGATTTCAGTGGTACGCCGCGGATCTGCACATCTCGCTATCGGCAGCGATCGCGATTGGCGTAGCACTCGTCGTTTTCGCGGTCCTGGTGAGTTCGCTGGGAATCGCGTCCTCCGTCACCCACCCGTTGCATTTGCGGCGCAACGGTGCCGCGAAGGCGGTCGGCTGGTGGCGGCTCCCCCTGTTCGGGGTGACAGCTCTGATGCTCGCGGCCGCCGCTCTAGCTCCGCAGCCGGTGGGCTTCCTGCATCTGGTGCTCTTCGCCGCGGGTGTGGTCGGCGGGGCGGCGCTGCTGCCCGTGGTCCTGCCGGTGCTGCTGCGTCTACTGGCCGTTCCGTTGGCCCGGATGTCGCGGGCACCCTTATGGATAACGCTTGTGGCGCAGCGAATCCGGCACTCACCTGGGGTGGCGCCACGCCTCGTGGCCACGCTTGTCGTGTCGTTCTTTGTCGCCGGGGCGGGAATGCTTGCCGCCTCCGGCTATGTACTGGGAAATGACCCCAGCCGTGACGCGGAAACCATTGCGCGCTACGAGCTTGACGGAGCTCCTGCCAGCTTTATCGCGACCCTGCGCGCACAACCCGGCGTGATGTCCGTTGGTTCGTATGAACGTCACCTCGGCCACGATGGCGACGAGATAGTGAATGTCCTCTTTGGAGACTGCGCCAACTTGAACGCCTTGTTCACGAGCGTCGAAGGTTGCGTTGACGGAACGCTGATGCGCGTTCAGGGAACGGCGGTGCCGGCGGGGACAGTGCTGACTGTCACCGACCTGAACACGGGTCAGCCCCGGCCGGATATCACCGTCCCGAGCACGGAAGTGGTTTTGGGAGCTCCGCGATACAACGAGACCGCCGATATCGTCGTCGCGATTCCAGCGGTGGACGCCACTGTGGTGTTCCAAGCACGTCCCGTTGGCAGTGAGACCTTGTTCGCCGCGATCAGTGGTGCTGGACCGGCGTCACGCATCACCGGGCCACGGCACATCAACGAGGGCTTCGATACCGGCGCGGTGCTGACGCTCGTTGCCGCCGGGTTGCTGGTGGCCATCGGCATGGGGATGTCGGGGTTCACCGTGGCGGCGATCGACCGCTCAGTGGAGTCGCGCCGGCATAACGCGAGCCTTCTGGTGATAGGAGCGCCCCGCCGGCTGCTGATCGCGGCCGAAGCCGCGCAGTCGCTCGCTTCGCTCCTCATTGGACTGTTGCTTGCCGCCGGGCTCTTGGTGCTGACCGCTTGGAGCTGGACTTCCCTTACCGGAGCCAACTTCCGCGATCTGCTCGCCCCAGCGATGCCTTCCATCGTCGCGGCGGGCGCGGGAGTTCTGTGGTGTACCCCGGTGGTGGCGATCGCCGCGGTGATGTCCTCCCGGTTGAGGCCTGATCTTCTACGCCGGGACTGAGAACGTGCCGCCCTTGCCCGATGCGGCGGGCAAGGGCGGCACTGCTTATGGGCGCCTACCTATCAGCTGCATAGGTTGGCCGTTGTCGCTTCGTTGACGCACCCCGTCCTTTCGCCGTTGGTCCACGTCATGTTCCGCTGTGGCGAAAGTCGCGTGGAGTTGTAGACCGCGGTGGCCATTTCGCCTGTGGTTCCAGGCCAGGTCACCTTGTTCTGGGCGAGGGTCGAGATGGTGCCGTCCGGGTGGTATTGGTACGCCTCAAAGTCGGGGTAGTTGTCCCCCTTCAGTTGCAGCGTCACACCACGCGAATCGAACTTGATGCTGATAGTTCCGTCGACCGAGCAGCAAGGCAGCACACTGTTGAGACCGGTGTATTTCGCGAATAGCTCGTTCTCGCCGGTGCCCATGCTGATGGTCTCCAGGTAGTTTGACCCACCTTGGTTCACCGGATCCTGATCGGGGCAGGCCCCGATGAGGTTGACGCAGCTACCGGTCGAGGTGAAGCTGACTTCACCGGTTTCGGTGTCCCAGACGACAGCCACGCGGTACTTCGTGTGGACATCGCTGGTGAACCCTCGGCCGTCACCTTCGAGCATCCCGCCGGCGGCGGTGTGGTCGGAGATGAAGAACCGGAACATGATGACGCCTTGCCCCGGGGCGATGGCATTGGTCTTGTAGACCTTCCGCGCGTCGAACTCCGAAGTGTCCTCGAAGAACTCCATGCGGAGCATGCCCCGGTGTTTGGCCCCGAGTGCGAGCGCTGCCGCCCGTGCCCGTGCTGCCGCGGCTTCGTCCGCGCACCTTTCCGCCATCCTGAAGGAGCCGGGGTTGGCGCACGGGTTAGAGGAGCCGCCACCGCCGCCGCCACCATCATCGTGACGCTTGCCCGTGGGGTCGGTCATCGTGATCGGGCTGTTGTTGCTGTACGCGTACCCGTTCATCTGTTGTGGATCGTTGTAGTCGATGACCGGGTCCACGCTGATGAACCTTCCGCCAGCCGGATCGTAGGCGCGGGCACCGATGTAGGTCAGTCCGGTCGCGTCCTTCTCGCCGCCCACGAATCCCTTTGTGGTTGGCCACGAACCCGCTGGTGTGCCACGGGTTCCGCCGAAGGGCTTCTCCCGCCGCTGGGTCACGGCCTGGTTGCCGGCCGCCACCGTGAGCGATTGCGTGTTGTGGTGATCGCTGATCATCCAGTTGATGCCAGCCGCCGTGCGCACCGCACACACGCCGAGCCCGTCGTTGTAGTAGCGGGTCGCCGCGAGCCCGCCCGACGTCGTGTAACGGAGGTCGGTCTGGGGCAGGAACAGCGTCTTGCCAGTGCCATCACGGGCGATCAGGCGAGTGCCCTCCGCGTCGTAAAGGTACTCGTGCGTGACACTGCCATCCTCCACAGTGGACAGCTTGTCCTCGGCGTCCCAGCCAAGGATCTGGCTGCTGGCTTCGGTGGTGCAGTTGTTGCTGGTCGCGGTCGCGTTCGGACGGCACACCATGTTGCCGTTGGCGTCGTACGCGTACTGCTTCGTGCCAGCCCCGGTTCCGGTCGTGGTTACCGTTGTCGCGGCGTGTGGCCGGTCAACACCCGTGCCCGGGTTGGGGTAGGTGCTGGTGGCGACGGTGTTGCCACCGGCGGCGTGGTCGGTCTGCGTGATCCGGTTGCCCAGCTTGTTTATGACCCAGCTCTGGTAGTAAGGCGCGGGGCCGCCGAGGGCGTTGGCGTCTGCCGCCTGGTCACAGTTGCCCGACGAAGGAGTCCACGCCGCTACGAGGCGACGCAGATGATCCTGCGTGAAGCACTGGACGTCAGCGGTGCCGCCCGCCGGGGTGTCAGCGATCTTCTTGATGTTGTTGGTGGCGTCGAAGGTGTAGTGAACATCAGCCAGGGTCTGTGGTGCGATCTGGCGGATAGCGGTGTCCTGGATCAGATTGCGCGTGCTGTCCTCAAAGATCCGCGAGCGCTGAATCCAGTTGCCGGCTGTCATCTGGTACTGCACGAAGGAGACCTCACCATAGGCGGTGTAGTCCGTGTTCGTGACGTATTGCCCAGCGCCCGGCCAGTTGGTCTGAACCTGCTTGGCGCGGCCAGTGACACTGTCGTAGGTGTAAGTCACGGTCTCGCCGCCCAGGCCACCCGCGTTCGGGTAGGTGACAGTCGCCGGGCTACCGTCCACTTTGTACGTACGCGTGAACGTGTAGGTGCCCGCCAGACCTGCTTCCTGGGTCGGGATGATGTAGTCCTCACCGGTCGACTTGTAGAGCGGGGTGTAGCCGCGGATGCGGGTCTTGTACTCGACATCACGGTTCGTGCCGGTCCAGCGGCTGTAAGAGGCGACGTGCCCCTTGGCGCCCGTGGGGTCGTAGGCCCACGTGGCCCGCTTGTTCGTGGCGGAGATGGCGTCGTCGTAGACCGCGACCTTGCGGCCAAGGTCGTCGTACTCGAACATCAGCTTCTCGCCGCGAGCGTCGATGGTCTCCTTGACATCGCCGGTGGGGTAGAAGGTCTTGGTGTTCAAGCCCTTGTCCGGGTCGTCGATGGTTTCCGCGCGGCCCTGAACGTCGAAGGTGTACTTCCACACGTTGTTAGCCGAGTCAGTAACCTTCTCCAGCTGCCCCTTCCGGTTGTAGGTGTAGACCGTCTCGTCGAACGGGCCTGCCGTTGAGCCGCCCGAGTGCTGGCGCAGCGCGACCGTGTTGCCACGGGCATCGCTGATCGTGGTTGTCGGAGAACCGCCCGCTGGCGGGTTGGTGTAGATGCGGTCGCCACCAAAGCTGATGGTGGTGCGCCACTTCTCTTGACCCGACACCTTGAAAACGGTTGCCACAGCGCGGCCGGCCCGGTCGTACTCGGTGACGCTCTGCGACTTGTTTTCCCAGTCGAGGATGCCGCGCAAGGTGGTGCTTGGCGAGACATTCGCGTCGTAGTAGTAGTTGTTGACAATCTTCTTGCGCCCTGCGGCGTCGTAGATGTTCTCGGTGAACACGGTTCCTGTTGTCGCGGCAGGAGATTGCGTCTGCCGTTCGCGCAGGAGGCCGTCGTAAAGCGCGACGGACTCGACGTAATTGCCGCTGGCGTTGAGCTTCTTTGTCGTGACAGCGTTGACGCCACCCGCGTTCCGGATGGTGTAGATGTGCTCAATGCTGGGCGACGCCGGGTTGCTCGCGATCGGGCGGTTGGGCAGCCAGACCTTTACCAAGCGGCCGAGTGCGTCATAAACCATGTCGGTCCGCTTGTTGTTGACGTCCACCTTCCCCGTCGGCTTGCCCCAGGCGGGCTCGAGCTCGTCGACAAAGAACCAGCCCTTGTGGTTAGTGGTCGTCACCTTGGTGACGGGGCCGCCGGTCGTGGGCGTGAATTCGATTGTCTGGACGTTGTTGCGGATGTCCCAGCTCTTGATCTCACGACCGTAGACGTCTTGCTCGTACCGGCTGGCGACCATGAACTGCGTGCCACCACCGGGCGTCCAGGATTCCAGCTTCTCCACCATGGTGGCGATGCCCTTGGTGGGCGCGGCACCGTAGGCCTGGTTGTCGTAGCTGGTGCGTACGTCGTCGATGACGTCGTCCTTAGACAGCACCGCGCCGCCGCACTTAACCGCGAACTTCTGCACCCGGCTGATCGAGGCGAGAATGTTGGCGCCAACGTTGCGGTTGTAGGTGTTGTCGACACACGTCTCGTCACCTGAGGCGTCCGTGACACCGTCGGGGCTAACGAGACCCCAGTCGGTGACGGTGTCTTCCATGCCGTAGGAGTCGAAGACGGTCGTCGTCTTCGTAGTGCGCCAGGTTCCATCCTCAAGCTTCACCGAGGAGTACGTCGCCTGCGTTCCTTCGTGCGCCGCGGTCACCGTTGTCGTGCCCATGTTGCGGCTGGCGGTGGCGGCCGAAACCCAAGGCACGTAAACGGTCTTGGACACCGGAGCGGTGAGCGCGCCGTTGTAGACCGTCTCTTCCCGCTTCGAACCGGCGACAGCGTCCAGGTCCTTGACGACCTCGTTACCCAGGCTGGCGTTGACAGTGATGTCCTTGAGCCCGCCAGCCGGCGTGTCCTTGCTGCCGTGCATACCCCGCAGATACTTAGTCTCCGACAGGGTTTCCTGGCCGGCCGCGCCGATGCGGGTGAGCACCGTGTCGTAGCCACGGAACACCGACCACGTGCGGAACTTGTCCTTCGACATGCCGTCGTCGTCGGCGAAACGCCACGCTGGCGTGCCCGGGTACTCGTACTTCGTCACCTTGTCCGTGCCGCCGCCCGTGAGGTCGGCTTCGTAGACCTCGGTCACCAGATACTTGTGGTAGTACTCAGTTTTGGTGACGTCGTCTTCCTCGAAGAGCACCGGGTAACACCGCAAGGTGTTGGCGTGCGGCGCTGATGGCATGTTCGACCCCGGGACACATTGCTTGTCGGAGTAGCGAACGCTAATCTTGCCACCGGTTTCGGTCCAGATGGTGCTCATCCGGTGCCAGTTCATCGTGGGCTTAGTGCCGTTGTAGGTGTCGACCCGGTTCTCCAGCGCCACCCAGTCAAAGTTGACCTCTGGCATCACGATCGGTGTGCCCACGTGACCGGTCCGCTTGATGGACTCAAGCCAAAGACCCTTGGGTGTACCAGATCCCGTCGGCGGGAAATCGTGCGTGAACTCCCATGAGTCCACATTGGAGTAGCTGCCAGCCTTCACCACCTGGGTGGTGATCTTCTTCAGCCGCACCGTGGAGAAGAAGACCGGCGTGTACTTACCGTCACACGAAGTGCCGGTGCACTCCTGGTCCCAAGGCGTGTCGGGCCAGTTCACCGCGTCGTGTGTGCCGCAAGACGTGGTGAGGCAACGGTCGCCGGTCTCGAACAGCACCTGCATCGGAGCCTTGGCGCTGGTGTAGACCGTGTCGGTGCCAGAGCGCTTGTCGGTGCCGTAGGCGATCCGGGAGATGACGCTGTCGCGGTCGTAGACGGTGTCATCCGCGGCCACGATGTTCTTGGCGTACTTGTTGGTGTGCTTGTTGTACCAGAACGACACCGTGTTTCCGTTCGGGTCAACGATGTAGTCCAGGTTCCACCGCCAAGCCTGGTTACAGAAGCTGTCCTTGAACGCGGTCTGCCGGCAGCGCTCGCCGGTGTTGTTGCCAGCCACGGGAACCAGAAGCGCTGAGTTGGTTTCCGTGTTGGCGGGTGCGGTTCCGGTGTAGCCAGGAAGCCGGTTGAGCCCGAAGAAGTACTGCACACCGTCCGGTGTGGTGACCTTCCAGTACTCGTTGTTCCAGGCCCCGTTGACCGTGCCCTCAAGGCGTTCCACCTTGGCGCCGGTGTCGCTCTTGACTTTCCATACCCCGGTCGTGGCGTCCTTGACGAGTTCGCCACCGATGCCGTTGAGGGAGAGCACCGCGTTGTCGGTGCCCCAGCAGAGGTCACCGGTCTTGACGGTGTTGTTAGCGGTGCCGCCCATGTCCTCGGCACAGCTCTTGTAACGGCGCTCGATCGAGCCCGGGTTGTAGTCAAAGCCTTGCCCGACAAAGGAAGGCTGGTTGTTCGTGGCGAGGGTGCGCCCGTCCACGGCCGAGGAGGAATAGCCCAGCGTTAGTTCTGGGGCTGGCCCGGCCAGGGTCGGTGGAAGCGTAATCGGGTAGCTCCAAGAGAAGTCACCCGAAGAACCGCCTGCCGTCCACGAAGACGACGCCTGCAAAGCGGTGGCACCGAAGTCTCCGGTGTCACCTGAGGGGCCTGCGGCCAGCGCCACCATCATCGCGCCACCGGCAGCCGCGCCTGATAGCGAGAAGCTATCCGCGGCCTTGGTGCCGGCGAGGCTCAGGTCAACGCTCACCTTGTTTTGTGTGCGGTCCTTCGCCGATTCGATTGGCGTGGCCTGGCATCCGGCAACTTCAGGAGTTGTCAGGGCACATTCCGGAAGGGCCCAGTATTGGAGCCGTCCCGACCAGTCACCGCCGAACGCGCTGGCGAAGCCGGAGTAGTCCATCGACATCTCGAAGTCGGAGTTGGCCTTCGCACCATCTGTTCGGGACAGTTGCACGACCACGCCGTTTTGCCACGCGGCGGGAAGCTTCGCCCGGTCCAGAATGGCGACCCGCACCGACGCCCCTGAATCCTTGGCCGAAGCGGCTGGTTCGATCCAAAGTGGTGCCTGGCCGGCCTTTTGCTTTCCGGTCGCCTTGGATAGGTCAATGTCAGCCACCGAGGGAGCGGGCCACGCGGCAGGGGCGAGCTTGTCCCGCTTGGAACCCTGCGAGAGATCCAGGGGCCTGACCTTGCCTTGCACCTTGAACGTGTTGGCCGACGTGGTCGGTGCGGCCGAAAGGGTAGTCACCGTTGGCACTGCCGCGATCGGTGTGAGCACCGACGCGATGAGTGCTAAAGGCAACCCCCTTCGCAGCCACTGTGGAAGCCGCTTTTTGATCGCGAAGCGATCAGGGCGGCGTTTTTCGTCGCTGGACATGTCATCCGCTTTCTGTTTGAGGAGTTAGGCACTGCGGACGCATCACCAAAGCGCTGCCCCCGCATATGTGGTGCACAGATCGTGGCCAACAGACGCATAGACAAAGCACAGCAAACGCATACAAAACGCATATTGATCGGCGTACAAAGAAAGGCGCCCTCTCGGGGGAGAGGGCGCCTTGAGCGGACTGTCGTGATTAGAGAACGCTGTTGTACAAGTTCTTCGCCTCGCGATCGTTCATCGCACCAGCGAACATCTTCAGCACATCCACGTCACCGGCGAAATAGGTGGTTCCGCCGTCACTGCCGAGCACCAATGGGTGCGCCGCGTACTGGCCGATGGCCCCGGTTGCCTTCGTCGTCTGAAGCACGCCATTGACGTAGAGGCGGACTTCCTTGGTGCCGTAGTCGAAGACCCCGGTGACGTGGACCCAGGCGCCCGTCGTGGCCGCGATATTCGACGTCGCGGTCTTCCAGGTCGACGTGCCATCGCCGTTGTCGTTGGCGATGCTGAAGGCCCACTTTCCATCCGGCTGAAGCATGAGCTTGGTCGCGGAGGAGACCGTGCCTGCTTGCCTCAAGACCGTGGTGGCCGCGGCCGGAATGACCGTTGGGCGGATCCAGGCCGAGATCGTGTGCGAGTTGTCTGTGCGCAGGACCGGCCCGCTCGTGGAAGCGATGCTGTCCGCCACACCGGTGAGCGAGAGCGCTGTGTCGCCGTCGTAGCCCGGGTCAGTGAAGCTGGCGTTGGCGCCAGGCGTCATGTGGCGAGACCAGTAGGAGCCGTCGAGGGCGTCGTAGTCGGCGAAGTTCCATGTGCCGACCTCGGTCGGCTGCAGGATGCCGGGGACAGCCTGGGTGCCCGCGGCCACGTCGGCGTCGGTGCCCTGAAGGTCGTCCTTCACGATGACCCGGTTCCACACCCGCACGTCGGCGATGTGGCCCTTGAACATGTCAGCCGCGCCAGCGTGGTACGACCGGCCGATCGTGAAGTTGCCTGTCGCGTTCCATGGCGTGGTGCCGCTGTCGGCTTCGTGGACGAGCTGACCGTCGAGGAACAGGCGCAGCTTCTTCTCCGCCGGGTCGTAGCTTCCAGCGACGTGCACCCACTTACGGGTGTCGGCGGCGGTAAAGAGGTTGGGAGCGTAGGCGAACCGGGTGGGGCTTGCGGTCGACGAGGTGTCCTTCAAGCCGAAGGCCCATCGGGGACCGTAGGGAGCTCCGCTGTGCATGAGACCGAGGTAGAAGCCGCCCGAGTCCGTGCCATCCTTGCCGGCGAAACTTGAATTCACCGTTGGTACGACAGACGGCCGCACCCAAGCCGCGACGGTGAACGCCTGCGATGTGTCCAACGTGGACAGTGGAGCGTTCATGGCCGCCGGAATGTTAGTCGGCGTTTCTCCCACGATGTCGAGGCCCAGCGAGTTCGATCCGATGTAGCGCACGTCTGGGCTCCACGTCAGATCGCCACGGCCAGACTCGACTGTCAGCGCGGGGCCGGTGATCGGGTCGTAGTTGGGCGCGTTGATTTGGTCCAACGGCCAGTGCGCGATAGGTGCCGACGGTGCGCCAACAAGGAACTGGTAGCTCTTGATCGGCCCAGCGATGAGCGACGGCTCGCGGGACATGACGTAAAGGGTGTTGTTGCCAAAGCGCGGCGGGGTCAGCTTGAGCGTGTGCGACGCGCCAGGCGAAACCGTGACCACATTGGACGGTGGGCTGCTCCAGCCCCAGACATAACTGGTGATGTCAGTGCCAGCGGTGCCACCGTTGGTGAAGGTGAAGTCGGCGGCGACGCCCGGTCCGCCGTGAGCGACGCCATCAGCGGGGTAGACGAGTGACGAGACGCCCGGCGCCGGTGGTGGGCCGGTGTTCACGGTGAATCCGCACCAGCTTGAGGTTCCGGTGTTGGGGGAGTTCGCGTCCCGGGTGAGCAGGCGCCACTGGAACGACTTGCCTTCCGCCGAAGCTGGCAAGGTCAGCGTCACTTCACCATAGTTGTTGGCGGGCTTGGAGGGGCCGGTGATGCTGTTGACCGCGCCGGACGGAAGCTCTTGCCACTCAAAGGTCGCCGTGAGCGTGTCACTGCCGTCAGCGTCGATGTACTGCCCCTTAAGAAGGGGAGACAGCGTCGCGATGGACGAGCCACACGCGGCTGCTGAGGTGGTGAGGTTCGTCGGCGTACCAGGGTGGGTGTTATAGGTCGTCACGAGCTTGGCGCTGGCGTGGAAGAACTTCATCCACTGGTAGGTGCCGGTTTCGCCACTGCCACCAGAGGAAGAACACATGCAAAGCCCGATGGTGTACGCAGCGTTGCTGGCGTTGGCATTGGAGGCCACGTCGTTGCGCGTCGTCACGTTGTTACCGAAGATCAGGTTGTCATCGCCCTGGTCTGAGCCACAAGAACCGGTCTCGTTCGAGTCACCAAAAGCCGATCCCAGCAACAGGCTCAGCGCGGGAGACCACGTGACCCGTGATCCTGCCCCAGCCGTTTGGTCGGCCGTGCGGTAGGCGTAGGCGGTGTTGCCAGCGCATGCACCGTTGTGGTCGAGCGTGATGTACATGTAGGCCGACAGGACCTGCTTGCCGTAGAGAGCGCCGACCGGGAACGTGAAGAACGAGCGGAAGACGACCGATCCTTCGGGGTCATCACCGACGCGAGCGACATCTCCAGGCGTCCGGTTGGTGTTGTTGTTCGTGGCATATACCCACGTGGACTTCCATGTCTCCCATGGCGGGTCGATGTAGATCGGCAGGGTGCCCGTCTTGAGCAAGTCCTTGTCCGCCAAGACGTAAAGGTCGCTGCCCTCGGCCTTCACCTGGACAGGCCGCACATGCGCGAGTTCACTGGGCTCAACGGCAGTCGACTTCGGCGCCTTCTTGGCGTCGATAGTCACGCCGGCCAGAAGCTCACCGGCAAGCGCCACATCCGTCGCGGAGTCCCACATTTCCGAGGCGTGTGAACCGACTGGCAGCGCTTTGCCAGTGGTGTCAACGAGTTCCAGGCTGCCGTCGGCGGCGTTGCGAGCCGACAGTTCCCCAGACACGCGGTAGTGCACCTTAGCGACGGCCGGATTCGCTGCCGCCTCAGCGGTTTTCACCACGAGCACGTGAGTGAATCCGCCGCGCGTGGCACGCACCACCAGGTCTGCGCCTGGGAGCACCTCGGCATAGGTGGCGGAGTCGCCCTCGACCTTTGGCGCCGGAAGTGCGCCCAGCGGCCATGAGAGTTCAAATCGCTTACCGTCCACAATGGACACGGCAAACGGAGTGTCTCCACCATTGGAGAAGCTGACCTCGTGGCCGGTCGTCTCCGGGTGCAGCCGCCCGTCCTTGCCCCGCTTGAGTTTGGTGTCGATCTGCATCCAGCCACCGTCCTTGCGCACCCGCTGCGGTGTGGCATAGGACTCCAGCGTCTGCGTGCCATCCGGGTTGGCGAAAACCTGGGTCAGTTCCGTGGTCGCGGACTGCACCTCGACGCGGGTCTTGCACGTCGCGGCCAGCCTGAGAGCCTGGTATTCGTCTTGTGCCGCAGGGCTACATGCTGGCGCCGCCGAGACCGGGGCGCCAGCGACCGTTATGAAGAAGGAACCTATTAAGGCCGCTGTCGCGGCGAAAGCAATTCTGCTTCGTCTCATGTGGCGAGGATTTCGCCCTCCGGCATAGATTCGCCTCCGGCCGCGCACACGAGGCGCACAACGAAATTCAGCACAGTCGTCGGCGCTTGTACCGCCAAGTCCACGCCAGGCAGAACCTGCGGCTGGGCCGCGGTGTCACCCGCCATCGTGGACTTCGGTAAGGGCGCAGGCCATCACAATTCACAACTCGTCCCCCCACTGGAAGGTTCGAGCGTCGCCTCGACAGGCACATTTAGCGCACGGAAGCCGCACTCGTGACGGCAAGAGCGAGCCGGGACGAGCGCCGGGCGTTGGCGATCGCGTCCCAGCTAAAGACGATCAGGGCGAGCCAGACCAAGCAGAACCCGGCAAGCCGGACCGGCGGCATCGGCTCGTGGAAAACGAACACCCCGATGATTAGCTGGATTGTCGGCCCCACGTATTGCAGCATGCCGATCGCCGTCATGGGTATGCGGTTTGCCGCACCGGCGAAGAGCAACAGCGGCACGGCCGTGATGGCACCAGCGGCCATGAGCAGCAAGGTGTGACCGGTGCTCACCTCACCGAAGGTGGTTTTGCCTGCCGTCGTGAGGAACCCGAGGGTGATCGCGGCGGGCAGGGCCAAAGCGGCTGACTCAAGCAACAGCCCATCGGCGGGNGGCAAGCCGAGCCGCTTCTTGCTAAAGCCGTAGAGCCCAAACGTAATCGCCAAGATCAGGGCGATCCACGGTGGACGTCCATAATCGACAGTCAGCACGATGACCGCGACGGTGCCCAGACCCACCGCGGCCCACTGCACGGGACGCAGACGCTCAGCGAAGAAGATGACGCCGAGCACGATGACGACCAGTGGATTGATGAAATAGCCCAGCGCTGTCTCGACGATCTGGCCGATGTTGACGGCGTAGATGTAGGTCGCCCAGTTCACGCCAATGAGCACGGCGGCCACACTGATCCCCGCGAGTCGCGCGGGCTGACCGGTTAACTGCTTGATGTTGCGCCAGCGCCGCATGAATGTCAGCACGACAACCATGAAGGCCAGAGACCAAAGAATCCGGTGAGCCAAGATCTCCAAGGCCGACGACGGAATCAGCAATTTGAAGTACGCGGGGAAGAAGCCCCACAGCACGTAGGCGCCGAATCCGAACAGATAGCCAAGGCGAAGCTGACTCACCGGAGCAACAGTACGGTCCTTACTTAGTCTTTGACGAACCAGTTCAGCACGGTGCTCACGACACCGATGATCAGCGCGCCAAGGATCGCGTCAGGCCAGAAGCTAGCGACCTTGAAGCCGAGCTCCAGTTGCTGAGCGATCCAGCTGCTGAGCATCAGCAGGGCGCCGTTCACGACGAGCGCGATCAGGCCGAGCGTGAAGAGATAAAACCCACATCCGACGGTCTTGATGATGGGACGCAGGATGGCGTTAACGAGGCCGATGAGAATCGCGACCACGACGAAGGTGCCGATTTTGCCGAGAGTCGATTCAGCCGTCACCGTGATGCCGGGGAGCAGAAGCGTCGTTACCCAAACGGCGGCGACACTTGCGGCCAAACGGAGGAGGATGCCCATGGTGAGGCATCGTGCCACACCACCGCTTGGGTTACTACCGCACGCGGTTCAGTGAACCGATCAGCTGCTGTTCGTAAGGCGTCTGTGACAGCGCGGCCCACCGTACCGAGCGGCGGTGAATGACGCCGATCATGCCGGGCTGCGCCCGGGCCAGCCACGACTCCTGATCGCGGCTAAGCCCCAGCACAGACACGGCGACCGCGGCTTCCGCCGGGTGCAGTGGCTGCAACAGGGCGAGATCGGCCCGCCCGAGCACGTCAACGTCCACAGGGGACAGATCGTCGCGCAGAACCAGCGTGCTGTGCCACGGTGTGCCCTGCGAACGGTCGGCGGCGACCGGGCCCGCGTCGACGATGGTGAGCAACGGATGCAGCGGGTGCCCCGGTGGAACTGTCACCGGACCGGGTGCCATCACCGTCAGTGGGGCGCCAGCGCCCAGGCCACGGCTAAAGGCCTCCCACGCCCACGGGCGGGTCGTTTGCACCAGGATGTGAGCACCCAAGGCCATCGCGCGAACGGCGACCGTCTGAGCGATCGGCACGCCTCCAATCACGACAATGCGGGTCGCCTCAGGACGGAAAATCTTGAACGTCAGTGGCTCCTGGTGACGGTTCACGCCGATCATCAGACCGCTGCCACCGTAGGGGCTGGTCAAGGACATGACGGCACCGGTGCGGCGAGCTGGCCCGAAGTAACTCTCGGGCGGCAGCCCAGGCGGCGTAGGACCGGCCAGCGGCAAGGTGGCGAGCAAACCGTCCATCTGCTCTCCCTCCAAGCGCCGGGCCTGGGCCTGATCGGAAGCCAGGACCTGCTTTAGGGCCGTCGCGGCGGATGCCAGGCTCGCCTGGTCTGGTGTCGCGAGGCGGATCGCCAGCTGAGCCGGAACCTCCTGGCCTTCCTGACCGGGCCACGGGCCGGCGGTCAGCGAGACCGTCGTCGTGGTCGCGGGCAACCGCAGCAGACGGGGCAGCAAAGCGTGGGCCGGGTCGGGGTGTGGCTGCGGGAAACGCTCGGCGACGTGCACGCTGTGCAGTAGCCCGCCCAGGTGCAGCGCGGCCCAGCCCTCTTGGGCGACATGCGTTCCGTCGTGGCCGGCGAATTCGGTCAGCACCCGGAGCGCGGCGACCTCGCCGAGCGCGCGGTGCGGCACGTCACCAAGCTTGGCGCGCACCTTGCGGACCGCTCCGCTGAGCGCACGGGCCAGGTCTTCCTCAGGCCAGCCCTCGGCCCGCTGCACGCGCACGGCCACCACGGCCCGCTCAGAGGCGAGCAGCCGCCCACCCGTGAGCTGACGGTAGGACGCGGCGACCGGGGCGATGCTGGTGGCCGCCACCGAGTGCAGCAGGAGCTGGATGCGCACCGGCGGAGTGTCCGCGGCGGGGGCAGGCAGCAGGGAAGCCGGAGAAGGCAACGGGTGCCAGGCGCGGGAGGGGATGACGCCCGCCTCACCGAGCTCAAGCAACGCGACCAAACCTTCGCCATCGGCGATCAAAGCGGCGGAGGTGCCCTCAATGTCCACTGTGGACACACGGCTGCCGGGATGCGCCAGTGCGAGCAGAGCCATCGCGTCGGTGCCCGCTTCAATGCGCCGCTCGCGAGAGCGATAACGCAGCCAGACACTGAACCACTCGGACAGCCACCGTCCACGCATCCTGCCCCAGCCGAGGATCACCAGACCGGCCGCGATCGGCACCACCGCGGCCAAGGCCGCCACGTGGAATTTCGCTGCCAAGGCGATGCCGAGGACAGCGACCTGCACGATCACGATCTGGCCAGCGCTCAGCCCGAAAACCCGCTTCGGTTTTCTCGGATAGAACATGCCTGATACGGCGGTGTCAGGGGATGGGCTCACCGTTTCCACTGTCATCGCGATAACCTCCCCCCTGAACGTGTGCAGAGCACATGTTAGGGCAAACGACAACAACCGGGGAGGTGCGTATGCCTTCGAGGCGGGATGAGCTGCACTCTTATCAATTCATGGTGCAGCGTGTGGTTTCCGCGCTGGTGCAGCGGGAGACCGATCCAGCACAGTCTCCGTTCCGGCGAGCGGCCGGCGCCACGATGGCAAGCGTGCTCATCGCTGTGATTGTCGCGGCGGGCTTCGGCATTTACGGAGTGTTCACCAAGAGCGGCGACAGATCGTGGAAGACCGACGGCGCTGTGATCATCGAAAAGGGCACGGGCGCGGTCTATGTCTGGCGGGACAACCGGCTGCACCCCGCGTTGAACTTGGCCTCCGCCTACTTGGCCTCGACGTCGGGCAAGCCAACGAAATTCGAGGTGTCATCGAAGTCGCTAGCTGACGTCCCGCGTGGCCAAACGATTGGCATTCCGCTGTTGCCGGCCTCCCTGCCTGCCGCGAAGGACATGGTCGGACTGCCCTGGACGGTGTGTTCGCTCGCCCTGCCAACTGGCGCCGCCTCAGCGGTCCTGGTCGGCCAGCGGCCACCCGGCCGCCTTGTCGCGGGCGACGAAGCATTCGTGCTCGAGTCGGCGTCCAAGCAAACCAGTGGCACACAGACCTACTTGCTGTGGCGCGGCCGAGCCTACGAACTCGTGGATGGATCGGCCGACGTGATGAAGGCCGGAATCCGGCCCACCATCGTTTCGCAGGCATTCCTCGTCGGCGTGACCCGGGGCGATGTGGTCCGCAAACTCAGCGTTCCTGGTGCGAACCAGCAGTTCTCCGGCAACAAGTCCTGGAACGTGGGCGAGGTGCTCAAGGTAACGGGTGGCCCTGAGCTGCGCTACATCTTGGTCCGGCAGGACGGGCTGTTCTGGGTCAGTGAATTCCAGGCCTACCTGCTGGGGTCCAAGCAACACGAAGTGACCGTGAGCGGCCTGTCAGCCTTCAAAATCGGGGACACGTTGCTGCCCAAGCCAACCGGGCCCAACGACCCGCCGCTGAACACGCCGAAGTTGACGCCCTATGGGGGCAGCTTGTGCTCAGTGGTCACCGATGACCTGGGCAACGCCGAGCTTTTCGCTGACGTGCAGGTCGATGTCGCTAGCCGTCCGCAGACCGCCTCGCGCAGCACGACCGGCGCGACGTACGCCGATTTCGTTCTGGTGCCTGGTGGCAAGGGCGCGATCGTCTCTTCTGGACAGACAGTTAGCCTCATCACAGAAAACGGTGTCCGTTATGCGGCAACCGTTCCTGGCGTCCTTGAGCGATTTGGTTACGAAGGTGCCAAACGCGTCCGGCTGCCCTCGTCGATGGTGTCGCTAATCCCTGAAGGCCCAGGCCTTGACCCGCAACGCGCATCGGTCGGGGTCAACCCGGCGTAGGTAAAGTTATCCACAAGCTGGCGGTGCCGGGGTGGCGACATTTGTCTTATACAGCTACCGTCAGCGCGAAAGCGAAGTATCCAGGGAGTGGGGTGACCTAGGACATGGCGACTGCGGCACAAGCGGCGTTGATGGAGACGTCAGCGTCAAAGTTTGAGCAGGTCGAAGGCGATCTTAAGAAACTGCTGAACGACTTGATGAACCAGCTTGAAGGGCTCCGTGGAGCTTGGGCTGGCCAGTCGGCGCGCTCGTTCGACAACGTCAAGGAAGCGTTCACGCAGCAGCAGAACAAGCTGTCGAGCGCATTGCTCGAGACAGCGAGTGGCGTTCGTTCCAGCGGCAAGAACTACACCGCGTCCGACCAGGAAACGGCGGGCTCGATGAACAACATCAACATTCCAAATCTGCCGCTGTAACGGGGATAAGGGGAGGTAGTCATGGGTGTTCCTGACGAAGACAGCATTATTGTCGATGAGTTCAAGCTGCGTGACGCGGCGACGGACATCGAAAACGCCATCAAGGCGATGGACAAGGCGCTTGACGACGCTAACGACACGGCCCGGCCTTTGGTCGACTCGTGGACTGGTGCGGCGAAAGACGCTTATGAGGCCCGGCAGGCGAAGTGGACGCAGGCTGCTGGCGACATCACCGTGATGCTCCGCGACATTAAGAACGCAGTGATTGACACCGCCGACCGGTTCAAGCAGACCGAAGACGGCAACGTCGCGATGTTCTAGGAAATCCCTTTCCTTAAAGCGGACGCCAGGCGCCTACCAAGTGCGCCTGGCGTCCGCTTTGGACTATAGCCGGTTTCAGCCATAGGACCTATCGGCCCGCTGGGCGCCATCTGCGCCGCGATCCGGCCGGCAGCGCGATCATCAGAGCGACCGCGATGAGGGCGGCTAGTGCCCCGATTCCAGCGATCCACCACGCGCGATACCTGGACTGTGCTGCCTGTTCCTGAGCGGCGAGGGTCTTCGGGTCGAGGCTCGGCCCCGGAAGTGCTTTGCCCTCAACGGGAGTCTGGCCGTCAATAGGCTCGGTCAGCGCCCGCAGCGGGTTGACGATGCCCACACCCCAGCCGTCGCTGTTGCGGCCGCCGGGAGCCGGATCCGCCGTCGCCATCAGCCGTTTGATCACCTGGCCGGCCGAAAGCTTGGGATAGCGCGAATAGATGAGCGCCGCGGTGGCCGCCACCAGTGGGGCAGCGAAACTCGTTCCACGATCAAGGGCGTGACCGCCGCCCGGCCGCGGCACGATAACGTCAACGCCCGGTGCGGCGATGTCCACGTAGCTGCCCATGCCGGATTCTTCGAGGCGCTGCCCGTCCTTGTCGACGGCGGCGACACCCACCACACCAGGCCATTTGGCTGGCGAGGGGACCGGGTTGCCCTTCTTGTAGTTGTTGCCCGCGGCCGCGATGACGACGATATCGGCGGCGATCGCTTCTTCAATCGACTTCTTGAAGTTGGGCAGCTTCTCGTCAGGCTCGGTGTAGGCGAGTGACAAGTTGATAACTTTCGCTTGGTTGGCGATGGCCCAGCGGACGGCCGCGGCCATCTCCTCCTCGGTCGGCGATGGCGCGGAGTCGTTCCCCGGCACCTTCTCGCTCACCCGGGCTGCCAAAATTTGCGCTTGCGGGGCGAGTCCGCGGAAAGTGGCCCCGCTGTTCGGTGGCGTCCCTACAATGAGACCCGCTACGGCCGTGCCGTGACCGACACAGTCCTCAGCCCCCGGAGATGATCTTAGATAGTCTTGGAAACCAACAATCTTTCCGTTGAGTTGCGGATGTTTGGTATCGACACCGGAGTCGATCACGGCGACTTTCACGCCTGCACCGGTGGCAGGCAGCTTGCTGTAGTCCCACAGCAACTGCGGCCACGGAGTGTCAGATATTGGCGCTGCCGGGGGCAGTGCCCGGTCGCAGACAGCCACAGCCGGAGCGGCCGTGATGCCTACCAGGCCGCATGCGCTTACCACCGTGAGGGTGACAAACACGGAGAGGGGGGTACGCACTACGCCTCCAGAATCTCAGATAGCTCACGGTGGTGAGGATGCTACTTGAAGGCGCTTAACTAGTAGGTTGTACGCGACAGGAGCAGGGGCGGAGGTGTTAGCGCGGTGAACCGCGGGGCGGCATGGGAACCAGCAACGGATGGCGAGGTCGCGCTTTATGACGCCCTGGTCGCTGGAGACCAGGAGCGGTATTTTCGGGCACTGACCCGCATCGAGCTATTGCTACCTGTCTCAGCGGACGCTTTAGCCGGCCGCACGCCGCTCGGCTGGGCGACGTGGACTTCCAACGATCACACGCATCTGCTGGCGTTCACGTCAGAGCAGTCGATGCGCACTTGCCTGGCTGAGCACGCGGGAGCAGCCCGCCGGATGCCGCTAGGCGACCTCGCCTCGAATTGGCCTAACCACGATTGGTGGCTCGCGGTAAATCCGGGTCTGCCGATCGAGGGATATCTGCCTTCGTGGTTTGTCGTTCAGCTGGGGCGTGGTGACGCCCGCCTGCCACGTCAGGCGGCTGCCGCTAACTCGCCGCCACGCGACCGTCTAGAGCGCGTCAGAGCGCTCGAGAGGGCCAAAGCGGCCCGTTCTACCGAGCCGGTGAGGGTGGCCTCGACGGTCGGCCAGCGGGCTCTTCCCCCGCGGCCCGAGCCACAGCCACTCCCGTTGCCTCCGCCACCGCCGATTCCACCGGTCGCGCCTGCGGCACCACCGCCGCCACCGCTACCGCCGGCGTTTCCTGAGCCGTCGTTCGCGGAGGCCGCTTTCGCCGAGGCCTTTGCCGAGCCCGCTCCGGTGACGCAGCCCGCGCCAGCTCCGGTGGCGCAGCCATCGTCGGAGATGTCCAAGAACGGCAAGCCGCGCCACGGCGCCCCCGATCCTCATTTCGTGCCGGCCAACTCGGTGGAAGAACAGCTCTTCGAAGCGGCTGAGGCGGGCAACACAGACGCGTTCTTGTCGACCCTGCTGCTCGCGACGGTGCTGATTCCCAAGTCGTCTGGCACGACGAATGGTCAATGGCGGCCGCAGCCGATCGACGGTGAGCCGCACATCGTGTCCTACACCTCGACGCAGCACATCCCGACCGGGCTCGAAACGGTTTCGATCAAGTTCATCAAGCTGATCAGCTCGTGGCCTGATCCGTCGTGGTCATTCGCGGTGAACCCGGGCACTCCCGTTGGGGCGACCCTCCCGGGTGGACAGTTGCTCGCCCTGGCTAGCTGGGCGGCCGAGTTCGGCCTTGGCAGCGAAGAGGAAGAGGAAGAGCCAAAGGCGGCGGAAACCACGACAGCAACGCCGTCGGCCTCCAAATACCCCGCCCCCGGCAGAACGAGCCCTGAGCTGACCGTCCTGCAGAAGGCGATCGCACCCAGCCAGGTCGGTTACTACCTGGAGCGTGGCTACGACCGCGTGTCCGGGTTCGTGCACCGGGCGCACGAAGTCGGCCACCTGCGCGGTGCGGAACAGATGCGCCAGGCACTCGGCCTCGACTGGGCCGGCTCGCCATTCCTGGTGGGCGCCAACGAGATTTACCTGCTGCGCTGGTCGGCCTACCGGCCCAACCTCTACCGCATTCCCTACGGCGGGCAGACCGAAGCGGCGATGAAAGCCATGCAGGGCTGGGTCATCGAGCGCGCTCCGTTCCGCGGCAACGGCTTCGCCCCGGGTGAGAGCAAAGAGATCATCGCGGAGTTCAAAGTGGACAGTGCCCGCCTTCCGCACGGCACGAGGCTGCTCAAGGTCCGTGCTGACGGCACCGAGGAAATGGTGGCCATCCTGGACACCGATGGGCAGCGCTGGCTCAGGACGGACGGTCAGTGATGCGTGACTGTTTCGTGGCCCGCTATCAGGGCGTGGAATACGAAGCCAGCCCCGACGGCGACAACGTGCGGCTCTACCTGCCTGAGCCATCGGACGGGTTCGACGAGGTGCGCACGGGACGCTACGTCAAGGTGCTTCCTGTGTCCGAAGTAGAGGATCTGGCCTACTGCCGCACGACCTGCCTGTGGAAAGGCGAGCCGTTCATCGTGCTGGGCGAGCACGAGTCCTGGCTGCGCGTCGAATACACCGGCGGCAAGGCTCCGGTCGCGAAAGAACTCGGCCTCGATGAGTTTGACTTTGGCGTCTATCAGGGCTGGGCACCGCGCAGTGAAGTGACCGAGTTGCGGGAGATCCGGGTCTAACCCTTGGCCCAGCGGATGATTTCGCCGGTCACCAGGTCGGGGGTCTCCACGTGCGGGAAGTGGCCGATGCCGTCGAGCAGCCGCCACTCGTAGTCGGCGAGCACATAGCGCCCCGAACCCTGTGCCGTCGCGGGGATCATGACGGTGTCCAGTGAGCCCTGCAATTGGAGCGTCGGCGTGATCACCGGCTGCTTCATGGCGCGCACAAACCGGTACCCATGAAGTCTCATGGTTGATCTGAAAGCCCAGCGATAAGCCTCTAGCGCGCAGAAGGCGGCCTGTGGAATGCGCATGGCTTCACGGCATTTCGCGGCATATTCGGCATAGGCCGCAGTGGACTGAAACGCGGGCCCGGTCCACTCGTCCAGGAGGTCGCCGACCAGAGCCGCGTTGTCGCGGGTGAGCACATGCTCGAAGCGGGGCAGCTGGAATTTCAGCAGGGCAGCACCAGCCCGTCGCTGCGCGGCCTGGGTGATGAAGGCGGACCGCAAGCGCAATGGGTGTGCCGCGCCGAGAACGACCAGTCGCTGCACCATTTTCGGGTGCAAAGCGGCCGTCGCCCAGCCGATGAGGCCTCCCGCGCCGGCGCCAACAATGATCGCCCTGCGCTCGCCCAGGGCGCGAATGGCGCCCGTGACGTCGGCGGACAGAGTGAAGCCGTCGTAGCCACGCGGCGGCTTGTCCGAGGCGCCATATCCCCGTAGGTCCATCGCCACCGCGCGGAAACCCGCGTCCGCGAGCATGGGCAGCTGCTGATGCCATGCCCACCAGAACTCCGGAAAACCGTGCAAGAGAAGTACTAGTGGCCCGGTGCCCAGCTCAGCGACGTGAAACCGGCTGCCATTAGCGCTGATGAACCGATGGGACCATGGGCCCTCGATCATCACGCAGGAGTCTTCAGCAGCCTGCTGACGTGAAGTCATGTCAGCAGGCTAACTTGCGTGTGCCCGAGCGCGGCGGCGCAGGAGGGCCGCGGCGATAAGTGCCGCGGTCAGCGAGCCCAAAAGAACGGCGCCTTTGATGCCATCTTGTTGCTCGCTCCCCGGGAAGGCCAGTTCGGCGATGAGCAAGCTGACGGTGAATCCGCAGCCTGTCAGCACGGAGACCGCGAACAGATCCCGCCAGTCCAGGGCTTCGGGAACGGCGGCCAGGCGCGTGCGCACCGCGATGAACGCTCCGCCTAGGACACCGACGGTCTTGCCGACGACCAGGCCAAGCAGGACGCCGAGCGCTGCCCGGTCGGTGAACAGGGAGGCCAGTTTGTCGGCGCTGAACGGAATCCCGGCGGCGAAGAAGGCGAACAACGGGACGCAGATCCCGGCTGAGATCGGCTGAAGGGTGTGCTCAAGCTGCTCCGCGGGCGACTCCTGCTCACCTTTGTCCGGTTTGACCCGGGTGGCCAGTCCGATCGCGACTCCGGCGATGGTGGCGTGGATGCCGCTTTCGTGCACGAGCACCCACGTGGCCAGTCCCAGCAGAAGATAGATCCACCACGCGTTGACCCGGCGCTGCTGTAAGAAGAAGTAGAGCGCCACGACGGCGACCGCCCCAAGCAGGGGCAGGATCGCGAACTTGGTGCTGAACAGGATGGCGATCAGGACGATGGCGCCAAGATCGTCGACGATCGCGAGGGAGAGAAGGAACACCCGCAGGCTGGCGGGCAGCGAGCGGGCCGTAATGGCGAGCACGGCCAGCGCGAACGCGATGTCTGTGGCCACCGGCACCGGCCAGGCGTCCGCCGCACCCGGGGAACCCCAGGCGACCGCGAGGCAGACCAGTGCGGGAACGACCATGCCGCCGATCGCCCCGGCGATGGGCAAGGCTGCCTGCCGTGGCTGGCGGAGTTCCCCAACGACCAGTTCCCGCTTGAGTTCCAGGCCCGCGACGACGAAGAAGATGGCCAGCAGGCCGTCCTTGGCCCAGTTCGCCAGGGTGATTCCGGCGATCTTCGTGTCGGACAGCCGCATGTAGGTGTCAGCCAGCGGCGAATTCGCAATGATCAATGCAAGTGCCGTGGCACCCAAAAGGATCAAGCCGCCAATCTGTTCGGTCCGCAAGAACCGGATGACCGCACCGGACGTAGGCCGTCGCCGGCGCAGCTTGAGCCGCCTGGCCCGGTTATTGGTCATGACGGCATCCTAAGTGCGGGTAACCTTTGGCAGCATGAACTTCCCCCTCCCCGTAGTTGATGTCTCGGGCACGCCGCAAGAGATTGGCGCTCAATACGGTGCCCAGGCCGGGCAGCTCATCAGGGACAACGTCGCCGCCTATCTAGAGCGCTTCGCCCGGGCCAAGCAGCTCACCCCGGCCATGGTCAAAGAGCAGGGAGCGGTATTCAAGGCCACCTCCCGCGCCCACTGGCCGCGCCTAGCGGACACTCTTGACGCGATGGCCGAGGCCGCCGGAGTGGACGCGGATCTCATCTATGCCATCAATGCCCGGTCAGAGTTGCTCTACGGGAGCCCGACGTGTGGCACGCCGCAGGAGTGCACATCGATCGGTGATCTGCGCAACGGAAAGACCCTGCTCGCCCAGAACTGGGACTGGCACCCGGCGCAGCGGCCCTACACGCTGCTGCTCGTCACGCGAGACGAGAACGGGCACGAGATCGCCGCGCTTACCGAGGCCGGCATGCTTGCCAAGGCGGGGCTCAACAACAAGGGCGTGGGCGTCTGCGTCAACTTGCTCGGCAGCGCCAACGATGGCACGCCCGGTGGCGTTCCCTATCACGTGCTGCTGCGGTCCGTCTTGGAAGCTGACTCGCTCAGCTGGGCGACCCGCAACGCTTTCCGTTCCCCGCGCTCGGCTTCGATCAATCTCCTGATCGGACAGTCCCATCAGGACGGTGGGGAAATCATCGACCTCGAACTAGTACCAGGTGATGGGGGTTGGCTGCATCCTGAAGACGGGATTCTGGTGCACGCCAACCACTTCGAGTCCAGCGTGCCGGTCTACGACACCATCAAGGACTGGGGCGGCTCGTCGCTATTCCGCTCGGCGCGTGCGCGGCGGCTGTTGCTGGAAAAGAACGACATCCTGACCGCGCTGAAGGATCACCACAGCTTCCCGCTGGCGATCTGCCGGCACGTGGATCCGCGCGACGGCGAAGACATCTCCGAGACGATCTGGACCGTCCTGATGGATCTCGACGCGCTGACGATCCGCTTGATCCCCGGGCCGCCTTGCGAAGGCGGCGACGGAGCCGAGTTCTCCCTCCGCTAAACGAACGCGCGCCCACCGGAAATCCGGTGGGCGCGCCTATTTCAAGCGCGTCAGTCCTCGGTCGAGGTCTGCATGCCTTCCTTGATGAGCTGCATGACGTTGGCGTCCTGAAGCGTTGTGGTGTCGCCGAGTTCTTTCTTCTCGGCGATGTTGCGCAGGAGGCGCCGCATGATCTTGCCGGAACGCGTCTTGGGCAACTCGGCCACGAGCTGCACCTGGCGCGGCTTGCAGATCGGGCCCAGGGTCTTGCCAACGTGGTCGCGCAACTCGGCCTCGGAAACCGAAGCACCGCCGCGCAGGATCACGAAGGCACAGATCGCCTGACCGGTCGTCGCGTCAGTGGCACCGACGACGGCGGCCTCGGCTACGGCCGGGTGCGCCACCAGCGCCGACTCCACCTCGGTGGTCGAGATGTTGTGGCCACTGACGAGCATGACGTCATCGACGCGGCCGAGCAGCCAGATCGCACCGTCAGAGTCACGCTTGGCACCATCGCCGGCGAAGTAGTAGCCCTGCTCCCGGAACCGTGCCCAGTAGGTCTCGATGAACCGGTCGTTGTCGCCCCAGATGGTCCGCAACATTGACGGCCAAGGTTCCGTCAGCGTTAGGTAGCCACCGTCGGTCGGCTGGCCCTCGTCGTTGACGATCGTGGCCGAGATGCCGGGCAGGGGACCCATCGCGCTTCCGGGCTTGCAGTTGGTCACACCCGGCAGCGGCGAGATCATGATGGCGCCGGTTTCGGTCTGCCACCATGTGTCCACGATGGGGCAGCGGTTGCCGCCGATGTGCTCGCGGTACCACATCCAGGCCTCGGGGTTGATCGGCTCGCCCACGCTGCCAAGCAGCCGCAGTGAGGACAGATCGAACTGTGCCGGGATGTCATCGCCCCACTTGGCGAACGTGCGGATCGCCGTCGGTGCCGTGTAGAGGATCGTGACTCGGTACTTCTCGATCAGCTCCCAGAAGCGGCCCTTGTGCGGGGTGTCGGGAGTGCCTTCGTACATGACCTGGGTGGCGCCATTGGACAGTGGTCCATAGACAATGTAGGAGTGCCCGGTGACCCAGCCGATGTCGGCGGTGCACCAGTAGATGTCCGACTCGGGCTTGAGGTCGAAGACGGCGTGATGCGTGAACGACGCCTGCGTCAGGTAACCGCCGGTCGTGTGCAAAATGCCCTTCGGCTTCGCGGTCGTGCCGCTCGTGTAGAGGATGAACAGCGGATGCTCGGCGTCGAACGCCGGCGCCTCGTGCTCTTCACTCGCGTTGCCGACGGCGTCGTGCCACCACACGTCTTTGTCTGTCCAGGCGACATCCTGACCGGTGCGCCGGACGACGAGAACCTTCTCGATCGTCGGGCACTCGGCCACCGACTCATCGACGGTTGGCTTCAACGCTGAAGGAGCTCCGCGACGGTACCCACCGTCGGCGGTGATGACGACCTTCGCGGAAGCGTCCTGAATCCGGCCCTTGAGGGCGTCGACCGAGAATCCGCCGAACACAACGCTGTGCGTGGCACCGATGCGCGCACAGGCCAGCATGGCCACGGCGGCTTCGGGGATCATCGGCATGTAAATCGCGACCCGGTCACCGGCCTGCACGCCGAGCGAGGTCAGCGCGTTGGCGGCCTTCTTCGTCTCGATCAGCAGATCGTTGTAGGTCAGCGTGCGCGTGTCGCCGGGCTCGCCTTCCCAGTGGATCGCGACGCGGTCTCCCTGGCCGGCCAGGACGTGCCGGTCGAGGCAGTTGTAGGAGATATTGAGCTGGCCGCCAACGAACCACTTGGCGAAGGGCGGGTTTGACCAGTCGAGCGTCTGATCCCACTCCTTGAACCAGTGCAGCCGCCGCGCCTGCTTCTCCCAGAACGCCAGCCGGTCAACCTCAGCCTCTTTGTAGGCGTCCGCCTTCACGTTGGCGTTTTCCGCTAGCTCGGCGGGCGGCGGGAACTGCCGCGTCTCCTGCAGCAGGTTTTCCAAAGTCTCGCTCATGAGTCGAGGGCCTCCTGTGACGTCTGTCTCCGGGCGATGTTACGTGGGCATTTCTTTGAGCAACAGGAAGGGTTCCTAACTATTACATGCCTATACCCTGAGTGACCATGATGGACCCACTGGCGGCACTGCTCAATCTGACCGACATCGCCGATGCGGCGACCGGTGCCCGCGCTGCGGTAGACGGCGCCTACAAGCACCCGGCGATGCGCCGAAAGGGCGGCCTGGTCGCCGCCGAGGTCAGCTTGCGCTCCGCCGTGGCTTCTTTAAGCCTTGAGGGTACTGAGTATGAGCTCGCCGAAGTCCGCTCCGGCACCGTGCTCGATCCCTTGGTGCAGGGCGCTTTGCGGGTCGCCGAAGCCATCCCGTCGCTGTCTGAGCGGTGGCAGTCCGCGCCGCGGCAGGTGCTCGCCAAGCTGCACGTCCTGGCCGGGACAGGCGTGATCCCCACCGCCGATCTGGGCCGGCCGGTCGTGCCGCTCGATCAGGTCGTGAGCTATGTGACCCAGGGCGACCCGTTGATCAGAGCGGCCGTGATCCACGGCGAGTTGCTGGCGCTGCAGGCGTTCCCGGGCGTCAACGGCATTATCGCCCGGGCTGCCGCCCGGCTGACCTATGTCGCCAGCGGTCTCGATCCACGCGGCGTCATCCCGGTAGAGGTCGTGCACGCGTCCCGTGCGCCGGAATATGTGGGCGCGTCCAACGCTTTCGCCACCGGCACGCCCGACGGCATCCGGTCCTGGCTCAAGCACGTGACCACCGCCGTGGCACTGGCAGCGCAAGAGACGCATCAAATAGCTTCAGCGGTCTAACCGTCCGGATTGGACGGTCGCCGCTTGTCTACCATCCGCAACAGCACCCTGGTTCGTATGCCTGTTAGGTCCCGCCGGGCAACTGTTGGTCGAAAGAGAAGGCCGGCGTGCACATGGGGATGGCGCCGCAATCTCGCGGCGCCATCTCGCACGTCCTAGCCGGTTACCAAGCGTGCACCTCGTCTTATGTCCTCGATCAGGCTACTTGCACCTGCCGTGACTTGCCTTCGCGACGGCTGGATTCGCGCGTGGGTGGCCCGGTGGCCGTGCCTGGAAAACTCGCTACATGTTGCAATTTTCAAGGTAGCTGCCTTCCGTAATCACCTTTCTACGCCCGTTTCGCCGTGATCGCCAGAGGTCCCCCGGAATGTGTGACAGGAGGGAACGCTGATACGTACTCAGCGGTAAGCCATTTCGGTATGCCCAGCGTGTCCTGGCTGAGACCAGGACACGGTTCCCTCACATCGGCGTTATGCGGTCGCGGACTGGGAACGGGCCCGGCGACGGCGGCCATACCAGGCGATGCCGATCGCGACACCGACGCCGAGACTCAGCGCGGCGGCCGCGACCGGAACGGCCGGACGATTGCGCAGGCGACGGGCCAGCGGAATCGGGTGCCGGAACTCGAGGATCTGCCAGCCGCGGTCGGTGGCTTCACGCCGCAGGCTCTTGTCTGGGTTCACCGCGCTCGGGTGACCGACCGCTGCCAGAAGCGGCACGTCGGAGACGGAGTCGGAATAGGCGTAGCAGTCCTCGAGGTCGTAACCGCGCTCTGCCGCCATTTTGCGGACCGCCTCGACCTTGGCCGGGCCAGCCGCGTAAAACTCGATCTCGCCGGTGTAGCGGCCGTCTTCGGCTTTCATGCGGGTGGCGATGACATCGTTCACACCGAGCTGCGCACCGATGGGCTGCACCATCTCCTCGCCGCTCGCGGACACAAGAATGATGTCGCGGCCCGCTGCCTGATGTTCCTCGATCAGCGTTGCGGCCTCGGCGTAGATGTACGGATCAATCAGATCATGCAGCGTCTCGCCGACGATCTGCTTGACCTGATCGACCTTCCAGCCCTTGCACAGGGCAGCCATATAGTCCCTGGTGCGGACCATGGTCTGCTCATCTGCCCCAGCTCGCTTGAACACGAATTGGGCATAGGCGGTCTTCACCACGTCACGCTTGGTGATCAGCCCGTCGCGATAGAACGGCCGGCCGAACGCCAGTGCACTAGACGTGGCGATTACGGTCTTATCCAGGTCGAAAAACGCAGCACTGCGCCCCACGCGCCGGAGTCTAGCTCTACTGAGGGTGATCCTGGATACCCCCGTCAGCCTTTTGACCCGTTACTGATCACTGACTCAATAGCCACGGAGCGTGGTTTGCCGGATAAATTCCGGCGTGTCACGCGTGTCGTTCGGGGTCCCCCCTCGACGGCACGGCCACGAATCAGGCATGCTGTCGCACGACAGCCCCAGCGGATAGCCTCCCCCCGCATCCGCTCGTGGGCGGTTCGGCTCACATCCCCCCGGAGCCGAGCCTTTGGACGGCCCCGTCGGATGTGACGGGGCCGTCGCGCTATTTGCTGGGCGGTTCGGCTCACATCCACAGTGCCACTACGCAGCCGAGTCTTTGGATGGCCTCGTCGGATGTGACGGAGCCGTCGCGCTTTCTGGGCCGTCAGTTATCCACAGGGCACTGATTTTCCACAGACTGAACAAAGTGGACAGTGTTTGGGCGCAGGGTGTTGGCGGCAGAGTTCCGCGTTATGCGGCGCTCACCTAGCTCTCAGCCTTTACGGCCATTGCTCATCACCTCAAATCCGGACCTGCTCGACGAACTCCTCCGGTTGGCGGTCCGGGTTGGCGTTGAGGTGGAGGTGGCGCCGGATTTACCAGCGGCCAGGCGGCGGTTTGGCGTCGCTCCGCTGGTGCTGCTCGGCGTTGATGTCCTGCCCGAGGGTGCGGGTTTTCCTTTTCCACCAAGACATTCCGTCCTGGTGGTGCAGGGTGGCGAGCACGACCCGGATCTCATGCAAGTCGCGGCAGGCATCGGCGCCGAGCACGTTGTTTCGTTGCCAACGGGTGGGCAGTGGCTCGCCGAGCGGCTCGCGACGTCCTATGCGGATAACCGCAATGGCAAAGTCGTCGCCATCATCGGTGGCTGCGGTGGGGCGGGCGCGAGCGTCCTAGCGGCGGCTCTGAGCGTCACCGCGGCTCGCAGTGGACTTCGGGCGCTTCTAGTGGACGCCGATCCGCTTGGTGGCGGTGCCGATCTGCTCTTTGGCTGGGAACGCGAACACGGGCTGCGTTGGCCGGATCTAGCCGAAGCCGGTGGCCGGTTCGATCCGGAGGCTTTCCTGTCCGCGCTGCCCAGTCGCGGTGACCTCGTCGTGCTGGCGTGCGACCGGGCGCCGTCAGCGGTTCCATCCGGGCACGAGGGCATCCTGCTGCCCGAAGAGGTGCTGAAAGCCGTGCTTGAGGCGGGACAGTCCGCTCGCGATCTCGTCGTCGTCGACTTGCCGCGCCGCTTAGACGCCGCTGCCGAACAGGCTTTGCGCCAGGCGGACCGCGCACTGATCGTGGTGCCAACGCAAGTGCGGGCAGTGGCTGCTGCCGCTCGGGTAGCCAGTGCCGTCCTGGCGCACTGTGAGCAGCTGTCCGTCGTGGTGCGGGCGACGGCAGCAGGGCGGGTCCCCGACGGGCAGATCGCGGAGGATTTGCAGCTTCGCATCACCGGGCGCATGCGCGCCGAACCCCGGCTCGCTGTCGCTTTGGAACGCGGGGAACCACCTGGTGCCAATCCTCGTGGGCCGTTGGCGTCGATGTGCCAGCAACTGATCGCTGAGGTATTGGCATGACTGTCCTGTTAGGAGCGGGTCCTTTGACCGCGCTGCTGGAAGATCCAGAAGTAACAGATGTTCTCGTCAACGGGGTTCAAGTCTGGGTTGACCGTGGTGCGGGTCCGGTCAGGGCGCCGGTCACGTTCTCCTCAGCGGAGGAAACACGGCGGCTGGCCCAGCGCTTGGCGACGGCAGGCGGACGCCGCCTCGACGATTCAACGCCATACGTGGACACACAGTTGGCGGATGGTTCACGTCTGCACGCGGTGCTGCCGCCCGTCGCGGTGAGCGGGCCCTACCTATCGGTGCGCACCTTCCGGCTGCGATCGCGCCCGCTGACCGAACTCGTGCCGCCGCACGTCGCCGAGCTGCTGGCCTGTGTCACGGCCGCCCGGCTGTCCGTGCTGATCTCCGGCGGCACCGGTTCAGGAAAGACGACGTTGCTCAACTCGTTGCTGGGCCTCGTCTCGCCTCGTGAACGGATCGTCATCGTCGAAGATGCCGCGGAGCTGCGCCCCGACCATCCGCACGTGGTCAGCTTGCAAACCCGAGCGTCCAATGTGGAAGGCGCCGGAGAAGTGCGACTCGCCAGCCTGGTTCGCCAGGCGTTACGCATGCGGCCCGATCGCCTGATCGTTGGCGAGTGTCGCGGCGCTGAGACAGTGGAATTGCTTGGTGCGCTTAACACGGGTCACGACGGCGGAGCGAGCACGATTCACGCCAACACCACCGCCGACGTGCCGGTTCGGCTGGAAACACTGGGTTTGCTCGGTGGCATCCCGATGGCCGCGCTGCGTTCGCAGATCGCCGCCGCCTTTCAGCTGGTCGTGCAACTTCGCCGCACGCAGGCCGGCCGCCGCCTTGAAGAAGTCGCCATGCTGCGTCGCTCCGGCCCCGGCGGAATCGTTACTACCTGGCCAATCTGGCACCATCAAGCGGGCCTCGGACCCGCCGCCACGGCTTTCGTGCGCCTCCTCACCGACCGCGGCATCACCGTCCCGTCATGGATCCGCCCATGAACGGCGCCAACGCATCGCGGCCCGCCATCTCGTGCTGCCGGGCCGGCCGGCCGCTCACGGGGCGTGCCAGAGCATCGTGGCCGGCAGTCTCGCCCTGCGACGACAGCCGGGGTGAGCACGCTTGCCCGGGGTCCGTGGCGTCGGAAAGCGGTGAATCGCCATGGCCATAAGTGTTGTGGCGATTGCGATCGCGTCGGTGGTGATCGGGCTACTGACGCGGTCGGGAACAGCTGGTGCGATGGTTCTCGGCTACGGCGTCGCGGGACTCCTGTGGCTGAGGCAGCATCGTGTGCGGGTGGAGGCTGACGGTCGCCGGGCTGATTCGCTAGAGACGCTTGCAGCGATGGCCGCCGACCTTCGAGCCGGCGCGAACGTTAGCGACATCGAGCTGCCCGACGATGAGCTCGCGCGACTGGTGACGGCTGCGGTCCGGGTCAGCGAAGAGACCGGTGCTGGGCTGGCCGCGCTGTTGGAACGCCTTGAAGCGCAACATAGAGCACTGTCGCGGGTGGACAGTTCCGCTCACGCCCAGGCCGCGGGCATCCGCTTGACCGTGCTGCTCCTGTTCCTGCTTCCTCTGGGCGCCTTGGTAACGGGGATCGCTATGGGAGCCGACCCGTTCCAGGTGCTGTGGCACACCGACGCCGGAACGCTATGCGCTGCGGTGGCTTTCGCGCTCCAGCTTGCTGGGCTGGCGTGGGCAAACAAGCTCGCCCGGCCAGCCAATGTCCAGGCTCATCGCGAGCTGGCTTTCGCCGCCGACCTCATCGCTGCCGCACTCGTGGCAGGTGCGACGCTCGACCAGGCGTTGCTGCGCGCCGCTGAGGTATTGCCAGGTCCAGCCAGGCAACGAATTTTGGCGGTGTCGCACGCCCTGCGCTGGGGCGTCGACTCGACACGAGCGTGGGACCACCTGGCTCAGGAGCAGAAGGTTCGCAGGACCGGTCTGTTCCAGACAATGCGTGAGGCGCCAGCGGCGGTAGCCGAGCGGCGGCTAAGCCGGGCGGCCAAACGCAGCAGCCACAGCGGCGCAGCGCTCGCGGGCGCACTGTCGCGCTGCGCCGACGACTTGCGTGACGATGCCGCCCATGAGCGGCAGACCGCGTCGCAGCGAGCGGCTGTCTTGCTCGTCCTACCGCTGGGGCTCTGTTTCCTGCCCGCGTTCCTTCTGTCCGGACTCGTGCCCGTAGTCATAGCCGTGCTGTCGCAAGTGATGTGGATGGAGATGCCGTGAAGAGCAAGCGTGACGCCGGAATGAACACCGCCGAATATGCGATCGGAACCCTTGCTGCCGTTGGGTTTGCGGCACTACTGCTGAAGGTGCTGACTAGCGATCGGGTGCAAGCTGCGTTGACTTCGCTCATCATGCGAGCCCTTTCATGAGCCGCGACCGGGGAAGTGCGACAGTTGAACTGGCCGTCGCTCTGCCAGCCATCATCATCCTGCTCGTGAGCGGCCTCGCGGCTATTGCAGCTGTGACCGGAAAGCTAGCGTGCCAGTCCGCCGCGCACGACGCCGTGCTTAAGGCGGCCCGCGGTGCTCCAGTGCCGCAAGGCGTGCTGCTAGACCGAGGGCCGGAAAACGTTCGGGTGACGGTGATACGCGGCCCGATCAGCTGCTCCGCGGTCGCGGCAAGAGAGCCGGGTCTGCCGTGAACGATCGTGGAGCCGCGACTATCTACGCCGCTGGAGCCGGGCTATTTCTCATGCTTGCGGGACTGGCCGTGACCCTCAAGGCAGGCGATCTCGTCACCGCCGCCCAGGCCCAAACAGCAGCTGACCTATCAGCGCTAGCCGGGGCTGCCCGTGCCACGAGCGGCGAAACGTATGCGTGCGCATGCGCCAATGACATCGCTGGCCGCAACGGCGCTTCCGTCGCTTCGTGCTCGCTGCACGGCTGGGACCTCACGGTGACCGTCCGGATCGGAGCAATCACAGCGACCGCGAAGGCGGGCCCGGTTCGCGGCTAGTCACACCTGAACAGCCCCACCCCGAGGCGGATACGCGTTCTGACCCGATAGCAGAGCGGCCCTTTCGCCTATGCCGCAACGGATGTGGGCACGGTCTGGCGCGGGATGTCCACGGCCGCAAGATTGCCAAGGATGATGGACAGGACGTTGACGGCACCTGACTTGTCGAGGGGATTGTTGCCATTGCCGCACTTTGGGGACTGGACGCAGCTGGGGCATCCGTGGTCGCAGGCACAAGACCTGACCGTGTCACGGGTCGCGGTGAGCCAGTCGGCGGCCATGTGGAAGGCGCGCTCGCTAAAGCCCGCACCACCGGGATGCCCGTCGTAGACGAAGATGGTCGGAAGCTCAGTGTCGGCATGGCATGCGGTCGACAGGCCACCGATGTCCCAGCGGTCGCAGCTGGCGACAAGCGGGAGCAGACCAATCGCGGCGTGCTCGGCGGCGTGAAGTGAACCGGGCACGTCCTCCACATGGGACAGAACTTCGTCAGTGAGGGTGAACCAGACGGCGACGGTCCGCAGCACGCGAGGCGGAAGCTCAAGTGGCCACGTGCCAAGGACTTCACCGCTGTCGAGACGGCGACGCTGGAAGGACACGATCTGGTTGGTGACCTCGACATCGCCGAGGAAAACTGAAACGGGGCCGGCGTCGACCCGGGCCCGGACCTCAAGCACGTCAAGGGTCGTGTTGTCGCGCGCGTGCGTTGAAAATGGTGGGTTGTCAGCCGTGACAACAGCAACACCGTCATCAAGATCGAGATTTTGTACTACGTAAACCCGCCCCTGATGTGTATAGACCGCCCCAGGATGCAGGTGATGATGTGCCGCTCCGGAATCGCAAGTGCCGATGAGACGTCCCGTGCCGCCTTCGATCACCGAGACCTGTGGTCCGCCCGTGCCACGCAGGTCAATGTCGGGACGGTGGGGATGCGTCCAGTACCAGCCGGTGGGGCGCTCGCGGAGAGCCCCACTAGCGACAAGATCGTCCACAAGTGACCGTGGGGCGCCGAAGAGTTCCAAGTCGCGGACAGTCAGCGGCTTCTCCATCGCCGCCGTGCACAGGTGGGGCGCCAGCACGTAGGGGTTGGCGGGGTCGAAAACCGTTGCCTCGACAGGAGTGTGGAACAACGCTGCCGGATGGTGCACAAGATAGGTGTCCAGCGGGTCGTCGCGTGCGATCAAAACACAGAGCCCGCTGCGGCCCGCCCGGCCCGCGCGCCCGGCACGCTGCCACATCGCCGAGCGGGTGCCGGGAAATCCGGTTAGCAGCACGGCATCGAGCCCGTTGACGTCGATGCCTAGCTCCAGCGCGCTAGTCGTGGCCAGACCAATCAGGTCGCCGTTGGTGAGCGCTTGCTCGACGGCACGCCGCTCCTCGGGCAGATAGCCGGCCCGGTAGGCCGCCACCTGGCGCCCCAGCCCGTGCTCGACCTCGTCAAGCGCCCGCTTCGCCTGGGCGGCAACAACTTCAGCGCCCCGGCGCGACGGGACGAAAGCGAGCGTCCGGGTGCCGCGCGCGACCGCGTCAGCGAGCATGTCCCCGGTCTCCCGCAGCGCCGACCGCCGCACGGGCTGCCCATCCACGTTCTGCCACCTTGGGCCGCTCGAAGCAGACCCCTCCGAAAACACGTCATCCAGAAACGCGTCGTGCGAACCGGCGGAAGCCATGGCAGCGGAACCCAAAAGCCCGTCTGGCGAAGCACCACCGGCGGAAAACGGGTCGCCGGAGAGCGCGTCATGCGAAGCAACGCCAACAGAACGGGTGCCGCCGGTAAGCGGTTCGCGCGAAGTGCGGCCAGACGAAAGGCAAGACGAAAGGGCAGGCGAAGGCGTAGCGGAAGGTGGCTGGCGGACGCGTAGGCCGGCGTCGTCGAGGAATGGGGGTTCGTAGAGGACGAAGGTAGAGGAGCCGCGGGTGGAGGCGTCGTCGGTGATGGCGGTGACGGGCCGTCCGATGAGGCGTGAGGCCGATGTGGACGGATCGCCGGACGTGGCCGAGGCGAGCATGAAGACGGGACGGTCGCCGGTTAGGCGGCGGAGCCGCCGTAAGACGTGGGCGACATGTGCCCCGAACACGCCGCGGTAACTGTGCGTTTCGTCGACGATGACGTGCGTCAAGTTCCGCAGGAGCGAGGCCCAGCGGGTATGCGACGGCAGGATGGTGTGGTGCAGGAGGTCAGGGTTGGTGAGGATGACGTTCGCGTGCTGGCGGATCCAGTCCCGATCCTCACGCGAGGTGTCTCCGGTGCACAGCTCACTGCGTACCCCCTGGAGGTTTAAGGTTGAGATGGCCCGCAGCTGGTCGGCGGCGAGGGCTTTGGTCGGGGCTAAATAGAGGATCCGGGCCTTGGCGTTGGTGAGCACCGATGTCAGGGCGGGCAGAAGGTAGGCCAGGGACTTGCCCGAGCCGGTTCCCGTCGCGATGACGACATCACGGCCGGCGTAAGCAAGATCGGCCGCGGTGACCTGATGGGCCCAGGGCGCGGCGATGCCAGCTGCCGTGAACGCGGAAACAAGCGCAGGTGGGGCCCACGACGGCCAGTCTGAAGTGACCCCGGGGCGGGCGGAGAAGACCTCGACGTGTGTGATTTGTTCCCGCCGCAACCAGTCAGGGAGCTTATCCACGCCCGCAACACTATGATGTCGGCGTGGAGCTGTCGCTGGCTACCAGAGTCGTTGCCGCGCACACCGTCTTGGAAGTCGGTGGCGAGGTTGACGTTTACACTGCGCCGAAACTGCGGGAAAGAATCGCTGAGCTGCTAGATGGCAACATCAAAGCGGTCATAGTCGATCTCGGCAAAGTGGACTTTATGGACTCGACCGGGCTTGGTGTCCTGGTCGGAGGGTGGCGCAAAGCTAAGGCCAGTGGGGCGAGCTTTGGCGTCGTGTGCGACAAAGAGTCGCTCCTCAAGATCTTTCGCATTACCGCGCTCGATCAGATACTTCCGCTCTACCCATCCGTCACCGCAGCGACCGCGAGCTGAGAGTGGCGGTCGTCCGGCTCGAATTCACCCCGGAACCGGCTCACGTACGCACGGTTCGCCTGGTCGGTGTGGCTGTCGCCCGGCGGGCGGGGGTCGCTGATGATCAGCTCGATGAGGTTCGTCTCGCGATAGGTGAGGCCTGTGCCCGTGCCGTCGCGCGGCACCAGCGCCAGGGCATCCGCGACGCGATCGAGGTCGCCTTCAGTGACGGCGACCGGTACCTCGTAAAGGTGATAGATCATGCCGTCAGCGAGCCGTTGTTCACGGCCGATGACGATGAGCAGCAGATAACTATCGACGTCAGTGCGTCGCTGCTGCAGGGTCTGGTCAAGGATCTCAAGGTCACGCCCTTAGCCAAGGGCACCGAGGTCCGCATGGCGTGGCCTGTGAAAAGACGAAGTCGCTGAGCGTATCGCATGGGAGCGCGAAAGGGCAGCGGCAAAGATCACCGCGTAAACCGCCGGCACTGGGTGTGACCAGGGACACGCCGGGGGATTAGAGTACGCGGGTCGTTTCAACTACGTAAACCTTTGCTTGTGGAGGACAAGGATGTCCCGGATTATCCTCGCTGCCGATACTGGCAGCCAGGTGTCCGTTACTGGTTCCAACGTGACCTTTGTTGTGGTCGCGGCCGTGATTGCGTTGGTGGCACTGGGTTTTGCAGCCGCTTTCGTAAAGTCGGTTCTGGCAGCTGGTAAGGGCACCGCCAAAATGCAAGAGATTGCTGGCGCGGTACAAGAAGGTGCGCAGGCATATCTCATTCGGCAGTTCAAGACCCTGGGGATCTTTGTGCTCCTGGCGGTCGTGCTGCTGTTCCTGTTGCCGGTGCACGACACGGGCGGCAGTGACACGGCAGTCAAGATCGGCCGTTCGCTCTTCTTCATCGTCGGTGCGGCTTTCAGTGCCTTCATCGGCGGGGCCGGTATGGCCATCGCGACCCGTGCCAACCTGCGTGTGGCAGCCGCGGCACGGGCCAAAGAGGGCGGTCGTGAGACCGCGATGGCGATCGCTTTCCGCACCGGTGGTGTGGTTGGCTTCCTGACCGTCGGTCTTGGACTCCTCGGTGCCGCGATCGTGGTGCTGATCTACAAGGGCAACGCCCCAACCGTGCTTGAGGGCTTCGGTTTCGGTGCCGCTCTGCTCGCGATGTTCATGCGTGTCGGTGGCGGCATCTTCACCAAGGCCGCTGACGTCGGCGCCGACCTCGTCGGCAAGGTCGAGCAGAACATCCCTGAGGACGACCCGCGTAACGCCGCCACCATCGCCGACAACGTTGGTGACAACGTCGGTGACTGTGCCGGTATGGCCGCTGACCTGTTCGAGTCCTACGCGGTGACCCTGGTCGCGGCGCTGATCCTCGGCAAGCTTGCCTTCGGCGAGGACGGTCTGGTCTTCCCGCTGATCGTCTCCTCGATCGGTGTGATCATCGCGATCCTTGGCGTGTTCATGACCCGCCTGCGCAAGACCGACAAGAGCGGCATGACCGCGATCAACCGGGCGTTCTATGCCTCGGCTGTTATCGCGGCGATCGCTGTCGCGGTCGCATCGTTCACATACCTGCCCGCGACGTTCGCCGAGCTGGGCAAGCCCGAGTTCGGTGGCAACCCGCGCTGGATCGCCATTGGCGCCGTCGTCATCGGCATCGTGCTGGCCGCCGCCATCCAGGCGCTGACCGGCTACTTCACCGAGACCAGCCGCAAGCCGGTCAAGGACATCGGCGAATCGTCGGAGACGGGTGCGGCGACTGTCGTGCTCGCCGGCATCAGCGTCGGCCTGGAGTCGGCCGTTTACTCCGCTCTGCTCATCGGAGCCGGCGTTTACGGTGCGTTCCTGCTCGGCGGTGGCGCGCTGACGGTGTCGCTGTTCGCGATCGCTCTGGCGGGCTGTGGTCTGCTCACGACGGTTGGCGTCATCGTCGCCATGGACACCTTCGGCCCGATCTCTGACAACGCGCAGGGCATCGCCGAGATGTCAGGTGACATCGACAAGCAGGGTGCGCGCATCCTGACCGACCTCGACGCCGTCGGTAACACCACCAAGGCGATCACCAAGGGCATCGCGATCGCCACGGCAGTGCTGGCCGCGACCGCGCTGTTCGGGTCGTACACGGCTTCGCTTGACCCAGCGATCATCGGCAAGACGATCGACTCGCTGCTCAACGTCGCCAACCCGGCCAACCTCGTCGGTCTGCTCATCGGTGTCTCGGTCGTGTTCCTGTTCTCGGGACTCGCGATCAACGCCGTGTCGCGTTCCGCCGGTGCCGTGGTCCGTGAGGTTCGCCGTCAGTTCAAGGAACTGCCGGGGATCATGGACGGCTCGCAGCGTCCCGAATACGGCAAGGTCGTCGACATCTGCACCCGTGACGCCCAGCGTGAGCTGATCACGCCGGGTCTGCTCGCGGTGCTGGCGCCGATCGCTGTCGGCTTTGGACTCGGGGTCGGTCCGCTCGCGGCCTACCTGGCTGGCGCCATCGGTGCCGGCACGCTGATGGCCGTCTTCCTCGCCAACTCCGGTGGTGCGTGGGACAACGCCAAGAAGATGGTTGAAGATGGCGCTCACGGTGGCAAGGGCTCGCCCGCGCACGCCGCGACCGTTATCGGTGACACCGTTGGTGACCCGTTCAAGGACACCGCCGGCCCGGCCATCAACCCGCTCATCAAGGTGATGAACCTGGTTTCGCTGCTCATCGCACCGGCCATCGTGACGATGACCTACGGCGCGAGCAGCAACACCGGCGCCCGCATCGGCATCACCGTTGTCGCCACGCTGATCGTGGTCGCCGCGGTTGTGTTCAGCAAGCGCAAGCCGGCCGCCATCACCGCCGGTGACTCGGGAAAAGATGAAAGCGCGCCTAAGCAACGCGCGAAGGCGAAGGTCTAGTTTTTAACGCAAGTCGCGGGGCCGCTCACATCTGTGGGCGGCCCCGCTTTCTGTTCGGTAGGACTACTAGGTGTCAGAGGAAGTGTCTAGGCTGCACATCATGCGAGGGCCCCTTGTCGTAGCGGTGGCGGTGCTGGCGTTGGTAGCCGGCTGTGCCGGGGGTCCGCCGCCGCGTGCCTGGGCCGCCGAAGTCTGCTCGGTGCTCAACCCCTGGCGAGCCGAAATCAACATGCTGACCGAGCAGGCGCAACGGCAAACGCAAGAGTCCACAACACCGGAACAAGCCAAGGAAAACTTGGTCCGGATGCTTCAGGGCGCCCGTGACGCGAGCGAACGCGCACGGGGCGGGCTAGCCAAGGCCGGAGTGCCCGAAGTGGACGGTGGCGACAAAATCGCCGAAGGGTTCACCTCGTCGCTTTCCAAGATGCGTGACGCCTACGGGCGGGCACACGACTCGGTGAAGGCGTTGCCAACCGGTGAGGCCAGCACGTTCTACGACCAGGTCCGGGCCGCGATGGCCACCTTGCAACAGGAGTACGCGGCAAGTGCGCTCGACACCAGTGATCTCAACTCAACCGAGCTGCAAGCCGCCTTCGCCGAGGCACCGGAGTGCCATTGAGGCAGCTGGTTATCTTCTCCGCGGACTCCGCCCGCCCCCGCATCTCTGACCTCGCCGGCCTGCTTATCGCGCCGGGCGAGGTGACCCGAATGGGAGGCACGGCGCGCGTCAGCGTGCTCGTTAATGCCGCCTGGCGCGTGCATGGGCTGGCCGCCGAGTTCGCGGCACGCCGGCTCGCGATGTCGTGGGAGTCCACTTCGGACGGACAGTTCCAGGTGCGCACTTCGTACACGTCGGCGCTGGTTCCGCTGGTCCCACCGTCGTTTCTGGACGGTTCGCGGCTGCGGCTGTGGTTCCTGGCGGCCGGGCGTGTCGAGGGCAACGAGATCGTGCTCGGGCTGGGCAACAACCACGCCCTGGCGCGTCCCGCGCTGGCTCCGCTCGGGCTCGACGGCGAAGTCGTGAAAGGCCCAGCGATCCGCATTCCCGGCAAATCAAAGGTCAAGCGGCTAGCTGACTTAATTGGCGAGCGCCCCACGAGCGCGCCTCCGTTAGCATGGCCGGATGGCCATCGTTGAGCGTCTGACCGAAACTGCTGACGTAGCACCGTTTTCGGGACTCTCCCACGCCGTGACCGTCACCGGCACCCTAGGCTTCATCTCCGGCCAAGTCCCCCTCGATCGCGACGGCAACCTCGTCGGTGCGGGGGACCTCGAAATTCAGACCAGGCAAGCGATGCGCAACATGGAGTCGATCCTGCATTCCCTGGGCGCGGGCTGGGCTGACATCGTGCGATTTACTTGGTACATCATGGACGCGGGCAAGGCCCAAATCGTCCGTGAGGTGCGCGACGAGTTCCTTAGACCGGCCCTGGGCGACAAGCCCAACCCGGCCAGCAGTCTCATCCAAGTCGCCGGGCTGTTCCGTTCCGGCATTCTGATCGAAGTTGACGCGGTCGTCGCTATCCCCTAGGCCCAGTGGGCGCGGGCGGCGTGCCAGCCGAGTTGCAACCGGGTGTGCACGCCGGCCAGGTCCATGAGGTCGCGCACTCTTCTTTGGACCGTCCGCATCGACAGGCCTAGCTGTGAGGCGATCGAGGCGTCGGTGAGGCCCGCGAGCAAGAGCGACAGGATGTGCCGGTCCAGGTCGGCAAGTGGTGTGCCGGGACCGGCAGCCTCCACGATCCCTTGGGGCTCAAGGCGAAGCGGGCGTGCTCGTTCCCAGATGTTGTCAAAGAGCGCCAGCAGCGCGTCGAGCAGACCGCTGCGGTGAACCAAGAGAGCCGCTGGTGCCCGGCCGTCCGCGTCCATGGGGACCATGGCGAGGTTTCGATCGGCGATGAGCAGCTTTATCGGTACCCTCTCAATGATTCTGACCTCTTCTCCGGAGCCGATGGCACCGCCCAGGTCCTCGTTGGCGCCGTCTTGTTCGAAGATCGCGCGCTCGACGACGACGCGGTAGTGGACTCCCCGCTTGACGCTCTCGTCTTCGTCTGGGTAGTCGCGCCGTCCAACCGCGACGGTCTGTGCCGTTACCAGGGCACGGACTTCTTTCTCGGCATGGGCGTGGATGTGGGCGAACCGTTTGCCGATGAGTTCGATGCCGGTGATGACCTCGACGAGGTCGCCCGCCGTGCGGTCGCTCGCGGTGACCCAGAAGCGTTCGGTGAGGGCGGCGAGTTCGAGTTCGGCCCGGCGTAGGTCTTCGCGGCGCTGGCGGACAAGGGGGCCGAGGGCGATGGCCGGAGAGGTGGCGACGAAGCGGCTTTCGCCCTGGTTTCCGGTGCGGGCGACGAGTCCCTGAGAGGTCAGCAAGGCGAGCAGTTTCTCGACCTCGCCGACCGGCATCTCCAAGGTTGCGCTTAGTACTGCCGCGGTCGCTGAGGGATATTCCACCAGCGCCCGGTACAGGGCTTCCTCGTCTGTGCTTAGCCCAAGTGTCGCTAGAACCACCCGGCGAGTATGCCCGGTCGTGGCGGGTTTATGCCATGACGGAACTTCGCCAGCAGCACGGTATTCACCTGGGCTTTCAAGCGGAGTAGACCGTTGACATGCCATCCCCCTCAGTGCCCCCACGCCTGCGCCGGAAACTGCTATCCGCAGTGACCGTGGTGAGCCTTGCCGCAGCCGGGCTTGCCGCGTCGTCGACTTCGACGATGGCGGCGCCCTCGCCCGTCAAGCCAGCCAGCGCGGTCAAGGCGACCCACACCGTCACCTTGATCACCGGCGACCGCGTTACCGTCACGACCCTGGCCGACGGCAAGCAGACCGTCGACGTCACGCGCCCGGCCAACGCCACTGGCGGTGTTCAGTTCCGGGAAGCTGGCGGCGATCTGCTCGTGCTGCCTGACGAGGCGATGGGTTTGCTCGCCGCGGACAAACTCGACCGCCGTCTGTTCAACGTCACCGATCTGATCGAGATGGGTTACGACGACGCTCGTTCTGATGGGGTGCCGCTGATCGCCACCTTCGCCCCGGCGAAGACCCGTGGTCTGGCCCCATCCGCGCCGCAGGGCAGCAAGAAGGTACGCGATCTGGCAAGCATCGGGGGCGCGGCACTGAAGGCTGACAAGAAGCAAACGCGCACGTTCTGGAGCAGCGTCGCCCCAGCGGGCAGTCTGACCCTGGGTGCCGGTGTCACCAAGCTCTGGCTCGACGGCAAGGTCAAGGTCAACCTCAAGGAGAGCGTCCCGATGATCGGGGCGCCCGACGCTTGGGCCGCTGGCTTCAACGGCGCCGGCGTCAAGGTCGCCGTGCTCGACACGGGCATCGACGTGGCCCACCCCGACCTCGCCGGGCAGATCGACGAGATGGTCAGCTTCGTGCCCACCGAGTCAGTGGCTGACATCAACGGCCACGGCACGCACGTCGCCTCCACCATCGTGGGCACGGGCGCCGCTTCCAACGGCGAGAACAAAGGTGTCGCTCCTGGTGCGGATCTGATCGTGGGCAAGGTGCTTGGGGGCACCGATGGCTACGGCGACGACTCCTGGGTGCTCGCGGGCATGGAATGGGCCGCGAAGTCCGGTGCCGACGTCATCAGCATGAGCCTGGGAAGCGGGCCGACGGACGGCACCGACCCGATGTCGATGGCAGTGGATGCGCTGTCAGCCCAGTACGGTTCGCTGTTCGTCATCGCCGCCGGCAACAGCGGCCCGGAAACCCTGTCCTCGCCCGCGACCGCCGCGAGCGCGCTTTCCGTTGGCGCGACTGACAAGCAAGACAACCTGGCTTACTTCTCCAGCACCGGCCCCGTTTTCGGCTCAGGTGCGATCAAGCCGGACCTGAGCGCACCCGGCGTCGACATCAACGCCGCCTGGTCGTCACAAGCCCCAACCCCAAGCCTTTACAACTCCATCAGTGGTACGTCGATGGCGACTCCCCACGTCTCCGGTGCCGCCGCGATCCTGATGCAGCAGCACCCGGACTGGACAGGACAGCGCATCAAGGACGCGTTGATGAGCAGTGCCAAGGGACTCGCGGAGTGGTACACGCCTTATGAGGTCGGCACGGGCCGGCTCGACGTGACCGCGGCGATCCGCAGCACGATAACGGCCACCGGTTCGGTGTTCCTCGGCAACTTCGACTGGCCACACGAGCCAGGCGACGCCCCCGTGAGCAAACCGGTCACGTTCACCAACTCAGGCACGGCAGACGTCACGCTGAACCTGACGTTGAACGCCACCGGACCGTTGACGCTTGGCGCCTCCACGGTCACCGTTCCGGCCGGCGGCACCGCTTCTGTCAACGTGACAGGGGACCCGACGGGACCCGACCACGGCCGCTTCACCGGCTATCTCGTAGCCACGGATGCCGCGACCGGTCAGGCGGTTACCCGCACCTCGGTCGCGCTGATCAAAGAAAACGAACGCTACAACCTGACCATCAAACTCAAGGACCGGCAAGGAAACCCGGCCAAGGGCCAGGTCGTCATGGACATCGCCGGTGACTTCTGGAGCTACGTGCTTCCGGTTGACGGAGAAGGCACGTTCCGTCTGCCGCCAGGTCTGCTGACGCTGTCGACCGCCATGGACGTGACGGGCGAGCGGCCAGATTCGCTTGGTATGGCGGTACTTGTCGACCCGGAGACCGTGTTCAACAAGAACACCGAGGTCGTGCTCGACGCCAGCAAGGCTCGTCTGCTTGACACACGCGCACCACAGTCCACGGAGGACCGTCAGCGCAAGATTGACTTCCAGATCGATTACGACGGCAACCTGGGCCGGGTTCGTGCGGCATACCAGGTGCCGGTCAAGTACGACGACCTCTACCTCTCGCCAACGGAATCGATGACAAAGGGCGAGTTCGCCGCATCGACACGTTGGCGCAAGGGCGAAAAGACGTTGTCCGTCAAGGCTTTCGGCCTGCTTCCCTTCGACGTGACGGTGCAGCCCGGCAGCACGGTGACCACAGGAACCGATCTGCTCGCAGCGGTCTACGCCGGAGACGGTGCCGCCAGCGACTACAAAGGCCTTGATGCTAAAGGTAAGACCGTTGTCGTCACCCGTAGCGACGCTGTATCGCCCACTGACCGGACCGCCAACGCGGTCGCCGCTGGCGCCAAGCTGTTGCTGGTCGTCAACGACGGCGCGGGAATCCTGAACGAGTGGGTCGGAGAATCGCCGATCCCGGTCGCGACCGTTCACCGCGACGCGGGCGCACTGCTCGTGTTCATGGCTAAGACGGGCAAGCTGAAGCTGACCGCCGCCCAGGTTCCTTACGCCACTTACCTTTACGACCTGACCCGCAACTACCCGGGACAGGTGCCGAACAAGGCGCTCAGCTACCACCCGAGCCGGGCTGACCTCGCCCGCATCAACTCGCACTTCTACGCCGTCAGCGACCGCGAAGGAGCCGGGTACCGGTGGGACATGACGTTTAGCCCATCGTTCGGCTTCCGTGAGCGTGAGTCACACCCGGGCATCCGCACCGAATACGTGACCCCGATCCAGGTCTGGCACGAGTCACACGAACAGGGCGAGTGGACCGACACCGTGTTCCACGACTCCTACGGCAAGGGAACGGTCACCCGGACGAACTGGTTCGCACCGGCTATCCGGCCCGCGTTCACCCGTGCCTTCGCGGTGCAGAACGGACGCTACCGCGACTTCATGACACTCAACGTGCAAGCGTTCAGCTCCTCTGGCAACGACGGCATGGAGCACGGCGGCAACATGGGCTGGGGCTCGGTTCCCAACACCATCAAGCTGTATCAGGGCGACACGCTGATCGACGAGAACCAGTGGAACTCCGATCTGCAGTGGGCCGAAGTGCCGACGGGCAAGCTGCCCTTCCGTGCCGTGGTCGACAGCGAACGCCCGGCGGAATGGCGTCTGTCCACGCGGACCCACACGGAGTGGGACTTCTTCTCCGAGTCCAACGACGCTGACAATTTCGTGCCGATGACGTTGCTACAGCTGAACTACGCGCTCGCCACCGATCTGCGCGGCGACGTGAAGTCTGGCCAGACCCACGACATCAGCATCTGGGCGGGTCCGCAGCCTGGCGGATCTGGTACCGGAAATATCACTTCCGTGACGCTCGATGTGTCCTATGACGACGGTGCCACGTGGCAGAAGGTGACGCTCCTCAAGGGCGCCAACGGAAACTGGAAGGGCAAGCTGAAACTCACCGGCGCGCCCGGCGGCTTCCTGTCGGTTAAGGCTTCCGCCACAACCGATTCCGGCTACGCCATCCGTCAGGAGATCATCCGGGCTTACGGCCTGAGCTAACACTCCCCCCAGAAAGGATGGCCCGGTCTTGCCCCCAACAGGACCGGGCCATCACTAATCTCGGCTTAGGGCCATGGATGGTGTGGACGATGCGGCTGCAGGAATGCCGGACGTTGTCGCCGGTTGCCACACACATCGCGAAAGCGTTGGGGGAGACGCGGCCAGACAGGTGATATTCCCTGGGCCAGAAGCGGAATTTGATGGTCTCGCCCGTGCGGTCGAGGTAGTTCAGGGTGCGAAGCGGCCCGGTCCCCCAGCGGGACCGGGCCGTCGTTTAGCTAGAACATCCAGCAGTCGGTGCAGGGGTCCATGACGTGTGCCAGCTGGATCGGTTCAGCGGCTAAGCCAACGAAAAGCAGCAGCGCGAAGAGGCTAATCAGCCTCCCCAATGGAAGTTTCACTTGTCCCCGTTTCTATCCCCGTTGTCCCCGTTTGGTGTCGCTGCCAAGTGCTTTGGGCTCCCAGCAAGAGCCCAAGCTGGAACCGGTTGCGCACTTGGTATCGCTCCATAAGCCCAGCCATGGCGTAGCTGATGGAGCGCCCGCTGATGTTTAGGCGGGCGGCGATGGTGTCGTCGGTGAGACCTTCGGCCATGAGGGAGACGATTTCTGTCTCCCGCTGGGTGAGAGCTGGGCCCGGCGTGGGAGTCAGCTTCACGGGTTCCGCTCGCTCCCAGCGCTGGAGGAACAGCGAAACCAGAGTGTCGACAATGGACGGATTCCTTATTTCCCAAGCGCCCTTATGGTAATCGCCCGGGTCAAGGGGTATTATCGCCGTCCGTCGATCGTAGATCATCACCTTTACGGGGAGTGCTGCTAGCTGGCGGTTCTCGTCTTTGCGATGACGCAGTTCGCCGCTGTATTGCTCGGGTGCCTCGGCATAAACCGTCGGCACGAAGATGCCCTTACTCGCTAGACCCCGCAAGGCGGCAAAGCGTGCGACCGGTGCGGCGGCGCGCCGGGACTCCAGACCGAAGGCGGCCTGAGGGCTCATGGAAAGCCGCTCCTGCTTGGTTTGCGCGATCAGCTCGGCGATACGCTCCCGCGTTTTATGACTGCCGTTGAGTGGCCGCACCATGCCGACGAGGGATCCCGCGATGAGCTGCTCTTCGCGAATCGGGATGCCTGTGCCGTCGAGGATGTCGCGCACAGCTTGCAGCGCGCGGGCTTCGCGTTCGCGGCGCTCTTTAAGCGCGGCAAGGAAATCGCGGGGAGCCGCGGCCTTCCATTCGCGGTCGTCTCCAGGAAAGGGAGTCGCTCCGCCGACGGCGTAAAGCTCGTCCAACGCGGAACGGACGATCTCGCGCGGCAGATCGAGACTGCGGTTGATATCGGCGACCCGGTTGGGGCCAAGGATGGTCAGCGCCCGGTAGACGAGGTCGGCATGCGGGGAGACACCCCAGCGGGCCAGCGAGGGGACAGCGGTCATAACGGTGCTTCTCCCTCCTCATTGGACAGCTCGTCGATCTGAGCGCCTAGCAGCAACCCAAGTTGAAACCGGTTGGTGATGTCATGCCGTTGCATCAATCCAGAGATCGCGTAAGCGATGGAGCGCCGGCTGATTCCCATCCGGGCAGCGACAGCTTCGTCGGTATGCCCATCGGCGAGCAGGGAGATGATCTCCTTCTCCCGCGGCGTCAGCTCCATAGCCGGTCCTCCTGTCCCGGATCGATTGCGACTTTGTGCAAAGGAAATCCTCGCGCGAGACAAGAGCGCTGGGAAGGCCGAATATTGCCACCTGTAGGCAATTTCCGGGGGTTGGCAGGCGGGTAGTCTCCCCGCCTGCCAAGTGCCTCTCCGCTATAGCGGACGTCTTTCCGCTATGATGCCGTGGTGGAAGATCTTTTAGATCGGCTGGGTACGCGGCTGAAAGCCCAAAGAGCAGCCAAAAGCTTCAGCCTCGAAGCACTGGCCGCGGCCAGTGGCGTGAGCCGCAGCATGATCTCTGAAATCGAGCGCGGCACGAAGATGCCAACGGTCATCGTGCTGGCCCGGCTGGCGACCGCTCTGGGCACGACAGTGTCGCGCTTGATGGGTGAGGAACAGCCGGATCGGGTGATCCGCCTTCGCCGCGAGGATCAACCGTCCATAACGGACGCCACCGGCTGGATGCGCCAGATCCTGTCGCCCACTTTGCCCGGTGTCGAGTTCGAGTTCATCCGCACGACGATCCCGGGTGGGGTCGTCGTGGGTGAGTTCGCGGCCCATGCGGCCGGCTCACGGGAGTACATAGCCGTGGAGACGGGCTCGCTCAAGGTCACGCTGGACGGTATTGATCACGTCCTTAACCCTGGCGACTCGCTCTACTACGCCGGCGATTGTGTGCACGCCTTCGCCAACGCCGGTGCCATCGAATGCATCTACTACACCGTCATGAACGTAGCGAGGAGCATCCATGATTCAGCCGCTTAACCCCACGATCCTGCCCGAGGCCACGGGCAACTACACCCACGGCACCGTCGTTACGGGAGCCACACGGACGGTCTTCGTCAGCGGGCAGGTACCGTGGGCGGACGAGGACGGCAAGATTCCACCGGACTTTGAGTCCCAGTGCCGGCTCACCTGGCGCAATGTGCTCGCAGTGCTCGCCGAGGCGGGCATGAGTGTCAAGAATCTAGCAAAAGTGACGATCTACCTGTCTGACCGCCAATACCGGGAGACCAACGGGCGAATCCGTCAGGAGGTGCTGGGCGACCACACGCCAGCGCTCACCATCATCATTACCGGCATCTACGCCGAGGAATGGCTGCTGGAGATCGAAGCGATCGCAGTGGATTAGTGACCTGCGCCGGTGACCTCGGGGTATCGTGCCTTCCCGTAAGGATTGAGCGTTACCGTGTACGTCTTGCCTTCTATTAAGCAGAGATCACAGGAGTCTGAGTTGCCGACAGCAGCCAAGAACCGTCTGGTCATCGTCGAGTCTCCGGCGAAGGCCAAGACGATCTCGGGCTACTTGGGCCCGGGTTACGTCGTTGAAGCGAGCTTCGGGCACATCCGTGATCTTCCAGCGGGCGCGAAGCAAATGCCCGAGAAGTTCAAGAAGGAACCCTGGGCCTACCTGGGCGTTGACGTCGACCACGGATTTGCACCGGTCTATATTGTCAACCCTGACCGCGCCAAACATGTGACGAAGCTCAAAGCACTCGTCAAGGACGCCGACGAAGTGCTGCTCGCAACGGATGAGGACCGCGAGGGCGAGGCCATCGCGTGGCACCTGGTCGACACGCTCAAGCCCAAGGTGCCCGTCAAGCGGATGGTCTTCCACGAGATCACCAAGTCGGCCATTCAGGCCGCGGTGGCCAGCCCCCGCGACATCGACCGTGACCTGGTCGACGCCCAGGAGACTCGCCGGATCCTCGACCGCCTCTACGGCTATGACGTGTCGGCGGTGCTCTGGAAGAAGGTGCAGCGTGGCCTGAGCGCTGGCCGCGTCCAGTCGATCGCGACCCGCATCGTCGTCGAGCGCGAAAAGCAGCGGATGGCGTTCAAGTCCGCTGAGTACTGGGACATCCTCGCGACCCTGGCCACGGCCAAGGGCGAGACGTTCGCGGCGACCCTGATCGCTCTCAACGGCGATCGCGTGGCCAGCGGTAAAGACTTCGAACCCACCACGGGCACGGCCAAGAGCAACGTCGTGCACCTCGACGAAATGGCCGCCCGTGGGCTCGCCGCCCGGCTCGATGACCGTGACTTCGTCGTCACGCGGGTCGAAGAGAAGCCCTACCGGCGCCGGCCCTACGCCCCGTTCATCACGTCGACCTTGCAGCAGGAAGCAGCCCGCAAGCTGCGCTTTTCCTCGCAGATGACGATGCGCGTGGCCCAGCGGCTCTACGAAAACGGCTACATCACCTATATGCGTACGGACTCGGTGAACCTTTCCGAGTCAGCCATCGCGGCGGCCCGCAACCAGATCGCCGAGCTTTACGGCCCAGCCGCCGTTCCGCCGCAGCCGCGCAAGTACACCGGCAAGGTCAAGAACGCTCAAGAGGCACACGAGGCGATTCGCCCCGCTGGTGACTCGTTCCGCACGCCGGGCACGGTCGCGAAAGAACTGTCCACTGAGGAGTTCAAGCTCTACGAGCTGATCTGGCGCCGCACGATCGCGTCGCAGATGAACGACGCCGTGGGCCAGTCGCTGAGCGTCCGCATCCAGGCCGTGACCGCCACCCAGGAGCAGTGCGACTTCGCCGCCAGCGGCAAGACCATCACCGACCCCGGGTTCCTGCGCGCCTACGTCGAGTCGTCCGATGACGCCGACGAAGAGGCCGAGGACGCTGAGCGCAAGCTGCCGCCACTGGTCAAGGACCAGCACCTGACCGAAGAAGGCCTCGAGCCCGTTGGTCACACCACGCAGCCGCCCGCGCGGTACACGGAAGCGTCTTTGATCAAAGCCCTGGAAGAGCTGGGCGTGGGCCGTCCCTCGACCTACACCCCGACGATCCAAACCATTCAAGACAGAGGGTACGTAGTAAAGCGCGGCCAAGCGCTGATCCCGACCTTCGTCGCGTTCGCCGTGATCGGGTTGCTGGAGCAGCACTACCCGCGGCTGGTCGACTACGGGTTCACGGCCGCCATGGAAGATGAATTGGACCAGATCGCCGGTGGCGACGCCACCGCGCTGGAGTTCCTGACTTCCTTCTACTTTGGATCGGCGAGCGCTGCAGAAGGCTCAGTCGCGCACGCTGGCGGTCTGAAGAAGCTGGTCACCGAGAACCTCGGCGAGATCGACGCGCGCAGCATCAACTCGATCCCGCTTTTCGACGACGTCGTCGTGCGCGTGGGCCGCTACGGTCCCTACTTGCAGCGCGGCGGTTCGGCACAGTCTGAGGTCGACCCGGACACCGAGACCGCCTCTGACGGCGACCGGGTGTCCATTCCGGACGGCATCGCGCCCGACGAGCTGACCCCGGAGAAGGTAAACGAGCTGTTCCTGGGTGGCGGTGGCGAGCGCAATCTCGGCGAGCACCCGGAGACCGGAGAACCGGTCGTCCTGAAGTCGGGGCGCTACGGCCCCTACGTCTCTAGCGGCGAGACCAACGCGTCCCTGCTGAAGACCCAGTCCCCGGAGAACGTGACGCTGGCTGACGCGTTGCGGCTGCTGACGCTGCCGCGACTGGTGGGCAAGGACAACGAGGGCGAGCCGATCTACGCCAAGAACGGCCGCTACGGTCCCTACATCGAGCGCGGCAAGGACTCACGTTCGCTAGCAGATGAAGAGAAGCTGTTCACGGTCACGCTCGACGAAGCTCTCACGTTGCTGGCCGCTCCCAAGGTAAGGGGACGGCGGGAAGCCGCGCCGCCGCTAAGAGAGCTCGGCGTTGACCCGCTGACCGACAAGCAGATGGTGATCAAGGATGGGCGTTTCGGTCCATACGTCACCGATGGCGAAACCAACGCGTCATTGCGCCGGGGCCAGACACCGGAAACGATGACGGTGGAACAGGCCAGCGAAATGCTTTCGGAAAAGCGTGCCAAAGGCCCGGCTCCAGCGAAGAAGGCGGCCGCTAAGAAAGCCGCTCCGGCCAAGAAAGCGGCAGCTAAGAAGACGGCTACCGCCAAGAAGACCACAGCTAAAAAAGCAACGGCAAAGACTGCGACAAAGGCCGTCAAAAAGGCAGCACCTAAGAAAGCGGCACCGAAAAAAGCCTAGATTCGTTGTTCCTGGGTAGGTGTCTGCAGCAAGGAGCGGTTTAGTGAGCACACAGACTGTCAGCGCTGGACCCCTGCGCCGGGTCCCGGTGCAGGGTCGCAGTGTCGCGCGGGTGCAGCGCATGCTCGACGCGTGCGCCGAATTAATAGATGAAGTTGGCTACGACGGCCTGAGCACCACTCTGCTCGCAGAACGTGCCGGTGTCGCGATTGGATCGGTCTACCAGTTCTTCCCTGACAAGCGGGCGATCGTGCAAGCGCTCACGCTGCGCAATGTCGAGGCCTACCTGGCCAAGCTCGCCGACCGCATTCCGGCCGGGGAACTGACCCACTGGTGGGATGGGGTCGACGGGGCGATCGAGGAATACATCGAGCTGCACCGCAGCGTTCCGGGTTTCCGGACGCTCCACTTTGGTGATGTTGTCGACGTGCACCTGATCGATCCAGATCGGGACAACAACGCGGTCATCGCCGATCATCTCGCCGATCTGCTGGTGCGCTACCACGGTGCGCCCGACAGCGCGGAGTTTAGGTTTGCGCTGGTCATCTCAGTTGAAGCGGCTGATGCGCTGATCAAATTGGCGTTCCGGCGGCATCCGGATGGCGATAACACGGTATTGACCGAGGCCAAAACCTTCGTCCGGGGTTATCTGCAGGCCTTCGCGCTCGTCTGAGCTGACGCGAAACTTGTAGGGATTCTTCAGGGAGAGATCCGGGTATGACGCTGTCATCGCCCGGCTAAAGTGAGCCGCAGAGACGACGAGAAGAAGGTGCGGCCATTACATCGCAGGCAGAGGCGGATCTCTCGGGCGTTGCGGAGCTGCGCGCAATTCTCCGTATTCGCCCATTCCGAAGACTTTGGCTGGTCCTCGGGGCAGCGTCCCTAGGTGACTGGCTGGGCTTACTGGCCACGGCCACCTTTGCCGCCGCTCAGGTGGACTCGGGCGCCGCCAAGGGCCTTGCCTTTGGCGGCGTCATTGCCGTCCGGCTCTTGCCAGCACTCGTGCTTGGCCCGCTGGCCGGGGTGATGGCTGACCGGTGGGACCGCCGCTACACGATGGTCGTTTGCGACCTTCTGCGCTTTGTCCTTTTTGCGTCTATTCCAACGGTTGTTCTGTTCTCTGACGACCCCGTGGTCGGCGTCGGCTGGGCGGCCATCGCGACGTTCCTCATCGAGAGCATCACGCTGATCTGGTTGCCCGCCAAGGAAGCCGCCGTGCCCAACCTGATCCCACGGGCGCGGCTAGAGGCCTCCAACCAGCTGACCCTGGTCACGACCTATGGCATCACCCCGGTCCTCGCGGCGCTACTGCTGGCGGGGCTCAACCAGCTGAACGCTTCGTTAAGCGACGTTGGTGTCCAGTGGGCGGCGTGGGCGACCCCATCGAGCCTCGCGCTCTACTTCAACGCTCTGTCCCGGTTAGCCACTGCCCTCGTGGTGTTCTTTGGCATCCGGGAGATCTCCGGCCACAACGGCAAGAACCACAAGAGCGACAGCATGATCCGGCAATTCGTCGATGGCTGGCGCTTCGTGGGCAAGACCCCACTCGTGCGCGGTCTGGTCTTCGGCATTCTCGGGGCTTTCGCCGCCGGTGGTGTCGTGATTGGAACGGCCAACTTCTTCGCGGGCGAGCTCAACGGTGGTGACTCGACGTTCGCCATCCTCTTCGCGACGATCTTCGTCGGGCTAGGACTCGGCATCGCCCTAGGGCCACGCATGATCGGGGCGCTGTCGCGGCGGCGCTGGTTTGGCCTCAGCATCATCCTGGCGGCGGGCTCAGTGGCGTTGCTCGCTCTCGCCACGCACCTGTCGGTCGCCGTCGCCTGCACGTTGCTCGTCGGGGTGGGGGCCGGAATGGCCTTCCTGTCGGGCACCACGCTGCTCGGTGGCGAAGTCGAAGACGATGTGCGGGGCCGGGTCTTCGCCGTCGTTCAGACCGGCACCCGGGTGATCCTCATGCTCGCCATCTCGCTATCGGGTCTCCTGGTTGGCGTGGGTGGCTCCCGGGCCGTCGCCGGCACGGGACTGTCGATCTCGTCGACCCGCGTTCTCCTCGGGGTGGCCGGGGTGCTGGGCGTGGCCGCCGGCCTGTGGGCCTTCCGGCAGATGGACGACAAGCCGGGGGTACCAGTCTTCGCCGACCTTTTCAGCTCCATGCGCGGCAGGCCGCTGGGCATTCCAGAGCCCGTGACCGGCGGCGTTTTCATCGTCTTCGAAGGCGGTGAGGGTGCGGGCAAGTCAACCCAGATCCAGCACCTCGCCGCGGTCTTGACGGCCCAGGGCCGTGAAGTGATCGTCACGCGGGAGCCGGGTGCCACCGAAGTCGGGTCACGCATCCGGCGCATGGTGCTGGAAACCAACACCGGCCAGAGCGGCCCAGCGTTGGCACCACGAGCCGAGGCGCTGCTTTACGCCGCAGACCGCGCTCACCATGTGTCCACAGTGGTGCGTCCCGCCCTCCTGCGCGGGGCGATCGTCATCTCCGACCGCTACGTCGACAGTTCCCTGGCCTATCAAGGCGCTGGGCGATCGCTGGCCGTGGATGAGGTGCAGTGGCTGTCCGCCTGGGCGACAGGCGGCCTCAAGCCACACCTGGTCGTGCTGCTGGACATTGACCCGAGCGTCGGCCTGGCCCGCGCCCAGTTGCGCGGATCACCCGATCGGCTGGAACGAGAGTCGATCGACTTCCACGAGCGTGTGCGCCAAGGCTTCCTCGATCTGGCGCTGGCCGAGCCCAACCGCTACTTGGTCCTGGATGCGACTAAGGACGAGAAGGAACTGGCCGAGGCGATCTCCGACCGCGTGGGGGCGATCCTGCCCCCTTTACCCGAGCCAAAGCCCGCTAACCGGCGCGTGCGCGAAGCGGCGATGTCCTAGCGGTCCAGTAATGTTGCCCAGCGTGGACGTGTTCGCGCATCTGACCGGGCAGCCAGGCGCTGTCGAGACGTTGCGGTCGGCCGCGGCTGGTGTCGGCATGACCCACGCGTGGCTGTTCACCGGGCCTGCTGGATCGGGGCGTTCCGTCGCGGCGCGAGCCTTCGCGGCAGCGCTGCAGTGTGTGAGCGAGCCCAAAGGCTGCGGTGTCTGCACCGGTTGCCACACCGTCCAAACGGGAAGCCATCCAGACGTTCGGTTCGTGGTGCCAGAAGGCCTGAGCATCCCGGTCGCCCTGATGCGTGAGCTGGTGCTGCGTTCGGCGACGTCGCCCGCCTCCGGGCGCTGGCAGGTGCTGGTCGTGGAAGATGCTGACCGGCTCACCGAGGCCGCCGGAAACGCTCTGCTTAAGGCGGTTGAGGAGCCTCCAGAGCGGACAGTCTTCCTGTTGTGCGCGCCCTCCGACCATCCCGATGACATTCCGCTGACGATCCGTTCACGGTGCCGCGTGGTGAATCTGCGGCAGCCCGCCGCGGAAGCGGTCGCGGAGTTGCTGGTGTCGCGCGACGGGGTCGACCCGGCGCTCGCCACCCTCGTCGCCGCGGCGGCTCAGGGCCACGTGGGGCGGGCTCGCCGGCTCGCCCGCGACCCCGAGGCCCGGGCGCGCCGCGCTGCCGTGCTCGGCGTGCCGCGTCAGCTCAGCGGCATCGGCGCGTGTTTCGACTTGGCGAGCGGCCTGATCGCTTCGGCCGAGGTGGAAGCAGACGCGGCAACGGCTCAAAGTGACGCGAGCGAGCGCTCGGCTATGGAGACGGCGCTAGGCGCGGGTGGCACGGGCAAGGGTGCCGCTGGCGCGGTCAGGGGTGCGGCCGGTCAGCTCAAGGAGCTGGAGCGGCGCCAAAAGTCACGCTCGACCCGGGCGCAGCGTGATGCGCTCGACCGGGCACTGCTCGACCTGGCCGGGTTCTACCGCGATGTGCTGGTGCAGCAGTGGAAAGCGCCGGTGGCGCCGGTGCACGAAGACGCGCTGCCGATGACGGGCGCGGCCGCCCAGCGGTGGACCAAGGAGAGCACGTTGCGCCGGCTGGAGTCCATCATGGAGTGCCGTGCGGCGATCGAAGCCAACGTGAAGCCGCGCATCGCGGTCGAGGCGATGCTGTTGCGCCTCTGGCAAGGCTGATCCACCGGTTATCCACACGGTTATCCACAGGCCTTTCGTCGATCCCGGCGCGGCGGTAGCGTGCCGCCATGCCTAGCGAGATCGACGATGTCTGGATCGAGGAAGCGGTCTCCGCTTACCGCCAGATCGAGGAGCGGCAGGCGGCGTTCGCCCGGGCTTTGACCCAGCTTGAGGTCTCGGTTCGCTCACCTGACGATGTCGTTGAGGTGATTGTCGGGGGCGATGGTGTGGTGCGGCATGTCAACGTGCACGGATCACTGCCATCGATGTCCAATGCGGATCTTTCGCGCTCCATTCAGCAGGCGGCTTCGGCCGCGCATGAGGCGGCCGCCTGGGCGCGCCGCAAGCTCCATGACGAGACGTTCGGCGATTACCGCAGTTTGGGGGACTGAGATGGTTGATCTTTCCGCACGGCTGTCCGCGGCCGGGGCTGATCTGGGAGCCATGAACGATGCGTTTGACCGGGCAGGGCCGGTGCTGCTGCCTGCCGTGGCCGGTGGCCTGGCGACGGTCGTCGAGGGCGCATGGGCGGCCCAGCTGGCCGAGAGCCAGCGGCTCGCTGACGAGGTGCGCGAGCTCGCCGCGGCGGTCCGTTTGGCGGCACAGCGTTACGTTGACGCGGATCAGGAGTTCTGATGGACGCCTTGGGTCTGCTCCATCCGGCGGCGCACGATCTGCTGTCGCGTTCAGACGGTGTGCTTATTCGCGCTGGGGCGCCAGAGCGTCACGAAATCCTGTCGTTGCTGCGCCGCGCCGGCCAGTTGCCCGCCGACGCGGTGGCTGATCTGGTGGCGTGGGATCCAGCCGCTCTCGACGAGCACGCGGCTTTGCTGACGCGCTCGGCCGGGCAATACCGGGATCTCGCCGATCAGCTCGACCGGCCGGTCGCGTGGGAAGGCCCGGCCGCTGAGGCGTTCGCTTCCCGCGCCGCGACTGCGGCCACCCAATGTCACGAGCTGGCCGGCTCCGCCTCCACGCTCGCCGCTCACCTCACCGGCTTGGCCGAGTGGTTGCGCGTGGTGCGCCGGCAGTTGGCGCAAACGCTGGCAGCCGCGCTGAGCAGTGCTGAAGCCGTTTCGCTGACGGTTCACGGCGTCGACCCACTGCAGCGTGTGGCCGCCGCGGCCCGCGTCGGCACCACAGTCCTGCGCGAGATAACGGCGATCCGGGCCGAGGGCGAAAGGCTCGCCGCGTCCTGGCCGTCGCCGGTCGTTGCGGTTTCCCGCATCGCTCCTGCGGGGATTTCCAGCCGAATACAGGTGGATGGGCTCGCTTAACGTCCATAAGATCGCGCTTCATGAGACGCGCCGTGTTAGCCGTGATGGTCCTTGCCCTTTCCGCCTGCGACAACGCACCACAACCGACGGCGGCACCCGCTTCGGCAAGTCCTTCCCCGTCGGTGAAAGCGGCAGTCGCGCCCTATGTCGCGAAGGCCTGCGAGATCGTCAGCACGGCCAAGGCCAAGTCTCCAGAAGCGACGGCCTATGTGGAGGCTCTGCGCACGGGAGCGACGCCGCCAGCGCCGGGTTCAGCGGAGCTGGCCGGGCTTGAGAAGCTCAACGAGGCCTACATGGACGCCAACATTGAGCTCACGGGCGTTGGTGCGGTGGGGAATGAGCGCGACCTGCGGCAAGCCTTCGCGGCGCTGATGGGTGTGCACTTTGGCCTGCGTGAGGCAGGCAGTGACATGGAAAAGGCGAAGCAGCTCATCAAGCACGAGCTTGTGGTGAGCGGCTTCGCCACGGTTAAGGAGCAGTGCGGTTAGGCCCGGCGCCGTGCGGTGAGCACGAAGAGGAACCGTCCCGCGACGAAGAGCAGAATCCCTGCTCCGACAGCGATCCCGACGTTGACTCCGGTCAACGGGAGTTTGCAGCCGGGGGTGCCACAGTCGACGGGCGGCGGGTTGTTCGGCTCTGTCCACTTAGGAGCCTCGGCCGAGACGTCGAGCAACCCGACGCCCAGATCGAGAACAGACGCCTGACTGGCCGCTGAGACGAGCACCTGCAGCCGCAGGCTGGCAGTAGAAGCGGTGACTTTCTCGTCCTTGATGTCCTGCTTGAGGTCACCAATCGTCAAGCGCAGCACCGAAGTCTGGCCGAGCCCGGCCGGCAGCGGAAGTCCACTCAGGACAGACCCTAGAACAGAGGTCTGTATCGGCAGGTCAACCGTCTTGCCGAGGCCGCTCAACTGCTGCCGTGGCACTCCTGCGCCGGAGATCTCCAGCACGGGCGACTTGTATTCCACGACCGAGGTGGCTGCCCGCCCGGTCGCGTAGACCACGAGCGAAGGCGGCGAAATGACGTCGATGGTCAGCTTGCCGCCAGCAAACTCCAATGAGGACAGTGAGATCTGTGCCGCCGCGGCTGAGGCGGCCCTCCCCTCGCGCAGCACCGTCGCCGTGGCGGACTGGCTGGAGATGTTGTTGTCGGCCTGAACCAGCGCACCCTTGCTGCCGGGCAGGACACTCACGCCCAGGAGCGCCGCGTTAGCGGCGCCGGCCGGGCCGGCCTGCGTGCCGCAAGCCATGCCGTCGGCCCAGCGCGCGTGCGCGTTCAGTTCACCCGTGCCGGCTTTCGCCACGCCGAGGTCGACCGAGAGGGCCTGATTTTTCACCGGCTCCTGGTGCGACGGCGGCGCCGACTGAGCAACGGTTGCCTCAAGCGGCCCACGTGGCAGGGAGAGCCCCAGGACCTCAGCGGATAGGTACTCCGCCTTGGCGGTGCTGCGGACCGGGTCGGCCGCACCGAGTTTGGCCTGCGTGGACGCGAGCGTCAGATCGGCCACTTTCGGTAGTTTCAGCCCGAGGATGCCCGGGTCGAGCACGCCCACCTTGAGCAAATTGGCGCTGGCCTGCGAGCGGTAGTTCAGCGGCTGAGCACATCCTGCCGCTTGGGCGGGACTGGTGATCACAGGCACGGATCCGATGACGATAGCGGCGACCGCGATGAGTCGCATGCTGCCTCCAAATAAGGGGGTGAGGAGCTCTACGTCGTGCCAACGAGGCCATGAGCGCCCAGTTACGCGTAGGGTGTGTCAATGGGCATGCTCTGTGCGGTCGCTTTCAACCGCTACGGCCGGCTGTTTTACCTTGATCCAGGCGAGTTTCGCCCTCGGGTCGGTGACAAGGTGCTCATCGCCACCGATGACGGCCCCGAAGTAGCGGATTGTGTTTGGGCACCCCAATGGGTGGATGAGGACACGTCCGGGTTCCCCCGAATGGCTGGCCTGGCACAAGACGCTGATCTGCGCCGGGATGAGATCATCCGCCAGCGCAAAGCCGAAGGGCGCATCGCGGCGAACCGCCTGATCCGCGAGCACCAGTTGCCGATGAAGGTCATCTCGGTTGATCACACGCCGGGTGTGGAAAACGCGCCGTCCGAGGAGCAGCCGTGGGGCGCCGGGCCGCGTACGACTATCTACTTCACCGCGCCGCACCGCGTCGACTTCCGTTCCCTGGTAAGGGATTTGGGCGCGACGTTGCACTGCCGCGTTGAGTTGCGCCAGCTGTCGGCACGCGACTCGGCGAAAGTGCAGGGCGGCATTGGCTCGTGCGGCCGTGACCTGTGCTGTTCCACCTTCTTGACCGAGTTTGAGCCGGTCAGCATCAGGATGGCTAAAGATCAGGATCTGCCGCTGAACCCGATGCGCATCTCGGGCGCGTGTGGCCGCCTGATGTGCTGCCTGAAATACGAACACCCGATGTATCAGGACTTTCACGCCACGGCCCCCGCCCTCGGGGAGTCAGTGTCCACTCCGGAGGGTGAGGGCCGCGTGGTCGGGCACTCGGTGCCTAAGGACTCCGTGGTTATCCGGCTCAACGCCGACGGTTCCCGGACGGCTTGTCCTAAGGCGTCGGTGTGCTCAAGCCGGAAGGCATATGAGGAACGCCATCAGGACGCGCAGTAGCGGCTGAGAACACCACCGGGTCGTCAATGAGCCGGGCTTTGAGCGGGTTCACCGGGCGGAACCAGGAACCGGTCGCCTGTGGAATCCAGCGCTTGCTGATGCGGTCAACCCCGATGGCGTAGATCGTCAGCGTGCCGTCAGGGGCGAATCGCATCCGTAGGAAGCTCTTGAAGTCTTCGATCCCTTGCCCGGCGAACAGCTCGTTGATGTTGACCTTGAAGCGTGAGGCGATGAGCAGATAGGCCGAAACCAGCAGGGCGGCAACGATTCCCGCGATCGGCAGATAGATCACGGCGGCCGCCACGGGTGGCCAGGGCCAGTTCAGCTTCGCCAGGGGCAGGTGCTTCCAGATTGACCACGCGCCAACGCCCATGAGAATGTGCGCGACGCCATGTAAGCCGCCCAAGATGAACGGCACCGCCTTCATCTGGCCTTCGGTCAAGCCGACCGCGAAGAACATCGTCGCGGACATGATGAGCGTGACCATGAGGAAGATCGGCACCGTGATGATCCGCTGAGCCTCGTTTTGGAAGGCCAGCAGCAGCATCGTATGCAGCACGCCGAGCAGCGTCGCGAAACCAGGGTTGCGCCACGGCAGGCGGGCGAAGACCCCACTGCCGAGCCATTGTGACCGCATCTTGGTGGGATAGGTCTGCGCCAGCTTGAAGATGTTCTGGATGCTGGCCCGCCGGGCGATGGAATGCCTTGGCGGCACAGCGATCTTGGACGGCAGGTGATGGGTCGCCGCGGTATAAGCGCCACCGCCGCCACAGTTGATCAGCTGCCGCTCGCCATCCTCCTGTACGTAACGCGCGTAGTGGTGCTGATCCCCACTGAGCATGAGCCGCACGTTGGCGTTGGCTGGCTCAATCACGTTACGCAGGAAGAAGTCGATGGTGTCGTAGTAACGCGGGTGTTCATCGGTCTGCATCCAGGCCGGCTGGGGCACCATCAGGATGACGTTGTCCCCGGGGCTGAAAGTCGCGGCGACGCCCTTGAAGAACTCGAATTGCGGGTCGTCGATGTAGGCCTCGCCCTGCGCGTCAAGCGCGAGTAGCCACCAGCGGTGTGGCAGTTGCAGGGCGAAGTAGCTGCGGGCCTGCTTGGTTTGCCAGCCGCCGATGTGACCACCGCCGCGCCGGGCGAATAGCCGCAGGAACGCGGTCAGCCCGTCGTACCAGTCGTGGTTGCCGGGCAAGGCATACATCGACGGGCTGTCTTCGGTGATTGGCTGCGGCAGCGCGGCCTTGTACGGACCTTCGAAGCGGTTCTCGTATTCAGCTCCGCTTGCGGTCGGATAGACCTGGTCGCCGCCAAGGACGAGCACCCGTCCCCGGGGCAGGGTCTGGTCAGGCAGCTCAACTTGGTCCTGCGCCAGCAAATAGGCCATGGAATAAGTCGCGTCGAACCCATCGCCAAGATCGGCGATGTAGTCCAGCCACAGCTCCTCATCGCTGGCATGTTCGTCATGGACTTTGGTCGGCTGGCCAGCTTGAAGTTCTCGCTTGTCCAGATAGGCGCCGAACTGAGCGGCGAAGGCGACGCGGATGCCGGTCGCCGCTAGCTGAGCCGGGGAAAGCCAAGCCACCGGCGGCTTTGGCGTGAAGCCAAGCTCGTTCGGGTCTAGCTTGGTCGGCCGGCGCAGAAGCGTCGTCTGCATCTCCATGGGCAATGGCTCACGAGGCAACACCACGACCGGAGCGTACTCAACGGCGTGGTGTGAGTCACGCCAGCAATCCGACACTAGGACGCCTGGGATACCTGTTGTGGATCTCCCGGAGCAAGCCTGTACACTAGCCGAGCAACACGCCGCCTTAGCTCAGTCGGTAGAGCGAGTAACTCGTAATTACTAGGTCAACGGTTCGATTCCGTTAGGCGGCTCCACTCTCCTTAGAAGTCAGCCAAGCTCGTGTTGGCACCGCACAGAATCACCACGACACGCCCGTCGAACTTCGCGCCGCGGTAAGCGGCGTATGCGGCTGCGGCGCCGTGTTCGACGACGATGCGGTAGTCCTCCCAAAGTGACCGTCGCGCGGCGATGATCTCCTCGTCGGAGACGAGCAGACTGGGCGTCTTGGTGCGGGTCACGACCTCGAAGGCGATCTGCCCGACACGCCGTGCTCCAAGGGAATCGGCGGCTACCCCGCTCACACTGACGTCGACCGGCGCTGCCTGAGAAAGCGCCGTATGCAAAGTCGGGCAGTTCTCCGGCTCCGCGCCGATAACGTTCGCGTGCCCCTCTAGGGCTGCCGCGACACCCGCGATCAGGCCGCCACCACCAACGGAGGTCAGCACGGTGTCGGCGTGGCCAATGAGTTCGGCGCCCACGGTGCCCGCGCCCGCGACGACCTCGGGCTGATCGTAGGCATGACAGAACAACGCACCGGTTTCTGCCACGTAGGTCTGGGCCGCCTCGAACGCGGCGGCATATTCACTGCCTGCTTGATTTACGTTGGCGCCCAGAGCTTTCAGCTTGGCGACCTTAACCGCTGGCGCTGTCTCGGGCACGAAAACCGTCACCGGAACGCCCAGTTTGACCCCGGCGTAAGCCACGGCCAAAGCGGCGTTTCCGCCCGAGGCGCTGACCGCACCGGCAGTGGCGTCGAGCTCGCCGCGTTCTTTAGCGGCGAGCAGCCGGTTGAAGGCTCCGCGCGCTTTGAAACTGCCGCTGACTTGAAGATATTCGAGCTTGAAGGCGAGTTGACGGTCCACTTCGAACAGTGGGGTGTGCCGCGCCCAGCCCTTGATCCGCTGGGCTGCGACAGTCACCTCATGAGCAGTGATCACCTATCCACTGTGCCCTAGCGGGTCAGCCGAAAGGTACCCACTTCCAGGTGTCGCCGTGCTCACTTTTCAGACTGGCGAGCCGGCCCCGCGCGATCCTCTCGTCGGAGAAGTAGTCACGCGACCGCAGCCCGCCCTGGCCGCCATGCCTTGACTCGACGCACCACGTCTCGCCAAATCGCTTGAGCCACAAGTCATGCCGGTGGTCGATGCCGAACCGCCCATTCCACCAGCACTCAACAAGCTCGCCCGCTAATGCCTTCGCTCTCGGATTGCTCCCCAGTCGCACGCCCATGAGATGACCCTATCGAACATAAGTTCGAATGGGAAGCTGTGAGTATCCCTGCGGGACAAACTGCTGTTCATGGACAATTCGGGCATGAGGGCGAGGCTCGCACCAGCACCTGTTCTGCGCCGAAAGACCGGGACAGTCGACATCGCGGTTAGCCGCATGCGTCATCCGGATCCGGCTGTCTCCCAACGACTTTTAGCCGGGTCGGTATCGCGTGGCACGTGCGCGCGTTCCATGGGTACCCGTAAATGTTTGAAAGGAGGTTGCGTGGCTGGGGCCGAGTTTGCCAATAACCGCAAGGATTGCGCGGACCACAACATGCGCGCGGTCGTCACCAGCCTCGGCCTATCTTTAGATCAAGTTCTTATCGTTGGTACCCAATCAGCACGCACCGGCTTCTACGGCCTAGCCCCCACGGAACTCAAGAGCACGGGCCTACACGAGACACAGACCGACTACGCGGCGTTCTTCGCACCGGTCTCCGAAGGCGTCTCACTGGTCACCCATATGGCTGACTGTGGCTTCGTGGTCGCCGAATTCCCCGGCGTTTTCGGCTTCCTGCATCTGACCCGCCTCAACATGGCGGAAAACTCAACGGCGGCAAGGGATTTCGTGCACGCCGCACTGGCACACTACGGCGGGCGGATCGAGGATGTGCGCTTGACGCTCGTCGCGGCGGTCCGTGGGGAGAACTACCCGCAGCACTTCACCGACTTGCCCGGGCACCGGCCTGACGACCGGTTCCCGGGGTGGTTCGAGGCTGGCCTGCTCACCAATCTGTCCAAACCAGACTGGCGCGCCGGCGATCCGCTGAACGCGGCCGATCGCTGGTTGCCCGATAACCGGGCGATGATGCGGCGCCTGCTGTTGCGGACCGGCGTCTCGCCGGCCCAGGTAACCGATCACGCCGTCCTCGACCCGTGCGACCTGCGCCTGGGCCACGCCTCCCATGGTGCTGGAATGCGTGGCCACATCCCGATCGCCCGCGACGCCTACATCGTCACCCCGGCTAGCGTGGGTTAGGCGGTGGCGGAGATGGCTTGCAGGCGTTCGGCTTCCTCGGCTTCCTTGCGCTTGATGCCCTCGCGGCCGTCGTAGCGCAGGAACGCGGGCAGAACAGCGGCCAGGGCCACGGTGCCCGCGATGCAGATGACGCCGCCCCACAGGACAGAGGCCTGGTTGCCCCACCACCGCGCGGTGAGACCTGCGCGCGTCTGGCCGAGCATGGGGCCGGTCATGTAGGAGAGCATCTCGATGCCGGCGAGGCGGCCGCGCAGATGGTCCGGGATGGTTTGGTTCCAGATCACGCTGCGGAACAGGCCCGAGATCATGTCCGAGCCGCCCGCGATCATTAGGCCGAGCAGGGCGAGCCATAGCGAGTCAGCCACACCGAAGATCGCGATCCCGCCACCCCAGGCGGCGGCCGCCAGCACGACGGCCAGGCCGTGCCGATGGATGCGGGACGTCCAGCCGGAGGTCAGCGTGACGAGCAGCGAACCGACCGCGGGTGCGGCATAGAGCAAGCCGAGCACGGCTTCCCCGCCGAGCTTGTCGGCCAGGAACGGGAACAGCGCCATGGGGAAGGCGAAGAACATCGCGTTGATGTCGATCAGATAAGTGCCCAGCAACTCGGGCCGGCTCTTCGCATAGCGCAAACCTTCCACAACAGACTTGACCGAAGGACGGTCCGCTTTCTCTGGCGGGGCAACGGCTTTGATCCGGGCGATGCACGCTAGCGAGAACACATAGGTGGCCAGGTCGATCGCGAACACCCAGGTCAGCGAGGTGCTCGCGAGCAGAACACCGGCCAGGGCCGGAGCGCCAATCTGGGCGATCTGCCAGCGCAGCGAGTTTAGTGCGCCGACCGCGGGCATCATCTCGGGCGGGGCGAGTCGCGGCATGATCCCGTCCATCGCGGGCCGCTGAATCCCCTCGATCGAGGCGGTCACGGCCGCGATGACGTAAAGCAACCAGAGCTGTGGTTTGCCCAGCATCGAGTTCAGCAGGAGCACGGTTAGCAGCACCGTGAAGGCGATCTCGGAATAGAACACGAGCCGGCGCCGGTCGATGTAGTCGGCCAGCGCCCCGCCAACGAACGCCATGAACAGCAACGGCACCAGCTCGCAGACGCCGAGCAGGCCGACCATGAGCGGGTCGCCGGTGAGTTCCTTGACCTGGAACGGGATGGCTACAAAGGTGAACATCGATCCGAAGCTGGACACCCCGGAGGCCATGAACAGCAAGCGGAAGTCCCGCAGTTTCAGCGGAGACAGGTCCAGCGCGAATCGTCGTGACACGAATGCGCAGGCTACTCGACGACTGGGCGACCCGTCTTCTCAAATATGGCCAGGTGATCGAGGATCAGCGGCACGACGCGCGACAAGGGCTCTGGCATCGAATCCTGGCCGAACCATCCGGCCTCCGTGGCCTCACTCGGGTCGGGGTTGAGCAGCCCGGTCACGCCTTCAAGCAGGTAGCTGGCGGAGATGTGCTGATAGGTGTTCCCGAACACATCGGTGTGCGTGTATTCGGGGCCGGTGATGAGGGAAATCAGCGTGGCTTTGGCGGCCAGAAGGCCGGTCTCCTCGTGCGTCTCGCGGATAGCGCATTGCGGGAGGCTTTCCCCGATTTCCATTCCGCCCACGGGAAAGGCCCAGTTGCCGTTGTCAGCGCGCTTGATCAAAAGAACTCTGCCCTGCTCATCGCGGAGAATGCCGCGCCCAGCGATCAGCATGAGCGTCGCGTCAGGCAGGGCGGTGCGGAGCTTGCCGTGATAAGAGTTCTGCCAATCTTCAACCGATCCCATGCGGACCACAGTAGCTTTCATATATGCGGGCTATTTGGAAGGGCGCTGTCTCGTTTGGGCTGGTATCGATATCAGTCAAGCTTTATTCGGCCACCGAAGAGAAAGACATCCGCTTTAACCAGGTCCACCGGGCCGACGGTGGGCGGATCAAGTACCAGCGAGTCTGCTCCGTGTGCAACGAGCAGGTCTCTTTCGACCAGATTGCCAAAGGTTATGACGTGGGCGGCGGCGAGATCGTCGTGCTCACGGACGCGGACTTCAAAGACCTCCCCCTGACTTCCTCCCGGGCGATCGAAGTGCTCGAGTTCGTCCCCACGGAACAGATCGACCCCATCCTGTACCACAAGGCTTACTACCTGGAGCCCGATGGTGCCGCGGGACTTAAGCCATATCTGCTGCTCAGAGACTCACTGTCCCATGTAGACAGAGTCGCCGTAGTGAAAGTGGCGTTGCGTCAGCGGGAAACGCTCGCGACGGTCCGCGTACGCGACGGAGTGCTCGTCCTCAACACCATGCTCTGGCCCGATGAGGTGCGTAAACCCGACTTTGGCTTCCTTGAGGACGACACGAAGCTGCGGCCACAAGAGCTGAAGATGGCTGAGTCCCTGATCGACTCGATGGCCGGTGACTTCAACCCTGACGAGTTCAGTGACTCCTATCGTGAAGCCCTGCAACAGGTCATCGACGTGAAGATCGGTAAGCAGGACACCGTCATCCAGCCGACGACCGAGGAACCGGTCGCCCCGACGATCGACCTCATGGCAGCCCTGCGCGCGAGCGTCGAGCGCGCCCGCGCGGCCCGTGACGAGCCAGCCGACCGCGGTAAGTCCGCCACCGTTACACCGATCAAGAAGGCCGCCAAAGCCGCGGAGGCGCCGGAAGAAAAGCCCGCGAAGAAGACCGCCGCTAAGAAGGCCGCAACCGCGAAGGCCGAGCCGGAGAAGGCGACCAAGGCGGCAGCCAAGAAAGCAACACCCGCCAAGAAAGCAACACCCGCCAAGAAAGCAACACCCGCCAAGAAAGCTGCGAAGAAGACCGCAGCCGCCACAAAGACACCCGCCAAGAAGACCGTCACCGCAAAGACGACCAAGAAGAAGGCCGCATAAGAACGCGCATACCGAAGGCCGCAAGGCGAAGGCCGCATAAGAACGCGCATCCCGAAGACCGCGAGACGAAGGCCGCGCCATTGCCGCAGCAGTAGGAGGGCGAGGGGGAGTGTGACCAGCCTGAGGCCGATGATGGCTACGCCGGGGGAGTTGCCGCGCGGGCCGGGGTGGGCCTTTGAGGTGAAGTGGGATGGCTTCCGGGCCATCTACACCGACGAGCGCTATTACGGCCGGTCGGGACTTCAGCTTTCCGGGCCGGAGCTGCCCGACTTCGGCGTGCCGATCGACGGTGAACTGGTCGCCTTCAACGCCAAAGGGCTGCCCAGTTTCAACGCCATGCAGCAGGGCGTGAAGCCGGTGTTCGTCGCGTTCGATGTCATCCTCCCCGAGCTGACCTATGCCCGGCGCAGGGAACTTCTCGAAGAACTCGACCTCACGATAAGCCCACGTTTCACCGACCGTGAGGCGACGACTGAGGCGGCGAAAGAGCTTGGCCTGGAAGGCGTTATGGCCAAGAGGCTCGACTCGTTTTACCGTCCTGGCGTCCGCTCACCGGACTGGATCAAATCAAAGTTCTTTCGTACCAACGATTTCATCATCGGCGGATGGCGTGAAGGAGTCCGCAAGCTAGGCGCGCTGCTCGTCGGATCACCGACGCCGCAAGGGCTGGCCTATCGCGGGCGAGTCGGTGGTGGGATCACGTCGGCCACCGAAGCGCAACTGCTGCCCGTGCTCAAGGAGCTGGCCCGGCCGGACTCGCCGTTTGCGGGCCCCGCCGAAAAGGGAAACTATGTGGAACCATTGCTCGTGGTGGAGGTGCGATATGGCGATATCACCCCGGACAAACGACTGCGGTTCCCCGTGTTCCTGCGCATGCGCCCCGACAAGCTGCCCACGGAATGCATAGATGAGAGTTAACGTCGACGGCCGTACGCTGAGTATCTCCAACCTGGACAAAGAGCTCTATCCCGATGGCACGACCAAGGGCGAAATCATCGACTACTACACGCGAGTCGCGCCCTACCTCCTGCCGCACCTGCAGGGCCGGGAGGTTACCCGCAAACGGTTCCCGCACAACGCTGGTGACGAGGGCTGGTTCGAGAAGAACCCACCATCGGGAGTGCCGCGCTGGGTCGAAACGAGTCCTGACGGGCTAGTGATGTGCCCAGACCTCAGCACCCTGGTTTATCTGGCCAATCTCGCCGCGCTGGAGTTGCATACGCCGCAGTGGAAGGTGGGCAAGCAGCCCGACCGGCTCGTGTTCGACCTTGACCCGGGCGAGCCCGCCGGCCTCGACGAGTGCCGGGCAGTCGCCCTTGTCCTAAGGGATCGCCTTGCCGAGGAAGGGCTTGAGGCCTTCGCCAAGACCTCCGGCAAGAAGGGCATGCAGGTTTCTTGCCTCGCCCCCAAGGTCAAACAGTCCACTTCGGACTATGCCAAAGCCATCGCCACCGAGTTCGCCAAAGCGGCGCCTGACCTCATCGTGGACCAGATGGAAAAGAGGCTGCGCCCAGGCAAGGTCTTCATCGACTGGAGCCAGAACAACCCTTATAAGACAACCATTTGCGTGTACTCATTACGCGCCGGTTATCGCCCCACCGTTTCCGCGCCCCTGACGTGGGACGAGGTCACCGATGGCGCGTTTACCGCCGAGGACTTCACGCTGCACACGATGCTTGAGCGCGTTGAAGAACTCGGCGATCTCCACGAAGGCCTGCTCACTTAACGAGATCGGCCGCGTCGATGATGGTGTAGGCGTAGCCCTGCTCGGCGAGGAACCGTTGCCGGTGCGCCGCGTACTCGGTGTCGATCGTGTCGCGGGCGACCACGGTGTAGAAGTGTGCTTGCCGCCCATCGGATTTGGGCCGCAAGACCCGTCCCAGCCGCTGGGCTTCCTCTTGCCGTGAGCCGAACGTGCCCGACACCTGGATCGCGACCGTCGCTTCGGGCAGGTCGATGGAGAAGTTGCCCACTTTGGACAGCACGAGGGTGCTGACCTCCCCGGCCCGGAACGCGTCGAACAACCGCTCACGTTCCTTGTTTGTCGTGGCACCGTGAATGACCGGCACGCCCAGGTGTTCTCCCAGCTCATGCAGCTGGTCGAGATAGGCGCCGATGACGAGCACTTGATCGCCCGCGTGCCGGGCCACAATCGCTTCCACCACAGGCAGTTTCGAGCGTGCCGTGGAGGCGACGCGGTAACGCTCTTCGGCTTCGGCGACCGCGTAACGCATGCGTTCCTCATCGGTCAGCGTCACGCGCACTTCGGTGCAGTCGGCCGGGGCGATCCATCCCTGAGCTTCAATGTCACGCCACGGTGCGTCAAAGCGTTTCGGCCCGATGAGACTGAACACGTCGCCTTCCTTACCGTCCTCGCGGATGAGCGTGGCGGTCAGTCCCAGGCGCCTGCGGGCTTGCAGGTCGGCGGTGAAGCGGAAGATGGGCGCGGGCAACAGGTGCACCTCGTCGTAAATGATCAGACCCCAGTCGCGGGCGTCGAAGACCGCCAAGTGCGGGAAGACACCGCCCCGTTTCGTGGTCAGCACCTGGTAGGTCGCGATGGTGACGGGACGGATCTCCTTGCGTTCGCCGGAGTATTCGCCAATCTCCTCTTCGGTCAGCGTCGTACGCGCCAGAAGCTCGCGCTTCCACTGACGGCCAGCCACGGTGTTCGTCACGAGGATCAAGGTCGTCGTCTTCGCCAGATCCATGGCGGCCGCGCCGACCAGCGTCTTGCCAGCGCCACAAGGCAGCACCACGACACCGGAACCGCCCGCCCAGAAGTGCTCCACCGCTTGCTGCTGGTAGGAACGCAGCCGCCAGCCGTCCTCTCGCAGCGAGATCTCGTGAGCCTCGCCGTCGACATAACCGGCGAGATCTTCGGCGGGCCAGCCGAGCTTGAGCAGGGCTTGCTTGAGCCGGCCGCGTTCGGAGGGGTGCACCGCGATCGTGTCGTCATCGAGCTTCGCGCCGAGCATCCCGGCGAGTTTCTTCGACTTGGCCACTTCGGTCAGCACGGCACGATCGAGGCCTTTGAGCACCAGACCGTGTGCCGGGTCGCTCACAAGCTGAAGGCGCCCATAGCGGTCCATCGTCTCGGCGACGTCGACCAAAAGCGCGTGCGGCACGGGGTACCGGCTGAATTTAAGCAGGGCGTCGATCACCTGTTCCGCGTCGTGCCCGGCCGCCCTGGCGTTCCACAGCCCGAGCGGTGTCAAACGGTAGGTGTGGATGTGCTCGGGGGAGCGTTCCAGCTCGGCGAAAGGAGCGATGGCCATCCGGCAGGCGGTGGCGTCACTGTGATCTACCTCTAATAACAGGGTCTTATCGGACTGGACGATCAATGGACCGGTGGTCATCGCGAACCTCGCATAGGTAGGGTCAACAGTCCAGATTACGGGGGAGGAAACAAAGATGCGGAGTTCGCGTCCGCGCGGGTCGAACCGGCGCGTGAAATGGCGTCAGGTCGCGGCCGCCGGCGTGCTCGCCGTGTTGATCCCGGCGGGTCTGGCAGCGTGCGGCGGAGCGGCACCCCCAGTGCCCGCGCCCGGGCCGGTCGGCGGCGGTCAGAACCCCAGCCCGAGCCCAAGTCCGTCTCCCAGCCCCACCCCGTCGGAAACCACCCCGCCCGCTAGCAACGTGACGACCTGCGGAAGTCATGCCGAAACCGTCGAGCTGGCGATGCAAAAGGTTGGCATACCCAAAGGCACCGACTGTGACGGCATCAAGGCGTTCCAGGAGCGCTTCGACATTCGCCCCTTCGATGGCATCGCTGGCGAGTCCACCAAGAACGTGGCGCAGCGCCTCCTGAACACCAACACCGCTGACTGCGGCGCGTCCCGCTACGGAACCGTCGCCTGCGTTGACCTGACAAACCAGACCACGTGGGTCATGCGCGACGGCAAGCTTCTGCTCGGGCCGACCGTGACGCGCACCGGGATGAAGGATTTCGCGACCCCGACGGGCACGTACACAGTGGACTGGAAGACGCTCAAGGACTGGTCCAAGCCCTACAAGGTGTGGCTGCCGTACTGGATGTCGTTCAACAACGACATCGGCTTCCACGAGACGACGTCCTATTTGCACAACGCGGCCAACGGATCGCACGGCTGTGTCAACCTGCTGCGTCAGGACGCGGTCGCCTTCTATGACGCCCTCGATGAGGGCGACACGGTTAAGGTGTTCGGCCACCGTCCGGGTACCTGATCGGATGAATTCACGGGTTTCCATCAACCGTGAGCATGTCCTATGCGTCTTGATTTTGTGGTGCTAACGGGGATAAGTGGGGCTAGGTCTTTTCGCCCCGCTTGAGCACCATGGCGCCGATCGATACGACCAGCAGGAGAACCAGTCCACTGCCGACTGACTCTCCTGCTGCGTCGACGACGTTGCGCCCCAGCAGCAGCCACGCGACGAAGAACCAGGCGATGAGGCCGACGCCCACCACTGAGGCGACCACCACGGCTCGTGTGCTCACCTCTTCAGATTGGCATAAAGATCGTCACTCCGTGGCCGGAGCGGCCGCAGTGATCCGGTGTAGCGCGAAAGTATGCAGCATCTGCGTGCGCTCATCCTCGGCGCGCAGGTAGCCGGCCCCGATCGAGACCGGCCGCACGAGCCGTGAAGCCTGGGAACCGTGCGCGTCAACGTAGCCGACCCACACTCGCGCCTTCTCCCGCACCGCCTGCTGGAGCACGGAAAGCGCCTGACTGTGCGCCTGAACGGCGGTCAGGGAGGACATCGGGTGCCCGGCCGCGGCACGCACTTCGGCCGGCGCACGCAACGCGGCACGCAAACGTGCGTCACCCCGGCGGATGTCCTCAACGATGCCGTTGACCGTCGCGTCACTGAGGGATCCGAAAACGGGCTGCTTGCCGGACCGGCCCGAGGCACGTTTGACCTTGGGCTTGGACAGGACGGTCGCTCCCGAGGCGTCCTCGGGCACGGGCGTGTATCCAGCTTCACGCAGCGCCTGGAGCAGGCGAGGGCCGGGGAACGGCGTGATGAGTACGGTCGGGGCGAGCCGTCGCAGGTTCAGGTCGCCCAGTGAACGGTCCGCCAGGACGGTGGCGATCAGGGCCTCGTCTTCGCTGCGCAGGTAGGCGCCGGAGGCGCCGGTGCGCAGGCCACCGTGAGTGCGGGCGATGTCGTCGATCATGTAGGTCAGCGCTTGCGGGACCGCCGTCCGGGAGCGCCGCTTGAACAGGCTGTGCAGATCGTGCGCGGAGTAGCCACTGTCCAGGGCACGCCGGATGCTCGCGGGAGTTACGCGATAGACACTCGCCCCGCCGCCTGACTCGTGCTCAGCGATCACGTCGAGTTCACTGGCCAGACCGGGCTCGGCCGGGCCGGGAACCACCACGGAAAGATCGGCTTGCACCAGCAGGTGATCGACGGGTGGTGGCAGGAGCTTGTCGAGCCGCTCGGCTGCGGTCGGTGAAGCGTCTCGCACCCCGAGCGGATCATCGTCGGGAGACGACCGCAAAAGCGCTGTCGCATAGCCCGTCAGCGCCCCGTGCCCGGTCAGCCCCATCAGGCCCGCTTCACGCAAAGCACTGCGGTGAGCCCCTTCGCGGTTGCGCATCCGGCGTGGGGCGTGCCAGCGCAGAATCGCGATCAGTTCATCGGCCGTCGGCGCGAACCCAGGTGTATCAAGGGCTTCCAGCACCGTGAACCTGATGTCAGGCGCGCCCGCCCGCTCCAGCTGTGGAGATAGGACAGTCATCGGACGGTCCTTCTCATCACGGCTGCCCGCGAGGAACGGCTGCCGTGTCATGGCGAGCCATGCCCACGCGAGCCTGGCCCACCGCTGCGCCAGGGGGGCACCACGCCACAGGTCGTAGCTTGTCGTGGGCGTGAAGAAGGTATCGGTCGCGGTGTCCAGCTCGCCGAGAAGACCGGCCGCATAAGCGGTCTCAATGAACACCGCGGTGTCCTGTTCGGACAGTCCGGTCGCTTTGGCCAAACGCCGCAGCGGCAGCACACCAAACCCTCCGCCACGCAGCACGGGAATCGGATCGGCGGCGATGGCCTCCAGCAACTCCTCGGTGTGCCGCACCGCGCTCATGGTCTGGCCCGCACCGGCTTTGTCCACAAGGGACATATCCTTCGGTGATCCAGCCGCTTCGGGTGGTGCGGGGTGCAGGTGCCCGAGCGGCCCGGTTTCCCGGCGTAGCAACAGCCCCAGCTCACGCGGCAGCTCAACGACACCATCGGACACCTCGGCCAGCAGGTTGTGCTCGATCAGCCACTCGACGGCATCGCTGCCCGCCGACGTCGTGCCGATCGGCGGCCCCTGCGCGAGCCGGTCGAGCATCGCCCGGGCCTGTGGGGAAGCACTGAGCAAGGTCCGGCGCATCTTCGCCGCGTCACCCATGAGATCCGCGATGTCAGCACCAAGATCGGCCGCGGGGCGCCCCAATCCAGCGATAAACGGCGAACAAACCTCTTCAATCGCTGGTACTAGGTAGAGCTCATCCTCATCACCCAGGATCAGAAAACGGGCTCTAAGGCGGTCGGCCGCACCGCGTACCCCCTCGTGGTTGTCAGTAAGAGCGAGCAGCGCGGACATGGTCGGTGCCGAAAGCAGCCGGAGCCCGTCGAGAATTTCCAGCGTGAACTGATCTAGCCCATCCAGGGCACGCGCGACCGACACCCGGGACTGCGCCCGTCCCGCGAGCGCGCTCGTGTCGGACGGCACCGGAACGAGCAGGTCAGGGCGCAGCCGAAGCAGCGCACCCAACGCGTCGTCGGGCAGCGCTCGCAAAGCTTCGGCAAAGTCGTAGGTCATCGCGGTATAAAAATAGCCCGGCCGTAGGACCTACGGCCGGGCGTTGTACTAGGTGACTAGTTGAGACCGTTCTTCATGGCCGTGATCAGTTCACCGTTAGTGGTGTCACCAGTCAGTTCCCAGAAGAAGGCGCCGCCGAGCCCTTGAGCCTTGGCGTAGTTCATCTTGCCGCCGATGGTGCTTGGCGTGTCGTAGCTCCACCAGTTGCTGCCGCACTTGGAATACGAAGTGCCGGCGAAGGTGGCCGTTGGCGGGCACGTGTTCTTGAGCACCTTGTAGTCCTCGATGCCTGCCTCATAGGTTCCCGGAGCGGCGCCCGTGGCACTTCCGCCCGGCGCTGTCTGCGTTACCCCAGTCCAGCCCCGGCCGTAGAACCCAATGCCGACAAGGAGTTTCGACGCTGGCACCCCGATGGCCTTGTACTTGGCGATCGCTGTCTCCGTGCAGAAGCCCGCGGTGGGCATGCCGGCGTAGCAGCTCAGCGCCGAGTGTGGAGCCGTCGGACCCTGAGCGGCGAACGCGCCGAAGAAGTCGTACGTCATGACGTTGTACCAGTCGAGGTACTGCGACGCGCCCAGGTAGTTGGCCGCGTCGACCTTGCCGCCGGAGTTACCGTCAGCCGTCACGGCCGCCGTCACCAGGTTGCCCGAACCGAACCGGTTACGGACCGCCTGCATCATGGTCGAGATCGAGTTGTACCCACTCGTGTCACACGTGAGACCACAAGCGTTCGGGTACTCCCAGTCCAGATCGATGCCATCGAAGACGTCGGCCCAGCGGGGGTCCTCAACCAGGTTGTAGCAGGAGTTGGCGAACGCGGTCGGGTTAGCCGCGGCCTGGCCGAAGCCGCCGGACCAGGTCCAGCCGCCGAACGACCACAGAACCTTGATGTGCGGGTACATCTGCTTGAGCTTGCGCAGCTGGTTGAAGCTGCCGCGCAGGGCGCCCGCGTCCCACGTGTCGGCCACGCCGTCGACGCTTTCGGCCGCGCTGTAGAAGCGGTCGTAGTCGGCGTACATGTCACCGATGGTGCAAGCGCCACCCTGAACGTTGCCGAACGCGTAGTTGATGTGCGTCAGCTTCGCCGCGGAGCCGCTCGTGTGGATGTTCTTCACGTGGTAACCACGCTGGTAAACGCCCCACTGCACGAAGTAGCCGAGCAGCTTGTTGCCGCCACCGGTGCAGCCCGTGGTGGAACCACTGGCCGAGTTGCTGGCGGGGGATTCACCGTTAGCGTTGTAGGCCTTCACCGTGTAGGTGTGGTTGGTGCAGGTGCCCAGTCCGCTGATCGTGGCCGAGGTGCCGGTGACCTGTGCGCGTTGCGTGGTGCCCTCGTAAACCCGGTATCCGGTAACGGTTCCGGTCGACGCGGTCCAGCTCAGTGAGATCGAGGTGTTGGTGGTGCCCGTGACCGACAGGTTCGACGGCGCGCCCGGGACCGTGGTGCAACCGGTCGTCGTCGCGCTAACCGGCGAGCTGTTCGCCGATTCGCCACTGCTGTTGTACGCCTTGATCGTGTACGTGTGCGCCGAGCAGACGGCTAGGCCGCTGATCGTCGCCGTGGTGCCGGTGACCTGAGCCCGCTGGGTGGAGCCTTCGTAAACCCGGTATCCGGTAACGGTTCCGGACGAGGCGCCCCAAGACAGGGAGATCGAGGTGTTCGTGGTGCCGGTGACGCTCGGTGCGCCAGGGGTGCCCGGCACGCCCACGCAACCCAGCGTCGTCCCGGTGACCGGCGCGCTGGCCGGGGACTCACCGTTGGAGTTGTACGCGCGGATCGTGTACGTGTGTGCCGTGCAAGCGCCAAGTCCCGAGATCATGGTGCTGGTGCCGGTGACCTGTGCGCGTTGCGTGGTGCCCTCGTAAACCCGGTATCCCGTAACGGTTCCGGACGAGGCACCCCAGCTCAGCGAGATCGAGCTGTTAGTCGTGCTGGTAACGCTCGGAGCACCGGGCGCGCCCGGAACACCTGAGCCACCAGCGCCTTGCAGCGAGATGTCGTCGGCGTGGTACGTGCCTTGGCCGTACCAGCCGTGGGTGTAGATCGTCGCGCTGCTGCCGCTCGCCGTGAAGTTGACGGTGAGCTGCACGAAGGACGTGCTACTCGGCTGCCAGGTGGACGCGCCACCTTCGACGCCAAGGTAGGTGTAGTTCCCCCGGAACCAGCCGGTCAGGGTGTAAGCGGTGCCTGAGACCAAGCCGGTGACGGTCTGGCTGCACTTGGCATTGTCCGATGCGGACGCTGCGCCTTGGAGCGCTTTGGTTCCAGAGCGAACCGGGGAGGACACGACGCTGCCGGTTCCGCCGGTACAAGACCAGGGCGACAGCGATCCAGATTCGAATCCGCCATTAACGGCGAACTCCGCCGCCGAGGCGGGGGTAGCGACGATAGCGCCCGATATGACCAGCGCTAATACCAACAGGATGCGTTTCATCAGCCACTCCTTTGAGCGCTCTCTGATGAGTAATTAGTTAACTTTCTTAAAAGTGAGAGTGACTTTAGTCTCATGATCTTCGTAAGTCAATATTGATGAAGTTGGGTGGACGGGGATTGCGGTTGGGGCCTGGCCTCACGATCGCTAACCTGTTCTAAACGCTCTATAGAAGAAGCAGGTGTTCCAGCGGTGCCAACGGGTCGTGTGAAGTGGTACGACACGGAGAAGGGATTCGGTTTCCTCACCCGTGATGAGGGAGACGATGTCTTCGTGCACAAGGCCGCCCTCCCGGCAGGAGTCGAAGGGCTGAAGCCGGGCCAGAAGGTCGAGTTCGGCATAGCCGCTGGCCGCAAGGGTGATCAGGCGCTGCAGGTGAAGGTGCTAGAAGCGCCACCGTCGTTAGTGGAGGCGGAACGGCTGAGCAAACGCCGTCCGGCCGACGAGCTCAACACCCTGATCGAAGACATGATCAAGGTGCTGGAAGCAAAGATCCTGCCCGACCTCAAGCGGGGCCGCTACCCGGACAAGAAGACGGCTAAGCCGATCGCCGAGGTGCTGCACGTTATCGCGAAAGAGCTTGAGTTCTAACAGGTGGAGTCAGACCAGCTTCGGCGGCCCGGGCCAGCAGCGCCCGGGCCGCTTCGTATCCAGCCTCGCCCAGGTCCTCGGTGAATTCGTTGACATATAAGGCAATGTGCTGACGCTGCACGTCAGGATCCATCTCCTGCGCGTGCTCCCGCACGAACTCACGGCTCGCCTCGGGATGCGCCCACGCGTGCCTGACACTCGCCTTGATCCATCGCGTGGCCTGCTCGGCGATCTCCGGCTTGGCTAGAATCGCGCCCAGCGGAATCGGCAAACCCGTGTCCGACTCCCACCATTCGCCGAGGTCCTGCAACATGGACAGGCCGTAGTTCTGGTACGTGAAGCGGGCTTCGTGGATCACGAGACCCGCGTCGAACTGTCCGTTCGCGACACCCGGCATGATCTGGTGAAACGGCACGACCTCGATGTCTAAATCGGAACGCTGCGCCCACAGGCGGAACAGCAGATAGGCCGTCGTGCGGTCACCGGGAACGGCGATCTTGCGCATCGGCTTGCCATTGGTCACGACCAGGGGGCCGCAGCCGCGTCCGAGGGCCCCACCACAATCCAGCAGGGTGTACTGATCGAGCAGCCAAGGCAGCGCGGCGTAGCTGACCTTGACGAGGTCGAACTTCCCGTCGAGTGCGGCCGTATTGGTCACATCGACATCGGCGAACGTGACGTCAAACGCGGGCGTGTCTTCGATAAGCCCGTGGACGAGAGCATGAAAGACGAACGTGTCGTTAGGACACGGCGAAAACGCGATCTTCAATGCGTTAGAGCCTCTTTCGCCGGCCCTGGTGCTAGATGTGCTGGCCGTTTGCGGTCGTGCGGTCGCTTCGTCGTTGTTAGCCGGCATCGCTGTGCTGCCTGCTCCGGTTGCGGTCATGCACGATCATCGTGAGCAGGCCGGGGATTCCCCAGATCACGCCAGCGAGGCAGACCTGAAGCCAGCTCGTCGGGCCATCGGCGATCCAGACGGCCAGCGCGGCGATCGCGAACGCGGCTATCCCGGCGATCGCGAACGGAACCATTGGCGGATCCACCGTCTGTTGCTTGGACACGGCAAGATGCTATCCATGTTCGTGCTCCGTGCGCTCGCCGATCTGCTGCTACGTGTTTTTCGCCGCTTTGGCGCTGGGCTGGGCTGGCTGGCCCGGCAGACGGGCCGGCAGCGAGCTTTAGGTGCCGCGGCGACGCCGCATTTGACCGGCCTGCTTGACGTTCAGGCGGTTGTCATCGCCGCTGACCTGGCCATGATCGCCGGTCTGCTGGTCGCCCGCACCGAGCCACAGCTTTGGCACGTCTTCCTCGTGCTCCTGGTGCTCGTGACCACCACGGTCGCGGCGCTGCTGCGGCCAGGCCGCCTCGCCGCGGGGCTCATCCTGGCCGGGCAAGCGACGTGGACCGTGCTCACCGCGCAATGGCTGCCAACCGAGTGGGCGGCCTTGCTCGTGCTGCCGGGATTCGCGCTGACGGTGCAGGTGCTGCTGGGAGTTATCTGGGCGCAGCAAGGTGCCAGCTGGGGCGCGTGGTTCCGGGCGACCGCCGCCGGTCTGCTGCTAGGCGTGTTCAGTGGAGTCGCCACCGCCTTGGTCGGCTTGTTCGCCCCCTCGTTCCCGCTGTGGATATCGGCCCTGTTGCTGACCGCCGCCGCGGTGATGACCGTGAAGCTGCCCCGCCCGGCCGCGCCGGGCTCGGCCGTGGCACACCCGACCGTGATCCAAGGGCAGATCGTGCCCAACCAAGCGCTGCCCCCCGCGCGGACCGACAGCTACACCACCTACCGCCCGTCCTCCCTGGATGATCAGCGGTAATACTGGACCCCGTGAGCCTTCTGATCGTTACGGCGGTGGCTGCCGAAGCTGAAGCTGTCCTAAAAGGACTGTCCCCTGACAGCCCAGTGACCGTCGCACCGGTTGGCGTTGGGGTGGCGGCGGCAGCCGCTGGCACGGCCAAACTGCTGACGCTGGCCAACGGGCGTTACACGGCGGTCCTGAACGCGGGCATCGGTGGCGGCATCGGGTTGCCCCTTGGCGGAACGGCAGTCGCGGCACGCATCTGCGCGGCCGACTTGGGTGCTGATTCGCCAGACGGCTTCATCAGCCTCGACGAACTCGGGTTCGGCACCACCATGATGGTCGTAGACCAGAAACTGCTGACCATGCTGCGGTCAGCAATGCCAGACGCTCACGTGGGCGACGTGCTCACGGTTTCCACCGTCACCGGTACCAAGGAACGCCTCGAAACGCTGATCGAGCGCTACCCGACGGCGGTCGCCGAAGGCATGGAGGGCTACGGCGTGGCGTGCGCGGCAGACCTCGCCGGGGTCGCGTTTGGCGAACTGCGCACTGTTTCCAACATTGTCGGCCCACGTGACCGGGGTTCGTGGCAGATCGGGGCCGCCCTCGGCGCGCTCACCGAAGCGGCAGCGCGCATCGAAGCACAGCTTTAGACTTCGTCGATTTCCGAGTCGTCGTAAACGGTCGGCGGCGCTGGGATCGTGGTCTCCTCAATGAGGATCTCCGAGTGCCCGCCGCAGCCGTGATCGCGGGAAACGACCCGGCCATCGTCGGGCGTGTAGACGTTGGAACACACGCCAAACACCCGTCCGAGCGCTCCCGCGAGCTGAAGGTAGAAACCGCACGAGAAGCAGCGGGCCGCTTTGGGCGCTGCCGCTGAGATCGGGGCGTCGGGGCCGTGATCGCCCTCGTACCACCGCTCGGCAGCATCAGCGCGTCCTGCTGGCGAGAGCACGCGAGGGCGGCCAAGACCTAGCTCCCACACCTCGTCATCGATCGCCGGGTCGCCCGAAAGCATGTATCCCGGCGTGAGCCGGTCGTCTTCGGCCGGTGTTGGCAGCAGGTCGCCCACGCCAAGGTCACCGGGGTGCAGCCGCTCGTGCCACGGAATCCAGCCCGGCGCCAGCAAGGCCTCGGAGCCGGGAAGCAGCACGCTTTCGCACACCGTCACGTGCTTGCTGCGCGGAATGCGGGTCACCGTCACGGCCCACTGCCAGCCCTTGTAACCAGGCAGATCACAGGCGAAGTAATGGGTGACGACGCGGTCGCCTTCGGCCACCGCACCCAAATGCGCACCAACGTGCGCCGGGTCTTCCGTCAGCGCCGAGCGGGCGATGTCGACGGCAGCGGCGCAAACCTGGTCGAGTTTGGCGGTGGAGGGGCGAGTCGCGGTCCTTGTCACGTCAGCCATTCTTCCTCATGGAAGTGAAGGTGTACCACTACCCTCTCCTCATGCGTAACCGCCTCGACCGCTATTTCGAGATTTCCTCCCGTGGGTCGACGATGTCCCGCGAGGTGCGGGGTGGCTTGGCCACCTTTTTCACGATGGCTTACATCGTGGTTCTTAACCCCCTGATCCTGCATGGCGCCCTCGACGGCAACGAAGCCAAGCTCGGTGGTGCCGACGGCATCCCGAAGATCGCGGCGGCGACGGCGCTTGTTGCCGGGCTGATGACGATCCTTATGGGTGTCGTTGGCCGGTTCCCCCTGGCGCTGGCAGCCGGTCTCGGCGTCAATGCGATGGTCGCCTATGAGATCGCGCCGAAGATGACCTGGGCCGACGCGATGGGCCTCGTCGTCATCGAAGGTCTCATCATCGCCGTGCTGGTGCTGACCGGCCTGCGAACGGCCATCTTCCACAGCGTCCCCACCCAGCTGAAGGCGGCGATCGGGGTCGGGATTGGACTATTCATCGCGCTGATTGGCTTCGTGGACGCGGGATTCGTCAAGTCCACCGGCGTCGGCGCACCCCCGATTGGCCTTGGCATCGGCGGCAAAATCGTCACATGGCCCGGGCTGGTTTTCGTGCTCGGGTTGCTGCTGACCATCGTGCTCATGGTGCGCAAAGTGAAGGGCGCCTTGCTGATTGGCATCGTGACGACGACGGTCATCGCCATCGTCGTGCAGGCCATCGCGAAGATCGGCCCGGGCGCGCGTGGCTGGAGCCTCAACGTTCCCGAGATCCCCAAAACCTGGTTCGCTGTGCCCGACCTTTCCCTGATCGGCCAGTTCAATGTGCTCGACTCGTGGGCCAAGGCGGGCCCGCTGGTGTGCGCGATGTTCGTCTTCACCCTTCTCATTACTGACTTCTTCGACAGCATGGGCACCATGGTCGCGGTTGGCCAGGAAGGTGGCCTCGTCACGAAGGATGGGTCGGTGCCCCGGGCCAAGGAGATCCTCCTCGTGGACTCCATCGCAGCGGCTGCCGGTGGTGCGGCGAGCACCTCAAGCAACACCTCTTATATCGAGAGTGCGGCCGGTGTCGCCGAAGGAGCCCGCACCGGGTTCGCCAATCTGATCACTGGTGCGCTGTTCCTCGTCGCGATGTTCATGGCCCCGTTGGTGGCCGTTGTTCCGTTCGAAGCGGCCTCGACCGCCCTGGTCGTGGTGGGCTTCCTTATGATGATCGGTGTCAAGAACATCGATTGGTCGGACTACGAGATCGCCATCCCGGCCTTTCTCACCATCGTCCTTATGCCGTTCACCTATTCCATCTCGAACGGCATCGGGGCAGGATTCATCACCTATGCACTGATAAAGCTCGTACGCGGCAAAGCCCGCGAGGTACATCCGCTGCTTTGGGTAGTTGCAGCGCTGTTCATCCTCTATTTCCTGCGTGGCGTGACGGACGTCATCCTGAAATAGCGTGGATGTTAGCAAGGCTAATTAGTTAGGCTAATGATCGTGATGGAGCAGGTGATGGCGATGACTGAGACGCCCGCGGAGATTACGGTGCGCCTTCGTGATGCCATCACCCGGCTAAACCGGCGCTTGCGTCAGGAACGCCCCGTTGGCGATCTCACGGTGACCCAACTGTCCGCACTTACCAGCCTTCACCTCGGCGGCGCGCTCACGCTTCGCGAGCTCTCCGACGTCGAGCGGGTGCAGCCACCGACCATGACGAAGATCGTGGCCAAGCTGGAAGAGCGGCATCTGGTTCAGAGGACCCCCCACCCGACCGACGGACGGCAGGTATTGCTGTCCGCCACCGCAGAAGGAGCCGCCGTGCTCGTCTCGTATCAGAAAATGCGAGACGAATGGCTAGCCAGCAAATTAGCGAATCTGACGCCCGGTGAACGTGACACAGTCGCCCGGGCCGCATCCATTTTGGAGGCACTCGCCCGGGCATAGGAAACAGATAAGGAGATGTGCAACACGTGCGGGCGCGACTGAGCACCACCTTCCGTTCCCTAACGGTCCGCAACTACAGACTTTTCGCAACCGGCCAGCTGATCAAACTCATCGGCGTGTGGATGATGGTCGTCGCACAGGACTGGTTAGTCCTGGAGCTGACCGACAACTCCGCGACCGCCCTAGGTGTGGTAACCGCGGCACAGTTCGTGCCGGTCCTTCTGCTTACGCTCTATGCCGGTTCCCTCGCGGACCGTTTCGACAAGCGCAAGCTACTCATCTTTTCCAACGGAGCCTGGGCTGTTCTTGCCATCGCGCAGGCCGTTCTTGTCGCGACCGGTGTCATCCAGCTGTGGATGCTGCTGGTGTTCGCCTTGCTGATGGGTATCGCGCAGGCCATCGAAACGCCGGTGCGGCAGTCGTTTGTGTCCGAACTCGTCGGAAAACCGTTGCTGCCCAACGCTTTGTCGTTGTCGGCGGCGACGTTTCAAACCGCCCGGATCACCGGGCCAGCGCTGGCCGGTGTGGCCATCGCCGGGCTGGGGCTAGGCCCCGTCTTCCTGGCTAGCACCGTGATGGCGATCGCGCCCGTCATCATGCAGATCCGGATCAACCCCGCCGCGCTCTTCCGTGCCGAGCTGGTGCCCACGTCGGCAACCGAGGCGAAGATCGCCGATGGCATCCGCTATGTGCGGCAGCGTCACGACTTGCTCTTGCCGATGGTGACGATCTCTGTCATCGCGATGTTCGGCTACAACTTTCAGATCACGCTGGCATTGCTCGCCAAGACAGTGTTCAACACCGGTGCCGCGGCGTTCGGTCTGTTCAACACCGCGCTGGCGGTCGGTGCACTGGGCGGTGCGCTCGCCGGTACGGGCCGCAAGGGACGTCCGTCGGTTTACCTCTTCCTAGGCGCGGCGCTGTCCTTCGGGGTGCTCGCTATCGCGGTGGGCTTCGCCAACACGATGTGGCTCGCGCTGCTGCTGCTCATCCCGACCGGTTTCAGCACCGTCTACCTGGGTCAGGCGGCCAACCAGCGCATACAGCTGGGCGTCGACGCCGCGTACCGGGGCCGTGTCATGTCACTGTTCGTGCTGATCTTCCTGGGTACGGCTCCGCTGGGTTCCATGATCTGCAGCGCGATCGCCGAAACCCTCGGTGCGCAGGCCGCGATCTCGATCGGTGGAGGCATCTCTCTGCTGGCCGCGATGAGTGCCCTGATCTGGCAGCTCAAGCACGCGGGGGAGAAGTTGTCGCTGCAAGTGCGGCCGATCCCGCGGGTGAAGGTGATCCAGAGCGAAAGTGTCAGTGCCGCGTGATGTCATGCGGGCATGGATTTCCTGAGTGCCCTTGACGCGGACTATCGCCGGTTCACCGCGGCCACTAAACAGGCTGGCCCGGCGGTCAAGGTTCCGACGTGTCCGGAGTGGACGGTGGACGATCTCGTCAGCCACCTCGGGCACGTCTATCTGCATAAGGCCGAGTGCATGCGCCTGAACGCCGATCCGGAGCCCTGGCCGCCCAACCTCGGCGACGAGACCGCGCCCGATCTGCTGCGCCGGGCCTACAGCGAGCTAAACGACGAGTTCGCCTCCCGCGCGCCGGAGAGCCCGGCCAAGACGTGGTTCTCACCCGACCAGACGGTCGGTTTCTGGATCCGGCGGATGGCTCAGGAGACGGTCATTCACCGCATCGACGCGGAGCTGGCCGCCGGGATTGACTCCCTGCCCATCGCCGAAGACCTCGCGTTCGACGGCATCGACGAGATCCTGCGGATCTTCCTGGTCTGGGGTGCCAACGAGTGGCCCGACTATTACGGCGATCCACTGTCTACAACAGACGGTGCGGTTCAGGTGGGCGATTTTCTGGTGACCTGGAAGGAGAGCCGGATGGCGGTGGACAAAGCTCCCGACGGCATCCAGGCGCAGGCGACCGTGACCGGTTCTCCTGACGCGCTTTTGCGTTGGCTGTGGCGGCGTGCCGGGGACGAGACGGTTGACATCACTGGCGATCGTGCCAAAGTCGCTCAGTTCAGTGAGCTTTTGAGAATCTCGACGCAGTGAATTCACGGCCAAATACACGGTCGGCCAGCACGCCGACCGAGCGGTAAGGTGGTTGCCGTGGCCACTGACAGCGCACTTCCGCTCACTCTTGGCGTGATCGCGCTCATTGGCATGCCTGCCGCTATCGCTGCTGTCATTTGTGCTGATGAGGTTGTGGAGTCGCTAAAGCACCGGGCTGAAGCCGTGCGCGACTCGTGGCATGAGCAACGCACTCTTGACCGGCTGGAGCGGGCCTTGGCTCCCGCTCCACCGGCTGGGCCGCCGTGGGCGACCGCTGCCCGGGTCGCGTCAGATGTGCTTGTCTCGGCTCGTGATTCGGTCACCAACTTCGCGGCGACGCGCCTTAACGCGGCTGGCATCGCCCCGGCCTGGCTGCCCGTCCCGGTTCCAGCAGGTTCCCCTGACGTCCCGTTCGAACAGGTCGTGGCAGAGCTTCGGGCGTTGCCCCGCAGTCACGCCGACTACGACCGCGCGCTGGCCGCAACGTGCCGTTGCCTGGGCATCGACGAGCATCTAGACGAGGTGGGCGGGCTCGACCTCGAAATCGAGCGCCTGCGCGTCGAAGGAGCCCTCGCCGACGCCGGCATCTTCCTCGGCTAGCCGACACCACCGCCTTAGCGCCACGTCAGTCCTCGCGCCCTGCCGCGCCGCTTCGTGCCGTGCCGCTTGGTCCTACGCCTTGCCGCGCTTTCGTCCCGTGCGCGCCCTGCGCAGTGCACGCCTGGCGCGGTGCCGCTTCGTGCCGTGCCGCTTGGTCCTACGCCTTGCCGCGCTTTCGTCTCGTGCCGCTTCGCGCGGTGCCGTTTGACGCCGGGCGGCGTGGGAAACTGGCTGTGTGAGCCTGTTTGTCGCTTTGTTTCCGCCGCCGGAAGTGATCGGCCATCTGTCCAAAGTGGTCGATCAGCTGAGACTCGAGAAGCATATTCCGGAAGATCGCTGGCACATCACGATCGCCTTCCTTGGCGATGCTGATGAGGCCGCGGCGGCGAAGGCGATGGGTGAGGCTCTGTTGGCTCCTATCGGGGAGGTGTCCGTTAGCGGGACGGGACAGTTTGGCGAAGCGGTCTTTTGGGCCGGTGTCGCGGGCGACGTCGACGGGTTGCGCAAGCTCAACAAGCACGTTCGCATTGCCATGCGCGCCAACAGGATTGAGCCCGACGACCGCAAATATCGCCCGCATTTGACGCTGGCGCGCCCCAAGCACGAGCTGCAGCGGTCCGTTATCGAGACGATGCGCTCCTATCACGGACCGTCCTGGCGTCCGGCCGAGCTTTTCTTGGTGCGCAGCGAGTTAGGCCCCCACCCGGCTTATCACCGGCTAGGGGCCTGGCCACTCGGGTCCTGACTACCAAGCCCACGCTTCGGGGCCGGGGCCGCCCTTACCGATCGGCGGGAACAGTTCGTCCAAACGCGACAGTGTCTCGCTGTCCAGGTTGACATCGAGTGCTCCGAGCGCATTGTCAAGCTGCTCAAGGGTTCTCGGGCCGATGATCGGCGCGGTGACGCCCGGCCGCGACAGCAGCCAGCCGAGCGCGAGGTTAGCCGCGTCAGCTTCGAGCGACTCAGCCAGCTTCTCGTAGGCCTCGATCGTGGCGCGGTTTTCGGCGAGCGCGTCCTGCGAGCGTCCACCTTGCTCGGTGGCGCGGGCGGCGCTGCCTTCCTTGGCCCGCTTCAGCACGCCGCTCAGAAGTCCACCGTGCAGCGGTGACCAAGGGATGATGCCGATGCCGTAGTGCTGCGCGGCCGGGATGACCTCCAGCTCGACGTGACGCTCGAAGAGGTTGTAGATGCACTGCTCGGACACGAGCCCGAGGAAGTGCCGCGCCTTAGCGGATTCCTGTGCCGTGGCCAGGTGCCAGCCAGCGAAGTTAGACGAGCCGACGTAACGCACCTTGCCGGAGTTGACGAGGATCTCCATCGCCTGCCAGATCTCTTCCCACGGCGTCGTTCGCTCGACGTGGTGCATCTGGTAGAGATCGATCCAGTCGGTTTGCAAGCGACGCAACGAATCGTCGCAGGCCTTGATGATGTGCCGGGCCGATAGTCCACGGTCGTTGGGCCAGTCGCCCATCCGGCCGTAGACCTTGGTCGCCAGCACGACTTTGTCGCGGCGGCCGCCGCCTTGGGCGAACCACCGGCCAATGATCTGCTCGGTGACCCCTTCGCCGGTCTTCCAGCCGTAGACATCAGCGGTGTCAAAGAAGTTGATGCCGTGCTCCAGCGCCCGGTCCATGATCGCGTAGCTATCTGGCTCGGACGTTTTGGGGCCGAAGTTCATCGTGCCAAGGCACAACCTGCTGGCCGTCAGGCCGGTCCGGCCCAGGGAAGTGAATTCCATGCCGGAACATTAGCTCTCCTGGACATCGGAAAGCCCAGGCGCGGAAAGCGTCAGCTTTCGCGGGCCGCTGGCGCACCACCGAACAAAACGTCGTCCCAGCTGGGCAAACGCTTGCGTGGCTTGTCGGGGTTCTGCGCGTTGGTCTCGGTCGTCTGACGGCGCGGGCGCAGCACAGCGAGCGAGGGAACGGCAGGAACTTCCTTTGGCGCGTCAGGATCAGCGTCAAAGGCACTAGGGGCGACGGGACGCTGCCGCGGAGCCTCGTTGGGCACGTCAAGACCACGGCCTGGCCCGGCACCGATCGGGCGGTCCATCGCCGCGATGAGCGCGTCGCGGCCAGCCCGGATCGGGTCACGGCTGGGACGGCCACCGGTCGCGGCCGCGCCTGGCAAACCGTGGCCGGAAAGATCCCGGCCGGTGCGCGCGACAGGACCCTGACCAGCGGACGGGTCTTGGCCAAGAATTTGGGTCGGCCGCTCGGCACATAGGTATTGCGCCATGTCGTCGTGTGGGGCGACCTGCTGACGATTGCGGTCTAGCTCCCACACCGCTTGAGCGGTCGCTTTGCCCGACGGCCACGTCGCGACAATGCGCCAGGTGCCGTCTTCGCGCCGGTAGGCATCCCAAGAGATCTTCTCGGTGTCGATGCCGTGCTGGGCGAGCCGTCCATCAACGACATCGGCGAGCGTCGCGCCTTTGTCAGAGGACTTCAGCCTGGTACGCCGTGCGTGTTGCGCGAGCATGGCCCGCTCTTGCAGCACCGGGCCGGCGTAACGCAGCACGCGGTCAACGGGCACTCCCGCGATGCGCGCGACGTCATCAGCGCTTTCGCCGGAGCGGATGCGAGCCTGAATGTCCCGTGGGGACAAGGTGTTGGAGCCGTCGTAGGCGACTGTGGCGATGGTCACAGTGCCGGGAGCTGGGGCGCGATCCGGATCGATTGCGGTGGTGACTCGTTCATCAATCGGCAGTGAAAGCAGACGGCCGACTTCATCCGCTAGGACGAGTGCTTGACCATCTTCGGAGAGGGCAACGAACCGCACTGGCCGCACGCGCTGTCCTCCGTCCCCAAGTTCTGTGCCGCGTCCACGGGGGAAATGTGGCATCGGCATGACGTTCCACGTGACACCGTACGTGGCGGGTGCCCATTAAGACACCCCGCCACGCCGCGCGAAATGAATCCGCGCTATAGGTGCTCGATGACCCAGTCGATAGATGCGGTCAAAGCTTGCACATCGGACGGTTCGATCGCGGGATAGAGCGCGATGCGCAGCTGGTTGCGGCCCAGTTTGCGGTAGGGCTCGGTGTCGACGATCCCGTTCTCGCGCAAGACCTTCGCGAGCTTGGCCGCGTCGACACTGTCAGCAAAGTCAATCGTGGCAACCACATTGGACCGCAGCGCGGGGTCGGTGACAAAAGGCGTCGCGACCTCGGATTTCTCCGCCCATTGGTAAATGATCCCAGCGCTTTCCGCCGTGCGGTTGGCCGCCCATGACAGTCCGCCTTGGGCGTTCATCCAGTCGGTTTGCTCCGCGGCAAGGAAGATCGTCGCCAGGGCGGGCGTGTTCAGGGTCTGTTCCAGCCGCGAGTTTTCGATCGCGGTGACCAGGTCAAGGAACGCGGGAATGTAGCGGCCACTGGCTTTGATCTCCTCGGCACGGGCGATCGCCGCGGGGGAGAGCAGGGCGATCCAGAGCCCGCCGTCGGAAGCGAAGCACTTCTGGGGCGCGAAGTAGTACACATCGGACTGGGTCAAATCGACGGCCAGGCCACCTGCGGCGCTAGTGGCGTCGTGCAGCATCAGGCCATCGGCGGCGACCCGCTCGACCGGCACCGCCACGCCCGTGGACGTCTCGTTTTGCGTGATGCCATAGGCGTCAACGCCTTCCTCGGCGACGAGGAACGAGGCCGAGCCGGGCTCTCCTTTGTGGACAGTCGGGGCGCTGAGGAACGGGGCGTCCTTGACGGCTTTGGCGAACTTGGCGCCGAACTCACCAAACGTGGCGAACTGGGCCTTGTCGCGGATCAGTGAAAACGTGGCGACCTCCCAGAAGGCCGTCGTTCCACCATTGCCGATGATCACTTCGTAGCCCTCTGGCAGCCCGAAGAAACTGGAGATGCCCTGCCGCAATCTGGCGACTTGATCCTTCACCGTCTTCTGCCGGTGAGAGGTGCCGAGGAAGGACTGAGCAACGTCGCTCAGGGACTCGACCGCGGCAGGCCGGATCTTCGATGGGCCGCAGCAAAAGCGGCCATCTGCGGGCAGCAGTTCAGCGGGAATGCGCATGGCGGCCATCCTGCCAGAGCAGAGATGACCGCCATGCGATGGATGTCTCAGCCCAGGGCGTGAGCCCTGTCACTTGTGTTCACGGAGACCGTGAGTGCGCGTTGCTTTAGCGCGCGCCAGGAATTGCTGCTGTTGGTTACTGGCCGTGCGGAATGCTGTCCCAGCCTTCGACATCGAACGGCTTGCGCGGGCCGGGGCCGACGTAGATCGCCGACGGCCGCACGAGGCGGTTGAGCTTCTTCTGCTCCAGCGTGTGCGCGGACCAGCCGGCTACTCGGGCGCAGGTGAACATCGAGGTGAACATGTGTGCCGGAACCTCGGCGAAGTCGAGGACCACGGCTGACCAGAACTCGACGTTGGTCTCGAGCACACGGTCGGGACGGCGGGCGCGAAGCTCGGCCAGCGCTGCCTTCTCCAGTGCCTCGGCGACCTCGAAGCGCGGGGCACCGAGCTCCTTGGCGGTGCGCCGCAGGACGCGGGCGCGCGGGTCCTCGGCCCGGTAGACCCGGTGGCCAAAGCCCATCAGGCGCTCGCCACGGTCGAGGACTCCCTTGACATAGCTCTCGGCGTCGCCGGAACGCTCAACGGCCTCGATCATGTGCAGCACGCGGGAGGGAGCACCACCGTGCAGCGGGCCGGACAGGGCACCGATGCCGGAGGAGATGCAGGCTGCGGTGTCAGCACCGGTCGAGGCGACCACGCGCGTGGTGAACGTCGAGGCGTTCATGCCGTGCTCGGCGGCGGAGATGAAGTAGGCGTCGACCGCCTTGACGTGACGCGGGTCAGGCTCGCCGCGCCAGCGCTTCATGAAGCGCTCGACGATCGTGGAAGCCTTGTCGATCTCCTTCTGCGGCACGGCCGGCAGGCCAAGACCGCGGGCTGACTGCGCCACAAAGGACAGTGCGGTGACGGAGACGCGGGCCAAGTCTTCGCGAGCCTGCTCGTCAGAGATGTCGAGCAGCTGGCCTAGACCCCAGTAAGGCGCCAGCATGGCGACCGCGGACTGCACGTCGACGCGAATGTCACCGGAGTGCACCGGCACCGGGAACGGCTCGGCCGGCGGAAGGCCGGGACCGAACTTGCCGTCGACCAGGAGGGCCCAGACGTTGCCGAACGACACCTGGCCGATGAGGTCTTCGATGTCGACACCTCTATATCGCAGAGCGCCGCCTTCTTTATCGGGCTCGGCGATCTCGGTCTCGAAGGCGATCACGCCCTCCAGGCCCGGCTTGAAGTCGGACATCATCTCTCCAAAGTGTCTTCGGGTTTCGAAGCTATTTCGTGCACATCTTCCCCCCAAGAGCCGGCCTTGGCGACCCAACCGGGTTGTGCGTCAGCCGACATTCTTTCGCGAGATGCACCCATTGACGCAATAATCTGCGGCCGTGTACGGCAGAACTAAGGTGAAGTAGTGATGATGAGCACACCGGATCCGTCCCGAATGCGGCTGGATTATGACCACCCGGCCCTGCTCGAGGCGGGACTGGCCGCTGATTGGCACACGCAGTTGGCCAAGTGGTTCGCCGACGCGGTCGCCAGCGGCCTTCCCGAGCCCAACGCGATGATTGTGGCGACCGCGACCCCGGATGGCCGGCCCAGTGCGCGGACAGTTTTGCTGAAGGCGTTCGACGAGGAACGGCTGACCTTCTTCACGAACTACACCTCCCGCAAGGGCCGTGAACTGGACGCCAATCCGTATTGCAGCCTGGTCTTCCCGTGGTATGCCCTGCACCGGCAAGTCGTGATCACGGGACGGGCGGAGAAGGTGACCCGTGCCGAGACGGAGGCCTACTTCGCGCAACGGCCACGTCAGTCGCAGCTCGGGGCGTGGGCGAGTCCGCAGTCGCAGGTGCTCAAGGGCCGCGCTGAGCTTGAGGACGCGTTCACGGAAATGGCCGCCGAGTTCGAGGGCGAGATCAAAGCACCACCGCATTGGGGCGGGTTCGCCGTGCGACCCGACGCGGTCGAGTTCTGGCAGGGCCGCCCGAGCCGGCTGCACGACCGTCTGGTCTACCGCCTGGTTAACGGTGAATGGACCGTTGAACGCCTCGCGCCGTAACGGGAGGCGGTAAGGTCCACAATCGTGACGGCGAGCGGTACACAATGGACCATCGCCCACGGTGACCAGGTTGCTGTGGTGACCGAGGTCGGCGGGGGCTTGCGCGAGTATCAGGCCGGCGGGGTTGCCGTGCTGGACGGCTATAGCGCGGACGAGATCTGCCCCGGTGGCGCCGGGCAACAGCTCGCCCCGTGGCCAAACCGGTTACGCGACGGTGCGTATAAGTACGGCGGGAACCCCTATCAGTTGCCGCTCACGGAACCCGCGCACCACAACGCGATCCATGGCCTGGTGCGGTGGCTGCCCTGGCAAACGGTGCAACATTCCGCTGACGCCGTGACGGTGGAGCTGACCTTGCATCCGCGCCCCGGCTATCCGTGGAAGCTGCTCCTGCGCACCACGTATTCGCTGGGCCCGAACGGACTGAAGGCACATCACTTCGCTGAGAACCTGAGCCAGTCAGACGCTCCGTTTGGGTTCGGGACCCACCCTTATGTGCGTGCTTCGGCAGTACCCATAAATGATTGTGAATTGCTCGTGAAGGCGCGTAACCGGCTGCTGCTCGATGGGCGCAACCTGCCGATTGGCGCCGCTCGCGTGACTGGTGGCGAGTTCGATTACAGCGTGGCCCGCAAAATCGGTGCTACGGAACTGGATCTGGCCCTGGGCGACGTCGTGCGCAACGACGATGGCACCTCTGATGTCGTCGTCACCGCGCCCGATGGCAACTCCGTGCGCGTGTGGGCCGACGAGGCGTTCAAGTGGTGGCAGCTGTTCACCGGCGACACCCTGGCCCCGGAACGCCGCCGCCGCTCGATCGCGATCGAGCCCATGACCTGCCCTCCCGATGCCCTGCGGTCCGGCCGCGATCTGATCCATCTCGCGCCGGGGGGCACCTGGGACGGCGAATGGGGAATTCGGCATGGAGTTCTCTGACGTTGTCAGGCGGCGGCGGATGGTCCGCAACTATGACCCGGACCGTCCGATCCCACCGGACATTGTGGAGCGTCTGCTCAGCAATGCCATTCACGCGCCCAGCGCCGGTTTCTCGCAGGGCTGGGGATTTCTCGTGTTGCAGACGCCCACCGAACTCGAGGAATTCTGGGCGGTGTCGACACCGAAATCGTGGAACAGCTGGCTCACCAATATGCGCCACGCGCCGCTGATCATCATTCCGCTGTCGAACAAATCCGCCTATCTCGACCGCTATGCCGAGCCTGACAAGGGCTGGACCGACCGCGACGAGGCGCGCTGGCCGGTGCCTTACTGGCACATCGACACGGGGATGGCGTCGCTGCTCATGCTGCTGACAGCGGTGGATGAAGGGCTGGGGGCGTGCTTCTTCGGCATTCCGCCGGAGAACATTCCTGCCTTCAAAGACCATTTTGGGGTACCACCGGAGTTCGTCCCCATTGGCGCTATTAGCGTCGGCTATCGCCGGGCGGACCATAAGTCCAAGTCACTCAAGCGCGGGCGGCGAACCTTAGACGAAGTCGTGCACTATGGGCGCTGGCGATAGGCTGTCTGGCGGCGGGATGGTACGAAGGGGGAGACGTGATCTTTAAGGCGGTGCGGGACGGGCGTCCATACCCCGACCACGGCTTCACCTTGAAGCAGTGGGCGGACATTCCGCCTCGTCCAGTGCGCCTAGACCAGCTCGTCACCACAAAGCTGGAGCTTGGCCTCGACCGGGTGCTCGCGAACGACTCGACCTTCTACGGCGACCTGTTCCCGCACGTGGTCGAGTGGGAGGGTGAGCTCTACCTGGAAGACGGGCTGCATCGCGCGCTACGCGCCGCTTTGCAGCAACGTCACCAGATTCACGTGCGGGTCCTCGTCCTTAACTGAACGCTTGGATTCCGGTTAGTTTGGCGGCTATCACCAGCTGGTGGATCTCTGACGTGCCCTCGTAGGTGAGCACGCTTTCTAGATTGTTGGCGTGCCGCATGACCGGGTATTCGCCGGAGATCCCGTTGGCGCCCAGGATGGTGCGGCACTCGCGCGCGATTTTGATCGCTTCACGCACGTTGTTCAGCTTGCCCACGCTGACCATTTCTGGCGTGAGCTTTCCTTGATCGGCCATCCGTCCTAAGTGGAGCGCCAGCAGGAAACCCTTCTGCACTTCAAGCGCCATGTCGGCGATTTTGGCCTGGGTCAGCTGGAAGCTCGCGATCGGCTTGCCGAACTGAATGCGTTCCTGTGCATAGCGAATAGCTGTTTCCAGACAGTCGCGGCCGGCGCCCAGGGAACCCCAGACGATGCCGTACCGGGCTTCCGTCAGGCAGCTCAGGGGAGCTTTGAGCCCAGTCGCCTCGGGCAGTTGTGCTTCTTGCGGGAGCCGCACGTCATCGAGCACGATCTCGCCGGTCGAAGAAGCCCGTAGCGACATCTTCTGCTTGATCTCGCGGACCGTCACGCCCGGGGTGTCGAGCGGAACGACGAACCCACGCACGCCTTCGTCTGCCCGTGCCCAGATCACGGCCACATCCGCGAGCGGAGCGTTAGTGATCCACATTTTGCTGCCATGCAGAATCCAGTCGCTGCCGTCCTTGCGGGCGCGCGTGGACATCGAAGCCGGGTCGGAGCCGTGGTCGGGCTCGGTCAGCCCGAAGCAGCCGATGAACTCACCGCGGGCCATGCCGGGCAGCCACCGCTGCTTCTGCTCTTCGGAACCGAAGCGCCAGATCGCGTACATGGCAAGGGATCCCTGCACGCTGACCAGGGAACGAACGCCGGAGTCGGCGGCTTCGAGCTCCATGCACGCGACACCGTAGGCCACGGCACTTGCCCCAGCACAGCCGTATCCGTGCAGATGCATCCCGAGAAGCCCGAGTCTTCCGAATTCGTTTGCTAGTTCGCGGATCGGGGCACGTCCCTGTTCATACCAGTGATGTACTTCACTGCGAACGGTGGCATCCATCAGCTTGCGCACTACGTCCTGAATCTGACGTTCCTCATCGGACAGCAGTGCGTCAAGCTGTAGTAATCCGGAAGGAGAAACCGTGCTATTCACAAGGTGCACCTTAGCTTTACGGTGTCTTCCATGAGCGAGCCCACTCAGAAGATGATTGAGGGTCCCACCCAGCCGATCCGGACGGAAAAGTCCCGGTTCGGGCGGCGGGTCTTCTGGACTTTACTAATCATTGCCCTGATCGGAGCGATGTTGGTGGGGTTCAACGCGGGCCGGTTTCTTCCGGACTGGCTAAAGAACCCGTTCCAGGAGCAGGTCACCGACCAGAGTCAGCCTCCTATTCTTCTCTCGATCAAGGACCTCGCGCGCTTCGTCGCGGCCGAGGGCAACTTCGAGGTGGTCATCGACCTCAAGAAGGACCGCAAATATGTGCCCGACTGGCTGATCAACGAACGCACCCTGTTCGTCGCGGCCGGCACGGTCGAGGCCTACGTCGAGTTCAGCAATCTGACCGAGGACAAAATAAAGCAGTCCGAAGACCGAAAGTCCGTCGAGATTTCCCTGCCCGCGCCCGTGCTGGCCGAGCCCAAGCTCAACCTTGACCGAAGCTACGTCTTCGCCGAGGAGCGAGGCCTGTTCAACCGGGTGGGCGACTTCTTCGACGGGGACAACAACCGCCAGCGCGAGACCCTTCTCGTCGCCAACCAGCGGCTAGCGACCGCGGCGCAAAACAGTCAGCTCATCCAGCGGGCACAGGAAAACACCCGCAAGACACTGGAGAGCCTGCTGCGCTCGCTCGGCTTCACGAGCATCATCGTCACCTTCGACGTCGGCTAGTGTTGACCCAGTGATCAGCGTCTTTGACCTTTTCAAGATCGGCATCGGCCCCTCCAGCTCACACACTGTGGGGCCGATGCGGGCTGCTCGCCGCTTCGTCGGCGGGCTCAAGGCCGGTGGCAAGCTCGCTGACACCGCCATCATCCGCGCCGAGCTGTTCGGCTCGCTGGGCGCGACCGGCCACGGGCACGGCAGCGAGGCCGCCGTGCTGCTCGGCCTCGCCGGTGAAGATCCAGAGACGGTCGACACGACGACCGTTGGGTCACGCGTCGCGGCGTTCAAGGAAGCCGGCGAGATCGATGGATTCCGCTTCGAGCTGACCATGCACCGGCGTCGTACGCTGCCGTATCACCCGAACGGGATGACCTTCACGGCCTTCGACCGGGAAGGCGCGTGCGTCCGCGAGCGCACCTACTACTCCGTCGGCGGCGGGTTCGTCGTCGATGACGTCACCGGCCAGCTCAAGACCGACGACACCGTCGTGCGCTATCCCTTCAAGACCGGGGCACAACTGCTGACCTACGGGCTGCCGATCAGCGAGGTCATGATGGCCAACGAGCTGTCCTGGCGCTCGTCAGCTGATGTGCGTGACGGTCTGCTCAGGATCTGGCAAGTCATGCAGGACTGTGTGATCAGCGGTCTGACCACGGAAGGTGTCCTGCCCGGTGGGCTGAAAGTCCAGCGCCGTGCCGCGGCCATGAAACGCCAGCTCGAATCGGAGGTCTACGCCACCGACCCGCTGCGCGTCATGGACTGGGTGACCCTGTTTGCCCTGGCCGTGAACGAGGAGAACGCCGCTGGCGGCCGCGTCGTCACCGCGCCGACCAATGGTGCAGCCGGCATCATCCCGGCCGTGCTGCACTACTACACCCGCTTCGTGCCGGGTGCCTCTCCCGACGGCGTCGTCCGCTTCCTGCTGACTGCCGCCGCTATCGGGGTCCTCTTCAAGGAGAACGCCTCCATTTCCGGGGCAGAAGTCGGGTGCCAGGGCGAGGTCGGATCGGCCTGCTCCATGGCCGCCGCTGGTCTTGCCGAAGTCATGGGGGGTACTCCGGAGCAGGTCGAAAACGCCGCGGAGATCGCCATGGAGCACAACCTCGGCCTGACCTGCGATCCCGTCGGTGGTCTCGTGCAGATCCCGTGCATCGAGCGCAACGCGGTCGCCTCCATCAAAGCGATCACGGCAGCGCGCATGGCCCTGCGCGGCGACGGCAACCACCACGTCTCGCTCGACAAGGTCATCAAGACGATGCGCGAAACCGGTGCGGACATGAAGGTCAAGTACAAAGAGACCTCCCGCGGCGGATTGGCCGTTAACGTCATCGAGTGCTAATCGCTTAGTTACTGTGGCCCTATGGGTCACAGCGTGGCTGCGGTGTGGAGTAATCGCAGCGTGCTGTCGGTTTTAGTGCGCCGTGACCTAGCCGTGAAGTATCAGCAATCCGTGCTCGGATATCTATGGTCATTAATCGAACCGCTGACCATGGCGCTGATTTACTGGTTCATCTTCGGTCTGCTGTTCGACACTCAGATCCCGGGCGGCGGCTCGTACCCCATGTTCATCATCTCGGGGATCTTCGCCTGGGCCTGGTTCAACAGCGCGATCAACGAATCGACCTCGGCGCTCACTTCGCAGTCTTTGCTGGTCACCACGATTAACATGCCGCGCGAAATGTTCCCGCTCGGCAAAGTCCTCGGCCGGTTCGCCGAATACGTCGCCGGTTTGCCGATCCTGATTGGAGCGGCCGTCGTCTTCGACGCTCAGATCACCTGGCGGACGCTTGTCGCTTTACCGCTCGCGGTAATTCTGCAATTCGCGTTGCTAGCAGGTATTTCTCTATTGCTGTCAGCGGCGACGGTAATGCTGCGCGACGTTGAGCGCTTCGTCCGGCTGTTCGTGCGGATCCTGTTTTACGCCGCCCCGATCATCTACCCGCTCAGCAAGGTCTATGAATCACAGACGCTGCCCGAGTGGGCCAAGCGCCTCTACGTCGCCGATCCGCTCGTCGGCATCTTCCAGCTGCACCATGCGGCATGGTTCCCCGACGAGTTCCCGTCGCTTCGCCTTCTGGCCTTCACCGTCGCCGGGACGCTGATCGTGCTGACTGCCGGGGTGCTGCTCTTTCGCCGCCTTGAACCGTCCGTCCTGAAGGAGCTCTGATGATCAGAGCTGAGGGACTGGGCATCCGCTTCCATCAGGGCCGCAAACGCAACTTGCGGCTTCGTGAACTCGTGTTTTACGGGACGTCCCGTGATCCGTACCGTGGCGATTTCTGGCCGTTCCGCGATGTCAGCTTCGACATCAGGCCTGGCGAGGCGGTCGGCATCGTCGGCCGCAACGGGACGGGCAAGAGCACGCTGCTGCGCCTGATCGCCGGAGTGCTCATCCCCGACGAGGGTTCGGTCCGGATCGGGGGCAAGGTAGCGCCCCTGCTCGAACTGTCAGCAGGCTTCTCCGGTGACCTCACCGGTCGCGAAAACGTCCACTTAGTCGGGTCGCTGCACGGCATGTCCGCGGCCGACTTGCGCCGGCGCTTCGACCGCATCGTCGACTTCGCCGGTGAACAGGTCCGCCGCTCGATCGACTCGCCGGTCCGCCACTACTCCTCAGGCATGCGGGTGCGCCTGGGCTTTTCCGTCATCGCCCAGCTCGAACACCCGATCCTGCTCGTGGACGAGGTCATGGCGGTCGGCGACGCGGAGTTTCGGGCCAAGTGCTACGACACCATGGAGGAACTGCTCGCTCAGGGACGCACCATGGTGCTGGTTTCACACGAGGAAAGTGACCTCACCCGCTTCTGCACCCGCGGCCTATTCCTGCACGAGGGCCAACTCGCCGTCGACGGCTCGATGGCCGAGGCGATCCGCGCCTATAAAGAAGTCACCACTTCCTCATGACGGCCGCGGCCCCTCGCCTTGGCGTCCCTCCTGGAGTCCGGCCTGTTGTCGCGATTCCCTTCGCGCTGACGTTTGCTCTGGGCGCGATCGGTATAACGCGGCAAGCGTGGCGTGACGAGCACGCGACCTGGTGGGCCTCAACCATCCCGTTCGACGACTTCCTGCGGCTCGTGTCGCATGTGGATATCGTGCTCGCTCCGTACTACCTGTTGATGCGCCTGTGGATAACTGTCTTCGGAGACTCTGTCATAGCTATGCGAGTGCCCTCGTTGCTCGCCATGGCCGTCGCGGCTTCGCTGACCGCCGCGCTGGGCGCCAAACTGTTCACGCCCAACATCGGGCTAGCCGCTGGTTGCCTGCTGGCCGTCATCCCGAGTGTGAGCCGCTATGCCGAAGAAGCCCGCCCTTACGCCTTCGCCCTGTGCTTCGCTGTCGCGTCGATGCTGGCGTTAGTCTCGCGCCGCTGGATCCTGTTGGGACTGTTCGTTGCCCTGACGGGTCTGAGTCACCTGATCGCCTTGCTAGTGCTGTTGGCGCACTTGCCGCTCGTATCGTCGTGGAAACGCTGGTTTGTCGCTGTAGGACTTGGGCTCGTGCCGTTGCTTCCGTTGGCGTGGCTCGGTTCTCAGCAAACCGGCCAGGTCGCTTGGATTTCCGCCTCGCTGAAGTCATTTGCGACCTTGCCGCAGTCTCTGACCCGCTCTGCCGCGACGGCTGGAATCCTTGCCGCCCTTGGCTTAGTGGCTCTCGTGAGCGTTCCTTGGTCGCGTTCGCTGACGGCGTTGCTTGTATGGGCGGCCGGTCCGCCCTTAGTGCTCTTCGTCTTCATGCACTCGCTTTTTTACTATCGCTATCTGCTCTTTACGTTGCCGGCTTGGGCTTTGCTGGCCGCCTCCGCTGTCCGCCTCGTGCCCGTCCCGCGCCAGCGGCTCGCCGCAGCGGCGTTATGCCTTGCCGTGCTTGCCCTTGGCGCGCGTGACCACATCGGCCTACGCAAGTCCCCGTTGCCCGGCGACCAGGACTACGCCGCCGCCGCATCGTTCGTCCACACCCACGCCCGCTCCACCGACCGGATCGTCTTCGCCGGCTTCCCCGACCAACGCGAACGCTTCGGCTTCGCCTACGAATGGCGCCGCACCCCGTCCCCCGTCACGACCTGTCCCGTCCTCGAAACCTGTGCCGCCTCCCGCATCTGGCTCGTCACCACCACCCCTCCCGCTTCCCCTGCACTCCCCGCCGCGCCCGCTTCCCCTGCCGTTCCCGCTCCGCCCGCGCCGGCTTTTACCGCCTCGCTCACCCGTCCTTTCTCCGGGCTCACGATTACCCTCCTCGAGCTTGCTTCGCGCTAACGCACTTCGTCGTGATCCACATCCACAACGCAGATCCACATCCCGCCAGACGTGATCCACAGGCCTTTTGATCACGTTCCAACGGATGTGGATCACGAGTGGCTGGCGCGGAAAGGCCGGACGGCGCCGTGAGTGGGCGGCGCCTGGAGACGGACGGCGCCGTGAGTGGGCGGCGCGTGGAGACGGACGGTGCAGCGAGTGGGCGGCGTGGGAAGGTGCGCGGAAAGGCGGGACGGCGCTGCGAGTGAGCGGCGGGAAAGGGCGCGGGAACGGTCAGGGTTTGCGGGCGACGCCGCAATAGCCGGAGACGTTGCCGATCTCGGCTAAGGGGGCGTCCGCGAGCTCGGGGTGCCATTCATTGGGCACGACGAGGCCAGGTGGAACGAGTTCGAAGTCGCCGAAGATGGCTTCGATTTCGGCTCGGGGGCGGAAGTACATCGGGTTGCCCGTGCGGGCGTAGAGCGCAGTGATCTTCTCCGCTGCCTCTGGTTCATTGTCACCGCTCGCGTGTGACAGCACCATGTAGCTCCCGGAAGCGACCTCGGCGCCGTAAGCGCCCATGATTCCGACGGGGTCGTCAGCGTCGCCGATGAAGTGCATGACGGCCACGGTGAGCAGGGCGACAGGCTGGGAGAGGTCGATCTGCCAGCGCAGGTCACGATGGCTCAGCACCTGCTCAGGGTTGCGCAAGTCTAGCTGCAGCACCGTCGCGCCAGGGTTGCCCACGAGCATGAGGCGGCTGTGCAAGACCGCCGTCGGGTCAACGTCGACGTACACAATGCGTGCGTCAGGAGCTTCCGCCTGGGCGACTTCGTGCACGTTGCCCACGGTCGGCAGGCCGGAGCCGAGGTCGATGAACTGCCGGATGCCCTGGCGCACCAGGTATCTGACGGCACGCCGCAGGAATGCCCGGTTCAGCTGAAGAACGCCCGGCAGCGCGGGGTAAGCGCCAACAACCCTCTGCGCCATCTCACGGTCGGCCGGAAAGTTGTGCAGGCCACCCAGGTAGTAGTCGTACATTCGCGCGGCGTTTGGCACGTCGGTGTCAACGCCATCTTGTCCCCAGTCATCGGCTCGCACCCGCACATGGTCATTCATCGCTAACTCGCAGTCAAGGACATCAAACGTGAGTTAGCCTCATAAAGTGCCGTTTATCAGCATCGTCGTGCCGGTTTACCGGGTTGAGGCCTACCTCAGAGAGTGCCTCGAATCCATTCTGGACGATGCTGACGCCGACATCGAGTTGATCGCCGTAAATGACGCGTCACCCGATCGGTGTGGCGAGATCATTGCCGAGTTCGCTGAGCGGGACGCTCGGGTGCGTCTGGTGGCATTGGAACGCAACTGCGGACTGGGCGCCGCACGCAACATTGGTTTCAAGCACGCCACAGGCGAGTACGTCTGGTTCGTCGACAGTGACGACTGGCTAGCCCCCGGCGCGCTAAGCGCGATCACGGCACGGCTCAGGGCACTTGAGCCTGACGTTCTCATCGTCGACTACGCACGTGCCTTTGTAGACGGCACCACGCGGCGCAATCGCCTCGCCCACCTCCTCACCGAAGCCCCAACAACCTTCAACATCAGCGGGTACTCCGCGATGCTGCAAAACTTCGGCGTCGCGTGGAACAAGGTGGTCTGCACACACTTCTTACGTGAGCTCAAAATCCCGTTCCCCGACGGATGGTATGAGGACATTCCGTTCACGTATCCGTTGCTAGCCAAGGCAAAGACGATCAGCGCGCTCGACAAAGTGTGCCTCTACTATCGTCAGCGGCGCACTGGAAGCATCCTGAGTTCCAAGACGGTCCGTCATGCGGAGCTGTTCGGGCAATACGAGCGGGCGCTGGCCCGGCTGGACGACGGCCTCGTGAAAGAGCATGTGCGCCAAGCGGTTATCGGGCATGGACTGCTCGTTCTCGGTTCGGGAAGAGTCCCGCGAGCGGACCGCAAAACGTTCGTCAGGCACCTGCGCGCCTTCGCCGCCCGGCACGGACTCAAACCACGTGGCGCCAAGCAAACTCTGCTCTATCACGCGGGCTGGCGGGCGTACCCACTGAAGAATTTCCCCAGAGGGGATGTCAAGCGGAAGCTCAAACGATTGCCCGGGCTCGTGTATCACTGGTGGCACCGAAGGAAACCGTTGCAGGACATGGCGGTGTTCAGTGCCTACTGGGGTCGCGGTTACGAATGCAGTCCGGCAGCCATAGACACGGCTATGCAGAAGCTTACGCCACATGTCCGTCGCGTTTGGATAGTCGATAAACGTTACGTCTCAAGGCTTCCCAAGAACACTGAACACGCCGTCATTGGCTCGCTCAAGTACTACCGCACCCTGGCACGGGCGAAGTGGTTGTTCTACAACGACAATCTAGAAGGCGACATCGTCAAGCGGCCCGCCACTGTGCACCTCCAAACCCACCACGGCACACCGTTGAAGCGGATGGGTGTGCACGAGCCAGACGTCGCGGTCGACAAGCTGCTCAAGCGCTGTGATCGGTGGGACTACAGCCTCTCGTCGAGCCGGTACGCGACGCAGACCTGGGCGCGGGCATATCCGTGCGACTTCACGGCGCTCGAATACGGTTCCCCGCGCAACGACGTGCTCGTGAACGCGACGTGGGAGCCAGGGCCGGTGCTGCGTGTCCTTTACGCCCCAACGTTTCGCGACGGATTCATCCCGCCGCGGGCACTAGACCTCCCAGGGGCGACGGTCACCATCAAGCCGCATTACTTTGACGCGCTTAGCGATGAGCGCATCGAGGAGCTCATGCTGCGCTCCGACGTGCTCATCACTGACTATTCGTCGGTCATGTTCGACTTCGCGTTGCTGGGCCGGCCGATCGTCATCTACGCGCCCGACTACGACGAATATGTAGCCAGTCGCGGCGTCTACTTTGACCTGCTCGCCGCGCCACCGGGACCGGTCGCGTCGACGCTAGACGAGCTGCGCGACATTTTCACCAGCGGTGAAGTGTGGGAGCACGAGGACCGGCGTAAGGCTTTCCGCGAACGGTTCTGTGAATTTGAGTCCGGCCAGGCGGCCGAGAAAGTCGTGCGGCACATCGTCATGGGGGAGCCGGTGTGAACGTGGTGATTTTGGCGGCCGGACTTGGTACCAGATTAGGCCGTCCCCATCCCAAGCCACTGACCAAGCTGGCCGATGGCCGGACCATCCTGCGGCAGCAAATTGACCACCTGCATCGCGCGTTCGGCGCGGACCTGCACCTCACGGTGGTTGTCGGCTTCAAGCTGGAGATGATCCTTGAGGCCGCGGGCGGCGAGGCGTCATTTGTCTACAACGAGATTTTCGACCAGACCAACACGTCCAAGAGCCTGTTGCGGGCGCTGCGGCTGGTGCCGCCCGGCGGGGTGCTCTGGCTAAACGGTGATGTGGTGTTCGTGCCGGGCCTCATCCAAGCGCTGACGTTTGACGGCTCCTTCGTCGCCGTCAACACCGCGCGCGTCGGTGAAGAAGAAGTTAAATACACCGTTGATGGTGACGGATACGTTAAAGAGCTGTCCAAGCATGTCGATGACGGGCTGGGCGAAGCCGTTGGAATTAACTATGTCTCGTCAGTGGACCGTCCTCGGCTGGTCCACTATTTGGAACAGTGTGAAGACAGCGACTACTTCGAGCGTGGCATTGAGCTGGCAATAGGTGAGGAAGGTTTACGTTTTTCGGCCCTGGATATCACGCCATTCGGCTGCGTAGAGGTCGACTTTCTGCCGGATCTAGAGCGGGCCAACCTTCTCACCATGTAATTACCTGGTCACGTCATGAACATGGCACGTTCACCCGATTGGCAAGAATGCGTCCTGATGTCCAAGGTTTGACGGTGACGACTGTAGCCCTGAAAGACGTTACCAAGGTCTTCCCTGACGGGACCGTGGCGGTTGACAAGGTCAACCTCGAGGTTGCCGATGGGGAATTCATGGTCCTCTTAGGACCTTCAGGCTGCGGTAAGTCGACCGTCTTACGCATGGTGGCCGGTCTCGAGGATCCCAGCAGTGGCGCTGTCATCCTCGACGGCAAGATGGCCAACGATCTGCCTCCCCGCGACCGCGGTATCGCGATGGTGTTCCAGGACTTCGCGCTTTACCCGCACATGACCGTCGGTGAGAACATCGGTTTCCCGCTTCGGCTGTCCGGCGTTGAGCCCGAGCCGCGCAGTGAACGTGTCGCCGACGTCGCTTCCGCTCTCGGCATCGGCGACGTCCTCGGCCGCCGTCCCTCGCAACTGTCCGGTGGCCAGCGCCAGCGCGTCGCCATGGGCCGCGCCATCGTCCGCCGCCCCGGCTTGTTCCTCATGGACGAGCCTCTGTCCAACTTGGACAGTGGTCTGCGCGCCGAGCTGCGCGCCGAAATCTCAGGTTTGGTAAGGGAACTCGGCGTCTCCACCATCTACGTGACGCACGACCAAGCCGAAGCCCTCACGATGGCCGACCGCGTGGCGATCATGCGAAAAGGCATCCTTCAAGACGTCGGTACTCCGACGCAGGTCTACGGAAAGCCAGCGACCCTTTACGTCGCCGCGTTCCTGGGCTCCCCGCGCATGAACCTGCTGGAGGCCTCGGTCTATGTGCACCTAGACCGATACGTTCAGCTCAACTTCGGCGAGCAATCCCTGTATCTGCAGTGGAACGACATCCGTGCGCGTGCCGTCTCGCACTACCACGGTGAGCGCATCGTCGTCGGCGTTCGCGCCGAGGCGTTGACGCCCGTGTCAGCTGACGCTCCCGGAGACGTGCTCCACGGCCGCATCCGCTACCTCGAGCACCACGGGCACGAGTCGCTGGCGTTCGTCGACATCGGCGCTACCGCTGTGGTCGTGGACGAAATCGGCCGCCAGCCCAATGAGACGTCCGAGAACGGATCGCGCCTCAAGCGTTTCGGTCACGTGGTCAGCAAGTTCAAGGGCAAGGCCACTGCCACCACCGCCGTGGTCGACCGGGCTGCCGTTCAGCGCGAGAGCGTCCTGTCCGACGGCCGCCACCACCGGCGCCCCGCCGAACTTGCCGTGCGCTTGGCTCCCTATCCACAGGTCGGCTCGGGTCACCCGCTCGCCGTGTCCGTGCGGATGGAAGCTCTGCATTTCTTCGACGACCGCGGCGACCGGATCGACGTGGGCTGGCGGTAAAGGTTACTCGCTAGTAACGTGTGGGGGCATGACACCTTTGCTGGATGTTGTGCCCTTCGCTCGTACGCTGGGGATTGTCTTCTCGTCTGTTAGTTCTACGTCGGCAGTTGCCGTGCTTCCAGACGACGCCCGTTGGCACAACCACGTCGGTGGCCCCCACGCCGGTGCCATGTTCACCTTGGCGGAAACCGCCACGGGCGCGATCGTCCTAGAAGCTTTCGGCGCCTACCTGGACCGCGTGACGCCTTTGGCCGTGTCGGCTTCGATTCGGTACCAGAAGCTGGCGATGGGTGCCGTCACGGCCTCGGCCACCCTTGTGGGCTCTGCCGCTTCGGTCATCGAGGCGTTGGAAGCGGGCACGCGCCCCGAGTTCGACGTGCTCGTCGCCTTGTCCGACGCCGCCGGGAAGCCCACCGGCGAAATGACCGTCACGTGGACGCTCCGCCCCAACCGGTAGGGCTTTATCGTCTGCGCTGGAACTCGCTCGGATGCCCCGAAGGCCGGCATGTATCCTCGACAGGCCGGCCCTGTAGCTCAGGGGATAGAGCGTCGGTTTCCTAAACCGTGCGTCGCAGGTTCGAATCCTGCCAGGGCCACCACTTCGATCAGCCTAGATTCTCCACACCTTGTGGATATAGGCGCCTGTCGCTGTTCTTTGGGCGGTTAGTTTGCGGCGGCCTGCTTGAGCCAAGTTCTGATGGCAGCGATATCGGCGTCAGCGAGGCCGAGATGAGCTTCGACCCGGTAAGCCAGCGCCTCCCCGCCATGATGTGTGCTTACCCATCGGCGGTCCGCTTCGGTGATCTCGTCATCGACCCAAACGAAGGTGCGGCCCGCAGCCCAGCCGACTAGACCGCGGGTCTTCCAATGCAGACCGTCGTAAACCTCGTCCTCATCAGGCCAATCCACGACCGGGAGCTCAGGCACACCCAGCCGTGGCGCGATCACTTCATTTGCCTCATCCATCCAGGTCGTTGCCCAGACGAGATCGCAGGGCAATGACAGAAGCTGTGGCCCGAGCTTGGGGTTGAGTCTCGCCAGTAGCGGGTTTGAGTCGCTGTCGAAGCTGAAGTAATGCTGACTTGCGTTGGCACCAAAAGGGATGAGCGGCCCGTCTACGTCTAAGAAAAGCAAGGGACGGCTAGGCATTGGTGAACAATAACGCCTGCTTTCACATGGAATCGACGCACCAGCTATCTACCCGTGATGATGTTGATGGCGACCGCGAGCACGATCGCGTTGTAGAAGAAGCTCAGGGCACTGTGGACCATCACGTGCCACCGCAACGGCCTGCTCTGGATTTCGACATCCGATACCGCGAACGATACGCCGAGTGTCATCGCGAAGTACAAGAAGTCAACAAGGCCAGGAGGACCTGTGCCGGGGAAGCGTAGGTCTGAAGCCCACGTCGCGTAGAAGCGCGCGTAACCAACGTGCAGCAGCATCCACGCGCAAACCATGGCCATCGCGCCGAGGCCGGTGATGACGGGACCGTACTCAGCGTCGTCATTGCTGAGCACAGTAAGCGCTGCCCCGAGGCCGGTGAGGCTGGCGGCTGCTGTTAGCAGGAAGCTGAACCGCCGTCCTATGACTGGCGGGGGCGGACGGCCGCCGACAAAACGGGTGCGGCGAACACGGATGGCGCCGACGGTCAGATAGAAGAACGCCACCGTGACCCAGCAGAGCAGAAATAGCGCCACCTGTGGCGGTGATTCGGGACCGAGGATGAAGTAGAACAGTCCGCTCACGGCAAGCGCGAGTTCGATGCCCCGGACTGCCATCCAGGACATTTTCTGACTGATCGTGGCCCCGTCCAGATCAACCCCCACCGTTCTAACGTGATCTTAATGCTGTGGCAGGTGCGACCGGGCCGGGTTCACAGAGGACGCAGATCCCATCCATCGATCGGATTAGCCCGTCTGGACCTCGTGACTATCTAATCGACGATGTTGAGCATCCGTGAAGTAGCCAACCGTGGCTCGGTAGTCCTTATGGGACCTGTAGTTCCTATTGCAATCTGAACGCACGTCGAGTCGCTTGCCGAAGACCGTCCTTAACAGCGGCCGGCGGTAATGCCACCACATCACACAGGAGTTCGGACGTGACTCAGGATAGCCCCGGTGGAGACTGCATACTCCGCATTGGCAGCCCACCATCGGCAAAGGGCTCAGCGTCAAATCGGCGAGGAAAGAGCTTCTGGTTTCTGTTGGCCGCCTTACTAATCGCGGTCATTACGGTCGGCGGTGTGACCATGTGGCTCGTGTATCAGAAGCTGGGGCCGTCCATTCCAGACGCGCTTAGGGCCGCTGTCGAGTCACCGCTTGTTACAGCGAAAAGTAAATGTGCTTCCTCGTCCCCATACGCGACGGTCGGCGATGGAGGCAAGACGCTGATCCTGAAGTCAGAGGGCGAAGAGCAGTCGGGGATAACGTTTAGTCAGCTTGAGTGTTTCTTGGATGAGCTTGAGGTGACAGACGCGGTTAGGTCAGAGATCGGTGCGACTCGCGCGCTCGACGGGCGCCGGTCTGCTGACTGGGACGGCTTTCGCGCGTCGTGGTCCTATCATCCGGACTCTGGTGTGAACATGACGATCACGCTCAAGTAGGACGTTTGCACGGCCAACACGGTGACAGCGAAGAAAACCTTCGCCGTCACCGTTGACTATCGCCAGGGCAAGCGACTACGACATCGCAAGTGAGGGCTGAACGCGGCGCTTGGCGACGATGACGACGCCTGCTGATGCGACAAGTGCGAAGGCAACCACTCCTGCGAACGCGAGCAGGGTCATGCGGTCCGGGTGGATGAGGGACTGTCCGCGGCCGGCTTGCCAGGTGATCACGGCGAGAAGGCCAGAGTAGGCAAGGGCAAAGACGAGCATCAGGCGAGACCGGACAACGGATGTCAGCCACACCAGGCGATGCGACAAGGCGACCAGCGCGACGGTCAGCAGCAGGAGCACGTGAATGCCGTGCAGGCCAACGAAATGCGGCACCCTGAAGTCGCCGCCGGTGGTGCTCCAGTGAGTCAGAGCCATGCCGTTGCCGTCGGGGTCGCCAATGCCATGCCCCTGGTACATCGTGACCCGCGTCCCGTTAGCGTCAACCAAAACGCGCTCATTGATGTTCGTGGACATCCAGTAAATCGGCAACATCATGCCAACTGTCGCCAACGCTAATCCCCAGCGGACAGCACGATTCAGTGCCCGGTCACCGGTTCCCTGGAACAGCACCAGTGACGCGATCATAAGCTGGGTAAGGAAAAGCCCGGCCACGCCGTAAGTAAACACCTGCGTCATAGCCACCGTGAACGGATCGTCCACGTTGGCGTTGAAGTGACTGAACGTTCCGCGAGCGGCCTGGGCCGTGATGGCCGCGACTTCAGCGGTGGCGGCGATAGCGAAAACCGTGCCCGCCCACCAGCCGAACCGCTTGGCCTTGCGCAGTTTCGTGATGAGCCAAGCTAGGACGCCAGAGTAGAGCGCGAAGGCGATGCCAAACTTTAGCGGCTTCAGCCACACGGACTCGTTCAGCAGCACCCGGTCGTCGAGCAGAATGCCGATGCCGGAGACGAGCACCAAGGCCACCATTAGGCCGGTGTTGATGGCCAACGGGCGGTGCCATTCGCGTACCCTCGCAATGTTTCTCATGTCCTAAACGCTACGTTGCGTTTAGGAAAACGCAAACGCCATCATCGCTTGAAAACCGTGTTGTTAGAGCTAGAATGAATGAAATCGTTGCAACGAAGCTGACCGCAAATGCAATGGCTCGTTGCAATGAGATGACACGAAAGCTACAAGGAGGCCAGGTTCATGCCGGGAGGCAGACTTTCCTTAGCGGACCGCCAGCAGATCGCCGCCGGGCTTGCTGACGGGCTCGGATTCGCCGAGATCGCACGGCTCCTGGGGCGCCCGACATCAACCATCACGCGGGAGGTCTCGCGCAACGGTGGGGCTCGGGACTACCGCGCGGGGCGGGCGCATCAGGCGACCAAAGGCCGTTCCGTGCGCAAGCCAGTCGCTCCCCGTCAGGCCGCGGCCTCCACAACATCCCAGGGTGTACTGGACTTTCAGCGCGAGCTAGCCGAAATAGCCGTCCAAACAGGACTGTCGCCGATGGCCGCTCGTGTGCTGGCGTGCCTCTACACGACCGACAGTGGTAGTCTCACCGCTGGCGAGTTGGTGGCGCAGCTGCGCGTCAGTCCGGCGTCGGTCTCGAAGGCGATTGGTGACCTGGAGCGCCAAGAGCTCGTACGCCGTGAGCGCGACCCTAAGTTGCGCCGCGACCGTTACGTCATCGACGGCGACGTCTGGTACCAGGCATGGCTTGCCAGCGCACAAATGAACGCGGTGCTGGCTGAGGCAGTCCAACGCGGCGCCGAAGTCCTCGGAACGCAAACTCCAGCGGGGGCAAGACTGCACTCAGCCAGCCAGTTCCTCAGCCACGTCGGCCGCGACATGGTCCGCGCGGCCGAGAAGTGGCGCAAACTGTTCCCGCAGAACTCCGGCTAGGAAACTCGCATGGGGCACACGGATTTGACCAAGCGTGTGACGATTTCGCGGTGAAGTGGTGGGTGCGTGTAGCCGCAGCAGTCGGAGCCGTTGCGGTGGTAGCGGGTGGCGGCAACAATGGTGGTGCTAGCGAAGCAGCGTGAGCACGAATGGGCCCGCGGCGGTGACGCTATTGAGGTCCAGGTCGAGTTCCGCGCTATCGACGAGCAGACCTTCCACGCCGCGTTGAAAGAGTTCACCGGTGTTGAGGACCGCAAGACAGGGTTCCTGGCCACTGGCTTCATGGCGAAAGTGACCTGGACAGGCGCCCACCTCGACCGGGGCGACTTCACGTTCTCCGCGCTGGACAAGCGAGTGATTCCGCCACGAATCATGAGTGGTCAAGGCATTTCGGTCGACGGCAAAACGCAGGGCACGTTCTGGGGTTCGGCATACGCCGTCCTGGCTGAGCATTACGACTGGTTCGCCGACGCTACGCCCGAGCTCACCGCGCAAGGGTGGACAACGGGTGACGCGGCTGGATCTGCCACTCCAGTCTCACCCACTGGGTCTGCCGTGGTGTGGTTTTCTGGCCCAGCCAACTTGAGTCTGTCGCCCACGTCGGACAGCGACGTTATCTTGGCGCTCATTTACTCTGACGACGAAGGCGAGGTCCGTTGGGCACGGCGGATCGCAGGTTAGGAATCGCCAGCTCTACTGCTGGTGCTGCGTCTATTCTTCGGCGACGAAGGCGACCATTTCCCGGCCCCAGGACGCGACGGACTTGATGCGCGGGTTGGGGTCAGCTGCCAGCTCGTCGATGACCTTCAGCGCACGGGACGGGTCGATCGAGATGATGTCGACGATGATGCTTTGCAGGGTCTCGTGGTCTTCTTCGTTGCCCATTTCCACCGAGGACGCGCGCAGCAGGATCGTCAGGGCGTCAAAGCCCTCGATCTCGGCGTAAGCGGAGGCGATCATGTTTCGCCCGAAGGGGTTGCGGGCCATCACGTATTTGCGTAGCGCGTTGACGAGGTCAGGCGACAGACTCCTGTCTTGGGTCTCGGTCAGCTCGCCCACCAGCTCGTAGGCTCGTGGGCTGTCTTCGCCTTCGGTGTCGATGCAGCGGATCAGCTCATCCAAAATCGCCATACCCCAAACCCTACAAACAACGGGAGACATTCCATGCCCACCCTGCCCGAGATCTATGTCGCGGTCGATGTGGAGGCCGATGGGCCGATCCCGGGGCCTTACAGCATGCTGTCGCTGGGAATGGCCGCCGTCGGCCATGACCTCACGTTCTACACCGAGATCAAGCCCATTTCCGATGAGTACTCGCCTGAGGCGCTCGCGGTCTCCGGGCTCGACCGGGACAGGCTCATCCGGGAGGCGCCGTCAGCGGAAGAGGCGATGACAGCGGCCGCCGTGTGGGTGAACGGATTGCGCAAAGTTGGCAGGCCTGTGTTCCTTGCGGCGCCCGCGGTTTGGGACGGGATGTTCGTGCACTGGTATTTCACCCGGTTCACTGGCAAAAGCCCGTTCGGGGCAACGGGTTCCGGCGTCGATCTGCGGAGCTATTGGATGGGCCTGACCGGATGTGAGTGGGTGCAGACGCGCAAAACGAACATCATCAAAGCGGTCGGACTGTACGGAATCCCGCACACGCATCACGCCGGCGAGGACGCCGAGGAGTTGGCCAAGGTGTTCGGTGCTGTCCTAAGTGGACGCGATACAGTCGCCCGATGAGCGATCTGGATCCGTTTAGGTTCAGTGAATACGAGGGCAGCCACTCCGTCATTCTCACCGACATCGACATGCTCGACGTGATGGAAGTCTTCGACGAGCACGGGTACTCCGGCAACGGCTACGGCTGGGCCGGGGTGGCCCAGTCAGCGGTCGTGCATCATGCCCCGGATCTGGACGCGCTCGTGCGCTATGACCCGGAGGCGGGCATGTTCGCGGCCACCAGCACCGACCGGGTCGCCGTCGAGCGGCTGGCGGTGTTGCTGCACAAGGCGTTCCATGACCGGGTCTTCCTCGCTGAGCTCATTGCCGCTGGTCAACCCGAATGGTTCGACTAGCGCTAAGGTGGCGGCATGAGTGGACTGGCCTGGGCGGGAATCGCGATCGTGGCGATCATCGTGTTGCTTGCGGTGATTGCTGGGCGGCGCAAGAGCGGCGTCAACAAAGAGCGCCCGCACACGGCGGAGGAAGTTCACCCCGGACACTTCCACACAGGTAACAGCCCGCTCTGATGGCCAAGTTCAAGGCCTGCGTGGCGGTTTATGGCGTCCTGGAGCGCGACGGCGAGATGTTGATGCTGCGCCGCAAGGGCTCCGGCTACCGGGACGGTCAGCTCAGTCTGCCTGCGGGGCACCTCGACGGGGATGAAGACGCGGTCAGTGGGCTGATCCGTGAGCTGAACGAAGAGCTGTGCCTGACGGTCCGCAGACAGGACGTAGAGCTCGCGAAGGTGCTGCACCGCCGCAGGGAAAGCGCGCAAGACGATGAATATGTCGACCTCATCTTCCGTGTGAGCGCGTGGGAGGGCGAGCCACAGATCGGTGAGCCTGACAAGTGCGGCGAGCTGGTTTGGGTGAACCCAACAGCTCTGCCGGCCGATGTCGTGGACTACATCCGCCAAGCGCTAAACACGACCACGAACTTCGCCGCGCTGGGCTGGCAGCAGTGAACCTCACACTGGAGACACGTGATCTGACGCTCGCCGATGTGCCCGGCCTCATGTGGGCTGGCGGCCAGACACACCTCAACGCGGTCGCCAAGGAAATCGGCAGAATCGGCGACGCGGAATATGTCGGGGTGTTTCTGCCCTCGGGCCGTTGTGTGGGCAAGGCTGGCATCACCTACACCGAAGCGCCAGACGCAGGCGTGATCTGGCAGGTCGCGGTTCACCCCGTGCTGCAGTCGTGTGGCGTTGGCGCACATGTCATGCGTGAGGCCGAAAAGCGAATCAGCGCAAGGGGTTTGGCGTGGGCACAGCTTGGCGTCGAAATCAGCAACCCGCGTGCGCAGGCACTTTATGAGCGGCTGGGCTATCAGGCCATCCGGACTGAGGACAGCGCCTGGGATCAAGAACGAGAAGACGGAACCATTTTCCGGTACGAGACGGTGCTCACGATCATGCGAAAACCCCTTGGGGGAGAGGGGAGTCAGGGCTAGCTGAGACTAGCTCGTTTCCTCTAACCGCAAGGCGATCGCCTTCGGGCTGCGGCCGAGCGCCTTAGCGATCTGAGCGATGGTCTTGCCCGCTTCGGCCATCTCCATGAGTGACTCTTGCTCCGCGGTGGTCCACAGCGTGTAGGCCTTGGGGTGATCGCGGCGTCGCTGCGCCATCGTGTGCGCCCGCTCGTCGAGCGAAATCCCTTGCCACGCCGCGATGCTGGCTAGCTCAGGCTTGAGGATGCGGGCCAGGATGGGCAGATCTTCTCGCGCGATAACCCCACTGAGCTCGTGTGTGCCCGGGTCATCGAGGGAGCCGCTGCGCAGCAGGATGGAGGTGTGCCCGTCGGGCATGGTGGTGGCGCTGATCCGAAACGACCGGCCGGAGTCGATCACTTCTCGTTCCAGTGTCATCAGCACTGGCTTGGTGTCATCCATGCCCTTCAGGCTACGAGCGGGCTCTGACATTCCGCTGCCGGTTCCCGGTCCACACGACGGCGAGAACGAGCAACACCAAGGCGATCGCGATTCCTATACAGACGACGGCGACAGCACCGTACCCACCGGATGTCTCGGGGTTAAGGAACGGATAGGGATAGAACCCGGTGATCGGTCCCCGGATCAAGCTGTAGGTGAGGTAGAGGAACGGAAATATCAGCCACAGCAACGCTTGCTTGATCTGAATCTGGTTCTTTGGCGGGAACATGAGCCAGTCGCCCACGGCTGCCAGCGGCATGATGGCGTGCACCATCACGTTGGCATAAGGGTTAAGCACGCCAACGGCTTCGCCGGTCAGCAGCAGGTTGTAGACGATTCCGGTCGTCGCCAGATATACCGTCGCGGCGCCGCGCAACAGGTCGACGACGAGGGAGTCAATGTCACCGCGCAGTCCACAGTAGATGAACAGCAACGCGCCGAGGATGTTGCTGAGGTTCGTGAAGTAGCTGAAAAAGTTGACCGCGCTGAACGTCGGGCGCTGGGTGCCGTCATAGAAAAGCTTCGCTAGCGCGAGCAACACCAAAATCCCGAGAACCACCCGGTACCAAGTGCCGAATCTGCCCTTGATATCCCCCCGTGCAACCATGAACGCGATCGTATCTTGACCAAACTGGCCGGAGGCGTTTCATGATTGACGAGGTCGTCTCGGCGTTGCGCGAGGTCGCGCAGGAACTAGTGCTGCCGCGTTTTCAGAACTTGGCGGTCGGCGATGTGATGGAGAAATCCCCGGGCGATCTGGTGACCATTGTGGACCAAGAGGCGGAGGCGGCATTGACGCCGCGTCTGGCCGGGCTGCTCCACGGTTCGCTCGTGGTCGGCGAGGAGGCGGTGGCTGCCGATCACCTCGTCCTCGAAAGGATCGGCGATCCCGGTCCCGTATGGGTGATTGACCCGATTGATGGCACGGGGAACTTCGCCGCCGGGCGAGAGCCGTTCGCGATGATGGTGGCTCTGCTGCGCAAAGGCGAGCCGGTGCTGAGCGTGATCTATGAGCCGGTCCCGGGCACGGTGTGCACGGCTGAGGCGGGCAGTGGCGCGTTTATCGATGGGACGCGCATCACTATGGACAGCAGTCCGCCGACGCTGGACGAATTGCACGGTTCGCTGTCCGTCAAGTACCTCCCGGAAACCCTGCGCGAGCAGGTGCTTTCGCGGGCCAGCGAGCTGAAATCATGGTCGCGGGGACAGCACTGCGCCGGCCGCGAATATCCAGAGGTCGTGCGCGGAAAACAGGACTTCACTTTGTTCTGGAAGAGCCTGCCGTGGGACCACGCGCCGGGGGCTCTGCTCGTCAGAGAAGCAGGTGGCGTGGTGAAACACTTTGATGGATCTGAATACGATCCGGCACAGCCCAAGCAAGGTTTACTGGCTTGCCGTAGTGATGAGGTGTTTGACCTGGTTCGCAGGACTTTACTGGAGGGACGGTGAACCTTCAGGTATCGTGACCGACCGTGACCCCAACGGTGCCCCCCACCCGAAGGCGGTTGGCCAGGCTGAGCATGATCGCCGCCTTAGCTGCCTTGCTCCTGAGCTGGGCCGTCCCGGCAGCAGCTGAGCCAACGACACCTCCCAACGAGGGAGGTGGCCAGACGCTGGACACATTGCGGTCCAATTTGGAGGCTGCGGCAATCGGCTGGCTTGACGCCGAAGCGACGCTCCAAACGGCAAAAGCTGGCCAGGAGAAATATCAGCAGGAGCTGACCATCGCGGAGCTTGATTACGCCCGCATGAAGGTCGGCGTCGGCCGCTACGCCGGCGAGGTTTACAAGACAGGCCCGGTCGGCGTTCTCGGCATGATGCTGAGCGCTCGCACGCAAGACGACTTCCTTGACCGGGCGATGGCGATGAACCGTGTTACGCAGCGTGACAATGTGCGGCTAGCCGACCTGATGGACGCGCAGAACCGGGCGAAGGAAGCCAAGGCTCAGATCGACGCGTCGATCGCGGCACAGGCGGCCGCGGCCGATGAGATGGCCAAGCGCAAGCAGGCGGCTGAGAAGGCCCTCCTGGCCGTTGGCGGCGGTGCGACTAGAGGCTGGCTGGACCCCAACTCGCGGGCGGCGTTCCCGGCTCCCCGCAACCCGAATGGCAGCTGGCCGTCAGAGTGGTGCTCCATTAACGACCCGACCACGGGTGGCTGCATCACGCCACGCACGCTGCACGCGATGCGGGAAGCGCAGCGAAACGAGTTCACTCGCTATGTCTCGTGTTATCGGCCGGGCGACCGCTGGGAGCATCCCAAGGGGCGGGCGTGTGACTTCTCCGCCAACTCCTCCGGGTTCGTCGACTCCAGTGCCAGTGGTGGGGACCGAACCTATGGCAATAACCTGGCGGCCTTCTTCGTCAAGAACGGCAGTGCGCTAGGCGTGATGTATGTCGTCTGGTACTGCCAGATCTGGCACCCGGCTACGGGCTGGCGGGCATACAGCAGCGCGGGTTCTAACTGTGGCGACGCGCCAGCGCCGGACCACACGAACCACGTACACGTCTCGATCTATTAGCGCCTGGGCTGACGCAACTGGTCGATCTTGATCCGTTGGGCGATCAGTGCCTGTTGCTGGCTGCGCTGCTGTTGGCGTAAAGCCTCGAGCGTGCGCTGCACCGCTTCGTAGCGCGCTGTCTCCTGGCCGAGCCGGTCCATCTCTTCCTGGTGGATCAAGGCGACGCCAGTGAGCAGCAGCAGGCGCTGCAGTGCCACTTCGTTGGAGGGTGCCGTGAGCACGGCGTTAAGCGTTCCGCTGCGTTCCTGCTGATAGGCGGCCGCGGCTATCCGCCCGGTCTTGGCTCGCTGGGCGGCAAGCAGTTGCGAGAGCCCGTCGATTTGCCGCTGGATCACCTCGATTTGGGAAATCGTGACCGAGAGGTCTTCGGCTAGCTGCTGGTAGGTGGCAATATTCTGGGCGAGCTGCTCGGCCGGTGTTCCGGGTGGGGCAGTCGGCGCCGGGGTGGGCGTGATCATAAGAAGTACCGCGGCAATGGACTTCAGCACGCCCGTTACAACGAGCCCGCCGCCTGGCCGTTGCCGGTTAATACCCTAGGGGGGTATCGTTCGAGTTATGAACGTCAGTTACAGCTCTGCCGAGGACAAGGCGGCCCTCCTGGCCCGGCTACGCCGGATCGAGGGTCAGATCCGGGGCATTCAGCGGATGGTTGAGCAGGACACCTACTGCATCGACGTGCTGACGCAGATTTCAGCGGCGACGCGCGGGCTGCAAGCGGTCGCGGTCGGCCTGCTCGAAGGGCACCTCGGTCACTGCGTCGTCGAGGCGGCACGTGAGGGTGACCCTAGCGCGAAGATCAAAGAAGCTACCGAGGCCATCAGCCGCCTCGTGCGGTCATAAGGAAGAGCGATGTCGACTCAAACGACCTACCACATCACCGGAATGACCTGTGGACACTGCGTTCAGGCGGTGACCACGGAGATCTCGGCCCTGCCCGGCGTCATGGCGGTTGACGTTGACCTAGCCGCGGGAACAGCTCTCGTCACCAGCGACTCCGTGTTGCCGATCGACGAGGTGCGTCACGCGGTCGACGAGGCTGGGTACGAGCTGGCGGGCATTGATGGCTGAGCCAACGCCCACTACCCCTCCGCCGGACCCGGGCGTCAAGCTCGGGTTCTTCATTGGTGGGCTGGTGCTTGCCCTCATCGCTGGTTTCGCCCTGGCCAAACTGATCAACCCGGTCAGCCCGACCGCGGGCGCGCAGACGGGCGCTCCAGCGCCTTCGGGTGTGCCTTCGACCGGGGACGGGCACAACCACGCCGGCCCGGCCGCGGCCGCGGGCACTGACGTTGGCGGCCTTTCGATCAGCTCTACGGGGTACACGCTGATTCCTGGGCCTTTCAATGCCGGGCAGCTGTCCTTTGTGATCAAAGGACCTGACGGCAAGCCCATGACCAAATTCGCTGTCGTGCACGAAAAAGAGCTGCATCTGATCGTTGTGCGGCGTGATCTTTCGGGTTACCAGCACGTGCACCCGACCATGGCAGCCGACGGCACGTGGTCGGTTCCCGTGAGCATCAGCCAGCCCGGCATGTGGCGGGCGTTCGCTGACTTCACCGTGCTGAGCCCCGCTGGCGCGCAGACGGCGCTGACGCTCGGCTACGACCTTCCGGTTCCCGGTGACTATCAGCCCAAGGCGATCGCGGCCGCGGCACGTGAGTCGCAAGTGGACGGTCAGACGGTCACTTATGAAGGCACGCCTATGGTTGGGGCGACCTCACCGCTGCTGTTCCGGGTGCCTGGCAGTGCGCCACTCGAGCCATACCTCGGCTCGTTTGGTCACCTGGTCGTGCTCCGGGAAGGCGACCTGGCTTACGTTCACGTGCACCCGGAGCCGCAACTGGTTGGTGGGGCAGTGAAGTTCTGGCTGTCCGCGCCCAGCCCCGGGACCTATCGCATGTTCTTCGACTATCAGGTCGCCGGCAAGGTGCGGACAGCGGAGTTCACGCTGAAGGTGGGGTAAACGTGCTGCTTCGGGTCATGCCTGCGGCACGGCCCTTAGCGGAGATCACGAGCGCCATCTTGCGGGACGCCTCGTCGATCATTTCGTCGCCAAGCATGACCGCGCCGAGCTTTCCGCCCGCTTCCGACGTGTAGTAGTCGTAGGCGTCGAGGATCAGCTCGGCGTGGTCATAGTCCGATTGCGACGGTGAGTAGATCTCGTTGGCCGCGTCGAGCTGGCCGGGGTGCAGCACCCACTTGCCGTCAAAGCCAAGGGCCGCAGACCTTTTCGCGACCTCACGGAACGCGTCGACATCCTTGATCTGCAGGAACGGGCCGTCAATGGCCTGCTTGTCGTGCATGCGAGCGGCCATCAGGATCCGCATCAGGATGTAGTGGAACGGGTCGCCCGGGTAATCCGGGTGCAAGGCGCCCACGACGAGCGACTTCATGTTGATGGAGGCCATGAAGTCGGCCGGGCCGAAGATGATGGTCTCCACGCGAGGACTCGCCGCCGCGATCGCGTCGACGTTGACCAGGCCCTTGGCGTTCTCGATCTGCGCCTCGATGCCGATCTTGCCGATGGGCAGACCCAGCGTCTTTTCCAGCTGGGTCAGGGTGAGGTCGAGCCACTCGATATGTGAAGGCGTCTGTACCTTCGGCAACATGATGCAGTCGAGATTGGCGCCAGCGCCCTCAACGATCTCGATGACATCGGTATACGTCCATGGGGTGGTCAGGTCGTTGACCCGGACCACGCGCGTTTTGCTGCCCCAATCGCCCTCGTTGAGTACGGAGACGATGTTCTTGCGGGCGGCCGGTTTAGCCAGCGGCGCCACCGCATCTTCGAGATCAAGAAACACCTGGTCAGCAGGCAGGCCTTGGGCCTTGTCGAGCATCTTCAGACTGCTGCCAGGGACCGCCAAACAGGAGCGGCGCGGACGACCGAGACTCATTACGCGACGGTAACCTAACGCTGATTAAAAGGAGAACGGGACTGTGGAAGATCTCACCCCTAAGCACATAGTCATCACAGGAGCCAGTTCTGGAATCGGTGCCGCCGCCGCCAAGGAGATGGTCGAGCGAGGCTGGCGAGTCACGGTCGTTGGCCGCGACAAAGACCGTCTTTCGCGGGTACCAGGTGATGCGCGCCTTCTAGCCGACTTCACCGACCTCTCACAGGTGCGCCGGCTCGCCTCGGAGCTGGAGGGTCAGCGCATCGATGTCCTGGCCAACAACGCCGGGCTCGTGACGAGGGGCACGACGGTCGATGGATTCAACGCCACGATGCAGATCAACCATCTGGCCCCGTTCCTGCTGACCCAGCTCCTGCGGCCGCAATTGCCAAGCGGGGCAAGGATTCTCAACACGTCGTCGATGGCTTCACAAACCGGCGCTGACCCCACACCGCCGGATCGCGGGTTCGCCAGCGCGTGGATCGCTTATGGAACGTCCAAAAAGGCCAACATCTACTTCGCGGCGGAATCCAGCCGGCGATGGCCTGACCTGCTCAGTTTCTCGTTCCACCCGGGTGTCGTGCGCACACGCTTCGGCACACCGCTGGCACGCGTCTTCTACACCCTCTCGCCCGGTCTCGCGACCCCGCAACAGGGAGCTGACCAGCTGGTATGGCTGTCTACCGAGCCGGCCGAGGCGCTGGCCAACGGAGCGTTCTACGTGCGGCGCAAGGTCGTGGCCACGGCTGGGGAAAACGAAGCGGCGGCCGCCCGGTTGTGGGAGGCCACCGCTAAGGTGCTCAGGCTTTAAGCGCTCTTAGGCGCCGGCCGCGGCGAAGATGATCGGGAGGCCGATGATGCCGCAGCACCCCAGAACCCACAGCCCGGTGGCGATCCAGCCGACGATGATGCCGGCCTTGGCCATGCCCTCGCCGGACTCGCCGCTTTCCTTGATCTGCTTCATCGCGACGTGCCCGAGGATCGCGCCGATCGGTGCCGTGATGAACGACGGGATGCCCACGATCGCCAGGATCATCGCGACGAGTGCCATCGAGTTCTGTGGCGGGGCGGTCGCGTAACCGTAGGCCTGTCCGTAAGGACCGGCTGGCTGCTGGCCGTAAGGCGGAGCCGACTGTGGTGCGCCGTAAGGCGGGGTCGACTGTGGTGCGCCATAGGGCCCGCCAGACGAGGGCGGCTGACCGTAGGACGGGGGAACCGGCGGAGCAGGAGGTCCCGGCGGCGACGGCGGAACCGGTGGCATGGGCGGAACCGGCGGTGGCGTCTGCGCATACGGGTTAGTGGGCGGCGGCGTCGCGAACGGATCCTGCGGCGGCTGCGGCTGGCCGTAAGGGTCGGTCATGAGGGCTCCTTGAAGATGTTGCTCGTCCGGTGAACCTTTTCACAGCGTCGATCCATGCGTACATCCGGCGTGCTATTTCATTACCAAGCTGAACTTTCGTTTAGATGCTCTGGAGGCTTCAATGGCCCGTCTCGCTCGTACCCCTGGTCTATCGGAGGAGCAGGTCGCCATCCTGGAGACCGTACGGGAATTCGCGGACAAAGAGATCATCCCACGTGCGCAGCATCTCGAGCATGCGGATGAATACCCCGAGCAGATCATCGCGGGCATGCGGGACATGGGGCTGTTTGGCCTGACCATCCCCGAGGAGTTCGGCGGGCTCGGTGAGTCACTGCTTACGTACGCGCTCGTGGTCGAGGAACTGTCCCGCGGCTGGATGTCCATTTCGGGCATCGTGAACACGCACTTCATCGTGGCCTACCTCATTAGCCAGCACGGCAGTGATGAGCAGAAGCAGCGCCTGCTGCCCAAGATGGCGACCGGTGAAGTCCGAGGCGCCTTCAGCATGTCCGAACCGGAGACCGGTTCCGACGTTGCCGCGATCAAGAGCCGTGCCCTCGTGGACGGCGATCACTATGTCCTCAATGGACAGAAGATGTGGCTGACGAACGGCGCCTACTCCTCTGTCGTGGCAACGCTCGTGAAGACCGATCAGGGCGCGGAATCGGTCTACGGCAACATGACCACCTTCCTGCTGGAGAAGGACCCGGGCTTCGGCGAGACGGCACCGGGCCTGACCATCCCCGGGAAGATCGAGAAGATGGGCTACAAGGGCGTCGAGACGACCGAGATGGTGCTCGACGGCCACCGCGTTCCGGCGACGTCTGTCCTAGGCGGAGCGTCTCAAGCGGGCCGTGGCTTCTACCAGATGATGGACGGCATCGAGGTCGGCCGGGTGAACGTGGCTGCCCGCGCCTGCGGCATCTCCATCCGTGCCTTCGAGCTCGCCATCGCCTACGCCCAGCAGCGCCGGACCTTCGGCAAAGCCATCGCGCAGCACCAGGCCATCGCGTTCAAGCTCGCCGAGATGGGTACGAAGATCGAAGCCGCGCACGCGTTGATGGTGAACGCGGCCCGGCTCAAGGACTCCGGCCAGCGCAACGATGTCGAAGCCGGCATGGCCAAGCTGCTCGCCAGTGAGTATTGCCACGAGATCGTCACCGAGGCGTTCCGCATTCACGGCGGTTACGGCTTCTCCAAGGAGTACGAGATCGAGCGGCTCATGCGGGAAGCGCCATTCCTGCTCATCGGCGAGGGAACGTCTGAGATTCAGAAGACCATCATCTCGCGCGGGCTGCTCAAGGAGTACGGCGTAAAGTAGCCCGGGTGCGACGACTGCTCACCCCTCGCTGGCTGCTAGGCCATGCGTTCGTGTGGCTGGCCGTCGCCGTGTGTTTGGTCCTCGGCTGGTGGCAGGCGGGTCGCGCTGCCGAGGGCAATACGCTGAGCTGGGGCTACATGTTCCAGTGGCCGTTGTTCGCGATCTTTTTGATCATCTTGTGGGTCAAGGAGATCCGCAACACGCTGCGCCGGGATGACAACCCCTTACCGGTGGAGAAGCCGCAGAAGCGTGGGCCGATCATTACCCGGCAGGAGGCCGTGCCGGGTGACGATGACGATCCACAACTGGCTGCCTACAACCGTTACCTCGCAGAAATTAAGGAGCGTTGATGTCTGGCGCACTGACCCGCTATCGCGTGATCGCCTGGATCGTCGGCGTGATGCTGCTCGCTCTCACCCTCGTCGCCATGCCGATGAAATACTTGGCCCACAACGACTTGGGCGTGGCCATCGTCGCTCCGGCGCACGGCTGGCTCTATGTGCTCTATCTCATCGCGACGGCTGATCTCGCCCGGCGCCAGCAGTGGACGGTCACTCGCATCCTGCTGATCGCGATCGCTGGCACCGTGCCCTTCCTGTCGTTCGTGATGGAACGCCAGGTCCGCCAGTGGGTCCAGCTCCCGAAAGAACCGCAGACCGTTTCCGCAAGCTAAACTGCCCCGGTGGCGAAGGTCGGCGGCGATACGGTTCTGCAGTCAGAGGTCCTTGAGGATCTGAGCGACGCGGTCAATTACCAGCGCTGGTTAGCCGACCTCGTGCGTCCCCATCTCGGCGACGAACCGCTGGAGATCGGCAGTGGCATCGGTGACTACGCCGCGCTTTGGCTGCCCGGCGTCAAACACATCACCGTCACCGAAGGCGATGAGCAACGGCTCAAGGCGCTGCACGAGCGGTTCACCGGGGACTCCCGCGTGACGGTCCGTGAACTGCTGCTCCCCGTGACCGTGCACGGATCGCACAGCGCGATCGTGGCGCTCAACGTCTGGGAACACATCGACGAACAGGTCGAGGCGCTGCGCTCAGCGCGCGATCTGCTCCGCCCCGGCGGTGCCGTGGTGCTGATCGTGCCCGCGTTTGAGTTCGCCATGAGCAAGTTCGATCGTGAGATCGGGCACGTGCGCCGCTACACGACGGCTTCGATGCGTTCGGCGCTAACGGAAGCGGGGCTAGAGCCCGGCGAGGTGCGCTACGTCAACCCCGTAGGGCTGATGTCGTGGTTCGTGATGTGCAAGCTCCTGCGCCAGCGGCCCAAAAACGGGCCCCTGCTTCGGATCTACGACCGGTTCGTGGTTCCGGCGTTGCGCAAAGCCGAGCAGGGGCGGAAGCCTCCGTTTGGCCAGTCGGTCTTTGCCGTGGCCTACAAGCGATAGTCAGTTCGGCTGGGCCGCGACCTGGGCCTTGACCTCGTCCATGTTCAGCGCGCGAACCTGCTTGATGAGTTCCTCAAGCATGGCGCCTGGGAGGGCACCCGGCTGCGCGAAAACGATGACGCCGTCGCGAATGGCCATGATGGTCGGGATCGACCGGATGTCATAGCGGGCCGCGAGCTCCGGCTGAGCCTCAGTGTCGACCTTGCCGAACGTAATGTCGGTGTGCACCTCGGACGAGGCTTCGTAGGTCGGCGCGAACCGCACACATGGGCCACACCAGGCTGCCCAGAAGTCGACCAGAACGATGCCATCGGCTTCGGTGATTTGGTCGTAGTTGGCGCTGGTGAGCTCAACAGTTGCCATCTTGTGTGCTCCGAATCACTTCGAGTTGTTTGGATGTCCCGCGTCAAACAACCGGCCTGCGCCGGTGTTCATTCCCGCAGGGGCCAAATCACCCTATAGCGTCTCTGATGGGATCTTTGGGACCATCACCTTGCGGCGGAAGACGCACACCAAAGTGCCATCCTGCTTGTAGCCACGGGTCTCCACGTGGACGACGCCACGGTCGGGTTTGGAGCCGGACTCACGCTTGTCCAGCACCGTGGTCTCGCCGTAGACCGTGTCGCCGTGGAAGGTCGGCGCGACATGGCGCAGCGATTCGACTTCCAGGTTGGCGATGGCCTTTCCGCTGACGTCGGGCACCGACATGCCCAGCAGAAGTGAGTAGATGTAATTGCCGACCACTACGTTCTTCTTGAACTCCGTCTGGGTCTCGGCATAGTGAGCGTCGAGGTGCAGCGGGTGGTGGTTCATCGTGAGAAGGCAGAACAAGTGGTCGTCGTATTCAGTGACCGTCTTGCCGGGCCAATGCTTGTAAATCGCTCCGACTTCAAACTCTTCGAAGTATCGACCAAACTGCATTTTTCTGGCCCCTCCCGCAGTGAACGGCGGGGCCCTCCCCGGCACCCGCCGCCCACGCTCTCGTGTTTGCCGATTCTGCCGTAGCTGCTAACCGTATGTATAGACCATGACACGAGACTCAGGTCACAGACGCGCCACCGGGCATATGCTGGCCATAGGAGGTCGCCATGCCGAGTCAGCAAGCGTCCGGAAATCTCCTCTCTGCTAGGGAGTCGGCGCTTCTCGCCTTCGAACCACATGAATGGGAGCTGCTCACGCGACTCCCAGCGCGCGTCGTGATCGCAGCAACCTCCGCCGAATCCGACAGTGACCGCAGGACTGTCGACGAGGGGCTCGCTGGGATCAATGCCATCGCCGCGGGATCGGACTCCGTGTCCGGTCTCGTTAAGGCAACAGTTTCCGCTATCTATGCCGAGGCCGACCCGGATCCACCGACGGCCGAACAGTTCCGTGACCGCAAAGCCGGAATCACCGAAGTTCTGGTGAGCTGCCGCGCCGCCGCACTCGTGCTGGACGCCAGAGCCAGCCGGGCGGACGCCACGGCTTACCGCGACTGGGTCGAGTCAATCGCCGCGACTGTCTGCGGTGCGGCGAAGTCCGGTGGGGTCATGGGAATCGGCGGAACTTCCTTGTCCCGCAAAGAACAGCAGTTCCTCCTCGACCTGGCTGAGGCTTTGCGCAACGTCTAAGCCAGGATGAAGGAATGCTGGAGCAACAGTGGCGCGGCATCGCGGCACAAAGCGATGCCGTGCTGCTGGACGGTTTTCACGCCCTCAAGCACGCTTGGCGCTTCGGCGCTGACGTCGTGCTCGCGGTCACGTCGGATAAACCGGCGGCGATCGCCTTAACCGCCAAACTTGCTCCCGATCTCGTTGAGCGCGCGTCGGCTGAACTCATCGAAACCGATCTCAGCAAGCTCGGCATCCCCGTGCACCCCACAAGCATTGCGGCGTGGGCATCGCGGCCCGCTGAGCCCACGTGGGGCGGACCGCGCACGGCACCGGTGGTGTTGCTAGACAATCCGCGTCACCTTGGCAATGTTGGCGCCGTGATTCGGCTGGCCGCCGGCATGAACGCGACGGGTGTCGTGACCACGGGCACGCTCGATCCCTGGCACCCCAACGTGGTTCGGGCCAGCGCCGGGCTCCACTTCGCGACAGCCGTCGCCCGGGTGAGCCCGCAAGCTCTGCCTCCGGGCCGGCTTTACTGCCTCGATCCGGACGGCGCGGACATCCGTGAAGTGACCTTCCCAGCCGACGCGGTGCTGGCGTTTGGTTCCGAACGCCATGGCATCTCCGCGCAAGTGCGCGGCCAGGCCGACGAACTGGTCGCGGTGCCGATGCGTCCCGGGGTGTCAAGTTTTAACCTCGCCACGAGTGTCGCGATGGCCCTCTTTCACTGGATGACCCGATCCGGTTGACGCCGTCTCCAACTGAGCGGACAGTGAGGTCATGGGCCTAGCCGTGACCTGCCCGCGGTGTGGCGGCCGCGTGCGGCCGCCTGGCCTCAGCTCTTCACAATGGCTGTGCCACCACTGCGGGCCCACGGTTCCGCTGCACACCGTGCGACAGGTCAACGCCGAAGTGCTCGCCTCTGTGGCGGCCAGGGCGGGTGAAGACAGTCTCCCGCTGTGGTGCCCCTGGCCCATGCCCGCCGGCTGGATGGTTACCGGCCTGGCGTGGGCGGGAGATGACCGGGGCAGACTTTCCGCTACCGCGATCGCGTGCACGGGACCCACACCGCTCGGCACTGGGCCCGCCGATATCGTGCTCGTCGCGGAAGAACCGGGACTCGGCTTCGGAGCGCGAATCGCCGGCATCGCGGGCCCGGATCCCGGGCCTGTCCTAGCCGGACTCATGGCAGAGAAGAATTCGCATGCCAAGATTCGGGTAGCCGGACATCCGACTCCATTGTGGTCAGTCGACGCGCCCGGGGATCGAAGTGCTTACGCCGGCGAGGCGAAGGGGCGCTGGCTCTACGCCGTGACCTGGCCAGCCCAGGCGGGATACCTGCTGGCAGAAACTCCCACCCTCCACGACCTTGGGGAATGGTTACCAGGAGAGATTGTTTTCGGTGCGCCAACGCCTTTTTTGGCGACTCCGGAGTAACTGATGAAACTTTCCTCTTCGGACATTCCACATGGCAGGCGGAGATGTGTCTTAATGATTCTGCGTAGACAACGCAACTGTTAGGCTCAGAGTCAACACGGCAGAGGGAGTAGGCCCGACATGATTAAGAAGATCCTCACTTGGGGAGGCATAGCCTTCCTGGTCTTCTTCGTGGCGTTCCGGCCCAGTGCGGCGGCAGACGTCGTGAAGACGCTGGGGAACACCCTCGTCGATGTCGCCGGCGGCATTGGCGACTTCTTTAGCAGCCTGGTGTCCTCACTCGCATGATTGGCGGGCTGGGGCCGTCAGAGCCCGACGAACCTGGCCGCCGCGATCGGGATACGGAGCCTATCCCCCGAACGCGTGCAGAAGCTTTTCCGCCACCGGAAGACGGTGAGGAAGAGCCGGCCAGTCACTTCGTCGGGAAGGCTACGGTCGGTGCGGCCGCGGCTTCCGGTGGTGCCACCGGAAGCCCCGGAGGCATGCCGATAGGCCCAACCGGTGAGCTGCCTTCGTTTTCCGAAGAAGAGTTAGCCGGGCTGCGATTCGACGCCGCGGGTGTCCCCTTAGGACCCCGCCGTGTGCTGCCGCTCGAAGACGAGCCCAGCAACATGGTGGCGCGCTACCTGTTTCCCACCGAGCGCTATCGCGGTGAGTGGAAACGTCATTGGATCCATCTGGCCAACCATCTGCTTATCGGGGTGGTCGCGACCTTCGTCCTCGGCTATTTCTCCGGGGTGCTGGCGTCGTCAGAGTGGAAGGGCGTCTGGGTCTTCGCGGTGGTGGTCTGGGCCGTCATCATGGGCTGGATCGCCTGGAAGGTCGCCGACTGGTACTTCGACCGGTTCATTTTGACCAACAAACGGCTGATGCTTGTCAATGGCTTGATCACCCGCCGGGTCGCGATGATGCCGTTGATCAAGGTGACGGACATGAAGTACGAGCAGTCGCCCCTGGGGCGCATGCTCAACTACGGCACGTTCGTCCTGGAGTCAGCCGGGCAGGACCAGGCACTGAGCAAGGTCGAGCACATGCCCAACCCCAACGAGCTCTACTTGCGCATCGTCGAGGAAATGTACGAGCCCGCCGCGGTTGAGGCCAGACTCGGCCGGGAGCCTGAAGAGGAATAGACTTCGCAGCTCTAGATCCCGCCGCCGGGATCTGGCACCCTGACACCTACTGCTCCGCAGCGTCCACAAGGCGAACGCAGGAGCACAGGGGGAGGTGCGCGAGGTGAATTCCGCGATGGAGGACGAATTCCGGGAATTCGTTACCGCGCGCTCTGCGGCTTTGCTGCGCACCGCCTATCTTCTGGCCGGTGACTGGGCTACGGCAGAGGACTTGCTCCAGACAGCGCTAACCAAGACTTATCTCGCGTGGAAGCGGCTCGGCCAGATCGAAGCGATCGAGCCCTATGCGCGCCGCGTGCTCGTGAACACCGCGACCAGCTGGTGGCGGCGTCGCTGGCACGGCGAGCGCCCCACCGAATTCCTGCCCGAACGGGCCGCTCCGGATCGCCTCGACGAGCAGCTGGAGCGAGACGCGCTATGGCGTCATGTGAAAGCTCTCCCCGCACGACAACGCGCCGTGCTTGTTCTGCGTTTTTATGAGGACATGTCCGAGGCGCAGACCGCGGCCCTGCTCGACATCTCCGCCGGCACGGTGAAAAGCCAAACTTCACGCGCCCTAGGGACGTTGCGGCAGCGCTTGGCGGCTGAAGGCTTCAACGGAACACCCGTGGAACTGACTCCTCTCAAGGAGCCGGCAAAGGTGCCGGCCCCGGTGGCGGCCCCTGCGCCCCCGCCGGTGGTGCCAGCCCCGCGAGCGAAGCCGCGCGAGGACGAAGAAGTTGTCCGGCCCGCGCCTGTTGCTGTGCCGGCTGGGAGGACGGGGCGGTGACCATGCTCGAAGACGAGCTTCGCGAGATGTTCGGCACTCGCGTGAGCGCGCCGCCCGCCGCGCTCGACCCGGCCGGGATCGCGATCAAACAGGGCAAGGGCAAGGCTCGGCGCCGCAAGACCGTTACCGGAATCGCCGCGGTGCTGGCGTTTCTGGGTCTGATCACGGCCGCGACCGTGTTGCAGTCGCTGACGACACCCGTGACGACGGCACGCGATGGGGTTCTGGGGTTCGCCGAGCTTTACGGGCAGCCCGAGTCTCCGGCGGCGGCTCGTCCAGGGGACAAGTCGTCTTCACCGCTCAAATTTCCCGTGGATGTGTTCGCGGGAGGTCTTTTGTGGACAGCCGATGGGCGCAAGCTGACCCTCAATGGCGTGCAGAGCGCGATGAAGGTCGTGCGAGTGCCCGCTGGGTGGCTCTACTCCGACGAGGACGACATCTTCCTTTTGCGCGTTGACGGCTCGACGGTCCATCTCAAGGCGGGTGCGGGAGCGTGGGCGGTCAGCCTTGACGGCACGCGCGTCGCGGCGATGACCTCGGCGACGACGCTGGAGACGTGGCGTGCCGACGGCAGCCCGATCGCGGCGGCCAACGTCAAAGCTGGCACGCGCCCGGAGGGCTTCGACGGCGAGTCGAAGGTCATCCTGACCAACACCGCTGGCGCTCACGACCACTGGAGTGGCGGCGGCGGGAGCACCTATCTGGAGACCTGGAACGCTCAGGTGACCGCGGTCTTCGGAGCCGAGCGCGACAAGGCTGTCGGCGTCGTGAAGGAAAAGGACGCGTCCTGCCTCGCCGAGCTGGTGCCAGCCGACAGCGGCTGGAAGGCCGGACTGCTGCTCGGGTGCGGTGAGCTGCCGGCTCAGGCGGTGCGCGCTGGTGCGGTCCGCTCGCCAGATGGCAAATGGCTCGCCATTCCCACGGCGACCGGGGTCCAGCTCGTCGACCTGAAAGCGGCCAAGACGCGGGCGACGGCGAGCGTGGGCAAGACCGAGGCGCTGACCGCTCAGTTCAACTGCGCGGCCATGGGGAACGCCCCAGCCGTCTGGATCGACGCCGAGTCGGTGGTCACGACGACCGGTTCCGGTGAGGCGATCGCTTGTGGCACAGACGGTTCGCGGGTTCCGGTCAAGTTGCCCACCGGCGTGTCGGCGGGCTGGCTGCTCGTACCGCGGTTTGGTGACCTGGGCTGATCTGCTATACGTCCTCAGGTGGACTTAAAGCTGTTCGGCGAGGTCTTTGTAACGCTGCTGGTCATCACTGACCCGCCTGGGATGGTGCCGATCTTCTTGGCGCTCACGGGCGCTATGCCCAAGAAGGAACGCAACACCGCCGCGTGGAAGGCGGTGGTGCTGGCGCTCGGGGTGATCGCGGTCTTCGCGGTCGCGGGCCAGACCATCTTGGAATACCTCCACATTGACCTTCCTGCGTTGCAGGGAGCCGGAGGTCTGCTCCTCGTGCTCGTGGCACTGGAGCTGCTGACGGGCAAGGCGGAGGACCCCGACGCGCAGACGACCTCCAATGTGGCACTCGTGCCTTTGGGTACGCCGCTGCTGGCCGGCCCCGGCGCCATCGTGGCCACGATGCTTTTCGTGCAGCGCTCAAGCGGTCCGGCGGAGTATCTCGCGATCGGGCTGGCGATCCTCGCCGTCATGGTGACTGTCTACTTGGTACTGCGGTATTCCGGGGTGCTCGTGCGCATCCTCAAGCCCAGTGGCATTGAGGTGCTCACACGGATCGCCGGTCTGCTGCTCGCCGCCATCGCCGTGCAACTGATGGCTGACGCGATCGGGGCCTTCGTGGAGAAGTACTCACAGTCGCACTAACGTTCTCTGCCTCTTGTCGTCCATGGCCGCAAAGCGTGCCACGGACGACGCAATGGGCGCACAGACCTGTGGCCCACGCATAATGAGGTATGACGACGCCGAAGCCGAGATCTCAGGAGCACGAACAGCTCGGCTTCGACTTGATGCCCGAACGGCTTTTCGTGTGCACGCCAAGCAAACTGGGCAGTTATGCCGACTGCCCGCGCCGCTATCGATACTCCTATGTGGACCGTCCGTCCCCGCAGAAGGGTCCGCCGTGGGCGCATAACAGCGTGGGGGCGAGCGTGCACACGGCTCTGCGCAACTGGTGGGACGTGCCGCCAGCCCAGCGGGGCCCAGGCGTGCTCGGCAAGCTGTTGCGGGCGACGTGGGTGCGCGAGGGTTACCGCGACGAAACTCAGGAGCGCGAGGTCTATCGCACGGCGCTGACCTGGCTCGAAGGCTATCTGCGGGAACTGGACGCCGACTTTGAGCCGGTCGCGGTGGAACGGACCGTTGCGGCCAAAACCAAGGTGCTGGCGCTGTCGGGGCGGGTCGACCGGATCGACCGCCGCGGCGACGAACTCGTCATCGTCGACTACAAGACGGGCCGTTCCGGGGTCAACGCCGATGACGCGCGCGGATCGCAAGCGCTGGCGATTTACGCCTACGCGGCGGCGCGAACCTTCCGCCGCTCTTGTCACCGGGTCGAACTGCATCACTTGCCAACCGGCACGGTCGCGGCGCACGAGCACACGGACGAATCACTGCAACGTCAGGTCGAGAGGGCCGAAGCCATCGCCCGTGACATTGGGGTGGCGGAAAAACGGCTCGCTGACGGCGTACCAGCTGATGAGGCTTTTCCGGCGCAGCCGAGCCAGATGTGTGGCTGGTGCGATTTTCGCAGAGTGTGCCCGGACGCGAATCAGGCGACGCCGAAGCAGCCCTGGGAAGGGCTAGCTCAGTCCAGAGTGGACAGTGCCTTGCAGGAGGGGCAAAGACCCCAGTAGGTCACCTCGGCCTCATCGACCTCGAAGCCGTGGGTGGTGTTGGGGTCGAGGCAGGGTGCGGAGCCGACCGCGCAATCCACGTCAGCGATGACACCGCAGGCGCGGCAAACGATGTGGTGGTGGTTGTCGCCGGTGCGGGCCTCATAGCGGGCCGCCGATCCAGCAGGCTCGATGCGCCGGGCGAGGCCAGCGCGGGCGAGAGCACCGAGAACGTCATAGATGGCCTGGGTGGAAACGGAATCCAGGCGGGTGCGGGCTTCGCGGGTGATCTCGTCGACCTCGAGGTGGCCGCCTCGGTTGAGGATCTCAAGCACGGTGAGCCGTGGCTTGGTCACGCGAAGACCATGCGCACGCAGAAGATTCTCACCGGACATGTAAACCATTTCACCAGGCAGCCTGGATTGATTCAAGAAAACCTCTTGATACGTGCTGTAAGACACGGGTCAACGAGCCTGCCGGTTCAGATCTTCGTGTGTCGCCTTTGTTTGGTGCCCCCAGGGCGGAAGTGCCATAGGCTCCTGGCATGTTCGATGAGTTCATGGGACTGCCAGCCCACCCCTTGTTGGTGCATGCGGCGGTGGTGTTCGGGCCGTTGCTGGTGGCATCGGTCGTGGCTTACTCGCTGGTCCCGCCATTGCGCAGATACGTTGGCTGGGTCACGGTGCTTTTGTCCGTGGCCGCGCCTTTCTCACTCTGGTTCGCCGTGGAATCAGGCGAAGAGCTGAAGGCTCGGCAGATCGCGAACGGGGCACAGGGCGAGCTGGTGGCGCAGTTCAACGAACACCAGAACTTCGGCGATGCCGCGTGGCGCTGGGCGATGGTGCTGGGCGTGCTGGGGATCGCCACCGTTCTCGTGACGACGTCAGCGGCGAAGAAGCCCGCGACACCATCGTCTCGCGCGATCGGGTGGGGTCTTGCGGTGCTCACGCTTATCGCGGCGGGCTTCACCGGCTACTACGTGTTCAAGACGGGTGACTCGGGCGCCCGGATGGTCTGGTCCTAGAGCAACCGGAACACCGCGATGATCACCAACAGCCCGAGGGCCGCTAACCCGACGGCATAGGTCACCTTGGCGGCGTTGTCTTCGGCCAAGTCCAGCTCGTCGTGATCGACAGCTGGCAGCGGCCTGGGCAGCGCCGTCGTTTCCGTTACCGGGACCTGCCAATCCGGGCTGGCCGGGACGGTTTGCGGCGGTCCAGGGTAAGCCTCAGGCGGCGTTTCTTCGCCGTCGCCGGGCCTGCTCCAGGGAATGTCAGCCGAAACCATTAGGCTTCCCGGCGTGAGTTACGACGATGAACGTTTCGTTGAACTGGACGATGACGCTCCGATCCTGCCGGTGCAGACCACGGATGACACCAACCGTGGCTGGCGTGAGCCCGCCTATGCCAACGATGAGCGGCTGCTAGAAGACCGTCCGCCGCACTGGGATTAGTCACCGGGTGCTCGGCAGGCGATCCCGGATCTCGGTGAGCAGGCGTGCCTCATCGCTGAGTTCCTCGGGCTCGGCCTTGCCCTTGGCCGCCCGGCGCGCTGCCAGCCGGTTCATCGGCACCACCACGAAGAAATAGAGCGCGATCGCGGTCAGCAGGAAGGTGATGACCGCGTTGATGAACGCGCCATAGGTGAAGTCCACGCCGTCGACGCTGAACTTGCCGCCCGACTGCTGCCCGCCTGTGATCAGCGTGATCAGGGGTTTGAGGAACGACTCGGTGAGCTGGTTGATCACAGCGGAGAACGCGCTGCCGATGACGATGCCAACGGCGAGATCGACTACGTTTCCGCGGGTGATGAACTCTTTGAAGCCCTTCAGCACATCCGAAGAATATCCCGGATGTCCGATTTTCTAGGCTAAGCGGCCTTGGTGGCCGAGGATGAGGCCGGCTTCGACTCGCTCTTGGTGCTCGATTCGCTCTTGGAAGACGACGAGGCGGGCGTGGAAGAAGACGACGACGCGCGCGAGTCGGTCCGGTAGAAGCCCGAGCCCTTGAAGACGACGCCTACCCCGGAGAACAGCTTGCGCAGCCGTCCCTCACAGGTCGGGCAGACCGTCAGCGGTTCGTCGGCGAACGACTGCACGGCCTCGAGCTGGTGGCCGCACGCGGTGCACGCATATTGGTAGGTCGGCACGGTTCACTCCCTGACGCTCTGGCACTCGCGGTATTCGAGTGCCAATAGTGCATGATGCGGAGGTCATCTGTCTAACTCTGTGACCCCAGCCGGAGTGATCGCGAAGTGCACTCGCTCGTCATGGGACTCGGTGGGGACGCGGTCGACAAGCTCGCCTTCGTGCAGGAGAGCGACGCGTAATGCGCTGGCAGAAGCCCTAGCGAGCGCCCTGTCGTAACTTCCGCCACCGCGGCCGAGCCGGTATCCGGAGACGTCGACGGCCACGGCTGGGACGACTATGAGTTGCGCCTCACCGATGCCTTCGAGGCCCTTGTCGTTCCACTCAAGATCGTTATCGGGGCGCAGGACGGGCAACAGGACCGGGCCGAACGCGCTCAGCAATGGCAGGAGGAGATCACCACCGGGCTCGGTGCCAAACGGCTCGTACGCCGCGATGGTCAACTTGTCGCCAAGGTGCTCTTCGATAAAATCACCCAAATAGCCGCATATCGCTACGCTAGCCGCGTTGAGCTGGGCAGGAGTCATAGCTTTGCGCCGGGTGAGCATCTCGCGCCGTAATGCCTGCTTGGTGTCCATCTTGGGGTAAGCATCGCATCCGGTAGCCGCTTCGTTGACATGGCGTGACCCTCCGGACGCGGCTGACGACAGCTTTCCTGGTAATGGTTCTTGGCCCCGTGCTGCTGGGCGCCGTGTTTGTCGGCGTGACAGCGACACAGGTCAGCGCCGACCGTGCCACTGAGCGGCTGGACTACGCGAGCAGTGCCGTGCGTACGACGGTCGGCGCCCTGTGCCGCCAGCTGCAGACGGTCGCTGAAGCCGTGGCGTCCACACAGGACGAAGACCGGCTCGCGATCGCGGCCCAGTTCGTCGCTCGTGGCGCGGCCAGCGGGGTCCACATTGAACGGAGCTCTGGCGGCGAGACCACTCCCGCCGCACCACCGCCACCGTGGGCTGACTGCTCAGGCGGCGGGCACGAGGCTGTCGCTGGATACGAGGCGATCTCGGCCCGGGCTGCCCTGTCTGACGGCACGATCATTTCAGCGGCCACGACAGTGGACGTGCAGTTCGTGGTCCGTCTGTCGGGGGCTAGCGGTGCCGCGCTGACGGTTCTTCCCGCCGCGCCAACGGTCAGTAACACGCAAGAGCTTGGGCTGAAACGGGTTTCGAACGAAGAACCGATCTTCTCGACGTTGCAGAGCGAAGAAGCCAGTGCCGTGGCACAGATCGCTAACGGCCTCGGGCAGGACGCTTTGGGCAAGACCGCGGGTGGGGCGCTCGTGCGCCGGATCGGGCCAGTGGCTGGACAACCGTTGCCGGTGGCGATTTCCGTTGACGCAGGGCTTCCCCGGAGTACCCACCTGATGTTGATCTTTGTGGTGATGCTGACCGGGCTGGCGGCGATCGTGGCGGCCTGGTGGCTCGCCCGCACCGCGACGGCACCGCTTGTCGGCCTCTCGCAAGCCGCTGAGAAAGTCGCCGCGGGCGACTTGCAGACACGGGTTCCCGTAACCGGCAGTGACGAGATTGGACGGCTGGCGAGCGCGTTCAACCACATGACCCGCGAACTGGAAACGTATGTCACCGCGCTGACGGCCAGCCGCGATCAGCTCCGCGGGCACCTTGGCGTTCTCGGCGACACGCTGTCGAGTACCCACGATCTGGACCGGATTTTGCACGTGATCCTGCAGACGGCACGGCACGCGACCGGCGCCACGAGCGGTCTGGTGCTGCTGGCCGAGCAGGGCGTACTCGTTGGCAAGTGTGCGTCCGAAATGGACGTTGACGTGCGCGTCCCGATTGGCGACGGGCTCGTGGGTTCGGTTGCCGCGACGGGTGTGCCGCGGATGGGCCGGGTCGATCGCGACGGCCCGCGTCTGGCCGAAACCGAGCCAGAGTGCGAAAGCTACGTTGTCGTGCCGTTCTCGTCGCCCGGTTTGGCTGAGGCGGCAGGGATTATCCCGGCATTGCCGGCCGCTCGCGGTGTGCTCGCGCTCTATGGGCCGGACTTCAACGACCAGGATTTGGTGACGTTGCGCACGTTCGCGGGACAGGCCGCGGTGGCGTTGGACAACGTGCGCGTGCACGAAGAAGCCCAGCGACTGTCCGTCACCGACTCGCTGACGGGACTGTTCAACTACCGTTCGCTGCGCGAGACGCTTCGCCGCGAAGCAGATAGAGCAGGCCGCTTCGGCCGGAAACTGGCCGTCCTGGCACTGGATCTCGATCACTTCAAGGAGATCAACGATCGCTTTGGTCACGCGGCTGGGGACGCTGTTCTCGCAGAATTCGCCCAGCGGATTCGTTACGAGATCCGCGAGGTCGACATCGCGTTCCGCCAGGGTGGCGAAGAGTTCGTGATTCTGCTGCCAGAAACGGATGACGCCGGTGGCATCGCGGTCGCGGAACGGCTCTGTGAAGCCGTAAGGCGGGCACCCATCATGGCGCTCGATGAGTTCAGCATCCCCGTCACGGTATCGATAGGCATCGCCGTGCTGCCGGATCATGGAATGTCTGGTGTAGCCGTCTTGCGGGCCGCCGACGAGGCGCTTTACCTCGCCAAGACGTCCGGAAGAGACACGTTCCGGCTCGCTGGAGGGGCACTTGTTGAGGTTGGCGGCGCGTCGGGCGGCCCACAAGCGCCAAGGCAGGCTCAGGGCCGTTAGTCTCGCCCCATGTCGGAGCGCACCCCCCAACGTGCTGTCAAGGCGGTGATCCCAGCCGCGGGTCTCGCCACCAGGTTCCTGCCTGCCACAAAGGCGGTGCCCAAAGAGCTGCTGCCGGTTGTCGACCGTCCGGTGCTGCAGTACATCGTGGAGGAAGCCGCCCGAGCTGGCATCCACGACGTGCTGCTGATTACCGGCCGCGGCAAGACAAGCATGGTCGATCATTTTGATCCGCATCCCTATCTCGAATCACGGCTTGAGGCCAAGGGCGATCTCACGCGGCTAGCCGCCGTCCGCAGAACTTCAGATTTGGCTGAGATCTATACCTGCCGTCAAGGCGAACCGTTGGGGCTCGGGCACGCGGTGTCCTATGCGGAGTCCCATGTGGGCAGTTCACCGTTCGTCGTGCTCCTCGGTGACGAGTTCACCGAAGAAGACAAACCGCTGCTGCCGCAAATGATTGACCTGCAAGCGGAAACGGGCGGCATCGTGCTCGCCTTCATTGAGATTCCCGACGACCAAGTCGATCGCTACGGCATCGCCTCGGTGTCCGATACCGGCACGCCGGACGTCGTCCAAGTCACCGGTCTGGTGGAAAAGCCACCCGTCGGTGAAGCACCGAGCAACCTCGCCGTCGTCGGAAGATACGTCCTGCCAGCGGGAATCTTCGACGCGATCCGCCGCACCAAGCCGGGCAGCGGTGGCGAGATTCAGCTGACCGATGCGATGGCGCTTATGCTGGCCGAGGGGACACCGGTACACGGCATCGTTTATCGCGGCGTTCGTTACGACACGGGCATGCCGCTGGGATACTTGCAGACCATCGTCGAGCTGGCCTGTCAGCGCGATGATCTGGGGCCAGCTTTCTCGGCGTGGCTCAAGGACTTTGTGGCTGCTCAGAAAGCGTAAGGGGGAGTTAGGACAGTGACGGCAACGGTCGGGGCGCTTGAGCCGGCTATGCCGCCCGATGGAGAGCTGACGCCGCTAGCCGATTATCTCGGCAGTGTGCTGCGCAGACTCCGGGCGCTGCCGGCCCTTGACCTTGACCTGACGCAGGCTCACGGCAACGTTCTCGCCGAGAACGTCCTTTCCCCACACCCTTATCCGGCCTTCGATCAAGCAGCCATCGATGGGTACGCCGCACGCTCAGAAGACATCGTCGGTGCCGCCCCTGATCGGCCTGCCCGGCTCAGTGTCGTGGGCGATCTCGCGGCCACGAGCTGGCGTCCGGCACGGCTGACCCTGGGCACGTGCTTTTCCGTCGCGGCCGGTGCGCCCTTGCCGGTCGGGGCTGACGTGGTGATCCCTCCGGAGTGGACAGACCAGGGCATGGCCTCGGTCGAGGTCAAGCACATGGTGAAGCGGGGCTACGGGGTCCGCCGCATCGGTGAGGTGCTGCCAGAGGGATCGATCCTTGCCAAAGCCGGCGGAACCGTGACGCCAGCGGTGGTGGGAGTGCTTGCCGCAGCGGGCATCGGGCACGTTGTCGTGCGCCCGTCGCCTCGCGTCGTCATCATTTCCACCGGCGACGAGCTCGTTGAAGCCGGGCGGGTGTCTCAGCCCGGCCAGATCGTCGACGTGAACTCCCACGCGCTGACCGCCGCCACAGCCGAAGCCGGCGCCCACGCCTACCGTGTCGGCATTTGCGACGACGACCCCGAAGCGCTGCGGGCACTGCTTGAGGATCAGACCGGTCGCGCTGATCTGATCATCACGACGGGTGGCTCGGGCACCGGGCCAGGCGACATGGTGCGCCGCATCCTTTCCCGCCGCGACGGCAGCCGGGCTGGAAGCGTCGTGTTCACCGACGTTTCGCTGGCACCATGCGGAACCCTCGGCTTTGGAACCGTTGGCACATCTCAGGAAGTGCCGATCGTGTGTCTGCCGGGTGAGCCTGGCGCGGCGTTGATCGGCTTCGAAGTACTCGCCCGTCCCGTGATCCAGGTGCTGTCGGGAGCCGAGCCGGTGTTCCGGCCCTCGGTGCGCGGGCACCTTCTGGAGACCGTCGTGAGCCCAGCGGGGTTGCGCGAGTTCCGGCCAGCGCTGGCCGCCGAACGCCGTGGCGGTGGCTACACCGTGCAGCCGCTGCCCGGTGGCCCACGCACCCTCGCCGGCATGGCCGACGCGAATGCCCTGCTAGTGCTGGGAGAACGAGTCACCACCGCCTCAGCGGGAACGACGGTTGACGTTCTTCTACTTGACCGGCGTCGATGAACGCACCAGGCTATCCTGCTGTGCTTTCCGACGGCGACATCACCTTGCGGCCCTATGAACGCGGCGACGCCAAGGCCTGGTCAACGGTAAGGATCTTTAACGAGCAGTGGCTGCGCCCGTGGGAGGTCACTCCCCACGGCAGCTGGGCGACCAGCAACTCCATCGCCGCGTACCGTCTGGTGCGCCGCTCGTTCAAAGCCGCGGCCCGTTCCGGCGAATCGATGCCGTTCGTCATCACGTATCAGGGACGGCTCGTTGGCCACATTGGACTGGGCAACATCGTGCGGCGGGCGTTCTCCTCGGCATACTGCGGCTATTGGATCGACTCCCGGGTCGCCGGCCGCGGCATCATGCCCACGGCTCTGGCGCTAGTCATCGACCACGCCCTGCATGCGGGCCGTCTGCACCGGGTCGAGGTCAACATCCGGCCCGAGAACAAGGCCTCCCGCCGGGTGGTCGAAAAACTCGGGCTCCGCGAAGAGGGCTATCACCCGCATTACATGTACATCGATGGTGCTTGGCGTGATCACATTGGCTATGCCGTGACCTGGGAAGATATCGCCACCGAAGGTGGCATGCTCGCGCGGTGGCGCCGACTTAGGGCTTCCTAACGGTGTGGGTCCCACTGTTTTAGTGATCATCCAAGTAGCCTGCGAACGTGCCCACCTCGGTGCTCCTCGCCGTCCTCGCCGCCGCCGGGCTCCTGGCCCTGGCGCCCGCGTTGGTGCGCCGATACGACGCCACCGAGCGGCTCATCGCCGAACGGGCACTATCCACCGCGCGGGTAATCTCGCGCCGTCGCCGCCGTCAGCGCACCATTCCCGGGCGCCGGCTGGTCAATCCTCCAGCCTGGCTGGCCGCCGCCGCGCCGTCTGCCGTTCCGCTTCCCCCTTCGCGGGTACCGCGTAAGCCCGCCCTGCGGCCCAGCGTCTTCCGGCGGCGTCAGGTCCTCGCCTCGCTCCTGTTACTTAACCTCGTTCAGCTGATCGGGGTCGCGCTGGTCGGCCCCGGTTTTTGGATCAGCGCCTCGGTCACGGCCGCCATGCTGGTGTTGTACCTCGGCCACCTGCGCGGCCAAGCCCTGCGCATGGCCCGCCGCCGCCGCGCCGAAGCACGCCAAGCCGCCTGGCTCGCCGAGCAGCAAGCCCGCGTTCGGCTCGCCCAGGAACAGCGCGCCGAAGCTCGCCGCGAAGCCGCCCGCATCCTGGAAGAAGAACTCCAGCGCGCCCGTGAACTCGAAGCCCTCGCCGCCGCCGCGGCCACCGAAGCCGCCGAAGCTTCCCGCAAGGCAGAGGTCGTCACGATCTCCTACCGCAAGCCAACAGGAGTCCGCGGCCGCCCCTACGAGGTGCGTAAGGTCGCCTAGCCGGGGTGTGTTAGCCTTGTCCGGTCCTTGGGGATGTGGCGCAGTCTGGTAGCGCACCTCGTTCGCATCGAGGGGGTCAGGGGTTCGAGTCCCCTCATCTCCACAAAGCTCAGCCCTCATTTGGCTTAGATCCAGATGGGGGCTGACTGCTATCTCAGGACCCCTTGCAGAGCCCCAGTTCATCACTGTCGGGAGCTTCCTAGCCACCAGCGGTCCTGGCTAGCGACCGCGACTGTCGCCCCTGGAATTCCTTGACTGCGGGCGTGGCACTGTTCGGTGTTCGGTATTGACCGAACACCGAACATAAGCCTTGGCTCACGACGCTCAGGCATTCTTTCGCGGCGCGATGAAAACGGCCCAGGCGGCAACACCTAGGCCAGTGCCTAGCGCGAGACCGAGACCAACGTTGTCAAAGAACATCCCGACGAGGAGGCCGAAGGCGGCGCCAAAGGCGATCCAGATCCCGATATTTCCCCAGATGCCGAGACCCGCGGCGCCCCGGGGCGTCTTGTCGTTCGTCATCGCATCTCTCCCAGGTCGCGGGCGGACGGGCTAACACAACATACAACCCCTGCGGCAGATCGTTTAACCCTTGCCCCGCAGACGAAAGCGCACGATGCCGTCGGGTTAGTAGCCGGTGCGGATGATGTCGCGAACCCATAGCTAGCTCAGCAACAGGCCGCCCGAGATCGCCGTCACGGCGACCGGGACCTGATAGGACAGGAGGAATATCTCCCATCCACTGCTGACTTGGTCCACGCCCTCCCACAAGGTGAAGCTACGGCGGCGAGCACCATGGGTGCCGACGTATGTGAGGGCAAACAGCACGACCCACAGAGCGATAACGGCAGCCGCTTTGCGTCGGCGAGCGATGGTCATGCGACTCCAGCGACGAAACAGCACAACGAACGCCATGCCGGTGGCAATGGCGAGCAGGAGGCCCGCAGCCGTTGGTGGCCAAGCATTTTGCGGACCGAGATAATGGAACCCCTCAACGATCAATAAAGTGTCGCGCCCGGCGACGTAGAGCAGCCCGACCCCGATGAAGGCCACGCTGGCGATTCCCGCCCACGTCGATTTCCGAAATCGCACCGTCTGATAGCCCCGTCATGTGCATGCCAGCTGAGCCAAAGTACAGCTGACGAAAGTACCGTTCTGGTGCAAGCGACCGGGGAACCCAAGGCTGGTAGGGTCTGCGGCTCAACTGGTAGTCGCGGGCGCTGTGGAGTTGTTATGGAATCGCTTGACTTGTCGCCCTATGGCTATTACCGGTTCCCGATTCCGATGCGCAATGTGGGCTGGCTCGGGCCAGAGCACGGATTGCAAACCGAGGCACCGCAACCGTTGCGAGAGGGCGAGCTTGCGCTGCTGAGGCAGGCGTCCGAGCGCGTGGCGAGCTTGATGCTTGGCACGCACGATTGCGACTTTTGCCCACGGGCGCTGGCGGCCAAAGGGAACGGCGAATATCGTTACTACGCGCCAGAAGGCGACGTCTACAGCGCTCCTGTGATGATTCTGCATTACGCCGAGGAACACGGCTACCGGCCGCCGGCCGTCGTCATACGCTATCGCTGCGCCTCGCCCGCTTGAGTGGGACTGGCGGGCGGAAAGCTTGTGGCGGTGCTGTTCGATGAGTCCGAAGAGGAGATTCGCGGCGAGGCCGTCATTGACTTGGCAAACTGGCCGGATCCGCGTGCGTGGGAAGCTCTTATGGCGACCACCGAGGACGAGCTTCTAGCCGCGATCGCGGTCTGGGAGCTTGGGGTTTCCTTGGGCCGATTGCTCCACTATGACTTCGCGACAGGGTTTCGAGCCGAAAGCTTCAATAGCGAGATTCAGCGCGGTCTAAAAGACGAGAGACATCGGAGAGCTAATGCAAGTGAGCATCGCTAGTGAGCCCATCAAAGCGGGCAGCCCGAACCTTGACTGGGCTGGAGCAACCGATCACGTGGCGGTTGTGCTGGACGGGCTGACGGAGGGCGCGGCGACGGGATGTGTGCACGGGACGGCGTGGTATGTGCACCAGCTTGGAGCACGTCTCCTGCTGCACGCGGGCGCGCGGGATGCAAGCCCTTTGGCGGCAAGCCTTTCGCACGCGATAAGCGAAGTTGCCGAGCTGCATCGAAACACGTGCGATCTGTCGCATCAAGGCTCGCCATGTGCGACCGTGACGATGGTTCGCCAGCGCGAACGGCAGCTTGAATACCTTGTGCTGTCAGACTCGCCGCTCGTCATCGATCTGGCCGACGGTCCGATGGTGGTGATTGATGAGTCCGAGAAGGTGTTCTCCGCACGCCTCAGAGAGCAGCCAGGCGATCTCATGCAGCGTATCCACCACCAGCAGTTGCACCGCAACACTTCCGAGGGCTACTGGATCGCACAACACGATCCGGCGGCAGCCAACTACGCGATCACGGGCACCGTCGATGATGCGCGAGGTGCGTTGCTCACCTCCGATGGCGCGGCTCTGCTAGTCACGGACTATCACGAACTCACGTGGGAACAGTTGCTGCATCTTGGATACACCGAAGGGCCGACCGGAATCATCGGCGCCACAAGGAAAGCGGAAGCCTCGGATCCCGATCGCGTGAAGTGGCCGCGATACAAGGTCAGCGACGATGCGACTGCGGTGCTTTGCCGGCCCTAACCCAATGACGGCTCCCTGCTGTCCTGCAGGGAGCCGCGCTCATTAGGGTTGGCTGACGTAACGGAACGATTGTGCGGCCGTGCCGTTGCACGTGTACTGCACGAGCTGGACGCTGTTGGCAGTTGAGGCGCCGGGAACGTCGAGGCACTTGCCGCTGTGGCGGTTGACGAAGTGGTAGTAGCCGCCGCCTTCGCTGACCGCGAGCCACTGCTGGTTGTTGCCGCCGCCATAAGTCCATAGCTGGATTCCAGCATTGTCTGATGTGGACACTCCGGTGACATCCCAGACGCGCGAACTGTTGTTGCGGTTGTTCACGCGAGCGTAGCCGCCGCTGGTCGCCTGCAATTGGAACTGCTGCGCGTAGCCGTTGTTGCACGTGTACTGCTGGATGACCGTGCCGTTGGCGGTGCCAGCGGCCCGGGCGTCGACGCACTTTCCGCTGCCCTTGTTCACGACGTTAACCCACGAGCTCGGGGTTGTTGGTGACGGTGTCGGGGAAGGTGCCGTGCCGCCGCCCAGCCACAGCAGACCGTCGATGAGCCAGCGGTTTTGCACTTCACTGTCGAAAGTGGACGACAGCCGCGTGTTCGTCGAGTAGTTCATCGCGTTGTGGCCAAAGTTGGCGTAGAGCATTTTGTAGGCGCGGTTCGTCCAGATGATGGGGTAGTAACCGCTGTACCACGTCTGGTTCGGGTCGGTGCCCACGGGAAAGCTTGAGGTGTCAATCGAAGCGAGGATGTCGATGCTCGTGTTCTGCCGCAAGTCTCTTGTCCACGAGTACCACTCGCTCACCGAGCTTTGGAAGGTCGCCGGCAGTCTCAAGGTCGAGGGGTGATCACGTTTCTCGGTCTTGAGGGTCTCCGCGGTAGGGCCCCACGTGTTGTTGCGGAAGGCCCCGGTACCCAAAAAGGTGTTGTGATACCAAGACCATTGGTTCGGGTCGGTGTTGAAGGCCGAGACGTGGAAGCCCATCCAGGCTCCACCATTTTGCATGTAGTTCTGGAACGCGCCGCGGTAAGCCGCCGGCGGGAGATCGTCCAAGAACATCACCACCTGGTACGCCGAAAGGCTGTTCATCCGCGACCAGTCGCTAGTGGATTCCCACTCGAACCCGTTCTGTGCGGCCGTGGCCGGGAACCAGACCCGGGCCTCTTTCACGAAGTCGATGTGTGCGGCGTCCCACGTGCCGTTGTAGAACGCGAGCACCCGGAAGCTTGGTGCTGCCGAGGCGTTGTTGGTCGCCATCAGCAGACCTGCTGCGGCGGTGATGGCGGCGGTCAGCATTGCTAAGCGCTTGAACACGTTAGCCCCTGTAAATGGAGGTTTTACGGATAGCTGGCTCGCCGCCGACCGCGCTGACTATCCGCTGGTGCCATCCAAGGCTAGCGATCAATCGAATAGATTGGCAAGTTTCCTAACCATTAAAAATGTAGGTAAAGAAAAAGTTGGATGCTTGGATAGGCTGGGTCGATGCCCTGATTCTCCTTGCTATGAAACGTATTTTCGCCATGGTGGCGTGCGCTGTCGTGCTGGTAGCCACGGCTGCGACGCCGGCCGCCGCGCACACGGCCTCGTTCACGAGCCCATCGCCCATCGGCTGGAACCGCAACATCATCTGCCCGCACCCGTACTTGGTGCACCCGTCCTACGGTCCGATGAGCATGTGCACCTTTGGCACCGAAGGCGTGATCGAGAACCGTGCTGTGGGGTTGTATAGCCCCATCACCAACCGCTTCAACGGTGGCGATGAGCTGCCGTTCTACAACACCAGCACACTGGAGCGCAACGTCGTGGCGACCGATGGTGTCACGGGCAAGTTCCGGGGCGGGTTCGGCGTCGATGTTCCTGGATTCGGGCCGGTCAGCTACGGCGTGCAGTACATCTACTACCTCACGAAACCGATCGGGCGGTTCGGAAACTACAGCTACATCACCGGCAAGTTCCATCCTGATGCGACAGGCTGGCTGCACGTGGAGGCCAAGCACGGGATCTGAGCAAATCCGGTCAAGCGCGGGTGACCGGGACCGAAGCAGAATGAGCGCATGACGTCGAGCGATGTGTTCGCCAAGTTCGTCGGGATTGTCGGGGACACTCTTGACGACCCTGGGTTGACTGGGGAGCACATCGCTCAACGCGTTTACCTGTCTCGCTATCACTGCGGCCGGGTGCTCACGGCGCTGGCGGGGGAGAGTCCGATCAGGTTCCGGCGGCGGGTGTTGTTAGAGCGCGCCGCTTACCGGCTGATGACCACTGAGCTGTCAGTGCTGGACGTGGCTGTGGAAGCCGGTTACAGCTCGCACGAAGCGTTCACGAGGGCATTTGCCCGTGAGCACGGTGAGCCTCCAGCGCAGTGGCGCCGACGAGGTACCCGCAATTTCTATCTTGAAGCACCTAGTGGGGTGCACTTTCATCCGCCGGCTGGGTTGCGCCTGCCGGCTCGCGGAAAGGTTTCTGGCATGGATCTTCTGGTGAAGATGGTGGAACACCACATCTGGCTCACCGCCGAGATGGTCAAGGCGGCGCGGCAGCTCGACGACTCCACTTTGGACGACGTGATGCAGATTTCCGTGGCGGGATTCGACACCGAACCGACGATCCGGCACTTGCTGGACCGGCTGGTTTGGCAGCTGGAGATGTGGCTGGCCTCGGTCGCTGATGAGCCGTTTGAGCTGCCGCCGCATGAGGCCCGCCCGGTGAGCCTCGACAGCATCGCGCAACGGCACGCTATCGCTGGCCCAAAGTTTCTGACGTTCGTCCGGGACCTCAGTGATCAAGGACGATTCGACGAGACGTTTGTTGACGCGACCTGCGAGCCGCCTCGCGTGTTCACCTACGGCGGCATGGTTTCGCACGTGCTCACCTTCGCCGCCTTCAGGCGTGGGCTGATCGTGTGCGCCTTGGATAAGGCAGGGGTCACAGATCTGGGCAATGGTGATCCGATGCACTTCGTCGCGACCTCCTAAGCGGCATAGATCACCGCAAACCAGGGAAAGATCAAGGTCATGACGATTTTGGTACTAGGTGCCACCGGCACCATCGGAAAACGTCTGACCGCTCAGTTGCGCGAGGCGGGCGAGGTGGCACGGCCCGCCTCAAGGCATGGTGAGGTCCGCTTTGACTGGGCGGATCAGCGCACGTGGGAGCCGGCCGTTGACGGCGCGACAGCGATGTTTCTCATGGCCCCGCATGAGCTGCCGATCGACCCGGCGTTCGTTCAGGTGGCCGTGGACCGTGGCATCGACCGGATCGCTTTGCTGTCGAGCCGCGGAATCGAGGAGATGAACGACGAGCGGCTGCTCGCCGCGGAGGAGACAGTCAAGAAGTCTGGTGCGAGCTGGACGATCCTGCGTTGCGATTGGTTCGACCAGAACTTCGATGAAGGGTTCTACCGAGACGCCGTCATGGCGGGGGAACTGGCCGTTCCCGTGGGTGAGATCAAGCAGTCGTTTGTGGACGCCAACGATATCGCCGCGGTCGCCGCTGGCGTGCTCACCTCGGGTGGTCATGAGGGCAAGACGCTTGAGGTGACCGGGCCCGAGGGGCTTTCCTTCGCCGGCGCGTGCGCGATCGTTTCGCATGCTGCCGGGCGCGAGGTCACCTTTCACGGCGAGCCCGACGCCTACCGTCAGGCGATGGGCGCGTTTGGCAGCCCACCCGAACAGACCGAAGGTGAGATCAAGGCGTTCACGAGTCTGCGCGAAGCGGGGGACAGCCAGCCGACGGGAGTGGTGCGATCGGTCACGGGACGGCAGCCGCGTCGCTTCGCTGACTTCGCCGCCGACGCTGCCGCTCGCGGCGCCTGGATAACCGGTCGGGACGCACAGGCGGCTGCGTTAGGCTGAGCGACTATGAGTCACGTTCTCGCCGCGGTCGCCTGGCCTTATGCCAATGGCCCGCGCCACATCGGCCATGTTTCCGGATTTGGAGTGCCTTCCGACGTCTTCAGCCGCTACATGCGGATGGCCGGTCACGACGTGCTCATGGTTAGCGGGACAGACGAGCACGGGACGCCGATCCTCGTCGAAGCGGAGAAAGAAGGGGTCACGCCGCAGGCACTGGCTGACCGCTTCAACCGGGTGATCGTCGAGGATCTCACGGCGCTGGGCTTGTCCTATGACCTGTTCACCCGCACCACGACCCGCAACCACTACCACGTGGCGCAGGAGCTATTCAAGGTCGTGCATGCCAATGGGTACATGATCGAGCAGACGACGCACGGAGCGATCTCACCGTCGACCGGGCGCACGCTGCCGGACCGGTTCATCGAAGGCACGTGCCCGATCTGTGGTTACGACAGTGCCCGCGGCGACCAGTGCGACAACTGCGGCAACCAGCTCGACCCACAGGACCTGATCAACCCGAAGTCGCGGATCAACGGCGAGACGCCCGAGTTCATCGAGACGCAGCACTACTTCCTCGATCTGCCGGCGCTGGCCGATCAGCTGGGTGACTGGCTGCGCAGCCGCGAGGGCTGGCGCCCTAACGTGCTGAAGTTCTCACTGAACCTGCTCGATGATGTGCGGCCGCGCGCGATGACCCGTGACATCGACTGGGGCATTCCCGTGCCGTTGCCCGGCTGGGAGGACAACCCGGCCAAGCGGCTCTACGTGTGGTTCGACGCTGTCATCGGTTACTTCTCGGCCAGCGTCGAGTGGTCCCGGCGTACCGGCAAGGATTTGAGCGAATGGTGGAACTCGCCCGAGGCGCGGTCCTACTACTTCATGGGCAAGGACAACATCACCTTCCACTCGCAGATCTGGCCCGCTGAGCTGCTGGCCTACAACGCGAACCCAGGTGAATACGGCAAGCTGAACCTGCCCACCGAGGTGGTGTCCAGTGAGTATCTGACCGTTGAGGGGAAGAAATTCTCTTCCTCAAGGAGAGTCGTCATTTATGTGCGCGATTTCCTTGACCGCTATGGTCCCGACGCGCTGCGCTATTACATCGCGGTCGCTGGGCCGGAGTCGACCGACACCAACTTCACGTGGGCAGAGTTCTTGCGCCGCAACAACGATGAGCTCGTGGCTGGCTGGGGCAACCTCGTCAACCGCACGCTTGCCTTGACGGCGAAGAACTTTGGCGAGATTCCAGCACCGGCGGCACTGTCCGAAGAGGACGAAGCCCTCTTGGCGACCGTGCGGGGAGCGTTCGCGACGGTTGGCGAGCACATCGGCAACCACCGGCAGAAGCTCGCGATCAACGAGGCGATGCGTGTTGTCGGCGAGGCGAATAAGTACCTGTCCGACCAGGCGCCCTGGAAGATCAAGGACAACCCTGAGCGGCTGGGCACGATCCTGCACACCGTGCTGCAGGCGATCAACGACAGCAACACTTTGCTGACGCCGTTCCTGCCGCACTCGTCGCAGAAGATCTTCGAATTGCTTGGCGGGCAAGGGGTGCACGCGCCCATGCCGCAGATCGAGGAAGCCGAAGACCTCGATGGAGGTCCCGGCTACCCGATCATCACGGGCGACTACACGCAGGGCACCAAGTGGGAGTCCACCCCGATCACCGTTGGCACGAAGATCGAGGCGCCGACGCCGGTGTTCCGCAAGCTCGACCCGTCCATTGTGGACGAAGAGCTAGCTAGATTTGAAAGCTGATATCGATCTCGCGGGTCTCGGTCACTTCAGCGGCCGGGGCCCACGTTTCGTAGACGCCGCGTTCGTAGCACTGCGCTCCGAGCGCGGCGACATTGTCTGGATCGGGACGGCACAGGCGTAGCCGAAGCCACGACGCGTCGGCGGACAAGACGGTGCCGAGCGAGCCGCGCCAGCGGGCATAGCGGGTGCGCCGCAGCAAAGATTCCACCGGATAACGCGCGGCCCGGGTCATGGCCAGCACACGGAACTCTTCCGGTGGGTCGGCGATCGCGTCGAACTCCTCACCGCGGAAGGTGCCGACGAGCCGGCTGCTGGGGTTGAGCCGGGGGAGCGGCACGTATTCCTGATCGGCGCTGACATCGCGCAGTGGGCCGAGCAGGTGCCTCCACTGTGGACCGACGAGCCGCAGCCAGCCGCGTTGTTCCGGCTGATACGTATACAAGACCACTTCCGTGCCATCCGGCGTGTACGCGACGAGGGCGGCATTGGCTGGTAGCGGCAGATCAGCGAAGTCAGTCGTGATCCACTCAGGGATCAGCTCGGCCGAACTCGGCGCGAAACCGGTGCCCAGGATGTGCGCGCCGATGCGGTCGTGCGGTGGCATGGCGGCCAGCCCGGCAACGGTTTCCCCGAAGGGGATCTGATAGTCAATCGGGTCGATGGCCCGCCACCGCAGCACGAACGCGACATCGCCCGCGGCTGCTTCACCGGTGACGATGGAGAGGTCCGCCGGCGTACGCAGATGGGCGAGATCGCACTCGCGATAGCAGAACCCGTGCGGCAGCTGTCCTTTGAGGACGGCGCTAACCCCAAGGGCGGTAAGCGGTTTGACCATCTTCGTGCCCCGCCGCACCGTCGCTGTCGTGCGGATCTGTGCGAGCAGGGAGGCGGTGTTGGGGTCGCGAGGCAGCGACTGGCTTAAGGCATGCACCCGCTGCCACGTCATGCCCCGGCTCAGCGGCACGGATAGAGCGGATTCGCTTCCAGAGCCGAACCCGAGCTCGGTGGCGGCGACAAAACGGTGGTAACTCCAGCGCGACGGCATTATCAGGCGCAGAAAACCCGGCGCCGGCATCTCGCTGAACAGCTCGTATGCCGCGCCTCCGGCCACCGGTTCAGCCGGGTACGTCACTCCATCTAAGACGACCGTCCCCGTAACGATCTCGTGCGTGAGCGTCACAGAACGTGACGGTATTCCAGCCAAGTGAACGCTCGCTGAACGGGAAGTGGGATCATTGGACCGTGATTCCGGAGAGCCTGCCAAAAGCACCTGAGCCGTTGCCGTCACCCGTGTTCGACAGTCATACCCACTTGGACATCGTGGCCTCGGAACGCAAGGCGGACAAGGGATCCGCGTGGAGCCCAGAAGATCAGCTGGAGGCCGCCGCCAAGGTCGGCGTTGACCGGGTCGTCCAGGTTGGCGTTGATGTGAAGTCATCGCGCTGGGGGGTCGAGTGTGCCTCAACTCATAGCGCCGTCGTGGCCACGGTGGCTTTACACCCCAACGAGGCGCCGCGGGTGGCCGATCTGGCCGCCTCCCTCGCGCAGATCGCCGAGCTTGCCAACCATCAGCGGGTACGAGGAATCGGCGAGACCGGTCTCGATTTCTTCCGGACATCGGGCGAGGGTCTTATCGCGCAGGAGGAAAGCTTCCGTGCGCACATCGCCTTGGCCAAGCAGGTGAGCAAGCCACTGGTCGTGCACGATCGTGACGCGCACGCGGATATCCTTCGCGTCCTTGACGCCGAGGGTGCGCCGGAACACGTTGTCATGCACTGCTTTTCGGGCGATGCCGCGTTCGCTCAGGAGTGTCTTGAGCGCGGGTTTCACCTCTCGTTCGCTGGCACGGTGACGTTCAAGAACGCACCGCATCTGCGGGAAGCGGCCGCGCTCGCCCCGCTCGACCGGATCCTCGTCGAGACCGACGCGCCCTATCTGACGCCGATGCCGCATCGCGGAAAACCGAACGCCTCCTATTTGATCCCGTTGACGGTCCGGGCATTGGCGTCGGTCAAAGAGGTGAGCTTGCTGGAGATGTGTGAGGCGATCTCGGATAACGGAGAACGTCTGTTTGGCCCCTGGTAAGCCGGCGTGCCTGCCTGTTATTAGTCCGCTTTGGCTGTGAAATGACCAAGTATGCGGGAAAACAATCCCTGGGCTCCGCCCGCGTGGATGGGTGAAGCCAGTTCGACCCCGGTGTCCGAGGCCGCACCGGAAACGGTGACGGAGCCGTTCACGCTGCCGGCGCAGGAGGTCCCGCGCGAACTGTGGACGATCCGCGAGCCCAAGCCACCGGTGGCCACGGTCCGCAAAATCAAGCGGCCGCTCAGGATGAGCATCGCGCTTCCCCTCGTCATCGTGCTCGGGTTGTTCAGCGCGTTCTTCAGCTGGGTCACGGCCGAGCCGCTGTGGCTGGCCGTCGGGCACGGCTCCACGAGCACGGCTGTGGTCACCAAGTGCGTGGGTAACGGTCTGACCCAGCGCTGTCAGGGTGAAGTGGACGGTCTGAGGGTCACCCTGCTCGGGCTCGAGTCCCCTCACGTCGGGGAACGGGTTGAGGTGCAGCGCGTCAACGACACGAGTCACCGTGCCTACAGCGGCGGCGTGTTCATGCGCTGGTTCACCGGGCTGCTCATGGTGCTGCTGTGCGGTTGCGGCATCGCCCTCGCGCTAGGAGTGCAGCGGCAGCCAGCCTCCCGTGAACGGTGGGCCGCCGCTGGAACCGCGTTCGCCGGCCCGCTCCTGGTCACCGTCGGCTTCCTGGCGGCCACCTTCTAACCGGCGTCCCAAGTCGCCCCTTCCCGCCAGCGCTTTCGCGGCGCTCCGTTCCGCAAACCGTGATTCGCGGCGCGCCGTTCCGCCATCCGGGCTTTCGCGACCGGCGCCTTACCGCCACCCAGGCTTCGCGGTGCGCCGGCGCCTTACCCGGGCTTCGCGACCGGCGCGCCTTACCGCAGCGATAGCTGGTAGACGTCGCGTTTGGACAAGCCGTAAGCGGCGGCGACAGCCGCCGCTGCGTCGCGTTTGGACTGTCCGCTCGCCACCAGCTCAGCGATCTCCGCTTTTAACGTCTCGTCGTCCGGACGCTCTGCTCCGGCTGAGGCTCCCTGCACCACGAGGGTGATTTCGCCCCGGAATTCTCCGGCTGCCGCTAGCTCACCGAGCGAGCTTCGGCGTACCTCCTCGTAGGTTTTGGTCAACTCGCGGCACAGAGCGGCCCGGCGGTCGGCACCCAGCGCGGAGGCCAGGTCTTGCAACGTGTCCGCGATGCGGTGCGTCGCCTCGAAGAAGACAAGCGTGCGCTGTTCGCCAGCCAGCTCTGCCAGGCGCGCGCGGCGCTCACCGGCTTTACGCGGCAGGAACCCCTCGAAACAGAAGCGCTCGCAAGGCAGCCCAGAAAGCGCGAGTGCGGTGGTCACGGCGCTCGGGCCGGGAACGGCACGCACCGGCACCCCGGCGTCGAGCGCCGCGACTACTAGTTGATACCCAGGATCGCTGACGCTGGGCATGCCACCGTCGGTGATAAGCGCGACTTCCTGGCCGGCGAGCATCGCCTCGACGAGTTCGGGCGTGCGCTTGGCCTCATTGCCTGCGAAATACGACGTGATCCTGCCCGGAATGTCAATATTCAGATCCCTGGCGAGGCGGATCAGCCTTCGCGTGTCCTCAGCCGCGACGATCGCCGCGCTGGAAAGGGCCTCTTTCAGGCGGGCCGAGGCGTCGCCTGGATTGCCCAGCGGCGCACCGCAAAGTATGAGCCCGCTCAACACCCCTCCTGTGTGGCATATGCACTTCCCCACTGGGGAGCATACGATCCTTCCCGTGACGCAGACGGTGACCGCTCCCGCAAAAGCGCCCGCTAACCCGCCTTCGGCGGGAGTGGTGAAGGCGGTGACTCGCCGTCTGCAGCCGCTGGACACGTGGCTGAATCCTTACGGCTGGCTCGCAGCGATCTCAATCGGGCTTCTCGCCTTCATCGTGCGCATCGTCGGCCTGGCGCATCCGCCAGAGCTGATCTTCGATGAGGTGTATTACGCCGATGACGCCAACGACATGCTGACGCATGGTGTCGAGTGGGACGCCAAGAACGAGACCGCGGGCTACGTCGTGCACCCGCCGCTGGGCAAGTGGCTGATCGCGCTCGGCATCAAAGCCTTTGGTTATAACAGCGTTGGCTGGCGGATCAGCGCGGCCATCTTCGGCTGCATCGCGGTCATCATGCTGGTGCGCATCGCCAACCGGCTCTTCGGTTCAGTGGTGCTCGCCGCCGCGGCCGGTCTGCTGCTGACGTTTGACGGCATGCACTTCGTGCTCTCACGCACGGCCTTGCTCGACATCTTCGTGCTGTTCTTCGTGCTGGCCACGTTCGGTGCGCTGGTGCTCGACCGAGATCAGCGCCGCAGACGCTGGGCGGCGTTCATCGAAGCCGGAGGCGACCCCGGCGCACGAGGCCGGGCGAGCCGTCCCCCCATCGCCGTGCCCTGGTGGCGGATCGTCGCCGCGCTCATGCTCGGATGCGGCGTTTCCGTCAAGTGGAGCGTGCTGGCGTTCCTGCCCGCGGCGCTCATCCTTGTGTTCTGGTGGGAGATCGCCCTTCGCCGCACAGCTGGGGCGCGCCGCCCGATCCTGGACGCGTTCCTCGACGAGATCCTCTGGGTGTTCGCGTGCTTCGCGCTCATCTTGATCGTCTACACCGCCTCGTGGTCGGGCTGGTTCCTCACCGACGACGGCTACTTCCGGCAGTACACGTCGAATGTTATCGATAACTGGATCCACTACCACGAGCAGGCTTACTCCTTCCACTCCACGCTGACGTCAGGGCATCCCTACGAGTCAGACGTGCGGGCGTGGCTGTTCCTGTGGCGGCCCGTCGCGTTCTACTTCTCCAAGAACGTCACGTGTGGCGCGGCGGACTGTTCCGCTGAGATCCTGCTCGTCGGCAACCCCGTGCTGTGGTGGAGCTTCCTGCCCGCCTTGGCGGCCACCGTGTGGTTTGGCATCGCCCGACGTGACTGGCGGGCCGGGGCGATCCTCGTGTTCGCCGGCTTCGCGCTGGTGCCGTGGCTGGCGTTCCTGGAGCGCACGTCGTTCTTCTTCTACGCCGCGCCCGCGCTGCCGTTCATGATCCTGGCCGTCGTTTACGTGCTGGGCTGCCTCATGACCCCGCCGCCCGGAGCGCCCAAGGACGAGAACCGCCTGCTCTACGGCACCGTCTTCGCCGGGTTCTTCGTGCTGATGGTCGCCCTGTCGTTCGTCTACTTCTACCCCATCTGGACTGGCGAAGCCCTCACGACCGAGGCGTGGAACCGCCGGATGCTGCTGGGGAACCGGTGGATTTGACTAGGCTAATCGCTCGTGACTAAGTTGCTCGGTCCAGCCGAGATCAGGGAACTGGCTTCGCGGCTGGGAGTCGAGCCCACTAAGAGACGCGGGCAAAACTTTCTGCATGACGCCAACACGATCCGGCGGATCGTGGCGACCGCGGATCTGTCGCCTTTGGACGTTGCCGTCGAAGTCGGCCCGGGCTTGGGTTCGCTGACGCTCGGTTTGCTGCCCGCCGTGTCCCACCTGCACGTGGTCGAGGTCGATCCTGTGCTGGCGGCCGCCTTACCGTCCACAGTGGACGCTCCGGCGCACCTGACCGTGCACTTGAAGGACGCGCTGACCGTTACGGCGGAAGACTTCTCCCCTGAGCCGACCGCCTTTGTGGCCAACCTGCCCTACAACGTCGCCGTGCCGGTGCTGCTTCACTTTCTGGCCGCGTTGCCATCGCTGCGCAAAGGCCTGGTGATGGTTCAGAAGGAGGTCGCCGACCGGCTCACCGCCGCTCCGGGTTCGCGCATTTATGGGGTACCAAGTGTGAAGCTCGCCTGGCACGCCTCTTCCCGCCCAGCGGGCAAGATCTCTCCGGCCGTGTTCTGGCCCGTGCCTAACGTCGACTCGGGCCTGGTCTACTTCGAGCGCCGCGACCCACCGCGCACCGATGTGTCCCGCAAAGAAGTGTTCGCCGTTGTCGACGCGGCCTTCTCCCAGCGACGCAAGACGCTGCGGGCCGCCCTCGCCGGCTGGGCCGGCTCGCCCGCCGAGGCCGAACGTTTCCTGCGCGCGGCCGGCATTGACCCCTCCACCCGTGGCGAACAGCTCGACGTGCACGCCTTCGCCCGCCTCGCCGCCACCCGCCGCACCCTGGACCAGGCGTGACGCTCGGGTGATGTGGCCGTGAGGCTGGTCATGACGCTCAAGTAGGCTGGCGCGCGTGACCGAGGCATGGGCGCTCGAAAACGACGGGCAGCTGGCCCTGGGGCCGGTGCGTGTCAAAGTGCCCGCCAAGATCAACTTACATCTCGGGGTCGGGCCGCTGCGCGGTGATGGCTATCACGAGCTGCACACGGTCTACCACGCGATCTCGCTTTTCGATGAGGTGACCGCTCGTACTGGAGATGCGCTCACGCTCACGATGCAGGGCGAAGGGGTCGGTCAGCTCGACCTCGGTGACGACAACCTCGTGATCCGTGCCGCCAAGGCGCTAGCCGTGGCGGCGAAGGTGGAACCCAAGGCGCGCCTGCATTTGCGTAAGTCGATTCCATTGGCCGCTGGACTGGCCGGAGGGTCAGCTGACGCCGCGGCGACTCTGGTCGCCTGCGACGCGTTGTGGGGCACCCAGTTCAGCCGCGCTGACCTAGCGAAGATCGCCGAAACCCTGGGCTCAGACGTTCCGTTCTTGCTCTTTGGCGGCACCGCTCTCGGCACCGGCCGGGGCGAGACGGTTAGCCCCGTGCTGGCCAGGCCAAGTAAGTGGCACTGGGTGGTCGCCTTCGCCGAGGGCGAGCTGTCGACTCCGGCGGTCTTCCGCGAACTCGACCGGCTGCGCGAGGCCGGGCAGGCACCCGCGCCACTCACCAGCACCGATGCGTTGCTCGCCGCGTTGCGCCAGAAGGACCCTGAGGTGCTTGGTGCCGCGCTCGGCAACGACCTGGAAGCCGCCGCGATCTCGTTGCATCCCGCTCTGGAGTCCACTTTGGAGGCTGGACGGTCCGCTGGGGCACATGCTTCGCTCGTGTCCGGGAGCGGTCCGACCTGCGTTTTCCTGGCCAGCGATGAAGTGCACGGGGAGAAGATCGCTGAGGCGGTCCGTCCACATGCGCGTGGAGTCCACTTGGCGCACGGCCCTGTCCCGGGAGCACGGGTTGGCTAACTTGATCAACCTGGATCGGGCATCCAAGGGCTACGGCCCGACCGGTCCACTGCTGACAGACGTGTCCATCGGCCTCGAAGACACCGACCGCGTCGGGGTCGTGGGGCTCAACGGCGCCGGCAAGTCCACTTTGCTGCGCCTGCTCGCACGCCTGGAAGAGCCGGACTCAGGCCGGGTGACGTTACGTCGTGACCTGCGTGTTTCCGTACTCCCGCAAAGTTTGAACCTTGCCCAAGACGCAACCGTGCGCGATGTCGTGCTCGGGGAGGCGTGGCTGCCTGCCGCCTTCGGGGCCGAGCACGAATGGGCTGGCGACGCCGGGATCCGTGGCATCCTCGACGGCCTGGGCATGGCCGGGCTGGGGCTGGACACACCGGTCGGCCCGATGTCGGGTGGGGAACGCCGCCGCATCGCCCTAGCTGCGCTGCTCGTGCGCGAGGCTGACCTGCTCATCCTCGACGAGCCGACCAACCATCTCGACATCGCAGGCGTGAACTGGCTGGCCAGCTGGCTGCGTGAAAAGTGGAAGGGCGCCCTGGTCGTGGTCACCCACGATCGCTGGTTTCTCGACGCGGTCTGCGATCACATCTGGGAAGTCGCCGACCTGCAGGTCCGCGCCTATGAAGGTGGCTACGCCGCGTGGGTACTAGCCAGAGCCGAGCGTGAGCGCGTAGCAGCCGTGACCGAGTCCAGACGTCAGAACCTGCTGCGCAAGGAGATCGCGTGGCTGCGCCGCGGTCCGCCTGCCCGCACGTCCAAGCCCAAGTTCCGCATCGATGCGGCCAACGCCCTGATCGCTGATGTACCGGAGGCCCGGGACCAAGTGACCTTGGCGAAACTGGCCACAGCGAGGCTCGGGCGGCAGGTCTTCGACCTAGTCGACGTCACGTTGCACGCTGGGCCGAAGCTGATTCTGAACAACGTCACGTGGCACGTCGGACCCGGCGACCGCGTCGCGCTGCTCGGCGCCAACGGGGCCGGAAAGTCCACTTTGCTCAGACTGCTCGCTGGCATGACTTCCGCTGCCGGTTTCACGGCCGGCAAGACGGTCAAACCAGCGTTCCTGTCCCAGGAGCTGCACGAACTGCCCGGTGAGCTGCGGCTCCTGGAAGCCGTCGAGCAGGTCGCGCGCCGGGTCAAGCTAGGCGACCGTGAGCTGTCCGCCGCGCAACTGGCCGAGGTGTTCGGCTTTACGGATCGTCGCGTGTGGACACCGGTGGCCGACCTGTCCGGTGGGGAGCGCCGAAGGCTCCAGCTGCTGCGCCTGCTGGCCGCTGAGCCCAACGTGCTGCTGCTCGACGAACCGACCAACGACCTCGACACAGACACGCTGGCGTCGCTGGAAGACCTGCTGGACACGTGGCCGGGCACGATGGTCGTCGCCTCTCACGACCGCTACCTGGTCGAGCGGGTCTGCGACAAGATGTATGCCCTGCCCGGGGACGGTACGTTGCGCCACCTGCCCGGTGGAGTCGACGCCTACCTCTCGCTGATCGCCTCAGAACCGGCGGCCGTGACCGATAGCGTGGAGAAAACCTCCAAAATAGACCCGCGTCAGGCCAAGAAGGACTTCGCACGGGTCGAACGGCAGCTTTCCAAGCTCGCTGAGCGTGAGGACAAACTGCACGCGGCGATGGCGGACAACGCCACTGACTACGCCAAAGTGGCCGAACTGGACAGTTCGTTGCGCGAGCTTATGGCGGACAAGGCAGCCCTTGAAGAGGAATGGCTGGCTTTAGCTGAGCTGCTGTCCTGATATCTTCCTGGCACCCAACCCCTCGGTTCCACGGAGTTCAGCCATGGCCATGCACCTGCCTGTCAATCATCCCTTGCGCTCGCTCTACCGCCGCCTGGCGTTCTTCGCCGGGCTGCTGATGCTGGTGCTGGGTGTCGTGGGCTTCTTCGCCACACAGGGAGATCCGCTCTTCGAGGCCAGCGGCGCCACCGCGCTCGGGCTGCGCACGAACCCGGCCTTCTCCTACGCCTCCATCGGCACCGGCGTGCTCGTCACGCTGGCGACGCTGCTCGGGCGCAATGTGGACCGGTTCGCCTACCTGTGGATAGGCGTCGGGCACCTGATCGTGGGCTTGGCCATGATGCTGCTCATGAACGACCCCAAGACCAACTACCTGAACTTCACGATCGTGACCTGTGTCGTTTCGTTCGTCATCGGCTCGCTGCTCGCAACGGCCGGAATGTATGTCAAAGTGCAGCGATCTTAGGCGTGGGTGCGCCAAACTGAAGAAGTGCATCTACCGATTAATCACCGGCTAGGCGGGTTTTACCGTTTTCTGGCGGGGCTTGCTGGGCTCTATCTGCTGGCCTTCGGCATCGTCGGTCTGACGAAGACCAGGGGCCAGGACTTTTTCGAGCGAAGCACAACCGAAGCCCTTGGCCTGCGCACGAATCCGGCCTTCGCCATCCTGTCCATCGTCGTCGGGGCGATTGTCCTGCTGGGCGCGCTGATCGGGCGCAACTGGGACCACTACATCAATTTCGCGGGCGGTGTGATCTTCTGGCTGGCCGGACTGATCGGCCTCCTCGTCATGTCGACCGAGGCGAACATCCTCAACTTCAACATTTCGACCGCGATCGTCTCGTTCATCATCGGCACCGTGCTGTTCCTATCCGGCCTCTACGGCAAGAAGGGCACCACGGAGGAAGCCGTGCACGAAGAGATCTTCCGGCACAGTGGGCGCGGGGCGGCAGCCGTGATTCCCACGCCGGAGCACACTGTCTCAGCCCACCCCGGCGTCGCCCACCCCGAGGAATAGGGGCTATTTCACCTTGCGGGTGATGAGCTCTGGCTTGGGGTCCAGGTGAGACAGTCCATTCCAGGCGAGATTGACCAGGTGCGCGGCCACGACTTCCTTGCGTGGCTTGCGCACCTCAAGCCACCACCGCCCGGTCAGCGCCACCATGCCGACAAGGGCCTGTGAATACAGCTCCGCGAGCTTCGGGTCATAGCCCCGGGTCTTGAACTGCTTGCCCAGGACATGCTCGACCTGATGAGCCACATCGTTTAGGACCGACGAGAAGTTGCCAGAGGCTGACATGACCGGTGACTCACGAACGAGTACGCGGAAGCCGTTTGTCTCTTGCTCGATGTAATCGAGCAGGGCTAACGCGGCCTGTTCCAGAAGTTCCCGAGGGTGACCCGCGGTCAGAGCGTTGGTAATCCGGTCGAGCAAAGCGGTGACTTCCCGGTCGACCACGACCGCGTAGAGCCCTTCTTTGCCCCCGAAGTGCTCATACACCACGGGTTTGGAGACCTTGGCTCGCGCCGAGATCTCCTCAATCGATGTCGCGTCAAATCCCCGTTCGGCAAATAGCTGCCGCCCAACCGCGATGAGCTGCTCCCGTCGCTGGGAGAAACTCATCCGGACCCGGCTGCTGGCTTTTACCTGGCTTGCCTCATCGGCCATCACGATTCACCAGTTTGGCCTGCAACCGCTCCTGGCGGGGCCACTTGACGTTCGATGCCCAGCCAAACTTTTCAAAAATCCAGATCAGACGGGCTGACATATCGATCTGGCCGCGCATCACGCCGTGTCGCGCGCAAGTCGGGTCGGAGTGGTGCAAGTTGTGCCAGCTTTCGCCAAACGACAGGATCGCCAGCGGCCAGAAATTGGTGGCCTTGTCGCCTTCGCGCATCTCAAACGGGCGCTCACCATAGACGTGGCAGATCGAGTTGATGGACCACGTGACGTGGTGCAGCAGGCCAATGCGCACGAGGCCAGCCCAGAAGAACCCGGTCAGCGCACCCTTCCACGACATCGTCACCAGGCCACCGATGATGGCCGGGGAAAGCGCGGAAAGCACGACCAGCACCGGGAAAAGCTTGTCGACCTTCTGAATGTCCTTGTCCGCCATCAGGTCGGGGGCGAAACGCTCGCGATTGGACAGTTCACGGTGGAACAGCCAGCCCACGTGAGCGTGGAACAGACCCTTGGCCAGGCCCCAGAACGTGGCACCGAAACGCCACGGCGAGTGTGGGTCGCCCTCAAGGTCGGAGTATTGGTGGTGGCGCCGGTGATCAGCCACCCACTGCGTCGGGCTGCCCTGGATCGCGAGCGACCCGGCGACCGCCATCGTCACGCGCAGCCAGCGCGTGGCCTTGAACGAACTGTGTGTCAGGTAGCGGTGGAAACCAACGGTGATCCCCAGCCCGGACACGAAGTACAACGGGAGGAACAGCGCGACATCAGTCCACGTGAGCCAGCCACCCCAGGCGACCGGAATGGCCACCACGACCGCGATCAGCGGCAGCACCACAAACGACCAGAGAGCGATGAGAATGCCCAGTGGCTGCTTGCCTTCGGTGAGCGGTTTTGGCCCCCGCTCAGTGGTCTGCCCCGTGTCGGTGGACGGGAGAGTTGTGGTCGACATGGCACCTCATTGCGCAGGGGGAATCTGGCCTACGCAACCGTAACCTACGGTCCCGTAGTTTGCCTACGGGTGCCGTCGGCGAAAACTACGACGCGTCCCTCACGCGGAAACAAGTCCGTGACCTCTACGCCGAGGACACGTGCGACGCGCTCAAGCTCGTCGAGGTCTAGTGCCGTATCTCCTGACAACCGCCGCCAGACGGTGGTGTGTGACACCCCAAGCGCCCTGGCCATCGTCTGACGGCTGACGTTGCGGCGCCCCATCAGCGCGCGGATTTCTTCGGCGACCCCTTCGCGCAAGGTCTGTTCGCGTGGCGTTGCTGGCTCACCCATGCAGACATCATTGCTCGCTCAGCGAGCAAACGCAATGGGTTTCGTAAATGTCGTTCAGAGAGTTGACTGATGTTCGCTCAGCGTGCATCCTTAGCTCATGACGAACGACTTGTCGGCCAGTGTAATCGCCTCGGTCGCAGCTGAGGTCCGGGCGGAGCTTGCACGTAAGCAGCTCTCCCAGGACAAGCTCGCGAGCCTGATCGGGTGTTCACGGCAATCACTCAGTAGGCGGCTTACTGGCGCAACTGCGTTCGATGTGGCCGAACTGGCCGTCGTTGCCGAGGCGCTCGACGTGCCGGTGGCCAAGTTCCTCCCCGCTGCGCCCGCGAATACCGCGTGACCTTCCCGCGTCGGCCTCACAGGCCGGTGCGAGTGGTGAGGCCAGCCAAGACCACCAAGAAATCCGGCGGCTGTCTGACCATCGCAATCCCCGTGATAGCGGCTCTGGCCGCAGCACTGATCGCGATCGCCAAGTGACAACTCCACATAAGAGCTCCGGGCGGGCGTGCGTTATCCAGCCTCTGCTGGCGAGATCCGCGCCCGTCTGAGAAAGCCGGCTCCACCGTGAACCCCCGCTCCGGTGGAGCCACACAGCTCCGGCCCAAAGTGCCGGAGGGCCGGGCCGAAGCGGATCCGAACCCCTTTCTGATCACACATGTCCGGCCCGGCCCCACAAGCACAAGCGAGACAAAGAAGTAGGGCTCCAGCGAGCGACCGCCAGGAGCCCTGAGACAGAGGGGTAAGCCAATGTCTACTGAAACTAACGCTACACCCGCCGAACCGATGCACATCACCGCGTCGGTGGCGACCCTCCTCGTCCTGGCCCACGAGAAGCACCTGCCCGAGCCAGTAGCGATGTCAGCCCGTAAGGGCAAGGACAGCTTCACCATCGACTTCGGCTCCATGTCAGCCATGAACGCGTGGGCTGAGGCGCTGGAGTTCGGCGAGTCCGCCGTCAACACCTACACCTATGCCGACGGTTCGGTTGTCTACTCGCGGTGGCAGGGTTGGAACGGCTGGCATTTGCGGCTGCGCTACGAAGAAGACGCCCCTTCGGTGGGCGAGGTTGGCGAAGCGCTCCTGTCGTCGCTTGAGGTCATGTCCCAGCGCCGCACGGCGGTGATGCTGCCATGAACCTCCCCAAGCAGCGGATGCGCGAACGCACCACCGCCGAACTAAGGGCTGCAATCGCAGCCACCGTCGAACGCGCCCAGAACGGCGACAAGGCCGCCATCGCAGACCTTTACGGCCGCTACGGCGACACGATCCTGCGCTACGCCTACTCCAAGACGTTCAACGAGGCGCTGGCCGAAGACCTCGCCTCCGAGGTATGGGTCAACGCCCTTCGCAGCCTTCATTCCTACAAGGATCAGGGCCGCGACATCGGCGCCTGGCTGATCACGATCGCCCGTAACCACATCACCGACTACTTCAAGTCGCACCGCACCCGCAAAGAGCTACTTGCCGCCGACATCCGGGAAGCAGCAGGAGACCGGGCCGACGACTATCACGGGCGGCAACCGGAGTCCGCATTGGACAGACTGGCCCACGCCGAGCTTCACGAGGCGATCCGGAGCCTGAACCCGCGCCAGCGCGAGGTGATCGTGTTGCGGTTCCTGTGCCAGCGGTCAATCGCTGAGACGGCCGCATTGATGGGCGACAAGCCAGATTCGATTAAGGCGCTTCAGTTCCGGGCCACGACCGCACTCGCCGAGCGCCTGGGTGCCGACCATGAGGCGCGCAAGCGGCCGCGCAAGACCGTGGAAGGCGACGTGTTCGCCGCTGACTTGGCGGTGACCCCATGACCCCGGTCCTTGTCGCCCTTGGCGTCGCTTTCCTGATCTTCTGCGCGGTCATTGCCGCGCGCACCTCACAGGTGGCGGCTGGCGAGAAGTGGGTGCTGGACAGGCGCACCAACACCGCCGCCGACGCCGAGGCCACAGATGTCAAGTACCGCAACGGAGTCAGTGGAGGTACGCAATGATCCTGCTCGCCCGTGTTGTCGCCTGGTTCCGCCGCCCGAAGGTGGACCCGGTTGACGCCTACGCGCACGCCGCTATCCAGGCGATCTGGGGCGGTAGCCCGTGGTGACCGTCGCTTCCTGCCTTGCCGCCGGTGCCGTCGTTGGCGGCCTGGCGGTGTGGGTGGCGGTCGGCTGGCGTATCGAGATCGCCGACTGGAAACTGCGTACCGCGCAAGCGGTACGGGACCAGGCCGACGAGATGCTCGCCACGGCTGAGTACGCGCAGGTTCGCGCTGACGCTTTGATGACGCCTACCGCGTTGCACGAGACGGTCAAACCCCCGGCGTGGGCACGTCTGGCCCGCTGGATCGACGCCCGCTTCGCACCGGCCGAGCAAACCCCTGACTGGAAACCGGGCGAGGTGCTGAACCTGCCGCCGTCCACGCTGGCCCCACCCTTGCCAGCGCGCACACGCGGCCTGGTTCATCCGTCGCGGCGGTCGTGGCCGCTCAAGCAGCGCCCAGCGTTTCCCACTCCGGCTGATGTCGCCGCACGCCTGCGCGCTCTGGCCGACCCGACTCTTTCTTACCGCGTGACAAGGAGCTTCTGATGGCTGACTTCATCCGCGATTGGGCGTGGCCTGGCTTTGGCCTGTTCGCCGCCGGACTCGCGCTCTACATCTTCGCGCCGGACATTTTGGCGTTCGTGTTTGACCGCAACGTCAAGGAAGACGAGGTGGCGAAGTGACCAAAACGTTCTCCCTCGGCGCGGTGCTTACCGTCACCACGGACATCATGCTGTGCCCATTCGACGACCTGCATGAGCTGATCGAGTTCATGGCAGGTGAACCGGTGTGGATACACCAGCTGACCCGTGTCGCCAATGAGGCCAAGCCTGAGCTGCTGCGCCAGCACCCCGATCTGGCTGACGTCACCGTTCCGGAGCTGAGTAGCTGGGCGGAGTGTGCCGCATTCCTGGCCACGCTCGCTGCGGTCTACGGCACCGAGCGTGAGGTCTCGCCGCTTAGCCGCGAGGACCACACAAGCGTGGACCCCCTGGCCGAGTTCGCGATGAACTTCCCTGGCGTGGAGGTCGTTCCGGTGGTGCTCGACGGTGAGGTGGCGCCGTGACCGCGCTCGACTTCGCTGTGGCCGCAGTGATCCTGGTGCCGATGTCGTTCGTCATCGCCGTCTGCGTCGATGAGATCCGCAAGGCGTACCGGCGTCATCGTGGCGAGAAGCGCGTAGACGCCCACGCCGCCAAGCGCAGGGCCAAGTTCCGCATCCGGCCGCCGTTCGCACAGTGGCGCACCTTCGAACACGAGCTGCCGGCTGACGCCTCGGCAAGTCAGATGCGTGAGGCGATCGGTCCGTCGTTTGGCCTCGGGTTCGAGGACGACACCGAAGACGACGACGAGGTCACTGCCACGCCCAAGGGGGAGTACCTGTGACCGGCTGCTTCCGCGCTACCCGCTACCGCGAAGGCGGCGGCGACCTCGAATGGAACTTCGACTACCCGCCCTACGGCACCACGCGGGTGTGGGACGAAACCGACCAGCCGTGGACAGCCGACCCGGAGACGGGCATCTGGACCGCTGACGGTGTAACCGATTCGGCCGAGCTGGAGTGGGAGCTGCTGCTCCAGGACCACGGCCCGCTGTACGACACCCCGCCAGGAGTCGTGCGATGGCAACCGAAATGAATCTGGCGGTCGCCGCGCAGTTGCGGGCGCCGTTCTTGGACAGCGAGATCGGCAAGCTGCCGCGCATCTGGTGCAAGCCTTGCCGCGACCGGGCATGCAAGGACGACCGCCACAGGATTGAGGTCTGCGGCAAGTGCGGCAACAAGATGACCTCTGCGCACCTGCACTTGGACTACGTGGGCCACGCAGAGGTCACCGACCGCCTGCTACAGGTCGACCCCGAGTGGCAGTGGGAGCCGGTGTCGTTCGACGCCAACGGCCAGCCCTTCGTCGACGGCCTGGGAGGCATGTGGATCCGCCTCACCGTCGCAGGGGTGTCCCGGCTCGGCTACGGCGATGCGGGCGGTAAGCGTGGCGCTGACGCCATCAAAGAGGCCATCGGTGACGCGATCCGCAACGCCGCTATGCGGTTCGGTGTCGGCCTGGACTTGTGGGGCGCCAAGTTCGACCCCCGCGCGGGCGAGGACGGCGACCTGGCTGACGTGATCGGTGCCGGGCTCACACCTACCCCGATCACCGACGAGCAGCAGAAGACGATCGCGCAGCTGTGGAAAGACCTCGGCTACGCCGACGACAGCCAATACGACACCCGCATGGCGATCGCGATGAAGATCCTGCGCATCTCGGGGCTGGAGTCCACAGCGGACCTCGCGGAGGCGGAGGCGAACACGCTCATCAAGGCGCTGCGTAAGCGGCTGGCTGAGGTCACCCGCGGCAAGGCGAAAGCTTCGGCGGTGACCGAATGATCGTCGCTTTCACTGGCTGGCGGGCATGGGACGACGCCCCGTTCATCCGCGCCGACATTGACGGATGGCTTGCCCGCGAAGCCCTGCGAGGCACCCGCGAGGTTCCGGTAACCGTCCGGGTGGGCGACTGCCCGACCGGCGCCGACCTCATCATCCGCGACTGGCTCTACGGCGTGGACGGCATCGCACTGGTCGTCTACGCCGCCGACTGGACCAACCTCGGCAAGGCCGCAGGGCCGCACCGCAACCGGCAGATGCTTGAAGGCCAGTCCGAATGGGACACCACCGCCGGCAAACCTGCCGATCTTCTGATCGGCTATCCGCAGCCTGGGATCGCCACGCCGTACAAGAACTCGGGCACGTGGAACTGCATCACGCAGGCCCACTACCGGGGCATTGAGGTGCGCCTTCCGGCGTACCGGCCGTCAGCTGAGGCTCTTCGTGAGAACGCCGATCCGCTGCTGCCGTTCGCTGTGGCAGGTGAGCGATGAGGCGTTCACCTATGGCGGCGATGTCTGCCAAGCGCCGTGCAGCTTTGGCCGCTACTGGTGTGGCATTCCCGTCCTCGACGTTGCTGTCCCGTAAGCCCGCGGCGAAGCGGGCGCGGGACACCGACCCGGATGCGGCCACAGTCAGCGCGGTGCTGGAGCGTGACGGCTATCAGTGCGTCGTCTGCGCCTGCGGACTGCTCGGCACCCGCGGGTTCGACTATTCGGTGCATCACCGCAAGTTGCGGTCGCAGGGCGGTGACAACCGTCTGTCCAATCTGATCTCCGTGTGTGGGCATGGGACTGCCGGGTGCCACGCGAACATCCACGGCGCTCCAGCGAAGGCGATGGAGGCGGGCTGGATCGTCTCCCGCGAACACGACCCGGCGCAAACGTTGATGGCGCACAGCCTTTACGGCCATGTCCTACTCGACAACAAAGGCGGTGTGGCGTGACACCCGGAGCTACGCACCTCGGACCCATCGTCGACTTCAACCTTCCCGCCGACGGTGACGCATGCCTGCGCATTAAGACCGGCGTTCCTGGCTGTCCCGTGGAGCGGGACGAGATCGGCGAGGGCGTAATTGTCGAGCGCAACAGCGCGGGCTCGGTCGTCGCTGTTGTCTTCCCGCGCGGCGTCGCGGGCATCGAGATCGACTCCTGGGAGGACTGATGAGCAACGTTCCGCTGTTCCCCAAGCCCGAGGCGCCCGGCAAGCCGAAGCTGTCGCGCTCGCTGGAGCGCCACCGTGCTTTCCGGGGCACCTATGCCAAGTACGCGCCCGTCAAGCGGGTCGCCTGCGACGAGTGCGTCAACGTCCTGCACGAGGCGAAAGGTGTTGGTGAGCCGCCACTTTCGGCCCGCCACTCCCGCAAGTCCAGTGCCGGAACTCTGCGCCTGTGCCACCCGCACAACGAGGCGTGGCGCGAGATCGATCAGGTAGGTAGGCGATGACCACCCCGCCCGAGTTAATGACTCCGACCGAGGTTGGCCGTCTGTTCAAAGTGGACCACCGAACGGTGTCCCGCTGGGCACGCAATGGCCGTATCGGCTCGGTGAAGACGCCGGGCGGTCATACGCGGCTGTTCCGGGCTGAGGTGATGGCCCTGCTTGAGGCTGAGCCGCTCAACGATATTGAGGCGACTGGTCATTGCTGCTGTGCGGGCTGTATCGGCATGGGCCCGTGCGATGACGACCTCGGCAAGTCCGATCCGGACGATCGCGACAGCGACTTTTGCAGCTTCTGCTGGAGCGCTGACTGTGTTGGGGGGTGCTACGGATGAGCTTGTCTGATCAGGACCGGCGACTGCTGCGCAAGGTGTTCGCCTGGTCCCGGGAGAACGGCTGGCGGCGCGACAAGCCGCAGAACCGCTACAGCGAAGACCGGCTCTACGACCTTTACTGCTGGCAGCTCGATTCCCACATCAACGGCTGGGTCACGTTCTGCGTGGACATTGAGCCGGAAGGCGATGCCGAGATGGATGGCGTCGTTTTCAGCTGCCGATTCAGGGGTTGGGTTCGGTCGGTGCGTGAGGCCGTGGACGTTCTCGCGGCGTCACGGATTCTGCCCGTTGAGCTGTCGTCGGTGTACGTGGCGGGCTACGGGCAGGGCCGAGACGACGAAGCGGCGGGTGTGTGATGTCTCTGCCAGCCCATCTCCGCAAGCGCGCCAAGGCGAAGTCACCGTTCGACGGCGCCGCCCTCGGCGTCTACCGGGGGCCTGAGCGTCTCACTGAGGCACCGAAGGTGACGACCTACCGCCGGTCGATCCTGCAAGCCATCGCCGACGGTGAAGTCAAGGCCGGGCAGGGCCAGTACACGAACGCGTGGCGGTGGCACAGCGACAAGTCGAAGCAGTCCACGACGATCACGAAGTCGGTCGTGCAGTTCATTCGCTGCGGCTGGGCCCGGGTTGTCGGCTCGCATGTGGAGCTCACGCCTGCCGGGCGGTCCGCTTTGGAGAGTGCGGCGTGAGTAAGCCCAAACTCCTGGACCTGTTCGCCGGTGCCGGTGGTGCCGGTGAGGGTTACGCCCGTGCCGGGTTCGACGTGACCGGCGTGGACATCAACCCGATGCCCCGCAACCCGCACAGGTTCATTCAGGCCAACGCGATGGACGTGCTGCGTGACTGGGACTTCCTTGGCCAGTTCGACGCCATCCACGCCAGCCCGCCATGCCAGGCCTGGACGCCCCTTGGCGCCCTGCACCCGGACAAGACCTACCCGGAGCTGATCGAACCGGTCCGCCAGGCCCTGTTCAACCGCGGTATCCCGTGGGTCATCGAGAACGTCATGACCGCACCTCTGGTCAAGGAGAACTCGATCGTCCTGTGCGCGAACACGTTCGGGCTGCGCACCTACCGGCACCGCCGCTTCGAGTCACACCTGAACCTGACCGCGCCACCGCACCTGCCGCACACCACCCGCACCGCCACCAGGCAGCGACGTGAGCGGTGGGCCGAGGGCTGGCACATCTCCATCACCGGCGACGTCGGCACGTACTGCGGGCCCGAGGCGATGGGCATCGACTGGATGGACGGCAACGAACTGTGCCAGGCGATCCCGCCAGCTTTCACCGAGCACATAGGCAGGCAGCTGCTCGCGCGTTTGGCGGTGCCCGCGTGATCCGTCCGTTGTGGACTCAACACCAACCAGACAAGGACAACTGATGAGCTTGACTGAACAAGAAGCGGCGGATCTCCGCGACATCGCAATGCGTGTCCGCTCACGCCACCGCGAAGAGGGTGGTGACGTTGGCGCTCATACCGTCGCGCTCGCTGTGGCCAAGCTGCTCGACGAGAACGAGCGGCTGACCCGGCATGTCGTCAGCAAAGACGACTGGAACCGGCTCCGCGCTGAACGCGACCTGATCGAGCAGCAGCGCGACAAGCTTTACGACGCGGTCCACCGGCTAATCACCGCCACGACAGCAGTTGAGGCGGCAAGGTCTGAAGCTGGCCGGATCATGCGTGTCGTCAACGGCATCGAGCCCGATGCGACCGCGAACTCCCAGGACTGGGAGAAAGTGGGAGCAAGCTGGGAGCAGCCGTCTCAGGCTGTGGTGTCTGAGGCTGTCGCCCACGCTGTCACCGGCGACGACGAGCCGACCGTCTGGGAGCAGCATCCGGCGTTCATGGTGCTGTACGGGCTTTACAAGTACCTCGAATGTCCCGGCACGGTTGACGGCTCTGACCCGGAGGACCGGGCGTGCGTCGCGTCGGCGAGCGTCAAGGCGCTGATGGATGCAGGCATCCTCACTGTGGCCGAGTCCACGGCGGACGGTCCGGAGCAGACAGACGAGGCGGCGGTGATGCCGTCATGAGCATCACGACCATTCACGACCTGTTCTGCGACGGCGACGAGTGCCTCAGTATGTTCCCGTTCGAAGTCACCACAGACAAGACGCCCGGCGATGTCCGGCGTCGCGCAAAGCGGTGCGGATGGGATCGCGTGGACGGCAGAGATCGCTGTTCTGCGTGCGTTCGCCGCGCCTCTTCGGTGTCAGCACAGGCGGAGGCGCAGTGATGGGAACGGCATTCCTTTGCGGCTGTGGCCACTCGTGGAGCCTGCACGACATCGAGGAGTACCCCGGCGACGGCAGCGACCTCTGCTGCGTCACGGACTGCGACCAGATCGGCTGTCCGGGCCGCGAACGGCGGCAAAAGCCTGCCGCGCCAGCACAGGCGGAGGCGGGGAGCAATGGCTGACGCATCCGGCGCTATCGACACGATGATGTCCGCCATCCTCGCCGCTCGAGCTGAAGCCGAGCGGCTCGGCATTCCTGTGCTCGACGACCGCATCCTCATGGCCTACCACCGCGCCGCCGCGCCGGTCCTGCTCGCCGCCGAACGCGAACGGATCGCCCAGCAGATCCTCAGAGCCGCGTCGACCCTTCCCGCCGATGCGCTATCTGCTCGCGGTCATGCGGAATGGGCCGCCGAGATTGCCCGTGGGTCTGTTGCCGGGAAGCCAGATACCCAAGGAGGCCACCCGTGAGCCGCAAACGATTCATGCACTGGCTTTGGGACGGCACACCCGACTGGCTGCCCGGCTGGCTCCGCGACACCGCCGCACGGATCGCGTGCCTGATCTGCGGCCACGAAGCCATCGCCGACCAGTGCTGCAATCCCGAGCACGACTTCTGCGCCTGGTGCCAGAAATCCATGCCACACCAGGCCAGCTAACCGTCCACACCAGAGGAAGGCACCACCAATGGGCACCAGCACTGACGGAATCCTCGCCTACGGCTACGACATCAAGACGCCGGGCGAAGGCATGAACTTCCGGGGCTTACACGATGACGACGTACCGGCCTGGCTCATGGAGGACTCAGAAGACGAGGACAGCGGCTGGCACGACTTCGGGGAAGCCGCGACGGCACGCCTCCTCGCCGCTAACGGCTTCACCGAGACCTGGGAAACCCGCACCGGGGACGGATACCACGCCCGCGAGGACGAAGCCAAGAAGGCGCTCGGTGTCGAAATCGTCAGCCACTGCTCCGGCGAATACCCCATGTTCATCCTCGCCGCCAAGTCGCAGTCAGCTTCTCGCGGCTATCCCGAACCAGCCGATCTGGCCGTGCCGGGCAACGCCGACGAGCGGCTCGCCTGGGCGCTTGAAGTGCTTGGCATCAAACCGGACGCCGACAAGCCGCAGTGGCTTCTAGCGAGCTACTGGGGCTAGCCCCTTGCTGTTCGGGGGCGGCAGACAAGACACAACAACAGCGAGGAGAACCATGACCACCGAACGAACACGCGAGGAAAGACAGGCCATCGAGATCTATGCCGTAGCCCTCGCCGACAGCGCTATCGAGTCCGTCGCCGAGGACGACCTTAACGAGGACGGCCACATCGCAGATCACCTTCACGACGAGGCCTGCCATTTGGCGATCGATATCGGGCACGGACTGGCGATGTGGCCGGCAGTCGCTCTCGATCTGGCTCAGCGGTACCGCGAAGAGAAAGCCAAGCAGCAGGTCTAGGCCCATCCCCGGCCCGCCTGGGTGACTGGGCGGGCCAACAACAACGACAACGAAAGGCAAGGCACGCGTGACAATCCAGGCGATCCCCATGCGCTACAAGGGCGAGCAAATGCGCTCGACCCTCGAAGCCGACTGGGCCGCAACGCTCGACCACTACCAGATCGCCTGGGAATACGAGCCACTCGCCCTCAACATGGACGACGGCATCAAATATCTGCCCGACTTCCACCTGCCACACCAGCGCGTGTGGGCGGAAGTCAAAGGCCCCAGCGACGACAACATTGGCAAGGCGATCGAGTTCCAGAAACTCCTCGAGCGCACCGACGCGCACAAGTGGGACTTCGAACAGCAACTCGTCGTCATCCTGCGCCCATCACGCGGCGGCATGGCCGTCTGGGAGGGCACTGCCTACGCCCAAGACATTGTGGTCATCCGCTGCGCCAACTGCGACCGCTTCGCGTTCATGGACTACGCGGCCACCTGGAAGTGCCGCTTCTGCCACATGGATGGCAAGCAAATCTTCAACCACCCGGGCGACATCTTCCGAAACGGGGATCTCGAGTTCCACCGGGCACCGCGGCAGCACCGGAGGGCCGCCTGATGTGGTTCAAGGTAGACGACTCGTTTCACTCCCACCCCAAAGCGCTAGAGGCGTCCCTGGCGGCACTCGGGCTATGGACATTGGCGGGCTCCTGGTCTGGCAAGCATCGAAAAGATGGCTTTGTTTCCGACCAGGCGGTCAACCAGATGTCACGCGGCGCGAGCGAGCTTGCGGGCGAGTTAGTGGCGGCCGGGCTGTGGAAGCGGACGAAGGGCGGGTACCGGTTCCACCAGTGGGACCAGCGAAATCCGACGGCATCGGATGCCGATCGCATAGCCGATCGCAAAGCCTCCGGTGGAGCGCTCGGAAATCACCTTCGCTGGCACAAGAAAAAGGGCAAGCAAAACCCGGAATGCCAGTTCTGCCAGGAGAAACAAGCATCGGATGACCGATCGGATAAGGGATCGGATACCGATCGCAAGTCCGATCGCACTCCGAATCCAGACCCGACCCGACCCGAAGGGAGTACTACGTACTCCAATAACGCGGGGTTCGCTGAAATCTGGGCGGCCCTCCCGCGCCGAAGAGGCGACTCGAGACACAAGACCGAACTCGCCTACAACGCAGCCATCAAACGCGGCGTCACCCATGCAGAGATCCTCGCCCACGCCACCGCCTACGCGGCCGACCGTCGCGGCAAAGACCCACAGTTCACCAAAGGCGGCGAAGCCTGGTTCAACCTGCGCCCCTGGGAGAACGGCGAACCTGAACAACCGGCCCGGCGCTCCCTGTGGGACAACTGATGGACGTCCTCCGCGAGCTCGTGCTCCCCAAACTCGAAGGGGTCAAGAAGTCCGGTGCCGGGTTCATGGCACGCTGTCCCGCCCACGAAGACCGGGCACCAAGTCTGTCCGTATCCACGGGCACCTCACACCCAGTCATCTTCAAATGCCAGGCAGGATGCGACACCAAGTCCATTCTCGACGCGCTCAGCCTCACCTGGGCCGACCTGTGCAAGCCGCGTGAACAACGCTCGAGCGACGACTGGACACCGGCTGGGCCAGCCGTAGCCATCTACGACTACCGCGACGAGCAAGGCGAACTGCTGTTCCAGGTCTGCCGCACCGCCAAGAAAGACTTCCGGCAGCGGCGGCCAGACCCATCAGCAGCAGGCAAGTGGATCTGGAAGACGTCCGACATCCGCAAGGTGATCTACCGCCTGCCAAAGGTGATCCAGGCCGTCGCCGAATGCCGCGAGATCTACATCGTCGAGGGCGAGAAAGACGTCCACACCCTCGAGGCACAAGGACTCGTCGCCACCTGCAACCCCGGCGGCGCGGGCAAATGGCTGCCCGAGTACAGCGAGTTCCTCCGCGATGCGGTCGTCATCATCTGGGCCGACAACGACAGACCAGGACAGGCACACGCACGCCAAGTCCGCGACGCCCTCGCCGGAATCGCCGCGGCCATCACCATCGCCGAAACGGCGGCAGGCAAAGACGCCACCGACCACTTCACCGCCGGGCACACCCTCGACGACCTGCTCATCACCTGGACATCCGAACAACCATCCAAACCCGAACTCGCCACCGACCTGTGGCAGTTCCTCGACGCCGCCGACGCACCGCACGACTGGGTCATCCCCGGCCTACTCGAGCGCGGCGACCGGCTCATCCTCACCGGCTTCGAAGGGCTCGGAAAATCCATGCTCGTCCGCCAGCTTGCCGTCGCCGCGGCGGCCGGGCTCGACCCGTTCAACACCGGCTACAGCAACCGCTACCCGGCCCGCACCGTCCTGTTCATCGACTGCGAAAACAGCCAAGTCCAATCCCGGCGCAAACTGCGGCCCATCGCCATGGTCACCAAATACCTGGACAGCGAAGTCCCCACCGGCCACATGCGACTCATCCACCGGCCCGAAGGACTCGACCTCACCACACCCGAAGACGCCGCCTGGCTCCTCGAGCGCGTCACCGCCCACCGGCCCGACATCCTCGTCATCGGCCCGTTCTACCGCCTGCATGCCGGCAACATGAACGACGAACAGTTCGCCCGCCGCACCGTCGCCGTCCTCGACGCCGCACGCGCTGTCAGCAACTGCGCCCTGATCACCGAAGCCCACGCCGGGCACGGTGAGGCAGGCAAATCCCGGTCCGTGCGGCCAACCGGCTCGAGCCTCCTTTTGCGCTGGCCCGAGTTCGGCTACGGCCTCGCACCGGGCGCGTTCGCCGAACCAGACGAGCGCGGCAACTTCCGCCACGTCGACGTCCTGCCCTGGCGCGGGCCACGCGACGAACGCAACTGGCCCCAGCACCTCGAGTACGGGCCACCAAACCACTTCCCATGGCAGGTGTGGAACGCACCGCGGCCAGCCAAGAAGGGAGACAAGACGTGATCACCGACTGCGAGGTCTGGTTGCGCCGCGACTACCTGCTGCGCCACGGGATCACCCCCGACGAACCGGAGTGCGGCTGCGAAGACTGCCCTACTCCTGCCGATGTGACTGCCACCGAACAACGCCGACTAGGCGAAGGAGACCACTGATGAGCATTCTGATCATTGTCGCGACGCTGCTTACCGTCGTGATAGTCCACGAGGCCGCGCACGCGCTCGCCATGCGCAGACTCGGCGTCCACATCGAAGAAGCAGGCATCGGGCTACCCATCCCGCCCGTCCTGCGCATCAACACCTGGTGGGGCTGGCGACTCAGCCTCAGCCCATGGCTCGTCGGCGCATACGTCTCAGCCACCAAAAAGGACACCGAATACCTCGACCAGCTGCCTTACCGCCAGCGTGCTTGGTACCTCAACGCCGGCATCGTGGCCAATCTGCTCCTCGGGTTCGCCGCAGTCGCCGCACACGGGCTCATCAACGGCTACTGGCCACTCGTGCTCGCCTCTGCTGGATTCGGCATCGGCGTCTGGATCAGTCGCCACCAACTCGCCGCCTACGTGATCCCCTTCGCCGCGATACCTGCACTCGCCTCCGTTGTGGCTGGGCTCGTGCTGTCTTGGACTCAAGGCAAGACCGGTATGGGCTTCGCGGACTTCGGCGACATCGCGCCCGCCACCGCAGCGGGCATTCCGTCATTCGTCGCGCTGATCTCGTTCGCTGTCGCATGGCTCAACATGCTGCCCCTGTTCGGATTGGACAACGGCCGCGTCATCGAAGCCGCACTTGCCGGGCGCCTGCCCAAGCGAGTGATGTCCGCCTATCGCGGCATCGGTATCGGCCTGGTCTTGCTGTCGATCGTTGGCGCGGTCGCATCAGACCTGTGGGCGATCGTGACGGCCGCGCTGTGATCACGCTGCTTGTTCCGGTTGGGGGACTTGACCGGCACAACACCACTCCGGAGGTAGATCACTGATGGGCGAACTCACGCTGAACAAAGCATTCGCCTGGATGGCGGTGGGCGTCATCAACGGCCACTTCCCGCACCCAGCCGAATGGGCACTCAACGGCGACAACGACCCCATGGGCGCCTGTTGCGTCATCAACTGCGGGCCATGCGCCGCCCTGCACTGGATCTCACAAGAGCCGTCGCGCCGCAACGAGTTCGAAGCACAGATCATGCTCACCGATCATCACGTCGGCGGCTGGGCGTACTGGAACGACGAAACCTGTGGCCTCGACTGGGACTGGTTCGAGACCTATTGGGCGCAGCACACCACGTGCGGCATGAGCAACGGCGTGCCGACCGGTTGCGACTTCGACGACGACGAGGGCGACCGGCACGACACCAACCCCAAGGAGACGCCATGAGGCCAGCTGACGAGATCAAGCAGGCGGCACAGCACCTCCGTGACGTGGCTGGCAAAGCCATGCCCGGCCCGTGGCACCAGGAAACACCGGGGAGCCACATCATCCATGGCCATGACGGCACCGTCGCCGAAACGATCTATGAGGCAGCGGACGCAACGCACATCGCCCTACTCGACCCACCTAGCGCCCTGCTTCTCGCGGATCTGCTCGACGGCATGAACTTGTTCTGGCGGACTGCGAAGGCTGACGAGGTGGCGGTTTTCCAGAAGTCTCCGCTCGCCGCGTTCGTGCGCGCCATCAACGCGAAGGCAGGTCAGCGGTGACCTTCCCTAAAGGCCAGTGGACCACCGAATACGGCATCCAATGGGGACGCCCTCACGAGGTTGACAGCGAACCGCGCGACTTGGAGGAAGCGAAAGTAATCGCCCGGGTCTATCGCGATAACGGCTGGGGCTCTCACATCGTCACCAGACAGACGTTCCACGGCGAATGGCAGCCACTACCCGAAAGCGAGCAGACCCCGTGAAAGCCCAAATCACACTTCGTTCAGGCGCCCAAATTGAAGCCGAAGTCGAAGACCTCACCACCACCCGCAACCGGCTCACCAATGAGCTGACCGGCCTGGAATGGACCTCGGTTGACTGCTGGCAACGCAAGCTCCACACGATCGAGGTCAGCGAGATCGTCGCGATCGTGCTGATCCGCGAACCGGCTGAGGCCACAGTGGACGGAGGCCAGTCGTGACCCAGCCGACACGGTGCGAATCGAGCGCCTGCTTCACCGTGGACACCGTTGGCGGCTCTGTGCACATCCGCGGTGGCGTTGGCAGCCCTTGGCTTGGCGTGGCTGTCGACACCGTCGAGGCGTTCACCACGTTCCGCGACGCGATCAAGGCTGGGGACTACGACCACATCGGACAGGAGCAGACGTGAGCGACGACAAGCCCACCTTCGCCACTGGCGGCCCCGTGACACCCGGCCGGATCGTCCGGGTAGGCGACGACACACCGCCACTGATCGTGCCCCGCATCAACCCGCAAGACCGGGCACAGATCCAGGCCGACGCCGAGCGCATCCTTGCCGACTTCGGCAAAGCACTGCAGGCGGCCATGGAGCCCGTGCGCCGCGAGTTCATCCGGCTTAGCGAGCGCTACCCGAAGCCGTGCGACATCTGCGGGGCCAACCTGGCCGGACGTACCCGCGAGCAGCGGCAGGCGCACCACCAGGACCACCACTGGATCCGCCGCGCATGGCATTGGTGGGTCACGGCTTGGCGCGAGTCGTGGGGCCAGGTGCTGCGATGAGCTTCCGCCGTGCGCTCGTATGCGCCTTCATTGCCGCCATCAGCATCGGGCTCCTGTGGCTGCACTCGCTCATCACCGACCCGCACAACTGGTGCCATCGCCAGGGCGGCAACATCGCACAGCTCGGCCCGACCGCGTTCGCCTGCCTCATCGAAGACGGAAGAGTGATCCAGCCATGAGCATTGACCACACACAGCGCCTCGCACTCCTTCAGGACATCTGCGCTCGCGAAGGCCACGGCGAACTCGACGAAGTAACCACCTTCCGGACCGTTGGGCTCTACAGCGAGTACCTGTGCCGTCGCGGATGCGGCACAAAGATCATCAGGCTTGACCGTGGCATGTCCCTGCCCGAGATCGAGGAGCTGTTCGAGCACAAACGCGGCAAGGGAACGCTGTACTTCCGCCGAGACGTGATCACCTTCGTGCCGGACGGTGACTGATGACTATTCACAGAATCACGCTCGTCCTCCGCCGTGCCCCATGGTGGGTTCGGCTCTGGAGGGCCACCGCGCACCCGAAGTGGGACTGGCCGGCACTTGAGTCAGGCCCGTGGTGGAAGCCGTGGTTCGCCATGCTGGTGCCTTACCGGCTCCGCGCAGCACACCGCTTGTACGCGCTCAAGCACCGCTACTACTGGATGCCATGCGTGCTGTGCGACCGTCCCTACGGTGGCCATGAGGGCTTGCGCAACTACGGCAAACCCGATTCCGTCCCGGAACCGATGCGCTGTGGCGTCCACATACAGATCTGTCCCGCGTGCACGAAGGCCGGGCGGGGCGTGAGCCGGTGACCCCTGTCCTCTGTGCCGCACCACACTGCCGCCCACCCGGACGGCACGGGCCCGCGTGCAAAGCCGAACCCGGAAAGCCGTGCCGCGGCTGCCTGCCCGCCATGGCCGGTGACGGGCTGATGCTGTGCTGGCGCGACGTCGACCACATCGCCCGCGACGCAGCAGAAGCCCCACAGCTGTATGCCGAACTCGCCCTCGTGCTCGCGGGCCTGCCCGGTGCGGCCGATGGTGTGCGGGTACGCCAAGCACAGCCGGGGCTCAACCTCAACCCGCTCGTCATTGAGCACCGGGCCACCATCCGCCACACGCTCGTGTCGTGGTGCCAGCTGATCGCAGAAGAGCGTGGCATCACGTTGCCCGCCGACTACACGCCAAAGCTCGGGCGTTACATCGCCTCACACGCCCAGTGGCTCGCCGCGCATCCGGCAGCGGGGGAGTGTGCGGGGGAACTGCACGCCTTGGTCGCGAAAGGACGGACGCTACGGCAGGCCTCAGGCACCCGTGTGATCGCGATCGGCCCCTGTCCCGGGTCTCAGGGTGGGCAAGCCTGTTCCGGGACGCTACGGGCGCTCCTGCGGCGTGAGGCGAGCCTGCTGCCATCGGAGGTCGCCTGCGACGCTGACGAAACACACAGCTGGGACAGCACACAATGGACGAAACTAGGCCGGACCATGAACGGAAGGGCTGCCTGATGTGCAACAAATGCTGGGACAACGCGGGATCACCGTTGAACTGGACACCAGACATCGCTCGTGCGCTCGCGCTGACCAAAGAGCTGTACGCGATCCACTCGGTTGGCGGGCCGCTGCATGCCGTCTTGGACGACTGGAACATCGACCACGAAACGATCGTGCCGTACTACGACTGCTTCACTGACGCGGAGCTTGACGCCCTCTACCACCAAGGCGAGCCAATCGCTGAGCTGGACCCGCTCGCGCCCGCAGTCGTTGAGGGTCTCGGCCGCAACACACGGCAGATCTGCGATGAGCTAGCGGCGCTGCTGAACACGATGCCCGTGCCAGACCGCTACGCGATGCTGGCCTACCACGACCGGATCGTTGATGAGCCCAAATGTCCGGCCGGACCATGAACGGGAGAGCAGCGTGAACATGCGCGAGAAGATGGAAGCGGCCAAGGCGGAGATCCTGGCCAGCGACGACAAGTGCTGCGTTTGCGGCGAACCCGGCAGCACGGAGCTGGTCCACCTCACTGGTGAGGTCGAGGGAGTGGGCTTGTTCAGCAAGAACGTCCCGGTTCACCCGTCGTGCTCCGACAAGGTCTTCGGGCGCGCCCACCCGCACGCGATGAGCGAAGGGTTCGACCTGTGACTGACCTCATCGATCGCCTGAATGCCGCTCTGGACGAAGACGAGCGGATCGCAGAACGAATCAACTTCAGTGGACACTGGGTCATCGACCTGAACGGCGAGTGGCCCATCGGAGCCGAGCAGCGCATGCTCGATCACGTTATGCGCCACGACCCGACACGAGTGCTGCGGCAAGTCGAGGGAGCGCGGAAGATCCTGGCGCGGCATCAACCTGACGCCGAATGGTGCGGTTCGTGCGCCGAGCAGGACGACTACGACAACCTGTTCATCGTTTGGCCATGCCCGACAATCCTGGCCCTCGCGGAGATGTTCGGAGTAGAGCCGTGAGCACCCTTGAAGGCGAAGCCGCGTTCTATGTCGAGCGTGGTGCACTCAGCTGCAAGCGATGCGGCGACTGCAACTACGACGAGAACACCCTCATCTGCATCACCTGCACACACCCAGACGACCCAAGCAGCAAGGCATACCTTGACGTGAGCGAGCCCACGAACGATAAAGATCGCGAACTGGATGCCAAGTGGGATGCCTGGCGCAACGAAGGCGACCGGCTTGCCGCTGAGGCTGGCCCCGAACGCCATGGCGGCGGTGAGCCCGACCTCGACGCGATTACGAACGCGGCCATCTGGGCGGGCATTGCAGGCGCTCTATGATCGTCCGCTACGACGGCGACCGCGAACTGATGGACTGCGAAGCCCTCAGCGTCGCGTTAGGACTGCGCTCGCCGGCCACCATCCGCAAGCACTGCACACCCGCGCGAACCGACCCGGCGACAGGACGGCAGCTGTTCGATGTGGAGCTCGCCGTGTCAGCACTAAGAGACATCAAGTCACGTGCGCCACACCGCAGGCGGCGTATTTGACACGGAGATCCTTATAGCGCACCCTATCGTCAGGGTCGTGAACTGTCCGGACCAAACGACCAGCCCGCCTTAGTGCGGGCTTTCGTCATTGCGGGGCCGGGGTGAGCCGTGGGGACTCGTCTGGTCGTCGCACTGTTCGGGCCATCGGGCGCGGGCAAGACCACCATCGCCCGCTCGCTGCCGCTGACCGTGTTCGACCGTGACGATCCACAGTGGAGCGCGGGCGAGACGGTATTCCGCCAGGCACTCAAACGGCTCAGGTTTGAACCAGATGCGCAAGCCGTCGCCATCCGATCAGGCGCCACCTCAAGCGCGAGAGCGCGAGCGGTCACCGACATGGGCGCGACACACGCCTTCCTCGTGATACCGAGCAAAGACGTCTGCCACTACCAAGCAGGCCACCGAAGACGCCAAGACGTGCGCACCTCACACGCGAGCATCGAAACCTGGTACGCCAAGTTCGACCATCACGACGGCTGCCCCATGTGGCCAGGCTCGTGGGAGATGGCGCAACACATCCTCAGCCCCATCGGGTACACACAGCCGCGCGTGAGAGACGAGCGCAACAAGGCTGGAGACCCGAGAGGCACGCGCGCGTGGAGACGCCTGCGCGAACAGGTCTACGCCGAAGAGACCCACTGCTGGAAGTGCTGCACATACGTAGACCAGACATTGCCACCACGCCACCCCAAGAGCAGAACAGTGGACCACCTCATCCCCATAGCCATGGGCGGGGCAGGGGTGCCACCAAGGGAGCAAGTACGTCTCGCGTGCTGGTCGTGCAACAGCAGGCGTGGAGCGGGCAGAGCAGAGCCCATCAAGCGTGAGTCACTGAGCGTGATGCTCGATTCGATCTAGGAACATAGCTCAGAGTGATGGTAACTCAGAGTGATTGACATGAAGATCGCAAAGTGCCTCTGAACTGGGATAACGCTGTGTGACCAACCCCCGGGGGTCAAAGTCCATTTTGGATCACCGCGCCACCCGCAGCACCTATGGCGCCTTGTCTCTCCCCGGGCTGGATCTTGGGGCGACTACTGGGGGTCACCGTGACACAGAGTGTTCCCTCTACTTTGGACGAACGCGGCGCGGCTCTATGGTCTGACCTGCATAAACGTGGCGTTTTAACGCCTGCGGCACGCGTTCTGGCCGAAGAGGCATGCAGGATTGTCGATCGCTTAGAAAAGCTTGATCACTTACTGTCAGGTGACGCAGAGTCATGGATCGATATTGTCGAGACTCGCGGTAACCCAGAGTTAGCCGAGCTGGTCATCAACGCCCCGCTTGCCGAAGCGCGCCAGCAAGCACTCGCCCTCAAGCAGATCTTCACCGAACTGCGGATGATGGGCGCCCTCGCCGCCGCCGATTCCGGCGCACAACCAACGGCTGGGGGCGGCGAAGACGATGAACTTGCAGCTCGGCGAAAGGCTCGGATCGCAGACGCCGCGGGTCGCTAACTACCCTCCGTACGACTTTTCGGCCGCGCCCGAAGTGATCGCCAACGCCAAACGCGCCGGGCTTCATCTCGACCCGTGGCAAGAATTTGTTCTCACGCACGGGCTTGGTCAGCACCTCGTGCTCGGCCCGGACGGCCCGGCAGCTGGGGACTGGACGGCAAAGAAGAACTCGGTTTGGGTGCCGCGCCAGAACGGCAAGGGCGGCATCATCGAGGCGCTGGAGCTGGCGTGGCTGTTCCTCGACGACATGAAGGTCGACGAGATCACGCACAGTGCGCATGAGCACAAGACGTCGAAGAAGGCGTACGAGCGCATGGAGCGCTTGTGCCGCCGGACGCCGGCGTTCCACCGGCAGGTGGAGCGTTACCGTCACGCCAACGGCGAGCGGATGATCGTCCTGAAGGACGGCCGCCGTCTGGAGTACCACACCCGAAGCGACACCGCGGTGCGTGGCTTCTCGTCGCCGCGGCTGGTGATGGACGAGGCGCAGGAGATCACCGCCGATCAGATGGCGGCGATCCAGCCGACCGTCAGCGCGATGCCGAAGTGGCAGATGTGGTTCTTCGGCACACCCCCGCGGGTTGATGACGCCTGGGTGTACGGCCTCAAGGCTGACGGCGAGAACGGCGAGTCACGGCTGGCGCACTTCGACTGGGGTGCCGACCTCGACATGACCCGCGCCGAGGACCGCGACCGGGCTCACGACATCGATTTGGCGTACGCGTGCAATCCGGCGCTGGGTATCCGCATCGAGATCGAGACCGTGATCGACGAGCAGAAGCCTTCCGGGCTGGGCTCGAAGTACGCGGCCGAGCGGCTTGGTGTGTGGCTTCCGCACCGTGATGGTGCGGGTGTCATCGACATGAAGGCGTGGGCCGAGATTCAGGACCCACTGTCGCGCCGCGATGGTGATCTGGCTGTGGCTGTGGACATTTCGGTGATGCGCGACTACGCGTCGATCACCGTATTCGGCAAGCGTGCTGACGGTCTCGGTCACGGGCAGCTCATCGATTACCGCGACGGTGTCGAATGGGTCGTCCCCCGGCTGATTGAGATCCGCAAGGAGCTTGACCCGATCGCGTTCGGGATGGGCCCGGGCACGTATGAGTCCATCAAGCTGGAGCTCACCGATGCCGGGTTCTACCGTCCCGATCAGCTGCCGGAGCCGGTGCTCAAGAAGCGCCGCGGCGATGAGACTCCCCGGCGTGGGGATCTGCTCGTGGCTGGCGGGCTGGAGCTGGCGGCAGCGTGTGGGCAGATCCGTGACGCTGTTAAGCAGCGCGGGTTCCGGGTCGTTCCGGCCTCGCAGCTGACTGAGGCCGCCGCTGGTGCGAAGATCCGCAGCTCGTCGGCGGATGCCACGTCGTGGGCGCGCGCGACTTCGGATGCCGAGATTTCGCCGATCGGGTCTTTGACGATCGCCCGCTACACCTTCGAGCAGCGGTCGTGGCTGTTCGCCAATACGAAGAAGCGCGCACCGGTCGGTGCGCCATCGCAGAGCGCCTTGTCTACCGCGAATCCGTTCCGGCCGCAGGGCCGCCTGAAGATCTAGGAGGCCTGTATGGAGGTCCGGTTTCACGTGCCCCGCATCCCGTCGGGCCTGTTTAGCAACCTGCTTGGCGTGGCCGGCTTGATCGCGATCGCTGTGTCCGTCGGCGGTTTCCTGTCCGCGCTGAACGTGCCGGGTGCCTGGTTCGTGTCGATGTTCATCGTCGCGGTTGAGGCCGTCTGGCTCGCCGCGGTCGCCATGTCGCATGCCGACGCGGAGGCCAAGCAGTGGGCGTCGGAGCCGACGGCGAAGCTGGCGACGGTTAAGCCCCGTCCTGCGGCGGCACGGTCGGCATGACCCTCGAAGAGGTCCGGGCCACCGTTGCGTACCTGGCGTCGCTAACCGGCGAACGGTACGACCCAGAGGCCAGCCACGAGGACACCGACAAGCTGTACGTCGGCGTGCTTCAGGCTGTCGCTGAGGGACATCCGGATGCCGTGGAGATGGCCACCGAGGCATTGAAAGTCGAGACGTTTGACCTTGAGCGGTGGTACGCATGAGGTCCTGGCTGCGCCCCGCGCGCAGGATCGTCGAGGCCACCTCGGAACAGGTTGTCGCCACCGGCTCGATGCTGGGCACGTGGGGCACCGACCCGGTCGACGGCGACACCGGCTACCGCTCGGCAGGGCGTGGGTCGCGTGAGGTTCCGTACTGGACGCGGGAGAAGGCGCGCGCCTATTCGGTGACCGCGTACCGGTCCAACCCGATGGCGACGGCAATCATCGACACATACGTGGCGTTCTGTGTCGGCGCGTCCGGGGTGAAGCTGCAGTGCACCAACCCCGACGTGGATGTGGTGGCACGCCAGTTCTGGGATGACCCGGCCAACCGCCTGGGGCACATTCAGGAGCTGTCGCTTCGCTCGCAGCTGCTGCTGGGCGAAAAGTTTTACGAAATGCTTGAGGGCAAGCAGTCCGGGGTGGTGCGGTTCGCACCTGTCGACCCGTCACTGGTCAAGGATGTGAAGATCCGCGCCGGTAACCCGCTGTGGCCGAGTAAGGCGATCCTGGCGCCGTTAAGTTCTGAGGAAGAGGATCGCGAGCTGTCACTGGTGACGGTCAGCGATGACACGGAGTTGCGTGAGGGCCAGGCGATGTTCTGGGCCCCGTGGCGCACCCTGGACACTGACATCCGTGGGATGCCGTTTTTGACGCCGATCCTGGACTGGCTCGACAACTACGACCTAGTGCTGTCCAACCTGATCGACCGCACGGCGATCATGCGGTATTTCGCGTTCGACGTGACCGTCGAGGGCGACCAGAAGGACGTCGACGACTTCGTTACCGCCCGTGGCGGCACCCACGCACCACCGTCGGGGTCGATCGAGGTCCACAACGAGACGGTGAAATGGGGCGCGCTCAACGCGCAAACCGGTGCCGCCGAAGACGTTCAGGCCAACAGCGCCGTGCTGACGTCCATCGCCTCCGGGGCTGGCCTCGCCAAGACGTGGCTGTCCGAACCGGACGGCGCCAACCGTGCCACGTCGCAGTCGATGGCTGAGCCGGTGCGCCGCCGTGTCGGTGGTGTGCAGAACGTGTGGCTGTATCAGCAGACAGAGCTAGTGCGGTTCGCCGTTGACCGGGCGGTGGCGGCCAAGCGGCTCCCGGCGATGGTTCAGGCGACCGACCCGCGCACCGGTGAGAAGACCGAAATCCCCGCCTCGCAGGCGGTGATGGTGACCGGCCCGGAGATCGCGGCAGCGGATGCGGCGATCACCGCGCAGGTGCTGCTGAACCTGGCCACGGGCCTTCAAACGCTGGTGGACGCGCAGATTATCGAGCCTGAGGCGGCGAAACTGGCCGGCCGTAAGGCGTGGGAAGACTTCATGGGTGTGCCTTACCGGGCCGAACTGTCGGGTTCGGACGCCAATCCGGACGATATCGCGTCCGAGGTTGAGGAGGCCCATTTGCGGCTGGTGAAGACCGGAGGGGTTCGATGACGAAAGTTGATGCGGCACAACGGCTTGGCGTGCACGAGACGGCTGTGGTGTCGGTCGTGGATCATTCGGCCGGGTGTGTGGTGACGTTGCGCGACGGGCGGGTGATGCTGGTGTCGGAGACGACCGCACGCGCCTATGTGCCCGAGGTTGACGACCCGGCACCGAAGGCCTCGCGCGTGGTGGGCGAGGACGGGCCGGAACTGATGGACCTGCCCGAGGGTGCCACGGTGAAGAAGGCAGCGGCTTCGAAGAAGGGTGCGAGGGGTGCTGCAAGCTCCTGAGCGCTCTGTCGCCCACCTGTTCGCGGCGGTGTCTCCCGCCGTAGCGATGGTGCTGCGCGCCCTGGAAGCGTTCGACATCAAGAAGCACGCCCGCTGGCCCAAGGGCCACCCGAGCGCGGGCAAGTTCCGGCCGATGCCGGACCTGCTCAAGAAGGCATTGCGCGATTTCGACGGTGAAGGCCACCCGTTCGATAGCTTCTCCCGCGACCAGCTGGTGCGCGCCGCGAAGGCTATGGACATTTCGCTGAGCCGTGGCGAGTCACGCGACTCGATCGCCGGCAAGGTGTTCGCGAAGCTGGACCCAAAGGGCAACTTCCGCCACGACCTGGACGAGATCCAGGCCAAGCAGAAGCCTTCCGCCAGGCGGCAATCGGGCAGCAGGACCGCCGCCGAGATGATCGAAGACCCCGAGCCCGAAGACCGTGGACGGCTGACCGAACTACTTAGCGGCATGACACTCCCACAGATCAAGGAGTTCGCGGCCGAGCACGACACCAAGGTCATGCCATTCGGCACGAAAGCAGACAAGGTTGCTGGCCTCGTCGAAACGCTTGTCGGCATGCGCATCAACCTCCTCGCCCACGGCTTGGGGACGAAAAGCGACGGCAGCCCAGACGACTTCGTACCGCCATGGAAAAAGGCATCAGTGTCGAGTCCCGCCGATGCCGTCCGCCAACGAGAGCTCAGGACGGCTGAACTTCAAAAAGGCGGTGGCCTTGAGGGTGCTGGCGCCACCGACCGGCTTGCTTCGGTGTTCCACGAGAACTGGCGTGCCAGCCGCGCCCAGCCCGATGGCGGGTTTGAGCCCCGGGTGAAGACGACCAAGGACGCCAAGTGGAAAGCCAAACACGGTACTGACCAGGTCGATATCGCCAACACGCCGTTTGAGGATCTGCCGGAGGACTGGCAGGCCGAGAACCGCGCGGCGGCGAAGGTCGTGGTGGACCTGATGCGCACTCGCGGGGGGAATCTCAGCCGCGAGGAGGCCGGTGCGGCTATCCACGACGCATGGCTGGAACGCAATGACTGGGCCCGTGGCGGTGACCTGGATGTCCCGTTCGGCAAGCTCCCGAAAGATGAGCAGGACAAGGACGTCGAGCAGTACGACGCTGCGGTGAAGCTGTTCGGTAGCGGAGGCGGAATCCAGCCGAAGAGCACAGGCAAGGGCGGTGCGCTTGAAACGTCTGCCGTCAGCACTGGCGAAATCCGGCAACGGGTCGACACCGCGTTTGATGAGCTGGCCGACCCAGGCCGCGAGTGGGTCAGTCTGGCCGATCTCCGCAAGAAGCTTGGCGGCACCCGCGAGGACCAAGACAAGGTGCTGCTCAACCTCGTGAAGGTGGGCCAGATTCGGCTACTCCCGGAAGAGAACCGCAAGATGCTGTCGCCCGAAGACCGGGCGGCGGCGCTGAATCTGTCCGGCGAAGACAAGCACCTGCTCGGCATCGTCGAAAACGGCCAGATGCGGCGCGGCGGAAGCGGCGGCGGTTCAGTGCCTGCGGCGAGGGCCGCGAGCGCATCAGGCGACGTTCGCGGCGCGGTCGGCGACCTGGCCGACAAACCAGGCGGATGGGTGCGCTTGTCCGAACTGCGTAAGCAGCTGGCCGCCAAGGGATATACCGCCCCCGAGCAAGACGCCGCACTGAAGGAGCTCGCCAATTCCGGCGGTGCGCAGTTCATCCCTGTCGCGAATCTGAAGTCACTCAGCCCGGAAGACCGTCAGGGCGCGGTGAAGGTTGGCGGGGAACTGAAGCACCTCATCAAAATCGACGGTGTGGGCGGCAGCAAGAAGCTTGCCGACATGGAGGGCACCAAGCCAGCACGCGTACGTGCTCCGAAAGCCGCAGCGGGAGCCAGCACCGGCCGCGCCGCGCTGAAGGTGGCAGCGGCGGATGCGATCGCCAGCCCAACCGGCCCGATGCCCGCCGATGACGTGCTCAACACGATGACCATCAAGCAGCTCAAGGACTTCCACGAGCAGCGGACAGGTTCCAAGCTCAGCGGTGTAACGCGGAAAGCGGACATCATCGCCGCCGTGAAGGCGCGATAACAGCCGCTAGTCCCGTTTCTTTCCTTTTGTCACAACCCTTTCAGCCCTTCCCCGAGGGAGACTTTCGTGTACCCAGAAACAGACCTTGAGGTCGACCCGGTCGAGTGGCTGGAATCCGTTGAGGCCGCCATTCAAGAGGCCAGCGGCGACGTCGAGCTCGCCCGTAACGTCGACTTCCTTCGCCGCCTCGACCCGCTAGCCGACACTGATCCGGCTGAGGTCGGCTTCGCCGCGTTCGTGCGCGAGGCGGTCGCCGAGCACACCCGTGAGGCCGAGGCCCCGCAGCTGGAGCGCATCGACGGTGGCCGGGTGCTGGAAGCACGCGGCACCTCCAACGATGGTGGCCGCATCTTCCGGGTGCAGATCATTCGCGCGGGTGAGAGTAAGAACGGGCGCAACTACCCGGCATCGGTGCTCAAAACGGCCGCCAAGCTGTATGACGGTGCGAAGGCGTTCGACCGGCACCGCACCCCCGATGAGCTGAAGTCGTCGACGATTTCCGGGCTGGTCGGGTTCTACCGCAACGTCGAAGCCGCCGCCGACGGGCTGTACGCCGACTTGCACCTGCTGCCGTCAGCGACGCACACCGCCGAAGCGCTCGACGCCTCCGTGGCCGCGCAAGCCGCTGGCCTCCCGCCGATCGTCGGCATCTCCCATGACGCCATGACGGTGCTCAAGCACACCAGCGTCGGCGGACGGCGTGTCCAGGAGGCCGTGCGCATCACCAAAGTCCACTCCGCCGACGTGGTCGCAGACCCCGCTGCCGGAGGCAAGGCCACCCGCGTCCTCGCGGGAGGAATCGATGAAACCGACCCAGAGAGCAACCAGGAGGAAGACGTGACCGTCACGTCAGAAGCCGTGCTCGCCGCGCTCAAAGAAGCCACGCCCGAGCAGCTCGCCGGGTTCGGACTGAGCAAGGTGACCGAAGCGGCACCCGCCCCGCCCCCAGCGGGGTCCGTTGACAAGTCCAGCTTCATGGCCGGTCTGATGATCAGCCAGAAGGTGAGCGAGGCGCAGCTGCCCGCCGCTGTCGGCACGCAGATCCGTGAGGCTCTTCCGCAGCATGTGACCGAGTCCGACGTGGACTCGCAGATCACAGCACTTAAGGCGGCGCTCGGTGTGGCTGAGCGTGCCGGTTTGGCGCCTACGGTGACGGTCCAGGTCACCCAGGAGGCCCGCCAGAAGAAGGTCGACGCGCTCGACGCGTTCTTCGCTGGCGACTACAGCAAGGGCTACCGCAGCTTCCAGCAGGCCTACATGGACTTCACCGGATACCGCCCGGCCTACCTTGGCCGCGAGGACTTGTCCCGGCAGATCCTGCGTGAGTCGTTCGGTTCCGGCTTCGACTCCGGTGTGGCCACCCGCTCGACGGAGTCCGGCGACACCTCCACCTGGGCGCAGGTCCTCGGTGACAGCGTCACCCGGCGCATGGTGGCCGAGTACTCCAACCCGTCGCTTCAGACGTGGCGTTCGATCGTGTCCTCGACCGTGCCGGTGATGGACTTCCGCACTCAGCGGGTCGGGCGCATCGGCGGCTACGGCGTGCTGCCGACTGTCAACCAGGGAGCCCCGTACCAGCCGCTGACCACCCCCGGTGATGAGGAGGCGACGTACGCGCTGGTGAAGAAGGGTGGCACGGAAGACGTCACCCTGGAAATGATCGCCAACGATGACGTGCGCGCGATTCAGCGGATCCCGGGCAAGCTCGGCCGTGCGGCCGCGCAAACCCTCTACCGCTTCGTGTGGGACATGCTGATCTCAGGCAACGGTGTCACCTGCACCTACGACTCGGTGGCGCTGTTCGACGCCGCTCACGCCAACACCGACACCAGCTCGGCGCTGTCGCAGACGACCCTGTCGGTCGGCCGCCGCAAGATGATCGAACAGGCCGCGTACGGCAACTCGGTCGAGATCCTCGGCCTGACCCCCAAGTACCTGATCGTTCCGCCGGAGCTGGAGGAACTGGCCTTCCAGCTGTGCACCTCAGCTGTGGCTGTCCCGGCCACCCCGGCTGGTGCGTCGGACACCCCGAACATTCACCAGGCCAACGGCCTGCGCCACATCCTGCTGCCGTACGCGACCGACGCCAACGACTGGTTCCTGGTCGCCGACCCGTCACAGGTCCCGACGATTGAGGTCGGCTTCTACCAGGGCAAGGAGGAGCCGGAGCTGTTCACGCAGTCGGACCCGAACTCGGGCAGCGTGTTCAACGCCGACGTCTTCACCTGGAAGTGCCGCTTCATCTTCTCCGGCACCGCCTTGGACCACCGCGGTTTTTACAGGGGCCAGGGCTAGCCAGCATGGCTGACAGCCACCGCCCATCACGGGTGGTGGCTGCTCCGTCCACACCAGACATTCACGAAGGAGAAAACCAGCCATGCAGCTCAAAGAAATGCGCGGCACCCTGTACCACCAGGTGGCCCTCGAATCCACCGGCAACGCGGCCTCCACCGGCAACCTTCCCGTCTGGAAGGCGCCACTGGACTGTGTCGTCACCGCCGTCACCATCGTCCCGTCAGCGGCGATCACCGCCGATGGCACCAACTTCGCCACCTACACCCTGACCCGGCACACGGCGGGCGCCGCAGCGGCCACTACCGCGTCGCGGGCGTGGTCGACAACGAACTCGGTCGCGCTGACCGAGGAGTCGATGACTCTTGGTGCCGGGGTGAGTATCACCGCAGGGGACACCCTCACCATGATCAAAACGGTGGGGGGCACTGGCCTGCTCATCCCGAACCTGCTCGTGATCGTCAACTACCAGCTGGCTGGGGTCTAACCCATGAAGCAGAGCTACCAGACGGTCGCGCTGACTGGATCCGACCAGGCGGTCAAGGCCACTGGTGGCGTCCTGTTCGGCGGCTATACGGTGCAGGAGACCGGCGGCAGCAATGCCGCGACGGTGAGGATCTACGACAACGCCTCGGCCGCGTCAGGGACCCTCATCGGCGCGGTCAACCTCGCCGCCGGGGGCTCCGCCGACGTGGCGCTCAACCACCCGACGTGGTGCCTCAACGGCGTCTACGTCGACGTGGGCGGCACCGGCACCGTTGCCGGGTCGGTCAGGATCGGCTAGCCGTGGGCTTCACCCGCCTTGCCTCCAACGCCGCGGCGACGCTGAGCCACACGTTCTATGTGGACGAGACGGCCACCGACCCGACGGGCACTCCCACCTACGCCATCGTGGACGCCAACGGCACCGCTGTGTCGTCGGGTAACGCGACGGTCGTGGGTGGGAGTTCCGGGCGGATCACGGCACCTTTGGCGGCACAGTCGTCGTTGCGGCGGCTGACGGTCACCTGGACGGCCACCGTCGGCGGCGGTTCGGTGACCGAGGTCGACTATGTGGAGATCGTGGGCGGGTTCTACTTCACCCTCGCGCAGGGCCGCGCGTCCGATACTTCCCTGTCTGACGCGAGCAAATACCCGACGGCCGACCTGGCACTGAAGCGGCTTGAGGTCGAAACGGAGTGCGAGACGATCTGTGACAGGTCGTTCGTGCCCCGCTACGACCGGGTCGTGCTCGATGGTGCGGGGACCTCGACGCTGCTGCTGGCCCACAGTGACCCGGTTCGTTCGGTCGCCGATGTGCGGGTGGTGCGGTCGGTGACGATGGCCCCGGCGATGGACGAGACGTTCGTGGCGTTCACCGCCGCCGAGCTGGCGGCGCTGACGGTCACCGACGATGGGCGGCTGATCCGCACCGACGGCAACGTGTTCACCGAGGCCCGCGCGAATGTGGTGGTCGAGTTCGAATACGGCCTCGACCGGCCACCAGCAGACCTAGTGCAGGCGTCGCTGACCCGGCTGCGGACACGGCTGAACCTGAACAAGACGGGGATTCCGGACCGGACAACCTCGTTCACCGTCACTGACGGAGCGACATACAGGCTCGACATGCCCGGCGCGTATAAAACCGGCCTGCCCGAGGTTGACGCCATCTACGGCCGCTACTCCCGCCGCACCACCGGCACCAACGGCGGTGCCGTCCCGGCGTCGCGGACACTGTCGTACTCGCCGCAGCGGTATTCGCTGTTCCACGGTGGCCGCTGATGAGCGGCACGATCGCCGCGGCGGCCAAGGCCCGGCTCGTCGGCACCGACAACGTCCTGACCGGCCTGTCCGGAATGACAGGTGTCGAAGTCGCCTACAACATGCCCCGCGATGTTCCTGAAGAGGTCATCTACGGCGGCAAAATCAGCGGCCCCGTCGAGCTGGCCGCGATGAAAGGCGGCTCCGGCGGGCGGGTCAAACGCAAGGAAGACCTGACGCTGAGGCTGCACATCCGCGTCTGCAAGAAGGGCGAGGCGACCACAGAGGACGCCGAGGCCCGCGCTGCCGCCCTGTCGACCATCGTCGAGGACTACATCGCCGAGAACTACACCCTCGGCGACCTGGCCAACCTGAAACTGGCCAGAGTCGAGTCGGTCGACCTGGACAGCTGGCTCACCGACGACGGTGGCAGCTACTCCGAGATCACCCTGAGCATCGCGCTCATGTCTTTCCTGTCCTAGCTGGACACCACATCCCACCGCAGCCCAGCCGAGTCTGGGCCACTTTCGCATGCCTGGAGTCCGCTGTGGAACACCTTGTCCGCTGCGAGGTGATCGGAGACCTCCCGATCGTCTCGGTGACCGGCTACCGCGAGGTAGAAGAGGTCCAATTCGGCCCCAACGGCGCGCCGCTGTTCGACGGCGAAGGCAACCCGGTCGTCAAGCCGGTGCGCGTCGCGGAAACGCAGGACGTCACCAAGGGCCAAATCGCCTACCTCGACCCAGCCGAAACGAACATCGCCGTACTCACACAGGCGCAGCTGGTCAAGGTGCTACCCAAGGCCAAGAAGGGGGCGTAATGGGCTCCTTCGCCTTCGTCGATGCCACTACCTGGATCGGCGGGTTCGACGCCACCGGCTATCTGAACCAGATGGCGGCCAATATCAGCACCGAAGAGCTCGACTGCACCCCGTTCGGCTCGACCTATCGCCGCCGCACTGGTGGGCTGAAGACCCTTTCGGCCACCTATTCGGGCTTCTACGAGGCCGGTACCGGCACCCCCGACCCGGAGTTCTTCACCAACCTCGGCACCAGTGACCGGGTCACAACGATCTCTTCGTTGAGCACCGAAACGACACCCGCCTATCTGTATCAGGGTGGCGTGTTCCGGTACTCGCCGTTCGGCCAGATCGGCCAGGTCACCCCATTTCAGGTGAGCCAGTCGAGCACGAACGCGGTCGGTGCGATCCGTGGCCAGGTCGCCAAAGCGAAGGCCAATGTGTCTTCGACCGGCGCTACCGGCACGGGCGTGAACCTTGGACAGGTGGGCGCCGCGCAGTTCCTGTACGCGACCTTCCATGTCTTCACCGCCGGAACGACGATCACCGTGATCGTCGAGTCTGACGACAACGCCAACTTCACCTCGGCCACCACGCGGCAAACCATCGGCCCGATTACCACCACTGGTGGCACTTGGATGACCCGTGTCGCCGGTGCGATCACTGATACCCACTACCGCTTCAACGTCACTGCGGTAACCGGCACTTTCTCGATCGCTGGTGCCATCGGCATCGGCTCCTAAGGAGACTTACCATGGCAAGCTTTGCCTTCATCGACGCCCGCCTTGAGGTCAACAGCGTTGTCCTGTCGAGCTTCTGCCGGGCCGTTACCGTCAACGTTTCGGCCGACGAGCTCGACGACACCGCCTTTGGCGACACCTACCGGTCACGTATCGGTGGCCTGAAGGACTGGTCGGTTCAGCCTGAGTTCAACAGCGACTTCGCCGCCTCGGCGGTGGACGCCACGCTGTGGCCGCTGCTGGGCACGACGACGACCGTGAAGGTGCGGCCGACGTCGAGCGCGATTGGCGCGACCAACCCGGAGTACTCCGGCTCAGTGCTCGTGTCGCAGTACAACCCGTTCGGTAACAGCGTCGGTGACCTGGCTACGGTCAGCGTTCAGTGGCCGGGCGCGGGAACCCTGTCGCGGGCGACGAGCTAAACCGTGAGCCTCGCCGTCGGTATCCGTGGCGAGCGCGGCCTGTTCGACATGGCCAAAGCCCTGCGCGAGGCGGGCGAAAAGGACCTGGCCGCCGAGTTGAGCCGGGGCATCCGCAAGGCGGCCACCTCGGTGGAACGCGAAGTGCGCCGCTCCACAGACACCTACATGCCCAAGGGGTTCGAGAAGACGTTCGCGTCGTCGCTGCGCAGCAAGGTGCAGGTTCGCCTGTCGCGCGACCGCAGGATCTCCATCGAATTCATCGGTCTGGGCAAGGCCCGCGAACGGGACCTGGCGTCCATGGAACGCGGGCGGCTACGCCATCCGGTGTATGGCCGGTACCGGCGGCTCAGTGACGGCACCCGGATGACGAACCCGTGGGTGACCCAGCAGATTCGGCCCGGCTGGGCCAGTGAACCGGCCAGACGTGCCGCCCCGAAGGCGGCCAAAGACATAGGCGACGCCATGGGCAAAGTGGCCGCCAAAATCGAGAGGGCTATCTGATGCCGACAGAGTTCCGGCTCAGCGACGAAGACCTGGCACAGTACGGCGGCCCCGAGTGGGTGCCGTTCGACCGTGACCAGCTGCACGATGTGCCGTTCGACGAGCTGCACAAGTGGGAGAAGGAAACCGGCATCGGCACAGTGGTGCTGCTGGCGGGCGAGTTTGCCGAGGGCACAGCGCTGGGCATCAAGGGTGTCATCTGGCTGGCCCGCAAGATGAACAAAGTGGACACGGTGCCGTTCAAGGACTTCAACATCAAGACCTTGAAGGCGCGTTACCGCGACCCGCTGGCCGGTGATGACGCGGTCCCCCCGGATGGGGGCTCCTCGGAGCCGTCCTCGGAGACAAAACGGTCCAAGAAGGCCTGAAGCCGCTGCTGCCCTGGTTCTGGCGCGTCTACCAGATGCCCGCCCGTGAGGTGCGGCAGCTGACCGCACGTGAGGCAGACACCTACATCAAGGACGGGCTGAAGAAGCGTTAGCGGGACGCGTACGGCGCGCAGCGCGCGGCGATACGCAGCCCGGAAGCCCGGAAATCCATGAGGTCGACGGTCATGTTGCTGCCCGTCGCCCGCATGTCCAGGAATGCCGACAGCGTCGCGATCTGCTGCCCAACATCATCACGCAGGTCCTGCGGGGTGACGGCGGCGATTGTCTTCAGGTCGGCGACCGTCTTGTCCAGCTCTGGCCAGTCAACCCGGGATCCATCCGGTGCCGCCGCCAAGTCTCTGACCGCGTCCGCCCCCGACTGCAGAGTCGGCAACAGCAGCACACAGGCGCCATGAACGTCGAGCGACTTCAACGTCGGTGTCGGCGAGACGGACCAAGCGGAGTCAGGTAACGACGATGCTGGTGCGCTGCCCTGTAGGCGGCCACTAATGACGAACACGACGGCGACGGCCACCCCGATGAAGACCCCCGCCGAGGTGAAAAGCAATCCCTGGCGGCGGCGGGCCCACGGCCTCTGCGGGGGCGCCTGCGGCGGCTTGCCGATGCGAATCAGTTCATTGCTCACGCCTGCACGGTAGCGGCATCGCGCACGAGATCACTCTCCATCAATCGGACGGGGGTCGATCGGATGGCCGGCCGTAATGAGGTGGCGATCGATGTCGTCGTGCGCGGCGAGGAGAAAAGCAAGCGCAGCCTCAAGGGCATCGGGGACGAAGCCCACAAGACCGGCACTGTCTTCGGCGAGATGGGCAAGGAAACCTCAGCCCTTTCCCGCGAGATGGCCGGGCTTGAGGAGCGGATCAAAAACACGGCCAAGGCTTTCCAGCGCACGGGTGCTGATGCGTTCCTCGCCGATCTGCGCAAGGACAAGAAGCGCCTCGCCGAACTGAAGCGGGTCGACCGGCTCCTGCTCGGCGACGACGACACCGAGTTGCTGCGCCGTTCCGCCCAGGCGGGCGCTCAGGCGGGCACAACGCTTGTCGAGTCGTTCTCCAAGGCCATCTCGGCGGGCGGCAGCCCAGTGATCGCAGCGGCTGCCGCGATCGGTGTCGCACTGAGCCCAGCGATCGGCGCCTCCATCGGTGCCGCCGTTATCGGCAGCGTCGGGCTCGGCGGCATCGTCGGCGGTGTCGCCGCGGCGGCGCGTGACGAGTCGGTCAAGGCCGCGGCCAAGGACTTCGGGCAGACGTTCGTGTCGTCGTTCGGCGACCTGGGCATCCCGTTCGTCGAGCCCGTGGTCGAGTCGCTGCAGGAATTCAGGATCGCCGCGCGGAACATCGCCCGCGACCTGAAGCCGGAGTTCAGCTCACTAGCCAATGCGGTCCTTCCGCTGGCGCGCGGGTTCACGGAGATGATCCAGAACACGCTGCCGGGGCTGAAGAACGCCTTGCGCTCAGCCGAGCCCGTGCTGACGGTTCTCGCCAACGCGCTGCCAGGCCTGGGCGATGACCTGTCGGCCATGTTCGACCTGATCGCCGAAGAGCCGGAGGGTGCGGCGGCGGCGATGCACGACCTGATCGTGCTCGTCGGTGACGCCCTGCACGGCTTCGGGCTTCTGGTCAACGTGCTCTCGGACGCCTACCAGTGGTTCATCGCGATCGGGGAAGTCGCCACAGGTGCGTTCGCTGACATGCCCACGTGGCTGAAGTTCTTCCTGCCTCTTGGTGCTGGGCTGGGCCTGCTCAACGGAATGTTCGTCGACACTGGCGATGCCGTCGATCACGCGACAAACCAGATGCCCCGGTTCACCACGAACCTCAACGGCATCAAGACGGAGGCGGAGAAGACCGCCGACGAGATGAAGGCGCTCAAGAACGCTATTGATGCCGTCTTCGATCCGATCATGGACCTCGATGAGGCGACGGTCGCCTACCAGAAGGGCCTGATCGCGCTTCAGAAGGAGCTGTTGCAGGGCAAGCGCACCCTCGCGCTCACCAGCGAAGAGGGGCTGCGTAATCGTGACGCAGTTCTCGATCAGATCCAGGCGATCAAAGACCTGCGGGACGCGACCGCGACCGTGCCGGAGAAAGTCGACGAGGCCAACGCCGCCTACGACCGGCAGCTTGAAGCTCTGCGCAGCAACCTGCTCGCGCTCGGCTTCAACAAGGAAGAGGTCAACCGGCTCATCGACGCCTACAAGGGCATTCCGGCGGCCGTCACCACCGAGTTCAAAACCCCGGGGCTCGCTGAGGCGATTGCTCAGGCCCGCATACTCGCTGGACTTCTTGGCTCCACCTCGGCCGCTGCGCGTGCGCGTTCTGGTGACTCGTCCGGGTTTGGTGGCGGCCGTGCCGCCGGTGGTCCCGTGCACCCGAACACCACCTATGTGGTCGGTGAGGACGGCCCGGAGCTGCTGGAGATGGGCGCCTCAGGTGGCCGTGTCTACAGCGCGTCACAGTCCCGTTCGATGCTCGCCGCCACAGCCGCACCGGCTCGCCCAGTCGTGAGTATCGCGATCACACCGTCAGGCAACCCGGCCTTCGACGCCTTCGTTCAGGCCATCTGGCCATTCATCTTGCACCAGGTCCGCGTGGATGGCGGGGACCTGCGCGCTTTCGGTGCTGCGTAAGGAGAACCAGTGCTTCACCGCTACAGGGCATGGAATTCGGCGATGGTCACGACCGCCTCACCGGCGGCCGTAACAACCGGCACGTCCATCAAGACCATGTTGCAGCTGGCAACTCCGTCCACGCGGCAGATCATGCTGCTCGGCTGGGGCTACAGCATCGACGACCCTCCCGGCGCGGATGCCGTCGTAGACCTGATCCAGTCGGATACGGCGGCGACGGTGACAGCGCATGGGGCGTCGGGAGTTCAGCCGATCAACCCGGGCTCGCCCGCTTCGCTGCTAACGCTTGGCACGTCGGCGACCGGCTTCACATCCTCTTCGGAGACGGCACCGGTGACGACGAAGACGTTCGACGCGGTGTCGATTAGCTCAGTGTCGGCTGAGGCCGCCGCGGCGATGCGTTACGAGTACTTCTGGGTGCCCGGTGAGGGCCCGGTCGTCGCCGTGTCTTCGTTCGTGCGCCTGCGTGCGACAACCCCGACGACCGCCGTGGACATGCGCTGCTGGATTCAGTGGATGGAGTAGTCCATGCCTAGCGCCGCCTACGTCCGGCAGGCATCGCTCGCCCGGCGCAGACGGTTCCGGCGGGCAGGCTGGCCCGGAATCTCCACCCAGCTGCTGCCGGTCACCTTCCCGGCATCACCCCTGTCCATGCGGGTCCACATCGCACTCGGCGCCGACCTGAACGCCTCACACCTGACCTGGAACTGGCTCGACGTCACCGAGTATGTGCGCGAGGACCTGGGTGTTTCCCTGACGTTGGGGCGCAGGGACGAATATGGCCGCGTCACCGCGTCCAAAGCACAGCTGAAGCTGCGCAACCCAGACGGCATCTTCGTCCGCCTCAACCCGACCGGCCCTTACTTCGGCCTGCTGTCGCGCAACACCCCGATCTGGATCGAACTCAACCCCGGCTCCGGATTCGTCGACCGCTACTACGGCTACATCAACGAGCTGCCCACCCGCTGGGGCGACCAGTCCGGTACCGACAGCTTCGTCACCATCACCTGCGCGGGCGTCATGCGCAGGCTGGCGCAAGGCGAGGTGCTCCGCTCGGCGGTAACGAGAAGCACGCTCGGCACCACACCGGGCGACTATGTGCCGCTGGCCTACTGGCCGATGGAAGACGGGGCCGAGTCCCTGTCGTTCCTTCCGGCAACACTGAACACGCAGGCCGTCATCCCAACCGGCACGGTCGCCTACGCGGCACAGTCCGACCTGGCCGGGTCGCGGCCCCTTCCCGTCTTTGACAGCGGCGCCTCTGCCGTGTTCACCGTCCCGTCCTACACCACAGGTGGGCTGTGGGCGCTGCAGCTTCTCCTCCGGGCACCAAGCGAACCCTCCCCATCTACCACGATCGCCGCGATCGACACCGGTGGCGAGGGGCTCATCGCCCGGTATGAGCTGAACCTGTCACCCGGCCCGCCGAGCCAGATGATCCTGCGCGGGTATGACGTGTTCGGCACCGTGCAGACGGTGGCTCAAGTCCTGTTCGACGGGACCGGGCCGGGTAACCCGCTGGCGGCCGAGTTCTATGGCGAATGGTGGTCGGTCAGGGTCGCCGAGCGCACCAGCGGCTCCAACGTGATTGCCTACCTGGGCCTGGCGGCTATCGACGGGTCAGGTGCGGCGGTCAACGGCGGGTCTGTGGCTGGCGGTCACAGCACTATCGCCACGGTGACGATTTCGGCGGCATCGACGACCGACCAGATCGCGTTCGGGCATGCCGCTGTTTTCACCGACCCGGGCTTCAGTGTGAGCACGGACCTGGTCCTCAACGCCGCCGCGCTTAACGGCTGGGCCGGTGAGATGGCACACGAGCGGGTGTCCCGTCTGTGCCGGGAGGCGTCGATACCGGCACATGTGACGGCGTCGTCTTCGGTGGCGATGGGCCCGCAGGGCACCGGCACACTGCTTGACGAGCTGCGCGACTGCGAGGCCGCCGACGGCGGTGTGCTTTACGAGCACCAGTTCGGTATCGCCTACCAGGCGCTGTCTGAACGCTGCAACCAGCCGGTCACCTTGGAGCTCGATTTCGACGCCGGGCACATCATCATGCCCGCACCGGCCGACGACGATCAGCGGCTGCGTAACGAGTGGACGGTCTCGCGCGACGGCGGCTCGTTCGCCACCTACCGCGACGACGCGAACGTGGCACTCAATGGCCTGTACGACGACCAGGCGACAGTCAACGTCGAAACGGACACCCAGCTGACAGACGTGGCCGCGTGGAAGGTCCACATCGGCACCGTGGATGAGTACCGGTGGCCCGGCATCCCCATCAAACTGCACGGCTCACCGGACCTGATCCCATCCTGGCTGGCCACACCGCTGGGCAGCAGGGTGACGATCGACAACCCGCCCGCAGGCCTGCCACCTGACCAGATAGACCTCATCATCGAGGGCTACACGGAGCGGTGGGACACGGTCAGCTGGGACGTTTCACTCAACACCTCGCCGGCCTCGCCGTATGAGGTGTTCGACCTAGACGGCGAGCAGCGGCTCGACTCGGGCAGCTCAACTCTCACCTCAGACGTCACCTCTTCGGCGACGTCGCTGTCGGTGACGACCTCCGTCTCGACGGACTTGTGGACCACCGATTCGGCCGAGATGCCTTTCCCGCTGCTCATCGGCGGTGAGGTGATGACGGTGACAGCTATCGCTGGTGCGTCAAGCCCGCAAACATTCACGGTCACCCGCTCAGTCAACGGCGTTACGAAGGCGCACCTTGCCGGGGCTGAAGTTCACGTCCGCGACCCGATCATTCCGGCCTTGTAGGGGGGACCGTGACGTTCGCCTCCGGGCAGCGGGTAACCGCCGCCCAGCTCAACGCGCTCATCGCACCCGGTTGGACAACACACCTGCCGACCCTGACCGGGTCGGGGTCCAACCCAGCGCTGGGCAACGGCACCCGCAACGGCATCTACCGGCGCATCTCGGGTGCCGACGTCCTCGACTGGCAGTTCACGTTCGTGTTCGGCACCACGTCGACCTACGGTGCCGGGTCGTGGATGGTCGACTTGCCGTTCACGGCGCACGCCAGCCAAACCGACCTGGTCGTCGGCCAGGGCTGGGTGCTCGATTCGGGCACGATCCGCCGCCCGATCACCGTGCACATGTTCTCCACCACCCAGCTGCGCCTGGTGTCCGACGGCGGTGACGTCACCCCGACGGTGCCGTTCACGTTCGGCACCTCCGACGCGCTCGCTGGCACTATCCGCTACCGGCCCGCCTAGGAGGGCTCATGGCAATGGAAGTAGTACCGGGGCATGGCCTGATCCTTCCGGCCAAGCCCACTTCGCGCGATGACGGTGTCGCCCAGCTGCGTACCGAGCTGGTGGCGCGCAACGTCGACCGGCTGGTCATCGACCAGGCGTGCCGGGACGCGCGGATCGAAGAGGTGTGGTGGTCGCCGACGGCCGGGTTCGTTCACGACTGCGCCGCGCACCGTGCGGAACAGCCGGGCGCCTGCTTCCCGGACATTCAGCGGGTGTCGATGGTGCTCGGCCTGCCACACGGGCTCGGTGTCACTGGCAGTGAAACCGTCAAGGGCGCGAGGGCGGTGCGCTGATGAGATCCCGGAGTATGCAGGCGCTCACCGATGACATCGCCGCGGCCTATCCGGGCGTCACCATCTACGGCATCGGCGACGCCGCACACCAGCTGCGCGCGTCGGACCACAACGAAGACGACACCTCGGGCAGCCGACCCGCGCAGTCCGATGCCGACAGCAACCCGGAGCACCGCGCGATCGACGTGATGCTCGGCCCAGCCATGAGCCGGGCACAGCTTCAAGGGCTGGTCGAGCGTGTCGTGGCCGCCGAGCAGGCCCGGGAGCGGGCGGGCGGGGAACCGAGACTGCGGTACGTCATCTTTGACGGCTGGCTCTACTCAAGGACATACGGATGGGTCAAGCAGCCCAAGCTCGACGACCCACACCCCGACCACGCGCACTTCTCGGGCCTGGCCTCCGGCGATGAGAACGCCGCGTCATGGCCCGCCGTAACGGCTCACACGAACGGAGACGACGACATGGATCAGGACCGGGCGAACAACATCATCGCCACCGACGCCCGTCAGCGGGCCGTCATGTTCAACCTGCCCTATGCCGAGTTCCACATCCCGGGCGAGCCCGCTCCCCGCAAGGAACGCAACGAGGTCCACTTCGCGCTGAAGGCACTCGCCGAAAAGCCAGCGGTCGTTGTCGACCAGGCGGTGCTCGAAGCCGCCCTGCGCAAGGTCCTTGGCGCCGTCGATGGCGCCACACCAGATAACTAACTGAAAGCTGAGGGGCATGTGTCCAACTGGGTCCGCAACCTGGTCATGCTGTGGACTCTCGCCGTTGTGGGCGCAGTTGCCTGGTCGGATGTGAAGGCGGGTAACCGCCCTGATCCGATGGTGCTTGTGATCCCTGCCGGGGTGTTCACAGCCCTGTACGTCCGGCGCAAGCCGCCGGGGCAGGTCTCCCAAGAGGAGGCCGAGGAGTGATCTCCTACCTTCTTCAAATCCTGGTGTCCCTGTTCGTTGTCGTCTGCGCCGCGCACTACGCACGGCGCAGCTGGGACCGGGCCAAGCAGAGAGGCAAATGATGCCAACTGAAGCACTGGTGCGGGTGCAGAGGTTCCTCGACAGCAGACTGGTCTACCGGCTGGTCGTGGTCGGGGTGGTCTTCGCCTTGGGCTGGTCCCTGATCCTGTCCTACCAGCAGCGGCGGCTGACCGGGGAGCAGCGGCGGCTGACCGAGTGTGTGGCCGCATACGTTGACGCGGCGAACGCGAACCAGCGGCTGCGTGCCGAGATCGCCTCGGATGAGCGTGAGCTGTCCACCGCCTTGCTTGCGGAGCAGAACAGGGCTCTGCACATCGCTGACCCGGCTGCCCGTCTGGCTGCCCTTCAGCGGGCATTCGGTGAGTACGAGAAGGGCCGCGCGTTCAACGAGGGCAAGCGGGAGGGCAACCCGATCCCGCCGCCTCCGTCGCAGACGTGTGGTTGACCAGGGGGCACCTCTAGTGGAAAGGAACAGCAATGCTGGCATGGGTTAAACGGTCCCGTAAGGCCATCATCTCGGCGGTGATCGCTGGCGGTGTCGTGCTGCTCAAGGTGATGGCTGACGACGCCATCACCCCACAGGAGTGGGTTGAGGTCCTTCTGGCCGTAGCAGCCGGTGGCGGTATCACCTACGTGGTCCCGAACGAGCCGAAACCCGCCGCGACACGCCCGAGCGCGGGTTGATGTTTCACGGGCTAAGCAGCAGCTAGGCACATATCGAAACTGGTTTCACGCGCCATTCTTGGGAATGAAAATGGCCCGGTCCTCTTCGGAGGTCCGGGCCATTTTTGGCGTCTTCATGCGGCCATCAGGTGGGCCAGTGCTTCCTTGTCGCTGGCGCTCAGGATCACGGCCGGGTGGCCTGGGCTGGTGGGTGCGAGTTCCTCAAGCTTGCGGGCGGCAGCTCGTGCACGGCGTGCCTCGCGCTGGGCTTCTGCCTTCGCCTCGCGCTCAGCCTTGCGCTCGCGGCGCGTCTCGGCGGCCTTGAGGGCGGATGCGCGGCGCTGGGCGGTCAGTTCCTCGTCGGCCTCAGGGGCGGCGGCGGGGGTGATGTCGCGCTCCATGGCGTCCATCGCGGTGAAGTCTGGCTTGATCCGGGTGGCGACGAGTTCGGCGGCCGGGATCAGCAGGACGGCGACGACGAACACAAGCTTGGTGATCCAGTTGCCGGGGCCCATGACGTTGATGAAGCCGCTGGCGAGGACGGGGAAGACGAGGACCCGCATGGCCATCGACTTGGCTGCCGGGTGCATTCCTGCGGTGCCGAGGACCTTGACGCACAGGAAGGTGAGGGCGTCGAGGGCGCCGGGGATGAGCCAGGCACCGAGGACGCCGGTGCCGATGCTGTCGAGGAAGGTGGCCTGGTGGGTGTAGCTGACCACCATGGCGATGAGCATGATGACGGTGGCTGACTGGCGGACGCGTTTGATGGTTTTGAGCATCGCGGCTGCCATGTCGGCGGCGTAGGCGGCGGCGAACTGCTGCGCCTGGGTTGGAGTGGTGTTCATGGTGTCCCTCCTGGGGAATGTATGGGGGCGGAGCCTCTGGGCTCGACGCGATGGATTTAGCGTACACCCACTAATTCGATATGGACATGCCGTCAAGTCAGCCGAACGGCTAATAGTGGGTGTACACGAAGTCAGAATTCGTGGGTGTACACTTCCGGCATGAAGGAGAAGCGCGCGCGCGGGAGGCCAGTCACCACGGGTGAGACGCCGAAGCGCTATCTCCGTGCGGGTGGGATCTGGGACGAGGCGACCGCCATCGCGAAGGACCGCGGCGAAACGATGACGGCGCTGGTCCTGCGCGCCGTCGAGCGGGAACTGGAACGCATCCGGCGTGAGGCCCGCCGCGATTAGGGGGACTGGCGGCCAGAGGCCAGGGATCAACCCGGCAGGCCGGCCGCCAGAGATCTACGGCTGGACGACGCCAGCTGGGAGCTTGTGGGTCTGGCACAGGGCGCTCTGTGGCATGCCGCAATGCGAGCACCACACCACCGAGACGCATTCGCGGATCTGCCCGACGGGTGTGCCGCGTTCACGGCCACGCATGGCGAGCACTGCGGTGATGAAGCCCAGCACGAACGCTGGCAGAGCGATGATCCAGTCCATGGCGCACCTCCGTAGCGGCGCCGGAGCTGGCCAGGTGCGCTAGTCAACTCCGGCGCCTGCCCTCAAGTAGACAGGTGCTGTTCTGAACACTCAATGTTGTGTTCCGCTGAACACTGCTAGCCTGCCTGCATGTCCAAGCCGGGCTACAGAATCGTCGCCGACCAGCTCAGGGCCTTCATCGATGAGCAGCGGCTCGTCGAGGGCGACCGCCTGCCGACCGTCAGGGAGCTTGCCGAGCGGTTCAGTGTTCCAACTGGGACGGTCGCGCGGGCTGTCGAGCTGCTGCGCGCCGAGGGTGTGGTCGTATCCCGGCACGGCAACGGCCTGTATGTGCGGACGTTCTCGCGGATCGTCCGGTCGTCACCGGGGCGCTTGTCGAAGCGGCAGTGGGGTGCCGGGCTGGCTATTCAGGACCACGACACTGGGCAGCGGCTGCGTGTCGTGAACGTGGACGTGACCGAGGTGCCCGCGCCGGGCACGGTCGCCGCGGCGCTGAACATCCCTGCCGGTGCGGCTGTCCTGACGCGGGCGCGCCGGTTCGCCGTCGAGGACCGGGTCGTCCAGCTGGCGACGTCGTACCTGCCGCTGGAGGTGGTCGCCGCAGCACCGTCGATCGCCTACACCGGGCCGGGGCCTGGTGGCATCTATGCGCGCATGGCGGAGGCAGGGTTTGAGCCTAACGAGTTCGCTGAGCATCTGATCGTGCGCGCGCCCACGTCTGCCGAGCGTGAGGAGATGGGGTTGCCGACGGGTGTGCAGGTCATCGAGATCACGCGGCGGGCGAACACGCGTGCGGGTAAGTGTGTTGAGGTGAACGTGATGATCCTTGACAGCTCGGTCTATCAGCTGGAGTACCTGTTCGGCGCGGAGTAGCGCCCAGGGGGCTATCGGCAGCGGTGCGCTAGGTGTTACGGCGTTCACGTTTGACCACCCGAATGGGGTGCAAGTGCAGGCCAATCCGCATGAATGTCTTGTCACGCATACGACAATTAGGACACGGTTAGAGTTTCCAGTCTTGAGCGGCGGGAGACTCTCATGCCCAAACTGTCCGCGCTTCAGCAAGCAATCCTGTTCGTGCCTTTCATCGGCCCGCCCGCCAGCAGATGGCGTGACGTGTGCGCCGTCTACTGCGCCAGGAAGAAGTACCGGGTCATCGCGGTCGTATCCGCGTGGGCGGACGTGATCGCGATGACCCAGTCTGGCCACGCCACCGTCGTCGTGGTCGGTGAACGCGGTCACCTGCCCCCCGACCGCGAGCCCCGCCTTGAGGTCGTCACCGAAGAGAACGAGGTGCCGCAGCTGCCAGCCCAGCGGCGGCTAGTGCGGCGGAGAAATCTGGCAGAAGATCGATAGCCGCCCGGGTCTGCTCGGCCGCCACGAGCGCGTAGCCTGCCGTGGTTCGCGGGTCGGCGTGCCCCATGAGTTCCTGCGTGACGCGCAGGTCCTTGTAGAGCCGCTGCACCATCGTGCCGAACCAGTGCCGGAACCGGTGCAGGGTGACGCCTGGCATCTTCAGCGTGCGGGAGAAGTAGTTCGCGGTGGAGATGGAGATCTGGCGCTCATCCAGCCCGGTCACTGGGCCTTGCGGCAGGTCGCGGACCGCCTCCCAGATGACCGGGTGGGTGGGCACGACCCGTGCCTTGCCGCCTTTGGACTGCACGATGCTCACCGCCTGTTCACTGATGAGCTCGCGGCGCTGGTGGGCGATGTCGATGCACCGTTCCCCGGCGTAGGCGGCGAGCTTGATGAACGTCAGGTACGGCTCGCGGGCGCACGCCAGGGCGTAGGTGAGCTGCTCGTCGGTGACGGGCCGGGGCAGCCGCTGTGGTGGTTTCGGGCGGGTGATGCGCTCAACCGGGTTGAACTCGAAGTGGCCTTCGGCCGCTGCCCACTTGTAGAAGTCGGCGATGGCGCCGTAGTAGGTTTCGCGGCTCGACAGGGACAGGCCGTCGCGCCACAGCCAGTCGCGCAGCTCTTCTTCGCTGGTGCCTTCGATGCCGTAGGGCAGTTCCTGATCGAGGGTGGACAGGATGCGTTTGCGGTCGTCGATGGTGCGGTCAGACCGGGATTCGCTGCGCTGGTAGCTGCTGTAGCTGTCAATCAGATCTGATGGCATGGAGTTACCGTTTCATCGCGGTCAGTAACGGTCTATCGGGTAGGAGTACGACCGGTCAGCTTCTGACCTGCGCAACTCTGGCCAAACGGCGGCTAGCCGGAGAGGGTGCTGGGCGGTGCGCCTGACCGTTCGGATAGGCCGTTCGGGCTACCGGCGAATACGGTCCCGTAGTTTGACAGTAGTGCTAACCCCACAACTTGCTGACTGGCCGAGGGCAAAGGCCGTTGACCGTCACCGACGGTGGGGCGCTAAGCTAGCTCCGGCAAGCTGGTCCAGGGCGGCAAAGTCTGCTTCGGGCCAATTGTTCGGGCGTGGTGTAATTGGCAACACTCAGGTTTTTGGTACCTGCTTTCAAGGTTCGAGTCCTTGCGCCCGAGCTTATGGCTTTTGTCCGTATCGATGATAGGTGCCATTAATGTCTCGTACGGTGATCGTGCTCGCTGCTGGCGAAGGTAAGCGCATGAAATCGGCTCTGCCGAAGATGCTGCACCCGCTGCTCGGGCGTTCTCTGGTCGGGCACGTGCTCGCTGCCGCTGCCCCTCTCGCCGCCGCTCGCGTGATCGCGGTCGTCGGCAACCGGGCTGACCAGGTCACCGCACACCTGACCGAAATAGCGCCCGCAGTCGAGACGGTCCTTCAAGAGCAGCAGAACGGCACCGGTCACGCGGTCCGCATTGCCCTGCCGGGTGACGCCGACGGCACCGTGATCGTGCTCAACGGCGATGTTCCGTTGCTGGGTGCCGCGACGCTGCAAGCTTTGGTGGATGCGCACGAGAAGGCAGGTGCCGCGGCGACAGTGCTGGCCGCCGAGGTGGCTAATCCCACCGGCCTGGGCCGCATCGTTCGCGGGACCGATGGCTTGCTGCAGCACATCGTCGAAGAGCGCGATGCGACGCAGGAGCAGCGCGCGATCAGAGAGATCAACGCTGGGATCTACGCGTTTGACGCCGCCTTGCTCCGGGGTGCCCTGGGTTCGCTGAACGCGCACAACGACCAAGGCGAGGAATACCTGACGGACGTCTTCGGGGCGCTTGTCGCGCAGGGGCGGGCTGTCGGCGTACACGTCGCGGATGATGCCGATGAAACGCTCGGCTGCAACGATCGCGCGGAGCTGGCGCACCTGCGGTCTCTTTTGCGCGACCGGATCAACACCCGGCTGATGCGCGATGGCGTCACCATCAACGACCCGGCGACGACGTGGATCGATGTGACAGTCAACGTCGGGCGTGACGCGGTTATCGAGCCAAACACACAGCTCAAGGGCGCGACCGAGGTCGGCGAAGGGTCCGTTATCGGGCCCGACGTCACACTGATCGACACTGTCGTGGGCGAGGGCGCGAAGGTCGTCCGGGCACACGCGGAGCTGGCTGAAATCGGTGACGGCGCTAACGTTGGGCCGTTCGCCTACCTTCGTCCAGGAACGACACTTGGCCGCAAGAGCAAGGTCGGAACCTTTGTGGAGCTTAAGAATTCGTCGCTAGGCGAGGGCACGAAGGTGCCACATCTGTCCTATCTGGGCGACACCACCGTGGGCGAACAGTCCAACATCGGCGCGGGCAACCTCACCGCCAACTACAACGGCACCACCAAGAGCCGCACCACGATCGGTTCGCATGTGAAGACGAGCTGTGACACCACGTTCGTGGCTCCGGTAACGATTGGCGACGGCGCCTACACCGCCGCAGGTTCGGTCATCGACAAGGACGTTCCGGCGGGCGCGCTAGCGGTCGCCAGGGCGCATCAGCGAAACATCGAGGGCTGGGTCGCTCGCGCCCGCGCTGGCACAGCAGCCGCCGAGGCCGCCAAAAACGCCGCCAAAGAAGCGGAATAGCGCATGCCGGTCGTTGCTTCGCACGACCGCGTTCAGGGGACCTGAAATCACGCAACTGTGGATTACGGCGTCGAAGACGCCGTAATCGTTACAGCCAGCCGCGCTTGGCGGCTTCAGCGCCTAGGGCGAACTGGTTCTTGGCACCCGTTTGGTTCTTGAGGGTGGCGATGTGCTCGTGGACGGCGCGCTCGCTCAGGAACACCAGCTTGGCGATGGTGGAGATAGTCAACCCGGCGGCAAGGAGTAGCAGAATGCGCCGCTGGATCACCGGCGGTTCCCCTGCTTCCTCACGAGACATGAAATGAAGGTAGCGCTCACAGACGCTTGCCATCAACCCACCCCTCCTGTCAACCGCACGGTGAGATGTCCCACCGCAGAGTGGACCTTCGCCGAGGTTGCCAAACCGTCAAGGAAAGATGGCGGCGGGGGTAATACTTACAGCGCAGACCTATCGCGAAAGGGCGGCCACCGGTGGGCAGCATCGTGGCGGAAAATACCAAGAACCTGATGCTTTTCAGCGGCCGGGCTTTTCCGGAGCTGACGCAGGAAATTGGAGAGGTGCTCGGGGTCGGGGTGACTCCGACAACGGCTTATGACTTTGCCGCAGGCGAGATCTTCGTGCGGTACACCGAATCGGTCCGTGGTTCGGACGCGTTCATCGTGCAGAGCATCTCGCAGCCGGTGAACAAGTGGCTGATGGAAACGCTGCTGATGATTGACGCTGCCAAGCGTGGAAGCGCGAAGCGCATCACCGTGGTGTTGCCGTTCTATCCATACGCGCGGCAGGACAAGAAGCACCGTGGCCGGGAGCCGATTTCGGCCCGGCTGGTGGCTGATCTGCTCAAGACCGCGGGGGCCAACCGGATTCTGACCGTGGATCTGCACACCGCGCAGATTCAGGGCTTCTTCGACGGTCCCGTGGACCATTTGTTCGCCATGGATGTTCTTGCGAGCTACATCGAGAAGACTTACGGCGACCGGCCGTTGACCATGGTGGCGCCCGACTCGGGCCGCGTGAGGGTCGCTGAGCGGTGGACTGACCGGCTGGGCGGCTGCCCGCTGGCGTTCATCCACAAGACCCGTGACATCACGGCGCCGAACCAGGTGGTCGCCAACCGCGTGATCGGTGACATAGCCGGGCGCACATGCATCGTCGTGGACGACATGATCGACACGGCTGGAACGATCTGCAAGGCCGCCGACATTCTGTTCGCCGAGGGTGCGGCCGATGTCGTGGTGGCCTCGACGCACGCGGTGCACTCCGACCCCGCGACGGAGCGCCTGAAGAACAGCCGCATCCGTGAAGTGATCGTGACGAACACCCTCCCGCTCGGCCCGGAGAAGCAGTTCGACAAGCTGACCGTGCTGTCGATCGCGCCTCTGCTGGCTCGCGCCATCCGTGAGGTATTCGACGATGGTTCCGTGACAACCCTCTTTGGGGGCCTCAGCTGAGCCGCTGGTAGAGTGGTCGGGTTGCCACGGCGAGGGTGCGTTCGCGCACCGTTATCGACGGCGGAGAGTTCCGGCTCGTCGTGCGCTGTGAACCACACGAGACCGTTGAGCAGGAGTTTGACACATGTCTACCGGTGTAAAGATCAACGCTGAGACGCGTAGTGAATTCGGTAAGGGTTTTGCCCGTCGTGCCCGCAAGGCTGGCCTGGTTCCGGCAGTGCTTTACGGACACGGTGAGGCCCCGCGCCACATTTCGTTGCCGGCCAAGGAGTTCGCGGCCGCCATCCGTCACGGTGGCATGACCACCGTCTTCGACATCACGGTGTCGGACGGGCACAAGACGCTGGCCCTGCCGAAGGCGATCCAGCGCGACCCGCTCAAGGACACCTACAAGCACGTCGACCTCATCATCGTTAAGCGCGGCGAGCAGGTCACGGTTGATGTTCCGGTGCACGTCGTGGGCGAGCCCGTCAAGGGCACCCTGGTGATGCAGGAGCACAACTCGATCTCCATCCAGGCCGAGGCGCTGCACCTGCCGGAGCACCTCGAGGCTTCGGTTGAGGGCCTTGACGCTGGTGGCCACGTCACCGCCGGCGACGTCAAGCTGCCGAAGGGCTCGCAGCTCATCACCGACCCCGAGACGGTTCTCGTCATCGTGAGCCACGCTCCGACCGCCGAGCAGCTTGAGGGCGACACCGGTGAGGCCGAGGCCGCGGAAGGCGAAGCCGCCGAGGGTGAAGCCGCTTCCGAGGAAGCCGCCGAGTAAGTGCAGAACGCGGAGCTGGCGGCCAACCGGCCGCCAGCACAGCCTTGGCTCATCGTTGGGCTGGGTAACCCGGGGCCCAAGTATGCCGGTAACCGGCACAATGCCGGGTTCATGGTGGCGGACCTGCTCGCGAAGCGGACAGGCAGCTCGTTTAGCCGTCACCGCAAGGCTTTGGCGGAAGTCGCTGAGACACGCCTGGGTTATGGCGCGGACGCGCCGCGACTCGTGCTCGCGAAACCGTTGACGTATATGAACCTTTCGGGTGGCCCTGTTGCCGCCCTGTGCAACTTCTACAAGATTCCGCCGTCACAGGTTGTCGCTATCTATGACGAGCTGGATATCGCTTACGGTCAGATCAAGCTGAAGACCGGTGGTGGCGAAGGTGGCCACAACGGTGCCCGTTCCATCAGCTCGTCACTGTCCACAAAGGACTATGTGCGCGTGCGGTTCGGCATTGGGCGCCCGCCAGGCCGGCAGGATCCAGCCGATTACGTTCTGTCGGATTTCTCATCCGCCGAACGCAAAGAACTTGAATACCTCGTGGATAAGGCCGCCGACGCGGTCGAAACCATCGTCACCAAAGGGCTTGCCGCGGCCCAGCTTGTATTTCACACAGCGTGACATTTCTGCTCGCACACCGTTGAACCCCCAGGTACTGCGGTGATTGGGGGCATGGATGGAACAGCGGCCGCGGCCCTATCCGAGCCGGAGCCGCCGGACGTCCGCTGTGGACTTCGCACCAACCCCGGCGGGACCCGCTCCGTTTAGCCCGGCTCCGGCAGGCCTGATCGCGGTGCGCCCACAGCACAAGGGCCGCACGCACATTGGGCTTCCGCCACGGCAACTTGACCGCCGCAAGGGCTGGGAGCAGCGGTACCAGCTGAAGCTCCTCGGCCTGGATCTGGCGGTCGGCGCGGCTGCCGGGATTCTGGCTTACCTGCTGCGCTTTGGCGGGCCAGTCACAGCCTTTACACGCACCTATGTCATCTTGTCGCTCGCGCTGCCGTTCGTTTTCGTTGCGGCACATGCGCTCACGCGCGCCTACGACAAACGGTTCCTGTTCGTCGGAACCGATGAATACGATCGCGTGATCCGTGGCGGGCTGTGGCTGATCGCCACCGTCTCGATCGTCTCCTACGCCCTTGAACTTCCCACGGCCCGTTCCTACGTGCTCGTCGCGATGCCGGGGGCGACCGCGGCGATGGTGGTGGCGCGATTCCTGCTCCGGCACCGGCTGCACGTCAGACGCAGTCGCGGCGAGTGCCTCAGGCGGGTGATCGTCGTCGGGCACGAGCTGGCCATCATCGCCCTGACCAGGCAACTTTGCCGTGAACGGTTCCACGGCCTGGAGGTCGTTGGGGCTTGTGTGCCCAAGGGCAGCGACGGCCGGGTGGGGCTGCCCATTTACGGGACGTTTGACGATGTCGCTGAAGCGGTCAGCATCGCCGGCGCTGACACGGCGATCGTGCTGAGCTGCCCCGAACTCGACGGTCACGCGCTGAGAAGGCTGGCCTGGCAACTGGAGCGCGACGAGGTCGACCTGATCGTCGCGAGCGCACTGATCGACGTGGCCGGTGACCGCACGACGATCCGTCCCGTGGACGGGCTGCCGATGCTGCACGTGGAGCATCCGCGGCTGTCCGGGGGAAGCCGGATCATCAAGGAACTCGTGGACCGCATCGGCTCCGCGGCACTCATCGCCTTGTCAGCACCCATCCTCGTGCTGATCGCCCTGGCGATCGTCATCGACTCACGGGGCCCGGTGTTCTTCCGGCAGACCCGGGTGGGCCGCGACGGCAAAGAGTTTGTGATTTTCAAGTTCCGGACAATGTATTCGGATGCCGAAGCACGCCTTAACGAGATCCGCCACCTCGACGAGGGCAACGGCGTGATGTTCAAGATGCGCAACGATCCCCGCGTTACGCCCATGGGACGGTGGCTGCGGCGGTACTCCCTCGACGAGTTGCCGCAGCTGTTCAATGTCCTAGCCGGACAGATGTCCTTGGTCGGCCCCCGCCCGCCGCTGCCGCGCGAAGTCGCCGTCTATGCCGGAGATGTCCACCGGCGGCTGGCCGTTAAGCCGGGAATGACTGGTCTGTGGCAGGTCTCTGGCCGCTCAGACCTACCGTGGGAGGAAGCCGTCCGGTTAGATCTCCGTTATGTCGAGAACTGGTCGCTATCCATGGATCTAGTCATCATGCTGCGCACGGTCACGGCCGTGGTCCGCAGTTCGGGGGCCTACTGATGGCGCCGGCTTCCGATGGCGCGTTCGCCGCGTGGCTCGCGGCGAAGGTCGGGGAAACACTCGTTGACCTGCGCCAAACGAAGGGCTTCGGTGACCCGGACAAGCTTCGCCGGGCCGGGGACCAGGTCGCGCACGAGATGCTGATGGAAGAGCTCGGCCGCTGGCGGTCCGCCGATGCCGTTCTTTCCGAAGAGGGCGTACGCGATGATCCCGCGCGACTGAGCTCGGAACGTGTGTGGATCGTCGATCCGCTGGACGGCACGCGCGAGTTCGGCGAAGAAGGCCGCGCCGACTGGGCAGTGCACGTCGCCCTGTGGAGCACGGTGTCACACCGGCTGACCGCTGGCGCGATCGCGCTGCCGGCCCAGCACCGCGTGCTGAGCACCGATCCAGCGCCCTCCTATCCGCCTATGCACCCCGATGTGGCCTCGGGTGGGGCGATCCGGATCGTCACGAGCCGCACCCGCCCACCGGCGTTCTTGCCGGGGCTGGCGAAGGCGGAGGGTGCTGTCTTAGTACCCATGGGATCTGCCGGGGCCAAAATCGCGGCTGTCATCACTGGCGAAGCTGATGCTTATATCCACGCCGGTGGTCAATATGAATGGGATTCGGCCGCTCCGGTCGCCGTGGCCTTGGCCACTGGCCTGCACGCCTCGCGTGTCGATGGGCGGCCGCTGGAGTACAACCGGGCCGACCCGAAGCTTCCAGATCTTCTCGTCTGCCGCTCCGATCTGTCGAAACGGCTGCTGTCAGCCTTGTCACAGCATCTTTGAGCGTGGCATCCTTTCGGCCTAGATTAAATCCCGACTAAAGAGCTAGGAAAGGTCTGACAATGAGTAGCGGCTCTGCCTCCTACCGTGTCTCGCATCTAGATGCTCTCGAAGCAGAGAGCATCTTCGTAATGCGAGAGGTCGTGGCTGAGCTTGAGCGGCCCGTCCTGCTCTTCTCGGGCGGCAAGGACTCGATCGTCATGCTGCACCTGGCCCAGAAGGCGTTCGCTCCCGGGAAGATCCCGTTCCCGGTGATGCACGTCGATACGGGGCATAACTTCCCGGAAGTCATTCAGTACCGTGATCAGCGCGTGAACCAGCTCGGCATCCAGCTGATCGTGGCGAGCGTGCCCGACGCGCTGCAGCGGGGCCTCGTGCAGGAGCCCGCCAACGGCTCACGCAACCGCATTCAGACGCCAGTCCTTCTCGACGCGGTGGAGAAATACCGCTTCAACGCCTTGTTCGGCGGCGCCCGTCGCGACGAGGAGAAGGCGCGCGCCAAAGAGCGCATGTTCAGCTTCCGCGACGAGTTCGGCCAGTGGGACCCGAAGAACCAGCGCCCTGAGCTGTGGTCGCTCTACAACGGACGGCACAACCCCGGTGAGTCGATTCGCGTCTTCCCGCTGTCCAACTGGACCGAGCTCGACATCTGGCACTACATCGAGCGTGACAACATCCCGCTTCCCTCGATCTACTTCGCGCACCAGCGTGAGGTCGTGCTCCGCGACGGCATGCTCTACGCCATCAACGAGTTCATCGCTCTCAAAGACGGCGAAACCGCTGCCACGCAAACGGTCCGGTACCGCACTGTCGGCGACGCTTCGTGCACGGCGGCCATCTCCTCTGAGGCGGCGACGGTCCGCGACGTTATCGAGGAAATTGAACAGACGCGCATCACCGAGCGGGGAGCCACCCGTGGCGACGACAAAGTCAGCGAAGCGGCGATGGAAGACCGCAAGCGGGAAGGCTACTTCTGATGGGCATCGATATCCTGCGCTTCGCGACGGCTGGAAGTGTTGACGACGGAAAGTCCACGCTGATTGGGCGTCTGCTCTACGACACGAAGTCGCTGTTCACCGATCAGCTTGAAGCGGTGGAAGCGGTGTCGGCCGCCCGGGGCGATGAATACACAAACTTGGCACTGCTCACCGACGGCCTGCGGGCCGAGCGGGAACAGGGCATCACCATCGACGTGGCCTACCGCTACTTCTCGACCCCACGGCGCAAGTTCATCATCGCGGACACGCCGGGCCACATTCAGTACACACGCAACATGGTGACCGGTGCGTCCACGGCAGACCTTGCTCTGGTACTCGTCGACGCGCGCAAAGGCATCGTGGAACAGTCCCGCCGGCACGCCTTCCTGTGCTCGCTCCTGCGCGTGCCGCACCTGGTGTTGTGTGTCAACAAGATGGACCTCGTGGACTGGTCGCAAGAGGTCTACGAAAACATCGTCCGCGAGTTCACCGCGTTCGCCGCCAAACTTGAGATCACAGACCTTTCCATCATCCCGATCTCGGCGTTGAAGGGCGACAACATCGTTACCCGCTCGGCCAACATGCCTTGGTACGAGGGTCCGTCGCTCCTGCACCACCTCGAGCACGTGCACATCGCCTCCGACCGCAACCTGGTCGACGTGCGATTCCCGGTGCAGTTCGTCATCCGTCCGCAATCGACAACGGTCACGGACTATCGCGGCTACGCGGGACAGGTCGCTTCTGGCGTCATGAAGCCAGGCGACGAAGTCCTTGTGCTGCCAAGCGGTTTCACCACGCGCATCGCCTCGATCGAGACGGCCGATGGCCCGGTGACAGAAGCATTCCCGCCAATGTCGGTGACCGTCCGCCTCGAGGACGAGATCGATATTTCGCGCGGGGACATGATTTGCCGTCCCAACAACGCTCCCGCCGTCGCGCAGGATGTGGAAGCGCTCGTCTGCTGGATGGATGAAAGTAAGCCGCTGCAAGTCGGTGCTAAGTACGCCATCAAGCACACGACGCGCTCGGCGCGGGCGATCGTGCGTCAGCTGAACTACCGTCTTGACGTAAACTCGCTGCACCGCGACGAGTCCGCTTCCGGGTTGGCGCTCAACGAGATCGGCCGCGTCCGGCTGCGGACGACGGTGCCATTGCTCGCTGATGAGTATCGCCGAAACCGGGCCACGGGTGGATTCATCATCATTGACGAGGCGACGAACCGTACGGTTGGTGCCGGCATGATCGTGGAAGCGGTGTAGCGCAAGCGGATCAGTCGCGAAGCCGACTCGCGAGCGCATTCTGGTCATGTCGCTGGCGTGGAAGACTGCGGGCCATAGGAATTGATGCCTTTCACTATCTTGAAAGGACCCTCTATGTCTCGCCTTCGCACGCTGGCCACTGCCGTCCTCATGCTCAGCGTCGCTGCTGGGATGACGGCGGCTAGCCCGGCCGCCGCGCAACCGCAGATCCAGGCCCTGCCCTCGCCGCTGCGCTTTGTGTCCAATTTGGACCTTGAGTGCATGCGCACCTCGCCTTACACGCCACCGGCTGCCACGGTGACCGTGCGCCACCTCAACCCCGTGCTGGGCAACCTGCCCATCGAGACGCACACCCTGGGCCCACGCGAGCAATTGTGTGTTCCCGTGGCGAAGAACAACGTGCTGCCACCGCCCGAGGTGCTGGCGTTCGTCAGGTTCGTCGACTTGTCGTGCTATCGCATCACCGGCACGAACATCAACCGGCCCTTGACCTTGCGCCACTTGAACCCTCAGCTGGCTAACCTCCCGGCTCGCAACGTCGTCCTGAGCATTCCGCAGCACCTTTGCGTGCCGGTCATCAAGAACGGTGTTACGCCGCCGCCTGAGGTGTTCAACCTGGTGCGTCACATCGACCTCAAGTGCTATCTAGAGCAGCCGCAAACGCCGATGAACCGTCAGCTCTCCTTGCGGCACCTCAACCCAGTGCTGGCGAATCTGCCCGTGCACGGGGTGAACGTGACCTACAACCGGCAGCTCTGTGTGCCGGTGCAGAAAGCGGGAGACAACATTCCCGCTGATGTCTTCAACATCGTGCGGTGGATTGACTTGGAGAAGTTCGACATCGTGACGTCGACCGCCGCTCCCGTGGTCAACCTGCAGCTGAAGCACATCAACCCGGTTCTGGGTCACTTGCCGCCGGAGCCGGCCACGATCTACTACGGCACGCACCTGTTGCTGCCTGTGTCGAAGAACGGGGTCAACCCGCCCGCGTGACAGTCGTTTGTGGAGGCGCCTGTGTTCGCAGGCGCCTCCACACCTGTTAGCTCAGCGCTTTGATCGCCTCGCGGACATAGGCGATGACACCACCGAGACTGGTGGGATCGCCACCGCCAAGGTTGACCGAACGAACCTCGGCCGGCTTCGGCAGGCGGGAAACGACATCGGGCAAGGCCGCGATCATGCGGGCCTGAATCGCCTCCGGCGTTTGGTTGTTGTTGATGTCCTGCCGCAGTTTGGCTCGCTCGATTTCGAGCAGCTTGACGGCGTGGGAGTTTTCCGCCCGGGCCGTCGCCATGGCCAGCTCGAAGTCGAGTTTCAGTTGCTGCATAAGGTGTTCCAGCTCCAGCCGCAACCGTCCAATCGCGACCTCTTGCTCATGCCGCTCCTGCTCCAGCTTGTGCGCGTGTACTTGGGTCTCGTCGCGCTGTTTGGCAAGCTTCCGCGCGTCCTCTTCGGCCCGCTCGCCTTGACGCAGGTTGTTCTGCGACTGGCGCACCGAGATGACTTCCTCGGCGGCAAGCTCGGCTAGCCGGGCGATTTGGTTCTGCTCCGCGCGGTACGGCTTCTGCAGGTTCTCCCAGAGGCGCGTGGAACTGACGATCGCCTCCTTGATTTGAACTGTGACGATGCGCAGCCCCAGCCCGCCCTCGGCCACGTCACGCAGCCTTGCGGTCAGCTCTTCGATGATGGGCTGCTTGTCACTGAGCACTTCGTGCACGCTCATCGTCGCGACTTTGTCCTTGATCGCCGCTTCGGCCTGCTCGCGGAGCTGAATGTTGACCAGGCGCATGGGGTCCTTGCGGTCGCCGAAGTCAAGTTTGCGATAGGCGACCGCGATGTCCTCCACGATCCACTGAACGTAGGCCTGCACCACTACACCTTGGAGCTCTTGGCAAATGCAGTAGGCGCTCAGCAGAATCGTCTGCATGGTGCCCGGGACAACCAAGAAGGAGTCCCGGTAAGGGTTGAAGCGAAACGATATCCCCAGGCCCATGTGGACAGGCTCGCGCCGCCCGCGGCGCGTGTGAACCACGAAAGCGTTGGGCGGCACCAGAACCGTGCGCCACCGGCCAAACCCCTTGATCCGCACGTTGACCGCGTTGGCGGCTGGTGCGTCAGGAGCCTTGGCGGCGCCCAGGTCGACTTCAAGTGCGGCTTGCTGTTTCACTACCCGATCGAGATAGGCATTACTTTCACTGGAAGCCATGCCAGGCACCCTATATGGTGGCCTCCACCAGAATCCGGGTCACTTCACGTCCGAAGTGGACGTTGAGCGGGTGATCCGGCCCACCCTCCAGCAATTCGCTGATGGCACGGCTAAACGATCCGAGCGCGTCACCGTCGAATCCGGGCAGGGTCAGCCACCCTGGCTCGCCATGGAACATGGTCTCGTTCTTACCCTCGGCAGGAGCCGCGTGGATGGTCAGCTCCATGGTGCTCACGGGACCAGATTCGTGCTTTAGCAGCACATATGACGACTGCTGCGGACCGTGCATCGCCTTGACCCCGGTGACCGGGCCGAGCACTGGCAGCAGCAGCGACAACGCATGCGGCCCGAGATCCCACAGCCCACCGTGCTCATGCCGCCACGGCGACGCGTCAAACGGCGTATCCGCGATCGCCCCAAACAACGTCGACCGCCCGCCATGCCATGCCTTGCCGGTGGCCTCTTTCAGCACCTCCACTGTGGACGGCTGGAACCTGCTGGTGAAGAAGATGACGCTCTTGAGGCCCTTCGCATCGACCGCCTCCACCACCGCGTCAGCCGCCTCGACCGTCAGCGCTAGCGGCTTGTCCAGGAGCAGATGACATCCTTGCAACGCCGCCTTTAGCGCCAGCTCCGCCTGCACGTGTGGTGGCAGCGCGATCGCCACCGCGTCAACCGCCGCCAGCAGCGCGTCGACGTCGCGGAACCCTTGGATCTGGTGCTCCTCAGCGATGTCGACCGTCGCGTCCGGATTACGCCCCCAGACACCCACGAACTCCACGCCCTCGTGAGCGGCAAGCGCCTTCGCATGCACCTCACGAGCCCAGTGACCAGTTCCCAGCAGTCCAAACCTCATGCTGCCCATCCTATGGCCGCCGTTTTACTAGGCGACCTTCAACTGCTCGTCCCCGAAATCAGCGATGAGTTTGAGAGTGCCCCCAAGTGCATTGATATAGCGGTTAAGAACGTCCTGTGTGGATACGTCGCCAGACTCGATTTGCGAGACACGGGCAACCGAAATCCCCATCCGTTTGGCGACCTGTTCCTGAGTAAGGTCGCGGCGCTTACGCATTTCCGCCAAGCGCCAGCCTCGGGCCTCGCTGAGCATCTCGCCAACTGCGGCGTCGAAAGCTTCAGGGCCACCTGCGGTATCGATCGCGCGTTCTAGATGTCCGGAATCGCGCCACCGCTTAGCTTCGCCCATCGTGCATCTCCTCCTCGCGCTCCTTCAAGTACCGGTCGTACAGATCCTCTGCCTGAGGGATAGCTTCCCGATACCAACGGTTCCAAGCCCCTGACTTGTCCCCTGCCACCAGAAGAATCGCTGATCGCCACGGATCGAACACGAACAGAATCCTGACCTCGCTGCGTCCACTGGATGGAGGACGCAACTCCTTCATATTGGCGATATTTGACGCGGTCACCGTGTCGACAAGAGGGCGTCCCTCGGCTGGGCCGTTTTGCTCCAGTATTAGAATGGCTTGATTCACCAGGCGGTGACTGGACCGATCAGTTTCGTATAGCTGTTCCAGGAAAGCCTCGACCTGCGTGGTTATAAGGATCTCCCACTCCATAGACCCCTCCCCAAGGCCTTCCGAATGTTAAGAATATCCTAAACCCATTGGCGAGGGATTGGGGTGCGGTATGAGTGATCCGGTGGAGATGCTGAAGGCGGACAGGGCGTCGCAGGGGCTGGGGATCCGGGCGCTCAAGGTTGCGCCGGGGGACGCGCTGCTCGAGATGACGATCCGTCCGGACATGACGAACGGGCACGAGATCGCGCACGGGGGCTACATCTTTCTGCTCGCTGACACGGCTTTCGCATGCGCGTGCAACTATCCGGACGAGCCGCCGACGGTCGCCGCTGGAGCCGACATCAGTTTCGTGAGCACAGCCAAGTCAGGAGAAGTGCTGACGGCACGCGCACGGGAAGTCACACGCTATGGCCGGTCAGGCATCTACGACATCACGGTCACGTGCGGCGACCGCTTGGTGGCCGAATTCCGCGGCCGCAGCCGCACTCTCACCAAGTAGAGGCGCGATGAGGTACGAGATTGTCTATCCAGAGGTCCTTAAGGACGACTACGACTTCTGGGAAGTGGAGCAGAAGGGCTGGATGGACGTCGACGTTGTCTACGGTGTCCGTCGGATTCAGGTGACGTTCTACGACATCAACAGGCTCACGCTGGAGGCCCGAAAGGCGTTGAGCAGCAACGGGTTCTTCGCGGAGAACCCGATCGTCGTCGTAGCGGCTGTGACGCGGGCAAACATCGAGGAAGCCGTGCGGCGGTTAGTGGACCGGGCCGGCGCCGGGGGAGGGGAGGGCGGTGAAGAACTCGGGCGCGGTAAAACCCTTGTCGGCGAAGGCTTTGCGGACCGCGGTCTCGACAGCCGGGAGTGAAGGGGAGTCTGCCAGCGCGATGACGCAGCCGCCGAAGCCGCCGCCGGTCATGCGGGCGCCGTAGGCGCCGGCGGATAGGGCGGCGTCAACTGCCGTGTCGAGTTCGGGGACGGTGACTTCGAAATCGTCGCGCAGGGAGACGTGTGAGGCGGTGAGGAGAGGGCCGATGTCGCGGACGCGGCCGGAGTGCAACAGGGACACCACGTCGAGTACGCGCTGATTTTCGGTGATCACGTGACGCGCACGGCGTACCCACAAAGGGTTGTCCAAAAGGGAAAGCTGACCGAGAGTCGCGTCGCGTAGGGCGGGCACTCCCAAGGCTTGCGCGGCACTTTCGCAGGCTGTGCGGCGAGCGGCGTATTCGCCGTCGACGTGCGAGTGCGGGGCGCGCGTGTCGATGACCAAGATGGCCAGTCCCGAGCCCGCGAGGTCGAACGGGATCTGTTCCATGGCAAGGGTTCGGCAGTCGAGGAACAGCGCGTGGCCTTCGGTGCAAAGCGTGGACGCGGCCTGGTCGAGGATGCCGCAAGGCACGCCAACATAAGCATTCTCAGCCCGCTGAGCCAAAAATGCCCGCTCCGGCAGCGGAATGTCAAGGCCGCCAAGTGAAACCAGAGCCGTGAGCACGGCACATTCGAGTGCCGCGCTAGAGGACAAACCGGCCCCGAGCGGAACGTCGGACGAAAGGTCAAGAACGGCACCAGGAACGGTGTAACCCGCGTCGCGTAAAGCCCACACGACACCGGCAACGTAAGCGGCCCAGCCGGTCACCGGCGTGGACAGGTCAAACGTGACGGTCTCGCCCCGGGACGTCACTGTCCACTCTGGACGGTCCAAAAGCGTTGCGGACACTACGGTGCGGTGCGGCAGAGCGAAAGGCAGCACGAAACCGTCGCAATAATCGGTGTGCTCGCCGATGAGGTTGACACGGCCGGGGGCGGCGAAGGTCTCAGCCATGGCGATAGAACTCCCAAGCGTCAGCGACGATTTCTTCGATGCCGGGTTTCGCGGGCACCCAGCCCAGTTCACGTTGTGCCAGAGCTGATGAGGTGTAGAGGGCGGCCGGGTCGCCCGCGCGGCGTGGCGCCATTTCGACGGGGATGGCGTGGCCGGTTACCTTGCGGACGGCCTCAACGACCTGACGGTTGGAAAACCCCGTGCCGTTGCCGAGGTTGTAAATCTTGTGTTCGCCGTTCCTGATGACGTTCAGGGCGAGCAGGTGTGCCTGGGCCAGATCGGCGACGTGGATGTAGTCGCGAATGCAAGTGCCATCAGGAGTGTCGTAATCGTCGCCGAACAGTTGCAGCTTCTCCCGCTTTCCAGCGGCCACTTCCAGGGCGATGGGAATGAGGTGCGTTTCCGGATCGTGGCGCTCACCGAGGCGCACGTCGCCGGCAAGGTAGGCCCCCGCGACGTTGAAGTAGCGCAGCGAAGCGGCGGCCAAGTCGTGCGCGTGCACCTCGGACGCGATGATCATGTCGGCGGCCAGTTTGGTGGCGCCGTAGGTGTTGACGGGCTTGGTGATGGATGTCTCGGTCAGTGGCAACTCCGACGGGTCGCCATAGGTGGCAGCCGTCGAGGAGAAGATGAGGTTGCGCACGCGGGCCACGCGCATGGCGTCGAGCAGGGCGAGCGTGCCGACCGTGTTGTTCTCCCAGTGCCACTCGGGATGGATCATCGACTCGCCCGCGGCGATGAGGCCGGCGAAATGCAGCACGGCGTCGAAAGAGTTGTCCAGCACCGTCGCCACGTCGTGGACGCGGGCCTGAACGAACCGCGCGGCCGAGGGGATCTGTGAAGCGTCATTGCGGGACAGGTCGTCCAGGACGACAACCTCGTGCCCGGCATCGAGGAGGAGTTGCGTCACCACTCCACCGACGTATCCGGCGCCGCCCGTCACCAGAAGCTTCATGCTCACCCTTTCAAACACGAACGAACAATTTCCAACACCGTATCATTTTGACGTGGCGCTTCCAAGACAACGCCTCGCCCGGTCGATCGTTCGAGCGGCCGACGGGCTCACCCGCTGGACCACTCGAGTGCTGGGGGCCGAGTCTACGGCGGGACGTGAACAGATTTCTGACGGTGAGCTGGGAAAACTCATCGCAGCGAACACAACCCTGGACCCCGACGAGCGCCAGATTATCGGCAAGGCCCTGGCCCGCTCACGTGCGGCGCTCCGAGAGGTCATGGTTCCGCGCACGGAAGTGTGGTTCCTCAAGCGCGAGATGTGCATTGAAGACGCCGTGCAGATCGCCCAGGAAGCGGGGCACACGCGGTTTCCCGTGACGGATGGCAGCGATGACGACGTCGTGGGGTTCGTTCACTTGCGCGATCTGATCTGGGAAACGGACCGCTCCAAGCCGGTCGCCCAGCTCGTGCGCGTCATCAAACGGCTGCCGGACAGCAAGCCCGTGCTCGCGGCACTTTCGGAAATGCGGCGCGAACGCCACACCGTCGCCGTGGTCATCGACGAATACGGTGGCACGGCTGGCATCGTCACGCTGGAAGACCTCATTGAGGAACTCGTCGGCGAGATCCACGACGAATACGACGAGACCGATCACCCTGCGCCGGTCGCGGGACCGTCTGAAGTCGACGGCATGCTCAACCTCGCCGATTTCGCCGAACGCACCGGACTCGCCCTGCCCGAGGGTCCATACGAGACCGTCGGAGGGTTCATCATGAGTGCCGTGGGAAAGATTCCGGTAACCGGGGATGTGGCGACCATCGATGGGTACACGCTCACGGTGGTGAAGACCGAAGGGCGGCGGGCCGCACGGGTGCGCGTGGCTCCGGTCCAGGAAGCCGAGTGAAAGCGGCGCCCTACCTCGCGGCGGTCTTCTCCTTCGCCGTGGGACTCTGGCAGAAATGGCCGTGCCACAGTGCCGGCTGGCCCTATCAGCGCGAGCTCATCTTTGGGCAGCGCTGTTACAGCGATTTGCCCGTGCTCTTCACCGATCGCGGGCTGGCTGAGGGTTTCTTTCCCTATGCCACAGAGCGATCTTTTGAGTACCCGGTAATCACTGGCTATGTCGCCGACTTGACCGCGCGTCTGTCGAGCACGCCGCAGCAATACTTCCTCATCAACGTCGCGTTCCTGTTGGTGTGCACGCTCGTGACGGTGTGGGCCACGGTTAAGTTCACGGGACGTATCGCCGCCGGTGTCATCGTTGGCCTATCACCCGCGCTCATGTTCACGGGCACCATCAACTGGGACATGCTGCCCGTGATGTTCGTGGCGCTGGCGATGCTGGCCTGGGCCCGGGAAAAGCCAGAGCTAGCAGGGCTTGCGGTCGGGCTCGGTGCCGCGGCGAAGTTGTACCCAGCGTTCCTGCTGTTGGCCTTTCTTCTGGTTTCCCGGCAGCGCTTCGTCATCGCGGCCTTCACTGCGATCATCAGCTGGCTCGCGGTGAACCTGCCGGTGATGGCGTTCTATCCCGATGGCTGGATGGAGTTCTGGCGGCTCAACTCCGACCGCCCGGCCGACTTCGGCTCGGTTTGGTATGCCTCGCAGCTGCTCGGGTATCCCGTGGACAACCTCAACGAAGTGGGCATCGTCCTGTTTGGACTGTCCCTGGCCGCTATCGCCCTGTTCGCGCCGCGGCGTATCGAGATCCTGATGCTGCTGACGATGACCGCGTTCCTTGTCACGAACAAGGTCTACTCACCGCAATACGTGTTGTGGCTGTTGCCCTTGGTCGTGGTCGCGGGCACGCCGCTATTCATGATCCTTATCTGGCAAGCCGCCGAGGTCGCCTATTGGTGGTCAGTGTGGGGTCACCTCGATGGCAGCCTGACTTATGAGGAGTACGGCACGTTCACCTTCGCCCGGGTGGCCGCACTCCTCGCGCTGTGTGCGGTCACGCTAGCGAATCGGCAGCTTGTGCCAGGTGAGCCCGTCCGCCGACAGCGCCGCGTAGACACTGAACAACCCGATCGCGACGTAGCCGCCGTTGCCTGACACGCGAAGCTCACTGACAAACGGAAGGTTTCCCTTGAGCTTCGTCCAATGCAGACCCCAGTCCTCACTGAGGTGCCAGCCGTTGTCGGACGCGACGAGTAGGCGGCCGTTATCCAGGATCGCCACATCGCCGCTGATCGCGATCGGGTTGAAGTCGCTGAACTTGCGGATTCCCGTCTTGTCAGCCATCCAGATCTCGCCACCGGTGAATATGTAGAGCGTCCCGAGCCACTCGGTCGCGGTAAAGCCCGTCGTGCCATAGCTCGTGGGATAGAAAAGCCCGTCGGCGTGCGTCAGGCCTTTCGTGCCCTGGGCCCACTGGTCATCCGCGCTGGCCCACACGACATCGCCGATGCTCGCCGGCCACGTGCGCCGGGCCGGCGGGTCGAAGTCGCCCTGCTCCCAGGTGCGTCCGCCGTCGAGGGAGCGTGCCTTGGTCCCGCTGCTCGTGGACAGCCAGCCGTCGCTTCCGCTGAACGTCATCTTCTTGATGTCACCGGGAAGCTCCTGCACGGCGGACAGTTCAGCATTGGTCAGCCCGATGACGTTGATCCCCTCCGCGCACTCGTAAACCGGTGGCAGCGCGGGGATCGGGCCGGCCGGGGGCTGCGGCGCGCGTACGAACGGGAAGAACCCGATCGCCACGGCACAGACAAAGGCCAGTGCGGCGGTCGCTTGCGTCACCTGCCGGCGGCTGCGAATCTTGCCAGCCCGCACACGGACTTGCGCCAGTGGTGGCGCCTCGACGTCGTCGAGCATTCCTTTAAGGGCGTCCCGTCCACGAGACAGCCGGGACTTCACGGTGCCCACCGGAACCTCCAGGATCGAGGCGACCTCGTCGACAGGGAGGTCAGCCAAGTAGTGCAGGACGATCACTTCGCGATAGGCCTGTGGAAGCGAGGACAGAGCTTCGCGCAGGTCGGTGCGGTCGGGTTCCGGCGCGTCGGCGACCAGCTTGGCCAGCGGCCGTTCCCGCAGCAGGATCGTGTTGAGGAGCTGCTTTCGCCGCCACCGCCGCCGCACGATGTTTATCGCGACGGTACGCAGCCAGGCTTCGGGGGCGTCGATGTCGGACAGGCCGCGGCGACGCGCCAGTGCCCGTGCGAAGGCCTCCTGCACAGCGTCTTGCGCCTCGGACAAGTCCGTGGTGAACGCGAAGACCTGTGCCACGAGCCGGCGGTAGCTGGCGTGGTAAAGACTCGATAGGTCGTCCTGCACGTCTTAGTGAGTCCCCTGGGGCGATGTGGGTTCCGTTAGAGGTGGGAGAATAACCGCTATGTCTTCACGAGTGCTCTCCGGAATTCAGCCGACCGCGGACTCCTATCACCTGGGCAACTTTTTGGGTGCGGTTCGTAACTGGGTGACGATGCAGGACACTCACGACGCTTTTTACTGTGTGGTGGATCTGCACGCGATCACGGCCGGGCATGAGCCCGCGCTGCTGCGTCAGCGCACCCGGGTCAGCGTCGCGCAGCTGCTCGCGGTCGGGCTCGACCCAGCGCGGTGCACGTTGTTCGTGCAGTCGCATGTGCCGGAGCACGCACAGCTTGGCTGGATCATGGGCTGCATCACCGGGTTTGGTGAGGCCAGCCGGATGACGCAGTTCAAGGACAAGTCGTCTAAGCAGGGCGCGGACCGGGCCAGCGTCGGGTTGTTCACCTACCCGATCTTGCAGGCGGCCGACATTCTGCTGTACCAGGCAGACGAGGTCCCGGTCGGTGAAGACCAGCGGCAGCATCTTGAGCTGACCCGCGACCTGGCTCAGCGGTTCAACACCCTGTTCGGCCAGACCTTTACGGTGCCCAAGCCGCACATCGTCAAAGAGACCGCCAAGATCCTCGACCTGCAGGACCCGACGGCGAAGATGTCGAAGTCGGCGTCCACTCCCAACGGCCTCATCGAGCTGCTTGAGCCCGCGTCCAAGGCGGCTAAGAAGATCAAGTCGGCTGTGACAGACACTGGTCGCGAGATCGTATTCGACGCGGAGAACAAGCCAGGCGTCAGCAATCTGCTCACGATCTACTCGGCTCTGACCGGCGAGCTGATCGTGGATCTCGAAGGCCGTTATGACGGCAAGGGCTACGGCGATCTGAAGAAAGACCTGGCTGACGTGGTGGTCGAGTTCATCACGCCGATCCAGGAGCGGACCAAGGAGTACCTTGATGACCCGGCACAACTGGACAAAGTGCTGGCGATAGGGGCCGAAAAGGCTCGTAGCGTGGCATCGCAGACGTTGGCTACGGCCTACGACCGCATTGGCTTTCTAAAACCTGCTTCGTAAAGGAGCCTTCTGTGGAACGCACGATCGGTGTCGCCATCGGCATCCCACAGCCCTGGGGTGCGGAACTCGACGCCTTCCGTGCGTCCACCGGTGATCCCGCCGGTCCCTTGATCCCGTCGCACATCACCTTGCTAGGGCCGACGGTGTGCTCGCACTCCGACGCCGAACTTGACGCTCACCTGCTGACGGTGGCGCGCGGTCACGAGCCCTATTCCATTCTGCTCAAGGGAACAGGCACATTCCGTCCAGTGAGCCAGGTCGTGTTCGTTTCCCTCGCGATAGGGATCAGCGAATGCGAGAAGCTCGCTGGAGCGGTCCGCAATGGACCGCTCCAGCGTGAGCTAGCGCATCCGTATCACCCGCACGTGACGGTGGCGCATGACGTGCCTGCCCCGGCCCTCGACGAGATCTTCAGCCGGCTCGCTGATTACGAGGCCCGCTTCGACGTGGACCACTTCACCCGCTACGAGCACGGAAGCGACGGCCGCTGGCGGCCAGTTCGCTCATACCCCTTGGGTTAGCCGGGCCGAAATCCGCGCGAACGCGGCTTTGATTTCCTCGGCTGACGGCGCGTGGGCCGGGCCGTGGTCATCGTCGTGATCGTGGTCGTGACCTTCGTGGTCTTCCCAGTCATAGTCGGTGTCCAGAGCGTCATCGGACTCCAGCGCGGCTTCTTCAGCCGCCTCACGCTGTGCCGTGCCGATCTGTTCCTTGATCTGATCCACCGACGTGGCCGGCAGCAGCGGTTCGACGACAGCCATCAGGTCGGCGTCGGCGACCACGTGCTGGGCCAGCGCTAGCGCGTGCGGGCGCTCATACGGGCCGCAGACCACCGGCTCCCAGTCTTCGTCCTCGTCAAGGGGGCCGAAAGTGATAATCCACGGAAGGTCGTGCTGCGGCGCGTCCGCCGCGAGCTCCATTGTGACTAGTGCACCCATCCGACCATCATGGCTTGTCGCCTTCAGGAAGCTCGTCTTCCCCCAACGTGTCGTGCTCGCGAGGCCGTCCCCAGGCGAGATCGAAGACGCGTCCATTTTGGGCAGTCGCCGCCCATGACGTGCCCCAAATGACGATCTGGTTGAAGGCGTAGAGGTAAACCAGGAGGCCAACGGTGGTGGTCACGATGGCGTAGGCCGGATTCTGGCTGCGCATCACGACGTAGTGGCTCAAAGCGTTGAGCAGCGTCAGTCCAATCGCGATTCCCACCATCGCTGGCAGCAGCCGTCGGACACCTAGATGCATCCTCGGCAGGAGCGTCAGCAAGCCAAACGCAATCACCACGTTTACGGCGAACGTGAGGGCGTAGGTGGCGCTTTGGAACGGGATGGTGCCGGTCTTCCCGTCGGCGATATATCTGAACAAGGCCTCCAAACCGCTGTTGACGCTGAGCGAGATGGTCATCATCAAACCAAAAACGATGAGGGTACCGAGATCCACGAGCCGTAGCAGAAGAAAGTTGCCTGGGTGCTGGTCGAGCCGCCAGATCGCACGCAGGGAGGAGCGCCACGCGTCCACCCACCCGACGCCCGCCAGCACTAGGCCCACGAGCCCGATCGGGCGCATCACGTTGACTTGGCCTTTAAGCTCGTCGATCGTCAAGTCGGTGAAGTAGTTGCCCAGGAACTCATCCACACTCTTGGCCAAGGTTTGGCTACCCGAGAAGACATCGATGACGATGGTGTAGACAACGACCGCCAAAGCAAAGGCCGCGAAGAAACCGTAGTACGCGATGGCGGCCGAGAGCCGGCCGCCGAGCACGTCGCTGTAGCGTTCCTTCGCGCGCCAGAAATGGTCAAAAAGCGATGACCGCTTGCGCGTCGAGTCGACGGTTTTGTCGTACCAGGACTCGATGCTCTCGAAGAACGTTTTGACCACGCATGGATTATGGGGCCAGCCACGCTGCGGTGGCGGGCGGGAGCGTCCTGTCAGTCCCCAGTGGCGCGCTTGAAATGAGGACTTCTCCGTCCAAAGGCACCAGACCGCCATCGACATTAATGATCACCTCGTGGCCGCCGCGACGGAACCGCAGGACACCCGGCTCCGCGTCGAGCCAGTGAAGATCGCCGCCGAGCCCTTTGCGCAGTTTCAGGGCTTCGCGATAGAAGTTCAGGGTTGACGACGGATCGTCTTCCTGGACTTGCGCGGTCATCGACGCCCAGTGCGCGGGCTGCGGCAGCCACGGATTGACCCACGCGTCGGGACCGTTGGCACTCCATGGCAGCGGAACGCGGCAGCCGTCGCGGCTTTCGCCCGTGCGCCGAAACGCTGGGTCTTCGCGTAACTCGTCTGGCAGGTCAAGGACTTCTTCCAGGCCTAGCTCCTCGCCGTTATAGAGGTAGGCACTTCCGGGTAGAGCCAGCATGAGCAACGTCGCCGCACGTGCCTTGGCCAAGGAGCCGTAGCGGGTGACGTGCCGGAACTTGTCGTGATTGGACAGCACCCAGGTGGTCGGCGCGCCAACGACCTCGGCCGCCGCCAGGGAACTGTCGATGACCTCACGGAACGAGGCCGCGTCGAACGAGGCCATCATGAAGTCGAAGTTGAAGGCCTGGTGCAGTTCGTCTGGGCCGATGTAGCGGGCTAGCCGTTGCGGTGACTCGACCCATGCTTCAGCGACGGCTATCGCGCCGTAACTGTCCAAAATGGGCCGCCACTCACGGTAGATCTCGTGCACGCCGTCCTGGTCGAAGTAGGGCAAGCGTTCCCGGCCGAGCAGCTCGACTTGACGGCCCTCACGATTGATCGAAGGCAGACCGTCCTCTTTGATCATGCCGTGCGCGACATCGATGCGGAAACCGTCGACACCACGGTCGAGCCAGAACCGCAAAATGTCGCGGAACTCCTCGCGCACCACGGGATTGGTCCAGTCCAGGTCGGGCTGTGTGGGGTCGAACAGGTGCAGGTACCAGGAGCCGTCCTCGACCTGTGTCCACGCGGGGCCGCCGAAGATGGACTGCCAGTCGTTGGGCTGATCGCGGAAGATGTACCGGTCGCGCAGGCCGGCCTTGAACCACGGGTGCTCACTGGACGTGTGGTTCGGCACGATGTCGACGATCACGCGAATGCCCAGGCCGTGCGCCTCTTTGATCATCATGTCGAAGTCGGTGAGGCTGCCGAAGCGCGGGTCGACGTCACGGTAGTCAGACACGTCGTAGCCGCCGTCGTTTAGCGGCGAGGTGAAGAACGGGCTCAGCCAGATGGCATCGACGCCGAGGCGATGCAGGTATCCAAGCTTGCTCCGCAGGCCGATCAGATCACCTGTGCCATCGCCGTTTCCGTCGGCGAAGCTGCGCGGGTAAACCTGATAGACCACGGCATTGCGCCACCAGTCGTCCATGTAACTACTCCTTGATTAGTGCGATGGCACCGGTAGCGGGGATAGTAAGGATCAGCTCGCCCGAGATCTGGTGCGTCTGACCGGTGATCACGTCTTTGAAGGTTCCGCTCAGTCCGGTTTGGACGGTTCGCTTGATGGGCTCTGCCGATCTGTTAACGGCGAAATAGCCTTTGCCCGCACGTGCGAAACCGAGGGCGGCATCCGTGGCCCACAGGTGTTGCACCTCGGCACCTTGGACCGCTTGGCGGAAGCGGACCATGCTGAGCACCGTGCGATGCTCGCAGACCCAGCCTTCGCCACAAACGACCTGTTTCGTGGTTCCGTCGCTGAGCGAGGGCGGACCGTCGTCGAAACCGTTGAAGGCGAAGGAACTCATCACCAGCGGCGTGCCGTAGGGGTGAGCGAGCATGAGCTGCACCGCGAGCGTGTGTTGCGCCTCGTCCTTATAGGACAACGTCGAGCTGCCGCGCTGCGTGTCGTGACTATCCACATAGGTCACTGCCTGGGGCAGCAGCGTCTGGAGGCGTGCGTCCAGCAAGCTCAGCGAGTCACCACGAAAATGCCGCGCGAGGATCTCGCCATAGCGGGGCTCCAGCGTGGTCCCAAAGTCTTGGTATTCCTCAGGTTTGATCGGTTCAGCCGCGCTGAACAGCACCTCGGAGTAGAGGTAAGCCGGTTTCGTAAGCTTGCCGAGGATCGCTCGCAGGTCGGCGGCGGCGATGTGCTTGGCGGCATCGATGCGGAAACCGTCAACGCCCAGTGCCAGCAGATCGTTCAGATATCCCGCGATGCGCGCTTGCACCGCCTCCTGCTCCGTCGCCAAATCCGCCAGCCCCACCAGCTGACAGTTCTGCACCTCGAAGCGGTCCTGATAGTTGCTAATGGACCGGCCGCATGAGTGAAAGTCGGCTGGGCCGTAGGGAACCTTGGGGAACGACTGGCCCATGCCTGCGGCCATGTGGTTGATGACAGCATCGGCGTAGACCTTGACGCCAGCCGCGTGACATTCAGACACCATGCTGGCGAAGGCTTGCCGCTCTCCTCGGCGAGACGTGAGCTGATAGCTGACCGGCTGATAGTCGGCATACCAAGGATGGCCCGGGAGCGCGCGGTGTTCTTGGGGTGGGGAGATCTGGACCGCGGCGACTCCGGCCGGGCCGAGCACCGTTGCGCACTCGCGGCCCACCGACTCCCAGGGCCACTGGAAGAGGTGGATGATTACCCCGTGATCCAGATCGCGCTCTCCCGGCGCTGGAGGCGTGCTGGAGCACGCCGTCAAGCACAGAAGGAGGAAAACAGCGAGCAACCGGGGCACCCATGAAGGATCACCCGCAAGCTCTGCAAGAGTCAAGCAGAAGTTTTCAGAAAGTTTCAGGACTTCAGCACGGCGGTGGAGCCGCGCACGACGAGTTCCGGGCGGAAGATGTACTCCGAATGGGGAGCGGGATGTCCCTTGATCTCGTCGACAAGTGCCCGAACGGCCGCCACCGCCATCGCCCGGACCGGTTGGCGCACCGTCGTGAGTGGAGGGTCGGTGAAGGCGATCAGCGGCGAGTCGTCGTAACCCACGATCGACACGTCCTCGGGCACCCGCAGACCTCGTTGCCGGGCCGCGCGAATGGCGCCCAGTGCCATCAGGTCAGAGCCGCAGACGAACCCGGTCACGCCACGGTCGAGCAGGCGTGATGCGGCCGCGTCGCCGCCTTCTACACCGAAGAGCGACAGCGAGATGATCTCTTCGAGGCCAAGGCGGGAGACCGCCGCGCGGTACCCCTCGATCTTGCGTTTGACCGGGAAGTAGCGATCCGGGCCGGTAATCAGGCCGATCTTGCGATGGCCCAGCGCGGCCAGGTGCGACACGGCGAGATCACCAGCGGTGCGGTCATCGCACGAGATAAACGGGGCTTCGATTCCCTCGGCATAGCCGTTGACCAGCACGATCGGCAGTGGCCGGGCGAGCAGCTTGCGGTAGCGCTCCGGGTCGCTCGTGGAGTCGGCGTGTAGCCCAGAGACGAAAACGATCCCGGAGACCTGCCGGTCGAGCAGCATCTCCACGTATTCGTCCTCGGTGACGCCACCGGGCGTCTGCGTGCAAAGAACCGGGGTGAAACCCTGCTGAGCGAGCGAGTTTTCGATGATCTGCGCGAAAGCCGGGAAGATCGGGTTGTCCAGCTCCGGCACGACGAGGCCGACGAGACCTGCACTGCGCTTGCGTAACCGGGCAGGCCTTTCATAGCCCAGCACATCGAGTGCCGTGAGCACCGCTTGCCGGGTTTCAGCGGACACCCCAGGGCGGTCATTTAGCACGCGGGACACGGTGGCCTCGCTGACCTCGGCCTGCTGGGCAATGTCGGACAATCGCGCTCGCATGGCGGCATGTTAACCGAAGATGACCGAGTTTGGTGATCCAGCGGTTGCAAGCTCTTCCAATCTCTGAAATCTCTTGCTAACGTTCGGCACCATCTTCCACAAACTTTCATTGCCAACGACAGGAGACTTTCATGCGCGCCATCCGCGTGTTGGGTGTCACCGCCGCGTTAGGCATGCTGCTTGGCGCAGCTGCCTGTGGTGGAGACCCAGCGCCTTCGACTCCCGCGAAGGACAAGGGCAACGGCAAGCTGGAGATCTGGGCCGACCCCAAGCGCACCGCCGCTCTCAAGCCTTTCGCCGACCAGTTCGGCAAGGAAAACGGCGTCACCGTGGAGATCAAGGAGATCGCTGAGAACCTGCAGCAGGTCTTCGTCACCGGTTCCCAGCAGGGCAGTGGACCCGACATCGTGATCGGTGCCCACGACTGGATCGGCAACCTGGTGCAAAACAGCGCCATCGACCCGGTCAACCTCACCGCCGCGCAGAAGAGCTCGTTTGAAGCAGCCGCTCTCAAGGCGGTGACCTTCAACGGCCAGGTGTATGGCGCGCCCTACGCGATGGAGAACATCGCCCTGTTCCGCAACACCGAACTGGTGCCAACCGCTCCGGCCACCATCGAGGATCTGGTCAAGGCGGGCACCGACCTCAAGACCGCTGGCAAAGTCTCCGAAATCATGTGTTTGCAGGTGGGTGCCGCAGGCGACGCGTACCACATCTATCCGATCTTCGCCTCCGCAGGCGGATCGCTGTTTGGCACCACGGCTTCTGGCGACCCCGACCCGAAGAACGTGACCGTGGGCTCGGCCGATTCGGTCAAGGCCTTCACGAAACTGAAGGAGCTGGGCGAGAAGGGCAGCGGCGCGCTGAAGACCTCGATCGGCAACGAGAACTCCATCTCGACCTTCGCGAGCAAGAAGTGCCCGTTCCTCATCTCCGGCCCGTGGGCGACCAAGGACGTCAAGACCGGTGGCGTGAAGTACGACATCAGCGCCGTTCCTGGCTTCGCCGGTGGCAAGAAGGCCACGCCTTTCCTTGGCGTGCAAGCGTTCTACGTGGCTTCCAAGGCCAAGAGCAAGGCTCTGGCGCAAGAGTTCGTGGCGAACTACGTGACCAACAAGGACGTCGCCAAGGCGCTCTACGACGCTGACCCCCGCCCGCCGGCGCTGACGGCCGCGATCGACGCCGTGAAGGGTGCCGACCCCGACCTGGTGAAGTTCCTCGCCGCTGGCAAGGATGGCTTCCCGATGCCCGCGATCCCCGAGATGTCGGCGATCTGGGGCCCATTCGGTAACGCTGAGGTCGCGGTAGTCAAGGGTGAGGACGCGGCGACGGCTGCCGCAGCCGCACAGACCGCGATTCTGGCCGCGCTCAAGAAGTAGTACCCCTCTCAGGCGGCCCCGCCACGTGCCGGCGGGGCCGCCATCTTCAACTGATCGGGATGCCATGTCTTTCTTGCTGTCGCGCGTCGCCACCCTGAGCATCACCGCGGCCATCCTGCTTTACGCGGTGCCTCCACTGCTGAAGGCCGAAGCCTGGGTGGCTCTTGCCATCCTGTGCGCCGCGGCGGCGGGGATTTGCTATCTCTATCTGTCCAAACGGCACGTTCCGGCGAAGTATCTCGTTCCGGGAACGGTCTTTTTGATCGTCTTCCAGCTGGTGCCGTTGCTGTACACGTTCAGCATCGCCTTCACCAATTACGGCGACGGGCACCGCGGGAGCAAGGAAGAAGCCGTCGCGGCCATCGAGCGCGAATCGCTCAAGGAGATCCCAGGATCGCCCGACTATGCGCTCACGATCGCCGCTAAGGGCGGTGACTTGGTCTTCCTGCTCGTTGACCGGGAAACGAAGGCCGTTCAAGCCGGCACTGCCGACGGTCTATCCAATGTGGAGGGTGCTGAAGTCAGCCTCACGGGCAAAATCCTTTCCGCTCCCGGGTACGAGATCCTGCCGGCCGGAGACCGCGACGCTGAAGTGCAGGCACTGGCCGTGCCGACCGCTCGCGGGGCGATCAAGTCCAGCGGACTGAGCCGGGCGATCGAGTTCGAGAAGACACGCGCCTATGCCGCCGACTGCGATTGCGTGCGCGGGGAAGGCAAAGAGTGGAAAGCCTCCAGCGAGACCGGCTATTTCGTTGACGCCCAGGGCAACAACCTCTTGCAAGGCTGGCAGGTCAACGTCGGCTGGTCGAACTTCGCCCGTGCGCTGACCGACCCCAACGTCAACGGTCACTTCTTCAATGTGCTGATCTGGAACTTCGTCTTCTCGATCGCCTCTGTCTTTGTCACCTTCGTCCTGGGCCTGTCCTGTGCGCTGGCGCTGCACTCGCCTCGCATGAAAGGCACGAAGATCTACCGGGCGCTGCTCGTGCTTCCGTATGCGATGCCGGCCTTCGCGCTCATGCTGGTGTGGCGGGATATGTTCAACAAGGACTTCGGGCTCATCAACCGTGTGCTCGGGCTCGACCACGACTGGATGGGCACGCCGGCCAGTGCCCGTCTCGCGCTCATTCTGGTGAACCTGTGGCTCGGCTATCCCTACATGTTCCTCGTCGCGACCGGTGCGCTGCAAGCGATTCCGCGTGAGCTGACAGAAGCGTCCGGAATAGACGGCGCCTCGGCGTGGCAAAGCTTCCGCCGGGTGACGCTGCCGCTGCTGCTCGTGGCGCTCACCCCGTTGCTGATCTCGTCGTTCGCCTTTAACTTCAACAACTTCAACCTGATCCGGTTCGTCACCAACGGCGGGCCTTACGCGGTCGACAACAATCTCGTGGGCAAGACCGACTTGCTCATCACCTATACCTATCGTCTCGCCTTCGAAGGCAGCGGCGGTCTGCTCGGATTCGCGGCGGCCTTGTCGACGTTCATCTTCATCATCGTCGCGGTGACATCGGCGATCGCGTTCCGCCGCACGCGGGCACAGGAAGAGGTCTACTCATGAGAATGATTTGGCGGCACGCCTTTCTCCTTTGTGTCGTAGCCTTCGCTCTGCTGCCCGTCGTGTTCGTATTCTCGGCGGCGCTCAATCCGCTTGGCACGCTTGGATCCTCGGAGATCATCCCGACCGGGGCGAGTTTCGATAACTTCGTGAAACTCTTCTCCGACCCGGATCACTCGTTTGGCCGGTGGATGTTCAACTCGGTGATGCTGGCGCTGGTGTCCGCGTTCGCCAGCGTGTTCCTCGGCATCTGCGCCGCCTATGCCTTTAGCCGCATGCGCTTCGCGGGCCGTCGCGTTGGGCTGCTGGCCATCATGCTCATCCAGATGTTCCCGCAGTTCCTGGCGATCGTGGCCATCTTCATCATCTTCACGCAAGTCACGGAACTGTTCCCGCCCTTCGGTTTTGACTCGATCTGGGGTCTGCTGCTGCTCTACTTGGGCGGGGCACTGGGCGTGAACACGTGGCTGATGAAGGGGTTCCTGGATACCGTGCCCAAGGAACTCGATGAATCGGCGACGGTCGACGGGGCTTCGCATGCGCAGATCTTCTTCCGCATCATTTTGCCGCTCGTTTCCCCGATTCTGGCCGTCGTCGCGCTGCTGGCCTTCGTTGGCACGATGAACGAGTTCTTGATGGCCAACATCTTCCTGCGCAGCGATGACACGAAAACCCTCGCGGTGGGCATGTTTGGCTTGCTAGGGCCGGACAACCGCAACGTCAACTTCGGTGCCTTCGCGGCCGGGACCCTGCTGACCGCTATCCCGACCGTGTCGCTGTTCTACTGGCTCCAGAAATACATCACGTCCGGGCTCACGTTGGGCGCGGTGAAAGGCTGACATGCGTTATCTCGACCAGCCCCATCACGATGGATCCGCTCTCTATGTCGACGGCACGCGCGTCTGGGTGCGGATCCCCGCCTCCTTTCCGCTCGGTGAGGTCTACGTCCGGTCCGTCGTGGACGGTGAGCCGCGCTTCGCTCCGGCTGTGCTTGACGAAACGCGGACGGGCCAGGCGATCGGCGGCTACGGTGCGGAAGACAGGTGGTTCACGGCCACTGTCATCGCCCGCAATCCTGTGACGCCGTACCGGTTCTTCTTCGGTGAGGGGCGATGGCTGACCGCAAGCGGTCTCCATTTCCGCGATGTCACTGATGCCACGGATTTTCGCCTGGTGACGCATCAGGCACCACCGTCGTGGATGGCCGATGCCATCATCTACGAGATCTTCCCGGACCGCTTCGGCGGAACCTTGGCGGGCAAAGACGTTCCGTCCTGGGCGATCCCGTCGGCGTGGGATAGCGATGCGGTTCTCCCGCACGGGCCTGGTGTCGCCGAGCAGTTGTATGGCGGTGACCTTGACGGGATCACGGCACGCCTGGATCACCTCGAATCCCTTGGCGTGAACACGGTCTACCTAACGCCGATCTTCCCGGGCCGGTCGAATCATCGTTACAACGCTTCCAGTTTCGACCACATCGATCCGCTGCTCGGCGGCGACGCCGCCTTGAAGCGGCTCGCCAACGCGGTGCACGGGCGGGGAATGCGGCTGATCGGCGACATCACCACGAACCACGTCGGCGACGATCACGAGTGGTTCCAGACCTGCCCGGAGATGTTCTACTTCGACGGCGCCGGGAACTATGAATCCTGGTACGGGGTCAAAAGCCTGCCCAAGCTCAACTGGGGCAGCCCGCTCGTGCGTTCGCGGGTAACCCATGTGCTGCAACGCTGGCTGGAGTATTTCGACGGCTGGCGGGTCGACGTGGCGAACATGACGGGCCGTTGCGGCACTGACGACTACAACCACGAGGTCGCCCGGCAGCTGCGCCAAGCCGTGCCCGCCAACGCGATGTTCGTCGCCGAGCACGCCCACGACGCCACGGCAGACCTCGACCGGGACGGGTGGCAAGGCACGATGAACTACGGCGGTTTCACCCGGCCGCTGTGGTCGTGGCTGCGCGCTGAAACCAGTGAGCTGGAAAGCTTTATGGGCTACCCGGGCGGGATTCCGTTGCGCGACGGGCAGTCCACCCTGGACACCATCCGCGACTTTTTCTCACGGATGTCTTGGCGCTCCTATGTGCACTCGTGGCAACTGCTCGATTCTCACGACTCGCCCCGCATCCGCACGGTGACGGGATCGGCGCAGCGGCACGTGCTGGCACTGGGATTGCAGGCGACATTGCCGGGCACGCCGATGGTCTTCGCGGGCAGCGAATTCGGGCTTGAAGGGACCACGGGGGAGCACTCGCGTACACCCATGCCCTGGAATCGCCCTGGGGACCAGGACCTGGAGATGCTCGTGGCCTATCGCGCCCTCTTGCGGCTGCGCCGCGACGAGCCCGCGCTGCGGCACGGCGGCCTGCGCTGGATTCACGCTGACGCTGACACCCTCGTGTTCGTCCGAGAGCTGCGACACGAGTCGATTCAGGTCGCCGTCAGCCGCAACGGAACGCCGAAACCTGTGCTGGACGGGCAGATCCTTTACGCGGCGGAAGGCTTGTCCATCAGCCGCGTCGTGACCCCCGGCAGGCCGTAATCCGTGCGGCGAGCCTTTAGTTCCCGGAGGATCTGCCAGTCCTCCGGGCCCAGGGTCCTTACCTCGGTCATCGCCAGAAGACCGCGATCGCCGCGTTCACTAGCGTCATGCCGATGATGGCGAAGAAGTGTCCCTTCGCGACGGATTCCTTGTTCCGCGGCACGAACACCGCGATGAAGATCAGTAGTGCGATGACTCCCTTGACGCCAACCTTGACGTGGTTGAGCGCAGGGTCACGATCAAAGGGAGCAGCCAGGGCGATACCCGTGATGAGCTGAATCGTCGCTCCCCATAGGACGGCCTTGTTGATCCGGATGACGCCGGACAGATACTGCACGATCGCGCCGCCGAGGAGCAGGGCGAACCCGATGAGGTGGGCGTAACGCAGGATGAGTCGAAGTGCCTCCATGATCCGGCAGATTACGCCCTCGCAAATGCGCGGCACATGCCGCCACCGGAGTTACCGTTAGTGATGTCACAGCTACTCAGTGACCAAATACACCTAACAGTCACGCCAGAGTAACGACCGTTCAACAAAGCTTCATGATTGTCGGTTGAACGGCTGCTTCGCACGTAGGCTGCCGTCAAAGCAGTTTTCATTGGGAGAGGAGACCATCTTGCGCAGTCCGCGTGGGATGAAGATCATCGCGCTCGCCGCGGCCGGAAGCATCGCTTTCGCGGCTGCTGCTTGCAGCAAGCCCCCGGCCGATACCCCCGGCACCCCGGGCGCTGGATCTTTCAAAGCTTGCATGGTGACCGACACCGGTGGCATCGACGACCGCTCGTTCAACGAGGCGTCTTGGAAGGGTCTCGAGGCCGCCAAGGCCGCGAACTCGGCCGTCACCACTAAGTACACCGCCTCAACGGCAATGTCTGACTACGACCCGAACCTGCAAAACCAGGTGACGGACGGCTGTAAATACATCCAGGCCGTTGGTGGGCTGATGGGCGACGCCACGAAGAAGGTCGCCGCGGCCAACCCGACCGTTCAGTTCTCCATCGTGGACGCTGACAACCTGGGCCTGACCAACGTTTACCCGATCCAGTTCGAGACCCAGCAGGCCGCATTCCTGGCCGGCTACCTCGCGGCCGGCTACTCCAAGACCGGCAAGGTCGGCACCTACGGTGGTATGAAGATCGGTCCCGTGACCATCTTCATGGACGGTTTTGTCGACGGTGTGAAGCACTACAACACCACCAAGGGCAAGAACGTTCAGGTCTTCGGCTGGGACAAGGACAAGCAAGACGGTCTGTTCACGAATGACTTCGTGAAGCAGGACGCAGGCAAGCAGCAGTCCGACACCCTGGTCGCCCAGGGCGCCGACGTTATCTTCCCGGTCGCCGGTGGCGCCGGCCTCGGTTCGGCTGCCGCGGCAGCCAACGGTGGCTACGTCATCATCTGGGTCGACTCCGACGGCTTCCTCACCACCGACTACAAGTCGGTCATGCTGAGCAGCGTGCTCAAGAACTCGACCGACGGTGTCAAGGACGCGGTGCTCAACTCGGCCAAGACCCCGGGCACGCTGCTGACCGGTGGCTTCCTGGGCACCCTCGCCAACAAGGGCGTGGGCCTGGCGCCGTTCCACGACTTCGACAGCAAGATCGACCAGTCCCTCAAGGACGAGCTGAAGAAGCTGGAAGCCGACATCATCGCTGGCACCATCAAGGTCACCTCCCCGGCCCAGCCGAAGTGACCACACACCGCCTGAACTGGTGAGATGATCGCCTTCAGGCGGTAATAACTACACGGCCGCCGTCGGCACCGGAACCCCCCGGTACCGCGGCGGCCTTTGTTCCTCCACAATGTTGTTTCAACATGAGGTCCACATAGCTCTGGAGGCGACGCTGAGACTCGAACTGCGCGGCATCACCAAGCGCTTCGGTGACCTCGTCGCAAATGACGACATCTCTCTGACAGTGGAGCCAGGCGAGATCCACGCCCTGCTGGGCGAAAATGGCGCTGGCAAGTCCACGTTGATGAATGTCCTTTATGGTCTGTTGCAGCCGGACAGTGGCGAGATCCTGGTCGATGGCAAAGCCATCAAGATCAAGGGTCCGGGCGACGCTATCGCGGCTGGTATTGGGATGGTCCACCAGCACTTCATGCTCGTGCCGGTGTTCACGGTCGCGGAAAACGTGATGCTGGGCGCGGAGCCGGCGAAGGCGGGATTCCTCAATCACGCCGCCGCGAGCGACCTCGTGCGCACGGTTTCGCTGAAATATGGGCTGCCCCTGGACCCAGACGCGATCATCGAAGACCTCCCCATTGGCATCCAGCAGCGGGTTGAGATCGTCAAAGCGCTGACCCGCAACGTGGACCTGCTCATTCTCGACGAGCCGACCGCTGTGCTAACGCCGCAGGAGACCGATGAACTGCTCGGTGTCATGCGCGGGCTGCGAGACGCTGGAAAATCGATCGTCTTCATTACCCACAAGCTGCGTGAGGTGAAGGCGGTGGCCGACCGGATCACCGTTATCCGGCGTGGCAAAGTTGTAGGCAGCGCCGAGCCGACCGCGCCGGAATCAGAGCTCGCAGAGCTGATGGTCGGCCGCAGCGTCGTGCTGGAAGTGCCTAAGCAGACCTCCGAGCCGGGTGCGGCTGTGCTCAAGGTTTCCGGGCTAGTCGTGGCCGACGACCGGCGGCACCGGGCGGTCGACGGAGTCGACCTGGAGGTGCGGGCGGGCGAAGTGCTCGGCATCGCCGGTGTTCAGGGCAACGGCCAGACCGAACTGGTCGAGGCGATCATGGGATTGCGGCCCTCGCTCACCGGGTCAGTGACACTGTCCGGACAGGACATAACCGGCTGGGCGACGCGGCGGGTCCTGCGAGCCGGGGTTGGGTATGTGCCGGAAGACCGCAGCGTTGACGGGCTGGTCAAAGAGTTCTCCCTCGCGGAAAACCTGGTGCTCGACCTCTATGACACTGAGCCGTTTGGAAACCGGTTCGCGCTGAACCCGCGTGCGATCAATGAGGCGGCACAGGGCAGGGTCGAAGAGTTCGACATTCGCAGCCAGTCAGAGCAGCAGCCCGTGGGTTCGCTGTCGGGCGGCAACCAGCAGAAAGTCATTGTGGCGCGGGAAATGTCGCGTCCTCTCAAGCTTTTCATCGCCTCGCAGCCAACGCGTGGCGTTGACGTTGGCTCGATCGAGTTCATTCACCGCCGCATCGTCGCCGAGCGCGACGTCGGCTCGGCGGTGCTTGTCGTTTCCAGCGAGCTGGACGAGGTGGTCGCGCTGGCCGACCGGATAGCTGTCATGTACCGCGGGCGGATTCTGGCGGTAGTGCCACCCAACACTCCACGTGAGACCCTCGGCCTGCTCATGGCCGGGATTACCCCCGAGGCCGACTCATGAGAGAGCGCTTGCGCGAACGAATCGAAATAACAGGCCCCATAGTGCCTCGCGGCGAAGCCGACCGAAGGGAGGCTTTGACGTGAGTGACGAGCAGCACCCGATTCCAGAGCCGTCGCCGGACAAGGGCCCAGCGCACGCCGAAGCTGGCCGGCCCTATCTGACGACGGAAAAGCCTGGTAAGCACCGCGGCGACCCCACGCTGTGGGACAACTTCAAGAAAGAGTTCTACGCCGACAACACGTTCACGGTCACCCTCTTCGCGATCGTGCTCGCGCTCATCTTCGGCGGCATCCTGATGATCATCGGTGACGCTGACACGAGAGCGCAGTGGGGCTACTTCTTCTACCAGCCGCTCAAGACGCTGGAAGCCAGCTGGGATCTGGTTAGCAAGGCCTACACTGACATGTTCAAGGGCGCGGTCGTCAATCCCGACACCGTCAACCGGTGGTACTGGGACATGACGACCTGGCAGCAGGTGTTCCGCCCGATCTCGGAAACGCTGACGAACGCGGCACCGCTGATCCTGACCGGGCTCGCGGTCGCGATTCCTTTCCGCGCTGGCCTGTTCAACATCGGTGGCCAGGGCCAGGCGATCATGGGTGCGATCGGTGGCGGCACCGTGGGCATTCTGCTCAAGCTCCCCGCGCCCATCGTCATTCTCCTGGCCATCCTGGCCGGAGCGCTTCTCGGTGGGCTCTGGGGTCTGCTCGTGGGCGTGCTCAAGGCCAAGACCGGGGCGCATGAAGTCATCGTGACGATCATGCTCAACTACATCGCCCTCTACTTCTTGTTCTGGTACATCCGCCAGGCCGCCATCGACGATCCGAACCGCTCTGAGCTGATCAGTAAGCCGGTGCCGGACTCGTCGATTTTCCCGAAGCTCATCGACCCGGCACTGCGCGTCAACCTGGGAATCCTGCTGGCGCTGCTGGTCGCGGCTGGGGTCGCGTGGCTGCTCAAGCGGGGCACGTTTGGCTTCGAGTTGCGCGCGGTGGGCTACAACCCCAATGCGGCAGGGACCGCGGGCATCAAGGTCGGCTGGACGCTGGCTCTGACGATGGGCCTCGCGGGCGCGCTCGCGGGACTTGGCGGCACGACCATGGTGCTGGGCACGGCAGGCAACCTCACCGGTGAAGTGGTGGGGCAGATCGGCTTCAACGGCATCCTCGTCGCGTTGCTAGGCCGGGTGAAACCGTGGGGTGTCGTCGGCGCGGGCCTGCTCTTCGGGGCGCTGCAAGCCGGTGGCGCCGCGATGCAGACGTTCTCCGGCATCTCCAACGAGCTGGTGACCGCGATCCAAGCCATGATCGTTATCTTCGTGGCCGCGCCTTTGCTGGTTAAGGCAGTCTTCCGGTTGCGCAAGTCGCCGTCGGCCGCCGCGTCCGCCGCGCTGGCGAAGGGGTGACGACATGACGTCGATGACGGTAGACAATTCGCTGGCGCTTCCCGAGGGCTACTGGACGCGTACGCGCAAAGCCGGGCTCATCATGGTCCTGCTTGGACTTATCGCGGCCGTGTATTTGACGGCCATCGTGCCGAACGAGCCCGCGAGATTCTTCCTGGGCGAAACGACAGCGGCCAGTGGCGCGAGCTTCAGCATCAACGGCAAAGTCGGCACGCTGATCTTCGGGCTGCTGACCATCGCTTGTGGAGCGTTGCTCATCCTGACCAACAAGCGATTCGGCTTGTACGTCGGCTTGGGCCTAGCGTTTTTCGTGGTGGCGGCGCTGATCTGGCAGATCGCCGAGACCGGCGGCCAGGTGCCCCTGAGCTCCCTGTCGAAGATCACGATGGAGAAGTCGCTTCCACTAATCTTCGGCGCGATCGCAGGCGTGCTCTGTGAACGCAGCGGTGTCGTCAACGTGGCGATCGAAGGGCAGCTGCTCACGGGCGCCTTCTTCGCCGCGCTATTCGGCACGATGGTGGGCAGCCAGTGGTTTGGCCTCGTGGCGGCCGCCATTGGCGGTGCGCTCATTTCACTGATTCTCGCGTGGCTGGCGATCCGCTTCCTGGTGGATCAGGTGGTCATCGGTGTCGTCCTCAACGCGCTAGCCCTTGGCCTGACCGGGTTCTTCTATGAACAGGTCATGCGCGAGGACACCAAGTCGTTCAACTCGCCAGGGCTGCTTCCTGTGTGGACAGTCCCGGGTCTGTCTGAGATTCCGATCATTGGGCCTGCCTTGTTCAAGGGCACGATCCTGACGTATGCGGCGCTCCTGCTCGTGGTGGCGGCCACGGTCGCCTTGTTCCGTACGCGATGGGGATTGCGCACGCGGGCCGTGGGAGAGCATCCAGCCGCGGCTGACACCGTCGGCATCAAGGTGCTGGGCCTACGTTACGTCAACGTTATGATCGCGGGTCTGGTCGCCGGCTTCGGCGGTGCCTACTTCTCGATGGTGACGGCGAGCAGCTTCACCAAGAACATCACCGGTGGCCTGGGCTTCATCGCCCTCGCCGCGATGATTTTCGGCCGCTGGCACCCGGTTGGTGCCTTCCTGGCCGCGATATTCTTCGGTTTCTCGAGCGCCTTGTCGTCCCTGTTGCAGGCGATTCAGAGCCCCATCCCCAGTGACTTCCTCGCCATGTTGCCTTATGTAGCAACAATTTTCGCGGTGGCTGGACTGGTTGGCCGCTCTAGAGCACCTGCTGCGGACGGAAAGCCGTATGTCAAAGGTTGATTGGCCAGCTCTACGCAAAGCCGCGGTCGAGGTCATGCACCGGGCCTACGCGCCGTACTCGAAGTTTCCGGTCGGTGCCGCTGGGCTGGTCGACGACGGCCGGGTCGTCGTGGGCTGCAACGTGGAGAACGCGGCCTACGGCGTGGTGCTCTGCGCTGAGTGCGGCATGGTGTCGCAACTGCACGCCACGGGCGGCGGCCGATTCGTAGCCATGGCATGCGTTGACGCCGACGGTCACCCGTTGCTCCCTTGTGGACGGTGCCGCCAGCTGCTCTGGGAAAACGGAGGGCCCAAGATGCTCGTGGATTCCAAGGACGGCCCGCTCACCATGGCTGAACTGCTGCCGCGCGCGTTCGGTGTTGAGGACCTGGAGGCGATCGCCCATGAGCATTAATGCTGTAGATGTCATTCGCACCAAGCGGGATGGCGGCACGCTTTCGGACGCTCAGATCGACTGGGTGCTCGACGCCTACACCAAGGGCGTGGTCGCCGACGAGCAGATGTCTGCCCTGGCGATGGCGATTCTGTTGCGGGGCATGGACGATCGCGAGATCGCCCGCTGGACCGCCGCGATGATCGCTTCGGGGGAGCGGCTCGATCTGTCCGCCGTCACGCGGCCCACGGTCGACAAGCACTCCACAGGTGGTGTGGGCGATAAGATCACGTTGCCGCTCACGCCTTTGGTGGCGGCGTGCGGGGCGGCCGTGCCGCAATTGAGTGGCCGGGGCCTCGGGCACACCGGCGGGACACTCGACAAGCTGGAGTCCATTCCCGGCTGGCGGGCGGCACTGTCCAATGTGGAGTTCGTCGAGCAGCTCAGCACCGTCGGTGCCGTGATTTGTCAAGCGGGCGAAGGGCTCGCGCCCGCTGACCGCAAGCTCTACGCCTTGCGGGACGTCACGGGAACGGTTGAGGCCATTCCGCTGATCGCCAGCTCCATCATGAGCAAGAAAATCGCTGAGGGTACTGGGGCCTTAGTCCTCGATGTCAAAGTCGGCACCGGGGCGTTCATGAAGTCCAGTGACGACGCGCGAGAGCTCGCGCGCACGATGGTCGAGCTGGGGCGGGCGCACGGGGTCAACACCGTCGCCTTGCTCACCGATATGAACACGCCCTTGGGGCTGACCGTCGGCAACGCCATCGAGGTGCAGGAGTCCCTCGAAGTGCTCGCCGGTGGTGGCCCGGCTGACGTGGTCGAGCTGACGCTCGCGCTGGCCCGCGAAATGCTGGACGCCGCTGGACTGTCTGATGTGGACCCTGAGGCGGTTTTGGCGTCGGGTCAGGCGATGGACACGTGGCGGGAGATGATTCGTGCTCAGGACGGTGATCCGGACGCTCCGATGGCGGCCGCGAAAGAGGTCGAGGTCTTGCGCGCCACGCAGGGTGGTGTCGTGTCCGCTGTGGACGCTATGGGCATCGGCCTAGCGGCGTGGCGCCTTGGGGCGGGCCGGGCACGTAAGGAAGACCCGGTGAGCTTCGCCGCGGGCGTAGTGCTGCACAAGAAGCCGGGCGACCGCGTGAGCCCGGGCGACGTGCTGGCCGAGTTGCGCACTGACGAACCAGGCCGGATCGCCTCGGCGCTGGAGACGGCGACACCCGCGTTCACCATCGAGAGCCTGCCGCGCCCGGCGGTTCCGCTGATCATCGACCGGATCGGTTAGCCGGCCCGACATGCCTATCGCTGCCCCCGATCCCGTTGCCGTGCGCGTTGCCAGCTTGCAAGAAGTCACGCGCGTCGGGTTGCCCGTGCCGCCAGAGAACTATCCGTTCGTCTGGGATCCGGGTGACCTCGTGGACCTGCGCCCGACGATCGAGCTGGAGCGGCGAGCCGCGATCCTTTACGTGATTTTGGAACGAGCCTTCGGCATGCCGCCGGAACTGGCCGTCAAATGGCTGGAAGACAACGACCTCACCCCCGATGTCACCGAACCGGAGTGGGCGTGGATCACCGAGGAGATCGGTGACCGGCGGTCGTTCATCCTGCACCTGGACGCGATCGCGGGACTGGCCTGGATCTTAGGATTGATTCACGTGCTGGACCCGCTCGGGCCGGTGCAATCCCTGGCGCAGATCATGCCGGACCTCGAAGCTGGCGAGACCTTCGCTCAGTGGCAGGCACGGTCGCTTCCCGCGCCTAGAGACCCCGCCGTTGTGGCCGCCGCGCTCGACCTGCACTACTGCCTGGACTACGGCTACCTGAAGCTTGAGGGCGAACTGCCCGGGGTCATTGACGCCAACGCGATCGGTCAGCGCCGCTGGGCGCTGGAGTGGGCCTGTGTGTTCAGCGGGCCGAATCATGACGATCCGCCGGGGTGGGAAGAAGTCGACCTGTCCACGTAGTCACGGCCACGCTCGCGGTCACCCGCATCGCGTCAGCCGTGCCAGCGGCGTGAAAAGCGTTGGGTCCCATGTGGACAATCGCCGTGGCTTGAGCGGCCGTTAGCTCCATTTCCCAGGTCAGCACCTCCCGGCTGGCCTCGGAAAACTCGCTTAGCGTCGCGGCCACGCGGGCTGGTTTGCTTTCGTCCACTTTGAGCAGACCGAGCTGATCGCGCAGCTCAGCCAGGTGCCCTGGCTCGGGTGTGACCACGATCAGCTGGCCGTCTGGCTTGAGCACACGGTGCATCTGCGGCCCGTTGCGTGGGGCGAAGATGTTGAGCACGGTGTCAATGCTGTTGTCCCGCAACGGAAGTTCACCCCACGTGTCAGCGCCGACCGCTCCCAGGCGTGGATGTGCCTTGGCGGCCCGTTTCAGGGCCGGTTTGCTGACGTCAAACGCGACGCCTTGCGCGTGCGGCAGCCTTTCCAGCACGTGCGCTAGGTAAGTGCCCGGGCCTGCCCCGAGGTCCACGATCAGGTCGCCGGACGCCTTTTGCGCGACCGCTCGCATCAGCGGATCGAAGTGACCCGTCGCGAAGAACGCCGCCCTTGCTTCGACCATGGGTGCGGTGTCACCCAGGGGGAGTGCTTTACCGGTACCCAATAGGGCATATCCCTGTCTTGCCAGATCGAAGCTGTGGCCGCCGGCGCAGGTCAGGACCGATGGCCCGGCGCGCAGTGGCTGACGGCACAGGGGGCAGCGCAGCGCGGCGATCATCTGGTCGGTCAGCACAGCGCTATCTTCCTTGATGTGACCCTGAGCTTGGATGAAATCACGCGGGCCCCGAAGGCACTTCTGCACGATCACCTCGATGGCGGGCTGCGCCCGGCGACGATCGTGGAGCTGGCGCAGGAGATCGGGCATTCTTTGCCGGCGAGCGATCCCGCGGCCCTGGGCGCTTGGTTTGTCGAAGCGGCCGATTCCGGTTCGCTTGAGCGCTATCTGGAGACATTCGCGCACACCGTTGCGGTGATGCAGACCGAGGCGTCGTTACGCCGCGTGGCCTCCGAGTGCGCCCAGGATCTCGCGGCCGACGGTGTCGTCTACGCCGAGGTGCGTTACGCCCCGGAGCAGCACCTGACCCAGGGACTGACCCTCTCGCAGGTGGTCGAGGCGGTGCAGGCCGGTTTCGACGAGGGCTCCGCTATCGCTCGCGACAAGGGCACGCCGATCAGAATTGGCACACTTCTCACCGCGATGCGTCACGCCGCCCGCTCGATGGAGATCGCCGAGCTGTCCATCGCTTACCGCGACGAAGGTGTCGTGGGCTTCGACATCGCAGGAGCTGAGGCGGGCTATCCGCCCACCAGGCACCTCGATGCCTTTGAATACCTCCAGCGGGAGAACTTCCACTTCACCATTCACGCTGGTGAGGCCTTTGGCTTGCCGTCCATCTGGGAAGCGATCCAGTGGTGCGGAGCGGACCGTCTCGGTCACGGAGTGCGGATCGTCGACGACATTTCCAGCGAAGGAAAGCTGGGCCGGCTCGCGGCTTATGTCCGGGACAAGCGGATTCCGCTGGAGCTGTGCCCGTCGTCGAATGTGCAAACGGGAGCGGCCGCCTCGATCGCCGCTCACCCCATCAAGATGCTGCGTGACCTGCGCTTCCGGGTTACCGTCAACACGGACAACCGGCTGATGAGCGGCACATCTATGTCCCGCGAGATGTTCCTGCTCAGCGAGGCGTTCGGCTGGGGCTGGGCCGAGCTGCAGTGGTTCACGATCAATGCCATGAAGAGCGCGTTCATCCCGTTCGACGAGCGGTTGGCGATCATCAACGAGGTCATTAAGCCCGCGTACGCGAAGCTGATTTAAGGCTTTCGACGCGAGCCCAGATCTTGCGGGCCGACATCGGGCGGCAACCGAGCAGGTAGGCGCGTCCGAGTACCGTGGGGTCCTCCCGGAACAGGCGGATCCCACGTCTAAATAGGACAGACGGCGCCTTGCGGTGTTCGGCAAGATCGCGGACCAGCCGGCGGGTGAAAGTAACGGTACGGGGCCGTTTCAGGGCTATCGCGTCAGCAAGAAGTCCCAGCTCAGCGCACCGTGTCACGAGCTCGGCGGCAAATATCCCTTCGGCGACGAACATTGACTGATCGTCGATGGCGAATAGCCGATCAGCTACTCGAGCGCTTTGGCCGATGTCGTAGACAGGGATCAGTGCCTGACCAGAGGCGGACAATTCGGCAATCGCCGCTATCGCGGCCTCCGCATTCCAGCTTTCGGGGGACTCCCAGTCCACGATGCCCTGCGCTTGAGGCAAGGTAGGGTCGGTGCCGTCTTTGTAGAAATCGTCAAGACAAAGCACTGGTAGCCCGGTTCGCCGAGCTACGTAGGACTTCCCGGAACCGGAAGGTCCGGCAAGAAGAATAACTCGGGCATTTTGGACGCTCACTGTGAGTAGCTCCACTGACGACATTGGGCTGTATCCCCATGAGCATCCCATTGGCCTGGTTGCCAGAAACAACCTGGGCTTTCTTCTTTGCTAAGGGCGTGATGGAATCTCGGGGTCCGACCTTTGCAGGGCCGGATGATGTGCGTTGCCTTTGGCACCAACAGGAGAGGGCGGTGACGTGAGCAAGCGGTCTGGAAAGCCATCGAATGGCTTCCTTTCGCGTCTCCGGCGGCCATTCGGCCGGCTCAGGGATATGCCGATCTGGGCCAAACTTGGCCTGATCATGATCCCGCCAGTTCTTGCCACGCTGGTTATTGGAACCAACGGTTTGGTGGACAATCTGGATACGTACACCGGTGCAGACCGCATTCGCGTGCTGTCTCAGCTGGTGAAAGAGTCGGGAACCCTGGTCGACGCGCTACAGAACGAACGGGCTGGCGCGGTACAAACCCTCGCCGCCGACAACGAAGACCAGCGCAAGGCGCCTAGGGCCGCCTTCGAAGAAGCTGGCCGTGCGGTGGACGCCGCCGCGCTGGAATACACCCAGCAGCGCAACGCTCTCCGCGACGCTGACCCGGGCATGCGCGACCTGTTGACCCGCATCGACAACAGCCTGAGCCGGCTCCAGACCGTGCGCCAGCAGGTCGGTGAGCTGAAGGTCAAGCTGTCTGACGTTTCGCCGCCCTATCAGGTGCTTATCCGCGACTTGCTTGAGATCCGGGACCGGGCGGCGCAGTCCGCCGGTAGTGGTGACCTTGGTGATGGCCTTCGTGCCGCGGCCGCTATCGCCGCAGGCAAGGAATTCCTCGCCGAGGAACGCATCGTGGTGCTGCGGGCGTTCGACGCGGGCGAGATGACCCCCGAAATCAACAAGAGCTTCCTGTCGGCCCTCGTCGGCCAGGACCAGACCTACCGGGCGTTCGAGTCCGTGGCTCTGTCAACAGATGTGGACTACTACAAGAGCGCCGTCACCGGTCCGCCGCTGCGGAAGTCCACCAGCTACCAGGGCAAGATCGAGTCGCTCGGCGGCGGTGCCCCCATCACGACCGACTTCAGCGCGGCCGAGTGGGACCTCGCCATGAAGGACCATGCGAACCAGGTGCGTAACGTCGAGAAATACCTCGACGCCAAGGTCGAGACCGCCGCGCTCGCGGTGCGTAACGATGTCACCTCGCGAATCCTCATCCAGAGCTCGCTCGTCGGCCTCATGCTCATCGTCGCCATCCTGTCAGCGTGGCTCGTCGCCCGCTCCATGGCTCGCTCGCTGCGCGAGCTGCGCCAAGGCGCGCTCACGATCGCCCAATACGGTCTGCCCCAGGCCGTGGCCCGGCTGCGTGACCCGGCGCTGTCGTCACAGCTGTCGCCGGCCCAAGTCGCGAACCAGATCGCTGAACCGCTGCCGGTGCGCAGCAAGGACGAATTTGGCCAGGTGACCGAGGCGTTCAACGCGGTCCACTTGGAAGCGGTCCGCACCGCGGCCGAGCAGGCCGCCCTGCGATCCTCCGTCGCGACCATGTTCGTCAACCTCGCCCGCCGTTCGCAGATCCTGGTCGACCGGCTCATCGGTCACCTCGACCGGCTAGAGCGTGGTGAAGAAGACCCCGATCGTCTGGCCGAGCTCTTCCAGCTCGACCACCTGGCCACTCGAATGCGGCGTAACGACGAAAACCTTCTGGTGCTCGCCGGTGCCGACTCCACCCGTGTGCAGCGCGAGCCGGCGGCCCTGCTCGACGTGCTCCGTGCCGCACAGTCCGAAGTGGAGCACTACACGCGCATCGAGTTCGGTGTGGTCGACCGCGACATCGAGGTCGCCGCGCACGCGGTTAACGACCTCGTGCACCTGATCGCCGAGCTGTTCGATAACGCGACCGCGTTCTCCCCGCCGGACTCGAGCGTCATGGTCGAGGCCCGCCGCGTGGGTGACCGTGCCGTGCTTTACGTCGAAGACCACGGCATCGGCATCCAGCCGGACATGCTCGCCGACATCAACGAGCGGCTCGCGACGCCGCCGATGGTGGACGTGGCCGTGTCCCGGATGATGGGTCTCGTCGTGGTCGCCCGTCTGGCCGCCCGGCATGGCGTCAAGGTGGAGCTGCGTTCGTCAGCCGAGCGTGGCGTGATCGCCGACGTCACGCTGCCGACCGCGGTGCTTGTCCCACGGGCGCTTTCCGGCCGCGCCGGTGCGCCGTCGCGTGAGCCGAGCGCGATCGAGCCGCAGCGGCAGCCAGCTGTGCCACCACGCAACACGTTTGGTGCTCCGCTCGCGCTGGAAAGCGGTTCGCCGCGTGGCTTTGACGCCCCGACGCCGAACCCCTTCGCCGCGCCGCCAGCGGTCACTCCACCGCCTATGCCAGCCCCGGTTCCGGCCCCGCCCAGCCGAGCAGGCATGCCCGCGTGGTCAGACCTGACCGGTGCCGGGTCAAACGAAGGTGGCGCAAACGATCCGCTGCCCCGCCGTACGGTCGACGCGGAACTGGCCGCAGGTGGCCGCCCCGCGAGCTTCTACGGCTCACAGATCCCCCGGCAGACCCCGCCGGAGGAACACGCCTACGACCGCCTGGCACCGTATTCGGCCCCTCCGGCCAGCAGCCTGCCCATTTCGGCTGTTCCGGTCTCGGCTGTTCCGGTGTCATCGCCGCCCAGGCACGAAGTGCCGATGGGTGCCGCTCCGCCGATCTGGCCGCCGGTCGCTGAAGAGCGTCCGTCGCAGTCGCAGCAACCCGTTGTCCCGCAGCACATTCCGTACGCTGACGAGACGATGGAACTCCCGATCTTCCGGGAGCTGGAGTCGGCGTGGTTCAGCACCCGCCGGACGGCTGTCGACGATGGCGGGACATCCACTCCCGAATACGGTGCGCCAGACCTTACGATCACCGCACAGTTCCCGGCTGTCGGCTCCCGCACTAACGGCGGGACCCCGGTAGGCGGGGCCAACGGTGAGGCACCGAGCACGAGGGACGAGATGGTGACAGCGCAGGCGGGAGCCGGGCGGATGGGGCAGGGCGAAGGAGTGCCCGCCGCCTACAGGCCCACGTGGCAGACTGCCGCTGACGCAGGCTGGGCCGCGGCGACCGCGGCCGCCTCGGTCAACGAGGAGCCGGAAGAGACGACCATGGCTGGACTGCCAAAGCGCACGCCGATGGCACAGCTTGTGCCCGGTGGCGTCGACAAGGCCACTACCAGCGTGCAGCGCCGGTCGCCAGAAGGTGTGCGCGGGCTCCTGTCCGCCTATCACCGCGGTGTCCAGCGTGGACGGACACAGCACAAAGACGATCAGAATCCGGGCTCTACCGAGGCCGGAGGCCAGAACGGCAAGGAGCACGAGGGATGACCACAGCGCAGGATCTTGGTTGGCTCTTGGCCAACTTCGCCGACCGGGTGCCCGGGGTCGCCCACGCGGTCGCGGTTTCGGCCGACGGCCTGCTGCTCGCTTCGTCCCGGGATCTACCCCGGGACCGGGCTGATCAGCTCGCCGCCATCGCTTCCGGGCTGGTGAGCCTCACCCAGGGTGCGGCTCGCTGCTTCGAAGGCGGAGCCGTGCTGCAGACCGTCGTGGAGATGGACAACGGTTTCCTGTTCCTCATGTCCATTTCGGACGGTTCGTCGTTCGGTGTGCTCGCGTCGCGTAGCTGCGATGTCGGGCAGGTCGGCTACGAAATGGCTTTGCTGGTTGACCGGGTGGGCGACGCCCTGACCCCGGCGCCCCGCAGCGCCGCTGGGGTGATTGGTTAACCGGCAGTTGTCCACTTCGGACACCACTGGTAGGGAGAGGGGGTGACGGCGACGTTGCCAGATAGGGAAGAGCCGACCGGGGCTCTGGTCCGGCCATACGCCGTTACCCGCGGTCGCACCCGGCCCCGGCTGGAGATCGCGATCGAAGCACTGGTAGAGACGACGGTGCGGGGCCGGGACGCGAGCACCGGCAACCGTGGCGGGCACGGCCGCGAACATCAGCACATCGCCACGCTTTGCGATGGCAAAGTGCAGTCGCTCGCGGAGATCGCGGCCAGGATGAAGCTGCCGCTCGGCGTGGCACGTGTGCTGATCGCCGACATGGCGGCCGATGGCCTGGTCGCGGTGTACGAGCCGACATCGTTCGATAGCAACGATTCTGTCGGTACAGAACTGCTTGAGAGGGTGCTGAGTGGACTTCGGAGGCTCTGACATGTCACAGCGTCCCAACACGGGACGGGTGACATCGGCGAAGATCGTCATCGCCGGCGGCTTCGGCGTCGGCAAGACGACGTTGGTGGGCTCTGTTTCGGAGATCACGCCGCTCACCACTGAAGCCATCATGACTTCGGCGGGTGTCGGCGTCGACGACACGCGCCAGATTCCTAACAAGACCACCACTACGGTGGCCATGGACTTTGGGCGTATCTCGATCGATCGTGACCTGATCCTTTACCTGTTCGGAACGCCGGGCCAGACGCGCTTCTGGTTCATGTGGGATGAGCTGGTGCGCGGTGCGATTGGTGCGGTCGTCATGGTGGACACTCGGCGTCTCGCCGACTGTTTCGCCGCGATCGACTTCTTTGAGCACCGCAAGCTGCCATATCTGATCGCGATCAACTGCTTCGACGGCATGCAGTATCACGACCCCAACGACGTGCGGGACGCCTTGGCGATCTCACATGACGTTCCGGTCGTGACGTGCGACGCGCGTAACCGCGAATCAACGAAGAACGTGCTGATTTCCCTTGTGGAGTACGTGCTTTCGATGCGGCGCCAGCGCGTAGGGGCGTGAGGGGATCCGGCTGCTAGAGCCGGATCCAAGCACCTTGCCGGGCCACGAAGAGCACCAGCGCGTCTGGCTCCAGGCCGCCGTGTGAGATGGGCTGGAACGCGTAAGCACCCGCGATTCCTTCCACCGCACCGGCTTCCAGGCGTCCACGCAACCGCTGTGGGTCGACGTGCGCGGCTCGCTTGGCGGCGAAGGCCACCAGGTTGAGCGCGTCCGCCGCGTACGGGGCGAAGCCGCTATAGGTGCCGTATTGCTGGATATAGCGGAAGATGAAGTCTCGTGCCGCCCGCCCGGAGGGTGTCGTGGCGGTCAGTGGCGCTCCACTTAGGACGGTGGGGTGCACGATGTAGGTCCCGTCGACCGCCCCGCTGTTTTCTCCCGTGAGCGTCTCGTCAGCACCGGCGCCCGGGTCGAGGAATATCTTGCCTGTGTACCCAGCTGCCCGCACAGCAGCCACCGCGGCGGCGCTAACGGGTGCCTGAGCCCAGATCACGACGGCTTTGGCCTTGGAGGCGTTGATTTGTTTCGCCGCGTCTGCGAACGAATGAGTGGCCTGCGGCAGGCGGACCGTTGTGGTGTGGGTGATCCCGGCGGCGGCTAGGGCACGCGGCAGCGCTTTGGTTCCGCCTTCGCCGTGGCCGTCGGGGCTCGCGAGCAGGGCGACGCTGGGCAGCGCAAGCCGGCGGATCTCGCGGGCCAGCACGGTCGCCACGTCGGAGGAGTTGGGCCCGAGCTTGTAGATGAACTTGCGCTGCGGCAGCGGGACGGAGATGTCGTCGCCGCTGGCGAGGCACAGCAGGGGGACCTTGCGCTGTTCGGCGACGGCGAGCATGCTCAGCCCGGTTTCCACCGTGGTGCCGCCGATGATGGCGCTGACCTTTTCCTTGTCGATCAACTGCTGCGTCACCTGGCTGGCGCTCGCGGGCACGCCGCCGTTGTCCTTGATTACCAAGCGAACCGGGATGCGGCGGTCACCGAACTGCAAGCCGGTGCTGTTGATCTCGGCGGCCGCGATGAGCAGAGCTTGCTCCTGGAGCTTGCCGAACGTTGATCCGGTGCCCGTGAGCTCGAGGTTGGCGCCGACGACAAGTTCGTTGACGCCTGCCTGGGCCGTGACCTTGGGGGCTGGGGCCGCGGGGGTTCCGGTCGGCGTGGAACAGGCGGCGAGTAGCCCTCCTGCGGCCAGGCCAATACCCCCGGTAAGCGCGTGGCGCCGGGAGATGTGGGGTCGGATCATTGCATGAATGCTGCTAGGAGCCATACCGCGAGGTCAAGCCCAGGCGATATGGCCAAGGACACAACTACCGATAGTTAACAGCGCGCTGGCCGTATTCTCCGCGGTCGTCGCGTAGCTCGTGCTCGCGGCTGAAGTCCCAGCCGTTGGCCGACTCGCGTCCCGGGCGGCCGCCGAGGCCGTAGCCGCCGACTTCCTGGTTGCCCCGGCGCCAGCCGCGGAAGTAGCTGCTGGTGTGCGCGGCGATCTCACCGGCATCGCGGACGATGCGCAGCGGCCGGTCGTTGTTGGCGTTGCCGGCGACGAGGTTGGCCTGCGGCACCCGCTGCGGGAGGCCCGCCCGGGTGTCAGCCCCGACGGACGGGTGCAGCGACGCCGCTTCGGCTGCCCGCCAGCTGTCGTCCAGCGATGAGTTCCAGGTGGACTCACCCTCGGACTCACGGTCGAACCAGGCGGACGGGATGGACGAGAAGATCAGCAAGTCGGTGTCGTCGATGCCGGGCTCGGGCGCCCGTTCGGTGCGGCGTGGTGTCTTGGGAATCCGGGCCGTCAGCGCGCTGTCGTCGACGAGGCGAAGGTTGGGCGCGGCTGCCGCGGCCACCGGTTCCGGCTCCACGAGACGCAAGGACGGCGGCGGGACCAGATCCTCTGCCTGCCACGGCGGAGTGATCCGGGCGGGCGAAACCGGTGCCACGGCGGGCAGGCCGTCGTCTTCGGGCTCGTTGACCAGCGGCCAGCTGTCGCGCGAGATCGGCGGAGCTGGCGCGGGCGTGAATCCGCGCGCGGCCCGCTCACTGTTGATCACAGCGTTGGTGAGCGTCGGCACGAACGGAGCCAGCGGCTCGGGGGAAACCGGGCCGCCTGGCACGGCCCGCTGCACCGGAACAGCCGGTGCCGCAGGCATGACCGGTGGTGCCTGCATCACAGGCATCTGCGGTATGGGCGGCATCGAAGGCATCGGCATCGGCGTCGACATAGGCATTGCTGGCATGGACGGCATTGAAGGCGCAGGCGAAACCGGATGCGCGGTAGGAGCCGAGTAGGCCGGGGGCATGGCCTGAGCGGGCGGAGCTGAGGCGGCCACGATGGTCGGAATGCCGGTGACCGGCGTTGGCTCGAAGCCCGGTGGCGTTGGCGGTGGCGGAGTGTTTGCCGCCCACGCCGGACGCTGAGCCGGAACCTGTTGCGGTGCAACGGGTTGTGGCACTACCGGTGGCAGGGTCATCGCGGGCACGGCCACCGGCTGGCGGGGCATCGGCACCACGGGCTGCGGGGCGACCGGGGCCGGGCTGACCGGGCGGACAGCGGCCATCGGAGTGGGCTGCATGCGGCGGCGTGGTGCCGCGGCAGCTAGGGCGGAAACACCCTTGGGCGTCACACGTTCACTCATCGAGTGGATCAGGATCGTCGCTGCGGCATCGGCGGAGCGCACCGCGGCGACGCTGGACCGCACGACATCGGCGACGGTCTCGTTGAGCTGCTTGGCCACCCCGTTGCGGCGCGGGGTTTCCTGAATAGCGACGCGCAGTGCGGTCACCGCGTCGAGGGCGGTCTGGTTGTCGCAGATGCCGTCAGCCACGAGGCGGGCCGCCACGGTGACGGCCGCATCGCGGCCCTTGCCCGCGGCGGCGGACAGCAGGCTTGGCTCTGGCAGGGCGTCAAGCATCGCCAGAGCGATCGGCTCAGCCGGATCGGGGTAGGCCCGAAGGGCAGCCGGGTAAAGCTCACGCAGCACTTCGCGCAGCGCGACAGCGGCAGCGTGGCGTCCAGTGCAAATAGCGGTGTGCGCCGCCAGCAATGGCTTGAGAGCGGAGAACTCACGGGGAGTCGGCGCGACCCCACCGGAAAGCGCTCCGGCTTGCAGAGCACGGGCAAGGCCAACAGCACGGCGCTCGTCGGGCGTGGCCTGAACTTCATCCATCGACTCGTCGTCGGCGAAGCGGTCAGCGAAGTCGTCAGCCGTCTCGTCATCGGTGTAGGCGATGGGACGGCCGGAGGCGGCAAGCAGAGACACGAGCAGGTGATCGTCGGAGTCGACAGCGATGACGACCATGGTGCCGCCGAACCGTTCCGTCAGCACGGAAGTGACCGCGGCATAACCTGCCGCGTCGTCGGTCAGCTCCAAATACTCCAGTAGCCGTCCTGAGTCATCGACCACCGCGAACGGCAGCCGACCTTCAGCTGTCGATGAGATACCGCAATACACCCGCACGAGCGCCACGGACCCGTCCTCCTACTCCGGACTTGCCATGCCAAGACTTGATGCTGCCCGGAGAAGTTCAGTCGCGCCAGTCCACAGCCGCAGAGATTTTCCCGATAATCGTCCGCCAGCCGAGAGATGCCTGCTCGGACCCGATTTTGCGGAGCTTGCGTTTTGCAAAAAATCCGGTCGCGCGCAGAGCCTCGTCGAGATCGTCCAGAGGGGACCCTGGGGACAAAGCGACGATCACCGGCTGCAGACGCAGAGCGTAGCCGATATCCCGGGCCAGTTCACCAGCACTTAGGACCAAATTTGCGTCCCAGGCGTCCGGTCCGGCGCGCAGGTTGTCCACGACGAGGTCGAGTTCGTACGTGTCCTCGTCGCCCACTTCGACATCGCTCGCCTTGATCGTGGAGGAGAACTTCTTCCACTGCTCAAGCTGGGCGAGGTCGTGTGGTTCCTTGGACTTGACGAACTTGGCCAGGCCTTCGGCCGACTTGAACAGCAGCAGTTTTCCTTTGTGGGAAAGGAAAACCGGCACCTCTTGCGCCTCCGGCTCCTTGTCCTCGTCGTCTTCAGCCTCGTCGTCTTCAGCATCATCGTCTTCAGCGTCATCGTCGTCGGCGGACTCGGCAGCCTTTTCGGCGAGGTCGTCATCGGCTTCGGCGGCCGCGATCTCATCGAGCTGCTCTTTGGTCCACTCGAACTCCGGCAGCTCGTCCTCGTCGAGCGGCGAACGGTGGCCTCGGCTGTTGAAGACGGCATCGTCGTCTTCGCGGTCGGTCACATCGGTCGGCGTGATGTCGTTCGACATCCGGTATGCCCGAAGCGTGAATCCAACCTTATTGCCGGGCATGGCGATCTCCACTGGAGAGATTTCAAACTCGTCCCAGATGGTTGATGCCATATCTACCTCCTACCGGGGTGATGTCGCGTTCGCGACTACGCAGACACCCTAGTGGTTCCGGCTGAGCGATAGGAGGCGGCCCGCGTCCATCTCGATAATCTCGTCAAACTCCAAGCGATCGAGACTTTGAAGATGATGGGTGACTACAACGACGGTCCGGTCGCGCGCGCTTTCCAAAACGGAACGAAGCACGGCGACGGCGTGTCGCGGGTCGAGGCCCTCGGTCGGCTCGTCGAGCAGCAACACCGGTGGTGCCGCGAGGATTGCCCGGGCCAGAGCCAGTCGCTGCCTCTGGCCGCCGGACAGTGCCGCTCCGTCTTCCCCCGCCAAGACATCTATCTGGTACTCAGTGAGCCCAGCCGTGTCCAATGCCGACCGAAGTTCACTATCAGTCGCGTCAGGTTTCGCGATCCGCAGGTTGTCCTCGATCGTGGCGTGGAACACATGCGCGTCGGCCATCAGTCCTGTCGCGACAGTGAACTCCGCCACCGTTGGCGTCACCGTCCCGTGATCGGGCTTGATCGCGCCCGCGATCACCTGAAGCAGCGTGCTCTTGCCGGCGCCTGACGGTCCGATGACGGCGACTTTGTGTCCCGGCGGCAGGGCCAGGCTGATGCCGTATAGCCGCCCGTCCACGGAAACGTTGTCGAGCCGCACCTCAGGCACGGTCTGCTCCACCCCTTTGCTCTGCACCGATAGAGGCACAGCGGGCTGCATAAAACTGTCCCTATGGGTGCAGAGCAAAGCGGGGCGCAGCGATATGCCCAGGGCGCCGAGGCGGCGCAGCGGTTCCTGGATTTCGGCGAGCTTGCGAGCGGCAGCGAGCAGGGCGAGCGTGAGTTCCCCGGTGCCGAGGGCGGCGATGGTGAGCGCTGCCGCCCACACGAGCGAGGTGCCTTGCTCCCGTGCGGCGAGCAGCACAGCCGCAGCGGTCAGTCCACTAACGATGGTCGACAGGGTGTCGAGGGCGAACGAGCGGCGGGCGAGGCGGCGCTCCACAGCGGACAGTTCGGCGGCCTGAGCGGCTCCCACAGCCTCGTAGCGGGCCGCGGCGCCATACGCGGCTAGGTCGGCCGCACCGTGGACCACGTCGACCGTCGTGACAGCGTAGGCCGCCCGCAGCGGGGCGAGCTGAGCCGAGGCTGAGCGGGCCAGCCGGTAGCCGAGATACGGCACGAGCACGGCGGTGACCAGCAGTCCAGCGGCCAGCGCGAGTCCCGTGAGCGGCCCAAACAGGAATCCACCAGCGGCGGTCAGTAGGGCGATGAGCCCACAGGCGAAGAACGGCAGCGCGACCCGCACGACGGCGTCTTGCACGGCGTCCACATCGGACACCATCCGGCTGAGCGCGTCGGCGTTCCGTGCCAGCGGCCGTGTCGTCAGTGCGGCGAACAGTTTCGCCCGCACCTCGGTGACGATCCGCAGCACGGCGTCGTGGCTGGCGAGCCGTTCGGTGTACCGCAACGTCCCGCGCCCGATCGCCAGGGCCCGCACCATGACGATCGCGACCGTGAGTGCGGGCAATGGAGGCTGCCCGGCCGCGGTCATGATCAGCCAAGTCGCGGTGGCCAGCAGGGCGATCCCGGCAGCCTCCGTCAGCGCACCGAGCAGCCCAGCGCCGACTAGCCGCCACCAGAAGGGCCGCAACAACCCGCCCCCAGCGGCAGACACCGTCACGCTCGGGCTCACCGCTTCGCTCCGCGCCACAACCGCACCGGCAGTGCCTGACCGTGTCATTGAGCGCCTCCTGCGGTCATGCGCTCCCCCGGGCTCTGCATCGGACCGGCAGCGCGGGGCCGCGTCATTGGATGACTCCGGCTGTCGCGGGATCGCCGGCGGGCTCGGGATGCAGAGCCGGGGTAGGGAGTTCGGTGACGGTGCCGTTTTCGACGTGCAGGACGCGGGTCGCCGCGGTCAGCATCGCCGGGCGGTGGGCGACCATCAGTGCTGTCTTGCCTTCGGCGAGCGCGATCGTGGACGAGATCACGGCGGCTTCGCTGACCCGGTCGAGGCGAGCCGTTGGCTCGTCGAGCAACAGCAGGCCGGCGTCGCGCAGGAAGGCCCGGGCGATGGCGATGCGCTGCCGCTCCCCACTGGACATGCCGTGCCCGCGTTCGCCTAGGACGATGCCGAGGTCGTGCGGGAGAGCGGCCGCCTTGGCTGCCGCGTCGATCGCCTCCGGAGGAGCGTCAGGGTCGCCCAGGCTGATGTTGGCGGCGAGCGTTCCCGCGAACAGATGCGGCTTTTGTGGTACCCACGCGATGTTGGAACGCCAGGCGGGCCGGTCCAAAGTAGATAGATCAACCCCGTCGATGAGAATGGTTCCCTCGGTGGGGGTCACGAAGCCAAGTAGCAAAGCGAGCAAAGTGCTCTTGCCGCCGCCGCTGGGACCGGTGAGCGCGATGCGGTCGCCCGCGCGGATCGTCAGGACCACTGAGGACAGCGCCGTCTCGCGCTCATAACTCACCGAGACGTCCTTGAGCACGAGCTCGGTGAAGCCAGCGACCGGAGTGGATGCCTTAGCCGTGGGTGCGGCGGCAAGCAACGTGAACGCCTGATCGAGCGCCGTCAGTCCTTCCATGCTCGCGTGAAACCGCGTGCCCGCGATGCGCAGGGGGGCATAGGCCTCCGGCGTCAGCTGCAACACCAACATCGCCGTACCAAGCGTCAGCCCGCCCGACAGCAGCCGGATGCCGATGGGCACCGCGACCAGTGCGACCGAAATCGTGGCTACCAATTCCAAGGCCAGGCCGGACAGGAAGGCGATCCGCAGCGTCTTCATGGTCGCGCTGCGATGGCGGTCGGCCATCTCCCGCACGGCCGCCACCTGTGCGCCAGCGCGGCGGAACGCCCGCAGCGTGGCCAGCCCGGTCACCATGTCCAGGAAATGCCCGCCCAGCAAGCGAAGCCGGCGCCATTGACGTTCCGTCGCGACCCGGGTCTGCCAGCCGATGAGGATGCCAAACACCGGAATCAACGGCAGGGTCAGCAGCACGATTACGGCTGAGGTCACATCAGCGAAGGCCAGGGTCAGCAGCACCGCGAGCGGCACCGTGACACTGAGCACGAGTTGCGGCAGGTAACCGGTGAAGTAACCGTCCAAAGCGTCCAGTCCGCGGCCGGTCAGTGTGGCCAGCTCGCCAGCTCGCTGGCCGCCCAGCCACACCGGCCCCGCGTTTCCGGCCGCTTTCAGGAGCTCGCCGCGCAGTTGCGCCTTCACGGTCGCGGCCATGCGGGCAGTCACCACACCGCTGAGTCCCGTGAACACCGCTCTAGCGCCGAGCGCCGCCACGAAAGTGGCCAGGGCCGGAACAGAAAACGCGGCCAGCGCCTTCGCCAAGGCACTGGCCGCGATCACGATCGAAAGCGCCGTCGCGACTCCGAGCACCGCCAGCAGGGCGACGTCGCGGCGCATGGCCGGGACATGCCGGATCAGTCTCGGATCAAACGGGCGCACAACACCCATCGTGCCGGATGACGCAGGTCACTAGAGCCCGGGGTGTTGCTCCGCGGTCGCGTATTCCGCGATCGCCGCAAGATCTGCTGGTGACGTGAGGACTCCAGGCGCGGCGGAGGCCATCATCCAGCGCGTATCGCTGAGCGGCAGAGCCAGTGTCGTCGAGCCATCTGGCTGCTCGGCGAGCCGTCCCGTCTGCCCGCGCACCGTCACCTCTTTGCCTGTCTGATCTGTCGCGGGCGGACCGTCCTGGAAACACAAGGCTTCCTTCTGCTGACCGATCACAGCGAAACAAACGCGCTGCTGGCTGGCCGTGACGATATAGACATTCTTTGGCAGCTTCGCGAAGCGATAGGGAATGGCGATGCGCCAGGTGCCGGGCTTGAGTGTCTCGGCGACTGTCTTGATAAACGTGGGGGTGTCAGCTTTGTAGACCGCGCTGGAAACGGCCAGCCAGCGGCCCTTCTCGTCCTGCCAGGTCAGCCGGACATGTGCCTTGCCGTTCAGCGTTCCCGACCAGGCTAGCGCTGGCCGTCCCCGCACGGAATCAGCTGTGCTCGATACGCCTTGCCAGGTCGCCGGAGCGTCTTCGGTGGTCCCGATCGACACGTATTCGCCCTCTCCGGTGCCGTTGTAAGCGCGCCCATTTTCCAGCCGGTAGCCGCCCGCTCCGCCGACGCCGTAGTAGTCGAACTCGACCCCTTCGAGATTCAGATCCGCTGGGTACGGGCGCGTCATCTCGCCGACCCACACGAGGTTCGAGCCCGCCGATTGCGTCGGAGCCGGCGACTGTCGCATCAACAGAACCGGGATGGCGACACCAACGGCGGCCACCAGCGCGACGCTGACCCCGATCGTCCGCCGCCGCCGTTGCTGTTGCTGCGACCGGGTCCTGACAGCGGCCATCAAACTCGTCCCTTCAGGAGCGGCTTCGGCGTGATCACGCATCGTGAGCCGGAGTTCATCGGTGAGGTTCATGCCGTGATCACTTCCCGTGGGCTAACCGACGAGCGCAGTTTGCTGAGCCCCCGAAAGGCGTGCACGCGGACCGTGGCCTGCGAGCACGCCATCACCTCAGCAATGCGCGCATCGTCTAGGTCTTCGAAGAACCGCAGCACCAAAACGGTTCGCTGGGCCTTAGGCAAGCTCGCGAGCAGCCGCCACAGCTCATCGCGGACCGCCATATGTTGCGCGAAATCCGGCCCGGCCGGCTCAGCCATCACCTCACGAGGCGTCTCGCGATTGGACAGTCGCCGCCACCAGGACAGGTGAGTGCGTACCAGGGCCTGCTTGAGATAGGCATCCGGCTGCTCCGCCTCGATGCGCGACCACCGGCGATGTGCCTTGGCCAAAACCTCCTGGACCAGGTCTTCCGCTAGGTGATGATCTCCACAGAGCACATAGGCGAAGCGCAGCAGCACCCGGCCACGGGCGTGCACATACTGCTCGAATGCTTCGTCCACGTTCCTAAGGACGCTGCGAGGACGGTGATCTGTTTACCGCGCGAACAAAGAAGGTTTGAGGAGCCCTGAGCGGGACCGGCGGCCGCGCACGGTTAGGGCTGTGCCGGGGGTGAGCACGTATTCGGTGGTTTCCCAGACGATTTCGTCGAGCAAGTGCGCCCGCCGGTGCAGTGCCTTGGGGTCGATCAAGCCCCGGCTGGCCAGCAGGTGCAGCAGTGGTGTCTCCTCGGCCGACGGCGGGCGTTTGCCGGTGAACGTCTCGGTCACTGACACGGTGCCTTCCGCGAGACTTGGGCTCACGGGGACGTCGCCGATGAAGAACGGCTCGGCTGAGCGGGAAAAGTAGACGGTGTCGCGGTGGTGCAGGTCTTTGTGCGCTTGCCACGAATCGACTCGCACCTTGAACCAGACGCACTCCACCGCGGACAGTGGGGCGGTCAGCGACGTGCCGCTGACCGGCCCGGAGACGGTCGGCAAATCAGACGCCCTTCGGGTGCCAAACGGTCTTGGTTTCCAGGAACGCCGTCATTCTGCCCAGGCCGGGATCGTCCGTCCACTTTGGAGTGCTGGGACGGATGACCCGCTTGAGGGTGTCGGCCGCCTGGCGCTCGAGTTCCGTCGCGAGTTCAGCGTCGGTGACACCGGTGAGGTCGAGGCCGTTGACGTCGTCGTGCGAGGCGAGCCACGGGGCGACCTCTTTGGCGAAGCCAGTGAGGATGTTGACGACACCGCCCGGAAGATCAGACGTGGCAAGCACTTCGGCGAACGTGATCGCTTCAATCGCTGACTCTGTTACGACGACACAGGTGTTGCCGGACACGATCGCCGGGGCGATGACGTTGACCAAGCCCAGGAAACCCGCCGGTGCCGCGATCGCGATGACACCGCTTGGCTCCGGTGACGAGATGTTGAAATACGGTGCCGCCACAGGGTTCGCGCTGCCTGTCACCTGTGCCAGTTTGTCGGCCCAGCCCGCGTACCAAATAAGGCGGTCGATGGCGTCGTCGACTTCACCAGCCGGAAACTCTGAGCGCCGTGCCTCCAGCATTTCCGCCGCGCGGTAAAGGATCTGGCCGCGGTTGTAGGCCGTGGCCGTGGACCATTTGCCGAACGCGGCACGGGCCGCCAGCACGGCGTCGCGCGCGTCCTTGCGGGAGGCGAGGGCCGCGTTCTGACCGTCCACTTCGTAGGTCCGTCCTGACTCGCTGCGGGGGAACGCTCCACCGATGTAGAGCTTGTACGTCTTACGCACGTTAAGCCGCAAGGTATGCCTCCAGCCCGTGGCGGCCACCCTCGCGACCGTATCCAGATTCCTTGTACCCACCGAACGGTGCCGTGGGATCGAACTTGTTGAACGTGTTCGCCCACACGACCCCGGCCCGCAGTTGATCGGCGATCTGCAGGATGCGCGAGCCCTTCTCTGTCCACACACCCGCGGACAAGCCATAGGGCGTGTTGTTGGCTTTCTCCACCGCTTCGGCCGGCGTGCGGAACGTCAGCACCGACAGCACCGGGCCGAAGATCTCCTCGCGCGCGATGCGGTGAGCTTGCGAGACGCCGGTGAAAATCGTTGGGCGGAACCAGAATCCGTGCGCGGGAAGGTCGCAGGGCGCCTGCCACATCTCGGCACCCTCGCTCTCCCCGATTTCCGACAGGGTGCGAATGCGCGAAAGCTGTTCGGCCGAGTTGATGGCGCCGATGTCGGTGTTCTTGTCCAGCGGGTCACCCACGCGCAGAGTGGTCATGCGGCGCTTGAGCTTTTCCAGCACCGCGTCCTGAATGGACTCCTGCAGCAGCAACCGTGAGCCAGCGCAACACACGTGACCCTGGTTGAAGAAGATGCCGTTGACGATGCCCTCAACCGCCTGGTCGATCGCCGCGTCTTCAAAGATGATATTCGCTGCCTTGCCGCCGAGCTCAAGCGTGACTTTCTTTTGGGTACCAGCCACAGCGCGCGCGATGATGCGCCCGACGTCCGTTGACCCGGTGAAGGCCACCTTGTTCACATCGGGATGCTCGACGATCGCGGCACCTGTCTCGCCCGCGCCGGTCACGATGTTGACCACCCCGGGCGGAAGGTCAGCCTGCTGGCAGATCTCGGCGAACAGCAACGCGGTCAAGGGTGTCGTCTCGGCCGGCTTGAGCACGACCGTGTTGCCGGCGGCCAGTGCGGGCGCGATCTTCCACGCGAGCATGAGCAACGGGAAGTTCCACGGAATCACTTGTCCTGCAACACCTAGCGGCTTCGGATTCGGGCCAAAGCCGGCGTAGCCGAGCTTGTCGGCCCACCCCGCGTAGTAGAAGAAGTGCGCGGCCACCAAAGGCAGGTCGACATCGCGGGATTCCTTGATGGGCTTGCCGTTGTCGAGACTTTCGAGGACGGCGAGTTCACGGGAGCGTTCCTGGATCAGGCGCGCGATCCGGAAGAGGTATTTCGCGCGTTCCTTGCCGGGCATCTTGCCCCACGTCTTGCTAAACGCCGTGCGGGCGGCCTTGACCGCCTTGTCGACATCGCTGGCGTCTGCCGAGGCGACCTCGGAGAGCACTTCTTCCGACGCCGGATTGATCGTTTTGAACGACGATGATCCGTCCACAAACGACCCGTTGATGAACAGCCCGTACGAGGGCTTGATGTTGACGATGGAACGGGATTCTGGAGCGGGCGCGTATTCAAACATGGCTTAGTCCAAAGTGAAGTAATCGGGGCCGGAATAGTGCCCGGTGGCCAGTTTGTGGCGCTGCATCAGCAAGTCGTTGAGCAACGTTGAAGCACCGAAGCGGAACCAGTCCGGGTCGAGCCAGCCTTCACCGGCCACTTCGTTCACCATCACCAGGTACTTGATGGCGTCCTTGGTGGTCCGGATGCCTCCGGCCGGTTTCACGCCGACTTTGCGGCCGGTTTCGGCGAGGAAGTCGCGCACGGCTTCCAGCATGATCAGCGTGACGGGCAAAGTCGCGGCCGGGGTGACCTTGCCGGTTGAGGTCTTGATGAAATCGCCACCGGCGAGCATGGCCAGCCAGGAGGCACGGCGCACGTTGTCATAGGTGGCCAGCTCGCCCGTCTCCAGGATCACCTTGAGGTGCGCGTCGCCGCAGGCCCGTTTGACCTCCACGATCTCGTCGTAGACGTCCAGATAACGGCCAGCCAGGAACGCGCCGCGGCTGATCACCATGTCGATCTCGTCGGCGCCGGCCGAAACAGCCGCCTTGGTGTCGTCGAGCTTGACGCTCAGGGGCGCCTGCCCGCTCGGGAAGGCGGTGGCGACGCTGGCCAGGTGAATCCCTGAGCCTTTCAAAGCTTCTGCAGCTGTCGGGACCATCGAGGGATAGACACACACCGCCGCGACGGAGGGGACAGTCTGGTCACTGGGATCGGGTTGTCTGGCCTTCGCGCACAGGGCCCGGACCTTGCCGGGAGTGTCAGCGCCTTCGAGGGTGGTTAGGTCCACCATGCGGATCGCGGTGTCGATCGCCCAGGCCTTGGCCGTGGTCTTGATGGACCGGGTGCCCAGGCTGGCCGCCCGCGCCTCCGCACCAACTTTGTCGACGCCCGGCAGCCCGTGGAGGATGCGCGTTAGCTCGGCGTTGTTCACAAGGCGAAGTCTACGTTTCACCATTCGGTTACGACCTGGACATGGGGTATTGGCAGTACCCAGCGAATCTGCTGCTTGTGCGGATACTGCACTTCACCGATACGTACCTGCCGCGACGCGACGGGGTCATTACCTCGTTACGCACGCTGAGCGCCGCGTTGGAGACGCTCGGCCACACCAGCACGATCGTGGCGCCAAGAGGCCAGGTCAGCCTTCCTTCGCTGCCCTGTGGAGTAGCTGACCTGCGCCTGGCGCACTGGCCTGTCACCGGCGGCCGCGACCGGCTCATCGCGGAGCTGGCTGGACACCGGCCCGACATAGTCCACGTGCACAGTCCCGGCCCGGCCGGGCTGCTGGGCGTCCTGCTCGCGCAACGGCTGAGCATCCCGCTGGTGCAGACCTATCACACGGATCTGCACGCCTACGCCGCCGCTTACCGGGTGCCCGCGCCCGCGCTGTGGACGATGGCCCGCCTCTACGCGTGGAAACTAGGCCGCCCTTGCCCCGACGCTTCGGCTACCAGCCGGCAGCGGGCGCTGGATGCGGGCAACGAGTTGCTGCTCGGGACCGCGAGCGCCGTGATCGTGCCGACGGCGGCAGTCCTAGAGCGGATCACGCTGCCCGTGGATCCACGCAAGCTCTACCTAGTACCCACTGGGGTGGAAAAGCGAGACGCGGCCCCGGGCTGGCGGCGCAGATGGGGGATCGCGGACACCGACCGGGTGGTGCTCTTCGTGGGGCGGGTCAACCGCGAGAAGGGCGTCGAGACCTTGATCCCGGCTTTCGAGCAGGTGCTGAGAGCCGAGCCCAACGCCAAGCTGGTGCTAATCGGCGCGGTCTACGAGCCGCGCTGGCTCAAGCGGATGATCCGCACCGACCGGATCGTCGTGACCGGACAGTTGCCGCCTGAGGAAGTCGCCGCGGCCTACCAGGCGGCGGAGGTCTTCGCCTTCCCGTCGCTGACCGACACACAGGCTCTGGTGCTGCAAGAGGCCGCGCTCGCCGGGGTCCCCAGCGTGCTGCTCGATGAGGTGCTCTATGAAAAGGGGGTACTCCAGAGGCAGGCCGTCCTGGCCACGAAGGACACCTTCGCTGAGGGCATCATAGGCCTGTTGCGGGAGCGCGAATTCGCCCGTGCGCTCGGCGCGAACGCTCGCGTCAACGCGCAAAGGCATACGCCGCAAGCGTTCGTTGAGGCGATCCTCGGCATCTACGACAGCGTGCGGCGGATGCCGGCCAGATCGCAAATGGCCATCGCGACCGGGACGGTTTGACTTGCCCTAGAGTGATGCCGTGGACGTACTCGTCGTGCAACACCCGCTCGCGCAGACCCGGCTAACCGCGTTGCGTGACTCCCGCACCGATTCGGCCAACTTCCGGGCCGCCCTGCACGAGCTGACAACGATGCTCGCCTATGAAGCGGCCCGCACCTTTGAGGCGGCGACGTTCCCGGTGCACACGCCAGTCGCGGTCGCCAAGGGCACGCGCCTGTCGAACCCGCCACTGATCGTGCCGGTGCTGCGCGCCGGGCTCGGGATGGCTGACGCCACCCTCGCCCTGCTGCCGGAGTCCTCGATGGGTTTCGTGGGCTTGGCCCGTGACGAGAAGACGTTCGAGCCTCGCCCCTACATGGAGTCGTTGCCCGACGACCTGTCCACGCGGCCGGTTCTGGTGCTGGACCCGATGGTGGCGACGGGTGGCTCGCTGGAGCACTGCTGCCGTCTTCTGTCCGCGCGAGGCTGCGTTGACATGACCGTCCTGTGCGCCCTGACGACGCCCGAAGCGATCCGCCGCCTGGAACAGTCCGGGCTGCCCCTCAAACTGGTGACCGCGTCCATTGACGACGGTCTCAACGAGAGCATGTTCATCACGCCGGGCCTTGGCGATGCTGGCGACCGGCAATTTGGCGCTTACGCTCCTCATTTCGAATAAATGCCTTAGAAAGAAAAGGTGAATCTGCGGACGAGGCGGTTAATTGAGCACGCTCGGACGGCGGCTCACCAAGACTCGGGCTCACCTTTCAAGTGGCGTTACATCATCGTCGCCGCTAGCTATCTGCTGGCCGGGCTGTTCATTACAGCCCGGCTATGGCGGGACCTCGCGCACCGCCGGGTGGAAATCAACTCTGATCAGTCCCAGTTCATCTGGTTCCTGAGGCACGCGCAGCGCGTCGTCACCGAGGGCGTCGACCCGTTCTTCACCCACCTGCTCAACGTCCCCGATGGCGTCAACCTCATGGCCAACACCGGCGCGCTCGCGCTGACGATTCCGATGGTCCCGGTGACGATGTTGTTTGGCGCCGAGGTGTCCTTCCTCGTGCTGCTGGTGCTGGGGCTCGCGGGAACCGCGTTCGGCTGGTTTCTCGTGTTCGGCAAACTCCTGACGAAGTCACCGCTGGCGGCGGCGATCGGTGGCGCGTTCTGCGGCTTCGCCCCCGGCATGATCAGTCACGCCAACGGGCACATCAACTGGACCGCACAGTTTCTCGTGCCCTTCCTCGTGCTCGCCGCCTTGAAGCTGGCGAGCGTCAAGAGCGGTGTCGTGCTCGGGGTTCTCGTTGTCATTCAGGCGTTCATCAACGAAGAAGTGTTGCTGTACACGGCCTTGGCGTTAGCTGTGTTCATGGGCGCCTACGCGTGGCTGGAGAAGCGCCCGGTTAAGCCGATCCTCAAACCGCTTTGGATCGCGGCGGCCATCGCCGCGGTCGCGCTGGCTTATCCGCTCTATCGCCAGTTCTTCGGCGGGCAGACCTATCACGGCCTGCCGTCAAGTGTCGCCAACTATCGCGCCGACCTGGCGTCCTATCCAGCGTTCTCGCGCCTGTCGTTTGGCGGGCTGCCCGGCCCGAACCGCCTGTCGTGGAACATCAGTGAAGAGAACACTTTCTTCGGCTGGCCGCTGCTCATCCTCATGGCCGTCGTGATGATCTGGCTTTGGCACCGGACGCTCATCAAGGCATTGGCCATGACAGCTGGCGTGTTCTTCATCCTGAGCCTGGGCACCACGCTCATGGTCGGCCGGCGTGGCACCGGGATTCCGTTGCCGTGGCTGGTGTTGCAGAAGCTTCCGCTCATGGGGCACGTCATCACCGTCCGGTTTGGACTGATCCTCGTGCCAGTGATCGGTGCGCTGCTGGTCGTTTGTGTCGATCTCGTGCGGCGGATCGAGAAGACACAACAACGCCGTCTGGCGTGGCTCGCTCTCATCATCGCGATCCTGCCGATCCTGCCCGTGCCGATCCCCGCCAAGCACCACCCGGGAACTCCCGCGTTCATCACGTCTGGTGCCTGGAAGGAGTGGATCCCCTCGGGACGGACCCTCGTCGCGGTGCCCGTGACGTCAGAGGAGTTCCCGCAGGCGATGGAGTGGCAGCGAGCCAAGTCTGACTTCGCGCTCGCGGGTGGCTACTTCCTCGGCCCAGACGAATCGGGCCGCGCCCGGTTCGGCGCTGTGCCGAGACCGACCGCGGCCCTGATCCGTGAGGTTTACACCACCGGCAAAGTCCCCGAGATCACGCCGGAGATGCGGACCGCCTTCAAACACGATGTGTCCTTTTGGCGGGCCGCCGCCATCGTGCTGCCTGACTACCAGGAATACCGGGGCGAGGAGCTAGCGCAGCTCCTAACCGGTCTGGCTGGGCCCGGCTGGCACACGTCTGACGTAACGCTATGGGACGTTAGGGATTGACGCTCCAAATGCCAAGCGCCGCGGCGGTTTCCGTCCGCAGGGCGACGATGGTCGCGGCAGCCCGTTCCCTGGCCGCGGCCAGGTCCCCTTCACTGACCGGCTCGACGATCTCCAAGTACGCCTTGAGTTTCGGCTCGGTTCCCGAAGGCCGCACCACGACACGAGATGACTCCGTGCGCAGGATGATCACATCAGCCTCGGGCAGCAGATCCTCAGCAGAAGTAACGGGTTCGTCCAAAAGCGACGCTGGCATTCTGTTGCGCAGCCGTGCCATGGCGTCAGAGATCTCACGCAGGTCGTCGACGCGAACCGAAAGCTGATCGGTGACGTAGAGCCCGTGCTTGAGAGCGATCTCATCTAGCCGGTCCTGCAGTGTGCGCAGTTCGGCTTTCAGCCCAGCAGCCAGCTCGGCGACCACCAGAGCCGCGGTGATCCCGTCCTTGTCGCGCACCATTTGCGGTGCCACGCAATAGCCCAGGGCCTCTTCGTAGCCGTAGACCAGATCCTCGCCGCCGCGCACGATCCACTTGAAACCGGTGAGGGTTTCGGCGTACCCGAGATCGCGTTCCTGGCAAAGGGTTTTGAGCAGGCTGGAGGAAACGATGGTGGTCGCGTAGGTGCCGGTCGCGCCGCGCCGCATGAGGTGATCAGCTAGCAGCACACCGACTTCGTCCCCGCGCAGAATGCGCCACGAGTCCCCGACCGGGATCGCCACCGCACAGCGGTCAGCGTCGGGATCGTTGGCGATGACGAGGTCGGCACCCGAGGTCTTGGCCAGCGCCACCACCTGATCCATGGCGCCGGGCTCCTCCGGGTTGGGGAACGCGACCGTCGGGAACGTCCCATCCGGCTTGGCCTGGGTGCTCACGATCGATGGCGGCTGGAAACCCGCGCGGATAAAGGATTCCCGCAACACCTCGCCCCCAACACCATGCAAAGGGGTGTACGCGATGGCGAGCTCTTTGGGCTCATCTGGATCGACGACGGCGGCCGCGGCCTCCACATAGGAGTCGACAATCTTGTGGTCGAGCACATCGCCGTCAACGCCGAGCGGAACTTCCGAAAGTCTTGTCACCGCCCGGATTTCGGCCTCGATCTCCTTGTCGGCGGGTGGCACGATCTGTGCCCCATCGCCGAGCGTGCCACCGAGAGCGGCGCCTAGGTACACCTTGTAGCCGTTGTCCTGCGGTGGATTGTGTGAGGCCGTGACCATCACGCCGGCCGCGGCACCAAGGTGCCGCACGGCGAACGCGAGCACCGGAGTCGGCAACTGGCCGGGCAGCAAGGCGGCCCTGAGCCCGGCACCGGTCGCGACGCGAGCCGTTTCCATCGCGAACTCATGCGACCCACGCCGGGCGTCATATCCAATCACGATCAGTGATCCCGGCTGACGCTTGGCGACCCATTGGCTCAGGCCGGCCGCGGCTTGGCGGACAACCGCGAGATTCATGCCGTTCGGGCCGGCCCTGAGCGGGCCACGCAGGCCAGCGGTGCCGAAGGTGAGCGGTCCGCTGAACCGGTCTCGCAGCTCAGCCTCGCTGCCCGGCAGCGCCGCTAACAGCTCACGTAACTCGGCCTGCGAAGTCGGATCCGGGTCGTCGTCTATCCAGGCTTGTGCGCGCGCAGCGAGTTCCGTCATGCCGGATTTCTAGCAGAAGACTAAGTGACTTTGTAGCTTGCCACGGCGGCGTCGAAGATAGCCTTGTCGGCGGCGAATGTCGCTTCTGGAACCTGCAGGTAGCAGTGGCGGGCCGCGCCCTTGATGACAGCTATCCGCCAGATGCCATGTTTTGGCACGCCTTTGATGCTGCAGCGGAACTCCAGCTGTGCCCCCGGCGTCCCGGCCAACTCGACGTCGGTAAGCGAGATCTTCTCGTAAGTGCCCGCGTCGCAGTTGCCGATCTTCCGGTTGTCGGCGCTTTCCAGCGCTGACTTGGCGTTCTTCTCGTTCGTCACGTTGATCCGCAGCCAGCGGGTGGTGTCAGCGGGGTCTTGAACGTCCACATAGGTGCTGCTGGGCGAGCGCTTCCAGCCCTTCGGAACGTTCACACTCACGCCACTGAGCGTCAGCACCTCGGTGTTGGCCGGTGCCGCGCTGGCCGAGGCACTGGGCTTGTTCTGAGGCTGCCCGGTCGGCTGTGTCCCCTTTGGATCGTCATCGCCACCGAACATGGCCCAGCTGACCGTCGCGGCGATCAGAACGGCCGCGATGCCGCCGATCACGGCGAACCGCAGCTTGTTGGGCTTAGCGTCACCGAGCACGGGCTGTGCCTGCGTGCCCTGGCGCGAGCGGGTGAACCGGTCGGCCGGCATCTCTCCGGTGTGGAGCATCGCCCGGCCGCCGACCTGCTTCTCCTGGCGGCGCTGTTGATAGACCGGCGGGGGAGGCGGCGGTGGTGCCACGATCGCCCACGGATCGGTCACGTGCTGCGGTGAGGCGTTTTGAGCCAGCGGGCCAGCCAGCATCTCGCGCAGGAAGCCACGTGACGTGGGCACATCCCAGCGGCGCTGTGGGTCCTTTTCCATCAAGCCATAGAGCACGTCAGCTAGCGGGCCACAGCGCTGAGGCAGCGCGGGCGGATCCTCCACTACGGAGTGCATCGTCGCGAGCGGGTCGCCCTTGTCGAACGGTGGGCGTCCTTCGACCGCTGTGTAAAGCGTCACGCCAAGCGAGAACAGATCGCTGGGCGGGCCAAAACGGTGGCCAAGCGCTCGCTCAGGGGAGATGAAGTGTGGTGAGCCGAGCACCATGCCCGGCGTCGTGAGCTGGACATCGGTCGGCAACTTGGCCACACCGAAGTCGGTCAGCACGCAACGGCCATCGCGCGTGATCAGAACGTTGGCGGGCTTCACGTCGCGGTGCAGCACTCCGGCCGCGTGCGCGACCTCCAGGGCGCCGAGCAGAGCCACGCCGATCTTCGCCACGGCCCGTGGCGCGACCGGACCGTCCTCGATGACCATGTCGGCGAGGCTGCGCGCGTCGAGCAGCTCCATCACGATCCACGGTCGGCCTTCTTCGACCACGACATCGAAGACCTGGACCACGCTCGGGTGCGACAAAGCGGCGGCGGCACGTGCCTCACGGTGCGTGCGCTCGTACATCGCCTCCGCGTCACTGGCCGCCAGACCTGGCGGAAGCACGACCTCTTTGACCGCCACCTCGCGGCGCAAGACGGTGTCGGTCGCCCGCCAGACGGTGCCCATGCCGCCGTGGCCAACCGCAGCACGCAGGGCGTATCGACCGCCGATGACGGTGCCGGGGGCTGCACGGGTGGAATGCATGGTCACTTTCTTCGCACACGAGGGGGATCGGGTCGAGCCCTATTCTGCGTGACTCATACCCAGAAACGGAAGCTGTGTTAAACACCTCAGCCCTCGTTACCACATTGGGACCTACGATCGCGTATGTGAACCAACGGCGGTTGAGCGAGTCCGGTTTCCCCATCGAGCCTGTGTATGGCCCTGAAGGTGGCGAACGTCCGGGTGAATATCCCTTCACCCGTGGGGTGTACCCGACGATGTACACGTCTCGTCCTTGGACGATGCGGCAATATGCCGGATTCGGGACCGCCGCGGAGTCCAACGCCCGCTATCACCAGTTGCTCAACGCCGGGACGATGGGCCTTTCGGTCGCCTTCGACCTGCCGACCCAGATGGGTTACGACTCCGACGAGGCCATCGCCCATGGTGAGGTCGGCAAGGTCGGGGTAGCGATCGACTCGATCGAGGACATGCGCGTCCTGTTCCGGGATATCCCGTTGGACAAGGTCTCCACGAGCATGACCATCAATGCCCCGGGCAGCGTCCTCCTGCTGCTGTACCAGCTCGTCGCCGAGGAGCAGGGCGTGGCTGGAGGTGCCCTCAACGGCACGATCCAGAACGACATCCTGAAGGAATACATCGCCCGGGGGACCTACATCTTCCCGCCGAAGCCGTCGCTTCGCCTGGTCGCGGACACCTTCGCCTACTGCCGGGCCGAGGTTCCTAAGTGGAACACCATCTCGATTTCCGGCTATCACATGGCTGAAGCGGGAGCGACTCCCGTGCAGGAGATCGCTTTTACGCTCGCCAACGGCATCGAATACGTGCGTGCCGCCGTTAGCGCCGGGCTGGCCGTCGATGATTTCGCTCCCCGGCTTTCGTTCTTTTTCGTCGCCCGCACGACTCTGCTCGAGGAGATCGCCAAGTTCCGTGCGGCCCGCCGGATCTGGGCGCGGATCATGCGTGAAGACTTTGGTGCCAAGGACCCCAAGTCCTGGATGCTGCGTTTCCACACCCAGACCGCCGGGGTGCAGCTAACCGCCCAGCAGCCTGAGGTCAACCTGGTCCGGGTCGCCGTGCAGGGGCTGGGAGCGGTGCTTGGCGGCACACAGTCGTTGCACACCAACTCTTTCGACGAGGCGATCGCCCTGCCGACGGAGAAGGCCGCCCGGCTGGCCCTGCGCACGCAACAGGTCCTGGCCTACGAAACCGACCTGACCGCAACGGTTGACCCGTTTGCCGGGTCCTACGCGATCGAAGCCATGACGGACACCATTGAGGAACAGGCAAACGATCTGATCCGGCGCGTTTTCGATCACGGGTCGAGCGTCGAGGCCATCGAGGTGGGGTTCCAGAAGCGCGAGATCGAATCTTCGGCTTACCGCACCGCCCTTGAGGTTGACTCCGGTGAGCGGATCGTCGTCGGGGTTAACAAGTTCACCCTTAACGTTGAAGAACCCTACGAACCGTTACGGGTAGATCCCACGATCGAGGTAGCTCAGCGTGATCGGCTGGCTGCGCTTCGCCGCGACCGCGATAACGACGCGTTGGCCAGGGCAATGGCTGAGCTGGAGAAAACTGCCGCCGGCAACGGAAATGTCCTGTATCCGATGAAGGAAGCGTTGCGCCTGAGCGCAACCGTCGGCGAGGTATGTCACACGCTGCGCCGAGTCTGGGGCACGTATCAGCCCAGAGAGACCTTCTAGCCTGCAACTTGCAGCATTGACTTGCGTCATCCGCAACCCGCTCTGTCGTCACACGTTGTAAGAGGTGAGACGGAGTGGTGGACAGCTCTTACCAGGGCGAATGCTCTCTGCAACATTTCGACTACAAGATAGTGATTGCGCAGAGTTACTACTCCGGGGCTAGTCTTGTGGAGTTTGTTCCAACCGAAGAGATCGAGAATCTTCCGTGACGCGAGCATTAACGCTGCCGCCATTAGCACCGATGGCGATCGAAAGCAGCTCGGTGACGTCAGCATCCCTGCACCCAGCCGCTCTGCGAGGTCAGCTTGACCGATGGCTGGCCGCGCACGGAAACGATCTCGTAGCTATTCGCCGCCATATTCACGCCAATCCCGAGCTGTCACATCACGAGTTTGAGACGGCGTCCTACGTGGCCCGGATCCTTACCGCCGCTGGGCTCGCGCCCCGGCTGACCGGCCGTGGCAATGGCGTGCTCTGCGATATCGGCCGCGGTGACCAGGTGATCGCGCTGCGCGCGGACATGGACGCCCTGCCGCTGCACGACGCGAAGAACGTGCCTTACCGCTCGACAAACGACGGTGTCGCTCACGCGTGTGGTCACGACGTGCACACGACGATCGCTTTGGGCGCTGGCCTTGCCCTGGCTCAGCTTGACGAGCAAGGCGAGCTGCCGGGCCGCATTCGCCTGGTCTTCCAGCCAGCTGAAGAGTCGCTGAACTCCGGTGCCCCGGAGATGATCGCCGAGGGTGCGCTCAAGGACGTCGCGGCCATTTACGCGCTGCATGTGGGGCCCTGGTTCAAGACCGGCCAGATTGGCGTGCGTTCCGGCGCCTTCACCGCCGCCTGTGACGCCGTGGAAGTCCGTCTGTCGGGTCTCGGTGGGCATACGGCCCGCCCGCACCTGACAGCCGATCTGGTGTCCGCCCTGGGGCGTGTGGTGACCGAGGTGCCGGCCCTGATCGGCCGCCGGGTCGACTCGCGCGCCAGCATGTCCATGGTGTTCGGCTCGATTCACGCGGGTGACTCGTTCAACGCGATCCCCAACGAGGGTGTGGCCAAGGCGACGATCCGGGTGCTCAGCAGGGAAGCCTGGCTCAGCGCCCAGGATCTGATCACTCAGCTGATCCACGAGGTCTGCGCGCCAACGGGAGCACACGTTGAGGTGAAATACATCCGCGGCGTGCCACCCGTGATCAACGATCGCGTGGCGACCAGTGTGCTGTCCGCCGCCGCGGCCGACGCCATCGGTGCCGACAACGTGCTCGAGGCCGAAGTGAGTATGGGCGGGGAAGATTTCGCCTACTACGTGGAGCAGGTTCCCGGGACGATGTTCCGGCTAGGCACCGCCATCTCCGGCTACGAAGGCAAGATGGACATCCACCAGGCTCACTTCGACGTCGACGAGAAGTGCATCGGTGTCGGTGTGCGCACGATGGTCCACACCGCGACCCAGGCCCTCAGGGCCGAGTTTTAGTTCTCCGTCCTATCAGGAGCGATAGACCGGTCAGCAGGACGATCCGTGACCCGGTGGTGTGCGCGAGCGCGGCACCGGGCAGGAACGGCAACGCGACCGCCCCCGCGATCAGTGTGGGCCAATGGGGTTTCGGCCAGGATCGTCCAAAGTGGAGCGCCAGCAGCGGCACGGCGATGAGGGCGCCGGCGATGCTGGACGCCAGATCGTTGGGGGATAACAGGTCCCACACGACGTGACTGGCCGTTCCGATGACGGCTGAGGCCGTGGTTATCCAGACGTCCGGACGGTCTTGCTCAAAAGTTCGCCGCGTTAGCCAGCAGGCGACGAGTGTTACGGGCAGGCCCCATAGCGCGATGCCGTACCAGGAATGCGCGATGGCGTATAGGGGCGGCCAGTCAGGCACGGGCGCCTCGAACCACGTGCCGTCAACGGCATAGGCGAAATCAGGCGCGGCCGAGCCGACGGTGAGGGCGATGCCGTCGAACCAGCGCGGCTTCCAGAACTTGAGCCCAAGGACCGCGGCGGCGTGGGAGGGGAAGGTCGCTGGCACACCAGCAACCTAGACTCGCACGCCGCCACGGCGCGATCAGTCTTGTGTGGACGGTGGAGAAGCGGTGGTGGTTACGCGTTCGCGCCGCAGGCGCAGGAGGCGGCTGAGGCCGAAACCGAGGAGCAGGATGACCGCGGCGAACGGCAACAGGTAGGCGACGACATAGATGATGGCGGCGCCCACGGACAGGAAGGCATCCCAGCCCGCCTGAAGCCCGCCAAGGAATCCGGGCGCGCGTTCTTTCGGTTTCTCAGGCAGGACAGTGTTTGGCCCGGCCAGGTTCACCGTGATCGTCGACATCGCGACCAGGTCACTTAGCCGGCGCTTCTTGGCTTCGAGCGAGGCGAGCTCGGCTTGCCGTGAGCTGAGTTCCTTCTCCAGCAACACAATTTCGTTCATCGGCAGGCCAGGCCGGTCAAAGAGCCGACGCACCGACTCCACGCTCGCCTTGGCCGCGGCGATGCGGGTGTCCAAGTCGACGACGGCTTCGGTGACGTCTTCGGTGTTGGACGAGCGGGACTCTTCGCGTCCGATCTCTTTGGACAGTCGCTGCATCGCTGTCGCATAGCTCTCAGACGGCACCCGGATGGTGATCGAGGCGTACGCCGACTGGCTGCCCAGCGAACGTTTTTCGCTCGCGAGATGGCCCTTGAGCGAGGTCGCCAGCGCCTCGACCTTCACAGCCGCGGCCTCCACCTCCTCCACACGGATCGTCATGTCACCGCGGTAGATCAGGGCACGGCCTTCGGGTGCGGCCGTCGCGTTTGGAGCCTTGCCGGCGTCTTGCTCGCCTGGGGCGCCAGCCGGATTGGCGGCGCTCTTCTCCGACCCGTCACCGGCCGACAGAAAGTCGCGGCCGGGAGCCTCCGCGCTGGTAGGTGCCCCGCTCTCGTTGGAGGTGCAGCCACTAATGAACAGGGCCCCCAGAACGAGCCCCGCGACAGCAATTCGTTTCATGACACAGCGGACGCACGCGGAGCCCGTAACGTTGCACTCGTGAGAGTGATTAAGTATTCGCACGCCTGTCTCCGGTTTGAACATAACGATGCTGTTGTGGTGATTGATCCCGGTGTTTGGAGCGAATCCGAGGTCGCCTTAGATGGCGTTGACGCCGTGCTGCTCACCCACGAGCACGCCGACCATGTCGATGCCGCCAAACTGGCCGATGCTTTGGAGAAGCGTCCCGACGCCGTGGTCTACACCCACCCGGCGGTCGCCGAGAAATTCGCCGGGCAGTGGGCGGGGCTGACCGTCCCGGTGTCCCCGGGGGACGCTTTCTCGGCCGCGGGGCTGGGAATCCAAGTGTTCGGTGGCTGGCACGCCGAGATCTACCGCGAGATTCCCCTGGTACCAAACAATGGTTATCTCATTGAAGAGAAGCTGTATCACCCCGGTGACTCGGTTGATGTGCCGCAGGGCGTGCGGATCGAGACGTTGTTCGTGCCGGTATCCGCGCCGTGGCTGAAGCTTTCCGAATCGCTGGACTTCGTGCGCGCGGTCAATCCGCGGCGAGCGTTCGCCTTGCATGACTGCCTGGACAACGACAAAAGCGCGTCGCTTGTGGACGGTCACCTCACCGCACGGTCCGGCTGCCCTTACGAACGGCTAGCTCCTGGGTCCACAATCGTCTCGTGAATCCGGATCAGGCTGGCGCTGCGACGAGGAAAGCGGTCATCTCGCTGGGGTCGGCGTTTCTGCAGTGCCCTATGACGCTGCGGCGCGCCCGTGAGCTGGGCCTGACCGGCTGGGCGTTCTACGTGGCCGGGCGTGGTGGGGCTCTCGGCGACGTTCGTCCCGACACGGTCGCGTCCGCGCTAGGCATGATCTCGCCGGAGGCGGTACGGGATGGCTGGACGGCGGCGCGGTCGGTGCTGACACCGTCCAAAGTGGCCGCTCACGTGCTGGCCGAGTGTTCCCGGTGGGGAGCGGACAAGCTAGAGGACGCTCCCAAGATCGCTCGCCTCGTGACGCTGGCGGAAACTGTCGCCGTTAGCGCCGATGCCGCCGGGATGCCGTTGTTCGCCGCCTGGCGGGCGATGCCGTTGCCAAGTGGGAGGGCGTCGCTGGACGGGCTGACCAGCGGGCCGCTGGACGGTCCGGGAGCCCGGGCCGCCATCGCCATGCACTTGTTGCATGAACATCGCGCAGGCGCGCTCCTGGTGGCTGTACGCGCTAGTGGCTTGACGCCGGTGCAGGCGCTGATCGCTGGACCCGAGGGCGAAGCCTCCGCCGTCGCGTATGGCTGGCAACCGCCGTACCCCCCGATAGGTCCTTTGATCCGAAGGCGCGCGTGGGCGGACAGTGTCGCCGACCACCTGGCCGGGCAGGCTCTTAAGGTGCTTTCCCCGGCCGAGCGCACCGAGTTCGTCACGCTCGTAAATGAAGCGCGCAAGCACGCGAAGTTGAGCTAGCTTGTCGGGCATGCTGCCAAGTGGATGGGCGACCCGCCCCACGACCAGCGAAGACGCCCCCGACCTGCTTGCCCTTGTGCACGCCAGTGACATGGTCGCGGTTGGCTTCGCTGATTTCGACCCGTCAGACGTCAAGCTGGCTTTGGAGGGTCCCGTGTCGGTGGTGGCCACCGGTCCCGCTGGCGAAATCATGGGCTGGGGTTACCTCGACAACGCGACCGACGGTCCGCGTGACTTCGTCGAGGTCTACGTCCATCCCGAGGGCGGCCTGCCCGCCCAGCGTCCGCTGCTCGCTCGCATGACGGCTGCCGTCAAGGAACGGGGCAAGAACGCCCGTGCGGGCGCGATCCCGACCGAGTTGGCGTGGATCGCCTCGATTGAGGATGCGGGCTTCACGTTCCTCAAGCAGTACGCCCGGATGCAGATCACGCTCCCGGTCGCGCTCGAACCAGCGCCCGGCGTTGAAGTGCGGCCGGTGACGCAGGAGGAGCTGCCCGCCTTCTACAGCATCATCGACACGGCGTTCCGGGACACGCCTGACTACCGTCCCACGAGCTATGAGCAGTGGCTTTCCCGCTATGTCGGCGAGCGTCACGTTGACTGGGATGAGTGGCTAGTGGCGCTTGTGGACGGTCAGCTCGCGGGCGCGCTGCAGAGCAAGGCCTCGGAAGGCGACCCCGAAGGCTGGGTGCAAAACCTTGCCGTGCTTAGGGAATTTCGCAAACGCGGGGTCGGCCGGTCACTCCTGGCCGCCGCTTTCCAGATTTACAGCACCAAGGGGTACCCGCAAGCCGGCCTCGGCGTCGACCTGGCTAACCCGACGGAGGCGATCCGGCTCTACACCGGCGTCGGTATGACCCCGGCTTACCGTGCCAACATCTACGAGCAGGACTACAGCTGATTCGTCCGGGTCGGCCGGGAGCGCAGGGCTCTGACGTAGTCATCCGGCGCACCGGCCTTCTCCGCCGCGTTGGCGATCTCGGTCAGGTACCACGCTGTGGGCAGCCCGCCCTCGAAACCGTGGAAGGCATAGACCCAGGCCGTCACCTCACCATCCAAAGTGGCCACCCGCAGGTGCAGCTTGGTGTAGGTGCCGGAACTCACCCCCTCGACCTCGTCGAGCCGGGCTTCGTCCCAAGGGTGCACGTCATAGAGCGCCACGAAGACACGATCGCCGGGGGACTCCACGATCGTCGTGACAGCGCCCTCCCAGCCCACGAGCTCCTCGCCGGCAAAGGTCAGCCGCCAATTTTCGAGCCAGCCGACACCGACCATCGGGGAGTGCGGACAGTAAGCCCGCATCCGCCCCGGGTCCAAGTTCGATCCGTACGCAGCGTAATGACGCACGGCGATGACGATATCCCGCTTAGGCGCTCCGTGAGAATACGCCGGTGCGTGTCACTGTCGCGCCGTCGTAGACAATGGACCCGTGAATCGCATCGTGATCATTGGTGGCGGGCCGGCCGGCTATGAGGCGGCACTCGTCGCCGCGCAACTGGATGCCGACGTGACGGTGGTGGAAGCGGCGGGTGCCGGCGGGGCTTGCGTGCTCGACGACTGTGTGCCGTCGAAAACCTTTATCGCCAGCTCAGAGGTGGTAACCGGGTATCGCGACACCGAGGAATTCGGGATCCACTCGGACGGTCTTGAAGCGATCACAGTCGATGCCTCAGCGGTTCACGGTCGCGTCAAACGGCTCGCTTTAGCGCAGTCGCGAGACATCCAAGCCAAGCTGATCAAGGCCGGTGTGACCTTGATCCATGGCACAGCCCGTCTGGGTGACGACACTCTCGGGCACACTCACCGGATCGCCGTTGCGCCACACGACGGTAACGCTGAGTATTTCATCGATGCGTCAACCGTCTTGATCGCGACTGGGGCGACACCACGCCGGCTTCCCTCGGCTGTGCCCGACGGCGAGCGCATCCTGACTTGGCGGCAGGTTTACGACCTGCCTGAGCTTCCGGCGCACCTGATCGTCATCGGCTCCGGCGTGACCGGTGCCGAGTTCGCCAGTGCCTACCTGGCCATGGGTGTTCGCGTGACCCTCGTGTCGAGCCGCGACCGGGTCATGCCGCACGAGGACGCCGACGCCGCCATGGCGATCGAGCGGGTCTTCCGGGCGCGGGGCATGACGATCCTCAACAACTCCCGTGCGGACTCGGTGCTGCGCGCTGGCGACGGCGTGCAGGTCACGTTGTCCGACGGCCGCGTGGTCGAGGGATCGCACGCGCTGATGGCGGTCGGTTCCGTGCCCAACACCGCCGACCTGGGCCTGGCCGAATATGGCGTGGCCGTTGGCCCCGGCGGTTACGTGACCGTCGACCGCGTCTCGCGCACCAACGTTCCCGGCATTTATGCCGCGGGCGACTGCACCGGCGTCCTGCCGCTGGCCAGTGTCGCGGCGATGCAGGGCCGCATCGCCATGTGGCACGCGCTCGGCGAGGCTGTCGCCCCGCTGCGCCTGCGCACCGTGGCGGCCAACGTCTTCACCGACCCTGAACTCGCCACGGTCGGCGTCTCACAGTCCGATGTGGACAATGGCAAAACCCTTGCGCGTGAAGTGATGCTGCCCCTGGCCGGCAACGCCCGCGCCAAGATGGCTGGCCTCGACGACGGCTTCATCAAACTGTTCTGCCGCCCCACAAGCGGCATCGTCATCGGCGGCGTCGTCGTCGCCCCACGCGCCAGTGAACTCATCATGCCGATCACGATCGCGGTCGAGAACCACCTGACCGTCGACCAGGTCGCCCACACCATCACCATCTACCCGTCGCTGTCCGGCTCCATCTCCGAAGCCGCCCGCCAGCTCATGCAGCACGTCGCCGAATGATGATGAAACACTTCATCGCAACTTGAGTTACCATAACTGAAGTTGCGATGAAGGAGTTGTCGGTGCTGGACAAGCCCGTTGAGCTAGTCGAGCGTGACGTGGAATGGGAAAACCTCGTCCGCTTCGCGACCAAGCTCGATGCTGGAGCTGCGCTGGGGCTTGTCTATGGACGCCGACGCCAAGGCAAAACATTCATGCTGGAGCTGCTGGCAGAGGCAACTGGCGGCCTCATGTTCACCGCGTCGGAGCAGTATGGTCCTGGAAATCTCGAAGCATTGAGCCAGGCGTATCGCGACTTCGTGCAAACCGGGGAGCCGGTCCGGTTCGCCGATTGGGAAGAGGCGATCGACGCGCTCATGCGGCTTGGAGAGCGTGGCGACAAGCCAGTTCTAGTCGTGCTGGATGAGTTCCCGCATCTGCTGCTAGACCAGCCAGCCTTGCCATCGCTCATTCAGATCGCGATGAGTCCACGCAGCCGGGCTATGCGGCAAAGCCGCACCCGACTCATCCTGTGTGGGAGCGCCCTGACAACAATGCGGAAGCTTCTCGGCGGATCAGCACCCCTGCGCGGACGCGCGACGCTTGAACTCGCTGTCGCGCCGCTTGGCTACCGAGAGGCAGCACAGTTCTGGGGGCTGGCTGGCAACCCTGACTTAGCCTTCCGTGTCAATGCCCTCGCCGGGGGTACGCCTGCGTATCTGGCGATGAGCGACGGCCCAGTGAAATCCGAGCGTGACTTTGTTCCCTGGGTGCTGCGTGGCTTGCTGAACCCAGCGTCGGCGATGTTCCGCGAAGGCAACATCTTGCTTCAGGAACAGCCGGAGGTTACTGACGCCGCACTCTATTTCAGCGTTCTGCAGGCGATCGCGACTGGAGCGGCCCGGCGTAGCGAGATTGCCGTACGGCTCGGGCGGCCTGACAGCGCTCTGGCGCACCCACTTACGGTTCTTGAGGAGATCAGGTTAGCCGAGAAGGTGGAAGACGGTCTGGTCGAGCGGCGACCAATTTACCGCTTAACAGAGCCAGTTATCCGCCTTCATCATTTGCTCATGCGGCGTCATGAACCGCAGCTCGTGGCGCTCGGTGGCCGAGACGTCTGGCTGTCTCATCAGGACACGGTTGAGGCGAAAATCTACGGTCCGCACTTTGAGGACATCGCCCGTGAATGGACACTCAAGTACGCTCCGCCTGATCTACTTGGCTGGCCGAACCAGGTGCGGCCAGCAGTTATCGCGTGTATGGAACATGGGCATAGCCATGAGATCGATGTGGTCGCCACCATCGATGTGGCCTACGAGCCGAAGCGCATCGTCGCCCTGGGCGAAGCGAAGGGAACATCGTCGCCGGTTGGCGTGGCTGAGCTGATCCGGCTAGACCATCTACGCGGACTCATTCCTCAGGACAAGCTGGCATCTGAGGTGAAGCTGCTTTTGTTCGGCCGCGCTGGTTTCAGCGTTGAACTGCGTAAACAGGCAGCAGCTAGATCAGAGGTAGAACTTGTTGACATCTCGCGGCTCTATGCAGGTGCCTAAACTAGCTAATCGCATAGTTGATTAGCTAGTTTAATGGCCGATTTGACGCGGGGTGTGCGGCGATGGCCAGTCCTGACGTGGGCCGGGGTGGAATCATGGGGCCTATGCGGTTCTTGTCCGGCGCGCTGCCCGCGTATGACCTGACCTACAACGACGTCTTCATGGCCCCGACGCGGTCGGAGGTCGGGTCGCGGCTTGATGTCGATCTGTCCACGGCCGACGGTACGGGGTGCACGATCCCGATCGTCGTGGCGAACATGACGGCGGTGGCGGGCCGCCGGATGGCGGAGACGATCAGCAGGCGCGGGGGGCTCGTGGTGATCCCGCAGGACATCCCGATCGAGGTGGTGGCCGACGTCATCTCCTGGGTGAAGCAGCGTCATCTCATCCACGACACGGCGATCACGCTCGGGCCCACGGAAACCGTTGGCGATGCGATCCACCTGCTGCCCAAGCGGGCTTACGGTGCCGTGATCGTGGTCGATCCGCGGGGGCGTCCACTCGGGATCGTGACGGAGTCGGACACCGTGGGGGTGGACCGGTTCGCCCAGCTGGGCGACGTCATGTCGACGGATCTGCTGACGCTGCAATCACATTTTGACCCGCGGCACGCCTTCGAGCGGCTCTACCACGCGCGGCGCAAGGTCGCCCCGGTCGTCGATCACGAAGGCGTGCTCGTGGGCGTGCTGTCGCGGCAGGGCGCGCTGCGGGCGACCCTCTACCGTCCGGCCCTGGACGCGAAGGGTCAGCTGCGCGTGGCAGCCGCCGTCGGCATCAACGGTGACGTCGCGGGCAAGGCGAAGTCGCTTCTGGACGCGGGCGTGGACACCCTCGTCGTGGACACCGCGCACGGCCACCAGGAACGCATGATCCAGGCCCTGCACGCGGTCCGTTCAGTGCACCCTCAGGTGCCGGTGGTGGCGGGCAATGTCGTGACCGCGGAGGGCGTACGAGACCTGGTCACCGCAGGCGCCGACATCATCAAGGTCGGGGTCGGCCCGGGTGCCATGTGCACCACGCGCATGATGACGGGCGTGGGGCGGCCGCAGTTCTCAGCCGTGCTGGAGTGTGCCAAGGCGGCTCGCGAGATGGGCAAGCACGTGTGGGCCGACGGTGGCGTGCGTCATCCGCGCGATGTGGCGCTGGCTTTGGCGGCCGGTGCGGCCAACGTGATGATCGGGTCCTGGTTCGCGGGCACCTATGAGTCTCCGGGCGATCTCTATCTCGATGCCGACGGACGGCGGTACAAGGAAAGTTTTGGCATGGCCTCGGCCCGCGCGGTGAGTGCGCGGACGGCGGACGACTCGCCGTTTGACCGGGCCCGCAAAGCGGTGTTCGAAGAGGGAATCTCCTCGGCGAAGATGTATCTCGATCCCCGGCGTCCCGGCGTCGAAGATCTTCTAGACGAGATAATCGCGGGTGTACGCAGTGCCTGCACCTACGCCGGCGCCCGCACCCTGGAAGATCTGCATGACCGTGCGCTCGTGGGCGTGCAATCGGCCGCTGGCTACACCGAAGGCATGCCCCTACCGACGAGCTGGTAGCGCTGGCACACTGGCCGGATGCGGCTGGACGGTCTCTGGATCCGTTATGGGCGCCGGGCACCGTGGGTGCTGCGGTCCGTATCGGCGACGCTCGCGCCCGGTGAGGTGGCCGTGGTGCACGGCCGTAACGGTGCGGGAAAGTCCACTTTGCTCAGTGCCGTCGCGGGCATCCGGGCGTGTGACAAGGGGACGGTCGCTGACAGGCCGGCCATCGTTGGCTGGGTGCCGGAGCGGTTTCCCGCGGCACAGCCGTTCACGGCTCTGGCCTATCTAAGGCACATGGCAGCGATCCGCCGCGCACCGTCAACGGCTATCGACGAGTGGGTAGAGCGACTGCACCTGACACCTTTCCTCCACACGAAACTCGGCGAGCTGTCAAAGGGCAGTGCGCAAAAAGTTGGTCTGGCACAAGCACTTCTCGTGCGCCCAGGGCTGCTCGTGCTCGACGAACCGTGGGAAGGGCTCGACGCGCAAACCCGGGCGGCGGTCAGCGGAATCATCGCAGAGGTGACCGATGAAGGCGGCATCGTGCTCGTTAGCGACCATCGTGGGGAGACCGTGAAGTTGCCGCACGCCGTTGTCTGGACCGTGCACGACGGCTCGTTGCTGGTCGGTGAAGGCACCCCACACAAAGCTGTCATTGAGATCGCGGTTGATCCAATGCAGGCCGATGACGTAGCCAAGCGCCTGCGAGCCGACGGTCACGATGTCGTGGCGGTGCGGCGATGATCAGAATGCGGCTGGCGGCCTACTTGCACACGCAAATCGCCGTCGTACCACTGTTAGCGGCGCTCGCGGTGCTGAGCGTGCTCTACGGTGGAGGTCAGGCACGGGCCGCCGAAGCCTATGGCATGTCAGCGATTGTGCTGTTTCCCGTGTTCGCGTGGCAGGTGAAGATTCTGCTCGACGTCGAGCCAGACGTGCAGCGGCACATCGCCATCACCGCTCTGGGATCGCGTCATCGCGAACTCGTCAACGGTCTGCTCGCTGGCGCGGCAACAACTTGCGTGACCGTCCTGTTAGGCATGGTGCTGCCATGGGCCGTGGGTGGGGTCTCCGCTGACGAGGGTCTCGCGCTGGCGGAAGGACTATGGGTGCACCTCATCGCGGTGCCGCCAGCGGTTGCCTTGGGCGCCATGGCTAGCCGTGCGATCAGCCGTACCGCCGGTGCCGGCGCGATGGTGCTGGCGACCGGTGCCGTGCTCGCCATTGTGCTGGGGCTCAGGGGTTTCCCGGCTCCGTGGTTGGCGCCACCGCTGATGTCAGCGGCCCGTTATGTGAACACCGATGGATCCCTGCCGCAAGCGTTAGGCATAACCGCCTGGGCACTCGCCTGGACGGCGGCTGTCCTTTTTGGATATTCCCGGTTGCGGCGAGCTAGGCCTTAGAAACGCTGCCTTTGTGTGTCTCGACCGTGTAGCGCAGCGCCGCTTTGGCAAGCTTTTGCTCCGCTGCCTCAACGAGGTCGATGCCCAGCACATCGGCCAGCCCGGTCAGGTAGATCATGACGTCGCCGATCTCGTCCTTGACCCGCTGCCCGTGTGCTGGGTCAGCCATCACCTGACCGGCCTGTTCCGGCGTCAGCCATTGGAATTCGGCGACCAGCTCGCCCACCTCGCCGGCCAACGCCATGGCTAGGTTCTTAGGCGTGTGGAACTGTTCCCAGTCCCGCTCGTGCACGAAATCCCGGTAGACGCCGGTGAAGCCCTCAAGTCTGTCCACGTCACTTAATTTCGCACAGAACGGCGCCGCTCTGCACAACCTCGCCGACAGTGGCCTTGAGTCCCGTGACGACACCAGCCTTGTGCGCGTTCAGTGGCTGTTCCATCTTCATGGCTTCCAGCACGACGATGGTGTCGCCCTCGGCGACCGTGTCCCCTTCGGCGACGGCGAGCTTCACGATCGTGCCCTGCATCGGTGCGGCTAGCGAATCGCCGCTCGCCTTTACCCCGCCCGACTTCTTGGCCGCCCGCTTGGGTTTCGGGCCCACCGCTGTGGCAGCCGCCGCTGTCGCTTGTCGCGGAAGCGAAACCTCAAGCCGCTTGCCGCCAACTTCGACGACAATCTTCTGGCGTGGTGCCTCATCGTCGGGTTCGGACGCACCCTGGAACGGCGCAACCGTGTTGTCCCACTCCGTTTCGATCCAGCGCGTGTGGACGGTGAAGTCGACGAAAGCCTTGTCCCGCACGATCGCCCGGTGGAACGGCAGTGCCGTGGCCATGCCCTCGACGATCATTTCGTCCAGTGCTCTTCTTGCTCTTTCAAGTGCCTCGGTCCGGGTTTCACCCGTGATGATGACCTTCGCCAGCAGCGAGTCGAAGTTGCCGCTGATCGCGTTGCCTTCCTCGATGCCGGTGTCCACGCGCACGCCAGGGCCCTCGGGGAGATTCAGCTTCGTCACCGTTCCGGGGGCGGGCAGGAAGTTGCGGCCCGGGTCCTCACCGTTGATGCGGAACTCAATTGAGTGCCCACGGGGCGTGGGGTCTTGCGTGAAACGCAGCTTCTCGCCAGAGGCGACGCGGAACTGCTCGCGTACCAAGTCGATGCCAGCGGTCTCCTCGGTCACCGGGTGCTCAACCTGAAGACGCGTGTTGACCTCCAAAAAGGACACTGTCCCGTCGGCGCCCACGAGATATTCGACCGTTCCGGCGCCGTGATAACCGGCTTCGCGGCAGATCGCCTTAGCGGACTCGTGGATCTGGCTGCGCTGCTCGTCGGTCAGGAACGGCGCGGGTGCTTCTTCCACCAGCTTCTGGTGCCGTCGCTGCAGCGAACAGTCCCGCGTGCCGACCACGATCACATTGCCGTGCTGGTCAGCCAGGACCTGAGCTTCGACGTGCCGGGGCTTGTCCAGGTAACGCTCGACGAAACACTCGCCCCGGCCGAACGCCGCGACCGCTTCCCGCGTCGCGCTTTCGAACAGGTCCGGGATCTCTTCCAGCGTGCGGGCGACCTTGAGCCCACGGCCGCCACCGCCGAACGCGGCCTTGATCGCCACGGGCAGGCCGTGCTGCTTGGCGAACGCCACGATCTCATCGGCGTGGGCGACGGGGTCAGGCGTGCCTGGTACCAGCGGGGCACCTGCTCTTTGCGCGATATGCCGGGCGGTCACCTTGTCGCCGAGGTCCTTGATGGCTTGCGGCGTGGGGCCGATCCAGGTCAGGCCAGCGTCGATCACCGCCTGGGCGAACTCAGCATTCTCCGCGAGAAACCCATATCCAGGGTGTACGCCGTCAGCGCCGGCCCGCTTGGCTACGTCGAGAAGCTTGTCGATGCGCAGATAGGTCTCCGCGCTGGTAACGCCATCGAGCGCGTAGGCCTCATCAGCCATCCTGGCGTGCAGGGCGTCCCGGTCGCCGTCGGCATACACAGCGACGCTGCCCAGCCCGGCGTCGCGGCAGGCGCGGATGACCCGGACGGCGATTTCGCCCCGGTTAGCGATCAACACTTTGGACAGCTCGGCCATGAGGCGGAGTTTAAACGACCGATCAGTAACACGTCCCTGTGATGCTTTCCTCTTAGTCTTAAACGTGTGTCTATCACGCGCATGATGATCCTCGGGGTCGTCCGGATCCTTCAGCCAGTACACGGCTATGACGTGCGGCGGGAGCTGCTGAGCTGGAACGCTGATAAGTGGGCGAATATCCAGCCCGGATCGGTCTACCATGCGCTGAAGAAGCTGGTCGACGAAGGCGCGCTGCGAGAAGTGGGCACGTCGCAAGTGGGCAGCCGGCCGGCTCGGGTCTCTTACGAGGTCACCGAGAAGGGATACGAACAGTTCCGCGATCTGCTGTCGCAATATCTCTGGAGCGCGGGGGAGAGCCATGTGGATCCGTTCATGGCGGCGTTCTCGTTCCTGTTTGAGGTGCCGCGGCAGGAAACCGTCGCGGTGCTGCGTAACCGGGCCACCCAATTGAGGGCGGCAAATGAGGGAATGCGCGCGGCGATCGTGTCGGGGTGGGCAGCGCCAGACATTAAGCCAGCCAACGTCCGCTGGATGCTCGAACTCAACATGGCCCGCAACGAAGGCGAGATCGCCTGGTGCGAGCGGATCGCCAAGGAGATTGAGGACGGCGCTCCTTATCTGACCGAGGAACTCGCGGCGCGCTGGGCACTCGCGCGTGGCGGTGAGATACCTCAGCTATAACTAATCAAACTTGACTAGTGTCGTACGCGATGGGTAGGGTCGCCCCTATGATCATCGAGACGACTGGGCTGCGGAAATCCTTCAGCTCAAGGGCCGGCCGCGAGAAGAAGACTGTCGAGGCAGTCCGCGGTGTGGACCTCAAAGTCGCTGAAGGCGAAATTTTTGGATTCCTCGGCCCTAACGGGGCCGGCAAGACGACGACGTTGCGCATGCTTGCCACCCTCATCACTCCCGACGGCGGTGACGCGACCATCGCTGGCGTCAATCTGCGTAAACAACCCGGTGACGTCCGCAAAGTCATTGGCTATGTGGCCCAGGGCGGCAGCACCTGGGACGACTCAACGGCTCGCGAAGAGCTCGTGCTGCACGCCCGGATGTATGGCATCAGCAAAACCGAGGCGCACAAACGTGCTTCGGCCGCGCTCGAAGCATTCGAGCTAGCTGAATACGCCAACCGCAAGTGCAAGACCTATTCCGGTGGCCAGCGGCGCCGGGTCGACATCGCGCTAGGCATCATCCACCAGCCAAAAGTGGTGTTCCTAGACGAGCCGACCACAGGCCTTGACCCGCAATCACGGGCGCACATGTGGGAAGAGGTCCGCAAGCTTCGCGAGATGGGCATGACCGTCTTCCTCACGACGCACTACCTCGATGAGGCCGACGCGCTGTGCGACCGGCTCGCCATCATGGACCACGGCCAGATCGTGGCGGAGGGAACGCCAGCTGAGCTCAAGCAGGAAGTGCTCGGCGATGTCGTGCAGGTGGCCCTGCCGCAAAACGTTGCGGCGGCCGCCGAAGTTTTCGACAGCGCTGAATATGTCAAGAAGCTGGAAACCACGGATGAGTCCATCCGGCTTTACGTTGAGGACGGTGCCTCGGTTATCCCGCAGGTGCTTCGTACCCTCGATGCCAATGGCATCAAGCTCACCTCCGTCGAGTTGCACCGGCCCAGCCTCGACGATGTGTTCCTGGCCAAGACCGGCCGCAGTTTGAGGGAGAGCTGACCATGAAGTTTCTGCGTGATACATGGCTGGTCTTCCAGCGGCAGATGCTGCTGTTGCTGCGCAACCCGGTGTGGGTTGTCGTTGGTATTACTCAGCCTTTGTTCTATCTGCTGTTGTTTGCCCCGCTGATGAAGAAGGCGCTGGGCCAGGGCGCTGAGCTGACCGATGCTCAGGCCTACCTGATTTTCGTGCCCGGCATGCTCGTGATGGTCGCGCTCTTCACCGCCTTCTCCGGGTTTGGCCTTATCGCCGAGCTGCGGGCCGGTGTCATTGAGCGCAACCGGGTGACGCCTGTCAGCCGGGTCGCCCTGATGCTGGGCCGTTGCCTTCGTGACGTGGTTTCGCTGCTGTTCCAAGCGGTTCTGGTCACGGTCCTGGCTGTCCTGTTCGGAATGCGGGTTCAGCTGGGCAACGCGTTGCTCGCGTATCTGCTTATCGCTTTGATGGCGTTGCTGCTTTCCTCTTTGGGGTACGCGTTGGGTCTCGCCCTCAAGAGCGAAGACGCCCTGGCGCCGATGCTCAACACGTTCATCCAGCCGATCATGTTGCTGTCCGGCATCCTGCTGCCCATGACCCTGGCTCCGGCCTGGTTGCAGCGCGTCGCTGACTTCAACCCGTTCAGCTGGGCGGTTAAGGGCGTCCGTGAGCTGTTCGCCGGCAACCCCGGCAGCCCTGACGTTTGGAAGGCTCTGGTCATCCTCGTCCCGCTGACCGTCTTCACCTTGGTGATCTCCTCCCGGGCGTTTGCCAAGTCGGTGCGTTAGCTTCGTCTCACTTTTGGTAAGGGCCACTGACCGGGCGCGTAGCGTCTAGTCAGTGGCCCGCCTGCGTAGAGACCCTGTTACCTGGCTGATTTATGTGCAGCTAGGTCTCTACGCCTATTTCCTCTACGGCTTCGGGCCTGTGCTCAGCTTCCTGCGCGACGAGCAAGGAACGTCCAACGCCTTGGCCAGCCTGCACAGTGCGGCGCTCGCCGCCGGTGCCATGGTCGGTGGCGCACTGTTCCCCATGGCTACCCGTCGCTACAGCCGCTCGGCCGTGATGTGGGGCAGCCTGTCGCTCGTGCTCACTGGCGTGCTGGCGCTCGTCGTGCTCCCGCCGCTCTATCCGCTCACGCTGACCATCATTGGCGTGATCGCGATCGGCGGCATGGGTGTCGTCAGCGTCACTGTTGTGTCGCTGACACATATGCACGGACTGGCTGGGCCTTCCGCGATCAGTGAAGCGAACGCGATGGCCGTGGGCGCGGGACTCGTTGCACCGCTTGCCATTGGACTGGCCGTTAATCTCGGGCTCGGCTGGCGCATGGGAACCGGTGTCCTGATTGGACTGACCGCGATCGTGGCGGTCATCGCCTGGCGCAAGGGACTCGCGATCCCGGCATCCGCTCCATCGGCTGACCGCTCACAGGTCAAGCAGCCTCTCCCGCGGGCCTATTGGCTCACCTGGACGATCCTCGTGTTCACCGGCTGCATCGAAATCGTGCTGTCGCTGTGGACAGCGATCGTGCTGCGGGAAGAAATCAGCTTCACGCCAGCGGCCGCATCGGCTGCGGTGTCAGCGATTCTGCTGGGCATGTTCATCGGCCGCAGCTTCGGCGCCCGCTTGGCGCTCAAGCACAAGCCGATCCCGTTGTTCTTCAGCGCCCTGCTCGTCAGCCTCGCGGGGTTCACTGTCTTCTGGACCGCGACCACCGGCATCATGGCCGTTGCCGGGCTGTTCATCGCGGGGCTCGGTAACGCGATGCACTATCCGCTCGTCATCGCGCTGGCCCTCGCGGTCGCGCCGGGCCAAGCTGACCGGGCAGCCGGCGTCACGTCCTACAGCATGGGCCTGAGTTTCGGTGCCGGACCGTTCGTGCTGGGCCTGCTGGCCGACTCCGTCGGCGCGCACACGGCCCTGTTACTCGTGCCGGTGTTCATCGTGATCGCCGCGTTACTGGCGTGGTGGCTAGCTGTCACCACCGCGACGGCGCCAAAGATCAGTGATCGAGCAGCCGAAGTCATTGAGCAAATGACGTAGCAGTGGCAGGGAAAGACCAACGACATTCGTGTGGTCGCCTTCGATCCCTTCCACAAACGGACCGCCCAGCCCATCGATCGTGAACGCGCCCGCGACCCAAAGCGGTTCGCCGGTCGCCACATAGGCTTCGATTTCGTCATCGGTCAGATCAGCGAAATGGACCGTTGTCGAGCCAACCCGCTCCCGTGCTTCGCCCGTCGCCAGGTCGATCAGACAGTGTCCTGTGTGGAGCACCCCGGACTGCCCTCGCATCGCCTGCCACCGTTTCACGGCGTCGCCCGTGTCCTCTGGCTTGCCCAGGATCTGCCCATCGAAGGCCAGCACCGAGTCACAGCCGAGCACGAGCACCTGCCTGCCGGGTTCAGCCGGCCGCTGCCGCAGCCTCTTCACCACCGCATGGGCCTTGAGCCGCGCCAGCATCGCGCACAAAGTGTCCGGCGCGGTGGCATCCACAGCGGACTCGTCGACACCCGACACGATGACGTCGGCATCGATCCCGGCCGCTGTCAGCAATGCCCTGCGTGCCGGGCTAGCTGACGCCAATACCAGTAGTGGCTGCTGCTGTCCCACGGGCCCAGGATACTTGCCGCCCGATTGGCCGTTACCGTCGGCGGCGCAACAGGAAGAACGCTCCGATAAGGACGGCCAGCAAAACGACGACGCCGATTCCGACGTAAAGCAGCGTGCTGGAGCTCTTGCTGTCGCCCTCTTTGCCTGGAACCGACACGCTCACTGACGGATCAGGGTTGCCGCTCGGGCTGACCGCCGCCAGGGGTGAGGTCAGTGCCTTGAGTGGGTCTACGGCACCAAAGCCGTAGTCCTTGTCGCGTCCTGGCGCGCCTTTGTCCGTCGCGGTGGTTGTCAGTTGCCGCATGACATCTTTGGCTGTCCACTGTGGATTCTTCGACCAGAGCACGGCCGCCGTGCCCGCCGCGATCGCGGTCGCGGGGCTGGTGCCGGTGCTCTTGCGGTATTGAGTGGTCGACGTGACACGGCTCGAGGAGACGATGTCGACACCGGGCGCGGTTAGGGAAACCCGGTCATCGCGAATGGAAATGTCAGCCACACTTCCGTTGCGGTCGAGCGCGCCCACCGCCAGAACGCCCTTGAAGCTGCCCGGCGGGATCATGAGGTTTTCCTGGCCTTTGTTGCCGGCACCGGCAAGGACAACAATGTTGTTCGCCTCGATGTATTGCATAGTCTCGACGGCGGCGCTGTTGTCTGCTGACAGCGACATCGAAATAACCTTGGCGCCCCTGCTGACCGCTTCTTTGATCGCCACCAGGAGGTCGGCGCCGTTGAAGGTGCTGCCCTCGGTGAGGTTGACGCGGATCGGAAGGATCTTTGCCTTGGGGGCGATGCCAAGCACGCCGTCGGATCCTCGGCCGTGCGCGGCGATGAGGCCAGCCATGCCCGTGCCGTGCCCGATCTCGTCGCCCCAGCCGTTTCCGTTGCCCTTCATGGCGACGTCGAGTCCGGGTAGGACGTTGTTGGTCAGATCGGGATGCTTGTTGTCCACACCCGTATCGATGACGGCGACCGTGATGCCCTCGCCCTGACTGAGCTTGTGCACTTCCGAAATCTTCAGGAACGGCAGGTGCCACTGGTCATCGCGATAGCGGTCGGCGTAGGCCGGATTGCTAATGAACACAAGCGAAGCGGTGGCGGCGAGCAAGCTCGCCGCCACCGAACGGAGCAGTTTGGTCATCGATCCAATCCGATCGCGGGTCCAGGGTTGATCGTCCCAGGCGCGTCGTCGGCGACGACCACGGGCGCAACGCCATGGGCCACATGCCATTGCGTGTCTGGATCGAAGTGCTCGCCGTCCTCATCGTGCTGGCCTGGCGCACCAGGACGGCCGGGAGCTCCGCCAAGCGGTCCTCCACGGCCAGGAGCACCTGGGCCACCCGGGGCACCCATGCCGGGACGGCCTGCGCCACCACCAGCACCGTTGATCATGCCGCCGGGTGGCAACGGCTTAGCGCCAGCCCCGCGAGCGCCAGGTGCACCGGGAGCCCCAGGCTGCTGGCCGATCATGCCGCCCGGAGGCAGCGCTGAGCGCGGGTTACCCGCAGCGGTGGTGGGGCCGGGCACGCCAGGCATTCCTGGCAAGCCGAGCGTTGGCCGCGGCGGGCCTACCGCTGTTGGCAGCGTCGGCGGAAGCGGGCCAATGAGCCCCGGCGTCGTCGGCGTTGGCGTGATCGGTGGCGTGGGAAGCGTCGGCATCGGAGGACGCGTCTGCGTCGGCTGCAGACTGCTCAGATCCGGCGCGGTGGGCGTCGGCAAGGGAGCGGTTGGCGTCGGCGTCGGTGCCGCCGGTGGGGGCGGCACAGGAAGCACGGGCGGGATCATCGCTGGCGGGAGATTCGGGCTGCCATAGTCATTGCCCTGACCGTCAACGCGCCCCGGCCCGACATAAGGCGCCGGCTGAATCATGGCCTGCTGTGCCTTGACGATCTGACGGGACAGCTCATACATGATGGGGGCGGCTTCGTATTTCTTGTCGTCCATCGTCTTGTTGAGCGCCTTGATATCGTCTGGCTCGGTGTCGCCCTCGCATGACGAAAGGTCGGTCGAGGCAGCCTTGAACGCGTTGTAGATCGGCTCAAGCTTCATCTTGGCTTCGAAGATCGCACCGGGGATGTCGACGGCCGCCGTGTAGTTGGCCGAAGCGATATCCGTGGAGTTCTTCACCGACAGGATGAGCTTGTCCAGCTCAGCCATGAAGAGCTCTTGGGCCGGGCTGTTACGCCACTCGTTGGCGAAGCTTTCCTTGTAGGTCTCCAGCCGCGAGCGGTAGAGGCCGGTCAGCTCGGTCGCCATCTTCCAGCCCTGAGCCTGGTTGTAGTGCTGCTCCAGCTGCTGATTGACGTAGTGCCACATCTGCGGAACGGTGCGGTCGAACCAGTTGGTCTTGATCGGCACGTATTCGCCGGAGTAGTTGTCCTCAAGCTCAACCATCAGTACTCCTCTGACGTCTCGCCGTTGGTGGGATCTCCAGTGGTCGCCGGAGACACGCCGAGGTTGGGCGAGCTGTTCGCAGCGGGCGGGCCGCTCGTCGATGTGGTCGTCGGTGCCAGCAGCTCGTTGCTGACGTCGGACACCCTGATGACGCTTTCGGTGTCAGTGGTGCGGTATTTCTCCGCCATCTCTCGCACGAACGCCACGAACTTCGTTACGGCGTAGTCGTGTTCACGGAAGAGGTCCGTCGCGGAATAGGCAAGTTTAGATTGGTGCGTGTTCGCGTCATCAAGCTCGGTGTAGGTCGTCACTCCATGCACATATTCCAGCTTGGATATGACCGCTCGAGCATGATTGCAATAGTCTTCTATGTGTTCCTTTTCAAGGCTGTCGGCAAGCGCCTTCATGTTGCCCGGGTTCGCGACGAGTGCCGTCGTGTCGAACCAGCCGGTCTGGTTGTCGTAAGTAGCCGTGCCGCTTGCGCGGCCCCAGTCCCGCAGCCAGCTTGCTACTTTGTCCTCTTCGGGAATCCCCATAAGGCCCGCCTCCCCATAAGACGTCAAACGCGTCTTGGAGCGTACCTCACGCTTGCGACAAGTGGGGCAACCCAGATTCCCGCCAGGAACCACGATGCGCGGGCAGGCCGCTGCGCCACCACATTGATGGAGCTGGAGCGGCCTCCGATGTGGACACTGGCACTGCCGTGAGCACGCTCACAAGTGCCGCGATCTCCTCAGCGGTGGGGTTTCCGCGTTCTACAACGATCTTCATGGTTGCTCTCCATTGGGGCGGGACATGCCGAACTCACGATAGACCCGGGACCAGAAGCCGTCCCTGACCCACAGGCGAGCCTTCTCGTGTAGCCGAAGCGAAATGCCGAGTTCCTTCTCGGCTTCGACGAGGAGTTCTTTGTCGATGACGGTGGGCAGCAAAGGCCCAGGCAATAGGTCGCCAATGTTGTCGCGGCCCCGGGTCAGAATCCATTTCTGCGCCACGAACTCGCCAATCTCGACGATGTCGGTGCGTCCCGGCAACGGCGGTCCGGCCTGCCGCGGGGGAGCGTGGCGCGGCTCGGCCGGTGCGTGCACCAGCGCGGACACCGGAGACGCGATGGCGAGCCGTCCAGAAAAGACCTCGGTTGGCGTCGGTGTCTTCGGGCGGGCGATGACGGAGGTGAAATAGGGGCGTACGAACTCCGCGTCCAGCGTGTGCACGGTGTCGCTTTCCCACACGAGACGTTCAGCCTGGTTGGTGCCATAGGGAGGCTCGACGCCCCACAGGTGCACCCGCACGCCGTAGCTTTGCGCCGCCTCGATCGCTGAAATCATGTCCTCGTCGCCCGCGAGGAGCACCGCGTCGGTCACGGCACTATGGCGGGCAAGGGTTTCCAGGTCCGTGCGGATCTGCGCGTCGACGCCCTTTTGCTGGCCGCGCAGATTCAGGTTGCCGAGCCGCAACTTGACCTGGGCCATCTGAGCGATGACGCGCTGATCAATGGTCGGCACCCGATCACGTGCGGCGTCGAACCAGTAAACGCGCAGCAGATCGTCGCCAAGGTGCGAAGACGCTAGTCCCATCAAGGCGTGAATCATTCCCTCGGCGTTGACCCGGCACTCCGACCGATTAGCCGTTCCGAAGAGCAACTCACCACAAGCCGCATAGAGATATCCCACATCGACCAGGACGGTGTGGCGACGGGGTGCTGTCATCCCGTCATCTTTCCACAGGGACGTGAAAATTCGTTGAGTGTTCACTCATGTCAGCGACTTACAGCGGGATGTTGCCGTGTTTCTTCGGCGGAAGTGATTCACGTTTGGTCGCCAGTGTCCGCAGTCCGCGCACGAGGTGGGCACGCGTCGCGGACGGGCGGATCACCAGATCGACATAGCCCCGCTCAGCGGCGACGTAGGGGTTGCAGAGCGCGTCCTCGTACTCGGCGATCAGCTCAGGGCGCTTGTCCGGATCCGCAGCCAGCTCGGCGCGATAGAGGATGTTGACCGCACCCTGTGCGCCCATGACCGCGATCTGCGCGGTCGGCCACGCGAAGTTCAGGTCGGCGCCGAGATGCTTGGAACCCATGACGTCGTAGGCCCCGCCGTAAGCCTTGCGCGTGATAACGGTCAGTTTCGGGACGGTCGCCTCGGCGTAGGCGTAAATGAGCTTGGCTCCGCGCCGGATGATGCCTTCCCATTCCTGGCCCGTGCCCGGCAAGAAACCAGGAACGTCAACGAATGTCACGACCGGGATGTTGAAGGCGTCGCACGTGCGCACGAAACGCGCCGCTTTCTCCGAGGCCGCGATGTCAAGGCAGCCCGCGAAATGCATCGGCTGGTTGGCGACAACCCCGACGGACCGTCCCTCGATCCGTCCAAACCCGACAATGATGTTCTGCGCGTAAAGTGGTTGCACCTCAAGGAATTCGCCGTCGTCGACCACCGCCTCGATGACTTTGTGCATGTCATAGGGCTGGTTGGCCGAGTCTGGGATCAGAGCGTCCAAAGCGGAATCCTCATCGCGGGGGGCGAGGTCCGCTGCCGTCGGCCAGGTTGGCGGGGCGTCCAGGTTATTGCTCGGGAGGTACGCCAGAAGCGCTTTCACGTAGTCGATAGCGTCCTGCTCGTCAGTCGCGAGGTAGTGCGCGTTGCCCGACTTCGTGTTGTGGGTGCGGGCTCCGCCCAGCTCCTCCATGCCGACGTCTTCACCGGTGACGGTCTTAATCACGTCTGGCCCGGTGATGAACATGTGTGACGTCTGGTCGACCATGACGGTGAAGTCGGTGACGGCCGGTGAATACACAGCGCCACCCGCGCACGGTCCCATGACGAGGGAGATCTGCGGGATGACACCCGAGGCGCGGACGTTGCGGAAGAAGATCTCGCCGTAAAGCCCCAGCGAGACGACACCCTCCTGGATGCGGGCGCCGCCAGAGTCGTTAATGCCGATCACGGGGCAACCGGTCTTCATCGCCAGGTCCATCACTTTGACGATCTTCTCGCCGAACACCTCGCCGAGCGATCCACCGAAGATGGTGAAGTCCTGTGCGAACACGCAGACGGGCCGTCCATCGACCGTGCCATATCCCGTGACCACACCGTCGCCGTAGGGGCGCGTCTTGTCCTGCCCAAAGTTTGTTGACCGGTGCTTGGCCAGCTCATCGAGCTCCACAAAGGAGCCTTCATCGAGCAGCATCTCAATGCGCTCGCGGGCGGTCTTCTTGCCCCGGGCGTGCTGTTTCTCGATGGCTCTGGCTGAACCAGCGTGGACCGCTTCATCCATGCGCCGCTCGTAGTCGGCGATCTTTCCAGCGGTGGTGTGGATATCCGGCAGCGTTGACGTCACGGGCGTGATGTTACTTGTGAGGAACCGCGCACAGGCCGTGGATTGCGCCACATTAGGCCAGCGACCTCGTTAATTAACATGTGGCGACACTGTTCGGAATGGTCTTGATTGCTGGCGGTATCGCCATTCTGGCCATCGTCAAGCCCTGGCGCCGCGACGATGACGATGACGATGAGCCAGATGACACGCCTACCGCCGTGATCTCGATGAAGCCCATCAAGCGCCCCTCGCCGAAAGTCAAAGCAGGCCCCCGGCCAGGCCGCCCTCAACCGGGCGCCAAATCCTCACCCCGCCCTGATGTGCTTGACGATCCGCCCCCATCGGCCGCACCTCGCGCTAAGGCCAAGCCCTCTAGCGGCGCTCGCACCCGCGGGCACTCTCCCCACGACGAAGCCACCAACCCGTCCTTCGTCCACGTTCCGGGCGCCCAGCGCAAGCTGAGCAACGGCCACGACTACGGCACTGACCCGGGCTTCGGCGGCGGGCAGCCTCCGGGCAATGGCCACGGTCGTGCCCAGGGAACGGGTGCTGAGCGCATGTTGAGCAACGGGCACGACTACGGCACTGACCCGGGCTTCGGCGGCGGGCAGCCTCCGGGCAGCGGTCACGGTCCTGGGGCCGAGCGGGTGGTTGGCAACGGGCACGACTATGGCGTCGACCTGGGGTTCGGTGCCGGACACGGTTCAGGCAACAGCCAGGCCAGAAGGCACCGGGTCGAGACGATTTCGCGTGCGCGGAGGGTTCCGCCGGCGCCGGGTCGCGAGGAGATCACGCTGCCTGACTGGCTCGGACCGGTCTCCGGTCCTCGTTAACCAACACTTGATCCACAGCCGAATGTGAGATCCACAGCCTCGGAGACGTGATCAAACCGCCTGTTGATCACGTCCCAACGGATGTGGATCACCAAAGCTAGGCCGAAAGCGGCCCACCGGGGTTAGGCCGAGGGACGCGAGGCAGCGGGCCCACAGTGGGACGTGGCGATCGGCGCGGGTGATCACGGGGGCGGGGAAGCGGGATAAGGTCACGGCGTGCGCGACGATGTGCTGGATGCGGGCCGGATTACCAGCGAGACGGGCTGGCGGGCCGAGGTCAAGGAGACGACCGGGTCGACCAATGCGGATGTGGTGCTGCGGGCACAAGAGCCAGAGCGGTTAGTCGTCTTCGCTGAGGAACAGACCGCCGGCCGTGGGCGGCTCGCAAGGACTTGGGCATCGCCGAAAGGCCAGGGTCTGTGGTTCAGCATGCTGCTGCGGCCGACCGCGCCGATGTGGAAGTGGGGACTGCTTCCGCTGATCACTGGCGTCGCGCTGGCGGAAGCCGTGGAAGAGCAGACGAACCTCAAGACCGGGCTGAAGTGGCCGAACGATCTGCTCATCGATGACCGAAAGTGTGCCGGCATCCTGGCCGAGGCGGCGGTTCCGGGCGCGGTGATCGTCGGGGTAGGACTCAACGTGTGGCAGGACGAGCAAGACCTGCCCACCGGTCCGACGGCTATGCAGGCGACTTCGCTGACAGCCCGAGGGGCGCAAAACCTGAGCCGCACCAGCCTCGCCATCGCGTTCCTGAATCGCATGACGGAGCATTACGAGACTTTTGAACAAACGCAGCAGCTCACGGCGTACCAGCAAAGATGTTGGTCTATTGGCCGGGAAGTCAGGGTGACGACACCGGGCGGAGAAGTAATAGCTGGGACCGCGACAGGGGTGGACAGCGAGGGGCGCCTCATTGTCGGAAACCGTCCGATCGCTGCCGGAGACGTGACGCACGTGCGCTGACCAACTAACCTGACGGCGCTAACCACCAACGAGGAGGTAGGGGAGAAATGGCGTTCCCCGACGACATCATGACGGCCGACGAAAAAGTCGTGCTGCATCTGCGTCCACATTGGAAGGTAATGATCATCCCGACGCTGGTGCTGGTTGTCAGCGTCGCGGTGTTCCTGACCGCGTTGCTGCTCGGCTGGGCACAAGCCGTCGTTTACATCATCGCGGCTGTGGCGGTGGTGCTGCTGTTGTGGCTGGCGTTCGCGCCTTGGCTGAGGTGGCGCACGACGCACTACATTTTCACCAACGAGCGCATTATCTTCCAGTTCGGCGTGTTCTCTCGCGACCGGCGCGACATTCCGCTGATGCGGGTCAATGACCACGCTATGAGCCAGAACTTCATCGACCGCATTCTTGGGTGCGGCACGCTGACGATTGAGTCGGCCGGTGAGCGCGGGCAGACCGTGCTGACGGACATTCCGCGCGTCGGCATGGTGCAAACCAAGCTGTATGAGCTGGTTGAGCACGACCGGGACATTCACTCGTTCGGTGACGACGAGCGGCGGCGGGTCGTTCCGGTGCAGGCGCCGGAGACGGAGCCGACGAAAGAAGAGAAGCAGTCTTAGCGAGTGCGGGCAGGCGCAGGGCTCTTTCGGGTCCTGCGCTTTTGCTTGCGCTGCTTGAGCGCGAACTCGACTTCCAGCGGGGCGGTGAGCTGCTCGAACTCGGCCTCGAACGCGGGCTCCAGCTCGGGATCGGCGTGCTTGAACACCCAGGTGCGATAGGTGAAGAAGCGGAAAACGGTGCCGATCGCCAGACCGACGAGCATCGCGACGTTGATGGCGAGCCAGCTGGTCAGGCCGAACATGTATTTCGTGGCGCTCATGACGGCCACTTCGATCAGCAGGCCGACCAGGTTGAAGAACAGAAACAGCACGAATTCGCGGTGTGCGGCGGACTTATCGCGGTCCTTGTAGGTCCAGTGCCGGTTCATGAAGTAGGCGGACACGATCGCCACGGCGGTCGCGAGAACCTTTGCCTTGACCTGGCTGTTGTCGAAGACCGGCAGTAGTAGCAGCAGGTTGAACGCGACCGCGTTCACGATCACATTGATGCCACCGATGACACCAAATTTGGCGACCTCGGGGCCGAGAGCTCGTAAACGCGGAGGTACAAACTGGGCTAGGCGCACTTGGCTACCTTACGCGAGATCTGGCACGGGTATGTCTTCTGGACGTTAAAAGCGGGCGACCTCACGGCGTGGTTCAGCGTGTCGCCTCGACCGGTGTAGGTGCGATGAATACGAACCGGCGATAAGCCCAGAACCGGAAGATCGTGGCGAAACCATTGCCAATGAGCTGCAGTGATATGAGGTCAAACAGCTTCGTTGCGAAGATTCCCCACATCGCACCCAACACAAAGTGAGTGAACGTATACGAAGCGAGTTGGATGCCGAGTCCTGCCAGGTTAAAGCCGAAATACAGCAGGTATTCGCGGGCTAGCCCAGAGCGATCGCGGTCACGCCACGTCCAGAACCGGTTACCCAGAAATGCTGCTGTGGCGGCGATCACAGTAGCGATGATCTTCGCGCGATAACCCTCCACCCCGCTCCAGAGCAAGGCGGCAGTGATAGCGGTGTCCAGCCCGTAGGCGGCAATGCCCACTACACCGAATTTGCCGAGCTCAAAACGCAGGTGCAAGAGGCGCTGAAAGATCCGCGACACGACCGACTTCACGTGCCTGAGCCTACCCGGCCGGCCTGGTCAGGACAGCCAGCAACCCGACTTCCATCGGGTCGCCGCCAGACTGCAATGTTGCCGAAGATCCCGGACTGGCCTGGGCGTTTCGCCGCAGCAGATCCAATCCAGGGATACGCCAGGCACACGGGTCACCGGTGACCACACAGATCAATGCCGACGCATTGCTCCCACCAGCCACGTCGACTTTGTCTTGTCCCACAAGCAATGCGTCGCCCGCGAGGTCGCGGTCGGCATCCCAAAGCACGACGCCGAGGTCAACGGTGCCACCGGTATCGAGGCGGACCGACAGTTCCTGTTTTTCTTTCAAGCCCTTGGGGCCCAGGTAAACGGCGATCTCAGCGGACGGTGCCGCCTTATCGCGGTAAAGCACGATCAGGCTCCAGCCGGCGAACTGCCCGACACCGGAAGGAAGCGCAGCGTCGCTGGCCCCGATCCACCAGTCACCAGAGCCGTGTTTTTTCCACAGAGCGGTAACGTCGCTGATCAACTGGATGGCGGGACGGCTGCCGCCATCGTTGGTGCGGTTGTTTCCCATGCTCACGGGCTCCCAGCCGCCACCGGGAGCGTGCACGATAAGGCGTTCTGGCCCTTGGTTCGCCGACGCTGTGTAAACAAGGCCAGCCCACTGCACCTCGGCGCCAGCCGGGACGGTTATCCTGGCTCCGCTCATGGCATGTGCGCCCGGATTTCCGCCCGGGGCACCGGGTTCGCGGCCAGCCGGGGCGAACGGCACCATCTGCTGTCCGTTGTTGTCAGCGTTCAGGCACGCGGGACGAGACTGGCACGCCAGCAAAGCGTTGCCGCCCAAGCTAAATCCACCTTTGCCGGTTAGTGCCTGCGCGACACGCATTCCTTGCGGGGCAATCGGAACACGCATCGTGCTGCGTTCGTTTTCCACCTCCAGCCCAATCGGCGTGTACCCCGTGAGCCCAGCCGCGACAGCCACCGGAATGCGAGCGGTGCTGGAACGGGGACCGGCCGTGGACGGGAGGGTGCACACGATCTGCGTGGGCTGTGGTGCCTTGCAGCTCCAGCCTTCCCCGGCATCGGAGCCGCGCAGGGTCATCTCGCCCGGGACGTGTGCCGTGAACGTGACGTCCTTTCGCGGTGCCGTGTTCTCGGGGAAACGGACCGCGATGGGAAGGACGCCGTCTTCGCCGGCGGACAGTTGTGCCGCCGACGGATCACTCGTGAGCATGGGTTTGGCGGCCGTCATGCTGCCCGGTTTGGCCGGCGCCGAAGGCTTCGCCACGGGCGGCTTGGAAGGCGCAGGAGGCGAAACCGTGTTCGGAATGTAGGGCGGCAGCGTGGGCAGGGGCGTCGGCTGTGGCTGACGGGCCGTCGCCGGGGCGGGCTGTGGCAGGGCGGCGTTGTCGTCTGTGGACGGTCCGTTTTGGACGGCCACCACCGCGAACGTCACGACTCCCGCGAGCGCGGCCGCGGCGACACCCCCTGCCGCGGCGACGTTGCCCGGACCGTAGCGCTCGATCAGGCGTCTGGGCAGCCCGGTCAAGTGGTGCCAGCCGTTGGCGATCGCCGAGGTAAGGCCACTCCACCAGCCGGCGAGCCAGTGCCATAGCGCGGCTACGGAACCACCGATGGCGGCCAGCAATCCCGCGCCGCGGCTCGTGTCTTCGAGGTAGCCGGTGGCGGCCGTGCCCAGGAGCACCGTGGCGAGTACGCCACGCAGACCTGAGTTTTCCTCGGTGAGTTCACGGTGCAGCACTCGGCAGTTGGCGCACTCGGCCAGGTGATCCTCCACTTTGGACCGATCGCGCCGGGCGAGCTGGGCACGGACATATCCGGCCAGGTGCATCCCGGTCCAGTGGCAGCGCGGGGCATCCGTGAGGCCGATGTGCTCCTGCAAGTACATCTGGCGCAAACGTTCCCGGGCACGGTAGGCCAGCGCGGCCACACCGTTGGGCGTGAGTCCTAGCAGTGGCGCGACCTGTGCCGGAGACTCGCCTTCGACCTCGGTATGCCAGAGCACGGCCCGCCAGCGTTCGGGCAGTTTCGCGAACGCGGCCGCGGCGTAGGTCCGTTCGAGCATCCGCACAGCTGGGTCTTCTGCTGGAGCGGGCCGCTCATAAGGCGTGAGGTCGTCGGTGTACTCAATCCGCTTGGCGTGCTTGCCCCGGTCGTAGACGGCATGACGCAACGCGGTTAGCAGATATGCCCTAAATGCCGTGTCCGGCCCGTGCCCGGACCGCAAAGCTGTCAGCACTTTGGTGAACGTCTCGGCCACGAGGTCGTCGGCATCGGACGGATTGTTCGTGAGCACGCGTGCCAGCCGCCGGGCCGCGGCGACATGGCGTTCGTAGAGTTGACCAAACGCCTCCATGTCGCCGCCTCGCACCAGCGAGATCAGATAAGGATCGCTCTCCACCTCAGAATCGAGCACGGTGGGAACCATCGTCGCCTCCCGGGGGAATTGGGAGTGAATAGACCGCCGAGTCGACATTAGACCAAATGTCCGCTTTGGGGAATGCCCGGAGAACTGGGTCACAAAAACCGCAGGATTTGCGGGAACGTGCGCGTTTGCCCGCAGATTCGTGCACGCAAACGCGAAACTGTAAAAGCTTGTGCACTTATTCACAAGCAGCAGTGGACGTGTTACGGGGGCTGGGTCTTAGTCTGAACGAAAGGTCAGGGCCGACCGTTGAGGAGACGAATATATGACCGCGCCGGCTGTCATCGCTGGGCTAAACGAAGCTCCAACCAAACACGCCAAACTGCTCGCCTGGGTGCGTGAGGTTGCCGAGCTGACCACTCCCGACGCCGTGGTGTGGTGCGACGGCTCCCAAGCTGAATGGGACCGTCTTACCGGTGCGCTCGTAGACACCGGTGCCCTGGTGCGGCTCGACCCGGTAAAGCGCCCGAACTCCTTCTGGGTCCGCACCGATCCGTCAGACGTGGCACGCGTGGAAGAGCGCACGTTCATTTGTTCCGACGACGAGGCCGACGCTGGCCCGACGAACAACTGGATGGCCCCGGCCGAGATGAAGCAGCTCATGACCGAGCTGTACCGCGGCTGCATGCGTGGCCGCACCATGTATGTCATCCCGTTTTGCATGGGCCCCATCAACGCCGAGAACCCGATGTTCGGTGTCGAGATCACCGACAGCGCTTACGTGGTGGCCAGCATGCGCATCATGACGCGTATGGGCGCCGAGGTGCTGACGGCGATGGGGGAGAACGCCACGTTCGTTCCCGCGATGCACTCGATCGGCGCTCCCCTGGCCGACGGTGAAAAAGATGTCGCGTGGCCGTGCAGCGACACCAAGTACATCTCGCACTTCCCGGAGACCCGTGAGATCTGGTCATTCGGTTCGGGCTACGGCGGAAACTCCTTGCTGGGCAAGAAGTGTTACTCGCTGCGCATCGCCAGTGTGATGGGCCGTGACGAGGGCTGGCTCGCCGAGCACATGCTGATCCTCAAGCTCACGTCGCCGGAAGGCAAAGTCCACTACATCGCGGGTGCTTTCCCGTCGGCGTGTGGCAAGACCAACCTGGCGATGCTTGAGCCGACCATCCCGGGCTGGAAGGTCGAGACCCTCGGCGACGACATCGCCTGGATGCACTTCGGTGACGACGGCCGTCTCTACGCCGTGAACCCGGAATACGGCCTGTTCGGCGTCGCTCCCGGCACCGACTGGAAGACCAACCCCAACGCCATGCGCACGCTGGCTTCTGGCAACTCGGTCTTCACCAACGTCGCGCTGACCGATGACGGCGACATCTGGTGGGAGGGCATGGGCGAGCCGCCCGCGCACCTGACCGACTGGAAGGGCAACGACTGGACGCCCGACTCAGAGTCGCTCTCGTCGCACCCGAACTCGCGCTTCTGCACGCCGATCACGCAGTGCCCGATCCTGGCGACGGAATATGACGACCCGCGCGGGGTGCCGATCTCGGCGATCCTGTTCGGCGGCCGGCGCAAGACGACGATCCCGCTGGTGTCGCAGGCGCGTGACTGGGTGCATGGCGTGTTCCAGGGCGCGACGCTGTCCAGCGAGACGACCGCCGCGGCCGTTGGCCAGGTCGGAGTCGTTCGCCGCGACCCGATGGCCATGCTGCCGTTCATCGGCTACAACGCCGGTGACTACTTCCGCCACTGGATCAACATGGGCAAGGGCGTCGACGGCAACGCTGACAAGCTGCCGAAGATCTTCTACGTCAACTGGTTCCGCCGTGGTGACGAAGGCCAGTTCCTGTGGCCTGGATTCGGCGAGAATTCCCGTGTGCTGAAGTGGGTCGTCGAGCGGCTCGAAGGCACCGGAGGTGCCGTGGAGACGCCGGTGGGCTTCGTGCCGACACCGTCCGATCTGGACCTGTCCGGCCTCGACGTCTCTGAGGCCGACCTCGAAGCCGCGCTCGCCGTGCGCGACGACGAGTGGCGCCAGGAGATCCCGCAGATCACCGAGTGGTTCGACAAGTTCGGCGACAAGCTGCCGGGCGTGTTGTGGGCCGAGCTTGACGCCCTCAAGGCCCGTCTCGGCGTGCACGAGTAACTAAGCGGCTAACGCATCACCCAGGGCGGTTCGTCGGTAAACGACGGACCGCCCTTGGCGTGTGCGCGTGACGAGACCTGTCTGCCTAAGCACGGCCAGATGATCGCCCACGGCACCCAGGCTTATGTCCAGGCTCGCGACCAATTGCGTCGTGCTCGCCGGAAGTGCCTTGAGCAGCAAGGCTCGCGACCTTCCGATGAGGCGTTCCAGTGCCTGAGTGTCTGTCTCGTCGAGCGATGCCGCGACACCACGCGCCGGATACACCAGAGCGAAAGCCCGGGGAGGGTCCAGGCCGAGCCATCCATACCCAAATCCATTTGGTACCAAGACAAGCCGCGCCTCGCCCACGACTTGCGTTGGCGTATCCCAGTCGTTGACCTTGATATGCCCGTCGTCGCGCCAGCTCATGTTGCGCCCCAAGTCTTCTAGCGCCCGGGCCCAGCCATAGGTGGCCAGGCGGCCCGCTCGCTGGACGATGTCGCGCTCGAGAATGGCCCGCCGCACAGGCCACTCCGGTGCGATGACGGCGGACCAGAAGCGCGCCATAGCGTCGGCCAGAATGTCCACGACGTCTGGGCGTTTGAGCGCCTTGGGCACCGGTCCCATCTGCGCCAAGTCGTGCCGGGCTTGCGTCACCGGAGTCGCGCGGACAACACTGAGTTCGGCCTCAAACGTCGTGTCCATTCCCGACGGTGGCGGGGTGAGAAAGTCTGGCGTCCACCTCGTGGTGCTCAACAGTCGCGTGAACGCCTGAAAGACCGGATCCTCGCTGAGCGCGCGAAACGTTTCCCGGTGGCGGTCGCGCCAGGGCCGCAGCCATTCCGGTGGGCTAGTGGCCAAAGTATGAAGCGCCGAAAGCGTTTCCGCCATGGGCGAGAGCGCGAAGCGGATGTTGGCCAGGTTCGCGGGATCCACTTTCAGCATCGTCATCGTTTCGCCCCCTGGCGAAACAATAGCTCGCCGATAAGACCCACGGGAGGCTCTGAGTCATGACCACCTATCGCAGCCTGCTCGCTAACGGGGAATTCCGCGCCCTGTTCGCCAGCAACGCGCTGGCCGTCGCGGCCGGAACGATCCTGTCTCTCGCGCTGGCCGCCTCCGTCTACGCCGAGACCGGCTCACCCCTGCTCGCGGCACTGATGTTGCTCGGGGGCCTCCTGCCACAGGCGATCGGGGCGCTGACCCTCTTGTCGTATGCGGACCGCGTACCCCCGCGAAGTTTTCTGGCTCTTTGGGAGCTGGCCCGGTGTGGCTCTGCGGCGTTGATGGCGCTGAACGTCCTGCCGGTGTGGGGAGTGCTGCTTCTGCTGACGGGACTTGGTGCCGTTAACGCGGTCAGCGGCGGCATACGCATGGCGGTGCTCGCTGACATCGTGCCCAGCGGTTTCGTGCTCGCGCGGTCGCTGCTTAACGTTTCCGTTGGGGCGATGCAGATCGCGGGCTTCGCGGCGGGCGGTCTGCTCATCGCCGCGCTCGGCCCGCACCGTGCGCTGACCGTCAGTGCCGTGCTGCTTGGCGTTTCCGGTCTCGTGACCTGGCTTGGCCTCAAGGCCCGGGCGCCGAAAGCCGTTGGGCGGCCAGGGGTTTCCGCGACGTGGCAGGGGAACAAGGAGCTGTTCCGGTCATCGAGAATCCGGGCTCTCCTGCTCGGTGGCTGGGTGCCCAATGGGCTTATCGTTGGCGCGGAGGCGATGTACGTGCCGTTCGCCGGCGACGCGGCCAGTGTGCTGTTCATCGCGGCAGCACTGGGCATGCTGACGGGCGATGTCTGCCTTGGACGGTGGGTCAGCCCGGCCCGGCTGAGCGCGCTCGTCAACCCGTTGCATCTGCTGCTTGCCGTGCCGTACCTGGTGTTCTTCGTGAATCCGAACGTGTGGGCCGGCACGGTGGCGGTCTTCGTCGCTTCAATCGGCTTCGCCGCGACCCTCGGCCTACAGAGCCGGCTCAACGACGCTGTCCCAGAAGCGTTGCGGGGACAGGCTTTTGGGCTCGATGGCAGCGGCCGGATGAGTTTTCAGGCAGTGGGCGCGTTCACCATCGGGTCACTCGCGGAAGTCTCCGGTGTCCCGTGGGCCATGACTGGAGCGGCGCTCGCCTCGATCGCCGTAACGCTGCTGTTATGGCGGGCGCTACGAACCGAACCGGCGCTGCCGCAAGGCATAAGCCCGCAGCGCACGCAGGAAGTCGACCCGGCGGAACTCGGGCCAGTTGCCGTCGTAGAAGTAGAACTCGGAGTGGGCGCTCTGCCACAGAAGAAAGCCCGATAGCCGCTGCTCCCCACTGGTCCTGATGATCAGGTCAGGGTCGGGCTGATCCTTGGTGTAGAGGTGACCGGCGATGTGTTCGACGTCCAGGCTTTCGGCAAGCTCCTCCAGGGTGCTTCCCGCTTTGGCGTGCTCCTGGAGCAGGGAACGGACCGCGTCAGCGATCTCTTTGCGGCCGCCATAGCCGATGGCGAGGTTGACCTGAGCACCGCCACGGCGGCCGATCGTCTTCTCCTCGGCGGCTTTCAGCCCGGCCGCGTGCGGCGAGGGGATCACGTCGAGGGTGCCCATAATCCTTAGTTGCCAAGGGTTTCCGGGCTCAGCCAGCTCGGTGGCCAAGTCTTCGATGATCTGCAGCAGCGGGTCCAATTCGGACGGCGGGCGGCTGAGATTGTCCGTCGACAGCAGCCACAGCGTCACCAGCTCGATGTGGGCCTCATCGCACCAGCGCAGGAGTTCCTTGATGCGCTCGGCACCAACACGGTGACCGTCATTGGGGTCGACATAACCCATCTCGCGAGCCCAGCGGCGATTGCCGTCGACGATCACGCCGACGTGTCGCGGCCGCACTTTGCCATCGAGACTTGCCGCTAGCCGTTTGCCGTACAGCAGGTAGGCGATGTCCCGCATCCGCTGCTTCATGGTGCCCATCACGAGATAGCCTAACGTGGCTGCCAGGCATCCGGACCAGCAGTCAACTGACGGATTCGTTCCGGAAGCTCACCAGCCGCGACCTCCGCTAGCGAGACTTCGTCGACCACCTCACGGACCGCCGCACGGACCGCTACCCACAGCTGAGGCAGATGCGTCGACGTTCCCGTGTAGCTGGTCTGCTCAGGCCGGTGTCCCCTAACTCCCGCCAGCGGACCGTCCACGGCACGCAGCACCATCCCGATCGTGATCTCGGTCGGGGGAGCCGTGAGCACATAGCCACCTTCGGCACCACGAACGGCGTGCACTACCCCGGAACGCCTGAGATCCGCGAGCACAGCCTCGAGAAACTTTCGCGGCAAGTCCTGCGCGTCAGCCAGCGCCTGTGCCGAAACCGTCGCTGGGTAAGCGACCGCTAACTCCAGCGTCGCCCGTACCGCGTAATCGCCTCTTGCCGAGATCTGCACAGCACCATCATGACGCGCCGGTCAACCGGCCCGCCGCCCGGCCGCGATACAAAGGCCGGTTCGCCTCGCCTCCATGCCGGCGGCTCCGCGCAAACCGCACGGCCGCGTCACGTCCTCTCAGCTCTCCGGCCGCGACACAAAGGCCCGCTCGCCTCGGTTTTGAAACCGCCGGGGGCTCAGATGCTGACTCGAGCGAGCCGGGCCGGGACGCCCCACCACTGATCTGGCCGCGTGACGACTCTCGCCTCGGGTCCCTCGCGCAGCACGCGGGCCAGGCGCAGCAAGAACGTGGCGACCCCGGCCGCACCCTGCATCCAGGAGGTCCCCGGCGGCAGTAATGGCTCGTCGTTGCGGTGCTCGATGAAGCGCCAGCAGGCACCGGTCTCGTCTCGGATCGCCCGCTGCAGCAGCGCGTCGGCCATGCGCTGGGCCTGTGGCAGCAGTTCGTCGCCCATGCCGTCCTGATAAGCGTCGAGCAACATGTCGCCCACGCCAGCCGTGCCGCAGCACCGGCCATCGTTGTCCCAGAAGCCGGGACGCAGCCGCTCGGGCAGGCCAGAGGTCAGCACCGAGTGCACGCAACGCTGCCGCAACTCGCGCATCGTGAAGCCGCCCGCCCGTTCGGCGCCTGCTAGTTCGAGCGCCGAGAAGAGGTAAGACGTGCCGGTCGGGCCGTGGCACCAGGTGTAGGTGAGCGGCTCGACGTCGCGAGTGGAGTCCGGAATCGTATGCGGCACCACGAAGCCGCCCTCGTCCAGCTGGTGTGCCAGTGAGACCAGGCTTTCCGCGCCCTGGCGCGCCGCCTCGACCAGGTCAGCGCGGCCGTAGGTGAGTCCGGTCAGGGCCAGCGCTGCCGCGACTCCGGCGGTGCCGTGTGAGAAGTTGGGGCTGCTCGATGGGTATTCCGGGTGCAGCCGCCACTCCAGGCCGGCCCCCATCGGACGGGCCACCTTAAGCAGGGCTTCCGAACCAGCGATCGCGATGTCCTTGGCGTGCGGCCCACCGGCCCACACGGCGGTCATGACAACTCCGGCGGTACCTAGTACCACGTCGGAAATCGCGCCCCGGAAACCGGAACCGAAGTCGACGGTCGTCGGCCAGCCTTCAGGGGTTTGAAGTTCGGCCAGGCGTCGTAATGCGATCTGTTCCTGACCAGGCGCGAGGATCTTCAGAGCGGTGGCATCCCCGGCGAGTCCGGTGTAGAGACAGGCCTCCTGCCGAGTGGGCACCTGTGCCACGAGCCGTTGCGCGATCGCCTTTTGCAGCGCGCGTTCCGCCTCGGTCAGCTCGCGGCACAGGGAGATCTCGGCGAGCGCTGGGGCCAGCCCAGCGATGCCTGCGTAAAATGTGTCCCGGTCGTCGTTGGGCGCTTGCTCGCCGAAGTTTTCCGGCAGCCACGGTCCGTCGTCTCCCCGCAACTGCCCCTGCACCCAAGACCAGGCCTGCTCGCCCAACTCGTGATAGATCCCTGCGTCAGTCACCGCGCCACGCTACCCGGCGGCTGAACGCAGGGGCGAGGCGTTAAACGGCGGCCGGTTCCGGCGCCGCGGCGGGAACCGAGGCCGCGGCCGGGGTGCGTGGCAAGGAGCGTATAGAAACCGACAGCCCGGCGGCGATCACGGCGAGGATGCCGGTCACGATCCACGTCGCGCCATAAGTGCCGAAGGCGTCACGAGCCGCGCCAGCGGCGGTGGCGGCGATGGCGGCTCCGATTTGATGCGAGGTGAAGACCCAGCCCGCGACCACGGTTCCGGCCGTGCCGAAGTGCTCACGGCACAACGCGATCGTTGGCGGGACAGTGGCGATCCAATCCAGACCGTAGACGATGATGAATATCAGCAACGACGGCTGTACGGCGGAAGTCAGCACCAGGGGCAGCACGAGGAGGGACAGCCCACGCAACCCGTAGTACACGCCTAACAGGACGCGAGGATCGACGCGGTCGGTGAGCCAGCCGGAGCCGACCGTCCCGATGACGTCGAAGATGCCGATCAGTGCCAGCAAACCGGCCGCTGTCGTGGCGCCCATGCCGTGATCGTGAGCGGCGGGCAGGAAGTGCGTGCCAATCAAACCATTCGTGGTCGCGCCACAGATCGCGAAACCGCCTGCCAGCAACCAAAACGTGCGTGTGCGGGCCGCCGAGCGCAACGTCCCGAGAGCACTCAGGCGCACCGGTGACGAAGGCACCGCGGCCGTTCCGCCGTAAGGCAACAGCCCGACATCGGAAGGGTGCTCCCGGAGGAAAATCAGAATCAGTGGTGCGACGAGCAAAGTGGAGCCCGCCACGATCAGTGAAGCGGTCCGCCAGCCCGTGTTCGAGGCCACCGATGCCAGCACCGGCAGGAAGACGAGCTGACCGGTCGCCCCGGCGGCGGTCAGAACACCGGTGACCAGGCCCCGGCGCTTGACGAACCAGCGATTCGCGACCGTCGCCGCGAACACCATGGCCATTGTTCCGGTGCCGGTGCCCACGAAGACGCCCCACAGCATGACGAGTTGCCAGGTCGCGGTCATGAAGATGGTCAGGCCGCTGCCAAGCGCGATGAGTACTAGCCCAAACGTCACCACGCGGCGCATGCCGAAACGTTCCGTGAGCGCCGCCGCGAACGGCGCGATCAGTCCATAGAGGACAAGGTTTACCGATACCGCGAAGGAGACCGCGGCGCGGCCCCAGCCGAACTCTTCCTGCAGGGGCACCATCAGCACCGATGGGGCCGACCGCATGCCCGCCGCGCCAAGCAGGGCTAGGAAAGCCACTGCGGCGACGATCCAGGCGTAATGCACTCGTCTTGTCACTCGATCAGCTTCCGCTGAGTACGCTCAAGTGGGTAGTGGCCTGAAAGCCATCATGTGAAAGAATCGAGCCATGAAGCATCGTGTCGTGATTTTGGCGCTGGATCACGTCGTCCCGATGGACATGGGCACCGCCATGCAGGTGTTCGGGTCCACGGACGGCCGCTATCACGTGCGCATCTGCACCCCCGACGGGCTGCCGGTCACCGCGGAATACGGCATGTGCCAGATCTCCGCGCCCTATGACCTGGCCATCCTTGATGACGCCGACACCGTCGTCATTCCAGGCATCCACGGCGGCTCACCCTTCACCGACGGCACGATCCATCCGCTGGTACGCGAGAAGCTCCGTGCGGTGGCCGGAAAAGCGCGCCTGCTGTCCATCTGCACCGGAGCGTTCGCGCTCGCCGCGGCCGGCCTGCTCGATGGCCGTCCGGCCACTACCCACTGGCGGCATGCGGCCCGGTTCGCTGAGCTTTACCCCAACGTGAAGCTCGATCCCGACGTGTTGTTCGTGGACGACGGCGACATCTTGACCTCAGCTGGCGTGACCGCGGGCGTCGACCTGTGTTTACACGTGGTGCGTAAGGACTTTGGCACCGAAGTGGCCAACCACGCGGCCCGCCGGTGCGTGGCTCCGGCGTGGCGTGATGGCGGTCAGGCCCAGTTCATCGAGCGGCCCGTGCCGCATGACCCAGACCTGACCACGACAGCCACGCGAGCGTGGGTCCAGCAGCGGCTCGCCGAACCGATAGATCTGTCCACGATGGCCACTCACGCGCGGATGAGCGTGCGCACGTTCACGCGGCGATTCCGCGATGAGACAGGGCTGAGCCCGGGCCAATGGCTTATCTGGCAACGGGTTGAGCGTGCTCGCCAATTACTGGAGTCCACTGATCTGCCCGTCGACCGGGTCGCGGCGGAGTCCGGATTCGGCACGGCGACTGCGATGCGCCAGCATTTGCACGCCACCGTTGGTGTTAGCCCATCGGCTTACCGCAGAACTTTCCGTGGCGTGGCGAACCCGTGATGCCCTGGTAATTGTCGCATCCGGCCGTTAGCGTGAGTCATGGTCGATGTCCAAAAGCGTACCTACGTTCTAGACACTTCCGTTCTCCTGGCCGATCCGGCCGCTCTCCGCCGCTTTGCCGAGCACGATGTGGTGCTTCCGCTCGTGGTCATCTCCGAACTGGAGGGAAAGCGGCATCATCCGGAGCTTGGCTGGTTCGCCCGGCAAACGTTGCGTCAACTCGACGAGCTGCGCATCAAGCACGGTCGTCTTGACGTTCCGTTGCCGGTCAACGATGAGGGCGGCACGATCCGGGTCGAGCTCAATCACATGGACCCGCAACTGCTGCCTCAGGGGTTCAGGAATGAGTCCAATGACGCTCGCATCCTGGCTGTCGCCTTAGGACTGGCGGCTGAGGGGCTGGATGTTGTCCTGGTGTCCAAGGACATGCCGTTGCGGGTCAAGGCGGCCTCGGTGGGGCTGGCCGCTGACGAGTTCCGCCACGGGCAAGCGCTCGATCCCACCTGGTCTGGCCTGGCCGAGCTCGACATCACCGATGCGGAGATGTCGGCGCTCTACGGGGGAGAGACGATTTCCCTTGACGCGTCAGGAGATCTGCCCGTCCACACGGGACTGATCCTGCACGCCGGCCGGGGGTCCGCGCTCGGGCGCGTGCAAGATGACAAGTCGATCCGCCTCGTGCGGGGCGATCGCGAGGCGTTTGGGCTCCGGGGACGGTCCGCTGAGCAGCGCATCGCTCTTGACCTGCTGCTCGATGACGCCATCGGCATCGTTTCGCTCGGCGGGCGGGCCGGCACGGGCAAGTCTGCGCTGGCCCTGTGCGCCGGGCTCGAACAGGTTATGGAGCGGGGCAAACACAAGAAGGTCATCGTCTTCCGCCCGCTTTACGCCGTTGGCGGTCAAGAACTCGGCTATCTGCCCGGCAGCGAGGCGGAGAAGATGTCGCCATGGGCACAGGCCGTTTTCGACACGCTCGGTGCTGTCGTGCACGACAACGTGCGCGACGAAGTGCTCTCGCGCGGATTGCTCGAAGTCCTTCCGCTGACACACATCCGGGGCCGCAGCCTGCACGACGCGTTCGTGATCGTCGACGAGGCACAGTCCCTGGAGCGGGGCGTCTTGCTGACCGTCCTATCGCGCATCGGGCAAGGGTCGCGGGTGGTGCTGACCCACGATGTGGCACAACGGGACAACCTTCGCGTAGGCCGATATGACGGTGTAACAGCCGTTATCGAAACCCTAAAGGGGCATCCGCTATTCGCTCACGTAACTCTCACGCGCTCTGAACGTTCCGCCATCGCGGAAGTCGTTACGGACCTCTTGGAGGGGTAATTCACCCGATTTTAGGGTGAAAAATGGCGTGCCCGGGATCACAATCACCTGGGCAGGCGACGCGCCGGAAGTGCTTGCTGCGCAAGGGTGGGGTCTTCGTTTGCTGTCAACGAAGACGAAGGGAACACCCCCGTGCCCCGACATCGTACGAGCCTCCGGACTGCCCGATCTTGGGGTTCGATAGGCATCCGCGTAGCGGCGACCTTGACACTCCTGCTCGGCGTAGCTGGCGGGCTCTACCTTGGCGACCGTAAGGCAGACAAGAACGAAGCGGCGCAGCTGGAAGCTGCGATCCAGGCCGCTGAGAAGGCCGAGCTGGACATCATCCGCGCCGATTACGCCGGCTGGAGCCGCCGGATGATCGAGGAACGCGCTGAGGATGAGCGCATCGCCCGCGAGGCGGCCGAAGCCGCCGCGGCAGAGGAAGCGCGCAAGAAGGCGGCCGAAGAAGCGGCTCGTAACAAGAACCGCAACACCCCCACCACGAACTACCCGATTCCGGCCAGCTGCTCGGAGTATTCGGGACACCGCGCCACGGGCTGTGCGCTGATGCTGGACTGGGGATTCCCGCTTTCAGAGTTCCCGTGCTTGGAGAAGCTCTGGACCAAGGAGTCCGGCTGGAACCCCAACTCGCACAACAGCGGATCCGGCGCTCACGGCATCCCGCAGGCGTTGCCGGGCGACAAGATGGCGGTCTACGGCGCTGACTGGGCGACCAACCCGGTCCCGCAGATCAAGTGGGGTCTGGATTACATCAAGAAGCGTTACAGCACCCCGTGTGGTGCCTGGTCGAAGTTCCAGTCTCAAGGCTGGTACTAGCACTTTCAAAGAGAGCCGGGTTGCGCCCGGCTCTCTTTGACGCCATCATGGATAGCGGCACTATCTGTTATCCATTTGAGGGAGGCTGGCGCTATGGGCAAAATCGTCAACGGCCGGATGACCGCAGACATCGAGGGCGACTTCGTTGTCTTCCTGATCGGGATGCGGTTCAACAAGCCGTGGAAGGTGCACAAATGGTGGGGCGCGTTCACGGCGATGCCGAAGATGCTGCGCGCGTTGGCGAATCATCCTGAGTCTGGGTTCCTCGGCGCGGAGTTCGCCATCATGGCGCGAGGTCCGGTGACGATTCAGTACTGGCGCAGTCCCGAACACCTCGAGGCCTTCGCTCGTGACGCCGCTATGCCGCACCGTCCAGCTTGGAGGGCGTTCAACAAGGCCGTCGGCGGCAATGGTGATGTCGGCATCTGGCACGAGACCTACGTCGTCAAGGCAGGGCAATACGAGACGCTGTACGGCAACATGCCGCGCTTTGGGCTCGCTAACGCGGGCGAACACCTGCCGGTGGCGAAGAAGGGCGACACGGCCGCTCAACGCCGGGGAGCTGAGAGGACGTGATGCGGGCCGTGTGTTTGGCGCNGGCCCGGCGGCATGGAGGCGAGGCGGAGCCGGCTAGGTGTTACGGCCGGGGAGCTGAGAGGACGTGATGCGGGCCGTGTGTTTGGCGCGGGCCCGGCGGCATGGAGGCGAGGCGGAGCCGGCACGCGGATATTGGCCGGGGAGCAGCGCCGAGCTAATTGGACAAATCGGGCGTAGCATCTCGATATGAGGGCAGCACTGCTGGTAGTGACGTTGTTGATCTCGGTGGCCGGCCCGGCTGGCACCGCCCAGGCGGTGGATTCCCGGGCCGAAATCGTGGGCGGGGTCCAAGCTGGATCCCACGAATTCCCTTGGGTCGTGCGGTTATCCAATGGATGTTCCGGCACCTTGGTGCGCCAGCAGATGGTGCTGACCGCCGCCCACTGTGTAAAGAGGACGGGAAAGACCAGTTCCATCACCGTGACAGCCGGGACGAGTGACCTGTCCTCGTCACGCGGCGTGGATGTGCGCAGTGTGGCGGTCGAGCGGGCTAGTGGGTTCCGCGGCGTGACCGACGGCCGGGACTGGGCGGTCATCAAACTGGCCAAAGCCGTTGACGCGCCTGTGGTGTCGCTGCCCAGTGGGTCCGGGTTGGACGGCGGGACGTTCACGGTTGTCGGGTGGGGGTCGACGAGCGAAGGATCGCTGTCGCAGCAACGTCATCTGCGCAAGGTGCAGGTGCCCGCGGTTTCCGACAGCAAGTGCCAGGACATCTATAGCGACGAGGGCTATAACTACGTCGGCTCCGACATGATTTGCGCCGGCGAGCTCAGCCGGGGCGGCAAGGACAGCTGTCAGGGCGACTCGGGTGGGCCGCTGCTCAAACGGCATGAGAGCCGCTGGGTGCAGGTCGGCATCGTCAGCTGGGGCGTGGGCTGTGGACGCGCTGGATTCCCGGGCGTCTATACACAGGTTTCGCACTTCATCGGCGATATTGAGAACGCATTGAAGATTGATGAGTCGGCTCTAGCCAACTAGTTTGCTGACATGAGCGAGCGCAGCGACGTCGATATCGCGATCATTGGGGCCGGCCCCACGGGTCTTTTCGCGGCTTACTACGCCGGATTCCGTGGCCTGTCCACAGTGGTCATCGACACCCTCCCGGAAGCGGGAGGGCAGGTCACCGCGATGTACCCGGAGAAGCAAATCTTCGACGTGGGTGGTTTCCCACAGGTGCTCGGGCGTGACCTCATCGCCAATCTGGTTTCCCAGGCGGGGCAGTTCAACCCTGAGTACCGCCTGGGTGTCCAGGCCAAAACACTGTCCTATACCGACGATGGTTTGCCCGTGCTCGGGATGGCTGATGGAGCGGAGCTGATCTGTGGCTCGGTCATCATCACCGGTGGGCTCGGTTCCTTTACGCCGAGGCCGCTGCCAGCCGCAGAGGGCTTCGGCGGCGAAGGCATCGTGTTTTTCGTGCCGCAGCCAGCCGTCCTAGCGGGACAGCACGTCGTGATCGTCGGTGGCGGTGACTCCGCCTTCGACTGGGCGCTGGCCCTGGCCGACATCGCGGCAAGCGTGACGCTGGTGCACCGGCGCGACAAGTTCCGTGCGCACCAGGCCACCGTTGACAAGGTCAAAGCTCTGCCCGTGCGGATTCTCGTGAACAGCCAAGTCACGCGGATCACCGGCGAGCAGAAGGTAGAAACCTTGGAAATCAACGGATCGGAGGTGCTGCCCGTCGACACCGTCGTCGCTGCACTCGGGTTCACCGCCGATTTGGGCCCGCTCGCGGAATGGGGCCTGGCCCTGGATAAGCGCAATATTTTGGTCGACTCAACGATGGCGACGAATCAGCCGCGCATTTTCGCGGCCGGTGACATCGTGGAATATCCGGGCAAGGTGCGCCTGATCGCCACCGGTTTCGGCGAAGCGGCGACCGCCGTCAACAACGCGGCGATCGTCATCAATCCCGGCGCACATCTCTTCCCGGGACATTCATCCAACGCGTGACCTCTTCCAGCACAGGTGGGTCTGCGCCGACGCGCGTGCAGTTGAGCGCCGCGGCGGTGCAGACAAACCGCAACAGGCCGCCCAGGCCGGCTTCGGTGGAAGGCCACGGATTGGCTTGCAGCCAGGCGAGAAGAGCGCCGGTCGCCGTGTCACCCGCGCCAATGGTGTCCTCAATGGACACTGGCGGCGGGGTGCAGGTGACTTCGAGGTCGTTTGTCAGCGCCGTCGCACCCGAGGACCCGTGCGTGACAATCACCAGGTTGCAGTTGGCCAGCCAGCGGCGTGCCGTTGTCAGCGGATCAGTGAACGGATAGGCCTGGTGCAGGTCGTCTGAGCTGACCCGGATCACGTTTGCTAGCTCAGCTAAGCGCTCTAGGCGTACCAGAGAATCGGGTTTAGAAAGCGCGACGGGGCGTAAGTTGGGGTCGAAGCTGATGGTGCAACGGTCCTGATGGTCCAGTGCCCAGTCCTCGATCGCCTCGGCACCCGGCTGGAGGAAGGCCGCCAGCGATCCAATGTGGATAGTGGTGCCCGCTTCCAGCTGCGGTAGATCCGTGTAACGCCAGTTGAAGTCGGCCGCGCCAGCGAGCCAGAAGTCATACCGTGCCTCGCCGGTCTCATCGACAGTCGCCAACGCCAAAGCTGACGGCTGGCGCGTGGGAACGACGTAGCGAGTGTCCACTCCGGACGAGGCAAGACGGTTCGTGAACGCGGCACCGAAGCTGTCGCGCCCGGACCGCGCGGCCATCGCGACTGAGGCACCGAGCCTGGCGGCGGCGATAGCGGTGTTAGCCGGCCCGCCACCCAAGGCCGCCCTGAGCAGACCGTCACCGGCCGGGACGAGATCGACGACCTGTTCCCCGACGACCACGATCACGGCTGAACCTTGATGGGCAACGTTTCCGCAAGCGGGGCAAGGTCGGCGTTGCGGCCGAGAAGCACGACGGTCATGTCGCCACTGCGCCCGATGAGCCGGGTTTCGCCGTCACGTGCCTGTTCGGTCGTGGCGATGTCGCTGCGTGACTGAATCAGCTGTACGCCCTTTTCGTCCTGCGTGAGGTAGCCGATCCGCAGCGTCCCGTCCTTGAAGTTCGCCCGGACCACCTTCCAGCCCTCGGGAGCTGTGGGCGGCGGGAGCTGCGTTAGCCCTGCCCGCTGCGCCGAACCGATGGTCTCGGTGGGGTCGACGGTGACCGGGTCGGTTCCGCCATAGAGGTACTTGATCGCTAACGCCGCGAGGATAACGGGGATAAGCAGGACGATCAGGGAAATCGCCATGTCCCGGGGGCGGCGTATTTTGGTCGGGGGAACTGCGGTCACATGCCCAGGTTAGACACCCGCACCCGAACGACCGTTAACCAGCCCGACATGCTTGGATGGCAGTATCACTGGTGCCGTGCCGCCGGCCCTTCGTTCCGGCGGGTTTTAGGCGGGTGCGTACCAGGCGGTGTTGCTGCAACGGCGCGGTGAGGGAGCGGTATGACTCAGCGGAATCCACAAGATCTCGATCGCAACCTGGCGCTTGACCTCGTGCGGGTGACCGAGGCGGCAGCCATGGCCGCCGGGCGCTGGGTTGGGCGGGGCGACAAGGAAGGCGGCGACGGCGCGGCTGTCGACGCGATGCGCAAGCTGATCAACTCACTGCCGATGCGCGGAACTGTCGTCATCGGTGAAGGTGAGAAAGACAACGCCCCCATGCTGTTCAACGGCGAAAAGGTCGGCGACGGCAGCGGCCCCGAGGTGGACGTCGCGGTCGACCCGATCGACGGGACCACGCTGATGAGCAAGGGCATGCCTAATGCGCTCGCGGTGCTCGCCGTCGCGGAACGGGGCGCTATGTTTGACCCCAGCGCGGTTTTCTACATGGACAAGCTGGCTGTCGGCCCGGACTACGCCGACGTTATCGACATCACAGCGGGAGCTTCGGAAAACCTGCGCCGCATCGCCAAAGTCAAGAAATCACGGGTGGCCGACGTCACGGTGTGCATTTTGGACCGTCCTCGTCATGCTGAGTTGGTGCAAGAGGTGCGGGACACGGGTGCCCGGATCAAGTTCATCTCCGACGGGGACATCGCAGGGGCGATTTACGCGGCACGGGAACAGTCCGATGTGGACGTTCTGATGGGCATTGGCGGCACGCCCGAAGGCATCACGGCCGCGTGTGCGTTCAAGTGCCTCGGCGGCATGATGCAGGCGCGATTGTGGCCCCAGGACGACGAAGAGCGCCAAAAAGCGCTCGACGCCGGACACGATCTGGACCGCGTTCTGACCACCGATGATTTGGTACGCGGGGACAACGCGTTCTTCGTCGCGACCGGGGTCACGTCAGGCGACTTGCTGCGTGGGGTGCGCTACCGCTCTGGCGGTGCCTACACGCAGTCGATCGTCATGCGGTCCAAGTCAGGCACTGTCCGCGTCATTGACTCTTATCACCGGCTGGAGAAGCTCGCTTCGTACTCCCTGGTGGACTTTGAATAGAGCCGCCGGCGTCGCGCTTGCGTTGTGCGCCGGCCTCGGTGTCGCCGTGCAAGCGCGTATCAACGGTGCGCTCGCGCAACGTCTCGGTGACGGAATCGCCGCCGCGACAATCTCTTTCGGCACCGGACTGGTGCTGCTGCTCGTCGGTGCCTTCTGGATGCGGCCAGGGCTGGCCAAGGTGCGCTTGGCTTTGCGTGACGGCAGCCTGCGGGCGTGGCAGTGTCTAGGTGGCGCGTGCGGTGCGTTTCTCGTTGCCACCCAAGGGCTTACGGTGCCCGCTTTAGGTGTGGCCGTGTTTACGGTCGCTGTCGTGGCCGGACAGTCCGCCTCGTCGCTTGCCGTCGACCGGCTCGGCCTGGTGCCCGGCGGTAAGCGGGCTGTGACGGTGAATCGTGCCCTAGGCGCAATCCTTTGTGTCGTAGCGGTTTTCATCGCCGTCAGCGGCCGCCTCGGCGACGCCCGCGCACTCGGGCTCGCACTGCTGCCCCTGCTCGCTGGAATCGGCATCGCCTGGCAACAAGGCGTCAACGGCCTAGTCCGCCAAGCCGCCGGCTCCGTTTGGCCTGCCACCTTAATAAACTTCATCGTTGGTACTAGTGCCTTGCTGCCCGTGTTGCTGATTATCGTTGCCGTGCGCGGAATCCCGGGCAGTTTGCCCTCCGACTTCTGGCTCTACCTAGGCGGCCCGATCGGCATAACGTTCATCGCGATCGCCGCCGCACTGGTGCGTCACGTCGGCGTGCTGCTCCTCGGGCTCGGAACGATAGCGGGCCAAATCATCGGCGCCCTCATCATCGACACCTTCTTCCCCGTAGCGGCACGACCCGGCCCGGCAACGTTCGTGGGTGCCTTAATCGCCCTGGCAGCAGTCGCCCTAGCCTCCCGCCCTCCCCGCACCACTTCCGCTTCCTAACCCCCGCTTGCCCTTTCGCCACCCGGCTTCCTTGCCTTGCCGTGCCGCATGCCTTTGCACGCCGCTCGCCCTTTCACGCTCAGGTTGCCGGCGCTCCAAGCCTTCTCTGCCGGTTCCGTTCGCAGCCGCCTTTCCTGCTTAGTGCACCCGTCCTCCTTTGCCTGCTGCCGAGTTGCCCTTTGCTGTGTTTGCTTGCCACTCGCCCGCTGGCGACCGACGTGTGTGAGCGCTAGTCCTTTGGCTGCTTCTTGCGCAATTACCGAGCTTGTTGGGTAATTGCCAACGTTTTCGCGAAACCCTGTGAGAGCCGAATGCCTTTGGATCACTCGCGCTGATCCAGATCCCGAAAAGGGTGATCCACAGGCTGTTTGATCACTCCGATTGGGCTTTGGATCAACCCGAGTGATCGACTCTTTTGCTGGCGAGCCGGGTCGCCTCTCCGCGCGGCTTCATCGTGATCCACAGCCACATCGGTGATCCACAGCCCTCGGGACGTGATCAAACCGCCTGTTGATCACGTCTGCCGGGATGTGGATCACGAGCAAGGGGTGCGCTGTGCGGAACCGAGGGCGAGCAAAGGCCGCGCCGGGCGGGGAAGGGACGGTGCCGTGGTGGCCGTCACGCCACATCGGAAGAGGAAGCGGCGTCAAGTCGGGCGCGGGCACCGTCGAGGCGGGCCTGGCAGATCTCGGCCAGCTTCTCGCCGCGTTCCCAGAGCGCGAGCGCTTCTTCCAGGGTGCCGCCGCCGGACTCCAGTTTGGACACGACTTCGGCCAGCTCGGCCCGGGCGGCTTCGTAGCTCAGCTCATCGCTCACTCTGTCACCGTAGCCTTCAGCTCGCCTTCCGCTAATCGCACCCTCAGCATCGCGCCAGCGGAGACGTCAGCCGCGGAGCGCAGCACACGGCCGTCTGAGCGTTGCACTATCGAGTACCCCCTGGAAAGGGTTGCGGCAGGGGAGAGAGCCCGCAGCCTGGCGAGGGTGTGCTCGAGTTCGCTGGAGGCGCGCTGGACCCGGTGGGTCATAGCGCGGTGGGAGCGGTCGGTGAGCTGAGTTAACTCAACGCTGAGACGGTCTACTAAAGCGTGCGGACGGGCGAGCGACGGGCGGCTGCGCACGGCGTCAAGACGTTGCTGCTCGCGGTCGATGCGCTGGCGGACCGCGTTCGTCACGCGCAAACGCGCCTGGGCGATGAGCCGCATTTCCTCTGCCAGATCTGGGACGACGCGTTTGGCGGCATCGGTTGGCGTGGAGGCGCGCATGTCGGCGACGAAGTCCACGAGCGGGGTGTCGGGCTCGTGCCCGATAGCGGAAATAACCGGTGTGCGGCAAGCGAAAACGGCCCGGCACAGGGCTTCGTCACTGAACGGCAGCAAATCCTCTACCGAACCTCCACCGCGCGCCAGGATGATCACGTCCACGGAAGGGTCGGCATCGAGATTCTGCAATGCCCCGATGATCGACGGCACTGCGGTCGGCCCTTGGACCGTCACGTTCAGCACTCGGAAATCAACGGCTGGCCAGCGGCGCTTGGCATTGGTCAGCACGTCGCGTTCAGCGGCACTGGCCCGGGCCGTGATCAGACCGATCTTGTGCGGCAGAAACGGGGGCCGCCGTTTGCGGCGCGGGTCAAACAAACCTTCGGCATGCAGCAGTTTCTTTAGCTGCTCCAGGCGCGCCAGCAGCTCGCCCAGCCCCACCTGCCGGATGGTGTCGGCCCGCAGCGACAGCGTGCCGCGCTGGGCAAACCATTCAGGCTTAGCGTGTACGACGATGCGAGCGCCCTCTTCGAGCATCGGAGCACCGGAATCGACCACATCGCGGCTAGCCGTGACCGTCAAACTGAGGTCGGCCGACGGGTCACGCAGGGTGAGGAAGACGGTCGCTGACCCCGGGCGGCGTGAGAGTTGCGCCACCTGTCCATCCATCCAGACCCAGCCCAGCTTGCCTACCCAGGCGCTGATCTTCTGACTTACTACCCGAACGGGCCACGGTTCCTCCGCGGAAGATTCAGCTGCCATGTGCCGAGGATAGAATGCACGGCATGACCAAGCGCGTTCTGCTCGCCAAACCCCGCGGCTATTGTGCCGGTGTCGACCGGGCGGTGCAGACCGTCGAAGAGGCTCTCAAGCTCTACGGCGCCCCGATCTACGTGCGCAAAGAGATCGTGCACAACAAGCATGTCGTGACCACGCTGCAGGCCAAGGGCGCCATCTTCGTCGAGGAAAACGAAGAGGTCCCCGAGGGCGCGACGGTGATCTTCTCCGCGCACGGCGTTGCTCCTGAGGTCTATGAGCAGGCAAAAGAGCGCAAGCTCAAGGCGATTGACGCCACGTGCCCGCTGGTCACCAAGGTCCACCATGAGGCCCGCCGGTTCGCCGCTGAGGACTACGACATCCTGCTCATCGGCCACGAAGGGCACGAAGAGGTCATCGGCACCAGTGGCGAGGCGCCCCAGCACATTCAGCTGGTCGACGGCCCCGATGACGTGGACAAAGTCGTTGTTCGCGACCCGAGCAAGGTCGTGTGGCTGTCGCAGACGACGCTGAGCGTGGATGAGACGTTGAGCACAGTCGCGCGGCTCAAGGAGAAGCTGCCGCTGCTCCAATCGCCGCCAAGTGACGACATTTGCTACGCCACGCAGAACCGTCAGCAGGTCATGAAGCAGATCGCGCCCGACTGTGACGTCGTGCTGGTGGTCGGCTCACGCAACTCTTCTAACTCGGTGCGCATGGTTGAAGTGGCCGTCCAGGCCGGTGCCCGCCAGGGTTACCTGATCGACTTCGCGCACGAGATCGACGATGCCTGGCTTGAAAACGCGCAGACGGTCGGACTTTCGAGTGGCGCTAGCGTCCCCGATGAGCTGGTGCAGGACGTCCTGGCTTACCTTGCTGAGCGCGGTTTCGGCGAGGTCGAAGAGGTCGTGACCGTCGATGAGCGCCTCATCTTCTCTCTTCCCCAAGAGTTGAAGAAGGATATGAAAGCTCGGGCGCTTGGGGTTGCCGGGGCGTGATTTCCACGGGCGTCAGCTCCGGCGGTTCGTCGCCGGAGACACCTAGGTCGGACAGGCGGCGCGCGGAGACGAGCACGCGTTGTTCGAGGGAGCCCACCGCGTTGTTGTAGGCCGCGACCGAAGCCGTCAGAGCGTTACCCAGCTTGGACAAGTGTCCGCCGACCGTGCCGAGGCGGCCATACAGCTGCTTGGCCAGCGCATGGATCTCCATCGCGTTGCGGGACAAGGCTTCTTGACGCCACGTGTACGCGACGGTGCGCAGCAGAGCCACCAAAGTGGACGGTGTGGCCAGCACGACGTTGCGGGCGAAGGCGTGCTCCAGCAACGTGGGGTCCTGCTGTAAGGCCACGTCGAGGAACGGCTCGGCGGGCACGAAGAGCACGACGAATTCGGGGGACTGGTCGAAGGCCTGCCAATACGACCGTCCACTCAGGACGTCCACGTGCGCGCGGAAAGCCTTGGCATGCAGGTCAAACTGCTGGTTCAGGTAGGCGTCGAGCGGCACCTTGGCGTCGACCACGACTTTGCGTCCACCGTGCAGGTGAACCACCATGTCGGGCCGTGCCACGGCTCCGTCAACGGAGACGGTCACCTGCTCGTCAAAGTCACAGTGCGACAACATTCCGGCGGCTTCGACGATGCGCTTGAGCTGGTGTTCGCCCCAGCGTCCGCGCACGTGCGAGGTGCGCAAGGCGCCGACCAGCTGGCCGGTCTGTTCGTTGGCGACACGCAACTGGGAACGCAGCTCGGCGTACGCGTCGATGCGGTCATGTTCGAGCTGGCGCAGGGTCTCGTTGAGCGGGCTGATGACGCGCGCGACGGCTTCTTGCGATTGGGCGGTGGCCTCATAGGACAGTGACCGCATCGCTTGTTCCAGGCGCACTTCACCGGCTTGGCTGGCTTCGATGGTGGCGGTCAGGCGTGCGAGCTCTGGCGCGGTGCGCGCCCGGGCGGCGAACCACCCGAGCGCGGCACCGGCGAGAAGGCAGATGACGACGATCGCTAGATTGCCCACGCCCTAAGCATGGATGAACTCGGCAAGGTGCTGCGATTGCGCCACGCGTGAAGGTTCGTGCACATACATCATGTGCCCGGCTTCGTAGTATTTGAACTCAACGTTTGCCCGCAGCCCGGCCGGAATTTCCAAGTGGGCGAAGGTGTGCTCACTGGCGTAGTACGGCGTAGCGCCGTCGTGGTAGCCACAAGCGACGTGCACCCGCAGGTGCGGATTCTGCCGCATGGCCGCCGCTAGCTTGTCGGCGACGTTGACGTGCTGGCCTTCAAACTCCTTGAACGACCAGGGGTGTACCTGGCGGGACAGCAGTTCGTAGGGAAGGTCTTGTTCCACTTGCAGTTCTTCGCGCAGGTACTGGTTGATGGCGGCACCGTAGGGCCCAATGATCGCGTCGAGCGACGGGTCGGTGGTGAAGTGCTCGCGGCCGTAGTCGGCTTCCCATCCGGTGAAGCGCCCGTCGAGGCGGCCGACCGTTTGGCGGCGGTCGCGCAGCAGTTCGGTGTAGAAGCGAACGTGCTCGGGACGCAAGTTCACTCTGTCCACATAGTCCTCGGACAGACCGGTCAGGCTCGCGAATTTCGCGACGACGGCGGACCGTTCTTCGGCGGTCAACCGGGAACCCCGGTCCAGTGCCCACGGGTAGTCGCGGCCCGCGAACTCTTCGGCCTCAGCGAGCACATCGGACAGTGCACGGTCGCCGTGCTTGCCGTGGTAATGCGCGATCGCGGCATAGGTGGGCAGGAACAACGGGTAGGCGATGTCCAGGTGCGGGTGGAACTCGAGTGTGCCGATGTTGAGCACGCTGGACACGAGCATCAAACCGTTGAGGTACAAGGAATGGCGGTTCTGCAGGTGGTGTGCCAGAGCGGCCGCGCGCAGCGTGCCGTAGGACTCGCCGCACACGTATTTCGGCGACATCCAGCGGTGGTTGCGTGAGGTCCACAGGCGGATCAGCTCGCCGACGCTTTCCACGTCGCCGGTGAAACCGTGGTATTCCTTGGATTTCTCACCCTCGGCCACCCGCGAGTAGCCGGTGGAAACCGGGTCGATGAACACGAGGTCAGCGTGGCGGAGCAGGGTTTCTTCGTTGTCGGCCAGACCGTAGGGCGGCGGCAGCAGGGAGCCCGCGTCACCCATCACGATGCGGCGTGGGCCGAGCAGGCCGAGGTGCAGCCAGACGCTCGCGGAGCCGGGACCGCCGTTGAACGCGAAGATCACTGGCCGGGTTTTGGGATCGCCGCCTTCGAGCACATAGGAGACCATGAACATCTCGGCTTTGGCCTTGTGCCCGTCGAACTTGTCTTCGGTGTGGGATTCATACCGGACGACCACCCGGCCCGCGGTCGCGGTGTAACGCAGGCCGGCCCGTTCGTGAACGGTTGTCACCAGTTGATCAACCGGTTCCGGTTTTGCGTCTTTCTTGTCGGCCTGTTCTTGGGTCATGGAACCAGAATCTAGCCCTCAGAAGCTTTGCCGCACCACTGAGAACTCGTGCGCGTTTTCCAGGCGGTAGCCGAAGCCGTGCACCGTGGAGATCGAATCGCCCACGGCGCCAAGTTTCATCCGGATCCGGCGCACGTGCACATCGACCGTGCGTTCGCCGCTGAACTCGTGTCCCCACACCGCCCGCAGCAGCTGTAGCCGCGTGAAAGCCGCACCCGGGTGGCACGCGAGGAACAAGAGCAGGTCATATTCGCGGCGGGTGAAGCGAAGCGCCTCCCCGCCACCAAGAACCACCTTGCGGCTCACCGTGTCGATGAGGACAGAGGGCGATCCGCTCACGGCAGCTGTGTGCTCGACTTCGGAGATGGCCTGAACGAGCCGGTCGGCGGACTCTTGTGCGTCCGGGCCGGAGAGCGTGACGGTGAGGGTAACGGTTGGCACCGGCTCAGATTATCTCCTAAAACTCTATCGGTCTAGTAGGAATTCTGTCTCATGCCGCAACAGCCACTGCTTGACGGGCAGACCCCATCGATAACCACCGAGGGAACCGTCCGTGCGCAGGACGCGGTGACAGGGAACGAACAGCGCGATCGTGTTGCGGGCACACCCTTGGGCCGCCGCCCGCGCCGCCTGCGGTCCCTTGCCGGTGAGAGCGGCGAACGTGGTGTAGGTCACGGGCTCACGGAGCGTCCGCAAAATTTCCCAGCAGTGCGACAGATAGGGCGAGCCGTGTTGCAGGACAGGGACGTCATCGAGCGCGGCGATGTCACCGTCGAGATAGGACTTCACAGCATCGATCGCGCTCTGCGGGACGTCACCGGTAGGCAGGTCATCGGAGTGGAACCGGGCAGCCGTGACCGCGACGCCGTTTCCGGTCATCGTGAACGGTCCGGCAGGGGTGCTCAGGGTAATCATGATGCGGCTCTCCAAAGCTGGATCTGGGCATAGGAACGCCAAGGGCGCCAACGTTCGGCGTGCTTGGCTAGCGAGACAGGGTCAGACGGCAAGCCCAAGGCCACGGCACCGTGCCGTGAACCCAGGTCGGTCGGCAGGAAAACGTCAGGGTCACCAAGAGCGCGCAGCGCGATGTAGTCGGCCGTCCACTCGCCAATCCCGGGCAGCTCAAGCAAAGCCGCGCGCGTTTGCGCCCGGTCGCTTCCCGTGTCGAGGGTCAGCCCGTCGAGCATCGCGTTTGCCAAGCCGCGCAACGTTTCCCGTCGTCGTGTCGGCATCGAGAACGCCTCGTCGGGCAACTCCAGCAGCTGTTGTGGTGATGGGAAGAAACCGTTGCGGCACAAGCGCTTGAGCACCGTTCGGGCACCGGCGACGCTGATCTGCTGACCGACGATCGCGCGGACTCCGGCCTCGAAGCCGTCCACGGCGCGCGGAAGGCGTACCCCCAAAGGGAATTTAAGGGTTTGGTCTTGCGAGAGCGCGGCCTCGATGGCGACCGGGTCGGCGTCGAGATCGAGCAGCCGGCGGCATCTCGCCACGGCAGGGGTCAGGTCGCGCACGTCGGTCAGGCGCAGCGACGCGGCGATGTGCCCCTCGGCCGGAGTCAAGCTGATGCTCGCTGGCCCGTGGGGCAGCATAAGGGAACGCGAATACGTTCCGTCCACATAGGACTCAACGCCATCGACCGTTCGCGCCGCCAAAAACCCAAAGAGCGAAGCCGCGTCGAGGGGCGGGCGATAGGTCAGCTTCAGCTTGATCTCACCATCAACATCATCAGCTGGTACTCGGCGAAGCTCGCTCGGAGCACACCCGTAAACCTCACGGAACGTGTCGTTGAACTGCCGGACGCTGCCGAAGCCCGAAGCGAACGCGATCTCGGCCAGGCTCAGCCCTGTCTTGGCGATGAGCGTCTTGGCGGTCTGTGCCCGCTGGGTGCGCGCGAGCGCGAGCGGCCCAGCGCCGAGTTCGGCGGTCAGAAGCCGGTTCAGGTGACGCTCTGTGTAACCGAGACGGTCAGCCAGGGCAGGCACGCCGCCGCGGTCGACGACTCCGTCGTTGATGAGACGGACCGCCCGCGCCGTCAGGTCGGCCCGCGAGTCCCACAGCGGAGACCCAGGCACGGCATCCGGAGCGCACCGGCGGCACGCCCGGAACCCGGCCTTGGCGGCGGCGGCGACACTGGGGAAGAACCGGCAGTTCTCCCGTTTCGGGGTGCGTGCGGGGCAAGAGGGACGGCAGTAAATTCCCGTCGAGGTCACCCCGACCCAGAACCGTCCGTCAAAGCGACGGTCCTTGCTGCTTATAGCCGGATACAAGTCCACGTCGCCAATATTGCCCCCTCTAACTCCCGGCCCGCTGGCGGAAAACGGACGCGACTACGATTGCTCTCCGTGAGTCTTTCTATCGGCATCGTCGGCCTCCCCAACGTCGGGAAGAGCACCCTGTTCAACGCTCTGACCCGCAATGACGTGCTCGCGGCGAACTATCCCTTCGCCACCATCGAGCCGAACGTGGGCGTCGTCGGCTTGCCCGACGCGCGGCTCGCGAAGCTCGCGGAGATGCACAACTCGGCGAAGATCCTGCCGGCTCCCGTCTCCTTCGTCGACATCGCCGGCCTCGTGCGTGGCGCGTCGAAGGGCCAGGGCCGGGGTAACGCGTTCCTCGCCAACATTCGCGACACTCAGGCCATCTGCCAGGTTGTTCGCGCGTTCAGCGACCCCAACGTCGTGCACGTCGATGGAAAGGTCTCCCCGAAGGACGACATCGAGACCATCAACACCGAGTTGATCCTCGCTGACCTGCAGACCATCGAAAAGGCGATTCCCCGGCTGGAGAAGGAAACCCGCGGCAACAAGGCGCGCCAGGCCAACCTCGATGCGGCCCGCAAAGCCGGTGAGGTGCTCAACAACGGCACGACCGTGTTCGCCGCCGGTCTCGACCTGGAACCGTTGCGTGAGCTGCACTTGCTGACGGCCAAGCCGTTCCTTTACGTCTTCAACGTCGATGAGGCCGAGCTGGCCAACGCCGAGTTCCTCGACGAGCTGCGGGCACTGGTCGCCCCGGCCGAGGCCGTGTTCATGGACGCGAAGATCGAGTCAGAGCTGATCGATATGCCCGAGGATGAAGCGCGCGAAATGCTTGAGTCGATCGGCCAGGCTGAGCCGGGCCTCGACCAGCTGATCCGCGTCGGGTTCCGCACGCTCGGGCTGCAGACCTACCTGACCGCTGGGCCGAAGGAAACACGGGCCTGGACGATTCCCGTGGGCGCCACCGCCCCAGAAGCGGCTGGCGTCATCCACACCGACTTCCAGCGCGGCTTCATCAAGGCCGAAGTGGTCGCTTTCGACGACCTTATGGCCGCAGGGTCGATGGCGGCCGCGAAGTCAGCCGGTAAAGTGCGCATTGAAGGCAAGGAATACGTTATGGCGGACGGAGACGTCGTCGAATTCCGCTTTAACGTGTGAGCTGGGAGTAGACCGCTTCGATCCGGGCTGCGAGACCAACCTCGGCGGGCGTCAGCGATCCCTGGCTCTCGTGGCACAGGCGAATCTGGGTGCGGCCGTCGAGGCGGCGAATCTGCGGGCGCACTCCGAGAGCGTCAGCCGCGATCGTGATCCGTTCGGTGAGGACAGCGTGCTGGGAGTCGTCGATCTGGAGCGTCCGCTTGATGCATTCACCGTCGCGCATCCAGCCACTGAGCTGCGATAGGGCGTCACTGAGATAGTCGGTTTGCGGTCGCCTTCTCCAGACAACACCCATGAGCACCCTCCAGCGTCGTTGCCGGCTTGTGGCCGAATCTTCTCCGCACTGTCACCTTTCGGTGACCCCTATCCTGCCTGCTAACTCGCTGTGTGTCCACGCGCACAAAAGCGACTTGAGCCCCAGAAACCTCACCCACTCCCAACTTTGGCCGTTTGTCTGGCACAGTGTCCGCCGTGGCTGAATTTTCCGCGCACGAGCAGCATCGCGGCTCGGCGCCAGACCGCTCGCCGAGGCATTCCTCACCCGAGATCAGAGTCATCGTTGGTGCCGCGATCGTCGGCGATGGCCGGGTTCTGGCCTGCGAACGTGCCGAACCTGCTGAAACCGCTGGAAAATGGGAATTTCCCGGCGGAAAGGTCGAGCCCGGTGAGACCGAAGAGGAGGCGCTGATCCGCGAGTGTGAAGAGGAACTGGGCGTGACTATCGCGGTCGGCCCACGCGTCGGCGAAGACGTGATGCTGGGCCACGGCCGGGCCGTGTTGCGCATTTATCTGGCCACGCTGCTCAAAGGGACACCAGAGCCACTGGAGCACTCACAGCTGAAATGGCTGAGCGCCAGCGAGCTGCACACGGTTCCGTGGCTGCCCGCTGACGCTCCGATAGTCGCCGCGCTGCCTTTTTGGTTGTAAGTGTTACAGCTTGTCTGGGTGGTAGTAGTTCAGCGCCGTCGGGTCAACCGGGAACTGAACGTCATCGCCGAACGGTGATGCCGCCGCCGACCGGTCCGACAACATCTCGTTGAGGTCGACCTTGCCTTTTGCATTGACTGCGGCACCCATCGGGGGCAGCAGTTCACGCCCGAAGTCAACGGGAGCCTTGGTTTCGTCGACGACAACCGGGCCGGCGTGCACGGCCGGCTCGGTGCTGGCGAGCGGGGCGATCTGGTCGCGCCGCAGAATCTTGCGTCCAAGCATCACCAGCGGATCATAACGCCGGTCCACGACCCGTTCCTTCATCGGGATGATGGCGTTATCTGTGATCTTGATGTGCTCGGGGCAGACCTCGGTGCAGCACTTGGTGATGTTGCAGAAGCCCAATCCCTGTTGCTGCTGAGCCAGTTCCTTGCGGTCGGTCTTCGCGTCGAGCGGGTGCATGTCCAGCTCGGCGGCGCGGATGAAGTACCGCGGCCCGGCGAATTCCTTCTTGTTCTCCTCGTGGTCACGAACCACGTGACACGTGTTCTGGCACAGGAAGCACTCGATGCACTTGCGGAACTCCTGCGAGCGCTCCACGTCCATCTGCTGCATCCGGTATTCGCCGGGCTTGAGACCCACAGGCGGTGCGAATGCTGGCATCTCACGAGCCTTCTCGTAGTTGAACGAGACGTCCGTGACGAGGTCGCGAATGACCGGGAAGGTCCTAAGTGGAGTGACCGTGACGGTCTCGGTCTCCTCAAACGTAGACATCCGCGTCATGCAGCTCAGGCGCGGCATGCCGTTGATTTCCATGGAGCACGAACCGCACTTGCCGGCCTTGCAGTTCCAGCGGCACGCCAGGTCTGGTTCCTCCGTGGCCTGCAGCCGGTGGATGACGTCGAGCACGACCTCACCCTCGTTGACCTCTACCTGGTAGTTCTTGAGCTCCCCGCCGGTAGCGTCCCCGCGCCAAATTCTGAACTTGCGCTTGCTCATGCGGGCAGCTCCTCGTCGGTCAGGTACTTGGCCAGCTCGGATTTATCAAACAGGTTCAGCAGATCGTCACGCATGGTCGGAACCGGCTGGTGCTCGAGGGTCACCTCGCCATTGGGGCCCATGCCGCAAACCAGGTTTACCTTGCGCCACTTGGGTTCCATCTTCGGGAAGTCCTCGCGGGTGTGCCCACCGCGCGATTCTTCCCGCTCAAGAGCCGCGATCGCCGTGCACTCGCTGACGATCAGCATGTTGCGCAGGTCGAGGGCGAGGTGCCAGCCGGGGTTGTAGCGGCGGCCACCGGTCGCGCTGACGGCGGCCACGCGGGCGCGCAGTTCGCCGAGTTTCTTGATGGCGGCGGCCAGTTCGCCCTCGCGGCGGATGATGCCGACGAGGTCGCCCATGATTTCCTGAAGTTCATGCTGCAGCGCATACGGGTTGTCCCCGTCCTTGCGCTCCAGCGGCGCCAGAGCGGCCTGTGTCGCACTGTCCACATCGGAAGCCGCGACCTTCGGCCGGGCGGGCAGAGCGTCCACATAGGACGCCGCGTGCTCACCGGCGCGCTTGCCGAACACGAGCAAGTCACTAAGCGAGTTTCCACCCAGACGGTTGGAGCCATGCATGCCACCGGAGCACTCGCCCGCGGCGAACAGACCTTCCACGGCAGCGGCCGCTGAGTCGGGGTCAACCTCGATGCCACCCATGACGTAGTGACACGTCGGGCCGACTTCCATTGGCGCCGAAGTGATGTCGACGTCAGCCAGTTCCTTGAACTGGTGGTACATCGAGGGCAGCCGCTTGCGGATCTGCTCGGCGGGCAACCGCGACGCGATGTCGAGGTAAACGCCGCCAGCCTTCGTGCCGCGCCCAGCCTTGACCTCGCTGTTGATCGCGCGCGCGACCTCATCACGGGGAAGCAGTTCCGGGGGACGGCGGTTGTTGTCCGGGTCGGTGTACCAGCGGTCGGCCTCGGCCTCGGTTTCGGCGTATTGCTTGCGGAACACGTCGGGCACGTAGTTGAACATGAAGCGCTTGCCCTCGGTGTTCTTGAGGACGCCTCCGTCACCACGAACCGACTCGGTGACCAGGATGCCCTTGACCGAAGGCGGCCACACCATGCCGGTCGGGTGGAATTGCAGGAACTCCATATTGATGAGCTTGGCTCCGGCCCGCAGCGCGAGCGCGTGCCCGTCGCCCGTGTATTCCCACGAGTTCGAGGTGACCTTGTAGGACTTGCCGACGCCGCCGGTCGCGAGCACCACCGCGGGCGTCTCGAACAACACGAAGTCGCCCGACTCGCGGAAGTAGCCAAACGCGCCTGAAATCCGGCCCTCGGTCACGAAAAGCTCCGTGATCGTGCACTCGGCGAAAACGCGAATGCGGGCTTCGTAGTCGCCGTATTCCGCTTTGTCTTCCTGTTGCAGCGAAACAATCTTCTGCTGCAGCGTGCGGATCAGCTCAAGGCCGGTGCGGTCACCGACGTGGGCCAGCCGTGGGTATTCGTGGCCACCGAAGTTGCGCTGCGAGATGCGGCCGTCCTTGGTGCGGTCGAACAGGGCGCCGTAGGTTTCCAGCTCCCAGATGCGGTCCGGCGATTCCTTCGCGTGCAGCTCGGCCATGCGGAAGTTGTTGAGGAACTTGCCGCCCCGCATGGTGTCACGGAAGTGCACCATCCAGTTGTCGTTGCTGTTGACGTTGCCCATCGCGGCGGCCGCGCCGCCCTCGGCCATGACCGTGTGCGCCTTGCCGAACAGTGACTTGGAGATGATGGCGACGCGCTTGCCCGCGAGCCTTGCCTCGATCGCCGCGCGCAGACCGGCACCGCCAGCCCCGATGACGACGACGTCATATACGAACTTGTCCATTAGCCTATGAACCTCAGATCAGGGAACCAACCAGCCGACACGGCCATGATGTAAAAGTCCGTGAGCAGCACGGTGAACAGCGAAATCATCGCGTACGTGCCGTGCCGCTCGTTGAGCTTGGACACCCACGTCCAGAAGCGGTAACGCACTGGGTGTTTCGAGAAGTGCTTCAGCCTGCCGCCCATGACATGCCGGCATACGTGACACGAGAACGTGTACAGCGACAACATCGCCACGTTGATGACGATGATGATGGTGCCGAGCCCGAGCCCGAAACCACCGTCCTTGCCACGGAACGCGAGGATCGCGTCGTAGGCGTTGATCGCCAGCACGAGCAGGGCGAAGTACCAGAAGTACCGGTGCAGGTTCATGAACAGCAGGGGGAAGCGCGTCTCGCCGCTGTACTTCTTGTGCGGTTCAGTAACAGCGCAAGCTTGCGGCGACAACCAAAGCGAACGGTAGCCACTCTTGCGGTAGTAGTAGCAGGTCACGCGGAACCCGGCGACGATGGGAAACGCGACGATGCCCAGCGGCAGGAAGAAAGGCAGCTTCGGCAGCGGGGTTCCAAAGTGCGAGGAACCCTCCACACACGAGTCGCTCAAACACGGTGAGTAGAGCGGTGTGAGGTATCCGTAGTCCTCAACGAAGTACCACTTGGCCATGAAGATACGGACCGTTGAGTACACGATGAAGAACAGCAGGATCGCGGCGATTATCAGGGGCGAGAGCCACCATCTGTCGGTGCGCAACGTCTTGGCCGAAATCGCGGCGCGCGCTTTGGCGCCGGACGGCCTCGTTGCCAACGTAGTCATATCAAGTCACTCCAGCGGACTACAGCTATATGTGGTACCGATCACCGACACGTTACGCCGGGGGAGTTTTTCCTAGCCGCTCGCCCCACCCGTGAAGTTCCAGGAAGCGAGGCGCAGCGCGACCGGCGCTGAGTTAACAAGGTCGCGGCGATTTGGTTGCGGCACGACTTCGCTGCCCACGGCAAGCACCTGACCCGGTGCCAGCGCCTGGGCGTAGCCCTGGGTGAACCGCAGATTCCGCACGGCCCGCACGACTTTGCCGTTCTCGATCAGCCATACGCCGTTGCGGGTCAGGCCCGTGATGACGAGTGTCTTGGGGTCGAGCACGCGCGTGTACCAGAAGTCGGTCACGAGCAGCCCGCGTTCCACATTGGCCACCATGTCGTCAACGGAACCCGTGCCGGGCAGGAAGGCCGGGTTCAGGGGCATCGGGCCGAACACGCCCTCCTCGCCGAGGCTGTGACCGGTGGAAGCCACGCCAGCCTGCGCCGCTGTACGCCGGTCGTGCGCGATCGCCTTGGTGACGCCCTTGTCCACGAGGGTCAGCCGCGTGCGCGGAGTGCCTTCGGGGTCGTAGGGGCGGCCCGCGAAGAACGGGTCGTCAACGATGCTGATCGAACTGTCGAACTGCGTGGCACCCGGCTCGGCGAAGGATCGCCCGTCAGCGAAGAACCGCCCGTTGAAGCTGTACATCGCGAGCGCGTGCAGGATGTCCGCGGTCGCTTCCGGCATGAGCACGACCTCGTAACGTCCGGGCTCAAGCTCCACCGGATCGGCCAGTGAACGCACCGAGGCCGCGACCCGCTCGCCCATCGCCGTGCCATCCACATCGGACAGCCGTGCGGACGCTCGCCTGGCCACGGCGTCTGCCCCGTTCAGGCGGGCGATGCCGTCGAAAGCGGCGTCAGTGGCGGCCGCGTCGAGGGACTGGCCAGCCGTGCTGCGATACGACCCCGTCCAGTGCGCGGACCGGCAATACCCAGCTGTCTCCAGCCCCTTCGCCGCCTCCACGAAGTCGCGCACGATCGACGCGCGTTCATCCGGCGTGGCGTTAGCGGTGGCGTCGTCCACTACCGACTCGGCCACGAGCGGACTGGGTGCCGTCAGCCCCGGCCACGCCGGGTCGAGCGGTGCCACAGCCAGCGCGGCTTTCGTGCGCTCAGCCAGCGACTCCAGATCGACGGTCGTCGTGGTCACGCTTACCGTCCGGCCGGCGTGGTTGGCTCGTACCCCCAAGGTCGTGGTTTGTTCTGCCACGTTCTGGTGGATGAACGAGTTGGCGAACCGGGTTAGGGCCGAGTCGCGGTATTCCACGCGCACCTCGACGTCAGCGCCCGGCAGAGCCTTGGCCATAGCTTGCAGAACCTGATCTGCGTTCATGAACGGACTCCTACCCGGACGTTCTGGAAGCGGGCTGGCGCGGCGGGGTGGCCCGTGTGCCCGGTCTGACTTGGCTGGCCTTTGCCACAGTTCGGCGTGCCCCAGTTGATGATCTCGCTGGACAGCATGTCCATGGAGCTCCAGAACTTCGGGCCGATGCCGGTATAGGTGGGGTTGCGGACCATCCGGCCGAGCTTGCCGTTCTTGACCTCGTAGCCGATCTCGCACCCGAACTGGAAGTTCAGCCGCTTGTCGTCAATGGACCAGGAGCGGTTGTTTTCCATGAAGACGCCATCGTCGGTGCTCGCGATGATCTCTTCGAGCGTGTGCGGGCCGGGCTCCAGGCCGACGTTGGTCATCCGGACCATGGGCAGGCGGGCCCAGCCGTCGGAGCGCACACTGCCGCCGTAGTCGAGCCCTGCGCGTGCCGCCGAGTCGCGGCCAGCCAGGACACCCTTCCAGATTCCATTTTGGACGGCGTAACGGCGTTGTGCCGGGGTGCCCTCGTCGTCGAAGCCGAAGCTGCCGAGCGCTCCGGGGATCGCGGGATCGATGATGATGTTCATCAGTTCCGAGCCGTATTTCAGGCTGCCGAGCTGGTTCAAGTCCAGCCAGGAGGTTCCCGCGAACGCGGCTTCCCAGCCGAGGATGCGATCGAGCTCGATGGCGTGACCGACCGATTCGTGAATCTGCAAGCACATTTGCTCACCGCCCAGGATCAGCGTCGTCTCGCCCGACGGGCAGAGCGGTGCGGTGAGCAGCGCACGCGACTCCTCCGCGACGCGCGGCGCGTGTGCCAGCAGGTCCAGGTCGTGCACGAGCTCCCAGCCGCGGGTGCCGTATTGCCCACGAGCGGCGGGGTAGGACCGGCGCTGGGACTCGCCGTTGCCGATGCTGGTGGCGGTGATGCCGGCCCCGGTCTCACGGATGTGCTGGTCGATGCGGTGACCTTCGCTGGACGCGAACCATTTTGTGGTGTCCCAGATCTGGTACTGCGCTTCGGCGAGGGTGGCGCCGTGCTCAAGGATCAGCTTGCTGGCGTGCGTGAGCAGATCACCCTTTTCGGACAGAGCTACGCCAATCGGGTCGATGACACAGTCGCTCTGCCACGAGGCCGTGTTGACCTGCGTAGGAATAAGGTCAAGAGCCGGACCGGGGACGCGAGCGCTGGCTTTCGCGATCTCAGCGGCGCGCGTTCCAGCCTGTCGTGCTCCCGCTTCCGACAGTGTTGGTACCGCGAAGAAGCCCCAGCTGGATCCGACGAGTGCCCGGACACCGAGCCCGGCGGATTCGTCCGAGGCGAGTTCCTCCACTTCGCCATTACGCGCATTCATGGATTCATATCGCCTGTGCATAACGCGGGCGTCGGCATAACGCGCCCCTGCGTCAAGCGCGGCCGAAATAGCCGTCTCGGCGAGGCCGAAGTAAGTCATGAATCCTGACCTTAGCCCCTTTCGCATCAGCGGAAGAGACGGAATTCGGCTAGCCGATCATCTGGGTAAATCCGCAGTTCGGCGGGCTCTGGGCGACCGAAAGTTGAGTTTCACAAGGCGTTATCCAAACGAAACAATCTTTCGCTGAACCCTGATTCAGCACTCAGGCGTCTTCGTTATTGGGTCACGGTTCCGGCTCGTGCCCTGTTTGTTACCGAACCGATGTTGAGTGTCCTTCACGACAGCAGGAATCCGCACTACGTTTTCGAGGACGCCTGGGGCTGTACATCCTCAGTGCGTTTGGCTGCCACCGAAGGACCGATGAGGAAGCGAGGCGCGAATGAGCGATTTTGTGCCGCGGCAGACGGACTCTGCCACGGATGTGCTCGAGGTCGCCCCTATTGAAGAGACCGCCAAGGCGCCGAAGGCGATCGTTGGCAAGTCCCCCGGACAGCTCGCCTGGTTCCGGTTGAAGCAAGACCGGACCGCTCGCAGCACGATCTGGGTGCTCGGTTTCTTCGTGTTCATCGCCGTTTTCGCCGACGTGATCGAGTGGATTTACGGCATCGGGCCCACTGTGAACAGCCCGGACCTGCTGGACACCACGGGCCAGCCGCTGGGTTACCTCGGCGGCATCGACTTCACCACGGATAACCCCTCCGGGCACATCCACATCCTCGGTGTCATGCCGGCCACCGGGTGGGATGTGTTCATGCAGTTCGTCTATGGCGCGAGAACCTCACTGATCATCGCGCTGCTGGCAACGGTCATCTCCGTGATCATCGGCATCTTCATCGGCACCCTCGCCGGCTACTTCGGTGGATGGATCGACCAGGCGCTGTCGTGGTTCACCGACTACATGCTGGCGTTCCCCTTCGTGCTGATGGCGATCGCGGTCATCCCGATCCTCAACACGCGTCTCGAAGACGAAACCGGATATGTCACCGTCTATGAGCGCGTGGCGACCATCATCGTCGTCTTCTCCCTCTTCGGCTGGATGTACACCGCCCGCCTCGTGCGCGGTCAGGTGATCTCGCTACGCGAACGTGAATATGTCGAAGCCGCGCGCGCCGCTGGCGCCAACTCCTGGCACATCATGTTCCGGCAGATCCTGCCCAACCTTTGGGCGCCGATCCTGGTGACCTTCTCTCTGTCGCTGCCGGCGACGGTGACCGCCGAAGCGGCCCTGTCCTTCCTCGGCATCGGCGTGCAGCAGCCGACGCCCGACTGGGGCCGGATGATCAACGACAGCCTGCTCTACATGCGATCCGACTTCATGTACCTGGTGATCCCCGGTGTTTCCATCTGGGCCCTGGTGCTTTCGTTCAACCTGTTCAGCGACGCCCTGCGCGACGCACTCGATCCGAAGTCGTCGCGGTAACCCGAAAGCCGCGACCGAAGGATCCCAAAGATGTCCCGGTGCTCACCTCTCCAAAACCGTGAGGGCCCGGGCAAAAAAGGAAGGAGAACCCCCGTGCGAAAGACCGTCAAGGCATTAGCCTTGGGCGCTATCGCCACCAGCCTGGTCCTCACGGCCGCCTGTTCGGCCAACAAAGGTACGGACCAGGAAAAGGACACGGCCAAAGAGCAGAACTTTATCGTCGACTACAAGGGTGACGTTAAGGGACCGCGTGCTGAGGTTGCCGGAGCTAAGACCGGTGGCACCATCACGATTCTGAAGGCCGCCTGCTTCGAGCACCTCGACCCGCAGCAGATCTACGTCTCTGACGCCTTGTCCTACGGCCCGCTGGTGCACCGTTCGCTGACCGGTTACGTCGAGACGGGTGTCGAGGGCGAGCCGATGAAGCTCGTTGGCGACCTCGCGACCAACGCGGGTACCACGACGGACAACGGCAAGACCTGGACCTACACCCTGCGTGACAACATCAAGTTCGAAGACGGCACCGCGATCACGTCCAAGGACGTCGCTTACGGTATCGCCCGTTCCTTCGGCCAGTTTGGTGTTCAGGGCCCGCAGTTCCTGCAGGCCGCGCTTGACGCCAAGTTCGGCGCCGAGGGTGGCTACGCCGGACCGTCGACCGGCGACCTGAAGGTCCCCGGTGTGACCACGCCGGATGACAAGACCATCAAGTTCGAGTTCGCCACCCCGCAGGTCGCGCTTCCTTACTGGCTCGCCTTCCCGACCAGCACCCCGGTGCCGGCCGCCAAGGACACCAAGGAGAAGTACGACTTCGAGTTCGTCTCGTCCGGCCCGTACAAGCGTGCCGAGCTCGTTCCGGACACCCGGATCGTGTTCGAGAAGAACCCGGCGTGGGACCCCAACTCGGACCCGATCCGCAAGCAGTACGTTGACAAGTTCGTCTTCGACTGCACCACCGACGCCAAGACCCAGACGGACCGCATGTCGGCCGCCAACGGTCCTGACGCCGCCGCCATCATGACCGGTAACGTTCCCCCGGACCAGATCCCGGTCGTCAAGGGCAACGCCGAGCTCATGAAGCGCGTTGGTTCGGCTCCGAACCAGTACGTGTACTACCTCAACATCAACACCACCCGCGTCACCGACGTGGACGTCCGCCGCGCGCTGAACTACGCGTTCGACCGTGACGCCTACCTCAAGGCCGTCGGTGGTTACGACATCGCCAACCCGGCTTCGACGATCACCTCGCCAGTTAACCCGGCTTACCTTGAGTTCGACGCTTACCCGTCGAAGTCGGACAACCACGGTGACATTGACAAGGCGATGAAGCTGCTCGAAGGCAAGACCGTTCCCACGCTGACGCTCTGCACCGCGAACACCGCTGTCAACCAGAAGGTTGCCGCTGTGCTCCAGGAGTCGTTCAAGCGCGCGAACATCACCGTTACGCCGAAGTTCATCCCGTCTGGTGACTACTACACGACCGTTGGCCGCAAGGGCATCGACTGTGACCTGATCACCTCCGCATGGGGCCAGGACTGGGCCGACGGGCAGTCGGTTCTGGGTGTGCTGATGGATGGCGCTCAGATCAAGGCCGAGGGCAACAACAACTACTCGTACTTCAACGACGCAGCTGTTGTGGCCAAGCTCAAGGAACTGCGTGAGATGGCAGACCGTGGCGCCGCTCAGAAGGGCTACGGCGAGCTGGAGAAGCAGATCATGGAGCAGCACGCTCCGCTGATCCCGCTCCGCTACGGCCGCACGTTCGGCATCTACGGTCCGAACGTGGGCAACACCTTCCTCAACCAGTTCAGCCAGTTCGACCTGCTCGCCGCCTACGTCAAGTAGTTAGCAGCACGTCTAGATAACCGGGGCGGGCAGCTCCCTTGCTGCCCGCCCCGACCTAGCACGCTCCAGCTGCCGGCATCCCCCGGAAGGCAACATCCATGTTTCGGTTTCTCATCAAACGGGTCCTCCTTGGCGTGTCGACCCTTTTCGCAATCTCCGTCACGGTGTTTGCGCTGTTTTTCATGGGTCCGGCTGACCCGGCGGCATCGATGTGTGGCACCAAGCAGTGCACTCCGGTGCAGCATGAGCGGATCACCACATTCCTGGAGCTCGACAGGCCGCCGCACGAGCAGTACGCCTCTTACATGCGCGGGATCTTTGTCGGCCGCACGATCGGAGGCGACTCGCCTGACGCGATCGAGTGCCCGGCGCCCTGCCTAGGCATCAACTTCCGAACGTATGAGCAGGTCAGCACGGTTATCGGCCGGACCATGCCCATCACGTTCAGCATCGTCCTCGGCGGTGCCGTCTTGTACGTCCTTATAGGTACTGGCCTCGGCATGCTCTCCGCGATCAAACGCGGATCGATCTTTGACCGCATCGCCTCCGGTACCGCCCTGACCTTCGCGTCGACTCAGATCTTCTTCATCGGCTCGGTGCTGCTGCTCGTCTTCGTGTACCAGACGGACCTCTTACCGCTGCCGAAATATGTGCCCTTCACCGAAAGCCCACTGGGCTGGCTGGGCGGCATGATCGTGCCGTGGATCGCGCTGGGGCTCATCAACTCGGCCCAATACGCGCGGCTCTCCAGAGCTCAAATGATCGAGACGCTGAGTGAAGACTTCGTGCGTACCGCACGGGCCAAGGGTCTTGCTATCGCGCCGATCTACTTCCGGCACGCGCTGCGGGCCGCAGTCACGCCCATCGTCACCATCGCCGGTCTGGACATCGGCGGCCAGCTAGGTGGTGTCGCGATCACCGAGACAACCTTTAGCCTCAACGGCATGGGACGCACGGCAGTCAGGGCGATCGACGAGGCCAACCTGCCAGTCGTGATGGGAATCGTGTTGTTCAGCGCGATGTTCCTCGTGCTCAGCACCATCATCGTGGACATCCTGTACTCGGTGATCGACCCGCGCGTCAAGCTCGGCACGAGTGGGGGTCACTGAGCATGAGCACTGCGAATAACCCATACCTCCAGGTCAGCAACCTCCGGGTCAAGTTCGAAACGCACGACGGCACGGTCAAAGCCGTTGATGGCGTGACGTTCTCGGTGGAGAAGGGCAAGACCCTCGGCATCGTGGGTGAGTCGGGCTCTGGAAAGAGCGTGACGAGCCTGGCCATCATGGGCTTGCACAATCCAAAGTCGACCCTGCTGCAGGGCGAGATCCTGGTTGACGGCCGCAACGTGGTCGGGATGCCTGACGACAAGCTGCGTCTGCTGCGTGGCCGCGACATGGCAATGATCTTCCAGGACCCGCTGACGGCGTTGCACCCCTTCTACACGATCGGCCGCCAGCTCGTGGAGGCCTATCGGGTGCACCACAAGGTGACCAAGGCTGTCGCTAAGAAGCGGGCGATCGAGATGCTCGACCGCGTCGGCATTCCGCAGCCACAGCGCCGGTTCGGCCAGTACCCGCACGAGTTCTCGGGCGGCATGCGGCAGCGCGCGATGATCGCTATGTCGCTGATCAATGACCCGAACCTGCTGATCGCTGACGAGCCGACGACCGCGCTGGACGTGACGGTGCAGGCACAGATCCTGGACCTGCTCAACGACCTGCAGCGCGAGTTCCACTCGGCGGTCATCCTGATCACGCACGACCTCGGTGTGGTTAGCCAGGTCGCCGACGACGTCCTGGTGATGTACGGCGGCCGCGTGGCCGAGTACGGCACCGCGCAACAGGTCATGAAGCTGCCGCAGCACCCGTACACGTGGGGTCTGCTCGCGAGCATGCCGTCGTTGCGTGGTGACCCAGAGGCCGACCTGCTGCCGATCAAGGGCAACCCGCCGAGCTTGCTCAACGTGCCGCCCGGCTGTGTGTTCCACCCGCGTTGCCGTTACGCCATGCTCAAGGGCGGCCCGTGTGACCGTGAGGTCCCGGAGCTGCTTCAGCTGCGGACAGTTGACGAGCCGGGGCACACCGTGGCTTGTCACTTGCCGGAGCGGCAGCGGATCGAGACGTACCAAGAAGAAATCTCGTCGGTTGGAGTGGCGCAATGACCGAGACGGTAGATGCGGTCCAGCTCGACACGGGCTGGAAGGCAGCCCAGGGCGAGCCGCTGCTCAAGGTGGAGAACCTCATCAAGCACTTCCCGGTGCGTGGCGGCATGTTCGGCAGCAAGCAGCATGTGCGGGCTGTTGACGGCGTGTCCTTTGAGGTCCGTCCAGGTGAGACGCTCGGTCTGGTGGGCGAGTCTGGCTGTGGCAAGTCCACAACGGGCCGCATGCTGGTGCGTTTGCTGGAGCCCACGAGCGGGAAGATCACGTTCGAGGGTCAGGACATCACGCACGCCCGGCGCGGTCAGCTGCAGCGGCTGCGGTCCGACATGCAGATCATCTTCCAGGACCCGTATTCGTCGCTGAACCCGCGGCACACCGTCGGAACGATCGTCGGCATGCCGTTGAAGGTCAACAACATCAACCCGCCCGGCGGGGTGAAGAAGCGGGTCCAGGAGCTGCTGGAGCTGGTGGGTCTCAACCCTGAGCACTACAACCGGTTCCCGCACGAGTTCTCTGGCGGCCAGCGGCAGCGTATCGGTATCGCCCGGTCGCTCGCCCTTCGCCCGAAGATCATCGTGGCTGACGAGCCGGTGTCCGCTTTGGACGTGTCGATTCAGGCTCAGGTCATCAACCTGCTGCGGGACTTGCAGCGCGACCTGAACCTGGCGTTCGTCTTCATCGCGCACGACCTGGCTGTGGTGCGGCACTTCTCGCAGCGGGTCGCGGTCATGTACCTCGGCAAGATTGTTGAGATCGGCCCACGTGAGCAGATCTACAACCGTCCGGCGCACCCTTACACCAAGGCGCTGTTGTCGGCTGTTCCTGACGCGACGCGCCTGGGCGAGTCGGTTGGCCGGATCCGGTTGCAGGGCGACGTTCCGACGCCGATTAACCCGCCGAGCGGCTGCCGCTTCCGCACCCGGTGCTGGAAGGCGCAGGACATCTGTGCCACCCAGGAACCGGCGCTGAGCGTCAAGGAAACCGGTTCGCTGGCCGCGTGTCACTTCCCGGAGAACGCCGTTCTCATCGAGAACTAGAACAACTTCATGAGGTGAAGCGGTCGCGCAGGAATGCCAGCGCGGCCGCTTCGTCCATGGTGGACAGTTCCAGGACGGAAGACGGAATCACGCCGGGTTCGTGGCGGGCGTAGACCTCAGACTCAAGGTCGCGTGGGCCCAGGTAACGCTCGGCGACGGGTGACGGGACGTTAGCCCAATCCCACGCGTCGACCGCTATCGCCGCGTTAACGGCATCGGGACGGCGTGTCACGAGCATGGTGGCGAGCCAGCCGCCATAGGCGGAGCCGACGGCGGCGACGCGCCCAAGGTCGAGGTCAGAGTGCTTGTCCGCCAAGGCCCGCAGCGCGTCGACCTGATCCGACAGGGCAAGGTCAGCCAGCCGCCGATGGGTCACCTTTTCGAAGCTGGGGGAGATGCCCATCGACCCGCGGCCATCGGCGAGCACGACCGCGAAGCCTTCCGCGGCAAGGCGGCGGGCTTGAGTGAACGCCGCGTGGTCGGCCCGCACCTGCTGCACCGCCGGGTCGGGCGGGAGCATGAGGATGACAGGCAGCCGCCGCCCGAAAACGTGACCAGGCGGATAGAGCACCGCGGCGGGCAGGCGACGGTCGGTGACACGATCGATGCCGGGCGGTGGAACCGTTGCGGCGACAGGCACGTGACCGGTCAGTTCGGTGACCACATCGCCGTCGTGCATGACTGTCCACTGTGTCGTGTCGTGTGCCCACGAGCGGAATCCACTCACGATGGTGTCGGCCGCACAGGCCGCCGTGTGCCACCCCGGCGCGGTCGTCAGCTTGTGCACGACCATCGCGCCGCTTGAGGCGCCCCGCACCCGGAACAGATGCTGTTCGGCTGGCTCACCGTCACTGCCTTCGACCAACAGTTCGCCGAGTTCACCTCCGGCGGCGCGAGGGCCTAACCGGCCCACGACGCGGCGAACGTAGAGCGACGGTGGCGTGAGCAAGGTGCCGTCAGCGAACAGGCACCGTGCGTCGTAGCCGTCGTGCGCTATCTCTCCGCCCACGAGCACGCGGCCGTCGGGGAGATGACGTGGCGTACCAAGAATCGGGTTAACCCAGCGCGGATCGGCGAGTTCGGCGTGGACCTGGGTTTCCCCAGTCCGGCGATCGACGGCCAACACGAGCCCGTGTGATTGTGAGCGCCGCAAGACGGTGATGAGCGGACTGCCTTCCGACCACGAGACGATCCCGACATAGGGGTAGATCTCGCGGTCCCAGTGCACGTCGACCCAGCCGCCGTCGAGGTCGAGCAGGTGAAGGGACACCGAGGATCCCTGAACCCGGGACGCGAGAACCGTTTCCCCGTCGGGGGACCACCAAAAGCCGCGGTCCCGCCCGAAGTACGGCCCGGCTTCGTCGATGCACCCCCAGCACACACCGTCTTCCTCACCGGCGAGGAGGACGTCGGCACCTGAGTCGAGAACAACCCGCAGCGTCCCGTCCGCCAGGTAGGCCAGCCGGTTGCCCGTGGGGTCGGGCGCCGCGGCCAGCACCGGTGCCGGAGTCGGCAGTGGCTTGCCGTTGTGAAACAGCGCGCCGTCACTAATCCAGGCGATATTTCGCCCGGTCCGGTCGAGTCCGTAGTCGTCGACGCCTTCGGCTAGCGTGCTGACCTCACCGGTCGCCACCTCGCATAGGCGCAGCACTCCGCTGGAAAGATGCAGCACCCGCATCCCGTCAGCGCTGACCGAGACTTCGAACCCCATGAACGGGATGCTATGCGCCAGCCCGGGGTGCTCGTGGCGGAACCCGATAGAGTGGCCGGATGGCTCGCAGCATCCTCTTTGTACATGCGCATCCCGATGACGAATCGATCGGAACCGGGGCGACCATGGCGCACTACGCCGCCGCGGGCGCAAAGGTGACGCTGGTGACGTGCACACTCGGCGAAGAGGGCGAGATTCACGTGCCTGCTCTGGCTCAACTGGAGGCGGCCCAGGCCGACCAGCTCGGCGGTTACCGGCTCACAGAGCTCGCGAAGGCGTGTGCCTCGCTGGGCGTGACCGATCACCGGTTCCTCGGCGGGGCGGGCCGTTATCGCGACTCCGGGATGATGGGCACGGCCGCCAACGAGAATGAGCGCTGCTTCTGGAAGGCCGATCTCGACGAGGCGGCAGGTCACCTGGTCGAGATCATGCGGGAAGTCAAGCCGCAGGTCGTCGTGACCTATGACCCCAACGGCTTCTACGGCCACCCTGACCACATTCAGGCTCACCGCGTCGCGATGCGTGCCGCTGAACTGGCCGGCCCGGACGCCCCTTCCAAGATCTACTGGACGGCGATGCCGCTGAGCGTCCTGAAGGCGGGCATCGAAGCCTTCGCTGGCTCGGAGAACAACCCGTTCGCCGGGATCGAAAACGCCGATGACTTCCCGTTCGGCACCCCTGATGACGAAGTCAGCGCCTGCATCGACGGCTCTGACCACCACGAGGCGAAGGTCGGCGCGCTCAAAGCCCACGCGACCCAGATCCCGGAAAACTCTTGGCTCTACTCGATCGCCGGCAACTTCGGTGCCGAATTCATGGGCGTCGAGCACTTCATCCTCGCCGTGGGCGAGAAGGGTCCGGCCAACGGCCCCAACGGCTGGGAAGATGATCTTTTTGCGGGTCTTTGATCGGCTGCTGCGCGTGCTCGGCGGCATTCTCGCGGTTCTCATGGGTGCCCTCAGCGCCCTTCTCGAGGCCGTCTACACCCCGTGGCTCTGGTTCGTCCCAGCGATCGCGGCGGTCCTCATGAACCTGTTCCTCTACTGGTTCACCCGCGAAACCGTTGGCACCACTTGGTCCTGGTCCCTCGCGGCCATCCCCTGGCTCATCGTCATGATCGCCGCCGTCGCGCCGACGTCCGAGGGTGATCAGCTCGCCAACTCCATCCCGGGCCTGCTCACCTTCGGCGCTGGAGCCCTGACGTTCTTCGCCGTCATCGCCTTCCGCCCCTTGCCACCCCGCCGCCCACGCACCTTTGCCCAGCCGCCGCTTCAGGCCCGCGAGAACCAGCCGCTCTAACCCCCTAATCACCATTTCCGATGTCCGCCGTAGTGGCGACCGTCCCTCCCGCGAGGCCCTCCAGGTCCGCGCATCCCAGGCCCGCCTTGCGCCGCGCAACTCCCGCTTCCTTGCGCGGCTCCTGCTTCCGCACGCGGCTCCTGCATCCCCGCGCTGCCGCGCCTTTCCCATGCGGTTCCCGCTTCCGCGTGCGGCTTCTTCTTTCCCGCGCGGTTCCCGCTTCCGCACGCGGCTCTTGCTTTCCCGCGCGGTTCCCGCTTCCGCACGCGGCTCTTGCTTTCCCGCGCTGCCGCGCCTTTCCCGCGCAGCTCCGCTTCCCCGCGCAGCTCCCGCTTTCCGCCGGGTTCCCGCTTCCCAGCGCAGCTCCTGCTTCCGCGTGCGGCTTCTGCTTTCCCGCCGGGTTCCCGCTTCCGCGTGCGACTCCCGCTTCCTGGCGTTCCTCGCGCGGCTCCCGCCGTTTCGGGCGGAAGCGGTTGATGAACATGGTCGTGATCGACATCCACAATGCAGATCCACATCCCCTCAGACGTGATCCAAAGGCGCTTTGATCACGTCTCAAGGGATGTGGATCAATGAGAAGGCGGGAGGCGGATGAGAAGGGGGGAAGCGGATGAGAAGGGGCGCGAGGCGGATCGGAAGCGGGCGGGAAGCGGATGGGGAGGGGAATGGGGTGGAAGGACGGCGGG
>NZ_KB903292.1 GCF_000379685.1 Catelliglobosispora koreensis DSM 44566 | reverse complement strand
ACCAACTGGGCCACTAAGACAGTCCCCGTAACGCTAGGGCCGGGCACCCAGCACGTCCGCCTCACCTCAACAACCGCCAACGGCGGGCCAAACCTGGACCGGCTCGACATCGTGGCGCCCTCCGCGCTGACCGTGACGCTCGACGACGGCTCGCCCGCGACGTGGCGTGATGTCGCCGACGGCGTCATCGACATCGACCTCGCTCGTGGACAAGAAGTGCTCGTGCACGCGGCCGGGTCTGCCCCACCGCTCACCATCGCCCCCGTCGCGGCCACCATTGCCGGTCAGGCTTGGGGCCTGCCAACCTGAGCTGGCTCATCCCGGGCAACCAGCCTTGCCCGGGATGAGTTTCGTCACGTCGCTTGAGCGCTAAGCCGTGCCCCTGTGACCGCCCAGCGCCCGGATTTGAGCCGAGCCAGCAGGGCTATGAGCCGGATCACGATGAACAGCATGAGCCCGGCCCAGATGCCGCCGATCCCCCAGTCCAGGAGGTAGGCGATCCAGATCGCCGGGAAGAACCCGCCCAGGGTCGCCACCCACGTCAGATTTCTCATGTAGCGCACGTCACCCGCGCCGATCAGCACGCCATCGAGCGCGAAAACTATCCCGGCCAACGGCTGCGTCAGCACGAACCAGGGCCACGCGATCATCGCCTGCCGGTGCACTTCGGGGTCAGAGCTGAACCAGCCGGGCACCCACGCCGCGCCCACCGCGATGAGAAGCGCGAACATGAGACCGGACGCGGCTCCGATGAGCGTGATTTGCCGCGCGAGCTGACGGGCACGCTCAGCGTTACCCGCGCCTAGCTCCGCGCCGATGAGCGACTGGGCGGCGATGGCCACGGCGTCGAGGATGAGGGCGGTGAAGAACCACAGCTGCAGCGCGACCTGATGCGCGGCAAGCGTTGAGGTGCCAAAGCGTGCCGCTACGGCGGTCGCCGAAAGGAAGCACGCCTGAAACGCGATCCCGCGCAGCAGCAAGTCCCGCCCGACGGAGAGCTGTTCGAACATGAGCGGCACGTCGGGCCGCAGCGACATCCGTTCCCGCACAAGGGCTCGCACGAACAGCACGCCGGCCAGGCTCTGCGCGATGACGTTAGCGATGGCTGAGCCGGGCAGCCCCAAACCCAAGGGGTAGACAAGTAGCGGGCAGAGAATAGCCGAAAGGGCGAAAGAAACCACCACATAGGACAGTGGGCGCTTAGTGTCCTGGATGCCGCGCAGCCACCCGTTGCCCGCCACGGAAAGCATGAGCCCGGGTGCCCCGAGCGCGGCGATGCGCAGCCAGAGCTCAGCCTGACTGGTGACGTCGCCTTCTCCCCCGGCCAGCACGCGGGCGATCGGGCCCGCCAGCAGTTGGCCGCCGCCCGCCACCAGTAACCCGGCCAGGAGCGCGAGCCAGGACGCCTGCACGCCTTCATGAATGGCCGCCTGGCGGTTGCCCGCGCCAAACTGGCGCGCCGCGCGCCCGGTCGTGCCGTAGGCGAGGATCGTGCCGAGCCAGGTCACCAGAGTCAGGATCGTCCCGCCAACGGCCAGCGCCGCCAGCGCCGTGCTGCCAAGGTGCCCGACCACGGCTGTGTCGACGAGCACATAAAGGGGTTCGGCGGCCAAGACCACGAGCGCGGGCAACGCTAATCCGGCAATCTGGCGCAGTGCGGGAGACACGCCACCATCCTGCACTTACACCGTAAGGAGTGCAATCTTTAGGGTGACTTACCTCGCCATGGCGCAAAGCCGTTTCACTCAGTTACTCTTTAACGTCCCGGCCGGCGGTATTGACGTTCAGCCGGGGTGGGATCATGCTTCTGCATTGCGCTCAAAACAAAGCACCGCAAGCCCGCGGTGCCCGATCAGCATGCTTCGTGGAGGTATTAGCGAGAGATGATCAACGACACCATTGTCGATGGCCTTACAGGCACAGACCCGCCAGCATTTCTGGAATTCCCAGAAACCCCCTACCTCCTACTAGACCCCAAAGTAGCTGCGGCCCAATACAAACGGCTAGCAGAGGCCTTCCAGCAGACCCAAGTCTTTTACGCCGTTAAGGCGAATCCCGAGCCAGAGATCATCCGGCGTCTCGCCGAAGCAGGCTCATCATTTGACGTAGCGAGCACAGTAGAGATCGATATCTGCCTATCTCAAGGCGCCGATCCGGAAACGCTGTCCTACGGCAATACCATCAAGAAGGCCAAAGACATCCGCTATGCCTATCAGCGCGGTGTCCGCATGTTCGTCTTCGACAGCGAAGGCGAACTGCAAAAACTAGCCGAGAACGCCCCTGGGGCATCGGTCTTCTGCCGGATCCTCGCCAGCAGCGAGGGCGCGCAGTGGCCCCTGAGCCGAAAATTCGGCTGCACCCCAGAGATGGCGGCGGACCTGCTGGCGAAAGCTCCGAGTCTCGGGCTCAACCCGATCGGCGTTTCGTTCCACGTTGGTTCGCAGCAACTGGACCCCACCCGGTGGGACCCGAGTATCGCCGACGCGGCGTGGGTCTTCCGGAAAGTCGCCGAATCCGGAATTTCGCTGAACTTCCTTGATGTCGGCGGCGGCTTCCCCGTGAGCTATCTCGAACCGGTCGCCCCGATCGAGGAGTTCGCGAGAGCCATCCACGGGTCGGTGGAGCGACATTTTGGCGAGCTGGCACCTCAGCTGGCGGTGGAGCCGGGCCGTTACATCTCCGCGGAAGCCGGAGTGTTGCGGTCCGAGGTGGTGCTCGTCTCCCGAAAGTCCAGTACGGACACCCAGCGGTGGGTCTATCTCGACATTGGACGATTCGGCGGGCTGGCCGAGACCGAAGGTGAGGCGATCCGGTACCGGATCGTGACGCCCCATGACGGACAGGCTTCGGGTCCCGTCGCCCTCGCCGGGCCAACGTGCGACAGCGTGGACGTCATGTACCAAAAGACGCCCTACGACCTGCCACTGGCCCTTAAGCCGGGCGACTACGTCGAAATCTTGAACACAGGGGCTTACACAACCACCTATTCGTCCGTTGGATTCAACGGATTCGCACCACTAGCTACTTTCTGTATCGGAGACAACGCGTGAGCATTCCCCGCCTGCCTTTCGGTGGCCGGGTGCTGTTGCTCGGGTGTGGCTCTGTGTCGAGGTGCTTGCAGCCTCTCTTGCTGCGGCACCTTGACATGGACTTCACCCGGCTGACAGTCCTGGACTTCGAGGACCTTGCCGGGTCCATTCCGGACACTCTGGCCTCTGGCGCCACTTATGTGCGCGAGCGGATCACCCCGGAAAACATCTCTTCGGAACTCGCCAAGTACGTGGGCGATGGGGATCTGCTGATCAACCTGGCCTGGAATATCGACACCGTCGAAATCATCCAGTGGTGCCAGGACAACGGCGTGCGCTACGTGGACACGTCGGTGGAGTTGTGGGATCCCTACGAGGATCAGCTGACCACGACGCCGCAGGATCGCACGCTGTATGCCCGGCACATGAAGCTGCGCGAGCGGGCGAAGACCTGGGCTCTCGATGGCCCGACCGCCGTCGTCGAGCACGGGGCCAACCCGGGTCTGGTGTCGCACTGGACGAAGGTGGCGCTCGAGGACATAGCCAACGCCATCATCGCCAAGGGATCGGAGAAGGCGCCCGCGCTGAAGGCAGCGCTTGACGCCAAGGATTACCCGAAGCTCGGTCAGCTGACCGGCACGAAGGTCATTCACATCTCCGAGCGCGACACTCAGGTGTCGGACAAGCCGAAAGAGGTTGGCGAGTTCGTCAACACCTGGTCGGTCGAAGGCTTCTTCGAGGAGGGCATCGCCCCGGCCGAGATGGGCTGGGGGACGCACGAGCCGTCGCTGCCGGAACACGCCTACACGCACGAGAGCGGACCGCAGAACCAGATCTGCCTCGCGCAAACCGGCATCACCACACAGGTTCGCTCCTGGGTGCCGCTGGGCGGCCCGATCATCGGCATGGTCGTGCGGCACGGCGAGGCCTTCACGATCAGCGACCACCTCACGGTGTGGGAAGACGGTAAGGCGGCGTACCGCCCGACCGTGCACTACGCCTATCAGCCGGCGGACGCCGCGTTGAACTCGCTGCACGAGTGCCGGATGAACGGTTACAAGCTGCAGGAAAACCACCGCATCATGAACGACGAGATCACCTCAGGCATCGACGAGCTCGGTGTGCTGCTGCTCGGACACGACATGAACGGCTGGTGGGTCGGCTCGCAGCTGTCCATTGAAGAGTCGCGCGCCCTGGTCCCGCACCAGAACGCCACGACGCTTCAGGTCGCCGCATCGGTGCTCGGCGCGGTCTACTGGATCATCAACAACCCGAACCGTGGGCTGTGTGTTCCAGACGACCTCGACCACCACGCGGTACTCGAAATCGCCAACCCGTATCTCGGGCCGGTCCCGTCCGTGCAGACGGACTGGACGCCAACCGGTGAGGCGGCCTACGAGCCGTTCGCCAATTTCCGCCCGGCGAGCGGAAACGACAAGGAACTCTGGGCGTTCGCTAACTTCTTGGTGTCCTAAGTCCTAGCTCCACCTGTGCCTCGGTGACGGCTCTAATCGCTGTCACCGGGGCATATCCATTGGCGAGCAGGGCAGCGTCAGTACCCTCCTCGTATTTGCTCTCCTGCTCAGAAATGGTCATCTGCAGGAAGCCATCGCCCGCCTCGAACTGGGTCTGCACCGCACCAAATGAGGACAGTGGCGCTTCACGGATGCCGAGCACACCGTCGCGTTCGCGGTCGGGAACGTTGAGGTTCAAGGCGACGGGCTCCGACCGATTCAGGATCGAGGGCAGCAGCTCGCCCGCTAGCTCGGCGGCAACCGTCCACTGTGGATCCTCGCGCGGGTTTAGCCCCACATCGAGCGAGACCGCTAAGCCTGAGCAGCCATAGGTCCATCCCGTGAGCACGGCGCCAACGGTTCCTGAGTGGATGATGGCGCGCCCAACGTTGGCGCCACGGTTGATCCCCGAGCACACCACGTCGGGCGGAGCACCGAAGGCACCCCTCGTCGCGATGAGGGTGATGAAAGCTGGCGTGGCCGCGATGGAGAAGACCGTGATCCCTGGCAGTTCAGCGATTTCACGCCGTTCCACGGAGATCTTTCCGTCCACTTCAGATCCGGTGATGGCGGCGCCAGAACCGCTTGCCTCGCCTGAGGGCGCGGCGACAACCACGTCAAAATCCTTGTCGCGCAACATAAGCGCCAGCGCGTACAGGCCGGGTGACTGCACTCCGTCGTCGTTGGTAACCAGGATTCTCACGTGTCTTGCCTCGCTTCGTCCGCTAGTTCGTCCGGAGTGACGGTCCGGGAAGGTTTGTCTTTCAGGCTCAGAACGCGTAGCTCAACTTTGTCCATCAGAGCGGCGATGACGTCGGCCTGTCCCGTGCCCAGACCGTGCCGCGTCACGTTCACCGCGCCCGCCGCCGCTCCGATGCGGATCGCCGTGCGCAGGTCGCCGCCTTGGGCGAGGGTCGCCGTCACTCCTGCCGTCATGGAGTCGCCAGCACCATGGTGATCCGCGGGCTCCAGTTCGGGCAGGATGACCTCGTACAGATCGCCTTCGATCAGGGCGAGCGCTGGCTTTTCCGCCCGGCTCACCACGAGGGCTTCCGCACCGGCCGCGTTAAGCGCGTGGATCGCCTCGGTCAGCGCCTCCACGCTGTCGTCGCGGGCCCAGCCGTCGTTGACCAGTTCCTCATGACTGACCTTGAGGAAACTCAGGCCGCTCTCGAGCACCGCCGACAGGTACTCCCCGCTGAGGTCGGCGATCACGGCACAGTCGCTGCGGCGCAGGTCGCCCGCCAGCCGACGGTAGGAGTCGGGCTCGATGACCCGGGGGTTGCGCGTTCCACTCAGGAGCGTCACGGTCGAGCGCAGGCCTTCAGCCAGGGCCAGTCCATACAGCTCGTCAAAGTCGTGCCTGGTGAGCGCGGCACCGGGTGCCTGCGCGACTTCTACTCGATCACCACTGCGACGGTCGTGGATGTACGCCCCGTTGCTCGCCTCCGCCGCGACGGACCGCACGAGGACGCCCTCAGCCGCGGTCAGCGACTTGAGTACCTCACCGCTCTCGCCGCCGAAGGCGGTGCACAGGACCACGGGTACGCCTAGGGTTGCCATCATCCGGGCCTGCCAGATCCCCTGTCCACCAGCGTGCAGATGGATATCAGGCTCGTCTCCGGCTTGCTCGATCGTGATCGTCAGTTCCGGCGCGGGAACAAACACCATGACCTGTCCACTCATGTCGCCAACTCCCTTCGGTCGCCGGCGCCATGAGGCACTAGCCACGCTGCGATTCCGATTCGCTCGGGCAAGCCCTCGCTCATGAGTGTCCCGTACCCGGATATTGTCGGCGCTATGCCTGAGGGACACACGATTCACCGGCTGGCACTGCGTCACACCGAGCTTTTCGCTGGCAAGCCGGTGTCCGCGGACAGCCCACAAGGGCGGTTCGCGGCGGGTGCGTCCCTCATCAGTGGTGCGAAGCTGGAGGCCGCCGAGGCCTATGGCAAGCACCTGCTGCACACCTACAGCACGGGTCACACTTTGCACATCCATCTCGGCCTTTACGGAAAGTTCCGCGAGGGCACCGCGCCCATGCCCATCCCAGAGGGCGAACTGCGGCTGCGGTTATGGCACAAGAAGCACTGGGTCGAGCTGCGCGGGCCTAACACCTGCGAGCTGCTCACCGAAGCTGAGATCGAGGCGCTGCGCGGTCGCCTGGGCGCCGACCCCATCCGCGGCGATGGCGACGAAGCGGCCGTCTTCGCGCGTCTGAAGCGCAGCAACGCGCCGATGGCCGGGCTGCTGCTTGATCAGTCCATTGTGGCCGGAGCGGGCCTCATCTTCGCCCTCGAAGTGCTTTACCGCGCGGGCCTGCGGCCGCTGACACCCGGCAGCAAACTCACGCGAAAGAAGTGGCACGGCATCTGGGCCGACCTCGAAACCCTTATGCGGCAAGCGGTCGGGACCGGCCGGATCGACACGGTGTGGCCACAGCACTTGCCGGAAGCGATGGGACGGCCCGCCCGCGTCGACCGGCACGGCGGCGAAGTCTATGTCTACCGCCGAGCGAGTCTGCCGTGCTTGGTCTGCGGAACACCAGTTAGCCGTGGCGAACTCGCTGGCCGCAACATGTACTGGTGTGCGGTCTGTCAGTCGTGAATGATCACTTGGCGGATCACGTCGCCCCGGCCGAGGTTCGCCAGTGCCTCACCCACGTCATCAAGCTTGATCCGGTGCGTGATCATGCTGTCGAGGTCGAGCTGCCCGGTGCGGTAAAAGTCCAGTAGGCGTGGGAAATCGCGATGCGGGTCGGCCGAGCCGAACATCGACGGCACAATCGTCTTCGCCTCAAACAGCAGCTCGAACGGGCTGAACTCGACAGCGTGATCGCTGCGGCCCGCGCTGACGATGATGATCTGGCCACCACGGCGGCAAGCTGTCCACGCCTTGCGGATCGTCGCCGGAATCCCCACTACCTCAAACACATAGTCAAAACCGTCACCGGCTTCGAGCGCGTCAGGTGTGCACGCGTGCGTCGCGCCAAAACGCAGCGCCGTGTCGTGTTTGGACACATTGGTGTCCACGGCGACAATCTTTGACGCACCGGCGATCCGGGCGCCCTGGATCGCGGCGATCCCAACGCCACCGCAGCCAATGACGCACACCGAAGACCCAGGCTCGACGCGCGCGGTGTTAATGACGGCTCCAACACCGGTCATGACACCGCAGCCGACCAAACACGCGACGTCGTAAGGAATATCGTCGCCGATCTTCACCGCGCCCAAGCGGTTGACCACGATCTCCTCGGCGAACCCACCGACGCCGGCCATGGCGAACAGACTCGTGTCTCCCGCGATGAACCGTGGCGCCACATAGGCCATCATCACGTGTGTCATGCACAGGTAAGGCTCACGCCGCACGCAATGCGCGCAGGAACCGCAAGCGGGGAGCCAATTCGCGATGACGCGGTCACCGACGCTGAAGTCTTCCACGCCTTCGCCGACCTCGACGACGTCGCCGGCCGCCTCGTGCCCGAGCACCGCCGGAAACGTTTGCGGCAGCCCGCCCTGAGTAATGGACAGGTCAGTGTGGCAGACACCGGAGGCCCGGAGCTTGACGCGAATCTCCCCCGGCCCGGGGCCGAGCACTTCGACATCGTCGCGAATGGAGAGCTTTCCGTCCTCGACGGAGTGCAACACGGCGGCACGCATGAGACGAGTAGAACAGGTTCCAATTTTTCTGACAAGAAGCGCGGAGCGCCGGCCTGAAACAACGGCCGGTCATAATGACTCGGTGACCGCAACTTCCGAACGCCGGGCTCACCTGGTGCTGCTGGCCGGCGAGCTCTTCGCCGAAAAGGGGTTCCGCGCGACCACGGTCCGCGAAATCGCCGACGCTGCTGGCATCCTGTCCGGCAGTCTCTATCACCACTTCGACTCCAAAGAATCCATCGGCGACGAGATCCTGACGTCGTTCCTCAACGAAGTGCTGGAGCATTACCGGGAGGCGGCCGCCTCGGGCGCTGGCCCGCGTGAAGTGCTCGAACGCATTGTCAGGTCAAGCACGGGAACGCTCGGGCACCACCGGGCCGCGGTCACCATGCTGCAAAACGACTGGAGCTACTTTTCCAAACAACCCCGTTTTGGGTACTTGCGAACCGCCCTCCACGAGATCGAAAGCATCTGGATCACACAGCTCGAACGCGGCATGAAGACCGGCGCTTTCCGCTCGGATCTGAACCCGAAGCTGACCTACCGGCTGCTGCGCGACATCCTCTGGGTGCCCGTGCACTGGCAGCAGGGTGGGTCCTGGAAGACCGATGAAGTGGTCAGCGCGTTCCTTCGTCTCGTCTTCGAGGGCATAACGAAAACAGACTGAAACCTGTTATCGTCCTCCCAAGCAAGCGTTAGGGAGGTTGGCCCGATGGGCAGGCTGGCAGGCAAGGTAGCGCTGATCACCGGAGGCGCCCGCGGCATGGGCAAGTCTCACGTCCGCCACTTCGTCGCCGAGGGGGCCAAGGTCGTCTTTGGCGACGTGCTTGACGACTGGGGTGCCGCGGTCGCTGGCAAGCTCGATCCTGACGTGGCCCGATATGTGCATCACGACGTCACCAGCGAGGCCGACTGGACTGCCGCCGTCGCGACAGCTGTGGAAACCTTTGGCCGCCTTGACATCCTCGTCAACAACGCGGGCATCCTGCAGCACGGCAAAATCGCGGACATGGCGGTGGAAGACTTCCGCCGCAGCCTCGACATCAACGCCGTCGGCACCTGGCTGGGCATCAAGTCCGTGATCGGTGCGATGACGGCAGCCGAGGGCGGGTCGATCGTCAACATCTCCTCGATCGAGGGCTTCGCCGGAGCAGCCGGTCTTGCGGCATATAGCGCCAGCAAGTTCGCCATCCGTGGCATCACGCGCAGCGCCGCACAGGAGCTTGGCCAGTTCGGCATCCGTGTCAACTCGGTACACCCGGGCGGCATCCTCACCCCGATGGCGATGTCAATGGCGGGCAACGTGGATCAGGACACCGCGACTAACTTCCTGTCCCGCTTGCCGATCCCGCGTTTTGGTGAGCCCATCGAGGTTTCTCGGCTCGTCGCCTTCCTCGCCTCGGACGAATCGTCCTACTGCACCGGATCAGAATTTCTCGTCGACGGCGGCATGATTAGCGGCCCGGGTTACTGAACATGGAGTCCACAGTGGATAGTTCGCTGAGTCTGGAAGGCAAAGTCGCCGTCGTTACCGGTGCGGGCAACGGCCTCGGCCGCGCCGAAGCCATCGCACTGGCTCAAGCTGGCGCCAAGGTCGTGCTTAACGATCTGCCAGGCGACGCGGTGCAAGCGGTGGCTGAGGAGATCGCGGCCAAGGGCGGCGAAGCTGCGGTGTGCGCCGGGGACGTGGCGGAATGGGCCACGGGCGAAGCCATCATGAAAGCCGCGGAAGCCTTGGGCGGACTCAACATTCTGGTCAACAACGCCGGGGTTCTGCGCGACCGCATGATTTTCACCATGACGCCCGACGAGTGGGATCTCGTCATGCGCGTGCACCTGCGCGGGCACTTTGTGACTTCACGGTTCGCCACCGCCTACTGGCGTGATCAGAGCAAGCAGACGGGACGGCCCGTTTACGGGCGCATCATCAACACGTCATCGGAGGCCTTCCTGCTCGGCTCGGCGGGCCAGCCCAATTACGCGGCTGCCAAAGGCGGGATCACCGCGCTGACGCTGTCGACCGCACGCAGTTGCGCCCGCTATGGCGTGCTGGCCAACGCGATCTGCCCCCGTGCGCGCACCGAAATGACGGTGAGCCTGATGGGCCAGGCCCCGACCGGCGACCGTGATCCGCTTGCCCCAGAACACGTCGCGCCCCTCGTGACCTATCTAGCCAGTCCCGCCGCTGCACTCATCACGGGCGAGGTCTTCATCGTCCACAGCGGAGTCGTCGCCGTCATGGCACCGCCGACCCTCAAGGCGAGCTTCCGTGACCTGTGGTCAGCGGAGTCCATCCACGAAGCCCTGGACGGGCTGTTCACCGCCGATCCACCCAAAGCCGGCTTCGTCACCGAGGCGACCCTCCCCCTCGCCGAAACCACCTTCGGCGAGAATTAATCCCATGAGCGAGGGAGCGCCTTTCCGTGCGGAACCGGCGATGTGGTCGCGGAGCCTGGGCGCGAAGCGCGTCTCAGGCTTTCCCGAGCGAATCGCAATTGCAGGGTGGCGAGTGCCTCATGGCGCCGGCGACCGAAGGGAGACGCAGACATGAGCGACCGGGCTAAGGCGGCGATGACGGATCAGGAGATCCAGGATTTCCTGGGTGCCAACACGAAGATGCAGCTGGCGACAATCAACCGGGACGGGACGCCGCATCTGGTCACCATGTTCTATTCCTATGTGGACGGTCAGGTCGCGTTCTGGACTTACCGCTCGTCGCAGAAGGCGCTGAACCTAGCCCGGGACCCCCGCCTGACCGTCCTCGTGGAGGATGGCAAGGACTACTTCGAGCTGCGCGGCGTTCAGATCAACGGAGTCGTTGACTTGATTGACGATCCGGCCGGAGTGCTCGGTGTCGGCAAGCTCATCGCCAAAGACCTGACCGGCGTCCCGGAAGAGGGCCTAGACGAATTCATCGCCTGGACCGCACGGAAACGCCTGGCCTACTTCGTGCGCCCCACACGCGTGTCGTCGTGGGATCATCGGAAGCTGTGACCCCAGCTTATGAAGAAGTCATAGCCAGCCTCAAAGACTCCTACGACGCCGACGCGGCCACTCGCGACGGACAGGCCAAGGAGCCGTGGAAGCTCGCTGAACGTGAGTCCTTTCTCCGCCGTCTTACCAAAGGGCAGAAGCTCCTGGAGATCGGCGCGGGAACGGGGCACGACAGCTACTTCTTCCAGCGCAACGGGCTAAGTGTGACCGCGACCGACCTGTCACCAGAGATGGTGGCGCGTTGCCGGGCCAAGGGACTCGACGCCCACGTGATGGACTTCCTGAGCCTGGACTTTCCGCCCGAGTCCTTTGACGCGGTGTGGGCCTTGAACTGCCTGCTGCATGTGCCGAACAAAGACCTGCCCCGGGTGCTGACCGCCATCCACGACCTTCTGAAGCCCGGCGGCCTGTTCTTCATCGGTGTCTACGGCGGTGAAGCGCACGAAGGCATCCACGACAACGATCAAGCAGTACCCAAGCGATTCTTTTCAAGAAGAACCGACGAGCAGCTGAAGGCATTCGTCTCGGAATGCTTTGAGGTGGTGGACTTTCACCCCGTCACCTCAGGTGAGTACCGGATTCAGGTCCTCATCGCGCGGCGTTGAGGAACGACGGCCACTCGCCGCCGCCGTGCAGGGTGAGGGTCGAGCCGCTGATGTAGGACGCGGCCGGGCTAGCCAGGAACAGGCAGGCGTCGGCGACGTCAGATGGCACGGCCAGCCGGCCCATTGGCACGGTCTGCGCCACGGCGGCAAGCTTTCCGCCGTAGTGCTCGCTTGACTCAGGCGTCTGCGCGAGTCCAACCACGACCGTGTTGAGCCGCACCTTGGGCGCCCACTCGACCGCGAGACTGGTCGCCAGATGGTGCAAGCCGGCCTTGGCGGCGCCATAAGCAGCGGTGCCCGGGGACGGCCTTACGCCGCTGACGCTGCCGATCATGATGATCGAGCCGCCTTCGCCTTGCTCCTGCATCGTCTGGTTGGCCCGTTGCGCGACGTGCAGCGGGGCGATGAGGTTCAGCTCGATCACCTTGGCGTGCAAGCGAGGCGAAGCGGTCGCCGCGTCAACCGTTGGCGACCCGCCCGCGTTATTGATGACGACGTCAACGGGGCCAGCGGCTTCGAACAAGCTGTCGATTTGAGACGGATCGCGAACGTCGGCCGCCACGAACCGGATGCCGGGCGGCAGCGAGGCCGGCTCGTTGCGCCCGCAGACGACGACCGAGGCCCCGGCGGCGGCGAAGCGCCGGGCGATTTCCGCCCCGATGCCCTTGGTGCCGCCCGTGACAATCACTACTCTTCCGGTGAAGTCAAAGGCATCCATAGCGTGTTACGTTACCAAGCAAACGCTAGGTTGAAAGGCCGCGATGATTCATTTCTCTTTGCGCGATGGTGTTGCCGAGATCGTTATGGACTTCCCGCCGGTCAACGCGCTGCCCGCCCAGGGCTGGTTCGACCTGGCAAAGGCGTTGCGGCAAGCCGGGGATGACCCGCAGGTGCGCGCGGTGGTGCTCGCCGCCGAAGGCCGTGGGTTCAACGCCGGCGTCGACATCAAGGAAATGCAGCGGACCCAGGGTCATGAAGCGCTGATCCAGGCAAACCGGGGCTGCTATGCCGCTTTCAGCGCGGTCTACACCTGCCCGGTGCCGGTTATCGCGGCCGTCCAAGGCTTTTGCCTCGGCGGCGGCATCGGCCTGGTGGGCAATGCCGATATCGTCATCGCCTCTGAGGACGCCTATTTCGGGCTCCCCGAAGTGGATCGTGGCGCGCTCGGTGCGGCAACGCATCTGGCCCGGCTGGTGCCGCAACACCTGATGCGCGCGATGGTTTACACCTGCCGCAACGTGACGGCCGCTGAGCTACACCACCATGGGTCGGTGCTGGAAGTCACCGAGCCTGGCAAGCAACGGGAAGCCGCGCACGCGGTCGCCGCCTCGATCGCGGCGAAGAATCCCGTCATCGTTCGTGCGGCCAAAGAATCCCTCAATGGCATCGACCCTGTCGACGTGCACCGTTCCTACCGCTTCGAACAGGGCTTCACCTTCGAACTCAACCTGACCGGGGTCTCCGATGAGGCCAGGCAGTCGTTTGTGGACGGGAACCGATGAAGAGCAAGCTTATGACGGCCGATGACGTGGCCGCGCAGCTAAGTGACGGCATGACGATCGGCATCGGCGGCTGGGGCTCCCGTCGCAAGCCGATGGCTTTGGTGCGGGCGATTCTGCGCTCCCCGCTTAAGGATTTGACCCTTGTTTCGTACGGTGGACCCGATGTTGGTCTGCTTATGGCGGCTGGCAAAGTGAAGCGGGTCGTGTGCGGCTTCGTCTCGCTGGACAGCATCGCGCTGGAGCCACACTTCCGGCAGGGCAGGCAGAGCGGCACGGTCGAGCTCACGGAACTCGACGAGGGCATGCTCTACTGGGGACTGCTCGCCGCGGCCCACCGGTTGCCGTTCCTGCCGATCCGGGCAGGGCTCGGATCGGGCGTGATGGAAGTAAACCCAGAACTGCGCACGGTCCGCTCGCCTTATCCCGATGACGAAGAGTTCGTCGCCATGCCGGCCCTCAAGCTCGACGCGGCTCTTATTCACCTCAACCGCGCTGACGAGTCCGGCAACGGTCAGTATTTGGGGCCCGATCCGTATTTCGACGATCTGTTCTGCCTCGCCGCCGACCGGCGTTATCTGTCGTGCGAAAAGCTTGTCCCGACAGCGGAACTGACCGCTAGCGGGCCGGTGCAGAGCCTGCTCGTTAACCGGATGATGATTGACGGTGTGGTCGAGACGCCGCACGGTGCTCACTTCACGAGCTGCGTGCCCGATTACGGGCGTGACGAAGCGTTCCAGAAGGCTTATGCCACAGCAGCGGCCAGTCCTGAGGCGTGGGCGGCTTTCCGGGCGACCTATTTGGACGGATCCGAGAGGGAGTATCAGGCGGCGGTGGCGGCATGAAGTTATCCGATGTGTGTGTCGTCGCCTGCGCTGAAGCGTTCCGTGGTGACGGGGAGATTCTGGCCAGCCCCATGGGACTCATCCCGTCACTAGGCGCGAAGCTAGCCAGGGCAACGTTTTCGCCCGGCCTGCTGATCAGCGACGGCGAAGCCTACCTGATCAACGAGGGCGAGGTCGAGGGCTGGATGCCCTACCGGCAGGTGTTCACGGTGGTCGCGTCGGGACGGCGGCACGTCATGATGGGTGCCAGCCAGATTGACCGGTTCGGCAACCAGAACATCTCGTGCATCGGGCCCTGGGAGCGGCCCAAGTCGCAGTTGCTGGGCGTGCGGGGTGCGCCTGGGAACACGATTAACCACCCGACGAGTTATTTCGTACCAAAGCATTCGCCGAAGGCGTTCGTGGAAAAGGTCGATATGGTCTCGGGCCTCGGTTACGACCGCGGAGCCCACGAAATCCGGGTCGTCATCACGAATCTGGCCGTGCTCGACTTCGCGACCGAGACACGGCACATGCGGCTGCGATCCGTGCACCCGGGCGTCAACGTCAGCGATGTCGTGGCGGCCACCGGGTTCGCGCTGTCCATTCCCGACAGTGTGCCGCAAACCCGGCTGCCCTCCCCGGAGGAGCTGGAAATCATTCAGAAGCTAGATCCCGCAAATGACCGAGACGGTCAGCTGCCTGCGTCATGATCCGCTCGATCAGCTCGGCACAACTGGGCAGATCGTCAATGACCCCAACGACTTGGCCGGCCGACATCACACCCAGATCCGGCCGGCCGTCGACCATAGCGGCCTTTAGCAGCATCGGCGTGTTGGCCGCCATCAGAATCTGACTCCACGTCAAATCACGCCCGTGCCGCATCGCGAGTCCTTCGCGCACCATCTGGCGCATCGTCAGACCGGATATCTTGCGGAACTTGAGCCCGTTGCGGACCGCCCGGATCAGCTTGCGTTTCTCCAGGCTCGCCACGAAAGCGGTGCGCAGCACACGATGCGGCACACCGTCCACATTGGTCGTGACGACCGTGTCGTTGAGTGACTTGGTGAGATACAGCGCCTTGACCGCCTCGCCAACAGGACTATCGCTCGTGAGCAGAAACCGTGTGCCCATAGCGATTCCGACGGCTCCGTAGGCGAGCGCCGCGACCAGACCCCTGCCGTCAAAGAAGCCGCCCGCCGCCACTACCGGAATGTCAACGGTGTCCACCACTTGCGGCACCAGAAGTGACGTCGGCACCGCTCCCGTGTGTCCGCCGCCCTCTCCCCCTTGGACGATCACGGCATCGGCGCCCCACTGCGCCACTTTCTCCGCATGCCTTTTCGCGCCAACGCTCGGGATGACGATCAGTCCCGCGTCCTTGAGCCGCTTGATCATGTCTTGCTTCGGGGCCAGGGCGAAGGAAGCGACCTTCACGCCTCTGGCGATCATCAAGTCGATGCGGGCGTTCGCGTCCTCGGCGTCGGCTCGCAGGTTGACCCCAAAGGGAGCCTGCGTGCGTTCCTTGACCTCGTTGATCGCGGCTTCCAGCTGCGGCAGGCTCATCGTGGCGGAGGCGATAATCCCTAACCCGCCAGCGTTCGCCGTGGCCGCGGTGAGTTTCGCGCCAGCGACATAGCCCATCCCCGTCTGGACTATGGGGTACTTAACCCGCGCCAGCTCAGTAAGCCGAGTCCTCATGTCGCCAGCTCCCTTCGGTCGCCGGCGCCAAGAGGCGCTGGCCACCCTGTTATCCCGATTCGCTCGGGCAAGCAATCGCTCATGACAGCCGCTCGATGATGGTCACGTTGGCTTGCCCGCCGCCCTCGCACATCGTCTGCAGCCCATAGCGTCCGCCCCGGCGCTCGAGTTCGTAAAGCAGCGACGTCATCAGCCTGGTTCCGGTGGCGCCCAAAGGATGCCCGAGCGCGATGGCCCCGCCGTTGACGTTGACCTTGTTCAGGTCGGCGCCTGTCTCACGCTGCCAGGCGAGCACCACACTCGCGAACGCTTCGTTGATCTCGACGAGGTCGATGTCGTCCATCGTCAAGCCGGTCTTGGCGAGCGCGTGTGCCGTGGCCGGAATGGGTGCCGTGAGCATCCACACCGGATCGGCGCCACGAACGCTCAGGTGATGGATGCGTGCCCGCGGACGCAAACCATGGTCGCGCACCGCTTGCTCCGAGGCGATGAGCATCGCGCTCGCGCCATCGGCGATCTGGCTCGACAACGCCGCCGTGGTCAGACCGCCTTCCCGCAAGGGCTTGAGCCCGGCCATCTTCTCCAGCGAGGTGTCCGCGCGCGGGCACTCGTCTTTGGACAGACCGTTCACGGGGGTGAGTTCGGTGGTGAAGTCGGCTCTGAGCGCGCGTTGGTGGCTCTCTAGCGCGAAGGCTTCCATTTCTTCGCGGCTGATCTGCCACTTTTCCGCGATCATGTCGGAGCTGCGGAACTGCGACACCTCTTGGTCGCCATAGCGAGCCAGCCAGCCGGGCGATCCGTGGAAGGGACTCGTGCCCTGCATGGCACTGGCGATCGGCACCATGTTCATGTTCTGAACGCCACCCGCGACCACGAGGTCGGCCGTTCCGCTCATGACAGCCTGCGCCGCGAAGTGAACGGCCTGTTGAGACGATCCGCACTGGCGATCCACCGTCACCCCGGGCACCGAGTCCGGCAGCCCGGCGACGAGCCAGCAGGTGCGCGCGATATCGCCAGCCTGCGGTCCGAGGGTGTCGACGCAGCCGAACACGACGTCTTCCACCGCCGCCGGGTCGATACCGGTTCTGCTCATCAAGGCAGACAGCACGTGCCCGCCCAGGTCCGCTGGGTGCAGCGTTGCCAGACTCCCGTTCTTGCGGCCAACGGGGGTCCGGATCGCGTCCACTATGAAAGCCTCAGCCATGTGTATTATTAGAACACGTTTCAGTTCTGTGATCGGAGTGCTGGATGCATCTTGATTACACCCCCGAGCAAGAAAGCCTCCGGCTCTCGCTTCGCGACTACTTCGCGGGCCTGATGACACCGGCTGTTCGGGCATCCCTCGAGGCCGAAGGCGAATATGGCGATGGCGTCGCCTATCGCAGCGTCGTTAAGCAACTCGGGACCGATGGCTGGCTCACGCTTTGCTGGCCCGAAGAATTTGGCGGCCGGGGCCGGCCAACCATCGAGCAGCTCATCTTCATGGATGAGGCCGCGATCGCTGGGGTTCCCGTGCCATTCTTGACGATCAACACGGTTGGCCCGACCATCATGCGTTACGGCACGCAGGAGCAGAAGGAGTTTTACCTGCCCCGCATCGCCGCCGGTGACCTGCACTTCTCGATCGGCTACTCCGAGCCCGAGGCCGGCACCGACCTGGCCGGCCTGCGCACCAAGGCTGTCCGTGACGGGGACGACTGGGTTATCAACGGGCAGAAGATGTGGACGAGCCTGATCCAGTTCGCCGACTACATCTGGCTGGCCTGCCGCACCGATCCGGAAGCACCCCGCCACAAGGGACTGTCCATTCTGATCGTTCCCGCTGACGCACCTGGATTCTCCTGGACCCCGGTGCGGACGATGGCAGGGCCGGGCACAAGCGCCACCTACTATTCCGACGTGCGCGTGCCGTCCTCAGCGCTCGTAGGCGAGGAAAACCGTGGCTGGTCGCTGATCACCAATCAGCTCAATCATGAACGCGTGGCGCTGACCTCTTCGGCCCCCATCCGGCACTCGCTCGACGAGGTCACCAGTTGGGCCTCCGAAAGCAAGCTCGCCGATGGCCGCCGCGTCATCGACCAGGAATGGGTGCAGGTCAATCTGGCCCGTGTGCACGCCAAAGTGGAGTTCCTCAAGCTCATCAACTGGCGAATCGCGACCACGGCAGGCGTCGCGCCAAACCCAGCGGCGGCAAGCGCCACCAAGGTCTTTGGCACCGAGTTCGCCACCGAGGCCTATCGCCTCCTGATGGAAGTGCTCGGCGACAACGCTTATGTCCGCCACGGATCGCCCGGGGCGCTGTTGCGCGGACGGGTCGAAAGGCTGCACCGCTCGAGCCTCATCCTCACTTTCGGCGGTGGCACCAACGAGGTCCAGCGCGACATCATCGCGGCGGCCGGGCTCGGCCTCCCAGCGGCTAAGCGGTAAGGGGCATCCGATGGACTTTTCGCTCACGGAAGCGCAGGACGAACTGTCGGCCCTGACCCGGCGCATCGTCACCGACCAGGCCACTCCCGAGCGGCTGCGCGAGGTGGAAGCCAAGGGCGACCGCTTTGACCGTCGTTTGTGGACTGATCTGGAAGCGGCGGGAGTGCTCGACCCGTCGCTGAGCCTGCTTGAGCAATGCTCGGTCGCCATTGAGATCGGCCGTGGTGTGGCACCGGTTCCTTATGTGCCTTCGGTTCTCATGGGCGCCGCGGTGTTGCACCGCTTTGGCGCTTCGGTAGCCCCTGGCACGGTCGTCACAGCCGCACCAACGGAGGCAACGGTTGAGGGCGACTTGCTGCGCGGCAGCCTGCCCACGGTCGCGGCGGCGCCCTATGCCGACTTCATCGTCGTGCCCGCCGACGGAAAGCTCTATCTGGTCAAGCCATCAGACGAAGGCGTGAGCATCGAGCGGCAGCGGATCGTCGACGGTGACAACGAAGGGCTGGTCACGCTCGATGGCGTCCAGGCCGAGCTGATCACCGACGATCCCTCAGCGGTGACCTGGCTGCGGCATCGCGGTCTGATCGGGCTGTGCGCACATCAGCTTGGTGTCACCCAGCCGGCGCTAGAACTGACCGCGGCTTACGCCACCGAACGCGTCCAATTTGGACGTCCCATCGGAACGTTCCAGGCGGTGGCGCAACGGCTTGCCGACGCCTACATCGACGTGCAGGCGATCGAGTTAACGATGTGGCAGGCCGCCTGGCGGTTCGCGTCGGATCTGCCTTGCTCAACCGAGGTCAGCACAGCCAAGTTCTGGGCCGCGGACGGCGGTCACCGGGTCGCCCACGCCGCGGTGCACATCCACGGTGGTGTTGGCATCGACGTTGACCACGCGCTACACCGCTATTTCGTGGCGGCCAAACGCAATGAGTTCACCCTTGGCGGCGCCACGGCCCACTTGCTCGCCATTGGATCCGCGCTGGCTCAGTGATCGCTGAACAAAAGTCGTGTGGGGCAACAGCATTGTTGCCCCACAACGTTTTTCAGCGGTACGAGCTGAGCCGTCCCAGGGTCGCGTCGAGATCGGCGACGAGATCCGCCATGACGTCGGCGACGGGACGCACCTCGTTCATGCGGCCGACGATCTGGCCCACAGGCATCGGGATCACGTCAGGATCACCGGCCGTCATCAAACGCTGGTGTGCTTGCGCCACAAGGATGTTCTGCAGTGGCATCGGCAGCGGTTCCGGCGCACCAGGCTCGGCCCACGCTTGCGTCCACTTGTTCTTCAGCAGGCGCGCGGGTTTGCCGGTGTAGATGCGCGAGCGGACCGTGTCGGAGGAAGACGCCGCTAGCAGAGCACGGTGCATGGTCGCTGTGTCCAGGCTTATCGCGTACTCACTGGTGGTTAACCAGCACGATCCCATCCAGACGCCGGCGGCGCCCAGTGCGAGTGCCGCGGCGATCTGCCTTCCGGAGCCGATGCCGCCGGCGGCGAGCACAGGAACCTTGTCCCCCACGGCGTCAACGATTTCCGGGATGAGCACCATGCTCGCGATCTCACCGGTGTGGCCACCGGCCTCATATCCTTGCGCCACCACGATATCCACGCCGTTTTCGACGTGATGCCGGGCGTGCTCGGCCTTGCCGGCTAGCGCGGCGACGAGCATTCCCTTGGCGTGGGCCGCTTCGATGACGTCGGGCGGTGGTGAGCCCAGAGCGTTGGCGATCAGGCGGGCCGGGTATTGCAGCGCCACCTCAACATGCGCCCGCGCTACCGAGTGCAGCCACCCGCGAACACCATCGCCCGCGGGTGAGTCGTCGGGAAGTGGCGGCACGCCGAGCTTGAGCAAGGTTTCGTCGACAAAGTCGCGGTGCCGCGGCGGGATCAGCCGGTTGAGATCCGGCGTCGCCCCTTCCATCGGCACCTTGGCCGGCATGACAACGTCAATGCCATAGCGTTTGCCGTCGGTGTTGGCATCCATCCATTGCAGGCACTCTGCGAGATCGGCGGGGTCGTTGAAGCGGACGCAGCCCAGCACGCCGAGCCCTCCGGCCCGGCTGATGGCCGCGGCGACCTGTTCCGACGGGGTGAACCCGACGATGGGCCGCTCAATGCCGAGCAGTTCGCAAAGTTCCGCTGGTTTCATGCTGCTGCCCGCTCCTCGGCGTATCGCTTCGCCCACCCGTAGTCGGCCTTGCCACTGACCGTTCTGCTGATCTCATCAACCACCCAAACGGTCCGAGGCACCTTGTAGCCCGCGACTTGCGTGCGCACATGAGCCTCCAATTCGGACAGTTCGACGGTGTGTTCCGGGCGCGGCTGAACGAGTGCGGCGACCCGCTGGCCAAGGCGCTCGTCAGGCAGACCGATCACGATCGCGTCCAGCACCGCGGGGTGCGACTTGAGCGCGCCTTCGACCTCTTCGGGGAAGACCTTCTCCCCGCCGGTGTTGACGCACGTGTTGCCCCGGCCAAGCAGGGTCATGCGCCCGTCTTCTTCGATGCGGGCGAAGTCACCTGGCACGGAGTAACGCTTGCCGTCGACCTCGACCAGCAGAGCCCTCGTCTTTTCCGGGTCCTTGTAGTAGCCGATCGGGACGTGGCCGCCACGGGCCATGCGCCCGATCACTCCAGGGCCGACCGGCCGGTTGTCATCGTCGATGACGATCGTGTTGGGTCCGGGGTTGACGCGCGGGCCGTCGTCCTTGGTTTCGGCGGTGACGAACCCGATGCCGGTAAAGCCGGTTTCGGAGGAGCCGATTGACTCAGTCAGCATGATGCTCGGCAGGTGCTCGATGTACTGCTCTTTAACGCTCGGCGAGAACAGCGACGCACTGCTGGAGACCGCCCAGAGCGAGGACGCGTCATAGCTGCCTTCGATGAAGGCCTCGATGATCGGCCGGGCCATCGCGTCGCCGATGAGGACAACGACGTTTACCCCGTGCCGCTCGATCGACCGCCAAACCTCATGCGGATCAAATTGGGGTACCAAGACAACCGTGTCGCCGGCGAACAAGGCCATGAGCGCGCCCCATTGGGCGTTGCCGTGAATGAGCGGCGCGATACACATGCGGACCATGCCACCGGTCTCGACCCCGCGCTTAGATTGCGACCACTCGTCTTCCATCGGCTCACCGCTGATGAAGTCGATGCCGCCACCGAGCACGCGCCAGACATCCTCGTGGCGCCACATGACGCCCTTGGGCTTACCCGTGGTTCCGCCGGTGTAGAGGATATAGAGGTCATCATTGCTGCGCGGCTCGAAGTTGCGCTCAGGAGACTGAACCGCCAGCAGGTCCTCGTAGCCCGCGCCGATGCTCACCACGCAGCGCATAGGCGCGACCTCGGGCAAAACGTTGGCCACGAGCGGCGCGAATTGCTCGTCGTGGATCAGCGCGACCACGTCGGCATCGGTGAAAACGTACCGTAACTCGTTCTCGACATAACGGTAGTTAACGTTGATGGCGACGGCGCGCAACTTGTAGGTCGCGAGGAGCGCTTCCATCGCTTCAATCGAATTGCGTACATACAATCCGATGTGCATTCCCGCGCCTACACCGTGTCCTGCCAGGTGATGGGCAAGACGGTTGGAACGCTCATCCAGCTCGGCGAAGGTGACAGTGCGGTCTCCGCACGCCACAGCGATGCGGTCCGGAAACAAATCCGCAGCATGCTCGTAAAGATCGGCAATATTGAGCGCCATGCAGAGAAACTAGAACGTGTTATCGTCCGTGTCTAGCCCCGTAGGTCTCGAATGGAGCTTCAAATGCCGCATGCCTTGGTGGAGCAGCAAGGTCACGTCCTAATCGTCACGATGAACCGGCCTGAAGCACGCAACGCTCTTTCCGGCGAAATGATGGCCATCATGCGCGAGGCCTGGGACCGCGTCGACAGCGATCCGGAGATCCGGGTGTGCATCCTGACCGGCGCTGGCGGAGCGTTCTGCGCGGGCGCTGACCTGAAGGCGATGACGAGCATGCACCCTGGCGACCAGTTCAGCGGCGGTGGCTGGGACCTGTCCGTCATTGAGGGCCTATTGAAGGGCCGCCGCCTGACCAAGCCGCTCATCGCCGCCGTTGAGGGCCCAGCCATCGCGGGTGGCACCGAGATCCTGCAGGCGACCGACATTCGCGTCGCGGGCGAAAGCGCCAGGTTTGGCGTGTCCGAGCCACGCTGGGGGCTGTTCCCACTTGGCGGCTCGGCCGTGCGGCTGCCCCGCCAGATTCCCTACACCGTGGCGGCCGACCTGCTGCTGACGGGCCGCCACATCAAGGCTCCCGAGGCCAAGGAACTCGGCCTCATCGGGCACGTCGTCCCCGACGGGGAGGCGCTGGCCAAGGCTATGGAGCTGGCCGAGATGATCGCGGCGAACGGTCCGCTGGCGGTGCAGGCGATCCTGAAAACGATCCGCGAGACAGAAGGCATGCCTGAAAACGAAGCCTTCAAGATCGAGGCCGGCATCGGCATGGCCGTGTTCACCAGCGAAGACGCCAAGGAAGGCCCGAGGGCGTTCGCCGAGAAACGCAAACCGGTCTTTCGAGGGCAGTAAATACTTGCAACCATCACTACCCCCTGTGCGTCTATCTACTTAGGACCGTCCGGCTGGACGGTCCTAACTGCCTATATGGGGGAGGTCATCGTGCGACAACGTCGCATGCTCGGCGCCGTATCGGTTGCCGTGCTCACCGCATCGATCTTGACTGGCAGTCCGGGGGTGAGCGCGCCGGGGCAGGCGGCGCCAGCCGCCGTACAGGCGCCGTCCCGCTGGGAAGCGCCACGGACCGTCACACTGATCAGCGGCGACCGGATTACCGTGCACGGCAACGGAAAGCTATCCATGCAGCCACGAAAGGGTGTGCACTTCCTTAAGTATTCTGCCAACAACCACCAGTACGTGATCCCGTCCGACGCCATTTCTCTGCTGCGCGGCGACCGGCTCGACCTTCGGCTCTTCGACCTCACCGGCTTGCTGGAAGCCGGATATGACAAACGCGACGGGCTCTCGGTCATCGTGACCGGTTCCGCCTCAGCCCGGGCGATCGCACCCTCTGGCCTGAAGGTTTCGCGCCAGCTCCCGGTGGTCCGGGGGTTTGCCGCTTCGGGGAACGCGGGACAGCTCAAGGCGTACTGGCAAAGTTTGCAGACCGCGCAGGCACTGCGAGCCGGTGGCGAAAAGATCTGGCTCGACGGTGTTCGCAAGCCGCTCCTGGACGTGAGCGTCCCGCAGGTCGGGGCACCAGCGGCCTGGCAGGCCGGGCTCGATGGCACTGGCGTCAAGGTCGCCGTGCTCGACACCGGCATCGATTCGGCGCACCCGGATCTCGCGGGCAAAGTCGTTGCGGCTCAAAACTTCGCGGCGGAGGCCGAAGAGCACCTCGACCTGGTCGGGCACGGAACACACGTGGCCTCAACGGTCGCTGGCACCGGAGCGGCTTCGGGCGGCAAGTACAAGGGTGTCGCACCGGGTGCGAGTTTGCTCGACGGCAAGGTCTGTGCGCGATTCGGCTGCATGGAGTCCTGGATTCTGGGCGGCATGCAATGGGCCGCTGAGTCAGGCGCCCAGGTGGTCAACATGAGTCTGGGTGGCAGTGACGGCCCGGAGATCGATCCCATCGAGGCGGCGGTCAACGACCTCACGGCTCAGTTCGGGACGCTCTTCGTCATCGCGTCAGGCAACTCTGGTAACGGTGGCCCCTACACCCTGAGCTCCCCCGCTAGCGCCGAAGCGGCTCTTGCCGTTGGCGCTGTGTACAAGGACGACAAACTCGCCGAGTTCTCCAGCCGTGGCCCGCGCATAGGCGACGGCGCTGTCAAGCCTGAGATCACCGCGCCGGGCGTGCAGATCGCCGCCGCGAAGAGCAAGGACGGTCTTGGCTTGCCGGCCGGTTCCTACTTCACCGCATCTGGCACCTCGATGGCGACGCCACACGTCGCTGGTGCCGCCGCGATCGTCACCCAGCAGCATCCACAATGGACAGCCGCGCAGCGCAAAGCCGCGCTGACGAGTGCGGCGAACCCCAACTCCACCAACACTTCCTTCGAACAGGGCGCTGGCCGCCTGGACGTCGCGCGGGCGACCACCGCGACGGTCGTGGCCGTCGATCCGGTGGCGAGCTTTGGCATCCAGCCGTTCCCGCACGATGACGACCCCATTCTGAACAAGACCGTTACCTACCAAAACAATGGCACGGCGGCGGTAACGCTCAACCTCACCCTGAGCAACACCTACGGCGGGATCTTCTCGCTGAGCGCTAGCTCAGTGACCGTTGCGGCCGGCGGCACCGCCTCCGTGACGCTGACAAGCAACACCCGTAATGGCACCGTCCACGGCGCTATTGGCGGCACGCTAACCGCTTCCGCTGACGGGGTACGCGTTCAGGTGCCCTATGGCGTGGACCGGGAAGAGCAGAAGTACACGATCGACCTCAACCACATAAGCCGAGACGGGCAGCCAGCCGACTTCTACTTCACCGTCGCCATCAACTTGGAGACAGGCAAGAACGTCATCCTCATTGGCGATGAAAGCAACACCGAACGGCAACTGCGCCTTGTCGGTGGCGTGTACACGATCTTCAGCTGGGTCGATGACCTATCCGAAGAAGGCGAATACCTCGGCACCGCTCAGTTGCTATGGCCCAAGCTCAGCGTCAGTGGCGACCAAGACGTCGCGATGGACGCCAGACTCGGGCGTGGCCTCAACATCACGTTGCCCCACGCCGGGGTGGTTCCCGAATTTGGCGATATCACGGGGAGAGTTGAGCACAATGGACGGTCGGTCACCATCGGAGTCTCCGGCGACGTCGCCGGCCTGCTCAGTGCCCACCTCGGCCCGAAGCCGGTAGCGGGTGTTTCCAGCCAGGTGCAGGCCATCGCCGTAGTTATGACGCCTGAGCAGGAACTCAAATCGATGTACAACGTCGGCTGGTACATCAACGACGGAACGTTCGTCACCGGGTTCACCAAGAACGTCCAGGCATCCGAGCTTGCCGCGGTCAAGTACAGCGCCGCTAAGCATTCCGCGGATCTGGGCGAGATCTTCCAGTACCCGGAGCTGCCCGCAGGCGGCTTTGGTATTGGCTTCGTCGCCGCGCTTCCGCAAGAGCGCACCGACTACCTGCTCGGTGGACTGGAATACACCACCGAATTCACCGATCTCGTCGAGAACGACGAGGGCTGGTACGACCCGGTGTCGTGGCAAGTCTCAGCCCCAACGGCCTACCCGGCCGGGCGAACCAGCCACGAAAAGTTCAACAGCGGCGTCTTCGGCACCACGTTCCCAAAGTCGAGGTGGCCGGACGCGTGGATCACCCGGATCGAGGACACCATCGTCGTCAGCCCACCGTTGTTCAGCGACAGTGGCGGGCACGCTGGGTTCGGCGTGTACACCAAGGCACGGACCGCGTTGTACCGCAACGGAACCCTCGTCGCCGAGGACCCGTCGCCGTATGGCTACTACGAGGTGCCCGCCGAGCAGGCTGCCTACCGCCTCGAGTCGCACATCGAGCGCTCTGCCCGGTTGTCCACCAAGGTAACCAGTACGTGGACCTTCTCCTCGGCCACGACAACGGACTGGAAGCAGCTGCCCGTTTCCGCGGTCAGTTTCTCGCCACAGCTCAGTGCCGATAACACCGCTCAAGCCGGGGCGCTGATGCTCATCCCGGCCAAGGTGTGGCAGCAAGAAGGTGCCAAGCGCGTGAAGACCTTCGGGCTGCAAGTGTCCTTTGACGACGGTCAGACGTGGGCCAAGGCTCCCGTCATCTCCGTGCTCGGAGTTCATTACGTGATCGTGAAGAACCCCAAGACGGCCGGTTTCGTCTCGCTGCGCACGTCAGCGGTGGACGCGGCTGGTAACAAGTTCGACCAGACCATCATCCGCGCCTACGAAGTGAAGTAACGCCCCGCTGGGCGTGGCCGCCTAAATCTGGCGGTCACGCCCGGCCCAGTAGGGATCGCGCAGCCGGCGCTTGTAGAGCTTTCCGTTAGGGTCACGGGGCAGCTCAGCCGTGTAGTCGATGCTCTTGGGCAGCTTGAACTTGGCGACCCGCTCACCGAGGAACGCCAGCAGTTCCCGCGTCAGCTCAGCTCCAGCCTCCACCCCATCGATGGGCTGAACGACCGCCTTGATTTCCTCGCCCCACTCCTCATGCGGGATGCCGAACACGGCCACATCAGCAACCTTGGGGTGACACGACAACTCGCCTTCGATCTCGGCCGGGTAGATGTTCACGCCGCCCGAGATGATGAGGTCGCTGCCCCGGTCGCACAGGAATAGGTAGCCGTCTTCGTCCAGGTAGCCGATGTCACCAACGGTGAACAGGTTGCCCACACGGGCTTTGCGTGTCTTGTCTTCATCTTTGTGGTACTCGAAAGTGGACGTCCCCATCCGCATGAAGACCTGGCCAGGCTCACCGACGGGCATGTCTTCACCCGCCTCGTCGAGCACCCGGATTTCCGAGCCCGGCCACGCCTTGCCGACGGATCCCGGCTTACGCAGCCATTCCTCGGCCATGATGGACGTCCCGCCGCCTTCACTGGCCGCGTAGTACTCGATGACGACCGGTCCCCACCAATCCAGCATCTGCCGCTTCACCTCGTGCGGGCATGGCGCCGCCCCGTGGATCGCTTGCCGCATGGACGAGACGTCATAGCGGTCGCGCACCTCTTGGGGAAGGTTCAGCAAACGGCGGAACTGCGTCGGCACCATATGCGTGTGGGTGACCCGGTGCTCGTCGATCAGCCGCAACATCTCCTCCGGCTCCCAGCGGTCCATCAGGACGGTCTTGTGTCCTAACTGGAGCGAGATGCTGACGAAGTTGAGCACAGCCGTGTGATACAGCGGAGAACCGCAAATGTGCACGTGATTGTCGAAGGGCTTGATACCGAACAGCCCGAAGAACCACAGCGCGGTCGGCGGCACGACGTCGGGGTCAGCACCCGTGAGCGGCCGCCGTACGCCCTTCGGCCGCCCTGAGGTCCCCGAGGTGTAGACCATCGGCGCCCCGGCTGTCCGGTCCCCTGGACGGTCCGTAGACCCATCGTCACCGAGACCCTCAAGCGACCGCTCTCCGGCGTAGAAGTTCGAAACTCCAGACAGTTCTGCCGCCTTGGCTGCCTCTTCGGCGAACCGTTCACTGGACACGAACACCTTCGCGCCACTGTCGGTGATGATGTGCGCCATCTCGGCGGCCACCAAGTGCCAGTTCAGCGGGACGAAGTAGAGCCCTGTCTGCAGAGCGGCGAAATAGACCGCGAGGAGTTGCGCCCCGTTGGGCAGCAGCACCGCGACACTGTCGCCGGCGGTCAGTCCCAGGGAGCGAAATCCCCGGCCGTAACGGTTGGCCAGACCGGCAAGCTCGCCGTAGGTTACGGCGGTGCCATCAGGCTCGACGACAGCGATAGCTTCACTTTGATCCCGGGCGATGTTCCAGAGTCCTGTCACGCGCCAAATATAGAACTCGTTACAACAGCTAACAACAGGCATTGCCTAACCAAATAGGAACGTGTTTCACTCTTCGGCATGGGCATGCCGCTCCAGGCTCCGATGGAGATTAGCTTCGACTACACCCGGTCACTCGGTCCTGTCCTGGGACCGTTCATGACCGCGCTGGCTGAGCGCCGGATCCTTGGCTCACGTGGCTCCGATGGCCGTGTGCACGCTCCGGCGATCGAATACGACCCGGTGACCTTCGAACCACTGACCGAACTGGTTGAAGTGGCCTCGACCGGCACCGTGCTCAGCTGGTCGTGGATGCCGGATCCCTTCGATGGCCAGCCGCTGGACCGTCCGTTCGCGTGGGCGCTGATCCTGCTTGATGGCGCTGACACCCCGATGCTGCACGCCGTGGACGCGGGCTCGCCCGAAAACATCAGCACCGGCATGCGGGTGCAAGCCCGCTGGGCAGCGGCCCGGACCGGCAGCATTCGCGACATCGAGTGCTTCGCTGAGCCCGGTGAGCCTGACGAGCCCGGTGAGCGGGTGGAACCGGTGACGATGGTGACCACTCCCATCCGCTTGCGCTATCAGCATTCCGCCTCGCCGCAGGAGAGTGCTTACCTGCGCGCTCTAGCCGAGGGCCGCCTGGTGGCACAGCGCTGCCCCGCTTGCACCAAGGTCTACCTTCCGCCTCGCGGCGCCTGCCCCACCTGCGGCGTGCCGACCGAAGAAGAGGTCGAGCTGACCGGCACCGCAACGGTCACCACCTTCTGCATCGTGAACGTTCCCTTTCCAGGGCAACGGACCAAACCCCCTTATGTGTACGCCTCAATCGTGGTCGATGGCACGGATATCCCGATGCTGCACCTCATTCTCGGCTGCCCCGCCGATGAGGTTCGCATGGGCATGCGTGTGGAGGCCGTGTGGAAGCCCCAAGAGCAGTGGGGAATGAGCCCGGAAAACATCGACCACTTCCGGCCGGCCGATGAGCCGGACGCGCCGTTCGAGTCCTACGCCCATCACCTGTGAGGAAACGTGGAAGTCGCTGTCATCGGCTTTGCCCAGGCACCTAACCAGCGCCACGGCCAGACCACCACCAACGGGGTGGAAATGCTGGTGCCGCTGTTCCAGGAGTTGCTCACGAGCAGGGGTCTGTCCCGAAAGGACATTGGCTTTTGGTGCTCGGGATCGTCTGACTACCTGGCCGGGCGGGCGTTCTCCTTCGTCACGGCAGTCGATGCCATCGGGGCCTGGCCGCCCACGATGGAGTCACATGTCGAGATGGACGCCGCCTGGGCGCTCTATGAGGCGTGGGTGAAACTCCTTACCGGCGAAGCGGATACGGCGCTGGTCTACGGCTTCGGCAAATCCTCGGCGGGCAACTTGCGCCGGGTCATGGCGTTGCAACTCGACCCCTACCTGGTCGCCCCGCTGTGGCCCGACTCGGTCAGCATCGCCGCGCTGCAAGCCCGCCTTGGCATGCAGGCCGGACTGTGGAGCGAGAAGGAAATGGCCGACGTGGCAGTCCGCAGCCGCGCGGCCGCTCTGTCCAACCCGGCCGCGCAGATCTCCGGTCACGTCAACGTCGAAGACCTGTTGAGCCAGCCGTTCGTGGCCGACCCCCTGCGCGCGCACGACTGCGCCCCGATAACGGACGGTGCCGCGGCCGTGTTGCTGGCCACTGGCGACCGCGCCCGCGAGCTGTGCGAGCGGCCCGCCTGGATCACCGGATTCGCCCACCGGGTCGACACGCAAAACATCGGCTTGCGTGACCTGACCACTTCTGTCTCGGCGGCCAAGGCCGCGGCGGACGCCAATGTGGACGGAATCGACGTGGCCGAGATCCACGCCCCGTTCACGCATCAGGACATCTTGCTGCGCAACGCGATGGGGCTCGACTCTTCCGTCGTGATGAATCCCTCTGGCGGCGCGCTGTGTGGCAACCCGATGTTCGCGGCCGGATTGGCCCGCATCGGTTCTGCCGCCACGGAAATCATGGCTGGACGAGCCGGGCGGGCGCTCGGTCACGCGACCAGCGGGCCAGCACTGCAACAAAACCTTGTTTGTGTCCTGGAGGGCCGATGAAGCTGCAGGCCGCCGTGCTCGGCACCGGGCAGACGCACCACACGACCCGGCGCACCGACGTCTCGATCGCCGGGCTATGCCGCGAAGCTATCGATCGCGCCATGGCAGACGCCGAGACGTCCTGGGATCAGATCGACGCGGTGGTGCTGGGCAAGGCACCCGACCTGTTCGAGGGCGTCATGATGCCAGAGCTGTTCCTGGCTGACGCCATCGGCGCGACGGGCAAACCGTTGCTGCGCGTGCACACGGCTGGTTCCGTGGGCGGGGCGACCGGCATCGTGGCGAGCAGTCTCGTGCGCTCCGGTGTCCACAAACGAGTGCTAGCGATCGCGTTCGAGAAGCAGTCCGAGTCCAACGCGATGTGGGCGCTGTCCATCAATCCTCCGTTCACCATGCCTTTGGGCGCTGGCGCTGGCGGATACTTCGCGCCGCACATGCGTGCCTACATCCGGCGTTCCGGTGCGCCACAGCATATTGGCGCCATGGTCGCGGTCAAGGACCGCCGCAACGGCAGCCGCAATCCCTTCGCCCACTTGCGGCAGCCTGACATCACGATGGAATCGGTCCAGGCCTCGCCGATGCTGTGGGATCCGATCCGGATGGATGAGACGTGCCCTTCTTCTGATGGTGCCTGCGCCATGGTCATTGGCGATGTGGCTGCCGCGAAGGCATCAAGCAGGCCGGTCGCCTGGATTCACGCGACCGCTATGCGCACGGAGGCAACGTTTTTCGCTGGCAAGGATCACGTCAACCCGCAAGCGGGCCGTGACGCCGCGGCCGCGCTATGGAAAGACGCGGGTATCACCGACCCGCTCAAAGAGATCGACGCTGCCGAGATCTACGTTCCGTTCTCGTGGTTTGAGCCCATGTGGCTGGAAAACCTGGGCTTCGCTCCAGACGGTACGGGCTGGAAGCTCACCGAGGCTGGCGACACCGAAATCGGCGGGCGGCTCCCTGTTAATCCCTCCGGTGGCGTGATGTGTTCCAACCCGATCGGCGCCTCAGGCCTGCTCCGGTTCGCCGAAGCGGCGATGCAGGTGATGGGCCGGGCTGGCGACCATCAGGTGCCTGACGCGCGAAAGGCGCTGGGCCACGCCTACGGAGGCGGATCGCAATTCTTCTCGATGTGGGTGGTCGGCGCCGCACCGCTTGCCTAAGCCACTCCCCCGTCCCTGGGAGGTAAAGCTATGCCGCACCTCAATGTCAGCAGGCGCAACCTCATGCAAGCCACCGCCCTCGGAGCCGGCGCGGCGGTCGCCTTAACAGATCAGGCAATAGCGGCTCCAAAAGGTAAGAGCGCCATCGTCATCGGCAGTGGATTCGGCGGGGCCGTGGCGGCCTTTCGCCTTGGCCAGGCCGGCTTCAGCACAACGGTGCTCGAGCGCGGTGACATCGGTGAAGTGACAGAGACCAAAGGCGAGGGTCTCAGTGTGCTCAACGCGGCCGGCCTCGGTGGCGGATCTTCGTTGGGCACGTTTTCACTAGCGCAACCGCGCCGGGCGGAGTGGCAAGACGCCTACCCCGCCGAGGTCTCCTACGACCTCATGGACTCGACATACTGGCCGCGTGCCCGCAAGAACCTGGGCGCCAAGGTTTCCAAGGCCAAGGGCGGATGGCGGGAAGACGTGGCCGCTTTCAGCGGCGGTCAGGCCGACATTCCGTTCAGTAGCACCGGTTTGGACCAGACCTATCTCGCGTGGGCGCAAGCGACGGGCAACGTGGCCCTGCTCGCCAACCACGAGGTGACAGAAATTCACGAGATGGCGAACGGGTTCGAGGTTCGCTGCCACGACAAGACGTTCCGCGCGGATTACCTGTTCATGGCGGCCGGAGCGGTCCACACGACGTCTCTGCTGGTAACCGCGAGGGAGCAAGGCTGGCTTCCTAAACTGCGTGCCGCGGCTGGACAGGGCTTCGGCAACAATGGTGACTTCTTCTTGGCCCGCCTTAACGTCCGTCATGACGCGGGCGACGATGTCGCGCTCTATGACGACGGCAATCCCTTCGCCAAGGCCGCGATGACCCTCGCCCCAGCGAAACTGCCGGCGTGGGCGGGCCGTGCCGCGGCTCACGTCGTGACGAGCATGGCACCCGAGCGAGGCGAGATCCGGTTCAACCGCGAAACCAGCAGCGCCAGCGTCTACTGGCCCTACGGTGTCATGGAAACCAAGGGCGAGAAGGCGGCCCAGGATCTGGCCACGCGACTGTGGTGGGAAGCGGGCGGACGCAAAGGCAAGCTGCTCAGCGGTTTGCCGAGTTATGACCGCGAAGCAGGACTCGGCGCGGCGACGACCTGGCACCCCCTCGGCGGCATGGTCATGGGACAGAGCACCGACTTCTCCGGACGTTCGCTTGACTACGCGAACCTCTACTGTGTCGACGGTTCGGTCCTGCCTGGCACGTCAAGCCTGGGCAGCCCAGCTCTCATCATCACCGCTAACGCCGAACGCTGCCTGGATCTGTTCCTCGCCCAGCACGCCTGACATCACGCTCTTTGGCCGCTCACAACTCCAGTGAGCGGCCACTTAGCTTGCGGCGGGTCACGATCAGGAGCACGGCGCCGGCGAGGAGTACCAGCCCTCCAAAAAGAATGATGGTCCGGGCGTCGGGACCGGTGACCGGAAGGCCACCACCGCCGCCACCGCCAGTCTCGGCGATCTCGGCCGAGCCGGCCTCGCAACCCGGCCCCTGCGGCCGCGCTAGACCGCGCTGATCAATGGTCAAGACGGTGCACGCAGCGGCCGGCACGAGCCCGAGGGCTGGGCTAGTCGCTTCGGGGAGCCTGGTCTTCGTCGCCCCGCCATTGTCTTGCAGCGGCCCAAGTTTGGGATCGCCCGCGTTGGTTAGATCTCCCGGCCCTCCGACGAAAGCGCAGGACGTGTCGCCGCCAACGTTGTAGCCGCTCGACAATGTCGTGCCCGAGATAGCGCAGTCATCACCGCCGCCGGCGGCGCTGGCCACGGTCGACGCGAACGCGTTCAGGTCTTCACCCGTGCCGATGTTCGCACCGGCCGGGGCGGAGTTGCGGGTGATCGTGGCGTGCTGCAGGAAGATATCGCCCGTCGCGGTGAAGATCCCGCCTCCGGTGACTGCGGCGGTGTTGCCGTCCACTGTGGAGTTCCCGGCGCGCACCTCACCGGTTGCCGCGAAAACGGCACCGCCACGGCCATCCATGCCATTGGCGGCGTTGCCGGAAAACGTGGACCGGTTCAGCAGAATCTGGGCCGCAGGCGCCTCGGGGCTCAGCTCAAGGATGAAGACGCCGAGGCCGCCGCCTGCTCCCGTTTTGGTGTTGGACGCCACCGTGGAGTTGTCGATCGAGATGTGTAGATCGTCGGACGCCTCGTCCTGGTCCACATTGACCACCACGCCGCCAGCGTTGCCGCTGATCACCGAGTCGGTGACTTCAAGGTGGCCGCAGGCCGAGCAGATCACGCCGACCCCACCGTTGCCGGTGATCTCGCTGTCGCTGATCGTGAAAAGGCCCTCACCTTGGCCGGTGGTGCTCAGGCCATCGGTTCCGTTGCCCTGCACGGTCGAGCCGGAAACAGTGAGCGCGCCGTCGATGAGGCCGGCACCGCGCAACGTGTTGCCGGTCAAGGTGCTTCCGGTAAGGGAGACGCTGCCGAGGGAAACCCGCACACCGGTGCCCGTGTTTGGCCCGACGGTCGAGTCGATGAGATATAGCGCCGGCCCCATCGCGAACATGTCGTCACTGGACAGGACCGCGCCGCCGCCCGCGTCGTTGCCGCTGACAGTCACGCCCTGCAACGTCAGGTCATTCGCCCAGGCGACCGCGGCACCCACGATCTGCTCACCGCTGGTGAGCGTGAGCGATTGCAGCACGACCCCGGAGGTGCCATTGATCGCGTGCAGGAGGCGCTGCGACGCACAGGTCTGCTCGATCGTCGCGGAGTTGCCCGCGATAGTGAGCACCTGCGCCCCGGTGTAATCGAGGTCGCCGCTGGCGTTGGCGTCTTCGTCAGCCCCGCACAGGGACAGCGAATAGGTTCCCGCGGCCAGTTCGATGGTGGTCGCCTCAGCCGCGGCGTTCGCCTGGCTGATCGCCTCACGCAGTGAGGTCAGCCCGTCGCCGCCATCAACCACGTCATTGGCCGTGGTAACCGTGATCGTCGCGGCGTAGGCAGGAGCGGCCATGCCGAGGACCCCTGCCGCGGACACGGCAGCCACGATGAGCGCAAAGCGTCGCATCCGCTCAGCCTGCACCAAGATCGCAGCTCACACCATCCATGCCACGCCGGAGAAAGGTGCCGACATGGGGGCGGCCGCTTGCCTATTGGGGGAGGCAAGCGGCCGGGGCAGAGCAGAGGTCCTAGTTGTACTCAACCCGCATTTCCTTGATGCCATTGAGCCAGCCTGAGCGCAGGCGGCGTGGCTCGGCAACCTTGCGGATATTGGGCATGTGGTCAGCGACCGCGTTGAAGATCAGATCGATCTGCAACCGGGCGAGGTTGGCACCCAGGCAGAAGTGCGCCCCGCTGCCACCGAATCCCAGATGTGGGTTGGGGTTACGCATAATGTCAAACTTCGTGGGCTCGTCGAAGACTTCTTCATCGAAGTTGGCTGACCGGTAGAAGATGCCGACCCGGTCGCCCTTCTTGATCTGCTGACCGCGCAGCTCGGTGTCCATTTTCGCGGTCCGCTGGAAGACGGTCACCGGGGTGGCCCAGCGCACGATCTCGTCGGGCGCGGTGCGCGGGCGCTGTTCCTTGAACAACTCCCACTGTTCGGGGTTGTCGAGGAAAGCGTTCATGCCGTGCGAGATCGAGTTACGCGTCGTCTCGTTACCGGCGACAGCCAAGATTATGACGAAGAAGCCGAACTCGTCGGCGGTCAGGTGGCCACCGTCCACTTCGGCGTGCACCAGCTTGGTAACGATGTCATCCATCGGGCAGGCTTTGCGTTCTTCGGCCATCGCCATGCTGTAGCCGAGGATCTCCATCGCCGAGTTCAGCGGGTCGTGATCGGCGGAGTATTCCGGGTCGTCGTAACCAATCATCTGGTTCGACCAGTCAAAGATCTTGTGCCGGTCTTGCTGTGGCACGCCAAGCAGTTCCGCGATCGCCTGCAGCGGAAGCTCACAAGCGACGTCGGTGACGAATTCGCCGGTGCCCTTCTCCACCGCCTCTCGCGCGATCTTCTGCGCGCGGTCGTTCAGCGTCTCGCGCAGTGCGTTGATGGCGCGTGGCGTGAACCCACGCGACACGATGCCGCGCAGCTTGGTGTGTTCCGGTGGGTCGATGTTGAGCAGCACGAAGCGCTGCAGCTCAATCTGCTCACGCGTCATCAGGTCCGGGTTGAACCGGATGATCGCGGTGTTCTCCCACGTGCCGTAGATGTCGCTGTTGCGCGACACCTCCATCACGTCGGCATGCTTGGTAACAACCCAGTAGCCTTCGTCGTCAAAGGCCGAGATGCCACGGGGCTGCTTGTTCCACCAGACCGGCGCGGTCCGCCGCATCTCGGCGAACTCCTCATCGGGCACGCGGTGTTCATATATGGCGGGGTCACTGAAGTCGAATCCCTCGGGGATACGCGGCTCAGCCATAGCTGCCTCCCTGCAACACGTTCTAATGATTCCAGCACATTGAGCGGCTCACGTAAACGACAAAGTTTGCTCAAAATCAGAACACGTTCTAATATTTGGCCCGTGGGTAACCCGGTGATAGTGGAAGCTGTTCGGACACCTATCGGAAAACGCGGCGGCTGGTTGTCTGACCTGCACGCCGCCGAGATCCTTGGCGCGGCACAACGTGGGCTGATCGAGCGAGCGGGCATCGACCCCGCCATCGTGGAACAGGCCGCGGGTGGCTGCGTGACCCAGGCTGGCGAACAGTCGAATAACGTGACCCGCACAGCGTGGCTGCATAGCGGTCTGCCGCAGCAAACCGGGTGCTTCACCCTCGACGCCCAGTGTGGATCAGCTCAGCACGCCGCTCACCTCATCGCCGGGCTGATCTCAGCAGGGGCGATCAAAGCCGGCATCGCCTGCGGCGTCGAGGCCATGAGCCGCGTGCCATTGCGTGCCAACATCGGCACCGACGCTGGCATGCCACGACCGTCTTCATGGGACATTGACCTGCCCAATCAGTACCAGGCCGCCGAACGCATCGCACAGCGGCGCGGGATCACCCGGGCCGACATCGACCACTTTGGTGTCCGCTCACAGCAGTTAGCCGCTCAGGCGTGGACCGAAAACCGGTTCGAGCGTGAAGTCATCCCGGTCGGCGAGGTCAAGCGGGACCAGGGCATGCGCGACACCACCTTCGAAGGGCTCAGTGCGCTCAAGCCCGTGCTGGAAGACGGTATGCACACGGCCGGGACGGCGTCACAGATCTCCGACGGAGCAGCCGCCGTTTTGCTGATGGACGAAGACTACGCACGGGCGCTGGGATTGCGGCCGCGCGCGCGGATCATCGCGCAGGCTCTGGTGGGTGCCGAGCCTTACTACCACTTGGACGGACCGGTCTCGGCCACGGAACGCGTGCTGGCCCAGGCCGGCATGAGCATCGGTGACCTGGATCTGTTTGAGGTCAACGAAGCCTTCGCGAGCGTTGTGCTGTCGTGGATGTCTGTCCACCAGCCAGACCCGGCGAAGGTCAACGTCAACGGCGGGGCCATCGCTCTGGGACATCCCGTTGGCAGCACCGGTTCCCGGCTCATCACGACCGCGCTGCACGAGCTGGAACGCCGCGACGCTTCGACCGCTCTGATCACCATGTGCGCCGGCGGCGCGATGGCCACCGGCAGCATCATCGAACGTCTCTAGGCGTGCTGCGAACTCACGGAAATCACTTCGCCCGTTAGGTACGACGCGAGGTCGCTGGCTAGGAACACCATGACGTTAGCGACCTCCCACGGCTCAGCCGAGCGGCCAAACGCTTCCTGCTTTTCCAGCGATGCCAGCAGTTCCTCGCTCGTGACCTTCGCCAGGAACGGGTGCATGGCGATGCTGGGAGCGACAGCGTTGATGCGAATCCCGTGCGAGGCGACATCCAAAGCAGAGCAACGGGTTAGCGCCATGACGCCGGCTTTGGCCGCGGCGTAGTGCGCTTGCCCGGCCTGGGCACGCCACCCGAGGACGCTGGCGTTGTTGACGATCGCTCCCCCGTCGCCTTGTGCCACCATCTGTTTGAGCGCCGCCCGCGTGCAGCGGAACGTGCCGGTGAGGGTGATATCAAGCACCCGTTGCCATTCCTCATCGGACATGTCGAGGACTGACTTGGTACCCCCAAGGCCCGCATTGTTTATCAAAACGTCGAGCCGCCCGAAGCGTTGCACCGCGCCGTCGATCAGCGCCTGCACCTGCTCCTGCGCCGTCACATCGCACGCGACGGAGAAGACCCGGTCGCCGAAGCTGACCGCCAATTCCTCACGAGTGGACTCGAGCCGTGCTTCGTGACGATCGCTGATAACGACACTGGCGCCTTCTTCCAGGCAGCGAAGTGCCGCGGCGGAGCCGATCCCGGTCCCGGCCGACGCCGTGATCACGACGACCTTGCCGGTCAACAGGTCATGGGATTTCACACGCGCTCCTGACGGGGAAGGCCAAGCACGCGCTCGGCGATAATGTTGCGCTGGATCTCATCGGAGCCGCCGTATATGGTTTCCGCCCGGCCAAACAGATACAGGCTTTGCCACTCGTCGAGTTCATAGGGAAGGCCCCGAGTCACCATCGAGGACGGCCCCATCACTTCCATGGCAAGCTCGCCCAGGCCTTGGTGCCACTTGCCCCACACGAGTTTGGCGACGCTCGCCTCAAATCCCGGCTTCTCGATCGCGAGCGTACGCAACGTGTGCGCCCGCAAGACTTCCAGCCCGACCCAGGCACGGGTCAGCTTGCCCCGGATCACGGGATCGTCGATCGTCCCGTTGGCACGAGCCATGGCCACGATCCCGGAAAGCTCACGGCGGAACCGCACCTGGTGCCCAAGCATGGCCACCCCGCGCTCGAATCCGAGCGTTGCCATGGCGATGCGCCAGCCTTGGCCCGGCTCGCCCACGACGAGATCGCGTGCCGTGCGCGCTTCGTCGAAGAACACTTCGTTGAATTCGCTCGTGCCGGTCAGCTGCTTGATAGGACGGACCGTCACGCCGGGCTGCCGCATGGGAACGAGCAGATAGGACAAGCCGTGATGGCGTTTGGACCCGGGCTCGGTGCGCGTGATGACGAAGCACCAGTCGCTCACGTGCGCCAGCGACGTCCAGATCTTCTGTCCGGTGATGACCCATTCGTCGCCATCGAGAACGCCTTTGGTGGCAACGGAAGCCAGGTCTGACCCGGCACCCGGCTCGGAATAGCCCTGACACCACATCTCGGTCGCGTTCTTGATGCCGGGCAGGAAGCGCTCCTGCTGTGCCGGGGTGCCAAAGGCGATCAGGGTCGGCGCCAGCAGGCCCTCGCCCACAACGGCAACGCGTGCCGGGGCACCGGCCAACGCGTATTCCTCGTGGAAAATCATCTGCTGCGACAGCGGAAGGTCCCGCCCGCCAAGTGCGGTGGGCCAGCCGAGGCAGGTCCAATTTGCCCGGGCCAGCACGCGTTCCCACTCGAGGCGCTCAGCGAACGCTTCGTGCTCCCGCCCGGGTCCGCCCACGTCAACGAGTTCCGGTGGAAGGTTTTCGGCCAGCCACTGGCGGATTTGTTGCCGAAACTCCTCGTCCTGCATAGGCTCACCCTACCAAGCACTTGCTTGTTTGGAGGAGAGGGTGAATCTCACCATTCCCGCCGCGATGGCAAGAGCGGCAAGCGAATTCGGCGCGGCCGAGGCGATAGCCGAGCCGGGCGGCCCCCGCATGACCTATGCCGCCCTGTTCGAGCAGGTGCAGCGGGTCGCCGGGGGCTGGCATGCGGCTGGTGTGATGCCGGGCGACCGCGTCGCGATCTGGGCGCCCAACACGGCTAACTGGGTGCTGGCCGCTTTAGGCGCGCTTTGCGCCGGTGCGGTGCTCGTGCCTATCAACACGCGTTACACGGCGCCCGAAGCACAGGACATCATTTCGCGTACCAACGCCAAAGCGCTTTATGTCGTCAAGGATTTCCTTGGGCGCGACCGTGCCGCGGAGCTCGCCGATCCGCCAGCCGTGATCTGGCACGAGCCGCACTTTGGCGACCCGTTTCTCGCCGATGTGAGCCCTGACGACGTGTGCGACATCCTGTTCACGTCTGGCACGACTGGGCGCAGCAAGGGAGCGATGAGTGCGCACAGGCAATCGCTGAGTGTCGCGCAGGCGTGGGCAGAGTGCGGCGAACTGTCCAAAGACGACAGATACCTCGTCATCAACCCGTTCTTCCACAGCTTCGGGTACAAAGCGGGGGTTCTGGCCTGTCTGCTGACCGGTGCCACGATGGTGCCGCAGCTGCTCTTTGACGTGCCCGAGGCGATGCGGCTCGTGGCGGCCGAACGCATCACGGTCCTGCCCGGCCCACCCACGATCTACCAGACGATCCTCGACCATCCTGATCGGTCCACTTTGGACCTGTCGAGCCTTCGCCTTGCCGTGACCGGAGCGGCCACCGTTCCGGTCGCGCTGATCGAACGCATGCAACGGGAACTGAGCTTCCGCACCGTGCTGACCGCCTATGGCATGACCGAAGCGGTCGTCATCACGATGTGCCGTCCCGGTGACGATCCGCAGCTCATCAGCACCACCTCGGGCCGGGCGACGGCGGGCTTCGAGGTGAGGCTCGGGGAACATGACGAGATTCTGGTGCGCGGGCCAAACGTGATGCTCGGTTACCTTGACGATCCGGCCGAGACGGCCAAAGCTATTGACACGCAAGGCTGGCTGCACACCGGAGACGTCGGCAAGCTCGACGACGGCGGCTATCTCACGATTACCGACCGCCTCAAAGACATGTACATCTGCGGCGGTTTCAATGTGTACCCAGCTGAGGTGGAGCAAGTCATCGCACGCTTGGAAGGCGTGGCGGAAAACGTGGTCATCGGCATCGCTGATCACCGCCTCGGCGAAGTCGGCAAGGCCTTCGTCGTGCCGCGGCCCGGCTTTTCTCTTACCGAGCAAGAGGTCATCGAGCACTGCCGTGCCAGCCTCGCCAACTACAAGCTGCCGCGGCAGGTCGAGTTTCGCGCCGACCTGCCCCGCAACACGACCGGCAAGCCTCTCAAACGGCTGCTGCGGGAGGAGACGAAATGACGGTTCGCTATGAGGTCCGGGGCAGCGCGGCTGTTATCACTATGGACCGCCCGGAATTCCGCAACGCGCAGAACTCCAAGATGACCTATGCGCTCGACGCGGCGTTCACGCGAGCTGTCGATGACCCAGCCGCCAAGGTAATCGTGCTGGCCGGAGCGGGAGACCACTTCTCGGCCGGTCACGACATCGGCACCCCCGGACGCGACGTCGACGAATCCTTTGAGCGCAAAGCCATCACGTGGTGGGATCACACCACGCGCGACGGTGCCGACCGGCGCATGTCCCGCGAACTCGAGGTCTACCTCGGCATGTGCCGCCGCTGGCGCGACATCCCCAAGCCCAGCATCGCGATGGTGCAAGGCGCCTGCATCGCGGGCGGCCTCATGCTCGCGTGGGTCTGCGATCTGATCGTCGCCTCCGAGGACGCCTTCTTCTCCGACCCGGTCGTCAAGATGGGCATTCCCGGTGTTGAATACTTCGCCCACCCTTGGATGACAAACCCCAGATTTGCCAAAGAAATGCTCTTCACTGGTACTAGGTTCAGCGCGCAGCGCGCCTACGAGGTCGGCATGATCAACCGTGTCGTTCCCCGCCCCGAGCTGGAAAGCGCCACTTTGGAGCTAGCCGAGTCGATCGCCAAGATGCCCGCCTTCGGGCTGGCGCTCACTAAACGGGCCGTCAATCAGTGTGAGGACCAGATGGGCATGCGCTCAGGGATGGACTCGGTGTTCGGCCTGCACCACGTCGCCCACTCCCACAACGCGGAGGTCTCAGCGGACTCGCTCGGGGGCATGAACGCCCAGGCGATGAAGGCAGCGTCCTAAGTGGACCGCTTGTCCTACGACGCCGCCGCGGGCACCACTCCTTCGGCCACCGCTAGCGCGGGCGAGGCGCGAGGTGACGCGGCACGTGGTGTGACACCCGGGTTCCGCGATGAGGTGCGCGCGTTTCTGTCCGAACATGCGCCGCATGGCTTGCCATCGCTGGACACGGCGGAAGGCAATCTGCTGCACCGCGAGTGGGAACGCCAACTCTATGACGCCCGGCTCGCGGCCGTTTCCTGGCCGGCCGAGTTCGGTGGGCGGGACGCCTCGCTGATGGACTGGCTGACGTTCGAAGAAGAGTACTGGGCGGCCGACGCTCCGATCCGGGTCGGCCAGAACGGGCTGTTTCTCCTAGCGCCAACACTGTTCGCGCACGGGACGGCGGAGCAGCTGGCCAGGCATCTGCCGGGGATGGCCCGGGCCGATGACGTCTGGGCCCAGGCGTGGTCAGAGCCGGAAGCGGGCAGCGACTTGGCGGCTATCCGGTCGGCAGCCACCAAAGTGGACGGTGGCTGGACCTTGCACGGGCAGAAGACGTGGAGCAGCCGGGCCGCGTTCGCCGACAAGGCTTTTGGGCTCTTCCGCTCCTCCGGCGAGCGCCACCGCGGGCTCACCTATGTGATGTTCGAGTTACGCCAGCCGGGCGTGACGGTCCGTCCTATTGAGCAGCTGAATGGGGAAACGGGCTTCGCCGAGATCTTCCTCGATGGCGCCTTCGTGGCCGATGAAGACGTCATCGGGGAACCAGGCGAAGGCTGGAAAATCGCCATGGGCACGGCAAGCCACGAACGCGGGCTTTCGCTGCGCAGCCCGGGGCGGTTCGTCGCGACGGCCCGCCGCCTGATCGCGCTGTGGCGTGAGCACGGGTCCGATCCGCTGCTTCGGGATCGCGTCGCTGACTGCTGGATCAAGGCACACGCCTATCAGCAGCACACGTTCCAGACGGTGGCCAGGCTGAACGCGGGCGGGCACCTGGGCGCGGAATCCAGCGCTGGCAAAGTGTTCTGGTCCGAGTTGGACATAGCGTTGCACGAGACAGCACTCGACGTGCTCGGTCCGTCAGCGGAGCTGGCGAACCGGTGGACGGATGGCTACCTCTTCTCGCTCGCGGGCACCATCTACGCCGGCACCAATGAGGTGCAGCGCAACGTCATCGCCGAACGACTGCTAGGGCTGCCCCGATGAACCCTGAACAGGAACAGTTCCGCTCTTCGTTACATAGCTTGCTCGCTGCCTCAGACGTCCCGTCGATAGCGCGGGCGTGGGCGGCCGGCTCCTGCGAGCCCGGCCTTGCCATGTGGCGCAAGCTGGCCGACCTCGGCGTCACCGCTCTGGCGATCCCCGCCGAATACGACGGTCTCGAAGCGACCGCGACAGACCTCGTGATCGCGTTCGAGGAGCTAGGACACCACGCCGTCCCCGGCCCCGCGATTGAATCCGTCGCGGTTGTCCCCTCGCTGATCCTTTCCCGCCTGCCGGAAACCGCCGCAGATCCCGCCGTTGCCCGCGCTTCCGACGTGGCCTCGCTAGCCTCGCAATGGTTGCCACGCTTCGCCTCCGGCGAGACGCTAGCCACGCTAGCCTGGCCGCCACATCAACCTTTCGCCGTGGACGCCCACATCGCAGCGCTTCCCTTCGGCGGCACCCCAGGCGAAACTGTCGCTTCCGTCGACCCCACCCGCCACCTAAGCCACATCGAGAGCGAACATTTCATTGGCGGCCGAAATGACAGGGCGTTTGACCTGGGCGCATTGGCCTGTGCCGCGCAGTTGACCGGCCTCGGGCAGGCGATGCTGGATCTGTCCGTGGCTTATGTGCAGCAGCGAGTCCAGTTTGGACAGCCGGTCGGGAAGTTCCAGGCGGTCAAGCACCATCTCGCTGACGTGCGGATCGCTCTGGACTTCGCCCGGCCGCTGGTTTACAGTGCGGCTGAATCGCTGGCGCCACAGGACATTTCCGCTGCCAAGGTGGCTGCTAGCGCGGCGGCTCAACTCGCGGCGCGCTCCGGTCTTCAGGTGCACGGCGCAATCGCGTACACCCGAGAATATGACTTTAGTCTTTGGCTCGTGAAGGCCAGAGCACTCCTCCCGGCCTGGGGCACCGCGTCCTGGCATCGCAATCGGCTACTGGAGTCACTGTGAACGAGCTTGAAGCCCTTCGTGACGCGGTTCGCTCGCTGCTGGCGACCGGCGATGACGCCTGGCCGAGGCTGGCCAAGGAGATTGGTGTCGCTGGCCTGCTCATCCCGGAGGAATCCGGTGGTGCGGGGGCCGGCCTGGCCGAAGCATGTGTCGTGCTTGAAGAACTGGGTGCCGTCCTTTCCGCAGCGCCCATGCTCGGCTCGGCAATCCTTGCCACGCAGGCGATTCTGCTGACAGAAAACCACGACTTGCTGCCTGAGCTAGCTTCCGGCGAGGTGACCGCATCGCTCGCCTGGACAGACGGCAATGGCAGGTGGGAGCCAGAAACGGTCGCGTTCACCGCCGAAGACGGTCGTCTTACCGGTGAGGCGCATTTCGTGCTCGCCGGAGACGTGACGCTTGCCCTGGCGCACCTGACTTACGGCGGCATCGGCCTGTTCCGGGTCGACGTTTCGCCTGAGCCGGTCGCGACGATGGACGAGACCCGCCCCCTCGGCGTGCTGCGACTAGACCACACGCCGGCCGAGTTCATTGGTGCGCCTAATGTGGCGCGGCTGCGGGATGTCGCGTGTGTGGCCCTCGCCGCGGAGCAAACCGGTGCGGCCGCCCGCGCCCTGCAGATCACCGTCGACTATGTTCAAACACGGGTCCAGTTTGGCCGGTCAATTGGGAGTTTCCAGGCGATTCAGCACCGGCTGGCCGACCTGTTTGTCCTTGTCGAGACGGCACGCTCGGCCTACCTAGCCGCGCTCGATGGGCGGCCCGACAGTGCCGCGGTCGCCCGTGTCCACTGCACGGAGGCGCTCAATGCCGTTGCGGCACAGATGATTCAGCTGCACGGCGGCATCGGCATCACCTGGGAACACGACGCTCACCGCTACTTCAAACGTGCACACAGCGCCGCCCAGTTGTTCGGGTCAGCTTCGGCTCATCTGAATCGCCTGGAATCGTCGGCTCTGAGCTAAGCTCCCGGGTCATGGGTATCGGCTTTAAGACATCCTGGATCGCCGTGCGCGATCGCACCCCGGCGGAAGTCGCTGACGTGCTGCGTCTGGCTGACCGCGAGGAGGCCAGCTGGGCCGTGGGCACCGAGCGTGCCTACCGCGATGGCCTCTTTGTTGGTGCTCCGGTTGACGGCTGGACCCTGGCGCACAGTCGCATCGACTTCGACGATGCCGTTGGCGGCGGTCCGATCAACGTGCCGAAATGGCTTGCCCGCCTGAGCGAACAGCTCGGCGAGGTCCAGTTCTTCAGCACCCACCGCGTGTCTGATTACTACGCGTGGGGACGCGCGATCGACGGCAGCGTTACGCGCGCTGTGGTGTGGGGCGACGGATCGGTCACCATTTGCGAAGGTGTGCCGACCGAGGAAGAGCACCAGCTCGGCATCGGCATCGCGTCCGCTGCGGAAGCCAACGACGACGAGAACTACACCGCGGTGCCGCGCGAGGGCACCATCATGGAGCTGGCCGCGCTTTGGAGCGTCAACCCCACCGCGATTGACGACGCCGACGTTGCCACCAACGGGATCTTGGGTAAGCCGCCGGAGTCACCCGAAACCGCCAAGTTCAAGGCTTCGCTGGCTCAGCTGCGCCGGACCTAAATCCAGTCGGTGTGCCGCGCCCACGAAAGCAGGGTGTCCACGACCTCTGGTGGTCCGGGCACCGGGTCGGGAACCGTTGAGCTGTAACGCCCGCGATAGAACAGCAACGGCCGCTCGTCGCGGATCGGGCCCAGTTCGAGGACCCGGCCAACGACGATGAAGTGGTCGCCGGCCTCCGTCGCTTTCTCGATGGCACAGTCGATCCAGGTGAGCGCACCATCCAAAATGGGCAGACCGCCCGGCGACGGTTTCCAGGTGACGCTGGCGAACTTGTCCGCGCCGGCGGTCCCGAAAATGCGGGAAGTCTCGCGCTGCGACTCCGCGAGCACGTTGACACAGAACGAGCCTGCCCGCTCAATGCGCTGCCACGTCGAGGATTTCGTGCCGGGGCAAAACAGCACCAAGGGCGGATCGAGCGACAGAGCCGCGAAGGCCTGACAGGCGAAACCGACCGGAACGCCTGCTTCCACACTGGTCACCACGGTGACGCCGGTGCAGAAGTGTCCTAACACCTGGCGAAACCGGTCGGGTTCTATAGTCATCAGTGGTGCCCGCCGCCGGCGGCGAATTTGTGGCCCCACACGCTGATCGCCGTGGTTTCCCGGCTGATCCAGGCGACGTCGTTGACGAGCATGCCGCCGGTGCCGTATTCGATGTCGAATCCGCCTGGCGTCTTCACGTAGAACGACACCATGTGGTCGTTGGTGTGCTTGCCGAGCGATGCCGAGGGCTCGATTCCGTTGCGCAGACAGCGGTCTAGCGCTTGCCCGACGCCGTCAAGCGAATCCACTTCGATCATGAGGTGGATGATGCCGCTGGGGAACGGAATCGGGCCGTAAGCCAGCGAGTGATGCCGCTCGTTGACACCGAGGAACCGCATCCACAAAGGAGGCATGTCAGCTGGGGCACCGAACGCACGCGGATCCATGCGCATCGAGTCACGCAGCTTGAACCCCATCACGTTGCTGTAGAAGTCAAGCGCCTTGTCGTCTTCCAGCGCTGGAAGCACGACGTGGCCCATGCCCAGGTCACCCGTGACGAACTTTGTCCCATAAGGACTGACGAACGGCCGCTTCGCCAGTGCCGCGCCCCAGAAGACCTCGTGGCCATTGCCGAGAGGGTCCGTGAAGTGCACCATCCCCAGCACCCGGCGGTCCGCCAGCTCCTCAGCCGAGGCGTCCTTCACCGCGATGCCAGCGCTTTCCAGCTTTTCCCGAACGGCGGCAAGCTCAGCGGCGGACGCGACTTCCCAGCCCGACGCCGTCAAGCGGTCTTCGGAACCAGGCTCGACGACGATCCGTGCCGGAAAGTCATCCATGCGCAAGTAGACGGCGTCGGCGTTGGGGCCCTTGCCTTCCACCATGCCAAGGATCTTCGTGCCGAACTCCCGCCAGGCACCGGTGTCGGTCGCGGACACCCGGAGGTAGCCCAGTGATCTGATGCCGGTCATGCTGCATTCCCCTTCAGAAAGTCGATCGCGAGCCGGTTGAATTCGTGGAACTTCTCCAACTGGGCCCAGTGCCCGCACTTGCCAAAGACGTGCAGCTGAGCGTTCTTCATCGTCTTGAGTGCCATCAGCGCACCGTCGAGCGGATTGACCCGGTCCTCGCGTCCCCAGATCAGCAGCGTCTCGTGCTTGACGCGGTGCGCCTCGCGCCAGAGCATGCCTTGTTCGGCAGTCGCGTGGTCCAAGAAGGACTTGCCCATCGCATACATCGCCTTGAGCGCTTCGGGAGAGGCCGCCGAGGCGAACCGTTCCTCAATCAGCTCATCGGTCACCAGAGACTGGTCGTAGACAAGCGTCTTGAGGAAGACCGCCAGCTTCTCCTTGGACGGCCCGGGCGGAGCCGAGAACTCGAAGAGACGCTTGGTTCCTTCGGTCGGATCCGGCGAGAAAACGTTGATACTCAACCCACCCGGGCCCATCAGGACCAAACGGTCCGTGCGGGTGGGGTGGCGCAACGCGAAACGAACCGCCGTGCCGCCACCGAGGGAGTTGCCGATCAGATGTGCCTTCTCGATGCCCAGATCGTCAAGGAGCGCCACCAAGGCGTCGGCCGCGTAGGTGAAATAGTGTCCCTCCACCTGCGACATCGCCATCGACTGGCCGAAACACGGCTGGTCGACGAGGATCGCCCGGAAATGCTCAGCGAACACCGGGAAGTTGGGGCCGAAGTTGCTGCGGCCCGTGGCACCCGGACCGCCACCGTGCAGGAACACCACGGGAGCGCCGGTGCCGGCTTCTTCGAAGTGCAGCTTCATGCTTAAACCCAGGCATCCGTGAAGGGAACCCCGAATTCGCCCTGTCCATACATGGAAAGAGCCCTTTCAGGATCATTGATCGCGTGTACGCGGCCCGCGTGCGCGTCGCGCCAAAAGCGCTGCAACGGTGTCCCCATCGCGATCACGCGAGCGCCAGAGTTCTCAAACAGCCGGTCGATCGCGTTGATGGACCGCCCGGTGGCCTTGACCTGGTCACGCCTGATCCGCAGCCGCAACGGCATCGGGATCTTCTCGTCAGCGTCGGCATAGCGCATGAGCTCGCGCATGTTGAGCTCTAGCTGCGCCCACGCGGCGTCAATCTCCGACGACGCTTCACCGACGCGGACTTGGGCGAACGGGTCCTCGGCGGTCTTCTGCCCGAGGTAGGCCACGCGGACACGTTCCCGCTGCATCGCCACGTGCGTCTCATAGGCTCCCGTGGCCATGCCAATGATGGGCGTGGTGATGGCGTACGGGAAAATCGATCCCCACGGAAGTTTGTAAAGTGACGATTTGTTGATCTCGTGTCCCGGTGTCGCGCACTTGGCCGTGTCAACAATGGACAGCGCCCGGTACTCCGGGATGAACGTCCCCTTGACGACGATGTCGTTGGAGCCCGTTCCGCGCAGGCCGACCGTGTCCCAAACGTCAACGATCTCGTATTCACTGCGTGGCACGAGGAACGTGCGATAGTCCTGCGGCTTGCCGTCGGCACCCCACACCATGCCGCCCAGCAGCACCCACGTCGCGTGGTCACAGCCAGACGAGAAGCTCCACCGTCCACTTAGCTGGAATCCACCCTCGACCGGGGTCGCCTTGCCCGTGGGCGCGTAAGACGAAGACATCCTGGTGTTCTCATCGGAGCCCCACACATCTTGCTGCGCCTGTGGGGCGAACAGAGCAAGCTGCCAGGGGTGCACCCCTAGCACCGACGAAACCCAGCCGGTCGAGCCACAAGCACTCGCGATCATGCGGACCGCGGCGTAGAAAGTGACTGGATCGGCCTCATATCCGCCGAAAGTCTTGGGCTGAAGGAGCCGGAACATGCCAGCTTCCTCAAGCGATTTGACGCTCTCTGACGAAAGCACGCGGCGGTCTTCGGCCTCCTGTGCCCGGTCACGCAGCACCGGCAGCAGTTCTTCGATCCCGGCCAGTACTTCGTCGCCAACTTTTCCGCTCATCAGGCCTCCCGCGTAAACTAGAACGTGTTCTAGTATGCAATGGGCGTTAGTCTAGCGCACGCTGCGAAAGAGTCTATAACCTGTTTCAGGACGGCTGTAAGAGCTGAAGGAGAGCCATGACTGACACTGAGAGTGTCCGGACCATCGAAGCCGGAGCCATCCCGGCCCGGTTCGCCAGAGGATGGCACTGTCTGGGGCTCGCCGACCGGTTCCGTGAAGGCGGCCCGCACGCGGTTGAAGCGTTCGGGACCAAATTGGTGGTCTTCGCGGATTCAGCGGGCAAGCTGAACGTGCTCGATGCCGCCTGCCGTCACCTCGGCGGTGACCTCAGTATGGGCACGGTCAAAGGAGATTCCGTCGCCTGCCCTTTTCATGACTGGCGCTGGGGCGGCGACGGCAAGTGCACGCTGGTGCCCTACGCACAGCGCATTCCGCCACGTGCCCGCACCCGCTCCTGGATCACGATGGAGCAAAACAAGCAGCTGTTCGTCTGGAACGATCCACAAGGGAACCCTCCGCCCGCGCACGTGACGATCCCGCGCATCGACGAGGCCTTCTCCGACGAGTGGAGCCAGTGGAGCTGGAACTCGCTGCGCATCGAGGGCGCCAACTGCCGCGACATCATCGACAACGTCGTGGACATGGCGCACTTCTTCTACATTCACTTCGCGTTCCCCACGTTCTTCAAGAATGTCTTCGAGGGACACGTCGCGGCGCAATACCTGGAAACCAAGGGGCGCCCCGACATCGAGGTCGCGAGTGGATACACCGGGGAAGATACGCGGCTCAAGTCCGACGCCGCCTATCACGGCCCGTCCTACATGATCGACCGGCTGTGGCACGACTTCAAAGGCATCCCGATCGAGAGCTACCTGATCAACTGCCACTATCCGATCACGAACAACTCCTTCATGCTGCAGTGGGGCGTCATCATGAAGCGGTTGCCGGGCCTGTCCAGCGAGCAGGCTGACCGCGCCGCGGTCAAGTTCGCCAACAGCCTGTCGATCGGCTTCGAGCAAGACGTCGAGGTGTGGAAGCACAAGGCGCGCATCGACAACCCGCTGCTGACCCCAGAAGACGGCCCGGTCTATCAGCTGCGCCGTTGGTACGACCAGTTCTACGTCGACGTGGAAGACGTCGAAGATGACATGGTCGCCCGGTTCGAGTTCGAAGTGGACACCACGAAGGCCAACGAGGCGTGGCAGAAGGAAGTGGCCGAGAACCTCGCTCGCAAGGCATAGCCATGGAACGCGACGAGCTGCTGCACGATCTGCAGCCGGTGGAGTGCCTCAGCTGTGGGGCACAGGTCGGCGTGCGCAAGCACAGCATGGTGCACACGAGCGTGCAATGGAGCGCGCCTTCGGTCGCGAAGTGCCTGGAGTTTCAGGGGATCGACAGCGCTCGCAGCCGGGGATGCGAGCGCTTGCGCCAAAGTATCGATTCTGCTGTGGCAGAAGGACGTGTGGAGGTGACCGGTGGCTGAAGTGGTTCGCGTGCTTGACGTCATCGACGAGACGCCAGACGCCCGTTCATTCGTGCTGGACCTTCCGGCGAGCTGGTCCTACAACCCCGGGCAGTTCCTGACTTTCCGCGCGGGGGACGTGGCGCGTTCGTATTCACTGTCGAGTTCCCCGCACTCCGGGGAGCTGCCGAAGATCACGGTGAAGCGGATTCCCACCGGCGTGGGCTCAAACTGGATGTGTGACAACCTTTCGGCTGGGTCGACATTGGAGGCTCAGGCGCCGGGCGGCGTGTTCACACCGGCTGACTGGAGCCGCGACTTGCTGCTCCTGGCCGCCGGGAGCGGGATTACGCCTTGCATGTCCATCCTGAAATCGGCGCTGCTACTTGGTACCCCCAAAATTGTTTTGGGATATGCCAACCGCGATGAGCAATCCGTCATCTTCAAGGCGGAGCTCGACGCGTTGGTGGCGCAGCATCCGGATCGGCTGACCGTCGTGCATTGGATCGACACCGTCGACGGACTGCCGACGGCACAACGGTTGCGGGACTTCGCGTCGCGCCACCCCGGCTACGAGGTTTTCGTGTGCGGACCGGACGCTTTCATGGATTGCGCCGCCGGTTGCGCCGAGGAGGTCCACGTTGAACGGTTCATTTCGATGACCGACAACCCGTTCGAGCCAAAGCCCGAATCCGAACGCATGGCACGGGTGACCGTGGAGCTTTACAACAACACCTATGTCCTCGACTGGCCGGTGCGCACGAAGCTGCTGGACCTGTTGCTGGAAAACAACATCAACGCACCGTTCTCCTGCCGCGAAGCCACGTGCGCCACCTGTGCGTGCCGGCTTCGGTCAGGTGAGGTGAAGATGATTAAGAACGAGATCTTGGAAGAAGAGGACTTCGCCGAGAACTACATCTTGTCGTGCCAGTCGCTGCCGCTCAGCGACGAAGTCCACGTCTCGTTCGATTGACGCCTCAGATCGACCGCCACCAGTTGACTTCCTCATCGATGGCGGACAGCTGCTCCCGCTGCGGTTCGTCAACGGTCATCACACGGCGCAGGCCGGCGGGCACGCTCTTAGCGGCGTGCCGGCCAGCGCGGCGGCCCGAGAACACACAGTCGGCCAGGGATAGCCCGCTGACGTAAGAGTTCGAGGCGATGCCAACCGCGTTGCGCCCGGCGGCGTAAAGGCCCGGGATAGCGGAACCGTCTTCCCGCTTCGCCTGGCCGGTCTCCTCATCCACGACGATGCCACCAAGGGTCAGCATCGGGGCGGGGAAACCAACACGAGGGCGAACCGAACAATCGATGAGGTAATAGGGCTCCTGAAGTTCTTTGCTGGCACCGATTTCCTTCATCGTGGCGGCGAAACCCGCCCGGTCGATGCGGCCGAGGCCCTTGCGGGCGCTCAGCAGGAGATACCACGTTTGCAAGCGCTGGAACCACAGGGTTTGCGAGGTCACCTGGCGCCTGGCCTCGCGCAGAATGTGCTTGTCCACGACCAGCCATGCCTTGCCGCCGTGGTTATCCATGATGGCGTCGCCGATCGCGGCGCCATAGCGCCCCTCTTCGATCACGCGGCGGCCGTCTTTGCCAACGAGCACGCCCTTGGTTAGCGCCGCCGGTGGCGTGATGAACCGCCACACGGAGATGCTGTCCATGTGCCCGGTTGCTGCACCAACGGCTACGCCGAGTTTGATGCCGCTGCCGTCGTCGCCGGGTGTGCCCAAACGCAAGCCGCCCTTGTGGTTCGGCGCGTGCTGGTCCATCATTTCGCGGTTGTGAATGAAGCCACCGGCCGCGAGGATGACGCCCTCGCGCGCACGCACCCGGAAGGTGGTGGCGTACTTGGCTTCTAGCCGCAGGGCCTGCTTGTGGAGAAACCGCCCGAGCTTCGGGTAGTAGAGCAGGGGCTTAGCGGCCCACTTGGATAGCTTCTGGTGCAGCTTGGTTTTCGTGAGCGTGCGGCACTCCACCCCGATGACTTGTCCGTCATTGTCGGTGATGAGGCGCTGCGCCGTGGTCTGCCGCTTGATCATGACGCCGTTGCGTACGACTGATTCGAGCAGCTTCTCGTAGAAATGCCCGCCTGATGTGCCTTTAGCGTAAGTCCTGTGGCCACGCGGAGCTGGCGGGGCTACGTCGCTAAAAGACTGTTCACTCCCTGAGAAATACAGGTAGTGGTCATTTGTCGGGTATGAGGTTTTGAACGGACAGAGCGAGCTGTCGAACGGAACGCCTTGGTCCTCCAGCCAGTCCAGCATCGAAATGCTCTCCTGGCAGAACTTCAGCAGGGTCTCGTTGGACACCGCGCCATCGACTTCGGTGCGCAGGTAGTTGAACATCGCGCCGGGTGAGTCCTGATAACCAGCGTCTTGCTGGAAATAAGTGCCACCACCGGCGTAGACAACACCACCGGACAGGGCGGTCGCACCACCGCCGTTGAACCGGTCCAGCACCACAACATTGGCACCTGTTTCAGCTGCTTCGATCGCAGCGCTAGCGCCGGCGGCACCTAGCCCAACCACGACCACATCAGCCTCTAAGTCCCAATGACCGGACACTGGTCCCTCCCCTGAGCTAGCCCTTCAATGGCAAAAACTATAACCTGTTCTAGTGACTCTGAACGAGGCTGAGTTTGACGTTGTAATTGTTGGCAGTGGTGCGGCAGGCATGACCGCGGCGCTTACGGCAGTGCACCACGGTCTAACCGCTGTGGTCATCGAGAAAGCGGAGCATTTCGGTGGGTCAACCGCCCGATCTGGTGGTGGGGTCTGGATCCCTGGCAACAGTGTTTTGAGGGTAGCCGGGGTGATCGACTCGCCGGAGGATGCAGTCACTTATCTGTCGCACGTTGTTAATAGTGATGCTCCCGAGGCTAAGCAGAAGGCGTTCCTGGAGCACGGGCCCGCGATGCTCGACTTCGTATTGAAGGAAACGCCGCTTCGCTTCGCCTGGGTTCCCGGCTACGCCGACTACTACCCCGAGCTGCCGGGCGGCAAAGCCCGCGGCCGCACGATCGAGCCGTCGCCGCTCAACGGCAAGGTCCTCGGTCCAGAGCTGAGCAAACTCAACCCCCCTTACATCTCCACCCGTGGCGTTACCGTCACCGCGGCCGACTATAAGTGGCTCAGTCTAGGCACACGCCATCCCAGGGCTTTTCTGCGCGGCATTCGTGTGGGCATCCGCACGGTAATCTCGCGGATCCTGGGGCGCAAGCTGCTGAGCATGGGCCAGGCGCTCATCGCTGGCCTGCGTGCCGGGCTGCTCCGCAAGGACGTGCCCGTGCTCCTGGGGACACCGCTCACGGGGCTCGTCATGGACGGGGAACGGGTCGCGGGGGTTCGCACCGCCGACAAGGTTTACCGGGCCCGGCGGGGCGTTCTCATCGCTTCTGGCGGGTTCGAACGCAACGAAGAGATGCGCACCAAGTACCAGCGCTCGCCGATCACTGCTGATTGGACAGTCGGCGCTGTGGAGAACACCGGTGACGGCATCCAGGCTGGGCTCGACGCGGGCGCGGCCGTCGCGCTCATGGACGACGCCTGGTGGGGCCCGTCCTTCCTGCTCTCCGGTGGCCCCTACTTCTGCCTTGCCGAGCGCAGTCTTCCCGGTTGCATCATCGTGAACCAGGAAGGCAAGCGGTTCGTCAACGAGGCGGCGCCATATGTGGACGCTGTGCACGCGATGTATGACGCGGGCAGTGTGCCGTCGTGGCTGATCGTCGACCAGCGCTATCGCAACAGTTACCTCTTCGCTGGACTCGGGCCGCGACAGCCCATTCCCCGGCGCTGGTACGAGGCCGGTGCTTTGGTCAAGTCCCTCACGCTAGACGGGCTCGCCAAGGGAATCGGCGTGGAACCGTCCGCATTGGAGGCGACAGTGTCGCGGTTCAACGGCTTCGCGGAACGTGGCGTGGACGAAGACTTCCACAAGGGCGAATCTACCTATGACCGCTACTACGGCGATCCGCGTAACAAACCCAACCCCAACCTTGCCCCGTTGCTCAAAGCACCGTTCTACGCGTTCAAACTCTGGCCCGGAGACCTCGGCACCAAGGGCGGTCTTGTGACTGACGAGCGCTCACGCGTGCTGCGCGAGGATGGCAGCATCATTCCCGGGCTATACGCCGCAGGTAACGCCAGCGCCGCGGTGATGGGCCACAGTTATGCCGGCGCCGGGGCCACCATTGGTCCCGCCATGACTTTTGGGTACTTGGCCGCGCTCGACATGGCGAAGAAGGAGGACTGAGCCGTGCCGATCGATCCGACCGTCGCCGTGGGAGCCCAGCTGCCCTCACGGGACATGAGCTGGTCCGCCTCTGACGTATTGCTCTATCACCTGGCCCTCGGAGCGAAGCCGACGGCACTGTCCTATGTGTACGAGCGTGATTTGCAGGTTCTGCCCACGTTCTCTCAGGTGATGCCGACGCTGCGCGACACGGAACCTCCGGTCCTGGTGATGCCGGGCATCGAGGTCGACCTCTTCAAAACGCTGCATGGGCGCCAGGAACTCGTGATGCACAAACCGATCCCGGCGTCGGGGTCGGTCACGGCGACCTCCCGCATCGTCGACGTCTACGACAAGGGTTCAGCGGCCATCATCGTGACGGAGACGTCTTGCGAGTACTACACCTCCCGGATCAGCATGTTCGTGCGCGGTGAAGGCGGCTTTGGCGGCTCCCGTGGGCCGTCAACCGCTACCGAGGTCCCCGATCGGGCTCCGGATCACGAGATCCTGACGCCAACATTCCCGGCGCAGGCTGCGCTCTACCGGCTGTGTGGTGACTTGAATCCGTTGCACATCGACCCCGGTTTCGCTGCCATGGCAGGGTTCCCGGCACCGATTCTGCACGGGCTGTGTACCTACGGCATGGTGTGCATGGCTGTTGTCGACGAGTGTCTCGGTGGCGACGCGTCTCGCTTGGCTTCTTACTCAACGCGTTTCGCGGGCGTGGTCTACCCGGGCGAAACGCTGCGTACGCGGGTTTGGCAGACCGCCGAAGGTCTGGCGGTCATAACCACCGTGGCGGACCGCGAGGACGCTCCGGCGCTCGACAACGCCCTCATCACCTACAACTGAGGCAGGCCGCCGGATCACCGGCGGCCTGCCTCACGATCACTCTGCTTTGGACGCTGCTCCCATGGGCAGGAACACCACCAGGGCGACCGCACCGACCGCGAGGGCGACCTGTAGCGCGATTTCTTTGATGCCATAGCCCGGTTCACTGACAGCGGTCGCGATGGCGGATGCGGCAACGGCTCCGATAACACCGGCGACCGGCGCCATCCAGATGGCGTTCGGCTTCTTGTCCTTGACCAGGAACCAGCCTCCCAGTCCAGCGACAACACCGATGAGCACAGCCACGACAAAGTTCATGTCGCCTCCAATAGGGACGGAACAATGTGACGCGGACCACACTGAACCGCTATTGGCCCTGCTGTCAAGAGCTGAGCACGAGCCCGGAGGTCGGGACACCGGTGCCGGCGGTGACCAGAACCGTTGCCGTGTGGGCGATCTGGTTGACGGCGCTGCCCCGGATTTGGCGTACGCCCTCGGCGATGCCGTTCATGCCGTGGATATAAGCCTCGCCGAGCTGACCGCCGTGGGTGTTCAGCGGCAGATTCCCCGCCGCGACGAACGCCCCGGCTTCGCCACGGCCGCAAAAGCCCAGCTCCTCCAGCTGCATCAGAACGTAGGGCGTGAAGTGGTCGTAGAGAATCGCGACGTCCACATCGGACGCGTTACGGCCGGACTGTGCCCACAGCTGACGTGCCACGACCCCCATCTCGGGCAGTCCCGTGAGCTCATCGCGGTAGTAGCTGGTCATGATGTACTGATCCGGTCCGCTGCCTTGAGCGGCGGCGGCGATGTGCACGGGTGGCTGGGCCAAGTCGCGGGCACGGTCCGCTGAGGTGACGACGATGGCCACAGCACCGTCGCTTTCCTGGCAGCAGTCCAGCAGGCGCAATGGCTCGGCGATCAGCCGCGATTGCTGGTGCTCAGCGAGCGTGACGGGCCGCTTGTAGAACCAGGCGTGCGGATTCGTGGCCGCATAGCCGCGTGCCGTGACGGCGACGCGGCCGAAGTCTTCTGACGTCGCACCGAATACGTGCATGTAGCGCCGGGCAGCCATAGCGACCGTGGCCGCCGGCGTGCCCAGTCCCATCGGGTAGTGCCAGCTGTTGTCGAGCCCCGAGGTGTTCACTTGACTGGCCGCCGCCACGGACACCTGACCGAACCGGTGTCCCGAGCGCTCGTTGAGCGCCCGGAAGCAGATCACGGTCTTGGCCATCCCGGTTGTCACGGCCATGGCGGCTTGCTGGACCGTCGCGCACGCGGCTCCGCCGCCGTAGCCAATCTTGCTGAAGAAGCTGAGTTCTGGCACGCCAAGCTCGCGGGCGAGGGCGATTTCGGCGTTGCTGTCCATGACGAAGCCCACGATGCCGTCCACATCGGACGGTCGCAGACCTGCATCAGCCAGCGCCGAACGCGCGGCTTCCACCGCGAGCTGCAGCTCACTGCGCCCCGAGTCCTTGGAGAACTCCGTGGCCCCGATTCCCACAATCGCCGCGTTCAGTGTCATGGCAACGTCACCTCCACGGTTCCGGTGACGTGCGCACCGAGGCTGTTGCGGCCGGTCACTTCAATGACATGCTCGTTGCCGTCCCGATGGGCGATCACGCCCGTGAACGTCAGCGTGTCGTAGGCGTAGCAAGGCACACCGAGCTTGATCGCGATCCGCCGCACGTCGGCCTCGGGTCCCGCCCAGTCCGTCACGAACCGCTGCACGAGCCCGGTCGTGGTGAGGATGTTGACGAAAATGTCCTTGGAACCGCGAGCGACCGCTAGATCCCGGTCGTGGTGTACGTCTTGGAAGTCGCGAGTCGCCAGCGCGGTGCTCACGACAAGCGTTGGGGTGACGTCGAAGGTCAGCTCGGGAAGGTCTGAGGCGTAAACAGGTTTGGCGGGCGGCGTGTAACCGGCGGGATGCCACACCGGGAGCACGAAATCGCCAACGGGAGCGAAGCCCACCTGCACCGGCATGCCAATGTGGACGGACGCCGGGTCCACCTCACGCAACTCGGCCATCACGCGCACGCCTTCGGGTAACTCCACGAGCGCCACTACGAAGGGCAACTGCTTACCTGGTACCGGTGGGTGGTGGTGCACGACGAAGCTATAGACCGTGCCGGTGCCGGCGGCGACCACGTAACCTGGTTTTGCCGCGCCACACGACGGGCACGTGGGCCCGGGCGGATGCCGCAAGAGCCCGCACTTGCCACACTGCTGAATGCGTAACTCGCCTTCGACCGCGCCGTCCCAGAAGAACGACGTGTCGCGGGAGACGAGCGGCTGGATCGGTTTGCCTACCGAACCAGCGGCACCCGGCTTGAACTTCAGCACCCGGAAAAGCATTGTCGCCACGGGTTCAACGCCTGCGTACCAAGTGCTCTCGGTGGTGAAGAACCAGCCTTCACCGAGCGCGGTCTTCTTCGGCCCCGCATAGCTTTCCAGCCGCGTGCGGACCGTCAGTTCTTCTCCGATGCGCACATAACGCGAATACTTCTGCTCACAGTTCGTGGCCACGACAGAGGTGTACCCGGCGTCGTCGAGCGCCTTCGACATGATCTGAAGCGGATCGTCTGGGGTGGACACCGGATGCAGGCCACGCATGGTCCACACCTGAGTCATCGCGGGCGGCGCTTCCCACTCCAGATAGCGGGGATTGGTGTCGCCGATGGCTTCCGTCCAGTTGTTGATCATCGCCTGATTGACGGGATCACGCCCGGCCCGTGGGCTGCACAGCCCAGCCGCCATTACCTCTTCGGCGATCTTCGCGATGTCTGTCATCGGGGAACCCTCGGCAAGTTCAGTCCAGCTGTGGCGATGAGTTCACGCTGAATCTCGTTGACCCCGCCGCCGAAAGTCAGCACGAGATTGCGTTTCGCCTGCACGTCAAGCCAGCGCCGCAGCGCCACTGGTGCGTTGTAGCGGCCCGCCACCGTTTCCAGAACCTCGTTGAGGCGCTGGAGCCGTTCGGAAGAGAAAACTTTGGTCGCGCTGGCGTCAGCGATGTCGACCGTAGCCGCGGTCGCGACCTGCCAGTTGAGCAATTCGTTGACACGCAAGGCGACTCGTGTCTCTCTCAACGCGGCCGCCACATCGGGCTCGTCCAGCAAACCGTTCTGTGCCGCCCAGGTGTGCAACCGGTCGTAGAGCACGGCAATGCGCCCCGACGGGCCGAGCATGACACGCTCATGGTTCAGCTGGGTGGTGATCAGCCGCCAGCCCTGGTTTTCCTTGCCCACCAGCATGCTCGCCGGAACGCGGATGTTCTCGTAGTAGGTCGCGTTGACATGGTGCGCGCCATCGGCCGTGATGATGGGAGTCCACGAATAGCCCGGATCGTTTGTCTGCACAATCAGGATGGAAATCCCTTTGTGCTTGGGCGCTTGCGCGTCCGTACGGCACGCCAGCCAGATGTATTCGGCGTCGTGCCCGCCCGTGGTGAACGTCTTCTGTCCATTCACGACATACTCGTCGCCATCGCGCACGGCACGAGTGTTCAGTGACGCCAAGTCCGTTCCCGCGCCCGGCTCGGTGTAACCGATCGCGAAATGCAGCTCCCCCGCCAGAATCCGCGGCAGGAAGAACTCCTTTTGCTCCGGCGTCCCGTGCTCCTGCAACGTCGGCCCGACCGTTTGCAAGGTAACCGCCGGAAGCGGAACGTCTGCACGCGCCGCCTCGTTCACGAAGATCTGCTGCTCGATCTGCCCGAACCCACGCCCGCCAAACTCCACCGGCCAGCCCACGCCGAGCCAGCCGTCGCTGCCCATCTGCCTGATGATCTCGCGATAGACCGGCCCATGCCGTTGTGTCATCAGGACTTCGCGCTGCCGCGCCGTCATAAGCCCGGCGAAGTATTCGCGTAACTCCGCTTGCAGCTTGCGCTGCGCGTCAGTGAGATCGATGTACATACCGGGTCAGATCCTTCACGAGGGAGTAGTACCGGTGCAGGGGGTAGGTCACATCGAGCCCGATCCCGCCGTGCAGGTGATGACACGTCCGCAATGCTTTCAGCGCTTCGGTTTCCAGCCAGTGCTCCGCCGCCTCGACATCGGCGCTCACGTCCTTGCCCGTGTCGAGTCCCCACGCCAGCGACAGCGCGAGCAAGTGGGTGGTGCGCCAGGCGATATAAACGTCGGCTATGTGGCCCGCCGCGATCTGAAAGGTGGCCAACGGCTTTCCAAACTGCTCGCGGGTACGCAGATGAGCCGTCGTCAAATCCAGAGCCCCCGCGAGCAAACCGTCAACCATCGCGATCGCGCCCGACAGCAAGTAAGGAAACACGTCTCCGCCCACGGCTTGCCCAGCCGTCAGCGTCGCGTTACTCTCCGCCAGCCCACTCGACGAGAACCCAGGCTCCACATCGGACGCCGCAGCCACCGCTGTCTCGCGCCGCCCCACCAGCAACACCCGGCTCGCCTCCGCCAAGAACGGCGCCGCCACCTTCCGCCCTCCACTCGCCGCGGACGTGGCGCCTTCCACGGAAGCCGCCATGGCGCTCGGCGCGGATGCTGTGCCAGGCGCGGGAGTAGCGGCTTGCGCGGATGCGCTGCCCGGCACGGATGCGGTGGACGAAAGGGCCGCCTGTGCGGAGGTGAGGCTTGGCTTGAGTCGCGGCTGGGCGAGAGCGAAGGTGAGGAAGGTGTCGGCGGTGAGGAGGTCGGCACGGTTGAGGCGTGTTAACGCGAGCGATAACGATAGCGCGGGAAACGCTGGCGTCACGAGCGCGCGACGGCCGAGTTCCGTGAGGACGATGCCGGTCTCGATCGCGCCGAGGCCGTCGCCGCCGAGCGATTCGGGCAAGGCGAGGGATAGCAACCCGGCTTGGCCGAGTGCCTTCCACGCCGCTTCGGGTGCGGCTGAATCGAGGACTTCCGTTGCGGCCTGTAAGACCGCTTCTTGAGTCTCGCTGTAAGTGAAGTCCACTATGGCTCCCTCGGTAGCCCTAGAACCCGCTCGCCCACAACGGAAAGCAGGATCTGTGTCGTGCCACCCGCGATGCTCAGGCAGCGGGTGAGCAGGAACTGATGGGTGACGTCGGAGCTGACCGCTCCGTTCAGGCCTGCCGTCTCCAAGGCGAATTCCGCGACGGACTGTCTATGGGCGACACCAAGCAGTTTGCGGACCGTCGAATCCGTGCTCTGGCCAGAAAGTGCCGCCAATGTCGCGCGCAGGTTCAACAGCGTGATCACGGTTCCATTGGCGACCAGGGTGCCCAGGCCCGCGGTTGGCTCTTTCGCTTGCTGCAGCAGCTTTTCCACCTCAGCACCGACTGACGATCCGGTGCCCATGGCGACCCGTTCGTTAGCCAGCGTCGTGCGCGCTAACTTCCAGCCGTCACCGGGAGCGCCCACGAGGCAATCGTCAGGCACGAAGACGTCGTCAAGGAAGACCTCGTTGAAGATCGTCTCGCCGGTGATTTCGCGCAGGGGGCGGATGTCCAGCCCGGGTGAGTCCATCTTGACGAGGAAGTAAGTGATGCCTTTGTGCTTAGGCACGGTGGTGTCCGTGCGCGCCAGGCAGATCGCCCAGTCGGCTTCGCGGGCGAGGGAGGTCCACACCTTCTGCCCGGTCAGCTTCCAGCCACCGTCCACTTTGTCAGCCCGCGTGCGCAGTGCGGCCAGATCCGAGCCAGCTCCGGGCTCGCTGAACAGCTGGCACCAGACCAGGTCACCGAGCAGGGTCGGCCGCACGAAGCGATTCTTCTGCTCCTGCGTGCCGTGCTGCAGGATCGTTGGCACCGCCCACGCCCCGATTTTCAGGTCAGGGCGAGTCAGTCCGGCGCGGGCCAGTTCCTCATCGATAGCCAGTGCCTCCCGTGGGCTGGACGGGAGAAACACTCCAGCATCAACCATCGCGGCCCGCTGGTCGCCAGGAGGAAGGCTGGCGATGGCGGCCACTCGCGCCGCGACGGCCGAGTCTCCAACGCCGACAGTCAGGGTCCTTCGCGCACCTGACATGGCTAGTTCCGCGGCACGCCGCTTCCATGGGTCACTGCCACCCAGCAGCTGCCGTAGCGACAAGGCCCGGCGCAGGAAGCGGTGCGCGTCGTGCTCCCACGTGAAGCCGATGCCACCGAGCACCTGGATGCAATCCTTGGCGTTGTCGACGCCTGCGTCGAGTGCGGCCGTGGCCGCGACAGCCGCCGCGAGCGGAAACTCAGCAGCGCCAAACGCCCGGGCCGCATCCCACGCGGCCACGCTGGCCGCTTCGGCTCGCGCGTGCATGACCGCGCACAGGTGCTTGATCGCCTGGAACGACCCGATCGCTCGGCCGAACTGTTCACGGACCTTCGCGTATTCGGCGGCGGTCCGCACACACCAGCTCGCCACGCCAGCAGCCTCCACAGCCGCCAACATCGCGAACACGTCCCGCACATCCCCGTCAAACGTCACCGACTCGCCCGCTGCTTCGCGACCCTCACCAACGCCGCCCGCGTCAAGGCCGGCGTCACCCCCGACACTCGAAGCGAGGCCACCCGAGTCGGGACCGACCGCGACAGCCGCCTCGCCAAGACCGCCGTCAACCGCGACGCCACCCGAACCGGGACCGACCGCGACAGTCGCTGCGGGAAGGCCCGCGACTGACGCAGCGGCCGAGGGGCGAAGGTTGCCAAGGGTGCGGGTTAAGTCGATGTGGTCGAGGGAGTCGAAGGTGAGGTCGGTGGCGGAGGCGAGCGTCCACTGCGTTGGCGCGGGATTCAGCAGCACGTGGGTGGATTCGCCGGCGCACAGGACAGGTCCGTTTGGTGACACTTGCAGGGCCACCGTCGCTGTGCCAGTCATGATGGCGTTTTGGAGGGGATGCTCGCCCAGGATCAGTCCAGCGAGGAGGGTCGGCAAGAGCGGACCTCGTACCCCCGAATGGGTTAATTGCTCAAGCGCCGCGGCGAGGTCGGCAGCTGAACCGCCCGCGCCTCCCACGGCCTCTGGCTGGGTTATCCCGAAGATGCCGAGCGCGGCGAGATCGGGCCAGGACGGTTCACCGGCCTTGGTCAAAGACCGGATCGAGTCGGCTAGGGCGAGCTGATCCTCGGTGATGGCGATCGGCACGAAGAAATTAGAACACGTTTCAGTATTTCGCCGCTAGCGGCCTGCGCATAGTTTAGAAACATTCGCTTGATACGCTAGCGATCGCACCGCTTGAATCACGAAAGGTCCTCGATGGCACCGCCAAGAACGCGTACCAACGGCAACACTGCCCTCAGCGCGCCGACCGATGCCGAGCTCGGGTCCGCGGCGCAACGTGAGCGTCGCAAAAGGATCCTCGATGCCACCCTCATGCTCGCCTCAAAAGGCGGCTATGACGCGGTGCAGATGCGCGCTGTCGCGGAAAAGGCTGATGTCGCCCTCGGGACGCTTTACCGCTATTTCCCGTCGAAGATCCACCTGCTCGTGTCGGGCCTGGCGCGTGAGTTCGAGCGCACGCAGGAGCGGATGGACCGCACGGTGGTGCCCGGCGATAGCCCCTACGAGCGCATGATCTTCGTGCTGGGCCGGATCACGCGGGCGATGCAACGTGACCCACAGCTGACCGAAGCCATGACACGCGCCTTCATGTTCGCTGACCCTTCGGCCGCGGCCGAAGTGAACACCGTCGCGCGCATGATGGAAGTGATGTTCACAAAGGCGATGCACGACGGGGAACCATCCGAAGACGACAAAGCCATCGCCCGGGTTATTGGCGATGTGTGGCTGTCCAATTTGGTCGCCTGGGTGACCAGGCGGGCGTCGGCTAACGATGTCGTGAACCACCTGGAGCTCGCCGCCCGCCTGCTCCTGAAATAAGGGCGCTTAGCCCAGCAAGTTTTTGAACTTCTCCAGCGACGCCTCAGCCGCGGCGCCGGCGTTCTTCTCCGCCATCTTGGCCATCGGGCCATTGAGGGCGGGGCCGTTGAACTCCATCTCAAAGGTGATGTTGGAGCCACCCTCGCCTGGCTCGATCAGGAAGCGGTTGATGGCCTTGATGCCCATCGGCCCGTCACCGGTGATCTCCAAGTGGCCGGGAGAGTTGGCGGTGGCGACCTTCCAGGCGATGTCGGCTGGCATGCCCATCATCTTGACGCGCTGCTTGTAGGCGGCGCCTTCTTCAAGCGTTCCCGGCACGTCGCCGGAGAACGCGTCGTGCATAGTGAGCCACTCGGCATAGCGCGGCAAGTCAACAGCAAGCTGCCACACCTGCTCAGGGCTGGCTGGTGAACTCGTGGACGCACTAACTTTCGGCATCACGTACCTCCTCGTACTTACGACTTCGTGGGCGCAACGGTATTAGAACCTGTTTTACTTTTCTAGACCCTCGCACCTCAAAGGCAAGTCTTGTTCATCAAACTGAAACCTGTTCTACTGTCCGAGTGCGAGTGTGTCTTGCGTTACTTTTATGTCTCGCCATGACCTCCGCTTGCGGCTCGGCCTTGAGCAAGGAGCAGCGAGACCAGGTACTTGGCGGTACCAACGGTGCCGGAGCTGGATCAGGTTCCGGTGCGACGGGCGGCACCGCGGGTGAAGGCGGAACCGACGGCGGAAGCACGGGCGGGTCCTCTGGCGGCGGCTCTTCAGGGGGCACTGCCCCGGTCGCGTGCAGCGGCACCGGTGGGGCGACCGACACGGGTGTCACCGCGAACTCCATCAAGATTGCCAACGTCTCGGATACCAGCGGTCCGGTGTCGGGACTTTTCGAAGCCGCGCAACAGGCCACCAAGGCATACGTCGCCTACGTCAACAGCACGGGTGGTGTCTGTGGGCGCAAGCTTGAGCTGCTCGCCCTCGACTCCCGCACCGACAGCCGCGGCGAGCAGGAAGGCACCGCTCAGGCGTGCAACCAAGCCTTCGCGATGGTCGGCTCGATGTCGGCCTACGACCAGGGCGGCGCGCAACAGGCCGCTAGCTGTGGCATCCCGGACATTAGGGCGGCGAGCGTCACCTCGCAACGGCAGAACGTCGCGAACTCCTTCGGCGTTAACTCGACCCGCATGACGCACCAGCCCACGGCTCCGCCGGACTACTTCAAGAGCAAGTATGGCGGCGCCACAACCAAGGCGGCCTTCCTTTATCTGAACGCCGAAGTGACCAAGCAGAACGCCGAAAGCTTCATGAAGGCCTACTCCGGCCGCGGCTTCAACTGGATCTACACGCAGTCGATCGACATCGCCGACTTCAACTATTCGCCCTACGTGGTGCAGATGAAGGAGAAGGGCGTCCAATACGTACAGTGGCTCGGCTCCGGGCAGCACGGCGCCCGGCTGCTGCAAGCCATGAAGCAGCAGGGCTACACGCCGCAGGCCTTCGTCATGGACGCCACGGGCTACGACGCCAACTTCGTCAAGTCAGCCGGTGCCGCCGCCGAAGGAGTGACCGTCTTCATCAACACCTCGCTGGTGGAAGAGGGCGGTAGCAATAAGGAACAGCAGCTCTATCGCCAGTGGCTCGCCCGGGTCGCCCCGAACGCACGGCCGGACTACTTCGGCTTCTTCGCATGGGGCGCCGCCAAGCTGTTTGTGCAGCAGGTAGCGAAAGCGGGGCCAAACCTGAAACGTTCCGCCATCATCGACGGATTAAAGAGCGTGCGCGACTATACGGCTGACGGATTGTTCGCGGCGCAGGACGTGGGCGGTAAACGGCCCTCCAAGTGCTGGGCGTTCATCAAGCTGCAAGGCGGCAAGTGGGTGCGCGAGGCGCCCGGCTCCGGATACAAGTGCGGCGACGTCGTGGGGGTCTGACGAAGATGCTGTCCGCGTTCCTGACCTTCACCGTGCTCGGGCTCGTCACCGGTGCCGGATATGCCGTCGCCGCAAGCGGTTTGGTGCTCACCTACAGCACGACCCGGGTATTCAACGTCGGTCACGGCGCGGTCGCGATGCTGATGGCCTTCCTCTACTGGGAACTCAGCGTCCACTTAGAACTGCCCGTTTGGCTAGCTCTTCTGCTCACGGTGGGAGTCGCGGCCCCGGTGCTCGGATGGCTGGCCGAACGGGTCATGATGCGCCACCTCAGCGACGCTCCGGTGAGCACCACGCTGGTCGTGACCGTTGGCCTGCTCGTGCTGCTGATCGGTGCGGCACAAGCGATCTGGCCGCCGACGGCCCGTCCGGTGCAGCCGTTCTTCAACGGGGACGGATTTCCGGTGGGGTCCGCCTTCGTGAGCTATCACGACCTCATGACGGTCATCGCGGCGGTCGTTGTGGCAGCGGCGCTCTACGCGTTGCTGACCTTCACCCGCATCGGCATCGCCATGCGCGCGACAGTCGACAACCGCGGCTTGCTTCAGCTTTACGGCGCCCGGCCATCACTGCTGTCGACCCTGAGCTGGGCCATCGGTTCGGCTCTGGCCGCTCTCGCCGGGATCTTGCTGACGCCGGTGGTGCAGCTTTCGTATTTCGACCTGACGCTGCTGGTCATCAGCTCCTACGCCGCCGCCGTGTTCGGGCGGCTCAAGAGTCTGCCGTGGACATTCATCGGCGCTCTGCTCCTGGGGCTGTGCCAGTCCTACGCCGTGGGTTACCTGCCGCCTAGCGAGCTGCTCAGCGGAGTACGGGCCGCGATTCCCGCGCTCTTCCTGTTCGCGGCACTTCTGCTAGCGCCGCAAGCTCAGCTGCGCATTGGCCAGATCAAAGGCATCGCGGGGGTACGCGTACCAAGCGTCCGCAAAGCCCTGATAAGTGGCGCCGGGCTGATCGCTGGCACCGCCGTTCTCGCGTTCGTCATGGCACCGCAGCACACCGACCGGATGGCGCTCGGGTTCATCCTCGGCATCGTCATGCTGTCGCTCGTGCCGCTGACGGGCTATGGCGGCTACGTGTCGCTGACCCAGTTCACGTTCGTCGGCATTGGAGCGATCGTCGTCGCCCGGCTCGACAGTCCGTCCCCGCTGACGTTGCTGGCAGGCGCCGCGGCGGCCGCTGTGGTGGGCGTCCTGGTGGCGTTGCCAGCGCTGCGGTTGCAGGGTCTCTACCTTGCCCTGTCCACGCTGGCCTTCGGCCTGCTGATGGACAAACTCGTCTTCCAGGCGGACTTCGCCTTTGGTTTCAACGGAAGTCTCGAAGTGCCCCGGCTCGCGTTGCCGGGCCTCACTTTGGACACTCCCGCTTCCTACGCCATCTTGTCGGTTGTGGTCTTCACGCTGGTGGGCTTTGGCGTGCTGGCGTTGCGGCGCAGCCGTTACGGGCGCATCCTGCTCGCGATGCGCGACAGCCCGGCCGGCTGCGCGACCCTCGGGCTTAATCTGCGCTGGACCCGCGTGCGGTTGTTCGGCCTGTCGGCCGGCATCGCCGGCCTGGCTGGTGGCCTGCTCGGCGGGCTCAACCAGTCGGTCTCGGCGACAGAGTTCCAGCTTTTCAACAGCTTGCCGTTGCTCTTGCTCGCGGTCGTCGCCGGTGTCACATCGGTCTCCGGCGCGGCGATCGGCGGCATGACGCTGATGCTGCTTCCGGTCGTGGCCGGGGAGTTCGAAGCATTGGGCGGCTTGATGTTCCTGTTAATCGGCGTCGCCGCGCTCGGCCTGGGCCGTGACCCCAACGGTGTCGCGAGCCGCCTGTTCACCCTCGGGCGCTGGCGTCCCTCAGCGAAGGTGACCGTCCCGTTTAGACGGCCCGCTCCCGCTTATGCGACCGGCACCGCGGCGGTCCGCGACGTGCCCGTCTCCGAGGCTCCCGTCTCCAGCGTGCCAGTTTCCGCGACGCCCGGGTCTCCAGCCGCCGAGGTCCGCGCTTCCAGGGAGGGCAAGTGGTGACACACGTTTCGCCGTCGTCCACGATCGCCGCGCTCCGTACGGGCGGGGCTCACCGTTCGCCATCGCCCACGAGCGCGCCGCGAAACTGCGGCGAAGGCGCTTGGTTGGGCGCCAAGGTTCGTGCGTCTTCACGAAAGTCGCGAAACCGCGGTGAAGGGGGGCGGTTGTGATGCTGCTGCAGGCGCACGATGTGACGGTCCGGTTTGGGGGCGTCACGGCCGTGCAGAACGCTTCGCTCGACGTCAGCGCCGGGCAGATCACCGGGCTGATCGGCCCGAACGGAGCGGGCAAGACGACGTTTTTCAATGTGCTCACGGGGCTGCAGAAGCCGACGGATGGGTCTGTCTATTTCGACGGCGAGGACATCACCGGCAAGCCAACGCACGAGCGGGCTCGCCGCGGGATCGCACGAACGTTTCAGCGGCTGGAAGCCTTTGGCTCGCTGTCGGTCTGGGAAAACGTGCTCGTCGCCGCTGAGATCCACCGTCAGCACGCGCAACGCATCAAGCGCGGCACCGGATCGCCTTCACAGGTCGCCGAGCGGCTGATCGAACGCGTCGGGCTGCAACGCTATGCCGACCGTCAAGCCGACACCATCCCGACCGGCATCGCCCGTTTGCTGGAGCTGGCTCGCGCCCTCGCGTGCGACCCACGGCTGCTCCTGCTCGATGAACCGTCCTCGGGACTTAGCACCACCGAGACCGAGGATTTTGGTGACCTGCTTGAGGAACTCGCCGACGAAGGACGGGCCGTGCTGATCGTCGAGCACGACATGGAACTCATCATGCGGGTCTGCGACCACTTGCACGTCCTCGATTTCGGCCAGGTCATCGCCTCGGGCAGTCCGGCCGAAGTCCGGGCCAGTGACCGGGTGCAAGCCGCTTACCTGGGACAGTCCTATGCGCAATGATCCCATTCTCGAATTGCTGGACGTGCACGCGGCGTACGGCCGGATCGAAGTGCTCCATGGCGTGGACTTGACGGTCCCGCGTGGCTCTGTGATGGCTCTGCTCGGGCCCAACGGAGCCGGCAAGTCCACGTTGCTGAAAGTCGTGAGTGGACAGTTGCGCGCCACGAGCGGTCATGTGCACTTGGGCGGAACACACGTCAACGACGCCAGTCCCGATGCTCTTGCCCGCGCTGGCCTGTGCACTATCCCGGAAGGACGCTCTGTCTTTCCCAACCTGACCGTCACCGAGAACCTTCGGCTGGCCGCCTACGGCGGCGTGCCCGCCGCACACGTCTATGACGTCGCGTTCAGCCGGTTTCCCCGGTTAGGCGAACGCTCGAACCAGCTCGCCGGATCACTTTCCGGTGGGGAACAGCAAATGCTCGCGATGGCCCGCGCCTTGGCCACCAATCCGGCCCTGCTTCTAGTGGACGAGTTGTCCATGGGCCTCGCGCCACTGATCGTCAAAGAACTCTACGAAGTCGTCGCGGCACTGGCTGAAGAAGGCGTCAGTGTCCTCGTGGTGGAACAGTTCGCCGACGCCGCCCTGGCCGTCGCCGACCGCGCCGCCGTTCTCGTGCACGGCAAGGTGGTCGCCACCGGTGGACCGGACGAGATCGCCGCCGACCTAACTCATCTTTACCTCGGAGGTGCGCCGTGAAGCTCGCCCGGACAGTGGTCGCTCTTGCCGTCGCCAGCCCGTTTTTCGTTCTGCCCGCTCCAGCACAGGCTGTGGAGCTCGGTGGCTATGAGCTGAAAGCGGAAGCGGCGCCTATCGCCATGCATATCTACGAGAAGCTGATCCCGATCCCGGCGGAACCACAACTCGAAGTGGACATGTCGTTCTCGCGGGCCAACTTCTCGACCGGGCCTACGGGACGGTCGGTGTCGAGCCTCTTCTGGCTTGGCGATGCTGTCGGCTATGGGCTCCCTGAGCTTCTCAAGAACCCGGACGCCAAGTACCCCATCAAAGTGGACGCCGCGCACCCGTCTGGCCCTAAGGATGGCAAGCAAGAGCTTGTCCCCGGCACCGGAATGGTTTCGCACGCCGATGAGAAAGGCACCATCGCCACCTCGTCGATCGCCAAGCCTCAGCTGCCGCTGACTCCCCCGGCCGGAATCCCCATCCCGCCCATGCTGATCGCCGTCGAGGCGTTCTCGTCGGAGAGCAAGACCGTCGTCACGGCGGACAAGGTGACCTCTTCGGCCTACGCCACGGCTGGCTCGATCTCGCTGCTCGGTGGGCTCGTGCAGATCCACGGACTGCGGAGCGAGTGCACCGCGACGAGCGATGGCTCGAAGGGCACCGCCTCAGGCAAGTACAGCTGGGGCTCGATAACCGTTGCGGGACAGACGTTCGCGGCGACCGACGCGGGCGTGCAATCGCCCCTGGGCGTCACGCCGTTGCCGAAGATGCCCGACAGTGTCGTACGCCGCCTAGCCGACTTTGGCCTCACGATCACGCCACCGACGGTCGAGCAGAAGGTCGAAGGTGCCGCCGCCAAGGTGCTCAGCCGCGGCATGACCATCACGCTCGACACGTCGGTCATGAAGAGCAAGCTGAGCCTGAGCTGGCTGCTTGACCCGCTCATGGCATTGCTGCCAAAGGAACTGCGCAACCAGGTCACGCCCTGGCTGGATCTCGCGCCAAAATTCGTCTTCATGCTCGGGACCTCCGCTGTCGAGGCGACCGCCGTTCCCGCGTTCACTGACACGCCCATCGCGCCGCCCGCCGACACCGGCTCGGGCAGCAGCGGCGGCAGTTCTGGCGGTGGCGGCGATATCACCCCGGCACCCACCGGCGAACCCGTGCCGGTCGCTAGCGCCGGCTGGCCTGTCTTCCCCGGCGTCCCGTTCTGGCTCGTGCTCGTCGGGCTCGCTATGGCAGCCGCCGTGGCCGGTGGCTTGAAGAAGTTCGCCGCGCTCATGTTCGGCGCTGGTGGCTGTGACCTTGGCGCGGCCAACGGTGTGCCCAACCTCAGGGAGCAATAGATGTCACGTGAACAACGGTTCCAGCAGATCCTGACGATAGTCGGCGGATTCCTTATGCCGCTTGGGCTCGCGGTGATCGGCATCGGCTGGTATGGCACCGCGCACACCGGTTACGTCTTCGAGCAGATTCCCTACATGGTCTCCGGCGGCCTGCTCGGTCTTGGCCTGACGTTCTCCGGCGCGCTGATCTTCTTCAGTTCCTGGCTCGCCCGCTTGGTGCAACTCCAGCGTGAGCAAGCCGCTTTGACCGCCCAGCTGATCAAACAACTGTCCACAACGGACAGTTCCGCCGCACCCATCCGGCGCGACACCGAGATCCTGCCCATCCGGGAACGCGTTCGCTAACGTCAATCGCGGGCTCAAACGCCGGACTTCCCGGATGAGCCCGCGCTTGAAGCGGTAGGTTGGAGGCCGTGGCACACATTGAGCGCGCTCAAGCGGCTGCGGCGGCTGCTGGCATCGATGCCCTTCTGATCTCGCCTGGGCCGGATCTGCGTTACCTCACCGGCTATGACGCCCTGCCCTTGGAGCGGCTGACGTGTTTGGTGCTGCCCGCTCATGGTGAGCCGTTCATGGTGGTGCCGTTGCTGGAAAAGCCTGCGGCACAGGCCTCCGCGGTCGGAACGCTCGGCATCGAGCTGGTCGCGTGGCAGGAGACCGAGGACCCCTACCTGCTGCTGGCGGGACGTCTGCCGGCCGGGCTGATCCGGGTGGCGGTCGACAATCACATGTGGGCCGAGAAGGTGCTTGCCTTCCAGGACGCGTTGCCCGGAGCACGGCAAGTGCTGGCCGGGCCGGTGCTCAGTGAACTGCGTATGCGCAAGACGCCGGAGGAAGCCGCCTCGCTGAAGGCCGCCGGCGCCGCGATCGACCGGGTGCACCACCAGATGGCTGACTGGCTGCGCCCTGGCCGGACGGAACGTGAAGTGGGCAAGGACATCGCGGACGCGATCATCCAATCAGGACACTCACGGGCCGATTTCGTCATCGTCGCGTCCGGGCCGAATGGCGCCAGTCCACACCACGAAGTCTCCGAGCGCGTCATCGAAGCGGGCGATCCGGTCGTGGTCGACATCGGCGGGACCATGCCCGACGGCTACTGCTCGGACTCCACCCGCACCTACAGCGTGGGCGAGCCGCCCGCCGAGTTCGCGACCTATTACGACGTGCTCCTGCGGGCCCAGATGGCGCAAACCGAGGCGGCCCGGCCGGGGATCACCGCCGCCGAACTGGACGCTGTCGGGCGGGACATCATCGCCGCGGCCGGATATGGCGAATTCTTCATTCACCGCACCGGTCATGGGATCGGGCTGGAGACGCACGAAGAGCCCTACATCGTGTCCAGCTCGAGCCGCGTTTTGGAGCCGGGCATGGCGTTTTCCATCGAGCCCGGGATCTATCTGCCCGGCAAGCACGGTGCGCGCATCGAAGACATCGTCATCTGCACCGAGGACGGTTCCGAGCGGGTAAACCAGACGCCACGGGAACTGCGCGTTATCTAGGCTGGCCGTCGTGCGCGTAAAGCCGATGAGCCAGGACGCCGTGACCGCCATGATCGTGAGCCGGATCCTTGAGCTGCCGGCACCCTGGACTCGGGTGGCGCTCGATGGCGCGCCCGCCGCCGCACCGGACACCTGGGCCGAATCGCTCGCCGCCGCGATCCGCGAGACGGGCCGCACCGCTTTGCACGTCAGGACCGCCGACTTCCTGCGGCCAGCGTCGCTGCGCCTGGAATTCGGGCGGTCCAACCCGGACTCCTACTACGACGGCTGGTTTGACCTCAAGGCGCTAACGCGCGAAGTGCTAGAGCCACTGGCTCCCGGTGGCAGCGGCCGTGTGCTGCCAACGTTTTGGGACCCCATTAAAGACCGCAACACCCGCAGTGGGTACGCCGAACTGCCGGCCGGAAGCGTGCTCGTGCTCAGCGGCCCACTGTTACTCGGGGCCAGACTGCCCTTCGACCTTGAAGTGCACTTGGAAATGTCGGCGCCAGCGCTGGCCCGGCGCACCCCGCCGGAAGACTCGTGGACACTGCCGGCGTTCGCGCGCTACGCCGAGGAAGTGGGGCCAGCTTCGTTCGCCGACGTTGTCATCAGGGTGAATGATCCAGCTCATCCCGCCTTGGTCATTAGGTGAAACCCTAGCGATCACGCGCGAGGGTGTGCGAGATTGGGCATGTCCGGCAGACGGGAGAAAATTCCGGGCGAAGGCTTGCCTGAGCGAGTCAGCAGTTCAGGTTCGCTAGTGCCTCATGACGCCGGCGACCGAAGGGAGACGACGGCATGAGCGATCTCACCCCGAACAGCCCCCTCGACACTCCACATCCGATGGTCTTTCGCACTGGTTCAGATCAGCCGTGGGATCCAGAAGACCTCGCTATGGCCAAGGGGCTGGACCCCACTCCGAAAAATGTCGAGCGCGCCCGGCGCGAGCTCGCGGAGCTCGGGCCGAAGGCGATCGAAATAACGGTGCCCTAAAAAGCGGTAATGGTTGACGGTGCGCGTTCGGCCCTGGTCAGGGCGCGCAACACTGCCGCTTGCCCGTGGCGCGCCACCGACAGCTTGGTTAGCAACGACAGCACCGGATCGAGCACATTGGACGGCAGATCCGGCGTCTCCAGCCGCACACTGCACGCGAGATCGTCAGAGTGGACAGCGATCTCCATCATTCGTGTGATCAAAAAGTCATCGAGGGTCAGCGCCCAAGGGCCGGCTGGCACGGGTGCGGTCCGCTCCACGGGCTGCTGTGGCAACAGCTCCGTTACCGTCGCCAAGGCTTGGGCCATGTCGGAACGCAGCTGCTCCGGGCCTTCGTGAGCCCGGTCCTCACCGTTCTTGCGGATCTTCACGTTCACTTCGGCGTCAAGGTCAGCACCGACCCAGGCCGCGCGCTCGTAGTGTCCTGTGATCGGAATCGCCTCAGTCTCCGGCTGTTCCCGCGTCAGCGCGAACTGCACCGAGAACAGCTGCCCTCCAAGATGGGACGCGAGACCGCCCACCGTGAATCCTTCGAGCGCACTGGGCTTATCCCAGGCCGAAGCCACCGCATCATTGTTGATCAGGTTCACCGCTGCCTGCGCTGCGGTCAGGTACGCATCTCTGATCGGCGTCATGGCCGCCACGGTAGCGGCTAAACTGGTCAGCTTGCGGGTTGGGCGGCGCGAACTGGGGTGGGCTTTGCCGAGCGACAACATCAGCCAGGAACAAGAGATCATTTCTGGGCTCTATGAACGGCTGGACACGTTACGGGATCAAGCGGCGCAACGGCTGGACGAGACCATGCAAGGTGGTCCCGGAGGGACCCATCAGGCCCGTTCTGAGCGCGACTCCGCGGTCAGCCAGCTGCGCCAGCAAATCCGCCAGTGGGACGCCGCCGAGCACGGGTTGTGCTTTGGCCGCATCGACTTCGACGCCTCGGGCGACGACCGCCTGCACATCGGCCGGATCGGGCTGTTCGACGACGACTATGAGCCCCTGCTCATCGACTGGCGAGCCCCAGCGGCCAGGCCTTTTTATCTCGCCACCGCGGCGGCACCCGGCCCGGTCCGGCGGCGCCGCCACATCCGCACGAGACTGCGCGAAGTCACGGGCGTCGATGAGGAGATCCTTGACCTGAGCGCGGTTCAGGACGCCAGTGATCAGGGTCTGGTCGGCGAGGCGGCCCTTCTGGGCGCGCTGAACGCCAACCGCACGGGCCATATGAAGGACATCGTCGAGACCATCCAGGCCGAGCAGGACCGCATCATTCGCGCTCCGCTCAGTGGAGTGCTCGTGGTGCAGGGCGGTCCGGGCACCGGAAAGACCGCGGTGGCGTTGCACCGCGCGGCCTATCTGCTCTACACCCACCGTGAGTCGCTGACGCGCCAAGGGGTGCTGATCCTCGGTCCAAACGAGACGTTCCTGCGTTACATCTCGCAGGTGCTGCCGGGGCTAGGGGAAACCAGCGTGCTGCTGTGCACCCTCGGCGACCTCTTTCCTGGTTTGCGGGCGCGGCGCGAAGAATCCGCCGAGCTGGCCCGGTTCAAGGGCAGCCTGGAAATGCTGGCCATCCTGCGCGAGGCGATCGCGGCCCGTCAGCAGGTGCCCCCGGCCGACGTCGAGGTTCTGTTGTCTGACACTCACGAGGGCCTGGGCTATCAGCGCGAGAAGGTCGCCATCGACCGCGAGACGATCGGCCGCGCGATCGGCATCGCCCGCCAGAGCGGAAAGCCACACAACCTCGCCCGGCCGTTCTTCACCGAAGAAATCATCGCGACCTTGGCGAGGCAAATCGCTGAGCTGCAAGGGTTTGACCCGTTCGCCGGAGAAGCGCTCGGCGGTGATGACGCCCCGGGCGAAGGGACGCTCCTGCTCGATGACAACGATGTCGCGGAAATCCGCCGCGAGCTTCGCGAGGACACCGAGCTGGCCGCCGCGATGGATGAGCTGTGGCCCAAGCTCACGCCACAACGCTTCCTGGCGGAGTTCTACGCCACGACCGACATCGAGGCACTGCGGCGGGAACCAGGCGACTGGTCGCCCGCAGACGTCCCCCTGCTCGACGAGGCGGCCGAGCTGCTGGGCGAGGACGAGGAAGAGGCCCGTGCCCTGACGGCCCGGCTACGGCGCCAGATCGCTTACGCCGAGGGTGTGCTCGACATTTCCGCCGGGTCCGTCTCCACCGACGTCGAGGTCGGCGAAGAGGCCGAAGTCCTTGTGGCCACTGACATTCTGAGCGCCAGTGAGCTAGCCGAACGTCAGGTCGTCACCGAAGACCTGACCGCCTCCCAACGGGCCGCCACGGATCGCAAGTGGACCTTCGGGCACGTGATTATCGATGAGGCACAAGAACTCTCGCCGATGGCGTGGCGTTTGCTCATGCGCCGCACACCGAGCCGGTCGATGACTGTCGCCGGTGACGTGGCCCAGACCGGTGACCTGGGCGGAGCCCGCAGCTGGGGCGAGGTGTTCGAGCCGTTCGTCGCGCAACGCTGGCGCCTAGCCGAACTGACCGTCAACTACCGCACTCCCGCTGAAATCATGGAGCTCGCCGCCGAGGTGCTGGCCGAGATCGATCCGTCGCTTCGTCCTCCAGATTCGGTGCGGGCTTCGGGAGTACCCCCAAGAGAGATCTTTGGAAGAAAGCTTCAGGACGTCATCGCGGAAGAGGCCGCACTCGGCGGGAAGATCGGAGTGATTGTGCCGCAAGCGAAAGCGGCCGAGCGCTCGGCTGACCTGGACAGCCAGGTCGCCATTTTGACGGTCCGCGAGGCCAAAGGTCTGGAGTTCGATTCCGTCATCGTGGTTGACCCTGATGCCATTAAATCCGAGTCGCCACGAGGGCGAAACGACCTCTACGTCGCACTTACGCGAGCTACCCAACGGTTGACCTTGCTCCGGTGAAAATTTTCTTCAATCGATATATTGACGTAACTAGTTTTTATGTCTGACGATTGAAGGCATGACCATTGTCGGTGAAATGTCATGGTTCTGCTGCGGAAGTGCCTGGGGCCCTTGTGGTTCCACCGGGCGCGGCGCATGCGGCACTTGCAACTCCGGGTCGCGCCAGCACGCCTGGCCCAACGCCTCCCAGGCGTGCTACGACATCACGCGCCCGGATCTGTGCGGCATCAGCGGGATGTCGCGCCGTGGCTGCGGATTCCAGCACCGCACCACCAACCTCTGCAACGGCTCCTCGGTCGTCACCTCGATAGCTGACTGCGGGCCACGGACAAAGAGCTTCTGCGGCGAGCAAAGCTGCTGTGGCGCCAACTGCGGCCGTCATCGCATCGTCGACCTGACGCCCTCGGCCTACAGCGTGATCGCCAGCCTCTCCACCGGACTGCGCCCAGCGCGCGTCACCCTCCCCTAAGGCGGCTGAGATGACAACAACTTTGGACCGCCGTCAGGTGCTCACCGCGGCCGCACTCACCGGCGCGACTGCGTTTGGGTCACTGGCTCCCGAAGATGCGTTGGCGGCACCGGCTTTCGATGTCGCCCCCGGCGCACCCGACCCGAATTTCGCCGAAGGCCGCATCAAGAGCATTGAGGGCAGCAAGCTTTTCGTGTCGGGTTCGGACGGTGTGTTTCACCGGATTCAGGTCACCGAAGGAACCAGCATCTGGAAGCTGACCCCGGTCGACTTCAGCAAAGTCGCCTTAGGCGATGGCCTTTACGCCCGTGGTGTGCGCATGCCGGATGGCTTGCTCGCCGCGGAATCCGTCTGGGTGAACATCGTGAACCTCGAAGTGCACATCAGTTCCATCAGCCACAACGTGCTGCACATGGAACACTTTGGCAGCAAGATTGTCGGTCACGTGCGGCCGGGCATCACGGCCTCGGTCTACAACGGGACGCCAGCGGTCAGTGACATGTCGCTGTTGAAGGTCGGCAAGCACGTCAAGGTGATCGGTGCCTGGCGGCCAGACACCAACGAAATCGACATCGCGACCGTCTACGCGGCGGTCTGACATGCTCACCGCCTCGACACTGTTCGTCGGCGCCGCGCTGCTTTGGGCGGGGGTCTTCAAGGCCTTCGCCCGGTCAGCCCCGGTCGCCGCCGTCCAATCTGGACTGCCCGTCTGGTTCTACCGAACGGTTGGCGCCGTTGAGCTAGCGGCTGCTTTCGCTGTCTTCATCGTGCCCATCGTGGCTGTGCCGCTGGCGCTTGGCTTCCTTGTGTTTCTGGGCTACCGCAAGGTGACCCGTCCCGAATCATCGTGCGGCTGCACGAGTGCGCAGCCTTCCCCCATTGGCGTGCGCCACTTCGCCAGGGCCGGTCTCCTGCTCGCCGCGGCTGTTCATGCCGTGATTGCCGGGCCAGTGCCGCTGCTGACCGCTGTGGTCGTGTCAGCGCTCGAACTGCTGGTTTTCGCTTTGGTGTCACCAGATCTGGACCGCTGGTGGCTGTATCCCTTGCGCCGTCTCAAGGTTAAGCTCACGCATCCGCTCGCGGACACAGCGACGGGCGACATCCCGTTGCTGGCGACCGTGCAGCAACTCCAGCGCAGTGAGGCCTTCCGCCGCGTCGGCGGGCTGCTGCGCTCAGACGTGGTCGAAAGCTGGGACGAGGGCGAGTGGCGCATCCTTCGTTACACCATCGGGCACGAGGGCAAGCTCGCTGACGCGGTCTTCGCCGTCCCCCGGCTGACCGATGAACCCGACCGCATAAAACTCGCGATCGTCGCGCGCTGAAAGATGGCAGAATGCCGCCCCGTGGGCAATTCGGTGACGTGGCGGGTGTTCAGCTCGCCCGAGGTGGGTCTCGCGTGGGCGGCGGCCTCAGCGCTGCTTGAGCGCCACCGCACGGGATGCTGCCCGTCGCACCTGGATTTCTACGCTCAAGGCCTGTCCACGGCTACTGATCTGGATCGGTTCCTGGCCATCCCCGGAGCGAGCGCCAGCTTCGACGTGCCGCTGGAGCAGTGGCCAGCGATCGCCGCGTCCGTCAACGACCTTCGGCGCGACCGCGACTGGGCGACGTACTACCGCGACTCCGGAAAGATCCACCTCAACCTTGACCTCACTCCCGCCCTAGTCTCAGCGTTCCGCAGCCTGCCCAACTTCGTGGCCGACATCTCCACGCCCTACCTCGACATCAGCAACGCGAATGCGGAGTTGTTCCTCTCTGTCGTCGAAGACGCGCAGGCAGAGCTGGCTTGGCGACTGTGCTGGCCGCGCGAACATGATCGCGGCGGGCTGCAACTCGCCTTGAACGGCTACCCCATTTGGGGTAACGAGGGATTTCCTGGGCATAGTGTATTTCTGCACTACCATGGCGGTAAGCCGGAGGAAGCGGCCGAGCTGGCCAGGTCAGCGGGGTTCGCGGACCTCGACGGACCGGGAAGTGGCTGGTAGCGACCCCTTGCGCTGGTGTGCGACAGTGGCCGTCAAGCGGAAACTTGACAGTTGAGAAGGCTGGTCAGCATGCATGGGGGTCGACTCAGAACAGGCCGGGTGATGTTGAGTGCGTTCTTCCTGGGCCTGGCTGCCTCGGGAACGAGCGCGTGCTCGTCGTCCGGGGACGACTCCGATACGCCGCCAACCTTCTACTGCACTGACGCTAACGAGGTCATTGTCGACGAGGACAAGTGTGACAACGACCGCAGCGGCCTCTACTTCCTCGCCTTCGCTCCCTTCTTCGTCAAGGGCCTCAAGCCCGGCACGCGCCTGCCCTCCGGGGGCAGCCGGTTCGCCGCCTCGGACACCGCGGCACGGGCCTCCTGGGGACTGCCCACCACCGGGCGCATCAGCAACGGGACGACGGTGAAATCTGGTGTGATCGGCACGAGCGGTTCAGGCACCGGGACCACGTCGGGCTCCTGACGTGCGCCGCATCGCCAATGGCATGATCCGCCCGAGCTGGGAGGAAACCAACCGCTCACTGGGCCTCGTCTACGGACAGGACTACTGGCGCGAAGGGCCGTTCTACGACTTCGAACTCGACGAGATTCTCGTGCTGGAACAGGCCGCCACAACCCTGCATCGCATGTGCGTCGTGGCCGGAGATCACATGGCCCGGCAGTGCCCGCGCAGCAGCCGCGACGTTCGTCATCGGTCCTATCTGGAGCAGGTCTGCACGCCGGAGGACTGTCTGCTGACCCGCATCGGGATACCGGAATACGCGCACGAGCAGATCATCCGGACCTGGCACGACAACAGTCCCGAGGCTTGGCAGCACGGCGACAAGGATTTGTTCGGCACGCATGCCTATGCGGCACAAGGGACCGACTACTCCCCGAGCGTCTACGGCCGCTTCGACCTTTGGTACGGCGGACGTGGTACGACGCCGAAGTTGCTGGAATACAACGCCCAGACGCCCACCTCCCTCCTGGAAGCCGCTGTCGTGCAGTGGCAATGGATGGAGCAGACGATGCAGACCTGGCACCCTGAGCGGCAGTGGTCGAGCATGCACGACCGGCTGATCGCGGCCTGGCAACGCAATATGGCTGAGCTACGGGCTGCCCGCCCTTGGCTGCCGGAAAAGCCGGTCATTCACTTCGCCTATGACGGCCGGGAGTCCTCGGGCGAGGACCTAATGACCGCGGGTTATCTCATGGAAACCGCGCATCAGGCAGGCTTTCCCACCGAACTCATGACGGTTGCCGACGTTGGCGTCGATCAGGCCGATGGCAGCATTCGCTTCAACGGCAAGAGCATTGACGTCATCTTCATGCTCTACCCGTGGGAATGGGTGTGGCACGAGGAAGGCGGCAAACCCATCTTCCTAAATATGGCCGATCCCACGAAACGCGGCACTGTCTGGATCGAACCGCCATGGACGGCCCTGTGGTCGGGCAAGGCACTGCTCGCGGTTCTGTGGGAGTTGTTTCCTGGCAACGATTTGCTGCTGCCAGCCTACTTCGAGCACAACAAGCCAGCCTCGATGACTTCCTTTGCCCGCAAGCCTCTGTGGTCTCGTGAGGGCGCCAACGTGTCGCTTGTCCGCAATGGACAGACGGTCGCTCACAATGAGGGCGCCTATGGCAGCGAAGGGTTCATTTACCAAGAGCTAAAGGAACTGCCTGAGTTTGACGGGAATCATCCAGTGCTCGGCGTCTGGATGATCGACGGTGAGCCCGCGGGACTGGGGATCCGGGAAGGCGGCCTCATCACGGGCAACGGTTCCTTCTTCGTGCCGCACACCATCGGATCGTATAAAGGCGGCTCCCTGTAACGGGAACCGCCTTCATGACGTCAGTAGATGGACAAGTGCACGTGGTTCGTATGGTCCCCGGCGGGATCATCACCACATCTTGACCCGGACGAGTTGTACTTTCGCCAGCCTGTGGCCGGATGCCAAATCGTGCAGTACCACACGACATACATCACGCCGAAGGCCTTGTTGTTCTTGACGTAGTAGGACGCGAGCCGGTCGCCATAGACCTTCTCAGCGCCGGTCGCCGTGCCCCGGAACGTGGATTCCGCCGACGCCCAGTCGCAGGCCCGGCCCTTCGGGTGCTCATATTGATCACCCGGCCGGTAGCACGACACATAGCGGCCGAATCCGTCTGCCTGGGTTTCCAGCAAGGCGTGCTTCGTGCGGGGCGTTAGGCATCCGCTGGTGGTCGGGTCGTCCTCAGAGCACGACTGCGATGGGAAGCTGCCATCGGGGTTACGCGGAGAGGGTGTGGCGTCCGGTAGTGACGCGTGGTCGACGTCAACGCGGGTCGGCGTGCCGCCGACAGCGGCGAGAGCCCGCTCGGCGACCTGCTTGCGTACCCGCATTTCTTCGACTTCTTTGTTCTGCTTGTCGATCTCCTCTTGGATGCCATCTGAGGCGACCATGAGGAGGGTCTGTGCCTGCGTGTACTTGTCGAGCGCGGTGATGTCACGCTGGGTCAGCCGGTCAAAAGCGACCATCCGGTCAAGCAGCTCGTCTTGCGAACGGGAGCTGAGCATCAAGCCCAGGGGGCTCAGGCGGCCCATCGTGTAGGCCTGAGCCGCGTACTTCCGTACCGAGCCTTGCACGGCGGCGATTTCCGCCTGCGCCTGCTTCTGCTTCTGCTCGTACTCAGCTTGGCGCTCCTTGGACTTATCAAGCCGCGCTTCAGCCTGGATGTATCCGGCCGCGGCGGATTCGAGATTGGCCCGGAGCGTATTCAGCGTCTGGTTGCTGCCGTGGTTGGGAACCGGCTCAGCCGACGCGGGGGTCGCCAGGCCGAGGACCACAGACACCACAGCTAGCAAGGCTGTGGCCACCATGAACCGCCGGTGGCGAGGGAACACCGAAGGGGTCACGGTCGGCCACATTACCGCACGGAATCGCCGCAGCTCCAGCTCACCTTGCGTGCGCACCTGGCTACTTCCTTCCCAAACGCCACGGCACCAGCACCGGAACCGCCTTCTGATAGGCCGCGTAAGCGGGCCGGCGGCTAAGCGAACGACGTTCCATAAGCGGGATGCTCACGCCGAGGAACAGCCCCACCATGGCGAGCGGTCCGATCACGGTCCACCACCAGTTGGGTGCGGCTGCCAGGCCAAACAGCCACATGCCCCACCAAAAGCCTATTTCGCCCAGATAGTTGGGATGCCTCGAATGCTTCCACAGTCCAATGTCGACAGTCTTGCCCCGGTTGGCGGGATCGCTGGTGAAGCGGCGCAACTGAATGTCGGACAAGGCTTCGATGCCGATGAAGCCCGCGGTTACCAGAATCGCCGCTATATCAATCAGCCCAAACGGCTTGCTACCTGTGATAGCGGGCCAAACGGGCAGCATGCCCAGGAAGACCACGAGCGTCGGCACGAGCTGGATGCCGGTGAAGCTGACGAGCCACCAAGGCAGCCGCCCTCCGGACTCGTTGCGGATCTGAACGTAACGCCAGTCTTCGTGACCAAATCCGGTCCAGCCGATCGCCCAGTTCGCGGTAAGCCGCACTGCCCACACCGTCATCAGTACGAGCAGGCAGACCTGCCGCAGCGCGACGCCGTCTGATGTGGACAGCAGCCACGCGACCGCGATGAGGGGCGGGGCGAGGCTCCAATATGGATCGTAGAGACTCGAATTGGCGAGCAGCATCGACAGCGCGAAGATGACGACAGTCGCCACGATGTCGGCCCAGAACAGTGCCCCGATGGGGTGCCAGGACTTCAGCGCGATGACGACAGCCCAGCCCGCGAGCGCGGCGAGAACGTAAGCGGCGGTCACGACGCCAAACGCTTTGGGCCGCGAAAGCTGTGCCCAGTGACGGCCTATCCGGTAGGGAACCTCAGCCATCGGGTCACCGTAAGGCCTCAGCCCTTGTAGCGGAAGGTCTTGCGCGCCGGGACGGCCGATGGGCCCACGGATGGGGCCGGTTCAGCGCTCGGTCCGGGATTCGCCGACGGCGATGGGCTCGGTGTCACAGCCGGGCTCGGTGTCGCCGACGGTGCGGGCGCAGGCTCACAGCCGCCGCAGTTGTAATAGAGGATGTCCCAATGATCACCCTCGTCGGTGTAGATGTTCCCGGCCGGTGATTTGTACTGGTGTCCCCAGCCCACATGACCCAGGTAGCGGAATCCATTTCGGATATAGGCGTCAACGCAGCCGCCCCGGCTGATGTCGATTTTCCAGCCATCCCAATGCGTGTACATTCCGCCGCTGCCGTGGCCAGTCTCCGTGCCACCGGTGACGTTCACGGGGCACCCGCTTGCCGTCTTCAAGGTGATGATGCCATCGATGGTGTCCTGCCGGATGCCTTCGAAAGACGTGCAGTTGGGGTTGTTACGGTCGTCGCAGTTTCCGCTCGATGACCAGGTGAGCCCGGCTGCGGTGATCATGTCGACAGCGCTGCCGTGACTGAGCTGAAGAGCCGCTGCTAATGCCATCGCCGCTGCCGCCCTAAAGATCACTCAGCTAGCTGACCCCAGAAAGCAGGTGGAATCAAGGCGTGACACGCGATATTAGAACACGTTACAGTTTTGCCCATGAAGTTAACCGGAGCTTCGCCCTCACTGCCGCCCCACCACGCCGGTAAGTGGGGTCCGCGATGAAGTTCACGCTCGGAATCGCGCTGAACCCGCTCGAGCAGATCGTCGAGCTGGCCCAAACGGCCGAGGAGTGCGGTTTCGCCTCCATCGCCTTGCCGGATTCCATCTTCTTCGCCGAAGAAGTGGCCAACCCCTATCCGTACACTCCGGACGGCAGCCGCTTCTGGACCAAAGACACCCACTGGCCCGACCCGATGGTCGCCGCCGCCGTGATGGGTGCCACCACCTCGACGATCCGCTATTACACGCAGGTGCTCAAGCTCGGTCCGCGTAACCCTGTGCTGCTGGCACGGCAGGTGGGATCGCTGGCCTACCTCACCAACAACCGGTTTGGGCTTGGGGTCGGTCTCGGGTGGACACCGGAGGAGTTCGAGTGGTGCGGGGCGCCGTTCAAGAACAAGGGTGCCCGTGCCGATGAGTCGATCGACATCCTCAAACTGATTCTCGGTGGCGGAATGGTGGAGTACCACGGGAAGCACTTTGACTTTAATAATCTGCAGATGAGCCCGGCGCCGACGGAGCCTGTGCCTATTTACGTTGGCGGGCATACCGAAGCGGGGCTGCGCCGTGCGGCACGCGTTGGCGACGGCTGGTCGTCAGCGATGATGAAGTTCCGCGATCTGACCGCGACTATCGCCCGCCTGGGCGAACTGCGCGAAGAATACGGTCGCTCCCACCTGCCGTTTGAGATCCAGGCCGTGTGCATTGACCGGTTTGGCGTTGACGGCTACAAGCAGCAGGCCGAAGCGGGCGTCACCGACGCGATCGTGGTGCCCTGGCTGTTCTACGGCGCGGGTTTCGACGCCGATGTGCAAGTGAAGAAGGACGGTCTGCGGCGCTTCGCCGACGAAATCATTTCCAAAATGGAGAACTGACATGAGTGACGAACACCCGGCGCGCGCGGCTTCCAAACGCTCCATGGACGCCGTAACCCGTGGCGCGAAAGAGGAATGGCTCTCCTTGTTCGCCGAGGACGCCGTCGTTGAGGACCCGGTCGGCCCATCGATGTTCGACCCCGACGGCAAAGGCCACCACGGCAAGGAAGCCATCGCCGCCTTCTGGGACAACGCCATCGCTCAGGCCGAAGGATTCGAATTCCAGATCGCGGACTCGTTCGCGGCCGGCAGCGAGGTCGCCAACGTCGGCACCATCGTCGCCTTCATGCCCGGCGGCATGCGCGTGGATACCGAGGGCGTCTTCGTCTACCGCGTCGGCGACGACGGTCTGATCAAGTCCCTGCGGGCGATGTGGGAAATGGAACGCGCCTTCGCCACCCTGCGCCCCAGATAGCGCAGGAACTGGCCGCGGAGCTGGAGCGACTGGTGGCCGCGCGCCGCTAAGCTGCAGGGATGGCGGAGTTTCGCAGTGGGGACTTAGCGTATGACGCTGCCTACGCGAAAGCGGCGGCGGATGTGGCGGGCAATGTCGTCAATGGACGGTTCGTCGCGGGGAAACGGTGGAACACCATCTGGACCCGCGACAGTTCCTACGCGTTTGACCTCGGAGTCGCTTTCAGCCACCCGGCCGAGGCACGCGCGACACTGGAAGCGCTCGCGCCGCAAGGGTTTTGGCGACAGGACCCGTGCCGTCACTTCGGGGGCTGGCCGAATCTGACCGACTCGATCGTTGGCACCGTGGGGGCTTGGGCGGTTTACCTCGCCAACGGCGACGAAGAGTTTCTGCGATGGAGCTTCAACGTCAGCCGGCTCACGCTAGAGCGGGCCGAGCACGAGGCTTGGGATGCCGAGACGGGCCTGTTTCGCGGGTGCTCCAGTTTCATGGAATCCAACAGCGGCTACCCGTTTCGCTTTCACCACAACGGGACCAAGGTCGGCCGCACCAAAGCGCTGAGCACCAACGTTTTGTACTACCGGGGCTACCTGCTCGCGGCCCGCATGGGCGCGCTGCTCGGTGCTGACGTGAGTTCCTTCTACGCCAAGGCAAACGAGCTTCGCGACAAAATCAACGAACATCTGTGGGTACCAGATAAGCAGCTCTACGCCTATTTCGAGTATGAGCACGGGACGAAGTCCAGTCGCATGGAGGGCCTAGGCGAATCGCTGGCGGTGCTGTGGGGTGTCGCCGATGATGATCAGGCCGAAGGAATCCTCAGCCAAGCACACGTCACCAAACACGGCATCCCCTGCCTGTGGCCGCCTTATGCGTTGTGGCGCCTGACGTGGAATGACGCCCACTACTACCACAACGGCATGGTGTGGCCTTTCGTTCAGGGCTACTGGGCGCTGGCCGCCGCGTCGCAAGGAAGGTCCGATCTCCTGAGCGCCGAGTTGACGAAGCTGGCCGATCTGGCCGGGCGGGACGGTTCGTTTCATGAGTTCTACCGTCCTGTGAGCGGCCGGCCCGACGGGTCAGCACGCCAGTTGTGGAGCGCCGCCGGGTATCAGGCGATGGTCCACTTCGGACTGTTCGGCATCCAAGCGAGCGAAGAGGGCCTGAAGATCCGCCCTCTTGTCCCAGAAGGGTTCCGCGAGCTGACTCTAACCGGCTTCCGTTATCGGGACATGACCCTCGATATCCACGTGACCGGCACAGGCCAAGCCGCGGACACCATCCTCCTGCCCACAGACCTGACCGGACACCAGAGCGTCGACGTCACGCTGGGAACCTGACGGCATCCGCGCCGGTCGGGCGAGGTCACGCTGAGACTGACGGCAGGCGCCGCAGGAAGCCATGCCCCGCCAAAGGCCGGGTCACGCCAGGAATTTGACGATCGCGGAAGCGAAGTCGGGATTGCGGACGGCGGTGAGGTGGTCGCCGGAAAGCACGCGCCAGCGGGCGCCCGTGATCGCGTCAGCGAGCACTTCGGGACGGGTGGCCAAGTGGTCGTCCACGCCGGCGAGCACGAGCGTGGGAGCGGTGATGCGGTCGAGGGCGATAGGACTACGGTGTGACGCGAGCACTTGGGCAGCAAGGGCTTGACGGTCCGCTCCGGCGGCGTCGGCGAAGGCACGAAACGCCATGACCTGCGGATCGTCAATGGACGCGACATCTTGCGCCTGTAGACCGTCCACCAGCGCCCGGCCCGGCAGCGCGCGCGAGTCGAGACCACCGAGTTCCACCGCGCTGGAGCCAATGCCACCCGCGACAAGACGCCGGACCCGCTTGTCACTGATCGCGACAAGCAGCGCCACGATGCCACCCATCGAGTAGCCCACGAGGTCGATCTGCTCCGCGCCAATCACTCCGAGCAAAGTGGACACGTCTTCGGCCATCCGGTGTTCACCGTAGAAGGCCGGATCGTGCGGCTTGTCCGAGGCGCCGTGCCCACGGGAGTCGATGGCGAACACGTGCCGTCCCGCCTCGGTTAGCGCGGCCACGACACCGGGCAGCTCCCAGTTGGACAGCGCGCTCGCGCTGAACCCGTGATGCAGCACGACTGGGACGCCGGATCCGGGTGAGCCCCACTCGTAATAGGCGAGGTTCAGGCCATCGGCACTGGTGAACGTCTTCATGCCTGGTGAGTTTGGTGCTCCGGCGACCGTGCTCGCATCGGTGAAATGACCGGTGATTTCGCCGATGCAGGCTCACGGCGTACCCGTAAAAAATGGCGCTTATCAATCCCCGAGAGCAGGGAGGCAAGGACGTGCGAACGTCACGCACCGCCAAAGCTGTCGTGGCAACAATGGCAGCGGTGGCACTCTCGATCATCGTCCCCCAGGCCGCGCAAGCGGCAGACAACCCGTACGAGCGGGGCCCGGACCCGACGAACGCGATTCTGGAAGCATCCCGGGGTCCATTCGCGACGTCTTCGGTCTCCGTCTCATCCCTCGTTAGTGGCTTCGGCGGCGGGGTCATCTATTACCCCACTGACACGAGCCAAGGCACCTTTGGCGCGATCGCGATCTCGCCCGGCTTCACCGCCCGGTGGTCAAGCATCGACTGGCTGGGCCCGCGCATCGCCTCGCACGGTTTCGTGGTCATCGGCATCGAGACCAACTCGGTCTATGACCAGCCCAGCAGCCGGGGCACGCAGCTCCTGGCGGCGCTGGACTATCTGACGCAGAGCAGCTCGGTCCGCTCCCGGATCGACAACACGCGGCTTGCCGTGGCCGGTCACTCGATGGGTGGCGGCGGCAGTCTCGAAGCGGCCAGCGACCGCCCGTCGCTTCAGGCCGCGATTCCGATCGCACCGTGGAACTCCGACAAGACCTGGTCGGAGCTGCGGACGCCCACCCTCATCATCGGTGGCGAAAGCGACTCCATCGCTCCCGTGAGCTCGCACTCGGTTCCGTTCTACAACAGCATTCCCAGCTCGGCCGAGAAGGCCTACCTGGAGCTGAACGCGGCAAGCCATTTCTTCCCGCAGTCCGTCAACACGCCCACCGGCAAGATGATGGTCGCCTGGCTCAAGCGATTTGTCGACAACGACACACGCTATGAGCAGTTCCTTTGCCCAGGCCCGAGCGGTAGCGCGATCGAGGAGTATCGCAACACCTGCCCGAACTCCTAAAGCTCAGGCCAACGAGGGCGGCAGCATCGTGGCTGCCGCCCTTTCGGCATCACGAATGCATATTTCTTCAGGATGAACCCCTTGACGTTGTGGAAAAAAACATGCACTCTCCGTGTCAATAGTTTGGAGGTGGGGATGGAGCTGCACGGCATCGGAGTGCGGTTTGGCGGCCTGGTGGCGCTGGAGGACGTCACGCTGACGGCCACTCGCGGGCATGTTCTGGGGATCATCGGGCCTAACGGTGCGGGCAAGACCACGCTCTTCAACGTCTTATGTGGACTGATCGCGCCCTCAAGCGGGAGCATGACCCTCGACGGGAAGCCGCTAAAACCCAAGCCGCATCAGCTAACGCGGCTCGGCGTCGCCCGCACGCTGCAAGGGGTCGGGCTGTTTCCCGGCATGACAGCGTTAGAAAACGTCATGGCCGGCGCGACGGGCAGCGCTGGGTTTCTGTCCGCATTGCTGGGGTTACCCTCATCCGCCCGCAGCGAACGCGTGTTGCGCGAGTCAGCACGTGCCCGGCTGGATGAGTTCGGCATCGCCGCCTACGAAAAAGCTTACCCGGCAACGCTTCCCTATGCGGTAGGCAAGAAGGTCGCGCTCGCCCGGGCACTCGTGACCCGGCCCCGTTACCTGCTGCTCGACGAACCGGCTGGCGGTCTGTCCGAAGAGGAGATCGCGGAACTGGCGACGCTGATCCGCACTCTGCGCGGGACGTGCACGGTGCTTCTCGTCGAACATCACATGGATCTCGTAATGGAGGTCTGCGACGAAGTCACCGTGCTGGACTTCGGCCGTGTGATCGCTTCTGGTGCGCCCCAAGAGATTCGCGACAATCCGGCCGTCGCTGACGCCTATCTGGGGGTGGCGGCGTGATTCTTCAGCTCGAAGGGCTGACCGCTGGCTATGGCGCGGCACCCGTGCTGCGGGACATCCATCTTGAGGTGCCCCAGGGTTCCATCGTGACCGTGCTCGGGCCCAACGGAGCCGGCAAGACGACGCTGTTGCGCACGATCGCGGGACTCCTTAAGCCCACGACAGGCCGAATCCTGTTTGACGGCGACGACTTGCGTGGGGTTCGGGTGGAGCATCTGGTACGCCGTGGGCTCGCCCTCGTCCCCGAAGGCCGCGGTGTCATCACCGAACTGACCGTCGAGGAGAACCTGCGGCTCGGCGGACTGTGGCGAAAGGACAGTGCCGCCACGATGAGCGAGGTCTACGAGCTGTTCGAGCCGCTGGCACGCCGTAACAAAAGCATGGGGCATCAACTTTCCGGCGGTGAACGGCAGATGCTCGCGATCGGCCGGGCGCTGATGGCACGGCCACGGCTGCTGTTGCTCGACGAACCGTCGCTTGGCCTCGCGCCCAAGGTAACGGCGCAAATCATGAGCCTGCTTCGCCAGCTGCGCGACAACGACGGGCTGTCCGTCCTGCTCGTCGAGCAGAACGCCCGCAGCGCTTTGTCGATCGCCGACGCGGCGGTGGCGATGTCGCTCGGCAGGCTGGCCGAAACCAGCTCCGGCGACATGCGTGCCGCCTACCTCGGGTCCTGAAAGGAAGCCATGGAACGCTTTGCCTTCCTCACCTTTGACGGCTTGGCCAACGGAGCGGTCTACTCCGCTTTCGCGCTCGCACTCGTCTTGATCTGGCGCGCGGCCCGCATCGTCAACTTCGCCCAGGGCGCGATGGCGGTCGCCGCGGCTTACGCCGCCTATGCCGTCACCTCCGCGACGGGCTCCTACTGGCTCGGCTTCGCCGCGGCCCTTGCCGGCGGGATGGCCTTGGGCGTGCTCGTCGAGCGCGGTGTCATGCGCTTCACCAGTCACAGCGCTCCGCTGAACCAGGTGATCGTCGCGTTAGGACTCGTGCTGACCATTCAGGCCGGGCTAGGCATGTTGTACGGCAACGAGTTCCGTCCCGTGGGCACACCGTTTAGCCGGGACGCGATCGATGTCGGTGGCGTGCCGCTGCTGTCGCAGTACGACGTGTTCGTCTTCGCGGCCGTGCTGACGATCGTGCTCTTGCTGGCGCTGCTGTTCACGAAAACGTCCACGGGACTGCGGATGCGGGCCGCCGCGTTCGCTCCCGAAGTCTCCCGCCTGCTCGGGGTGAATGTCGGCGGCATGCTGACGCTCGGCTGGGCGCTGGCCGCCGGTGCCGGAGCGGTCGCCGCGATGCTCGTCATTCCCACGGAACTCGGCCTGCACCCGCACGCGATGGATCTCGTCTTCGTCACGTCGTTCACGGCGGCGGTGATCGGCGGGCTGGACAGCCCGCCTGGAGCCGTCGTCGGCGGGCTGTTGCTGGGGCTCGTGCTGTCTTACGTCAGCGGATACCTCGGTTCCAGCGTCACTCCCATCGCGGCGTTCGCCGCCCTGCTCGCGGTGCTATTGGCCCGGCCACAGGGCTTGTTCGCGGCTTCGAAAGCGAGGCAGGCATGAGGACATTGCTCTGGAGCGTCGCCGCGGCGGCCGGTCTTGTCGCCGCGACAGCGATGCTCGACCCGTTTCGTAACTATCAGCTCGCGACGATCGCGGCCTACCTGTGCGCGACGGCTGGGCTGACCGTCCTGACCGGACTCAACGGCCAGCTCTCGCTCGGCCACGGTGCGCTGATGGCGATCGGTGCCTATACGGTCGCCTTCGCTCAAAAGTCTTGGGACAGCTTGTATCTCTCGCTCGCGCTCGCCGTCGTGGTCACCACGGTGGCGGGCGCGGTCGTCGGGCTCGCCGCCGCCCGGTTACGCGGGCCGTATCTGGCCGGGGCCACGCTGGCACTGGCGATCGCGGTGCCCTCGATCACCATCACGTTCCAGAGCGTGTTCAACAGCGAACAAGGGCTGCCAGTCTTTCTTACGCCACCGCGGACTTTGGACATCGAGCGGTGGCAGGCACTGGTCGCTGGCGGCGCGGCTGTGCTCGTGATGTGGTTGCTGGCCAACCTGTCTCGCAGCCACCTCGGGCGGCGCATGCGTGCCGTGCGGGACAACGAGGTGGCTGCGTCGCTCACGGGGGTAGCGGTGTCGCGTACGCAAGTTCTGGCCTTCGTCATCAGCTCAGCTTGCGCGGGACTGGGCGGAGCGTTGATGGCCTTCCTCGCCCAAAGTGTTTCCCCTGGCGCCTTTCCGCTCACGTTGTCGCTGTTTTTGCTAATGGCGGTGGTGATTGGCGGTCTGGGCAGTCTGGCCGGTGCGTTGTGGGGAGCTGTGCTCCTCGTCGCACTGCCGGATGTCATCCACTCGCTGACCGAGGGCATGGTGCTCAAACCAGCCATGGCCAGCCGTCTCGAAGGCAATCTTCCGCTCGCCATCTTCGGCGTCACGCTCATCATCGTGATGCTCGCGGCGCCGGGCGGATTGCAAGGCCTGTTCTCCCGTTTGCTGAAGAGAGGTCACCATGCACCGAATAGTTAGTGTCGCCCTCGCCGCGGTTCTTGTCGCGGCGTGCAGCAGCGGCGGCGAGACCCCCGGCGGCGCGAAAGGCGACAGCACGGGCGTCACCGATACCGAAATCGTTGTCGGCACACATATGCCACTGACCGGCCCGGCCGCGGCCGGATACTCCGAGATCGCTCCCGCGACCAAGGCGTATTTCGATCACGTCAACGCCAGCGGCGGGGTGCACGGCCGAAAAATCACTTACAAGGTGATGGATGACGGCTACAACCCGGCCAACACCCAGACCGTCGTGCGCCAGCTGGTGTTGCAGGACAGGGTTTTCGCGATCCTCAACGGGCTCGGCACGCCAACGCACACCGGTGTTCTCGACTTCCTGAAGACCAACAAGGTGCCTGATCTCTTTGTCGCGTCGGGCAGCCGGACGTGGAACCAGCCGGAGAAGTATCCGCACACGTTTGGTTTCAACACGGACTACACCGTTGAGGGCAAGATTCTCGGCAACTACATCAAGCAGAGTCTGCCCGGCAAGAAGGTCTGCTTCTTCGGCCAGGACGATGACTTCGGCCGCGACAGTCTGCTCGGGGTGGAAAAGGTGCTTGGGGCGACGGCTGTGGTGTCCAAGCAGAAATACGTCACCAGCAACACCGATGTCGCGCCACAAGTTGGAGCCATGAAGGCCGCGGGGTGCGAGGTGGTCGTGCTGGCCACGATTCCGGGATTCACGGCCCTTTCCATGGGTACTGCCGCACGACTCGCCTTCAAACCACAGTGGGTCGTGTCCAACGTCGGATCCGATCACCCCACGCTGGCTAAGCAACTGGGCAACGCCGCGCCCCTGCTCGAAGGCATGGTCGGGGTGTCCAACCTGCCATCACCGGCCGATCTGACCGACCCGTGGACGGCGGCGTTCAAGAAGATCCACGACCAGTACAACGGCAAGGCACCGTTCAACGGCAACGCGGTCTACGGTCTGTCGGTCGGTTACCTGTTCGTGCAAGCACTCCAGGCGGCGGGCAAGGACCTGACCCGCGAAGGTCTGCTTGCCGCGGTCGAGAAGAACGGCTTCAAGGGCCCGGGTTTCGCACCCCTGCGCTATTCCAAGACGAACCACTCTGGATACGGCGGCCACCGGTTGACGAAAGTGGCAGCGGGAGTTCAGGTCTTCTTCGGTGACGTCTTCGAGACCGACTCGGCCGACGGATCCGTGAACGTGTTTGGTGAGCAGCGGCCGACACCGCCTGCTAACACCATCGCGAGTTAACCCCTCCTCGCGGGCGGAACGGGCCGGTCTGCGAACCGGCCCGTTCTCGTTACACTCGCACCTAGCTTTCTGGAGGTGAACGCCAGTGACGACCGTCGACGGCCGGGTTGCCCGGGCTGAGCGCACACGCGCCGCGATCGTTGATGCCCACCTTGCTCTGATCAACGAGGGCGATCTCAAACCCAGCGGGGAGAAGATCGCCGACCGGGCGGGCGTTTCGCTGCGTACCCTCTGGACGAATTTCAAGAACATGGAGACCCTCTTCGCCGCGAGTGGCGAACGGGTGCTGGCCCAGGTGGATGCCGCCTTCAAGCCGGTCTCGCCAACGTTGCCTCTGCCCAAGCGGATTGACGCGTTCTGCCGGCAGCGGGCCAGCATGCTCCAGCTGATCGGGCCGACAGCCAAGGCAGCGCACATGCTGGAGCCCTTGTCACCACAGCTGCATCGCAACCGGCTGGTTCACGTCGAGCGGCTGCGCGATGAGATCTCGGTGCTTTTCGCTGACGAGCTAAGCAAAGCGGGCAGCGGCCGGGAGCAACTGACGCACGCGCTCATCGCCGCGACGATGTGGCCGGCCTGGTCGATGCTGCGCGATGGGTTAGACCTTTCCGTGGACAAGGCACGTGCCGTAATGACGCGAACAGTGGCTGCCCTCTTGGCAAGCTAGGTACCCGTGGGTAACACTCGGAAGCATGGTTAGTGCACTCGCAGTGCAAGAACTTCTGGCAGCGGGCTCCGGTTCGCTTGTCCTGCAAGGACCGCCGGGCTCGGGCAAGACCTCACTGCTGGAATCAGCGGTGTCCCCCGGGCTGACCGTCGTGCGGTTCACCGCCTATCCCGACGAGACGACGGTGCCAGGCTCGATGGTGGACCGCCCCGATCTGCTCCGTTATCTGACCGCGTTGGACGGTCCGGTGTTGTGCCTGGCCGACGATCTGCAGTGGGCCGATGAGGAGTCGCTGAACGCGCTGACCTTCGCCGCGCGGCGGCTGCAAGGGCGGTCCGTCATGATGATTCTGGCGACCAGCGCGCGGACCGCACCGGCGGGGATTCCGGTTCACCGCCTGGAACCGTTGTCACGGCAGGAATCCTTCGTGCTACTGGACAACCTAGGGACGCCAGCGGACCGTCAGGCAGAGCTGGTGGAGATGGCGCAGGGCAATCCGCAAGCGCTCGTGGACCGCTCACTGTTGTTTGACGCCTATGTGCGACGGCTTGACCTTCTGCCTCAGAGCACACGATGGCTGCTGCTCGTGGCCGCCGCCGAGGAAGAGATGGACACGGTGACGCTGCTGCACGCGGCAAGCCTGTCGGGAGTGGACGTTCTGGCGCTTAGCCCGGCTGAGGAAGCTGGCTTGGTCCACGCCGGGGAACGGCTCTGTTTTGAGTGGCCGATGCTGCGGGACGTGATCTACCGCGAAGCACCGCTCGCGCACCGGCGTGCGGCACACCTGTTGCTGGCGCAGGTGCCCGGCATCAGCCGGCTGCGACGTGCCGTGCACCGGGCCGCCGCCGCGGTCGGGCCAGACGCGCGCCTCGCCGCGGAACTAGAGCAGGCGGCCGGAGAGGCGGAAGGATATGACGGTGCGTCCACAGCACTCGAACGCGCAGCGCAGCTGACCGCCTCACCGGCCGGGGCCGCCAAGCGCTTGGTGACCGCGGCGCAATACGCGTGGCTGGCGGGCAGTCCGCACCGGGCCCGGTCGCTCCTCGAAACGGCCAGCCCCGTGTCCGGAGTGGACGAAGGCCGCCGAGACGTCTTGGCGGGCGAGATCGAGCTGCGCTCCGGTGCCGCGTCGTCCACTTTGGACCGTCTGCTCGCCGCCGCCGACCGGTTCGGCGACAGCTCACTGTCGCTGGCGGCCTTGATTCGAGCCAGCGAAGCCGTTTGCTTCTCTGGCGACCACGAACGGTTCGCGGAAATCACCGCGCGACTGAAGCCGCCCGGAGATTCTCCCGCGAGCGCACTGATATTCGCCTACCTGACCGGGCTTGGCGCGACGTTCATGGGACGGTTCCGGGAAGGGACGATCGCCCTGCGTCGCGTCCTTCAGCTGGCTGCGGAGCTGACCGACCCGGCTTCGCTCACGTGCGCGAGCGCTTCGGCGCTGCTCCTCGGCGACGATCACACCGCGCATCGCTTCGCGGTCAAGGCGATCATCGCCGCTCGCTCGGCCGGTGATCTCGCCGCGTTGCCGATCGCCCTGGAGATGCAAGCGGTCGCTGAGTACTGGCTGGGCCGCTATGACATCGCGGCGACGACGTCGCAAGAAGGGCTGAGTCTGGCGCACGCGTGCGGGCAGGACAACTACGCCAGCGATCACCAGGCGATGCTGGCCGTGCTCGCGGCGATCCGGGGTGAGCGTGGCACGTGCCTGGAATTGCTGCACACGCTCAGCGTCCCCGCGGGTGCCGGTCAGATCAGCCGTCCCGCGGCGCTGAGCCGATGGGCACGGGCCGTCCTCGACGTCGTCGCGGGCCGCCCAGCCGACGCTGTCACGCGGCTAACCTCGATCGCCGATCCGCTGACCGGGCAAGGCCATGTGGTTGTGCAAATGATGGCAACGCCCTGGCTCGTCGAAGCAGCCGTGCGCAGTGGCGGCCGGGACGCGGCGCTCGCCGCGCACGCGGCCTTCGCCCGCTGGGCTGGCAGCACCGGAGACGCGTTGCGCCAAGCACTTTCCGCCCGCTGCCGGGCTCTGCTCGCGCCACGGGGAAGCACCGAGGCCGAAGAGCACTTCCGGGAAGCACTGCACCTGCACCTGTCCGGAGAGGCCGACTTCGAGCGGGCGCGCACGGAACTTCTGTTCGGCCAAGAGCTGCGCCGGTCACGCCGGTCACGGGAAGCACGGGAGTTCCTCAATCGTGCTGTGGAAACGTTTCACCACTTGGGTGTCACGGCGTGGGTCGAGCAGGCCCAGGCGGAACTGCGAGCGGCCGGTGCCCTGACGGAAAGCATCGCGATCCCGGAAAGCCTTACGGCACAACAGCAGCACATCGCGCGGTTGGTGGCCGAAGGTGCCACGAACCGTGAAGTGGCCGCGCAACTCTTCCTCAGCCCCCGCACGGTTGATCATCACCTGCGCAATATCTTCACCAGGCTCGGCATCCGCTCGCGGGTGGAGCTGACGAAGATGTTGCGTTAGAACACCACGACAGACCGGGCGCCCACGCCCCGAGCCATGCGCGCGAAGGCTTCCGGTGCCTCCTCGAGGGTGATGGTGTCGCTGATGAGCGCGTCGAGGCTCAGATCGCCAGCGACCACCTCGGCCGCGAGCGTAGGCAGATCACGGTCGGGATCGGAGGAGCCAAACACCGACGAGCGCAGCGAGCGCGACGAGTGAAATATGTCCAGTGCGCTCAACTGCACCAGGTCATCGTTGGAACCCATGCCCACCACCGTGACCGTGCCACCGCGGCGCGCGGCGCGCCAGGCGGCCCGGATCGTCGCCGCCCGGCCCACACACTCGAAGGTGTGGTCGGCACCGCGTCCGTCGGTTAGCCCACGCACCACTTTGGACAGTGTGTCATCGGAGAGCGCGAAGTGCGTCGCCCCGGCAGCCAGGGCCAGATCGCGCTTACCCTCGGCCCGGTCGACGGCGATGACCGTGCTCGCGCCAGCCGCCTTCGCGGCGATGACAGCGGACAGGCCGACGCCGCCAAGCCCAATGACCACAACGCTTTCGCCGGGCTTGACGTTGGCTGTGCGGCGAACCGCGCCGAACCCGGTCAGCACGGCGCAGCCGAGCAAGGCCGCCAGTGGGAATGGAAGCTCTTGCGGCACCGGGATGATCGCCCGCCGGGGAACCACGACTTCTTCGGCCAGCGCACCGAGCCCGAGTGTTACGTGCCGGTCGCCTTGAGGGGTCGTCGCGGCGCCCAGTGAAGCGCACAGCCACGGCTCGCCATGGGCACAGAACCAGCACTCACGGCACGGCGGCGCCCAGTTGAGCACGACGTGTTCGCCGGTCTCCACGATGACGCCGGCGGCTTCGTGCCCGATCACCAGTGGATGCGGTGGATTGAGCGTTCCGTCCACCATGGACAGGTCGGAGTGGCAGACACCGGCCGCCTTGATGCGGACCCTAACTTCTCCCTCACGCGGCTCCGGCAGCTCGAGCTCCTCGACCCCCAGTTGCGTGCCCGGACCGTTCCAGACCAGAGCCTTCATCGCTGAATCGCCTTTACCTCAAAGAATTCGGTCAGGCCGTGCGTGCCAAGCTCGCGTCCGTTGCCGGACTGTTTGTAACCGCCGAAGGGTGCCAGCGGATTGAACGCGGCACCGTTGATGTCGACCGCGCCCGTGCGCAGCTGCCAAGCGACCGATAGCGCGCGCTCTTCGTCTTCGGACCACACAGCTCCGGCGAGCCCGTAACGGGAGTTGTTCGCGATCTCGACCGCCTCGGCGTCGGTGTCAAACGGCATGACCACGAGCACTGGTCCGAAGATTTCCTCCTGCGCGACCACACTGTCCGGCTCAGCGTCGGCGAGCACGGTTGGCGCGACGAAATAGCCGCTGTCGGGGACCTTCGCGTCCAGGCCGCCGGCGATGACGCGAGCGCCGTCGTTGATGCCGCGAAGGATGTAGCCCTTGACCCGCTCACGCTGGGCGGCCGACACGAGCGGGCCGATCCTGGTCGCGCTGTCGAACGGGTCACCCATCTGGTAGCCGCCAACGGCTTCGGTGATGAGGGCGAGCGTTTCTTCGTACCGGCTGGCGGCCACGAGCATCCGCGTCCACGCGGTGCAGGTTTGACCGGAGTTCAGGAAGGCATTAGCCACACCAGTTTTCACGGCGCGCGGCAGATCCGCGTCGTCAAGGATGATGTTGGCTGACTTGCCGCCCAGCTCCAGGCAGACCCGAGCGATCCGGGCCGAAGCAAGGCGAGACACTTCAGCGCCCACGGCCGTGGAGCCGGTGAACGAGACCAGGTCGACTTCCGGATGCGCCGCGAGCGCCGCGCCCACGACAGCGCCTTCGCCCGTGACCAGGTTGAGCACCCCGGCGGGCAATCCAGCCGCGTGCACGGCGTCGAAAAGCAGGTAGGACACCAGGGGTGTCAGCTCAGCGGGCTTGAGGACGACGGTGCATCCTGCCGCCAACGCTGGTGCCACCTTGGCCATGATCTGGTGCAGCGGATAGTTCCACGGCGTGATCGCTCCAACGACACCAATGGGTTCGCAGACGATCAGTGAGTTGCCGACGACCTCCGGCTCGGGTGGTGCCGCTGCCATCGCCGCATAACCTTCGAGCACCTTGAGCGGCAGCTGCGTTTGCACACGCGAGGCGATCTTTAGCGGCGTGCCCAGTTCAGTGGCGATCGTGTGGGCGATCTGCTCGGCACGAGCGCTCAGCTCCCGGTGCAACGCCTCCAGATAGGAGGCTCGTTTCGCCGCGGCGAGCCCGGCCCACGCTGGGAAGGCGGCTCGGGCCGATGCCACGGCAGCGTCCACATCGGACGCATCGCCCGCGGGCACGCGCGCGATGACCTCTTCCGTGGTGGGGTTTTCCACCGTGATCACGCCAGTGCCCAAAGGCGGCATCCACTGCCCGCCGTAGTACAGATGCGCCCGGTCCATGGTCAGAAACTATCACTGCAAGTTTTTGACCACAACCGTCTCGTAGATGCCAGAAAGACCGGCGATCAACGCTTCCAGGCCGAGCTGAAAGGCCCCTTCATCAACGCTTTCGGACTTGCCCGCGAGCCGGTGAGCCTGGCTGAGGTGGGGATAGTGAGCCGCGTAAAGCTGCGGGTCCTCAACGAACCCGCGAGCGAACGAGCCGAGTGCCGAACCCGCGACGTAGTAACGCATGAGTGCCCCGATGTGCGTGGCCCTCGCCGGTGGCCACCCCGCCTTGACCAGGCCGCCATAGACCGCGTCCGCGACGGCGAGCGCGGCGGGACGACGGCCCGGCCCTTGCGCGAGGAACGGCACGATATTCGGGTGCGCAGTCAGGGCGTCGCGGTAGGACTTTCCCCAGAGCAGCAGCGCTTCACGCCAGTCGTGAGTGGCGAAGAACGACACATCGACCTTCGCGGTGATCGTGTCGGCCACCGCGTCGAGGATCTCGTCCTTGGTCTTGAAATGGTTGTACAACGACGGTCCGCGCACGCCTAGCTCGGCGGCGAGGCGGCGGGTGGAAAACACGGCCAGCCCGTCGCGGTCGATCAGCGTGGCAGCGGTTTCCACGATGAGCTGCCTGCTCAGCAGCGCTTGCTTTGGCCTGGGCACGAATCACACCCTATCAGCCACTGGACACAATAAAACTTCCAGCGCTAGTTTATCGGCCATGGACCTGAAACTCTCACCGGAACAGGTCGCCGTGCGCGAGCTCGCGGCCGCGTTCGCCGACCGTGAGCTGCTGCCCTACGCGGCCGAGTGGGACCGGCGAGAGCAGGTCGACCGCGCGATCATCGCCAAACTGGGCGCCCTCGGGTTCCTTGGCCTAACCATCGACGAGGACCTCGGCGGCTCCGGTGGCGACCATCTGGCCTACTGCCTCGTGCTCGAAGAGCTCGGGCGCGGCGACTCAGCCGTGCGCGGTCTGGTCTCGGTGTCGCTCGGGCTGGTCGCCAAAGCCATTGCCGCCCATGGGAATGCAGACCAGCAAGCGGAGTGGCTCCCCAAGCTGTGTTCCGGTGACGCTTTGGGCTGCTTTGCTCTAACCGAGCCGGGCACCGGATCCGACGCCGGATCACTAACCCTGCGGGCAGCCCGTGATGGGAGTGACTGGCTGCTCACAGGGTCCAAAGTGTTCATCACCAACGGCACGTGGGCCGATGTGGCACTCGTGTTCGCCCGGACCGGGGGTTCGGGACCGCGTGGGGTGACGGCTTTCCTAGTACCCATGGATGGGGTTTCCCGAAGGGAGATCAAAGGGAAACTTGGGCTACGTGGCCAGCCCACCGCCGAGCTGTTCTTTGATTCTTTGCGGGTACCAGACACAGCGCGCCTCGGCGATGAAGGCCGGGGTTTCGCTATCGCCATGTCCACGCTCGACAAAGGACGCATGTCCGTGGCGGCGGGATGCGTTGGCATCGCTCAAGGCTGCCTCGACGCCGCGTTGACCTATGCCGGCCAGCGCACCCAGTTTGGCAAACCCATCGCCAGCTTCCAGCTCGTGCAGCAGCTCCTAAGCGAGATAGCGGTCGACACAGCGGCGGCCCGTCTGCTCACCTGGCAGGTGGCCGATCTGATCGACCGGCACGAGCCGTTCGCCACGCAGGCGTCGATGGCGAAACTGTTCGCCAGTGAAGCCGCTGTCCGGGCGGCGAACAATGCCTTGCAAGTGTTCGGCGGGGCTGGTTATGTCGACGAGACACCAGCGGGCAAGTACCTGCGGGACGCCCGCGTCACCACGCTCTATGAAGGCACCAGCCAGATCCAGCAACTCCTCATCGGGCGGGCGCTCACCGGCGTCAACGCCTTCGTGTAGAAGGGATATCCCGCACGTGGACTTCTCGCTAAGCGACGAAGAAAGAGCCGTTCGCGACACCGCCCGCAGTTTCATCCGCAAGGAAGTCATGCCGCTGGAGCAGGAGGTGCTGCGCCGCGAACGGGCACATCAGCCCGGCCTGTCGCGCGACGAGTTGCGTGAGCTCCAGCTCAAAGCTAAGCAGTTTGGCTTCTGGGGACTGTCCACTCCGGAGGAATTTGGCGGGATGAACCTGCCCGCCGTGATGCAGTCGCTGATCTGGACCGAGATCGGGCGCTCGTGGGTGCCGTTTCGCTTCGGCGGTGAGGCCGACAACATTCTGTTCTACGCCAACGCTTCCCAGCGCGAGGAGTTCTTGCTCCCCACGATCTCGGGCGATCGCATCTCCTGTTTCGCCATCACCGAGCCCGGCGCGGGATCGGACGCCGCGAATATCAAGCTCTCGGCTCGCCGCGACGGGGACGACTGGGTGCTCAACGGCGAGAAGACGTTTATCACCAACGGGCATGACGCCGATTTCGTCATCGTCGTCGCGGTGACGGACCGGGAAAAGGGTGTCCGGGGTGGCGGCACCACCGCGTTCCTCGTCGACCGGGACATGGGCTGGCGCTCGGAGTGGATCCAGACGATGGGCGAAGGCGGGCCGGCCAGTCTCGTGTTCGACAACGTGCGCGTGCCACACCGCAACATCCTGGGCGAGATAGGCCAGGGCTTCGAGCTCGGGATGAAATGGATCGGCAAGGGCCGCTACATCATCCCCTCGCACGCGCTCGGGATCGCCGAGCGGGGACTGCAGATGGCCATCGAGCACGCGAACAACCGTGAGACGTTTGGGGCGAAAATCGCTACGTACCAAGCGATCCAGTGGATGATCGCGGATTCGGAGACCGAGCTGGAGGCGGCCCGATGGCTGATTCTGCGTGCGGCGTGGACGGTCGATCAGGGCATGGACCCACGGCACTCCTCGTCGATGGCCAAGCTGTATGGCGCGACGATGGCCAACAACGTCGTCGACCGCGTGATGCAGATCCACGGTGGCATGGGCTACACCCGCGAGCTGCCCATCGAGCGGTGGTACCGCTATGTCCGGCTGCTGCGCATCTTTGAGGGCACCGACGAGATGCAGCGCTTGATCATCTCGCGCGATTTGTTGCGCGGATATACCTCTATTGGCGGTCACCTCGCCTAATGGTGATCGTTTAGTGGGTTGACTGCCAGAGCTGCCGGGGGCTCTGGCTAGGCTCATGTGAGGACTATTCGTGAGGCGAACGCTTGCGGCTGCCCTTTTGGTCATCACGGTCAACGCCACCTTCGTGCCGCCGCTGCCTGCACTCGCGGCACAGAGCACAGCTTTCGCCGCCGTGGCTGACACTTATGTGGACAAAAGTGAGCCCCGCGAGAGCTTCGGCTCCACGAGACGCCTGATCGCCGACAGCTCCCCCACCCGGCGGGTGTTCCTGAAGTTCGACGTGACCGGACTGACCGGAGCGGTGACCCAAGCGCGCCTTCGGTTGCGGCTCGCGTCGAGCAGCAAGCACGGCGGGACGGTCCGTGCGGTGACGAATTCGTGGGCCGAAAACGTCACATGGGCCAGCCAGCCCACGGTTGATGGCGTGGCACTGGGCAAGATGCGTCTCGCGAAGCGCGGTGAGTGGGCCGAAGCCGACCTGCGTCAACTGGTGACAGGCAACGGAACGTTCAGCATCGCGATCACCGCCGAGTCAGGCGATGCGCTCGTCTTTGACGCCCGGGAAGCCGGAGCGCACGGTCCGCAACTGCACGTCGTGACCGAAACGTTCAGCGACGACCCGGTCGTGCTGGCGGCCGGTGACGTCTCCTCCTGCTGGACGACAGGCGACACCGAGACCGCAGGACTCATCGACTCGATCCCCGGAACCGTCGCGTTGCTGGGCGACGGCGTCTACCCCACCGGGTCGTGGCTGTCGTTCCAGGACTGTTATGAACCGACCTGGGGCCGGCACAAGGCACGCACGCGGCCGGTGGCTGGCAACCACGAATACAAGGAACCTGACGCCGCGGGTTACTACGACTACTTTGGTGCCGCCGCAGGCGACCGCGACAAGGGTTACTACTCCTATGACCTCGGTGCCTGGCATGTCGTCGTGCTCAACTCAAACTGCGAGTTCGTCGCCTGCGTCGCGGGATCGCCGCAGGAGCAGTGGCTGCGGGCCGATCTGGCCAGCAATCCCCGGCTGTGCACGCTGGCGATGTGGCACCATCCCCTGTTCACTTCGGGACTAAACCACAAGCCAACACCAGAGACGCTGCCGCTGTTTCAAGCCCTGTATGACTTCGGTGTCGAAGCTGTCCTGGGTGGACACAACCACCAGTACGAACGGTTCGCGCCACAGGACCCGGCAGGCAGGCTCGACGTCACTAGCGGAATCCGGCAGTTTGTCGCCGGGATGGGCGGGTCGAATCACTACGCTTTCACGCGCGTCGCGGCGAACAGCGAAATCCGCAACAACGACACCTTCGGCGTGCTGAAGTTAACGCTGCGCCCGGCCAGTTACGACTGGGAGTTCGTTCCCGTGCCCGGAAAGACGTTTACTGACATAGGTTCCACGGCTTGTCACTGAACGACGATGATCACGTCGAGCCGGCGCGGGCCGTGCACGCCTTCGACGCGGTTCAGCTCGATGTCGCTCGTGGCTGACGGGCCCGAGATGAGGGTCAGCGGCCGGGTGGGATCTGCCAAGGCGGCGAACATGTCTGGTACGTCAGCGACGATCTGCTCGGTGCGCACGACGCACACGTGATGGTCTGGCACGAGGGTGAGCACGCGACGCCCCTGACCCGGTCCACCGTCGAGCACGATGGTTCCTGTGCTCGCGATGGCGACGGCACATCCCGTGAGCACGGGACGGGTCAGCTCCGCTGGGGTAAAGCCGGTGTCCGTGATGGCGAACGCTGGCGCCCACTCGGTTGGCAAGCCGGGAGCTACGACCACTTCGGACACAAGTGAGGCGACTACCGCGGCCACTTCGCTTGCGGCACAAAGCGTTACTCCTGCCTTGTAGTCACGGAGACGGTCGGCGAACATCTCAAGAGTCATGGCGCTTGGCCCACCAGTCCCGGAAGCTTTGGCTCGCCGGCAGCGGAGCGTCCCGGTGCTCCGTCCACGCCGACATGGGGAAGGGCAGCCGGCGGATCGTCCCGCCACGGCGCCGCGTCAAGAACCGCGCAGGCGCGGCTCCCGTGCGCGCCAAGCGCACAGCGGCTTTCCACCGGCGCCGGTCCCGCATGACCCAGCTGAGCGTACGCATCACCGCGCTCTCCGCGACCGGATGCGGCCCCTGCTGACGCAAGTGCACCAGGATCTCCGGGATGTTTATCTTCACCGGGCACACGTCATAGCAGGCGCCGCAAAGCGTTGACGCATAAGGAAGACTGCTGTTGGCACCGGCTTGCTGCCCGGTCAGTTGCGGTGACAGGATCGCCCCGATCGGCCCCGGGTAAACCGAGCCATAGGCGTGCCCGCCCACGCGTTCGTAGACCGGGCACACGTTGAGGCACGCCGAGCATCGAATGCACCGCAGCGCTGGACGGCCAACGGGATCGGCGAGCAGGTTGGACCGCCCGTTGTCGAGCAGCACGATGTGCACCGACGACGGCCCGTCCCCTGGGGTGACACCGGTAAATATCGACGTGTACGGGTTCATCCGCTCACCGGTGGCTGACCGTGGCAGCAGCTGCAGGAACACGCCGAGATCGCTGAAGCGGGGCAACAGCTTCTCGATGCCGACCACGGCGATGAGTTTCTTGGGCAGCGTCAGGCACATGCGCCCGTTGCCTTCGGACTCCACGACCACGAGCGACCCGCTCTCCGCGACGGCGAAGTTGGCGCCGCAGACGGCCACGTCAGTGGTGAGGAACTTCTGGCGCAGATAGGAGCGGGCCGCGGCGGCCAGCTCGGCGGGCTCATCGGACGGGCTGCTGAACCCCGGCATCCGGGCGGCGAAGATGTCGCGGATCTGGCTGCGGTTGTAGTGGATCGCGGGCACCAGAATGTGTGAGGGGGTGTCATCGGCCAACTGAACGATCAGTTCAGCGAGGTCGGTCTCGATGGCGGAAATCCCTGCCGCCGCAAGGGCTTCGTTCAGGCCGATCTCTTGCGTGGCCATCGACTTCACCTTGATGACCTCGCGTGCGTCACCGGCGAGGGAGGCCACGAGAGCGCACGCTTCCGCGGCGTCTGCGGCACGGTGAACGGTCGCGCCCGCCGCTTCGGCCGCCGCGGTGAAAGCAGCCAGGTAGGACGGCATGTTGTCGAGCACATCGTCCTTAATGGACGCGGCTTGTGAGCGCAGGCCCTCCCAGTCGTCCAGTTCCGCGATCACCGCCGCCCGCTTGCCCCGGATCGTCCGGGTCGCGTTGCCGAGATTCGCCCGCAGCTGAGGATTCCCCAGAAACACCGGAGCGGCCTTCTCAAACGGCACCTTACTGACGACCCCCATGCCGGAGCCTGTTGGTGGCAGTTCGAAAGGCCGCGCGTTCATGCGCCGGTCTTTACGGTGCCGGCGAGGATTTCCGCGTAGTGAACGGCTTTGGGCGCGCCGGGGCGGCGCGCGAGGCCACCGCTCAGGTGAGCTAGACACGAGTTGTCGCCAGCGGTCAGGAAAGCGGCATCAGTCGCGCAGGCCGCCGCGCACTTGTCGGCGAGCATGGCCCCGGAAACGGCGGCGTTCTTCAAGGCGAACGTTCCGCCGAAGCCACAGCATTGTTCCGCGTCGGGCAGCTCGGCAAACTCCAGTCCGTCAACCGCTTCGAGAAGCCGCCGTGGCCGGTCCCCCAGGCGCAGCATGCGCAGCCCGTGACACGACGGGTGATAGGTGACCCGATGCGGAAACCGCGCGCCCACGTCGGTCACGCCGAGGACGTCGATGAGCAGCTCGGACAGCTCGTACACCGGCAGCGAAGTGTGCGCGCGAAGGTGAGCCACACAGGAGCCGCTGGGCGACACGATCACCTCACAGCCCGCGAACGCTTGCTCGGTAAGGGATTCCAATGCCCGGGCGGGTGCAGAGTACCCACTGTTGGCATGCATTTGACCGCAGCAAGTCTGCTCCTGCGGAAAGACGACCTCGTGCCCCAGACGCTCCAAAAGCGACACCACAGCGATGCCCGTGCGGGGAAAGAGCACGTCGTTGAGGCAGGTCACGAAGAGGGCTATCCGCACCCGCGAATCATATAGGATCTACGAACGTTCAGGGAACACCTAAATCGCCAGCTAGATCGTTATGCGACTGTGCGCCGTACCACAAAGCTGGGCATTACCGCTTTTATCACCACAGCCGTAAGCCTCATTCCGTCGGCCGCCTATGGCGCCGAGCCCGGAACCTATGCGAACTGGGCGCTGTCTGGCAGCAACGGCAACTGGACCGCCAAGGGCACGCCCGCCGCTGGATTCCCCATGGCCAGCATGGCTTCCAACGCGACGTCCGTCAGCTCACCCAGTGGCGCGAGCGCTTTCATGGGTCCCGGGACACCCATTGGCGCCGCGTACGGCAGCTCACAGAACATGAACTACCTCAACATCTCCACCGCTGCTGGCATCACGGAATCCACGAGCACGTGGACCTTTGATTCGCCCACACCCGCTGGCAAGTGGGCGTTCGCGGTCGGTGACGTCGACGCCGACCGGGTCCAGATCTCCGCCACAGACGAAAACGGCGACCCGGTTCCCGCGGCACAGCTAGGTTTTCAGAGCACCTTCAACTACTGCGCCTCTTCACCGAAGCCCGGCAGCTGCGCCGGCCCCGGTCCGTTCACGGATGTTCCCACCTGGAACCCAGGGACGTCGAGGCTAACAGGCAACACGCTCGACACCATGGGTGCTTCGGCGTGGTTCGAGCCGACCGCCGCCATCAAGACGCTGACGTTCAAGTTCACTGCCATCGTTGGTTTTCCCGTGTTCCAGCTGTGGCTGGCCACCAAGTCCGTCCCGGTCGTCGTTCCCGTTGGCGGCGTGACCCCGGAGTGCCCCGCGACGGTCGAACTGGACGAACCGGATGGCACCCCGATTCTTGACGCGAATGGCAACCCTGTGACAGCCGAAACCGGCGCTAACGGCGAGGCCGTCATCGACGGGGTAGCTGACGGCAGCTACAACCTGCACCTGACCACCGGTTCCTGCGGTGAGATCACCGGGCCGACGGACTTCCCGATCATCGTCAAAACCGAAGAAGGTCCGGTGAACATTCCGGCGGGCACCTTCACCGTCTTCGTGCCGACCTTGCCCGCGACCGGCACATCCATCGGCGCATATGTCCAAACAGGTGCCGCGATGCTTGGTACCGGCGCGATTTTGTTCTGGGTGGGCACGCGGCGGCGCCGGCTGTCCTAAGCGGAGGGACGACCCCCGATATGGACAATGCGGGTGCATGGGGTAAGTTATGAATCGTGGTCGCATTCGCGCGATTGATCACTGGATGGGCGCCGCTTGTCGCCCGGCTTGAAGCCGGGCAGGCCAGCGCCGCTTCCATAGTGCGCGAACTATTGCACCACTTCGGTTTTGTGGCCCTCGTGTCGTTTACAGACGCCCGGTCAGCCGTGACTACCTCTTCCTTCGCACCATTGGGCGAGCGAGCTCCGCCGCGTTTCGGCGTCTAGAGCTCCCCTTTCACCCTTCTCACTCCTCTCCCCTCGCTAGGTGCTCACATGAACATTGTTGTTGCTGAATTCTTTTCCGACGTCCAGCATGCCCTCGCTATCTGGTCCCTACTCCTCCTCGTCGCCGCGATGTGCGTGGCGTTCCTTATGCCACGCGACAAGCGCGTCAAGCCGGTCGCTGCCAACGCGCCAGATCCGGCGCTTGGCCCCGTTCTCAAGCGTGTGCGTCTCAGCTCCGAGGCGCGTGAGCTGCGCCTGCACGCGAGAAGACTGCGCTCCATCGCCGATCAGGCCGAAGAAACCGCGCGCAAGCGGCGCGAAGCCTGGCTGGCAGCCATGAATCAGGCCGCGCAAACATGGCAGGCCTTTGAGGAAGGCGACGCGCTAACCCGCCGCATCGAGGCGACCCTCGCCCTGCCCGATCCCGAAACCCCAAAGACACCAGCGGAATACGCCGATCGCGAGCGTTACCTGCACCGCGCCGCGATGCGTGCATGCAGTCACCGCCAGCTGTCCGCCTTGGACCTCAGCGACGCCCTGGCTCACCGCAACGGCTGGGACCCACGGCTGCACCCGGTTAAGCAGGAAGTCATCCTGCAACGGCGCATCCGCGAAAGTCTGCTGCGCGAGCACAAGGCGGCTGTCGTCAAGGAATCCAAGGCCTGGGAATCAGCTCAACTGGCCGCGACAGCCGTGCGCAACCTGCGCCAGGAAGCCTTCTTCGCCGAGCAGCAAGCCCGCGAGATGCAGAAGGCGGCCGGGCCGGCGCGTGCACAAGCGAGCAAGCCGGGACTCTACGACACCAGGCAGCTACCCTTAGCGCGTGCGCGAGCCTACTAGTTCGAAGCTTCGCAGCGTCGGGACGACCATCTTCACTGAGATGACCGCTCTGGCCCGGCGGACGGGTGCGGTCAACCTCGGTCAAGGTTTCCCCGACAGCGACGGCCCGCCTGCCGTGCTGGCCGCGGCGCAATCGGCGATCGCGGGCGGGCTCAATCAGTACCCTCCGCTCGATGGTTTGCCGGAGTTGCGCGAAGCGATCGCTAAGACGCGGCTTGACCACTACGGACAGCAGTTCGGCGACATCATGGTCACGGCTGGCGCGACCGAGGCGATCGCGGCTGTGCTGATCGCTCTGTGCGAGCCGGGCGACGAAGTGGTGGTCTTCGAGCCTTACTACGACAGCTATTTGGCCAACTTGGCGATGGCCGGGGCGGTACGCCGGCCGGTGCAGCTGCGCTCGGAAGGTTCTCGCTTCACGTTTGACCCTGCCGAACTGCGCGCGGCCATCACGCCCAAGGCTCGGCTGTTGCTGCTGAACAGTCCGCACAATCCGACGGGCAAGGTGTTCACTCGCGAAGAGCTGGACCTGATCGCGCAGTTGTGCCAGGAGCACGACTTGATCGCGGTCACCGACGAGGTTTACGAACACCTTATCTATGACGGCAAGCAGCACATTCCGCTCGCGACACTGCCCGGCATGGCTGAGCGGACTCTCACGATCTCCTCCGCTGGCAAGACTTTCAGCGTCACCGGCTGGAAGGTGGGCTGGGTCTGCGGACCGTCGCCACTTGTCGCCGCCGCGCGTAAGGCCAAGCAGTTCCTAACCTTCGCCGGCGGCACGCCGTTTCACGCGGCGATCGCGGTTGGCCTGACGCAGGAAATGGGCTGGGTCACTCGGCTGCGCGATGACCTGCAAGAGAGGCGTGACCGGCTGCGCGATGGGCTCGAAACCCTTGGCGCGTCTGTTTATCCGTGTGAGGGAACGTATTTCCTGCAAATCGACGCCCGCTCGCTGGGCTATGCCGATGGCATCGACCTATGTCAGGATCTGGCGGTCAAGGGTGGCGTGGTCGCGATTCCCGCCCAGGTCTTCTTTGACGACACCGAAACCGGGCGGCGGTTCGTCCGGTTCGCGTTCTGCAAGTCTGACGGGGTGCTCAACGAAGGAATATCCAGACTGTCGAGCTTCCGGAGCCGATGATGAGAGTCGCTGTTTGCCAGCTCAACGCCCGAGACGACCGCGCGGCCAACCTTGCCGTGGCGCGTGACCTGCTGACGCGCGCCGCCGCGGCCGGTGCCGATTTGGCTGTGCTGCCCGAATTCACCGACTATCTCGGGCCCGCCGAAGGCACTCCCGCTGCGGAAAAGCTCGACGGCGAATACGCCACGTTCTTCGCCGAGGCAGCTCGCGAGCTGGGCATGTGGGTACTAGCCGGATCGTTCCACGAGGCCAGCGGCTCCCCCGGCCGTTCGCACAACACGGCACCGCTTTTCGACCGCGAGGGTTACCTTGTCGCGGCCTACCGCAAAATCCACCTCTACGACGTGGACATCCCCGGGCGAGTGTCCTATTTGGAGTCAGCCACCATCGCGGCCGGTGAAGAGACCGTCGTCGCCGATGTCGAAGGTGTCCGCGTCGGCCTGTCGATCTGCTACGACCTGCGCTTCCCCGAGCTCTACCGGCGCCTCGCCGTCGAAGGCGGCGCCCAGGTCATCGTCGTGCCAGCGGCGTTCATGCTGCATACCGGCCGCGACCACTGGGAAGTGCTGCTGCGCGCCCGCGCCATCGAAAACCAGTGCTACGTCATCGCCGCGGGCCAGATCGGTGACCACGACCCGGGCCGCACCTGTTTTGGCCGCAGCATGGTCATCGACCCCTGGGGCACGGTAATCGCTCAAGCCCCCGACACCGTCGGCGTCACCATCGCCGACCTCGACCTGGCCCGGCTCGCCAAGATCCGCACAGAACTCCCTAGCCTCGCCAACCGCCGCCTCATCTAGGGCCCGAATCTCCTGTATTTTGGTCAGCGGCAGGGGACGAGGAGAAAGCGAATGGATCGGGCCATTCTTCCCGCGGCGCTGCTCGCTGCCGTTGTTGCCACCGCTGGTGGCGTCATGCTGACCGGCAACGAAGACAATGGCCATCAAGGTCACGTCTTGGCGACCGGCCCGGCTTGGGATATGCCGGTGATCGCGGTCGGGTCGCCTTCGGTGTCGCCGTCAGCGGAAGCGTCGGCCACAGCGTCAGCGCCGTCCACTGTGGACGGTCCAAAGCCGGGCACGGCTCCCACGACAGCAGCACCCGCGCCGCCGCGGCAGACCGCGACGATGACGCTGGACACCAAGTTCCTGCGGTCGATCCTGTCCGATGGCACCAATGTCGGCCACCCAGCCGAAGCGGGCTATGTCGATACGTCGAACCCGGATCGGCGGCGTGTGCACCGGACGTTGTTCAAGTTTGACGTCAACGCGTTCCTGGGCAAGGAAATCGCGTCGGCCAAAGTCGTCGCTCCCGGCAGCTGGGGCTGGGGCTGCACGGCCAGTCAAGCGGTCAAACTGCAGCGCATCACGGCCGCCTGGAACCACGATCAGTCGAGCTGGTTCAATCAGCCGCCCACGACCTCGGTGAACGAGGCGACAACCAAAGACCCGCAAGGATGTTCGGGCGACAAACCGGCCTACGAAGGCGTCTGGTCCTGGACGATCACGAGGATCGCCCAGGACTGGGCTTCCGGCGCCGCGAGCAATCACGGCCTGCTGATGCGCATCATCGATGACCTAGCCCGCCCGAACCCGTGGGACACGCAATATCACCGCTGTTTCACCGCGCTTCAGCTTGTCGTGACCTACTACAAGTAGTTACGCGGTCGCGATCGCGGCCAGCACGTCGGTGCGAGCTGCCCGGCGCGCTGGCCAAAGCGCCGCGACGACTCCCACCACGACCATCCCGGCCAGTGCGCCGCCCACGAGCAGCCACGGGACGGTCAGGCTGAAGATGGGCTGGGTCAAGATGACGTGCTGCATCACGGCTCCTAATAGGACACCGACCCCGATGCCGAGCACCCCGCCATAACTGGCGATCACGATGCTTTCCCATCTGACCGAGCTGCGCACGAGTTTGCGCGTCGCACCAACCGCCCGGAACACCCCGATCTCCCGCGTGCGCTCCAGCACCGACAGCGCCAGCGTGTTTACCACGCCAAACACCGCGATCACGACAGCCGCTCCCAGCAACGCTGAGATGATCCCCAGCGCCAGCCGGATCGGCTCGGTCTGCGCGGCGATGAGGCCATCACGATCGCGCACAACCACATCGGGCCGGTCAGCCAAGGCCGCGGTCAGCTTGCTCTGGTCGCCACCCTTGACGAAGACCCCCAGTGGGTACCCTTTGAGCCCGGCCGGAAGCAGCTCCTTGTTCAGAACGACGCCCCGCATGACGTAACTATCCGGGTAAATCCCCGTGACGGGAGCGGTGATCGGCGCGGCCTCCTCGAAGTGCAGGGTCAGCTGCGTGCCCACTTTCAGCCCGAACTCGTCGGCCAGCTCCGTCGAAACGGCGAAGCCGCCCTTAAGGTCCCAGCGTCCTTCCTTGATAGGCGGAGTGAGGACCGTCCCGATAGCGGCCGGTTCAACCGCCGTCCACGTCTGCCCGCGCAGCTCGTGGCCGGGAAGTGTGACACGCACTCCGCCTTGCACCGGCGTCGCGACACTGTCCTTGGGCGACATGCCCTTCACTCGCTCGATGACTGCTTCAGGCAGATCGAACCAAGCCTGAACAGGTTGCACCGCAAGGGTTTGCGCCGGGAGGTCATTCTTGACGGTCTTCGTCATGACCTCCTCAACGGAACTGCTCACCGTGGCAAACGAGGTGACCAGCGCCAGCCCGATCATCAGCGCCGACGCGGTAGCGGCGGTCCGCAGAGGATCCCGGATCGCGTTGCGCACGGCCAGCCGCGAGGTCGCGCTTCTGGCCACTTTGGACAATGGCTTCAGGAAGGCCGACGCGAGCAACGGCGCCAAGAACAGCACGCCCAGCCAGGCGATCAGGGCACCGCCCATGCCCACGGCACGTTCCATCTTCGATAGCGGGGTGCCACTCGTGGCGATCACAGCGGCCACGCCGCCGGTGATGAAGATCGCTCCAGCGACCGTCCGCAGGACGATCGAGCGGCGCGGCAGCGACGCGTCGGCCCGCAACGCGGCGACCGGAGCGATAGCTGAGCCCCGGCGAGCCGAACCGTAGGCGGCGACCACGGTCACCACCACACCAACCAGGTAACCGATCAGAATCGCGAGCGGTGATACGGCGAAGACGATGGTCTCCCCCGTCGTGCGGATGAGCGTCATCGCGAGCCAGCCGAGGCCAACACCAAGGGCCGCACCGATAGTGGAGCCGATCAGGCCGAGCACGGCCGCTTCGGCGATGATCGCCCGGCGCACCTGACCCCGCCGCGCACCCACGGCGCGCAGGAGCGCGAAGTGCCGCGACCGTTGCGCCACCAGCATCGTGAACGTGTTGGCGATGACGAACATCCCGGCCAGCAGGGCGACACCGGCGAAGGCGAGCAGGAAGTTGCGCGCGAATTCAGCCTCACTGGTCGCCGCTCTTTCGCGGTCGGCCTTCAGCTCAACTCCGGTTTTGGCGTCCAGTCCAAGGCCGGCAATGGCTTTGGCGATCGCTGTGGCATCGGTGCCGGTTAGCTCGATCCAGGAATACTTCTCCCCGAGCGTCTGCTTAGCGGTCGCTGGATCGAACGCGGCCACCGGTGTGGACTCGTCCACGGAAAGCCGGCGATAGGTGTAGATGCCAACGACAGTGGCGTCGCGGGAACTGCCGTCGCCGTTGAGTAACCGTGCGCTCTCCCCCACGCCCACGCCAGCATCGGAGGCGGATGCTTCTTCCAGCGCGACTTCCTTGTCAGTGGCCGGAGCCCGGCCGCTGACAAGACTGAACCGTTCGCTGGAATCCCAGGCGGTGCCGCCCATGTCGGGGAAGGAGTACCCGCTGATCTTCCCGTCCTTGCCGACGAGCGCCGAGTAACCGAAGGCGACGCCTTGGGCCTTCGTCACACCCGGCAGCGCCCGAAGTTCGCTGACCGTTTCCGGTGTCAGCTCTTCCCCCGTCACCTGCACCGCAACGTCCGATCTGGACGATCCACTGGAGACGGTCTCGGCGGCCGAGTCGGACACGACCCACGTGGCCACGACGAACCCCACCCCGAGCACGATCGCGACCAACGTCATCGCCATCCGCCCCGGGTGCGCTCGCATATCGCGTAATACGGCGCGCAGCATTAGACCGTCACCGCCCGGTGCTCCAGATCGCGCATGCGGTCCAGGATGCTGTCGGCGTCGGGCTTGAGCAGCTCGCCGACGATCTGGCCATCGGCGAGGAACAGCACCCGGTCGGCGTAGGCGGCCGCGGCCGGGTCGTGCGTCACCATGACCACGGTCTGGCGTAGCTCATCGACGCTGCGCCGCAACAGGCTCAGCAGCTCGGCCGACGAGCGTGAGTCCAGCGCTCCCGTGGGCTCGTCAGCGAAGATGACGTCAGGCTTGGTGATGAGCGCGCGGGCACACGCCACGCGCTGCTGTTGCCCGCCAGAAAGCTGGCCTGGGCGGTGGTGCAGCCGGTCGCGCAGGCCAATCGCGTCGATGATGGCATCGGCGTGCGCCGGGTCAGGTTTGCGCCCGGCCAGGTCGAGCGGAAGCACGATGTTTTCGATCGCTGTCAATGTCGGCAGCAGGTTGAACGCCTGAAAGACGAATCCCACGCGGTCGCGCCGCAAAATCGTCAGGGCGTCATCGCTAAGCGCCGAAAGTTCTGTGTCCCCGATCCAGGACTTCCCGCTCGAGGCGGTATCAAGACCGGCCACGCAGTGCATAAGTGTCGATTTCCCCGAGCCCGAGGGGCCCATGATGGCGGTCAGTTCGCCCGCGTGGAAGCTGACCGTTACCCCGGCCAAAGCGGTCACCCGCGCCTCGCCCTGCCCATAAATCTTTGTCAGCTCAACGGCCCGTGCGGCCGCACCTCTCGTCATGGTGGCAAGGCTTCCGTGCGCTGGGCGAAGCCAAATCTGGCTTGAGTGCTTTCGGGCCTCCTACTTAAGTTGCAGCGCTTGTGACTTTGGCAGCAGAGACGATCGCCACCGCGCGGCCTACGCTCGGTTGGTGGACGAACAGCGCGTGACCCGGCTGATCCGCCGAGTTACCCCGTGGGGGCTCGGTGGCATCGTGGCCATCGCCTCGCTCTCCTCGCCTGGCGTCACGCCGGTGCAGACCATGAGCGAGTACTCCGGCTCCGACGTGATCTACCCGTTGCTGTTCACCGGGGCCGCGCTCGCCGGGCTGACCGCTGGGCTGGCCCGCCGCTGGATCTGGCCGCTGGCCGTAGTCGCCACGCTCGGCTGGTGCCTGCTGACGATGTTTCCCGTCGTCGGTGTGCTGTCCTATTACGTCGCGCTGCGGCTAAGCCGCTGGCCGCACATCTTCGCCTACCTGGCCGCGGCGGCCACCGCTGTCGTCGTCCCGACCGCGTTCGGCATCGCCCACACCGATGACCTGGGCACCGGCTCCTTGGTCGGCATGGCGGTCTATGGCCTCATGGTCGGCCTGCCGTTCGCGGTGGGCTTCGCGGTGCGCGCCCGCCGGCAGGTCTTCGCCGCGCTTGAGGACAAAGCCGCGCGGCTAGAACGGGAGCAGGCCACCCGGGCCGAGCAGGCACGCGTTGAGGAACGCGCACGGATCGCCCGCGAAATGCATGACGTTGTGGCCCACCGGGTCGCCCTCATGGTCTTGCACGCCGGGGCGATCGAAGTCAACACGGCCGACGAGAAGCTCAGCACCGAGGCGGCCCTGATCCGCACCACGGGCCGCGAGGCGCTAACCGAGCTGCGGCAAGTGCTTGGGGTTCTGCGCACAGAAGATACCGGTGACCTGGCACCGCAACCTGATCTGTCCGATCTGGAGCGTCTGCTCGACCAGACACGGGCCGCTGGAGTGAACGTCACCTATACCCAAACCGGCGAGGCGAGACCGCTGCCTCTTGTCGTGCAGCGCACCGCCTATCGCCTCGTGCAGGAGGCGCTGACCAACGTCGTCAAGCACTCCGGCGGCGCCGACACGAGGGTCAGCATGCACTACCTTGGCAGCTCGGTGGAGCTGAAGGTGGACAACGAGCCGGCCCGGTCCGGTGCGGAGCGCCTTCCCGGCAGCGGGCTCGGGCTGATCGGCTTGCGTGAACGAGTCGCGCTGCTTTACGGCCGGTTCGAAGCCAGGCCCCGTCTTGACGGCGGATTCACGGTCACCGCGTTTCTTCCGGGCGAAGCTTAAGGAGTACCCCCGAATGATCCGGGTTTTGATTGTCGATGACGAAGCACTGGTGCGCTCAGGGTTGCGGATGATCCTCGAAGCGGCCGGGGACATCGCCGTCGTCGCCGAAGCCCGGGACGGAAACGAAGCCGTGGAAGCGGTCGTGCGGCACCGCCCGCAGGTGGTCCTGATGGACGTCCGGATGCCCGGGCGCGATGGGCTGAGTGCCGCCGAAGAGCTGAACCAGCAACCGGATCCGCCGAAGATCGTCATGCTGACGACGTTTGATATAGACGAATATGTGCACCGGGCACTGCGTGCCGGAGCGGTCGGATTCCTGCTCAAAGACACGCCGCCGAAGGATCTCGCCGAAGCCGTACGCACGGTCGCGGCAGGCAACGCCATGCTTTCACCAACTGTTACCCGGCGGCTCATCAGTTCGTTCGCTAGCAAGGGACCGTCGCTCGCGCACAACGCCAGGCAGCGTTTGACCGTACTGACCGACCGGGAAATGGAGGTCGTCAGCCAAGCGGGGCTCGGTCTGTCCAATGCGGAGATCGCCCGTCAGCTCGACATGGCCGAGACGACCGTGAAGGCCCATATGAGCCGGGCGCTGGCCAAACTCGGGCTGAGCAACCGGGTGCAGGCAGCCATCCTCATCCATGACGCGGAGCTGTCTTAGGCTAAGGCCCATGAGCGATCGCGACGTGGTGACCGAACCCCGCTGGATTCCCGTGCTCGTGTGGACTGGGTTCCCGGTGATCGGGGCCGCGGCGGGATGGCTACTCAAGTCGATCGCTGGCTGGGTGGCGGGCCTGCAGTGGGCACCGCTCCAAGGGCCCTTCAAGCTGATCGCCTCGATCAAAGAACCCCACGCCACCATCGGCGCCCTGGCGATTGGCGCCCTCATCGGCCTTGTCGTGTCATTCCTCGCCGCCGCCGAGAGCATGAGTGTGGCCTTGTCCGGTGACAGCGTGGAGCTGAACCGCAAATGGAAGGACCCCAAGGAGTTTCACCGCTCGAAGATCGCCGCGGTCTTTCTGGACGGGAAATACTTGGTGCTCCTGGGCAAGAACACCGAAGAACTCGCCAGAGAAAAATCCGACCTAGAGGGTACGGCGTTGCGCCCGGCCTTTGAGAAGCATGGTTACCGCTGGCTGGACGCCGATCCGCATGCCGCCGAGTTCCGCCGCTGGATCGAAGACGACCCGTCGGTGCCCGGTGCCGCCAACGCGGTGCTCAAAGCGCGGGCCAAAGCCATCAGCAAAGACCGCGAAGACGACGCCTCTGAGCTGCGCGAAGAGCTGGCCAAGATCGGGATAGTCGTGCGTGACGAGAAAAATAAGCAGTACTGGAGAGCCGTTCAGTAGTCTTGGCGGATGCCCTCTGACGAAGAAGTGATTGACAGCCCGACCGGCTGGGTAGCCAACCACATCAAGTCCTACGTGGACAGTGATGGCGCTAAAGGCCACCGTCATTACAACAACGACGCGCTGCTGCTGACCACGCGGGGCCGCAAGTCCGGCAAACTACGGCGGACCGCGCTGTATTACGGGCAAGACGGCGACCGGCTGATTGTCGTGGCGTCCAACGGCGGCTCAGCCACGCACCCGTTGTGGTACCTCAACCTGGCCGCCGACCCGAACGTCACCGTCCAGGTCGGGCCGGACGTGTTCCCCGCCACCGCCCGCCTTGCCGAGCCCGGTGAACGGCCCGCGTTGTGGGAGCTGATGACCGGCTTGTTCCAGCAATATTCCACCTATCAGGCCAAGGCCACCCGCCAGATCCCGGTGGTCGTCATCGAGCGCGCCTAACGCGACGCTAGGCCGGGTCGAGGGTGCCGAAAGGCACCGTGACCGTGCACCGCCTAATCCTGGCGATCGTGAGCATCGCGCCGTCAAGCGCGCCATAGCGGCGCAACGCGTCCACGCCATATTCACTGCAGCTAGGGGTGAAGCGGCAGCGCGTGCCCAAACTTCGCGAGACGTGACGCTGATAGGCGCGGATCACCCAAACGCCGATCCGTGCGGGAAGCGTCACCCGATCGCGTGGCCGAGTGTCAGCCGCAGACATCCATGGCTGGGCACCGGTGAGAAGCTGGAATAGGTGGCTGCCGGCGACGGTGCTTCCACAGTTGCTTGTGCCCGTATCACAACTGCGGGATCCCGAGTCGCAACTGCCGCTTGCGGAATTGCAGCCCTCGTTCCCCGAGGTGCAACTGTCTGCCGTGGCGCCGCAGACATCATCCATCGGCTGCTGGCAGACATCGTTGAACACGTCATCGCAAACGGCGCCGGTGGCTGGGCCGCAAGAATCGTCGCAGGAAATCTGGCAGCCATCGTTGGTGTCGCCGCTGGGCGGTGCGACCGGCGGCCCACCGCCGGGCTGGGTGACCACACCGTCGGATTTGGACGGTGCCGGTGTGCTGACGCTAGGCCGGCCCCGGCGGAGCAGCCAATACAACACCACGGTGCATGCAGCGGCAGCCGAGGCCACCACCCCGAACACCCACCAAATCAGCTTAGATCGCTTAGGCACGTCGGAAAGGTACCGTGTTCGATCCCGTGCGTCACGCGATGGGACGTCTGAAAAGCGCCAGCATGGGCGTCCCGCCGGTGACAGGCTCGACGGGTGCATATGAAAACCGACTTGAAGGTGCTGTATTTCGGCACTCCAGTAGTGCTCATCAGCACCCGTAACGAGGACGGCACGGCTAACCTCGCGCCGATGTCATCAGCGTGGTGGCTGGGCCAGGAAGCCGTGCTGGGAATGGGCAACAGCTCGCAGACAACGGCGAACCTGGCCCGCGAACGCGAGTGTGTGCTGAACCTGGTGCCGTCCAGCTTGGTCTCCGCTATCGACAACCTGGCTATGACGACCGGAAAGCACTCTGTGCCGGAAGGCAAGGCACGCATGGGTTACCGCCATGTGGCCGATAAGTTCGCCCACGCGGGCCTCAATCAGCAAGCGTCGGAACTCGTGTGGGCGCCGCGCGTGCGGCAGTGCCCGATTCAGCTGGAAGCCAAGGTAACCGCGATCCATCCGGTCGGGGATCTCAGCGCCAGCACCATTCACGTCAAAGTCCTGCGAGCACATGTCGAGCAGGAGCTCATCATCCCTGGAACCCACTATGTCGACCCGGAGAAGTGGGATCCGCTCATCATGAAGTTCTGTGAATTCTTCGGTGACGGCCGAAATGTGGCGGCCTCACGGCTGGCTGAAGGCTGGCAGATGCCGCATGCGGCGGTGGGCCTAAGCTCAGCACGTGTCTGATGATCTGCATTCGGTGGCGTTAGCGGCGGCCAGAGCAGGTGCCGCGGCGATCGTGTCCGTGTCCCGCGACGATTTGGCCACGCGGGACAAGGGCGGGATCGAGGATTTCGTCACCGCGGCGGATCTCGCTTCGGAGGAGGCGATTACCGAAGTCATCCGCCGGCACCGGCCCGGCGACGCCATCGTGGCCGAGGAGTCGGGGCGGTTCGCTGGGTCAACTTCGGTGTGCTGGTATGTCGATCCGCTCGACGGGACAGCCAACTTCGTGGCGGGCACTCCCGACTACGCGGTCTGCGTCGCCGCCTATGTGGCGGGAGTGCCCACGGCAGCGGTAATTTACCGTCCTGCTGACGATCGCTGGCTAGCGACTACACCGTCGGGATTAGACGGTTCTTATGTTCCGGCTTTGCTGCCGGGCAGACCGTTGTCCGAAGCCGTGATTACGGTCAGCCGGCCGCACGAACAAAGCCGCAGTGAGGTGGCAACCCGGCTTCGCTCCCTGTTGGGTCCGCTCGTGCGGCAGGAGCGGCGCACTGGTTCCGCCGCCTGGGCGATGCTGCTGATCACGATGGGCGAGCACGACGCCTATCTGTCGCCAGACATTCCGTTGTGGGACACCGCCGCCGGGCATCTGCTTGTGCAACGCGCTGGCGGGCTGGTGACCACCACGCTAGACGGCGGGATGCCACTGTCCATTGTGGGCACGCCCGCTGTCACGATCGCGCTCGCCGAGGCCATCAAGACCCGGCAATGAGCCAGGATGCCTTGGTACCAAAGAACTCGCCCAGCCTTTTCACCGCGCTGTCCAGGGCGGCTGTCTCAGCCTTGCTCAGCGGGCGGTAAAGCTCAGCTTCGACAGTCAGCGGCTTCGGCACCAGCCGCCAGTGCCCGATGACCTGACCGTCAAGCAGGATCGCGTGCAAGTACGTCCTGAGGTCGATGTCGCGGGCCGGGGTGTCCGAGCGCAGGACGTCTTTGCTTTCGCTGTAGGACATGATGTATTCGTCGAAGCCCTGCACAAGGTCGATCCGCGGCGACTTTGGTGCCTTGCCCGTGTTTGGTTTGACGAAGTAGAAGTTTCCGTCCTGCTCGGCGTTGAGCACCGAGAGGGCTTTCTTGGTGTCGGCCACGGTCAGGCTGCACCAGCGGACGAAGTCCTTCACTGTCGCGGGGCCACGACTCGTGAAGTAGCGGCGGGCGAGTTCCACGATCGCTTCTTCCACGGGCAAGGACTTCTTATCTGGAACGCGATCGTCGAAGAACGCGTAAGTTGGGGCTTTGCCGCCCACGGTTCCGCTCACGATCACGGCTTCGAGCTCAGCACGCATGAGGACATAGGCCATGTGCAGTCCGCTGGCGGTGAGTCCCGCGTCTTTGGCAAGCACGTCCATGAGTTCTTTACGGTTGAGTTCGTTGCCGCCGTTGAGCGCCTTGGTGAACACCGTCGCGCACTTGGCGAACGACTCCTCGTCGACTCCGTACTTGCGGTAGTAGGTGCCGTTGACCTGGTGCACGCGGGCCTTGGTCGCCTGCAGCACCCAGCGGATATCGTCGCGGTGCACGAAATGCCACGTCGGCCGCAGCACGTGGGTGCGCAGGATCGTGCCGTCGCGGTAGAGCCTTTCGATCGCGCCATCGTCGCTCGCTCGTGTGCGCTGACCGAGCGCCCACTTCGCCGGGCCGAACTCTTGCGCCTGCATGGCACCAAACCAGCGCAGCGCTTCAACGGGATCGCCGAACGGCGTGCCCCACAGTCTGTGCTCGTGCATGCGCCACGTCGCGATATCGCGGTTGTTCATCGTTGTCTAATTTAGCCTCCCAGAAACGCTGGAGAGGACCCCGGGCCGACGAGCTCTGGCCGTCCCGTGCCGTCGGCCGGCAGTCTGAAGATCGCTGGCTGGCCCTCATGTGCTTTGGCATAGGCGACGTGAGCGTTGTCCACCCAGGCCAGCTGATCGTCCACACTGTCCGTCTCGGCGAGGGCGATGTCGGTGTTTCGCACAAGATCGAGCAAGTGCAGGCGCCAGCGATCCCCGAACCGTTTCTTGTACGCCAGGCGCGTTCCGTCAGGTGACAGGGACGGGCACTCGACGTTTTCCCGCAACGACTCCAGGTGCCGTTTCGTGAGGTCCCCGCGCATGAGCCACGTCTTGCCACCAGACCACATCGTCGCGTAGAAGGTGTTGTCGTCACTGGTAAACGTGATGCCCCAGAAGTTGCGGTCCACAGCCTCGTAAGGCTGTCCGTTCAGGTTCACGCTGAAGTCTTCGAGCGATCCGTAATGGGCACCGGTCTTGAGGTCATATGCCCCGGCGGTGGTGGAGAACTGACCGTTGGGAGCGAGATAGGAGTCTCCGGTGCGAAAGACGGTCCACGCGACCAGGCGGCCTGAGGCCGACACGCGCGCCCGGCTTGGCAATCCCCACTGTGACAACGATTTCAGCTCCTTGAACTGACTGTCGTAGATGACGACCTTGGACCCGTCGGGTGGGATACCGGGCCGCAGGCACACGACCGTGCCACCGGCCGCATAGGCCCGCACACACGCCGGGCCGTTCTGACCGTCAATGCGGACAACGCCTTCGTGCACTTTGAGTAAGGCGCCCGGCCGTAAAGACGTCTCTTGTGGTGCGCTCTGCTGGGCGCGGAACACGATGTAACTGGCCGTCGACACCACGGTCAGGATGATGAGCACCAGGCTCGACGTTCGTTTGCTCATGCGCGTCTCCGGTTCATCAGGGCGGTAGCGGTCAGCAGGGCGAGCGCGCCGCCGTAGGCGGCCAGCGGAAGACCGGGGCCAACGGTCGCGGCGAGGAGTCCAAAGACGACGGCTCCGGCCGCCCGCGCTAACGCTTGCGCTGTTTGCAGAAGAGCTAGCCCGCTAGACCTGGCGTGCGCGGGGATGAGCGGTCCGGCATAAGCCATCAGGACCCCATCGGTCGCAGCGTAGAACAAGCCGTGCAGGACCAGTGCGCCGATCGCGAGCCCTGGCGTTAGCCCGATGATGAGGTAGGCGGCCACTAGGAGCCCGTGCCCGATGGCGAACATACGCCACCTTCCGATGCGGTCGGCGAGACGGCCCACCGGTGCCGCGGAGAGCAGGAAGGTGACGGCGGTGCCGAGGGGCAGCAGCGGCAGGACTTGGGCGGGCAGGCCCGCTTGGCGTTGCAGCGTAACGAACAGCACCATGTCGCCGGCGGTGCACAGTCCGAACAAGACGGTGCTCAGGACGGGCTTCTTCGGCACGGCTCGCCAAGCCTCACGCAGGCTAAAGCTCGCTTTCCTTTCAGGGGCGGGCTTATGGGGTACCCAATGAGCGATGACCAGAACCCCGGCGACACCGAAGGCGAAACTCGCGACGAAGACCACGTCGTATCCCCCGGCCACCAGGCTGATCAACCCGAAGGCCACCAGCGGGCCCAGCAAGGCCCCAGCGGCGTCCAATGCCCGGTGTACCCCGAACGACCGCCCCATCAGCTCCGGCGGCGCCGCCAGGCTGATCATCGCGTCGCGGGGTGCCGTGCGCATGCCTTTGCCCGCGCGGTCGATCGCCAGCGCGACCGGCACCGCGACGGGCAGCAGCAGCCGGCTGACCGTCGAGAGCGCGTATCCTGCCGTAGCAACGGCTTTGGGCCGCCCTAACCGGTCGGCGAGCCAGCCGCCTACTACCCGCAGCACAGCCGTGGCACCGATGTACAGGGCGTCAATCGCACCGAGGGCGGCAAGCCCGATCCCGGCACCGTAGATGAGATACATCGGCAGGATCGCGGTGACCATCTCCGAGGAGATGTCCGTGAGCATGCTGACGATCCCCAGGGTGACAACCGTTCCCGGCACCCCGCCGAGCCGGAAGGACCGGCCCGGCGAGGTGTGCACAGTGGACAGATACATCCGCTTAACTCACCGCGATGTCGTCGACCTGTGCCTCGAAGAGGCTGCCGCCGCTGGCATCCGCCGCCTCGACGAGGATCTGGACACTGCGCCCGGCATAGGTGCTGAGGTCAACGTTCGCGTTCTGCCAGGCACCGGCGACTTCCGCGGCCGCGCCAAGCCGTTCGAACACGGTCGTCACCGTGGTGCCATCGACGATCCGCACCCGCAGATAGTCTGCCGTGGACGAATTGTCGCCGTGAGCGATGGAGTAGGCGAACGTTAGCCTGGCCGCCGATGGAACCGTGAACGCGGGCGACCTGATCGAAGTCACCCCGCCGTCCAGATCGTTGGCGCCATAGGCACTTCCGGCCAGCCGTCCCGTTGACAAACAGTTCGTGCCGCTCGCTGTGGTGCCGAGCTGCTTGACCTGATTGCTGTAAGTGGAGGTGGTCTCCTCGGGATCGCCCCGCTCGAACAAACCAGACGACGCCGTGTCGGTTCCGCTAGGGTTCGCGGTCCAGCCCGTCACCGACTCGAAGTTGTCGCTGAAACCGCCACCGCCGGTGGAGGCGGCGATCTTAATGTCGTCGATCTGTGCTTCGAGCAGGCTCGCCGTGCCCAGATCAGCGGCTGTCACCTGCAGCTGGATCGTCCGTCCCGCGAACGCGGAAAGGCTTGCCGTGGCTGCTTTCCAGGCACCGTTCACGTTGCTCGCGGCTCCAGCCTGCTGGAACACGGTGGTGACCGTGCTGCCGTCGACCACCTGCACCCGCAGGTAGTCATTGGTGCCGGAGTTGCTGCCGTGCGCCAGGTTGTACTGGAACGACAGGTTCGCCGCCTGCGCGGGCAAAGCGATCGCCGGTGAGCGGACCGTCGTCGTGCCGCCATCGAGGTCATAAGCGCCCGCTGACGATCCCGCCAAGCGCCCGGTCACGAGACTGTTGGTGCCACTGGGAGTCGTGCCCAGCTGTTTGATGCCAGACGAATCCGTCTGCTCGGGATCGCCCCGCTCGAACACGCCAAGCGTGGCCGTGTCGGTGCCACCCGGGTTGACAGTCCAGCCTTTGTTCGTCTCGAAATCATCGGCGAAGATGTCTGACCCTTGTCCTTGGACAGTCAGGCTGAGCGTCGCCGTTCTGGAAACACTGCCAGACGTTGCGGTCAGGGTGACCGGATAGGTGCCCGGTGCCGCGCTCGCACTGGCCGTCAGGGTCACGGTTGAGGTCCCCGGAGGGGTAACTGACGACGGGCTGAACGAAGCCGTGACACCACTCGGCAGGCCGCTGGCCGAAAGTGCCACAGCGGCGCCAGAACCGGAGACGCTGACCGTCGCCGCGCCCTGACCGCCCGGCGCGACACTAACCGCCCCTGGGCTGACACTCACGTCGAATCCGCTGGCCTTCTTACACGTGCCGGTGACAGAGTCGGTGTAGGTGCTTCCCGCCACGGGAACGAAATCGGCGCGGTAGGTCGTCGCGGTGAGGGTCAGCTTGCCCACGCCAAAGGTGTTGGCGTTACTGGCCTCGACGACGGCCGCAGGAGTGGAGTCGAAGCTGTAGAAGCCACGCCCGCCCGTGCCGATGAGCAACTGCCGGATGCCGTTGACCGTGTCGGTCGTGCCATTCGGCCGTGCCATGGCGAACCGCTGATAGTTGTGATCGTGACCCACGATCAGCAGGTCGGCACGGTGGTCGTAGAGCGCCTGGTAGAGCGGCGTCACGGAGGTGTCGTCGCCGTGGCTGCCGCGGCTGAACCGTGGGTGGTGCCAGTAGGCCGCGGTGCACGGTTTGGTGTTCGCGGTCAGATCGGTGCGCAGCCATTGCTCCTGCGCCGATCCGGCTCCCCGGGCGATGTTGGAGTTCAGCGCCACGAAGTGCCAGTCGCCCACGTCGAAGCTGTAGTAGCCTTTGCCGCGTTCACCGGCGCGGGCACCCCAGTAGTCGAAATAGCCTGCGGCGCCTGAGGTTTGGTACTCGTGGTTGCCTGGCGAGGGATACGAGATGTTCTTGAACTGGCCGTAATACGGGTCGTAGTTGTTGTTGAACTCCGACAACGTGCCGCTCTCATAGGCCAGGTCGCCCGGCATGATGAGGGCGTTGGGGTTCATCGCCTCGATGACGTCGGCGGTCCGGTCGCAATTGGACCCGCAGATGTCACCGACCGCCGCGACGGTCACTGTCGCCGCCGCTAGCGCTTGGGTTCCGGTCTCGTAGCCGCCGAAGGAGTACGAACTCGATGGCGACTTGAGCGACGGCGTGACCGTGACACAACTGCCTTCGAAAGACCTGGTGTGGAAGGGTTTCCCGGCCCAGTTGCGTCCGGTGAGGGTGTAGGAGCCGCCGGCCGATCCGGTCAGGGTGACCGAGTCGCCGTCGGCGAGGCTCAGTGAGGTGACGTGCAGACGCAGCCACTTGGCACCGTCGCCACAGATCTGATGCACCGAGCGGATGTCGGCCGGTGCCGCCGCGGGCCGCGCCTGAGCCTCCAAGCCGATGGTGCTGGTGGCCAGGAGGCAGAGGGTTAAGGGTACATACCAACGTGATCTTTGCTTGTGCATAGACAGACTCAACTCCTTGCCATGCTGCCCCTCCAGGCCTAGAGTGCGCAGAACTGGATAACTCTGGACGCCGGGGTGATGCCATATGGACTTCAGTGCCCTGCTGCGCGAGGCGATCGCCCGCAGCGGCCTCAGCCTGGCGGAGATCTCCCGTGGGCTGCACGAGCGCGGAACTCCGGTCAGCATCAGCGCCCTGAGCTATTGGCAGACCGGCTCCAACGTTCCGGAGCGGGCGGCCTCGATCGCCGCTATTCGTCACCTTGAAGCCATGCTTGGTTTAGCAGCTGGGTCAGCTATCGCGACTTTGCCGGCAAGAAAGCCCCGTGGGCGGTACCAGCCGCGGGCCAATCACCGGTCCCTTCTCGACCGGACGTGGCGCAGCGCCCCGGCGCTCACCCGCATGCTGGCCAAACTGGACGCTCAGCCCGAGGACCTCGCTCAGCCGGCGAAAGTCGCCCAGCACGCGACCTATTACCTGGACGCGTTTGGCGAGGAGCACAGCGTGCGCATGCGGCGGATTCTGCTTGCCCAGCATGACGGCGTGACCCGTACGTTTTTCGCCATGCGGTGCAGCTCGCTGCCGCAGGCACCCGTCGTGACCTATGCCCAGGGCTGCACGCTGAGCCGGTTCCGGGGTGACGGCGCTTCGTCGACGTGCGTCTTCGAGTTCCAGTTGCAGCAGACCCTCAACCGCGGCGACTTGGGCCTCGTGGAGTTCTGGATCAAATATCCGCCCGGGCAAAATGAAACCCGGGCCACCCTGCGCGCCAACGCGGGTGCCCGGGATCTGACGATGAGCGTCGTGTTTCACCCGTCACGGGTGCCACTAAGGTGCTACAGCTCTTATCAGGCAACGATTTCCGGTGAACACCGGACGATCGGTGACGGGCCGGTGCTCATTCAGCTCGACCCGCCACCTGGCATCTATGCCCTGCGCTGGGAGTGGTCCTAGCGTGGCGTCAAGGCGATCGTCGCCGTCGCGGTCACGCCATTCACCGTCACGGAGAGGCCGACCGAGCCGGATTGCCGCAGTGGCAACAGCTTTCCGGACTCGGGATCGAACCAGGCATGGTGCCATGGCCGCAGCCCGAAAGCCGGTCCAATGTAGACATTTGCCGACCCGGTCCAGTCCGCGCTGACCGGTGCCGCCACGGGGACGGTGCGGCCGGTCTGTTCGACAGCCGCTGTCACCGTCACGGGGGTGAGCAGTTTCGCTTCCCCGGGCGCGGTGAGCGACAGTCCGTTCACGTGCGCTTGCACTTCGGCTTTGAGCTCACTGCCGTACACGCCGAAGTGGGTCCATCCGGTGAAGCCGCCCTCATTGGCAGGCGTCGAGGGGCCCTTGCCGGAGTTGCCGTTGATGAAGTAGGGCACTCCATCAACGCGGCCCGCGTAGAACGTGCCCACGTGCGCTCCGATGAACACGGCCTGCTGGCCTGTCGCGTTCTCCCAATCACCCAGCCATTGCTCGATCAGCGCCGCTTCCTTGCGGTCGCCAAGCTGGCTAGCCTTGGCCGGGGTGGGGTCGCGCGGCGGGTGGTGGTGCATCACCACCACGTTGCCGGTGGCGGTGTCGAGTGCCTGTCGCAGCATGTTGAGCTGTGCCACGTGCAGTGACCCGTCACCGGAGTTGAGCATCACGAAACGTGTGCCCTTGTGGTCGAGCACCCGGTTGACGTCACCGAATACGGCCTGGAAGTTCGTGATCGGCGCGCCCATGATCTCGTGGTTGCCCGGGATGTAGTAGTACGGCAACTCCCCACGCAACTCCTCATCCAGGATGCGTTTCGCCAACGCGAAGTCCTGTGGGAAGGCGGTGTCGACGAAGTCACCGTTGATGATGACGAAGTCGGGACCGGCCGCCTTGATTTCCCGCAAGGTTCTGCGGGCTTGGGCCACGATGTCACTGTCGGGATTGGCCGCCACGAATTGCGAGTCGGACATGACCGCGAAGCGCCAGGGCGCACCGTCCACGGTGCCATCCCGGATCACCACACGGTCCGTCAGGAACGGCGCGGCTGGCATCTCCAGTGACGGTGGCACGAGAGCGGCCAGCTCATCGATGATCAGTTCACTCTGGTACTTCGCGGCCGCCTTGATTTCCGGTGCGTAGAAGCGCCGGACCTTCAACGGATACACGGCTCCCTGCGGCACGGCGAAGGTCACCTGCTGCCAGCCCGTCCACGTGACGTTGGGGCCGCGGAGCACGAGTGCGGAACCGTTGCCGTCAACGAGATGCAGGCTTGGCCACTCGCCGTTGCCAGCACCGTGCACCCACATCGAGAACCCTTGTGGCTGACCGGGAACGTCGATGAAGGCGGGCGGGTTGGCATAGGCGGCCCTGGTCACGCTGTGCTTGGTGAAGTCAGCGGACAGTTTCAGGCCCGTACCCGTCTTGCCCGCGACGGGGCTGACCGATCCCGGGATGTCGGCCGGAATCGCGTTGTAGAACCACTGGGAGGCGTTCTCAAAATCAGCGATGACAACGCTTTCCAAGCCGATCGTCACACCGATGACGGTCTCGGCCTGGCCGGCTTTTAGGGTAATCAGTCCTGCCCCGACCGGCTTGAGCGCCTTGACTTTGAGCACGCCTCCTTCACCGGTGACGTTCAACAGTGAGGTGTCATAGCTCAACTTCACGTCGCCGGGCTCGATTGGCGCGCTGGTGCCCTCGCCGTCGAACCCGACAACACCAACCGTGGCCGTGGCGTCCAATCCGGACAGTCCGAGCTTCGTCTGCGTCGCCTGGATCCGGTCCAGCGGTCCGAGCACGGTCAGGCCGATGCTTCCGGTCGCGGACCCTTGGAACGCGGTCGCGTTCACCTTTCCGGGCACGAGCGCGTGGAACACACCGTTCTTGACGTAACCGTGGATCAGGTTGGAGCTGCGCCATTGCGGTGTGGCCGCGGCCGGGCCGAAGGTCTCGTCATAACCGGCGGCGGTCAGCTGGCGGGTCAGGCCGGGGAACACCCGGTCCGGACGGCCGCCGCGCACGGGACCCACGCCCGCCGCGTCACGGGCGTCGATCGCGGTCTCGACCCAGAATCCTTTCAAATTCCCGGAACCAGCCGGGGCGAAGATGCCCAGCCCGTTCGGCACCGGGCGCAGGCTTCCGTCAGACGGCTGGTTCTCCGTCTGCACACTGGCCGATCCCGGTTCGCGGGCCAGCAAAGTCGACGATCCGCCACCGTCGAGGTTTAGCGCGTTGTGCGCGCCAAGCTCGGCCATCATCTGGCCCATCTCGGTGAGTGTCACGCCGCGGCTGTCGACCTGACGTCCGTCAACCGTGAGCAGGTGCATCGTGCGGCCGTCGGCGGAGAATCCGACCGCCGTACGCGGTGCCAGTGACGGATCGGCGATCTGCTGCGGCACACCGTCGCGCACGAGCACGTAGTTGCCGCCGATGGCCGCCTTCAGGTTGGCGTCGCCGGTCGGCTTGGGCTGATAGGCAATCACCATGGGATCGCCAACGGCCAAGGTGGACAAGGCGTCAGCGCCCGCGTCACGGCCGAGCAAAACCGTGGTGCCCGAAGGGATTTCACCCGCTCCGGCGACGTTGGCCACGGCGGTGACGACTCCGCCGGAGACCGTCACCTCAGTGACCCGGCTCGCGCCGGAAACCGCGCGGGTACGCGTGTAAGCGCCCCAAAGCGAGGTGAACGCCCCGACACCGTTGGCCTGGATGAGGTTGTTGAACTGCGTCAACGCGACCGGGCTAGCACCCGTCTTGGTCGCCGTTCCCTCGAAGTACACCTCAAGGACTTTGCCCAGGCCCTCGGCCGTGATCCCGACGGCGGCGTTGTGCCCGGCGACCGGCGATTGGATCAGCTGTCCACTTTGGATGCCGATGCCTTGCGCCGCGCTGGAGTTGTTGATGTCGAAGAAGTCTCCGTTGACGGCGGCCACGGCACGGGTTCGCCCAGCCGGGCCGGTCAGCGGCTCGGGGGTGGAGACCGCTCCGGAGTAGAGGTAGTCGACCGAAGCCCCGCCGGACAGGTCGGCGCTGAGCGCGTCGGCCCGCAGCCAGCCCAGGCTGTCGATCCGGTCGAAGGAGGTCAGTGTGACGCCGGGCGCGACTGGCCGGACGTCCTTGTCAGTTTCCAGGGTTGGCTGAGCCTGAAGGGCCTGCGCGGTGTTGGCCACTGCGACCGCGGGACTGGGCAGTGGCAGCACGAGCGCAGAGATCAGGACAAAGTGGAGGGCAACCCTTCCACGCGCACGACTCATGCCGGCAGTCAACCTGATTAGGTGACTAATTTTCAAGACCTGGAGATGAACTGAAAACAAATTACGGCCGGTGTGCTTCGAAGAAGCTGGTGTCCGCCGGCCTCGGCTGATCAGGCAGGTAACGCAGGCGGGCCGTCACGGTTTTCAGCAGCTCAGGCAACTTTGGCAGCTGGATCGAGACCCACTCCGGGGCTAGCCCGGGGACCACGGGCAGCAGGCCATAGGGCTCCTGCACCCACTCGTCGTAGACCATGCCCCACCGGCCACGACGATAGGACGCGCTGCGGAAGGCTTGATCGCCGGGGAAGGTCAGTTCCAGCCAGAGCGACTCGGCCACCGCCGCCGCGGGCGAGCCAGGATCAGCGTCGTGGTCGACATAGGTCCACAGCCGCCACGGCGAGACGGGGAAGTTTGATCGCGTGCCCACCTTGGCACGTCTGCGCGCGGGGTCGAGGTCGTCACCGTCGATGCGGTAACCCTCCTCGGGGCAAAACGGCGTCACGGCTTGATACTCCAAACTCGACGTCCACAACTGCACGTAGATCGAGTAAGCCACTCCGTCAATCGCCAATTTGTTGACCAGGAGAACGGGGCTTTCGAAGAAGCCGTAGTTCAAGCGCACGAGCGGGAAGCTCTCGTTGAACGCGGCCGCGACGGCGGGCAGTTGGGCCACCCGTTGCGGCTCAGGGGCGTAGCCCCGGCGTACCACCTCGCGGTGTGGCTCTATCTCCGTTAGCGAAGCCGCCTGTTCCTCCAAGGCGGACAGTCTGCCTTCCAGGCCCGCTGGTTCGTGGCGCGGCCGCTGGCCCCGCGCCCACGCGTGCTGATAGACCAGCCCGTTGGCCTCGTCGTCGAGCAACTCCGCGCCCTGGCATAGCGCGATGAGCCGGGCCATCTCGTCACTGACGTAGATGAAGCGGTCGTCGTCATAGAACATGTCCTCGCGCCGGCTCCAGTAGAACCAGCGCCGGTGCGCGGCGTCGAGCGTGACCCAGCGCGGGCCGATCAGCGAGTACCACTTAGCGCTGCTGTCTCGGGAGGCGTGCACGCGATACCGTTCCTGGTCGGGGTTTTCGACCCCGGCGACCCACCTCTCCTCACCGGTCACCCGCGACACCTGATAGCCGCGCCGTGTCAGTGCTTCATAAACCCGTTGTGCTGTAAAGGGTTCCGAACCGCATAGCAAAGCCTTCTCCTGCCCGAACGAGACCCTCGTGGCGTAACGCCAGCCGGTCACGTCAGTGACCTCGGGCGGCAGCGGATCGGAAACTGGCCGCCGCACATCGAGCGGAGGATAGAGCGAACCTTCCGGATCGGCTTCCAAGCGCAGCAACAGTTTTCCGGTCGTCAGCACGTAAAGGCAGCCGTTGGCGGGAGTCATCGCCGCGACGCCGTAGCCGTGGTCGCCCGGATCCTCGGGATAGGTATCCAGCCGTGGGCGTAAGTGCCCGATCAGTTCACCGACGCTCACTTCCCAGACCTGAGCACCTTCGTCGTCGCAGGCGCGAATGAAAGTGCCAACAGCGTCATAGGTGATGCCTTGCGCGATCGTCGTCTCCTGGACGATCAGCCCGTCATGCGTGCGGTAAACCGGCTCCTGCAACGCTTTCACCGATGGCGGCGACGGCAGTTCGGCCCCCGTGATCAGGTCACGGCCGAGGTCCCCCACGCGGACCGCCCGGCCACTGATGCCACCGAAAGACGCGTGCAGCTTGCCGCGCTGTGCCCCGGTCGCCGGATCGAAGAGCGCACTGATGCCATCAGCGGCGACCACGAGGCCCCGGTCGTTCACGACGATCTGCGCGGGAAGCGCGCAGCCCGTGTCGGTCACCCACATCGCCCGCGGGCGTCCCGCCATCGCCTGTATGCCGGCGGAACCCGCTGGACCGCATACGGTTTCGTCCGTCGCGAGGGGACGCGGCCAGCGTTGGGTGAGCCAATCCGCGCTCGGCGCGACAAGTGCCAGGGCACGCAAGGCTTCGGCGCGGTCGGCTTCGGCGGCGTACGACCGTTCCCAGTCGGCGGGATGGCCAGCGCTAGGAATAGACCGTCGTGGCAGCACCTCCCTGCTGCGCACGATGGAACGCCAGGCCATGCCTGCCGCGTAACCCAGCAGCGATCGTTCAGGCTCGGAAAGCCTTATCCTGCTGAGGGTTTGCAGTAGCTCCAAGTCCAGCGGCTCACTGAACCGGCTGACCGCTTTGAGTGCCTGCTTCGTGACATACCACTCCTGCGGGTCGATTAGATCGGCCAGTTCCGTGATCACAGAAGTGAAGAACTCGGCCGCTTCACTCGGCACCGCGGCGTAAAGCAGACCGTAGATGTCGTCTGAGGGCGCGGCCGTCATCGCCTTGGGCACGGGCAGAAACGCTTGCACATCAAGCGTATCCAGTGCCCGTGCGCGGAACCTCCGCAAGCCGTTGCGCGCGACCGCCAGCGCGTCAGCGTCGGCAGAGCCGGGAAAGGCGAACTGCCCGGCGAGCTGTCCCGCCCACACCGCCTCGTCCACTAAACCGAACGTCTTGATCAGGCCCGTCTCGGAGTCTCCTCGCGGGGCGACCGCGCTCGCCGCCGCGTCCTGCACCCGGGCCAAGGCCGCGCCCGCCCAGTCGAAGGAGGGCAACGTGTCGGTGGGCCAACGGCGGCCCATTGCCCGTGGCTGCTTGGTTCCCGGGTATCCCGGCCCGGCCAGCTCTAGAAAGATCTTAGGATCGCGAACGTACTTGCTGATTCCGTCTTCCAGCCTGGTCGCGCACTCCAGCCGTTCTATCGCGGACAGTCCACCAATCCGTGCCGAGAGGTCACCAAGCCACGCCTGTGCGTCGGGCAGTGCGGTATCGAGGTCCGCGGGTGAAGGAGCCGGCACGAGGTCGAGGCTCGCGCGCATGATGCCGGTGACCTCGACGTCGGTCAGGCGCTTGCAGAGGGCGTTGAGCCGGTCGACCGTGCCATTCACATCACTGTGTCCAATCTGGACTGACATGCGAGTGAAGAGCGAACACAAACGGGTGAGTTCGGCGAGATTTCCCTGAGCCCCGAACCCGTGCCCGAGCGCCACCGGCAACGATGGCGCCTCGCCGAGCAGCCAGTCACGCAAGCCCGCGCAGCCAGCCCGAAACGGGTGTGTGGCGGGCAGCAGCGCACCAAACTCCAGCCGCCCGCTGAACTCCACCGTGTGCAGCAACTCAAGCGCGACCTGGCGCAGCCAACGGTCCACTTGCGACTGATCAAGCGTGCCTAACCACGCGCGAACGTCGCCCTCGCCCAGCTCATCCACGGCCTCCACCGGCCCGAGTTTAGGGGCTAAGGCTGATATCCTCGCAGGATCAATTCGCGCCAAGGTCACCGCCGACCTGCGCCTGGACTCGAAGGGGGCCCGATGAGCACCGGTCAGAAGCAGCATGCGACCTGGTCAACTCCAGGAGGGGTCACCGTCTGGGCGACCTATGAGAATGTCGACGGCCAATCGATTCTAGACGACATGATCGAGGCGATCGACTCCCGTCGCGGGATGGTCCTGACCTCCGGGGTCGAAACTCCAGGGCGTTATACGCGAGCCGATATCGGCTTTGTCGACCCGCCTTTGTCCATCACGGCCAGCGCCCGCACCCTGACCATTGAGGCGCTCAACGACCGGGGTCTGCCCCTGCTGCACGCCTTCAGCGATGTCCTGGGCGCGACCAGTTTCAGCTCGCACGTGGCGACGTGGGACATTCCGCTGGCCGAGCACCACGACTCAGAGGAAGAGCGCACGCGCCAGCCATCGGTCTTCACCGCGCTGCGGGCGATCATCGCCGCGATGTCGGCCGACCAGGACAGCTCGCTCGGCCTTTACGGCGCCTTCGGCTACGACCTCGTCCTGGCATTTGAGAACGTCGCCCACAAACTGCAGCGCGATCCCTCAAAGCGCGATGTGGTGCTGTTTGTCCCCGATCAGGTGCTTTACATCGACCGGGCCCGCAACGCCGCCCGGCTGTCCAGCTACGAATTCGCATACGGCGAATGGAAGTCCAACGGCTTCGACCGCAAGAACCCGCTCGACCCCTACGCGGGGGCGCAGCAGCCGAAGATCTTGCGTGATCACCAGCCGGGCGAATATGCCGCCCTCGTTGACGTCGCCAAGCAATACTTCGCCCGCGGTGACCTGTTCGAAGTGGTCCCCGGGCAGGTGTTCTACGAGCCGCTCGAAGAGACGCCCGGCATCCTGTTCCGCACGCTGGCCCGCCGTGAACCCGCTCCCTTCGGCTTCTTCACGAACCTAGGCGAGCAGGAATACCTCGTCGGCGCCTCCCCAGAGATGTATGTCCGGGTGGAGCCGCAGATCGCACCCGATGGTTCCAAGCGCCTTCGCGTCGAGACCTGTCCCATCAGCGGCACGATCGCCCGTGGACGCGACGCTCTGGAAGACGCGCACCAGATCCGCACTCTGCTCGGCAGCACCAAGGACGAGTCCGAGCTGACCATGTGCACCGACGTGGACCGCAACGACAAGGCCCGGGTGTGCGAGCCAGGATCGATTCACGTCATCGGCCGCCGGCAGATCGAGCTGTACGCCCGGCTCATCCACACCGTGGATCACGTCGAGGGCATCCTGCGCCCCGACCGCGACGCGCTCGACGCGTTCCTCACGCACGCGTGGGCGGTGACCGTGACCGGTGCCCCGAAACGGGCGGCGATCGAGTTCATCGAGCAGCACGAGAAGTCCCCGCGCCGTTGGTATGGCGGGGCCGTCGGCTTCTGCGGCTTCGACGGCAGGCTCAACACCGGCTTGACCTTGCGGACCGTCCACATTGAACAAGGTGTCGCGGCTGTCCGCGCTGGCGCCACGTTGCTGCACGACTCCGACAACCAGGCCGAGGAAGCCGAGACCGAGCTGAAGGCGTCGAACATGCTCGACGCGATCCGCACGGCTGGCCGCGTGGAAACCAAGCGCAAGCCCGCCAAGGCCGACACGTCGCCGGGAACAGGCCGCCGCATCCTGCTGGTGGACCACCAGGACTCGTTCGTGCACATGCTCGGTGACTACTTCCGCCAGTCAGGTGCCGAGGTCGTGACCTACCGGGCCGGTTTCCCCGTGTCCCTGCTGACCGAGCTGAAGCCCGACCTCGTCGTGCTCTCGCCCGGGCCGGGCCGCCCGAAGGACTTCGATCTCGATAGGACGATCCGCGTCTCCCTCGAACACCAGCTCCCCATTTTCGGCGTGTGCCTAGGGCTGCAAGGGCTGGCCGAATGCTTCGGCGGAACGCTCGGCCAGCTGAGCATTCCTATGCACGGCAAGGCTTCTGAGATCCGCCTCGAAGGCGACGGTGGCCGCGTGCTCTCCGGGATGCCAGAGACGTTCCAGGTCGGGCGTTATCACTCGCTGTTCGCCGACACGATGACCCTGCCCCGTGAACTGACCGTCACGGCCACCACGGATGACGGCGTCATCATGGCCCTGGAGCACGAGTCGCTGCCGATCGCCGCGGTTCAGTTCCACCCCGAGTCCATCATGTCGGCCGGGCAGTCACTCGGTCTGCAAATCGTTCGGCAAGCGGTCTCACGGCTGCGCTGGAAGGACTGACAATGCGTGTTCTGGTGCTGCTGCGCGGCGATGAGGCCAGCGAGGCTGGCGAGCTACCAAGCCACGACATCGTCGACCAGATGATGAAGTTCAACGCTGACCTGGCTGAGGCCGGCGTGCTGCTGCTGGCCGAAGGCCTGCGGCCTAGCTCAGACGGCGCCCGTACCAGCCATGTCGATGGAAAGAAGACCGTCGTAGACGGACCCTTCGCCGAGGCGAAAGAGGTCGTGGTCGGTTTCTGGGTCTGGGACGTAGCCAACATGGACGAGGCGAAGCAGTGGGCACTACGTTGCCCGGCCGAGCTGGAGATCAGGCCCGTCTTCGAGACAGCGGATTTCGGCGATCACCTCACCGAGGAGCAGCGGGCGCTCGATGAGCAGATCCGGTCGGGACTTGGCGACAGCTGAGATCGCGCGGGCCGTTGACGCGGCCTGGCGGGCGGAATCAGCCCGGGTCATCGCGACCCTGGCGCGGATGGTGCACGACATCGGGCTGGCCGAAGAGCTCGCCCAGGACGCGCTCGTGTCCGCTTTGGAGCAGTGGCCGTCAACAGGCGTCCCGGATAACCCGGGCGCCTGGCTGACCGCTGTCGCCAAACGCCGTGCGATCGACCAGTTTCGCCGTCAGGAAACGTTGCAGCGCAAGGTTTCCGAGTTGGGGCGCGACACTGACTTCGCCGAGTCGTTCGAAGAGCACGCCGTCGCTGATCTCGATGACGACATTCGCGACGACGTTCTGAAGCTCATCTTCACCGCCTGCCACCCGGTGCTGTCGCAAGAGGCCCGGGTGGCGCTGACGCTGAAGATGATTGGCGGCCTCACCACCGAGGAGATCGCCCGCGCCTACCTATCAACCGAGCCGACCATCGCGCAACGGATCGTGCGTGCGAAGAAAACGTTGGCGCAGAAGCAGATCCCGTTCGAGATCCCGTCCGGTGACGAGCTAGGGCCGCGATTCGCCTCCGTGCTTGAAGTCGTCTACGCCATCTTCAACGAAGGCTATTCGGCGACCTCGGGTGACAGCTGGACCAGGCCGACCCTGTGCGGAGAAGCGTTGCGGCTCGGGCATGTGCTGTCCGGGCTCGCGCCGGGCGAAGCCGAAGTGCACGGTCTCGTGGCCCTGATGGAAATCCAGGCTTCCCGGCTTCGTGCGCGGACAGACCCGTCCGGCAAGCCCATCGTGCTGCTCAACCAAGACCGCACGTTGTGGGATGTGCGGGCGATCCGGCGTGGGCTCTCGTCACTTGAGCGAGCGGAAAGCCTTGGCAGCGGCCCCTACACGCTGCAAGCGGCGATCGCGGCATGCCATGCGCGGGCAGGCGCACCCGAACAGACCGACTGGGCCCGGATCGCCGCGCTCTACGAGCAGCTGCCCTCGTCCCCGGTCGTGGAACTCAACCGCGCGGTAGCGGTCTCGATGGCACAAGGACCGCAAGCCGCCCTCGACATCCTCGACCCGCTGCTGAACGAACCGTCCTTAAAGGACTACCACCTGCTGCCAGCGGTCCGCGGCGACCTGCTCGCGCGGCTCGGCCGCAACGATCTGGCCAAGGTTGAGCTAGCACGGGCCGCCGAAATGACGCGCAACGCCACAGAGCGGGAATTCTTGCTCCAGCGCATCGCTACGCTTTAGCTATGGCTAAGACGCACACGTACGAAACGCTGGTCACCTGGACGGGCAACCGCGGCACGGGAACGAGCGGCTACCGCGACTACGGCCGCGAGCACGAAGTCACCGCCGACGGCCCGCCGATGATCCCCGGCAGCTCGGACCCTTCGTTCCGCGGTGATCCCGCCCGGTGGAATCCTGAGCAGCTCCTGGTGGTGTCGCTCTCGCAGTGCCACATGCTGTGGTTCCTGGCTTTGGCCGGTGCGAAAGGCGTCATCGTCACGTCTTACGTCGACAAGGCCTCCGGTGTGATGGCCGAAAACCCTGATGGCTCAGGCCAGTTCACCGAAGTCGTGCTACGGCCTGAAATCGAGCTCGGCTCGCCGGAGATGGCTGTCCACATAGGAGAGTTGCACGAGCGGGCCCACGAGAAGTGTTTCATCGCACGGTCGGTGAACTTCCCTGTGCGCGTGTCACTTCCGGCGGAGCAGTAGCGCCAGCATGACGGGAAACTCCAGATAGGCGTGATAGCTCGCGAACGCCTGATAGACCGTGCGTCCCTGGCGATAGTCGGTGAGGAACAGAAGGCCCAGCAGGAGCGCGGCTCCGGCGCCCAACAGCCACGCGCGGCCGCCTTTGAGCCATGGAACCCGTTGCTCGAAGGCGGCTGCCGCCTCCGGCGCATAGCGCGGGAAGAAACCAATCCACACCACATAATGCATTGTTTGCAGGAACGCGAACACCGCCAGGAACCTTAGCCCCGCCGTCACTCCAGGCGGCGTCACCAGGCTTGGCGTGTCCCCCGCGAACGCCACCACGGCTGAGGCTGACTGATCCAGCAACGGATCGAACGCCCCGGCCAGAATCAGCGCCGGAATCACGAGCACCCAGCCCAGTTGCGTGGCCCGGAAAAGCGCCCGCTGCGGCACGTCGCGCGACCACTCCCACAGGAAGAACAGCGGCACGACATTATGCAAATGCGCCAGCATGACAAAGTGATAAGCCGGCCAGGTAAGCGAAACGGCGGCCAGGCAAGCTAATCCGCCGCGCCCCAGCCATCGCCACTTTCCTTTCAGGGCAAAGGCCACCAGGGTGTACGCGAGGAGCACTTCAGCCGTTCGCAGGTTTGCCAGCCGGCAAATCACGATCCCCGTGATGAAAGCAAGCACTGTCCACAAAAGACGGCCATTCAGCACTCCCGCGAATCGGCCCGCCACATAACGCAACTCCAGTACATTGTGCAGCGCGCCAAACAGAATGAGGCCGATGACGGTCGTGGCCAGCGGAGCCCGCAACGCGATCGCGAGCGCGGCGACCGCACAGGCACCCAGCCCGTAGACATAAGCCGTGCGTCTAGTGACAGCGGGCAGCGCTATCGTCATGTGATGCTCCGGTTCTTCGCGCTGACGTTAGCGGTTGAGGTGCCGCTATACACCGCCGCGCTGACGGCCGGCTGGCGGTTGCCCTGGCCGCGCGCGGTCGCCGTGGCAGTGGCCGTGAACATCGTTACCCATCCCCCACTGTTCCTCTGGCTGACCGCCCACCCAAACACGTTCATCGCCGCTGAACTGACCGTCTGCCTGGTGGAATGGTTCCTGCTCATGGCCTTCGTGCGCCGGCGCGACTGGCTGCTCCTGCTGCTCAGTGTCGCGGCTAACGCATGCTCAGTACTCGCTGGGATTATTTTCGGCGGATAAGAATGACCACCAAGGCGGCAACGGCCGTGACCGCGACCGCGGCAATACACAGGACGGCCCCGAGACCGATAAAAGCCGGCCCGGGTGCGGCATCAGCGAGTGGCATCAACATCGGAACAGTGTGACCGATGAGTTCGCCGGGTGGGCATCGTCTAATGGATGACGAACACTTAGCAACGACTGGAGACGACCATGAAGAAGATCATCGCAGGCCTGTTCATCTCGCTCGACGGCGTCGTCGAAGCGCCCGACCAGTGGCACTTCCCCTACTTCAACGAGGAGATGGGCGCCGCGGTCGATGCCAGTTTCAGCGGTGCTGAAACCATGCTCTTCGGCCGCAAGACCTATGACAGCTTCGCCGGCGCCTGGCCCGAGCGCGAGGCCGCAGGTGAGGAAGACGCCCACTTCGCGAAGATGCTCGGCGACGTCCGCAAGATCGTCGTGTCGAACCAGCAGCTCGAGTTCACCTGGCGCAACTCCGAACAACTGCAGGGCGACCTCGTCGAGACCGTCACCGCCCTCAAGAGCGAGCCCGGCGACGGGAAAATCAGCTTGAGCGGTTCGGTATCCGTGGTCCGCCAACTCCTGGCCGCCGGCCTGCTCGACGAGCTTCACCTGCTCCTGCACCCCATCGCGGTCCGCAAGGGCATGCGCCTATTCGACGACGCCGAGTCCACCATCCCCCTCAAGCTCGTCTCTTCGCAGGCCTTCTCCACCGGTGTCCTCAACCTCGTCTACGCTCCCGCCGACCCGCCAGCAGACGCCACCTACGACGACGCCAAAACTCACCAGTCCTAACCAGACCGCCCCTGCGGGTCCTCGCTTCTTCCCTGTGAAGCGAGGATTCCGCTGTCGAGCGCTTCCGCCGAAGTGGCCCGCGCCCAAAGCCATTCTTCGCCGTCACAACGCAACACCGCGCCGTGGCCGTGGCCGTGAAACCACCGAGTGGGCGGCCCGTCTGGATCGGGCCAAAGTGGGTAATCTGGCAACGGCAGTCTGCGAAAGTGCTGTTCCACCAGGCTGATCGCATACCGGTCCAGTTCGCGGTTGCCAGTGAACTCCCCCTCGGCGAGCATCCACTCCGAGAGCAACATCTCGACGACCGCATGCGAAAGGTGGCCGAGAAACAGCCGCCATTCCAGGCCTACCTGGAAGTACACAGGAGGATCGGGCACGGCCGTGGCCACGGGCACGCCCCAGCGTGTCGCGTGCTGGTGCTCTACACGGAAAACAAGAATCGCGCCGGTGTCATCCAGGTGTAGCTGTTTTGGAGTCAGCAGCAGGTCCTGTACGCGAACCAGATCGTCGCGCCGCCCGATGCGGCGATACAGCTCGCGGAGCGCCGGAGGCATGGACACGCCAAGCCTCGCTTCAGCCGCATTTAGCTCCGCTTCAACGAAGCCGTCACCGTCCGCGACAGGGCGGCCCAGGTCCGCCGCGAATCTCTCAACAAAGCGCCACGTGCCGGCAGTATCACCCATCGCTTGCGTCACTTCACGTTCCAGATCGGGCATCACGTCGAGATTGTAGCTGCTGCCATTGAGGGCTTGATCGCTTGTGGGGCAAGGGTTTTGTGTTGCCAATAGGCGCAAGTTTGGGGTGGGTGTTTCTGTCATACCCCGTTTTTAGGGTTGGGTTATGCGGGGAGTTCTTGCGGGACGGGCGGTTTACGCTCTGTCTGATGCGGAACTCGCTTGTGCCGCCGAGGACATTCGCGACACGGTAAGGGTTTTGCAGGCCGAGCTGATCGCGGTGGCCGCCGAGCAGGCGGGCCGCAACATTCCCCGGCTGCAGGGCTATTCGTGCTGCCGAGCTGGCTCAACGCCGTGCACAAAGTCGGTACAGGAACGGCAACGAAGATGGCCCGGCTCATCAAACTGCTGCCCGACCTCCCCGCTGTAGCTGATGCGTTCGCTGCTGGTGTGGTGTCGGAAGCGCAGGCAGCCGAAATCGCGTTTGCGGCTGAGGCAGTGCCGGCCGGGATGCGTGATGAGGCCGCGCAGGTGCTGCTTTCCCAGGCGTCCGCCTTAAAGCCCGAAGAGCTGCGCATCGCGGGGCGGCGGATCCTGCGTCACGTCGACCCCGACGCGGCAGAAGAACACGAGCGCAAACAATCCAACGCGAAGAACGCGCCGCTTGGGATGCACGCGGTTTCACCGTCACTTCTGATGGCACCGGCCGGTTCCGGCTATCCGGATCCACCACCGCCGAAGGCGCCGCCGTTTTGCAGGCAGCCCTAGACCCTTTGTGCAACCCAGCTCGCAGCAAACCGTCATCGTCGTGGAATGGCTGCATTGCCGAGGCCGCCGCATGCGCTTGTCCAGCCAGCCAGGCTTGCAATTGCGCTAGCAAGCTCGCCGACAGCGCCGCGCGCGAGATGGCCGAAACGCCATTGCCGCAAGCATTCCGCGACCCGCGCTCGCCACAGCAACGCCGCCATGATGCTTTGCTTGAGGTCGTCGAGCTGGCGCTAGCGGCCGAACAGCTGCCCGAAAACGGTGGAGCGAGGCCGCAGACCGTTATCACCGCCAGCTACGACCCAGTCGAGCAGGAGGTGCGGGCCGGGCTGCTCGACACCGGCGAACAACTGACCCCCGAAGCCGTACGGCGGCTGGCCTGCGACGCAGGAATCATCCCCGCGATCCTCGACGCCCACAGCATTCCCCTCGACGTCGGCCGGGAACGACGCCTCATCTCGGGCGCTTTGAGACGAGCCCTGGTCCTGCGCGACAAAGGCTGCGCCTTCCCCGGCTGCGAACGCCCACCACGCTGGTGCCACGGCCACCACATCAACCACTGGATCGACGGCAGCAAAACCAGCCTCGGCAACAGCGTCCTAATCTGCGGCTTCCACCACCGCCTCATCCACGAAGCCGACTGGCAGATCACCATCGCCGCCGACAGCATCCCCGAATTCATCCCACCCGTATGGCTAGACCCATCCCAGCACCCACAACGCAACCTCTACCACCGAAGACCCTGAGCGAATTCACTACCGCGTGCACCGAACCGGGAGCACCTGGCCATACCGCTGTGCCAAAGTTTCCGTGGAACGAGACGAACACAGCTTGACTGCGCGATGAGGGCTGCTGTTTCTGTTCAGAACCTTCACACGGTCAGCACCTTCCTGCAGCGGCCATAGTCAACTGTGGGCAAGTGCGCCAGAATCAGCGGGAAACGAACCGGCGGACTCGTCGGCATGCCTGTTGTGGGCGGAGTGGTCTTGGCGTTGTTGGGTCATGCCTTGACCTTTGCCGTCGCCTGCGCTGTCACGCCGCCCGTGGGTACTGATACGGATCTGGATGCGGGCGGCAGGTTCTCGGTGATGTTCTCGCTGCTATCGGTCGTTGTCATCGGGCAGCTAGTCCTCATAGCTGCCTGCCTAGCTGCCAGCGCCGGACGCATTGCACGGTTCGGTATTGGTATGTGGGCCGGTTGGGTAGCTGGAATCGCGGCAATGGCGGTGGCCGCGTTCCTCTTCCTACAGGGCGCTTCATACGACGAGCCTCAATCGAATCACGGCACGTCGCGACATGAAACGGGCCGGCACTTCTAAGTCGCAAGCCAAAAGCGGGAGCGAGGAAAGGGCGAAGCGGCAAGGAAGAAAGAGGGTGCCCGGCGGCGGCGGTTGGGGACGCGATGCCGCCGGGCGGTGGTGGGCTAGGACTGGTAGATCTCGAACTCGGAGAGTTGGCCTGCGGGCCAGCCGGTGTTGCCGGTGAAGGTTAGGCGGACGTAGCGGGGCGAGGTCGCGGGGAACGTCAAGGTGACCTGGTTGCCCGTGGCCGGGCTGAAGGCGTACCCATTGGTGGGAAGAATGGTGGTGAAAGAGGAACCGGTGGTGCTGCCTGACACCGAGAGGGTTTGGGTTCTGGGACCCCAGGCCGCGGGAGGCGGAAGCTTCAGCACGATGCGGCTGATGGAGGTGGCGGCGCCGAGGTCAACTTGGATCCATTGGGGGAAGGCGTTGTTGGCGCTCTCCCAATACGTCGAGGTGTTGCCGTCGACCGCGTTGGCAGGTGTGTAGTTCTGGGTGTGGCTGCTCGCGGTCGCCGGCTTGTTGAGGGCGAGGTTGGTGTTCGGCGGCACCTGGTTTGTGGTGACGTTCAAGGTGTTTGACGCGGGCGAGGTGTTGCCGGCCGCGTCTTGGGCGGTGACGGTGAAGGCATACGCCGTGTTAGGGGTCAAACCCGTTACCGTGAAAGAGGTTGCGGCCGTAGTGCCGACGACGGCGCCGGCGATGCGCACCTGATAGGCCGTCACGCCAACGTTATCCGTCGAGGCGTTCCAGGTGAGCGAGACGCTGTTGGTCGTCTTGCTGGGTGAGGTGAGGTTGCCGGGCGCGGTCGGCGGCTGTGTGTCGCCGCCGGAAGTCGTGCCGTAGACCTCGAACGAAGAGATCTGTCCAGCGGGCCAGCCCGTATTGGAGGCGATGGTCAGGCGAATGTAGCGCTGCGTCGTGGCCGGGAAGGTAATCGTGACTTCGGGATTGAAGGTGTAGCCAGTCGCACCCACGATCGGGGCGAAGCTGGAACCGTTGGTGCTGCCCGAAACCGCGATGTTCTGAACCCGGCTGCCCCAGTTGGTGGGCAGCTTCAGCACGATGCGGCTCACGGATGCCGCGGCACCCAGATCTACCTGAAGCCACTGCGGGAACGAGTTGTTGACACTCTCCCAATAGGACGCCTGGTTGCCGTCGACCGCGTTCGAGGCGGGGAAGCCACCGTTGGCGCTGCTGGCTTGGGTGGCCTTGCCGCGGGCCAGGTCGCTGACCGGGTCCGGCGGCTGGCCGACGACGGGAAGTGTTGGCCTGATCGGAGTCAAGGGCGCCAGGCCCTTGAACATGGCCCCCGCGTCTTTGGTGATGCGCAGGTAGTAGTCGGACGAGCAGGCGGTGCCGTCCTCGTCGAGGGTGACGAAGTTGGAGCCCGCTGGGATTTGCGAGGCGTTTTCGGCGGTCTTGGCGATCTGGTTGCCCTCGTTGTACTCGTCGAACATCGAGATGTAGATGCCTTGTGCGCCAAGGCGGGTCATGTTGTAGAAATGCCGCCAGTAGAAATCGCCGTGGAACCTGGCGTGATTGGACAGATCGCCGGGCATGACGCACGGCTGATAGTCGATGCCGCGGTTGTTGCACTCGGCTTGGTCCCCGATGTTGACGTTGTTGTAGTAAGAGTCGAGTTCGCCGAGATTGCTGGCGCGGCCGACCATCCACGGGGAAATCATGTTGAACGCGGTGTAGACGTCGAAGAAGCCGGGTCGGGAGTCGTTGATACCTTGGCGCCACCACGTGGGCACGCCGCCAATGACGTAGCAGCCCTGGGCTTTGAACCAGTTGATGACTTCCAGGCAGGGCGCGGGCGTGAACGGGCGGCTTGGTTCGCTGAAGCCGAAACCCCAGATGCAGACGACGGGCTTACCGTTTTGGCGCGCGTAGGCCGGTGAGGATGTGTAGGCCGACATCTTGTTTATCCAGTCGGTCTTGATCTCCGACTGCATGTTCAGCCAGTTGGTGACGTCATACATGATGTAGAACTTGCGGCCTCTGGCCTCCGACGCCGCGCGGACTTTCACGGTGATGGCATCCCGGATCGCGCCCTCGCCACCGAACGGGTTAAACCGTTGCAGCGCAACGGTATCGCAACCGTTCTCCTGCATCCAGCGGAACTGGGTGTCGATGGTCTGGTCGTCGTAGTGTGAGAACAGCGTCGCCGGCTGTCCATTGCCGAGGTTGTTCCACGCGGTCTGGTAACCGCGAGTGTAGTCGCGCATGTCGGGCCAGGAGACGATCGCGTTGTTGCCCGAGGAGGGTGACTGCCCCCAGTTCTGGGCCCAGTGCCACCAGCCGTTGAGCGGTGATCCGTCGCCGATCGCGGCGAACCAGCCCTGGTAGCCGACGGTTATCTTGCCGACGACATCGCCAGGTGGGCTGGCGGCGACGGCCGGCTCCCCAAGGGTTGACACGGCAGCCACCGCGGAAGCGGCAAGGAATGTTCTGCGGGACACGGTCATGGGACGGCTCTCCCCTTCATGAGATGGGTGAAGGCGCGGAGCGGTCGCGTCCCGGCTAGCTTAAAAACATCGATACATTTCCGCAAGAAGTCGACGGAGACCTGTTCGAAACAGGCCCCCGTCGACTTAGTAAGCGCTACTGCTGGGTGACCTTCACATCATCGACACCGGCTTCGACCAGGCTTGCGGTCGAGGCGTCGGTGGCTTCGATGAGGATGCGAACCGACTGTCCAGCATAGGAACTGATGTTCCAGGTGCCGACGGCCCACGCACCGTTGCGGTTGGTCGCCGCACCGGCTTGCGTGAACAGAACCGTCGTTCCTCCACTGTGGATGATGCTCACGCGGAAGAAGTCGGCGCTCGACGAGTTGCTGCCGTGCGCTAGGTACCACGACATGCTGACGTTCAGCGTGCCGCTCGACGGCAACGTGATCGCCGGGGAGCGAACGCTGGACAGACCGCCATCGAGATCGTGGTCGCCCGCGGCGGCACCTGCGAGAGGCCCGGTCACGAGGTCGTTTGACCCGCTGACAGTGGTGCCGAGTTGCTTGGCACCACTGGAGTTGGTGTCCTCCGGGTTGCCGCGCACCCAGACGCCCGTGGTGGCGGTGTCGGTGCCGTTCGGGTTGACGGTCCAGGCCGTCGCGGACTCGAGGTCGTCAGACCACACCGTCGTGGGTGGTGTGCCACCACCGGAGACGTTGAGCGTCCACGAGTTGATGTAACCGACATCGTTGGCCGCGTTGTCGTTGACGCGCAGCTTCCAGGTGCCGTTGGCCAGTTCACTGGACAGGTTCACCGTGTAGGTCTGGTTGATGTTGTCAGCCGAACCTCCACTGCGGTTGTGCAGGGTGTAGAGCGTGCCGTCCGGCGCCACCAGTTGCACCAGCAGGTCGCCGATGTAGGTGTGGACGATGTTGACGGCCACGGTTGACGCCGCACCCGCACTGCCAGCACAACCAGAGATCGTGATCGATGACTCCACCGTGGCGTTGTCGGAGATCGTGACATCCGTTGGGTTGGTCGCGGAGCAGCCCGGCGGTCCGTTGACGGTCAGGCTGTACGTGGTGGTGCGGGTGGCTGATGTTCCCGTTCCCGTGACCGTGACGGTGTAGGTACCCGCAGGCGTGGAAGCCGCCGTCGAGATGGTCAACGTGGACGAGCCACCCGCCGACGTGATGCTTGATGGCGCGAAGCTAGCCGTCGCCCCGCTCGGCAGGCCGCTGGCGCTGAGCGTCACGTTCTGGGCGCTGCCGTTGGTCAGCGTCGCCCCGATCGTGGTGTTGACGGAACTTCCCTGGTTCACCGAGCCTGACGTGGGAGATGCGGCGATGGTGAAGTCGTTCGTCGCCTGGTCCTGCACGGCGAGTGTCCAAAGTGCATACGCCGCCGCGTCACCTGCCCGGTCGAGGTGGGTGTTGCTGATATTGCTGGGGAACGTGTCGCAAGACGCGTGGTAGCACGGGTCGTAGTCACCTGTGGTTCCGCCCCACTTCGCGACCTGTGCGCTCGTCTTGTTGGCGCTTGCGCCAGCAGCGACACCGGACGTCTGGATGCCGACCGCGTTAAATGACGCGTCATCGGAACGGCCCGCGCCCTCGACGTTTTCTTCCGGGGCCAGGCCCGGGAAGTTGGTGTCGTAGTACTGCTTGAGCACCTGACCGGTCGCCGACGTGATGCGGTTGATGAAGTAACCGCCGTTGGTCGAGGCGACCATGTCGAAGTTGTAGTAGCCCTTGATCGCGGTGCGCTGGGCCGACGTCAGCTGGTTGACGTAGAACTCAGAACCGTTGAGGCCCTGCTCTTCATCGGTCCACCAGCCGAACCTGACATGGTTGAGCATCGTCGGGTTCGTCGCGGCCAGCGTCAGCGCCAGCTCGAGCAGCATGCTTGAGCCCGACGCGTTGTCGTTGATGCCCGCGCCCGCTGACACGCCATCGAGGTGCGCGCCAAACATGTAGACGTTGCTGGCGTTGCCGCCCGGCCAGTCCGCGATCACGTTGGGGCCCGCCCCGGACGTGCAGCCGGAGGTGCAGTTTTGCTTGACGACGGTAAATCCTGCCGCGACAAGCTTGTCGTAGACGTAGTTCACCGAAGCGGTGTAGCCCGCCGTGTTGGACCGGCGGTTGCCCCCGTTGGCGGACGCGATGTTCTGGAACTGCTGCAGGTGCGTCCTCATGTTGGTGAGGGAGATGTCGGGTGCTGCTAGGGCAACGGTGGGTTCTGCTGTCGCCGAGTTCGGCACCAGCAATGCGGTCGCGATGGCCAAGGTCATGGCCATGGCACCGCGCAGGGTACTTTTCACGAGTCCTCCCCGACTCCATAAACAATCGTGGCGGTAGCCACGGGTGGTCCCTGCTTACCGGAGCATTCACGAAAACGTAAGACTGTTTTATTGGTGCTTCGATGTGTGACACTTCTTCGATGTCTTAGTCCTCTGCCGCCGTTGGCTTGGGAGCGCTCCGGCGTCTGGCGTGACCATCGAGGTTGGCCTAATCACGGCGGACGCTTAGGTCACGTGCCACATCCCGGTGATCATCGGCAGCGCTGGCACATCGGCTCATCCCGCCGGGAACCCGTGCCGTTCGGCGTAGTCCTTCGCAGAGAAACCGGGGACAGTCCAATCTGGACTGTCCCCGGTTTTCCTTACGCGAAGGCGCAAACGAGCGTTGAGCCAAGAGACCAGGTGGTACTCGTCCCGGCGCCCAATTCCCGCGCGTAGACATAACTTCCTGTCGCCCACGGCGGCGTCTCTGGCACCACGATCTCTGGTGTCACCAGCCCTGGGGTCCGGTTGCCAATGTCCCAGCCGACGCTGAGCGTCCGTGCACCTGACGGGCAGGTAGACGCGACATGCTTGTTGTTCGAATCCCCCAGCGCCAAAGCGTTCACACGCTGAAGTCCTGGCAGATCGCCCGGTCCACAGACGGCATAGGTCCGCAGCGACCAAGCGGCGGCCGCACCGTTGGCGTCTTCCACCGCCACCGCGTTCACCGTCGTGACACCAGGAACCATCGAGTTGAGGATGACTTCCCCGTTGCCACCAATGACTTCCGCGCCACCCCCGGTGACTTTCTTACCCGCCGGGCAGGTGGCCGTCGGCCCGTCCACGCCGACCACCTGGAACCCAGGCTGATCGTCAGCGCAAACCGCGTAGGTCCGCAGCCACCAGAGTCCCTTCGTGCCCTTCGGGGTTTCCCTTGCCCTGACTTGGAAGTAGCTCGCGCTAGGCAGCACCTTGTCAATCAGGACCTCTCCTTGCGTGTCGCCATCGAGGTAGAAACCGCCACCGATGAGACGCTGGCCGGTGCACGTGGCCGTGACGGTCCGCACCGACGTGGATTCGGCGAGTGAGTTCACCGTGACCACTCTGAGCGCACGCAACGTCTCGGCTGCGCTTGCGGGAACCGCGAACTGCGAACCGATGACGCTGGCCGCTAACGCGACAGCCGCGAGCCGGGCTAAGCGCACGGGAGACCTCCATTTTGCCGGAAACAATTGCCGCACACGATATGGCTAAAACCACAGTCCGAGCTGTCGGTTTGCCGTCAGAGCACGAGGGTAGGGTGTCGTTATGACGGGGCCAGCGTATGAATCGGCGTTTGACCGCCAGATCCGCGAGGCAGAAGAGCGCGGAGACTTCAAAGACTTGCCCGGCAAGGGCAAGCCGATCCCGGGCGCGGGCGGCCACTATGACGAAGACTGGTGGCTCAAGCAGTGGATCGCCCGCGAGAATCTGACCGGTCTGCTGCCGCCGAGTTTGGCTCTGCGTAAAGAGATCGAAGAGCTCGACATGATGCTGGCCCGCCGCAACAACGAAGAAGCCGTGCGGGCTTACCTCGCCGACCTCAACGCCCGCATCATCAAAGCCAATCGCGGCATGCTTGACGGTCCGCCCGTGGTGCTGCAAAAAGTTGACGCTGACGCGGCTGTCGAGCGGTGGCGCTCACGTCCCCAGCGCCCGCGCGATTAACGTTTTGCGGCTGCGTTCGCCGGTTTTGGCGAAGATGGATTTCAGATGATCCTGCACGGTGTGCTCCGACAAGTACATCATGGTGGCGATCTCTTTGGTGTCTTGGCCTTTCACCAGATGACCGAATAGCTCGGCTTCCCTCGGGGACAGTCCGCAAGCGCGGGTGAACAAGTCAACTCGCTCCGCTGGCGAACTCTCCTCAATGGACACCGCGATCGCGTCGCCCATGGTGGTTGCCCGCAGGGTCATCCACAATCCGCTCGCCAGGTGCACCCGCGCCCAGGCGGGGCGCGAGTGCGTCCCGGCCTCGTTCGCGAGCACTTGCGCCCCAACGTTATACGCGCCAGCCGGAATGGGTTGCTGGCCTTCCGGTGGCGGGACGAGTTGCCGCAGATAGGCGTTCGTTTCCGGCGTCTGCCGTAAGACGGTCAGATCACGGGACAACAGCAGCACGACGGGGCCTGGTCTCGGCGGGCGGGCTGGTGCGGTGATGAACGTTTCGGCCTGGCTGTGGCGCAGTGCCTCGGTGACCGGCTCGCAAAGCGCGTCTAGGGCTTGCCGCTCAGCGGCCGTGAACGGGTCGCCAGCGCGCCACAGGTCGAGCCAGCCCCACGTTCCGTGCCTATCGCTGAAGACCACCGTGGCGACGTCTGCGATGCCGTGCCGCGCCAAGAATTCGCGCCACTGTGAGCCACCTGTCGCCGCCGACAAATACCGCAGGCGGATCACTTCGGGAAGGCTGGGCATCAGCTCGTCAGGCACCCGAGCCACCGGCGAACAGCCGACGCCGGTCTCAGGGTCCGTGAGCAGAAACGCGTGGTAATCAAAACGGACCGTCTGCTTCAACGCCCGCAGCACACGCGATCGCAGGGACACCGGGTCGCCACCCGCGCGGCACGCAGCCTCGACAGCCGTCACGAGGCTCAGCGTAGCGGGCATACCCCAGCTATCTGGGATATGCCACCGCCGCGCTGGCCCCAACACTGAAGGCATGACAACACTTCACATCGAGCACGCGATCACTGACTTCGGCACCTGGAAGGGCGCGTTTGACCGGTTCGCCGAGATGCGCCAGCAGGCCGGGGTGCTGGCACATCGCGTCTATCAGCCCATCGGCGATCCGAACTATGTCGTTGTCGATCTGGATTTCAGCACGCCCGCGCAAGCTGAGGCGTTTCTGGGTTTCCTGCGCGACAAGGTGTGGGCATCGCCAGCCAACGCCCCGGCCCTCGTCGGAACTCCCGTGACTTCAGTGTGGAAAGTCGCGCCGGGGACGGATGGTGATTGACTCGCGGAAGCGCTCAATCGCCGCGCCGACTTGGATTCTGGTGACCGTTGGCTCCAAAGCGGTGCGGTACAACAGTTTGCGGTAAACGCCCAGCAGATCGAAGCTGAAATACATGGCCATCAGCGGGTTAATGAACAGTTCGCTGCCGCCGGTGCGGGTCGTGAAATGCATATCGCCGAACTCGCCCTTGATCGCGGCGGCGATCTGTCCATTCACGATGCTCGGGTATTTCGGTGTGTGCAGGGCCGCATGTGCCACGGCGTCAAGGTAAGCGGCACCTTCTGGCGACTGCCACGAGATCGACAGCGCACCGAGATAGGCACCGGCTTTGTCAAGCGTGGCAATGTTTTCCAGCACGTGCGAGTGGCAGATGCCGTGAAACGAGTCCACGCCAAAGCCGGCGCTGACGACAAACCTTACCGGGACGTCGATTCCTGCCACGGCGACAAGGCTCGCCATGTCTTCGGCGGGCGTGCCCAGGCCAGCCTCATCACCTTGCATGAGGATGTCGGTGCCGCCGTCAACGAGCACGATGGCGTCGAGTTCCAGCCGCTGCACGAGGGTGCGGTAGTTGGCGCGCATCGGCTGCACCCCAGCCCGTTCCAGTGCGTAGACCACTGGCGTGAGCGGACCGCCGGTGAGCCAGCGGGCCAGCGTCCGTTCCGGAAAGTAGGTCTCGCCACCGGTCGACTCCGCGGTCACGGCTGCTAGCCGCGGCTCGATCCAATCGGCTTGGCCGAGGTCGCCGAGATCGGTGAACGTGAGGTTAGCGAGGTGGACTTGCTTGCCAGCGGCGGCGAGGGCGAAGGCGAGGGGAAGGCCGGCATATACGTCAAATCCCCCACCGGCTCCCGCGATCAGGACGCTGCGGGCGGGTTCGAGATGGGTGAACAGGGCGGGTTCTCGAAGGCTCCACACGAGCCGAGATCATGTCATCATGAAGGATCGTTAGCCAGCAGCTTTTACTGATCGAGGACGACGACAGGATCGCTCGTCTGCTGCACCGTGCACTGCACGGGGAGGGCTTTCAGGTCGTTCGCACGGCGACCGGGCAGGAGGGGCTCACCTCGGGCCTCAACGGCGGCTTCGACCTGGTGATCCTCGATCTGATGCTGCCGGATCTCGATGGCATGACGGTCTTGCACAAACTGGTGGAAAACGTGCCCAGTCAACCGGTGCTGGTGTTGTCAGCGGTTCCGCAGATCGCGACGAGGGTGGCGTGCATCGAGGGCGGCGCGGCCGACTTCGTGGCCAAGCCGTTCGCCCTGGCTGAACTGGTCGCGCGCGTGCGGGCACGCATTAGGGAACGAGCACCCGGGCCCGCCACGGATCTGCTGACGGCCGGGCCGGTACGCCTGGACCTGCGCTCACACAAGGTGATCGTCCAGGGGCGAGAGTCGGCGCTGTCGCATCGCGAGTTCAGTTTGCTGCGCTATCTCATGCAGCGCACCGGTTTGGCGTGTTCGCGAGCCGAGCTCCTGCGCGAAGTCTGGGACATGACCTTCGATCCGGGCACTAATGTCGTCGATGTCTTCATCCGCAGGCTGCGGGCCAAACTTGACCATCCTGATCGGATAGTGGCGGTAAGGCATGTCGGATACCGTTTCGACGCGCACTAAGTGGATCGTCCGCGCGACTTGGCTAAGCGGCGCGCTGCTTTGCGCGCTAGCGATGTACCTGTTGCCTTCGCACGAGACGATCCCCTATCACGTGCTTTGGATTGGGCTCGTGCTCGCTTATGGCTTCACGGTGTGGCAGCCCCGCGAAATGCTGGTCATGGTGGCGATATCCGCTGTCGTGACCGGCACGATCATGTCGTATCACGCCAGCCTGGGACGCATTGACTGGATCGAGACCGCTGAGATTCCGCTGAGTGTGATCCTGACGGCGGTCGTCGCTCACTACCTGCGTAAGCGGCACTTGGCGTTAGCCGAACTGGCCCGCATCGCGCAGGAGGAACACCGCCGCATCGAGGCACGCCAGCACCTGGTGCGGCAGGTGTCGCACGAGTTGCGGACACCGATCACGATCGCCCGCGGGTACACGGAATTGGTACGGGAACGCGTTAGCGACCCTGTCGTGGCTGAAGACACCGCTATCGTGCTCGATGAGCTGGACAAACTCGCGCAGATCACGGAACGCCTGGTCACGTTGATGCAAATAGAGGGTCAGCTCACCCGTGAGCCGCTAGCCCTTGACCGTGAGCTGGCCCGGATCGTGCGGCGCTGGACTCCGGCCGCCGAGCGCGCGTGGGAAGTCACGGCCAGCAGCGGAACCGTTCTCGCCAACCGTGAGCGGCTGGAAGTCGCCGTCGACTGTCTCCTGGACAACGCCGTCAAGCACACGGCCCGCGGTGACCGGATTAAAGTGACCGGGAGCATCGACCATGATGGCTGGTCGGTCGAGGTAACCGACACAGGCGCGGGCATGAATCCGGGCGAAGTGCCTGAGGGGATTGGGCTTTCGACGGTGCGGGGCATCGCTCAGCAGTGGGGCGGCACGATCGAAGTGCGCAGCCGCCCCGGCGCCGGGACTACCGTTTCGATGACACAACTGTCATCAATGTTGCCGGTCAAGGCGTGGCAACCATAGGTTTCGGATGGTCCGTCGTGATGGGATCCAACTCACTGATTCCTCCCCGGCTTCATTGAATTCGTATCCCATCGCGACGGGGTCAGTGGCCGAAGGCGTCTGAGTCAGCCGCCATGGCCTCGCCCTGGTCGAGCGCACTGATCGCTTCGATGTCGGCTGGCTCCAGCTCGAACCCGAACACGTCGAGGTTGTCCGCAAGGCGGTCACGGTTGCTGGACTTCGGAATCGGCACCGCGCCCAGCTCAAGGTGCCAGCGCAGCACGACCTGGCCGGGCGTTATGCCGATCCGGGCGGCGATGTCTCGCACGGCCGGCTCACGCAGGACGCTATTGCCTCCGCCGCCAAGCGGCGCCCACGACTCGGTGACGATGCCATGTTTCTCGTGATAGGACCGTGCCGCCTCACGTGTGACCAGTGGGTTCAGCTCGATCTGATTCACGTCGGGAACCACACCGGTTTCCGCGATGACCCGGTCGAGGTGGGCGGGCTTGAAGTTGGACGTGCCGATAGCTTTGACCCGCCCCTCTTTCAGCATCGCCGCCAGTCCTTCCCATGCCTCGACATAGCGATCCTGCGCCGGATTCGGCCAGTGGATCAGCATGAGGTCGAGGTAGTCGACGCCTAGCCGGTCGCAACTGCGCGATACCGCCTCGGCGACCAGGTTGGCACCGTGCCAGCGCCGGTTGAATTTGGTGGTGACGAACACATCTTCTCTGGACACACCCGAGGCACGGATGCCCCGGCCGACACCGGCCTCGTTGCCGTAATTCTCGGCGGTGTCGATGAGCCGGTAGCCTAACCCAATCGCCTGCGCTATCACGGTTTCGGCTTCGCGATCGGACATTGGCCAGGTGCCTAGCCCGACGCGGGGCATCTTCGCCCCATGCCGCAGCTCGACGGTGCTCACGTGTGACGTCATGTCCCCACTCTATTAGGCTGCACAGATGCTCGAAGGCAACGACGATCCACAGCTTCAGGCTGAAGGCGAACTCTCCCTCGCGCGGATGGCCCTAGACAGCGGCGACCTCAATCACGCGGCCAATCACCTCGCCGGGGCGGTGGCTTGGTCGCCGGGGCACCCCGAGGTGCGGGAGCTGATGGGACAGCTGGTGCGCGAGCACGGCGCGGCGACGCCAGACTTGTTCGATATCAAGGGTTCCGCCTTCATCGGCACCGTGGTCGCCCGTGCCTATGCGCTGGGCAGCCTTGGCCAGCACGCGGAGGCGTTCCAGCTGCTGGTTTCGGCCAGTGCCTATGACCCCTCGATGCCATGGGCCGAGGTGGACTGGATGTCTGATCCTCATATAGCCGAAGCGATTCACCCCGAGATCACGGTCCGCGCCATGATGCGGCTCGCTACGGCATTGGCCGACCCGGTTACCGATCCGGCGGTGCGGGCCGCGTCGGCTCCCTACCTGACTTTTGTGAGCAATGCCGTCGCCGCGCACAGCTATTACGGCCTGCTCATCGGCGTGGCTTCAAGCATCTCGCGGCGCGCGGGGTCGCTGGAGCAGGCGCTCGCGTGGGCGACCCAGGCGGTGCAGACGGATCCGACCGCGATGACCGAGCTCTACCTCGCGTCGGTTTACCGTTCCATGAAGCAGGTTGACGCCGCGGCGCAGTCCTTCGAGCGCGCCATCGCACACGATCCGCTTAATCTGGCGCTGTATTCCGACCTCGCCGAACTCTATGCCACACACCAGCAGCTGCCCAAAGCCTTGCAGTGGATCGACAAGGCGATGGCGATCGACCCGGACTATGACTGCGTTGTCCACGTTGGACAGCGGCTGCGCTTCGAGCAGGACCACGACGCCCGGCATCTGATCCAGCTGGCCGATTTCGCCAGCGCCCACCCTGGCAGCGACTGCAATCACGAGGATCTGACAGCGGCGTGCTGGGAAGAACCTTGGCTGGGCTTCGTTCCGGCTTCTACCGAGTCGTGCACCAACCTGCTCTCGCAAGCCGTGGAGCAGAAGATTGACGGTCCGATCACCATGTCGGTCTCCTCTTTTGAGCCACCGAGCGCCATAACCGCCATCACGCGGACCTTCCCCGGTTCCTCAGTGACCACTGGGCCTGCACCCGGCGCCGATCCGCACCGTCCATTGCGGACAGTGCGGGCACAGGTCTGGACGCCCGACGGTCAGCCCGCCGTCGCGCCGCCATCGCAGCGTGCCGTGGCCGCGCTGCAACAGACCGCCCAGTTCCGTCTGGGCAATCCGCCAGCCGCCTATGACCACGCCGTCAGCCTGGCCGGGCTATCCCTGGACGACCTGCTCGGCGTGCTGGTTCACCCCGTGGCACCACCATCAGATGGGGATATTCCGTGGCACGACTACCCCGCCCTCTGGATTCGTGTCGTGCAGACCTGGGCCTGCCTGGGCATGTTGCACCATCAAGCCGACGAGCCGTGGCAGACCTCAGCCCGCCGCGAGGTGCTCGTTGACTTGACGTTTGGTGCCGAAGACTGGGTGACCGAGACCGCGTTGTTCGCCCTCATCACCGCTGCCTGGGTCGATCAGAGTAGTCGCGAAGATGTGGCAAACGTGGTCCGCGACCGGTTCGAGACGCTGAAATCGGCCTACGCCGTGCGCCCGGTCACCATTGCCCCCAGCCTCGCCCGGCTCGCGCTATTAACCCCGCAAATCGATGGGGGTACTAGGGAGTTCGCGGCAGAAATCCTGGCGGAGACCGACGACTGACCGAGGTATCCTGGCCCGTTATGCGGCTGGAATTGGTAACCAAGGAAAATGTCCGGGCGGCCTGCGATCTGAAGCTCCACCCTCATCAGGAGAGCTATGTGGCACCCGTCGCGGTGTCGATCGCCGAGGCCTACGTGAATCAGGACATCGCCTGGCTCCGAGTGATCATGGACGAGGACCAGGTCGTCGGGTTCGTCATGGTCGCCATCCAGCCTGATGAGCCGATCGAGGCTTACCGTTTTTGCATCTGGCGGCTGAACATCGCCGCCGAGGAGCAGGGCAAGGGCTATGGCCGCTTCGCGATCGACTCGGTGCTGAAGGAGGCCCGGGAGCGTGGCGTCAGCCGGGTCACGGTCACGTGGCATCCCGGTGAGGACGGCCCAGAAGAGTTCTATAAGCGACTGGGTTTCGTCCCCACCGGCGAGGTGCTTGAGGGCGAAAAGGTTGGGGCGATTGACGTCTAGACGCGGCCTGTCCCGCGATAGAGGTCAAGCTCGCCGTCGAGTTCGACAGCGATGACCGTGGCATAGGCGTCCTCGGTTGTGGGCGCCTTAATCCACTTCACCCCGGGCACGTCATGCAGGCCATGGTCGGCGTGATGGGACAGCTCTTCTCCCGAGCCCAGCACGGAAATCTTGCGAATCTGGTTACGCACGCCGCGCAGGCCGATGGTCTCGCGTGGCGTGTCAAAGCACATGAGATAAAGCGTTTCGCGGTCTGCCGACAGGGTGCTCGGCCCATAGTGGTGCCCGGCGGGCAGCCCGGCCACCGTCGCGTAGACAGCCTCGCTGTGTCTGCGGATCCAGGCGCCCAGGCCCCGCAGGCGTTCGGCTTGCGGCGCCGTGATCGTGCCGTCTTCGCGTGGGCCGACATCGAGCAGCAGATTGCCACCCGCGCCGATCGTCTCCACGAAGTAGCGCACCAGCTGACGGACCGTCTTGTGGTTGTCGTCGTGGCCTTGAAAGCCCCAAGAGTCGTTGACTGTCAGGCACAACTCCCACGGGCCATCGGGCGGCAGGATCGGCACGCCTTGCTCCGGTGTCGCGTAATCGCCGTAGGACAGCATGCGGGCGTTGAGAATCGTTTGCGGGTTGGCGGCCAGAATCCGTTCCGCCAACGGCTTTAGCCGCCACTGGGCCTCGCTGCGCTCCCACTCGCCGTCAAACCACAGCAGATCTGGGTGGTAGCGATCCATCAGCTCGCCCACTTGACCGTCGCGGTAGTCCAGATATTTCTCCCACGCGGCCGGATCGTCGGGCTGTCCCTCGGGCGGGCCGACGAAGCGGTTGTCGTTGACCCACGTCGCCTCACCCTGGTTGCGCACACTGGCGTATAGCGGATGGGTCCAGTCGGAGTGCGAATAGTAGAAGCCAACCTTGAGGTCCCGTTCGCGCAACGCGTCCGCGTAGGGCTGAAGCAGGTCACGACCCGCCGGTGTCTGGCGCACGTTCAGGTCACCAAAAGCCGTGTCCCATAAGGCGAATCCGTCATGATGGCGAGCGGTCAGCACGGCGTAGCGGGCGCCCGCGTCAGCGAACAGCTCCGCCCACGCCTTCGGGTCATAGTTCGCGGCCGTGAAACCGTTCAGCTGAGCCAAGTAGTCCTCGCGCGACAGCTGGCCCTGATACATAGCCCACGATTCGGGGACACCTTTGACGGCATAGATGCCGTAATGGAGAAAGATGCCGAGTTTGGCATCGGGAAACCAAGGCTGCATCGGCACGGCGCGCCAGCTCCTTCACAGGTCCGTTAGTGGTAGGTGCTGGGTAAGGCTAGAACCCAAAGCCTTGTCAACGCGTTGGCCAGGTTCACCTTTACTGGTAGTTTTTCACCCGTGTCCGACCTGCTGCCCGACGGTGCCGTGATGTTGCGGCTGCAGCAGCCGCCGGTCATCGCCAACGTCGGCGCCGCCGTGCACGGGACAACCGGCAAACACGATGTGTTTCTGCTCCGCGATCACTGGCAGCTGCACCTCTACGCCTATTCAGGCGAGCTGATCCTGGGCGGGCTGACGCACACCATCCATCCTGGTCACGTGAGCCTCGTGCCGCCGGGGCAGGAGGTGCGGTTCGGCTATCGCGGGCGCTCCGAGCATCTGTTCGTCCACCTCCAGCTGCCCACCGTGGGACCGGGCCTTCGCGTGCCCGTCATGCAGGACGCTGGCGAGCGGGCCGAGGCACTGTCAGGCATGTTTCGCCAGGCACTGGCCGCGGCACACCGCGAGCCCGTCCAAGCGGCCGCTGAGATCTGGGCCGTGCTCTGGCGGGTGGCTCAGCTAGCGCAGCCGTCCGAGGGCGGCCGGCATCAGGCGGTGGTGCGGGCGATGGACTTCATCGAGAGCCGGCTAGGCGAACCGGTCACGGTGCCACAGATCGCGCGCTATGCGGAGGTCTCGCACAATCAGCTCACGCGACTGTTTCGTCTGGAGACAGGGGAAACCGTGGTGGCCTACCTGCGCCGCAGGCGGCTTGAGCGCGCTGAGCACCTGTTGCGGCGCACGACTTTGCCCATCCCCGCTATCGCCGGTCTCGTGGGCATTCCCGATCTGCAGGCCTTCAACAAGGCGTGCCGTCGCGAGTTGGGACAAGCACCCCGCGCGATCCGTTCCAGTTTGTCCCTATAAAAGCAGACCGTGGTGCCGGTTCCCACCGGCGGAACCGGCACCACGACCAGGTCATATTAGCTGAGGTATTTCTCTAGGTCATCAAGGATCTTGTTAGCCGCCGTGACACCGATTCCTGTCATCCAGGTTTCGTCGGTCACGACCTGAATCTTGCCGGTCTTCACCGCCGAAAGTGCCGTCCACAATGGACCAGCCGTGATTTTCGCCTGCTCCGCTGCGGCCTTCTCGCCGTAGGCGGCCACGAACACGAAATCACCGTCAACGTCGGCGACCCGCTCCGGGCTCACCTTCTCAAACCGCTTGTCCTGCTTGCCTTCCAGCATCTGGAACGGTGTGCGGGCCAGGCCCGCGTCGGTCAGCACGATGCCGGAGAACGACTCCGGGCCGTAGACACGAATGTGGTCAGGCATGAACCGCACCACAGAAATCTTGAGCGCCTTGTTCACCTTCAACGTGGCGGCTCGCTGCTGATAGCCGTTGAGCTTGGTTTGGGCCTCCGCACCCTTGCCCAGGGCCTGACCGTCGAGGAGGAAGTTTTCCTTCCACGGCTTGCCCACGTTTTCCGTGAAGACGGTCGGGGCGATCTTGCTCAGCTCCGCGTAGAACTTTTCCTGGCGGAACTTGGAACCCAGGATCAAGTCGGGCTTCAGGGCGGCGATCGCTTCGAGGTTGGGCTCTTGCAGAGTACCCACCTCTTTGATGTCTTTAGTGGCTTCGGCTCCGAAGTAGGTTGGCCATCCCGTGAGTTCCCCGGCCCGGGCCGCACCTACGGGCGTGACACCGAGGGTGAGCGCGGTGTCAACCTTGTCGGTGTCCAGCACGACCACGCGCTTGGGCTGAGCCGGAATCTTGCTGGTTCCCATGGCGTGCTTGAGTTCCACCGTTGCCGCTGCCGTGTCGGTGGGCTTGGTGGTGCCACAGCCGGCCAGAGCCAGCCCGGCGACCACGGCCGCTAGCAGGAGACGCTTCACTTGCTTATTCCTTTCCAGTGGGAACGACCAGCGGTGCGCCGCTGACCGGACAGGGCACGACAACGCATTCGAGCCCAAAGACTTGCCGCACCAGGTCTGCGGTGACCACATTGGACGGTGCGCCCGTCGCGACGACTTCGCCATCTCGCATCGCGATGATGTGATCGGCGAAGCGGGCGGCCTGGTTGAGGTCGTGCAACACGGCGACGATGGTCCGGCCGCCACGTTGCAAGCGCCGCATCAAAGCCAGGACATCAACCTGATGCGCCAGATCGAGAAATGTTGTTGGCTCGTCGAGGAGAAGCGTCTCGGTCTGCTGGGCGAGTGCCATCGCGATCCACACGCGCTGCCGCTGCCCGCCGGACAGTTCCTCGATCGGCCGGTCGGCGAGATCGGCCACGTCAGCGTCGGAAAGTGCTTGCCGCACCACGGTTTCGTCATCGGCGGACCACTGGCGCCACCACCGCTGATAAGGCTGACGGCCACGAGAAACAAGATCAAGAACAGATATTCCCTCTGGTACCAAAGGAGCCTGCGGCAAAACACCAAGCCGCTGCGCCACCAGGCGGGGCGGCAGCTCGTGCAACGGCTGCCCGTCCAGAAGCACCGCTCCTCCACGGGGTTTGAGCAGCCGTGCCATGGTGCGCAGAAGCGTTGACTTGCCTGAAGCGTTGGGCCCGATGATGACGGTCAGTTTTCCGGGCGGAATCGCGACCGACAGTCCATTGAGGACCTTCCGGCCGTCATATCCCGCGACGAGTTCCGTGACGTCCAGTTTCACGCGCGCCTCCGGCGTAGAAGCAGGTAGATCAGGTAGGGCGCACCAATAGCGGCCGTGAGCACACCGGCTGGCAGCTGCGTGGGCGCGAGCAGCCGCCGCCCGGCCAGATCCGCGAGCACGACGAGGGTGGCCCCGAGCAGAGCTGACATCACCAATGGCGGGCGTTCGGTTTTCGCGATGCGCTGGGCGACTTGCGGTGCGACCAAAGCCACGAAGTCGACGGCACCGACCTGCGCGGTCGCCGACGCGGCAAGCAAAGCACCAAGAGCGGCAAGCCCGTAGCGGCGGGCGACTGGCCGCACGCCCAGCCCGCGGGCGACATCGTCGTCAAGTGAGCTGATTCGCAGTGCCCATGCGGCCCATGCCAACGGCACCGCTGCGGCGAGCAACACGATCCCGATGGCGGTGGCTTCTTCCAGTCCCCGGCCGTTGAGCGAACCGATGAGCCAGATCTGGGCTCGTTGCGCGTCAATCACTTCCGCCGACGTGAGCACGACTTCGATGCCGGCCCGTAACGCGAAGGCGACCGCCACTCCCGCGAGCACGAACCGCCTCGCGGTGAATCCGGCCCGCGAGCCGAACCCGAACACGACAGCCGCCGCGAGCAGACCGCCCGCGAGAGCCGCTGGCGCGACAGCGAAAGCGCCTGTGGTCAGGGCGATTGTCGCCGCGAGGCCAGCTCCCTGCGTCACCCCAATGACATCGGGACTGGCGAGCGGATTGCGGGTCACCGCTTGGATGAGCGCACCGCCGAGGCCAAACGCGGCACCGGCGACCGCGGCCAGAATCGTGCGCGGCAGGCGAAGCTCCCGCACCACCACGTCATAGTCGGTGCCGCCAAAGAACAATGACCGCAAGACTTCTAACGGCGGCACACTGACGTCCCCAAGGCTGACACTAGCGACGATCGCCGCGGCAAGGACAGCGGCGATAGGCAGCAGACGCCACGTCATTTGCCGCTCCGCAGCACTGTCCAAAGCAGAACCGGGGCGCCCACCAAAGCGGTGATGACCCCGGCCGGAACCTCGCCGGGCGGAAACAGAACGCGGCCAAGGATGTCCGCGCTCAGCACCATGACGACACCAAACAACGCGGACACCGGCAGCACCCAGCGGTGACCGGTGCCCACGAGAGCTCGGGCAGCATGGGGCACGGCTAGCCCGACGAAAGCGATCGGGCCGGCGAGAGCGACGGCGGCACCGGTCAGCAAAACAGCGGCCGTCCCACCAATGATGCGCACCCTGGCCACGGATTGGCCGAGCCCACGGGCCATATCATCGCCAAGCGCCAAGGCGTCCAGCCCTCTCGCCACGAAGACGGCCAGCACGAGGCCGACCGCGATGAACGGAGCGACCTGAAGCGCCATCTGCGGCGTCCGGCCGGCGAGCGAACCCACGACCCAGAACCGGAACTGATCAAACGTCGCCGCGTCGATGCTGAGCAAGCCGTAGATGAGCGAGCCAAGCCCGGCATCAACGGCAGCGCCAGCCAGAGCTAGGTTCACCGGGTGGGCACCGTCACGTGAACGGGCCGCGATCCCGAAGACGAGAAGGCCTGCCAGTGCCGCGCCCAGCAGGCCGAACCAGATCCAGCCCGCGAGCGTGCTAATCCCGAACATCGCGATCGCCACCACCACTCCGGTCGATGCGCCCGCTGAGATACCTAAGATCCGGGGTTCGGCGATTGGGTTGCGCGTCAGCGTCTGCATCATCGCCCCGGCGATGGCCAGGGCCAGGCCGACTTCAATCCCGGCGAGGGTCCGGGGCAGCCGCATATCCCACACGATCACGGACGCTTCACTGGCTGACGGGTGCAGCAGCACGTCAAAGACTTCGTGGACGGGGATCGCCTTGCTGCCGATAGCCAAACTGGCCACGGCCGCGACCCCGAGCAGGACCGCGCCGAGGATGACGACGAAGCCCCTCTTCACGTAACCCGACACTAGGTTAGGCAACCCTAACTGTCGACTTAGCGTGAGCTAGCTCTCTTATGCGGACGATCCGGGTCGCTCAGTGACGGCTGAGTGACCCAGACCGCGCAGTGTTACCTCGCGACGGCTTCCGTGGGGAAAGACAGCACACCAATGCCGCGCTTGATGAGTTCGCCGGCGATGATGATCCGCTGAATCTCCGACGTGCCTTCCCAGATGCGGTCAACCCGCAGCTCACGGTAGAGCCGCTCGACCGGGTAGGCGCGGTCATAACCACGGCCGCCAAAGATCTGCACGCAACGATCGATCACTCGGCCCGAGGCCTCCGAAGCGGACAGTTTCGCGATGGCGGCCTTGGCGTGCACCGTTTTGCGGTCCGTGGCGGGTTGATCTGCCTCCCACGCGACCTGATGCGTGTAGGCCCGGTTGACGGCGATGTCGACCGCACTGTCCGCCAGCATGCCCTGGATCAGCTGGAAACTCGCGATCGGCTGGCCAAACTGGTGTCGTGTGACCGCCCAATCGCGTGCCAGCTCCAGCCCGCGTTCTGCCGCGCCAATGGTGCGTGCGGCGATCATCAGGCGTTCCTCGGTGAACCACGATCGCGTAATGTCGTAGCCCTGGCCCAAGCCGCCCAGCACATTGCTGTCGGGAACGAAGACGTCGGTGAACGTGAACTCCGGGTGTTCGTAAACGAAGGTATGCATGAAACGTGGCACGCGCTCCATGCGTACCCCCGGAAGGTCTTTCTCCACAAGGAAAAGCGACGGGCCATATTCGGTGGCTGCCAGCAGAATCATGAAGTCAGCGTGATCGCCAACGGTGACAAACCACTTCTCGCCGTTGATGACCCAGCCACCGTCCACTTTGGAGGCAATCGTCATGAGATTCTGCGGATCGGAACCCGCCTCCGGCTCGGTGACGGCATAGCAATCGCGCCGCTCGCCTTTGATAACCGGGATGAGGTACTTCTCGCGCTGCTCCGGAGTGCAGAACCGCAACGCGTTGGCGGGCCGCCACACCATGTCCCAGATCGCGCCCGTCAGCCGGCCGAGCTGCTCTTGCACGATCGCCTGTTCGGTGATCGTCAGCCCGGCGCCGCCCCACTCACGGGGCATGTTGATGGCCTGCAAACCGCTTTCCAGCACGGCTTTGCGCACCAGATCATGGACGTCGGGCGCCAGGCCGTTGTTGGTCTCACAATCAACTTCAAATTTTTCCAGGTACTCGGTCAGCTCGCGCGCCTTGCTCCTAAGCTCCAGCTGACGGGGCGTGTAGTGAAAGTCCACTTAGGCTCCTTTGAGTTGCAGTGCCGCCGTGCCCCGCTTGATGAGCTCGTTGGCGATGATGATGCGCTGAATTTCCGACGTGCCTTCCCAGATGCGGTCGACGCGGACCTCGCGATACATGCGCTCGACGGGGTAGGACCGGTCATAGCCGCGTCCCCCGAAAATCTGCACGCACCGGTCGATGACCCGGCTAGCCCCTTCACTGGCGGACAGTTTCGCGATGGAAGCCTTGGCATGCATGGTTTTCGGGTCGAGCCCGTGGTCGGCCTCCCACGCGACCTGATGGGTGTAGGCCCGGTTGACCGCGATATCGACCGCGCAGTCGGCCAGCATTCCTTGGATCAGCTGAAAACTGGCGATCGGCTGGCCGAACTGCTGCCGCGAAACCGCCCAGTCTCGGGCCAGCTCCAGTGCTCGTTCCGCCATGCCGACGGTTCGCGCGGCGATCATCAGGCGTTCGTCGGTGAACCACTGCTTGGTGAGTTCGTAGCCTTGGCCCACCTCACCAAGCACGTCCTCGTCGGCCACGAAGACGTCAGTGAACGTGAACTCGGGATGCCCGTTAACGGCGGTATGCATGAAGTGCGGCTGCCGGCTCATGACGACACCGGGCGCCGCCTTGTCCACGAAGAACAACGTCCCGTCCGCTTGCACCACAAGGAAGTCCGCGACATCGCCACACGTGACGAACCACTTCTCGCCGTTGATGAGCCAGCCACCGTCCACTCTGGTGGCGCTGGCTGTGCCCGAGGACGGGTCTGATCCGGCACCGGGCTCGGTGACGGCGAAAGCGTCGAACTTCTCACCCCGCAGAATCGGGTACAAGTACATCTCGCGCTGTGCTTCACTCGCTAGCGCGAGCACGTTGGCTGGACGCCAAGGGATGTCCCACAAGCAGTTCGTGACTTTGCCGAATTCTTCCTCGACAATCACCTGTTCTAGCAAGGAAAGCCCGGCACCGCCCCACTCACGCGGCATATTGATGGCGTAGACGCCGGCATCCATGGCCGCCTGCGTCAGCGTGCGAACCGTTTCCGCGGTCAGCGGGCCGCCCGCGGTTTCTGATTCGAGTTCGTATTCCATGAGCAGCCGGGCATAACTGGCCGCACGTGCGCGCAGCTCGGCCTGCGCGGGGGTATAGCTGAAATCCATAGGGGACGCTCCTCAAACGGCTCGGGCATCAAGCGCGACAGCGCCGTGAGCGCTGACGAGCAAAGGGTTGACTTCGAGCTCAGCGAGCTCTGGGTGGCTGGCCGAGACCGTGGTGATGGTCTCGATCGCCTTCGCCGCGGCGGCGACATCCACGGCTGGGCTGCCACGGAATCCGTCGAGCAGCCGGGCGGTCTTCAGGCTCCGCAGCAACGTGATGGCATGCGCCGCGGTCACCGGGGCTAGTGCGAAGACCACATCACGCAGCACCTCCGTGTGCACGCCACCGAGGCCGATCATCGCGACCGGACCGAAGCGTTCGTCCCAGCGCACGCCCACGATGAGTTCGATGCCCTGGCTCAGATCGGCCATCTGCTCCACGGAATAGGTGCCCGCGCTCAGCCGCTCGTCCATGGCGTCGAACGTGGACTTCAAGTCGGCGAAGGTGGCGAGGTTGAGCGCCACTCCCCCGGCGTCGGACTTGTGCAGCAGGTTGAGCGCCTTCAGCACATAGGGCCCGGCGAAGTCAGGTTCTCTATCCACCGTGGACACGCGTATTGCGGGTGGAAAGGCGAGCCCCTTCAGCAACTCACGGCACGCGTAATAGTCCTTGTCCGTGACCGGCTCGGCTTGCTCCGGCAACGGTGCGATCCCGGCCGGGTTGGTGATTCCGGTGACGCAGCGCAGAGCGGCGGCGGCATCTTCGATCGCCTCGAAGACCGGCACCCCAGCCTCGGTGAGCGTCTTGCAGGACGGTGAGTCTGGGTACATCGACTGCACCGCAACGGGTTTGGGGCTGGCCGTAATCAGGCGGGCCATCTCTTTTGCAGCGGCTAGCTCGCCGTCGCCCAGGGAGCCGCCGCTGTAGGACGATCCGGAGTATCCGCCGAAGAAGCCCGTCATCAAGACAGCGTCAACCTCGGGAGCGGTCAGCAGGGCACCGACCGTGTGGGCATAGGACATCGGGTCCTGCTCGCCCATGCCCGCGAGGTCGACAGGGTTGCCTACAGCCGAAGGGCCCCAAAGCAATCCGCGCAAGTCGTGCTGAAGATCCGGTCCCGTGAGCGGAACCTCCAGCCCGGCTCGCTCGGCGACATCGGCCGCGATCGACCCGTGCCCGCCTCCGTCGGTGAGCACCACCGTCCGGCGACCTGCACTGCGCCGTGGCGCCGAGAGCGCGGCCAGTTTGGCGGCCAGCTCACGAGGCGTTTGTACCAAGTGGACACCGGCGTCGCGTGCCGCCGCCGCGACCACATCAGCTGACGTGGTCAGCGCTCCCGTGTGCGACTTGGCTCCTCGCGCGGATGCTTCCCCGGCTCCCGCTGTCAACAGCAGCACGGGTTTGGCTGACGCCGCGCAGACAGAGGCGAACTCGCGTCCGTTGCCGAAGTCCTCGGCGTAAACGGCGATCGCTGTCGTGAGCGGATGCGCCGCACAGTCCGCGACGAGGTCCACGAGGGTGACGTCGGCCTGATTGCCGAACGACACGAACCGGGAGAAGCCCAGGCCATGTTTGCGCAGCCGAAGCTCAAACTCCAGGGCGAGGTTGCCGCTTTGCGACAGCAGCGCGACACCGCCGGGACTGAACTGATCCGAGGACAGGTAAACCTCGGTCGTGTTGTCCACGAGCCCTAAGCAGTTGGGTCCGACGAGCACGGCTCCGGCGTCTCGTACCCGCTTGACGATCGCCGCCTGACGGACCGCCCCGTCGTCTCCCGTCTCCGCGAAACCAGCGGTGATGCCGACGATGGCTTTGGCCCCAGCGGTCAGCGCGTCGTCTACAGCGGACTCAAATGTCGCCGCCGGAACGGTGATGACGACCAGATCCACCGGCTCACCGATCTCCGTGACACAGGTCGCCGCGGTCTGTCCCAGGATCGTCCCGCCCCGCCGGTTGACCAAATGCACAGGCCGCCGAGACGCTCGAAGTGCTTGCGTGGCAACGGCATTACCCCACTTCGCCGGATCGTCACTCGCCCCAACGATCGCTACCGAACGCGGATCGAACAGTGCACTAAGGTCCCGCCGCCCATCGTTTCCCGCCACAACCGTCGCCGGCCCGTGGTGGTTGCGTTCCTGCACCGTCGCTTGCACCCGGGCGGCTTGGTCGCGCTCGCTCATGACGCCAGCTTCAACGCGGCGTTGGGACAGGCCTCGACGGCGGCGCGGGCCGCGTCCACTGTGGACGCGGTAACGTCGGCGGTTTTGACTTGGGCGTAGCCCCACTCGTCGAGGTCGATGAGGCCGGGTGCTTGTTCGTGGCACAGCCCGTAGGCCTGGCAGGCCGTCGGGTCAACCCGCAGTTTCATGACAGAGCTCCTTCGGTGCGGCGGATCGGGGTTCCCAGCTCGGGCAGCGCCACGGTGAGCCGGGCGCCCAGGCTGGGAGGTGCGCTCAGACACTGGGCGCAGTAGTGCGGAAAGGCCGGGCGCAGGCGTAGCAGCGACGCGGTGATGCGGGCAGCCGCGTCGAGCAGGCCACACGCGCCGCGGCCTACGAGCGTTTCCGACCAGCGGGTCAGACGCTCGATGTCGGCGGTGGACCCGTGCCCTTGCGCGATGGCGGCTAGCGTTTCGGCCAGCGAGCGGGTGCCGGACACGCACACGCCGCACTGACGTGAGCTTTCGGCGGCCAGGAACGACAACGCGTCCGCGGCCACGGACACGGGACAGCTCAGCTGGTTGAAAACGTGGATCGCACCGGAGCCCAGTCCACTGCCCGCGGCCCGAAACGTCGCCTGATCAAGCGGCAGGTCGAGCACCTCTGATCCGACGAGACCGCCGAACATGCCTCCGGCCAGGGCACCGGTGATTCGCAGGCCACCGCCGAGGACCGACCGCAGCGTCGAGCCGATGGCGACCTCGCGCAGGCTCGGTTTAGTACCCCCACCAGAAACGGTGATGAGCATGTGCCCGGCGGCAGGCCGGCCAGCGGCGATGAGTGCCAGATGGGCCAGGGTTTCCACATTGGACACTAGCGTCGGCTCATCGGCGACCCCGCGCTCAAACGGACGCGGCGGTTTCGCGGTCGGCAAAGCGGGCCCGCCGTTGAGGAAACGCACGACAGCGCTCTCCTCGCCCGCGACATAGGTCGCTGGCCCTTCCACGATGCCCACCGAGATCGGCAGCCACCAGTCCCGCAACGCCTGCCTTAGCTGTTGTGCCGCGATCGGGTCAGTCACGTAGACGTAACCCGATCCAGCGTTGACGATCGCGGCGGCCCGGCACAGCCCATCGAGCACGAGGAATGGCCTGAACCGCATGAGATGGCGGTCTTTTATCGATCCAGGCTCACCCTCGGCGCCGTTGGCGACGACGACTTTGGCACCCGGCCGGTCCCGGACCGCACGCAGCTTCGCGGCGAGCGGGAAGTTGGCTCCCCCGCGGCCGGTAAGCCGGATCGCCTCGACCCATTGCAGCAACCGGTCCGGGCTCGGGCCGGTGCTGAATCCGCCGGTGGCCAGGTAGGCATCGAGCCCTTCGGGCACCTGCGGAGTCGCGCCGAGCAGGCGCCCGCCGCCGAGGACTTCAGTTTTCATCACCGCCTCCTAGCCGTTCTCGCATGTTTTCTGTTGCTACATAAGCGTTCCCACGCAGGCCGATGAGCATCCGGTGGTGCTCCAGCACGATCGCTTTGACGTGCTTTGCCGCCTGCGTGCCCGGCTGTGCCGCCAGCGCCAGCTCCGCGACCTCATCGAGGTAGCGCAGCCATTGCCGTTGCGTGCCGTGCAGCAGGAGCTTGCTGATGCGCTGGCGTTCGGCCGTCTCGCTGCCGCCGCGCAGCACCGCCACGGCGGCGGGCAGCTCACGCTCAGGTTCGGGCGTGAGCCCGAGCCAGACGAGGGATCGCGACACAGGGGGTAGACTAACTAACTAATTAGTCAGCGAACAAGTCTTGACATGTTCCGAACACACGAGCATCCTCACTAACCAATTAGTCAGCCACGCCGGACGGAGGAGCGAATGCTGGAGACAGCGCCAGCGTCAGCGCTAGCCGCGAAGTACTACCTCGACCCGGCCATCGCTGAGCTCGAGCGAACCGAGATCTTTAGCAGGAGCTGGCAGCTCGTGGCGCACGAGTCTGACCTGCCGCGCGCTGGGGCGCGAATCGTCGCCCCCATCGCCGGGCGGGAAGTGCTCGTCGTCCGTGCTGAAGACGGCTCGCTGAAAGGTCATCTGAACGTGTGCCGTCACCGCGGCTCCCGCTTGGTGATCGACGCTCAGCCCGACGGCAAGGCGATCCGCTGCCCCTATCACGGGTGGACTTACAAGCTGGACGGATCGCTCGTTGGCGCGCCTGAAGGCCGGCTCATTCCGTGCCTCGACAAGCCCAAGCTTGGGCTCTATCCGGTGCGCGTCGAGTCGTTCCTTGGCTTCATTTTCGCCAATCTCGACGAGCACGCCACGCCCCTGCACGAGCAGGTGCCAGGGCTAGCCGAGTTAGCCGGACGCTATCTCGGGCCCGATCTGGTGCCGGTCGGCAAAGACCGGATCTACCACACCGCAGGCGAAACCCAGAAAGCCAACTGGAAGGTTGTCGTCGACAACTACCTGGAGGGCTATCACGTCCCTGTCGCGCATCCGGGCTTGATGCGGCTGCTCGACTATCAGCGCTACAGCGCCGAGATTCACGATTCCTACGTGTTCTTCGAAGCGCCCATGCGGCCCGAGCCCTCCGGCAACCGGCTGGAACGGCTCTATCAGTGGGTGACCTCGCCGATGCCGGGACTGTCCGAAGCCGACAGCCGGGTTTGGCGCTATGCCGTCATCTATCCCAACACTCTTATCGACCTCTACCCAGATCACGTCTTGGCCTGGTCGGTGACTCCGCAAGGGGTGGCCCAATCAGGGTTGCCCGGAGCCTTCTACACCAAGCCCGGGGCCAGCCGCAGAACCAAGCTGGCTCAGCACCTCAACATCAAGATTGGCTGGATCACCAACGACGAAGACGCCGAACTCGTGGCCCGCGTCCAGCAGGGGATGTCTACCCCCGGCTGGAGTCCCGGCCCGCTGTCACGGCGAGAGGCGGCCGTTGGCTGGTTCGCTGACCGCATCCGTAAGGATGTGGGGCAATGACTACCGACGACCGCAAAGAGCAGACCCGGCGGCGCATCATCATGGCCGCCTGCGAGGCCATAGCCGAGTACGGCTTTGAGGGCGTGCGCATGCGCATCGTGGCCGAGCGTGCCGAAGTATCGACGGCGCTGCTCCACTATCACTTCGATACCCGGGAAAAGTTGTTCCTTGAGGCGATGAAGTTCTCGTTCGAGAACACCGGAGCCGAGGAGTACGAGGCGAAGCCGCCCCGAAAGAATCCCAATACCTGGATTCTCGCCCGCGTCATCGACGCGTGTCTGCCCAGGACAGCCGAGCTGCGGCGCGACTTCGTGCTGTGGCAGGAGCTGTGGCTGCGGGCGACCCGCGACAGCGACTCGCGCTTGCTGGCGATCGACCTCTACCAGCAGATGCACGAGTGGGTCGCTGGCGTGATCGACAAAGGCATCGGCGCCAGCGAGTTCACCGCGTGCGACGTGGGGAAGGTCGCTGACCGGCTGCTAGTCCTCACCGATGGCTACGGCATTCGTCTTCTCCTAGAGGACCCAAGACTGTCCCTCGCGGACGCCAGAGCGGCCGTGTGGGCCGCGATTAGTCCCGACCTCGGGATCACCCGGAAGTTTCCAGAGTAAATAACGCCCACTGAACAAAACCCCAGGCCGCGAGGCCCGGGTAGCTCAACGCACCCTGAATTCCCTTCAGCGAGGAGCTCACCATGTCTATGACCAGGCGCTCGATCCTCGGGCTCGGCCTAGCGATGGCCACCGCGGGCTGCAGTTTCGCGCCCACGACTCCGGGCGGCCAGCCGACCCCTGAGGACACCACGCCACCGGTGACCCCCAAGGTGGACGGCGACCTTGTGTATTTCAACTGGGCCGATTACGTGGACCCGGAAGTGTTCGCGGCGTTCGAGGCGGAATACAAAGTCAAGGTGATCCAGTCGAACTTCGATTCCATGGAGTCGATGGTCGCCAAGATGAACTCCGGAAACGCCTACGACATCATCTTTCCCAGTGCCAAGTGGACCCAGAAGCTCGTGGCCGGCGGCAAGCTGCGCAAGCTCGATCTCAAGGCGATGCGTCACGCCGACGCCGTCTACAGCGGGTATTCCTACTTCGCCGATCCTTGGTATGACGCCAAATCGGCGCACAGTGTCCCGTTCACGATGTACAAGACCGGGATCGGCTGGCGCAAGGACAAGCTCGGTGAGCTGTCCGGTTCCTGGGCCGATCTGTGGAACCCGGCCGCGAAAGGCTCAACGTTCCTTCTCGATGACCGTGACGAGGTCCTCGGGATGATCGCCCTCAAACTCGGCCTGCCCATCAACACGGCCGAGCCCGGCGATCTGCAGAAGATCTCGGCTGAGATCAAGGGCCTGCGGCCAAGCCTTCGTGGCTTTTCCAGCGACGACTGGGGGAATCTGCTTAACGGCAGCGCGCACCTCACCCAGGCGTGGAGCGGGGATATGGTCGCCATCCTCAACGAAGCCGAAGACGCGAGCCTGTATGACTTCCTGGAGCCTAAGGAAGGCTCGCCGGTCAACACCGACTGCTATGCCATCCCCATGAATGCCGCTCACCCCGGCACCGCCGCCTTGTTCATCGACTTCATGCTCCGCCCGGAGAACGTCGTCAAGAACATGACCTATATCGGGTACCCAATGCCCGTCAAGGGAACCGAGTCCGATTATGAGGCGCTTGTCGAGGCCCTCCCGCAATGTGTGGTCACCGTCGATGACCTGAAGAAGGATCTGATGTTCCAAAATGGAGGGACTGCCGCCGAGCAGGCCCGCGACAAGGCGTGGACCGATGCGAAAGCGGGTTAGCCTCTGGTCCTGGCTGCTGTTGCCGGGCACGGTGTGGATGTCCATCTTCTTTATCACGTCGCTGCTTCTGGTGACGGCGCTGTCCTTCGGGACGACCGATGATCTGGGCACTCCGCACTTCGGTAACAGCCTGTCCAACTGGGCTGAGGTCTTCGCACCGGTCTACCGCACGGTTATCTTGCGTTCCCTGGGCTACGCGTTCATCACCGCGGTGCTCTGCTTGCTCATCGCCTATCCCGTGGCTTATGCGATCGCGCGTCACGGCGGCCGGTGGAAGAACGCTTTGATCGCCGCCATCGTGGTGCCGTTCTTCGCGAACTATCTCGTGCGCATGTATGGCTGGGCGGTGGTCCTCTCCGACGAAGGGCCACTGCTCGGCCTCGCCCGAAAGCTAGGCGCCCCAGACGATTGGCGCATCCTGCACACCGGCTTCGGCGTCATCGCTGGCCTGGTCTACGGATTCGTCGTGTTCATGATTCTGCCGCTTTACGCCGCGATGGAACGCATGGACAGTGCAGTCATCGAGGCCGGGCGGGACCTTTACGGCGGGCCACTGCGCACATTCCTCTTCGTCACGGTCCCAGCGACGCGGCAAGGCGCGCTAGCTGGGCTAGTGCTGGTCTTCTTACCCGCCATGGGCGATTTCGTGAGCGCACAGTTCCTCGGCGGACCGGATCAGATCATGATTGGCAACCTCATCCAGAGCAAGTTCTTCGACGGCCAGAACTGGCCGCTCGGTTCGGCTCTGACGATGTTGCTGATGATCGTGCTGCTGATCGCGATGGCGGGATATCTGCGCCGGGCACGCAAAGACGAGCAGGAGGCTTGGCAATGAGGAAACCCAGAACCGCCTTCGCCTTCACCGTGCTTTTCTTCGTGCTGCTTTACCTTCCCGTCGCGGTCGTCGTGCTGTTCTCCTTCAACTCCCAGAAGTCTTTGACCGTCTACGAAGGATTCAGCCTCCGCTGGTACGAGGCGTTCTTCGCTGACGAGGCGCTCATCGAATCCTTGGGCATGAGCTTGCGCGTCTCGCTCGTGGCCATGGTGGGCTCGCTCGTGCTCGGTGTCGCGTTGGCCCTCGGGCTGGTGCGCGCTCGCGGCAAGCTGGGCCTGTATGCCGGTTTCATCATGCTGGTCCCGCTGATCACACCCGAGATCGTGACCGGTGTGGCGTCACTGCTTCTGTTCAAGGGACTGGGAATCCCGCTGTCCACCATGACGGTGATGATCGCCGAGATCACCTTCTCGATCTCTTATGTCACGGTCATCCTGCGTTCGCGAGTGGCCGCGCTAAACCGTGAGGTCGAAGAGGCCGCGATAGATCTGGGAGCCACGCGCTGGCAAGCGTTGCTTCTCGTCACGTTGCCGGCCCTGCTGCCCTCAATTCTGGCCAGCGGCGTGCTCATCTTCGCACTCGTCTTCGACGACTTCGTCCTGGCCTTCTTCACCACCGGGGTCACGCCACAACCGTTGTCGGTGCGCATCTACTCCGCCATCAGGTTTGGCATCCAGCCAACCATCAACGCCGTTGGCACGCTCATGTTGCTCGGCTCGATCGCCCTGATCGGCCTGGCCCTGCTGATCCCACGCTTCTTCGGCCGTCGCGGCGGCCTGTCCATCCTGTCCGGAGAGTGAGTCGCGATGATCCGTCTCAGCAACCTCAGCAAGTCGTTCGGCGAGATGCACGCCGTGCGGTCACTCGATCTCGATATCGAAGCGGGGCAGTTCTTCTCCTTGCTAGGGCCGTCGGGCTGTGGCAAAACAACGACTCTGCGCATGATCGGCGGTTTCGAGAAACCGTCCGCGGGCGTCATTTTGCTTGGTGGCAAGGACGTGACCTATGAACCGCCGAACAAACGTGACGTGAACACGGTCTTTCAGAGCTATGCCCTGTTTGACCACCTGTCGGTCTGGGACAACGTCGCGTTTGGCCTACGCCGCAAGGGCGTTGCCAAGGCGGAGATCACTCAGCGCGTCGGTGCGACGCTGGAGATGGTCCAATTAGGAGAGTTGGGCACACGCAAGCCGCGAACGCTTTCCGGTGGCCAGCGGCAGCGGGTCGCCCTGGCGCGGGCCCTCGTCAACCGCCCACGGGTGCTGCTGCTCGACGAACCGCTCGCGGCACTGGATTTGAAGCTGCGCAGGCAGATGCAGATCGAGCTCAAGCAGATTCAGCGCGAGGTGGGCATCACCTTCATCTTCGTCACCCACGATCAGGATGAAGCCTTGACGATGTCCGACCGGGTCGCCGTCATGAACAACGGTGTCGTTGAACAGTGCGGCACGCCCGAGGATGTCTACGAGCGGCCGGCGACGCGCTTTGTCGCTTCTTTCATGGGAACTTCAAACCTCATGCCCGGGGTGTACGCCGACGGCGCTGTCACGCTCGATGGTGGACTGACCGTGAACGTGGGTCAGCGTTCGTTCGCCGACGGCACAGCGGTTTCGCTATCAGTGCGGCCGGAGAAGATCTGGCTGTCCGACTTCGAAGACGGGATGACACGCGTGCGCGGAACGGTCCGTGAGACGGTCTATTCCGGGCCCACGACGACGTATCTCATCGACCTTGTTCCCGGCGTGCGTGTGGCCGTGCTGGAGCAGAACACCGCCCGCTCACGCAACGAGGATCGCTGGGCGGGAGGCGAAACCGTCGACCTTGGCTGGCGCACCGCCGACTGCCTGGTGCTGTCATGAAGCATGACGTGATCGTGCTCGGCGCGGGGATTGCCGGGCTCACAGCGGCGCGGGACCTGATGCGAGCCGGCGTTGATGTGCTGGTGCTGGAGGCACGAGACCGCGTCGGCGGCCGGGTCGAGCAGGCCACCCTGCCTGACGGCCGGATCGTGCAGCTCGGCGGAGAGGTCGTCGGTCACGCGCACACGGCTTATCTCCAGCTCGTTGGCGAGCTTGGCCTCACCTTGACGGAAAGTTACGTCGGCGAGCCAGGGCAGATCGTCAGAGCGACCTCCGAAGACGTGTCCGTGGGCGATCCGCCGCACTGGTTCGAGCCGGGCGACTGGGCCTGCCACGAGCGCGTGACTGCCGCCTTCGTCGCGTTGGCCAAGACAGTTGACCCCGGCAACCCTTGGGAGCACCCGGCTTTAGACCGCCTGTCGGTCGGAGCCTGGCTGCGCGCGGAGGGCGCGAGCTCTAATGTGGTGCGGCTGTGGGAGATCGGTCAGCTCAGTTTGGCGAGTGGGTCCTATGAACGCACCTCCCTGCTCGCGGCATTGCGCAAGAACGTGGTGGTGCCCAGCAACGGCCACTATGACGTCAACGATTGGGAATGCTTGCGGGTCGCCGAAGGGTCAGCCGCGGTGGCCATGCGCTTGGCGTCCGGGCTGGGACACCGGGTCCGGACCGGCGCCCCTGTCGCCGCTGTCACGGCAGGCCCGGCTGGCTGTCAGGTGCGGCTCGTGGAAGGCGAGACGTTCACGGCGTCCGCGATCGTTTGCGCGTTACCCGTCGGGCCGCTGCGCCAAGTCGACTTCCGGGGCTTGTCCCAGGCACGGCTGGATTCGCTGCACCAGCAGCGTCAGGCACGCGCCGCCAAGGTCACGATCGCCTATGACACTCCCTTTTGGAGGGACGGCGGACACAACGGGCTATCGGAATCCGAGCTCGTCATGGGCAGCACTTGGGCGCAAAACACCGGTGTGCTGTCAGCATTGGTGCCGCCGGAGCGATTCGGTGTGCTGCAAGGCATCCCGCCACACCTGCGGCAAGCCGAACTGCTAGCGGAGGTCGCTGGCATGTTTGGGCCCGAAGCACTTGCGCCGCGATCGTTTTACTTGCGGATGTGGGGCAGCGACCCGTGGACGCAAGGCTATGTGACGCAATGGCTTCCCGGTGATGTGATGGCGGTCGGCCCGCTGCACGGCACACATGAGCCACCGTTCTACTTCTGCGGCTCCGATCAGTGGGTCGCCGGCTATCTAGAGGGCGCCGTCCGCACCGGACGTGGCGCCGCGGAGGCGGTGCTGGCTCGATGAGATTCCGCAACTTCATCAACGGGTCGTTTGAGGACGCGAGCGGCTCACTAGACATCGTGGATCCGGCCACCGGATTGGTTTACGCCACGTCACCTTGCTCGTCCGCGTCTGATGTGGACGTGGCGTGTTCAGCGGCCTTGCGGGCTTTTGGCACCTGGTCCCGCACTACACCGGCGCAGCGGCAGCTGGCGTTGCTGCGATTGGCGATCTCGCTTGAGGACAATGCCGCGGCGATTGTCGCCGCCGAGTGCCGCGACACCGGCAAGCCCGCACAGCTGTTCCGGGCCGATGAGCTGCCCGCGATCATCGACACGTTACGGTTCTTCGCCGGAGCCGCCCGCAACCTGCCCGGCCCAGCCGCGGGTGAGTACGCCGACGGCTTCACCTCGATGTTGCGGCGCGAACCCCTTGGCGTGTGCGCGCAGATCGTGCCGTGGAACTATCCGCTGATGATGGCGGTGTGGAAGATGGCGCCCGCGATCGCCGCAGGCAACACCGTCGTGCTCAAACCGGCCGACACCACTCCCGCTTCCGCCCTGCTGCTAGCTGAGCTGGCCGCCGAACACCTGCCGCCCGGCGTCTTCAACGTGGTCTGCGGCGACCGTGGCACTGGCCGTGCCCTGGTCGCCCATCCCGCTCCCCGGCTGATCGCCCTGACGGGCAGCGTGCGGGCCGGGCTGGAAGTCGCCGCCTCCGCTGGGCTGAAGCGCACTCACCTCGAACTGGGCGGCAACGCCCCGGTGATCGTGTGGGACGACGTCGATGTGGTGGAGACCGCCACGGCGCTGGCCGGGGTGGCCTTCTACAACGCGGGACAGGACTGCACCGCGGCGACCCGTTTCCTGGTGCACCAGCGTGTCCACGACACGTTCGTGCCAGCTTTGCGTGCGGCGGTCAGCCAGCTTAAGGCCGGTGTTGACTTTGGGCCGGTGAACAACAGGGCGCAATGGGCTGCTGTGCGGGAACTGGCGGGCTTACCTAGTACCCCCTCGGGGCCGGGGTTTTGGATGGATCCTGTGGTGGTGACCGGCTGCCGCCAAAGCGATGAGCTGGTGCGGCGGGAAATCTTTGGGCCCGTGGCGACGGTGCAGCAATTCGCCTCCGAGGAGGAGGCGCTGACCTTGGCCAACGGTGTGGATTTCGGGCTCGCCGCGAGCGTCTGGACGCGTGATCACGGCCGGGCCATGCGGGCGTTCAAGACGCTGGACACCGGCATCGTCTGGATCAACACCCATGGCACCACTGTTTCCGAAATGCCCCACGGTGGTGTCAAATCCTCCGGCCATGGCAGCGATCTAGCGCTGACGAGCCTGCTGGAATACACGCGTGTCAAGCACGCGATGTCTGCCCTTAGCTAATACGCCCAGCGCGAACGGGGGTGCCGCCTCAAGGTGTGCGCCGCTATACAGGAGCGTATGAGGCAAGGACGGAAGCTACTGCGGTCAGTGCTCGGCGACGCGTTGCGGCAAGCACGCCAGGAACAGGGACGCACGCTCGCTGACGTGGCTAAGGCCGCCCGGATTTCGATGCCTTATCTGTCCGAAGTGGAGCGTGGCCGCAAAGAGGTTTCGTCTGAAGTGCTTGCCGCGCTTTGCGAAGCCCTCGGCCTCGACCTAGCCGACGTTCTGGTCGCGGTCGTCTTTGACCTCACGCGCTCGTCACTGCCGGTTCCCACTTCACGGTCTTCCGCTTCGGCCGGTGTCGCCTCCTCGCCTGCCGCTTCTGCCGCGGCACAGGACGCGGATTCGGCGCTGTCTGAGGCGGCGCTCCTGCCTTTGGACCTGGCGCTTTTTTCGGCTTCGCTTAGCCGGGCGCAGGTGGCGCCACCGGTGCGCCGGCCCGGTGACGCCTACGCGCTGGCTGCCTGATCAGGCACTGACGAGCACCCTCTCAGCGGCCGTCTTGACGGTCGTGATGATTTCGTCGGCGAGGCCGTATTCGACGGCTTCGGCGGCGGTGAACGTCTTGTGCCGGTCGATGTCGTGGCGGATCTTGTTCACCGGGTGACCGGTGTGCCTGCTCAGAATCTCGTCCATTTCGGCCCGCAATTGAGCGACATCCTTGGCACGGATCGCGAGGTCGGGCAACGTCCCCTGAGCGACATCGAACCATCCCTCTTCGGTGGACGGCTGGTGCAGCATTACCTTGGCGTGCTTGAGCATTGACCGCTTACCCGGAGTGCCAGCGGCGAGCAGGACAGCCGCCGCCGATGACGCCTGGCCCACGCAGAACGTCGCGATGTCGGGCCGCACGTATTGCATAGTGTCGTAAATGGCCGCAAGCGCGCTGTAAGAGCCGCCACGCGAGTTGATGTAGAAGCCGATCTCCAGATCAGCGCTCTCCGCTTGCAGATGCAGCAGCTGCGCGATGACCACGTTAGCGACATCGTCGTTGATTTCCGTGCCCAGGAAGACTATGCGCTCAGATAGCAGGCGCGAGTAGATGTCGAAGGCGCGTTCGCCCCGGCTCGTGCGCTCGACCACTGTCGGAATGGTGTACTGCCCCATCTCACAACCCCATCCTGTGACTGCTGCTGCCCGGCCGCACATCATCTAGGCGCTCGACGACGTGATCGATCATTCCGTAGGCGAGTGCCTCCTCCGCGCTGAACCAGCGATCCCGCTGACCGTCGCGCACGATGGTTTCCACCGGCTGACCCGTGTGCTCCGCGGTCAGCGTGCTCATCACCTTGCTCACCCGCTCCAGCTGACTAGCGTAGATCTCCACGTCGGCAGCTGTTCCCCCGAGCCCGGCTGAACCCTGGTGCATCAGGATTTGCGCGTTTGGCAAGGCGAACCGCTTGCCCGCCGTGCCAGCGCACAGCAGGAATTGCGCCATGCTGCCCGCTTGGCCCATCGCCAGCGTGATGACGTCATTGGGAATCAGCCGCATCGTGTCGTAGATAGCGAGCCCCGCGAGCACGGAACCACCGCGGGAGTTGAGGTAGAGAGCGATGTCCTTTTTGGAGTCCTCCGCTGACAGAATCAGTAGCTGAGCACAGATCCGGTTCGCGATCTGATCGTCAACATCCGCGCCGAGGACGATGACCCGCTCATGCAACAGCCGGGACGCCAGCTGATCGTCAAGCGCTTCACTAGTAGCCATGTGTCTACCGTCGTGCGGATCGCCGCGAGAACCAAGGGAATCTGCCCACAGCTACTCTGCTGGCAGCAAAGCGGGCCGCCGGGTTTCCCCGACGGCCCGCTTGCAGGTCAGCTGAAGGCTAGCCGCAGCAACCGATCAGCGTGTGGTTCGTGCATCCGCCACCGCTGCTCTCGTGGCAGTACTTCTTCCAGTACGTCGGGTACCAGGTCACCTGGTCATATGAACACTCGACGGCCCGGGTGCAGTAGTAGAACCAGATGTAGATGGCCTTTGCCTCACGCTGCGGCACGAGGAGTGCCAGAAGCCGGTCGGCCGCGTTCTTAGCGAGCTGCATTTCGTTGTCTCCCTTCCCTAAGTGGAACTTCAGACTAAGAAATACGAATACAAGTCCTATATATGTAGAACTATGCCTCTTCGCTTCCTGTGCGGAGCGTGAAGGGACGCTGCGACAGGTACTTCGCTTCTGGAATCGCTGGCACCGCTGGTGTTCGCGGGTTCGTCTTGCGCCACAGCAGCAGGCGGCGCACATATACGCCAACGATTTGTTCTACATCGACAAGCCCGAACTCACGAGAATCGGTGCTGGCGTTGACGTTGTCGCCCAATAGCTCCACCGACTGGCCCCGCATCATGGCGATCCGTTTCACCATCAGCTTTCGCTGCTTCACCGGGCTATCGGCGGGAGGCCACGTCCAGTCTCCCGCCTCGGTCAGCGTTGGCTGGCTGACGAGCACGATCTGCCCGGTGCGAAGGCTGCTGGCGTCTCTGCGCCGCACCAGAATCCGCTCACCATGACACAGCGCTGGATACATGCTGTTGCCATCGATCTTCGCGATCAGCCACGGAGACAATCGAGTTCGCAGACCGGCGAACACGATCACGGTCAGCACCACCGCGGCACCCAGGATCCCATACATCGCTCACTCCTAGCGCAAGACGAAACCGGCAGGCGCCGCGGCGGCAGTGTCGAGCTGATACCCGTTGGCCTGCATACGGAATAGCTCGGCGTATTCGCCTTCGGCGTGAATGAGGCTGTCGTGGCGGCCTTGCTCGATGATCACACCGTCGGCCAGCACGACAATCATGTCGGCATCGCGCAATGTGCCCAGGCGATGCGAAATCAGCAAGCTCGTGCGGTCAGAGCGGTGCTCCCGAAGACGCTGGTGCACCTCATATTCGGCCGCCGCGTCGAGGCCGGAACTGGGTTCGTCGAGGATCAGCAGCTCCGGCTCCTTGCGCATGAACGAGCGGGCTAGCGCCACCCGCTGCCACTCGCCCCCGGAAAGCAAGACACCGTCATCCTTTCCGCTGCTGGAAAGGAATAGCCGGGTAAGGGCGGTCTCGTAACCGTCCGAGAGAGCCGAGATCTTGTCATCGATGCCCGCCAGCCGTGCGCTAGCACGCACCGCGTCCAGGTCATCGAGCCGGTCCAAGTCGCCGATGCCGATGTTCTCCCGGGCACTCAAGTCGTAGTGCATGTAGTCCTGGAAGACCGCGCTTAGCCGCTGGCGCAGCTGAGCGATGGGCACGTCGCGCACATCCACGCCGTCCCAGAGGATCGCACCGCGCTCCGGGTCGTAGAAGCGGCAGATCAGCTTGACAAGCGTCGACTTGCCCGCACCGTTTCGCCCGACGAGACCTAGAGAGGTGCCGTGCGGAATGAAGAGGTTGACGCCGCGCAGAATCCACGGACGGTCCGGCGAGTACCTGAACCACACGTCACGCAACTCGATCCCGCGCCGCAACGGCGGCAGCGCCACGGTCTTGGCTGGCTCTGGCAGATCCGCTGGCGTGTCCAGGACTTCCAGGTAGCGACGGAAGTTCAGCAGATCTTGATGGGCGAACGCGATGGAAGTCGCGGCCGACGACAGTCCACCTTGCACGCCAGCGATCGCCGCGAGGAACATGGCGACGTCACCGACCGTCAGCTCGCCACGGCCTGCCCGGATCACAATCCACACGAGGCCGCCACCGGAGACGAGCATCGCGAGCAAGCCAAGGCCGCCTTCGAGGCTAACGGTCCGGCGGTCGAGGCTGCGGCGCATGGCGTCGGCTTCCTTACGTACCACGCGCATGCGGGTCCGGAGGAGGTCGCCGATGCCGAACAGCCGGATCTCTTTGGCCGCCTGGAGATTTGCCAGAAGACCCGCGTAGAAGACCTCGCGGCGTTCCCTCGAGCTGATGTTGACAAAGGCATCCGCGCGCTGGCGGGCTAGGCGCACCTCACCGATCAGCATGGGGATCGCGCTCACGAGCACCACGAGAGTGATCGGCGGGCTGATCGTCCACAGTGAACCCAGGAAGGCCGCTGTGGTAATGAAAGTCCGGCACAGATTGATCGCGCTGTCGGCCACCCGCACCGGGGCGGCGGAGCCGGTGTGCTGGGCGACCCGAAGCTGGTTGTGGAACTCCGGGTTCTCAAAGTTGCGCAGGCCATTGAACGTGTTCACCTTGGCGTATAAGCGATCCTGCGTCGCCAGGCTCACCGCCCGGCTGTACTCCGCCATCAGGTAACGGCTGAGGTGCGGGATCAGCGCCCCCAGCAACCCCGTGCCAGCCACCGCGAAGGCGAGCAGCGTCAGGTTGTGGGTCGCTGTGCCACCAAGCCGATCCAGGAGCATTTTGGTGAACCAGGCCAGCATTACCGGAACCATGCCGGTGATCAGCGCTAAAACCAGGTAACACAGGAGTCTTAGCGGCGAGGCGCGCATGCCGAAGCGCACCGCTACAGCAGCGATGCGCAGGCTGTCCATTGACGACACTAGGCCCTGCTTCACGCCGCGGCCATTTCACCGCGGCGCATCGCCGGCGCCGGGGCGGAGTCCAGCTTGGCCGGCATGATGGCACCATCGCCGCCAACGGTGCACGTCGTCGGGTACCCGAAGATGCCGAACGCCTTGCCGACGGGGCCGTCGGGTCCTTCGCTCACGACGTTGGCCACCGGCAGCAGTGTGCGGATCAGGTCGTCGACAACGCCTTCCGGGCCGACCACGACCGCGAGAGCGGAATCGCGCCCACCGCTGCGCTGCGAAGCCGCGGCCACCCACGTGGGAAGGTTCTCCTCGCACGGCTGGCATCCGGGCGTGAAGAAACCGACCAGGGTGTCGGCAGGCAGCTTGCTGGTAATCGCCTGGCCATCAACGGTTTGCGCGACGAACTCGCTGACGTACTTGTTCGTGGGCGCGAGTGTGCTGGCACCGTCGCCACCGACATTGGCAAGGAGGTCCGTGTGCTCACGCAACCGGCGGATGATGGCGAAGGCGAGCAGCAAGTTGACGGCCGAAACCAAGCCGACCACAACGGTGACAATGTCCATGAATCTCATCTGGATCCCTTTCAGTGGCAGGTGCTCAGCGTTTTGCCGAGCGGAAGAGCAGGTCGGCGAGTTCGTCTAAACGGATCACCAAGAGGGCAGGCAGGGCAGCGGTGATCAGCGCGATGGCGAACTGCTGCGCACCCGGTTGAGACGGGCCGCTGGCTTGAGCCACCACCGCCACCGCGAGCAGCACCCCGTTGCGCCACAGGTGCCGGCGGCTCAACGGGCTCGTGCTGGCACCAAAGCATTGGCAACTCGCCGTGTTGCCTTTGCCGAGTGCCCGCAAAATCGCCAGGGAGAAGGCGACGAGCAGTCCTGCGGTAAGCAGCAGCCCGGCGATCGCCGTCGCCGGCACGAGCAGCAACACCACCGCGGCTGCCTCGGCGAGCACCACAGCCGCCGCCATCGCCACGGACAGCCGGCCCGAAACCCCTGTCATGGCACGCAATGCGGTGACGAACTCCCCGGAGCCGCTCACCTTGCTAGCGGCCGACACCACGAAAACGGTCGCTAGCAAGCACCGGCAGATCACATCTAGCTGCAGCACCGTCTCAACGTAGACGCAGCATGCATAAATGCCTTATCGAGTCGATATATGGAAAGGTATGCACCGGCATACCCAGCTTCGAATATCTTCCATATATCAGCGGCTCATACGGTCGTCGCGTTGGAGTCCACACCGGACTCACGGGAAGGATTCATCACATGGCGACGATGAAACGGCTGGGCGACACGCTTCTCAGCCGCATGGTGCCCAAGGTCGACGCGTCCGCGCTTTACGTTTGGGTGTATTACTGCGGCGGCTACAACCCTTGCTATTACGTCAACCCCGACTTCAGCTACCAGAGTGGAAACGCTTTGCGGTACAAGGCTTGGTGCCACGAGAGCAGTGGCGGCGGATGCACCAACGAGACCTGGATCGGCTGCTGCAACATCTAGCTGACCGAGCGGGCGCACGTCACCAATGGTGGACGAGGCGCCCGCTTCCATTCGCTTGGCCCTGTCCCGCGACGCGGCAGGCTATCGAGGCCACGCTCATCCCCGGCTCCTCCCGCATGCAGGAAGCGGCGGCGTGCAGCGCAAGGGGCAGCCCGCCGCACAGGGCGGCCACCCGTTCAGCGACGGGATTGTCCCCCGTCCCGAGCTCGGCGCACAGAAGCTCGAGCGACTCGGCGCGGGTCAGCGTGGTCGCGGTGATTTCAAGGGTGGGCCACACGCCGGTGGGCCGGCCGCCAGCGGTCACCATAACCGAACAACCCGAGGACGCGGGCACGAGTGGCGCCAGGTCGTCTGTCTCCGTGGCGTTATCCAGCACCACCAGCAGACGCTTTCCCGCTGTCAGGGAACGGAACAGGGCCGTTAGCTCGGGCAGGTCCATCGGTTGCGCGGTGTTGCGCCCGCCCAGAGCCCGTGACATCAGGCTGAGGGCGCCCGCGACGGAAACCTGCCGCAGGTCCACATAAAGCTGACCGTCATCGAACTGCTCAGCCACCTCGTGAGCGGCCCGCAACGCCAGTGCGCTTTTGCCCGTGCCAGCGGCTCCTCTAATGACGACGACGGTCGGGCAGCCACTCACCACGGGAGCAGCCGTGGCGGTGAGCCGACGGCGAAGGTGGGCCAGGGTGTCCTGACGGCCGACCAGTCGCATCGGGCCGGGCGGAAGCTGCCTGGGCACGACCAACGTGGCCGCGGCCGGTTCTGACGGCACGACACGTTCGGTGACCGGCGTGGCGACCTGCCGGTTGAGGATCGCGTGGTGCAGTTGCGTCACCTGCTCGCCTGGCTCGATTCCCAGCTCGCGCACCAATATCTCGCGCATATCCCGGAAGGCCGCCAGAGCGCCAGCGACATCGCCCGTGCTGACGAGGGCCTGCATCAATAGGTACCAGCCGCGCTCGCGGAGCGGATAGCGGATCGTCCAGTCCCGAATCCGGCCGAGCACGTTGCTGCTCAGGCTCGTCATCAGCAGCGCCTCAAACAAGTCTTCCTGCGCGGCGATTTTCTGCTCATCGAGACGCCGCACCAGTGCCGAAAGCCGCGGGCCGTCCGCGGCGCCTTCGAGCGGTTCGCCGCGCCAGATCGCCATCGCCAGCTCAAGGCGAGCCGCGGCAGCCGAACCGTCTCCGTGAACCAATGCTGAGCGTCCCTGCGCCACGAGCCGTTCGAAGACATCGATGTCAAGCCCATCGGAAGGCACCGCCAGGGAATAGCTGGAGATGCCGCTCTCCAGCCGGCAGCGCTCGGTATCAGGCAGCACGCGGCGCAGATTCGCCGCGTAATTACGCAGATTTGCTAAGGCGGATTTCGGCGGATTGCCGCACCAAAGTTCTTCGACAAACTGATCGAGGCTTACCGCGGCCCCCGCCGCGGAGAGAAGAACGGCGAGAAAAGTCTTCTGCTTGGGCGATCCCAGCGGCAAGGGTTTGCCATGGGCGCGCGCTTCAACCGGACCCAAAACGCGAAACTCGAGCATCATCCATCCCCGTGTGGACTCTCGTCGATGAAGTTGTAGTTCGAAGCCCGGCCGGAGAATGCGGCCCAACCTGAGCCGCAATCCCCCGAATCGGCCGGACAGCCGAACTAACAGTGTGCGGTTACGATGCACAGCACTTGCATAGAGTTATCCACAGGCAGGAATGGGTAGCGTCTTGAAGATCCAGGTTCTGGGGCCGGTTCAGGTGTGGGCACGTGACCGGCGGATCATGCTGGCCGGGCCACGCAGCGAGGCTCTACTCGCGACGTTGGTGCTGGGCAACGGCCGCGAAGTACCAACCGAAGTGTTGATCGAATCGGCCTGGGATGGCGCAATTCCGGCCACGGTGCGGCGGCAGGTCCGCAACCGGATCACCGAAATGCGCCGTGCGCTCACCGCGGCCGGGTTTCCGTCGGAGATCATCACTAGCCAGGGCAACGGCTTTACCCTCTCCCCTGAGGGCACCACCATCGACCTGCTGGAGTTTCGCCGCCTCGCCGACCTGGCTCAGGAACACCAAGGCGGTCCCGAGGCCACGGGCTTCCTCCGCTCGGCCCTAACGCAATGGCACGGGCCTGCCTTCGCCGGTCTCGAGACTCCCCGGCTCACCGCCGCGGCCGCCCAGCTCATGGAGCACCGGCTGGCGTTGTGGGAGCAATACCTGGAACTCGAGATGGCCGCGGGGAACCACCGCGACCTCATCGCCGAGCTCAGCAGCCTGCACACGACCCACCTCGCGCACGAACCGTTCGCCAAGCTGCTGATGCTCGCGTTTTACCGCAGCGGGCGCCAGGCCGACGCGCTGGCGACCTATGCGGCCACGAAGAGGCACCTGGCCGAGGAGTTCGGGATCAGCCCGGGCGAGCACTTGCAGCAGATGCACGAAGACGTGCTGCGCAACAACAGCCGGCTTCTGCTGCCCGTCAGAGCCAGCTTCATCGTGCCGCGCAACCTCCCCTCGACGGCCAGCAACTTCATTGGCCGGGCCGGCGAGCTCGCCTGGCTGGACGAAAACGCCCGAACGGGAATCGCTGTCCTGTCAGGCATGCCGGGAGTCGGGAAGACCGCGTTAGCCATCCAGTGGGCCTACGCCGCCGCGGACCGCTATCCGGACGGCCAGATCTACCTCAATTTGCGCGGGTTCTCGCAGGAACCACCACTGACGGCGGTTGATGCCATCGGGCAGGTGCTGCGGACGTTAGGCACCCCGGCAGAGAAGCTTCCGCTGGACTACGACGCCGCTATCACGGAGTACCGTGCCGCATTGGCGGGCAAAGAAATGCTTATCCTGCTTGACAATGCGCTCAGCGCCGAGCACGTGCGGCCGCTGTTGCCCGGCTCGGCCACGACGGCCGTGGTCGTCATCAGCCGCAACAAGCTGACCGGCCTTGTCGTGCACGACGGCGCACGCCAGCTCATGCTGGACGTGCTCGCCGCCGAGGAAGCCGAGCGGCTCGTCGTCGACCTCCTCGGCGCGCAGCGGGCGGCGGCTGAGCCGTCGGCGACGGCGCAACTGGCTTCCTACGCCGGAAACCTGCCGCTCGGTTTGCGCATCGCCGCCGCCTACCTGGCTGACCGTCCACAGCAGAGCGTGGACGGTTATGTCTCGGCGCTCACGGGACGAAGCCGCCTAGCCGACCTGTCCCTCGACGGCGACGAGCACCTTGGCGTCGAAGCGGTTTTCGACCAGTCCTACGTCGCTTTGGCGGCACAGCAACAGCATTCTCTCGCGGCACTATCAGCTCTGCCCGCTAACAGTTTCGGCGCCGGTGTCTTGGCCGCGTTGCTGGAGTTGCCGGAGCGGGAGGCCGAAGACATCCTCAGAGCGCTCGAAACGCAATGCCTGATTAGGGAACACGGCACGCAGCGCTACACCTTTCACGACCTCATCCGCGTTTACGCCGCGAAGAAGCTGAGCGGCTTGCCCTTTGGCGAACATGACAAGGTGCGGTCGCGGCTCGTCGCCTATTTCAGCACCAACGCCGAACGTGCCGTAGCACAGCTTGGCAACTCGCACGAAGCCCCAGAAGCCATGGCATGGCTCGAATCCGAACGGTCCAACCTCGTCGGCGCTGTCGTCGAGGCCGCCCAATCGGGACGGCCCGGCGAGGCCTACGACATCGTCAAGCCACTGTGGCGTTACTTCCATCGGGTGGGGCACCTGGCCGACTGGATCGCGACCTACGAAGCGGCGCTCAAAGCCATGGACAGCGACGACGCGGACAGAGCTGCTCTGTCCTATGTGCTCAACTACCTTGGCGGGGCCTATATCCGGGCCGGCCGTTATCCCGAAGCGATCGCCGCGCTGGAACGCTGTCTTGTGATGCGTGAACAGTCCGGTGACCTGGACGGCTTCGCGCGTACTCACGCGAACCTCTCGATGATCCAGCACGACCTCGGTCAGCACAGCCGCAGCATGTGGCACACCCAAACGGCCATCGCCGCGTGCCGCACGAGCAACAACCGCACGTTCGAAATCAATCTCATCGTGGGCCAGATGTCCAACGGGCTACTCGAACTCGGGGAATACCAAAGGGTTCTGGACGAAGCGCTGCACTTGCTGCCGGAGGTGAAAGAAAGGTGCTCCGGGCTTGAGTTTGGCACGGCACTGCACAACGTTGCGCACGCCTACTTCGGCCTCGGCGACCACTTGAAGGCGCTGCATTACTTTGAAGAGGCGCTCAAAGTGCACGAGCAGTGTGGCGACAAAATGACCGCTGGCAACACCCTTGGCTTCATCGCGATCCTTTACCGCGAGACCGGTCGCGTGGAGGAGGCGCTCGATCTGCATGTGAAGGCTCTTGAACTCGTGCGCCAGCACCGCACACCCGCGGCCGAATGCCAGTACACCAACGAATTCGCCGCGACTTACCTCGCTGGCGGTGACCTCGGTAACGCGCTGGCGCACTTTCGCGCCGCGCTGTCGCTCGCCACGCAGGTGGGCTCGACCTACGAGCTCGCCCGGGCGCATGTCGGCATCGGCAAGGCACTGCGGCGTACCGATGCTGTCAAAGCAAAGCAGCATCTTCTCGCGGCACTGGAAAATCTCGACCCGGCCCACCACAGCGTCATTGCCGAGGTCGAGGCGGAACTGGCCAATCACGACAGCCCCGCTGTGCTCCTCGACACGTAGGCGGGGACTGCCCGGTTCTGGTAAACCGGGCAGTCCCACCTTTCAAGGGGAGGAGAGCATTGCTTTTAGAGGGTTAGCGTCCAGGTGTCGATACGGCCGACGTCGATCGCCGCCGCGTCGCGAACCCGGAGCGTCCAGGTGCCGTTAGCGGCTTCGCTAGACAGGTTCCTGGTGTAGGTCGTGATGATGTTGTCGGCGCTGCCACCGCTACGGTTGTGCAGGTTGTAGACGGTGCCGTCCGGCGCGATCAGGTCGACAACGAGGTCGCCCTTGTAGGTGTGGTAGATCGTCACCGCGATCGTGCTGGTGGCCGAGGCGTTACGGTTGCAGCCAGAGATCGTGATGGTACTGGTCACTGTGGACAGATCGGGGATCTGAACGTCAGTGGGATTGGTTCCGGTGCAGCTGCCACCGGTGCCGTTGACCGTCAAGGTAAAGGTCGCCGTGCGGGTGCCGGACGTGCCAGTACCGGAGATGGTCACCGCGTAGGTGCCGGGCGCGGTGGCCGCGGTCGTGGCGATCGTCAGGGTCGACGAGGCGCCTGAGGTAACCGAAGACGGGCTAAACGATGCCGTGGCGCCGGCGGGCAGGCCGCTGGCCGACAGGTTCACCGTCTGCGCAGCACCAGCCGTGGTAGCGGTGCTAACCGTGGCGGTCAGGGAGCTGCCCGGGTTAACGGCACCAGAAGTCGGCGAGACCGCGACAGAGAAGTCCTGCGACGGGGTGTCGTTGACCACGTAGAGCAGCTTGTTCGGGGAGCCGGTGCCCGGGTTCGTCACGACACCGTTGGTGGCGTTGTTGACGAGGAAGTCGCGCACCTGCAACGGGGTCCACGAAGGGTTGGTGCCCAGCACGAGTGCCGCGGCGCCGGCGACATGTGGCGTAGCCATCGACGTGCCACTGATGGTGTTGGTGGCGGTGTCACTGGTGCCCCATGCGGCGGTGATGGAGCTACCCGGCGCGAAGATGTCCAGGCAGGTTCCGATGTTGGAGAACGACGAACGCGCGTCGGTGTTCGTCGTCGAGCCAACGGTGATCGCGTTCGGGGTCGAAGCCGGGGAAACGTTGCAGGCGTTGGAGCCGTTCTCGTTTCCAGCCGCGATCGCGTACGAGACACCGTCTGCGATGGACGCGGTGACAGCGTCGTTGGTGGCCTGGTTGAAACCGCCGCCAAGCGACATGTTCGCCACGGCCGCCTGACCGGCACCGTGGTTGCCCGTCACCCAGTCGATACCGGCGATAACACCAGCGTTGGAGCCCGAGCCGGCACAGTTGAGCACCTTGACGGCGACCAGCGACGCGGCCTTGGCCACACCGTAAGTCGTTCCGGCTGTGGTGCTAGCAACGTGCGTGCCGTGCCCGTGGCAGTCGGTGTTGTTGCCATCCCCGGTGGTGTTGGTACCCCACACCGCGCGCCCGCCGAAGTCGGAGTGCGTGGTGCGGATACCGGTGTCGATGATGTACGCCTTCACACCGCTAGCGGTGTTCGGGTACGTGAACGAGTTGTTCAGCGGCAGTGCCCGCTGGTCGATGCGGTCGAGGCCCCACGACGGGGTCGGCGACTGGGTTCCCTGGATCGTGACCAGGTGGTTCTGCTGCACATACTTGACGTTCTCAAGAGCGGCGATCCGCCTCGCCGCGCTTTCCGAAACGTTGACCTCGACACCGCGCAAGGCGTGCCGGAAGGTGCGTGCGACCGAGCCGCCGAAGTCGGCGGCGAGCTCGCTCGCCTCAGCGTCAACAGATGCCGCTGAGACGCTGGTGTCCTTGAACACCACCAGATACGAGCCGCTGATCGCGGTGGTGCCGCCGGCGGAAAGGATCGCTCCTTCTGCCGGTGCGGCACTGGCAGCTGAGCCAAACGCTGCCATGCCGGCGACGAGCGCGGCCGCCAAGCCGAGCCCTGCCGAACTCCTCAGGCGGTGCATGCGGGCTGGTGACATGTGTGACCTCCCCAATCAAATATCGACGGCGGTAACCGTCTTGGGAGGTTGTATCGAAGAATTTAAGATTATTCAAGGCCCGTGACAAGGTTGTCATATCTTGGTAATGGCATCCTCGAACGCCAAGTCCAGGAAGAGCGCCGCCGACCAGCTGAAGCCGCTGGTAGCCCGGCCCGCGCGCTGGCCGGTCAGCGGATTCCAGTACTCATAGAGCCCACCACCATCGCGAACCATCGCCAGCGTTCGGTTGCGCAGTTCCGCCGCTTCCTGAACGAACCCTGAGCGGCGCAATCCGTCGATCAACAAGTAGTTGATGTTCAGCCACACTGGCCCGCGCCACATGCTCTCCGGGTCGAACGCCGGGTCGTCGAACGCCACTGTCGGCACAGGACGCTCGCCCCAGAAGCTGTTCGACAACAGGTCGCCGGCGAGCTGGCGCGCGATCTGCGCCGGGAGCCGTCCCGTGAACAGTGGCATCAGCTCCAGCGGGGTACGGACCGGCACCGTGACACCATCAGCCAGCGTGCCGAAACGCTCGCCGTCCCAACGCGTAGCGACCATGAGTGCGGTATGACGGGCCGCCTCGTCGCGCCACGGCGAACCGTTGAGACCGAGCACGTCGGCGATGTCGCCGAGCACATCGCATTGGTGGGCCAAGTAGGAGTTGAGATCCGGCGGCTCGGCCCGGGGACCGTAATCCCAGATAGGACTGTCGTCGAGGCCAGAAGAATACGGATGCAAGTACTCGGCCAGTCCATCGCCGTTTGGATCGCTCTCCCTGAGCCACCATCGTTGCGAGACGACCAGTTTCGGGTATACCTCACGGAGGAACTCGAGATCAGGGTCGGCGGTGTGGACCTTCCACACGGCCCACGCGGTTAGCGGCGGCTTGGTGACCGGCACTGGCCTGGGGTCAGGTCGCGTTCCCGTCGCGGTGCCGACGTGCTGGGCCAGCCGCACGTGGTCGCTTTTGGGCAGATCGGTGGTCTCGGCGAGTACGCCGTGATCGTGCACCACATCTGGGATCTGCCCGCTGGGCAACTGATTGTCGAGCAGAATGCGGATCTGCTCACGGGCCAGCGCAGGGGCGGTGTGCCGCAATGCGATGGCGTGAAAATACGAGTCCCAGTTCCACACAGCCACATAGCCATACCTGGACGGAACCACCCCTGTGCGGTCCTGAATGGACAGTTGATTGATCCCCAGCGTCCACCAGGCCATCTCGGCCCGCTCACGCAAGTCCTCGCGCACCGTTGGCAGAAGGTCAAACCAGGCCTGCGCGCGTTGACGAGCCGCCTCAAGCAAGGCTTCTGGCGAAACGTCTCCCAGTTCGCCCGTCAGCACCAGGTGACCGTCGACAGCGCCTTCCCCGTCCGACCATCGCGCGTGCGCGCCAGATCCCACTAACACCAACGTATCCGGTGCCGCGAACAACAGGTGCACATCGCCTTCGAAGGTGATCCGGTCCGGACGTGCCCTGAGCACGGGCAGCTCACGAGACCCGGCAAACAGGCGCAGCCCTGTTAGGACGGTGGTCTGCGACAGCCGTGTCTCATACTCCGAGCGCGCTATCCACAAAGAACCGTCGTCGGCTCGCATCACCATCAGCCGTGAGAGCGGCTCCGTGAACGGCCGCTCGACAAGGTCAAGGTCGAACACGGGTCACCGCCCTCCCAGGCCAGAGGAGGCCAGGCTGTTGATGATGCGGCGCTGGCCGATCAGGAACGCGATCAGCATCGGCACCACGGTGACGACGTTGGCCGCCATGACCAGGCCATAAGAGGTCAGGTCGTGTTGCCCCACGAACTGTGCGATCAGCATCGGCACCGTGAACAGCTCCGTCGTGTTCAGGAAGATGAGCGGGAAGAAGAAACTGTTCCAGCTGCCCAAAAACACGATGATCCCGAGCGCGCCTAAGCCTGGCCTGATGTTAGGCAGCACGATGCGCCAGAAGATGGTCCAGTGCCCGGCGCCATCAATGCGGCCAGCGTCTTCCAACTCGGCAGGCACCGCGAGGATGAACTGCCGCAACAGGAACACCGCGAACGGATTCACCATCGCCGGGATGATGAGAGCCAAGTGGGTGTCGACCCAGCCGAGCTTGCTCATCATCAAGTAGAGCGGGACGATCGTCACCTGGGCCGGCACCATTTGGGTCGCCAGGAAAACGCCGAACAACAGCCCGCGTCCCCGGAACCTGATGCGCGCGAACGCATATGCCGCCATAGCCGAGGTGATCAGGGTGCCGGTCACGGTGATCGCGGCGATATAGAAGCTATTCCAGAACGCCCTAGCAAAGGGTGCCGCCGTCAGCGCGTCGCTGTAGTTCTCTGCCCGCCACGGCTCGGGCAGCACCTCCTGCGGATTGAGCAACATCTGCTGATCGCTCTTGAACGAGGTCAGCACCATCCAGACGAAGGGGAACAGCATCGTCAGGCCACCTAGGATCAGCACGGTGTGCAAGACGATGCGGCCAGCAGGCACCCGGCGCCGGGGCGGCCGTTGTATGGCGACAGCGGTCATGGCCTACTCCTCGTAGTGGACGAAGCGCTTCTGGGCGCCGAACTGGATCAGGGTTACCGCGACCGTCAGCACAAGCAGGATGAGCGCGGCTGCACTGGAAAGCCCGAACCGGAACTGCTTGAAGCCCAGGTCGTAGACCTGATAGACGATCGTGCGGGCGCCATCGTTGTGAGCCGGGTTGGCCAGGATGTAAACGGATTCGAACGCCTGCAGTGAACTGATCACCGACACCACCATGGTGAAGAACAGGGTCGGCGAGATCATCGGCAGCGTGATCGAGCGGAACAGCCGCGCCGGGCTGGCCCCATCGATGCGTCCCGCCTCCATGAGTTGCGGCGGAATGGTTTGCAGCCCAGCCAGGAATATCACCACGTTGAGCCCGAGCGACGACCAGATCGTCACCACGGCGACCGACACCATGACCCACTGCTCACTGTTGAGCCAGTCCGGCAGGGTCACACCGAACAAGTCGTGCGCGGTGTTGTTCAAGATGCCGTAGTCGCCGCTAGCCAGGATCGACTTCCACATCACCGCGACAGCGACCGAACTCGTGACGACAGGCAGGAAGTAGACCACCCGGTAAATCGTCTTGCCGCGCACGCTATTGAGCGCCACAGCGATCAGCAACGCCAGGCCTAGCCCGACGGGAACCGTTATCAGGCCGAGCTTCGCGGTGTTCCAGATGGCATGCCCGAACTCCGGATCGGCGAACTGGGCGCGGAAGTTGTCGAATCCCACCCACGAGGCTTCGGTCAGGCCGTCCCATTGCATGAACGACAGCACGACGGCGAATCCGAGTGGGAACACCAGGAATACCAGCAACCCGCCGACCTGAGGGCCAAGGAACGCGGCGGCCCACCACTTGTCGCGCTTGCGCCAACCAGTGGGCCGCTGCTGCGGAACTGTCGTCATCCGACTTTGCCGCTAACCAGGGTCTGCAGCTGGGTCATGCCCTCGTCGAACCCAACCTTGCCGGTCCAGACCTTCATCAGCAGGTCGTTGATTTCGGCCGTCAGCTTGGGCACGGCGACTTCTTCGGGATAGTTGGCGAAGCCGGTGTCCCTGACGTCAAGGAAGGTCTTGGCGTGAGCCGGGTATCCCGCTGACGTGACCAGGTTCTCCGCGCCCTTGATGGAGGGAACGGCACCGCCGGACTTGAGCCGGATCGCTTGTCCTTGTGCGCTAACGAACTCGGACAAGAAGATGAACGCTTCCTTCGGGTGAGCCGTGTCCTTGTTCAGCGAAAGGTACGACGCCGCGACCGCGCCAGCCATCGGCGAGCCCGTCTGCGACGGGAACGGAACGATGTCGTAATTGGCGAGGTTTTCCTTGCCGCCCTTTTGCAGGCTGTCGACCACCCAGCGCCCGCCGGCGTAGAAACCGGCCTGGTGCTTGATGAACTGCGTGGAAGCGCCCTGGCCTTCCGGCAGATTGTCCGCGCTCAGGAAAGTCTTATCCTGGTACCCCTTGGCCAGTGTCTGCAACGCCGCCCGCGACTTGGGATCGGTGGTCGCGACGAACTTGCCGCCGTCGTAAACCTTGCCGCCGAAGCCGCTAATCATGCTGTAGGTCGAGCCATACCAGTTCCAGAAGATGGAGCCGGCCTTGCCCGCCGCCTTCAGTTTGGCGTTCATTTCCAGGTACTTGGCCATCGTCCACTGCCCGGACTCGTGCAGCTTGGCCGGGTCCTCCGTGATGCCCGCTTCTGCGAGCGCCTTCTTGTCGAACCAAAGCACCTCGGGGTTACAGTCGTTAGGAACCCCGTAGATTTTGCCGTCCTTCTTCGCACCGCCATACAGACCCTCAAAGAAGTCCTCTGGCTTGCTCTGGCTGTCCGCGCTAGCCAGCTTGTCGTTTAGCGGTGCGAGAACTCCCGCCGCCACGAACTTGCCGACGTTGTCGTCGCCCACGTAGAAGACATCGGGCGCCGTCTTGGAAGTTAACTGGGTGAGCAGCTTCGGGTGGTAGTTCTCGTAGTCAGGAACCGACTCCAGCTTCAGGACGATATTCGGGTGCCTCTTCATGAAGTCCTTGCTGAACTCATCCATCAGCGCCAGGTCTTCCGGCGTGCCCCAGGTCGCCCAGCGAATGGTGACCTTTCCGTCCGCGCTGGTTCCGTCGCCTTTGCTGCCCGTGCAGGCGGCAGTGGCGGCGAGCACCAAAGCTAAGACAGCTATGACTTTCTTTCTCATGGTGGACTGCTCCTAAGGGGTTATTTATGCGAGCCCGCCGCCATCGACGACGAGAGCGGAGCCGGTGACATAACTGGCGGCGTCGCTGGCAAGAAAAAGCACCGCCGCCGCGATTTCCTCGGGCCTCCCCGCACGGCCCATGGGGCGGTCGGCCGCGTCGGCCGCGAATGCCGCCCAGTCCTCTGAAAGCTGGCGTGCCTCATCGCGCAGCATCGGAGTATCAGTGTCGCCAGGGTTTACGGAGTTCACCCGGATTCCCGCGGCGGCGTGGTCGATCGCTAAGGCACGTGTCATGTTGACGACCGCCGCCTTGGAAGCGCAGTAAGAAAGCGCGTTGCCGCCGCCTTTCAAACCCCAGCCTGACCCGGTGTTGACAATCGCTCCCCCACTGGTCATAGCGGGGATAGCGTTGCGGCACATCAGGTATACGGACTTGACGTTGACCGCCATGACCCGGTCCCACTCGTCTGGTTCGATGCCCAGGGCGGTGGTCCGGCGAATGATGCCGGCGTTGTTGAACAGGACGTGCAGACCGCCGAACCGCTCGACCGCCGCGGCGACAACGCGCGCGCAGTCCTGGTCTTCAGAGACATCGGCCTGTACCGCGATCGCCTGGCCACCGGCGGCCGTGATCTCCTGGACCACATCGCCCGCATCAGCGATGTCGGCGATCACCACTGCCGCTCCCTCGCGAGCGAACAGCACCGCTGTCGCGCGGCCGATTCCGGATGCGCCGCCGGTGACGATGGCGACCTTGTCCTGCAACATGTTCATGCGTCCTCACTTGCTGAGATAAGGCGATACAGCGTGCTCTCCCGGTAACCGGTGATCACGCGAACGTGGCCGCAAACCCGGCGGTCTGCCTCCGGGTCTCCGGTGTCAGCCAATAGTGGCCGTCCCCCGAGTCCCGCGAGCTTTTGTTGTGTGCCAAGCACTGTCATGCCCCGCAGTCCACTCAGGACGCGTGGGCTCAGCTGCTGGTTTCCCCGTCCCAGCACGAACCCTTGGCCGCCAATGATGGACAGCACCGCTTCGGCTGGCCCGCCCTGCACCAGCTCGTATAGCTCCGCCTCGGCCACGTCGCGGCCGATGAGCTTTCCGTCGAGGACAACGTCTACGCCAAGCAGACTGGTTTCCAGGCCGAGCGCCTTGCCGACCGCCTGCGTGGTCGTTCCCGGCCCCAGGACGTAACGCACGCCCTCGCGCAGACGGGTCACGCATTCACGGGCGATCCCTTCGACCGTGCCGGGCGGAGTGCTGGCTTTGCGGCCGGACAGCCGCACCCTCACCGATGGAACGCGCACCGTCCCGTACAGCCGTGGGCCAACACTTCCCGCCCGGTAGGCGTCCTCGTCAAGGTCGACGACTTCCGCTTCCTCCGCGTCACCGGTGAACCGAGAGGCGGCAAGGCCTGCTGCCGCAGCGCTGATCGCAAAGCATCCTGAATAGACTTTGACGCCGGCGGGTATCCCAAGAACCGGGCTGATCGGTCCCCCATCGAGCACATCGCGGGCTGTGCCATCGCCACCGGCGAACATCAGCAAGTCCACGCCACGCAGTGCCTTCACGGCCGCCCGCGTGTCTGCCGAAGTCGTCGGCTGTTGTGCCGCAAGGGATATGACCTCGGCGTGTGGAGCCGCGTCCGCACCCATGGCACCCGCGACGGTGCGCACAATCGTGTCCGGCCGGTGCTTCGTCAAGGCCCGCACGGCAATTGCCGCCCTGCGCCCAGCCAACGCGACAGAGCCGCGCGCGATCGCTCGCTGCTGGATCTCGCTGCCGTCACTGCCTTTGAGCCCGGCGGGCCCGCCGAGGCCCGCGATGGGGTTGACGATCAGCCCGACGATCATCGCGCGCCGTGCTTTCGCTGATATGCGCGCCATGTCGGTGACCACTGTTGCGGGTCATCGAGTGATGTCGGGTCAATCTTGTGGATCGACTGGTTGTAGGGAGCGCCCTTGACGAACGCTGGATCCCGCCTTGCCTCGTCGGCGACGTGGGCGAGGATCGCGGCGTACTCGTCGAGGTCCTCTTTGCTGTAGGACTCGGTTGGCTCAAGGGTGAACGGTTCAGCGACCACGTATGGGTGATGGCTCGTCCAGTAGTGCACCCCAAAATCGGCTGCCCTGACGCCAATCTCCTCGGAGTGCACACCGGTCTGCTCCGACAACTCCTGCCAGGAGTAGCGGACCTGTTCCACGCGTGGCTTATCCGCCCACGGCACTGACGCGCCCGGAATCCGCAGAATCTTGTGCATGAGGTAGTTGTTGTTGAGCACGGCGATTTCGGCCACGTCGCGCAGGCCTTCCGCGCCCAGCGCCATAACCCAGGCGTAGGCCCGGACAACGTTTGGGGTGACACCGAGATATGGGCGGATCTTGCCGATGCTATGCGCTGGTGTGGCGAGCACAAAACCGTTATCTGTCTTGTCAACGACCGGCCCCGGCAGGAACGGGACAAGTTTTTCGGCCACACCACAGGCGCCAGCCGCCGGTCCGCCACAGGCGTGCGGGGTCGAGAAGGTCTTGTGCAGATTGAAGTGGCACAGGTCGAAACCGGCATCTGCCGCGCGCGTGATGCCAAGGATGCCGTTGGCGTTGGCCTGGTCGTAACAGGCGAGACCGCCGACGCCATGGACCAGGTCTACGAATTCTTTGATTTGCGGGTTGTAGATGCCTGTGTCTTCTGGATTGGTAATCAGAAGGGCTGCCGTGCGCGGTCCTATCGCCGCCTTGAGCGCTTCGATATCGGGGAAGCCGTCGGCATCCGGCATCAGCGTGATGATGTCGTATCCAGCGACCTTGGCACAGGCCGCATTTGACGGGTGCGAGAACATCGTCGTGATGACCTGGTCGCGATGACTCTCACCGTTGGCCGCGTGGTAGGCACGAATCATCGCGATGTTGGCGTAGATCGCCGCGCTGCCAGCGCCCGGCTGCAAGCTCACGCGCGACATGCCAGAGATTTCCTTGAGGATCTGCTCCAGCCGCCAGTAAATCTCCAGCGCCCCCTGCACGGAATCCAAAGGCTGCGCCGGGTGCAGCTCGGCGATTTTCGCGTCACGCACGAAGATGTCATTGACCTTCGGGCTGTACTTCATGGTGCAGGTGCCCTGGCCGACGTCAACGTTCAGGTCGACGCCGAGGTTCTCCTGCGACAGCCGTGTGTAGTGCCGCACGACGTGGAGTTGAGACAGCTCAGGCAAAGCGGGCCGGTTAACACGCCGGATGTCTTCGGGCAATTCAACTTCCGGCAAACCACTTTCTGGTACTCCGATGCCGCGCCGCCCCGGCTGAGATAGCTCGAAAATGATCGGCTCGTCCCACCGCGCCTGATGGAACCGGCGTAACGCGGGCTTCGGCGCGACGGGCATCGTCGCGAATGGTTCGGTCTGCGCACTCATGCCAGGGCTCCCTTCACCGCGGAGGCGAGTCGGTCGATGTCGTCTCGGGTATGCCGTTCTGTCACGCAGATCAGCACTTCGTTCCCGCTCAGGCGAACCCCGCCGAAGATGTTTTCCGCCCGCAGGCTAGTCAGCAGTGCATCGGCATCAGAAACGGCGATGGCGAACTCCCGGAAGTGAATCTCGTTGGGGTGCAGGACAGTCGCGCCCGCATCGGTGAGCGACGTCATGGCATACCGCGTCAGGGACAGCACTGTCTCGCCGACTTCCCGCATGCCTTCCGGTCCCATGAGCGCGAGATAGACCCCGGCCGTGATGCCCCACAGAGCGGCGGCGGTTCCCACCCACTCTTTGCCCTCTTCGCGTAGCGCGAAGGAAGTCCGGTCGTAGTAAACGTCACCGAAGCCGTACTCGCCCGCGACAGCCGTGGGCGCGATGCCGAACAGCCGGCTCGGAAACTCGGCAACGAGCCGTTCCTCGTCATGTGTCGCGATGAAACCCGCTTGGCCGCCGCCAAAACTCTGATGCATGCCCAGTGACTGGATGTCGCCGCACACGATGTCGGCTCCGTAGCTCGCTGGCGGTGCTAGAACTCCCAGGCTGATGGGATCGGTGCCGACCACGAACAAGGCACCGTGAGCGTGCGCGGCCTCGGCCAGCAAGCGTGGGTTGCGGGCCACAACGCCATACATGTCAGGCGTTTCGAGATAGATCGCGGCGACGCTGTCGTCGAGAACGGTGGTGAATTCGATGTCAGGGGTCAGATAGTCGCGCAGTTTGCTCAGCTTGTCGGGCAGGATCTGGCAGCTGAGCAACACCTTGTCGCGTCCGGTATAGCGGCACGCCATCCGCAGCGCGGTGCCCGTGGCCTGATAGCCGTCGTAAACGGGCACGTTGACGACATCCATGTCGAGCAGCTCGCCCATCATGCTGACGTACTCAAACAGGGCCTGGAACCGGCCATGGTCTTCATACGGTTCGCCCGCATAAGCGGTCAGGAACTCGCTGCGGCCATTGATCTCATCGCACACGGCTGGCACGTGATGCGGGTAGCAGCCCGCGCCAAGGAAGCTGAGCGCTTCAGTCGTGTCCGTGTTCTGGTTGAGCAGACCCTTCATGTGCCGAATCAGGCCCTGCTCGTCGCGGATGGGGGCGGGTAGGTTCAGCGGCCGTTGCAGGCGCAGCCCGGCCGGGATTCCGGCGTAGAAGTCCTCGATACTGGCCGCACCAATCGCGGCCAGCATCGCGGTCCGGGTCGCCGGCCCGGTGTTGGGGATGTAGGGATGGGCGTTCACTGCTGTCCTTCTTTGATAACGATGACGTCGAGCGGTGGCACTTCAGTGACTTCCCGTCCAGTGAGCATGTCTGTGCCCCGGAACGGAACGGGCTGAGATGCGTTGGTGTGGTTGAGAACAAACGTGTACGGACCGCGCCGGCAGATCTCCAGTTCCTGCTCCGGTGCCGTGATTCCCGCCTCGCGCAGCACGGGGGTCACGTCGTCGAGCAGACAGCTGACGTAGATGGCGTTGCCATTGCGAGTGATCGCGGGACGGCCATCCTCATAGGACGCGAGTGGCCGCGCGGTGGTGAGCCGGAGCACCTCGGTCCACGTGTGCGCGTTAGCGGTGCCCACTTTGGTCCGCTGCCCATCCGGCAGGGGCCAGAACTCCTCCACCGTGACACCCAGCAGTTCCGTGAGCGGCCCAGGAGCGCCACCGTCATGGATCTGGTCATTATCGTCGACCACTCCACTGAACGGACCCACGATGAGGGTGCCCTTGAAGTCCTGCAACGCTTTTGCCTGCTCGATGGTGCACATGTAAAGGCTGGGCGCGATGACGAGTTGGTAGGACTCCAGGCTGCGGCCATGCGGTGCCAAGTCAACGGCGATGCCGCGGCGGAACAGTGGCTCGTACCAAGTGTGGAGCATGTCTTTGAGCTTGAGTCTGTTGCTGGGCATGGATTCCTGGGCTTCCAGTGCCCACCAGCTAGACCAGTCCAGGAGGATCGCGACCTCAGCGGAGGTGTGATGTCCCTTCACCTCGGCGAGTTTGCGAAGCTCTTGTCCCAGGTGGACAGTCTCGCGCCATTGCCGGGTCTGCGTTCCAGCGTGCGGAAGCATCGCCGAATGGAACTTCTCCGGACCGTATTTGGCTTGGCGCCACTGGAAGAACATCACACCGTCGGAGCCATGTGCCACGGCTTGCAGGCTGTCGAGCCGCATCTTTCCCGGCCGCTTGGGAACGTTGACTTCACGCCAGCTCACCGCGGAAGGCGCTGATTCGAGCAGTAGCCAGGACTGCTGCTTTAGCGATCGCATGAGGTCGTAGCTGAGCGCGATTTTGAGGTGCGACTTAGGGTCGGCTGGATCCGGGTACGCGTCGTCGGTCACGAGATCCTCGGCCTGCGCCCACTTCCAGTAGTCAAGCTCGCTCATGATGCTCATGAAGTTCGTGGTGACCGGGATCGCCGGGGTGACTTCGCGCAGCACCTGCTTCTCGAGCTCAAAACATTCGAGCAGGGCGTCGCTGGAGAATCGCTTCCAGTCCAGGAGCTGAGCGGGGTTGACCGGCCCGGGCGCTTTGCGCGGCGGGTTGACCTGTTCGAAGCCGGTGTAGTGCTGACCCCAGCACGAGGTGCCCCAAGCTTGGTTGAGTCCCGCGATGTCGCGGTATCGCGACTGCAGCCAATCCCGGAAATGTTTGGCGGACTCGTCGCACCAGCAGCTGACGATGTGATCGCCATACTCGTTGCTGATGTGCCACATCTTCAGTGCCGGATGGTCCTTGTAGCGCTCGGCGATCGTGCGCACCAGCCGCTGCACAGCCGAGCGGAAGACTGGCGAGCTTGGGCAATAGCTTTGCCGTGACCCGAATTCCAGCCGTGTCCCGTTGGCGTCAACCGGCAGCACTGACGGGTGATCCCGCACGAGCCAGGGCGGCGGCGTCGCCGAGGCGGTGGCCAGGTCGACCTCAATGCCTTTGGCGTGCAACAGGTCCAGCACGCGGTCGAGCCAGCCGAAGTCGAACTCGCCTGGCTTGGGCTCAAGCCGCGACCACGAAAAGACCCCGACCGTGACCATGGTGACCCCGGCCTCTGCCATCAGCGCCACGTCCTCGAGCCACGTGGCCTCTGGCCACTGCTCGGGGTTGTAGTCACCGCCAAAGATCAGGGTCACTATGGCCTCCGTCTCAGATCTGAAGTATTTTGTATACAGAATTCATAGCGCATTATTTTGCATGTGGTCAAGAGGTAGCCTTACGGCGATCCGATTTGTTACTAAGGGAGCCCCCAATGGCGATCGAGCGGCGTCCACTTCGCGACCAGATACGCGAAGAACTGCTAAAACGCCTCGACCGTGGTGACTTCGCCGCCGGAACCGACGTCAATGAGGCGGCGCTGGCGGCCGAGCTTGGCGTCAGCCGCACTCCCCTGCGCGAAGCGCTGATCACGCTCGCCGGAGAGCGGATCTTGGAAAGTAACCAGGGGCGTGGGTTCCGCTTCGCCCCGGTCAGCCGGCAGGAGTTCCGCGAGGTCTGCTCGATCCTCGCCGCGCTGGAGTCGCTGGCACTGGAGTCGTCTGATCCCGCACACCTCAAACGCATCGCGCCGGACCTTTTGCAGCTGGCCCATGGGTTCCCAGACCCGGTCGCCGAGCAGCAGATCATCGACCGTCATGATGATGAGTGGCATGACTTGCTGCTCAGCGGATGCACCAACGAGCGCCTCCTCGACCTGGTGACCGGCGTCAAGGCGGGCATGCGGCGGTACGCCCACTTGGCTGTCGCCGATGATGCCCCGTTGCGCCGTGACGCCGATGAGCACGCCGCCATCGCCCGGCACCTGCTCGATGGAGACCTGCCGGCCGCCGTTGTCGCGCTCAAAACCAACTGGGCCAACGGCGCTGAACGGATGCTCGCCCGCATCCCCGAGGAATGAGCTCAGATCCAGCCTGACTGCTGAGCGATCCGAATGGCCTCGATCCGGGTGCGCGCACCGGACTTGGCGAGAACACGGGCTAGGTGATTGCGGACGGTGCCATGGCTAAGGAACAACCGTGCCGCGATGTCACGGGTGGTGAGCCCATGCTCGGCTAACTTCAGCACTTCTTTCTCCCGGCTAGTCAGCGGATTCGTTCCCGCGGTAACCGCCGCACGGGCGAGCACGGGATCCCGTACCAGCTGACCACGACTCATGCGGCGCAACCCTTCCACCAGAGTCGTGATAGGAGAGTCCGCCGAGATGAGGCTCGCATCGGGGTTTGACGTGACGACCTCGGCATGCCGGCTATCCGCTAGTCCCTGCGCGATTAGCATCACGTGGCAATGGCTGAGCATTTCCGCGCACAGGTCAGACATCGGCACAGCCGCGGGCAAGTCAAAGTCGACCACAGCCACGTCCGGCTTCTCGGCCATCAGCGCCGCCAGCACCTCATCTCCATCGGCGGCCTCGGCCACAACCTCGATATCGCATTCATCGACCAAGGCCGAAACGAGCGCGCCCCGCACGAGGCGGCCATGATGCGCGAGCAGCACCCGAATCACTGTTGAGACGCCAATGCTGTGCGGCGGGCGGCACATAATGGCGGTACGCGCAGAAGACTGTTCCACCGAGTCACTCCTGGCCAATCTCGCTGACGGTGGACTCGAGTGAGCCCCGTTCTGATCGGACATCGTTATATCGACCAAGTTGCTTGATCGTTACTAGTGAATCTGTCCGGCCAAAGATCGTCTTTCACTATATTTCCGGGCAAAGGCCGCTGGACGTGTCGGTGCTGGCGCGATTGGCCGCGCTGAGCTACGTTGGGTAAGTACAGCCTTCGGTGAGGCGTGAAGTTACCGCCCCGGGGGGAATCACTTCCAGCGAACTGAGCCGCAACTGGCCAGTTGTCACGCGAGCGCGCTTCCTCAGCATTGCCCGGAATGCGCCCCGCCATCTCACTTAGGAGAGCAATGCCTGGTCTCGTAACCACCACACGGCGCCCGAAAGCTAGACAGGCCCGAACCCCCGCGCCAGTTCAGGACATCCAGGAACTGAAGTCCGTCGCGGGCATCCTCGACATCCGCGACGAGCACGGCTTTGTGCGGGTCGAGGGCTATGTGCCGTCCACTCACGACATTTATGTTCCCCAAAACCTCATTCGCCGGTACGGCCTTCGCCGAGGTGACGTCGTCACGGGACTGGCGAGCGACACTGAGGTCGTTTCGTCAGCCAAGCGGGCCAAGAACAGTCCGCTAGTGCGTCTCGACACCGTGAACGGCGCTCCTGCGGGAACGGCCGGCACCCGGCCGGTCTTCCATGAGCTGACACCGCTTTACCCGCAAACCCGGCTGCGCATGGAGACCGAACCGCATCTGGTGACGACACGCGTGCTGGATCTGCTGATGCCGATCGGCAAAGGCCAGCGAGCGCTGATCGTCTCGCCACCGAAAGCCGGAAAGACAACGATCCTGCAAGCGATCGCGCACGCCATCCACGTCAATCACCCGGAATGCCACCTGATGGCCGTGCTCGTCGACGAGCGGCCCGAAGAAGTAACAGACATGCAGCGCTCCATCCATGGTGAAGTGATCGCGTCCACCTTCGACAGGCCACCGTCGGACCACATCGCCGTGGCCGACCTCGCCATCGAGCGTGCCAAACGCCTTACCGAGCAAGGAAAAGACGTCATCATCCTGCTCGACTCCATCACGCGCCTGGCACGGGCCTACAACCTGGCCGCCCCCTCCAACGGCCGGACCCTTTCTGGCGGCATCGACTCGACCGCACTGCAGGCCCCCAAACGATTTCTGGGCGCGGCTCGCAACATCGAAGGCGGCGGCTCACTAACCATCATCGCCTCCGCCCTAGTCGAAACCGGTTCCGCTGGCGACACCCTCATCTTCGAGGAATTCAAGAGCACCGGGAACGCCGAATTCAGGTTGCTGCGCACCGTCGCCGACCGCCGGGTCTTTCCCGCCGTCGACTTCGATTCATCTGGTACCAGGAAAGAAGAAATCCTTGTCGGGCCAGAGGAATTGGCACTGATCCGCAAACTGCGCAAGGCTTTGCTCGCCCTCGATCCGCGGCAGCGCGCCGAGCAACTGATCGACAGCCTGCTCAAGACTTCTAGCAACACCGAATTCCTGCGCCAGATAGCGCGATCGGCAAACTGAAATCACACGCCTGCACGGGCGGCTGTGCTGAAACCCCGGAACCACAGCCAGGCCGGCAGGACAATGAACTCGAAAAGACCGCCCGGGATATACATCAACGCACCGGAGCCGTTGAGTGTGTCCACGACTCCGATGAGATCCAGGATGGCGCTTGCCAGCAGCAAGAGGTATCCCACGACGCCGAGCACGGCGATCCAAGCCGGGACAAGCTTTTCGCGCAACAGGAGCCAGCACAGCAGCATGCTGCCGATGCCCAGGATCGCCATCGCCATTTGATAGGTAGTCCGGCTGAACCCGGTGGCTCCTTCTGCCAGTGCCAGAAAGACCGCGTCGCCTTCGCCTGCGCTGGAGTAGTTGCCGCTCAGGCCAAGCAGGAAGAGGTGGCTGCACACTCCAAGACTCAGCAGCACACACTCCGCGGTGCGGAAAGCAAGGTATGACATGGCAATGGTCTCGTTATGCCTGCGGATTACCGGCAGAAAGCCTAGAGCGATGCCGACAACACCAATGGCCATGAAGAGCCGCATCATTCCTCCTAAGAGGACAGCGGCCTCCTTATCACGGATCTCTGCCAGGGGGCCTTGCAGAATGGGTGCGGCCACGTAGGCGTCGACCATGCCCATGAGCGTGGTAAGCACGAACAGCGTGGCGATCAGACGGGCCGGAAACTTGTCGCGGAGATTCATCTGCACCTCCAGGAAAGCCGATATTACACTACACTGTGTAGTGTAATAAGAGTCCTGTCAACCGTCCTTCGAGAGGGCCGATGGCCAAGCAGCAACGCGATACCAGCAAGAAGCGCGAAGCGATCCTCGACGCTGCCGCTCACGTGTTCGCCACCCAGGGCTTTGACGTCGCCAGCATGGATCACATCGCCGAAGTGTCTGGCGCGTCCAAGCGCACGGTCTACAACCACTTCGCGAGCAAGGAAGTGCTTTTCCGCGAAGTGGTCGACCGGTTCCTCGCACAGTCACACGAACTCAAGGAAATTCCTTACGACCCCAAGCGCAGTCTGGCCTCGCAGCTCGCGCGCTTCGCTGATTCCATCCTGGACCTCACGCGAAACGAACAGTGGCTGGGCCTGACCAAAGTGATGACCGGGGTGACTGTCCGCCAGCCGGGCTTTGTCGCTGAGACGCTCGCCCGCGGCGGCCGCACCGAGGACACGCTTGAAACGTGGCTTCGCGCCGCCAACGCTGACGGGCGCATGAAGGTGCGCGACCCCGGGCTCACGGCACGAACCTTCTGGGCGGCGCTCAACGGCGCCTTCCTCATGCCCGCGATCTACGTCGCTCCCGTGCTAGCCGCGGAAGCCAACGCGATGAAGAAGGAACTCATCGACCTGCTGCTCGCCAAGCACGCGGTCACCGCCAGCTAGGCATTTCGCCGGCTTGTGTCCATTTGCGACACTGCTGCTATGTCGAGTGTGCTTCAGCAGCTTCCGGCACTTATCGGTGTGGTGGTTGGGGTTGTCGCGACTTATGTCGCCACGGTGGCTGCCGAACGCGGCCGCTGGCAGCGCCAGCAGTCCGTGCGCTGGGACGAGCGGCGGATCACCGCATACATCGAATACGCGCACGCGGTCAAAAAGGTCCTGGCCATCACCGTGCGGCTGGCCGCCCAGCGAGGCATTCACCCTGATGATGACGAGATCTCGCCTGAATACACCATCGCCGACTTGGCGTCGGCCGAAGACGAGCGGACCATCAAATGGGAAGCCGTCCTGATGATGGGCAACGAGGCCGTTGTCGTGGCTGGCCGCGACTGGCATCAGAGCGCCTTCAAGATGATGCGGATCGCCTGTGGACAGGCGACCGACGTCAGCTGGCCAGAGGCGGTGACGACCACGGGGCTGGGCCGGCGGCGTTTCTACGAGGCCGCCAAGCGGGACATCGGGGTCGCGGTCGGCCACACGACCGAGGCTTACGAGTGGCAGATGAGCAAGTGGCTAGCCGACCGGCCCCAAGACGTTGCCAAGGAAGAGAACCGGTAGGTTCCAATTCAGCATATGTCTGCGTGACTGTCTGTATTGGACCAGCCACGAATTATTTCCTTCGGCAATCGCTAGCCATCCGGGGCGGCAACGCTCAGTCCGGCGGCCTAACGAACTACTTCGACAGGCAGCGCCCTGCGGGTTACCACCCGATGAAGAAGGAAGCGCCGCTCGGTACGCGGTCATCGGCGGAGCAGAACGCCATGCTCGTTGGTGGTTCTTCCGGCCGGTGTCTCGATGTGCTAACGGCAGCAGCACCAACAGAACCCAGCTGCAGATATGGGACTGCTGGGGCGGCAATATGCAACGCTGGACACACCGCCAGCGACACACTCCAGGTGTATGGCAACAAGCGCCTCGACGTCCTGGTAGCGGGAACCACCATGAAACCCAGGTCGTCATCCGGGATTGCCACGGCGCCACCAACCAGCAATGGAGCCAGCGCACATAACCATCCAGCAGTCACACGCCGAAGGGCCGGCTCCGCAAAGGAACCGGCCCTAACGCGCCTGTGACGCGATTAAGTTGGAAGGCGGTGCGAACCCGCAGCGTGCCGGCAGCTCGCATTTCCGCACCTGCCCTGAACCAGCGGGAACTTCAGCTGCTGACAGGTACAGGTTTTGACCTTGCACGGGACTCCGAGGTTGACCGGCGGGTCGTTTCGCTTACCCGCCCGCGGCGGCTTGGTGGCGTTGCGACTGGCTGTTTCCTGTTTGCTTTTCGCTGAGGTGGACATGAACATCACCGCTTAGACGATCGGCCCCGTGTGGGGCGAAAGCGCCACCCAGGCGCCGGGCTCCGGCAGCGGCCAAACCGCCCATTCGGCGCCGGGCGCCAGGTGCGAATGTCACCCTCAGTTTACGCTCGCGTGCGTGTCCCGGGCGCAAAACGGCGGTGTCCACTGTGGACCGCTTCCAAAGGCGGGCAAAGAAAATCCCCGCACGTCTGTTGACGTTTGGGGAAATCTGGAAAGTGCGCCGCCAGGGACTCGAACCCCGAACCCGCGGATTAAGAGTCCGCTGCTCTGCCAGTTGAGCTAGCGGCGCTCGTGGCAACGGGAGAAACCTTAGCACGGCCCCAGCAGGGATCTCCAATCGGTATCCCTCCGGCGCCGTAAATGTGACAAACGCTAACAAAAATTCGGATTCTAAGCCCAAGACGGGCGCTAAGGCCGGGCGAGCATGACACGGTCGAGCACTGGTTTGTAGCCGAGCTCACCGGACTGGCTGTCTTCGGTGGAACCGAACACCAAGACATGCTCAGCGAGGGATGCGGCGGCCGAGGTGGCGGCGGCGAAAGCCGCCTCGGCGTGAGCGCTGTCAGCGGGAGCGTAGACAGCGCTCAGGCGGACCATTCCGGCGGCAAGTCTGCTGCGGCCAGCCATCGCGACCGGTGTGCCGTCGCGTTCCCACAGCGTTATCCCGCCGTAGGTGAGCGGATCGTCGACCACGTAAGCGGCCTCGCTCGGATCACCCGGGTAGGCGGCCATCAACGCGTGAAACCACGACAGCAGCAGCTCACGGTCGGCCGCCACAGCGACTCGCGCCTGACCGGGCGGATACGTGGGCGGGACGAACTCGGCGAGCCGGTAAAGCGTGATGCGGGAACGCTCACGCAACTCCAGTGCCCCGGCGACCGCGTCGGCGAAGCGTCCATCGACACCGATCGCCTCCACGGAACCAAGAACCCCCGGCAGCTCTGAAATCGCCGAAGGTGGCACGAGAGAAAGGATCGGCGGATGCGCGGGGGCTTGAAGAAACGCACCGGTCACCGCACCCGACGGATCTAGCCACCAGCCGTACAACTGGTCTGGCGCGACCGACGGTCTGGCCTGTAGGTAGGCCGCTTCTGTCAGCAGAGCGGTGTGCTCAACCGGATGTGCCCCAAGGAAATCGCCCGCTACGGCGAGAAAGCTGTGCACGTCAGCTGATGTATGCCAAGTCACGGCAGGTCGAAGCTCGCGGTCACGGTCAGGCCCGGTGAGGTGTTCGCGAGGTGGACGCTGTCGCTGAACTCGCGCACCACCCAGAGTCCGCGGCTGCCGTCCCCGGTGATGGGCGTTCGCTCTCGTCCAGCGTTTTCCAGGTCGGTGATGCCGCGGCCACGGTCACGCACTTGGCAGTGCAGCGCGCCGTCGGCTGCCCAGAGATGTAGCTCGCCTCGCCCGCCGCCATGGCGGACCGCGTTAGTGGCTAGCTCTGTCGCGACGACGAGCAGCTGGGTGAGGCGCTCGTGGCCGATGCCCAATTCAGAAGCGTGCGCCGCGACGGAGGAACGGAGCTCATAGAGGTTGGTGCGATCGAACCGGACGGTGAGACCTGTCGCGGCGGGAGCCGGAATCCCACGGGAACTTTGATCGCGTTTCATGGCAAGCTCTGCATTCGCACTTGGGGAAGCTGTGCTGCCCCAATGCTTTTGAAGACAACCGCTGCCTCTCGGCTGCACAGGATCACCATCTCCCGGCCCAGTGGCAGTGACATCGCCGCGCGGGCGATGACCGTGGCGGCGGTGATGTCTATGAAGTGCAACTTCGCCAGGTTGACGTAGATGGTTTTGTCCAGCCGCAGTGCTTCGGCTATCGCCTGCTGTAACGGATCCAGGTTGGTGTAATCCAGCTCGCCCGAGATGCGAATGCCCGGCGGGCGATGCTGACGGCAGATCCGCAGCAAGGCAGTGTCGTGATAGGCCAGTGCGGCAACCGCTTTGGGATGTGTTTCGGCTGCCTGTGCCAAAGTGACCGGGTCGAAGGAGTCGCGATCATATTGGCAAAACAGCATCAGCTGGCCGCCGTCGAAGAGGGCCGCGGCCTCCCGCTCAAAGGCGATCAGCTGCTCGGCCGCGGCCATGGGCTTGATGGCCCAGCACATGTCCGCGGCGATTCGCACAGCCGTGAAGCCGTTCGTTTTCGCGGTATCCACTTCGGCGCGCACCGCCGAGATCATCTCGCCCGCGCTCACGACGCCTGTGGCGAGTAGCTTCTCGCCGATGTCGTGGATGGCGAGTTGCCCCCGCCCGACCGCGACGGTCGCCGCGATGTCGCGTATCGCGAGTTCCTTCATCAGCCCATCAGGCTGTGAGTCGGTGAAGCACACCACACGCTGCCCGCGTTCGAGGCCATCCGCGACGAATTCCGCCACCAGGTCGACTCGCTCGTCAGGGTCGGTAAACGTCAAACACGCATGATCTCCGAGATCAAGCTGATCGACTGTCACCGCATCCGCCATCGATGGCCCCCAATATCCAGCCCGGTTTCCGACATGCCCATACCCCAAAGTCCGTAACCTAAACGGCTTACGGGGCGGCGTCCAGCCGGACACTCATCCGTAGTCCACAAGCGACATTAAGTAACCGCTAGCTGGCGCGGAAGGTACAGACCTTCCAGTCGCCGTCTTCTTTGACGAGGGTGATAGTGACGTTGCTCGTCCTGGTCTTACCGTTGTCCGTCGCCGTGATCTCGGCCGTGACGTTCGCGGAGCTGTCGTGTTCCTTCGTGGACAAGATCTTCCAGTCGAGCAACCGGTCCTCGTCGTCCTTCATGTCCTGTTCGTCGATCTCATCACGTTTGCTCGCACAGGTATGTTCGCGCATCTCCGCGGCATCCTTGTCCTTCACCGCGGCAAGGTAAGTGGCGGCGACATCCTCTGCGTCTGCCTTGAACCATTTCTGGTAGGCGAAAATCCCGCACGCCAAACACACCACGAAAGCGACCGCTGCCACAGCTGCCGCGATGAGCCAGATTTTGCTGGGGTTGCTCTGCTTCTCAGGCACGTCCGTCACAGCGCGCAGAGTAACCGATCAGCGCGGCGCTGGCCTAAGCGAAGACGAGTCCAGCGACCCAAACGGTGGCGATCGTCAGGGCTGAAGCCAGCTCGATGAGCAGGTAGAGGCCGGCCGCTTTCAGGGCGTGCTTCGTCGACGCCCAGGCTGGGCCGGCCGCTTGCAAGCGAATCTGCTCTGCCAGCCAAACGCCGAGCACGAAGCCGATGGGCAAGCCAAGAAACGGCAACACGAAGAAGCCAACGATGCCGCACAGGCCACCGATGATGAGCGTGCGGTTAGGAACGCCGGCTTCCTTCATCCGCTTGCCGGGCCAGGCGTACTGAACAAGGACACCGATCAGCGCGATCATGGTGGCGATGCCGAGCACCACCCATCTGCCCCAGCCATCACCAGCAAAGATGGCCCACACCAAGACGCTGGCCCAGCAGAGCAGGACCCCTGGCAGCACCGGAATGATGGTGCCGAGAATGCCGCACAGGATTCCGATCCCACACAGGATGGTGATGACCGTGTCGACGTCGAAGTTCACTGTCCCATTGTGCGGCTAAGATCCGGCTGATGGACGACAAGCAGTGGCTCGCGCAGCGATTCGAGGAGAATCGCGCCCACCTCCGCGCCGTGGCCTACCGGATGCTCGGGTCGATGAACGAGGCGGAAGACGCCGTTCAGGAGACCTGGATCCGGCTCAGCCGAACGGATTCCAGCGAGGTGGACAATCTCGGCGGCTGGCTGACTACAGCCGTTTCCCGGGTTTGTCTTGACATGCTCAGGTCCCGCAAGTCCCGGCGCGAGGATCTGGCCGGCGATGACCAGCCCGAGCCCACATATGACGGCGGCCTCGATCCCGAGCGCGAGGCACTGCTGGCTGACACTATGGGCCCAGCGTTGATGGTGGTGCTGGAAACCCTTGCCCCGGCGGAACGTCTCGCCTTCGTCCTGCACGACCTGTTCGCCGTCTCGTTCGAGGAGATCGCGGTTATCCTCGACCGGTCCCCCGCCGCTACGCGCCAGCTGGCTAGCCGCGCCCGCCGCCGCGTGCAGGGGTCAGAACCGGCGCCCGACGGCAATCTTTCCCTGCAACGGCAAGTGGTCGACGCCTTCCTCAATGCTTCCCGTCACGGGGACTTTGCCGCTCTGCTAAGCCTGCTCGACCCCAATGTGGTCTTTCGCGGTGACGCGACCGCGGTCAAACTTGGCGGCCCGAGCGAGATGCGCGGTGCGATGGCCGTGGCGGGCAGTTTCAATGGCCGGGCCGAGGCGGCTCATCTCGCGCTCATCGACGGCACGTTCGGCGCCATGGTTCAGACGCCGAGCGGCAAGGCCTTCATCGCACTCACGTTTACGGTCGCCGACGGCAAGGTCGTTGGCATCGACGCGATCGCCGATCCACAGCACCTCAAGGAGCTTGAGTGGCAGCTGTCATAAGGAACATGACAAAGGCGATCGAGGCGGCGGCAGCCGCCGCGCGAGCCGAAGACGCCGACGGGCTCACCGAAGCCGTTGGCGAACTGTCCAAGCTGGACGCCGCCCAGACCGGAAAGGTCCTGGGCGGCGTGCTCAGATTGCTTCTGGAGCAACAGCATCCGGATGGGCTCGACAGTGATGACATCAAGTCGGTTCTTGAGGAAACCGTTCGCGGCGCGGCGAGCTGGCTTCCCGAGACCGATCCGCACACGTTGCTCATCGTTTTGGCTGGGGCACTGGGAATTCACCCTGACGACCACGAAGAGGTCGCCCGTCCCGCGCCGGAGTCCTTGTCCTTCAACGCCCCGCTGCTGATCGCTCACTTACTCGGCCCCGTGAAGTCCGTGAAACCTTATGTCGAGGCCACTTTCGCCAACATCGCGCAGACCGAACTCATGGAAGAGCCGTAACGGGCAGGTCCCGTCCTGTGCGCATCGGCCCGAGCAGGAGCACCAGCGGTGCCATCGCCACGGCGGTGGTCATGATCCACAGTGTCGGCCGCACACCGACCGCCTCACCCAGGAAGCCACCGATCAGCCCACCGAGCGGAATCGTCCCGAAGTTGAGAAACATCATGCTCACCGTCACCCGTCCGAGCATTTCCCGCGGCACATAGGACTGGCGGAAGCTGCTGCGGATGATGTTGTTGACGACAACTCCCGCGCCGACCATGAACCCACCGGCGATGACGAAACCGAGCCGCCAGCCCTGCCCGGTGAGCGGGATGAGGATCGCGAAGGGTGACGTCAGGAAGAGCGTGAGGAGCATGCCGTGCGACGTGCCGAAGCGTGCGGTGATGCGGCTGGCGCTCATGGCACCCAGGACACCACCGACGCTCATCGACATGAGTAGCGCACCCACGCCGCCGGGCGTGACGCCCACTTCACGGATAAGGAATACGACCAGGATCGTCTGATATCCCGTTAGCACCAAGTTGCTCAGCGCTCCGCCGACCGTGAACACCCGCAGATAGGGGTCGCGGGCGAGGAAACTCCAGCCTTCCTTGATATCGCGGCGCAGGTTCAGTTCGCGTGGCTCGATCGCCGCTTCACCGCCGCGGATGCGCAGCAGGCAGACCGTTGAGATGACAAAGCTTGCGGCATCAGCGATCAGACCGCCGAGGGCGCCAGCGGACTGGGCGATAAGGCCTGCCAAACCTGGCCCGGCGACGTGCGCCGCCGATTCACTGCCCTGCAGCTTGGCGTTGCCTTTGGGAAGCTCCTCTTTGGACAGTAGCGCCGGGATGAAGACCTGATAGGCCGTCTGGAAGAACACGTTCGCCGTGCCCATCAGCAAAGCGACCGCTAGCAACAGCCCGACGGTCAGGAAACCGGCGACCGCCGCGATGGGAACGAAAAGCAGTAACAAGGCCGAGGCGGCGTTGCACGCCAGCATGAGCGGGCGGCGGCGCAGCCGGTCGACCCAAGCCCCGGCGGGCAGGCCGACAAGCAACCAGGGCAGCCATGAGGCCGCCGTCAGCATACCGACTTCGAACGTGCTGGCGTTGAGAACCGTAACGGCGACAAGGGGAATCGCCACACTGCTGATGCTGCTGCCCAGTTTGCTCGTCGTTTCCCCGAGCCAGAGCCAGCGAAAGTCGATGGTCATGGCTGGGCCGGCAATCCGTAGGTGAAGACCAGGACCGGACTGCGCTCAGCGCCATCGTCAGGAAGCTCCCGGTTTCCCCACTTGTCGAGGACGGCGATGATGTCCCGGCTCACCTGAGCCAGTTCCTCAGGCGTGAGCCGCATCCACTTGTCAGCGGTGAACGAACTGTCTTCCCAGCCTTGCTTTTCCGCCGGGGTGGCCGCGAACCACGCCTTCGCCAGCGAGGTGTGCTGGTCGAAGATGACTTTCTGGGCTTCATCGGCCACAAGTGCCCCGGCGGGATCGTCTTTGAAATCGGTGGAAGACCACCGGACGCTCGTGGTGACGATCCGCCACCACCTCTCCCGCTTGTCTCGCGCCAGCTCCGGCGCTTCTTCGATCATGTCGGCCGCACCTAGTACCCGAAGGTGGTGGCTGATATTGGCCACCGCCTGCCCGGTGCGTTCGGCGAGCGTGCTGGCGGTGGCAGGGCCGTAGACCCGGAGCATGTCCATGAGCCGGCGCCGCAGCGGATGGGCCAAGGCGGCCAGAGCTGACGGATCGGTGAGGTGACGAGGTGCCATGCACTGATCATGACATCCACAAGAGACGTTGTGCAAGAGATATTGCGCAATTGTTTTTGCAGGTCTAAATGTGGGAATCGCGGTGATATGAGAACAATTGCCAGAGTGTTCGGGGCTGGGTTCTTGCTGGTGGGAATCCTCGGCTTCATCCCGGGCATCACCACGAACTACGACACCATGCGATTCGCTGGGCATGAGTCCAAGGCCATGCTGCTCGGGATCTTCCAGGTCTCGATCCTGCACAACCTCATTCACCTGTTGTTTGGCATCGCGGGCCTGGCGATGTCGCGCACGGCGGCACAGGCACGGACCTATCTGCTTGGCGGTGGCGTCATCTACGCGCTGGTCTGGCTCTACGGGTTGCTAATCGACCACGATTCCGGCGCCAACTTCGTCCCGCTGAACACAGCGGATAACTGGCTGCACCTCATCCTGGCCGCCGCCATGATCGGTGCCGGGCTCTTGAGCGGAAGGGAAACCGAGACGGTCCGTTAAAGGCGGGCGCGCAAGCGGCTGCGCGCGATCGGCCCGAGGTCGTCCACCATTTCGAGCAGGCCGGCCAGCTGCTCCAAGGCCGACAGTGCGGACTGAGCTCCCTCGGGGTCAACGCCTTCGTGGAGTTCCAAGCCGATGAAGGCGGCCGAGATCGCCCGGGACAGTCCGCGCACGTCGGCGAAGTCAGCGAAAGGAGAGCCTGTCAGCACACGTGACAGGGTCACCTCGATCTCAGCGTTCCACAGCGCGAGGGCGTCAGCCGTTGGCGCGGCTAGCTTTTTGTCCACCTGCGCACCGGCCAAGAGCTGGGCGAGCACGCGCACATTGCCCAGCTCCCGTTCCTCTTCGTGCAGAGCCCGGCCGACGTCGAGCAACTCCCGCAAGGACTTCACGCCTTCGAGACGTTCTTTGTACGCGGCGACCCGAGCCGCGGTGCCAGCCGAGCACGCGGCGGCGAGCAGTTCATGGACGCTGCCGAAGTGGTAGAACACCAGCGCCTGGTTGACCCCGGCCGCCGCCGCGATCGTCCGCGCGGAAACCCCGGCGACACCATGCACCCGGATGGCTTCGAGAGCGCCGTCGAGCAGCTTCTGCTTGGTGGTGTTCATGCGCTTCATTCTCGGGCACACTCGCGCACCGGCTTCACTTCGGCCGGCACGGAGCGCTCCGCGACGGACTCATAGGCACAGGTGAAGCTGCCCCGATAGCCGAACAGGGAGCCGATGCGCTGATTCGAGACTTTGACTTCGATCCGGAATCGTTGCGCCGCCTCGTCAAACCACTCGCGCACGACGGCGTCACCGGTCATCAGCGACGGCATCCGGAAGCCAAGCGGGCCTTCGTAAAAGCGCTGCGAGCCGGTGCGAATCCATAGCCCGCCGTGCTTATCAGCCGACAAATCGAGGTCCACGGCGAGATGCTGATGCGTGCCGAGATAGTCCACGACTTTGCCCCGGGCCGCGCTGTAAATCATCGTGGCGTCGAACCGGCGGCGCGGCCGGCCCGGAAGGTCAAACGCGCGAACGACCGTGACGGTCTCGCGGCCGAACCGGTCGCGGTAGGCGTAGTTGCGGATCGTGAACGGAACGTCTTTTCCCGACTCTGGGAACAGGATGTGGCGCGTCGCGCCCGCGTAGAGGAAAGGCACCGTGAACGCTCTGCCCCGCCAGATGTCTTCCATGACACCGGTGCCGATGCAGGCGATGCCATCGCCGGCGTTAAAGCCAAAGCGCTTTTGCAGCTGAGGGTGCAGGCGGTCAAAGGATGAGCCGAGGGCACGCTGAAAGATCGAGGTCACGATAGCTCCAAGGAGTCGAGAGTGGACGGTGCTTTGCGGGCGAGCCGGTCTGGCGGGCGGCGCAGGCAACGCCTCGCGGCGGGGGTGGTGGCAGCCGGCGGCAGGACAATGACGGCCAAAGCCGTGAGGGCGGCTGTCCACAGTGGACCCAGACTGGCCGTTAACGCGACGACGGCGAGGCGGCTCAGCACGTCGAACAAGGCGTTGCGCAGGGCTCGCCGTGGCGTGATGCCGCGTTCAAGCCGCAGCCGCAGGCGATCGAACGACCACGCCGTCGCCCAGCCGCGCAGCGGGCGAAACAGCAGATCGGCGCTCGCGTAACGCGGTTTGTAGTCGTAGCCGGTCAGGAACCGGATGCCGCCAGCCACCGGCACATAACGCCAGTAGCCCGAGCCTGCCGTGATCACGGACAGCGGGTGGTCCGTGCCGAAACGCAACGCCGACGTGCACGTCCCGTCTGGGCGAACCCGCTCCCCCATCGTCACGCCCACACCTTCGATCGACAGTCCGGGCAGGACCGTCGTCGCGTAGCGAAAGCGCGTCGGCTCACCCCCGGCCGCGGGGAGAGAGTTGATGCGGGTGAAGCGAAGGTCCCATCGCTCGTGCAGCGCCGGGTATTGGGGTCAGCCGCCATAACTCCGGCATTGCACAACGGACCGTGGTTTGCACGTAAAGCGGTCTCATTGCTGCTCCCCTCCGCTTTTAAGCGACTGCTCAAACAAGTTAACAGGATTTGAGCACTCGCTCAAGTTTCATGTTTTGCCTGCTAGACAGCCCGACTGGGGTCAACATGAGCTTTATGCGGATTAGAGGACTTTTGGGTGTGGTGATGGCTTTCGGCGTACTAGCTGGTGGGTGTGGAAAAACCACCGTGGAAGCCGTCGCCGAGCCTCCTGCGGTGGCCCCTCCCCCAGCTGTCGTTCTGGAGATTCAGCCGGTCGCGGAGGCGTCCGGCGTCCCGCTGAGCACGGAGATTGGCCTCAACGTCCAAAACGGAGAGATTGGCACCGTCTCGGTCAAGGACGATCAAGGCCGCGAGGTCGCCGGCTTCTTGCGCTCTGACAAATCCGCGTGGGTACCAAGTGAGCCGTTACGACCCGAGACCCGTTACACCGCCACGGCCCAGGCCGGGGACCAGACGAAGACGACAGTGTTCACGACGATGGCCATGCCAGGGGTCACCGTGGACACGGGGCTGTACCTGTTCGACGGCAACGAGTACGGCGTCGCGATGCCCGTCGTCGTGGAGTTCACGCAAGACATCGCGCCCGAAGATCGCGCCGGAATCGAGAAACGCCTGTTCGTCACGACGGTGCCCGTGCAGGCGGGTTCGTGGTCGTGGGTCAGTGCCAAGCAGGTGGAGTACCGCGGCGAGCAGTACTGGCAGCCCGGCACGCAGATCCACATGCGGTCGGCTTTGGAGGGTCATCCGCTCGGCGGCGGAAAGTGGGGCGACAAAGACCGGCGGGCGAGCGTCAATATCACGCGTCACCAGGTCGAGCTGTTTATTGACAATGCGACAAAGCACCTGACCGTGCGCGAGAACGGCACCGAGACCAGGTCGATGCCAGTCAGCCTGGGCAAGGCCAGCACACCCTCGTCATCGGGAACGATGGTCATCATGGACAAGCAGGCCAAGACCGTTTTCGACACGACGGGCGAGCCTGGTGATCAATATCGCGCCGATATTTCCTACGCCCAGCGCCTGACCTGGGGCGGCGAGTTCATTCACGCCGCGCCTTGGTCGGTTGGGGACCAAGGAGTCAACAATGTCTCCCACGGCTGCGTCAATATGTCCTGGAGTGATGCTGAATGGCTGTTTGGCGTGACTCATGTCGGTGATCCCGTAACCGTGACCGGAACCGAGGTCGAGCTTCAGTCGGGTAATGGATTTACCGCGTGGAACCACAGCTGGGAGGCCCACCGGGAGGGAAGCGCGTTGCCGGGCCGGTGAACGCCAGGCACGATAAGTGAATACACCCCTCGGAGGTTTCATCATGCCAACGCGCCGACACACCCTCACGGCCCTCGGCCTCGCCGGAGCGAGCGTGGCGGGCCTGGCGGCCTGCAGCGACAAACCGTCCTTTAGCGACAGCGCCAAAGAGCAAGAGCAAAAGTCAGCCAAGGCGAAGGCGAGCATCACCAGCCCGGCGGAGGGGGCTGCCGATGTCCCAGCGGGACACGAGTTCACGTTCACCTCGACTGACGCCGTGGACACGAAGTTTGAGCTGCTCGATGCCAACGGCGCGGCCGTGGCCGGCGAGATGCACCCTGACGGCAAGGGCTGGCTGCCCGCCAAGATGCTGACGTGGGGCGCTTCCTATACGGCCAAGGTGTCCGCGACCGGTGACGACAGCAAGACCTTCACGGCCGAGACGAAGTTCACCGTCATGGCCAAGCCCAGCAACGAAGTGCGCGTCATCAGCTTCCTGCCGGACAACCGCGAAATCGGCACCGGCATGCCGCTGATCTTCCAGCTCAGCCGGGACATCCCCAAGGACCAGCGGGCCGCCTTGCAGCGCCGGATGCTGGTCAAGACCGAGCCGGCCACCGAAGGTGTCTGGGGCTGGTACACCTCACGCGAGGTGCACTGGCGGCCCAAGGAGTTCTGGAAGCCGGGCACCAAGATCTTCGTCGACTCGCACGTGGGTGGGATGCCGCTGGGCGAGGGCTTTTATGCCCGCGCCAACGTGACCTTCACCGGCACGACCGGCCGTCAGCTCATCATGACCATCGATGACGCGAAGGCTCCGAAAGAGATGGTCGTCACGATCGACGGCGTGGAAGCCAAGCGCATCAAGGTCAGCCTCGGCAAACCGACGTGGCAGTCTTCCAGCGGGATCATGATCATCATGGAGAAGCTGGAGCACACGGTCTTCGACACGACCAACGACCCCAACGCGCGCGAGCGCTACCGGGCCGACATCGACTGGGCCCAGCGGATCACGCACAGCGGCGAGCACCTGCACTCCGCGCCGTGGTCGGTGCAGCACCAAGGCATCCGCAACGTATCGCACGGCTGCGTCAACATGTCGCCTGACGATGCCAAATGGCTCTTCGACATCACGAAGCAGGGTGACCCGGTGATCACGTCCAACACGGGTCAGGTGCTCAAGTGGGGCGACGGCTGGACACACTGGACCGAGTCGTTCGAGGACTACGCCAAGCGATCGGCGATTCCGCTGTCGTAGGGGTAGGGCATGCTTGGGCGCGTGACAGCACCGAACCGTCCCGCGTCCCTTACCTGGCTGCCCCATTTCATCGCGCTAGCGCTGGTCTGGGGCTCCTCATTCCTGTTCATCAAGGTCGCCGTAGCCGAGGTCCCGCCCGCCTACGTGGCCCTGTTCCGCGTCGCGTTAGGCGCGCTCACGCTGCTCGCGATCATCGCGTTCACCTCGCACCGGCTGCCGCGGGGCTGGGGCTTGTGGGGCCATCTCGCGATCGTGGCCTTCATCGGCAACGTGATCCCGTTCGCGCTGTTCGCCTATGGCGAGCAAGAGGTCTCCTCCGGGATCGCGGGCATCTGGAACGCCACCACTCCACTGACGATGATGCCGGTGATGCTGCTGTTCTTCCGGTCAGAGAAGCTCACCCGGCCCAAGGTGATCGGCTTGTTCACCGGGTTTGCCGGAGTGCTTGTGGTGCTTGGGGTTTGGCAGGGCATCGGTGCCGGGACGCTCGCGGGACATTTGCTGTGCTTCGGTGCGGCGACTTCCTACGCGTTCGCGGGACCCTACATGCGCCAGCACCTGACCGGGCGGGATATCTCGGGCGTCTCCCTGGCCACGGGACAGATCGTCATGGCCACCGTCGAACTGGCCGTCCTGGCGCCCCTCATGGCCGGGTCACCGCCGCCGGTGTCGTCGCTGTCGTGGCAGGTGCTCGCCGCGTTAGTCGCGCTTGGAGCATTCGGCACCGGGATCGCCTTCGTGCTGAACTACCACGTCATCCGGATCGTCGGCATCAGCACGATGGCGACCGTCACCTATCTCATGCCGATCGTGGCCGTGACGATGGGTTTCCTCGTGCTCGGTGAACGGCTCGCCTGGTACCAGCCGCTGGGCGCCCTGATCGTCCTAAGTGGAGTGGCCATCTCGCAGGACATTCCGTCGCGTTTGCTCGCCCGCTTCCGTGCACGTCCCGAGCAGGCGCTGGCCCAGTAAGGGCCTCATTTGGTTCCAGGCAAGGCGCACGGCGCCGACGTGTACGCAGTTGGTACACGAGGCGGCGAGTAACGCAGCCAGGGGGCCAAATGGGCGAGTGGCCTGCCGACGCGCGTCAGCAGGCCACTCTCACCGGGGGAACGGTGTCACCACAGCTAGACATCTGGGGGAGATATCCTCGCTAGACCCCAGCGTATGTGAAAAGCGGCTAATCGGACAAGTCTGTCTAAACGACTGTCCTAGTGGGATAATGCCGTGTCGGGGTAAAAGCGATCAATAGCAGGCTTAATAGCAGCAGGAGATTCCGCCCGACGAACGATCCCGGCGTGTCGGTCGCTTTTGGAACGATCGCGAAGTCCCAGTCGATGGCGCTGACGACGCCGAACAGGCTCACGAAGTACCCACCGATCAAGAGGAACCACAGCGGCGACCAGCGGCCCCATACGGCCGCGAGCACGGCGAGCAGCGCGGGGGCGATCCAGTAAAGATGGTGTGCCCAGGTGATGGGGCTGATGACACCGCCACATAGGCCCGTCAGCGCGGCGGCCACGACTTCGTTGCCTTCGCGGTGGGCTTGCGCGGCCCGCCACAGTCCAAACGCGACGATCGCTAAGCCGAGCGCGAGCCAGATCAGGCGGTTGGGCTCCAACGGGATGGCCAGGCGGTGCAGGAGCGCTAGCAGCGACTGGTTGCCGGTGATGTCCGTGCGCCCGACACGTGCCGTGTCCCAGAGCGCACCGGTCCAGAAATCCCAGCTCGCACGAGGGGCGACGGCGAACATGAGCACTGTCGCTCCGGCAGCGGTGCCCATCGCCGTGAAGGCTGCCCGCCACTGCTTGGTGATCAACAGATAGACGATGAAGATGCCCGGCGTGATCTTGATGGCTGTCGCGAGACCGATCCCGATGCCCGCCCACTTGCTCCCCTTTGGACGGAGCACCAGCAGATCAAGCAGGATCAGGAAGACCAGCAAGAGGTTCAGCTGACCGAGCGCGATGGTCTCACGCAACGGCTCCATCGCGAGAATCATGGGCACGGCCGGAGCGGTGATCCACGTGGGCAAGCCCAGCGCCCTGACGATCCACCACGTCGTGACAATCACCGCGGCGATCGTGCCGAGCACGAACAAAACCTCAACTAAGCCGAGCGGTAAATACGAGAACGGCAGCAGGAACACACCCGAGAACGGCGGATAGGTGAAGAAGAGTTTGCCTTGCAGAAAGTCGGGCTGAAACCACGAGTAGAGGTCGTTGCCTCCCGCCCACCAGTCCATCGCCTTCATGTAGATCCGCAGGTCATAAAACTTGTGCCCACGGTTGTGGTAATTCCAGAAGACCCACGCGGAACCGGCGACAGCCAGGAGAAAGACCACAACGCGGTGCAGGCGTTTCATGGACGTCATCGTAGGCTGTTGCGGTGGCAGATCTTCGCGGCAACGGAACCGATCGACTGGTGTGGATCGACTGTGAGATGACGGGCTTAACGTCCCGAGACGCCCTCATTGAAGTCGCCGCCCTCGTCACCGACCCTGACCTCAACGTCCTGGGCGAAGGCGTCGACATCGTCATCCACGCCTCGGACGAATCGCTCGCCGGGATGCTCGACATCGTGCAGCAGATGCACGCCCGGTCGGGGCTGACCGAGGAAGTACGCAAGTCAACGGTCACGCTGCAAGAAGCCGAAGACCGCGTGCTCGAATACGTCACTACCTACGTCAAGGAGCCCCGGACCGCTCCGCTGTGCGGCAACTCCATCGCGACGGACCGCGGGTTCATCGCACGGGACATGCCTCGCCTGGACGCTCACCTGCACTACCGGATGATCGATGTCTCGTCGGTCAAGGAACTGTGCCGCCGGTGGTACCCCAGGGTGTACTTCGGCCAGCCTGAGAAGGGCCTGGCTCACCGCGCTCTGGCCGACATCCGGGAGAGCATTCGTGAGCTGCGTTACTACCGCGAGACGATTTTCGTGCCCCTGCCCGGGCCTGACGTCGAAGAAGCCAAGCGCATCGCGCAGACCCTAACCCGGTCGACAGACGCCTGAGGGTTGTGGCTATCATGGTCGAGCACATGTGCGCATGGTGGTCGTAGCTCAGCTGGTAGAGCACCCGGTTGTGGTCCGGGATGTCGCGGGTTCGAGTCCCGTCGATCACCCTCTACGAAAAAGGAGCCCTTCAGGGCTCCTTTTTCATTTGCGGCTCAGATGTAGCTGCATCCCCGCCGTTGGCATCGGCCGCGAATCATCTGATACCAGATGAGGCTGCTCCGTGTGCAACTCCGGCTCAGGCGGCGGCCACTGTTCGCCACCCGGCCCCGGCTGCACCGGAATCGTCAGCTCAGCGTCTTCTGTCGCCGCGTCCTGTTCACTGGCGGCCACGGTCGCACCGAACCCGGGCACGAAGTCCGCCGCCCGCCCCGGACGTCGGCCAGCCACCGGCAGCTCCTGCGTCACCGCCTCATCGTCGCCGGCCGGAGCGCTCACCGCACCCCGTGCGGGAACAGCGGCTGCCATCTGCGCATTCTGCCGCCGCTCGCCTTCAGCCTCCGCCTGCGGTTCGACCGGCACAGCGGCGCGGACTCGAGTTGCGGTTTGGCTTTGCGCGGCCGCACCTTGGGTCTGTGCCGGGCTCGCGGGCGGGTGGGACGCCTGTGCCGCGGTCTGGGCGGGTTCGAGGATCGGGACGTAGGCCGGCCAGGAAGAGCGGGATGCCGCTTCGTGGATCGACGGCACGTGACCGGGAGCGAACGGGACCGCTGGGCGAGGCAGGCCGAAGTCGGCGGCGACCGGTGTGTTCATGACATACACGATTTCCCGTGGGCGCTGCGGCCAGGCGAGCGTAGCGAAGCCGAGCAGCAGCAGCACGGGACCCAGGATCAGCAGGCCCCACGTCGTGTTGTTGAGCCACGCCGCCGTCACCGCGACAGACAGTTCGACGGTCGTCGAGGGGGCGATGACGATCAGGGCCAGCTGGCGGTCACGGTCAGCTGTGGGGGTCCACTTGAGAGTGGACGAGCTTTGGCGTACCCAGAAAGGTTGTTGAGGACTAGGAAGAGTCTCGCCCGCGGAAACGACGTGGCGGGTCGTGACGGTCAGCGGTCCCCGGCCGAGGCGGGCGCCGGTCAGCTCCGTGTAGCTGACACCCGTGAGGAACGCGGCCAGATCCGCAGGAGCCGCCATGGCAACGAAAGCACCCTCGCCCGCATTGAGTTCGAGCGATGTCTGCTTGGCCCGTGCGATAGGCGCGTCACGGCGCAGAAGCGCGTCAACGTCAGGCACGACAACGACTCGGTACGGGGAATCGATGGGCATCAGAGACGCATGGAAGGCCCCGTCAGGACTGCGGTGCTGCATCGCCCACCAGGCCACGGCTCCCGCGGCCAGGATCGGCAACGCGACGAGCAGGGTAAGGATGCCAGCGGTTATCCGCAAAACACGCATGACCTGACAACGCAGGCTCTACGCCCGCAGATGCGGGTATAGAGCCTGCGTTAGCGGTATTTATGACCGTCGTGTGCGCGACAGTGCGAATCCGGCGACGATCAGCGCGAGCACACCGGCGGCGAGGCCGGCCCAGCCTAGGGTGTTGTTTTCCTTCTCCCCCAACGAAACGTCGACGTTCGCGGCCGGGGTGGCACTCGGGTTCGCGGCGGCGACGAGCTTTAGCACCGGCGCCGGATGCTCCACTTCGGACCCATCCTTGCTGGGCAGATCGATCCAGCGAACGACGGCACCGTCGGAATACGTCTGGAGGGCCTTGAAAATCATCTGGTCGGCCTTGGGCATCGGGCCCATCGACACCGGAAACTCCTGGAACTGACCGGGCTTGACCTCTGCTCCCGGCGTCGCCGTCCACGTGATCGTGCCAACGACTTCGGTCACCGGGCTGCCGTGCACCTGAAGCGGCGTGCTGAGGGTCCGCTTGGTCGTCGTCACCGTCCAGCCAGGAACCGGCATTGTCGAAACCGAGGCCACCGGAGTGTCCTCAGGGATCTGAATCTCAAGCTTCGTCGTGCTTTCGGTGTCAGATTCATTTGGTACTCGGAAAGCGACCCGTGCGTAGCCGCCTTGCGTGGCCTCTTTCGGGTTCACGGTGACGTGGGCGGAGGCGGGTGCCGCAACGGCGACCAGAGCGATCGTGGCCGCCGCCACGACAGCGAACTTCTTCACGGGAGGATCTCCTTTACTTGACCGGAACCGTTGCGGTAACCGTGTCTTGATCGAAATCTGAGATACGCAAGGTGAACCTGAGCTGCCAGTCGCCAGGCGTGGGCAGCGTGAGGGAACCGGTGACGTGGTTGTCCGTGAGCTTCAGCATCGGCACCTCGATCGGCTCGACACCGGCGCTCGGCAAAGCCGCCGTCACCTTCCACTCCACGACTTTGAGCGGCTGCCCGTTCTTGTCGTAGGCGTAGAGGTGCACGAGGTTGTTGCCGACCTTGCCCGGGTCGACCTCGACGGTCAGCTTGAAGAGGCTGCTGTCCAACGTGGACGTGTACACCGCTTGGACTGGAGGGGTTTTGGCGATCGCCTCGGCGGTGCGGGCGGGTGTCGTCTGGGTGAGCGCTGCCGTGACCGCGAGCACGACCGCGGCGGTGGTCACCTCAATGGCGGCGAACTTACGCACCCGTGGCGCCTGTCCACTGTGGACAGACTTGCGAGCGAGCACGGCCGCGCCCAAGATGACCGCGACGAGCGCGACTTTGGCGATCAGCAGCCGTCCATAGGTCGTCTCCACGAGCGCGGTCAGTGTCGCCACCTCAATCAGCGCCGACACCACTCCCGCGAGTACGACGACCGCGATGGCAACGCCCGCCCACCGCGACCACACCGGCAGGATCGCCGCGACTTCACGCTCATTCGCCCCACCTCCCGCCGCGCCCGTGCTGACTGCCTGGCTTTCCCGCCCTTCCTCGGTCGCGACTTCCCCGTCACCGCTTTCCGCCTCACCTTCGGCCGCTCCGCTTGCGCCGCTGGCCGGGCTCGCCTCGGCGGCAAGCGTTTCGTGCACGCCGTCGGCCGCGTACGCCTCTTCCGCGAGCGCTTCGCTTGCGCCACCCGCCGCGTTCGCCTCTTCCGGAAGCGCTTCGCGCACCTCGCTTGCGCCGCTCGCTGCGTTCGACACGGCCGGAAGCGTTTGGTGCGCTCCGCCTTCGCCATTGGCGGTGCTCGACTCGGCAAGCGTTTCGGGAGATTCGCTTTCGGCGCCGAGGGCTTGGCCGCCGGCGAGGCTGAGCTCGGGGCGGGCGATGGTGGGGTGGGCGGGGCGCAGGAGGAACGTCACGAGCATGACGAGCCCGCCGAGCCAGACCGCGATGCCTGCCAGGTGCAGGGCGTCGGTCACTACGGACACGGCTGGCACTGGAGATCCGGCGGGGTGGCCGGTCAGCGGCCAGGTCATGGCGCCGATGCCGGCCAGGATCACGACGAGCACGCGGTCGACGACCGTCGACGTGCCTTGGATCAGCGGGCGGACCATGATGGCGGCCACCGCGAGCACGGCGAGCCGCACGAGCAAGGCGATACCGTAACGGCTCGCCATGACGTCGCTGAAGGCGGAACCGTCCACTTCGAACAGTCCGGTGCCATTGGTGTACGGCACTTGGAGGTAGATGCTCGCGAGGGTCGACAGGGTCACGAGGCCGAATCCGGCCCACATCAGTTTTACCGGGCCACGGCGGTTTAGCCGCGCGGGCCACAAAAGCGTCAGCACGAACACGGCGCCCACGAGCAGAGTCAGGCCCACGTAACCCACGTACTTCGCGACCCCGATGAGGTTGCGCACCGTGTTGTCGACTTCCTCGGGCAGCGCTTGCGTTGGCGCCGTCGAAGTCTGGCCATAGGAGAACGTGTAGCCGCCCGGGACCGGATGACTGTCCGCTGAGATCACACGGAAGCTCACGAGATAAGTCCCGCGTACCAGATTGTCTTTGAGCCGGATCGTCAGCACGGCGCCGTTGGCTTCGGGTTTGCCTGTGTCAGCGCGCTTGCCGTCCGGCCCGATCACCTGGATCTTGTCGTTAACCGGGGCGACGGGCTCGCTGAACGTCAGGACCACCTGCTTCGGTGCTTCCTGAACGATGGTCCCCGCGGCGGGGGTCGCCTTAGTCAGCGCGGCATGCGCCTGCGCTGGCGCCTGCCATCCAAACAGGACGATCAGTCCCGCGACGAACGCGAGCACAACGTGCTTCGGGGTCGGCTTCACGGTCCTAGGTTCGCGCATGGGACGCGAAGTCACCGAATTCTCCGCGCCCCTTGGCGCGAAGAGGACCGGCGCAAGGGTGCTCCGACCGCACGAGAGGCGGCGCGTCATGGGGTAACAGCCTGACGCTGACGCGGAGTGGCCGCGGGAGCGGACCCTCGTGACAGTGCCAGCAGGATGAACGCCTGCGCGAGCGCGGCCACGTGCGTGACTTCGTGCGCGAAAAGCGTCATCCCGCCCGCGATATCGAAGGCGCTCGTAATGGTGAGACAGCCCGCGAGCACGAACGCCACCGGCACGAAGGCGCGAGCGCGCCCCGGCTGCCAAGCGGCCAGGGCGAAACCGACCGCGAGCGCGATATCGAAGGAGGCCGCTTCGCGGCTGATGTGCACGTCAGGCCCGCCAAACAGTGCCGGGATCGCCAGCGCCAGCTGAACGGCGGCGGAGATCGCCAGCGCGATCTGCAGGATGCGGCGGCGGGAGGAGGCCCGGGCTTTGTGTGATTGGGACTGGTCCGTGTGCACGGCGGCGAGGATGCGGGCGGTCAGATCCGGGACCTCAACAGCCTGGACCCGCACGGCCCGCGTGACCTGTGATGCGGTCGCCAGCCACGCGCGGCAGTCAGCACACGAGGCTAAGTGATCATCGAGCCCGCCCAGACCGGGATCTTCCCCGTCCATGCGCGCCGAAAGCGCCACACGTATCCGTTCACAGCCAGTCATGCACGGGTAGTCGCTCCAGACGCGAGATTAGTTCCCGGGGTGAGGTGCGACACGCGAGCCGGCCGAAGTGCGCGGAGCACCCGCGACGATTTAGGCTTGCCAACCGTGACCCCGCCCGCCGAGCTTGACGCGCCCACGCACTGGGCGCTGGCCGCCAAGTACGGGGATCCCGCAGCTCAGGCGGCCTTTGTCCGGCTGACGCAAGCCGAGGTGTGGCGATTCGCAGCGGCGCTGGTCGATACGTCAACGGCTGATGATCTCACTCAGGAGACGTATCTGAGGGCGTTTCGCGCGCTGCCACAGTTCGAAGCCCGGTCGAGCGCCCGCACGTGGCTGCTCGGGATCGCCCGCCGCACGTGCGCTGATCATCTGCGGACCGTGGTGCGACAGCGAAGGCTGGAAAACCGGATCGCCACGACTGCCACGCCTAACGCCCATCCCGATCCGGCAGGGCAGGTCAGCGCGACCGCACTGCTCGATCGCCTGAGCCCTGAGCGGCGAGAGTCGTTCATCCTGACCCAGTTGCTCGGGCTGACTTATGAGCAGGCGGCGCAGACGCTCGGCGTACCGGTCGGAACGATCCGGTCCCGAGTCGCCAGGGCACGTGCCGATCTGGTCGCTGACGTAGTTATTGCGTTAGCAGCCTGATCGCACAAGGAGCACCGCAATGCGCAACTGGGGCAAGACACAGCCATGGCTGAGCCTGCTCGTCCGGCTCGGATTAGCTGGCGTTTTCCTCGTCGCTGGCCTGCTCAAAGCGCAGGACCTCGACGCCAACAAACGGGCGGTCATCGCTTACGAGCTGCTGCCCACCAACGTCGCCGAGATCATCGGCGTCGCTCAGCCCTTCCTTGAAATCGCGATTGGACTGTTCCTTCTGCTGGGCATCGCGACCCGGCTGATGGCATGGCTCAGCGCGATCGCCATGGTGATCTTCATTTCCGGGATCGCCTCGGCTTGGGCCCGTGGCTTGAACATCGACTGCGGCTGCTTTAGCAAAGGCGGCGCTCTCGAGCCGGGGCAGACGCCCAACTATCTGCCCAGCATCCTCTGGGATGTCTTCTACCTGGCCCTAGCCGTGTTTTTGATCATTTACCCAGTCAGCCGGTTCTCCCTCGACGGCTTGCTGAAACCAGGTTCCTCCAAAGTAGATATTGAGGGAGAAAGTGAAAGTGATGGCGCAGAAGAAAGATGACCGCCGGGCAGCCGCTCGAATGGTTCGTGAGCAAATCGCCAAGGAGCAGCGGCGCAGACGCATGATCTGGGGCGGCGTCATCGGCGCCATCGTCGTGGCCACCGCTGGAATGATCGTTTGGGTGCTGCTGCAGTCAAATAGGGCGGCCGAAGTCTTCACCCCAGCCAACGCCAACGCCTCGGGCAACGCGATCGTGGCCGGCACGGGTCCCGTGATCGTCGAGGATTACATCGACTTCATGTGCCCGCACTGCAAGACGTTCCACGACGAGAGCGACGCGGTCATCAAGCAGCTCGTCGCCGAGAACAAGATCTCGTTCGTGACACACCCTGTGGCCTACCTCGACCGGTTCTCCACCACCAAGTACTCGACGCGCTCTTCTGCCGCGTCGGCGTGCGCTGCCGATGGCGGAAAGTTCACCGAGTTCAGTGACGCTCTATTCGCACAACAACCCGCGGAAGGGTCCGCTGGCCTCAGCGACGCCGAGATGATCGCGATCGGGCGGGGTGTCGGGCTCGACGACACGTTCGAGCAATGCGTCACCGGCGGGCGGTACCTGACGTGGGCGAAGAAGGTCAGCAATGACGCCACGAGCGCGGGCATCACTGGTACCCCCACGGTTTTGGTCAATGGGACCAAGGTGCAGGGCAACACGGCGGCGATCCTCGCGGCTGTGGCGGCGGCGACCGGGAGCTCCTCCCCCAGCCCTTCTGCCAGCTAGGTTCGTTACCATCGGCCCTCATGCTGATGCGAAAGGTGGGCGCCGTGCTCGGCACGGTGCTCACCCTGCTTTTCACGACCGGCTCGCCCGCCCTCGCGCACGGTGCTGACGCGCCTGACGCGACGAACTACCGCTCGACAATCACCTCGCTACCCCCGCTGTCAGGCGTCGAGATCATCACCATCGAGGCGGGCGCGCGGCTTCAGCTGACCAATCGCGGCACCGAGCCGGTCGAGGTGCTGGGTTACCAAAACGAGCCGTATCTGGAGATCCGGCCCGACGGCGTGTATGAGAACATCCACTCTCCAGCGACATATCTCAATATCACGATCCTTCACGTCGATCCCCCGGCGCACGCTGACCCCACGCTGCCGCCCTCGTGGAACAAGGTGAGCGACGAGCCGTTGTACCGCTGGCACGACCAGCGTGCGATTTGGACCTCGGTCACGGAGCCACCTTCGGTTCTTGCCGCCCCTGATCAGCCCCACCACCTGCGTGACTGGGTGGTCCCGGTCCGCGTGGGGGCGACAGCCCATGAGATCAAAGGAACATTGGAGTGGGTACCAGCTCCAGCGCCCGCGATCTGGTGGCTTATAGCCATCGGCGGTGCCGTGGCGGTTGGCCTGATCGGCTTGATCGGTCCCCTGAAACCGTTGCGGGCGTTCATCACCATCGCGGCGGGTGTGCTCGGGCTCGTCTATGTCGTTGGCCGCGAATGGGATGCGGGCTACTTCACGTTCTGGCCGTTGCTGGGGCAGATGTTCTCGGCGCAGCTGTGGACGACAGTCACCTCGCTAGCCGCTATCGCGGCGGGCGTCTACGCGTTGGTCAAACGTCGCGGTGACGCTGATTTCGCGATGGCGCTCGGCGGTGGCGCCGCCGCCCTATTCGCTGGCATGGCAAGCGCTGCCGCGTTCCACCGCTCCATCATCCCGCTGCCGTGGAGCGCCGCGACGGGCCGCGTTCTCGTGTGCGCCATCATCATCCTCGCCGGCGGAAGCGCGATCGCCTCCATGCTCCGCCTACGCGGCACCGCACCCATCGTCGACCCCGCGCCCCACCACGACCCGGTGCCCCACGACCCGGTGCCACACGACCCAGCACCAGGCACCGCCACCTAGTCGTGATCCACATCCCGATTGGTGATCCACATCCCGGCAGACGTGATCAAACCACCTGTTGATCACGTCCCGGTGGATGTGGATCACGCCTAGAGAGCGGTGTGGGTCAGGGCCTGGGGGGCGGTGGAACACGCGCGGGGGGAACGGCGTGAGTCAGGGTCGGGGGCGGTCATGGATCACGCTCGGGAGCGGTGGGTCGCGGTTAGGGGGTGGTGGCGAGTGGGGTGAAGCCGAAGGGGAGTTCGAGGCGGTGCTTGGCCAAAAGTGCTGTGTCGGAAAGGATTTCCCGGGTCGGGCCGTCGGCGGCGATGCGGCCTTCGTCGAGGATGACGGAACGTTCACAGAGCTGTAGGGCGTACGGGAGGTCGTGCGTGACCATCAGCATGGTGACCGGCAAGTTCAGCAGGATCTCGGCTAGCTCCCGCCGCGCCTGGGGGTCCAGATTGGACGATGGCTCGTCGAGGACGAGCAGTTGTGGATCCATGGCGAGCACAGTTGCCACAGCGACCCGCCGCCGTTGTCCGAGCGAAAGGTGATGCGGCGCGCGGTCTTTGACCTCCGTCATGCCGACCCATGCGAGCGCATCGTCGACGCGAGCGTCGAGTTCAGCGCCTTTGAGCCCCAAGTTTGCCGGCCCAAACGCCACGTCTTCACGGACCGTTGGCAGGAACAGCTGATCGTCAGGGTCCTGGAAGACAAGCCCCACGCGGCGGCGGATCTCCGCTAACGCGGCCCTGTCCCGGGGGTCAGCCTTGAGGCCGCCGACGGTCACAGAGCCTTGTGCGCCAGGCATATTCGGCGCCGGGAGGATGCCGTTAAGGTGCAGCACGAGGGTCGTCTTGCCGGCTCCATTGGGGCCGAGGAGCGCGACCCGCTCACCTTCGCTGACGCTCAGGTTCACCCCGTGCAGGGCCTGATGACCGTCGGGATAGCTGTAATGAAGATCCGTGATATCGAGACTCGTCACGCGTACCCCCAAATGATAAGAATGGCGGCGGCCAGAACCGGCACGATCGCACCGGCCGCCCACTGCCTTGCGCTGCCTAAGGTTTCGGCGTGCAGCGCCGCCGGGAGCCGGCCGGTGTAGCCGCGCGACCGCATGGCGAGGAACACCCGTTCACCGCGCTCGTAGGAGCGGATGAACAGCGAACCCAGCCCTGTCGCGAAACCCTTTACCTGCCACAGGAACCGTGGATCGTCCAAACGCGACAGCCGGGCGATGCGCATGCGCCGCGCTTCGTCGGCGAGCACTTCCAGGTAGCGCAACATGAACATCGCGATCTGTGTGATCGCCTGGGGCGCTTTGAGCCGGTCGAGCCCGACGAGCAGGTCTCTCGGCAACGTGGTCGCGGCCAGTGTGAGCGCGATCAGTACCCCCAGTGTGCCTTTGATGAGGATGTTCCAGCCGCCCCAAAGTCCTTCGACGGCAAGGCTCATCCCGAGCACCGTGGTCTTCGGCCCGGCGGCGAAGAACGGCAGCAGCAAAGCCGTTGCCACGAAAGGCAACTCGATGAGACACCGTTTCGCCAGCCATAGCGCGGGAATCCGGGAGAGCACCGCCAGCGCGAGAATGATGACGGCGTATGCCCCGAAAACGGCGACCCGTTCCCGGGGCGTAGCCACGACGACGACCGTAAAGGCAAGTGCCGCAGCGATTTTCACCTCAGGGGCGAGATGGTGCACCAGTGAGTGCTGATGCACATACATCGCGTGGGCATGCCCGGCGCCCATGTCAGGCCCGCACTCTCCGGCGGCGGACCACCCAGAAGATGGCGAGCCCGACGGCGAAAGTCACCACGACACCGATCGCGCCCGCGACACCGGTTGTGCCGTCTATCCCGTTCCAGCTGTAGTCCCCGAGGATGCTGCCGGCCAATTCGTGATCCTTTTCGCCGGACGCCATACACGTCCCGGAACCGTCTTCCTCGCAGCCGATCTGCGCGGTGTGGTCGAGACCATCTGGTGAGCCGGACGCGAAGTAGCTGATGCCGCCGGCGAGCACGAGCGCGGTCAGCAGGCCGGCGATGATGACCGGCTTCGGGCTGCGCCGCACTTCGGTTTCCAGTCGCTGGCCGCGCAAGGCGTAAACCAGGTCGGGCCGCACCTTCGCCACCGCGATAACGGCGAGCGCCGCGATCAGGCCTTCACCGATGCCTATAAGCACGTGCACTCCCGCGAGCACACCGGCGATCTCGCCGTAGCTCAACGTCAACGGCACGCTGCCGCCCAGCATGTATTGCAAGACGAACCCTTGGCTGGCAAGCAAAACGCTCACCACCGAGGCGATGAACACGGCCGCGCCCACGCCAAAAGCGGTGCGCGGCAGGAGCTTCATCAGTCCAATCACGACCAGGTAGCCCACCGCTGTGCCGAGCAGGGCCATGTTGGAGATATTGAGGCCAAGCGCGAGCACACCTCCGTCGGCGAACACCAGGGACTGAACGATCAGCACCACGGCCACGCACAGCGCACCCACCCACGGCCCGACGAGCGTCGCCGCGAGCGCACCACCCAGCAAATGACCACTGACCCCGGAAAGCACCGGGAAGTTCAGCATCTGCGCCGCGAAGATGAACGCGGCCACCAGCCCAGCCATCGGGGCCAGCCGGTCAGAAAGATCCTGGCGCGAACGCTGCAGGCAAACCGCCAGCAGGATCACTGCCAGCGCTGCGTACACGAGGGAGACGGGCCCGTTGATGATCCCGTTACTGATATGCATGGCGAGGTCCACGTCCCCATCTTCGCCTTATTGCATATAACTTGCAACAAGGCGTTGGTATGGTCGGGAGATGCGGCTCGAACCCGGCACAAAAGCCCCAGCCTGGACCCTTCCGACAGCTGACGGAACCAAGCTCAGCCTCGCTGACCTGCGCGGCAAGAAAGTGATCCTCTACGCCTACCCCGCGGCGATGACCCCCGGCTGCACCAAGCAGGCCTGTGACTTCCGCGACTCACTCGCCTCGCTAACCGCCTCGGGCTACGCCGTCATCGGCATCTCCCCGGACACTCCAGCCAAACTGGCCAAGTTCACCGAACGCGACGCGATCACGTTCCCGCTGGTGTCCGACGAAGACAAGACAGTCCTCAACGCTTACGGCGCCTTTGGCGAGAAGCAGAACTATGGCAAGACCTATATGGGAGTCATCCGCTCCACCTTCGTCATCGACGAAAAAGGCGTCCTGACGCACGCGTTCTACAACGTCAAGGCAACCGGTCACGTCGCCAAACTCCGCCGCGACCTTGGCCTGGACTAACTGTCAGACCACTTGGCTACGGTCTCGCCGTGGCCAAGTACACGAGGGAACTTCTAGCAGAAGCGGCCGCCCAATCCACAAGCGTTACTGGGGTTTTACGCCTGTTAGGCCTGCGCATCGCAGGTGGAACCCACTATCACATCAGCAAGCGCATGCGCGCCTTTGGCATCGACACAAGTCACTTCACTGGCAGTGCGCACAATCGCGGAAAAGCAAGCGGCAGGCGTGTGCCTCCCGGAAGGCGCCTCGTTGTGTTGCCGCCCGGCACGACCCGCATGCCGGGCGACCGGCTCTTGCGTGCCCTCCTCGCCATTGGCCGCCCAGAACGTTGCGGCGAGTGCGGCCTGCCAGCGATCTGGAACGGTAAGCCACTGCGTCTCCAGGTCGATCACATCAACGGCGATTTCCTCGACAACCGGCAGGAGAATCCTCAGCTGCTATGCCCGAATTGCCATAGCCAGACCCCCACGTTCGGCAAGCGCAAGCGGGAGCAGCTAGACTCCGTAAACATTGCGGGAGTGGCGGAATGGCAGACGCGCGGGTCTTAGGAACCCGTGTCTTCGGACGTGGGGGTTCAAGTCCCCCCTCCCGCACTTTTCTTACGCTCCGCCGCCGCCTTCGTTGCGGCCGTCGTCGAACAGGACGGTGAGGAGCGCGACTCCGCCAAGGCTGACGGCTAGCCAGACACACAGCAACGTGAGCACGGTCTCGCCCGTGAAGCCCTGCTCGGAGAAGACGCCCAGTGGGGCGATGACACAGCCCGCTAACCACGCGAGGCCGGTGAGCGCGATCAAGATCCGGCGCCACGGCGCGAGGGGTGTCCGCACGCTCGAAGTGTAGGCGCCAGTGTCCAATCCCGACTCAGGTGAGCGCGGTCAGGTGCCCGAAGATGATGATGTTGTCGGAGTAGTTCTGGGTGCGCTCGTCGAAGGTGCCCGCGCACGTGACGAGTCTGATCTCGGAACGGTCCGTCATGCCGTAGACCCGGGTGGCTGGGAATTGGGTCTTGGGCACCTGCTCCACGGAGTCGATCGTGAACGTGGCCACGCGTTTGTCTTCGCGTTCGATGCCGATCTGGTCGCCGGGTCGCAGGTTGCGTGTGTAGAAGAAGACGCCGACGGCTTTCTTGGAGTCGGCGTGTCCGATGAGGACGGCTGGCCCGATTTCCCCAGGGGCGACGCCGCCGCGGTACCAGGCTGCCCGGTGAGCTTCTTCAAATGACGGGACTTTGAGCTGACCGCTGGCATCGATGTCGGTGGTCAGCACGACAGCGCTGAGGCGGATCTTGGGGATGTTGATGCGCGTCGGTACTGATCGGGGCAGGAAGAGGCGCGGCGCGTTGACGGCTCCAGTAAGCGATGGCGGAGCAGTGGCGGAGATGACGGGCACGGGCAGGTTGATGTCTTCTGGTGTGCTGGAGAACTGCCGGATTCCCCAGCCCGCCAAGATGATCGAGCAAAGCAAGGTCAGGGAGCGGATGCGCCGGTAGTGGATTGGCCGCAGGCGCCGCCTGGGCCTGCTCACATCGCGCGGCGGCGGCGCAGCAAGAGTGTGGCGCCACCGAGCAGTCCGGCTGCCGCGATGGCGGCGAGTCCGAGGGTCTTCCCGCTTCCCGTTTGGCTGAATCCGCCGCCGGTTTGCGGTGCTCCACTCGGTGTCGCTGTGGGCGGCTTGCCCGCCACGACAACAAGAGCGGTCCACGCCTCAGTGATGGTCTGTGGCCTACCGTCCACGTCATCCACGATGATGATGCAGGTGAAAACTACGGGATAGTTTCCCGGCGCCAGTCCATTGAGGAGCGTGAAGTTGAACGCGCCCTGAGGCTGGCTCGCGAAGGCGCCACCACCCTGGAACAGGGTTGGGTCTCCCGGGAAGGAGACGAGCCCGGTGGGGTGGCTGCACTCGACGGTGATGGTGACGGCTCCTCCGGCGAACGCCGGAACCGGGTCGACGACGGCACCCGGTGCCACGGCAAGAGCCGAAGCCGGCGTCAGTAGGCCGATCGCGGCCAGGATTCCGCCAACAAGAAGAAGTTTGCGCATTATTTGTCCCGCTTTCGTCCCCGTTAGCCCGGACTATAACGGGACCGGTCCCGCTAGGCCGCCATCAACACGGTGACCAAGGTGCCGAGCAGCATGAACGGTCCGTGCGGGATCGCGCCCTTCATGGTGATGCGCTGCGCGAGCAGCATGCCGATGGCGAACAGTCCGGAAAAGACAAACCCGAGGGCCGCGCCGTAAAGGGTCGGGCCCCAGCCGTACCAGCCGAGAATCAAACCCAGGCTGAGGGCGAACTTGCCATCACCTAACCCCATGCCGTTCGGGGTGACAACAGACATCAGCAGGTACGCCGAAGCTAACGCGAGGCAGCACAAGAGTGCCCGCCCGACGCGGTTGATATCCCCGAACGCGAGGATCAGCAGTCCCCCGCCGAAGGCCAGAAACGTGAGCCGGTCCGGCAGCCGGTGCACCGCGACATCGATGCAGATCAGTGCGATGCCGAGCACGCTGATCCACGCGATGGCCGCCAGCGCGAGCGGATCGCTGATGCGCCAAGCGAGCAAGGCTAGAACGGCCAGCGCCAGCAACTCCACGGAATATGGAAATGGGCTGATTGCCACCTGGCAATGTGGACACCGGCCACGCGGGCCAATAAGGCGGATTGACATATAGCACTTTGGACAAAACTGTCGCCAGGGAGTATCACTGGGTACCGAATGTAAAAAGATGACTCCACGGAGTGCCGGAATCAGCAGGACGGCCGGTAGCAAACCGGTCATAGTCCATCCTGGACTCATCTCTGACCTGGGATTTCTGTTAACGATCTGACATTGAATGCTGTACGTATGGACATCATTCACCCCTTGTTACATCGGTAAGAGTCATCGTACGATCGGCCCTCGGGAACGCAACCGGCGTCACGGCGAGGGGATCACATGAACCCAAATAGCCACAGTGGACGTACGGCAGTGCTGACCGCCGTGCTTATAACCACAGCATCCCTTTTCCTTTGGGGGTGCACCTCAAATCGCGTAGAAGACGTCCCTAATAAACCGCCCAAGGCTGCCGCACCCGCGGGTGCGCCGGCAAGTCTTAGCCCCAAAGATCAGGAAACTGTCGACAAAGCGTGGGCTCGTTACCTAACGCTGAACTCTATATACGTCAAGGCATCTCAGACCGGCGCCTATGATTGGAATGCCGATCCCGCGAAACGGCCGATGTATGAATACGCGGCCGGTAAATTTCTGTCCACATTGGAGCGCGATCTCGATTTCATGCGTGAGCAAGGGATTGTGCGCACGGGAGAGCCGAAGATCACGCTGCGCCGCGTTGTTTCCGTGAGCGCGACGTCGATCCTGGTTGAGTCGTGCGTGGACGACAGCGCCACTGACGCGATCAACAAGGCGACGCGCAAATCCGTTGCCGCGCCTTCGCAGAACAAGATTTATCCCGTCACGCTGCGGGCTGGGCTTTACGCCGATAACGCGTGGCGGTGGGTGGAATCATTCGCTGATCGGACGTCGACATGCTGACCCGGCGGCTTTTCGCGGTGCTCGTGCTGATGACGGCCTACGTTGTCGTCACCCCATCGGTCGCGCGCGCCGACTACATTTACTGCCCACCTGACAACGGCCCCTGCATCATCATCGTCGGCGGGGGCGGCGGCGGTGGAGGCGGCGGAGGCGGCGGCGGAAACGGTGACGGCGCCGCCCGCTGCTGGCACGAGCAGCTCGGCTTCATTTCTTGTTACCGCAACGGAATGGGCTGGTACAACCACACCAACAGCTGCTACTACGAGCGGCTCGAACTGTCCATTGACGACCCGCTGTGGGGTGGCAACGACCCGTCCGACGGCTACGTCTACGCGGTCTGGTGCTGGTTTGGCGCCTCTGGCGGCTGGCAGATCACCGACTATGACTACCGGACGAGTAACCCACCGGGGTGGGGTGGTCAGCCGTCACCCATAAGCCTGGCGCTGCAAGCGATCAACCGGCTGCCCATGGAGAAACCCAGACTGGGTCTGGCCCCCAGCCCGTCGGGATCGGGGCTCGTTGGCCTGCCGGTCTGGATGTGGACCAACGATCCGGGCGTGACGTGGGTCCAGACCCCTAACCGCATCAGCGCGACCGCCTCGGCCGCTGGGGTCTCGGTAACGGCGTGGGCCTATTCGAACCGCATCGTCTGGAACATGGGCGACGGCACCGAGGCTCATTGCTTTAACCCAGGCATCGCCTACACGTCATCGCGGTGGGACGCGAAGTCGCCTGCCTGTGGCCACGTCTACCGCAGGCCGTCGCGCAGCGTTGGCGGCGCCTACACCGTCACCGCCACGACCTGGTGGAGCGTGCATTGGGAGGGCGGCGGCCGCTCGGGTGACCTCCTCATCTTCCGGACCGACTCGACAACATTGCGCATCGAGGAACTGCAGGTGGTAACCGAATGAGCGTCGCTGAGCGAACATCAACCCGTCCCCCGGCGGCCCCAGCGCCGATCGGCGTGGCGAAGCAAGCGCCCCGGCGGCGGTCCGTCATGCAAGGAGCCCTGGCCGTGCTGCTTATCGCGGCCGGGGCCTTGACCGCCGCCTACGTCGCCGAGCGCATGGGGTCCACACAGGACTTTCTCGCCGTGGCACGGCCCGTTGGCGCGGGTGGGCAGATCCAGGCCGCTGACCTGATCAAGGTGAGGATCAACGACGCTGTGGGGCTCAAGCCCATCCCGGCCAATCAAGCACCCAACGTGATCGGCAAACATGCCGTGATGGCGCTCGTTCCGGGGTCGTTGCTGACCATGGATCAGCTGACCGACATCCCGGTGCCCCGCCCGGGGCATCAGCTCATTGGCATCTCTCTTGGCGAGAACAGGCTGCCGGTTGGGTCACGGATCAAGGCCGGGTCAGCAGTACTCCTCGTCGTGCTGCCCAAGGACGCGCCCGGCAACAGTCAGGCCGGAACAGATCTGGTGCCACCACGGACGATCGCCGCGACAGTCATCGACATCAGGCCGCCATCTGGTGATGGCTTCCGCGGGGGCACCCTGGTCAACCTCGAAGTGACCACAGTGGACGCTCCGACGGTCGCCGCCCTCGCCGCGGACGGGCGCATCGTCATCTCGCTGGGCGGGAACTAGCCGCCATGCCACTGATCGCTTTGGTCTCCGCGAAAGGCTCGCCCGGTGTTTCGACCGCGGCGTTGGCCTTCACGCTGACCTGGCCCGCACCAACATTGATGGCCGAGTGCGACCCGGCGGGCGGCGACCTGCTCGCCGGATACCTTGCCAAATATGAGCTCCCGCCAGATCGCGGGGTGCTTCCCCTGGCGACGTCAGCGATCCGGGGGCATGCCGAGCAAGATCTGCCGGGACAGCTGATCGACCTCGATGCCCCACGCCAGCAGCGCATGGTGTTGCCGGGCATCAACGACCCGGGGCAGGCGGCGTCGCTCGCCCCTGGTTGGGACCGCCTCGGGGAGTTCTTCTCGATCCTGCCAACCACCGTGATCGCTGACTGTGGGCGGCTTTGCGTCCCGCATGCCCCGATCGCGCTGCTCGCTCGCGCGAGCTTGGTGCTCATGGTGGTCAATCCCAAGTCGATCCGCACGTTGTCACCCGCTGTCCCAGCGATCGCCCGGCTTCGGCGCGAGGTGCCACACACCGAGGGACCCGATAGCAATCTGGGCCTTTTGCTGGTTGGTGATGGGATCGCTCCACGCGAGATCACACGGAACCTTCAAGTGCCCGTGGTCGCCCGGCTCTCGTGGGACCCGGCGACCGCCGCGGCGCTCAACGGCGAAGGCAAGGGCCGCACCCGCGGGCCGCTGATGCGCTCGGCTCTGGCCGCGCACAAGAGTGTCCAAACCGCGCTTTCCGCGCGGCGCACGGCACAGACCGCGATCGCCTTGCGTGACACCGATTCCCTGCCCGTGGTGACACGGTGAGCATCCCCCGGTTCGTACCCAATCCGCCGCCGGCTGAACATCAGCTGGCAAGGGTCAACGGGCATGCCCGTGAGGTCCCGCTCGACTACGCGGTGGTGCGTCAGCTGCACAACCGCGTTACGGACCGTATTACGGGGTTGCTAGCGGACGCGGCGAATGTCACGCCGTCCTACCGCAAGGAACTGGCACAGCGCGTGGGACGGGAAGTCATCGCGGAATACGCCATCGCGATGGCGCACGCGGGACAGCCCGTCAGCCCGGCGCAAGAGAACGCTCTGCTCGACGCGGTCGTGGCCGGAATGTTCGGCGCTGGAAGGCTTCAGCGTCTCCTGGACGACCCGTCGATCACCAACGTGCACATTCTTGGCTGTGACCAGGTGCTGCTGCATCACGCCGACGGTTCCAAGACGCGGGGTGAGCCGGTCGCTGACACCGATGACGAACTGATCACGATGCTGCAGGTGCTCGCGATGCGGGTCGCGGCGACGGAACGCCAGCTCTCAGAGTCCAATCCGGAACTGGATATGCAGTTGCCCGATGGCTCGCGTATGACGGTGCTGTACAAGGTTTCCCCGCGGCCGGTGGTCTACATCCGCAAGCACACACTTTTCACCGCCTCGCTGGAGCAGTTGCGCGACCGGTGGGGAATGATCGACCACTTGCTCTACCGCTTCCTGACCAAAGCTCTAGAGGCGGGCGCGAACATCATGATCGCGGGCCTTGCCGCGTCGGGGAAAACGACTCTGCTGCGTGCCCTCGGGCGCACCATCCCGGCAGGCGAGCCCTACATCACCCTCGAAGAGTCCCGTGAGCTCGGCCTACACGAACCGGTCGGCACCAACTGGGTCATCAGCCTGGAATCGTTGCAGGGACACGGAGAATACGACGCTCAGGGCAAGCGGCGCGGCGAGAAGACCTTGCACGACATGATGCCGATCACCCAGCGGCTCGGGGTGCGGCGAGTCATCGTCGGTGAGACCCGTGGCCGCGAGATCGTGCCGATGCTGCGCGCGATGACGGTCAGCCGTGGGGCTATGTGCACCATCCACGCCCGGCAAGCGCGCGAGGTGATGGACTCGATCGTTCAGCTCGCCTGTTCCTATGGCAACGATCTCGGGGCTGAGCAAGCGCTGCGGATGGCGGCGCAAGGCATTGACCTCATCGTCTACACGTCTGTAGTGGACGAACGGGCGATTGGTGGCGACGAGCACCGGTTCGTCTCGCATGTCATCGAAGTCGGGGGTATGCGAGACGGAAACGTCGTACTCACCACGGTTTTCGGTCCTGGGGTGGATGGGCGGGCCGTTCCCCGGCATCTGCCTGAACGCATCAAGGACGATCTCCTCGATGTGGGTTACGACCTGCGTGAACTAGTCCCGTTTATCGAGGCTGGTGCCAATAACAAGGGTGCTTGGGTGCGCGAGCTAAGGACGAAGCGGGTGCGCCAATGATTCAGCTACTCGCGGCGTTGTCGTTCATTTTGCTCGGTGCGGGCATCGTGCTGGCGATCAGTTTCCTCGCCGGCACGCGCCGCCCCATCGGGCCGACGTCGCCGTTTCAGCGTCAGCTCAAACAGTTCTGGACCGGTGGCGGCCGCACCGCCCGGCAACGCCGGCTGCACCAGATTTTGCTCATCGTCGCGATCGTCGCTGGTGCGGCGACGTGGCTGTTCACCGGCTGGCCGATCGGCGGGCTCGTCGTCGGGGTCGCGATTCCTGGGCTGCCGTGGCTGTTCTCGGCGGCATCAGCGGAGAAGAAAGCCATCGCCCGGCTGGCCGCGCTCGAAGCGTGGACCCGGCGGATCAGTGACTATGTGCGTAACGGCATCGGTTTGCAGGCCGCGATCGTGGCCACCGCCCGCACCGCGCCGCCGCTCATCGAATATGAGGTGCGCACGCTCGCGGCGCGCATGCAGGCGGGCGTCGACCCGGTGGAGGCGTTGCTGGCCTTCGCCGAAGACCTCAACGACTACAGCGCCGATCAAGTGGTCGCACCGCTGATTTTGCAACTGTCAGACGCCGGTGACGGGCTCTACCACGCGCTTTCCGACATCGCTCATTCGCTGTCGGAAGAGATTTCCACACGCGCGACAGCGGACAGCGAGCGCGCCAACGCCCGCTACACGGTCCGTTTCCTCACCGGGGCGACGATCGCGGTCATCGCCTTCGGGGCGATCAGCTCCAACTATTCAGCGCCTTACCGGACCGTCATGGGACAGCTCATCCTGGTCGCGCTGGCGGGCGTCTACATCGGGCTGATGCTGTGGATCCGGGCGCTCTCGCTGCCTGAGCGGCTTCCCCGGCTCCTGCATGCGGAGGGAGAGCGATGATTTTCGACTATTGGCTCGCCCTGTCCATTGTGGGCGGTGCCGTCGCGGGCTTCGGGCTCTTCCTGCTAGCCATTCAGTTCGTACCAGCCACGCCCGCCCTGGGCCCAGCCCTCAAGCGGCTGCACCCCAACGCGGCTCCGACGGCGGCCAGCGTCACGGCGGAACGGCTGCCCGCCCCGAGCCGTTGGCCCGCAACCGATCTGGCGATTCTCGCGCGGACCCCCGAGCGGCACACGATGACGATCGCGGTGGCCGCCGCGAGTGGGTTCGTGCTGCCCCTGGTGCTCGCGTTATGTGCGCTGATCCTCGGCATCCAGCTGCCGTTCACGATTCCGGTCGCTGTGAGCGTGGCACTGGCCGCCTTGCTCGGTTACCACGCGCACCACAGCATGCGGTCCAACGCCAAAGCCGCGCGCCGTGAGTTCGTTCAGGCGCTCGCGGTTTACACAGCGCTGACAGCACATCAGGTGCGGTCCGGCCACGGGGCGGTCGAGGCCATGGAACGGTCCGCCGCGATCTGCACCGGCTGGCCCTATCAGCGCCTGCGCTCGGCCTTGCTGACCGCACAGCTGCAGATGCGGCCACCGTGGGACGAGCTCAAGTCGATGGCGGCCGCCATCGATGTCGTGGAACTGGCCTCGTTTGCCGACATCATGCGCAGCGCTGGTGCCGACGGAGCCCAGGTCTACTCAACACTGCGGGCACAGGCTTCTTCACTGCGCGATCAGTTGCGGGTGAAGACGTTGGAGGCGGCCAAAACCAGGACCTCCAAATTGGACATCCCGTCCACGCTGCTCATCATGATCATATTGGTGCTCATTGGGTACCCGCTAGTTATTAGTGTTTTCTCGGTTCGATAGAGGAGTATGCATGTTATTGAAACTGTATACGCGCCTTCAGCTTCTGAAGCGCGACCGTGGTGAGGGACCCGTCCCCTACATCATCATCGTGAGCATCATCGCGATCCTCGCGGCGGCGATCGCCTACACGCTCAGCGAAACGGCCGACAACTGGCTCGACACTGTGCCGGAACCATCACCATGACGCGTCGGGGATCGAAGGCTAGGCCGGATCGCGGAAGCGGTCCGGTCGAGCTCGCGATCCTTGCTATCCCCCTGCTCGTGATGACCTTCATGGTCGCCCAGGCGGCCTTCGTCTTTTACGCCCGGTCGACCGCGCTGGCGGCGGCGACCCAAGGAGCGAATTCCGCCCGCTCCTACAACGCGAGCCCCAACGCGGGCATCGACCGGGCGAACAACTTCCTCGTTCAGGTACGCGGTGGTGGGCTGCGTAATCACACCGTGAGCCAGACCGTCAACGCGAGCGGCACCGAGGTGACTATCACGGTGACCGGTGACGCTCCCTCGATCATTCCCTTTTGGACCTACCACGTGCGCCAGCGCGCTACCGGCCCGGTCGAAAGGTGGGTGCCGTGAAGCGCCGCGACCGCGGTTCAGCCGCACTGGAGCTGGCGATCCTCGCCCCAGCCGTGATCGCCATCTTCGTGGTGGTCGTGATCGCTGGCCGAGTCGTGATCGCGCGGCAAGTCGCCGACGCGGCGGCCTTCAGCGCGGCCCGCACGGCGAGTTTGACCCGCACAGCGAGCGCGGCCGCGACCGAAGGCGACGCCGCGGCACGGGAAGCCCTTAAGTCGCAAGGGATCGAGTGCCTCACACTCACGGTCGCCATCGACACCAGCGAGTTCAGCGCACCGATCGGCGCTTCGGCGACGGTCACGGCACGGGTCACGTGCGTGGCCAACCTCGGTGACGTCGCCTTGCCCGGCATGCCCGGAACCCTGACGCTGGTATCGGAATTCACCAGCCCCATCGACCGTTACCGGAGCCGGTCATGAGCCTCAGACGCGAGAAAGACGACGGCGGCAAGGTCGCCGTGTTCTTCGCGATCATCGCCATGGCCTGGATCACTTTGCTGGGCTTGGTGATCGTGGGCGGTGGCCAGCTACGGGCCTTCCAGCGCGCTGACAACGTGGCCGCCGAGGCGGCCCGCGCGGCTGGGCAGGCCATCGATCCAACGAAAGCTATTCCAGGCGGGGACAAGGTTATCGACCCCGGCACCGCGACAGCGGCGGCCCTTGCCTATCTCACCGACGCGGGGGCGACGGGCGAGGTAACGGTGCTGCCGGGTGGGACACAGCTGCGCGTCAAGGCCACGATCACGTATGCCAATCCGACCGGGGTCGGGAAAGCGACGTGGGAAGCGACCGGCTACGCCACGGCAACTCTGCTCATTGGCTGAGGAAGGGGGAGGCATGAACTGGTTACGGCGCTTCATCACGGGCGTCTTCGCGCTTGCCATCACGTCCGGCATCATCGGTGGCGCTCCGGTGCTGCTTTACCGCGTGGCCGGCAATCCCCTGCCCAAGCGCGTCCCGTCGGTGGACCAAATCATCGAGGCTTTGACGTCCCAAGACAACGGCACCCTGTTCATGAGAATTCTCGCCATCGCCGGCTGGCTCGCCTGGGCGACGTTCACGATAAGTGTGCTGATTGAAATCCCTTTCGCCCTCAAAGGGCGCCGGGCTAGGCGCATCCCGGGGCTCAAGGCACAGCAGCGGATCGCTGCAGCACTCGTTGGCGCGATGATCGCCATCTTCGCCGGATCCAGTCTGGCGAGCGCGAAGGTCGCTCCTGTCCCCGCGCGCCAGCCGGCCGTCGTGGCGATGCAGGCGGCACCGCAGGCCCTGGCGCCCCAAACGTTCTCGCAACAGGCTGCGGCAGAACAGGTTTACGTCGTGGCCAAGGGCGATTACCTGGGCCGGATTTCGCAGCGGTTCACCGGTGACTTCGAGTCCTATCGCGACATCGCCGCGCTCAACCCCAAGCTCATCCGCAACCCGAACCACATTCAGCCCGGATGGCGTCTCGTGCTGCCGTCCAACGCCAGCGATCGTGGTGTCATGAGCCACGCGACCGGCCAGGTCATCACGCCGGCCGCCCCGGCTCAGCCAACGCAACCCGCTCCCACGCAGCCCGCTCCGACCCAGCCGGCCCCTACGCCGCCGGTCGTTCCCTCCCCATCGGTGCGGCCAACGCTGCCACCCAGCCCGACGTCAGCGGCTCAAACGCCTGCCTCCCAAGCGCCTCAGCAACAACAGCAAGCGCCAAAGCAGGACGAGTCCAAAGACGACAACGGCGCGTCCAAAGGCCTCGCCGCCGGAGCCGGACTCGCGGCGGCCAGCGTGCTCGCCGCTCACGTCATCGTGCACCGCCAGCAGGTCAGGCAACGCCGGCAGCCGAAGGTACGCCGTCGCCGCCCGGCCGGAATCTTCCTGCCCCCAGCGCAGATGCTGGCCGCGGACCGGGCGGTCGCCAAACACCGTGCGGCAGACCGGCTCGACGCGGCGATGCGCCGGCTCGCCCTCGGCATGCGCGGGCGTCCCGCCCAGGACATGCCCGATATCGCGGCCGCTTGGCAAAACGGCGGCGACCTGGCGATCATCCTGACCGCCGAGTGTCCACACCCACCGGAGCCGTTCGAGGAGCGCTGGCACAACACATGGTCGCTGCCCTCAACGGTCAAGTTGCCGGAAGCCAGCTGGGCGCCCTCGCCGCTGCCCGGTCTGCTCACGTTCGCCACGTGGCCACAGGGCGGTGAGCTTCTCGTTGACGGTGAGCGCACGGGACTGCTGAGCATCACGGGCGATCCGCATGGCGGGGACGATTTGCTGCGCAGCCTGGCCGCTGAAGCCGCGACCGCGCCGTGGGCAGATGGCGCCTCCGTGCTCATCGCCGGATTCAACAGCCTCGACACCCGCTCGCTGCTCGCCCTGAACCCGGCGCGGATGCGTGCCGCCGTTTCGATCCCAGACGCCTTGAACCGCATCGGAAAGCGGGCCGCCGCCAACGCGGCGATCCTGGCCGAGTCGCACATCCACGACACACTCCTGGCCCGGATCAACAACATGACCGAGGCGAGCTGGCTGACCCATCTGCTGTTCGTCGCCGACCCGTGGGGTGAATACACCAGTGCCTTGCGCGCGCTCGACGAGCAGCTCGCCGGGTTGCGCCGGGTGGGCGTCGCCGTGTTCGCGACCCATCCCACGGCGACGCGCTGGTCGGCCACGGTCGGCATGGACGGCGGACTGCACATGGGCTGGCTCGCGGTGACCGGCGCCACAGCACGCCAGCTATCGAGCGATCAGCTTGCCGCGCACGCGGAATCCGAACTATAACTGCAAAGGTGCGCTTTGAACTTGACCCGCCACTGACGCCCGCGCTCCGCCAGGAGATCATCGCCATGTGGACCGACGTGTCCAATGCCGGCGGTGCGGTCGGTTTCGTGCCACCGGTGACCCAGGAACAGGTGGCCGTCACGGCGAATGCGGCATTCGACGACTTCGAGGCCGGCCACGATCATCTCGTGCTGGGGTTTGACGATGACGGGCTGGCCGCCATGCTCTTCTTGGTCAGCCGCCGGTTCTATCTGTCCGAGCACTGGCGCACCGTCAAACGGGTGATGGTTCGCCCCGGTTCGCAGGGCAGCGGCTATGGCGCCGCCATCATGCGCGAGGGCGAAAGGGTCGCCAAGTCTCTCGGTCTCGAAGGTCTCTACCTGACTGTCCGAAGTGGACACAACATCGAGAAGTTCTACTCCCAGCTGGGCTACAAAGAAGTCGGCCGCCTGCCTGGGACGCTCAGGGTCGCCCCAGGCGATGACCGCGACGAAATCCTTATGTGGCTAGCACTGTGACGTCGTCGCCCACGCGAAGGGTGCCTTGCGTCCGCGCCACGAGGTTGACCCCAAACCGCAACTTCTGATCCACGTTGCGATGGCGGGCGAGGGTGCGCAACGGTTCCCTGCCGCGATCACCGGTGCCCTGATCCGTCGTCGTCACGATGCACCGCCCGCAGTGGCTTTCGGCCAGAAACGCCACTTCACCGATCTGAATCGTCCGGCCGATCCACTCATCTTCAGCGAACGCCTTCGCCCCGCTGATAACGACATTGGGCCGGAAGCGAGTCATTGGCAGGGGCGCTTCGTCGGGGCAGTCGCCTTCGAGGATCCAGTCATTGACCCGCGTTAGCGACGCCTCATTAGCAAGCAGCAACGGTGCCCCGTCAGCGAACGCGCACGAGCGCCGGGTCGGATCGTCGAGCCACACCAAATGGCACGGCCGGCCGAGCGCCTCACTGATCCACGCGTCGGCTTCGGGCCCGGCGTTCGTCGCCAGAACCGTTGTGCCCCAGATCGTCACCGGCCGGAGCCCGGCGCCGGGAGCCACGGCATGCGGGTCCAGGCGCGGGAACGACAGCTTCAAGCCATCGAGATCGGGCTCCGCCCGCAACAGTGCCAGCGTCGCGACATCGCGCTGCGTGATGGCCAACCCGTCGGGGTTCGTGATCAGCCAGCGCCGGTCGTCCACGAGTCCCCACGGCTGCACCACCGCCTCGGTGCGATCGATGGCGGTGCAGCCTTTAACGGGGTACACCGAAATCTTGCTCAGCCTCACGAAGGAGACATTACTCGGCCCATGGTGGAGTGAACGGTTCACCGCCGGGCAGCGCGGCTTTTCCACCCACAGGGAACACGGCCACCGCCTCAAAAGGCTCACCGTTGGGATTACTCAGAACAAAAGAAACATCAGCTGGTACGACGAGAGCGTCCCCCTCACGGATAACGTGCTCATCACCGCCAATGACAGCCAGAGCAGCGCCCTTCGTCGCGACGAAGACCTCCTCGTGCGTCAACGTGTGAGGCGCCCCCGCCGCGTGCGGGTTCAAGTGAATCCGCCACACCGCGGTTTGCGCCGAACCCCGGCTCGGCGAGGCCAGCCCCGTGAACGTCCCGTTGGGCATGTCGAATGTTGGTGCGGTTGTCCCCGGAATGAGGGGCATCTGTCCTCCTGAGATATACAACCAAGGTTGACAACCACAGTTGTATATCGTCTAATCGTCTAGTGTCAACTCCAGATTTCGGCATCCTGCTCGGCCTGGCCTATCAGCGATTCGTCATCGAGCTCAACGAGAGCCTTGCGGCGCAGGGCTTCACAGGGATCAAGCCGACGTTCGGCTACGTGTTCCGCGCCCTGGGCGAGCAAGCCATGACCACGGCACAACTTGCTGGCCGTTTGCAAATAACGAATCAAGGCATGGCAAAGATTGTCGATGACATGACAGAGGCCGGTTACCTGGAAAAGAATCACGACCCGGCCGATGCCCGCGTAAAACTGTTGAGCCTCAGCGTCCGTGGCCACGCGGCCCTCAGAGCGGCGCGTCGCTTTCACGCCAACTTTGAGCAGGAGCTTGGGGAGCGCAAAGCCGCCACCATCCGCAAACTGCTCACCGAAATCGTCGCCCAAGGCGGACCCGAAGACGATCTGACCAGGACTTTGCGTCCGTTCTAGGCCAACAGAAGTCCACAAAGGACTGAGGTCCGCGCCATCACGGGGGAAATGGCGCGGACCTCAAGTGCCCATAACGATACGCCGTGGCGCTGGAAACGCAAGAGGGTCTTCTTCAGTTCGTCGCGCTTTCGGGCGACCCTCCCCTCGCCCACCGCAAACCGTTGGGGTCAAAGGTGATCGAGCTACCGTTGCGGCCGGCGGATGCGGGAAACAAAGTTCCCTATTCCCCGATCGAGTTAACTGAAACGCTGTGCCCTAGCCAAACCGGTCGTCAACAAAGGACAGATCGACTGCCCATCACCCAATGGAACCGCTTCCAACGTCCGGAGCCGGCCGCGGCAACCATGCCGTAGGCCGTCCGCGAGGAAGCGACGCAGCTACCTAGTCGCAAACTCAGCTGACGGCTCGCGACTTACACCGAGCAACTGTCGGCACTGTCGCCAAACCGCCACCAGTCACCGACCCCGCTGAAATACGACGCGTGCGGAAGCCGCGGTCTCGGCTAACGACCTTCGCGGAACCGACGCTGAGACGACGTTGGGCGGCCTGTGCGGAAGTAACGGGGCGGAAGCGTCTGCGGGGCGAAGCGTGGTGGCCGATGCCGGGTTGGCGAGGTGAGCGAGGGCGGGAAAGCGGGTTGGCCTGGGTAGGCGGGGCGAATGATGGGCAACGGATTGCGGACTGAATGAAAGAATGCATACAGTGGCGTTGTGAATGATGCTGTTCGGGAGCTGGTGCAGAGCACGAGGCTGACCCCGACGCAGCGCCGCATTGCCCGAGAGCTGGTCAACCGGGCCGATGAGGTTGCTTACTTAAGCGCTGCTGAGCTGGCTGAACTCGCCCAGGTGAGTCAGCCGAGCGTGACCCGGTTCGCGATAGCGCTCGGGTTCGATGGCTATCCGGCGCTGAAACGCAAGCTGCGCGAAGTGGTTGGGCGTCCCACGGACCGGGAACAGGACGGGAATGACCTGCAACGGGCCGTCCGGGATGAAATGGCGAACCTTAACCGGCTCGCCGACAGTCTGGCTGACGAGCGCGCGATCCAGGCCGCGGCCGCTCTGCTGGCTGCCAGCCGGCCGTTGCCGGTGCTCGGGCTGCGCGCGGCGGCTCCGCTGGCCCGCTACTTCGGGTACTTCGCCGCGAAGATCCACCCTGAGGTCCGGGTTATCGATGACGGGGGCAGTTTGCTTCCCGAGCGGCTGGAACAGGCGGCCGGCTCAGGGGCGAAAGCTGTCTTGGGGTTCGCCCTCCCCCGGTACCCACGCGAACTTGTTGATGGTCTTAGCGAAGCCCGCACGCTCGGGCTTGGCATCGTGCTGATCACCGACTCGCCGGTCAGCCCGGCCGCGGAACTCGCCGATGTCACGCTCGTCGCGAGTGTGGGCTCACAGCTCGTTTTCGACATGCACACCGCGCCGATGGTCCTGACCATGGTGCTTCTTCAGGCGATGAGTGACATTGACCCGAGCGCGACTCAGCGGCGCCTGGAGAATTTTGAACTGTCCGCCGCCCGACGGCACCTCTTTGTGGAGTGAGAGTAATCAATGGAGATTATTAGGGCCGCTCGCGGCACGCAGCTGACCGCACGTGGATGGCAGCAGGAAGCCGCGATTCGCATGCTGTGCAACAACCTTGACCCCGATGTAGCCGAACGCCCAGACGATCTCGTGGTCTACGGGGGAACGGGCAAGGCCGCGCGTGACTGGCCGAGCTTCCACGCGCTCATCAGAACGCTTACCACGCTTAAAGATGACGAGACGATGCTCGTCCAATCTGGGCGCCCGGTCGGCGTTTTCCGGACGCACGAGTGGGCTCCGAGAGTCCTGCTGGCCAACTCCAACCTGGTTGGCGACTGGGCGACGTGGCCGGAGTTCCGGCGGCTGGAGCACCTCGGGCTCACGATGTACGGCCAGATGACCGCCGGATCGTGGATATACATCGGAACCCAGGGCATCCTCCAGGGCACGTACGAGACGTTCGCGGCCGTGGCCGCCAAACGTTTCGGCGGCTCTCTGCAAGGCACGCTCACGCTGACCGCCGGCTGCGGCGGCATGGGCGGCGCGCAGCCGCTGGCGGTCACGATGAACGGTGGCGTCTGCCTGGTCGTGGACGTCGACCCGACGCGGCTGCGGAAGCGGGTCGCCACAAGGTATCTCGACGAGGTCGCCGACGGTCTCGATGACGCCATCGCCCGTGTACTGAAGGCCAAGCGCGACCGGGTGCCGCTAAGCGTAGGTGTCGTGGGGAATGCGGCGTGGGTCTACCCCGAGCTGCTGCGCCGAGGTGTCGAGATCGACATCGTGACCGACCAGACCAGCGCGCACGATCCGCTGTCCTACCTTCCCGAGGGCATCGACCTTCCTGACGCGCCCGACTATGCGGCCAAGAAGCCCGAGGAGTTCACCGACCGGGCGCGGGCCAGCATGGCCAAACATGTCGAGGCGATGGTCGGGTTCATGGACAAGGGCGCTGAGGTGTTCGACTACGGCAACTCGATTCGCGGCGAGGCTAAGCTCGGCGGCTACGACCGGGCGTTCGCTTTCCCCGGGTTCGTTCCCGCTTACATCCGCCCGCTGTTCTGTGAAGGCAAGGGCCCCTTCCGTTGGGCCGCGCTTTCGGGCGACCCCAAGGACATCGCCGTCACGGACAAGGCGATTCTGGATCTGTTCCCGGAAAACGAGTCGCTGCACCGCTGGATCAAGATGGCGAGCGAAAAGGTGGCCTTCCAGGGACTGCCCGCTCGCATCTGCTGGCTCGGCTATGGCGAGCGGGACAAAGCGGGAGCTGTCTTCAACGATCTCGTCAAGAAGGGCGAGATTCAAGCACCGATCGTCATCGGCCGCGATCACCTCGACTGCGGCAGTGTCGCTTCGCCTTACCGCGAAACGGAATCAATGCTCGACGGGTCAGACGCCATCGCCGACTGGCCGTTGCTGAACGCGCTCGTGAACACGGCCAGCGGTGCCAGCTGGGTCAGCATCCACCACGGCGGCGGTGTCGGGATTGGACGGTCTATTCACGCCGGGCAGGTCACCGTCGCTGACGGCACCGACCTTGCGGCGCAGAAGATCGAGCGAGTGCTGACCAACGATCCGGGCATGGGCGTCATCCGGCACGTGGACGCCGGGTACGAACTGGCCGCCGAGGTCGCTCAAGACAAGGGCGTCCGGGTGCCCATGCAAGAGTCATGAAGCTGCTTGAAGACATCGCGCACATCGGCCGTGATCCGATCACCGGCGGTTACGTGCGCTACGCCTGGACGCCGCCGGAGCTTGAGCTGCGCGCCTGGTTTCTCGACCAGGCCGCGCAGCGCGACCTCGACGTCGAACACGACGGCAACGGCAACATCTTCGCTTGGTGGGGCTCGGGTGCCGATGCGGTTATTACCGGGAGCCACTTTGACTCGGTGCCGCATGGCGGGGCGTTTGACGGTCCGTTAGGGATCGTCAGTGCCCTGCTGGCGGTCGACGAACTCCGTGCCCGAGGGGTCAGGCCCAAGCGCCCCATCGGTATCGCGGTGTTCGCCGAAGAGGAGGGGTCCCGGTTTGGCTTGGCCTGCTTGGGCTCACGGCTGCTGACCGGAGCCGTCGACCCGGGCATTGTGCTGAAGGATCGCGATGGTATCTCGCTTCAGGACGTCATCCAGCCGGTGGGCAAGCGCGAAGACATCATGAGCCGCATCGGCTGTTTCGTGGAACTGCACGTCGAGCAGGGCCGGGCGCTTCAGGAACCGGTCGGTGTCGCGAGCGCGATCTGGCCGCACGGCCGCTGGCGCCTGGATTTCACCGGCGAGCCCAACCACGCGGGCACCACGCTCATGACCGACCGGCGCGATCCTATGCTGACGTTCGCGTTCACGGTGCTTGCCGCTAACAAGGAGGCCCGGCTCAGGCACGCGCATGCCACCATCGGCCGAGTTGCGGTAGAACCCAACGCCACCAACGCCATCGCCGCCCGCGTGACGGCGTGGCTGGATGCCCGGGCGGCCGAAGCGCGAACTGTCGATGACTTGGTTGAAGCGGTCTTCGCCAAGGCGACAGAGCGCGCTGGCCGCGACGGCACGGAGGTCACCCTGACCGCCGAATCCGTCTCGGGGGAAACAACTTTTGATCCCACGCTCCGCGACCAGATCGCCGCGACCCTAGGTGGCGCACCGATCCTGCCCACGGGCGCCGGACACGACGCTGGCGTGCTCAGCGCTTTCGTTCCTACCGCAATGCTGTTCGTCCGCAACCCAACGGGGATATCACATTCACCGGCCGAGTTCGCCTCTGATGAGGATTGTCAGGCCGGTGTATCCGCGCTCGCCAAGGTGCTTGAGGACTTAGCATGCTAATGACCTGTGAGTTTGCCTGGCTGCCAACGGGTGTCGCCCGTGATGTGCAGCTTGAGGTGCACGATGGCCGGATTCAATCCGTTTCCACGGGGACCAAGGGCGAACGCCGGAAAGGCTTGACCTTACCGGGGTTCGCCAACGCGCACTCACACGCTTTCCATCGCGCCTTACGCGGGCGCACCCACGCTGATCGCGGCTCGTTCTGGACGTGGCGCGATCAGATGTATCACGTTGCGTCCACATTGGACCCTGACTCCTATTACCGCCTCGCCCGTGCCGTTTACGCCGAGATGGCGCTGGCGGGCATCACGACAGTTGGCGAATTCCACTACTTGCACCACGCTCCCGGTGGGGTGCGCTATGACGATCCGAACGCGATGGGACACGCGCTGATCCGGGCCGCACACGACGCGGGCATCCGGATTACCCTCATCGACACGCTTTACCTGACGTCCACGGTCGATGGCGCACCGCTGGAAGGCGTGCAGCTTCGATTCGGCGACGGCGATGCCGAGGCCTGGGCCGAGCGCGTCACGGGGCTAACCGGCACCCGGATCGGTGCCGCCGTGCACTCCGTGCGCGCGGTGCCACCGTCACAAATGCAGCTCGTCGCCGAGTTTGACGGCCCGATCCACGCTCACGTTTCCGAGCAGAGAGCCGAAAACGAAGCGTGCCAAGCGGTTCACCACTGTTCGCCAGTCGAGCTGCTCGCGGAGCGAGGCGTGCTGCAAGAGGGCTTCACCGCCGTCCACGCCACTCACCTTTCCAAAACCGACATAGACCTATTGGGTACCGCGTATGCCTGCTTCTGTCCCACCACCGAAAGGGATCTGGGCGACGGCATAGGCCCCGCCCGCGAGCTGGCGAACCACGGCACGAAGTTGACCCTCGGCAGCGACAGCCATGCCGTGATCGATTTCTTCGAGGAAGCCCGCGCTCTGGAACTCAACGAGCGCCTCGCGACGGAAGAGCGTGGCCACTTCAGCGGGCAGGAGCTGTTAACCGCGGCGACCGCTCACGACAGTCTCGGGTGGACCGACACCGGAACGATCGCCACCGGCCAGCGCGCCGATCTGGTGACAGTCTCGCTGGAGTCCATCCGCACCGCCGGCATCGACCCGGCCGGAATCCTTTTCGCCGCGACGAACGCCGACATCACCAACGTCATGTGCGACGGCCGGGAGATCGTGCGCGCGGGACGGCACCTTTCCATTGACGCGCCAGCAGAATTGGAGCAAGCCATATGCGCTCTCTTCTGATCGCCAACATCGGCGAATTGTTCGGCCAGGAGGGCGATGCCCTCATCGTGACCGACCGTGTCGAGTGGATTGGCTCCTCACGCCACGCGCCGGAAGCTGATTCGTTCCTGGACGTCGAGGGCCGGGCAGTGCTGCCGGGATTCGTTGACAGCCACAGCCATCTGATGTTCGCCGGTGACCGGGCACATGAGTTCGCCGCGCGCATGGCTGGCGAGCCCTACACCGGCGGTGGCATTCGCACCACGGTCGCCGCCACGCGAGAAGCGACCGACGAACAGTTGCTGGCCAACGCGAAGCGGCTGATCGGCGAGATGAACCGGCAGGGCACGACAACTGTCGAGATCAAGAGCGGCTATGGCCTTGATGTCGAAACGGAGGCACGCAGTGTCCGGCTCGCGGCTCAGCTGACCGACGAGGTCACCTTCCTCGGCGCGCATGTCATGCCGCCCGTGACAGTGCCTTCGCCGCAGGCCGCACGTTCTGGTGCTGGCGCGGCTAGTTTCGGCGCGGCAGCCCCGAGTTCCGGCGTTCATGGCGCGACGGTCACCGGTGCGGATGCGGAGCGACGGCGGCGTGATGATTACGTCAATCTCGTGAGCGGCGAGATGCTGGACGCCTGCGCGCCGCATGCCAAGTGGATCGACGTGTTCTGTGAGAAAGGCGCGTTCGACGTCGGTGAAGCACGGCAGATCCTCAAGGCCGGGATCGCCAAAGGTCTTCTGCCCCGGATCCATGCCAACCAGTTGACGGCCAGTGGTGCGGTGCAGCTCGCGGTCGAGCTCGACTGCGCGAGCGCCGACCACTGCACGCATCTGTCCAGTGGAGACGTTGACGCGCTCGCGTCCTCGCACACCGTCGCGACCTTGTTACCGGGTTGTGAGTTCTCGACCCGCTCGCCCTATCCGCGCGCACGCAAGCTGATCGACTGCGGGGTCACGGTCGCCATCGCGACGGACTGCAACCCTGGTTCGTCGTACACGTCCTCAATGCCTTTCTGCATCGCGATCGCGGTGCGGGACATGCACATGACGCCACACGAAGCCGTGGAAGCCGCGACCCTCGGTGGCGCTAAAGCCTTGCGCCGCGACGATATTGGCCACCTCGGCATCGGCGCCCGGGCCGACCTGATCATCCTCGACGCCCCCACCTCACTACACCTGGCTTACCGCCCCGGTGTCCCACTCATCAAGCACACCATGCTCAAGGGGAAACTTGAGCACTTCTCATTGCCCCACACCACGTCCGGAGTCAAGGCCGACTCCGGGGAGGAGCTGCTATGACCGTCATCGTTAGCCCGAATGGCATCACGCCGGCCGCCGTCTTAGCCGTGGCGCGGGAGTCGGCCACGGTCTCGCTCAGCGATGACACGATCGCCGCTATGACCCGCAGCCGGTCCATTGTGGACAACATCGAGCGCGATGGACGCCCGGTCTACGGCATCTCCACCGGCTTCGGCGCGCTCGCGAACACGTTCATCTCGCCTGACCGGCGGGCTGAACTGCAGCACGCGCTGATCCGGTCGCACGCGTCTGGCATTGGTGCTCCGATGCCCCGCGAGGTCGTACGAGCGATGATCCTGCTGCGAGTGCGCAGCCTTGCCCTGGCGCACTCTGGTGTCCGCCCACTGGTAGCACAAGCGCTGGTGGACCTGCTCAATCACGACATCGTCCCATGGGTGCCGGAGCACGGCTCACTCGGCGCCTCCGGCGACCTCGCTCCCCTCGCCCACTGCGCCCTCGTGCTCATGGGCGAAGGCTGGGTCCTGGGCAAGGACGGCGCCCGCATCAATGGTGCCGACGCCCTGCACGCCGCCGGTTTGCAGCCGATCGCGTTGTCTTCCAAGGAAGGTCTCGCGCTCATCAACGGCACCGATGGCATGCTTGGCATGCTGCTGCTGGCGTGCCACGATCTGGCGCACCTGTGCACGATGGCCGATCTGACCGCCGCTTTGTCGATCGAAGCGATGCTCGGCACGGACCGCCCGTTCCACCCGTCGATTCACGACATCCGGCCGCATCCGGGTCAGGGTGCCAGCGCTGCCAACATTTCCAAGCTGCTGCAAAACTCGTCCATTATGGACAGTCATCGGCACGACATGGTGCACGCGGTCCAGGACGCCTATTCGATGCGTTGTGCCCCGCAGGTCGCCGGAGCGGCCCGTGACACGCTCGACTTCGCGCGCTCGGTCGCCGCTCGCGAGCTGGTGAGTGTCGCGGACAACCCGGTCGTGCTGCCCGATGGCCGCGTCGAGTCGACTGGCAACTTCCATGGCGCGCCTCTGGGTTTCGCGGCCGACTTCCTCGCCATCGCCGCGTCCGAGTTGGGTTCCATTAGCGAGCGCCGGGTCGACCGTCTGCTTGACGTGACCCGGTCCCGCGACCTTCCGCCGTTCTTGAGCCCAGACGCGGGTGTCAACTCCGGTCTGATGATCGCTCAGTACACGGCAGCGGGCATCGTGGCGGAGAACCGCCGCCTGGCCTCTCCCGCCTCGGTGGACACCATCCCCACCAGCGGCATGCAGGAAGACCATGTGTCGATGGGCTGGGCCGCGACGGTGAAGCTGCGCCGTGTGCTGGACAACCTCACCTCACTGCTCGCCGTCGAGCTGCTGGCCGGGGTTCGCGGCCTGCAGCTGCGTGCTCCGCTGACGCCATCGCCCGCTGGACGGATCGCCATCGAGAAGGTTTCGGCCTACGCCGGGGAACCAGGACCAGACGTCTTCCTGGCCCCGATTCTCGAACACGCTCGCGCCACCGTCGCCAGCAACGACCTCCTCGCCGCCATCACGGCCGAAGTCGGCCCCCTGGCCTAAGCCACGTTGCCCGAGCGGGCCGTGCAACAGAGCAGTGGCCGGCCCGCTCGGGCAACACGTCGCTAAACGCGCAGATTTTTCGGCTAGGCGAGGTGTTCGGGGCGAACGCCGATGCCGACCATGCGGGCGGGCAGGCCTTGCAGGAAGGGCAAGCGGCGCAACACTTTTAGCGGCAGCGGCGCGGACACGGGGCCGTCGGCGCGCAGCAACGGGTCGACGAAGCGCTGCTGAGCGATCCGTTGCACGCGCTGGGTCACGGCCGTAGGGAACTCTCGCCGCTTCTGCACGGCGGCGAGGTCCAGCGGCTGCCCCGTTTTGAGGGCCAGTCCCAGGATGCGGGCCGTCGCGACCGCGTCCTGGATGGCGAGGTTGACACCGACGCCGCCGATCGGGCTCATCGCGTGTGCCGCGTCGCCGATCAGCAAGTAGCCGGGGCCGTGCCACGTCTCAAGCCGGTTGAGCTTGACGGTCAGCAGCTTGACATCGTCCCATGTGGACAGTTCGCCAACCCGGTCGGCTAGGAACGGTGCCAGCTGGGCGACCCGTGCCTGAAACGCTTCGAGTCCGGCCGCGACTACCTCGTCGTAGCCGCCCTTAGCGATGACGAAGGCGCATTGGTAGTAGTCGCCGCGGTCAATGCAGATCATCAAGCCGCCGTGGCCGACCCGCAGTTCGAGGCCCTCGCCGTCAGCTTCTGTGCGCGAGACCCGGAACCACAGCACGTCCATCGGGGCGCCGTATTCGACCGGCTCCAAGCCCAGCAGGGAACGGACCGTGGAGAAACGGCCATCACAGGCCACGGTCAGGCCGGCCTCGATCACGCGGTCACCCGCGCGAACCCCGGTGACGGTGCCGTCTTCGGCACGGAGCAGATCGGTCACCTCGGTGGAGCGCAACAGCTTGAACGACGGCAGCTTCGCGGCCTCGGAGGCGATTAGCTCCAGGAAATCCCACTGTGGCACGAACATGAGGTAGGGATGTTTGCCCCGCAAGCGCGTGAAATCCGCGACCGTGAACGTCCCGTCAGCGAACGACATGCGCAGCTGCCCGGCTTTGCGGCCGGGTAAGTCTTCGGCTCGATCGCCCAGGCCGGCTTCGTCGAGAAGCTCCAAAGTGGACGAGTGAACCGTGTCGCCCCGGAAATCACGCAGAAAGTCGGCGTGTTTCTCCAGCACGATAACGGAAATTCCTTGCCGGGCAAGGAGATAGCCGAGCATTAGCCCGGCGGGCCCGCCGCCGGCGACACAAACTTGGGTCGACGCCACGCCTCAGTTTAGGGTCTTGGCAATCACTGTCGCGAGCGCACGCAGCGCCTGGCCCCGGTGACTGATGGCGTCCTTAGCGTCGGGGTCGAGCTCTGCGCTGGTCAGCGTGTGTCCGTCAGCGACAAAGATGGGGTCGTAGCCAAACCCGCCTGCACCGCGAGGCGACCTGATTAGCCGGCCCGGCATCTTGCCGTGCACGAGATGTTCCTTGCCGCCGGGCAGAGCCAGGGCGATGGCGCAAACGAACTGCGCGCCCCGGTGCGGTTCGTCCACATCGGACAGCTGAGCGAGCAGCAAGTCGAGGTTGGCCTTGTCATCGCCATGCCGCCCGGCCCACCGGGCACTGAGCACGCCGGGCATGCCGTTCATGAAGTCAACCGCGAGCCCGGAGTCGTCGCCAACCGTGGGCAGCCCGGTGTACTTCGCCCCTTCGCGGGCCTTCATCAGGGCGTTCTCGGCGAAGGTGAGACCCTTCTCCGGCGCCTCTGGATATTCCGGGACGTCGTTGAGGCTCAGCAGTTCAATGTCACGCAGGTCAGGGGATCCGGCCAGAATGCGTTGCAGCTCACCGAGCTTCTTCTGGTTGCGGGAGGCGACGAGGAGCTTCTTCATTTCTTGAACACCGCCAGCAGTCCGGCAGCGTCCAATGTGGGCAGTCCAAGCGCTTCGCGCTGAAGCTTCGTCAGCTGCTCACAACCCGCCACTCCCAGGTCGAGCATGGCGTTGAGCTGCCCGCGATCGAACACGCCTTCTTCGCCGGTGCCTTGCACTTCAACGAAATCGCCGAGGCTCGTGCAGACGATGTTCATGTCGACCTGAGCGGCGACATCCTCCTCGTAACACAGGTCAAGACGCGCCTCGCCAGCCACGATGCCGACGCTGACCGCGGCGACGGACCGGTGCAGGGCGGTGTCGATGGTTTGCTTACGCGTCAGCATGTTCTTGGCCGCCATCCAGCTGACAGCGTCGTGCAACGCGACATAGGCACCGGTGATCGCGGCGGTCCGGGTGCCCCCATCGGCTTGCAGCACATCACAGTCGATGACGATGGAGTTCTCCCCCAGAGCACGCAGCTCAATGCAGGCCCGCAGGCCACGACCAATGAGCCGGGAAATCTCGTGGGTCCGCCCGCCGATCTTGCCCTTGACGCTCTCGCGGTCTGACCGTGTCGACGTCGCGCGGGGAAGCATCGAATATTCAGCGGTGACCCAGCCGTGGCCGGTGCCTTTGCGCCAGCGCGGCACACCTTCGGTGACGCTCGCGGTGCACAAAACCCGGGTGTCCCCGAATTCCACCAGCACCGATCCTTCGGGGTGACGGCTCCAGCCGCGGGTTAACTTGACCGGGCGCAGCTCATCGGGCTTGCGTGCATCTGGACGGGCCATGCGCCCCACCCTATAGGGGGCTAGATGTCATACCTCGCGCCAGGGCGGACTATCTCGACTGGGCCAGCGAAGGCTTCAGCCGCGCTCGCGTAAGTCTCTGATTCTGATCCCCAGGCCTGCACCAAGTGCGTGAGCAGAAGCTTGCGCGCACCGGCCTTTGTCGCCACCTCGCCCGCTTCACGGCCCGTCAGGTGCAGCCCCGGCGGATTGTCCACGCCATCGAGATAGCTTGCCTCGCATAGGAACACGTCAGCGTCGCGGGCCAGGCCGATGACCGAGTCACACACCGCCGTGTCGCCGGAATAGGCGAGCACGCGGCCGTTGTGCTCCAGGCGAACCCCGTAAGTCTCGACGGGGTGATTGACCCGGTCTACCTGCACCTGGAACGGGCCGATGGGGAACGTGCCGGGTTGCAAAGCGTAGAACGAATACACATCGTCGAGCGGACCCTCATCGAGGCTGTAAGCCGCCGCGATCCGTTCAGGGGCGCCAGAAGGCGCGTAAACGGGGATCGGAGGGTATGGCCCATCGGGTGCGTACCGGCGAACGACCACATAGGACGTTGCGTCCATCATGTGGTCGCAATGCAAGTGGCTCAGCAGGATCGCGTCGATGGACTTCATGCTCGAATAGCGCTGCAGAGCCGACAAGGCACCAGGGCCAAAGTCGATCAGCAGCCGAAAACCATCCGCCTCAACGAGATAAGCCGAGCAAGCGGATTCTGGGCCGGGAAAACTTCCGGCGCAGCCAAGAACGGTCAGCCTCATGCGGGCGCACCCCGTTTGAGTCGCAGCTCACCGAGGAATCGGTGCGCTAGGCGGTCAAATATCTCCTGATCGCCCGTCGTGAGCAGTTCATGCACGGGACTGGGCGCGCCGTCCGGCCGGAGCAGGTCTTGCTCCACCAGCACGCGGTAAACATCGCGGGCGGTTTCGTCAGCGCTCGACACCAGCGTCACCTGTTCCCCCATCACCAAGCTGATCAGGCCGGTAAGTAACGGATAGTGCGTGCATCCAAGAACAAGAGTATCCACGCCTGCCCGCTGCAGTGGCTCTAGGTAACCACTCGCCAAACCCAGTAATGCCCGCCCTGAGGTCACTCCACGCTCGACGAACTCGGCGAATTGCGGACATGCGGCGGCCGTCACACTTATCGAGGGCGACGCGGCGAAGGCATCCTGGTACGCGCCAGACTTGATCGTGGAAATCGTTCCGATCACGCCTACACGCTGGTTACGGGTCGCGGACACGGCGCGGCGTGCCGCGGGACGGATCACTTCGACCACCGGGATGGAGTAGCGCTCGCGAGCGTCATGCAAGCACGCGGCTGATGCCGTGTTGCAGGCGATGACCAGCAGCTTGACGCCGCGGTCAGCCAATTGATCCAGGCACTTGAGTGCGTAGGCGCGGACGTCGGCGATCGGCTTGGGCCCGTAGGGCATGTGTGCCGTGTCGCCTAGGTAAATGACCTGCTCATGCGGCAACTGATCCAGGATCGCGCGGGCCACCGTCAGCCCACCGACTCCGGAATCAAATATGCCAATCGGTCTGTCCGACGTTGGCGATACACCGAGGCCCGTCACGCTGCGCAGCCTACTTTGCCGCACCCCTTGTGTGCGAAGAGTCCTTTAGCACATGTCATTAACGCGACATGTGCTCGGGTTGGTGAGCGAATGGTCGCGTTACGTAGGTCATCTAAGGGCGTTGTCCCAGTGTGAGCACGGTTAAGGAAAAACTCTCCGCTGTGATGCCGGGCGCCCGTAAGCCCGCGGAGCCGCAGGGCGCCGTCGGTGTTTTGACGGTTGAGCCCGCCCAGGTGCCAAAACTTGACCAGCTCCGGGTGGCTTTGCGCGCTCGTTTCCGGCTCCCGACCGAAGATGACGCTCCCCCAGCCAACGCTCGCCTGCTCGGCATGGCGTTCTGGGCGGCGGCCTGTGCCTTCGGTGGTGTGCTCCCTGCGGGACGCCTCATGGCCGAGTATTTGTTCGGCTCCGCGCCGCAGTGGTACATCGTCGCGACCATCGTCATCGGGATCGGGGGAACCAGCCTGATCGCCGCCGCCTTCGCTTCGATCCACCGGGCTTTTCTGCCCTGGTATCTGCTCAGCGCGGCGACGATCCTGCTAGCCGCGAATATCGCTCTGTTCTACGCCGTTCCATAATCCGAAGTCGTTCCTGGCAAGGCGGACGGGCCCGCCGTTTACGTTCTTGGTAAACAAGGGCCTGCCCAACGCAGCCAGGGACGACTTTAAGCCCAGAGCTGGCCTTCGAGAGAGGTTTCCGCGTCGGCGAGGGTGCCGGTGTAGGCGCCTGTCGACAGGTATTTCCAGCCCGCGTCGGCGACGAGGAAGGCGACGTCGGCTTTGCGTCCATCCCGGACAGCCTCGTGCGCCACGGCTAGCGCCGCGTGGAAGACCGCTCCCGTCGAGAAGCCGACGAACAGACCTTCGACATCGACGAGTTGCCGTGTGCGCAGCACCGCGTCTCGCGTACCCACTGAGAACCGGCGGGTGAGAACCGAGGCGTCGTAAAGCTCCGGCACGTAGCCCTCGTCGATGTTTCTCAGTCCATAAACGAGTTCGCCATAGCGCGGCTCGGCGGCGATGATCGACACGTCGGGGTTCTTCTCGCGCAGATAGCGGCCCGTTCCCATGAGGGTTCCGGTGGTGCCGAGCCCGGCCACGAAGTGCGTCAGCGTGGGCAGATCACGCAGCAGCTCCGGCCCCGTGGTCTCGTAGTGCGCCCGGGCGTTCGCCTCGTTGCCGTATTGGTAGAGCATCACCCAGTCGGGATGCTCCGTCGCGATCTGCTTCGCCGTGGCCACAGCCTGGTTGGAGCCCCCGGCCGCGGGCGAGAAGATGATTTCCGCGCCATACATCCGCAGCAGCTGAATGCGTTCCGTGGACACGTTTTCCGGCATCACGCAGACGAGCCGGTAGCCGTGAATCTTGGCCACCATCGCCAGCGCGATGCCCGTGTTGCCACTGGTCGGCTCAAGGATGGTGGCCCCCGGGCGAAGAATCCCTTCGGCCTCAGCCGCCTTAATCATGTAAAGCGCGGCCCGGTCCTTGACGCTGCCGGTGGGGTTGCGGTCTTCCAGCTTGGCCCAAATCCGCACGTCTTCCGAGGGCGAAAGACGGGGCAGGCCAATCAGCGGGGTCTCACCGCACATGTCCAATAGCGACTCATACCGAGCCACGGCCGATCACCCGCGAAGGGCGTGCGCCGCGGCGAATCCTAGGGCGCCGCCAGCCACGGCGGGCAGGATCGTCACGGTGTCGCCGTCATTGAGCTTGGCTTCAAGCGAGCCGAGGAAGCGCACATCCTCGTCGTTGACGTAGATGTTGACGAAGCGGTGCAGCCCGCCCTCGGGGGTGACCAGGCGGCCACGCAGGCCCGGGTGCGCCCCGTCGAGGTTGGTGAGCAGGTCGGCGAGGGTGTCGCCGGTGCCGGAAACCGCCTTCGAGCCGCCGGTGTAAGAGCGGAGGATGGTGGGGATACGAACATCGATAGCCATGACTAGATAACTCCTGGAAGAAGAAAGACGTACGGGTATGGATTACGGGTCAGCTTTCAGCTGCGACACTCGTAATCAACCGCGTTTGGGGTTTGCCCAAACAGGTACGACTGCACGGCATTCACCGGCTCTTCCGTCACCACGCCGTCAAGAATACGGAACGACCTGATTTCGGTCGACTCAGGCTCACGGGTTGAGACCAGAAGATAGTGGGCACCAGGCTCTGCCGCGAGACTGACGTCTGTGCGGGAAGGGTATGCCTCGGTTGCGGTGTGGGAGTGATAGATGACCACAACTTCCTCGTCACGGTCGTCCATCTCCCGCCAGACCTTCAGTTGCTCCAGCGAATCGAAGCGATAGAAGGTCGTCGAACGCTCAGCGTTCTCCATCGGGATGTGCCGCACGGGGCGGTCTGATCCGATGGGGCCTGTGACCACACCGCACGCCTCGTCGGGATGGTCCCGGCGGGCATGGGCGACGATCTCGTCGAGAATCGCCTGTTCGATGGTCAGCACGAATGCGAGCTTAGCGCTTTGACCCCACCGAAAGGCGGTGACTCCGGTCACCGGCTGAGGGCGGTGAGCAATGAATCCTGTAAATATCCGAGATAGGAGTAAACACTCAGCTGAAACACGCGCGGAGAACTCGGGTCCTCGGCGATCGCCTCATCGAGTTCGTAGTCGAGCAGCGTGTCGTCCGTGATCTCCAGCCGGATCCCCAGGGCGAGCCGGGCGTCGTTGAGCCCGCGCAGCCACGCGAGCGAGGCTTCAGGATCGAGCCGAACCTCGCCTTCGCCTTCTTCCGGAAGGGCCGCCAGAATCGCGCCCGCTTGATCGATCTTCGCCGTTTTAAGGTCGCCCTCGGTGAAGCGCCGGAACTCGTCTGAGTCCTTTTGCGAGTCGGGATAGACATCGGGGAACAGGCGTCCGACGACCGGGTCTTCCCGGTCGAAGCCGTCCGTCAAGAGCCCGACCACTTCTTCTGCGACTTTCCGCAAGAGGCGGACTTCATCTGGGCGGAACGTGGCCACACAGTCCTGGCCACTGCGCCTGAAAAACGTCACGACTTGTCCACCGTCGCCCATAAGCCATAGCCGTGCAGGCAGGAGGCGTCGTATTCCATCCGCTCACGGGCGCCGCAGCTGACCACGGCCCGGCCCTTGTGGTGGACGTCCAGCATCAGAAGCTCCGCCTTGTCCTTGCTGTACCCGAAGAGCTGCTGGAACACCCATGTCACATAGTTCATGAGGTTAACCGGGTCGTTGTGCACGATGGTTACCCAAGGGCGGTCTGGCTCCAGCTCATAGCCAGTGTCCGGGTCGGCCGTCTGGCTCGGCGCGGTATGCGGGGCGGCGGTCACAAGCCCCATCCTACGAACGGATGGGTCCTCCGGCGACACCGCTGAAAACCTAAGCTGTCCATGTGCGCGGATCTCCCGGATTGCTGACCGACCACTACGAGCTAACGATGGTTAGCGCCGCCTTGAAAGATGGCACAGCCTCCCGGCAGTGCGTATTCGAGGTTTTCGCCCGGCGGCTGCCGCCTGGGCGCCGCTACGGCGTGGTAGCGGGAACGGGGCGCCTCCTCGATCTGCTGCGTGATTTCCGGTTCGGCGCCGAGGAGATCGAATTCCTCGCGCAAAACCGCATCGTCGGCGCCAACACCGCCGATTGGCTCAGCCAATACACCTTCAAAGGCAACATCAGTGGGTACGCCGAAGGCGAGCTTTTCTTCCCTAACTCCCCGATACTGACCGTTTCCGGCAGTTTCGCCGAGTGTGTCGTCATGGAAACGCTGATCCTGTCGGTGCTCAACCACGACTGCGCCGTCGCCGCGGCGGCGGCCCGCATGGTCACCGCGGCCAAGGGGCGTGCTGTGATTGAGATGGGCTCACGGCGTACTCAGGAAGAAAGCGCTGTGGCCGCGGCCCGGGCGGCCTATCTCGCGGGTTTCTCGGCCACTTCGAATCTCGCCGCGGGTTTGCGTTACGGCATTCCGACCGCTGGCACGGCGGCGCACGCGTTCACGCTCCTGCACGATGACGAGAAGGCCGCCTTCGCTTCACAGATCGACGCGCTCGGCTATGACACCACTCTTTTGGTGGACACCTACGACATCACGCAGGGCATCCGCAACGCTATCGAGGTCGCTGGGCCGAATCTGCGCGCGATCCGCATCGACTCTGGCGATCTGTCCGTCCTAGCGGCGCAGTCACGCGCGCTGCTCGATGAGCTTGGCGCGCCCGACGTGAAGATTGTCGTGAGTGGAGATCTAGATGAGTACGCGATCGCCGCGCTGCGAGCCGAACCCGTTGACATCTACGGGGCCGGCACGGCTGTCGTGATCGGATCCGGTGCCCCGACAGCGGGCCTGGTTTACAAGCTCGTCGAAGTCGAGGGACGGGCCGTCATGAAGCGCTCGGAGAACAAGGGTTCCATTGGCGGGCGCAAGACGGCGGTCCGCCGGCATAAGCCAACCGGCACGGCAACAGAGGAAGTCGTTGTCTCCCAAGGCACTCCAGCCGCGATGACGGGAGATCGCGCCTTGCAGCGCGAGTTCATCGTCAACGGCGAGCCAGTCAGCGATCTGCCGACGCTAAAGGAAAGTCGCGATCATCTGCGTGATTGCCTGATCTCGATACCGTGGGAGGGGCTTAAACTGTCCTCCGGAGACCCGGCCATCCCCGTGACCTTGGAGTAGCCAGATGTCCCGTGCCCTGATCATTGTGGACGTTCAGAACGACTTCTGCGAAGGCGGTTCGCTTGCGGTGGAAGGCGGAGCCGCCGTAGCGTCGAAGATCAGTGCCGCGCTGGCCCCGAGCCGCCTCCCGTGGGACCACATCGTTGCCACGAAAGACTTTCACACCGATCCCGGAGCGCATTTCGGCAATCCACCAGACTTTGTGGACAGCTGGCCGGTGCACTGCATCGCTGGGACACCGGGCGCCGAGTTTCACCCCAACCTGGACACCGACAAGATCGAAGCGGTGTTCCAGAAGGGCGCGCACGCGGCGGCCTACTCCGGTTTCGAGGGCACGGCGGGAAGCATCAATCTCGCGGCGTGGCTGCGCATGCATGATGTTGACACGGTCGATGTCGTCGGCATAGCCACTGACCATTGTGTGAAGGCGACGGCCCTCGATGCCGCTCGCGAGGGCTTTCAGACGACGGTGCTGGTCGGGCTGACCGCCGGGGTCGCCCCGCACACCACTGAGCTTGCGCTCGAAGAACTCGCGCAGCATGATGTCGCCTTAGATCTTTCCTAAGACATCTTCTATTTTTAGGAAAGTTAACTTAACGTTTGCGCACCCACCTTCTTGACGGGAGATCACATGCGCAAGCGTCTTGTGGCAGGCGTAGCCGCCGCGCTGATCACCGCCACAGTCGGCATCGGAGTAACGATGGCGTCGGCTGCTGGATCGGTAACGGCGGCGTATACCTCCGAATCGGACTGGGGATCCGGCTACGGCGGCAAGTACACCATCACCAATGGCACCAGTTCGAGTGTGAACTGGACGCTAACCTTCGATCTCCCAACAGGATCCAGTGTTGGGTCCTTCTGGGATGCCGACATCACCAGTGCCGCGATCAGCGGCGGGACGCGCTACACAGCCGTTGGCAAGAGCTGGAACAAGACTCTGGCCGCGGGAACGTCGACGTCGTTTGGTTTCAACGGCGCTGGGACAGGCCGTCCAGGCAACTGCACGATCAACGGGGCGAACTGTTCCACGGGTGCTTCCCCGACACCAACGCAAACATCGGCTTCGCCGAGCGTGTCACCTTCCGTGAGCACGAGCCCCTCGACGAGCCCGAGCACGAGCCCAACGAGCAGCCCCACTCCGCCAAACCCGGGATCTAGGCTCATCGGCTACTTCCCGAACTGGGCGCAATACGGCCGCAACTACCACGTCAAGAACATCCACACGAGTGGCTCGGCCGCGAAGATGACACACATCCTCTACGCCTTCGCCAACATCTCCGGTGGCCGGTGCGTGCTGACCGAGACCTACAACGACTACGAGCGGGCCTACACGGCCGACCAGAGCGTCGACGGTGTCGCCGACACGTGGGACCAGCCACTGCGCGGAAACTTCAACCAGCTGCTCAAGCTCAAGAAGATGTACCCGCACCTCAAAGTCTTGCTGTCGGTTGGCGGCTGGACGTATTCCCCCAACTTCAGCCAGACGCTCGCGAACCCGGCGGCTTTCGCCGACTCGTGCTACAACCTGACTGAAGACCCACGTTGGGCCGGTGTCTTCGATGGCATCGACATCGACTGGGAGTACCCGAACGCCTGTGGCCTGTCCTGTGACACCAGTGGCTTCGGTTCGTTCAAGACGCTGATGGCGGCACTGCGTGCCCGCGTTGGCTCCAGCTACCTGCTCACCGCCGCCATCACGGCTGACGGAAGCAACGGCGGCAAGATCGACGCTGCCGACTACGGTGGCGCCTCGCAGTACGTCGACTGGTACATGCCAATGACGTACGACTACTTCGGCGCGTGGGCGGCGCAGGGCCCGACGGCTCCGCACTCGCCACTGAACTGCTACTCGGGCATCCCGACCGCTGGCTTCTGCACGGAAGCGGCGATCGCCAAGCTCAAGTCGAAGGGCGTACCGTCGTCGAAGTTGTTGCTAGGCATCGGTTTCTACGGCCGGGGCTGGACCGGGGTCACCCAGTCGGCACCGGGCGGCAGCGCGACCGGCGCGGCGAGCGGCATTGAGCCGGGTGTTCAGGATTACAAGGTGCTCAAGACGCAGTGCCCGGCGACGGGAACGGTTGGCGGCACGGCCTATGCCTTCTGCGGTGGCAACTGGTGGAGCTATGACACCCCAGCCACCATCGCGAGCAAGACGGCCTGGGCTAAGAGCCAGTCGCTCGGCGGCTCGTTCTTCTGGGAGCTTTCCGGAGACACCACGAACGGCGAGCTGATCACCGCGATGCGCAACGCACTTAACTAATTAGAAATCTGTCGGTACCTCCGGGCATGATGGGCTCGGAGGTACCGACCGTTATGAACATCGCCCCTTACCGCCACGTCCTAGCCCAGCCCGGAATGCGCTGGCTGATGTTCGTTGGGCTGCTCGCCCGCATCCCGGCCACCGCGGCAGGCATGGCGATCACCCTCCACGTGGTCACCTCGCTCGACCTCAACTTCACCGAAGCTGGCATCGCCGGTGCGGTGACCATGGCCGGTGTGGGCGTCGGCTCCCCGATCCTCGGGCGCCTGGTCGACAAGGTCGGCTTGCGGCCCGTGTTCGCGGTCACCACCATCGCTCAGGCGATCTACTGGGCAGCCGCGCCCTCGCTGAGCTATCCCGTTCTGGTGGTGTCAGCCGGCTTGGCAGGTTTCGCCAGTCTTCCGATCTTCAGCGTGATGCGGCAGTTCGTCGCGGCACTGGTGACGCAAGAGCACCGCCGGCCGGCTTTCGCGCTCGACTCGATGGCCGTTGAACTGTCCTATATGGCTGGTCCCGCGCTCGCGGTCGCCGCGGTCACGGCCTTCGGCAGCCCAGCGACGCTTTACGGCGTGGGAGCAGGGCTCGTGCTCGCCGGCATCGTGCTGTTCGCGATGAACCCGCCGATCCGCTCTGCCGCCGAAGAGCAGGAGCAAGCCGACGCGGCACCGATTCCACGGCGGCAGTGGCTTCGCCCCAGCTTCCTGATGCTGCTCGTCGTCACGGCCGCGACCACGCTGATCCTTTCCGCCACGGAGCTTTCCGTCGTAGCTGTGCTTGAAGGGGCCGGCTCGACCCAGTGGACCGGCCTCGTGATCGCGCTCTGGTGCGTGTATTCGCTCATCGGCGGCTTTGTCTACGGTGCGCTCAGTCGCGGTTTGTCGCCGCTGGTGCTGACCGCTGGGCTGGGTGCCCTAACGATCCCGCTCGCGCTCCTGGCCGGACCGTGGTGGTGGCTGATCGCGGCGCTCATCCCGTGTGGGCTGCTGTGCGCGCCATCGCTCGCCTCCACAGTGGACAGCGTTAGCCAGCTGGTTCCGGCCGCCGCCCGGGGCGAGGCCATGGGCCTGCACGGCACGGCACTGACGTGTGGCATCGCCATCGGGGCACCGTTCGCCGGGGCGATCATCGACAACCTGGGACCGCAGTGGGGCTTCGCCGCCGCTGGGCTGACCGGGGTGCTGATCGTCGCGGTCGCGATTCCGTTCTGGCAACGGACCCCACGCCCGGCGCTCACTTTCGACTAGGGTCCAGGGCATGAGCGAGGGTGTGCTGCACCTGGTTCAGGGAGTGCTCGGCGACGATCTGCTGGGTGCCTATCAGCATGGCTCGGCGACCTTGGGTGGCATGCAGCCGCACAGCGACATCGATGTGCTGGCGGTGACGCGGCGAGCGCTGACCGACCCGCAGCGACGTGCCCTCACCGCCGAGCTTCTCCGCAACAGATTCGACAGGCCCGTTGAGCTGATCCTCGCCGTCGAGTCCGACGTCAAGCCGTGGCGCTATCCGCCGGTCTGCGACTTCCTCTACGGAGAGTGGCTGCGAGCCTCCTTCGAGCGCGGTGAGTTGCCAGCACGGCACCCCGCGCCTGATCTGGCCGTGCTCATCACCATGGTGCTGCAGGGCAACGCGATTCTGTTCGGGCCACCACCGCACGAGCTCCTCGACCCCGTCCCCAGCGAGGATCTCCGAAACGCGATGGTGGCCGGGCTACCTTCTCTGCTAGCCGACCTCGATGACGACACCCGCAACGTGCTGCTGACCTTCGCCCGCATCTGGGCGACCCTCGCGACCGGGCAGATCCTGCGCAAGGACAAAGCCGCCGACTGGGCGCTGGCCGAACTGCCGCCCGGGCACCGGCCAGTCCTTGAGCACGCACGCGCGATCTACCTGGGCGAGGCTGATGAACACTGGAGCGAGGAGCTGTTCTCCCGCGTTCACCAGCACGCCGGTTACGTGGTCGCCCAGATCGAAGGGCTAGTAAGTTAGCCCAAATCCGAAGGCGTACAACGGGTCCTTCGTGTCGAACGCAACGTCGCTCCGGCTTTCCGTGACGGCCTGCATCGAGGACGGCAAGTCAAAGGGCAGCTTGCCCTTTGGCGACGATCGTCCAAACAGGACGTCTTTCAGCGCCTCCTCCTGTGCGCCGTAGTTCACGATGATCGCCGCCGCGTGTGGAACCAACGGCGTCAGGATCGCTGGCCGATCCAGGTATATGTCGAGGACCACCGGGCACTTCGCCGCCACCGCCGCGACGTGTTCAACGATTTCTTCTGGGAACTCCAGGGTTCCGGCGTGGAAGAACGACTCCAGTGCGCCTTCACGCGGCTCAAACGGTGCCTTGAGCCGGATGATGGCGACCTCGGCTTCCTCGGGGCTGTCCACCGAACCGTCGATTCCTTCGCCGTAAACGTTTTGAGCGCGCAGCGGGAGTACCCCCTCGTTTTTGAGGAGCGTCAGCGACGCCTTTTGCGCTTCGAATCCGGCGGCCATGAAGTCTTGGCGCCCAATGGTTTCCTCAGCTTTGGCCACATCGACGTAGGGGTTGTCGAACAAGCCAAGGGCGAACTTCTCGCGCAATAGCCGCGCGACGGAGGTGTTCAGCCGCTCCTCGGTGATCCGGCCCGCCTTGACCAGCTCCACGATCAGATCCGGGCACGCTTCCCCGCCAAGCTGATCGGCCCCAGCTTCAACAATTTTGTGTACTCGGTCCAAGCGCGACAAGTGCTCGACTCCCCAAGCACGGGCGTGGAAGGTCTGCCCGAAGACTTCGGCATCCGTGACCAAACCCCAGTCGGTGCAGATGATCCCGTCGAAGCCCAGCTTCTCGCGCAGCAGCCCCGTCAGGATCGCTTTGTTGAAGCCAAATCCGACCTCTTCGTAAGCCGTCCCGACGGGCATCCCGTAGTACGGCATGATCTGTGAGCCACCGGCTTCGAGCGCGGCGAGGAAAGGCTGGAGGTGGTAGTCAAACTGCCCGCCCGGGTAGACCTGCTCGCGTCCGTAAGGAAAGTGCGGGTCCTCGCCGTCGAGCTGTGGCCCGCCGCCGGGGAAGTGTTTCGTCATCGTGGAGACACTATGGGCCCCAAGCGTTTCGCCCTGGAATCCGCGAATGTAGGCACGCACCAGTTCCGACGTCAGCGCGGCGTCTTCGCCAAACGTGTGGTTGATCCGGGCCCAGCGCGGTTCGGTCGCGAGGTCGATCTGCGGATGCAGCGATACACGAATGCCGGCCGCTAGATATTCCTGACGGGCGATGTCAGCGAACCGCTCGACCAGTTCCGCGTCTCGCGTGGCGGCCAGCCCGGTGGGCTCTGGCCACTGCGAGAACGGCCCGGAAAGCATGCTGCTGAAGGGGTTGTCAGAGAAGTGGTGCCGAGGATCGGTGGAAATGGTGACCGGGATGCCCAGGCGGGTCTGCTTTGCCAGATCCTGAAGATTGTTGTACCAAGTGGCCATCTCCGCCGCCGACGCGGACCCGAAGAGGTTGAAGTGGTTCATGTGCTTTCCCAGCACCATGTCTTCATTTGACTCCACACCCATGGCGGAGCCATCGCCCATCATGATCATGGTGTGGAAGAGCATTCCCGCTTTCTCTTCCAGGGTCATCTTGGCCAGAAGCTCGCTGACCTTGCTGTCAATGGACATGATTCTCCTTGCGTAGCAATCGCTGAAACAGTGCCCACCACAGGAGTGCTACTCCCGCGCCGATGAGTGCGCCAGCGATGGCGTCACTGAGCCAGTGGGCATAGACATAGGTGCGGCTCCAGATGACTAGAACCACGTAGACGACACCGAATCCCAGCCAGGCTTGCCGCCACGCGGCCGGAATGATGACTCCTAACAGGACGATCGTCGCGGCCGCCGTGACCACATGCCCGGAGGGAAACGAACCGTGATCGACCACGACCAGAGCATCACCGGGACGCGGCCGGTCGACGGCGTGCTTGAAGAGCTGGGCCACGATGGCCGCGGCCAGCCCGCCTGTGAAGAAGAACAGGGCCGAGCGCCAGCGCTTGAGCACGACGAGCAGCAGCACGACGGCGAGCGTGACGATAAGTCCTTTCGGCCCGCCGATGAAGTCGAGCACCATTGCCAGACCCCATTGCAGACCCTCACGCGGCCCGGTGACAAACATGTGCCACCCGTCATCAAGCCCTTGCCACAGCGGGTGAGCGACAGCGGCCACACCCGCCGCTGCCAGCCCAGCCGCACCGTAGAGCGCCGGACGCATCAGATCCAGCCGTCCAACGACGACATGAAGTCGCCGAGAAGGTGGCGGTGGATCGTGTGCTCGGCACCCGGCACGACGCGCACCTCAAAACCCTTGTCCCGCAGCTCTTCAGCGAACTCTGGCGAGACCAGGAAACTCGGGTCGGCGAGTTGCACCAGCGACGGCACGATAACCGGCGGCGTAAAGTCCTTGCCCTGCATGGTCATCGTGCTAATGAACGTCTCATCCCAGTCGGCGATGGTCAGCAGCTCGATGTCGATTTCCTCGCTGCTCCAGCCCGGGTGAAACTGCTCGTGCATCTCCCGTGGCAACGTCTTGATCTGCGCGAACATGTCCGCCGCACCCCCAGGGACACGGAAACCAGGGTCGGAGTAGATCGCCCGTTTCGGCAGCAGGCGCTCGACGGCGACCGCCAGCGTCAGTCCGCCAAGCGAGTGCCCGATCGCTATCTCCGGCTGCGCCGGAACGCTTTCCAGCAATGAGGAAGCCAATAGCTCTGGGCTATAAGAGGAGCTTCGCGGCGAGGAACCGTGACCCGGCAAGTCGACCGCGATAACGCGGTAACCGCGCTCCGCCAGTGCTGGGCCCACGCGCCACCAGCCACGCGAGTCCGAGATGACGCCGTGAATCAGCACGGCCACTTTGTCGCCTGAACCCCATTCACGGGTGTACAGCTTCATTTGACACTCCTAATAGGAATAACGGTCAGCGCGGCGGCGATCGCGATGACCGCTCCCGCGACGAATAGCGCCGGATAGCCACCGATCGCGATGACACCCGCGGCAGCGAACGGCCCGGCGACTTGCGGGCCAGCGTTAGCGATGTTGAGTACGCCCATGTCCCGGGCGGCGTTTTCCGCTCGCGGCAACACCAGCGTGACGAGCGCCGTGTCCACCGCCATGTAGACCCCGAAAGCCATGCCCTGCAAGGCCGTGAAGACGAGCATCATGCCCCAGGTCTGAGACACCAACGGCAGCAACAGAACCAGCCCACCGGCGATGCCCGCGACGAGAACGAAGACGCGGTACCGGTTGAGCTTGTCCGCTAACGGTCCGCTCACGAGGATGGCGACAAAGGAACAGGCCGTGTTGACCAGCGTCAGGGTGGCGACACCCGCCGCGGGTGCGAGTCCTTTGGGCAGCGTGATGTAGTCGTCCAGAATGTAGAGCTGGAACATGAACACCATGAAGTAACTCAGCACCATCAGGGCACGGCCGATGAAGACCCAGCGAAAGTCACTGAACCGCAACGGGTTGCTGCTCTTGACCTTCGGCACTATCTCGTATTGCCCCGGGCGCGGGTCCCGGCTCAGCAGCACGACCAGGAGCGCCGCGGCGACCACGCCACCGCCGAGGAGGTAGAACCCGGCTTGCTTTCCTACGTAGGCGGCGGCTATCTGAGTACCAACAACTGCTCCTATGGAAGTTGCCACCCCGACCACGGCTGAGGCGGTGCCCCGTTTCTCCCGTGGGATGCGGTCCGGCACGATCGCGGTCAGCGCGGCCTGGAAGAGGTTCATCATGGCCTGGGCCAGGGACCAGGCGATCAGGATCATCAGGATGGAGGTCGCGTTCGCGAGCCAGGCGAGCGCTAGGAAGGCGGCCAGCGAACCGCCGATCAGCCACGGGTTACGGCGGCCGAACCGGGAGTGGGTCCGGTCGGACAGAGCGCCTCCGACCGGGTTGAACAGCGTCGCGAAGATCGCGCTGACCCCGGCGACCAGGCCAGCGTTGCTGACCTTGTTGGCGGGATCGATGTTCGCGATGGCGGTCTGCACAAGCGGACCACCGACGCCCAGGTAAACCGCGTACATCGCGGTGTTGCCCAGGAGCAGCAGGGACAGCAAACGGCGCATATGATCCTCTCTAAGAGGGCTGCTTATACGTATAAGCAGTTGATAGCACCCGGGAAACAGCCCTGACAAGAGCGCGTTACAGAATGGAGACCATGACCGCCCGCCCGCCCACGAGTTCAGACGTCGCCCGCCTGGCCGGCGTCTCTCAGGCGACCGTGTCCTACGTGCTCAATAACCGGGCTGACAGCCGGGTCACCGAGGAGACCCGGGCCAAAGTCTTGAGCGCCGCCGAGAAGCTCGGCTACGTGCGTCACGCGGGCGCCCGCAGCCTCAAGACGGGCAACAGTGGGCTGGTCCTGCTCCCGCTGTCAGACGTCCCGTTCGGCCCGCTGGCGACGCGGTTCATCGAAGACCTCGACCATGAGCTGACCGCGCTCGGGTACACGATGATCACCTATGGCGCCCGTCAAGCACGGGGCATGGCAGCCGCGAGAGCGTGGGCGGAACTGCGGCCCGCCGCGATCATCGTGGACACGGTGAAGCTGACATCTGCGTCTGTTGGGCTGCTGCGGAAAGCGGGCGTCAAAGCTGTCGTGGGCATCAGCCCGAAGCCGTCCACTTTGGTCCCCACCCTGGTCGCCGACCAAACCGAGATCGGCGCTCTGGCCGCCCGTCACCTGCGTTCCCAGGGCCGCCGCAAGCTCGCCGTCATCGTCCCGCGCGAAGACGGCCTGCGCGACATCGGCCTCGACCGGCGGGAAGGCTTCGGCGCGGGTCTTCAGATCGACCTGGCCTTCGACCCAGCCTCCGCTCAGGAAGTGCTGCCGTTACTGCGCGACATCGACGGCGTGTTCGCCTACAACGACGAATACGCGATGCTGCTCATGTCCACTTTGGCCGACGCGGGCATTCGCGTCCCCGACGACATCGCCATCGTGGGCGCCGACGATCTGCCCCTCGCACGGTTACTCAGACCCCAGCTAACGACGGTCGCGCTCGACATCTCCGGCACGGCAGCGGCCGTGGTCACCTTCCTCGCCAGCCTCATCGACGGCACCCCCGCCACCCCACCCCGCCTCTGGACCACCCATCTGATCGAGCGCTCGTCCACATAAGAAACCGCCCGCCGCGAGTGCGGCGGGCGGTTGCGGTAAGCAGCGATTACTTGGCTGACTTGTCCACGGACTCCACGGCCTTGTGGGCTGAGGTTCCGGTGGCCACGGCCAGGTGCGGGAACTTCGCGTCGAACGCGGGGCGCTCGGAGCGGATGCGGGGCATGCGGTCGAAGTTGCGCAGCGGCGGCGGGCAGGACGTGGCCCACTCGAGCGAGTTGCCGTGGCCCCACGGGTCGTTCACGGTCACGATTTCGCCCACGCGGTAGGACTTCCACACGTTGTAGAGGAACGGCAGTGTGGAGGCGCCGAGGATGAACGCGCCGACCGTGGAGATCGTGTTCAGCGTGGTGAAACCGTCGCCCGGCAGGTAGTCGAAGTAACGGCGCGGCATGCCTTCGTTGCCCAGCCAGTGCTGCACCAGGAACGTGGCGTGGAAGCCGATCGTGGTGAGCCAGAAGTGCACCTTGCCTAGGCGCTCGTCGAGCATGCGGCCGAACATCTTCGGGAACCAGAAGTAGATCCCGGCGTAAACGGCGAACACGATCGTGCCGAAGAGCACGTAGTGGAAGTGCGCGACCACGAAGTAGGAGTCCGACACGTGGAAGTCGACCGGCGGCGAGGCGAGCAGCACGCCCGAGAGCCCTCCAAAGAGGAAGGTCACGAGGAAGCCGATCGAGAACAACATCGGTGTCTCGAAGGTTATTTGCCCTCGCCACATCGTGCCTATCCAGTTGAAGAACTTCATACCGGTCGGCACAGCGATCAAGAAACTTAAGAAGCTGAAGAAGGGCAACAGCACTTGGCCAGTGGCGAACATGTGGTGTGCCCACACGCTCATCGACAGCGCCGCGATCAGCAGGGTCGCGGCGACCAGACCGGTGTAGCCGAAGATCGGCTTGCGGCTGAACACCGGGATGACCTCGGAGATGATGCCGAAGAACGGCAGCGCGACGATGTACACCTCGGGGTGGCCGAAGAACCAGAACAGGTGCTGCCACAGCATCGGGCCGCCGGTGGCGGGGTCGAAGACGTGGGCGCCGAGGCGACGGTCCGCCAGGAGGGCCATCAGGGCGGCGGCGAGCAGCGGGAAGACCATGAGCACGAGCAGTGACGTGACCAGGATGTTCCACGTGAAGATCGACATCCGGAACATCGTCATGCCCGGGGCACGCAGCGTCAGGATCGTCGTGATCATGTTGACAGCACCGAGGATCGTGCCCAGACCGGAGATCACCAGACCGGTGATCCACAGGTCGGCACCGATGCCCGGCGAGTTGATGGCGTCGTTCAGCGGCGCGTAGGCGAACCAGCCGAAGTCAGCGGCACCGCTCGGGGTCAGGAAGCCGAGCACGGCCATCGTCCCGCCGAACAGGTAGAGCCAGTAGGCGAAGCTGTTGAGCCGCGGGAACGAAACGTCCGGCGCTCCAATCTGGAGCGGCACGACGAAGTTCGCGAAGGCGAACACGATCGGCGTCGCGAAGAACAGCAGCATGATGGTGCCGTGCATGGTGAACAGCTGGTTGAACTGTTCCGGCGACAGGAAGTCGGCGCCCGGCTTGGCGAGCTCAGCCCGCATCAGCAGCGCCATGACGCCACCGATCAGGAAGAACGCGAAAGCGGTGACCATATACATGATGCCGATCTGCTTGGCATCAGTGGTCCGCAGCAATCGCGACAGCGCCGACCCTTTGACCTGCTTGCGCACAGGGTATGGCCGGGTCGCGATGGGTTGCGGTGCGACGGTGGTCACGTCTGGCCTCCTACTGATCACGTACCTCGCCACGCACAATATCCCCCCGCCTTGACGCTCAAGGCGGGGGGTGGCGCGTGTCTACTTACTACCTGCCTCCGCGCCGAAGTTGAACGAGATCGCGCCAGCCGCGACAGCGGCCAGAACGAGGAGCACAACGCCCCAGGCGATGAGCCGGTCGGCACCGTCGAGACGGCGCACGACCCTTTTCCAGCCGGTGGCCGGGGTGGCCGTCTCGGCCGTGAATCCGGCGGGCTGCTCTGCTGCCACCGGCTTAAGAACAGTCACCGTGGCTCCCGCGAGCACCAGAATCGTGCCGAGGCCAGCCATGAGGGCGGCAATAAAGTCCTGCATCGGCACAGGCTAGCGATGTGAGATGGTTTTCGCATGGCGACGAAACGGCCAAAGAAGTCCGCCGCCGGCTTACCCGGGGTTACCCATGGTCTTTCCAAAGCCATAACCCAGATGGGGGTACGCCGCACGGCGCTCACGCTGCTAAAAGTGAACCAGGTTCAGGGGTTTGACTGCCCCGGCTGCGCATGGCCGGAACCAGGCGCGGACAAGCGATCCCACTTTGAGTTCTGTGAGAACGGTGCCAAGGCGGTGGCCGAGGAGGCGACCCTTCGCAGAGTCACGCCCGAGTTCTTCGCCCAGCACTCTGTCACCGAGCTGAATCAGCAGACCGATTACTGGCTGGGCCAGCAGGGCCGGCTCACCTCTCCCATGATCAAGCGTCCCGGCAGCGTTCACTACGTCCCGGTCGACTGGGCTGAGGCCTTCGCCGTGACGGCACGTCATCTCAACGCCATCCAGCCTGATCAGGCGCTGTTCTACACCTCGGGCAGGACGTCAAATGAAGCGGCGTTCCTCTATCAGATGTTTGCCCGTGCTTACGGGACGAACAATCTGCCGGACTGCTCCAACATGTGCCACGAGTCCAGCGGCGTCGCCCTGAACGCGACTATCGGTGTGGGCAAGGGCACCGTGACGCTTGATGACATCCATCACGCCCGGCTGATCGTGATCGCGGGACAGAACCCGGGCACGAACCACCCGCGCATGCTGGCCGCTCTGGAGACGGCAAAGCGCAACGGGGCCAGGATTATCAGCATCAACCCGTTGCCCGAGGCGGGCTTGATGCGGTTCAAGAATCCACAGAAGGTGAGCGGGATTCTCGGCCGGGGCACGGATCTGTCCGATCTGCACCTGCCGATCCGCGTTGGCGGCGACCTCGCCCTGTTCCAGGCCATTGGTGCGCATCTGCTCGCCTGGAACGCCGTCGATCAGTCGTTTGTGGACACTCACACGGCGGGCTTCGCCGATTACGCCGCGTCCCACGCCGCGCTGGCCGCCCACCTTCGCGCAATATCGCCCGGCCACGTCGCGGCACCCGCGCCAACTCCTTCAGCGCCCGACCTTCCGGGAGCGGTCGAGCCAGCGGCGGAGGGTGGAGCGGATGGCCAGGAAATTGCCGCGAGGATTGTTGCGGCGACGGGACTGACCGCGGAGAGCATTGAGGCGGCGGCGCGGATGTTCGCCGATAGTGACGCGACGATCGTGTGCTGGGCGATGGGGCTGACCCAGGGCCGTGACGCCGTGGCCACGATTCAGGAGATAGTCAACGTCCAGTTGTTGCGGGGCATGGTCGGCAAACCGGGTGCCGGGCTCTGTCCCGTGCGCGGGCACTCCAACGTCCAGGGCGACCGGACGATGGGGATCTACCACGAGGTGCCGCCGTGGGCGGTCAAGATGCCAGTCGACGTGCCCGAAAGACGTGGCTACGACACTGTTGAGTCCATCCGGGCGATGCGTGACGGGCACGCGAAAGTGTTCGTCGGCATGGGCGGCAACTTCGCGGCCGCGACCCCGGACACCGAGGTCACCGAGAACGCGATGCGCAAGCTGGACCTCGCCGTGCACATCTCGACGAAACTCAACCGCTCACATGCGATTGTCAGCCAGGAGCAGACGGCCCTGATCCTGCCGTGCCTAGGGCGCACCGAAGCCGATCCAGCGGGCGTGGTGACCGTCGAAGATTCGATGTCGACCGTGCACACGTCACGCGGCAAACTCAAGCCAGCCTCAGCGGAACTCAAGTCCGAGGCCGCAATTGTTTGCGAACTCGCCAAGGCGACGCTGAACCTCGACTGGCAGTCCTATCAAGACGATTACCGCACGGTCCGGGCTCTGATCGCTCAGGTCGTGCCCGGGTTCGAAGACTTTGAGAGCCGCGTTCAGGGCGATGGTTTCACCCTCGCCCAGGGGCCGCGCGACAGCCGCACGTTCCCCACGGCGAGCGGGAAGGCCGTGTTCACGAGCAGTCCACTAACGACGGTCAGCGTGCCGGAGGGCCGGTTGTTGTTGCAGACGCTGAGAAGCCACGATCAGTACAACACCACGATCTATGGGCTCGACGACCGCTATCGCGGCATCAAGGGCGAGCGCCGCGTCATCTTCGTCAGCCCCGCTGACCTCGAAAGGCACGGCATCCAAGACGGTGAAGTCATCGACATCGTGAGCGAGTGGCCCGACCGCGAACGCAAGGCCGAGGCGTTCCGGGCGGTCGCCTACCCCACCGTCGAGGGATGTGCCGCGGCGTATTTCCCTGAGGCGAACGTCCTCGTGCCCCTGGACTCCACCGCGCACGGCTCAAACACGCCTGTTTCCAAGCAAATCATCATCCGCCTGGTGAAGCGATGAGCACGTCTTACGAACGCAGGACGGTCGAGGGCAAGGGCGCGGACTTGCTGGCCGTTGAGGAGCCGCTGGAAATCCGCGTGAACGGAACGCCTTTTACCGTCACCATGCGCACACCCGGCAGCGAAGTCGAGCTCGCGCTCGGCTTCCTCTATACCGAGGGCATCACCAACATCCGTGGTGCGAAGTTGTGCACGGACACGCCGAATGTCGTTGAAGTGGAGCTAACTGGCGCCGCACCACCGCCGAGGAACTTCTACACCACCAGTTCCTGTGGCATATGCGGCAAGGCGAGCATCGACTCGGTCAAAGTGCACTCACAGCACGACGTCTCGCAAGACCTCACCCGCGTTAGCAAGACTGTCCTAAACGGACTCCCGGCCAAACTGTCCGCGGCGCAGAAGAGTTTCCGGCACACGGGCGGGACGCACGCGGTTGGTGTCTTCACCCCTGACGGTCAGCTCGTCATCGCCCGAGAAGACGTAGGCCGGCACAACGCGATGGACAAAGTGATCGGCACGCTGTGGCAACGCGGGCAGCTCCCGCTCACGGGACATCTCGTGCTGTTGTCAGGCAGGGCCAGCTTCGAACTCACGCAGAAAGCCTGGGTCGCCGGGGCGCCCATCGTGGCAGCCGTTTCCGCGCCGAGCACGCTCGCGGTGGACACCGCGCAGGAGGCCGGAATGACACTCATCGGTTTCCTGCGCGGGGAGTCAATGAACGTCTACACGCGACCCGACCGGATCGCCTGAGGCCTTCCGGCCCGGCCGCGCTACGGACTGCTAGCCCAGGTCGGATAGCGCTTGCTGAGCTTCTTCCTTGATGGCGGCGACGGTTGAGGCCGACACCACGTCGGCGAGGGCCTTGCGGTAAGCGAGGTCGAACGCTTCCTCGGAAGGCACGGAGATGTCAGGCGCTACGCCCACACCTTCCCAGTTGGTTCCGGTGACCGGGTTGATGGAACGCGCCACCGGGACGGTGATTTCGACCGTGTCTGACAGCGGGAAACTGTCCGTCGGGTGGGCTCCGCCGCGCGTGGTCTGTCCAATGAGGACAGCCCGCTTCTGCGCCTGGAGGTTGTAGCACAACTCCTCACCGGCCGAGAAGGTGAAGTTGCTGACCAGCACATAGACCGGCTTGTCCAGGTAACGGGACCCGGGCACCCAGGCAAGGCTCCAATATTGCTTGGTCTGCTTGGTTTCCCCGTCATAGATGCTGTTCAGGTGGGTCTCTTCGTCCTTGAAGAAGTAGCTGCACCAGAAGATGACGCCGTCAGGCGATCCGCCCCGGTTCTTCCGCAAGTCGATGATCAAGGCATCGGTGTTGCTCACGAGTTCCATCGCCGCGGCCATGGCCTTGGCGCCATTGGCCGGATCGGGCACGCCGCGCAGATCCAGGTAGCCCACGTTGCCGTCGAGCCGCTCCACGCGAGCGATGCGATAGTTCGTGGTGCGCAGATATTCGCGCCAGGCGGCCTCAGCGGCCCCTTCGCTCTGGCCACCTTCTTGCAGCTCGCGCGCTCTCACGCGTACCCGCAAATGTTTGTCGGCACAAAGCTCGAAAAGATCGGCCGTGAGTTTCTCGCAAAGCTCCTCCTCGGAAAGCCCTGAGTAGTCGCGTGACCGGATCACCTTGGCGGCAGCCGCCGCTTTGTCCGGAAAAACGTACTTGCTGCACAGCTGTTCGAGGGCCGCATCGATAAGAGGAGAAGCCATGGCAGCGAAAGTACACTCGCCGCCATGGCTTTCGCTGAGATTATTTCGCGCCCCCTCTGCCTCGGCGGCAACGTGTTCGGCTGGACGGCCGACGAGGAGCAGTCATTCGCCGTTCTCGATATCTACGCCGAAGCGGGCGGCAATTTCATCGACACCGCCGACGTGTACTCAGCCTGGGTCCCCGGCCACCAAGGTGGCGAGTCGGAAAGCATCGTCGGGCGCTGGATGAAGGCCCGCGGCAACCGCGACCAGATGATCATCGCCACCAAGGTCGGCATGCTCGCCGGGCACATGACGCTCAACCCCGAGGGCATCCGCACCGCGGCCGAGAACTCGTTGCGCCGCCTGGGCGTGGACCACATCGACCTCTATTACGCCCACCAGGACGACCCGTCGACCCCGCTGGAGGAGACCATCGCCGGGTTCGACGCTCTCGTCAAGGACGGGAAGGTCCGCTATCTGGGCGCTTCCAACTACAGCGCGGACCGTCTGGCCGAAAGTCTCGCCATCTCCCACAGCAGCGGGCTCGCCAGATATGAGGTGCTGCAGCCGCACTACAACCTGATCGACCGCGCCAAATACGAGGGCCCGCTCGCCGAAACCGTGGCGACTAATGCTCTGGCGTGCGTCCCGTATTTCGGCCTCGCCCGTGGCTTCCTCACCGGCAAGTACCGCCCCGGCCAGACGGACAGTGGCAGTCCCCGTGCCGCGAACGCGAGCAAGCACCTTGACGATCCGCGCGGGCTAATGGTTTTGAGCGCGCTGGACACGGTCTCGCAAAAGCACGGCGTCCCACTCGCAGCTGTCGCTCTCGCCTGGCTTAGGGCGCAGCCGACCGTGCTCGCCCCGATCGCTAGCGCGCGCAACGTTTCTCAACTAAGGGAGATCATGACCGAAGTTAAGTTGACGGACGCTGACTTGGCGACGCTCAGCGGCTGACTTCCACACCCTGAACGCCTTTGAGCCTTCGCAAGCGCTCACCCAAGGAGGCCAAAGGCGTTCCGTTTTGCGGCTGGCACGTGAGCACGAGTGACTGCCCAGTGTCGTTATAGGACACGCGTGACACCCGGGCGCGGCGCAGGATCAGGTTCGCCTCCTGCTCCACCTGATCGAGCGGGGCGTCCGGCTCCAGCGTCAGCACGACTTCGAGCAACCGGCGCCGGGGCAGGACTTCCCGTTCGAAATACTTGAGGAGCGATAGGACGGTCAGCCCGAGGACGGTCGCGCCAACGGCGACAAACCATAGGCGCAATCCCACGGACAGCCCGATGGCGGCCGCCACCCAGAGCGAGGCGGCGGTCGTCAAACCGCGGACCGTGGTGCCTTCACGCAGGATCGCCCCACCGCCGAGGAAACCGATGCCGGTCACGACCTGTGCCGCGACACGTGTCGGATCAGTGCCCACGACTTCGGCACCAGCGAGGGTGAACAGAGCCGATCCAATGCAGACAAGCATGTGGGTGCGCAGTCCGGCCGGCTGAGCGCTGAGTTCCCGTTCCAGCCCTAGGGCCGCTCCCAGCACCGCCGCGACGGCGACCTGGACGATGAGCACCCATTCCATGCTCTCAGTATCAGCCCCACGCACCGTCCGCACTGGTCAACACGGTCAGCGCGTCGTCACCGAGCTGAGGATTGTAAACACCGCACACCCCGACACAGCACATCTGATCGAGCTGTGCCTTGGCCTGCTTGCGATCGCGGTGACCGAGGAAAGCCAGCTGTAGCAAGGCAACCGCGTCGGCAGCCATGCTTTCCGACGCACCGGGAGCCCCGTTGGCGGGAGTGAAGCCTTCCTTGAACCGCCGGATCACCGTGGCATTGGGCAGATCGGCGGGCGGCTCCGCCGCAGAGGCAGCCCACGGGGCGACCGCTTTCGACCCGTCAGCGCCCGGCCCGGCCACGCCGTGGAACCCGGGATTGACCGCTGAAGGCGGAAACATGATGGGCCCGGTGAAGCCCGCCGCGCGGGCGTCGCGTGCGGCGTACCCGTCGAAGGGTGGAGGCGCCGCGACAACAATGGCTTCCGGTGCGCCCTCGATGAGAGTCGCCGCCACCGACGTCAGGTCGGTGGCCGTGGCATCAAACGATTCCGCGCCAGTGAGCGTGATGCCCCGGTTGAGCGCGGCGTCGGCCAGATCCGGCGGCGGATCGCCGAGTGACATGACGCCCGCCTTGCTGACCCCTCCCGTTTTCAGCGCCTGCATCATCGCCTGAGCCACCTGTCCCGGCGAAGGGCCGGCCTGAAACACGTAGGGCCCTTCGGCTTTGCCAGTCGTCAGGGCCGGTGTGCACGACGCGTTGGCAGCATCCACAATGGACTTTGCCGAACTGAGCAGAATGAGACCATGGACACCTTGTTCCAGCAGGCCGAAGACAGCGTCTTCTGGTGTTTCCGCGGCGTCGGCGGGCATCAGCTCAACACCGCCACCATGCCCGTGCCCGCCGCTGCCCGCCCGGTGCTGTGCGCCGAGCAGTTGCCGCTTTCCCTGCTGCGCCAGCGGCCCGGTCAGGTCGCTTAGCACCCCGATTCGCAGCGGGCTTTCTCCGGCCGCCGCACCAAGCAGCGGAACGGAAAGCGCCCCCATGAGAAGTGAACGCCTGCCAATCATGTCACTCATGATCTCCGGCGTTATGCCCGTTTTGTTTCCTATTGTCAGCTACCTGACAATACGAGGACGAGCAGCACCGCGCCGTCCCTGCCGCGCAGCTCAATCCGGCTGATCGTGTCCAGTCCTAACTGGACAGTGCCGGTGATGGTGATCTCCTCCCCGGGTCCAGCCTTCCACGAGCCGACTTGTTCGACCGTGCCGTCGGTTCCAATCGCCACGAGGCGGAACGTATAGGGGCGGGTCTGCTTGCCATTGTCGGGATAGGCGCAGTGCATCCGGATCAGCGTTCCGCCCGGCGTCTGGCTGGCTGAGGCCTCGGCGGTGACGTTGGTGTTCGCCGCGACCTTGTCCATCGAATACATCACGGGCTGATCCTGCGGAAGATTGGTCAGGCCCGCCCCCAGCGCCAGAGCGGCGCAAAACGCTGACAGCACCAGGGCCAGTGTCCGCCGTTGCCGTGCCCGGCGCTTGCGCTTCAATGCCTTCAGGAGCAACGGAATCCGGTCTTCCCTGGCCGGGCTTTCGTCTTGCGGCTGGCCGAGCCGGCGCAGCAATCCGGGCAAGCCGGCGAAGCTGGCCACGGCTTTGCGGCACGCCGCACAGGTCGGCAAGTGTGCCTCGTAGGCGGCACGGTCCGCCGGAGACAGAGCGCCTAACACATAGGCGCCGTCGTCAAACCCAAAGGAGCAAGTCATTGCAGCACCCCCATCTCAGCGAGAATGAGGCGAAGTGATTGCAGCGCATAGTGTGTGCGGGACTTAACGGTTCCCGGTGGGATGCCGAGTTTCGCCGCCGCCTCCGCGACCGACCTTCCGTTATAGAAACACTCGACCAGAACTTCCCGGTGCGCGGCCGAAAGGCGGGCTAACGCCTCGGCGATCGTCCAGGACTCCACGGCCCGGTCAGCTTCGTCCACATCGGACGTTTGCTCCGGCACCGTATCGGTCACGACCTCACCAACCCTGGCATTGCGCCGTCGCCACGCGTCGATCGCCAGGTTGCGCGAAATCGTGAACAACCAGGGACGCACCGGGCCACGCCGCGGATCCAGATGCTCCGGATGCTGCCACGCCCGCATCAGCGTTTCCTGAACCAGATCTTCGGCCCGTTGCCGGTCTCCCGACGTCAGCCGCAGCGCATGAGCGTAAAGAGCGTCGCCATGTTCGGCATGCAACGCCCGCAGCAGCTCCGCGCCCTCATCTATCTCACTCATCTCGCCCTGGTACACGCTGACAGAACGGCGACGGTTCAGCTACCGTGCGGACGGGCGGAGTTCGGGTAATTCAGTACCGTTTGCCCCTGAATCGTGATATCCCTACTGCCCATGCAGGTTCTCACGTTGCCCGAGCAGGGCAACCCCATCGCGACCGAGCGTGACGCCACCGACGTCATCGGCGAAGCCTTCAGTGTCGAGGCGAAAACCGTCGTCATTCCGGTCAGCCGGCTGACCGATGACTTCTTCCAGCTGCGCACCCGGCTCGCGGGCGAGATCGCCCAGAAATTCGTCAACTACCGGCTGCGCCTGGTCATCCTCGGTGATATCTCGAAGTATGTGGATGAGAGCACTGCTCTACGCGACTTCGTCTACGAATCCAACCGTGGCAAGCAGCTTTGGTTCGTGACCACCGCGGCCGACTTGGAGGCACGACTAAACGCCGCGTAGGCATTACTGTGCTGCCCATGACAGCGGGGAGGCAACGCGACGTCCTGGGCAGCATGATCGCCTGGCTGGCACATCCGGTTAGCATCGGTGCACTGGTTTTGCTGGTGGTCAACGACCATGTGCTCAAGACGGTCTGGCCGGGTTTCGTCACCGGCAAGCTCAGTGACCTCGCTGGAATGGTGATGTTCCCACCGCTCCTGGCGACCGCCCTCGCGCTCGTCGCGCCCCGCTTGCCTTCGCGCGGGCTCGCGCTGGGCACGGTTATCGCCACCGGCACGGTCTTCACCACCATTAAATCCAGTGGGTACGCCGTTACCCTGGCCGAGCACACATGGAGTGTCCTAAGCGGACACCCGGCGACGATCGCCGCTGATCCCACCGATCTGCTCGCGGTGCCGTTCGTGGCGCTGGCGTTCTGGACGTGGCGGCGCAGTTCGCCTTTCGCCTCAGGCACTTCCAGAGTCGTGCGGGCCGCCGTCCTTGTGCCCGTTGGGCTTCTCGCCACCATGGCGACGTCGCCCGCTAACTACCAAGTCGCGCTGACCGTGTTGGAAAACGACGGCATCGTCTATGTGGGCTATGACTCGGTCCGTGAGGGCGCTGCGGCGAAGGTGACCAGCCACCTGTTGAGCCGGGACAACGGCTTGACGTTCACTTACGTCAAGGATCAGGAGACGGTCCCCGCAGGGCGCACCTCCACCCAAGGCTGTGTCAATGCGTCCTGTTATCGAGTCGTGCCAGGTGAACTGCACGTTCAGCAAAGCACCGACGCTGGCCGCACCTGGACCACCGCCTGGCAGATCACGGGCTGGGAATACGAAGCGCTGCGGCACGACCGCGACGGCATCACCAACCCTCGCGCGGAGTTGTCCTCGCAGAGCCTCGTCGTCATCGCCACCACCCCGGGACGGCATATCGTCATCGCCGCGAACGGCCGGGATGGGTTGCTGCGCAAGGCTGAAGACGACTCCTGGGCCCGGATCGGTTTCGACGGCTCCGGCCGCGTGACGCCCCTGCGCTCCGCTCCCGACTTCACCAGCCTGCGCGCCGTCGCCATCGTGCTGGTGTTCGCCGCCGCCTTCTACGCGTGGGTCCTCACCGTCGACGTGAACGGACCGCCCAGCCGCCGCCGCGTCTCGTTCCTCATCCTCGCCATTTCCGCGACCGTTGTTAACCTCTTCTACCTGCTGCCGTCCCAGCTTCCGGTCTATAGCTGGATTCTTCTCGCCCTGTTGCACGCGGGCGCCCTAGCGACAGGCATCGGCCTCGTTCGCGAACGCCTACTTTGGACAGCCATTCTCCTCGTGCTGGCCGCTCCGTTCGCCTGGTGGGCCACCACCATCTCCCTATCCCCCGGCCCCGATCTCGAGTTCGTTGTCATCGAGCTCGGCAGCACGTTCAGCGAGGCGGTGCAACACCTGTCGCTCGCCTTGCCCGCCCTCGTTGCAGTGATCCTGTCTTTCCTGGCCGGCCTCTTTCTTCACCGCCCAGCTAAGTCCGCAGAACCTCCAGCAACCGCCGCAGTCGCGTTTCCACCCTCGGAAAGCTAGCCGCCAGCTCCAGCAGCCGGTCTTCAGCATTACCTTCCTGGCCCAGCCACCGCTCTAACGCTGTGACAGCCAGCGCGTGGTCGTGGCTGCGGCGCGTCCTGAGCGCATCGATAATGGACCGCTCTGGGAGATAGATTCCTATGTAGACGCCCTTCTCCACCTGACGCTCAATCCGCCCGAGGTGGAATGTCGGTGTATCAAAGGAATGCCAGCGGACCGGGGTCTCCAGCCGAGGCCGGTAACTATCGCGCCGTATCGCGATGTCCCAGACGGGCAACGGATCGGCGGGGCTAAAAGCGCCAGCGCCGAGGCTAAGCAGATCGTCGCACCCTTGGCCCGCTTAGCAATCTCAAGCAGCTCGAAATCAACGCCCCGCTTGCTCACCGTGATCTTTCGGAACAAGCCCCACCCGATGGTCTCGATCGACTTCTCATCGCGGAGTTCGTAAAGCAGCCGATCGGAAACTCCCACTTCGCGAGCCTGGGAGTAGGTGAAGGTCGGGGCGAGCTGCCGCAGCTTGTAGTGGACTTCCGGTTCCATAGGTGACCGTTTCGGTGAGGGAGGAAATCCTCCACAGCTTAGCTTTACTGTGGAGAATTTCCTCCCTCAGCGATTTCATCAAGTCAGGGAAACCGGTTCGGTTTGTTGCCTAGGCTGGCGATGTGCCGGCGGAAGGGACGAGTTCGGACTTAGTCGCGGGCTTGTGTTGCCTTGCGGTCCTCCTCGTGCTCGGGGTAGGGCTAATCTCGCTGCTGGTCCGCAGGCGCAAACAACCGCAGCGGGCGGCTCAGCAGGTCCCCGATCCCACCGATCCTTATGCCACGACTACAACCGCTGAGCTGAACCAGATCGCGAGCGGAAAGCTGATCGAGGCCGATAACGCGCTGCGCACGAGCGAGCAAGAGCTGGGGTTCGCCGTCGCGCAGTATGGGAAGGACGCGACGAAAGCGTTCGCTGACGCGCTAGAGGCGGCACGAGCGGACGTGGCCCATGCCTTCCAGCTCAGGCAGCAGCTCGATGACGACGTGCCGGAGGATGAGCCCGCGCAACGATTGCTGCTCAAGGACATTTTGGGAAAGTGTGCGCTGGCTGATGAGCGGCTCGATGCGCAGGCCGACGCGTTCGCGCGATTGCGGTCTATGGAGTCGCAAGCCGAACAGATCGCCGACGACCTTGGCACCCGGCTCAAGACGGCGCAGCTGGCGATTCCGCTAGCCGAGAAGACCTGGCAATCCCTTACCACGCAATACTCCGCGAGTGCTCTGACCGTCGTCGACGGCAACGTGGAGCAAGCCAAGGAAAGAGTCGAGTTTGCCGACGCTCAGTTGACGCAGGCGCGCAAAGACATTGAGGCGGCTAACCGGCCAGCGGCGGCACTGCGGTTGCGTGGCGCGGAACAGGCCATCGGGCAAGCCGGGCTGCTCTTGGACGCGCTCGTCAAGGTGCAGAAGCAGCTGGAGGCAGCCAAGTCCGGGCTCACCTCGCTGCTAGCTGACGCCCAGGGGCAAGTCGCCGCAGGCAAGGCGGCCATGCAAGCAGGCACCGGTGGCGGGGCGGATCAGATGAGCCTCGCCGCGGCCGTGGCACGGGCCGAGCAGACCATCGCCGACATCCGGACCGAACTCGCCGCGCCCAAGTCCGATCCGGTGAGTGCGTTGCGCCGGGTGGAGACCGTGGCCGGTGACTTGAACGCGACGCTCGGTGGCATCCGGGACGCGGCCGCCCGCGCCCAGCAAGCGCGGACCGTTTTGGATCAGGCCATGTTCTCCGCACGGTCCGCCATTGACTCGCTCACGGATTTCATCACCACCCGGCGGGGCGCGATTGGCAGTCAGGCGCGCACAAGGCTCATGGAAGCGCAACGGCAGCTCGATCAGGCGTCCGCCTTGGCCGCCAGCGATCCGGTGGCGGCGCTGTCTTCGGCCCAGCGGGCGAGTGAGCTCGCGGAGCGAGCGACCGAGGCGGCACGTAACGACCTCAACCAGTGGCACACCGGCCCGGTCGTCATCTCAGGTGGCGGTGGCATGGGCGGAGCCGTGCTCGGCGGGATCCTTATCGACTCGATGTTTGGCGGCGGCACGCATCCCCGGCGCGGCGGCGGTTACGGCTACGGCACACGGATCCGGCTCGGGTTCGCCAACGCCGACGAATCCGGGCCAACACCGCTAGACGATCAAGCGTTGCCAGATCTGCCCGGTGAACCAGGACGGTTCGGCGGGCCAAGCACATGGGCACGTTAGCGCCAGTCCAAAAAGGAGAAAAGATGCCGCAGACAATTCTTGGCCGGATAACGCAAATGGCGCGGGCGAACATCAACGCGATGCTCGACTCCGTCGAAGACCCGAAGGTCATGCTCGACCAGATGGTGCGCGACTACACGAGCAGCATCAAAGAAGCCGAGACCGCCGTCGCGACCACGATTGGGAACCTGCGGCTGCTTGAGCAGGACTCCAAAGATGCGCAGAAAGCCATGTCTGACTGGGAAACCAAGGCCCGCGCCGCGAGCGGCAAGGCTGAGGAGCTCAAGAAGCAAGGCAACACCGCTGAAGCGGAGAAGTTTGACGACCTCGCGCGGATCGCGCTATCCAAGCAGATCGGCTACGAAAGCGACGTGTCGAATTTCGCGCCCGCCATCAAGGAACAGACCGACGTGGTCGAGCAACTCAAGGCCGGGCTCACCCAGATGCACAGCAAGCTCGATGAGCTGAAGTCCAAGCGCAACGAACTGGCCAACCGGCAGAAGATCACCGAGGCGCGCGAACGCGTGCAGGACATGACCGGTGCCATCAACACGATGGACCCGACGAGCGAGCTCGGCCGGTACGAGGAAATGGTCAGAAGAGCCGAAGCCAGGGTCAAGGGCAAGGAAGAGCTATCCGCCGAATCGATCGACGCCCGGTTCGAAAGCCTCGTCAAGGCCGCCCGTGACGACGAAGTCGAAAAGCGTTTGGCAGCGCTCAAATAAGGCCACGCCGCGAGGCGATGACACCGGCTTGAAAGCGGTTGGCTGCGCCCAGTTCCTCGTGCAGTTTGCTGATGCGACGGCGCATCGTGCGCACCGACCAGCCGAGCTGCCGGGCGATCGCCTCATCCTTCAGGCCAGACACGAGCAGGGTCAGCAGATCCCGGTCCTCCACGCTAAGCGGGTCGTCTGCCGGGGCGTTGAGCGGCAACGCGTTGCTCCAGCACAGCTCCCAATAGTCGATGAGCGCATCGAGCAACGTGGACGGCCGGATGACGGCTGCCCGCACATCGGTCAGGTCAAGGGAAAGCGGCATGAGGGCCATCCGCCGGTCGGCGATCGCCAGCTTGATGCGCAGGCCCGGAAGCACGCGTGCCTCTTCCCCGTGCCGCACGAGTTCCTGAATGTCACCGAGCACTCCCGGCCACTCCAGTGCCTCGGGTGCGTAGACAGCGCGATAAGTCACGCCCCGGCTCAGCGCTGTCGCCTCCACCGGATTGGAAGTCGTTAGGGCATAAGGCGGACGGTCGAGCGTGATGACCTCCTCGCGCGCTTCTTGCTGCAGCCGGACAAACCAGCGTCCCAAGGCTTCGGCACCCGTGGTGATTTCGACTTCTTCCGTGCCCGACACTTGTGCCGCGGCGAACATGGCTGCCAAGTCGGCGGTCGCCCGGCGTACCCGGTCGAGTTCAGCGGCCCGCGTTCGCAGCAAGGCCTCGACCGCGGTCTCCGGATCGACCGCCGCGTAGCGCCGTTTCGTCCCGGCCATGCGGCCCACGAGGCCGTGCTCACGGAGCCGGGCAAGCGAACGGGCGATCCGCTCGGCGGAATGACCGAGTTCGTCCACCAACTCGGCTGGCGACGCCGTGTGGCGCGCGAGAACAGCCCGGTAGACGGCTTCGTCGAAGGGTTCAACACCGGCTGCGGTGAGTTCAGGGGTCACCCGGAGATCTTGGCCCACTTGTGCCACCGGCAGCAATGGGCCAGCGCGATCCATTGCCGCAGGAAAGCGCATGCCACTAGGACCATAACCATGAAACGCACACCCCCGAAGTCACTGGCGGCTGCCGTCGCCGCGGTCGTGGTGGCGAGCTTGCTCAGCGCGTCAGCGCAGGCGACCGCCGCACCGTCCGGGCCGGACCGCAAAGTCATCGTGATGCTTGCGGGAGAGCAGGGCGATGCCTTCCTCGACAAGGCCACCAAAGCGAACGTGCGCGCGAGCAAGAAGCGCAAGCTGGCCAGCAAGCTCGTCAACGCCGTCGCGATGACGGTTCCCGCGTCCGACGTCGCCAAGCTCGCCGCGCTTGCGGGGGTGGCTGGGGTCTATCCCGACCTCCCGGTGCGTGCCCAGACCGAAACCAGCGTGGGTCACATTGGCGCGCCGAGTCTTTGGGACCCGGCCGGGGGTGGCGCTAAGGGCGAAGGCATGACCATTGCCGTCATCGACACAGGTGTGGACTACTCGCACCCCGACCTGGGCGGTGGCCTGGGCGCGGGGTTCAAAGTCATTGGCGGATATGACTTCGTCAACGGTGACCCCGATCCGATGGATGACAACGGGCACGGTACCCACGTCGCAGGCATCGTCGCCGGGAAGGCTGCCGCGAGCGGTGGCATCACGGGTGTGGCTCCAGAGGCGAACCTGTTGGCGTACAAGGTAATGAACGAGTGGGGTGAGGGACTCACCTCCGATGTCGTCGCGGGCATCGACGCCGCCGCTGACCCGGCGAACCCCAACCGGGCCGACGTCATCAACCTGAGCCTGGGCAACAGTGGAGATGGCAACGATCCCGTGGCACAGGCGGCAGCGGCCGCTTCCCGTTCCGGCGTCGTCGTGGTCGCCTCGGCCGGCAACAGCGGTCCCGGCGAGGGCACCGTCGGCAGCCCGGCTGTAGCCGAGGGAGTCATCGCGGTTGGCGCGTCCACGAGCGGTCTGCGTCTTCCGGTCGCTCACCTCGCGGGCCCGAACCCGGGCTTGCTGCAGACCTATCGCGGGGCACTATCGGCGAATCCGCCGACGGCTGCGGTGACCGCCCAACTGGTGGATGTTGGCTGGGGTACGCCCGAAGAGTGGGCCAGCGCAGGTGACGTCACCGGGAAGATAGTCCGGGTCAACACCTTCATCGGCTCTGTGCCGCAAGATGTCTTCCAGTCCGAGCTGGATCTCGCCCGCGAGGCGGAGAACCGGGGTGCCCTGGCCATCATCGGCGGCCAGGACTATGGCATGGGCCCCTGGTCGGTTCAGCCAGGCGTGGCCCAGGTGGCGGCGTCTAACCGCATCCTTGCCTCCGGCGACACGTTCCGCATGGACCGCCTTGTCGTCATGGGCATGGACAACACGCAGTACCAGGAACTCACCAGGCTGCTCGCGGCTGGCCGGGTTGACATCAAGCTCAGTGGCGATGACCGCACCGATGAGATCGCTTCATTCTCCTCACGTGGACCGGATCGCTCATTCGGCCTCAAGCCGGACCTCGTCGCTCCGGGCGTGGACATTCGCTCCGCGGTGCCAAAAGCGCTTTACGCACCAGGCGAATACCGGATGTCGGGCACGTCGATGGCGGCTCCACATGTGGCCGGCGCGGCGGCGTTGTTGCGTCAGCTGAACCCGCAGCAAACTCCGGCTCAGGTCAAGGCGGCCCTCATGGGGACGTCGAAGCAACTGTCCGGCACGGCAGCGACCGACCATGGCGCGGGCCGCATCGACCTCGTGGCCGCGGCTAAGGCTGTCGTCCTGGCCGACCCGCCCTCGCTGTCGCTCGGGCTCGCCGACCTGTCGAAGAACACCGTGGGCGGAACCAAAACCGTGACGTTGCAGAACACTTCGTCCACCGCACGGACCGTAAAGGTGACGGGGGATGACAACGCGACGGTCAGCCCGTCGTCTGTCGTCATAGGACCCGGCGCGTCCGCGAGCGTCGAAGTGACCGTGAAAGCGGCACGTCCCGATGGCAACGCTGAACTCTCCGGTACGGTCACGGCCACACCAGACAATGGGCCGGCCGTGCACGTTCCGTACCTTCTGGTCGTCAAACCGCTGATGGTGCAAACGTCACCCGACCCGGCAGACGGACCGTCCACGGTTTACATCTACAGCCCGGCCGAACTGTCGGCCCCGCCGGTCATCTCGGTTGAGCCGCCGCAGGGTCCAAAGAAGACAGTCACGGCGACCCAAGTGAACCCTTCGTGGTACTCAGCGAACGTCGAAGGCAAGCACGAGGGCACCTACCGGGTCGCCGTTACCGCCCGTGCCACGACGGGCCAGGTTCTCAACGGCACCAGCAGTTTCGAGGTGCTGCCCGAAAAGGATCGTAAGAAGCGCTGGGAGCCGGCCGGCCCGTACAACATGGGTGGGCAACTGAGCCTGTCGCCCAGCAACCCGCAGCAGGGCATCATGACCCAGGACGGTCACAAGGCGGGGGTCTGGCTCACCACGAACAAGGGAACGTCGTGGACCGAGCTCAACCGCGTCCCGGTCTTCGCTCCCGCCCGTCCTCCCGTCGTGATCGTCGACGACCAGAAGGACGGCACCTGGTGGTACGGCGCCACTGACGTGGGCGATGGCAAGACGAAGCTCTTGCGTACCACTAATAAGGGCGGCGATTGGAAGGTGCTGGCGGAAATCAGTGGCTATCTGGTCACGATGGTCGCCGACGCCACGCGGCAAACCCTGGTCGCGGTCACGGACAACGACTTGTTCATCAGCACCGACGCTGGCGAGACCTGGGCGCAGCAAAGCAACGGCACGGGCGACTACGTGACACACGCGGCTATCGCTAACGGCAACCTCTACCTCAACACGAGCCGGGGCATCTGGGTCCGCGAAGGTATCACCGGCGAGACGCGGCAGATTTACAGCGCCAACTACCTGTACAGCATTGTGGCTAACGAGACCGTCATCGCGGCTTGGGTGCCAAGGGTTGGCATCGTTGGCTCCTATGACAAGGGCCAGACGTGGTCAACGCTTTACAGCATGCCTAGCTTCTGGGGCACGCAATTGTCGATGTCGGGCAATGACATTTTCCTCGCGACTTCACTGCGCAAGGGAATCGTCAGCCACGACAACGGCCGCACGTGGGCTGATATGGCCGTCGCCGTTCCAGACGCGGCACAGCTGGACTATGACCGCTGGGCTGACGGCACGGTGACGCACTCGCTGACTTCCGGGCTATACAACGGAACCCAGCGCATCGGTGTGCAGGGCCAGACCGTCTACGACCTTGCCTTCTCGGGCAACACGCTCATGGCGGGAACCGACGTGGGCTTGTACAAGACACAGGCACCGGCCGCTTCCCCGGATTGGGGCAACTCCGGTGACGAGGGCTGGATCGGTGTCACACCACGGTTTGTGGTCACCTCACCGCACGACCAGAACGTGGTTTGGCGGGTCGTGAAGAGCGCCTTTGGCTCGTTCTCGGTGCAGCGCAGCGGCGACGGCGGTCAGACGTGGGAGGAGAAGGGCAACAGCACGGAGGTTCCGACGGCCCTGTCGGTGCACCCCGCTGATCCCAACAAGGTCTACGTCAGCTTCGCCCGCTTGGGTGGGGCAGGCCTTTACGCCACCACCGACGGTGGTACGACGTGGAAGAACCTCTATCACGGCATGCCGTTCGAAGCCGTGGCTGGCGACCTCGCCAACGCCAACAGGTTGTGGCTCAGCAATTCCAGTGGGCTATACCGCTCCGATGACGGCGGCGTCACGCTTACGAAGGTTTTCGACGGTGCTTTCGCGACCATCTACTTCGACGGCGAGCGGCTCATCGCCGCCGGGCGAAGCGTCATCATGAGCACCAACGGTGGCCGCACCTGGCGGCAAGGTGACACCGGCACACTGTCCACTTTGGTCACCGATGTCGTCAAGGCCAACGGCGTGTTCTACGCCTCGACGGCAAGCCACTGGCCCAACGGGTTTATCAAGGGCGGCCGCGGCGTGCTGCGTTCCGACGACGGTGGCCTGACGTGGCGCAACATCTCGTCCGGGTTGTCGAACCTTGACGTGCAAACCCTGGCGGTCAGCCCCGATGGCAAGTTCCTGTTCGCGGGCACAGCTCTCGGCGGCGTCCACCGCATCGCCATCTAGGACGATAGGGGGCCTGCACAGCAGGCCCCCTATCGCGTAGTCTCCCGCGTCATGACCTACGTGATGCCTGACGGCCAGAACCCGGAACGACGGACAAATGCGTTCGCCGTTGTTTCCCTCGTGCTGGGACTCGTTGGGGGCGTGGGACTTTCTGCCATCTTCGGATACATCGCCCTAGGTCAGATCAAGCGGTCTGGGGAGAAGGGCAAGAAGCTGGCGATCGCGGGAATTGTCCTGAGTGTTGCCTGGGTCGTTGGATACTGTGCTTTCGCCAGCAAAATGACGGACTTGGCAAACGGCTCTGCCCCCGGCTTCGGCTACGAATCCGTCCGGGCCGGGGAGTGCTTCAATTGGGCGGGAAACAAGGACTTCGCCAATGCTGAAAAAGTCCCTTGCGGCGAATCACACGATGTTGAGGTCTTTGGCCTGGTCAACCTGGAAAAAGACGGCAGCGAGATACAACAGCAATCCCAAGCCTTTGAACGCTGTCAACAGCTTTTCAAGCTAGATGCCAAGAGCGAAAGCCAGAGCGAGCCCACCTTGGCTGTGAACTTCGATCTCGGTAACCGCAATAGTAAGCGCGTTTTGTGCGTTGTGGAGCGGCCGGGCGGCAAGTTGACTGGGTCGGTGCTGAAGTAGCGTCCGATGGGGGGTCTGCGGAGCGGGCCCACCATCGCGTAGTCTCCCGCGTCATGACCCAGCTAAACCCCGACTACCAGCCGCCCGCTTCGCAATCGTGGGCCAATCAGCCGCGGCGGGCAGCGGACAAACGGCCTTGCCATCGCGGCGCTGGTGCTGGGCATCGTGGCCGTGTTCCCGCTCGCCATCATTTTGGGCTTGGTTGCCTTGCGGCAGATCAAGAAGCGCAACGATCACGGCAAGGGAATCGCGATCGCCGGAATCATGCTTGGAATGGTGTGGCTCGGCATGTGTGCGGCTTTCGGCAGTTTTGTTGTGGAGGCGATCCGCGACTTCCAGCCTGAGGTGGCGCTCGATAAGGGCGTCTGCCTGACCGATGTCAGCGGTGGCGACATCTCGATGTCGCAGCCGGTCGATTGCGATGAGCCGCATGATGCCGAAGTTTTCGCGCTGTTCAAGCTCACCGGGCACGAGCAGTCGGAGGACGAAATCCGCGACAAGGCCTATGAGCGGTGCGCCCAGTTGTTCAAACTGGATGTAGCCGACCAGTTTCAGCGTGATCCTCTCGTTGTTCAGACTGTCGTGGCGCCAGAGCCCGGAGTGGATTTCGGCTTCTGTCTTGCCGAACACGTCGACAGCGGCGGGCTGACGCAGTCGGTGTTGAAGTAACGTCGGGCGGGTGGATGTCGCAGCGGCGCGGATGGCGAGTCAGGGACTGATAGCACCGGTTGGCACGTCGTTAGAGGTCGTGCGGCGCCTGGTCGGGTTGCAGGCGCAGGATGAGTGGGTCGCGAAATACGCGCTGAGGCCACGGGCGACTTCGGTCGATGAGAGTGGCCTTATCAAGACATGGCTGATGCGCGGCACGCTGCATGTCGTGGCTAAACAGGATGTCCGCTGGCTGCTTGACCTCTTGGGTCCGCGCTTCATCGCGCGGCAGCGCGGCCGCAGGCATCAGCTCGGGCTGACCGATGAGCTGCTCAAGGAGGCGCTGCCCATCGTGGCCGACAGCGCGCCGGGGACGCGCGAGGAGCTGGTCGCGGCGGTCCGCAAACGGGGCATTGCCGTGGCGGCGGGACAGGCCGAGGCATATCTGGTCGCGACAGCGGCGCTAAGTGGCCTGATCCATCGCACCGCCACCGGCTATGAGCGGCTGACCGTCAAGGGTTCCCCTGTGGACGATCCGCTCACGGAACTCGGGCGGCGTTATCTGGCGGGCTACGGGCCGGCTGAGCCAGAGGACTTCGCGGCCTGGTCTGGCCTGTCGCTCACCGACGCTCGCAAGGCACTCGCCGGGCTGGAACAGCCGTCCTCAGCAAAAGCCGACCTGCCCACGAAGATGCTGGGACATTGGGACCCTTGGCTGCTCGGCTACAAAGATCGCTCGTTCACCCTCGACCCGGCTCACGCTAAGCACCTTCAGCGCGGTGGCGGTTTCCTCCAGCCGATCATCTTGGTCAACGGCCGGGTTGAGGGCACGTGGAGCCGGGAGGGAAAGAAGATCGTCGTTACGAGCTTCGGCAAGAAGCTCCCTGACCTGGGCAAAGAAATTTCTTCGCTCGAAGCGATAAGTTAGGCGAGTCGGCTCCGTCTTATAGGCATGACGACTTACCTGCCCGGCGACGCCGAATATGACCTCCTCCGTAAGCCGCTGCGTGCCGACCTCGACCCGCACCCGGCGATGATTGTCAAAGCTGAGCGCACCGAAGACGTGCGCGGCGCCATCCTGACGGCCCGTTCACAGAACCTGCCCCTCGCGGTGCAGGCGACCGGACACGGGACACACCAGTCCACCGACGGTGCCGTGCTCCTTCGGACCAACGAGATGGCGGCTGTTCTGATTGACCCAGACCGCCGCATCGCCAAGGTAGGCCCCGGCGCGACATGGGGTCAGGTGCTGAAAGCGGCTGCCCCGCTTGGCTTGGCGCCTCTGTCGGGTTCTTCGCCAACGGTCGGCGTCACCGGGTACACCCTCGGGGGTGGAATGGGCTGGCTCGCCCGCAAGTTTGGCTTCGCCGCCGACAGTGTCACGAAGGCCAGAATCGTTACCGCGGAAGGACGTTTGCTGACCACGAGCGCCGACCAGTATCCCGATCTGTTTTGGGCGTTGCGCGGTGGCGGCGGAAACTTCGGCATCGTTACCGGGCTTGAATTCAAGCTATACCCCGTGGCGAAGGTGTATGCCGGAACGTCAACGCTGACCGGTGACCTCTTCGAAAACCTTGCCGCTTACCGGGATTGGGCGCTGAACCTGCCCGACGAGGTGAGCAGTGCCGCGGTGGTGCGCGACAACCTCGTCATCGTGAAGACCTTGTCCATCGGCCACCACGTTCCACTGTGGACCGAGCCCGCCACGACCGATGTGCGCGAAATGGGATACGCCGAGGCGAGCATGGGCGGCACAGCGGCCCGCTACTTCGACTACTTCGCCAAACTCACCGACGACGTGCTCGGCGCGGCCGTGGCCAACCACGAGGAAAACGGCTCCACCGTTGAGATCCGGCACTGGGGCGGCGCTTTGGCCAACCCTGGCCCAGACGCGGGTCCCGTTGGCCACCGCGACATGCCGTTCTCCGTCATCCTGGACAACCCGTCCGCGACGATCGCCGATGAGCTGAGCCCGGACGCCGCAGGCGCGGGATTCCTCAACTTCACCGGCGATCCCAAAAAGACCGAACGCGCTTACACCACAGCGAACCTCAAGCGCCTGCGGGCCGTGAAGTCCTTCTACGACCCGGACAACTTCTTCCATCTCAACGCCGGCTTTGGCGCGGGAGACGCCAAGCGAGTCATCGCGAAGCGCCGCCGTAGTGCTTAAGGCTTATCGCGTCAGCTTTCGCGGCCTGCTTGGCCATGAGCTGGCGCATCGGCCATTTGGTAATCATTCGCATAGACAAGTTGCGTAGGGCGATCATCATCTTCGAGTTCGGCGCCATGCCGTTGACACCTCCGGGCGGCAATTCCATGGCCTGCTCCACAAAACCCTTCATTTCCATCTGGTACGCCGAGAAAGCGCGCTCGTGGTCATCCGGCGTGGCCGCCAGCTCACCGGCAAGCACATAAGCCCCAAGGAGCGAAGCAGCCGTGCCCAGTCCGCTAAGCGGCGAGGCGCAGTGCGCGGCATCGCCCATCAACGCGATCCGGCCGCGTGACCAGCGATCCACGCGCACCTGGCACAGACTGTCAAAGTAGAAGTCGGGCGCCTGCCGCATTTCGGCGAGCAGATCCGGCACACGCCAGCTCGCACCTGCGAATCGTTGCGACAAAAGGTCTTTCTGCGCCTGAAGGTCTTTGCGGTCATAGGAAAGCGGCGGCGAAGTGAACGACAGCGACGCTTTGGCGGTGCCACCGCGCTCGGGACGGATGCCCGCGCACAGGCCGCCCGGCTCGTTGTACATCAGGAACCAGTTGTTTAGGTCACCCGGGTCAGCAACAGTGAAGTAGGCGGTATAGCCCCCGAGGAAGGTGACGAACCGTTCTTCCGGCCCGAAAGCGAGCGCGCGCACTCCGGAGTGGACGCCGTCGGCGCCGATGACGAGATCGAAGGAGCGGACGAGACCACTGGCGAAGGTCACCTTGACGCCATCGGCACCTTCGTCGAGAGCCGTGATGCGGTCGCCGAAGAAATACTCGGTGCCGTCAAGCGAAGCGTCGTAAAGGATTTCGCTCAGGTCACCGCGCATGATTTCGATCTCGGCCACGATGCCCTCGCCACCAAAGGCTTCCGCGGCGACGCGTGCCTTCATGTTGCCTTTGCGGTCAACGAGAGCGAATCCTTTCTCCGGCACGCTCTTGGCCTTGATGCGCTCGGTGAGGCCCATCTCGGCGACGACTTGGCGCGACGCGCCCCGGATGTCGACGGCGTGCCCTCCTGGCCGCAGCGATGGGGCGATTTCGACGACGGTCGGCTGGAAGCCGTACCGGTGCAGCCAATAAGCCAGCACTGGCCCGGCGATGCTGGCACCCGAGATAAGAACGGTCCTGTTGCGCATTGCTGTCTCCCATCAGTTGTGTACGCTGTACACCGTAAGCGGGTCAACAAAACAGCTCAACGGAGTACTAGTACACCAATCACAAACGGGCAGTACACCACCACCGGTGTACTAGTACCGGGCAGGGAGAAGCACGATGGCCAAGCCGCCATATCAGCAGATCGCAGACGATATTCGTGCCCTCATCTCCTCTGGCGAGTTGTCCCCCGGCGATCGCGTCCCGTCGGCACGGCAAATCACGGCTAAGTGGGGCGTCGCCATCGCCACCGCGACGAAGGTGCTCGCTTTGCTCCAGCAGGAGGGCGCGGTCACCGTCGTTCCGGGCGTGGGCACGGTTGTTTCAGGCCTTTCCAAGGTAGGCCGTCCCTCCAAACGCGACCATGGCGGATTGTCCCGTGAACGCATCGTCGCGATGGCACTGGATATCGCGGACGCTGAAGGGCTTTCGGCTCTTTCCATGCGCCGCATCGCCCTGGAGCTAGGCGTCGCAACCATGGGGCTCTACCGTTACGTGCGCGGAAAAGACGACTTGCTGCTGCACATGATTGACACGGTGTTCGGCGAAATTCCGATGCCCAAACGGCCCGAGGGGTGGCGGCTTCAGCTCGACGCGGCGGCCCGGCACACCTGGGCGATGTTTAAACGGCACCGCTGGCTCGCCCCGGTCATGTCACTGACCCGGCCACAGCTGGCCCCCAATGCGTTATCCCACACCGACTGGGTGCTCAAATCAGTGGAGGGGCTGGGTTTGGGGCACGAGGCGATGATTCATATCCACGTCATGCTTTTCAGCTATGTGCGCGGCATCGCCACGAGCCTGGAGGCAGAAGCCGAGGCGGAGCAGGACACCGGGTTGACCAATGACGAGTGGATGCAGGGGCAGGAAGCCATTTTGAGCACGCTCGCGGCTTCATCGCGCTACTCGACGGTGGTGAAACTGATGCTAGAGACCGAACTCGACCTGGATCTGGATTCCCTGTTCGAGTTCGGCCTCGCGCGGTTGCTTGACGGCATCGCCGTTCTTATCGCGTCGCCTCCAGCGCCCAAGGGCGGGCGGTCGCGCCGAGCCGGTTCCAGGCGTTGATGACGGTGATGGTCCAAATCAGTTCGGCCAGCTCGGTCTCGTTGAACTCCTTGGCCGCCGCGCCGAACACCTCATCGGACACCGGGCCGTGGGTCAGGCGTGTGGCGGCCTCGGTCAGCGCGAGCGCGGCCCGCTCACGAGCGCTGAAGAAAGGGGTCTCCTGCCACACCGCGACCGCGTAGAGCCGCTGCTCGGTCTCGCCGCCCTTGCGTGCGTCGGTGCTGTGCATGTCGACGCAGTAGGCGCAGCCATTGAGCTGCGAAGCCCGCAGGCGCACCAGCTCCAGCAGAGCTGGCTCGATGGTGGTCTTACGGGAAGCTGTATCGAGGGCGTTCATCGCCTTGTTGATGTGTGGGGCCAGTTTGTCTACCGCGAGGCGCATGTCTGTCATGTCATCAACGTTAGGCGTGAAATGGCTCTGCGCTAAGGTCCATTCTTATGCAGTTTGATTGGGCCAATTCTGGCGTCGACCTCCACTTGGAGCTGGCCGTGGGCGGCCGCAGAGCGGGCTTGGAGACGGCGCTACGGGAAGCCATCCGGGACGGGCGCTTGTCCCCCGGCACCAGGCTGCCGTCCACCCGCGATCTGGCCAGGGAACTCGGGCTCGCCCGCAACACGGTCAGCGCCGCCTACGAACAGCTGACCGCCGAAGGCTTCCTCGCCGCCCGAACCGGTTCCGGAACGGTGGTGGCCGAGTTGCCGTCAGCCGGTCCGCTCGCAGAGCCTTCGTCGCCAGTGGACGATACGTTCCTCTACGACCTCGGGGCGGGAACCCCTGACGTGACAACGTTTCCCACGGCCGCCTGGCTGAGGTCGATGCGCCGGGCGCTGGCGGTCGCACCCGCGCACACCTACGGCTATGGTCCCGAGGCGGGAGCGTTAGAGCTGCGCCTCGCACTGACCGAATATCTGGGCCGCAGCAGGGGTGTGCTCGCGTCACCGGACCGCATCGTCATCACGACGGGCTATGTTCAGGCGCTGAGCCTGCTCGCCCGGGTCGTTGACGGTCCCATCGCGATGGAGGATCCGGGCCTTTCCTTCCACCGTGACGTCGTAGCCTTCACTGGACGTCCCGTCCTGCCGCTTTCTGTCGATTCCCTTGGCGCGACTGCGCCGCCAGCCAAAGCTAAGGCTGTCGTCGTCACACCGGCTCACCAGTACCCGATGGGCGTGACCCTGCACCCGCAACGCCGGCGCATGCTCGCCGAGTGGGCCCGCTCCACCGGCGGACTGATCATCGAGGACGACTACGACGGCGAGTTCCGCTATGACCGGCAGCCGGTCGGGGCTTTGCAGGGCGCGGCACCCGATCACACTGTCTACCTTGGAACGGCGGCGAAGACACTCGCCCCGGCGCTCAGGCTCGCGTGGATGATTCTGCCGCCGGCGCTCGTCGAACCAGTAAAGGCAGCCAAGCGGCTCTCCGACGGCCACAGTGAAGTCTTAGGACAGCTCGCCCTGGCCGACTTGATAGCCACGCACGCGTTCGACCGTCACGTGCGCGCGTGCCGTCAGCATTACCGCAAGCGCCGAGATCTGCTGGCCGAACGGCTCGCCTCACACAGAGTGCAGGGAATTTCGGCGGGCCTGCATGCTCTCATCGCCTTGCCAGACAACGTGAGCGAGGCTGACGTCATCGCGGCGGCGGCCAAACGTGGCTTGCGTTTAGCGGGTCTTGGTCCGCATTGGCACGGCACGCCGCGCAGCGCCGGCATCGTGGCCGGCTACGGCACGCCACCCGAGCGGTTATGGCCGGGCGCGCTTAACACCCTTTCCCTTGTGCTGCGGGGCGTATGACAGCAGCCCCCGGATCATCATGTCGAGCCCAAACTCGAAGCGCTCCTCGCCGTCACCAGACATCATGGCGTCCAAGTTGGCCGTCAGGGCCGGAAACAGTTGCGGCGGCAGCGATGCGTAGTAACTGTGCAGTCGGCCAAAGTACTCCGACTGCCACTCCTGCATGCCCAGGCCGCTAGCCTTTTGCTTCAGCGTGTACAGCGAACCCTCATACGCATCCGCGGTTAGATAAAGCGAGATGCGGTCGATCGCCCAGGCTGCCTCCCGCGGCGGAATCCCGCCCGCGAGAATGATGCCGAACATCGCGTCGCCAAGCTTCAGCGTGTTGGGGCCGGTCGGCAGGTTGGCCATCGCCACCAACGCGATGTCGTTGTGCGCGGACAGCACGTGAAACGAGTCGAGGCACAACTGGCGCAACTGCTCGACCCACCGCTCGGGGTCGGGCTCCGGAACCGGGATCTCCGCCGCCACCTTCTCGTAGATGAGATCGAGTAGCTCCTCTTTATTGCTCACGTGCGCGTAAAGCGAGGCCGGGCCGGTGTTCAGCTCCTCGGCCACCCTTCGCATAGTGACGGCCGCCATTCCCTCAGCATCGAGAATCTTGAGCGCCGTGTCGACGATCACGTCCTGACTGAGCTGGGGTTTCGTGCTCTTGCGGCGTTCCGGGCGCCACGGCGGAGCGGGGATCTGCGGTTGCATGCCGAACATCGTACTTGACGCGAACGTAGTTCCGAATGTAGAACAGTGTTCGTCAACAACGAACACTGTTCTTTTGGGGGAACCTCATGACCACCACACGGGTGGAACCCGCGGCTCCGGTCGCCCAAACGCTTTATAGATGGCGCTGGCCCGCGCTGTTTGTCATCCTCGCCGTCGAGATCATGGATCTGCTCGACGCACTCGTCACCACGGTCGCTGGGCCGTCGATCCAAGCCAGCCTCGGCGGCACCGAATCGCTCGTCCAGTGGCTTGGCGCGGGCTACACCCTCGCGATGGCTGTCGGCCTGCTCACGGGCGGCCGGCTCGGCGACATCTTCGGCCGCAAGCGCATGTTCATCATCGGTGCCGCGGGATTCGTCGTCGCGTCGCTGCTGTGCGCCATCGCCCAGTCGCCCGAAATCCTTGTCACCGCACGGGTTCTGCAAGGTCTATTCGGCGCCGTCATGCTGCCGCAAGGTCTTGGCCTGATCAAAGAGATGTTCCCGCCTAAGGAAATGGGCGCCGCGTTCGGTGCCTTTGGCCCGGTCATGGGCATCTCCGCCGTGGGTGGCCCGATCCTGGCGGGCTGGCTCGTCGACGCCGACTTCTTTGGCACGGGCTGGCGCATGATCTTCCTGATCAACCTGCCCATCGGTATCGCCGCGCTCGTCGCCGCGGTCAAGTTCCTGCCCGCGACGAAGACCACGCACGCCACCAAGCTCGACTTGCCTGGCGTGCTTTTGTTCTCAGCCGCTTCGGCCATGCTCGTTTACCCGCTCGTGCAAGGACGCGAGCTCGGCTGGCCAGCGTGGACCTACCTGCTCCTGGCGGGCTCTGCCGTCGTGTTTGGACTATTCGCCTGGTACGAGACGCGCAAGCACCGCGCTGGCGGCGAACCACTGATCGTGCCGTCGCTGTTCCGTAAGCGCGCCTTCACCGGTGGCCTCGTGGCCGGGCTTGCCTTCTTCTCCGGGATGATCGGCTTTGGGCTGGTCTTCACGCTCTACATTCAGCTCGGTTTGGGTTACTCACCCCTAAAAGCAGGTCTCGCGGGTACTCCACAAGCACTCGGAATGATCATCGGGTTCGTCGCGGCGAATGCCGGTCTGATGGAACGCTTCGGCCGCAAGCTCATGCACGCCGGTCTTCTCATCATGGGTGCTGGCGTAGCGATCTTCGGCTACATCCTTGACACGCAAGGCATTGGCGTCACCCCGTGGCAGCTCGCGCCCGGACTGGCCGTCGTGGGATTCGGCATGGGACTGCTCATGTCGCCGTTCTTCAACACCGTCCTAGCTGGAGTCGAGCCAAACGAAACCGGCTCCGCTTCTGGTGCGCTCACGTCGATCCAGCAACTCGGTGGCGCACTGGGCATCGCCATCCTCGGCACGATCTTCTTCAACCAGCTGGCTCGTGGCTTCGGCAACGCGATGAACACGGTGCTGTGGGTCGAAGGCGGGTTGCTAGCGCTGACTTTCGCTGCCGTCTTCTTGCTTCCGAAGCAGCCTCTGCCCGAGGAGCACTGATTCACTGGCCGCGCAAATAGGCCAGGACGGCGAGCACACGGCGGTGGTCATCCTGATCCGGTGGAAGGTCCAACTTGGACAAGATGCTGGCGATGTGTTTGGCCACCGCCGCCTCGGTCACGACAAGGGCACGGGAGATTGCGGCGTTTGACCGCCCCTCGGCCATCAGTCCCAGCACTTCGTGCTCACGGGGCGTCAAGCGCTGCAACGGACCGCGCTGCTGTTCCAGCAGTTGCCGCACGACTTCAGGGTCGATCACGGTTCCACCGGCGGCCACGGTGCGCACGGCTTCGGCGAACTCGGTCACCTCGCCGATACGGTCCTTGAGCAGATAACCCGTACCAGCGTGGCGTCCTGAGTTGAGCAGTTCACTGGCGTAGGTCTGCTCGACGTATTGGCTCAGCACGAGCACCGGCAGCGATGGCCGTGTTTGGCGCAAGGTTAGAGCGGCCCGCAAACCTTCGTCGGTGAACGACGGTGGCATCCGGACGTCGGTCACCACGATGTCGGGCTCAAGCTCCGTCGCCGCCGCGATCAGCGCCTCGGCATCTGCGACGGCAGCCACCACCTGGCTGCCAAATCGCTCCAGGAGCCCCACGAGTCCTTCGCGCAGCAGCACGGCATCTTCGGCTAGCACTATGCGGAGCATGGCAGCTCCACCCGCACGACCGTTGGGCCACCGGCCGGACTGGACACGCTGAACTGTCCATCCAAAGTGGATATGCGGTCGGCGAGGCCGGTCAGCCCGGAGCCTGCCGCCGGATCGGCACCGCCGACTCCATCGTCGCCAATCTCCAGTCGCAGCAAGCCTTTGCTCACCTCTCCACTGACCCAGGCCCGTTGAGCGCCACTGTGTTTGGCGACGTTTGCCAGGGCTTCGGTCACCACGTAGTAGGCGGTTACTTCAGCGGCCTCATCGAGCCGTGTTGACGGGAGGTCAACGGTCACGGGCACCGGGGACCTGCCTGCCGCGTCCCGAACAGCTGCCGCCAAACCTCGTCCCGACAGCACTTGCGGGTGAACGCCGCGAATGAGTTCACGCAGGTCACTCAACGCCAGCTTCGCTTGCTCGTGCGCTTCATCGATCTCCTTGTACAGCGGCGAGTTCACGTCAGCGGACAGTTTCGCCAGTCCTAGCTTCATGCTCAGCGCCACGAGCCGTTGCTGGGCACCGTCGTGCAGGTCTCGCTCGATGCGGCGGCGTTCTAGTTCGAACGCGCCCATCAGCCGGGCGCGCGAGCGCGCGAGTTCGTCTTGTGAGCCAAGGATCGCCCGGCTCATCGCCGCTCTAGCCCCGGCCCAGGCGGTGAGCGGATAGGCGGCTACGGGGATGAGCAGGAATCCCGCCAGCGTGAACAACACCGTCGCCACCGGGCCCGTGCCATTGGGCTGAAACGGAGCGGTCAAGAACGTCCCCGGCACGCCGAGAGCGACGGCCAGCACCAGGAGGTCGATCCACCACAGCGCGAGCATCGCGACCAGGGCGTGGGCGAACTCACGCCAGGCGTCAGAGTCGCGAAGGCGGCGTATCAGCGAACCACGGACCCGCGGCAACGCGGGTGACCGGTCCACGAGCTTGAGCCGCAGCCGCTCGAAGGCATTGATGACCGGCGTCGCCACAATGACGACGGTGAAACCCGCGAGCGTGGGCCCGACCGTGCCCATGAGTTGCCCGCCCAGCCAGCCCACCGAGATGATGAACGCGCCCGGGATCACGCTCAGGAGCAGGTAGGCCAGCGAGCGCCAAGGCCAGGCTGACCGCAGCAGCCGCAGGGGGCTCTGGGTCAGGGCCTCAAGCGCACTGCGAGCGATCACGACACCGACGTTATCTTGCCGCCGGGGCCGACACACTAGCGCTAGGTATACCTTCAGGTCTCGTCCCAGAGCCAATGTGCCACTGCGCTCTGTCGCCTTGACTTGACCGCATGACGATCGAGTTGCGTTCCGTGACGAAAACGTATGGCGAGAAGGTGACGGCCCTCGATGGGGTCAGTGCCAGCTTCGCCGAGGGCACCTTCACCGCGATCATGGGCCCTTCCGGGTCAGGCAAGTCAACGTTGCTGCATTGCGCCGCCGGGCTGGACCGCCCGTCAGCTGGCGAGATCATCATTGATGGCGTCTCGCTGACCGGTCTGAGCGAAACCGGCCTCACCCTCCTGCGGCGCCAGCGCGTTGGCTTCGTGTTTCAGGCGTTCAATCTGGTGTCCTCGTTGACCGCGGCGCAGAATGTGGCCCTGCCCCGCCATCTCGCCGGCAACAAGCCGCCCGCCAAGGAAATCACGAGCACGCTGGCTCAAGTCGGGCTCGCCAGCCGGGAAAGCCACTACCCCAGCGAGCTTTCCGGCGGTGAGCAGCAACGGGTGGCGCTCGCCCGCGCACTCATCACTCGCCCAGCCGTGCTATTCGCCGATGAACCGACCGGGGCGCTGGACAGCAAGACCTCCCGGGGTGTCATGGAACTGCTGCGGGACTTTCCGGCCACGGTAGTGATGGTCACCCATGACCCGGTCGCGGCGTCCTATGCCGACAGAGTGCTTCTGTTGTCAGACGGTCATATGGTCGACGAACTCGCGAAGTCTTCCGCGGACGCGATCGCCGCGAAGATGGCCACGATGGAGGCGTCATGCTAAGCCTCGCTTCGGTCAAAGCCAACCGCGTGCGGCTGCTCGGCAGCTTCGTGGCCCTGCTCCTCGGCGTCACGATGCTGACCCTCACCGCATTACTCCTCGTTTCCGCAAAACCTCAAGTACCGCAGCGCTTTTCGGCGACCACCGTCGCGGTGACACCCCTGCCCGCGCAAGCTCCGTCCGACACCTTCCCCGACCACCCCCGCTGGACCATCGCCGAAGCCACCGCCCTCGCCGAAAAGCTGCACGGCGTGCTGGACACACCGTTTTACGCGCAGGCTGTCATTGACGGAAAGCCCGCCAAGGCCACGGCCGGAAATACCTGGGCCACAGCGGTTCTCGGTAACACCCGGGTCACGTCAGGGTCGGCGCCTGCCAACGCGGACGAGGTCGCGGTGCCTGCTGACTTGGGACGCCAACCCGGCGACACCGTCACCATCCTGACCGCGCCAGGACCGCGCGACTACCGTGTCTCGGCCGTGCACGATGGAACCGAGCTCTATTTCCGAGACGTGCCGCCGGAAACGGGAGTACTGGCGATCGGCGTTCTCGGCGATGTCGACCCGGCTGCGGTCAAAGCGATCGTAGGCAGCCAGGCGCAGGTGCTTGCGGGCAGTGAACTGTCCGCTTTGGAGCCTCCCGGTGACGCGAGAACGCGCTGGATCGGCATGCAGGTGCTCACCGCGATGGGTGCGCTGTCAGCGTTCGTCGCCGTCTTCCTTGTCGCGGCAACGTTCTCGTTCAGCGTGCTGCAACGGCGGCGGGAGTTCGGTTTGCTGCGCGCGGTGGGTGCCACACCCGGACAGTTGCGCCGCCTTCTCCTCAGAGAGGCCGTCCTCGTCGCCGCGAGCGCGGGCGCGATCGGGGTCGCCCTCGGTGTCGTTGGTGCGCCAGTGGTCGGCAGCCTGCTGATCGATGCCGGAGTCGAGCCGGCCAGCTTCACGGTCCGCTATGACCCGCTGCCGATGGCGGCCGCCTACCTGACCGGGATCGCCGTCGCGGCCGCCGGTGTGTGGATCGCCTCCCATCGGGCCGCCCGCGTGCGTCCGCTGGAGGCGCTGCGGGTGGCCGAAGCGGAACGCCGCCCGATGACCCGGTCTCGCTGGATCGGCGGGGTGCTCGCCGCAGCGATCGGCGTCCTGGCCGGCGTCGCGACGGCAAGCGCTGACGCGCTGTCGATGCCAACGTATGCCGGGCTGACCGCGATGGCGCTCGTGGTCGCGATGAGCTTGCTGTCACCGGTTGTCGTGCCACCGCTGGCACGGGTGCTGATGGCACCGTTGAGCCGAAGCGCTGTCGGCCTGCTCGTGCGGCAAAACGCGGCCACAGCGGCTCGCCGCACGGCTGCCACCGCCGCACCGGTTTTGCTCACGGTCGCTTTCACGATGCTCGTGACCGGGATGGTTGCCACGGGCGCTTCCGCTTATGCGGCAAGGAGAGCCGACGCCCTGCCTACCGCTGCGGTTCTCGTGGCTGACGGGACGCCGGGGCTCACGCAGGCGGTTGTGGACGGCTCCCCAGGGATCGTGCTCAAGCCGACGACGGTGTTCCTGGGGCGGGAACCGCTGTCCGTCATGGGTTCCAGTCAGACCACCGGTCTGACGGTCAGCGAAACGCTGGCAGCCAAACATGGCTGGAAGTGGGGATCCACCGTCGAACTGACCGTCGCCTCTGGAGCCAAGGTGCAGTGGACGATCCAAGACGTCCTGCCGGATCGTGAAGTGCCGTTGGGGGTTCAGGTGCCGGCTCACTTAGTACCACCAAGTGTTTTGACACAGGCGGTTTATCTGGCGGCCGATGGCGTGAAAGCGCCCGGGCTTGGCGCCAAAGTCCTTTCGGCACCAGACTATGCGGCGCAGGCCGATGCCGAGGAGGACCGTCTCGTGTGGACGTTCACGCTGATTCTCGTTGGCATGGCTGGTGGTTTTACTCTTATCGCGGTGGCCAATACGTTGCTGATGGCGACCCGTGGACGGCTGAACGACTTGCTGGTGCTGCGTAAGGCGGGCGCGACGGCGGGGCAGATCCGCCGCCTCGTCGCTGCCGAAACAGCGGTCGTCGTGGCCATCGGCGCCGCACTAGGCATGGTCGTCGCGACCGGGGCGCTGCTCGCCATCCGCGCGGGGCTCAGTGAGCAGATGGGCCTACCCGTCCCGATGACCGTGCCCTGGCCCACCATCGGCGTCACCGTGGCGCTCTGTCTTGTCACCGGGTTCGCGGCTAGCGTTCTTCCCTTACCTCGGAGGTAATCGACAGCATTACGCGAAGGAGCGAGAGTTGGGGCATGACAAACACTCGCTTCCTTCGTTTCGCCCTCAAGCTCGACTCGATCGTCACGGGCGCCTCAGCGGCAGGCGCCCTTGTCCTGTCGCGACAGACGAGCCAGTGGCTCGGCATCCCGGCCGGGCTCAGTTTTGGCGTCGGCGTCTTCCTGCTGGTGTTCGCCGTTGGGGTGTGGCTCGTCGCCTCGGCGAAGGCCATTAACCCCGCCGCGGTATGGACCGTCATCGGTTTCAACGTCGTCTGGGTAGCGGCCAGTGCGGCCTACGCCTTCGGCGCATCGGCGTCGCTGACCGTGCTTGGCCTGGCTTATGTCATCATCCAGGCAGCGGGAGTCGCGCTCTTCGCCGACTTGGAATTCATCGGCCTGCGCAAAGCCAAGGCATAGGAGAACTCTTGACCACCGTGGGGCAGATGCTCAAACACTGGCGCGAGCAACGCCATCTCAGTCAGCTGACCCTCTCGATTGACGTCGGCGTCTCGGCAAGGCACCTCAGCTTTGTCGAGACGGGACGGTCCAAGCCGAGCCGCGACATGGTGCTGCGGCTGGCCGAACACCTCGACGTCCCGTTGCGGGACCGCAATCAGCTGCTGCTGGCCGGTGGATTCTCCCCCGTCTTCCAGGAGTCTGGTTTGGACACTCCACGCATGTCGTCGGTACGCTCAGCGATCCGCCAGCTGCTGACCGCACATGAACCCTTTCCCGCCGTCGTCATCGACCGGCACTGGAACATGGTGGACGCCAACGCCGGCCTCACCCTGATGACCTCGCTCGTGGCACCACACCTCCTCGAACCACCCGTGAACGTGTTGCGCGCCAGTCTTCATCCCGAAGGCCTCGCGCCACACATCGTCAACCTCGGCGAGTGGCGGTCACATTTGCTGACCCGCCTTCGCCGCCAGGCGACGCTCACCGGCGATCCGTTTCAGAACGAGCTTTTAGAAGAACTCCGGGGGTACTCAAATGAGCACTCCGAGACCGAAGTGGAGTTGCCCGGGGCGGCCGATGTCGTGACGCCCCTTCGGCTCCGCACGCCCGCTGGCACCTTCTCGTTCTTCGGCACCATCGCCACCTTTGGCACCCCAGCCGACATCACGGTCGCCGAACTCGCGATCGAGTCCTTCTTCCCGGCGGACCCTCAGACGAGTGAGTTCTTAAGAGCCATGTCGTAGACAGACCGTCCAAAAAGGACTAGCCGTGCCTTGGTGAGGTTCGCCGGGTCGAAAGCCTGGATCACTCCGGCCGCTTGGCGCACCGCGTCGTCAGGCGGCCAGCCGAAGATGCCCGCTGAAATGAGCGGAAACGCAATTGTTTTCGCCCCCAGCTCATCGGCGACCTTGAGCGAATTCTCATAGCAGTCGCGCAGCAGAGCTGACCGGTCTTCATTCGGCCGCCACACGGGACCGACCGTGTGTACGACCCAAGTCGCCTGCAGGTTCCCGGCGGTGGTGGCCACGGCTTGCCCGGTCGCCAGACCCCGGCCGTAGTGCGAGGCACGCAAAGCCCGGCAGGCTTCCAGAATCGCCGGGCCGCCTTTGCGGTGGATCGCCCCGTCAACGCCGCCACCGCCTAGTAAAGACGAGTTGGCGGCGTTGACGATCACGTCCACTTGCTGCTCGGTGATGTCGCCTTCGACCAGCTCAAGCCTCATGAGGCCGAGCGTAACTCAGCCCTGAGTCGTGATGAAAACGTTGACGATCGCGTGGTTGGCGCAGGGCGTGTAGCTGACCTGGCCGACGTTGGCCCACGGGCCCTGGCAGGCGATGAGCCCGACCTCGGGCAGGAAATGGCGCTGAATCATGTGAATCCGGTGCTGACCGGTGCCACCTGTGCACAGGCTCTGTGCCCAGTTGGACCCGTAGGTGATCGTGCAGTTGGTCGGCGCCGCGGCGGCGCTGGAAACCATACCTACCACGCTGCCCGCGGTCAGGACCGCGCTTAGAGAAACGACCGTAGCTAACCTTCTAGCCTTCATGTTCCTCCTTCAATTAACAAGCTTTACAATTTGTGTGCACACTATGCGCGGCAGTCAGTGACGTCAATCCCCCTTATCGTCGGCGGCCGATATGCAGGACCGAGGTGTCCACCAGCGGCCGAGGGTAAAAAGCGCTGCGCGGCAATCTGATCCGCTCTTCGGCGAGCCAGCGTCCACGATGGACACCGCTGAACTTCGTGACCACGGCACGCTGCAGCACCAGATCAGCCGACTTGAGCTGAGAGCCGTCCTGAAGAAGCGTGCGCAGTAGCAGGCTGGAGATCGCGAAAGGCGGGTTCGCCACGACTTTGAAGGGCCGGTGCGGCAGCAGGAGACGCCTCGCGTCTACTTGCACGACCGTGACGGCGGCACCGGCGAACCGTCGCTTGAGGACGGCCGCACGACCTGGATGCAGCTCAATGGCAAGCACCCGGGCACCGGCGGCGATGAGGTGAGCTGTGAGAGCACCGGTGCCCGCGCCAATATCGAGGACGAGGTCCCCTTGACGGACTCCGGATGCGGCGACCAGGCGTCGTGCCCAGTCGTCAGATAACGCGTGCCAGCCCCACGCCGCGCGAGCGGGTTCGGAGGCGCGCACGGCGCACCGCCAGCATGAATATTTGCATGATGGCCAGCCTAGGGCGCGCCTCCCTTCGCAGGAAAGCGATTTAGGCCCGGGTGAGGCGGACGATCAGCCCGATGCCTTCCGCGGCGATGTCAGCTGAGCCGAAATAGCTTTCGCTGGCGAGCTTCCGGAAGCGGTCAGCCGTGTAGGCACGATGGCGCAGTCCACGCAAGGCCATACGCGTGAAGAAAGCGTCCTTGGCGCCCTGTCCCATCCGTTCGACTTCCGTGGCGATGTCCGCTGTGGACACGTCGTGGTTCATGTCTTCGATGACCGCGACTCCACTCGGCTGGAGCACGCGGTGCATCTCGTTGAGTGCCTTGACCGGTTCGGTGAAGTTCTTGAACGCGGCCTGGCAGACGATCAGCCCGAAAGTGCCGTCGGGATAAGGCAGACTGGCCGCATCCCCTTCTTGGACACGGTTGCAGCACCGCTATCGGGCCGTTCTTATTCCTCCAGTTCGGGTGGCAACTGCCCGGTTTCGTGGAACAGTTGCCACCTCGCGAGGTCAGGAAAACTGCCGTCACTCAGGCGGCGCAGCAGCTTCTTAGTCCAGCTGAGCTCCGCTTTGCGGACGGCCAAGTCGTAGTCACCTTCGATGAGGAAGATCTCCGGAAGGGTCGCGCTGTAGGCCGCCTGCTCTTGCTCATCGGCCGCGATCTGGCTTTCGAGCCTGGCGATCCGTTCACACAGGAGCGCGATCGCTTCGGCGGGTGGCAGCACAGCGAGCAAAGACAAGCCCGCCTTGAACTTTGGCCGCTCTCGCTCAGGTGCCGCGATCAGTTCACGCACCCAGTCGGTCATCTCTTCGCGGCCTGCCTCGGTGATCCGGTAAACCGTGCGCTCGGGACGGGCACCAGCCGCGCACACGAGCCAACTGTCGCGCACGAAAGTGCCCTGCCCGCGCTCAGGCGGACAGGGCACGGGGTGCTGCTACTGGATGTTGGAGCGCCGGATCACGTCCGGGTTTCCGTTACCGTTGTTGTCTTCGTTCGATGTCCCGAACCAGATCGCGCTCTGTCCCGGGACCTTCGTCACGGCCCGAATACGCCCGAACGAGGTGAAGTACTGCGACTCACCCGTCACGCTGGTGCCGCTGAGCGTCAAACGCCACAGCCGCTGCCCGCGCAGAGCGCCGAGGTAGATCACGTTGTTCACGATGTCGAAGCCACTGCACGAGCAGGATGCCGTGCTCTTTGTCCACTTCGGATTCGTCATGCCGGCGACGTTGCAGTTGCCTTCACAGGTGGGCCAGCCGTAGTTCTTGCCTGACTCCAGGAAGTTCACCTCGTCGACGACCGAGTTACCGAATTCGGCTTCCCACAGGCGTCCGGCCGAGTCCCAGCCGAGGCCCTGCGGGTTGCGGTGGCCCAGCGTGTAGACACGGGTGCCGAACGGGTTGCCCGGTGCGGCGGCTCCCGTCTTGGTGATGCGCAGAATCTTTCCGTTCAGCGAGTTGGGATCCTGCGACAGGTTCGACTGCTGTGCGTCGCCCGTTGCCACATAAAGGAATCCGTCCGGGCCAAACTTGATGCGGCCACCATTGTGGAACCGGCTCGACCGGATGCCGCCAAGCACGACGACCCGGTTGGTGAGCGAGGTGCCGTTGAACGTCATCTTCACGACGCGGTTCTGGGTCGTGCCACCGTCATTCGACGTGTGCATGAAGAACCAGTCCGTGTCGCTCGATCCGTTCCAGGTCGGTGACGGGGCACAGCCCATGAGGCCACCCTCGCCATCGGTGGTGACACTGCTGGGCACGGTGCCAACCTGAGTCTTGGTGCCGTTGCCTTCCAGGCGGAAGACACGGAACGTGTCGCGTTCGGTTACCAGAGCCCAGCTTTGCCCGGGAGCGAAGCAGATGTCCCAAGGGATGTCCCAGTTCTGCGGCCCGATCACCGTCGGGGTCTGCGGAACGCCAGGGGCGCAAGCACCGGTCGTCAGCGTGACGGAGTTGCTTTGGCCGGAAGTATTGCCAGCCTTGTCACGGGCCACCACAAACAGTGTGTACGAAGTGCCACACGCGAGCGAGACGGTCGCTGAGGTCACCGGCGGATTGCCCGTCACGGTGTGCACGTTCGGGTTGCTCGACGTGCGGACCACATAGGACCGGACGCCGACGTTATCCGTTGCAGCGCCCCAGGACAGGTTCGCCGACGTCTGGGTGACGTTGGAGAAGCTCAGGGTTCCTGGCGCGCTTGGCGCGGTGGTGTCCGAGGACGGTCCGGTCGCACAGGTCACCAGCGGGCTGGTGCCAGAGACGTTGCCTGCCGCGTCACGAGCGAAGACCGACCAGCGATAGGTGAAGTTGAACTGCAGGTCGTTCAGCGTGTGCGGAGACGTCGCCGGTGACGCGTAAAGCGTTCCGTCGTGGTAGATGTCGTAGGCGACCACGCCCACGTTATCGGTGGACAACGGCCAGCTCAGGGTTACGGAGTCTTCGTTCACGGAACAGACCGGCTGCCCAGGAGTGGTAGGAGCCTGAGTGTCGGTCGGTGCCGCGACCCGTAGCCGGTCAAGGTTCGGCCCGCCGTTGACGGTCGTTGACGTCAGGTTGATCGTGTTCGCGCCAGCGTTGAGGTTTACGTTGAAGGTCAGCGTGGCCCATGTGGTCCAGGCTCCGGTGCCCTGGAACGCGATGTTCTGGACCGTCGTTCCGTTGACTTTCAAGTCCATCGGGCGGACCGTCGTCGTACCGTTGGCGAAGCGGATCTCAACACTGTAGGAACCAGCGGCCCCAGCGTTGCTGACGTTACAGGTGATGGCACTGCCAACAGCGTTGTCGGTGTTGACGAATCCCGTGCCGGTGTAACCGGTGTGGTTGGACTCCACGACACCCAGCGCGATCGTGCAGTTCTCCGCCTGATAGTCGGTGAAGTTCTGCGGCGGCGCGACTTCGAAGTCAACGAAGTCGAGATTCGCCGGGCCGACAGCCGTGGTTCCCGTGACTTTGATCGTGTTAGAGCCCGCGTTCACTTGGGCGGTAATGGTTTTGGTGACCCAGGTCGTCCATGCCCCGGTGGGGTCGAACGCACTGGCCGCCTGGACGACCGTTCCGTTAACAGCGATGTCCGCTGGACGGTTCGTCGTCGTGCCGTTAGCGAAACGGATGCCAATCGTCGCCGTGCCGGCGTTCGCGGCGTTCACCGTCCACGTGGCGCTGCCCCCGACCGCGTTGGTCGCGTTGCAGAACCCCGTTCCGGAGAAACCGGCATGGTTGGAGTCGATTGTGCCGTCACAGACCGCGGGCGCGCTTTCCGCCTCGTAGCGAGTCGGTGCGGCCTGCGCTTCGATGGCTGGCAGTAACCATACGGCCAGTAGTGCCGCCACCGTGACGCTGATGCGTCGCATGTGCACTCCTATCCTTGGTATTGCGCGATGACTTTCGTGAAGTCGTACTGCTGTTGCGCGATCCCGCTACACGCATCGGGATCGGTGCCCCCGCCGCAGGGCCGGTCGCGGTTGATCGACCAGAAGGCGAACCGCGCCAAGTGTTTCTGTTGTGCGTAAGCGAGGATCTGCTGGAAGTCCGAAACGGTCACCAGCTCCCCCGCCACGTCGGTGCGACCGTTCATCGAGGAGAGGCCAACGCGGGCATAGGTTTCGGCGTCGGTGTAGCCATAGGCCGACTTCACCGCCGCTTTGAGGCCCTCGACCGCACTGATCGACGCGTCGCCCATGTCACCGGTGTAGCCGCCAAAGTCGAACGGCATCACCGCCCAGACATCGTTGTTCAGGCCAGAGGCCGCGCCACGGTTGATCATGTCGCGCCCGGTGGCGTCGGGGCCGTTCACCGTGGTACCAAAGGTGATGATCGTCTTAATGCCTGGGTTGGTCTGCTTGACAATCTTGAGCGCGTCGATCACCCGTTGCCGCACGGTCGCGTTGTTCCACTCCGTGTTCTCGATGTCGATGTCGATCACTTTGAGGTTGTAGGCGTTGATGACTTTCTGATAGGCACCGGCCAGAGCGCTTGCGCTGGAACATCTTTCGCCCAGCTTGTTGCCTGACCAGCCACCGATGGAGACCATGACGTCTCCGCCGTTGGCGCGGATGCGATTGATCTGTGTTTGGTCGTTGCCGCCGGTAAGCGGCCTGCTCCCGTCCCAGGCTGGGTTGCAGCTTCCGTCAGACAGGATGAAGGCAAGGGTGAACCACTTGATGCCGGTCGCGTTCATGACGGATACGGGATCCGGTGGCGAAGCCCAGCCGAAGTATTCGTAAGGCGCGGCAGCCATTCCGGGCACACCGCCCGCCTGAGTCGTTCCGGTGACGGCGACGCTCTGTGCCGATTCGTTGCCGGCGGCGTCGCGAGCGGCAATCCGGTAGGTATGCGTCGTTTGCGGCGCAAGACCACCGATGGTCGCGGTGGTGCCGCCAGGCGAGGCCACGATCGTGGTTCCTTCATACACGCGGTACCCAGTAACGCCCACGTTGTCACTAGAAGGATCCCAAGCGAGGCTGAGGCTGTTGCTGGACGTCGCGGTGACTCTCGGGTTCAGCGGAACGGTCGGCGGTTCGCCTTCCGCGACAACGAGCCGGAGCCGGTCGAGGTTCGGCCCGCCGTTAGCTGTCGTTGAGGTGGCCCGAATCGTGGTGCTGCCACTGTTCAGCGTCGCGGTAACGGTCGCCTCGGCCCAGGTCGTCCACGCTCCCGTGCCGGGGAAGTTCACGGTCGTGCCGTTGACGGACAGTGGCCTGTTCGCCGTCGTCCCGTTGGCGTATCTAAAGACCAGCGCGTGTGGACCGCCCGCCGACGTGACCGTGAACTCGACGTAGGATCCGGTGACGTTGCCCATGTTCACGAAACCCGTGCCCGTGAATCCGGCGTGGTTGGACTCGACTACACCTTGCGAGATAGTGGCGCTTTCAGCCTGGTATTCGTTCGCGGCGACCGCGACTTCGAAGTCAACGAAGTCCAGGTTCGCCGGGCCGGCGGCGGTGGTTCCCGCGACTTTGATGGTGTTAGAACCAGCGTTCACTTGAGCGGTGAGTGTTTTGGTAACCCACGTGGTCCACGCGCCGGTGGGGTTAAACGCACTTGCCGCCTGGACGACCGTCCCGTTGACAGAAATGTCGGCTGGACGGTTCGCCGTCGTGCCATTCGCGAAACGGATGCCAATCGTCGCCGTGCCGGCATTGGCGGCGTTCACTGTCCAGGTCGCGCTTCCGCCGACAGCGTTGGTGGCGTTGCAGAACCCGGTGCCGGAGAACCCAGCGTGATTGGAGTCGATGGTGCCGTCACAGACCGCGTTCTCGGCTTCGTAACGAACGGGAGCCGCCTGCGCGGGAGCTGGAAGCAGCAGCAACGCTGCTATGACGAGAGATGTCTTGACGATCTTCACAGAAGCTCGCTTTCAGCTGCCAGGGGCAAACCTTGCCCGTCCAGCAGGAGAGGGTTGGTGTTGTTGAGGTGGGTGTAGCGAAACTCGACGCCCGGGAAACGCTTGAGGTGCACCAGACTGTCCTCAATGGACAGATGGCCCTTGACGTTAGGCATCTCCGCCGCACTGAAGAACGTGCCATCGATGATGGCGAGCCTGGCCCTGTCGAGCGCCTCGTCGAGGCCGGCCGTCCACTCCCCGAAGCACGGGGCGTAAACCATGTTGTTGATTCGCAGCCCGCTCACCCAGTCGGTGCCATTGGCTGCCGCGACGTAGCGGGGTTGCTTGTCCCCCAAGGCAAAGGCGGTGACTTTCAGCCCGCCGATGTCGACCGCGCGACCATAGTGCAGTTCCCGGAACGTCGCGCCGGCCATGGCCCGCACCGGCAGATGGTGCTCCAGCGCGGACAGCACGGTTCCGGTCGCGTAGACGTCGAGCGATCCCGCTTCGCGCAGCGAGAACAGCCCGAGCGTGTGGTCGAGTTCCGCGTCCGTGAGCACGACGCCGCGGATCGGGGTTTGCCGGGAACCTGGCCCGGGTGTCAGCTCAGGGGTGGTGATGAGTTGGGTGCGCAGATCTGGCGAGGCGTTCAGCAGATACCAGTCGGTCCCGTTAGCGGACACCGCCGCGCACTCCTGCGTGCGATGCTGCCCGGTGAGCCTGACGTGGACACAGGACGGGCAGGCGCAGTTCCATTGCGGCACTCCTCCGCCGGCAGCGGTGCCCAGCAAACGCACTCTCATGAGATCCGCCTCGGGGTGAACGCCAGTGCCGCCCGCTGACCGACGATCGTGGTGACCACTTCGTGTTTCGGCGACAGCGCACACGCCGGATCGGTCGCGGCCGCGTCACCGGTCAGCTGGAACGCTTGGCACCGGCAGCCACCAAAGTCGATTTCCTTGCGCGGGCAGGTGCGGCACGGCTCCTGCATCCAGTCAACGCCACGGAACTTGTTGAACGCGCCAGAGTGGTACCAGATGTCCTTGAGCGGCACGTCGAGCACGTTGAGGGAGTCGAGCTCCGGGATCACCGACGCGGCGGGGCAAGGCAACACGTCACCGGACGGATTGACCACCAGCTGGCGTGCGCCCCAGCCGTTCATGCACGGTTTGGGAACGCCATCGTAGTAGTCCGGCCGCACGTAGACAATATCGATATCGCCCTTGCTAGCAAGGATTTGCGCCGCCTGCTCGTCAGCGATGGCGACCTCTTCACGGGTGGGCAGGAGCGCGGCCCGGTTCAGTAGTCCCCAGCCGTAGTACTGCGTGTGCGCGAGCTCGAGCCGCTGTGCCCCCATCTCGGTGGCGAGCGCCGCTATCTCCGTCAGCCGCGTGACGTTGTGGCGGTGTAGCACGACGTTGATGGACAGCGGCAGTCCAGATGCGGTGACAAGTTTGGCCACTGCCCGTTTGCGTTCGTGCACCCTGATTCCAGCGATAGCGTCAGCGTTGGGCGCATCGGCGTCCTGAATAGACAGCTGGACATGGTCGAGCCCGGCTTGCTTGAGTTCGCTCAGCCGGCTCTCGGTTAGGCCAATCCCACTGGTGATCAGGTTGGTGTAGAGGCTCAGCTGCCGGGCGCTGGCTACGAGTTCGGTGAGGTCCTTACGTGCCAAGGGCTCACCGCCCGACAGGTGCAACTGCAGCACGCCAAGGTCCCGTGCCTCGGCAAAGACACGGGACCACGATGAGGTGCTCAGCTCGGCGCCATCCATGTCCACAGGGTTCGAGCAATACGGACAGCGCAGTGGACACCGGTAGGTCAGCTCAGCGAGCAACCCAAACGGTGCCGGATCGACCGCCGCCCGGCCCGCCCGCGCCACCTCCGCCCGCACCGGAGCCCCGCCACCGTGTGCCTGGGTTTCGCGGCCCGACGACGTGTGGCGACCGCCAGCAAGGTGCCCGCTGCCCACGAGGTGCTCGCCAGCGGTCAGGATGCCTAGGCCACTCAGTGAATCCAGCGCCGCCTCGACGTCGGCAGGAGTGACGCCGTCGAACGAATCGCCGAGCGACGCCGTGATGGCCGCGGCATCGTGCTGACCGTCGCAGTAGGACAACACGGCTGCCGCGGCCTCATTAAGCAGCTGCACCCCTTCGGGCTGGAGCACCGCGTGCTGCTGCCGCGCCTCGTCGAAGACGAAGCGCACGCCACCGCGCAGCCGTGGCCCGTTCACGGCCGCTGTCCCGCTAGCGAGATGGCGTCGAGCATCGCCCAGAGGACGTCGCATTTGAACCGCAGCGCGGCGATAGCCGTCTCCTGGTCCTGCCGCGTGGCGCAGTGATCGGCGACGAGGCCGAGCGTGTAGGCAGAATCGTTTCGCACCACGGGAATCCGTGACTCGAAATACGCGTAGCCACTCTCGTCGATCCACGGGTAGTGCTTGCGCCAAGCCAAAACCCGGTCACGCATCGCGTCCGGGGCGAACAGCTCCGTGAGCGCGGCGGCTGCGGCGATGCGCCATGGGTTCTCCTTGCAGAACCTCACGTAGGAGTCGACCGCGAACCGAACCCCAGGAAGCGGTTCGGGCATGCTGCCCAGTCCCACCGCCCGGCCGAGGACGAGCCAGTCATCCAGCCCGCCCTCGTCCTGGAACTTGATGCGCTCCACCCACCGCAGCCGCACTTCTGGCAAGGGGCAATTCGCGATGATGGCGGCGTTCTTCTGAGACAGATTCGACTGGTAGTACCAGCGGTTGCCCACCCAGGCACGCACCTCATCGGGCGTGCAGTCGCCAGCGGCGAGCCGCTGATGGAAGGGGTGCTTGTCCCAGTAGTGTGCCCCTTGTGCGTAAAGGGCATCAGTGAACTCGCCACGGCTGAGCGCATCCATGCTGAGCCTACTTCGCGACCGTCAGCGGACGTCCGAGGTCACCAGAATAGGCCGTGACCTCCGGCCGACAGTCCACCGTGGACACCTGGGGCTTCTTCCATTCCTTCTTCTTCACGAGACTCCTTTCATCGGATGTCTAACAGTTAGTCAGACTGCCTAACTGTCAACTGTTAACATTAATACCAGAAATGTAAATATGGAAGTCACTAGCTATTGCGACACATCGAGATAGTCCAGGTTTGGCCCTCCGTTGCTGGTCGTGGCGGTCGCCCGGATCACATTGGACCCGGCAGTGAGGTTCAGCGTCAGAGTCTTTGTCTGCCAAGTCGTCCAGGCCCCGGTACCCGCGAAATCGGTTATCAAGCCGTTGACGTTCATCGGGCGGTTCGCCGTCGTGCCGTTGGCGTATCGAATCCGGACGGTCGCCGAACCCGTAGCCGCAGCGGTAACGGTCCATTCGACGAATGACCCCACGACGTTGTCGCCGTTGACAAAGCCGGTCCCGCTATAGCCCGCGTGGTTCGATTCCACGACCCCCTGACCGATAAACGCGTTCTCCGCCTCATATCGCGTTCCCGCAGGTGGCGGATCGCCAATCGGCACACCGTTAATGGACGAGTTGATCCAATGGACGTCGGTGAATTCGATGACGTTGGCGGCGGTCATGCCCGTGAACGTGCTATTGCTGATCTCAACTGCCTGGATGCGAACATCCGATTGCCCCTCAAACGACACCGCCGACCGGCCATTGACGACTGTCAGCTGATCGCAAGTGAAGTCGCGCAGCACCGGGATGAACGACCCACTGGTCGTGCCGTTGTAGACCGTCGTGATGTGCAGGCCGTCTCGCTCAATGTTTCGAGCATGAATGCGCCTTAGGTGTACTCCGTCAATCGTGCCGCCACGCTGCTTGTTGGTCTTCACGTAAAGCGGGTACTTGATCGGGTAGCGGCCAGGGAAATCAGCCGGGTTGTTCTGGCAGTCCTGAGCGAAAATCTTGCTTGCTCCGCCCGACATCTCCGAGCCGACCGTGATCCCGCCCCAGCGCCCGCTGAACTTGCAGTTCTCGACGACGACGTTTTGCATCGGGCGCCCCACCCGCCTGCCGTCGGTGTCCCGGCCCGACTTGATGACGACGCAATCGTCGTTGGTGTCCATCCGGCAACCGGTGACATAGGCATCCGTGCACGAATCCAAGTCGAGCCCATCACCCTGTGAATTCGTGGAATAGAACGTCACGTTGCGGACCGTAATGTTGGTGCAGTAGACCGGATGCAGTGTCCACATCGCTGGATGGCGCAAGAACACACCGTCGATGAGCACGTTGGTGCAGTTGTAGAGTCCAATCATGTTGGGCCTGAGTTTCGTGCCCGCGCCGTAGACGCGTTGTGACACAGGCACATTGGTGCGACCCTGGTCTTGCAGTTTCGTCCAGTCGGCACCGCCGCCGCCCCAGCCGGACCAGCTTCCCGCGGGAGCGTTGCCGTCGATGGTTCCGGCGCCGGTTATGCCGACGTTGGTGAGCCCGTTGGCGTAGATGAACGGGGAATGGTTGTAGCACTCAATTCCCTGCCACCTCGTGAACACGGGCGGCAGATACGATCCCGTGTCGGTCCGGAACCTGATCGTCGCTCCGCTCGTGACGTGCAGCTCCACGTTGGACTTCAGCTCAATCTTGCCTGTCCTGTAGGTTCCGCTGGTCACCAGCACCCGGCCACCGCCCGCGGCAGTGCAAGCGTTGATGGCGTTACGAAAAGCGGCCGTGCAGTCGGTGGAGTTGTTGCCAACGGCGCCATAATCGCGGATGTCAAACGTTCGTGCGGCAAACGTCGGAGGCACGATCCGCGCCAGAATCGCCGGCACCTCATCCCACGCCGACGCCATCACTCCCCGCGCCTGCCCCGCCGCCGCTTCCCCTGTCCCCGCAGGCCCTTGGCCGGCTAACCCGTCCCCGGCTGCCAGGCCTGTGCCGGTCTCGTGCCCTGCCGCGACTGCTTCGGCGCCCATCGCCGCCGCGCCAGCGAGCCCCACAGCGGCCGCACCCAACACTGTCCGTCTCTTCACGACTCTCCTCTCCTCTCCCTCATCCCCGTCGTCCCGTTAGTCACGTCGCCCCGCTTGCATCCGGCGGCCGCCGGGTCCTCACGCCATCCGCATCCCGCCGCTTCCGCCTGCACCCGTTTCCGACTGCTTGCGCCCGTCTCCCGTTAGCCCGCGGCCGTCCTACACTTCCCGCTGCTTGTGGCCGCCTGCCGCGTCCGCCCGTCGGCAAGCACGCTTGGCGTGCCCGGACTCACTCGTGATCCACAGCCCTTGGGACGTGATCGAATGGCCTGTTGATCACGTCTCGAAGGCTGTGGATCACGCTTGTGGATGTGGATCAAGAGCAAGTGCGCCAGCGGGCGGCCCACATGCCGGCAAACAGCAGGCCGCCCTCGCGAACGCGCTAGCTCAGCGTGATGCGGTCGAGGTTCGGGCCGCCGTTGGCTGTGCTCGCGGTTAGCCGGATCGTGTGCGTGCCGGCCGCCAGAGACACCGGAACCGTCACCTCGGTCCACGTTGTCCACGCACCGGTCCCGGCGAAGTTCACCGAAGTTGGAGCAGCCCCGTCGACGGACAGATCCATCGGGCGTGCGGTCGCCGTCCCGTTAGCGAAACGTATCTTCAGCGAAGTCGCCGGTCCCGTAACACTGAACTGAACATAAGACCCAACAACGTTGTCGCCGTTGACAAATCCCGTGCCGGTGAACCCGGCATGGTTCGACTCCACGACACCTTGCCCGATGACGGCGTTCTCAGCCTGATACTCCGTTGGTGCGGGGCCGCCGCCTGCCGTCGTCACGTCAAGGTAGTCCGTGTTCGCGACACCGCCAGCCGTCGTAGAGGTCAGGCGGACCGTGTTCACGCCAGCGTTGAGGTTCACGTTGACGGTCTGCGTTTTCCACAGCGACCAGGCGCCCGTTGCCGGGAAGGCAAGCGTGCCATTGGATCCACCGTTCACGGACAGGGTCGAGGGGCGGTCCGCTGTGGTGCCGTTGGCGTAGTCGAACGTGAGGGTCGCCGGTCCGGCCTGCGCAGCGTTCACCGTGAACTGGACGTAGCTGCCAACAGCGTTGGCAGTGTTGAGGAAACCGGTGCCGGAGTAGCCGGACCAGTTCGTGTCCACCGTGGACCCCGCTGACGTCGTCGCCGCCTCCGACTCGTGCCGAACGGACGTCCCCGCCCGCGAAACGCGATACATCACCGTGCCGTGACCTGGAACCGAGGCACTGATGTTCCCCGAGGTCGTCGAAACTGCCTTAGACCACAGATCCTTCAGCGTGTACGACGATGAGCCGCCCAGCCCAATAGCCGACGTCGAAGTGCCCATCGTCGCTGTTGACGTCGTTTCGTTTGACAGCGCCACCGCACGATCGCCATTGGCCAGTGTCTTGGCGTAAACGACCAGCCCGGCGTTGCTCGAGATGACCGTTCCCTGACGTCCCAGCGGATCCTGATCGACCGCGATGACGTCGGTGTTCTTCAGGATCGTGAACGTATCAGCGTTCACTGAACGCAGGTCAGAGCCGATCAGCAAGGGCGCGGCCATAATGGCCCACAGGCTAAAGTGCGTGCGGTACTCAGTCGCGGTCATCCCGCCGTTGCCAACTTCCAGCATGTCCGGGTCATTCCAGTGTCCCGGCCCGGCATACTGCGCTAGCACCCGGTTGGCCTGGGCCTTGCCAATCATGCTGGTCCAGTTGTCACTGATGTCGCCCGTGGTGCGCCAAAGGTTGCCGTATTCCTTGCCCCACTCCCAAACGCGGGGCGGTCCGGTGCGCCCCCATTCGCAAATGGAGTAGACGATCGGCCGTCCCGTCGCGGCTAGGGCGTCACGCATCGCCCCGTAGCGCTGCCGCGCGTCGACCCCTTGGTTGTTGCAGTTGTCGTATTTCAAGTAGTCGATTCCCCACGACGCGAACAGGTTGGCGTCCTTGACCTCGTTGCCGAGTCCGCCGGAGAAGCCAATCGTGTTGCAGGTTTTCGTGCCCGCACTGGTGTAGATGCCGAGCTTGAGCCCACGAGCGTGGGCGTAGTCCGCTAGATATTTGATGCCGCGCGGGAAGCGAGTCAGGTCTGGCTTCAGGTTGCCCTGCGCGTCCCGCGAATTCGGCGCGGGCACGGCCCAGCAGTCGTCGAGGTTGACATATTGGTATCCAACGTCGCGCAGTCCCTGGTTGACGAAAATATCAATGACACCAAGGATCATTGCCTCGTTGAAGTCGGCGTCACAGTGCGTGGCGTTCCAGTTGTTGAACCCCATGGGCGGGGTTCGTGCGAGCCCGTTATCGAGCGCGACGGCGGGCGCCGCAGGCGTCGCCACGGTGATGGCCACGACGGCCGTCGCCGTCATGGCGGCAGACGCGATGGCGGAAAAGAACTTGCTCATTGTTCTCCTCATGGCGTGATCGTGATGCGGTCGAGGTTTGGTCCCCCGTTGACTGTCGTGCTCGTCAGCCGAACGGACTGTGCGCCCGCGCCTAGTGACAGCGGAACGCTGACCGTGTTCCAGGTTGTCCAGGCACCGGTCCCCGGAAAATTCACGGTCGTGCCGTTGACCGTCATCGGACGGTTAGTTGTCGTGCCGTTGGCATAGCGGATCGTCACCTGACTGCACGGTCCCGTGATCGCGAAGTCCACGTAGGACCCCACTACGTTGTCGAGATTCACGAACCCTGTGCCGGTGAACCCGGCATGATTGGACTCCACGACCCCTTGGCTGATCGTCGCGCTTTCCGCCTGATAGCCGGTATTGCTGCCGGGCGTGAGTTGCACTTCGAGGTGATCGAGGTTCGGTCCGCCAGCGGAACTCGCTGATGTGGCACGAATCAAGTTGGTTCCCGCGGCGAGCGAAATGCCGCTTAGGGTTCGCGTGTCCCAGTCGTTCCACGCCGGAGTCGGAAGGAACGCCAGATCGTTGGCGACGACCGTCCCGTTGACGGTGATGTCCATGGGACGGTCCGCCGTCGTGCCGTTCGCGTATCTGAACGTCAGCGTCGCTGTCCCGGCCGCGGTCGCCGGAACCGGCCACTGAACATAAGAACCCACGATATTGTCGAGATTCACGAACCCCGTGCCGGTGTACCCAGTGTGATTGGACTCCACGACCCCTTGGCTGATCGCCGCGCTTTCCGCCTCGTAACGCGTCTTGCCAGGCGGTTGCGTATCGCTCCACTCATAGGCATGGTGGTTTCGCGTCAGCATGTAGCAGTCCTGCAGCGAGCCCGAAGTGTCCCCCAGCGACCTGTAGATTCCCCACTTGGGGCGCACACGATCGTCGAGCCAGATGTCCACATTGGACCGGCTGACATCAATCACGGTCGTGGCACCGTCGCGCAGCACCCACCGGACCGACCCAGTATTGCCCACAGTCATGTCCAGCTCGACATCAATCCACTTGTTCTGCAGTGGTACTAGGTCAGCCGTCCCGACGGTGACCCCACCCGCGACGAGCTCAATCTTCTGCACGCCTGAGTGACGGCGCAGCGACATCACAATCATGGGCAGCGTTCCAGTACCGGGCATCTTGGTCTGCATGATGTGCGTGAAACTAGTCGTCGCCTTGAGCGATGCAGGAATGTACATCTGGTGCGTCAGCAGCCACCGCTCACCGTTGTTGATGATGACGTTGCCGCCGTTGGCCGACATGCCTCTGACCTCTTGGCGCTGACGGTCCGTCATCGTGTCGCGGTCGACCATGTGCATGTTGAACCGGTAGGTATCGCCCACGACGAAGATGTGCGGCTGGCCGGCCGGATGCGAGTCCGCCCGGTCGTCTTCGACACCCTCAAACGCACCGAGCCCATGCACCGACGGCACGGGCGACCAGCGCAACTGCCAAGCCGCCGCAACAGCCTGTCCCCCAACGCCTTCCGCCACGCCTTCGACGCCCGTCGCCATTTCACTTCCCGCCGACGCACCGCCAGCACCTGCCGCCCCGTTTGCCCACGAGCTCCCCGCCGACGCGACCCCGTTGCCCGCAAGCGCCCCCGCAACCAACGCTCCGCCCGCCGTCAATACTGCCCGTCGTCTCACGCCTTAGCTCCTCTCAGACGGCCTGGCAAGACCGGCACCCATTCCGGCGCGATCGCAAGTTCCGGCGTTGCCAGCACAGTTCGTCCGTTCACGACTCGACTCCTATCCGGCGGCCTGCGCGCACCGGCGTTTCGTCCGTTACTTTCATGACGTAGCTCCTCTCCGTGAGGTGCGCGCTCACGGCGTACCCTCAAATGGTTATCTTGTCGAGGTTGGGACCACCGTTGATGGTGGTCGATACCAGGCGAACGGTGTGGGTGCCCGAACCGATAGCTGCCGCAAGGGATTTCGTCGCCCACGTGGACCACGCGCCGGTGCCGTTGAAGGAAACCGCTGCGGCGACCACGGAACCGTCGACTAGCACGTCCATGGGCCGGTTCGTGGTAGTGCCGTTGGCGTAGCGGACTACCAGCGACGACGCCGGGCCAGCGACGCTGAACTCGACCGACGAGCCGATGACGTTGTCGAGATTCACGAAACCCGTTCCGGTGAAGCCCGCGTGATTCGACTCGACGACGCCTTGGCTGATCGCAGCGCTCTCCGCCTGATAGTCAACCGGGGCAGGACCAGACGGCCCGGCGAAGTCAAGGCAGTCAAGGTTTGGCCCGCCGCTGGCAGTCGTCGAGGTCAGCCGGATGAGATTCGTGCCCGCTACCACAGGCAGCGTTAGTGAAGCGTTGCCCCACGTCGTCCACGCTCCCGTGCCCGGAAAGTTAAGCGTGGTCCCGTTAACCGACATCGGCCGGTTGGCGGTTGTCCCGTTGGCATATCTGATCGTGACGGTGGCGGTCCCCGCAGCCGTTGCGGTGACGGAGAATTCAACGTACGAGCCGGCTACGTTGTCGAGATTCACGAACCCGGTTCCGGTGTAGCCCGCGTGATTCGACTCGACGACGCCCTGACTGATGACAGCGCTCTCCGCCTGGTATCTCACGCCAGCCGGTGGCGGATCGCCATACAGCACACCGTTGATGCGTACGTTTGACATCACAACGTCGGTCGCGTTGGACACCTGTGGCGCGGGTGTGTCAATCGCGGTGAACGTGCTGTTCGTCATGTGGAAATGATTGAGTTTGCTGGCCGATATTCCGCTGATCCTTAGCGCATAGGGCGCGTCGTTCACGGTCAGGTTGTCGATGTGGATGTCGCGGAAAATGGGGTACACGATCGGCCCAAAGCCCGGCCCGGTGAGGCTGTAGTTCATGTCGATATGCACGACGCCCCGGTCGGACGGTCCGCCAGAGATGTTGCGCACGTTGATGTTCTCGACGGTTCCACCGCGGCGCTGATTCGTCTTGAGATACACCACGTGGAAGTTGTTGTAGGACGATCCGGCCTGGATCTGGCAGTCCTGTGCGAACACATTGCGCACCCCGCCGGACATCTCGCTGCCGACCGTTATCGCACCCCAGCGCCCCTGGAACACACAGCTATCAATGACAATGTTCTGCGACGGCACCCCCACGCGCCTGCCGTCGGTATCGCGCCCGGACTTGATGGCGATGCCGTCATCGCCGGTGTCAAAGCGGCAGCCCGTGATGTGAACGTCGGTGCACGACTCGGGATCAACTCCATCCACCATCGCCCCGCGCGTGAAAACCTTGATGCCGCTCACCTTCACGTTGGTGCACAGCACCGGATGCACAGCCCACATCGCCGAGTTCCGGATGTCGAGATCTGCGATGAGCACGTTGGTGCAGCGGTAGAGCTGGATCATATTCGGCTTCAGAAAATGACCGTCGCCAAACTGCCTTTGATTGATGGGTACTCCGTCGACCGCCATCTGCTGCAAGGCATCCCAGTCGGGTCCACGCTGACTGTCGAACCCGAACCACGGTCCGGCGGCCGCGTTGCCATCGATCGTCCCCGCGCCGGTGAGGGCGATGTTCGTCTTGTCGATGGCGTAGATGAACGGCGACCAGTTGTAACATTCGATGCCTTGCCAGCGCGTGAAAACCGTTGGCAGATAAGACCCCGTGTCGGTCCGAAACCGGATCGTCGCGCCCGCTTCGACGTGAAGGTTCACATTGGACAGCAGATGTATCTTCCCTGTGCGGTAGACGCCCGAAGCGGGCACTAAGACACGTCCACCGCCAGCGGCGTTGCACGCCTGGATAGCGTTCCTAAAGGCGTTGGTGCAGTCGGTCGTATTGTTCCCAACCGCGCCGTAGTCCACGATGCTGAACGTGTTGTCCGGGAACACAGGCGGCACAACCCTGGCCAGAATGCCAGACACCTGATCCCACGGCGCCGGGCTCGCCAGCGCGGGAGTCCCCGCGATCGTCACCCCGCTCGCCGCGACGCCTACGGCTCCCGCGGCTCCCAGCACAGTCCGTCTCTTCACACGTGTCTCCTCTTCATTCCCATCTCTGTCCGCCGGATGGTTCCGGTCGCTCCTTCGGCCCCTAAGGAAGATCGGCATCCCGAGGGACGTGATCAAAAGGCCTGTGGATCACGTCCCTCGGGCTGTGGATCTCGCATTCGGATGTGGATCACGATGAAGTGCGGCACCGTCCAAGAAGGACGGCGTGCTGCGAAGGCCCGGCCCGCCTCCCGAAAGCGGACCGCCGGAGTCGATGCGTCGTTGGCGCGTTGACCTTGAGACGTGATCCACAGAAGGATGAGGGTGGCCAAACTGCCTGTGGATCACCCCCCCCAAGCTCGAAGTCGGCAACGTGGGCCGGTAGAAGGGCGCGCCCGGCGCGGCCCGCCGGCCCTGAGGCGCGCAAGCCACACCGGCGAGCGCACGGTTAGGTGACGGACAAGCGGTCAAGGTTGGGGCCGCCGTTGGCGGTTGTCGATGTCAGCCGGATGAGATGCGTCCCGGCTGGCAGCGACAGTGGCACGGTGACGGTGTTCCAAGCGGTCCAGGCCCCCGTGCCGGGGAAGTCCACGGCCACACCGTTTACAGACATCGGGCGGTTGGCCGTCGTCCCGTTGGCGTAACGGATCGCGACCGAGGTGACCGGCCCGGTGACGGAACACTCCACGTAGGACCCCACGACGTTGTCGCCGTTCACGAAACCTGTGCCCGTGAAACCGGCATGGTTCGATTCGACGACACCCTGGGAGATGACACAACTCTCGGCTTGATACTCCACCGGAACCGGGCCACTGACGAGAACGTCAACGTAATCCAGGTTCGCTGGCCCGACAGCGAGCGTGCCCGCCACACGAATAGTGTTGGCACCAGCCGAAAGCGTCACCGGCACGGAAGCGGTGTTCCAACTCGCCCAAGCTCCAGTAGGCGCAAAGGAAGGCGTAGCAACAACAGTCCCGTTCACGGAAACCGAGGCAGGACGGTCAGACGTCGTCCCGTTCGCGTAACCGAACTTCAGCGTATGCGGCCCGGCCGCGGCAGCGTTTACGGTCCACGTGGCGGATCCGCCGACGGCGTTGACAGCGTTACAGAATCCAGTGTCCGAGAAACCAGCATGGTTGGAGTCGATGGTTCCATCGCACACCGCTGGAGAAGTCTCGGCCTCAAAGCGCCCCGGTGGCGGCTCAACTGGACCGCACGATGACGTGGAGGAGGTCGACGTGATGCGTGGGGTGCCACTGTTCTGCACGCAATAGGGATTGATGGACTGGAAGACGAAGTCAGCTGGGCTGGACGTTCCGCGCTCGAAGGCGAATCCGTCGAACGTCACGGTGCTGCCCGCGTTGGCGACCACGGCTGGCCGGCAGTCGTTGCTGTTGAACTGCACCGAACTGCCGCCCTGGAACTTGATGTCGTGCGCGTTGTGGATGTACCAGCCATACGCCGGACGGGTCCCGATCGAGACCGGGTTGTAGTTGTTCGGGTCGTTGGACGGGACGCCGGTTCCCATGCAGCCGTTGCCACCCGGCACGGTCAGGTCGACGTTGGTAAACGTCACGTTGCGAATCCGGTTGTTAGTCCCGTTCTCGCCCCAGAGCGTCGCCGTAAAATTAGACGACGACTGTCCCGATGACGTGATGTTCTCGTAGGTGATGTTTTCGATCCGGCCGATGCCCGGGTTGTCCCCGCAGCGCCTGCGGGTGCCGACCTTCTGGTAGATCGCGCCACGCACATTCGTCATCGTGATGTCTTTGTAGTGGACGTCCGAAATGATGGTGCCGTCCATGGACACCAGGCCGAGCCCGGATTTGTTGGACCCGTTGATGGTAATGCGCTGGAAGTCGTACCCGGTGAAATTGCCACAGGTCTCGGACCCGAACATCAAGGCGTTGCAGCACACCGCGGACAGATAGGTGTCATAGACGCGCACGTTGCCGTTGGTGAACCGCTGGCCCAAAGCCCAGTCCGATTTGAAGGCGAGAGCGTCATCGTCGGCCTCGATGCGGGCGTTGGTGATGGTGACGTTGGTGGCGTTGATGACGTTCCAGCCGTCACGGTCCGTTTCGGTGTCGATGAAGAGGTTGTTTGACGTGATGTTGTTGCAAGCGTTGGTAATCATCGCGAAGTGCCCACCGCGCCGCAGCGTGATCCCGTCAACGCGGAGACCGTTGCAGCGCGTCAGCGAGATGATTTTGTCGGCTTCCCCGGAAGCGGGGTTGCCCGTGATGAGGTGACCGCCGCCATCGATGACGCCCGAACCCTGGAACGCGATGTTGGTCAGGTTGTTACCCCAGATCATCGCGTTGTGGAAGTGGCTGTGGCCGTAGTCCTGGTACTCATCGTTGGGGTTGGGTTCCGGCGGGTCATAGTCGTCGTTGGGTGAGCCCAGAATCGTCGACCCCGCATCGAGCTGCACAACGATGTTGCTGCGCATGTGAATCGAGTTAGCTGAACGGTAGGTCCCAGAAGGGAACTGCACGATATTCGTCCCGCCCGCCGCCGCTGCCGCGTCGATCGCGCGCTGGATGGCGGGAGTGTCGTTCGTGGATCCGTTTCCGGTCGCGCCGTAGTCACGCACGTTGAAGGTCGCGGCGTGGGCTGGGGTTTCCAGTGTTAACCCGGCCAGCAACCCGACTACGGCCATGACAAAGACACGCCTGTATGTACGCATGCTCATTCCTCCGTCTGCGAACCCCAGGGCGCGATCCGGGGAGAGGTGGCCGGCCGGCGGTTACGTGACCAGCTCGTGGCCGCCGGCCGGGGTCTGGCTAAGTTAGGGAGAGCCGGTCGAGGTTAGGCCCGCCGTTAGCGGTCGTTGAGGTGAGCCGAATCGTTTGTGGCCCTGCGCCCAGCGACACTGGCACGTTCACCGTGTTCCAAGCCGTCCAGGCCCCGGTGCCGGGAAAGTCGACCGTGTCACCGTTGACCGTCATCGGCCGGCTCGTGGTGGTCCCGTTGGCATAACGGATCGCCACCGAGGTAGCCGGTCCAGTGACCACACACTCCACATAGGATCCGATGACGTTGTCACCGTTGACGAATCCGGTTCCCGTGAAGCCAGCGTGGTTCGACTCCACCACTCCCTGCGAGACGGTGCACGTCTCCGCCTGTACCTCAACCGGTCCCGGGCCGTCGCTAGCGACCGTCACGTAATCCAGGTTCGCCGCCCCGCCAGCGGTGGTGCCCGCGACCCGGATCGTATTGACGCCAGCAGAAAGCGAAGTCGTGACCGTCGTCGTGGTCCAGGTGGTCCAGGCACCTGTCGGCGCGAACGCCGGCGTCGCGACGACAGTCCCGTTGACAGCGACGGTGGAGGTGCGGTCGGTCGTTGTCCCGTTAGCGAAGCCGAACGTCAAGGAATACGTTCCGGCCGACGGCACGTCAACTTTCCACTCGCCGTATGCTCCAACGGCATTAGCTGTATTGCAGAAACCCGTGCCCGAGTAACCGGCCTGGTTGGAGTCGATCGTTCCATTGCAGACGGCAGGCGGGTCCTCGGCTTCCAGCTTGCCCGGCCCGGGAACCGGCACCGTGCCACCGGCCGCGTAGGCCGATCCGATCCAAGCCTCATCGACACGCAACCGCGCGATGCCATGACTACTGGTCTTTTCCAGCCGCACATGCCGGGCTGTCGTCAGCGGGACGTCGATAATCTGGACGCCCCTGTGGTTGGGCAGGTTTCCCGTCTTAATCGTCGTCCACGAACTGCCGTCATTGGAGACCGCTACTGAGTAGGCGTTGATACGTGCCGAGTTCGCGGCGGGGTAGATGGTGGAGTCTTCGCGCTGGTTGATCCCGACATACTGGATCGGCTTCGCACTGCCCAGATCGAAGCGCAGGTTCACCGTACCCGCGTTGTTGTTGTCCCAGTAGGTGAGGTAATTGCCGTCGGCGGCCGCTGAGGCCGGGCGGCCGGTGGCCGAAGATGACGCGCTCATGGTGTAGGTCGACGGTGCGATGATACCTTCGCGTCCCCCGCTAACCACTTTGAATACGGTGTCGTACTGATCCCACGAAGAGATCCCGTTGAGCGTCAGCCAACCACCACTTTGCGTGTACGCCACGTTCGCGCCCGTGCGCAGATTAGTCACGGCGGCAATCTTGTACCCGTTGTCCCGCAAGCGAAGCGTGCTCCCGGACGGACGGTTGATCACGTGCACGTAGTGCAGGTTAGGATTCGTCTTGCTGATGGTTGTCACGCCGTGGGCACCGTCGTTCCAGAACCCAGGATCGAGCCCGCCATACATATAGCCGCCGCCCTCAGTGCCGTTTAAGGATTCCCAGATGGCGCTGAGATAGGTGTTGGCGAAGTTGTTGAAGCTCTCCTGAGCGGGCGGCATGCGCCCCGCCTTCATCGGCGTCTCAGCCATCAGTGCTTTCACCGACGAGCCCGCGTTAGTGATGAGCCGGCCTAACGTGAGCTTATAGTCCACCGAGTTGTCGGTTCCGGTGTACCACCACGATCCGCTCGTGGGCAGCTTGAAGTCGGCCTCGATCAGCCGCGGTGCCGCCGTGTAGACCGCTTGCGGATAGTCATAGCTCGGTGTCATGCCGGTCTTCTGCTCGTTGCTGATCATGTCCATCTCAGGCGTGTCTTCATTGTTGTTGGACAGCGTGTAGTTGGGCCTGATCTGGTGGATCTGTTCGTAGAGGTCGCGGTCTTCCCAGTACGAGTTGTCGTTGTCGATCCAGAAGCCGCCGAGGTCTGGATAGCGGTTCATGACCTCGAAGAAGTTGTCGTAGCTGAACTCGCCGAAGCCCGGCCGTGTGTGCAGGTCGACGGAGAGTCCTTTGTAGGCGGAGTAGGCCGATGAATTCATCCAGCTCTGCCCGGCACCCAGACCTTCGTTCCACCATTGCGGGTCGTCGGTCATGTAAAGGATCGTCTTCATAGGAGGGTTGGCGGCGTTGGTCGCGTCAATGAGCTCTCGCACGAAGTCACGCGACGTGCGGCACGTGCCAGGGATGGCCGACGGCCACGGGCGGGCGTAGCCCAGGCGCGAGTGGAACGTGGCCAAAACGATGTACTGCGTGTGTAGCTTCTGTGCTTCCTGCACCCAGTACTGCGCGTTCCAGCCTCCGCCGGTGACCGCCGATTCCCATGCGCTGCAACTGGTGTGCGAAGGTGCGGTCCGCATCCCCCAGTGCAGGAAGAGTCCTCCGACGGATCCGCGCAGGAACTGCTGCCGCGGGTGTTGCAAGTCGGCTTGGGCTGGCACTGCTGTCAGCACTGAACATGTCAGCAGCACAGCAAGGAAGGCGCCAACCCGTGAGCGGAGATTCATGAAGTCCTACTTCCAACAAGAGATCGGATCTATCATGTTTCTGTTAAGTTTCCTGAGACTACATACGGGACATAGATCAATGGAAGACCCAAGATTGATCCGATCTATGTGTTGACCCATCGACAGGTGTTGGCGTACCTTCACGTGAACTGCTGCCGACTGGGCGGCAAGAATCCACATATGTGACAGGAGCTTCGCGATGATGAGTCGCAGGTGGACCGTCGCGGTCACCATTGCCCTGGCTGTTGTGGTCACAGGGTGCTCCAAAACCACCCCGCCACCGACCAATCAGGACCCAGGCGCGCCTATAGAGATCTGGATCAGGCAGGCTCCTGAATCCGACTCACACAAGACCCTGATCAAAATGGCGAACGCCTTCACCGCTAAAACCGGCATCCAGACCAAGGTAACCGCCATCTTCGATGGTTTCGAGACGAAGCTTCAGCAGCAGGGCGCGCAGCACGCGCTGCCTGATGTCGTCATCAACGACACCGCTCAGCTGGGCAACATGCAGCTGCAGGGCTGGCTGCGCGAGATCAAGAAAAGCGATGTCCCCGGCAGCGAAAAAATCACCGATCGCGCGTGGGCGGCCGCACAAGCCTCCGACGGCAAGTTCTACGCCATGCCTTTCTCCGCCCAGTCTTTCCTTCTGCTCGTCAGGGCTGACTGGCGCAAGAAGCTGAACCTGCCCGAGCCGAAGAGCTGGGAAGAACTCGCCAGCATGGCCAAGGCCTTCACTGACAACGATCCTGACGGCAACGGCAAGAAGGACACCTACGGTTTCGTCATCCCGGGCGGCACCGAACGCGGCTACATGTCTTGGTACGCCTCGTCGTTCATCTGGGGCAACGGCGGTGACTTCGTCGCCAAGTCCGGCGAGGGCAAGTGGCAGCCAGCGATCAACAACACGAAATCGGTTGAGGCAGTCAGCTGGCTCAAAGACCAGTTCTGTGCACAGAAGACGGTCAACCCTGGAGCGGTCAATAACAATACGACCGTCACGCACGAAGTCTTCGAGAAGGGCCAGGGCGGCATTTACCTTGTCGGGCCTTATGTTCTCGCCCGCTTCGTCAAGAGCATGGGCACGGACAAAATCGAAGCTATAGCGCTGCCCAAAGGCCCTTCCGCGTCAGGGCCAGGCACCCTCGCCGAAGGCGAAAACGTCTACTTGATGGACGGTTCGAAAAACCAGGCGGGTCAGCTGAAGTTCGCCGAGTTCGCCGCCAGTGTCGAGGGCCAGTCCATCGGCATGAACAAAGACGACCCGGGCGCGATCGTTCGCCTGCCGGTCAACAAGGACGTCGACATGAGCAAAGTGCGCGCGGACGCGCGCTGGAAGGTGTTCCAGGACTTCTACAACACGGCCGGGGTCTACACCCCGAGCGTGCCCAACTGGGCTCCCTTCCGACAGACGACCGCGGATGCCATCAACGCTGTGATGGCCAACTGCGGATCAGATGTCAGGCAGTCAATGGACAAGCTCGCCGATCAGCTAGGCGCGGAGCTGAAAAAGCAGAACGTCCTGGCTTCCTGATGCAAGAAGGTGCGGTCGAGGAGCCGGGACGGAACCTCGGCCGCACTTAACTATGAAAGGACAAGAGCATGCCGCGCCGCCGGTTCAGCGCTGTGCCTTGGTTTTTCCTCGCGCCAGCGCTGATACTCCTGCTCTACTTCAAGTTCATCCCGATGGCCCAGGGCCTCAAGATGAGTTTCTACAAGGTCCGCTACAGCGGTGACGTCTGGGTGGGCTGGGAAAACTACGCCACTGTCCTAACGAGCGAAGCGTTCACGAGCGCGATCTGGCACACGGTCATCCTCGCGGCCGGCATCACCGCCGGGTCTATCGTGATTGGACTCGTGCTCGCGCTGCTAGTGGAGGGCCAGGCCCGGCATCTGTGGTTCATCCGGACCGCCGCTTTCCTGCCAGTCGTCACGACCGTCGCCGTCGTGGCGGAGGTCTGGCGCATCATGTATTACCCGGCCGAAGACGGCCCACTCAACTCCATCTTTGGCTGGTTTGGCATTGGCCCACAGCCCTTCCTCGCCAACGAAAACAGCTCCCTGATGTCCGTGATGGCGATGGGAATCTGGAAGGGCGCACCCTACGACATGATGATCTTCCTCGCTGGGCTCGCGGGCGTGGATCGCAATCTCTATGAGCAAGCGGCGGTCGACGGTGCCAACGTCTGGAAACGGTTCACCCAGATCACGATGCCGGCGCTGAGGCCGGTCTTTTTCATCATCTTCATCCTCGCCGCGATCCGCGGGTTGCGCATCTTCACCGAGGTCTTCCTCGCCACCAACGGTGCGCCCAACGGGTCGACCGAGGTGCTGATGACGCTCATCTACAAACTTGGCTTCCAGCAAGGGGAACTCGGCGTCGCCGCGGCCGGCTCGATTGTCTTGTTCGCCGCCACCGTCGTGCTGACTGTCGGAGTGCAGTTGCTGCGCCGCAAGGAGCGTGACACATGAGCGCCCAGCGTTTCGACACCGTCCTCGGCCTTCAGCAACGGCGCAGTCCCCTCGCGGTGATCATCAAGATCGCTGTCTACACCTTGATGGTGCTCGTCTTCGCCGGCCCACTCATCGGTCTGCTCATCGGCGCGTTCAGTCATGTCGTTGATCCCACGAAATTCTCCCTCGTTCCCGAAGGCGGCTTTACCTTCGCCAACTTCGGCCGGGCTGGGGAGCGGCGGATCTGGAACTACCTGTTCAATTCCTTTGTCGTCGTGGGATTTGGGCTCGCCCTACAGATGCTCGTAAGTGTGTTCGCGGCGTATTCGCTGGCGCGTAAGCGCATGCGGGGCGCGAGCATTCTCATGTTGCTGATTTTGGCCACCATGATGCTGCCGGAGGAAGTCATCGCCGTGCCGTTGTCGGTGGTGCTCGCGGACGTTCCGCCGTTTGGCATCGTCGACCCCGGGATGCGTGTCAATCTCACCAATAGTTACCTCGGCATGATTCTGCCTGTCGGCGCCTGGGGCTTTTCGATTCTCGTCATGACCGAGTTCATGAAGGAGGTGCCGATCGAGCTGGAGGAGGCCGCGAAGATCGACGGGGCTGGTGATCTGCGCACCTTCTTCTTCGTCATCTTGCCGTTGTGCCGGCCCGCGCTCGGTGTCATCGGTGTCTTCGGGTTCACCATGATCTGGGATCAGTATTTGCTGCCCCTGATCGTCGCCGTCGACTACACACATTGGACATTGCCTCTCGCCTTACGCAGCCTTCGTGGGGATGAGGAAGTGGGAATCGGCGTCCTGCTGGCCGGCACCATCCTGGCCGTCTTGCCGTCGATCCTGGTGTTCCTTGCCTTCCAGCGGCAGTTCGTCCGCGGGCTCACCAGCGGGGCGATCAAAGGATAGGAGGAGCCGTGCTCAGACGAGCCTTAGTCTTAGCACTGATCGTCAGTACCACCCTTATCGCTAGACCAGCCGCCTACGCCACGCCAGTGATCTACGAGGCCGAGGACGCCACGATTTCGCAAGGGGTGGTCGAATCCAATCACGTGGGCTTCACTGGCACCGGATTCGTCAACTACAACAACAGCACGGGCTCCTACGTGGAGTGGGATGTCACTGCCGCGACCGCTGGCCCAGCGACATTGACGTTGCGATATGCCAACGGGACGACGGTGAACCGGCCGGTCGACCTGAACGGGACGCCGGTTGACTTTCCCAGTACGGGAACGTGGACCAACTGGTCGACGGTGCAGGTGACGCTAAATCTCCACGCGGGCAGCAACTTGGTCCGCGCGACGGCGACGACCATCAACGGTGGACCCAACCTGGACCACCTCGCCGTGGACACCGCCACCCCACCAGCCGCACGCTATGAGGCCGAAGACGCCGTGTCTGTCCAATGTGTCTTTGAGGCGCTGCACAGTGGCTTCACCGGAACGGGATATGTCAACTGTGACAACGTCGTCGGCAGCTACCTCGAATTCACTGTCACGGTGGCGGAAGCACTGACGGTTCCGCTCAACTTCCGCTACGCCAACGGAACCACGACGGCCCGTCCAGCTAGCGTTAGTGTCAACGGAACGATCCTCGCGACGCCCAGCTTCCCGGGCACCGGCGCTTGGACGAACTGGAACGTCGTCACCGTAACGGCATCGCTGCAAGCGGGCGCCAACGTCGTGCGGCTCACGGGCACCACAGCCAACGGTCCTGCCAACATCGACAACCTGACTGTTGGCTCCCTGCCGGAACCGCCAAAGCGCGACTGGTCAGACGAGATGATCCGGTCCACGATGCAGCGCTACACCCCGTCGACGATCGGAGGCTGGAGCTATCCCATCGCCTTGTATCTCTACGGCCAGTATCACGTGTATTTGCGTACGGGAGATGCGTCCCGCTTGACCTACATCCGCCAGTGGGCCGACCGTTTCGTGCCGCCCGACGGCAACATCAGCAACAGCTTCAACAATCTCGACAGCATGCTCGGCGGACGTGTGCTGCTGATTCTCTTTAAGGAGACGGGTCAGGCGAAGTACCGCACGGCTGCTAAGGAAATCCACGATCGCCTGCAGACCTATCCCAAGACGAGCGACCCGCGCTACCCTCCGACAGGCGGCTATTGGCACTCCACGAGCGAGAGCCGCGTCGGCCAGCTCTGGGCCGACGGTGTCTTCATGTCCATGCCGTTCCTGGCCGAATGGGGACGTGACGCCGCGACCACGCAGGCCGACCGCGATTGGTCCTACAACACGGCCGCCGATCAGCTCCTCGTCTACGCCGCACATCTGCAGCAGCCCAACGGTTTGATGAAGCACGCCTACGACGAGCCGCGCGACGAGTCGTGGTCTGACAACACAACTGGGCTTTCCCAGGAGTACTGGTGCCGGGCGATCGGCTGGTTCGGCATGGCGACGCACATGATCCTGGACACGATCCCGCCCACGCATCCCAAGCGCGGACAGCTCATCTCCATCGTGCAGAACCTCGTGCGCGGCTTCGAGACGTATCAGGACCCGGGAACTGGCCGCTGGTTCCAAGTAGTGGACAAGGGACACCTGTCTGACAACTGGACCGAGACGTCATGTTCGTCGATGTACACGTACACCATTGACCGGGCCATCGAGAAAGGCTACGTCTCCGCCGCGCAATATCAAGACAATGCGGATAAAGGATTTCAGGGGGTACTCAATAAAGTCCGCCTCGGCACGGACAACCTGACCTATCTGGACACCATTTCCGAAGGCACCAATGTCGGCAACTACGCCTATTACCGCGATCGGCTACAGCGCACCAACGACTTCCACGGTCTAGGCGCGTTCCTCATCATGTTCGAGCAACTACGACGTTGACGTGGCCTGGGGCGCCGCGCGCGAGGCTACAGCGCGCGGCGCAGCCAGTCTTCGACACCGGCGACGTGCACGGCGGCCCAGGAGCGGGCGACCTCGGCTTGCCGTGAGGCGAGGGCTTGGTGGATGGCGCGGTGCTGCTCTTGGGTGCGGTCGGTGGCGCCTTCCTCGGTGAGCCCACGCCAGATCCGTGCGCGCAAAGTCGGTGCTGAAAGGCTGTCGATAAGTGAGGCGAGCACAGGGTTGCCGGACCCGACGGCGATCCGGCGGTGGAACTCCAGGTCGGTCTCGATCATTTGATTGAGGTCTTTGGCGTTCTCCATGGAGACCAGCAGCTCTCCTAATTGGACGATCTCAGCGTCGGTCATGTGCTGGGCGGCCATCGCGGTGGCTGCTGGTTCCAGGATGCGCCGGACCTCAAGCAGGGCAAGCACGCTGTCGTCGCGATGGAAGTCGAGCACGAAACCAACGGTGTCGAGCAGCACCTCGGGCTGCAGGCTGGTGACATAGGTGCCGTCACCTTGGCGGACGTCGAGCACCCGGATCAGAGAGAGGGCTTTCACCGCCTCACGCAAGGAATTGCGGGACAACCCGAGACGTTCGGCGAGGTCAACCTCTTTGGGGAGCCGGTCGCCAGGGCGCAGTTCACCCTTGACGATCATCTCTTTGATCCGCTCGATCGCCTCGTCTGTAAGCGCCATGGGCAAAGGATAGGCGAGGTTGGCTCTGTCATATACATTGGATGTCTGATTCCTTGATTGGAAATCTCTTTTCCTGTTCTCGCGCTATACCAACAGCCATCCTGATTCGCGACTCAGAGACATAGGATGTTCAGCCCATGCCACACATCGTTGGGATTGAGTGTCACGACGTCAGATTCCCTACGTCTTCGGGTTTTCACGGCTCTGACGCCATGCATAAAGATCCGGATTACTCTGCTGCTTACGTCGTCTTGCGCACATCCGCTGAAGACCTTGAGGGACATGGGTTCGCCTTCACCATCGGCCGGGGCAACGAAGTGGTGTGCGCGGCCATCAGGGCATTGGCGCCTTATCTGACCGGAGTGGACCTTGACGAGGTCGCGGCCGACCTCGGCGAGTTTGGCCGGCGCCTCACGCACGATTCACAGTTGCGCTGGCTCGGGCCAGAAAAGGGCGCGATGCACATGGCTTGCGCGGCGATCATCAACGCGATGTGGGACCTGGTTGGGCGCCGGGCCGGAATTCCGGTGTGGCGCTTGCTATCTGACATGTCGCCGGAGCAGATCGCCGATCTCGTCGACTGGCGGTATATAGAGGACGCGCTAAGCCACGCTGAAGCGCTTGACCTGCTTAAGGCGGCCGAGGGCGGGCGCGCCGAGCGCATGGCGCACTTGGCGGACAAGGGCTACCCCGCCTATGCGACTTCCCCAGGCTGGCTCGGCTACGACGACGAAACCGTGATCAGACTGTCGCGGCTGGCGGTCAGCGAAGGGTTCCGGCAAATCAAGCTCAAGGTCGGGGCGAATCTCGAAGACGATCTGCGGCGGTTGCGGGCCGCACGGATGGCGGTCGGCCCCGACGTCCGCATCGCGATCGACGCCAACCAGCGGTGGGGCGTGCAGGAGGCGATCACCTGGACCAAGGCGCTGGCGGGCTACGACCCTTGGTGGATCGAGGAACCGACCAATCCCGACGATGTCCTCGGGCACGCCGTCATCCGCAAAGCCGTCGCCCCGATCAAGGTCGCCACCGGGGAACACGCCGCTAACCGGGTCGTGTTCAAGCAACTGTTGCAGGCTGGCGCGATCGACGTGCTGCAAATCGACGCGTGCCGGGTCGCGGGAGTCACCGAGAACGTCGCGATCCTGTTGCTAGCAGCCAAGTTTGGCGTGCCGGTGTGCCCACACGCGGGCGGGGTTGGTCTGTGTGAACTCGTGCAGCACCTCGCGATGTTCGACTACATCGCCGTGTCCGGCTCGCTTGAGGACCGCACCCTGGAATACGTCGATCACCTGCACGAGCACTTCGCCGATCCGGTATCCATTAGCGATGGGCGATATATTGTTCCCCAGGCACCGGGCTTCTCCGCACAGATGCGCCCAGAGTCACTGGCTGCTTATGCGTTCCCCTCTGGTCCAGCTTGGACAAATTCATCCAATGAATCGGCACGCTGAAGGCCCATATTGGACGGTTACACCCTTGACTCACTCCTGAAACATCCGATCTAATGCTCCAATGAAGACCAGACTGTTTACGGCCGCTCTGGCTCTGGTTTTACTTAGCGCCACTGGATTGGCCGCTTGCACCACCACGGAACCTGACTCAAGTTCAGGGACTAAAGAGATCACGTTCCTCGTCTTCGAGACGCCCAACCTCACCCCGGCATACTGGGATGCCGCGATCAAGCGGGTGACGGACAAGCACCCCGGCATCAAGGTGAACAAGGTGGTCTCGCCTGACCAGGACCGCACCAAATATGCCAAGCAGTTGTTGTCGACTTCTCAGTTCCCCGACGTGATGATCGCTGTGTCGCCGGTCGGCTTCGCTGAGGCGGGCGAGCTTTACGCGTGGACGCCCGAGGAGCTCAAGGACTTCGAGTTCCCCAGCAACGGCGCCGTAAAGGGAAGGGTCTACCAGCTTCCCGCCAACACGCAGACGATCCCGATCGTCTACTACAACAAGAAGCTGTTCGCTGACGCTGGCATCACCTCGGAACCCAAGACCTACGCCGATCTACTCACAGCGGCGGAAAAGCTTAAGGCTAAGGGCATTCAGCCGTTCGTCACCGGTGGCGTGCACGACAACCTGGGCGTGTTCTTCGCTGGCATAGCCGGCACTGATGTCTACAGCGCGAATCCAAAGTGGATAGCCGACCGCCGCGCGGGCAAAGTGAAGTTCTGCGACGCCCCGTTCAAGAAGGCCGCGGGCAAGCTGGCCGATCTCGCCACCAAGGGCTATGTGAACAAGGCCGATGTCTCGCGCGACTATGCCGCGACGCAGCAAGCCTTCCTCGACGGCAAGGGCGCTATCTACCCGATGGGCAACTGGTTCGCTGGCGAACTGGACAGCAAGAAGCCCGCGTTCGAAGTGGGTCAGTTCAACTGGCCGTCTGACGACGGCAAGATGGTGGTCCCCGCCTTCACCGGTGGCGGGCTGCTCGTTAGCGCCAAGGCCAAGAACCTTGAGGCGGCCCGCACCTTCGCCCTCGCTTTCCAGCTCGACAAGACCAACATGGACAACGCGTCCAAAGCAGACGGTCTGTTCATCGCGGTGAAAGGCTACACGCCACCATCTGACGTGGGCGCGCACTACAAGGCTGGCTACGACCTTTACGCCAAGGGCGTGGCCGCCAAGGCGATAGTCGCCTCGATGGGCTTTGAAGCGGGCGACGACGGCATGCTTGCCGGCGTCGGCGCCAAGCTGGATTCGTCTCTTGTAGACCTCGTGTCAGGCCAGAAGAATCCGGATCAGGTGTGCTCGTTCCTAGACAGCGAATGGCAGAAAGCCGCCGGCTGAGGCCAGACGAGGAGGTCCGCCGTGCGGCGCAGATTCACGCACTTCTTGTCGTTCGGCGGACCGGGGGTCGCGATATACAGCGCACTGGTGCTGTTGCCCATCATCGTGAGCTTCGGCTACAGCCTGACCAACTACAACCCGTTCAACCCGCCCACCAAATTCGTCGGGCTGCGGAACTACTCGCTCCTTTTCTCCGATGAGGAGTTCCTGACCTCGCTGCGCGTGACCACGATCCTGACCGTGATCGTGGTCATCGTGCCCAACGCGCTCGGGCTCGCGATCGCTGTGCTCCTGGATCGCAAAGGCTGGGTCTACAACGCTTTGCGGAGTGTCTTCTTCGTGCCCGTCGTGCTCAGCTCGGTCGTCGTGAGCATTATCTGGACGCGGCTGCTCGACAGCGAGGGCTTGCTGAACCAGACGCTGCGCGCGGTGGGTGTCAGCGATCCGCCGGGCTGGCTGTCCGATCCGGACTACGCGCTCTACAGTCTCGGAGGCATCTTGTCCTGGCAGATGCTGGGGTTTTGCGTGGTCGTGTATTTGGCTGGGCTCCAAGGAGTACCAGCTGAACTGCTTGAAGCCGCGGCTATCGACGGCGCTGGGCCGTTTCGCCGGTTCTGGCGTGTGACTTGGCCGATGATCGCCCCCGCGCTGACCGTCAACACCGTGATCCTGCTCATCACGGCCTTCAAAGTCTTTGACCACGTGCAGATCATCACGCGCGGCGGCCCGGGCACCGGCACCACGGCGACCATCGCCTATCTCGTGCTGGAGGAAGCCTTCGTGGCCAACCGCCCTGGATACGCCTCAGCGGAGGCGATCGTCATGCTGCTCATCATCGCGACCGCCTCAGCCGTCGCCTTGAAACTGTTGCAGCGCCGCGAGGTGGACCTATGAGACGCAAACTCTTGGCCTTGGCGATCGGCGCCGTCTTCTTCGTGCCACTTTATATGACCTTGGTCAACGTGTTCAAACGCGGCGATCGCATCGCTCCTGAACCAGCCTCGCTGCCGATCCCGCCAACGCTGGCAAACCTTGACGCTGTGCTCAGCAGAACTGACAACTTGTTCTGGGTCAGCCTGACGAACAGCATCATGGTGACTTCCCTGTCGATCATCGTGCTGACCGTCTTGTCGGCGATGCTGGGTCACTACCTGGCGCGGACACCCGGGCTGTGGTCGAAAGCCCTGACGCTGCTTCTGCTTTCGGGGCTGATGATTCCGCCGCAAGTCATCCTGAAGCCCGTCGTCGATGTGCTGCGGTTCCTGCAGTTGATGGAAACGCCGCAGACACGGCTCGTCGGGCTCGTGCTCTTCAACGTAGGCTATTACGTGCCCTTCGGCGTGTTCGTGTTCGCCGGTTTCGTGCGCTCGATCCCCATCGAACTTGAGGAGTCGGCCGCACTCGACGGCGCGGGGCGGATGCAGGTGTTCTGGCGCATCGTCTTCCCGCTGTTGCGGCCCGCGACCGCGAGTGTGCTCATCTTCCTCGGCGTGTGGATTTGGAACGACTTCCTCAACCCGCTCATCATCCTCGGCCCGGGCACGGGCACGACGATCACAACCGGCATCTACCGCTCGATCGGGCAATACCAGCAGGACTTCGGCTCGCTGTTCGCCTTCATGTTCCTGGCGACCTTGCCTGTGCTCCTGTTCTTCCTCTTGCTACAAAAGCAGTTCGTCAAAGGACTGACCGGCGGCGCGACGAAAGGCTAGACGCACCATGCAAACCATCGCCCTGCACACGAAACTCAAGCCCGGCAAGGAAGCCGGCTACGACCGCGAACACGCTGTCATCCCCGCCGGCCTCGACGTGGCGCTGCGCGAGGCCGGCGTGCGCTCGTGGCGGATCTGGCGGGACGGGCGCGATCTGTTCCACCTTGTCGAAGTCGAGGATTACCAAGCGATGCGGGCCGCATTGCGTGACCACCCGGCCAACATCCCGTGGCAGGCGAAGATGGCCGAGCTGCTCGAGGTCGAAGATGACTACTCTGGCAGCGACTCGGGGATCAAACACGTCTGGTCGCTTCCCTAACCGGGCAAGCCGACCGCCCGGTCTCCCGTGCGCCGCTGCTGAATCACGACAGCCACGACGAGCAAGGCGCCCTGGGCGACGTTTTGCCAGAACGGGTTCACGCCAACGACGGTCAGCCCGATTTCTAGCGCTCCCAACAGGGTGACGGCTAACAGCGTACCCCCGATGCTTCCTTTGCCCCCGGCGATCGCGCAGCCGCCCAGGAACGCGGCGGTGATCGCCTTCAATTCCAGGCCCTCGGACCCGGCGGTGGGATGACCGGCCGTGCTGCGCGCGGCCAAGATGATGCCCGCCAAAGCAGCCACGGCACCAACGAGCATGTACACCGAGATGATGTATTTGTTGATGTTAATGCCAGCGAGACGGGCCGCGACGGCGTTGCCGCCAATGGCATACATGTTGCGGCCGATGTCCGTCGTTTTCAGCAACAGATGCACCAAGAGCGCGACAATGCCAAGAATCCAAATCATCGCTGGTACTCCGAGAACGCTCCCCCGCGCGATGAAGATGAACAAGTCATTAGTCAGCAGATACCCCTGTGCCCGCCCACCTGAAATGAGCTGCGCGATGCCCTTGTAGGCGGCGAGCATGGCTAGCGTGGCGATGATCGCGTTCACCCGCCCATAGACGATGATCACTCCATTCACGACCCCGCCTGCCGCGCCAACCACGATGGCAACGCCGATGGCGGCGAACGCGTTGCCGTTGGCCAGTCCGTCACCGGTCCACGCGAACACCATGGAACTAACAACGGCCGCTAAACCCGCTTGGGAGCCAACGGAAATGTCGATGCCGCCACAGATGATGACGGCGGTCTGCACGACGGCGAGCAATCCGGCGATGGTGACGGCCTGGCCGATGACGGCAAGGTTGCTCAGCGACAGATACTGGTCGTTGAGGATGCCGAAGACGGCTAGCACCCCCGCGAGCGCGCCGATGAGGCTGAGGTTCTGGACGCGGTTCACGATTCCCCCATCGCGAGGCTGAGGATGGCTTCTTCACTCGCTTCGGCCCGGCCAAGGACACCCGTGACGCGGCCGTCCTTCATGACGGCGATCCGGTCAGCGAGGCCGAGCACTTCGGGCAGTTCCGACGAGACGACCAGGATGCCCATGCCGTCGCGGGCGAGCCCTGCGATGATCTGGTAGATCTCGGCTTTCGCCCCCACATCGATGCCGCGAGTGGGTTCGTCGAGGATCAGCAGCCGCGGTTGCCGGGCGAGCCAGCGCGCGAGGACCACCTTTTGCTGATTGCCGCCCGACAGTTTGCTGACCAACTGGCCGACCGTGGGTGTGCGCACGTTGAGGCGGTTCACGAAATGACGGGCCAGCTCGCTTTCGTCCCGGCGCCGCACGAATCGCCAGCGCCGCAACCGGTTGAGCACCGCGAGCACGATGTTGTCACGCACCGGCCGCCCGAGCAGGAGGGCTTGAGCTTTGCGTTCCTCGGGGGCGTAGACGATCCCGGCGCGGATCGCGTGCCATGGGTGCTTGATGGTGACCGGCTGTCCGTCCACTTTGATGCTTCCGCCCCGGATCGGAAGGTCTCCGGCTAAGGCACGGCAGAATTCCGACCGGCCCGCACCGACGAGGCCCGCCAAGGCGACGACCTCGCCCGCGTGGACAGTCAGGCTGATGCCGTTGACCTCATCGACCTCAAGCACGGGCTCGGTCGTCGCGACGTGGTCACGGGCGAACATCGTGGTCAGGTCACGCCCGACCATCATGGACACGACAGCACGTTCAGTGGTCTCTTGCGCCGCGACGACTCCCGCGACTTTGCCGTCGCGCAGCACGGCGATGCGGTCAGCGATCTGGAAGATCTCCGCCAGCCGGTGCGAGACATAGATGATGGCCAGCCCCTCGTCGCGAAGCCGCCGGATGAGTGTGAAGAGGGCCGTGACTTCGTGCTCCGATAGTGACGATGTCGGTTCGTCAAACGCGATCACCTTCGCCGGAGTGGTCAGCGCCCGCAAGATCTCGACGAGCTGACGTTGCGCCGGGGTTAGATCCCGCCCGAGGGTGTCGGGGCGCAACATGCGCTCAAAGCCGAGCCGGGCGATGTGTTGCTCCACTCGCTTTCGCAGGGAAGCTCCATGAAACAGAAAGCCTTTAGACAGCGCTCCAATGTAGACATTCTCGGCGACGGAGACGTGCGGCACGATCTCAGGTTCTTGCGGGATGACGCGGATGCCGTGGCGCCGGGCGTCCCTTGGTGAATGCAGCCCCACCGGCTGACCGTCGAGGAGCACCTGCCCGGTGTCGGGCAGGTGCTCACCATCGATAATCCTTACCAGCGTTGACTTTCCGGCCCCGTTCTCGCCGAGCAGCGCCGTCACCGTGCCGCCCGGGAAGTCCAGGGTCACATCATCGAGTGCCTGGACCGGATCAAACCGCTTACTCAGGTGGGCCACACCTAGCATGTGAGCCCGGCCGCCTTGTATGAATCCGGCGTCACCATCGTCGTCTTGGCGTAAGCCTCGCGTTCGAAATCCTTGTTGTTCTTAATCTTGTCGTACATGCTCTGCACCGCGAGGGAACCAACCTCGTGCCCGGCCAGCCACAGCGAGGCTTTCGTGCCGGTCGCCTTCCCAGCGCTCCATGCCTTGCAGGCCAGGTCTCCGTTGATACCAACGCCAATGATGTTCTCGACTTTGTAGCCGGCGTTTTCCAGAGCGGTCACGCCACCGGTCACGTTCTCATCGTTGCAACCCCAGACGATCCAGTTCTTGACCGCGCGGTTGGCGGTAACCGTTGCCGCGACTTTGGTTTGCGCGTCCGGCGGCGTGTTGTCGGTGCCGACTTCGATCAGCTTGAGGTCAGGGCCACCAGCCGCTTTGAAGGCTGGCAGGGCTGCTTTGACGCGGTCGGTGCAAACGGTCACGTCCTGTTTCCAGGCCGCGATGATTGCGGTCTCGGCGGGACTCCATCCGGCGGCCTTGTATAGCTCAGCCGCCTTTTTGCCTACTTCGGTGCCCATCTGTGTGCCGGAGAAACCGATGCGCGGCACAATCTTGTCGGGCGAGCAGTCGGCTGGTTTCGGTTTGTCGACACAGATTTGGTCATCGGTCGTGAGCAAGTGGATGCCCTTGTCCTTGGCCGCCTGAACAACAGCCGGTCCCACCGATGGGTCGGGCACCACGATGATGATGCCGTTGGCCTTCTGCGCGGCGGCCGTGTTGATGGCATCGAGTGTCTTGCTGGTGTCGTTGCCGAGATCGACCATCACGAGTTCAATGCCGAGGGCGGCGGCTTTATCCTTGGCGCCCTTGGCTTCGCCGAGGAAGTAGTCCTGGGTGCCCTGCTTTTGCATGTAGTAGATCTTTACCTTGCCGTCCGTGCCTCCCGGAGGCGGAGTTTCCTCCTTTCCGGACTGACACCCGGTCAAGCTAAGGGCCAGCGCAGCCGAGACAGCGGCGGTGTGACGCAGCCACCCCATGATCCCTCCCATCGATGCACATCGTCCAAAGTAAACACTCAAAAACAAACATGGATCGTGGTCGAAATACAAGGGCGCAAAGGTCACAGCTGGATAACAAGGCCGGGATTCATCCAATGAATACGGGGACCTAGCCGTCCTATCCGGACTAATGTTGAGCCAGTACGCCCACATGATGGGATGAATTCGGTGGGTCAGAGTCCGTAGCGGCTCTTCAGATGCCGCCAGAAGTCACGGAAGCCCCGGAATCGGCTACGACTGTCCAAAGCAGAATAAAGTGCCTTGGCGACCAGTGCAATGGGAGCGCTCCAGCTAGTAGGGTGCCGTGCGTGGGCGGCCATGTGTTCATTAGCTACAGCCGGCGAGACCGGCACTACGTTGACAAGCTGGCCACTCACCTGAGCGAGGCCAATGTGACCGTTTGGTACGACTACGAAATGGCGGCAGGGCAACGGTTTGGTGCCGTGATTCAGCAGCAGATCGACGAATGTGCCGTCTTCATCGTCGTGCTAACACCAGAAGCGGCCGGGTCGAAGTGGGTCGGCCGAGAACTGTCCTATGCCGAGGCCCACAACAAGCCGATTGTGCCTCTGCTTCTAGAGCCGTGCCGGGTCCCTATCGAAGTGGCTGACCTGCACCACGAAGACGTCACCAACGGCGAGGTCCCCTCGTCGCGCTTCCTGGCCCGCCTGCGCCAGCTCCTGCCCGCGGTGACTCCCCCACCGCCCGCCCCACAGCAACCAGCCCGGTCGCCCCAAGCCGCTACGGCGCGGCAAGCCCCTGCGCCCCTGCCGGTTCCGGCTCAGCCGAAGGAACCGCTGCGGCAGGCATCCCCGGGGCCAATGCCCGGCGGCTCTGAGCCGTCCACAATGGTCAGCAGATACCTCTTCCCGACCGAGAAGCTAGTGGGCGAATACCGCATTAGCGTGCTGTCGCATCCTGTGCTGATGGCTGCGCTGATTCTGGCGACGGCACTCTTAATCGTGCTTATCACCATTGGTATGTTCGTGTTGCCGGGGATTCTTTTCTGGTCCGTGGTCACGGCGTGGGCGGTGATCAGGTTCGCGGTCACCCGGTCCACCGAACGCCTTGTGGTGACGGATAAACGGGTCATGCTCCTCAACGGGGTCATCGAACGAAGGGTGAGCATGATCCCGACAACGCGCCTCACTGATGCGGCTTTCGAGCAGAGCGCACTCGGGCGCGTGTTCGACTTCGGCACCTTCACGCTGGAGGCCGCTGGTGAGGCGCAGGCCCTCCGCCGAGTCGAGTATGTGAAGAACCCATACACGGTTTATCTGTCCATTATGGAGACTATCTACCATCTGTGACGAGTTCCCTAGGGCGCTCGTCGAGGGTGGCGGGCGTGACGACCTTGAGGAACGGATACACCAGTCCCGCGCACGCGACGGCGAACACCGCGAACGCCACACGGAACGAAACCGCCTGCGCCACAACGCCTGCGACCGCCGCCGCGATCGGATTCATGCCCCAGCCGACCAGCCGGCTCGCCGCGTGGAATCTTCCTTGCAGCTCGTCGGGCACCAGCGACTGATAGATCGTGCGGGCGTTGACGACCCACATCGTGCCGCCCAGTCCGGCCGCGAACGCAGCTGCCGCAACGGCTATCGCGCCCGCTTGCGTGAACGGCACGACGACGGGAACAAAGACGAGAAGAAACGATCCGACGATGTCGGCGAACATCGCCTTGCGGCGCCCGAGGATCCGGTTCACCTTGCCGACGACGAGTGCTCCGGTGACGCCTCCGGCGCCGAGGGCGGTCAGCAGGAAACCGTATTGGGACTCGCTAAGACCGAGCGGGCCTACGGCGTACACAGGGATGATGGCAAGCCAAGCCGACCAGCACCCGGCCATCACCGCGACCGACAGCGCCATCGTCCTCAGTAGAGGGTTACGCCACAGGAAAGTCAGCCCTTCGCGGATCTGCCCGTGCACCGGCTGCTTGATGACGTTAGCCGGGCGGAAGCTCCCGGACAGCGCCAGCAATAGCAGTGCTCCAACGACGTAAACCACGCCGGTCGTCCCGAGAGCGACGGAGAACCCAGCGGCGACAAGGAATCCGCCCACCGGCGCCCCCACGAACCCGTTACACAGGTATTCGACCGCCGTGATCCGCGCGTTCGCCTTCTCCCGGCGCTGCTCGGGAATCGCCGCGGTGATGATGGATGCTCCGGCGGTCATCGCGACGACTTCGGCCACACCGAGCACAGTCGCTACGGCGAAGATCAGCGCGAGACCGGCCGTCCCCGTGAGCACCGCGGCGAGCAGAGCCGCGACGGACACCATGCGGGCGACTTCGGCGCCAAACATCAGGTGCCTGCGGTCGTAGCGGTCCACGAGCACGCCCACATGCAGCGCGGTCAGCAACCACGGCAGCGTCAGGAGCACGGCCACGAGCGCGACGAGCGCGGGCGAGTCCGTGAAGCGCAGCGCCAGCAAGGGCAGCGCCACCCGCGTAACCGCGTCGGCCGTGTTGGTGAGCCCGGTGAACGCCACCAGCGCCCATTCGTTCCTGCGCATGCCCGTTTGCCCCTCTAACCGGTGATCGTACTTAACCGGTTAGAGGTTTGCATGGGTTATGCTGGTCGTCAAGGGGGTGGGTGCGTTGCATGAGATGCCAGACAGCTTGCGGCCCGTGCTCAACTTCATCAACACGGTGGATGTCGAGGACGGGACCGACGTGTTCGACGGTCCGCCCACGGCGCTGTCGTCGTGGCTCGTGGCACAGGGCCTCCTGGCCAAGCCGGCTCCTGTGAGCGATGGTGATCTGCGGCTAGCGCTCGACTTGCGCGCAGGCTTGCGCGACCTCGCTTTGCAAAACAACGAGGGAGTACCAGATGAGCACTCCATGTCGCTATTGGAGCGTGCCCTGGCGAAACTCCCGCTGACCGTTGCCGTGGGCGGAAACCTTGTCCCCCAGTCGGTTTCGCCCATCCGGGCCGCCCTGGCACAGGTGGTAGCCGGCTACGCCGCGGCGGTAGCCTCCGGCCACTGGCCCCGGCTGCGCCGGTGCCCGGCCGACGACTGTGCGTGGGCCTTCTGGGACTCCTCACCCAAGGGCACCCGGCGCTGGGATGTCATGCGCGTGTGCGGCAACCGGGCCAAGGCCCGCGCGTTCGCCGAACGGCAGCGCTTAACCTAACTCTCGCCTCGACATGGCGACCGCGGAACCTGCCATCGTGGCCCCGGCGAAATGCCGCGCTAACCGGCGCCAAGTCATTCGGCACTGGCGATGGCGACCGCTTCCTCCGGCGCCGTCTCCAAAGGTTCCGGGCGCGGGTTCCAGACAGCCAGCAGAGCGGGAGCCAGCAGCGAGCGCACCACGAACGCGTCGATCAGGATGCCGATCGACAGGGCGAAGGCGAGTTCCTGGAACGGACGCAGTGGCACCAAGGCGAGCAGGCCGAAGCTGACCGCTAGCGTGATCGCCGCCGTCCTGATGGCACGGGCCGACTGGGGCAGCGTGATAGCCAATGCCTCCCGCAATCGGCGCCCTCGCGCTTCCTTCCACGCCGGGCCGATGCCGAAGATGTTGTAGTCCGACCCGAGGGCGACAAGGAGCACAGCCGCCGCGAACGGAACGTAGAACGTCAAGCCGTCCGCGCCCAGCAGGTCCTGAAACACCCATGTCGTTAGGCCGAGCGTGGCGGCGATGGCGAGCACACTGCACGCGAGCAAGGCGAGCGGCGCGAAGAACGCGCGCAGGAACAGCATGAGGAAGAGCAGGTTGGCGAGCAGTGCCGCGATAGCGATGCGCCACAGATCGTGCTTTGTCTGATCCACGATGACCTTCGCGATAGCGGTGTCACCGCCGAAGCTCGCCGTTGTCTCGGACAGCCCCGCTGCCTGCAACAGCCCCGGCAGCTGACCCTGCAAATGTGTCAGCGTCTTAATGGAACTCGCCCCTAGCGGCTCGTCAGATAGGACGAGCAGATAGCGCGCCGCTGAACCGTCTTTACTATCAAACAGATTGAGGTCTTCCGGGACGGCCTGGTTCCCAGGCCCAATCACCGCGGCGACGCCTGGCACCCGCGCCAACGACTCTTGCAGCTTGGTTAGTTCTGTCGTGCGGGCTGCTACGCCTGGTCCCTGAATGAGCAGCTCGGTTGGGGAAAGGATGCCGTCTGCGAAGCCTTCCTCTGCCTGAGCTGCCGCTTGCCGCGCTGGGTGACCGGCGGGCAGAGCCTCCACAAACGACACTCCTAGCCCGATATCGCGGATCGGTGCTGCCGCGACCAAGAGGCCACCGATGCACAAAAGCAGCATTGGCAAGGCAAACCAGGGCCGGGTCAGCAACCGCGACCAGCGCCCGTTGCTCTCCTCTGAGGCAAGCTCCTTAGCCTCTGGCACGGAGTTGGTTCGGGGTGACCACAGCGCGGCCCGGCCCAGGATGGCGATCAGCGCTGGCACCAACGTCACCGCGACCAGCATGCCGATCAACACGGCCAGTGCCATGCCCGGCCCAAACGCGCGAAACGCTGGCGAGTCCGCCACGATGAGCGCGCCCGTGCCCGCGGCGGCGGTGGCCCCGGCGGTGGCGATGATCGGGGTGAAGCGAGCGGTCGCCCGCTCGGCGGCCTGCAGGCGCCCCGTTCCGGCCGCCATTTCCGATCGCGCGGCGGACAGATAGAACACGACGTAATCCGTTACTACACCTAGTAACAGGGCGACGAGCAACGGCTGCGTTTCTTGTGGCACCGGGATGCCGAGACGATCAGCGAGGGCACCACCGACAAACAGCGTGAGGACAACCGCGACTCCCGCGACGGCCATCGCGACCAATGACGCGATGGGTGACCGGAACGCGATCGCCACGATCAGGAACACCGCGGCGATGGTGGCGATCTCCACCCACGGCACGGCAGACAAGACGATGCGGCCCTGCTCAACGCGCGCGGGCACCGAGCCGGTCACGCCAATGACACCATCCTCGGCGTCATAATGGCTGGCGACGAATTGTTCGGCCGCCTCAAGTTGTTCCTCAAACGTGACGTCAGCGTCAGTAAACAGGTACGTGATGACCGTGGTTCCACGCTCTTCCGAGCCGGGGACGAGTCCCAGACTGTTAGTCACGGGAATCGCGGCGATGATGGGCTTGGCGTCAGGGAAGGCACCATTGCTCAGGTCCCGTGCCCGGGTAACGGCCTCGGCGTGCACGTTGGGCGGCAGTCCCTCCGCCTTGCGCTGCACGATGGCGACCCGGCTCAGCAGCGGGAACCCGAACTTCTCAAACGATTTGACCTCGCTTTGGATGGCTGGGTTCTCGATGGACACCAGCTCGTTGAGGTCGCCGCCGCCAGTCCCGATCGGCGGCAGATACAGCACCGCCGCTGCCGTCGCCGCCGTCCAGAACGCGACGACTACCCATCGCAGGTGCACGATAAACACCGCATACCACGCCAGCATGCGGCTCGGGTGCCACCTGCTCTTGGGCTTTTCCTCGTCAGCCATGCCCCGACGCATACCCGAACGCGGTCGTCCAGAAACGACGCACTGCTTCGGTCTTGGCCGAAGTGGGCGCCGTTTGGTGATGCCTAGCCGCAAGCTCGTAGTGGCATAACGGACATCGATCTACGAGGTGATGTCATGAAGAGGCTGGCCCTGCTGGTCACCTGTCTACTGCTCGTTCTGCCCGCGGCACCGGCGCAGGCAGCTGGCAGTTTCACCAACCCGCTCAACGGGAGCGCGGACCCCACCCTGACCTACTACAACGGGAACTACTACCTGGCGACGACGCTCGGCGACCGCATCGGCATCTGGAAGTCACCGACGCTGGCCGGGTTGAAGAACGCACCGGAGAACACGGTCTTCCGCGACCCCGACAACAGCCGCAACAAGCAGGTGTGGGCACCAGCCCTCTACCGCTTTGGTGAGCGCTGGTACATCTACTACACCGCCAGCGATGGCGTGGACGCGAACCACCGGAACTACGTCATCGAGTCTGATGGCCTGGATCCGTTGGGTCCCTATCACTTCAAAGCGCGCATCGCCGACTGGGGAACCTACGCCATCGACGGCGAACCGTTCGTCCACAACGGGCAGATGTACTTCGCGTGGGCGGGACCTGGCCGGGGCATGGGTGGCCCGGCACAGATCTACCTGCAGAAGATGAACTCTCCCTGGACCGTCACTGGCAACCGTCTGGCCTTGCCCGCCAGCGGTGGCTGCACGGAGGTTCGCGAAGGCCCGGTGGGCCTGAAGGGACCGGGGCGCCTGTTCCTCGTCTACTCCACCTGCGACACAGGCAAGCCCGACTATCAGCTGTGGATGAAGTCCATCGCTGACGGCGCGGACCCGCTCGTGCCCGGCAACTGGCTTCAGCACGCCGGGCCCGTATTCTGGCGCAACGACGCGGCAGGCGTGTTCGGCCCGGGACACAACGGATTCTTCAAGTCACCGGACGGATCGGAAGACTGGATCGTCTATCACGGCAAGACATCGTCGGCTTACACCTACGCCGGCCGGACGACCCGGGCACAGAAGATCTCGTGGAACGGTGACGGCACGCCGAACTTCGGCCGTCCCTACTCGCTGGGCACAGCGCTGACGCCGCCGGCGGGAGACCCGGACAACCCGTCAACAGGATGGTCGTCCATTGTGGACAACACGACCGAGGGACGGTTCACGGCCAGTGCCAACTGGGGCACGTCGTCGTATTCGGCTCAGCGTTACGGGCCCGACTATCGCTACGCGAGCCCGGTCGCGGCCAGTGACGCGGCTTGGTACAAGTTCGCCATTCCCGAGACGGGCAACTATCGCGTCGAGGTGTGGTGGCCTGCGTTGCCTGGCTACAACAGCAGCGCGCCGCATGTCATCGTCACGGCGACGGGCAACGTGTCGGTCCATGTCGACCAGCGGGTCAACGGTGGCACCTGGCGCACCTTGGGCACGTTCACCCTGACCGCGGGCGATGAGAACAAGGTGGCCGTTAGCCGCTGGACCAATGGCACCGGTCTAGTGATCGCCGACGCTATCCGCATCACGCGCGTCTGAGCAGGGTGGCTCCGGGCACCGATATTTCTGGTGCCCGGAGCTGTCTGGTTACGTTGACGCGTTGGAGTTGCCGTTGAGAATCGCGCTGCTGATGTCGTTGGCGAGGATCGCCGTCTCGACTTGCGCGACCGTGGAGCTGGAGTTCACCCCGGGCAACGTCGCCACATTCAAGGCGTAAATCTTGAACTGGTACAAGTGATTCGAGCCCCCTGGGCACGGGCCAAAGAACTGGTAGGTCTTGTTCCCGGTGCCAAACGAGCGTTGCTTGGCCGGTGACTGTCCCGGCACGTCAAAGCCGAGCCCCAAACCTTCCGGCAGTGAACTGCGAGCGGCTGGGATATCCCAGATCACCCAATGCTTGCCGCTGTTGGCGGTGTCAATGAAGGTGATGGCATAGCTCTGCGCACCAGCACCCGGATCGCCCATCCACGCCAGCGGCGGGGAAATGTCGTTGCCGGACACCCCATCGTTGGCGCAGGTGTACTTGGCCGGGATGTTGCCGCCGTGGCCAAACGCGGTGCTCGTCAGCGTAAGCGCGAACTTGAGCCGCACGATGACGTTGTTCAAAACCGTTGGCGTGCCGCCACTCTTGTCGTTGTTCGTCGACGTCAGCCACAGGCCGCCGTCGGGTGACTTCACGACCGTGCGCAGTCGTCCCCAAGTGCCATTGAAAAACGCTCTGGGGGTATCAGTAGAGTTCGCCCCGGTGATCTTCATGACCCACAGGCGTGCCCCACGGACCGCTGCCATGTAGATGAAATCGTTGACGATCTCAAGGCCACTCGGTGAGGCCGAAGCGACATCCCATTGCCGGACCGGGTTAATCATCCCTGTTGTGCCGCAAGAGCCTTCACAGGTCGGCCAGCCGTAGTTGCCGCCGGACTGGATCCGGTTGAGTTCGTCCCAGGTGCTGTTGCCGAACTCTGACGCCCAAAGGCGGCCCTGGGAGTCCCAGGCGATGCCCTGAACGTTGCGATGACCATAGCTGTAGATCCTCGTGCCGAACGGGTTGCCCGGAGCGGGATCGCCCGTGGCCGTCACGCGCAGGATCTTTCCGTTGAGCGAGCTGAGGTTCTGCGCCCGGCTGCTCGTCTGAGCGTCACCGGTTGTGATGTACAAGAACCCGTCCGGGCCAAACTTAAGCCGTCCTCCATTGTGGAAGGTGCTCTTGGCGATGCCAGTCACGATCGGCTCACGGGCACCAATGGTGTTGTTGATGAGCTTGAACCGCGACACCCGGCTGTCAGTGGCGGCCGTGTAGTAGACGTAGACGTAGTTGTCCGTGGAGAACGTCGGTGAGACGGCAAGCCCCAGCAGGCCACCTTCTCCGGTCGTCGTGACCGCCTCGGAAATCGTTCCCAGGACGGTCTTCTGGCCGCTGAGCGTCACACGCACGATCTCGAACCGGTCGCGTTCGGCCACGAGGGCAGTGTTGTCCGGCAGGAAGCCGATGCCCCACGGCAGATCCAGTTGCGTATTGATATTGCGGTCGAACGCGGGATCGCCCCCGCCGCCAGCCACGGTCGTCCTGACCGCCACCGCTGGGCTTTGCGCCGAGGCGTTGGCGTTGGCGTCGTAGGCCAGCACGGTGTAGCTATACGTCGTGTCCGGTGTCAGCCCGCTGTCCGTGGCCACGAGGTCGGGCACGTCAGCGATCTGCGTGCCGTTGCGGAAGACCCGGTAACCCAGCACGCCAATGTTGTCCGTCGACGCGTTCCAGGCCAGCGAGACGCTCGTGGGCTGAATGCTCGTCGAGCGCAGACCGCCCGGGACGGTGGGCGGCTGGAGGTCATCGCTCGGCGGTGTGGTCACGTCAAGGTTATTGCTTGTGGGCGAAGCGTTTCCGGCCGCGTCCTGAGCGAGAACCGTGAGCACGTATCGCGTGTTTGGCGTGAGGTTGATGAGCGTCGTGGCCAGGATGTTGCCGCCAACCTCTTTGATCACGTTGCCGCCGTTGTAAATCTTGTAACTCGCGACGCCAACGTTGTCGGTTGAGGCGTCCCAGGCGATGTCCATCGCATAAGGACGGGCCGGGCTGGTCAGCCTGAGGTTGCCGGGTGCCGTCGGCGGCTGGGCGTCAGCGGGGACGGAAGCCCTGAGCCGGTCGAGGTTCGGCCCGCCGTTGACCGTCGTCGCAGTCGCCCTGACAGTGTTCGAGCCCGCGTTTAGTGATGCCGTGACGGTCTTTTCCGTCCACGTCGTCCACGCTCCAGTACCAGGGAAGGAAAGCCCTGGCGCGGAAGGCTGGCCGTTGACGGTGATGTCCATCGGCCGGTCGATCGTGGTGCCGTTGGCGAAGCGGAACGTCAGCGGATAGTTGCCTGCCGCGGCCGTCGTCACGGTGAACTCGACAAAGCTCCCCACGACATTGTCGTAGTTGACGAAACCGGTGCCGGTGAAACCGGCGTGGTTGGACTCGACCAGCCCCTGGCCGATCGAAGCGCTTTCGGCCTGATAGTCGGTGAAGTTCTGGGGAGGAGCGACTTCAAAGTCCACGAAGTCGAGGTTGGCCGGGCCGGTGGCGGTGGTGCCCGTGACGCGGATCGTGTTGGTGCCCGCGTTCACTTGGGCGGTAAGGGTTTTCGTCGCCCATGTGGTCCAGGCTCCAGTGGGGTTGAAGGCACTGGCCGCCTGGACGACCGTCCCGTTGACGGCGATGTCCGCCGGACGGTTCGCCGTGGTGCCATTGGCATAGCGGATCGCGATCGTGGCCGTGCCCGCGTTCGCCGCGCTGACCGTCCACTGTGCTTGGCCGCCAATGGCGTTCATCGCGTTACAGAATCCGGTGCCGGAGAACCCGGTGTGGTTGGAGTCGATGGTCCCATCGCACGTCGCTGGCGCGGTCTCGGCCTCGTAACGCGTGGGTGCCGCCTGGGCAGGATTGCCTGCGACGAGGGTCGCCGCCACCAGCGCTGACGCGCTAGCCATCGCAGCGAACCTTAGACGTCTCTGCATGGTCACCTTCCAATAGTTAGTCAGTCTGACTTACTGGCGCGGCACCATGAAGTAACCATCAAACATGCCCTTATGTCAATCCTCAGGATGCGTCACCTTTACCTCGCGGTGAGTATCAGCTGCACGAATCAGGGCATGCGACGTTTCCTTGTCCTGACTGCCTTCGCGGGCACTTTGCTGATGGCCGTTCCAGCCGCCGCCGCTCCTCATGCCCATGGCAGCGCGCCCGTGACGTTTGCCCTGCTGGGAGACACTCCCTATGGCGACGCGCAGCGAGTCATCTTTCCCTCGCTCGTGACGGCGATCAATGCCGACCCCAAGGTCCGCTTCGTTTTGCACGCTGGTGACATCAAGAACGGATCGTCTACTTGCGACGACGCGCGCTTCGCTGACTTGGCAGCGCTCTATGGCACCTTCGCCGATCCGTTCGTTCTCACACCCGGCGACAACGAGTGGACGGACTGCCACCGCACCGCCGCTGGACGATACGTTCCGACGGAGCGGCTCGAAGCTGTCCGCCGCATCTTCTACCCAATCCCTGGCCTGACCCTCGGACAGCACCGGATGCCGGTTCTGCCGCAATCACTTGATCCACGGCACCGGCCCTATGTGGAAAACACCCTGTTCCTACGCAACCGGGTCGTCTTCGCCGCCGTTCACGTGGTTGGAAGCGAGAACGACCTCGCCCCGTGGAGCCAGCTGCCAGGCGGCGACCAGCCCTCGGTCCGGCTGGCTGAGTTCGACGCGCGGCTTGCCGCGGCTCTGGACTGGATCGACTTTTCCTTCGCCACCGCATGGCATTCGGGGGCTGCGGGCGTCTTCCTCCTGATGCAGGCCGAACCGCTTGACACGCCTGGGTTCGCACAGATCCGCGCGCGGATAGTCCAGCATTCCCTTGAGTACGGCAAGCCCGTGGTGCTCGCTCACGGCGACGAGCACGTGTACGAAGTGGAGCCCGGCTACGCCGGCGTGCCGAACCTGACCCGGCTGGAAACCTTTGGCGACACGGCAACCGAGTGGCTGAAGGTCACCGCCGACCCGCGAAAGGCCAGTGTTTTCAGCTGGGAGCCGCTGTCCATCACGCCTCAGGCCTGACAGACAGCACGAGCACGATCGACACGGGTCAGGGGTAACCGCGAACGGCAAGCTGGCCGGCGGCGTAAAGTAACGATCATGGACTTGCCGATGCTGGCTACGCTTGGCCCCCTCCCTGAGGGCGAGCAGTGGCAGTATGAGTTCAAGTGGGACGGCGTGCGCGCGATCGTCGGCCTCAAGGGCGGCACCGTGCAGGCCATATCCCGCAACAACATTGACTTCACGGCGTCCTACCCGGAGCTACAGTCTCTGCCCGCCCAGACCGGCCAGCGTGAGCTCGTACTCGACGGTGAATTGGTGGCGCTCGACGCGACCGGAGCGCCTTCCTTCTCCCAACTGCAGCAGCGGATGCACGTGCGCACTCCTTCGCCGGCGTTGGTGGCCAAGGTGCCCGTCCTGTTCTACTGCTTCGATCTGCTCGCCCTGGATGGCAAACGAACCACCGGCTGGACCTATGAGAAGCGGCGCGCGGCCCTGGAAGACCTGCCGCTCGCCGAGGGCCTGATGCAGTTGTCGCCCCGGTTTCACGGACCGGGAGCCAGCGTCTTTGAAACCGCGCGCACGCATGGCCTTGAAGGCGTCGTGGCGAAGGTGTCCACTTCGGTCTATGAGCCGGGGCGCCGGTCGAAGTCCTGGATCAAGGTGCCGATCAGCCAGTCCCAGGAGGGCATCATCATTGGCTGGCGCCCGGGCGAGGGCCGGCGGGAAGGCACCCTGGGTTCGCTTCTGCTCGCGGCACACGAGCCCGACGGCAAGCAGCTCTCGTTCATCGGCGCTGTGGGCACCGGATTCACCCAGCGCATGCTCGACGACTTACTCAAAGAGCTTCAGCCGCTGGAGGTCCCGGACTCCGTGGTCACCGGCCGCCCGGTGCCGCAGATGTATGCCCGCGACGCGCACTGGACTAAGCCGAAGCTGGTCGGTGAGGTGCAGTTCCGCAACTGGACGCCGGATGTGACCATGCGCCATCCCAGCTGGCGAGGACTGCGCATAGACAAGCGGCCCAAGGATGTGCGTCTGTCCTATCTGGACCCAAACAGCTGAGTCCAGTAATAACGGTACGGTCCTCCGGACGCCCGCCCGACCCCAACAGCTTTGTGGCCGCAGTTCAGGATGTTGGCCTTGTGCCCGGGCGAGTTCATGAACTGATCCATGGTCGCCTTCGCGCTCGCGTTTCCAGCCGCGATGTTTTCCGCTGACGGCCACTGATATCCGGCACTCTTGGCCCGGTCCCACGGCGATCGGCCGTCCTGTGATTGGTGCGAGAAGTAGCTATTGGCCGCCATGTCCGCGCTGTGTGCCTCGGCTGCCTTGGCCAACAGTGCGTTCGCGGCAACGGGATTGCACCCGGCGGCGGCCCGCACCTCGTTGATCAGCACGACCATTTGCGCCTCGGGCGACAGATTCGACGGCAATGGACTTGGCGTTGGCGAAGCTGACGGTGAGGCCGAAGGCGAGGCGGACGGCGAAACCGGCGCCGATGCGATGGGGTGCTGCGAGGCCGGCGTGCCCACGACAACAGGCGGATCGTCGGCGGCGTAGGCGATCGTCCCGACGGCAACGCTCGCCGCTGCCGCGCCAAGTTTGAGCATCCATCCACTGTGGACAGTCGCGGTCGCTCCGCCGGGTTTGCCTAGCAACAATGCCAGCGGGGCAAACGAAGCGAGGTTGCGGCTCAACCGCTGACAGTCGGGGCAACGGCGAATATGGTGGTCGACGCTGGAGCGCTGGCCCCTGGAGAGCTCACGATGAGTACCCCCAAGGAGTTTGGAAAGTCCGTGGCAGCGCTGGCGCTGGCGGGCCACGAGCATCGCCTTGATCGCGTTGCCCAGGGCCGAGCGGGAACGGTGCACGAGCACGGCGGCATGGGCGCGGCCCACGCCGAGCACCTCACCGATCTCACTACTGGAAAGCTCCCACCGCACGGAAAGTTCAAGCACTGCTCGCTGACGCGGCTCTAGGCCGAGGGCGGCACTCCACACGAGCTCACGAGCTTCCCGCCGCTCAGCAGCGGTCTCCGGGCGGCGCGAGACCTCATCGTCGGGCAGATCGGGGAATTCGGCCAGTGGCAGCGCCACGTGACGGCTGGCATAACTGAGCGATTGACGATAGGCGATGGAAAACAGCCACGTCTTCACCGCGGCCGGATCACGCAGTTTTTCCAGGTCACGCCAGGCTGCCAGGAAACACTCCTGCACGATGTCCTCGGCCGCGTGATGGTTGCCCACCTGGCGCAGCACCAGGCCATACATCGCGAGGCGGTGGCGGAGATAAAGCGCCTCAAAGGCATCACGGTCCCCGGCTTTCGCCGCGCGTGCCAAGGTGACGTCCGACCTCATTGCTGCCTCCGGGGTGAGATGAGTTCGATAGTAGGTACGTCAGCGAGGCCTGCCATTACGGTCAGCGGGAAAAGTTTCTGTGACAAAAAAGGGCGCCGGGGTCTGCTCCCCACGAGCAGACCCCGGCGCTTTCACTGGGCGGATGGATCAACCCGCCGGGGTGAGGTTCATTTCGGTTGCCAGCACGACCTTGTCGACCTGGGCACAGTCAGCGCTCGTCAGCCCACCGATGCCAGCGGTCACCAGAGCCCGGCAGCTGGCCGGAAGCACGGTGGCCAGCTCCTTGTAGGTGGCCGAGGACGTCAGCGTGTTCTGCGCACGCCACCAGATCTGTGCGGCCTTCGCCAGGCCCAGACCGCTGATGGTCTGACCGTTGAAAGTGCCACCATCCACCATGAGGTACGCCGCCTTGTTGCCGACGCCGGAGTTGATGTGCACGTAGGCCGAGTTGCTCGTGCCCGTGTACCACAGGCTGCTCGACACCTTGTCCGGGTCGGAGAACCGGGTCGGGTCGGACATGCTGCGGATGACACCGATCGACGCGGGCAGGTCCTCGCCCATGTCCCAGCGCACGCTGGCGGTGTCGTTGCCCATGCCGTCGGTCAGGTCCGTGAACTCGCCGAAAATGTCCGACAGCGCCTCGTTGATGGCACCGCTCTGGCTGGAGTAGGTCAGGCCGGACGTGTGCTCGGTGACACCGTGCGTCAGCTCGTGCCCGACCACGTCATCGGCCGAGGCGAAGCCAGGACCGAAGGTCATGCCCTTGCCGTTCCAGAAAGCGTTCTGCATCGGGCAGCCGTAGCCCGGCACACAAGCGCGCACGATGGCACGCAGCCGGCGGGTGTTGTCGCCCTTGCCCGTTGACCCGATGTTCGCCGTGAGGTCGTAACCAAAGTTGCTCTGGTAGTAAGACGACGTGGCGCCAAAGTAGTCGAAGGCCTGGTTGACATCGAGCACGGACGAAACCGGGCTGCCCTCAAGACGCTTAGCATTCTTGGACAGGCAGATCGCGCTCGTCGTGACGTTGGTGGTGTTGGCGTCACAGATCGCCCGGTTGATCTCGTGCTTGTGGCTCAGCTTGAGCACTTCAGCACCAGAGTGGGCGTCGTAAAGGATCTGGCCACCCCAGCCGGCCAGTGACGTGGGCTCCACCTTGACCGACCACACGAGCCGGACGTTGCCCTTTGACGGGACGCCATTCCAGATCGCCGAGTCAAACCAGGCGAGCTGCGGTTCGGCTTCCTCAAGGTCCTCCACCGCGATTTGCGCCTCGGCGGCGAAAACCCGGCCCGCGCGACCGCGCACGTCCGCGGCCTTCTTGCCCGCGTTGGCCAGGCGGTTGCTCACCGCCGACACGTTGCCGTGCAATGACTGCAGACTGCCGGATTTATCAAGCACCGCAACCAATTGCGCGCCCAGCACCGGAACGCCGCCCGCCCGCTGCTGGAACCGGACCGCACTGCCACCCGGCAGCTCGGTCACGCGCTCAACCGTGAAGTCCTTGGCGTTGACGCCAAACCGCCGGGCGTAAGCCTGGAGGTGAGTGCTGGCGTCGCCATTGCCCGCGCGCAGCGATTGTCCTTCCGCCGCAACGATTCCCGTCACGTTTCCGGCCGAGTCGGTAACCGTTACGCCATCGGCGCGCCGTGGTTCGGCCACGGCGGGGTTCGCTGTCACCAGGACAGCCGCCGCGAGAATGCCGGCGAAACGTAATACACGCATGTGAACTCCTCCCACAGAGCCAGCCGCTCGTGGCGGCTGTGCAGGAGAATTTTTTTCAGATGTTCACAGGCACGTCACTGCCCCAAGAGAACCCCTAGGGCACAGGCAAGGGAAAACCTTCAGGACAGGATGCGTAACAGGTCCGTACGGTTACGGACGCTAAACCGACGGTATAGGCGGGACAGATACGCCTCGACCGCTTTGACCGACAGGTACATCGCCGTGGCGATCTCGCGGTTAGTCGCCCCCGACCGTACAAACTGGACAATTTGCTGCTCGGTTTCGGAAAGCTGACCGGACCCTTTGTCAAGTTTGTCCAGTTCTTGCTGTGCCGTAGGCAACCAGGCGTGCGCACCGATCTGGGTGAACCTGGAAATGGCTTCCTGGAACGCGATCCGGGCCGCGGCGCGCCGGCGTGCCCGCCGCTCCAACTGACCGAGGGTCAGATAGGCCCGGGCAACATCTAGCGGGTACGAGGGGTTTTTCTCGATCGCGGCTCGCAACGCCTCGGCGGCACCGGCTGGATCGCCGCTCGCGGCACGGTGCAGCGCGCATGACCGCTCCAAGCCAAGGCGCACCACCGGCCGCTTGAACCGCGACACCCGGCGCCTGACCTCCGTGAAGGCGACGGTTGCCGCCTCAAGCTCGCCCGCGTGCACGAGCGCCTCAACGTGATCGGCATGCCATGGAATGACCGCAGGGTCACCGGAACGCGCGGCCGCTTCGAGCTCGGCCGCACGGTTGAAGGCGATCACGGCAGCTCTCGCGTCGCCGGACAGGAGCAGGCCCTGCCCCAGCACCGCATAGCTCACCTCAAGCCACTCAGTGTCGCCAATCTCCTCGCACGCCGCGATCGCTCTGCTCGCGAAGTCGATGGCCGATTCGGCCGATCCCGCGCACCAATGCGCCGCGGCCGCGACAACGAGACCGACCGCTGGCGAACCACCAGCGTCGGTGAACAGCCGCTCGCATTCCGTTGCCGCCCTTAGCGCGTCGTCGCCGTAGCCGGACCGGACATAAATCGCGGCACACGAGATGAGCACGGTCATCAGATCCCGCACCAGACCCAGGTCACGCACATCCGACTCGAGGCGCTGAATCTCGTACCGCGCTGTGTTGATGTCGCCTTGGAAGAGCGCTGTCATCGCCCAGGATTGCCGGGCATCTACCGTCGCCGACGTGACCGGACGGCCCTCGGCCAGACGGTAAGCGCTGGCGTGCAACTCGTCGGCGTCTTCACGCCCAAGGGTCAGCGCCATGGTGGCCTGCATCCCCACGGCACTGATGATCTGATCGGTGTCTCCCGCGACCCGCGCCAGCTTCTCAGCCCGCTGCGATTCGGCGTCGGCATCGGCGTAACGCCGCTCGAAGTAGGCGAAAGTGGCCGCGTAGCAAGCGACTTTGGCCTCCAGGCCGGGATCGCCAGCGGCATCGCGCTCGGCATCGGCCAGGTGCCCGGCCACTCCGGTGAGGTCCTGCCCGGCCGCGTCGATGAGCAGCAAACGGGCCTCTACCCTGATTTCCGCTGTTCCTCCAGCGGCCAGTGCGGCGGTGGCGGCTTCTCGCGTCTCGACCACGTGACCTGCCGCGTGGGCATAACGGGCCGCTGCCAGCAATCGCGCGGCCGTCCCGTTCCTGCTGCCCACCGGAGTGTGCTGCGCGGCGAGCCGGGAAAGCGCTGCGGCACCGGCGAAAGCGCCTCTAGCGGCAGCGTCGGACGCAGCCGCGTCGGCTAGCGCAGCGGTCGCCTCATCCGGCTCCGCGCTGCCCAGCACCAAATGCCGCACCCGCTCGGCCGTGTCGTCCACAATCGACACCAGCTTCGCGTGCGCTGAGCGCCGTTCGCAGACCGTCGCGTCGGCGTAAACAAGCTCACGCAACAAGGGATGGCGGAACGTCACGCTGCCATCGGTGCCAACGGCGACGATCTGTGCGCGCACCGCGGCGTCGAAGTCCTGAGCTGACAGGCCAAGCGAACCGACGGCCGGACGGGCGACCGCCGCGGCGAGCAGCAGCGCCTCGCGCGCCGTCGCGTCAAGACCTGTTAAGTGAGCTGACAGAAGAGAGCGCAGTCTTCCCGGTACCGGCAGAGGCTCATGATCTTCTAAATGTTTGTCTTGTTTGGACAGCGCCCGGCCCAGCTCCACCGCGACCAGCGGGTTACCGCCGCTCGCCGCATGGATGCGCCGCACCGTTGACGGTGAAAGACCTTGCTGGGCAAGCACTTTGGCCGTTGCCCGGTAATTCAGCGGAGCCACCGCGATCGCCTGGACCTCACCCGGGCACAGGTGATGTGCACGAGGATCGCCCTCGGCTACCCGTTCGGCGGTCAGCACCGTCACGCCGGCGTCGCCGAGGCGCCGGGCGACGAAGGTCAGCACCTCAGCACTAGCTTCATCAACCCACTGCGCATCGTCGATCACGAGCGTCACCGGGCGTTCAACGCCCAGCCGGCGCAACAACTCCAGCACGGCTATCCGCACCGTCAGCGCATCACGTGGCTTCGCCGGGGCGGGCGCGCGCAGCAGCGCCACTTCGAGCGCCTCACGCAAATGCGCGGGCAGCCCTCTCACCTGCGAAAGCTGACCCGCGAACAGGTCCACCAGCACGACATGCGGCAAGCTCGCCTCGACTTCCGCGGGTGCGGTGCGAAGCACTGTCGTGCCACTCGCCGACAGCTGGTCGGCGATAGCGTTAGTGATAACCGACTTTCCTATTCCTGACGGTCCGTAGAGCAGCACGCTACGACCCGCGTTGATCGCCCCCGTCGCATCACGCAGCACCTCACTGCGACCGGCGACTCTCACCGCGCCACCACCCCCTGCCTGGCGAAACTGTCGTTAATCTAGGCACTTTGCCCCATCGGCGACAAGAGCCCGCGCTTACATTGATGAAGCTGATGCCTACCGGGTGGTGGCCGGGCGGTGAACTGTTCACGTCAGAGGTTACGATCCGGCTGTGACCTTTCACTCCTCCGGCGGGCGACGGCCGTCGCAGCATGACGTGGAACGCTTCTGGGCCTTAGTGGAGCAGGCCTGGTCACACGCATCGCCGGAGGCGAATGAAGCCCGTTACCGGCTAGCCACCCGCACCTCTGACGATGGCGTCTTCAAGCTGATGTCCCATGTGGACAAGGCCCTGACCGGTGTTATCGAATTCCTCGAAGATCACGGGCAGGACCTGACCTCGGCCGGCCTGACCGACCTCGACCGCGTGGTCGAGCGCCTGCTCTTCGACATCGACCGGTCCGACATTCAGCAGGTCACGGATGGTTCCGATGACGGCTTCCTCTACGCTCGCGGGTTCATCGTCGCTTTAGGCCAGCACTATTACGAGGCTGTCGTGAGCAACCCATCACTAGCGGTGTTGGATTGCGACTGCGAAGAGATGTGCCATCTTTTCGCCGACGTCCACGAGGAGCTGTTCGGCAAACGTCCCGACACCGGCTCCGGCATCACGCGCGAATCGTGCACCAACCCCGCCGGCTGGTACATCACCTGGGCTGCCCGTTAGCCAGGCAGCCCAGAGATCGCTTTACGGCGCGTCGTAACCGCCCGAGTACGAACCGGAACCGGAGTAGGCGTGCACGCGGTAGCGATACGTGCCTGCGGTGCCGTTGTAGGTGAAGGATTCGTCAGCGGCGCTTGTCGTGCCACTGGCGACGGTCGTCCAGGCGGAGCCATTCCACTTCTGCAGGTAGAGGTCGAAGTCCGCTCCAGCGGGACCGTCGAGGCACGCGCGATGCGAGCCCGTGATCGTGGTCTGGAAACTGGGCTGATAAGCGTTGCCACCACTGGAAAGCGTGCCTGAGTAGGTGGACTCGTAACCGGTGCACGTGCTGCCGCTAGGCGCGCTGACCAAAGGCAGCGAAAGAGAGCTGAGCGCCGGGTTCACGTGCAGTTGGGTTCCGCTCAGGGGACGCAGGGTGAAGTTGTAGTCGGTCGAAATGACGACCAGCCCGATCCTGCGCCCGGCCGCGAAAACATAGTCACGCGGCTGAAGACTGAACGTCATCGTGTATTCCTGCCCCTGCTCGAGCGGCTGCCCAGCCGTGCCGTTGCGGTTCTGCGGGTCCAGCCAGCCGCGGGTCACAATCGTTGGGGTGCTTCCGCTGTAGTCCACGAGCAGTGCGGTTAGGTTGGCGTCCTTGCGGTTGTCGACAGCGGCACGCAACGTCACGCGAGGAGTCCCTGAGAGCCTGACCGCGCTGGCGAGCGCCGCGGTGCGGTAAATGAGCCGGTTGGGGTTAGCGCTATCAGGGCTCGCCGCGAGTTGTTCGGCGGTAAGGCTGCGGCCATTGTCCACAAACGACTGATTGACGTTGCCAGACGTGGGAGTTGGTGACAGCACACCGCCCGCCGAACCCAAATAGAAGACGGTGTTCTGCACCTGCGGATCGGGGAAGTCGCCGTAGGTGCGCCACGTGCCATCCGGTGCCTGCACGTCAGCCTTGGGCTCGGTGTCGATGCCGTTGGCGATCCCCTTGACATACCGGTCAAACCACCGGCCCACCGTGGACTGATAGTCAGTCCGGGAAGCCGTGCCATGCCCGCCCCGGTGCAGCCAGATCTTGCGCGGGTGGTTGCGCTGGCGCAGTGCCTCGTACCACTGGGCGTATTGCATGCTCTTGACGTTCCAGTCGGTCTGGCCATGGATGACGAACACGGCCGCGCTCACGTTGGCGACATCTTTGACGTAGTCCCGGTCACGCCAGAACTGTGTGTAGTCACCACTGTTGCGGTCCTGCGCGGCGGCGATGGCCGCGATCTCATCGGTGCAGCCGGTTCGTTTGACGACGGCATTGGCGAGCACATCAGCGTCTTCGCCCTGGTATCCGCCCGGGGCGACGACCAAGCCATTGGCGCGGTAGTAGTCGTACCAACTGGAGATGGCGGCAATGGGCACGATGGCCTTGAGGCCAGGCACTCCCGTGGCGGCGGCCATGTTGGGCAGCGTGCCGTTATACGAGATGCCAATCATGCCAACGTTTCCGTTGCTCCACGATGCTGTTACTTGTGCCCCAGCGGCGTTGTAGCCCCGTGCGCGCCCGTTAAGCCAGTCGATAACCGCTGTGGTGCCAAGGGTTTCCTGCATGTCACCACTGGTCGGGCAACCTTCGGAGTCGCCGGTGCCGATGCTATGGCCCAAGACGACGGCATATCCGCGCGAGAGGAAGTAGTCGTCGTACCAGCCGGGCAGGTCCGGCACGGCCCGAGCCGCGTCGATGCGCGGCGAGCTGCCAGCGATCCCGAAGAGGTCCTCTTGCGGGAGACGGTCGACGTTGACGTTGTGGTTGGGGGCGTTGTTGAGTGGGCTGCGATAGGGGCTGTGCTCGAAGACCACGGGAAGGTTCGTGGCTCCCGTGGTGCGGGCGATGTCGATGGCGACCCGGTCGGGCCGGCCGTTGTGGTCACTGTCGACGGTTGTCTCGACATAGACCCGTTCTTCAGTGACTGCCAACGCGGCCGCCGGTTTTACTGGCCCGGCCGTGAACGGCAGGATGAGGGCAAGGGTGACTGCCCCACGCAAGATATTCCGCATGACTCCACAGTCATGCACATCAATTTAGATGCGTCAATCCTTAGTTCAGGATGCGGGCGACCAGTAGCCTTAGTTGCTCGCGGCAGTGCGCCAAAACTCCGGCGATTGCGGGTCCGTAAAACGCCGCGCGCACGTCTCTGCGCAATGCGAAGCAGGCCAGCTCGGCCAATCGCATCGGCCGTGCGATGTTGCGCGGCATGCTGCGCCTCACCGGTGCGGTGCCACCGCTGAAACGCCAGTTCGCTAAAGCGCTCGGCTAGGACATGTCGCCATAGGTTGGTACGCCGCAGGTTTCTTCGAGAATGTCGCGGTCGCCGTATTCGCCGAGGCACACGTAATAGACGACGTCGTAGCCCTCGGGCATGTCGAGGTTGATGTGCTTGGTGGTTCCAGCACCGTCGTGGTTCCAGGACGTCTTCCACTGCTGCGTATCGGCCCGGTAGTAACGCAGCACGGCTGAGTGGCCGTCAGCCTTGCGGTCCATCAGGTAGAAGTGCTCTCCGTGGGAGACGAACTCGGCGCGGCCTTCGCAGTTATAGGCACCCGGACCATAAGTGCAGGCGTAGCTATCGGCCATGGCGGCGGACGGCACCGCCAGCAGACCGGCTACGGCGACCACGACGACAGTTAACATCCGACCCAGTATCCGCATTGGACAATGCTGACACCTGTCAATATCTCCCGCGTCCTCCGATCGGCCGGAAGGCGCTGCCGGAGCCTCTGGCCCCGCTTGACTGCCGCGCCTAGGATCCGACCGTGCCCACACGGTCCATTCTGTCGCAGCCAGTCGTCCCGGTCGTAGCCGCGGCGTTGGTGTTCGCCAACGGCATCGTCAATGCGCTACCAGGCGAGGCAAACCTGTCGGATCTGCAGAAGCTTCTGCTCAGCGGCGGTGTCGCAGTTGTCTCCTGGCTGTTGACGCTTGGCGTCGAAAAGGTGCTGGCGAACCGTTCGCAGGCCACAGCAGCGCCAGTAAGCGGCCCGCAGCCCCTTCCGCAGGCGCCGGCGTCAGTGCCATCGGTGATGTTCTGGGCTGGCGTGGCCTTCCTGCCCGCGGCCATCGCCGGCTCGTACTGGATCGGCGCCAAGGTCTTGGCCACGTTGTGGGACCTATTTGGAGCTGACCTGCCAGCGACGATCCGCGATCTGGACCCAGGCGGATCGGTCCGCAGCCGTGAACTGCTCGTCACCGTGTCAGTCTTGTTCGTTGTCGCACACGGGATCGCCGCGGCGGCCATGCTCAAAACGCGCGACCTCGCGGCACTGTGGTGCTCGACTGGCATGGCGAGAACTGGCGCGTCGATCGCCGCCGTCGGCCACCTGACCGCCTGCGTGCTGTGGGCGACCTGCGTCGCACAGCTCACGATGCCGATTACCGTGTTCAGCGTCGCCTACGCCGCGATCATGCTGATCGTCGTGACCGGACGGCTTCTCACACTATGGTCCTCGAAGCCAGCCACCTTCGCCGATTGGATGACTGTCGCCTGCTTTGGCCTCCTGACCCCGGTGCTTCAGATGCTGGAAGTGCTTTCGTGGCCGATGTTTGTGGCCTGGATCCGCCGCCGGTCGCGATCTGGCGCGGCGCAAGCACACGGCTGAATCCGCTTATAGAGCGCGACAAGGTCACCCGGACGGCGGTTCCAGCCGTTGCCTGAGCCCCGCCCATCCGTCCAGGACCACCGCTTCACCGCCGGAAGGTAAGTGACCTGGCTGCTCTGTATCAACAACAGCAGGGCTTGGGGTGAATGTTGGCGGAGGCTCACTGGCCGCCGCGCGGACACCAGCGGTCGCGACAAGGGTCACGGCGACGCTGATGCCGATCGCGGTGGCCGCCGCGACACCGGGCAACCGGATCGCCCAACTCCGGGCGGCAAACACACCGGCCGCAGCCGCATGCGCCGTTCGGCCATACGTGTTGAGCAGACCTACGCGCAGGCCCCATCTCGGCGCCCGCGAATGACGTGGCTGGTAGCGCCACCTCTGAGCCCATTTGGCAAGGCCCGCTTGCCGAGCCGGGCGGTCAATGACGCGGTCCTCATCACGCAGGACAGTTCTAAGAAGCACGAGGACCGCGACCAGCGTGACGGAACCGGTCGTGATGAGCAGAGCTGATCCGAGGTCTGCCAGGCTAAGGCGCGCATCGCGGGCAGCTTCAAGAACGAACGCCAGCGCCCAGCACAGCAGACCGCTGAAGATCGTTGCCGCACCGACGAAACCGGGCCGGGCGACTTTCTGCCGAAGTCCCTTGGCTGTCTCGCTGCTTCCCTGCTCCCGGCAGCAGGTGCACGGCGCTCGGTGCCTCCGGACGCCGCTTCCGTGCGGCCGGTCCATTGGCTGGTGAATCGGCGGATGGATGTCGTCACCTTGCCATTGCAGGAAGGAATCGGCCAGCGGGTCTTCCATGACGGTGGCCGAGATGCGTTGCGACACATAGACACGGCCAGCTCGGGCCGTTCTCGGTTCCGCCACCATGACGTCCGGTTCCGGCGGCGTTGCCGATCCTGCGGGCAGATCTGGGCTGACAGTTGGTACGGGCGCGCAGTGCGCGAGTTTGAAGTTGAGCCGCCCGATGGCTTCGCCAACGTGGACCTCCTCTTCATGAGTCGCACCGATGGCGTTGAGGTAGACCGTGACGAACTCTGCCGTCAGCGGTGAATCGCCTTTGAGCACTTCGTGTATGGCGCTGGAGGAATATGTCTGGTTAGGCCCGCCTTTGGCGACAAGAGCGGCCTGGCACGTCTGCATTTGGCTCGCGGTCGCCCGCAGCGACAAGCCTTTTGCCTTTCCGAGACAGCGCAGCATGTCTAGAAGCTGCGTCTGAGGGCTAGGCGAGCTGTCGTCTTTGGACACTGTAGGGACCGCACATGTCCGTGCGCGGTGGATCGGGTAGCTGACGTTGGCTGCGTTGCCTTTCGCCTTGGAAAGCTTCGCGGCGAGCTTGGCGATGTGCCAGTCGTTCTGCCACGGCGCCAAATCGGTGATGCCGCAGGCCTTGAGGTAGGCGGCGGTCACTGGCCAGGTCGGCACCTTGGCGCCATTGGCGGCCTGGGATAGCGCCGGCCCGGAGTAGTGGGCACCTTCTGCCATGTCGCGGTAGGTGGGAGAACCCGCCTGACGGCGGGCCTCCCGTAGCGCCGCGGCGAATCCGGCAGCGGGGCTGCTGACGGTTTCGAGTTCCTTTTCTTTGCGGCCGGGGCGCATGTTTACGGCACCTCCGCCGCGGCGGGCTTCTCGTCGGCTGAAGGACGCTCGCCGTCGTCCACAGGGGGGCGCACAGCCGCGTTAAGCAGGTGCCTGACCGCCCAGGCGACGAGCCCGATGGCAGCTGTTCCAGCCGCTCCGCCGAGCGCCGGGTTGCCTTGATGGAACCAAATCACGGAGAACGTCAGCAGTAGTCCGATGCCAGCCAAGGCGGCTAAGGCGGTGAAGACGGGGCCCAGTGTGGGCTGGGTCTCCTGTGCTTTGGGCATTAGGGTGCCCCTTTCCGGTAAGTCAGTTGATGAACTCTCTGTCCTTTGTGGACTCGGCTGTTAGTCCGGAGCCACCTGGCGCTGGTGGCTCCGGATGTGGTGCTGTGGTTGCGATGGCGGCACCGCCGTGGTGAATGTGCTGCAGCAGTTGGCCTCAGCTGCAGCCCTTGACGTTGCCGGGCCATGGCGGCGGCACAGCCGTCGCCAATGTGAAGTGAACACGATCCGGTGCGTGGCTTTGATTCCAAAGCGGACTCGCGGCCTTTTGTTCAGCGGCATTAATTCGCTTGGAACGCTCTGGCACTGCGGCTAGCCGCAATCTGGGCAGTGACGCTGCGTCACATTGCCCGGATTGATGCCAGAAACGCTGTCCGGCAGCGATGTGTTGTTGATAGCAACCTTTTGCTGCCCCTTGCCGAACCGTTGTTATCAACGCTTCACTAGAGGCGGCCAGCATGCTGGTCAGGTAAGCCCTTGATGCTCTCTCTTGGTTGCGATGGCCTTGGGCTTGGTGGGGTTCACCGTTGGCCCGGTGGGCCCCACATTTGCCCGTCATCTCACCGCTCCCGGATCGCTTGCCCTACCGCATCCGAGATAGCGGGTGTAGGACACGAGCGCGGTGGGCTCGCTGGTTTGCAGTTCATGCGACAGCAAGGCGCCGTCGGAGTCGGCGAAAATCAGAATGTCAAGGACGTCCGCCCCGTCGTTGGCCTGGCCGGGAATGGCGATGACCGTGCCCTGGCGCCCGCCCCGGTCGGCGAATCGGCCGAGATACTGCACGTCATCGGTGTCGGCCAGGACCTGCAGTAGGGCGGCGCGCTGACCAGAATTCAGGCAGAACCTGCTATGTATCAAGGTAATCACCTCGGCGAGTCTCATGTGGAGGGTGCTGGCGTAATGGTGCAGCTGACCGCCGAGGGCCTCGGGCCGCGTCGCGGGCGCGGTCATCTCGACCGGCGGCCCAGCCTGTGTTGCCGTCGTTTGCACCGGCGATGCCATAACCGCGAGGGACTCGTCGGTCGCGACAACGGAGGACAGCTGGCTGCCGAATCCATCGGATCGCAGCCAACGACGAACGTCGGCCACGGAGGTGGAGCGCCGTCCCTCAGCTGGCCAGCTCCGCACGTGGAAATAGGTATAAGGGTCAGCCTTTTCGGCAATTGCCATGTGCTCGAGGCCCTCGATGACACGGCGAAGGACCTCCCGCGCTGACGACCCACGCCAGGTGAAGCGTGCCGCCGGGACAACCCCCGGCGTATGGCTGGCAGCGTCAGCTTGAGCCGAGGTGCCTCGCCAGGTCGGGGCTGAGGCTGGCACGGCCGCTAGCGCCAGGCTCGCCGCCACCGCCGTGACGCGGATGCGAACCCGGTTTGCCCTGCGCCGCTTGCCTTGCGGCGGACGCCGGTGGCTATGCAGGCTCACTGCTCGCCCTGTCGTAGCCAGGCCCAAGCGCCCGGCGCAGGCGGCCGGCCGCACGCGCGATGCGCTGCCTTGCGGCTTGGGGCGCGACCCCAAGACCGGCCGCGATATCCGTGCTCTTCAGGCCCTGGACGTAGGCCTGCCACAGGAGCAAGCGGTCTGACCGTGGGATGCTGGCCAGCGCGCGCCGCAGGTCAATCTGCTCTTCTAGCGCCGGGGCCTCTGTTTCTGGTGCTTCCTGTTCCGCCGCACAGGATTTCTCAACTGTCACCTCTAGCTTCTCCTCCACCATCACCTACCGTGCCTCTTCGGTAGCTGTCCGCAATGCGGTGTTGTGCCTCATCTGTGCAATGTCGACAGACCAAGATCGACGTGACATCGCAAACATCACGAATTGGCACTAGTGGAGGTGCATTGGGCTGGTGACAGGGAGCCGTCCCCCGCCACCAGCGTTAATGCGGCTTAGCAGTAGCGATAGACGTGGTCGGCCATATTTCTGTATGGGTACACGTCGGAGATAGTGCGCCTACCGGTGCTCACGCTAAACAGCCCGTAATCATAGGAGTGGTCGGGCGGTCCGACGTGCGAGATGAAAACGACCGAGCCCCCGGACTGGTTGAAGTGAACGGCTTCGGTGCGATCGTGCCAGCCCCACCAGGCCAGGTCCTGCCAGCCACAGCTGGAAAGCTTGCCTCGCGGATAGCCAAAGTTGGTGTGCTCGTAGAAACAGAACCACCCTGACGGACAGTCAGCGACCCCGTTGACACTGACTTCCGGCGCGGCGAACGTGATGACGAACGTGCCGCCGGCGTAGGCGACCTCGGTATCACTAATCTGCGTTCCACCGGGATACCTGGCGAGATGAGCATCAATCTTGGCCTGAAGATCTTTGGTGGGTTTCACCGCCATAGCGCTATTCGCGCTGGCGAGCACCATGGCGACAGCCAGCAGTGTCGCCACCACGGCGGTGGTAGTGCGAGGTGGCATGGAAGCCCTCCTTCGCGGATGAGGGATGGCCCGCGGTGCGCAGAGCGGGCCAGCAACTTTGCGCGCGCTGCCACAGACAGTAGGTGAACCGTCACGCACGGACGCCAATGAGATACATAGATGACAATGAGTGAGCTGTCACAGTTCAGGTTCATGGATTTCATTCATACGCCGCATTGGACAGTCGCTGTCCGCCAGTGTGCCAACAATGATGACGCAGGGCTGACCGCTTTGGGCTAACCGCAGGCCCGGACAGCTCCCAGTTGATAACTAATCAATCCTGGCCCGGCCAAGTGACAAATTGTCATTTCCTGATGTCACACAGCCGGGCCGCCAGCGACATCTCATCAATAGCGGTACTCACCGTGTGCAGAACATCACCACTAGCTCCGCGGACGAAGGTGTAGGAGAGCTGCTCTTGGCAAGCGAAAGGGTGCGCGACGACGCGTGGCACAACGCGCTCGTCAAGGAATATTTCGAAAGGATCGCGAAGGTGCTTGCCAGCAAACTCCGCGGCGACATGGCTACCGCACGCGACCTAGCTCAAGAAACTCTGATCACCGCATGGCGCAAATCTGATGCCGTCCCGGAAGAACCCTATCCCTGGTTGATAACGACCGCCAAGTTTCACCTGAGCAATTACCTTCGGGCGCACCGCAACCAGCCGCACCAAGAATATGACCCCGACACCATGGCTCATTTGAATCCGCAGCCGCCAGCGGACGCGATGTTCGATGAGCCAAGCCTTGAGCTCTGCGGGCAGCTGGACCGCTTGCACCCCAACGATATTGAACTGCTTGAGCTCTATTACGAGCACCAGCTTGACACCAATGAGATCGCCGCGCACCTCAACCTACGCCCCGCCACCGCCCGCAAACGGCTGTCACGAGCCCGGGTGAAAGCCACCGCGATCCTTGAAGAACACCTACGCTCGAAGGAGGAGCCGAAGTGACGGGCCACATCAATGATGACCTCCTCCAGCATGTCATGGATGCACGTAATCCCGCTTATGGCAAGGAAGTGCCACCGCCGACTCTGACACCCGAGCAAATGCGTGTGGTCGCCGAGGCACGAGGCCGGCTCAGAAAGCCTTGGTATGCCATATCTTTCACGAGGCGGCTTGCCCTAACCGGTGGAGCGGCAGGGATAGTCGCGACTGTGGCCACTGTCTACTTCGGAGCCTCCTCGCCCGCGTACGCCGGTCCGGGCCGTCTCGACATGGACACGGCAGAACCCGCGACACCAGCCGCCAGCCATCTGCAAGATCTCATCCGGGCCGTGCGTCAGCAGCCGGATGCCACCGTCAACGGCGGCACCACCTATGTGCACCGCCAGGAGTGGACCGCGGACACGATCCACCCAGACGGATTCGTGGCCAATGACGTCAAACTCTGGTGGCATCAAGACCGCTCGGGCAAGGAGCTGCAAACCGCGCTTCCACCACAGACGCCCGGCAGCAAAACAGTGCAGTACCTTGACGCTCTTCCCTCAGGCTCCCAGACCGTCCCCATCATGTACGGGCCCGGTGAATTTTCCGACCTCCTCAACGGAACGCCGTCAGCCGATGCCGGACAGCTCGAGTCGCAGCTGGACAAACACCAGCCACGTTCCAATGGGCCACAAGCGATCCTGCGCGCCCTTGCCGACGTCTCACGGATCCACTACCTGCGCGTCGGCCAGCGCGTCGCGGTCCTCACCGTCCTGGCCGGCATTCCGGGCCTCGCCTGGCGGGGCATCGTTACCGACCGGGCAGGCCGGCTCTGCTATGCCGTCAGCCTCGACAGCGGCGGAGCGGAAACCGGCAGGACGAGCGACGTCCTTCTCATTAGCGTCGCGGGCCAGATATGCGGATTCGAGTCGATAGCGGTGGAGCCTGCGCCCAACTCCCCTGTCCCGCCGAACTCCGTCGTCGAGTACTGGCTCACGCTGCGCCTACAGGTCTCAGATTGACTCTGGCACGCCACATCCTATGAAACAGCGAACTCCAAGGCGTCACGCAAGACGCTCTTCAAACGGCTGTCGCCGTCAGAGTCCGGCTGCCACGCCGAGACCGCATACCAGCCGGTGCCCTCAAGCGCCGTGATCGGCTTGTTCATCTCCACTCCGGCCGGCGGCGACGGGAGCCGAAACAAGAGCCAGGTGGTCCCGACCGCGACAGCAGCGATCACGCCGTGCTCCACCACAGCGGGACGGCCAAACACTGGCACCACACTGGACCGTCCCGCGAGCTTGCCGAACATCTCGCCCAGATCAGGATGGGTCATCAGCTCCCAGCCGCCGTACTCCATGCCATGACCCGGCCTGTGAGGCGTGGCTGACGACCGCAGATAGCCGATGATCGCCGCGTTCGCGGGAGCCTCAAGCACCTCCGGTCCGGGTGGCTGCTTCACCCTCGTGCTCCCCTTCTGGCGCCGCAACTGCGCAGCCTAGATATAGAAAACGTCCAGGTCTTAGACCTGGACTTTCGTTGGTGGGCCTGACGCACCAGAATGCGAAACCGATCATTTCGGTGGCTGGCGATCCTCTGCCTGTTGGGATGGCATCGCCCAGAGGTCTGCGTCGTATTCGATGATCAGGTTTAGGGAGCCCTCAGCCAACTCACCACTGACGCGGTCTATGTGGTGATGGTAACCGTCCGGCACGTCTTCGCCAGCTAACGCCAATAGCTGGGTCGCCAACCAGACCAGCCCTGATCGGTCGGCGCGAAGGTTGACATCCTCACCGACAAGGTCAACGGAGACATGCCCATCGTCGAGTTCACGCCACAGGCCCCGTTCATCGGAGTAGGCCGGAACTTCAAGAACCAGCATCCGGACCGGCCGCTGCGCGCTATTTGCTGATGTCATGAGTGCTCCCAAGCCAATGTCAGGCCCAGACTTTACCGAGTTCTACGGCCGGGACGAGGTCGAGCGTCTCTGGTGCCGGGCAGTTCGTCCGTGGCGATATGGGAGTGTTCCGGTCTAAATCGGCGCTCGAAATGTCGCGTCGACGACTGCGGGTAAGCGGCTGCAAACCAGATCAACCGTAGGAGAATACGCGTGCGCGTGGCGAAGTGGAGCGGCATCCTGTGGTGATGGCCGCATTCGACCGGGAGAAGGACAGAAACCGTCCTGACTTTTTTCTCCTAACCCAGTCACCAATCGCTCGCGTCCATTCCGCTGAGACCTTGGCCGAAGTGACGGGTTGGCTGCGCGAGGAGAGGTATCACCTCATTGAGGTCGAGGCATCCTGGCTTATCTCCGTACATATGATTCGCGACTTGTCGGGGATGTCGTGGAACGACTGTCCTGGCGACGAGTGCTGGCAATGCCTGAGCGGATCGGTAGCCGGAATCCTTTGGGACACACCGGCAGACGCCACAGGAGTGGTCTTGGTTCTAAGAAACTTCGGTGTCTACGCGGAACACCGCTACGACGATGCCATGACCCTGCTCAGCATCATCGCCGACAGTGCCTGGAGCGCACTGACGCGGGGTCGACGAGCGCTATGCATTGCCCACATAGAGGATCGGAGCATTCCGCTGCGTAGGTCAGGCTGGCTAAACGCAGGCAACGTCGAATGGGCTTGGCAGGGACACAAGGCACAGCAACAAAATGCCGACGGACTGCAACTCTTATAGAGGGCCTGAATCGGACGCGCTTAGCCGCCGAACTGGGACAAGCGTGGCGTAGGGGAGAACTCCAGGTCACCAAACGGTTGGCGCAAGCAGTCTGCACGTGCGCCATGTAAGTGAGCCTGACGCACCAGAATGTGAAACAGACTGTCGCGGTGTCGGGCCAACCGCTGCCAGTAACGCCCGCTGGCATCGCCGTGCTGGGCAGAACCAAATGATTCACACTTGTCTACCTGTGGAGAGACCGCAGGATGCAACTGATGCGGTTGCACCGAACCCCCGCAGGAGGTGTGACCTGTAGTCAGCTTAGCGTGAAGATCGTTAGCGGTCATTCGGCCTTACGTACGTGTTGGGCAGCGCGTTTCCCGCCTACTCTTGCCCTTCGTGTGGCGAGACAGAAGGAAACGATGACCGGCCAGGAAGCTGTGGATTACGAACTTGAAGTGTGGGCCCGTACCCTCCTAATTGGATCGAGACGACCAAGCGCTGCCGAACTGGTGAAGGCGTACCGGATTCTGGCCCAGGTCAACCCCAATGCATACGAGCTGCAGCTTGCCAGGGCTCTCGTGAACCTAAGCTGGGACCAGGGTCGCCAGAACGCGCAACAGCGTCTGCCACTACTTGAAGAAGCGGTTGCGACCGCACGGACGGTATTCGGTCGAGAACCCACACGAACCAAGCCTCTTATCGACGCCCTCGACCCGTACCAGGTCACCCTTTACGAGCTCGGCCGCCGGGCCGAAGGACTGGCCGTACGGATGGAAATGGCCGAGGTGAGCCACGCAGCGGACAACCCCGTCGAGAAGAGATCAGGACTTCAGCCGCTCGCCTATGGACTGGCCGAGGAAGGCCGATATGACGAGGCAGCTGTCATGCTCAAGGAGATCGTCGAAATCGAGATCCCTGAGTACTTCTGTATGACGACCTGGGACCAGTTCAGTTTAGTCGCCACCCTCGAAGCGGCTGGGCAAGTCGGAGCTGCCGTGCACGCGCTGAACCGGGTCCTCAACAACGCCCGAAGCCAGCTCGCGATACACAAGACGTCGCTAAGCGATGTCTTTCACATGCTGGTCTGGTATGCGGTTCTAGCCGATCGGGCTGAACAGACTGGCGATGCCGTTTCGGCACGAACGGAAGCAGCTGACCTGCTAGGCAGACTCGCTGAAAGCGGAGAGCCACGCGGTCGGAGCGGCGAGCAGTTCACCACCGCTGGAATCCTCATCACCGCACAAGCAAGCGATGTTGAACCAATCGTTCCTGGCCAACCTCGGCCGGCGTTTGGGGTGGACATGAGCGACTGGTCACGCGACCTGCGCATCCGATACGTCGAACAAATCGGAGCAAACCTATGCGAATGCGGGCCTGTCAGCGCCGACACTATGGCACATGCGGCCCAGCGTGAACTTAGGCTGCCCCAACTGGCGACGTTACGCCGTCGTATCGCCATCCGAACTGCCGCTTACGGGTTGTGGCACCTCGGCCACAGCTTCCTCACCGCCACGCTGCCAGCCTTTGATGACAGCGTCGCGGCCGCGAGTCAGTGGCGCGTAGAAGATGGTGCGTCAGCCGACCGAGCATTGATCAAGGCGCTAACCGACCGATCCATGGTTTTGGTCGCCGGGCACCGATACGGCGACGCTCTGGCCGACTACCAACAAGCAATGACTTACATCGAACGAAGCGGTGCCGCACTCAATTAGCGATGCAGGCTAAACCAGCCGACGTCGAATCCAACAACCGTTGATCAGCTGGCGCGGGCACCGCGCACGTGCGTTATGTGAGTGGGCCTGGCGCACCAGAATGCGAGACATAGCGTCGCGGTTCCGGGTGTCCCGCTGCCGATATCGCCCGCTGGTATCGCGGTGTGGCCCCGGCCCTAGGCGGTCCGAAGCCAGCAACTTCACGAGGCGTCGCTGGCTTTCAGCCCAGCCTCGATGGCCGTCAGAAAATCCAGCAGCTCGCGTCGCGAAGCCTCGTTGTGTGTGCGGTGGTTGAGGAACATCGACACGACCTGGCTTGAGCGGTCCTCGACCACGTCGATCAATGTGGCAAGTTGAAGGCGAGCTTCAATCACTGCGGCCGACCCAGCCTGGCGGCACCAATCGTCAACGTGGACCGGATCGGTGGACACTGCGCTGATCCCGCAGCACGCAAGCACACACTCGATCTCACAAAAGGTGATGCAATCGCTAAGCGGCGACGGTATCTCGATAAAGACCTGGGGCATCGGTGCCTCCCTCCTGTTGAGCCACAACGAATGCTGAGCTGTCCGGATCCATACCTGGCCCGTTACTCTCTTTACGCCCGGTATTTTTGTACGGCTCATCGTCTCGGCTAACGGTCCCGTCGTAGGCAGCGAGGTCCTCGCCACTGAATACAAGACAACCCAGCATGTTGGCCAAGACCGCCCGCTGAACATTCGTCAAGGCGTTGAGGAAGACCGCAGCGTAGACCTTATCCTTCGTACAGGCTTCAGCAATTTCGTGGACCTTGCCGTGGGTCAGCAGCGTCCGGCGAGAGAACGGCTGAGACATCCGCGCTGCCCCGCCTGGGCGCTCGTTCCACCGGTCGGAAGCGCCTCGACGCTGAACAAATCGTCCAACCACCCGGCCACCGCGGGCCTCGACCAAGTCGGCGAGCTCGTCGAGGCGGGCCTCATACTCCCTATCTTTGGCCGAGAACAGCCCGACGATCACGACGTCGGCACCGTTGAGCGCGCCATCGCGGTTTCGGTACTGCTTCACGCTGACATGATGGCTTTCACCACGCCTCTCGGCCACAGGATTCTTAACCGTCGCGTACCCGTGACCGCTCAAAGGGCACTGGGACGAGCTGATACCAAGGCGCCATCTTGCAGTTCGGCCACCAGGGAAAACGTCCGCGCCTGCCCGCCATTCCCCTCTGTTTACCCAGACCGACTCGCACTACGGGCACGAATTGGGCACGCCCGGTCACCTTCCGCGTGAAGCAAACACCAGACCTAGCCGATCTCTGCCGGAACGTATCACGAGCTGCGTGTGGCTTCCGTGAGCATCCGCCACTGTGCGGGCCAATGCGTACGGGTAGTCACTCATTAGTCACGCGACACCTGGCATGCCATGCGCCAAACATCATGTGCCTGGCTGGGCTGACTCCGGGTCTATGAAGCCGTGTCGGCTCGGTTTGGATGACTCTTCCATTGTTCGTGGCGTAGCAAAATCCTGGCATAGGCGAATGCTGCTGCTGCGATTGCCGACAGTACGAAGAGGATGGTGCTTAGGTATGCCCACAGGTGTTCAAGGTCGCCATTAGCGGTGGCGAACCACGAAAATGCTCCGCCGATCGTGAACCCCAGAATTACCAGAATTGGGATGACTGGTGACTCGCCTGGATGAAGTGGCAAGTCGTCGAGGTCATGACGCGTGTCCGGGTTCTTAGACATACCGCTCCTTCAAATTCTCGGCGACCGCTGTCGTACGAGGCTTCTGGGTTAGGCAGGATCTTGCCACGCGCCCGTCTAGCTGCGGAATACTGTGCCCCCACCGATAACGGCGCCGCTGTTATCTTGACCGGGCGTGAAACTGGATCACTTTCGAGGTGCCAGGAATGTACGGTGTTGATTGGAGTTCAAGTGTTTCCCACCCCCCGTCGGCTAGTTGCTGGGATTGTCGCGTTCGCGGCCACAGCGGCATCAGTGGCAATGCCCATGCAGCCAGCCTTCGCTTCGAAAAACCCTAGAGACTACGTCCCTGGCAACGTCCGGCTTATCGAGGCAGTAAAGAACCACCGCCAGAACAACCCCCACGACTACGTTGGCCTTAACCGCGCGATCGTCGAGGCCGGCGGTTCGCCCGTCAGTTTCAATATCAGCTCGCTAGGGCTTGAGAACCTGTCACCGGAGCAGGCGCAGGCTGCAGTCGACAGTCACAAACAACGCAGCAGCACATCTGCCGCGACCACCCAGATGAGCACCATGGGAATCGGTGGCAACGAGATAGTCGTGGACGGCTATTGGTCAAAGGTGGATGACGGCGCTTACGGCACCTGGTACACGTACTTCGGATCATGGGACTTCACCGACGAAGGAACAGACGATCGTTGGGGCGGAACACCTTGGGACGCGTTCGGCCTAGTTACCTCACAGATCAACCTGTCTTGTTTCAAGATGGACGGACAGGCCGGCTATTTCTCCGCGCGGGATAATGTTCACCAAGCGCTCGTAGAAGCCCTTGGCGGCCCTTCCCAGTTCTTTGGAATCAAGGATGCTGGGCCAGAGTTCATCCTCTTCCGAGTCGCCGACTGGGTCGACGACAAAACTGCGTACGTCGACAACGGATGGGGCTACATCTCCTACAAGGTCACAAACCCATGTGATGACATGGCCCTCTACGGCAAGACGGTGTACGAACGCAACGATAACGGCTGTAACTGCTCCTGGAACTTTGGCGTCGACGCCTCTACACCCAGCGGTATGGGCTTCAACATCAGCTACGCGGGAAGCGATCTACCGGAGGCTCTGCCATTCTCGACGGACGCGAAATCGATCTGGACAGGCGATCCTTGCGTCTGTAGTCCAGGAGGCGGCGGCAGTGGCACCCCGCAAGGGACGCAGATATACGAGACCGCAAGCGATAGAGCTTGGAATAACTTGCCAGTGGATGGCGCATCAGGCGCAGTGAAAGGTTCAGCTGTAGCTGCACTGAACTACGGCGGCACCAAGCTCATCTACACACTTAGTGCTGGAAAGGTCTACGAGGCGGCGAGTTCGACTAGCTGGCTAAACCAGCCCACTGGGATCAGTGGAGTCACTGGGACCGCCATCGCCACGATCAACTCCAACAACGTCAAGTACATCTACACGATAATCAACGGCAAGGTTTACGAAGCCAGCAGCGCCAATGGCTGGACCAACCTGTGGACCGGCATCGAAGGTGTTTCGAGCGGA
>NZ_KB903291.1 GCF_000379685.1 Catelliglobosispora koreensis DSM 44566 | reverse complement strand
GGGAGGAGGGGCGGGAGGAGGGCGGGAGGACGGCGGGAGGCGGTCATGATCGAGGCCACACCGGAGCGGCGCAAAATAGGCGTGTCCGATATATCCCGCTAACCTCGCTGATTATGGAACGGGCTAAGTGGATAGCGGTGGGTGTGGCGGGTGCCTTGGTGCTCGGCATGGTTGGCGCGGCGACGGTTTACGCGGTGGCGCCTGATATCCCACGTGAAGTTACCGTTCTCGGGATCAAGATCGGCGGCAAGAGCAAGGCTCAAGCGGGCACCGCGTTACGGCAGGGGCTGGCGGGACGCGCGGAGGAGTTGGCGCATCCGGTCACAGTCCGCATTGAGGGACGTGAGGCGACGATTCAGCCTCAGGACGTCGGCCTGGCCGTGGATGTGGACGCCACTGTGGAAAAGGCCGCGAAGCGCCGGGCTAACCCGTTCAAAGTGTTCGGCAAAACGGACATGCAGCCAGTGGTCAATGTGGATAGTGCCCGTTTGGTGAAGGCGTTGCAGCCCACGGCAGAAGGCTTGGGCACCCCGGCCACGCTGCCCGGGATCGTCTACGAAGGCTTGACCCCTAAGCCTACCTATCCCGTGACCGGCCACGGTCTGGAGCCCGCCTCGGCCGCGAAGGCGCTGACGGAGACCTGGCTGCGCAAGGAGACTGTCATCCCGATCGTGGACATCGTGCCGGAGAGTTCCAAAGAAGACGTTGACGCGATGGTGACCCAGCTGGCCGTGCCAGCCGTCGCGGCACCGGTTCTGGTGACCACGCCCAAGGGCGAATTCACGCTGACACCAGAAGGCATCGCGAGCAGTCTCGTCATCAACTCCGACGAGAAGGGCAAGCTGAGTCCGCACGTGGACGAGGCAAAACTGCGCGAGGCGCTTAAGGCCGATCTCGAGAAGATCGAGGTGCAGCCGAAGAACGCGACTGTCGGGGATGGACAGATCGTGGCCAGTCAGCCCGGTGAACTCGTGGACACGACGACGCTTGCCGAGGACTTGTTGCCAGTGCTGCCCAAAGCCACTGAGCGGACGCTCACGGCCACCATCAAGCCCACGGAACCCGCGACCACCACCGGGCACCTGTCGGAGCTGGGGATCAAGGAACAGGTCAGCACGTTCACTACCTACTTCACCGGCGGGCTCACGTCGCCGCGCAGCATCAACATCATCACGGGTGCTAACAAGATCGATGGTGCGATGGTGAAGCCCGGCGAAACGTTCTCCCTCAACGGTTTTACCGGACCACGGGGCTACGCCGAGGGGTACAAGGACGCTCCGATCATCATGAACGGCAAGCTGACCCCGGGCGTGGGCGGCGGCATGTCGCAGCTGACGACAACGCTCTACAACGCGGCCTATTACGCGGGTCTCGAAGACGTGGAGCACCACCCGCACAGCATCTACTTCTCGACCTATCCCAGCGTCGTGGAGTCCACGATCTTCTATCCGACACTGGACTTGCAGTTCAAGAACGACACTCCCTATGGCGTCCTCATCGACACGAGTTACACCAACGACTCCATCACGGTGAGCATGTGGTCGACGAAGGTCTATGACAGCGTCAAGACCGAGTGGAGCGAGAAGCGCAACTGGACGAGCCCCAAGCCGATCACTGTGCCTGACGGTCCGTCATGTATTGCCAGAAGCGGGAGTAGCGGTTTTACTCAGGACGCCTGGCGAATCATCCACAAAGACGGCCAAGAGGTTAAGCGGGAGAAGTTCACCTGGCGCTACGATGCTGAGCCAACCGTGATCTGTGGAGTACCCAAACGATGAAGGCATTACTGCTGAAGTGGCGGGAAGGGATCATCCTTACCCTGGTCCTCTTCGCGATCAATGTCGGCGGCCGGATCGCCGCCAAAGTGGTCAAAGCCGCGACCGAGGTCGAGCTCGAAAAGAAGCAATCCCTGCTGGGTTTCATCACCATGGGCGTGCTGTTTCTCGTGTTCTTCGGTGTGACGCTCGCGTGGGGCCGGAGCCGGTCGATCGCCAAAGTGGCCATGAGCGTTGGCTTCCCGGCGGCGGCGGCCTGTCTGCTCAACATGTTCATCTCGCCGCTGGTCGTTGGCGACAGCCCGTTTGACGCTGGCTGGGGAGCCTTCTTCGCCAACATCTGGATCCTGGGCGGACTGGCGATCGCGGGCGTGGGCCTGGGCTTGATCGCGCTGATCGCGTTCGGCGCTGACTACCGGGCCAAGCAGCTCAAGAACTTCGCTGAGCGGACTAAGGCCCAGCCCCGCCGCGTCTAGGGCTTGCTGTAACGCGTGTACCAGTGGTGTGGCTGAAAGCCCATCGAGTCATAGAGGGCCAGGGCGGCCGTGTTGTCGTCCTGGACCTGTAGGAAAGCTCGCCGTGCCCCGTTTTCGGCACCCCAGCGGGCCACCGCGCCCATGACCTCACGTGCCAGGCCACGGCGTCGTGCGGCGGGATCGGTCTCGACGAACGTGTAGCCAAGCCAGCCATTGGTGACCGTGCCGCGGGCCATCGCGACCACGTGCGAGCTCACTGAGTACCCCCCATAGGTCAAAAGGGGAACGGCGGACAGGACGTGGGCGGCGGAGGCCGGGAACCCACCGCGCCTGCCCTTGATCATCGAACGCATCTCGGGCGTCGGCTCGGTGTAGAAGGTGACGCCTTCGCCCGGCGGCGTGGCCGCCAATAGTGCTGGCATTTCGATGACCCGCACCAGGACGGTGCAGAGCGGCTTCCAGCCGTTGGTTTCCAGTGCTCTAGCGACTGGCCGCATGAGCGGCAACGGCACGTCGATCCAGGGCGGCAGGCCCCGCGAGGCGTAGAACTCTTCGACTTGGGCGAGTGCGGAAGAAAACGGCATTCCGGGATCGCCTAACGGCAGCACCGAGTTGGCCCGCCCGGTGAATCCCTCGGCGGCACGCAGAAGCCAGTCGCCGAGGTGTGCCGTATCTGGAGCTGGCATGGCCAAAGCGGCCGCCCGTTCCAGGCCCGCGACATCAGGCACCCGTTTAGCGCGATGAATCTCATCTAGCGGCACCCGAATCTCACCCCTTAGAGTCGCCACCGTCAGATAGCTTTCGGTGAGTTCGGTCAGCACGCCCAGGAGGTCGGTGAACTTGCTGCGACCATCAGCGAAAACCCGGCGCCTGACCACGACACGAGCGCCGAGATCGCTATTACCTAACACTGAGTACCACCCTCCCGCCCCGAGATATTAGGCTTGCAATCCTTAGCACGCGTGGAAGGAAGACCCGTGACATACATCATCGCCGAGCCCTGTGTGGATCTGCTGGACAAGGCCTGTATCGAGGAATGTCCGGTCGACTGCATCTATGAGGGCAACCGGATGCTCTACATCCACCCCGATGAGTGTGTGGACTGCGGGGCGTGTGAGCCGGTGTGCCCAGTCGAAGCCATTTTCTACGAGGACGATGTCCCGGAGAACTGGAAAGACTTCACTGACGCCAACTACCGCTTCTTCGACGACCTGGGCTCGCCCGGTGGTGCGTCGAAGGTCGGCAAGATCGATGCGGACGCATCCTTCGTCGCGGCTCTCCCGCCGAAGGAAACAGAGCACTGAGAAAGAGCGAGGGGCTCCCGGATTTCCCCTGGGATCTTCTGGAGCCCGCGAAGGCGAAGGCCGCGGCGCATCCGGGTGGCCTGATCGACCTGTCGATCGGGACGCCGGTTGACTCGGTCCCTGAGCTGATTCAGCGCGCCCTGGCGCAGACCACCAACACGCCCGGTTATCCGCTCACGATGGGCAGTGTCGCCCTGCGGGAGGCCATGCGGGCGTGGGTGGAGTCGCACTGCGACGCGCCGGGTGCGGGCGTCCTGCCGAGCATCGGCTCCAAGGAACTCGTGGCGTGGCTGCCGACCCTGCTGGGCGTCGGTCCAGGAGACACCGTCGTCATCCCGGAGATCGGCTATCCCACCTATGAGGTCGGGGTCCGGCTGGCCGGGGCGACACCTGTGCGCAGTGATTCGCTGACGGCGCTGGGACCCCAGCCGGTCAAGCTGATCTGGGTCAACTCGCCCTCCAACCCCACAGGACGCGTGCTGCCACCGGCTCACCTGCGCAAAGTCGTTGACTGGGCCCGTGAGCGAGGGACGGTGGTCGCGAGCGATGAGTGTTATCTCACGCTGCCGTGGACCGAGACCCCGGTCTCGATCCTGTCCGTTTGCGACGGTGACTACACCGGCGTGCTCGCGCTGCACTCGTTGTCGAAACGGTCCAACCTGGCGGGGTATCGCGCTGGGTTCGTGGCCGGCGATCCTGCGCTGGTCGGCGAGCTGCTGGCGGTACGTAAACACGCAGGCATGATCATGCCCGCTCCGGTGCAGGCCGCTATGGTCGCCGCGCTCGGCGACGAGTCCCATGTGGACGAACAGCGGGCCCGTTATGCCGCGCGACGCGAGATCCTCTTTGGTGCTCTGGAAAAAGCTGGCTTCACCGTGGACCATTCGGAAGCCGGGCTCTACCTGTGGGCGACGCGCGGGAAAGACTGCTGGGAAGAAGCCGACTGGTTCGCCTCGCACGGGATCTTGGTGTCGGCCGGATCGTTTTATGGACCGTCCGGGCAGCGGCACGTCCGCGTAGCATTGACCGTGACCACGGAACAGGCTTCGGAAGCAGCAGACCGGCTGGCTTAGGGGTGGGCGAATGTACGTCGCGAAAGTCAAGCTGGAGAACATCCGCGGCTTCCACGACGCACGCAAGGTCGACCTTGATCTAGCCCGGCCAGACGGCACGTATCCGGGGTGGACTGTCGTGACGGGACCGTCTGGATCGGGCCGTTCGACCTTCTTGCGGGCGCTCGCGCTGGCGATCGCTGGACCGTCCGTCGCTCCCGCGCTGTTGTCCGGATCAGCGGCCTGGGTGTCACACGGCAAGGATCAGGGCGGCATCGAGCTCGACCTGGTGTCCGCGCCCGACGATCCGTTCACGCGCGGTTTCGTGCCTCCAGAAGAGCACGTCTTCGCCGACCTGGTGCTGACGTCAGGCGGCATCTCCGCTGAAAGCAACGTGGGGCGCAACGGTCCGTGGCAGGACAACCCTTCCGGCTGGCTAGCGGTCGGCTATGGCGCGTTCCGGCGTCCGAGCGGCACCGCCGTGATGACCGGCCCGCGCTTGCAAGCCCGCCTGAGCGGACTGTTCCGCGACCAGACCGTGTTGCCCGAAGGAGTCCCGCAACCGTTGCGGGACACGGTGGTTTCGCTGCTTTCCGACGGGCTCTTGCCGGGCGACTTCACCTTCGAGGGTGATGCGCTCTATATGGACGGCCATCCCTTGCGCGAGCTGGGCGACGGTTTCCGGAGCACGGTTGGTCTCATCGTCGACCTGTTGCGGCACATACACGCGGCCTACGGGGCACCATCGCTTTCGGCGCCGGGCGTCGTGCTCATCGACGAGGTCGAAACACACCTGCATCTCGCGTGGCAACAGTGGATCGGTGGCTGGCTCAAGGAGCACTTCCCGGCGATTCAGTTCATCGTGACGACCAACAGTCCCTATGTGTGCCAGGCCGCCGACCCGCACGGGCTTGTGCTCCTGCCCGCCGCGCAAGAACAGGCACAGGCCCGGATCATTGACGGCGATCTGTACGATCGCATTGTCTTCGGCAGCGGTGACGATGCGGCATTGTCGGAACTGTTTGGATTGGACAGTCCCTACACTGCTAGCGCCCAGCGCCTGCGTCAGGAACTCGTCGACCTGGAGATCAAGGTGCTTGATGGCCTGGCCAATGAGGTGCAGCTCGCCCGCTATCGCGAGCTGCAAGAGCTGTTGGTGAGCTCGCCCGCGACCCGCGCGCTGGAAATCGCCGACCGGCTGCAAAAAGAGAAGGCCCGGCGCGGGCGAAAATGATCTACATACGACGGATTCCTCTGCCAGCCCCTCTGGCAGACGAACTCGCCATGCTCACGGGTGTGCTCGCCGCACAGGCTTCGGTCAAAGCACGCGACCTTTGGGGGCGGGCACGGCTGCCGCGACGGGGCATCCGCGACGTGCTCAACCGGATGGCACCCGGCCACCAGCGCTGCATGTATTGCGGCGACAGCGAAGGCACCAGTGTCGACCACTGGGAACCCATCTCCCGCAACCGCTTGCGCACCTTCGACTGGCTGAACCATCTGCTCGCGTGCTCGTATTGCAACAGCAGCCAGAAAGGCAGCCGGTTTCCCGTTGACGCTTCGGGTAACCCGTTGCTCATCGACCCCAGTGCTGAGGATCCGTTCGATCATTTGGCTTTGTCGCTGAGCCTCGGCGAGTACAGGCCGCGCACCGACAAGGGGACGTCGACGATCAGTGTGCTGGGGCTCAACCGGGCCGTCCTGGTGCTTGGCCGCCAGCAGGCGCGAACCGTTGCGGCGCAAGCACTCCGGGCGTGGTATGCGGCCTATCGCGTGGGAGATGGGCTAGAACAGCAAAGACACATCGCGACGGTACGCATGCAGCCGCTCGCCGACGTTCATCAGGCGATGCTGCGGTATGCCTTGGCGCCGGGAGCGGAGCATGTGTTCGCGGGCGAAACCGATCTGCTCGCCATCCTGCGCAACCCCGACCTGCGCGTCCTGCTCTAGCCCACAGCCCTCCGCCCGCCTCGTTTCGTGATCGACATCCCGGCTGCCCTTCCTTCTCGTGATCCACATCCCTTGAGACGTGATCAAAAGGCGGTTTGATCACATCTCAGCGGATGTGGATCACACTTAGGGCTGTGGATCAGTAGAGCGAAGCGTCATCCGACTGCGGCGCAGCCGGCCTGATAATTGGCGTGCCAGTTTCCCTTGCGGCATAAGGCCCGCCCGGCCTCTTCGCCGCAGTCCCGTGCGCAGCCGTCGTGAGCCCCGCGCTTCCAGCACCATCCGCACCCGACGGCAAACCGCTTGCCAGGACTGCGTTTGCGGCAGCGGCAGGAGTGGCAGCGGCCGGGTTTGCGGGCGCTGCGGTGGAAGCGGGCGTGCCGGCGGCGAAGAGGGCAGGGTTTCCGTGCGGGCCGGCAGCGGCTCCCGGTGTGCCGAGTGCTGGGAGGGAAGCGGGCGTGGCACGTGCGGGGACGGAAGCGGGCGGGGCGGTGTGTGGGGAGGCGGGGAAAGCAGGGGACGTGGGCGGGGCGGGTGGGATGCGGAGACGAGTGGCCAGGCGGGGGAAACGGCGGACGAAGGAGTGGAACGAGCGCCGCAGGAAGCTGGTCAGCCGCGGGAAGCGGCCGAGGACGCGGGACAGGATCCAGCCCGTCGGATATGTCGCTAGTCCAAACGTGATCGCTGGCAGGATGGACACAGCCAAGGCGATCAAGCCCACGAACCAAGCGTCGCGCAATGGTGTGCCGGTGAGGGACGCCCACGCGGCGGATCCGGCGAAGGTGAGCAGCAGCAGGAGCGCGAGCGCCACCAACGGGGCAGCGGGCCAGAATGTCCGCCGGGCGGTCAGCTCACCGATCAAGATCGCTGGGAACAGGACGAACGTCACCATGACGAGCGCGAACAGGAACATCGCAACTACGCCGAGGACAAGCAGGATCAAGACGCCGAACGCTTCGCCGGTCACGACACCGGCGACTAAGGCGTATAGGCCGAGGATGACGGCCGCTTCGGCGAGGTAGACCACGCCAGCCGCGGCCGCTCCTGCGAGGTAGCGCGCTGTGTGCCCAAGTCCGCTCAGGAGTTTCACGCGCGCCAGTCTGCCAGGGAAATGCGCAGAAATGGTGAGGGTGTTTAGTCGTTCGCGTGCAAGGCCGCGTTGAGGGTGATGCCCTTGCCGGTCCGTGGGCGGGCCTCTAATGCCCCGGTGACGGAGTTACGTAAGAACAGCACGTTGGACGCCCCGGATAGGTCGCGTGCCTTGACGATTTCGCCGGTCTCGGTCAGCAGCACCTTGGAGCCTGAGGTGATGTAACACCCGGCTTCCACGACACAGTCGTCGCCAAGCGCGATGCCGATGCCGGCGTTGGCGCCGACGAGGCTGCGCTCGCCCACGGAGATGACGATCTGCCCGCCGCCTGACAACGTGCCCATGATGGAAGCTCCGGCACCGATGTCAGATCCTTCGCCCACAACGACTCCGGACGAGATGCTGCCTTCCACCATCGATGTACCCAACGTGCCGGCGTTGAAGTTGACGAAGCCCTTCTGCATGACCGTCGTGCCGGTAGCCAAGTGAGCACCAAGGCGCACCCGGTCGGCATCGGCGATGCGAACCCCTGACGGGACAACGTAATCGGTCATGCGCGGGAACTTGTCCACACCGTAGACAGCCAAGTGCCGCCCAGCGGACCGTTGCAGCAACCGCAACTCGTCGACCCGCTCGGGTGGGCACGGGCCAGCACTGGTCCAGGCAACGTTAGTCAGCAGGCCAAAGATGCCGTCAAGGTTGGCTTCATGTGGCTTGATCAGCCGGTTTGACAACAGGTGCAGGCGCAGCCACGCGTCGGCGGTGTTCGCCGGGGGCTCCGCCAGTGAGCTGATTACCGTCGTCACCTGCTCGGTCCGCAGACCTTCCAACGGCAGCGTCGCCGTCTTGAGGATGGGTGCGGGCGTGGCCTCACCGAGGCCGAGGTGCGGATACCAGACGTCCAGTGTCTGGCTATCGGTGATGGTAGCGAGGCCATGGCCCCAGGCAGGCTGGTCAAGACGCATGCCAGCTAGGTTATCGGCATGCTGACTGACGCTGTGCTTGCGGATCCGGTGGCGCTGACCCGGGCCTTGGTCGATATCGAGTCGGTTTCAGGCAACGAGCAGGAAATCGCCGACGTCACGCAAGAGGCGCTGAGCAAGCGCGGTCATCTTGAGGTGGAGCGGATCGGCAACACGGTCATCGCCCGGACGCACTTGGGCCGCCAGCAACGGGTCGTTTTAGCTGGTCACCTTGACACCGTCCCGCTCGCTGACAACTTTCCGTCCACAGTGGACGACACGCGCATCTGGGGTTGCGGCACTTCTGACATGAAGAGCGGGACCGCGCTGGCGTTGCATCTCGCGGCGACGGTCAGCGAGCCGCGTCACGACGTGACCTACTTCTTCTATGACTGCGAGGAAGTTGAGGCGGCTCGTAACGGCCTCAACAAGATCGCGGCAACCCGTCCTGAGCTGCTGCAGGCCGGGCTTGCGATCCTCCTAGAACCGACCGGCGGCCTGGTTGAGGCGGGATGCCAGGGCACCATGCGGGCACGTGTCACGCTGACCGGCCGCAGGGCTCACTCGGCCAGATCTTGGCTGGGCGATAACGCGATTCACGCCGCTGGTGCCGTCTTGAGCAGGCTCAAGGAGTACACCCCAAGGGATGTTGAAATCGATGGGTGCACCTATCGCGAAGGTCTTAACGCGGTGCGTATCAACGGGGGGATCGCCGGAAACGTCATTCCGGATCACTGCACGATCGAAGTGAACTTCCGGTTCGCGCCGGATCGCAGTGAGGCACAGGCTGAGGCGCACATCCGCGAGGTGCTCGACGGGTGTGAGATCGAGATCACCGACTCGGCGCCGGGCGCACTACCCGGCCTGGAATCCATTGCCGCGCAGGACTTCCTGGCGGCCGTGGGCGAACCTCCGCGTGCGAAGTTTGGCTGGACCGACGTGGCACGTTTCGCGGCACTGGGCATTCCTGCCGTGAACTTTGGCCCTGGCGAGCCGAACTTGGCGCACACCAAGGAGGAACACGTGGAGATCAGCCTGATCGAATCCGGGGCTGACGTGCTAAGACGTTGGCTGGTCGGCTGAGGAGACCTCAGCCTCGGCAAGGGCCGTGGCGACAGCAATGCGCCGGGCAGTGATGACAGCACGGATGCGCTGCCGCATGACCTGCCGTTGCCGGTAAAGATCCGAGCGGGTGTTCATTGGTGATCGCCTCCTCCGCCAGTTGCGCTGCATACCGGGTATTTGGTTGGTAAGACGCCTGAGCCTGCCGCAAGGTTGCGCTTCGCGCATGTGAATTAGCTGAGTGCGGCTAGATACCCAGGTTGTTGCCGGGCCAAACGATTGAACGGGGCTAAGGTGATGGCGTGACTGAACGCGATCACAAGCCTGAACGGCATCGTGGGCCGGTGACGTTGCGGCGCGAGGCGGCCTCTGCCTCCGGCACCGCTGATCAGGCGTTACTTGATTCCGCCGGCCGTCCGGATTGGAAAGTTCGCGACGCTTGGCGTACGTTGCGGATCCTCAGCGAGTTCGTCGAAGGCTTCGACACCCTCAGTGATCTTCCCCCTGCGGTCAGTGTGTTCGGCTCGGCTCGCAGTAAAGCCGGGTCACCAGAATGTGAGATGGCGCAAGCTCTCGGGGGTGCGCTCGCGAGAGCGGGATATGCCGTCATCACGGGTGGCGGGCCCGGTGTCATGGAAGCGGCCAACCGTGGGTGCACCGAAGCGGGTGGACTGTCGGTGGGCCTGGGCATCGAGTTGCCGTTTGAGCAGGGCATCAACGAGTGGGTTGATGTCGGCATCGACTTTCGCTATTTCTTCGCCCGCAAGACGATGTTCGTCAAATACGCCCAGGCATTCGTGGTGCTGCCCGGTGGGTTCGGGACCATGGACGAGCTGTTTGAGGCGATGACGCTCGTCCAGACCGGCAAGGTGACCCGGTTCCCCGTCGTGCTGATGGGCGTGGACTATTGGAGTGGCCTGCTGGACTGGATCCGGGGTGTCATGCTCAAGCAGGGGATGATTTCCGAAGTGGACCTAGACATCTTGCTGGTGACCGATGACATCGAAGAAGCTGTGCAACACATCGTTGAGGCTGACCGGCTAACGAAATGACACGCCGGTGGACGCTGGTCCGCACCGCCGGGCCGGACAGGGCGCCGCTCACCCTGGATGACGAGCAAGAGCGGGTCGCGGCGCACACGCGTGGCCCGCTGCTGGTCCGGGGTGCGGCAGGCACCGGTAAGACGTCCACTTTGGTGCACGCTGTCACCCGCCGCATCGCCGAAGGCACCGATCCGCAGCGGATTCTGGTCCTGACGTTCAGCCGCCGGGGCGCCGACTCCTTGAGGCAGGAGATTGAAGGGCTGATCGGCGGCCAAGCCAGTTCCGAGCCGGTCGTGCGGACTTTCCCGGCCTACGCCTATGGCCTGCTCAGGCGAAGCTCGGTGCTCCTGGGCGAACCGCCACCACGGCTGCTTTCAGCGCCCGAGCAAGACTTGATGATTCGCGAGCTTCTCGCCGGCGGGCCTGCCGCCAAGTGGCCGGAGGCGCTGCAGCCGGCCCTGGAGACGAGGGCGTTCGCCGAACAGCTGCGCGACTTGCTGCTGCGGGCGGCGGAGCGAGGCGTCGGGCCGAACGATCCGCTATGGCGTCACCGCGAGGACTGGATCGCGGCGTCGCGCTTTCTGAATGAGTACCAGGAAACGATGGCGCTGCGCGACGCGTCGACGCGTGGCTCGATCGGCTATGACCCGGCCGAGCTGGTTCGTGCGGCCGTGCATTTGCTTGACGCTGAACCGTCCGTTTTGGAGCACGAGCGGGCTCAGATCGACTTCCTGTATGTCGATGAGCTGGCCGACACTGACCCGGCGCAGATCGAGTTGCTGAAGCGGATCGCCTATGGCAAGCCGCTCATAGCGTTTGGCGATCCCAACTCATCCGTTTTCGCGTTCCGGGGCGCTGACCCCACGATCGTGCGCACGTTCGCGGATCAGTTCCCGGGAGCGCAACAGACCGCGCTCACCACCAGACACCGCGGCGACGCCGTCACCGAGACGTTTGCTCTGCGGACGCGCGCGAGCGAGGCAGCCTATGTGGCGCAACGCCTGCGGCAAGCACACTTGGCCGACGGTGTGCCCTGGTCACGGATGGCTGTGATCATGCGTGCGGCAAGCCATCAACTATCCACTTACGAACGTGCGCTGCGGCAGGCCGGAGTGCCTGCCGTCATCCACGCGGAAGACTTTCCCGTGCACCAGCAACCGGCGGTCAAGCCGTTCCTGCTGTTGCTGCGCTGCGCGCTTTACCCAGACCAGCTGACGGAAGAAACCGCGATAACACTGCTGCACTCGCCGCTCGGGGGCATTGACCCGTTGGGGGAGCGGCGGTTGCGGCAAGGGTTGCGGGCGCTGGCCGGGCCGGAACACGCCAGTGGCGATCTTATCGTCGACGCGCTGAAAGACCCCACTGAACTCGTCGCCCTCGACCGGCGCTGGGCCGCCCCTGCGGTGCACGTCGCGGGTCTTCTTAAAACAGCTCGCGAAACCGTTGGTACGGCAGAAGAAGTCCTGTGGGCGGTCTGGCGCCAAAGCGGACTGGCTGACAAGTGGACGGGCTTGGCGACTAAGCCCGCGATCGGCCCCGATCAGCAACGGCGAGCCGAAGCGGCCGACCGTGACCTTGACGCCATCATGGTGCTCTTCGATGCCGCGGCACGGTTCACCGACCGGCTTCCCGGCGCCCGGATCGAAACGTTCCTCGACCACGTGCTCGGTGAAGAGCTGCCCTTCGACTCGCGGGCAAGGCGAGGGGAGCGCGGCGAAGCGGTCCGTTTGCTGACGGCCCATGCCGCTAAAGGGCTTGAGTGGGATTTCGTTGTCGTCGCTGGCGTTCAGGAAGGCATTTGGCCCGACCTGCGGTTGCGCGGCAGTTTGCTCGGCTCGGAACAACTCGTCGACGAGGTGTCGCAGCGGGCCAATCCCAACCAAGCAGCGCAACGGATCGCGCAGACGACCGCGCTGTTGCGTGAGGAGCGGAGGCTTTTCCACGTCGCGGTAACCCGTGCGCGGCAACGTGTTCTGATCACTGCCGTGGATTCGGGTGCGGTCGGTGGGGCCGATGGCGAAGACCGGCCGAGCCGTTTCCTGCATGAGCTGACCGAAGTGGACGATGGCGAACTGTCGCTGACGCGCCCGCAACGGCCGATGACGCTGGCTGGCCTTGTCGCTGAGCTAAGGGTGGCGGCTGTGGCCGGCGATGAGGACGCCGTCGCCGAGCTGGCCCGGCTCGCGCAAGAGCGGGTGCCCGGCGCGCATCCTACGCAATGGTGGGGTCTGCCGGAGCTGTCCGACGACCGCCCGTTGCGTGGCGCCGACGAAAAAGAGCCGGTACGCGTGACACCGTCCACAATGGAGAGTGCACTGCGCTGCGGTCTGCGGTGGCTGCTCGAAAAGCATGGCGGCTCCGCACCGTCGACGGCCGCTCAAGGCGTGGGCAATCTCGTTCACGCGGCGGCGATGCTCGCCGACGAGGCATCGAAAGATCCCACCGCGCTGGTGGAATATGTGGCCGCGCGGTTCGACGCGATCGAACTGGCCGCCCGGTGGCTCACCGGGCGGGAACGCGAGCGGGCCGATCAGATGATCGCGAAGCTGACCCGCTGGCTCGCCGAAAACCCGCGCCGCCTGGTCGATATCGAGCGCGAGTTCAGTGTGCGCCTTGACGCCACGCCGCCGATCGAGCTGACGGGACGGGTGGACCGGCTTGAAGTCGACGAGTTCGGCAACCTCGTCGTTATCGACCTGAAGACGGGAAAGACCACCACCGCCGCGGCTTCAGAGCTGCCTGAGCACCCGCAACTCGGGGCTTATCAGGTCGCCGTGGAAGAAGGCGCGTTTGACGAGGGTGACGTCAGCGGCGGAGCCGCATTGGTCCAATTAGGAACGACGCACAAGGACGCCAAGGAGCAGTCGCAGATTCCGTTGCGGCAAGCAGAGGATCCGCGCTGGGCACACGAGATGGTTTACCGCACCGCGGACACCATGGCCGCCTCAACCTTTGCCGCCAAAGCGAATGACTCGTGCCGCGTGTGTCCCGTCAAGTCGAGCTGTCCCGTGTCGGGCAAGGGCCGCCAGGTGGTGGAGCCGTGAGCGTTGTCGCCGAAGGCCCCCGCTGGACTCCGGCGGAGCTGGCCGCGAAGCTGAAGCTGCATCCACCGACACCGGAACAGGCGGCCGTGATCGCCGCTCCCGTGGAGCCGGTGCTCGTCGTCGCCGGAGCGGGTTCGGGCAAGACGGAAACGATGGCGGCACGCGTGCTATGGCTTGTCGCCAACGGTTACGTGCAACCGGAACACGTGCTGGGCTTGACGTTCACGCGAAAGGCGGCGGGCGAGCTGGCCCACCGCGTGCGTGTCCGGTTAGGACAGTTGCGCCGTCACATCGGCGAGATCGACGGTGAGCCAACGATCGCGACGTATCACTCCTTCGGTGCGCGTATCGTCACCGAACACGGTCTGCGGTCAGGGTTTGAGCCGAGCTCACGGTTGCTTACCGAAGCGTCTTGCTGGCAGCTCGCCGACGAAGTGGTGCGCAGCTATGACGGCGACATGACACAGGTCGATTCGGCTCCCTCGACCGTCGCCGCCGCGATCCTCGCCCTCGCCGGCGAAATGGCCGAACACCTTGTCTCCGCTGATGAACTGGCCGCCTGGACGGGCCGCTTCCATCACACGGTCAGTGCCAAGCCGGGCAAGATGATGGCCGATGTGGTCAAGCTGCTCGGCCGGCAGCGGGCCCGCCTTCAGTTGCTGCCTTTGGTCCGTGGGTATTCCGAAAGGAAGCTCGCCTTAGAAGCCATGGACTTTGGCGACCAGATGTCGCGGGCCGCCCGCGTGGCACGAGACCATCCCGAAGTTGGTGCCGCCGAACGGGACCGCTTCCGAGTCGTGCTGCTCGACGAATATCAGGACACGAGCCACGCCCAAGTGGTGTTGCTGCGCGCCCTGTTCGGCGAAGGTCATCCCGTGACCGCGGTTGGCGACCCGTGTCAGTCCATCTACGGCTGGCGTGGCGCTTCCGCGGGCACCCTCGAACGTTTCCCCACCGAGTTCCCAGCTATCCGCAATGTGCCCACCTCCCTTGCGGAGGGGAAAAGTAAGGGCAAGTTGCGGCGGGTGGAGACGCCAGCGTTGCGGCTGTCGCTGAGCCGGAGTTTCCGCAACCGGGCGGAGATCCTGGCGGTGGCCAACGCGGTCAGTGCCCCGCTGCGGGACATGTCCGTGGTCGCGCTCACGTCAGGCAGCGAAGATCCGGCCATCGTCCAATGTGGACTTTTGGAGACCTATCTCGACGAGGCCGAGTGGATCGCCGACAACATCGTCACGGCTTGGCGGTCGCACGCGAAGGTGGCTGACGATCAGCATCCGGCGCATATTCCGCTCACGCGGCGGCCAACGTCAGCCGTGCTCGTCCGGCTCCGGTCGCAGATCGGGCCGATCGAAACCGCTTTGCGTGCCAGGGGTTTGCCGGTTGAAGTCGTCGGGCTCGGGGGACTGCTCGACACTCCTGAAGTTCGTGACGTGGTGTGCACCCTGCGCGCCCTGGCCGACCCGTCCGACGGGGCGAGCCTGATCCGGTTGCTCACGGGATCGCGCTGGCGGCTCGGGCCACGTGACCTCGTCGCCCTGCACCGCAGGTCCCGCGAGCTAGCCCGCGAGCGCCGGACAGAAATAGAACCAGCCATGGCGGACCGTCTCGATGAGGCGGCGCTGAGCGAGGCACTGGACAACCTGGGGTCCGCTGAGAACTACTCCGCTGAAGGGTTCGCACGGCTCACGGCGTACGCGCGAGAAATGAACTTGTTGCGGCAGCGCCTGGACCAGCCCCTAAGCGATCTCATCGCGGACATCTCCCGGACCATCGGCCTGGACGTGGAGGTGGCCGTGCGTGCCGCGGCCCAAGCTGGCGACGCGGGGCTGGCGCGGGCGCACCTCGACACGCTGACGGAGGTCGGCTACCGGTTCGGCGTGGAAACCGATGGCGCGCCGCTGTCGGCGTTTCTGTCCTATCTGGCCGCCGCCGAGAACGAAGAGCGTGGCCTGGCTCCGGGTGAGGTCGACGTCGCCGAGGGAGCGGTGCAGATCCTGACCGCGCACGCGGCCAAGGGTCTGGAGTGGGATGTGGTGGCCGTGGCCGGGCTTTCAAAAGGCGTGTGGCCGGGACGCACCCAGGGCTCGGACCACTACCTGATGGGCTTGGGCGTCTTGCCGTTTCCGTTGCGTGGCGACCGATCCGGGCTCCCTGTCCTCAACATCGAAGGGCACGACCAGAAGGCTCTTGGCGCGGCCTACAAGGACTTTGAGGAAGCGTGGCGTGAACACGATCAGCGCGAGGAGCGGCGGCTGGCTTATGTCGCGGTGACGCGGCCGCGCAGCTGGCTGTTTGCCTCGGGTTACTGGTGGGGCGATGGGGTCAAGAGGCCACGTGGTGCCTCACCGTTGCTTGAGGAGATCGCCGCGGTTTGTGAGCAGGGCCAGGGATACCTCAGCGTATGGACACCGCCGCCACCCGAGGACGCGGTCAACCCGGCCAGTGCTCCGGCCGAGATCGTATGGCCGTTCGACCCGCTGGGCGACCGGCGACCGGCGGTAACCCTTGCCGCGCAACGGGTTCTGGCGGCGACTCCCCGGCAGACTAAGTGGACACGCGAAGCCGATCTGCTGCTAGCCGAGCGAGCCGAGCAAGCACGGCTAGCGGCGACAACGGAGGTTCCGTTGCCCGGGCACCTATCGGTGTCGCAGCTAGTGACGTTGCGCAAGGACCCGGTCGCGCTCGCCAGCTCGCTGCGCCGTCCCCTTCCGCAAGCTCCAGATCCTTATGCCAGAAGGGGAACGGCGTTTCACCGCTGGCTTGAAGAGCGCTATGGCGCGGCCACGTTGTTCGACCTAGACGAGTTCGGTGACGTTGATGAAGCCCCCGACGATCAGCTCACCGCCCTGAAAGCCGCTTTTGAGGAGAGCGCCTGGGCTGACCGTGTGCCGGTCGCGGTGGAGACACCGTTCGTCGTGAACTTGGGTGGCGTGGTTGTCAGAGGCCGGATGGATGCCGTTTTCGCCTCGGGCGACGGGTTTGAGGTCGTGGACTGGAAAACCGGGCAGGTGCCCAGCGGTGCCGCGGCGAACGCGGCCGCCATCCAGCTCGCCGCCTATCGGCTGGCGTGGGCGTCGTTAAAGGACATTCCGGTGGAATTGGTTAGCGCGGCCTTCCACTATGTGCGGCAAAATGTCACCGTTCGGCCGGCCGACCTGCTCTCGGCGGAGGAACTGTCTGCCCTGATTACCGAGCTGCCCTCGTCGGGTAATTGATTGCGCTAACCCGCTAGGCCAGGCAAGGTCGGCGCCATGATGCGGGAACTCGGGATGGTTTGCCTGGTGGCGCTAATCGCGCTGATCGCAGGCGCTGCCATCGTGCTTGCCCCGTGGCATCCGGCCGAAGCGGCCGCCGTCATCGAATTGCTTCCCCCACGGTGACGCCGCGGGCCGCGGCAGCGCGTGAAATCGTCTCACCTCCTCTTTGCGTCGCAAGCCGCAACTCGGGGTATGTTCCCTCCGTGCGCGTATTGGCCGCAGTACTCCTCACTGCCCTGCTCGCCGGCAGCCCCAGCGCGGCTGCCGCCGCTGAGCCGGATGTGATCCGCCTGTCCCAATGGCAGATCAACAGCCTCGGTCTGACCGAGGTGCACAAAAAGTCGACCGGTAAAGGGATGACCGTCGCCGTGGTCGATTCCGGTGTGGACACCTCACACCCGGATCTGACCGGCCAGGTGCTGCCGGGCGGCCCTGAAACGCCAGCTAGCGATGTGGACGGGCGCGGAACGGCGCTGGCCGGGCTGATCGCCGGGCACGGGCACACGTCCGGCTCGGGTGGCACTGACGCGGGCATTCTCGGTGTCGCGCCCGGAGTCAAGATCCTGCCGATCGCTTACGCCCCGGCCTTTGGTGAGAGCGGTGGCGACCCGGATCGGCTGGCCACCGGCATTGAGCTGGCCGTGAGCCGTGGTGCCAACATCATCTGCGTCGCGCGGGCGAGCGTGCCCAGTGAGCGGCTCCAGTTCGCGATCGAGATCGCCGTGCTCAAGGGCGTGCTCGTGGTCACGGCGGATGCCAGCCCGTGGCCCGCGTCTTATCCAGGAGTGCTGACCGCCATCCCGGTCGACAGCACCGGCCAAACGCGCACTGTTTCTTCAAGCGGGCGGACAACCGGCATCGCGGTACCGGGTGAAGGCCTGATGGCTCCACATCCGCTAGGCGGCTACCGCCAGGCTGATGGCCCGGCAGCGGCAGCGGCTGTGCTAGCCGGGGTAGCAGCGGTGGTGTGGTCGAACTTCCCGGAACTCAAGGCGGATCAGGTCGTTCAGCTGCTGCGCCGTTCTGCCACCGATGCCGGAGCGTCCGGTCCGGATGTCCAATTCGGAGCGGGCAAGGCTGACATCAGCAACGCGATAAAGGTTGGTTCCGCGAGCCCGGCTCCGACGGCAAAGCCCACGGCCAAGGGCTCCGAATCCCCCCAGGCTCCCGCGGCCAAGGGGACCGCCAACCCGCTCGTGCACAGCGACGACTGGCGGCGCTGGCTGGTCATCCTCCCGATAGCGTTGTTCTTCGGTGGGTTCGCCTTCTGGTCCTACCGGCGGTCTCGCCGGAGCTAATCCGATCGCCTACCTTGCCGATAGGAATTACCGGGTTTAGGGTGGGTTCATGAGCGAGGGCTTGCCCGAGCGAATCGGGATTGCAGTGCGACTTGGGCTCCTGCGGCGAACGCGACCGGAGGGAGTGTTCGGCGTGGGCGAGGGCTTGCCCGAGCGAATCGGGATTGCAGGGTGGCTAGTGCCTCGCGGCGAAGCTGACCGAAGGGAGGCTTCGGCGTGAGTGCTGTGGTCGTAGGTGCTGGGTGTAGCGGGGTGTTCGCGGCACGTGAGCTGGTCCGGGCGGGCTGGCTCGTGGTGCTCATCGATCCCGGTGCCCGCCCTGGCCGGGGTCTGGCCTACGGCACAGCAGCGCCCTGGCACCTGCTCAACTCGCCCGTGAGCGCGATGAGTGCCGAGCCGGACGATCCGCTGCACTTCTTGCGCTGGTGTCGTGAGCGCGATCCGCTCATCCAGGCCGGTGATTTCGTGCCCCGTGCCTGGTATGGCGACTACCTGGGCGAATCGCTGCGTGACGCCGACGGCTGGGGTGACCTGGCCGTCCACAGAGGACACGTCGCACGCGTCTTCGAAGCCAACGGCGGCGGGCTGACCGTCTTGCTGGCCGATGACGTCGTCGTCCCGGCGGAAAAAGTCGTGCTGGCCGTGGGAAACCCACCGCCCCGGCAGCCGTTCCCGGTCACGAACGCGCACTGCTACATCAAGGATCCGTGGCGGCCCGGTGCTCTAGACGATCTGCCCGAGGGCGACATCCTGCTCGTGGGCACCGGTCTAACGGCTGTCGACGTGGCCCTCACGCTGGGCCGGGCTGTCACCGCGATCTCCCGGCACGGTCTGCTGCCCCAAGTTCACGCGCCACACGCCGCGCTGACCGTGCCCCTGCCTCGCAGCCGCACCCTGAGCGGCCTGCTCCGCGAGATCCGCGGCGTGCCCCATGACTGGCAGTCCGTCATGGATGGCCTGCGTCCACATTGGAACGATCTGTGGCAGCGGCTCTCACCTGCCGATCAGCAGCGATTCTTGCGCCACGTCAGCCGGTTCTGGGAGGTGCACCGGCACCGGATGGCACCCGCGGTGGCCTCCGCTGTCAGCGGCTTGATGACGGTCAAGAAAGGCGAGGTCTGCGGGGTAAACGGCACCGAAGTGATCACGCGCGGGCCGGAAGGGATCAGCACGGGCCACTACGCGGCGGTCATCAACTGCACCGGCCCCGGTCCCGTGACGACGAATCAACTCGTCCGGTCACTGATCGCCGATGGGCTCGCGCGCTCGGGGCCGCACGGCCTCGGCCTGGACACTGACGAGCACGGTGCGCTCCTCGGCCGTACCCATCGACCAGCACAGATCTACACCTTGGGGCCGGCGCGGCGCGGCACGCTGTGGGAGACGACGGCCGTACCGGAGATCAGGGCACAGGCGCGAGCACTCGCCCAGCACCTCGTTCCTGTGGGCCGGTCCGCCGGCGGAGCGCTAGGGTGGTCCCGTGCAGATTCCGCGTACCCATTACCAGGTTGAGCGATTTACGCTCCCCAACGGGCTTCGGGTGGTGCTTAGCCCGGACCGCAGTGCACCGGTTGTCGGCGTAGCGGTTGTCTATGACGTTGGCATCCGGTCCGAGCCGGAGGGCCGCACCGGTTTCGCCCACCTATTCGAGCACTTGATGTTCCAGGGCTCCACCAATCTGGAGAAGCTGGCGCACTTCCGGCACGTCCAGGGAGCTGGCGGGACATTCAACGGTTCGACCCACCTCGACTACACCGACTATTTCGAGACCGTGCCGAGCAACGCCCTGGAGCGGATGCTGTTCCTGGAAGCCGACCGCATGCGCGGGCCACGGCTCACCGAGGAGAATCTGCAAAACCAGATCGATGTCGTTAAGGAAGAGATCAGGGTAAATGTCCTGAACCGTCCTTACGGCGGGTTCCCGTGGCTGAAGCTCCCGCCGGTCATGTTCGATACCTTCCCCAACGCGCACGATGGCTACGGCTCGTTCACCGATCTTGAAGCCGCTACGGTTAGTGACGCCGCCGAGTTCTTCGACCGCTACTACGCCTGCGGCAACGCGACGTTGAGCGTCTCGGGCGACCTCGACCTTGACGAGACCCGGAAACTGATTGAAAAGCACTTCGGCGATGTGCCCTCACGGCCCGCTCCGCAGCGCCCTGATTTCGACGAGCCGGATCTGTCTGAGGAACGCCGTGAGTCCTATGTGGACGCACTGGCGCCCCTGCCGGCCATCGCGGCCGCTTGGCGGGTGCCTAACCCCATCACGAAGTTCGGTGAGTACCTGCCTTACGTCGTGCTGGCCGAAGTCCTGACCGATGGCGAAGCCTCACGGCTCGTCGAGCGGATGGTCCTCAAAGACCGGTCGGTCACGAGCGTCGGCGGTTACCTCGGTTTCATGGGTGAGCCCTTCGAGGTACGCGACCCCACCGCGCTGTTGCTGCAAGCGCACATGCCGCCGCAGGGCAGCGCTGACAAGGTGCTAGCGACGTTTGACGAAGAGCTCGACCGGCTCGCCAACGACGGACTCGCCCCGGGTGAACTCGCCCGCACGCAAGCCCGCATGGCCACGCACCTGTTGCGGGAAACCGATGCCGTGCTCGGCCGCGCCCTGCGCATGGCCGTTCTCGAACTCCAGCGCGGAAATCCGGGTCTGCTCAACGATTTGCCGCACCAGCTGTCCGAGGTCACCGAGGAGCAGATCCGCCAGGCCGCGGCCGCGCTCCGCCCGAACCGCCGGGCTTCCATCGAAGTCATGCCAGGAGGCGGACAGTCATGACAACGACTCTTCCGGATCTGGACGAGAACCGTCCGCTCACGCTGCCGTTGCAAGCCGAAGTGACTTTGCCCAACGGGCTGACGATCATCGCGATCCAGCGGCGTTCGGTGCCACTGGCTGAAGTCCGGCTCCGGGTTCCGTTCGCCGAAACACCATTGGCGCCGAGTTCTCTTATATCCCAAACACTTCTTTCTGGTACTAGTAAGAAGTCCACCGTCGAGATAGCCGCTGAGTTGCAGACTGTCGGTGGCGGTCTGAACGCGGCGGCAGACCCCGACCGGCTGCTGGTCAGCGGCAACGCGCTGGTGACCGGGGTGGACCGGCTACTGGAGCTGCTCGCCGAGGTGCTGTTCGAAGCGTCCTATCCCGACCACGAGGTCGACACGGAACGCGACCGCCTCGCCGACCGGATCCAGGTGGCGCTAAGCCAGCCGTCGCACCTGGCACGGGTGGCGCTGCTCAAGCGGATGTATGGCACGCACCCCTATGCGGTGCAAACGCCGTCAGTGGAAGAGGTTCGGGCGGTCTCGCCGCAAGACCTGCGCAACCTGCACGCGCAGCGGGTCAAGGCGGCCGGTGCCACGCTGGTGATCGTGGGCGACCTCGACCCAGAGGAAGCGTTGGCGGCAGCGGAACGTCACCTCGGCGCCTGGGATGGCGGTGGCTCACCGCTCGTTCTGCCCGACGCCCCTGCTCTGGTGCCTGGGCCACTGGTTTTGGCGGACCGTCCGGGGGCGGTTCAGTCCTCGTTGCGGATAGCCCTGCCGGCCGTGCGGCGGACCGACCCCGATCACGCGGCGCTGCAGCTGGCTAACCTCGTGTTCGGCGGCTACTTCTCGTCGCGCTGGGTCGAAAACATCCGTGAGGACAAGGGATACACCTACGGCCCGCACTCAAGCATCGAGCACTCGGTCGCCGGATCGTCGCTCGTGGTGTCAGCGGAAGTGGCCACCGAGGTGACCGCTCCCGCGCTCGTCGAGACGCTCTACGAGCTGGGCCGTCTCGCCTCGCTGCCGCCGGCTGAAGCCGAGCTGGAGCAGGCGCGCCAATACGCGCTGGGGACACTCCAATTAGGAATGTCCACACAAGCTGGTCTGGCTGGCCTCGCGAGCACCTACGCCGGATTCGGGCTGCGGCTGAACTACCTGGCCGAGCATGCGGCGCGGTTGCAGGCGGCGACGCTCGACGATGTGCGGCGCGTGGCACGCGATCACCTTGCCCCGGCTCGTGGAGCCGTCGTCGTGCTCGGCGACGCGTCGAAGATCCGCGATGAAGTGGCGGCGATCCTGCCGGTCGCGTCATGACGAATGGTCACCCCGGCACCGGTCAGGGAGGTCTGGCCGGTGCCGCTACCACCCTCTATCCACCGCTGGACCGGGCGGCGTTTCGGCGCGGTGACCCGCAATGGCTCGAAGAAGCTTGGGAACGCGCCCTTGTCGTGGTGATCGCGCCCGATGGCCGGGCCATGGTCGCCGATGACTGCCTGGTGCTGAGCACGCCTGAAGACCTCGCTGGAGACCGCCTTTTCCTAGGCGTCGATGAGGCGGGCACGCCCTATTTCGCCGTCGCGGGCACGCCGCGATCCGCACCTGGCGCCGAGCTTAAGCACCTCTGGGAAACCGGCGCCGACCTGAACGTGCGTGACGCGAAACTGTTCGCTCAGGCGCTCGGATTGGTGCAATGGCACAAGGATTACACCTTCTCGCCGATGACCGGTGAGCCCACGGTGCTGGAGCAAGGCGGCTGGGTGCGCCGGGAACCCAACGGGGAGTTGCACTTCCCACGCACCGATCCGGCCGTCATCATGCTCGTCCACGATGGTGTGAGCGGACCGCAGGGCAAGGCCTTGATGGGCTCAGGAGCTCTGTGGCCGCCCAGTCAAGGCGTCCGCCGCTACTCCACGCTCGCCGGCTTCATCGAGCCGGGGGAGACGGCCGAAGCGGCTGTCGCCCGGGAAGTGCTTGAGGAAGCCGGAGTGCACGTGCACCAGGTGTCCTATGTGGGCAGTCAACCGCATCCTTATCCCCGCTCGCTCATGCTCGGGTTCACCGCACTAGCCGACCCGGCCGAACCGGTAGTCGCCGATCCAGCCGAGCTGGCCGACGCACGCTGGTTCACCCGGGCCGAAGTCAATGCGGTGATCGCGGGAGTTTCAGACGACTTCCGGCTCCCGAACCGCAGCAGCATCGCCTATCGCCTCGTCACCCGCTGGGCGGCGGGGGCTTAGCCCACGAGCGGCAAACAGGTAGAGGGCGGACAGTCCAACCACGACGGCCATGATGGCGAACAACGTCTTGAAGGACACCAGCCCCACCAGCACGGCTCCCAGGCCGATCGATAGCGCCTGGGGGCCGCTGAGCATCGCGTCCATAGCCGACGAGGCGCGGCCGAGAATCTCGTGTGGCGTCAGGCGCTGCATGAGCGTCATCAAGCCAACGATGATGTAGGGCAATCCGATCCCGGCGATCAGCGACGTCGCCAGCAACACCCACAGCTGCGGCCAGAGCGCGGCGACCGTCAGTGGCAGGAAGAGCGCTAGCCCCAATGCGGCGGTCGCGATCTCGCCAATCTTGGCGACGACTTTGGCGGCGGTCAGTCCGCCAATGATGCCGCCAATGCCTTGCAGGCTAAGGAACCAGGCAAGGAACTCCGGTGGCCGGTGCAAGCCTTTGTCCACGAGCGCAAAAGAAGCGGACTCACTCATGCCGAACATGATGAGAGCCGCGGTAACGCCGATCGTCATGCGGCGCAACGCTGGCGTGCGCACGATGTGGCTCACCCCGGCACCAACCTCGCGCAGCCAGTGCATTTCCATGGTGGGGGCGGGCTTACGGGGTACCGTCAAAAATGAAGTAACCAAAGCGGCCAGCAGGAAGCAGCCGATGCCGGCGAGCGCGAGGCCCCAGCCTTTTGTCGCCACGTAAAGGGTCGCACCGACTAACGGGGCAATGAGCCGCAGCCCTTGACGGACCGTTTGCAGGGCGCCGTTGGCTTCGGCCAGCAGATCTTCCGGGATCGTTTCTTTGATCAGCGCGTTGAGCGCGGAGCTGACCGAGATGTAGGAAAGTCCGTAACCGACCGAGACCGCATAGACGATCCAGACGTCGTCGCGTTCGCGTACCAGAAATAGCGGAGTGAGCAGAACGGCGGAAGCGAGCAGCGCCGAGACGAGGAAAGGCTTGCGCGGGAAGCGATCCACGAAGTAACCGACGAACGGCGCGAGCGTCATGGGAGCGACGACCGCGAAAATCGTCGCGCCGGCCATGCCATCTGAGCCGGTCAGCGTCTTCACCCAGACCGCGAGGGCAAGCAGCAGAATGGATTCAGCGATCATGCTGAAGGTCATGCCAGCGAACAGCCAGCGAAATTCGGGGCGGCGCATCACCTTGCGCATCGGAAGTCTCCTTTGGAGGGTCAGCGGGCCGGGACACCCCACGCCACGAGCCGAACCGGCCGGGCGCCTTCGGGACGGGTGGAAGGGTCGGTCAGCCGTTCCGCGTTGTCCAGGTAAAGCGCACGGATCGTGTCGTCGATAGCCTGCAGCTCTTCGGTGGTCAGCCAGGCGATGCTCTGATTGGTGAACGGAGCGGTCTGCCAATCCAGCGGCTCGGCGGATTTGCGTTCCTCCCAAGCGTTTCGCTCCGACAGCTCGAAGGCGAGCATCGCGTCGGAGACTTCACGCCCGGCGATCGCCATCTCTGCCGAGTCTTCTGGGCTGCCCCATTGCGTTCCCTTGGGCACCCATCGCCACGGCCGGTTGCGCCCGTGTGCGGGAAGCTCGGTCGCCTCTTCGATGAACCCGTATTTCGACAGCTGCCGCAGGTGCCACGAGCAGTTGGCGGGCGTTTCGCCGAGATGCTCGCCGAGCTCGGTCGCCGTCGACGGGCCGAGCAGGATCAACGCGTTGATCAGCTTTAGCCGCACGGGGTGAGCCATGGCCCGCAGCATGAGCGGGTCAGTCACTTTCCGGGTCGGAATCTCGGTCACATGTCGAAGCATACCTTTCGAAAGAACTCTTTCGTCAAGTCTGGCACCGTGAGTAATCGACCGCTTACGGCATCATTGGACTGCTATTACGCTGAGTCACCCGTTTAGGCGGGGCTGTTGTCCGTTCGTTGGTACTTTCTTGATTCCACCGTGTGCTGTGACCCAGAGTGGCTTCAACACCTCATGCGAAGCGGGTTGCTCATGCGTTTTCTCATCGTCCGGACCGAGGTCCGGCCGTTTGCGCCGGAGGAGGTCGCAGCGTCCTTTTTGGACGACGCCCCTCTGCGCGATGAGAGCACGAGCCCGGAGCAGCGCCGCCAAGTCGCCGAAGCCGATAATCTCGATTCAGCGTTGCAGCTAGCCCGGGCTCTCGCGTCTGTGGGGGCGGTGCGATCAGGGCGCCAGCGGGTAAAAGTCGTCCGGCTTGACGCCCCGAAGTGGCTTAGCTGAGCTTTTGCTTCACGTCGATGATGCTGGGGTTCGTCATCGCGCTACCGTCCGGGAAGCGGACGGTCGGGACGGTCTGGTTGCCACCGTTGACACTCATGACGTATTCAGCCGCGGCTAGATCCTGCTCGATGTCGACCACCGTGTAAGCGATTCCTTCGCGGTCAAACTGGCTTTTAAGCCGGTGACAGTAACCACACCAGGTCGTCGAATACATGGTCAGCATGCTTGTGGCTCCTTTTACGGGACGGCGCGCGGTAACTCTATTGCGGTGAACGTCGGTGGCTACTGGAATGATGTCGCTTTGTGATGGGCGGCTCAATCTTGCGAGGGCTAGACGAGGAGCAAACGGCGGCGGTCACCGCCGCGCCCGGTCCTGTCTGCATCCTTGCTGGTGCGGGCACGGGCAAGACCCGGGCGATCACGCACCGCATCGCGCATCGTGTCGTCACCGGCCAGGTGCAAGCCCGTCATGTGCTCGCGGTGACGTTCACTTCACGGGCCGCCGCGCAATTGCGAGAGCGGCTCGGTTCCCTTGAGGCGCATGGGGTTCAGGCCCGCACGTTCCATGCGGCGGCTTTGCGTCAGCTGCGCTTCTTCGGCCCGCGGTTGCTCAGTGGGCGCGATGTGCCCGAGCTGGTCGAGAGCAAGACCCGGCTCATCATGCTCGCCGCCACCAAGGCGAGCGTCCGCGCTGACCGCACCATCGCGCGAGACCTCGCCTCGGAGATCGAGTGGGCCAAATCGTCCTTAGTAGAGCCCGGCGAATATGTGGTGGCCGCGGCCAAGGCCAACCGGGAAACCCCGCTCGATCCAGAGCAGGTCGTGGCGGTCTACGTCGCCTACGAGAAGGCCAAGCGGTCAGCCGGTGTGATCGACTTTGAGGATCTGCTGCGCGCGATGTGCTGGGGCATCGAAGAGCACTCTGACGTCGCCGAGCAGATCCGTGCGCAATACCGCCACTTGGTCGTCGACGAATACCAAGACGTCAACCCTTTGCAGCAGCGGCTGCTCGATGCCTGGCTCGGCGGCCGCCGTGATCTGACCGTCGTTGGTGACGCGGCGCAGACCATCTATTCGTTCACGGGTGCCACCTCCTCCTATTTGGTCGACTTCGCTCGCCGCTACAGAGACGCCACTGTTGTGCGGCTCGTGCGCGACTACCGCTCCACGCCACAGATCGTGGGGCTGGCCAACGCCGTGATCGGGCAGGCGCGGGGCGCCGAGTCGCGGCTGCGGCTCGATCTCGTGGGGCAGCGGCCGCCTGGGCCCGACCCCGAGATCCGCGTCTTTCCCGACGAGGTGACCGAAGCTGTTGCCGTGGCCCGGCGTTGTGCCGAGCTGATCGCCTCCGGGACGCCCGCGCAAGAGATCGCGATTTTGTTTCGTGCCAACGCACAGTCCGAGACGTACGAGGAAGCCTTGGCAGATGCTGGGGTGCCTTATGTGTTGCGCGGCGGCGAAAGGTTCTTCGAGCGGGCTGAGATCCGGCAAGCCATGGCTTCGCTGCGGGCGGCGACGCGAGCCGAGTCCGGCGACGAAGACGAGGACTTGCCCGGCACCGTTAGCTCGGTGCTGAGCGGGCTCGGCTGGCAACCCGAGCGCCCACCGCCCGGTGGTGCGGCTCGCGAACGCTGGGAGGCGCTCGCTTCGCTGGTGCGCCTCGCGTCCGCGTTCCAGCCCGCGTCGCTGGAAGGTTTCGTGGCCGACCTCGCCCGGCGGGCCGAGCAGCAGCACGTGCCGACCGTGGCCGGGGTCACGCTGGCGAGCCTGCATTCGGCCAAGGGCCTGGAGTGGGACGCGGTCTTCTTGGTCGGGCTAGCCGAAGGCACCTTGCCGACCAGTTATGCCCGCTCCTTCGAGGCACTCGAAGAGGAACGGCGCTTGCTCTATGTCGGCATCACGCGGGCGCGCCAGTGGCTGTGGCTCAGCCTTGGGGAGGCCCGCTCGCCGGGCGGCAGAGCGCGCCGCCCGTGCCGCTTCCTGCCGGCGCTCAACAGCAATCCGTCTGCACCGTCCAAGCAAACGCCCAAGGCGCGCAGTGACCGTCGCAAGACCGTCATCGTCAGCTGCCGAGTGTGTGGCACGACACTATTCGCTGGGATAGACCGCAAACTGGGCCGCTGCGCCACGTGTCCGTCCACTATGGACGAAGACCTCTTCGAGCGCCTGCGAGAGTGGCGTGTGCGCACCGCGACGGCGGCGAAAGTGCCGGCCTATGTGGTGTTCACTGACGCGACACTGACCGCTCTGGCGGAGCGGCGGCCATCTGACAATGCCGGACTTTTGGCCATTGCGGGAATTGGCAGCCGGAAACTTGAGCTCTATGGTGAAGCGGTGCGGGGCTTGCTAGCAGGGGATTCGGTCGAAAAATGGGCCGATGAAACACCCGCGCAAAAAAATCTTGAAAAAGATTTGGCAACAGAGGCGTAATTCGTTTGCGCTCTCGCCGGGGGCCGACATAGCCTCTGGTCACACCCGCAAGAACCCTTGCTGGGGGTCGTACTAAAGCGCCGGAAGGAGGCGAGTCCGATGGAGATGACGTTGAAGAACAACACGCCGGTGTCGGCATTCGCCGCCGCTGGCGTTTGCACTGTTTCGCCGGATCCGCGCTTCGCCGTGGCTTCTCCGGCCGTCACCACGCCAGTGGTGGCTCAGCTGCCGCAGGTGCACCAGGCCCAAATTCTGGCGTCTGGCGTCAAGCGGGGCTACATGGGCGTTGAGACCCGTCCGAGCAACAAGCTCGGTGGATTCCGCGGAAAACCGCCTCGAAGAAGGCCGGTCTAGGACTAGATCCAGACCACCGGCTCACCTTCGAGGCCGCGGAACCCGCAAACCGGGATCCGCGGCCTTACTTATTTGCCCGAACCCCCATTCGGGCAGCACCAGAAGACCGATCCACAAGATCGAGAAACGAAAGAGAGGTGACCGGGAGATGACTCTGGTATTGGACCCAGTAGGTGTAAGCCTCGAACTGGGTGCGGAACTGCCCTGTCGTAAGTTCGACCCGGACCTGTGGTTCGCCGACGCTCCAGCCGAACTGGAGCTCGCAAAGTCCCTCTGTGGGGACTGCCCGCTTCGGGTTGAGTGCCTTGCAGGTGCTCTTGACCGTGAAGAGCCCTGGGGCGTCTGGGGTGGCGAGATCTTCGAGCGTGGTGCCGTCGTGGCACGTAAGCGTCCTCGGGGCCGGCCACGTAAGGACGACCTTGCCCGTGAGGCCGCTCTAGCGGCTGAGGCAGAGGCTCGGGTGGCCGCGACCGTTATCGGCCGCGACACTGTCCAGCTGGCAGCGTAAGTTCCGTAAACCAATCACCAGCCGATCTTTCGGCAGGTACCACCACAAAGGACAAACCTAATGAACATCGAACAGAACGGATTGATCGAGATGTATACCATCCATGAAGCTATGAGCCGAGCGCGAATGCACGAGCCTCAGACCATCTCCTCTGAGGCTTCCCGTTCCGCACGCCAGATCGCTGTCCGCGCACGCCGCATGGCGAGCCGTCTTCGCTCCGGCCGGTAGAAAACTTCAATAGCGAAAGCCGGGAGCCCCCCAGCTCCCGGCTTTCGCCTTGCTATGGCGCGAAACCTGGAACCCATTCCTCGACAATGGCGCGGTAGTGCGCCTTCGCCTCCAGCTGACACAGCACCCCGATCGACCCGAGCGTCACGCGCTGGATCATCAGGTAGGACGGTGGCAGGTTCAATTGCCTTCCCAGCTGGTACGCAGGGCTGCGTGGACTAGCGATCCGAGCCGCCTCAGCACGCAGCCAAGCACGGGTGAACCGGAACTCGTCCACTTTGAGCGGATCGAGCATCGGCAGAAGGTATTCCAAGACGGCGTCAGCGTCGATTTCCAAGTCTGGCTTGACGAATCCCTCTTCGCGTAAACCCGCAAGGACGTCTTGTGCCTTGCCCTCCAAGGCAAGCCGCGTCAGCCGGCCGACCGGTTCGGGCAGACCGTCAGGAAGCCGTGCCACCGCACCGAAATCGATCACGGCGAGCCGGCCGTCTTCCATCAAGCGGTAGTTGCCTGGATGCGGATCGGCGTGCAGGAGCCCAGCCCGTTGCGGGGCCGAAAAGTGAAGCGTGGCCATCAGCGCTCCGGCCCGGTCTCGTTGGGCGACCGTGCCTGAGCCGATGACTGTCGACAGTGGAGTGCCCTGAACCCACTCGGTCACCAGAACCCGGCTGCCCGCCTTGAGCACTTGCGGGACAAAGATCTGCGGATCGTCCTCGTAGGCCTTCGCGAACGCGGTCTGGCTTTCGGCCTCAAGGAGATAGTCCAGTTCCTCGACGACCCGTTCGCGTAACTCGGCGACGAGGGGTTTGACGTCGAGCCCGGGCTGAATCACCTTGAACAGTGCCGCCATGCGGGACAGCTGACCGAGGTCGGCGATGAGGGCGTCGCCCGCTCCCGGGTACTGGATCTTTACCGCGACGGGGACACCGGTGCGTTTGCGGGGCACCTTCCACTCCGCCTTGTGCACCTGGCCGATGCTGGCCGCCGCCGCGGGAGTGTCGTCGAATTCCTTGAACAGCTTGCGCCAGTCGGGGCCGAGCTGCTCGGCCAGGACTTTGTGGACAGTCGCCGACGGCATGGGTGGAGCCGCTTCCTGAAGCTTCGTCAGTGCGTCGCGATAGGGCTGCGCGAGGGCTTCTGGCAGCGCTGCTTCGAACACACTCAAGGCCTGGCCCAGTTTCATCGCGCCGCCCTTGAGCTGCCCGAGGACGCTGAAAAGCTGCTCAGCGGTGCGTTCCTGGATCTCGGCCGAGATCACTTCCGAAGCGAAACCGGTCATCCGCTTGGAAAAGCCCAGGACCGTGCGGCCGGCGAAGCTCAGGGGAAGCGAAGCCAGCTTGGCGCTGCGTGCGACGGCTCGCCGCGGGATGTCGGTCACTGGCTCATTGTTACTGACCGAGCGGCCTTTCCGGAGGTGAAGGCGTGAAGGTTCGGCGGCGCCGGCGCGTGCAGCCGCATTGGGGATGCGGTGTCCAGGTGCGTCTGCGCCACGGCGCGGTGCCGCTGATCTCGACGGTCACGCCGATCGCGGAGGGCTGGGCACCGTCTAGATAGGCCAGAATCTCAGCGGCGGCGAACCCTGCCGCGGTCATCGCTGTCGCCGATGGACATGGGGCGTGTGCTGGCCCGTCGCTAGAAAGCTGCTCGGCCAGCCGGGGCCAGACCGGATCGCGGTCCGTGCGGTGCAGGTCCAGACAGCACAGGCACGGGCCTGCCGCCGCTGGCACCAATGGGCCGACGATGGCGACACCGTCGCGCACACTCACCGCCAGGTGCGGCAGCTTGCTGCGGACCGGGCGCACGAGTCCAATGTGGACGACGAAAACGTGCTCGCCACGGGCTGCTGTCGCTTCGGCCACGGTCGCCTTCGTCACGATGCCAACTCCCGCGTCGCGCAAGGCGGTCGTCACGTGATCGGCGATGCTTCCGTCACCCGTGATGATGATTTTGGCCCGCTGGCGGCGCCTCAAGATGACCGCAGGACTGGCGGGCCGGTCCCGGAACCGGACCGCGATGGCGGCGGCTTCCGGGATGATCCGCCGCCGTTCCTCAGCCGCCAGGGCTGTTGGCAAGAGCGTGTTCGCCGGCACGACGAGCCCTGCCTCGGCCAAGCTGGCGAGGGTCGAGACAACGTCTTGTTCCGCCATCCCGATCCGGCTCATCTCCCCGATGATCACCCGCTCCGTGCGCGACCCGTCGAGCAGGTCGAGCAGCTTGGCGGCGGCCGGGTGAGGCAGCTCCAACACGACCGCCTGGGCCGGGTCGGTGCCCAGCTGAACGGCGTGCTGATGACGCCAGAGCGGGCGAAGGCCAGGGAGCAGGGTGGGCCGGGAAAGCGTGGTCACAGCTTCAAATAATGCGTGATCAGAAAGCTATCCCCAGAGTTATCCACAGGCTATCCCCGATGATCACCGGGGTTATCCCCAAGTTATCCACATCAGCGATCTAGTTATCTAGCTGGCCGGGGCCGCGAATAACCCCGGCCAGCCCGGCCTGCGCTCAGGCTTTGGCTTCGGCCTTCCCGAGGATGCGGTTCACGGTGGTGCCGCACACCGGGCAGGGTCCCTTGGCCATCCGCATGTTGGTCTTGGAGATGGTCACGGTCCCTTCGAAGTCCCGCTTCTCCTTGCACTTCACGCAGTAGCCGTTGTACGTCTCGGTCTTAGCCACGATTCCTCCTCAATGGTCAATTCGATGCCGTCGACTGTCGCCGTGGACGGTGGAAGTCTGCCTGCCCGAACTCAGCAGACAAGTCAGGTAAGCCGGGACACGCCGGAGCTATCGTGCGTATCGGATATGAGAGAGATTCGGGTCACCCTGACTCGTTGAATTTATATGCCAAAAGCCACTTATCGCTGTAAATCTAGCGATGATCAGAAAATTGGCTCTTGCGGACCCCTGGCCAGGGCAAGCTAGCGTCCTTCCCGTGAGCGGTGCGGGGCGCAAGCCCGTGGTTGAAGTGCGGCGCAGTGAGCGCCGCCGCCGCACGGTGTCCGCCTACCGCGACGGAGAACGCGTTGTCGTCCTGATCCCCAACCAATTCTCGCGAGCCGAGGAGACGGAATGGGTCGACCGGATGCTCGCCCGGCTAGCCGCCCGCGATCAGCGCATTCACCGAAGTGATGCTGATCTTGCGCAGCGGGCACGTCAGCTGGCGTCTCGATACCTGCCCGAATATGGCGATGTCGCGATCCCGGCCAGCGTTCGGTGGGTGCACAACCAGAACGGCCGCTGGGGCTCCTGCACGCCGTCGGACCGCACGATCCGCCTTTCCGACAAGGTGCGCGAGATGCCGCGCTGGGTGGCTGACTACGTGCTGCTGCACGAGCTGGTGCACCTTATCGTGCCCGGCCACAATGCTCGCTTCTGGGAGCTGGTCGGGCGTTACCCCAAGACGGAGCGGGCCCGCGGCTACCTCGAAGGGATCGCCGCGGCGGCCCAGATCACGGTCGGCTAGTGCCGCCGTCGTCCTCGCCCGGCTCGGCTTGCTCCGGCCCCGGCTTCTCATCACGGTCGGTTTTGAAACCGCCGTTCGCGTCGAGGTCGCCGAAGCCTTCGAGCTCGCTTAAGTCCAACTGCGACTGTGCGTATCCAGCCGGGTCGGCGAAGTCCTCTTCGGACGGAAGCAAGTCGGGGTGACCCCAGAGCGCGTCGCGGCCGGCGACGCCACGATGCTCGGTTAGCGCAGCCCACAACGTGGCCGCCTCGCGAAGTTTGCGGGGACGCAGCTCCAAGCCGACGAGAGCGGCGAAGGTCGACTCGGCGGGCCCGCCAGCCGCGCGACGGCGCCGGAACGCCTCAGCGAGCTTCTGAACCTGTGGCAAGCGGCCTTCGGCCGACGTCTCCACGACGTGACAGACCCAGCCCTCCACGAGCGCCAAAGCTGTTTCCAGCCGTCGCAGCGCCGCGCGCTGCTGCTCGGTGTCGTCTTGGGCGAAGACTCCTTCGAGCTGCAAGCCCTGCATCGACTGCGGATCCTGCGGATCGATTTGCCGCATGGCTTCCTCGATCGCCTCCCGGTCGACGCGGATGCCCCGCGCATAGGTATCGACGGTGTTGAGGATGTGCCCACGCAGCCACGGGACGTGCCCGAAGAGCCGCTGGTGCGCGGCCTCGCGCAGAGCGACGAATAGCCGCAGCTCGTTGGGGTCAACGTCGAGGCCTTCGCCGTACACCCGGAGGTTTGCGGGGATGAGCGCGGCCGTGCCAGCCGGTCCTAGCGGCAGGCCGATCTCGCCGGCGGAAAGGACCTCCGTCGCCAGTTTGGCCAGAGCCTGACCGAACTGCCCGCCAAACAGCGCGCCGCCAAGCGCGGTGATCATGGTGGACATCGGCCCGAGTTGTGCGCGCGCCTCCGGTGGAATCAGGTCGCTCATAGCGGCGACCATGTGCTCGGCGACCGGGTCGGCGAGCTTCTTCCACACGTCCATGGTGTTGTAGATCCACTCATTGCGGTTCCACGCGGTGGCCACGACGACGCCACTGGGCAGCGCGGTCACCGGCTCCAGCCACAGGTCGGCCAGACGCAGAGCCTCCTGAATGGCCGCCTTGTCGGCAGGCGTCACCGCTGGGTCGCCGCCTTCGCTGTTGAGTGAAGTCGTCGCGACCTGCCGGGCAAGATCCCAGTTCACGGGACCGCTGCCGCCTTGCGACTGGGCCATGAGTTGCTGCAACCCGGCCAGGAATTGCTGCATTTGCTGTGGGTCATTGGGATCTGGTGGTTGGCCGCCCGGGAGGGCAAAGCCGAACGGGGTGTCAGGCACCACTCCACGTTACGCTAACTTGAGCCGACCTGACTCATGTCAGGGCTCACCGTTACGCTTTGGTCCATGACCGAGCCGGTTTTTGTCCCGCCGCCCCCGAAGCGTTCATTCGGAATCCGGCGCCGTGGCCTGACCGTCATGCTCGGCTTCGCGATCACGCTGGTGTTAGCTGTGCTCGCGGGCACCGCCGAGGTGCCCTATGTCGAGCTCAGTCCAGGGCCAACCGTCAATACGCTGGGTGCGGTTGACGGGTCCGGGCAGGCCTGCACCGAGCTTTCTGACTCGTGCCAAGAGGTGATTCAAATCACCGGAGGCGAAACGTCTGCCAGCAAAGGCCAGCTGCGGATGACGACCGTTTCGGTCTCGTCGAGCGTCTCGCTGCTTGAGGCGATCAAGGGCTGGTTCTCCGATGAGGACGCGGTTGTTCCCCGCACGCTGATCTATCCCGAGGACAAAGACGAGAAGCAGGTCGAGGAAGAAAACCGGCAAGAGTTCGAGGCGTCGCAGACGAGCGCGGAAACCGCCGCCCTGCGTTATCTCGGCTTTCCCGTCAAGGTCGCTGTCTCCGAAGTCCCCGCTGACGGTGCCTCCGCCGGCAAACTCCAGGCCGGTGACATCGTCGAGACCGTCGATGGCGTCGAGGTCAGCTCGGTGCAAAAGCTGCTCCAGCTCGTGACGGAAAAGCCGGCCGGAGCGGTCCGCCAGGTCGGCTACACCCGTGACGGAGTGAAGTCCACAGTGGACATCACCACCAAGGCTGGCCAGGACGGCAACCCGAAACTTGGCATCTCGATCAAGACGACACAGCCGAATCCGTACCAGCTGAAAATCAAGCTGGACAAAATCGGCGGGCCTAGCGCGGGCATGATGTTCGCTCTCGGCATCATCGACAAGATCAAGGCCGAGGATCTGACCCACGGCATGGTCATCGCCGGCACCGGCACGATCGACGACGAAGGCCGGGTCGGGCCGATCGGCGGGATCGCCCAGAAACTCCACGGCGCCAGGGCCGCGGGCGCGACAGTGTTCCTCGCTCCTGCCGCCAACTGTGCCGAAACCGTCGGCAACGTGCCCGACGGTCTGCGGGTCGTCAAAGTGTCCACCTTGGATGACGCGATGGCCGCGTTAGCCGCCTTGCCGTCAGGAGCACCGCTGCCGTCCTGCTGATGGCCGGCGGAGCGATCGATGTGAGCGGTCGTGTGTGGTGGGCCGAAGGCGCGACATCTCCGAGCGCTCATTTCGACTGTAGGCTGGACCACCGTGGTGACCAGATCAAGTCAGCTTCCCCGGATGAGCCGTCGCAGCCGGGCCTGGCTCATCGTCCTGACCGGATTGCTCGTCCTCTTCGCGACCCTTGGCTGGGTAGTTGAGGCCTGGACCGAATGGCTTTGGTTCGAAGAACTCAAGGCCACGCCTGTCTTCACCGGGCAGCTGGGCACCAGGCTCACGCTCTTCGCCGTCGCCGGGCTCGCCGTCGGCGGCTTCATTTTCGGCAACCTCTATCTCGCCTATCGCGTGCGGCCTTTCTTGCCGCCCACAGGACATTCTCAGGAAGCGTTAGAGCGGTATCGGTATCTGCTCGGGCCGCGGCTCAACCGCTGGTTCATCATCGTGTCTTCCGTGATCGGGCTGTTCGCCGGGCTCGCGGCACAAGGCCACTGGCAAGACTGGATGCTGTTTAGCAACGCGGTGGATTTCGGCGAGGTCGATCCAGAGTTCGGCATCGACATCGGTTTCTACGTGTTCCGGCTTCCGTTCTGGCAATACCTGCTGAGCACAGGTTTCACCGTGGTGGTGCTGGCGCTGCTGGGATCGCTCGCGGTGCACTACCTCTTCGGTGGCCTGCGGCTGTCCGGGCCGGGGGAGCGGCTGACCACCGCGGGACGGGCTCACCTGACCAGCCTGGTCGCGTTCTTCGTCATCCTCAAGGCGATCGCGTACTGGTTCGATCAGCGCGCTTTGCTCCTAGACACCATCACGGGGACGAAGCTGACCGGCGCCGGATACACCGACATCAACGCGTTGCTGCCCGCCAAAGAGATGCTCATGTACATCTCCATTATCGTGGCCATCGCTATCTTGATCTTCTCCAACGCGGTGATGCGTAACCTGACCGGGCCTGCCGTCGCGCTTGGACTGCTGCTCGTGTCGGCGATCGCCATCGGCGGCATCTATCCCTGGGGCGTGCAAACGTTCGAGGTGGACCCGAGCCGCAACACCAAGGAAGCCGATTACATATCCCGTGCCATCGGGCAAACTCGTCTCGGCTTCGGCATCGATGACGCGCAAAAACGGGACTACACCTCTGGCGTGACTGTTCCGCCGGCGAGTCTCGCCACCGATCAGACCGTCGTGCCGAACATCCGCCAGCTTGACCCGGCCGTGGTGTCCGAGGCCTACACGCAGCTAGCCCAGGTGCGCAGCTTCTACCACTTCGGCGACAAGCTCGACATCGACCGCTACACGCTCAAGGACGGCAAGGTCCGCGACTACGTCGTCGGGTTGCGCGAACTGTCCTACGAGGCGCTCACGGGCACGCAGAACAACTGGATCAACCGGCACACCATTTACACCCACGGGTACGGTCTGGTGGCCGCACCTGCCAACGAGGTTTGCGCGGGCAACGGTCTGCCGAAGTTCGTGTCAGGGTTCTTCTCTGAAGGGTCCACTTTGGGCGGTTGCGCCTCGGCCACCGGTGAGATGCCGGAGCAGAAGCAGCCACGGGTGTATTACGGCGAGCAAATGAAGGAATACGCCATCGTGGGCAAGGTGCCCGGCGGTCCGGATGTGGAGTATGACCGTCCCGTGGGCGAAACTACCGACGCCCACCACACCTACGAGGGCACCGGCGGTGTGGACATCGGCTCGACCTGGCGGCGGCTGCTCTACTCGATCAAGTTCGCCGAGTCCAACTTCTTGCTCGCCGACGCGATTAACGACAACTCCAAGATTTTGTACGAGCGCGATCCGCGTACGCGGGTGCAAAAAGTCGCGCCGTTCCTCACCCTTGACGGCGACCCATATCCGGCTGTCGTAGGTGGACGGATCGTCTGGATCATCGACGGCTTCACCACGTCAGCCAACTTCCCTTATTCGAAGCGGGTCGACCTGCGTGAGGTGACGAACGACGCGCTCACCGGCGACGGCACGTTCCAGCTCGCGCGCCAGCAAATCAACTACATCCGCAACTCGGTGAAGGCCACGGTCGACGCCTATGACGGCTCAGTGACGCTTTATGAGTTCGACGACAAGGACCCCGTGCTCAAGGCTTGGAATAAGGCTTTTGGTGGCGACCTCGTCAAGCCCAAGAGTTCGATCCCGTCTGAGCTCGAAAGCCACTTCCGTTACCCGGCCGACCTTTTCAAGGTGCAGCGTGACCTGCTGGCACAGTTCCACGTGACGAACCCGGGCGAGTTCTTCACCGAGGCTGACTTCTGGGCCGTGCCCGATGACCCGGCCAAGGGCAACGTCAAGCAGCCGCCCTATTACCTGCTGACGAAACTCCCCGAGCAGGATTCGGTGCGGTTCCAGCTCGTGGCCGCCGTGAACCCGAAGGACAAGCGAAACCTCGCGGCCATCATCTCCGGATCCTATGTGGACGGAAAGCAAGTCCTGGAAGTTTTGGAGCTGGGCAAGGACAGTCCCATTCCTGGGCCGGGCCAAGCTCAGGAGCGGATGGAAAACAACACGGCGAAAATCGAGGGCTCGCCAAATGATGTGAAGACGCAGCTGGGACTCTGGCGAGATCAGGGTCTAGTGAAGGGCAACCTGCTGTCGCTGCCCTACGGCGGCGGAATGCTTTACATCGAGCCCATCTACACCAAGAGCTCAAACGACCAGGCGTTCCCACAGTTCCAGCGGCTGCTCATGAACTACGGCGACCGCGTGGCCTTTGCCACCACCATCGCCGACGGCATAGCGCAGCTCACAGGAAACGCGCCGCCGCCTCCGGTGACGGAAAAACCACCAACGACAACGCCTCCGCCCGCTTCCAGTAATGCGCTGGCCGCTGCCGCTGAAAAGGTGAACAAGGCCATCGAGGATCTGCGGGCCGCTCAAAAGTCTGGTGATTTTGAGGCACAGGGCCGGGCGCTGAAGGCGCTTGATGAGGCGATAAAGGAATTCCAAGCAGCTCAGGCGGCTGCCGCCGCGGCCACACCAGCCCCTAGCGCCACACCCTCCCCGGGCGGGTGACGCAAAACGCGCGCGATTCGATTTGCGGTTTCACCCCGCGCCAGGCTACGGTTTACAAGCCGACGCGGGGTGGAGCAGCTCGGTAGCTCGCTGGGCTCATAACCCAGAGGTCGCAGGTTCAAATCCTGTCCCCGCTACAAAGGAATTGCAGGTCAAGGGCACTTATCCATTCACTTGGGTAAGTGCCCTTGATCGTTGGCGGGGTGTCAGCGGGGTATCCATTGCCACCTATGTTCCACATTTGATGCACCATTGAGCGAGAAGTCTCGATCTCTTCGGAAACCTTTGACTTCTCTTCTCTGAGCTGGAGTGGGCACTACTGTCAATCCCTCCGAATATCTTCGGGACACGCCATATTGACGATCGTCTGTGGCGCGCCGATGACGTCGCCTTCAAGATCTTTGCCACGCTTGATCGCCTGTGGGCGAGATTCGGGTCCTGACCCGCTCGAATGCCTCGACGATCTGGTCGTCGGCGTCGGGCAGGTTGTGCAGGTAACGTTCGGCGGCCTGGATGCTGGCCTGGTTGAGCCGCTTCTTGACGTCGGCGACGGTGGCGCCGCCGACGAGCAGCCAGGTGGCGTGGGCGTGCCGCAGGTCGTGGAACCGGACCGGGAACGGCAGCCCGGCCCGCCGTAGTGCTGGAAGCCAGTGGTTGATGCGGAAGATCGTGACCTCGATGTGCCCGTCGCTGCTGGTTGGCTTCGTCGGCCGGTCGTGGCGTAGTTGCCGGCGTCGTCTGCGGTAGGCGGACATCGCGTCGCGGCAGTCGTCGCAGCGGCAGCCGGAGCTGTAGGCGCTGGTGGTGCCATGCCGCCGTATGTCGGCCAAGCGTGGACCTGGCTCTTTCCGGCGTCTCGGCCGGGTGATGATAAGCATGTCGGCGTGGAAGAGCAGGTCCTTGCGACGCAGCCGGTGGGCGAGGATGTGCTCGGTAAGTTTCCCGGCGAGATCCGCGCTGATCTTCACGCGGTGGCGGGTCCGGTTCTTGGTGTGGTTCTTGATCAGGAACCGTTGGCCGTCGGGGTGGAACTGGCGGGCTACGACGACCACGGTGCGGTCGATGGCCAGCATCCGGGTGGCGGGGTTGAAGTCGCAGACTCGTAGTTCGGTGAGTTCGCCCCAGCGCAGTCCGGTGGACACGGCGGTTTCGGCCATCAGGCGGGCGACGGGGTTGGTGAAGGCTGCGGCCAGGGTGTCGAACTGCTGCGGGGTGAGGACCTGCAGTGGTGGTGGTCCAGCAAACGGGGTGCGCAGTCCTCGGCAGGGGTTGAGGTCGATCAACTCATCGAGCACCGCGGCTTGCAGGACGGCGCTCAGAAGATTCTTCAGCCCGCGCAGGGTTGCGGGGGCGATGCCGGCTTTGGTGCTGGCCGCGACCCACAGACGGATGTCCAGGCGGCGGATCTCGGGGATGAGGATCGGGCCGAAGACGGGGATCAGGTGGGCGTGGAGCTGGTAGGTGTAGCCCTGCCGGGTGGTGGCCTCGATGACGTGGTTGGGCAGCCACACGTGCAGCGCGTACTGCTCGAAGGTGATCTCAGTGGGCAGGTGGGCGATGGGTTGCCGGTCAGGTGAGTAACGAGCTCATACCTTCTGGACTGGCCTCGGCCGATGGCATGACGTGGGCTGGGCGCAAGGGACGGCGGGCTACCTCCGTGCGGGAAGGTTGGCGCGGATGAAAGTCTCTAGCCCGCTGCCGGGCCTGAAGTACACGTGGTGGGCGGCGCTGCGGATCTGGTGCCAGTTCATCGCGTCGGTTTGTTGGCGATCCAGGGTCAGGTAGGTGTCGTTGTCGCCTAGTGAGATCAGGCATTGCGGGGTGAGCGGCAGTGCGACCGTGATGGCCTCCTTCAACCCGACTCCATCGCGCAGGCCGAGGCGGCCGTGTTCGGCGATGGCCAGTGCGGGTGCGTCGGAGATCAGGAAGTCGCCGGTGTCGGTGGTGCTGATTTCGAGCCCGTGGGCGGTCACCGCAGATGAGGCGAGACGATAGAGACGCTCCAGGCTCTCCCGGAAGTAGGCGTCCTGTTCCTTCAGGGCGAGGTGCGGGGCCATTGCCTCATCGATGAGGGCTTCCAGACACCCGGGGCCGGGGACAAGCCCATGGAACTGTGTGACGAAGGCGCGTTCGGTGACCGCTCGTTGCTCGTGCAGGAATGAGTGGCGCAACTGCGTGACCCGTACATCCCAGATCCCGTCAAGGTAGGCGCGGATGTGCACGCTGCGCACGTGATGCATGACGATCGCATTCTTGAGCACCTCGACGGTGGCGGGATCGGCCAACGCGGTCTGGGTCAAGCAGGCGTCGATGGCTGCGGGCAGCCGGTCCTCAGTTTCCTTCCATACCTGCTCCATTGAGGCGGAGGCGTAGCGCACGAAGTCGCTGACGTAGCCGCACCCCTTGGGTCCTTTGAATCTGATCGTGGCCTCTGGCCAGTCCAGGTTGAAATCCGCCAGATGGCCCCTGGCGGCGCCCGCAACAGGAACAGGGTTGCCGAAGCGCTTCAGGATGGCCTTGGTGACCACGTGCTGCTTGCCCACGTGCTGGTGGGCGAGTGGCTGCAACGCCCGGATGCGGTCGAGCGTGGGGTTGGGGGTCGGCGTTGGCACGACGAGGGTCACCGGTCAATGTTCGCAGCCGGGTGCGACAGGATCCTTCGATATTCGCGGTGCAGGCATCCGCCAGGTCGGGACTGAGGAGCGCCCGAACCGCCCTGGGGTGGTGGCTGGACAGAGGTGGTTACCGTGCGGATCACCATTTGCGCGATGTTCGGGGGTTCGCAGTGCAGGTCATGGAAGTCAACGGGATCACGTTGGGGGTTGAGCGAACGGGAGACGGTCCTGCGGTGCTGCTGTTGGGCGGGACCGGTATGCCGCCGATCGCGTGGCAGATGTGCGGCCTGGTTGACGCCCTTGCCGCGCAAAGGTTTCAGGTGGTGTCGTATGCAGCCCGTGGGGTCGCGCCGTCTGCGGCCCCACCTGGCCCGTACACGATTGTGCAGCTGGCCGGTGACGCTGCGGGGATTCTCGACGCGTTGTGCCTGGGCGAGGTGACGGTTGTCGGGTATTCGCTGGGGAGTTTCACCGCCGAATGGCTGGTCCGGACGCGTCCGGACTTGGTGTCGCGGATGGTGTTGCTGGCCGGTGCCGGGCCGATGTCGCCGCTGCTTTCAGCGGTGGTGCAGATTGAGGCTGATCTCATCGGAGAATATGGGAGGATCCCGGCGGCGGCGGCCAAGCTGCAAACACTGCTGACCGGTCTGCCTCCCACCATGTTGCGTGACGATCCGGGCACGGTGTCGCAGTGGCTGGGAATGCTGGACATGCAGGAACATGTGTGGGCGTCGGTTGATGGGGAGAACGGGCAGTCGGCGGCGTCTTACGGTTGGCTGCATGACCCGGACCGGATGCCGGCGTTGAAGGACATCACGGTGCCGGTGCTGGTGGCTTCGTTTGAACATGACCTGTATTTCCCGCCGCACATCTGCCGGCAGGCGGCCGAGCTGCTGCCCGCAGGCGAGTTCGCCGTCATCGGCGGCGCGGCTCATGCCGGGCTGATGACCCATCCCGAGCAGACCACCCGCGTGATCGTCGACTGGCTCACCCGGCGGTAAACCCTATGGGCGCTTGACTTTCCAGGTGTCTGGTCATGGGTGGGTGGGGTGTTCGTGGCTGGCGTGCCCGGCTGGTTCGAGCTGGAAGGTGGAGTGTTCGACGTCGAAGTGCCCGGCGATCCCGGCTTGCAGTGCGTCGAGGAGCTGGGGTGCGTGGCCGTCGTGGAAACATTCGTCTTCGACCACGACGTGGGCGGAGAGCACGGGCATGCCGGAGGTGACGGTGTGCACGTGCAGGTCGTGGACGTCCAGCACGTGGTCGAGTTGTGTGATGTGGTTGCGCAGGTGTTGCAGGTCAAGGTTTTCCGGTGCTGCCTCGAGCAGGATGTTGGTGGCTTCGCGGAGCAGTTTGATGGCACGCGGGACGATGATCAGTCCGATGAGGATGGACACGATTGCGTCGGCGCGGGTGTAGCCGGTGGCGGCGATGATGATCGCTGCGGCCAGCACGCCCAGTGAGGTGACGGTGTCGGTGGCGACTTCGAGGAAGGCGCCTTTCATGTTCAGGCTGGCGTCACGGGCGCGGTAGAGCAGGGCGACCGCGGCGAGGTTGCCGACAAGGCCGATGAGGGCGAACACGGCCATCCCGCCGGGCTGCACGGCGGATGGGGTGATGAGGCGGCGGATGCCTTCAGTGAAGATGTAGACCCCCATGCCGGTGAGGATCAGGCCGTTGATCGCGACGGCGAGGATTTCGGCGCGGGCCCAGCCGAAGGTGCGTTTTCCCTTTGCGGGGCGGGCGGCCAGCAGGGCCGCACCCAGGGCTAAGGCGACCCCGCCGGCGTCGGCCAGAACGTGGCCGGCGTCGGCGAGCAGGGCCAGCGAACCGGTGATGAACGCCCCGGCCAGCTGGACGGCGAAGATGGTGCCGCTGATGGCGATCGCGGCGACGAGTAGTTTGCGGTGCTGCCCGGTCGTGGTGACCGCGTGTGTATGGCCGTGATCGTGGCCGTGTCCGGCTCCCACAGCTGTGTCCTTCCAGGTTCTGGGCGTGGCAGACCAGCCCTGCCGTCGCGTGGGGTGAAGTCTTGTTCGACGTTTAGCGGTGGCGCAGCAGTCCGAGTCCGGGGATGAACCGGCCGGTGCGGGTCGTGTACGCGGTGTAGGCGCTGCCGTGGGTGCGGTGCAGGTAGGGTTCCTCGACCACACGGACCTGCACTTCGATCGCGGCCAGGAGTGCCGCGAAACCCAGCACCGCAACAACGTTTCCTGTCATCAGGGTCAGCCCGGCGCATCCGGCCAGGAACGCGGTGAAGATCGGGTTACGGACGACCGAGAACGGGCCCCCGGTCACTAGGGCGGTGCGTTCGGCGGGATCGACACCGATACGCCATGAGTCACCCATCGCCAGCTGCGCCGCCAGCGTCGCTGCGATCCCGGCTACGGCGAGCACGACCCCTGCCCACCGCAGAACGGGAAAGTCCAGTGGCGGCAACGGTTGGAGCCCGGCCAGCCCGGCCACGGGTGCGGCGGCGCACAAGCCGACCGCGCCCAGGAAGCCGATTTTGGCCCACCAGCGCAGTCCGCCGACGGGTCCGGCGTCCAGGCGCAGCCCGGTGTCGCGGGTGCGCCGCCACTGCACCAAGGTGCGGTAGCCGAACGCCACCAGCAGAAACACCAGATACAGGGCGAATGCGGCCAGGTTCACCGGGCACCGTCCACAGCAGACGATGCGGGGGAGGGGGCGTTGTCGCAGCAGCCATCTGCGCAGCCGCTGTCACCGTCCCCGCCGGTGATCGGGGCGCAGTCGGCGCAATGCTCACCCCGCCACGCTTCGACGCCTTCCTTCACCGCGACACCGGCGATCACCAGCGCTGCCACCGGGTCGGCCCACGACCAGCCGAACAACGCGTTCAATCCCAGCCCGACCAGCAGGATCGCCGACAGATAGGTGCACAGCAGGGTTTGCGTCGAGTCGGCCACCACGGTGGCCGAACCGAGCTCGCGGCCGGTGCGGCGTTTGGCCCACACCAGCAGCGGCATCACCACCACGCTCACGGCGGCCAGGATGATCCCGACGGTGGAGGTTTCGGCTTCGGCGCCCAACAGCAGCGCCCGCCCCGATCCGAACACGATGTACGCGGCCAGGAGGAAGAACGACAGCGCGATCAGCCGCAGCGCCAGCCGTTCGCGGGCTTCGGGCAGCCGCGAACGGAACTGCCAGATCACCACCAGCGCCGAGGACACCTCGATGAACGAGTCCAGCCCGAACCCGATCAGCGCCGTGGAAGACGCGGCGGCACCGGCGGCGATCGCGACAATGCCCTCAAGGGTGTTGTATCCGGCGGTGGCATACGCCAGATGCAGGCTACGGCGGTTGAGCTGCTGGCGGCGCTGCGGCGTCAGAACGGTCGGGGTGCTCATGCCGGCTGCTCCACGTGGTCCTCGACGCACTCGGCATCCGAGTCGACCGCCAGAACGATGCCGAGCAGATCCGCCAGGGCGTGGGTCAGGCGGGGATCGGCGATCTCGTAGCGGACCTTCTTGCCTTCCCATATCGCCACGACCAGGCCGCAGCCACGCAGGCACGACAGGTGGTTGGAGATCTTCGACCGGGACTCGCCGAGCCGGTCTGCCAGCTCACTGGGATAGGCGGGCCGGGCGGTGAGCTCGACCAGGATGCGGCAGCGGGTCTCGTCGGCCAGCGCCCGGCCGACCCGTCCCATCGCGTCAAGATGTGTCGCAGCTTTCAGCACGAACACGATGATACAGATATCGCTGAACTATTCAAGATCTGTGCGGCAGGTCCAGTGGAGGCCCAAGGGTAGGTGGGTTCCTCGCTGCGGGGTCGCGGTCGCGGCTGGGCCTTGGCGCGTGCTGGTGTCGTATCCTGGCCGGTATGCGCTCCACGATGCGGACACCAGCGGGCATGCCGCTGCGTGCCCTGATCGTGGCGCTGCTGCTGACTGGGTTCGGTCTGTGGCAGGCATGGCAGTGCACCGACGGGATGATGACCTCCCCGATGGCCGCCACCACCATGTCCGCCACGATGACGGCTCACGACCTGCCCACCGGTCACGGCGCCCAGCCCGCAAATGCGAGCCCGGACCAGCCTGACCCGGGCATGCCCGCCGGGATGGCGGCCTTGTGTATCAGCGTGCTGGCCAGCTTCGCCGCGGCGCTGATCGTGCTGGCTTCCCCGTTGAGGCTGCTCGGGCTGCTGCGCCGGCTGGGCCAGGTGCTGTTGCGCCCCATCGAGATGCCTGTGCGGGCTCCGGTGCTGGCGCAGTTGTGTATTTCGCGCACGTGAGGGAAAACCGCCCCGATTAATCCACGACTGTGGATGGATTTTGTGTGTGGTTGTTTCTCTTCGTGCGAAAGGCTTCTTGAAACGTGTCTACGAGTCTGATCTCTGTTCTGCTGCTCGGCCTGCTGGCCGGCGGCGTCTCCTGCGCCGCGGTCCAAGGCGGTCTCCTCGCCGGGCTGGTGTCCCGGCAGCAACCCACCCCCGCCACCGCGGTTTCGGGCAAACGGCCCCGGGCCAGGAAAGGCACACCACCAGCACCGCCGGCGAGTTTCGGCGATGACCTGGCCCCGGTCGGCGGGTTCCTGGCCGGGAAACTCGTCTCCCACACCCTGCTCGGTGCGCTGCTGGGCCTGGCCGGCACGGCGGTGCAACTGTCGGCGCACATCCGGGCGATGGTGCAACTCGGCGCCGGAGTTTTGATCATCGTGATGGGGCTCGGGCAGCTCGGGGTACGCGGCTTCACCGGCCTGGTGTTCACCCCACCCGCCTCCTGGACCCGGCTGGTGCGTGGCCGGGCCCGGTCCCAGTCCGCTTTGGCCCCAGCGGTGCTGGGGGTGTCGAGCATTCTGATCCCGTGCGGGGTCACGCTGTCGGTGATGGCCCTGGCAGTCGCGTCCGGATCACCCTGGCAGGGCGCGCTCATCCTGGCCGTTTTCGTCATCGGCACCGCGCCACTGTTCACCCTCCTCGGGTATGCCGCTGCCCGCGCCCGCCGTACTCAGGGCCCGTGGCGTCAACGCCTCGCCGTGGCCACCGGCCTGGTCGTGCTCACACTCGGGGCGTACACGTTCAACGGAGGCCTGGAACTGACCGGCTCACCACTGGCCGCCAGCCAGCTCGCCTCCACCCTCGGCCTGACCGGCGACGACGCCGCCGCAGCCAACACACCGGAAACCCGCGAACGCGTCACCGTCGCCGACGGGAAACAGACCGTGATCGTGACAGCCACCGAAGGCTCCTATGCACCGGGAGAACTTGACGTGGCAGCAGGATTGCCCACCACCCTGATCGTGCGATCGCAGAAAGCACAAGGCTGCATCCGTTCGTTTGTCATCCCCAGCCTGGGAGTGGAGAAGATCCTGCCGGTCAACGGCGACACCAGCATCGACCTCGGCATCCTGAAACCCGGCCGGCTCGCCTACTCGTGCGGCATGGGCATGTACACCGGCAAACTCACCGTCACCACCAAGGCGGCATCATGACCACCTACCTGTTCACCGTGACCGGAATGCATTGCGCCTCCTGCGGCATGCTCATCGACGAAACCCTCGAAGACGACATCGACGGCGTCACCCGCTCGGAAACCAGTGTCCGCAAAGGACAGACCACCGTGACCGCCGCCGAACACGTGCAGGTGGACACGATCGTGGCCGCGATCGCACAAGTCGGCTACCAGGCGAGGCTGGAGGCCACCTCATGAACACTGCCTGGCACGCGCAACCCGTGACGCGCAGGCCGTGGTGGTGGCGGCTCGGCCCCGCCGCGATATGGCTGCTGCTGGCCGCAGCCAGCGCGTGGGTGCTGGCGTTCAACCCCACCGACCGCATCGCCGACCCCACCGGGCCGTGCCTATGGCATGCCCTCACCGGCATCAACGGACCGACGTGCGGCGGTACCCGTATGTTCTGGTATCTGTTGCACGGCAACCTGATCCAGGCCGCACGCCACCACCTCGCCGCCCTGATCGGCATCCTGTACGGCCTCTACGCGTTGATCGCCTGGACTGCCGCGGCCTACGGCGGCCGGCGTCTGCCGTTGTGGAGACCGGGCGGCAAAGCCATCGCTGTCTACGTCGGCCTTTTCCTGCTGTACGCGGTGGTGCTGCGCAACCTGACCGTCGAGCCGCTTGCCTGGTTCAACATTCCCAACCTCGATGGAGGTGCCAGATGATGATGCACGGCACCGGAATGCTCATGATGTTTTGGACGGGCCTGGGCATTCTTGTGGTTATCGCCGCCGTGGCAGCGATCGTGGTGTGGGCCGTCCGCTCCACCAGCCACGCCAACCCCGTGATGCCGGATGTGGCACAACAGATTCTGGCTCGCCGATACGCTGCGGGTGAGATCGATGACGAGGAGTATCAGCGGCGCCTGCGCGTGCTGCGCGGCCAGCCATCAGGCCTGGATGAAAGGTGAAGGGTTTGTGCCCGGCGGGGAGAGGGCCGGGCACAGAGTTAGGCGGGATCTGGTTGCCGCATTCTGCAGTAGCAGCCCTTTGTGCGGGCTGCCTGACTGAGCCTTCTCAGGTGCCGTGCCCTAGTGCTGTTTGCTGGAGGTAGCCTCGTGCAGGCACCAGCCGAGGTCAAGCAGCGCGGGGACGCAGGAGTCGACGATGCGATAGAAGACGCTGTTGCCGTCGCGGCGGGCGGCGATGATGCGCTGGTCGGCCAAGCGCTGCAACTGGTTGGAGACGGCTTGCTGGGTCATGCCGAGCTGGGCGGCGATGTCGCTGACGCGGACTTCGCCTTCGCGGGCGATGACGTGCAACAGCCGCAGCCGGGTGTCGTTTCCCAGGATCTTGAACAGCGCAGCGATCCCGATGGCCCGTGCGGGGTCCATGACGGGGCGTTCGGCCAGTGGCGGATTGCCCGTCGGCTGATCCAGCACGGTCAGCGCCCTGCGGGCGGCTCGTGTGCCGTTTTCCTGCTGGTCTGCCTTGCCCATCCCCACACTCCTACACTAATACACGAGTTTGTGTAATAGTTGTGCTAGCGCGCTGGTCCCTTGCCTGGCATCCATGATGCCGGGTTCCCCTCATGTTCTGGGAGTTGACCATCATGAGCACTGGCACCGACTCGAACCATCCGCCGCTTGTCCTGGCGGCTGCGACCGCGCAAGAGATCGCCACTCAGGTCAGAGACACCTACGCCGCTACCGCCCGCACCGTGCTGTCCGGAAATGCCACGAGTTCCTGCTGCGGCACGTCCGGCTGCTGCGAACCCGCGACTCACCCATCCTCGGCGGACGAGGCCGGGAGTTGTTGCAGTGAACCGGTTTTCGGTGCCGGCCTCTACGGCGGCACCGACACCACGGGGCTTCCCGCTGCCGCACTGGAGGCCAGCCTCGGCTGTGGCAACCCCCTGACGGTCGCCGATCTGCACCCGGGGGAGATCGTGCTGGACCTGGGCTCCGGCGGCGGTATCGACGTGCTGCTGTCAGCGCGCCGGGTCGCTCCCGGCGGCAAGGCCTACGGTCTGGACGCGGTGCCGGAGATGCTGGAACTGTCCCGCCGCAACGCCACCGAAGCGCAGGTGTCCAATGTAGAGTTCCTGGAAGGCCAGATCGAAGACATCCCGCTGCCGGACGCAGCCGTCGATGTGGTGATCTCCAACTGTGTGATCAACCTGTCGGTCGACAAACCCGCCGTGTTCGCCTCCACCTTCCGGGTGCTGCGCCCCGGCGGGCGGTTCGGCGTCTCCGACGTCGTCGCCGCCGACCACCTCACCCCCGAACAACGCGCCGAACGCGGCGGCTGGGTCGGCTGCATCGCCGGAGCCCTGTCGGTGGCCGAATACCGCCAGCACCTGGAAGCGGCCGGGTTCACCGCCGTGGAGATCACATACACCCACGAGGTCGCCGACGGCATGCACGCCGCGATAGTCCGCGCGGTCAAACCCGCCTGACCCTGCTGGGCGGTGGGCCAGGTCAGGGTCGTAGCCTGCCGCACCGCCCACACCAGGGGTAGTGTTGCTACCTATGAGGGCCGAGGCGCTGAAAGGGCATCTGGACGGGCTGCTGCTGGCCGTCCTGGAGTCCGGCCCGGCACACGGGTATGCGGTGATCGAGGTGTTGCGATCAGTCAGCGGCGGTACCTTCGACCTGCCCACCGGGACTGTTTACCCGGCGCTGCGCCGGCTGGAGGAAGACGGGCTGGTGGCCAGCGCGTGGGACCAGCCACCGGGGGAACGTAAACGCCGCGTCTACCAGCTGACCGCCCCCGGGCGAACCGCTCTTGCCACACACCGGCAGGGGTGGCAGCGGTTCTCTGGCGCGGTCACCGCGGTTCTGGCCGGTGAGACGTCATGGGTTCCCGCGAACTGACCGCCACACTGGGCCTGCCCGCCGAAGCCACATCGGTGATGGCCGACTATCTGTCCACACTGGACGCGGCGCTGCGGCTGCCACGCCGGGAACGCACCCGCATCCTCACCGAAACCGCCGACACTCTGGCCTGCGAGGTCGAAACCGCTGTAGCCGCAGGGCATTCACCGGCGCTGGCCGCGCATGACGCGGTATCCCGGTTCGGGACACCGCGGCTGCTGGCCGGGCAGTTCGCCGCGGCGATCATGCCGGGGATGGCGCGCCGCACCGGACTGGGCCTGATCATTTCCGGGCCACTGATCGGCGGCGTATGGCTCGCCGCGGCCGGGCACGGGCCGGGGCTGCCTGCCCGGATCGTCTCGGTGCTGGACATGGCGCCGGTGCTGCCGCTGCTGCTGGCTTTCACCATCGCCTGCGCGGTGTTCGCGATTGCCGCCGGGCGCAGGAGGCTGCGGGCTGTCCTGCCGGTGGTCTGGGCCTGGCGGGCGGCGCGGCTGGCGGCGGCGGGTTGTGTGGTGGCTGATGCGGTCCTGCTGACAGCGGCTGCCGGCCAGCTCGCCGGCACGCCGATCGTCGCCATCGCGGCGCTGCTGAGCGCGATGCGCCTGACTGCTGCGGCTACCGCGTGGCGGCGCCTGTGGCGCTTGCGCGTGGCCGGGTACTGATCCCGGCCTTGAACCGGCGCAGCGCCCACCAGATCAGCGGAATGCCGACGGCGGCGGGCAGCACCCAGAAAGCCCAGTGCGGCAGACGTTTCCACAACGGCAACTGCGGCCCGTTGTCCACATAGAACCCTGTCAGCAGCGCGATGTAGGAGCCGCCCATCCCGATCGCATGCCGCACCGGCCAGCCCGGCCGCCGGTGCACCCGCGAGCGCCACCCGAACCACGCCAGCCCTGCCGCGACAAGCGCGACCAGGAACAGGTGCCAGTTCTCCCGCCACCGGATCACCGACATCACCGACGCCGTCACGAACACCACGCCGATACCCCACAGGTAGACCTTGCCCGCCTTCGGATGACGGCCGGGGTGCTTACGTGCGCTGGCGGCAAGCGCCCCACTGGTCACGCAGGTCAGCCCAGCAGCGATATGAAACGCCAGCGCGGTCAGGAACACCGGCCCGGCGTCCGGGATCTCCAACCCGAAGATCGTGATGGTGTTCATCGGCTCCCCCTGTGGACGCGAGCGCTCACTGGAAAGCGTAGCAACCCGATACGTAGTAATGCTACCTATAGTTCAGTGGTTGTTCATTTGACCGTAGAGCATCACCTCAATACATTTTGACTCAATGAGTACTGAGCTTTCGTTGACGGCGCGGGCGCGGATCCATGCGGCGCTGGGGGATCCGGCCCGCCTGGCCATCGCCGACATCCTGGCTGCCGGGGACGCGTCCCCAGGCGAGATCGGCGCACGGCTGGAGCTGCCGACCAACCTGGTCGCCCATCACCTCAAGGTCCTCGAAGACGCAGGGGTGATCGGCCGGTCACGGTCGGAGGCCGACCGGCGGCGCACGTATGTGCGGCTGCGCCCGCAAGCGCTGTCGGCGTTGCGTTCCCCGGCGTTGTCCGCGCCGCGGCGGGTGGTCTTTGTGTGCACTGCGAACTCGGCCCGGTCGCAGCTGGCGGCGGCGTTGTGGTCGGCGGCCAGCACGGTCCCGGCCGCGTCGGCCGGGACGCAGCCCGCGCCGCGGGTGCACCCGAAGGCGGTGCGCACGGCGAAACGTCATGGCCTGCACCTCGATCCTGACCGCACCTCGCGGCTCGGCGAAGTCGAGGCCGACGGGGATCTGGTGATCGCGGTGTGCGATCACGCCCACGAGTCGTTGCCTGCCAACGTCTTGCGGCTGCACTGGTCGGTGCCCGACCCGGTCCCGGCCGGCACCGACGCCGCGTTCGAGGACGCCTACGCCGACCTGGCCGCGCGCATCTCCCGCTTCCACCCCGTTCTGGAAAGCCCCTCCTGACCCGCCTTTGGAGCAGTGTCATGACCATCCCCGCCTCGGATCTGACCATCGACCAGCAGCTCGCTCTGCGCACCGCAGCGACACATCTGGCCGCCGACTTCGCCGGGATCTACGGCCCGGAGACCATCGAGAAGTTCCTGACCTCCTCCTACGACCGGTTCGCCGCCCGCTCCACGGTGACGCACTTCCTGCCGTTGATCGCCGAGCGGTTCGCCCGCCAAAGGCTGCGCGCGCTGGCGAAGGTGGAGGGCAAGCATCATGACGGCAAACCAGTCGCGTTGTTCCTGTGCACGCACAACGCCGGCCGCTCGCAGATGGCCTTGGGGTTCTTCCAGCACCTCGCGGGCGACCGGGCGGTCGGCTGGCCGGGCGGCTCCGAGCCCGGGATCTCCATCAACCCGGCCGCGATCGAAGTCATGGCCGAGGCCGGCGTCGACATCACCGGCGAATATCCGAAACCGTGGACCGATGAGGTCGTCCGCGCCGCCGACGTCATCATCACGATGGGCTGCGGCGACGCCTGCCCGATCTTCCCCGGAATCCGTTACGAGAACTGGGACCTAGACGACCCCGCCGGACAGGACGTGGACGCGGTGCGCCCGATACGGGACGAGATCGAACGCCGGGTGCGCCAGTTGCTCGGCGAGATGGGCGTTGCCGCAGGATAGCTGGGAGGCGGTCGGACAGGGAGATACTGTTCCCGCTTTGGGGCCGCCGGTGGGCGTGGCAGCATGGGCTGGTGACGGTGAAACGTTTCCGCACAATGCTGCAGCCGTTGCCGCGGGGCGGTGGCCTGGTCGTGGTGCCGTTCGACCCCGACCTGGTGTGGGGGGTCAAGCCACGTCATCCGGTCACCGGCACGATCGGCGGGCGTGGGTTCCGCGGGGTGATCGAAACCCGCGATGGTGTGCACGGCTTTACCGTCGGGCCTGCGTGGCTGCGTGGTTGCGGCGGGGTGGCCGCCGGTGGCGAGGTCGAGGTGGAGCTGGTGCCGGAGGGCCCGCAGCGCGGGGATCTGGATGCCGACATCGCCGCCGCGTTGCAGGCAAGTCCGCAGGCGGGGACGTTTTTTGACGGTCTGGCCCAGTTTTACCGCAAGGCGTTTCTGCGCTGGATCGACGGCACCAAACGCCGCCCGGACGAGCGGGCCCGCCGGATCGCCGAGATGATCACCTTGTTGGAGGGCGGGCATAAACAGCGGCCTGGCACCTAGCTGGCTGCGGCGGGCGGGATGCGGTGGCAGGCGCACAGAGCCTCGCGGTTGTCGGCGGCCAGGATGTGTGCCAGCGCGACCAGCTGGGCGACCCTGGGTTCGGCGACGCGGTAGAAGGTGTGTTTGCCGACGCGGCGGGCCTGGATGTAGCCGCAGTCGGCCAGGCACGCCAGGTGGGTGGAGACCCTCGACTGTGCCAGCCCGATGTGCTGCACGCATTCGGTGACGGTGTGCTCGTCGTGCAGCAGGAATCCCAGCAGCCGCAACCGGGCCGGATCACCCAGCGCGCGGAAGAACTTCGCCACCACCGCCACGGCATCGCCTTCGGCAGGAAGCATCACCCTGCCAGGGTGTGCCGTCAGGCTTAATTGTGCGGTCACGGTCTGCATCACTCGATCATATCCGCTTAGGCGGATATGATGGCGGGCATGACACCAGCCGCCATCCCGCAGGTCGAACTGCTTCTGGTGCCCGAATGCCCGCACGCAGACGCCGCACGGGCGGTGTTGCGCGAAGCGATCGCCGCCCTCGGCCTCGACATCGAAGTCACCGAGCGGGTCGGTGACTTTCCCTCGCCGACGGTCCTGGCCGACGGGATCGACGTGATGACCGGGCTTGCGGCGGTCGCCGGGGCCGCGTGCCGCCTGGACCTGCCGACCGCTGCCCGGGTCGGGCAGGCACTGACCGCAGGCCCCGGCACCGGGCAGGTGCCGTATCCGGCCGAACTGGCTGTCGGGGTGACCCGTGACCGGATCTCCACCGTGTCGGCAGCCGCCCGCACCGTGCACAAACAGATTCTGGGCTGGTTCGCCGCCCACGGCCACGCCCCCAGCCGCGCGGAACTGTCCGGCAGCAGGGTGTCCGGTGCCGAGCTGGACGGGTTGCTCGATGAGCTGCACGACAAGGACGTCATCCGGCTAGACGCCGACGGGGCAATCCGGGCCGCATACCCGTTCTCCGGGGTGCCGACCGCTCATGTGGTAGCCGTCGACGGCGGGCGGGCGGTGTACGCGATGTGCGCCATCGACGCGCTGGGCATTGCCCGGATGCTCGGCCGTGACGTCACCATTACCTCCCGTGACCCGTACACCGGCGCCAACGTGACTGTGTCGATCCAGGACGGCCAGCCGCAGTGGGAACCCGCCTCCACCGTCGTGTTCGTCGGCTCGGACACCAACACCGCCGTGGCCGGCCGGACCGGTGACTGCTGCCCGCCTGAAGGAGAGAGCTGCTCCGCGGCAGCCGCCGATCGATGCTGCGGTGTGATGAACTTCTTCGCCAGCACCACCAGCGCCCAGGATTGGTGGCAGGCCAACCCGGCCGCGGCCGGGCACGTCCTAACGCAGGCTCAGGCGCTGCAGCTGGGCAACGACATCTTCGGCGACCTGCTGCACTCGTAACACGCGATACGCCAGCAGGACCGGGGCGGGTTAGCGCAGACGGCGCAAGACGTGTGCGGCGTCGGGCCCGACTCCGCGCAGGGTGGCCGAGGCGAACCCGCGCTGCCATTCCAAGCCCACAAATCCCAGGCCCGCCACGGTGTGCGACACCCCCTGCCGGTGCAGCGGCACGCCGTCGCGGTCGACCGCACTCGCGCCGCTGGCACCGTACAAACCGTCCAGGTGCGACAGTGCCGGGCGGAATCCCGTGGCCAGCAGCACCACATCCACGCGCTCAGCAGAGCCGTCAGCCCAGCGTGCCTGGTCGCGGTCGAGGCGGGTGAACATGGGCCGCCACAAAGGATTTCCGCTCTGCAACGCCCGCTGGTGGTGGCCGTCGTCGAGCACCGCGACCACGCCGCGTTTGAGCAGCAGGCTGGGGCGGCCGTGGCCGAGTCTGGTCCAGTGGAGCCAGTCGTGGATGTCGCGGCCGAACGGCCGCTGTGGCAGGAACTTCACCGGGTGGCGGGAGGTCAGCGTCACCTTGGCTGTGGTGGCGAGTTCGGTGGCGATCTGCACCGCCGAGTTCCCTGCACCGACCACCACGACATGCTGTCCGGAGAACGTTTGCGGGGCAACGTATTCGGCGGAGTGCAGCACAGTTCCGAAGAACCCGTCCAGGCCAGGCAGCTCGGGGCGGTGCGGGGTGGCGAACCCGCCGGTCGCGTTGACCACCCGCCGAGACTGAAACACACGGTCCGGTGTGGACACGGTGAACACTCCGGCGTCCCATGTCGCCGAGGTGGCCGGACGGCTGGCGGCGATCTGAGCGTCGAGCCCGGCCGCGTACTTGGCCAGGTACTCGACCACCTCGTCACGTTGCGGATACCTGCCCGGGTCGCCGGGGAATGGCATGCCGGGCAACGACGAATGCCGGGCTGGGGAAAACAGGGTGAGGCTGTCGTAGAAGCGGGGCCACGATCCGGTCGGCGCCGGGCCCGCTTCGAGGATGAGCGTTTTCCAGCCGCGGCGGGTGGCGTGGAACGCGGTGGCCAGGCCGGCTTGCCCGCCGCCGACGACTATCAGGTCGTGAAGGGTGTCAGTCACATCCAGATCGTATCGTCATTTCGCGAAATTACGATACGATAGGTTGGTGAAGTGGCACACGGAGACACCGCGATGAACCCCGCCTTGAGTGAGACGGCGCAAGAATTCTTGAAAGCGCTCGCCAGTCCGGCGCGGCAGCAGATCCTGCTGCTGTTTGTCGACGGCCGGGAACGTTCCGTGGGTGAGATCGCCACCGAGGCCGGTATCGGGCAGTCGACGGCGTCGGAGCAGTTGGCGATGCTGCGCCGAGGCGGGCTGATGACCTCCCGCCGTGAGGGTAAGACGGTGCTGTACTTTCCGGACCCGCAGCGGGCAGGGCAGGCATTGGGCGAGCTGCAGCAGTTGTTGCAACGCTGCTGCCCGCCCCCGGCATCTGCTTAAGCGGGCAGGATTTCGCCGAGCAGCGTCTCGATCCGCGCCTTGATCTCGTCACGGACCTGACGCACGACTTCGATCGGCTGCCCGGCAGGGTCAGTCAGCTCCCAGTCCTCGTAACGCTTCCCTGGGAAGAACGGGCAGGCGTCCCCGCAGCCCATCGTGACGATGACGTCGGATTCCTGGGCGGTCTCGTATTCGAGTTTCTGCGGGATGTTGCCGGTGATGTCGATGCCCACCTCGGCCATCGCCGCTACGGCCACCGGGTTGATCGACTCCTTCGGGGCAGAGCCTGCGGACAGGACGCGGACTTTGTCTGCGGCGAGGTGGCGCAGCCAGCCTGCGGCCATCTGGGAGCGGCCGGCGTTGTGCACGCACACGAACAGCACCGTGGGTTTTCCAGTGTCAGACATGGTCAGGCTGCCTTTCCGGCGGTGATCTTCTCGTCAATCATGGCCGCGGTCTCCGTGGAACCAGCGGGATAGAACACGGCGATCAAACCCAGGGCGGCGAGCATGCCGATCACTTGTGCCGCGACGAAACCGGCGAGGCTGGCCGGGGCGATACCGGCGTAGGTGTCGGTGAACGCCCGCCCGATCGTCACCGCCGGGTTCGCGAACGACGTCGAGGAGGTGAACCAGTACGCCGCACCGATGTAGGCGCCCACCGCGGCCGGAATGACAGCGGTTTTGCCGTTACGCACCAGCGAGACGATGACCACCAGCAGCCCGGTGGTGGCGACGATTTCGCCCAGCCACAGATCAGTTCCTGAGCGCTCGGTGTGCGACCAGGTGACCGCCGACAGGTCGAACATCAGGTTCGCGATCACCGCACCAGCGATCGCGCCGGCGGTCTGCGCCACGGCGTACACGCCGACATCCGGCAAGGCGAGCCCCGTGCGGGAGCGCCGGCCCAGCCACCAGTCGGCAGCGGAGACGACCGGGTTGAAGTGGGCGCCGGAGATCGGCCCGAATACCGCGATCAGCACGGCGAGGCCGAACACGGTCGCGGTCGAATTGGCCAGCAGCTGCACGGCGCCGTCTTTGGACAGGCGCTGGGCCATGATCCCGGAGCCGACGACGGTGGTGACCAGGGCGGCGGTGCCGACAAGTTCAGCGGTGGCACGGCGCCACAACGGCATGCTCATGCGCACTCCCGGTAGGTCTCGGCGCTGGTGTCGGCGGCTTCGGCCAGCCCGGTCAGGTGCGCGGCGGCGGTGCGCAGGGCTTCGGTGTTGAGGTGGTAGAAGGTGAACTTGCCCCGGTTCTCGCCCCGGATGAGCCCGGCCTGGCGCAGCACCCGCACGTGATTGGACACGTTGGGCTGCTTGAGATCGAGGTCTTCCACGAGGTGGCACACGCAGGCCGGGCCCCGGGACAGCACCTGCACGATCTGCGCGCGGACCGGATCCGCCAAAAGCCCGATCACATCATTGTCAGCTGATATCAGCACCGTGTGATCTTAGAGCCGGGTCACGCTTGTTGCACAAGGGCGGGGTGTGGTTGTTCATCAGCTGTTCGTCCAGGCTCGCGGGCTCGTCACACGAGGGCGGGCTGGCTCACGGCAAGGACGGCTGCCAGGGCGCCGAGGGCGGCGGGCATCGGCCGGTACCAGATCCAGGTGCCACGGCGGTCCCCTTCGATCAGCCCGGCCTCGCGCAGCACCTTCAAGTGGTGGGAGATGGTCGGGCCGGACACGTCGAACTGCGGGGTCATGTCACACACGCAGGCCTCGCCACCTTCCGCGCTGGTGATCATCGAGAGCAGGCGCAGCCGGATCGGGTCACCGAGGGCTTTGAACATCGGGGCCAGGGACTCGGCCTGCGAGACGTCCAAAGCGGCCTGGGCGAGCGGCTCGCAGCAGGCGACGGCATCGGTGTTGAGGACCACAAGCTGTTTCGACATGCCTCTAGGTTGACAGATTTCTAAACAGGGTGCAAGCTTGCCCCTGCACGGCTGATTAGAAGAACATCTAGACAAGGATGGGCATCATGCTCGCCAAGCTTTTCCGCAAGCTCACCGCCACCGGCACCACCGAGTTCTGCGACAGCTGCGCCCAGGTCTGCACACCGCAGTGCCGCTCCCAGGCCCTCGTCCACAAGACCCGCACCCAGCAACTCACCCACCTCCCGATCATCCGCTAACCCGCGTTCCACTTCACATCCGAGGAGATTGTCATGACCACCACACCTACCGCCGGCGGGTTCACCGGCGAGCTCGACCAGGCGTTCGCCCCGGCTGCCGCGGGCGGCTGCTGCGGCAGCGCCCCCTCCGCCACCGCGACCGCCGAGACGCCGGCTGCGACCAGCCCGTGTTGCGGCACCGCCGCCGAAGCCACCGAGGCCGGTTCCTGCTGCGGCACCGCCGCCAAGGCCGAAGCGGTTGAGGCCGGCAAAGGCTGCTGCGGATGACCAGCCCGACCGTGGGGCCGGTTGCCACCGGCCCCACCACCCCTGACGCCGCCGGGCGCATGCACGCTGTCGTGGCCCGCCTGGCCGCCGGCGATTTCCAGGGCCGCCGGGTCGGAACTCCCGGCGGCAAGGGAGCCGCCGCATGGCTGGTCTCGCATTTGGAAAGCCTTGGCGCACAGGCGTTCACTGACTCGTTCCCGGTCCGCAATGCGGTCAAGGAACTGTCCGCGATCCCTGTGCTTCGCTGGACCACGGCATCCGGCAAGCAGAACCTTGTGCACCGTCAAGACTTCGCCGAGCATCTCGCCTCCGCCTACACACCGGGCCTGGTGACCGGCCCTATCGCTGCGCCAGATGGTGCGGTGGCAGGGGCGTGGGTGCTCGAGCCGTCCTACAACGCGGCCCGCGCCGCGGAGCTGGCTGATGTTGGTGCGGCAGGGATTGTGCTGCCCCGAGGCACCGACGACGCCGGTTTGATGCCGAAGATGATTGCCGGACCTGCCGCGTGCCCGCTGCCGGTCCTGTCGGTGCGTACGGACCTGTTCGAGGCGATGACCGCGACTGTCCACTCCGGACAGCCGTCTGAGATTGAAGGATCGGTGCCGTTGCGCACGGTCGATGTCGAGGGCGGCAACGTCCACGGCATCTTCCGCACACCAATAGAGGGCTCATTGTCGGTGCTGCTGACCGCGCATTTCGACGGCGTTGGCGACGACCCCGGAGGGGTGCGGTTTCCAGCCGCCTGCGACAACGCCTCCGGCGTCGCCGTCGTTGTCGAAACAGCACAACGGCTTCACGGTCTTCTGCCCGCCGAGGTCGGGCTGGCGGTTGCACTGCTCGACGCCGAGGAAGCCGGAGCGCACGGCTCGGCCCACCACGCCACCTATCTCGCTGCGGGGACGCTGGTCATCAATATGGACGGTGCCGCCCAACTGCATCAAGCCGCCGCCGTCGAAGCCAGCGGCCCAGCCCACAGCCTGCTCGCCGCGCTCGATCAGGCCGGACGCGAGACCGGGGTCGCGTTGCGGGGGCAGGCGATGCCGTCGGACAACCGCCGCTACGCCGCGGCAGGCTTTGCCGCTGTAGGTATCGGGATGGGCATGCCCGGCTACCAAACCCCCGCCGAAACACCGAACCGGGTCGAGGCCGCCACCCTGTTGGCCGCCGCTGACCTGATCACCGCCACCGTCTTGCACCTGTCCCGCACCGCCTGAACCGCTTCAAGCATCACCACATACCGAGGAAGAACCCTGATGAGCACGCTGCCGATCACCGCCACCCGCACCCTGTTCCCCGCCCTGGCCGACGGGACCATCCGTTTGGACGGGCCGGGCGGATCCCAGACCCCGCAACCGGTCCTTGACGCGATCGTGGACTACCTGGTCACCCGGAACGCGAACCTCGGCGGCGTGTTCACCCACAGCCAGGCCACTGCAGACCTCCTCGCCCGGACCCGCGCCAAAGCCGCCGCGTTCCTCGGCGCCGCGTCGCCGACGGAGGTGGGGTTTGGGTTCAACGCCACCGCTTTGAACTTCACTCTGTCGCGTGGCGCCACCCGCGCCTTTCAGCCCGGCGACGAGATCGTGGTGACCGCCCTGGACCACGACGCGAACATCGCCCCCTGGACCCAGGCCGCCGCCGATCTCGACCTGGTGGTGCGCAAGGTGGGTCTGAACCCGGATTCCACCCTGGACATGGCCGAACTGGCCGCGGTCATCGGGGAGCGCACCCGGATTGTGGCGTTCCCGTATGCCAGCAACGGGATCGGGACCGCGACCGATGTCGCGGCGATCGTGAAGCTCGCCCATGCGTCGGGTGCTTTGGCGTGGGCGGACTTGACCCACTACGCACCCCACGCATCTGGCAACGTCGCGCAGCTGGGGGTGGATGTGGCGATCTGCTCGTCGTACAAGTTCTTCGGCCCCCACCTCGGCCTGGCCTACGTCAAACAGTCGGTGGCGCAGTCGTGGGCGCCGCACCAGCTCCCGCACGCGGTCCACGCGCCCGGGGCGGCCAGGTTCGAGCATGGCACCCTGCCGTTCGAGTCCATCGCCGGACTGTCGGCAGCCTTGGATTATGTGGACAGCGTCGGCTGGGAGGCGATCACCGAACAGGAAACCGTGTTGGGGCAACGGTTCCTGGCCGGCATCCCGTCCGGATGGCAGCTGCACGGCCTGCCTTCGATGGTCGGCCGCACCGCCACCTTCGCCCTCACCCTGCCCGGACATCACCCGGCCGAAGTCGCGAAGCATCTTGCTGCCCACGGGATCGCGGCCAGTGCGGGACGGTTCCATGCGGGCAGCGGCTTTGATGCTCTGGGCCTGCCCGACGGGGCGCTGCGGATCGGGTTGCTGCACTACAACACCGAGGCCGAGGTGGACCGCACCCTATCGGTGCTGGCGATGCTGAGCCAGGGTTAGGTCCGGGGCACGTACATGATGACGGCGACGCCGAGGACGCAGATGGCCGCGCCGATGATGTCCCATCGGTCGGGCCGGAACTTGTCGACGATCACGCCCCAGGCCAGCGACCCGGCGACGAACACGCCGCCGTAGGCGGCCAGGATCCGGCCGAAGTGCGGGTCGGGCTGGAAGGTGGCGACGAACCCGTAGGCGCCCAGGGCGATGACTCCGGCGGCGACCAGCCACAGTCCGCGGTGTTCGCGCCAGCCCTGCCAGATCAGCCACGCGCCGCCGATCTCGAAGAGGGCGGCCACGGCGAACAGCAGGATGGAGCGGGTGATCGTCATGGCCGGGATGCTATCGCCATGATCGCCCGGCAGTCTTCTGCGCGGTGCGGGCCGCAGCCTCCATGGCTGCGGCCACACTACCGGGGACGTTCAGCACGAGCAGTTTCCGCCCGCACAGCCCGACCCTCCAGCTGCGGCGGCTTTGGCGGCCTGGCGGCGGCGATGCCACCACCACATACCCGCTGCGGCTGCGGCGAGCAGCCCGGCGACGGCCAGCAGCGTCTTCTCAAAGATTGCGGCACCGGCGCCGGTGAGGACTCCGGCGGCGATGAGCAGCGGAAGGGCGCAGCACGCGGCACACGCGAGGGCGGCCAGGGCTGCGGTGACTTTGCTGCGGGTCGGCGGCGTGTTGTCGATCTGATGCAGCAGGTGGGTGCCGGCCGGCTGTCCGGTGGGGATGGTGGGGGTGGTGGTCATCGGCGTGTGAGTCCTTCGGGTGCGGCCAGTTCGGGAAACGGCATCGGGCAGTCGGTGCAGGTGCAGTTGGTCAGGCTGTCGCAGCGGGCGGCGATCAGCCCGGTCAGCGCTTGTTTGATCGCGCCGAGGTGGGCGATCTTCTGGTCGACTTCGGCGAGTTTGGCCTCAGCTCGTTGTTGCAGGTCGCGGCTGGGATGACGGCGGCGGCCGGTGTCGAGGAGTTCGGCGACCTCGTCGAGGGTGAAGCCGAGTTTCTGGGCGGCTTTGATGATGCCCAGCAGGGTGACGGTGTCGGCGGGGTAGGCGCGGTGCCCGCCGAGGCTGCGCGCCGGTTCGGCGATCAGGCCACGGCGTTCGTAGTAGCGCAGGGTCTGGATGTTGACCCCGGCGGCTTCGGCGACTTCGCCGGTGCGCAGCATGTCTGTGCTCATACCTGAACTCCTGCAAGGGTTACGGTCACCTCGCGTACCCGGGCCGATGAGATTCATCAGCTGCCGGTGGGGGTGGCGGCGATGGTTTCGGCCCGGCCGGCCAAGGCTTCCAGCACCGCCGTGTGGGCGGCGGGGACTTCGATATCCAAGGTCAGCTGCCGGTCGGTGACCGGGGTGACGGTGAAGGTGAAAAAGGAACAGCACGCCGTTTCGCGGGCAGTCAGATCCCGCACGACCTCCTCGAGCCCGGCCGGGCCGGTCAGATGCAGCCGTGCGTGGGTGGGGGTCAGCCGGTCCAGGGTGGTCAGGCCGGTGAACAGCGTGTCGAACTCGGCCAGCCGCAACGGCCGCTCCGCAGTCGGTAGCGTGCACGCCTCGGGCTCCCAGGCCAGCGGCAGGTTCGTCATGGTCATGAACCCACGGTAAGCCTGTACCCGGGTATAGGTTGCAACCCCGATGTGACCGGCGAAACACCCTGGGAGGCAAGAAGGTCCTTGACCTGGGCGGCCATGTCCCGGGCGATCGGCCCCACCCCGATCAACGTGGCTGCGGCCGGGCCGGTCCAGTCGCCGTAGCCCAGCAGATGCAGACGGGGATCGTGGCGGTAGGCGGTGCCATCGGTGACCGGATGCCCGTCGACGCGCTGCAGATGCAGTGGTGCCAGGTGGTGTAGGGCCGGCCGGAACCCGGTCGCCCAGATGATCGCGTCGGCCGGCCAGCTGCTGCCGTCACTCCACTGTGTACCGTCGGGCGCCAGGCGGGTGAACATGGGCATGACGTGCAGCCGCCCGGCATCGCGGGCGTCGCGCACGGGCGGCACGGCCACGACGTCGCCGAGTTCGCTGATTCCCGCCGGTGCGGGCAGGCCTGCTTTCAGGGCCCGGTAGCGCTGATTGGCCAGCTGAAACAACACCCGGCCGTCCACGTCATCAGGCAGGAATCGAGGTGTCATGTGCGTCATCCACCGCACCTGCGCGGCGTGCCCGGCCAAATCGGCGGCGATCTGCGCACCAGAGTTCCCCGCCCCGACCACCGCCACCCGCATACCGGCGAAATCCTGCGGCTTTCCATAGTGGACGGTGTGCAACTGGGCCCCGGTGAATCGGCTATTGCGGGCGAGGGCGGGGATGAACGGCTGCCACCACGTGCCAGTCGCCGACACCACGATCCGTGCGGTCCAGCCACCGTCGCTGGTGTCGAGCCGGAAACCGCCTTCGGTGCGATGCACGCTCGTGACCGTGACGCCGCGGCGGATGGGTAGCTGATAGCGCTGCTCATAGCGAGTCAGGTAGTCGATGACATGGGCGGTGTCGGGGTAGCCGCCGTGCTCGGGGATGGGCATCTGCCAGCCCGGCAGCGAGGAGAACTGGGCTGGGGAGAACAGACGCAAGGATTCCCACACGTGCTGCCACGCTCCGCCCGGCGAGGTTTGGGCGTCGAGGATGGCGAAGTCCACACCGTGGCGGCGCAGGTAGAACCCGGCCGCCAGTCCGGCTTGGCCGCCGCCGATCACCACCACGTCGGCATACCGCCCGCTGCTGATCACTGGTCCAGCTTAGAAGCGGGGGTCCTGCCCGCGGCGATCAGCAAGGCTGCCGCCAGCAGACAGGCGAGCGCGACGGTGGTGATGAACACGTCCGGGACCAGCAGCGCCGCACCCAACGGTGCGGACGCTTTGGCCAGGGTGATCGGGACGGTCATGGTGGCGGCGATGGTGGCATACCGCGCCGTCCCATACCGGCCGGCCAGGATCGCCGGACGCGCGATCGTGGCCACCCCGAACCCGAGCCCGAACGCCGTCACACACGCCGCCGCCCCGGCGAGAGTCCCGGAGAGGAACGGCAGCGCGGCAGCCCCGACAGCCTGGACGATGAACACGACGGCGGTCACGGTCTGCATGCTGAACCGGCGCGACAACCCGGTGGTCACCAGACGGCCGGTCACCGACAAGATGCCCAGAAGCCCGGCCAGGGTGGCGGCGATCGCGGTGGTGTGCCCGGCGTGCTGCAGGTAGACGATCAGCAAAACGCCCATCGCCGACAGCGCCGCGCCGTGCACGACAAACGCGACAGTCAGCAGCCAGAAACTCTTGTCCCGCAGCGCCTCCCGCACCGGCATGCCCGTGCGGGAAGCGGCGGTGTGATGGTGGCGGGCCCGGCCAGGGACCACCAGGAGATGGCCGGGGACGGTGATGACGGCGAGCATCCCGGCCAGGATCAGCAGCGTGGTGCGCCAGCCGTACTGCTCGAGCAGCAGTCCGGTCAGCGGGAAGAAGATGCTGCTGGCGAACCCAGCCACGATCGTCACCGCGAGCAGGGCATTGTTGCGGCGGGCCGGTTCGACCGTGGCGACCAGGACGGGGAACGCCGCCTCGTACAGCACCGACGCTGACGCGACACCGAGAACGGCGAATACCGCGTACAGCTGCCACAGACTGTCCACTCGCGACCATAAGACGACCGCAACGACTGCGAGGGTCGAGCCGGTGGCCATCAGTGCCCGGCCGCCGTGGCGGTCCAGCCACCGCCCGACCGGGATCGACGCCCCGGCAGCGAACACGACAGCGGTGGTGAACGCGCCGGTCACCGCAGCGGTGGAGGCGTGCAGGTCGACGGCGATCGGGGCGAGCAGGACGGAGAAGGCGTAGAACATGACGCCGTAGCCGACGGTCTGGGTGACGGCTAAGACCGCGATCAGGACGCGGTGACGTGGCGGGCCGCCACCCACAGTTGGGGTGGCGGCCGGTATGGACAGTGTGGTCGTCATGTCTAGCCGCAGCTGGAGCCGCAGCCGCCACCAGTCTGCTCGGCGGGAGCGCCGACGGTGACCAGCGGGACGGTCAGCAGACCGCCGGCGACACCGGTGGCCAGACCGCGCTTGGCATCGGCCGCCGGGGCGGGAGTGCCGCAGCATCCCGACTCCTCAGCTGCGGCGGGTGCGGCGTTGACGTTGTTGGTCGAGCAGACACCGGTCTCCGGCAGGTCGAGCTCGACCGCCGCCGCAGCCTGCAGGTCACCGGCCAAAGCGGCGACCACGGAACGGGCCTGCTCGAACCCGGTCGCGAGCAGGAATGTGGGTGCGCGGCCGTAGGACTTGGCGCCCACGACGTAGAAACCGTCCTCGGGGTGCCCGAGCTCAAGGTAGCCGTGCGGGGGCACGGTGCCGCAGGAGTGCTGGTTCGGGTCGATCAACGGTGCCAGGGCGCGGGTGGAGCCGAGGATCGGGTCCAAGTCCAGGCGCAGCTCGGTGCTGGCGCTGTAGTCGGGGCGGGCGCCGGTCGAGTTGACGATCACCTGCGCGCCGACGGTGCGGCCATCGGCCGACACGAGGCCGTCTGCGGTGATCTCGTGGATGAAGAATCCGGTGTGGACGGTCACCTTTCCGCTGTCGACCAGGTCTTTGACGCGGGTGCCGATCGACCCACGAGCCGGCAGGGCGTCGGCTGCGCCGCCGCCGTACGAGCGCGACGGGTCCGCCGAGCGCAGCAGCCAGTGCACCTGCGTGCCCGGCAGCTCTGCCAGGGCGAGGAGGGTGCCGGTCGCGGAATGCCCGGCGCCGACCACGGCGACCGTCTTGCCTTCGAACTTCTCCCGCAGCGTCCCGGCCGCGTCAGGCATACCGGCGAACACCCGGCCAGCGGCCACCGCGCCGGTCTCACCGTGGGCGGCAAGACCGTTGCCGCCGAGGGGGTTGGGGCTGCGCCACGTGCCGGACGCGTCGACGATCGCGCGGGCCAGCAGCTCGGATCCGTCCGAGAGACGGATCAGGAACGGGGCGGCGTCGCGGCCGGCGGTGCGGACCTTGTCGAAACCCTGCCGGGCGATCGCCTCCACCTTCACCCCGAGCTTGAGGTTCGGCGCAATGGCCGGGTGCGCGGCGAGGGGCTCGAGGTAGTCGTTGATGAGCTCGCCGCCGGTGGGCAGCCATGCCGGGTCCGGAGCCGTCCAGCCGGTCGGCTCAAGTAGCGCGCGGGCGGCCGGGTCGGTGTTGTACCGCCACGGCGAGAACAGCCGCACATGTGCCCACTCGCGGATCGACGCGGCGATCTGCTCGCCCGCTTCGACGATCACGAACGGGACGTTGCGGGTGGCCAGCTGGGCAGCGGCGGCCAGGCCGACCGGGCCTGCGCCGATCACCACGACTGGCAGGGTGTCAACCGGGGTGGTGCTCATGATGACTGCTCCTTGACTCCCGGCCAACCGGGCTGCTTAGAAGTTTCTCGAACCAGTGTTTAGATTGCCGCCTAGTTAGGCATCTGTCAAATCAAAGTTTGGGTGGTGCCCGTCACTCGATGCCGGTGACCGTGCTGCGGCGCTCGATCGCGACCACATCACGCCAGACTCCGCGCAGCTTGCCCGGCCGGTGCCGCACTCCGACGGTCCGGAAGCCGTGCTTGGCGTGCAGCGCGAGACTGGCTGTGTTCTCCGGGAACACTCCCGACTGGATCGTCCAGATCCCCGCCGCTTCGGTCGAGGCGATCAGCGCTTCGAGGAGCGCAGAGCCGACGCCCTGACCGTGCGCGTGGGGATGGACGTAGACGCTGTGTTCCGCGACCCCGGCATATGCCGGTCGGGCCGACACCTGTGACACCGCCGCCCAGCCCAGCACCGTGCCGTCGTGCTCGGCGACCCAGCGGTGATCCGGCAGCCGGGCTGCGTCGAACCGCTCCCAGCCAGGTGTCTCGGTCTCGAAGGTGGCCATGCCACCCGCGATTCCCGCGGCGAAGATGTCCAGCACCGCTTGCGCGTCGGCGGTGGTCATCGGCCGGATCAGCACGGGACCTCCCCAGGTGCGGCAACCGGGCGGCCCATCACCACGTCGGCCGCGGTAGGAAAGCAGGTCAGACAGTTCTCATTGATCCGGTACAGGTTGGCGTTACCGTCCGGTTCGACCAGCACGAACCGCACCTCGGCCAGGATCTTCAAATGGTGCGACACCGTCGACTGCGCCGTGCCCACCGCCGCCACAATCTGCCCCACACTCATCGGCTCACGACGGCGCGCCAGCAACTCGGCGATCTGCACCCGCGTCGGATCCGCAAGCGCCCTGAACCAGGACGCGTATCGCTGCGCCGCCTCGCGATCCAGCAGAACCTCAGACATCTCGCGCGCACCCTTCGGCCAACATCATCGCTAATCGACGATACACGATGATGTTGAAAGTTTGTCAACCCCGCTGATGCGCTTAACGACGGGTTGGGGGCCCAAATGTCCGGAATGAAGCTGTCCAATGTGGAAACTACCGTGCCATGTTGATCCACTAGAGTGGGCAAAACGGGTCGAAAAGGGTGGAGTTTCATGCCTGTTTCAACCTATTTTGAAGATCCTTTAGCGTTTGAACCGGATCTCACTGGGTTTCAGGCCACATCGGACGTCCAAATAGTATTCCGCGAACATCGATAGAAGATGCGCTCTGACCTGGCAAAATATTCGCTCATAGATATCTTGAAAATGTGTCCTGATGCTCGCTCGGCTCATAACCCAGAGGTCGCAGGTTCAAATCCTGTCCCCGCTACAAAGAAATTGCAGGTCAAGGGCACTTATCCATTCACTTGGGTAAGTGCCCTTGATCGTCAGTGGGGTGTCAGCGGGGTATCCATTGCCACCTATGTTCCGCATTTGATGCGCCATTGAGTGAAGTGTCTCGATCTCTTCGGAAACTTTGTGTTGTCTTCTCCGAGCTGGAGTTGGCATCGCTGTCAATCCCTTGGGATTTCTTCGCGACGCCACATATCGGCGAGCATCGGTGGTGCAGGTCGCGCTTGCGTCATGATCTTTACCACGGATGATCGTCTGTGGGGTGACCAGGCTGAGGTTTCCGGCGTTGAGCACGCTGGCGATGACCGGCCTGATCGGGGGATGGGGATGGCAAGCGTGGAGCGGCTCCGTGATTGGCCGGAGATCGCAGGGCAGGGCTGGGGATCGTTACTGCTCGGCAACGGCTTCTCGATGAACATCTCCAGTGGGTTCGGCTACCGCCGACTGTTCGATGGGGCCGAATTAAGCGAGACTGCCAAGCGGCTGTTCGACCTCTACGACACCACGAACTTCGAGTTGGTGCTGGAGCGGATGCTCGACGCCCAGCAGATCAGCGCTGCGTTTGGGTTCCCGGAATCCGGCCTTAAGCGGATGGCTGCTGAGCATGACGGAATCCGCGAGGCATTGTTTGCTGCGGTGAACGACACGCACGTGCGGCACGGTGCCCTCTCGCAGGAGGTGCTGCAGGCCGTAGCGGGGCACCTGCGAAGTTACAGTCGGGTATTCACCACCAACTATGACTTGATCCCCTATTGGGCGATCATGTCGCGTCGTGCCGAGTTCCGCGACATGATGATGCCCAGCGACGGGGAGCTGCTATTTGATCCGGCAACGGCGTTGTGGTCTGGGGACCGGACACAGTTGCTCTACCTGCACGGCGCGCTGCACCTGTGGCGGGACGACTGGGCCGGCGTGACGGGGAAGTGGACCGCGACGGTCACCGGCCTGCTCGATCTGAAGGATCGCTACGAGGAGCACCCGAGCCGAGAACCGCTGCTGGTCAGCGAAGGCACCGCGAAAGATAAGTACGCGGTCATCCAGCGCAGCCGCTATTTGTGGTTCGCACTGCAAGAGCTGACCCGTGATACCGCTCCCCTGGTGATCGTTGGGTCCAGCTTCGGCGAGAACGACACACACATCGTCGAGGCCATCAAAGCCGGGGGCGCCCCGAGGAGCATCGCGATCGGCATCCACGTCGGGCGTGCCACGCCAGTGCAGATCGCCAGCCGACTGGGGGTTCTCCGAGAGCGGTTCGAGGGGAACAACGTGGTCTTCTTCGACGTCGCGACCCACCCGCTGGGTGATCCCCAGCTCAACGTCGCATGAAGGGGGCGCCCGATAATCGGTAGCCGGGACATCTCCGCCCCGGATAGCGTTATACCCCGTGTTTACACGTATGACCTATCTGGTCCGGTGGTGACCAGATGTTCACCGAGAACTGGCCGCTGACCCATGACCCACAGCTTCCTGCGCGATGGGTGCTGGGCGACAGCCCGCGTCCGATCGTGGCCTATCTGGACCAGTGGTGCTACGACCACCTGGCCCGGGACCGGGCGGGCTCCCCGATGGAAGCCAGCGAGGCCGGGACGTTTCAGATCCTGCGGGACATGGCATTGGCCGGCAAGGTGATCTTCGCTCTCTCCGAAGCCCACTACCGGGAGAACTGGCAGCGCGATAACGCCGACGGCCGCTGGGACACAGCGGTGGCGATGGCGGAACTCACCGGGTTCCACACGCTGCGGACCAAGAACCTCGACGTGTGGGATGCCTCGGTGGGAGCGGTGGAGTTCCTCGGCCTGCCGGTGACGCTGGAGAAACCCGAGCCGCTCGGGTGGGGTCTCAAGCACTGCCTGACCGGCGTGCACGGGCAGGCGTTCATCCTCGACAAGGCGACCGGCGCACCAGCGCTGTGGGACACGTCGCTGCCCGCCGAGCTGCGAGCCCAGCTGGAAGAGCTGGAGGCCAACGTTCCCTACCGGCTGGAGCTAGGCGTACTCGCCTTGCGCGACCCGCGTATGGAGCCGGTCTTCGCCCCGCAGGTGTCCATTGCCGACGGCAAGGGTGCCCAGTTCGCCGCGTTGGAGGTGTCGATCCGCGCGGCGATCGACCAGCAAGGCCGGACGTCGAAGGCGGTGCGCAACGCGATTGAGTACCTTGCGTTCACGGATTCGATCAAGCTATTCGATCCAGTCCTGCGGGCGCTTGGAAAGGACCCGAACACGGTCGTCACCGCGATCGCCGACGGCGTCGTGAACGGCGAGAACCCGGCGATGCACAGGCTGCTGGATGCCATGCCGATCCAGGGGGCCTTCACCGAGCTGCGCGTGCAGACCCACCTGCAGGCGGACCGGAAGCCGAAGAACTCGGACCTGCTGGATTTCTTCGCCCTGGCAACGGCGCTTCCGTTCGTCGACTACTTCGTCAGCGACAGGAAGACCTTCAACCTGGCGACCAGCGCCAAGCTCAACAGCCGGGGTGGCGGAAAGGTCATCCCCACGCTCCGGGACCTCTGTGATGAGCTGCTCGCGTTGGCTTAAGGCCTCCGCATTGACCTAGCCCCTGGCTCGCGGCCCGGCATGACCTCCGGGCAGCGAGCCAGGGGACAGGACCTCTCCGTTCTCCAGCTAGGCGGCGGGTGAGCCGCTGCGAGACACCGCCCATTCCTGGTGGGAGCCCTCATGAAGCCCCGCATACACGCGGTCGCGGATCCGGTTGGCGTAGGCCGCGGTGAGGGTTCTAGTGGGATGGCGGATAGTGAGCCGTAGAAGAACGTTGGTCTGGCCGGGGCTAATGCCCATACGTGCGATCGCTCCGGGCGGGAGCTGCTCGTAGGGGGTCTGCGACAACACCGACAAGTCCTCGATGTTGTCGGCATCGTCTGCCAGAAGGATACGAACTTGGTCGCCGGCCAGTTCGACATCGAGGTGCCCGTAGACGGCGATCGAGATATCGCGCCGGGTGGCGGGCATCGGGGAGATCGGCTGGTACAGGTCCAGATCGTTCATCTGGGAGGCGACACGGGGATCGGCGCTGCGCAGCAGCCGGATATCGGGGATCTGTTTGGCGAGCATCAGCAGGCGGTCGGCTCCCAGTCCCATCGCCAGCCCGCTGGCGGTGGGCGGCAACCCGGCGTCGGCGAGCAGCTGTGGGTGGGCGAGGCCGCACTCGCCGATCTCCACCGCCGAGCCGCCGTCGCTGACATAGATCTCGCGCCCGGCGACGGTATAGGGGTGAGTGGAGGGCACGGTCCACCATCGCCTTCCGGGCAATGTCGCCTGGACCACGGTGGCGACCATTTCCTCAAGATCTTGTTCGGTGAGCTGAGCGGTGGGGGAGACCCGCCACAGGTCGAGCTGATGGGGCTCGCCGGTGTGCTGGGCGTCGATGCTGTCGCGCCGGTAGCAGATGCCCGGCACGGACCAGACGACATCGGTGCTGGATTGGGCGAGCAGTGCGGGTATGGCTGCGGTGGTGTGGGATCGCAGCATGCGAGTGTCGTCTATGTAGCGGGTGTAGCGGCTGTCCCTGGTGAGGGCGGCGGGGTCGTAGCGGAGCCGGTCGTAGTTGTCGCGTATGGGCACGATGCGGGCGCCCGGCGAGCGGTGGGCGGGGATGGCCCATGCGTGGGCGAGCGCTGCCTCGGCCTTGGAAACGATGTGCTGCATGGCGTGAATGCCTTGGGCTGGATCGGTGAGGTCTCGCAGTGCCAGGGCTGCGTCTAGCTGCTGTGCGGTGATCGTGGGCATGGCTGACTCCTTGGGCTGGGTGCGGAAAAGAAAGATCCCCGGCTCGAAAGTGCCGGGGACGTCTCGCACCTGGAAGGTGTCAGCGCGGCGGATTACGCCATGCCGGGAGTGCCCGCGGCCGGTCGGCCGGGGCGGCGAAATCGTACTGCTGCAGATCCCACACGACGAGTGTGGCATCGCAGGGGAAAGCCTGGCCACCGGATATGGGGCGGTGCCTTGCTAGCCGAGGTGCACCGTGACGTCGTTGGGCTGCTTGTCGGGTCTGAGCCCTCGCCAGCTGGGGTGGCGCATGGTGCCTTCCGGGGTCCAGGTGCGGAATTGGACCTCACCGACCAGGGTCGGGCTGGTCCAGTGTGCGCCCCGGGCGTACATCGTCGGCACAGGCCGCCCGGTTGCCGGAGAGACCGTTGTCTCGATCGCGGTGAGTTGCAGCTGGAGGGCTCGGAGTGCGGATTGGGTGAAGCCGGTGCCGACCGCGCCGATGAAGCTGAGCGCGCCGCTGCTGTCGTGCGCGGCGAGCAGCAGTGAGCCGATGGTGCCGGCGCGGGTGCCTTCGCCGGGCCGCCAGCCGATGACGATGCCTTCCTGGGTGTTGTTGATCGGGACTTTGATCCAGTTACGTGATCTGGCGCCTGGCTGGTAGGTGGAGGTGAGGGTCTTGGCGATGATCCCTTCCAGGCCATGCTGTCGGGCCGTCTCGAGGACCGCTTGGCCGGGTCCGTCAAAGCGCGGGCTCAGGTGCATCGGACCGACGCCGAGGGCGAGCGACTCGAGTGCTTCTCTGCGGTGCTGGTAGGTCCAGCCGAGAGTCGGCTTCCCGTCGAGGGTCAGCAGATCGAAGCAGTAGAACAAGATCGGCACCCTGGTCAGCAGCGCAGGTGTCGGGGTCTTGACGTGCATTCGCTGCTGCAGAAGGGAAAACGACGGTGCGCCCGAGGCGTCGAGTGCCACGATCTCGCCGTCGAGCACGACAGACCGGTGCTGCAATTGCCGGGGCAGCTCCGTCAGTTCCGGGTAGGAGGCGGTGAAGTCGAGACTGTTGCGGGAGATGGCCTGAACCAGGTCGCTGTCCATGCCGATGATCGCGCGCACGCCGTCCCACTTGAACTCATAGGCCCATTGCGGCCCCTCGGGAAGCGGGGCCAGCGTCGCCAGCATCGGCGCAACCATGCCTGGGAGCCTACGGGCGCTCACCTACTGATCATTAAAGCCGCAGTCGGCTCGTGAGACCGGAACGTCGAAACCCCTGATGTGGGTTGTGAGCTGTGACGCCTGCTTGTGGGCGTTGTGCTGCCTGGTGTCCGGTTAACTGTGGCCGGTCCGCGGCGCGAGGTAGACCGCGGTGACGCACGGGTCCTGGACGAGCCCGCCAAACCGGTCGCGGACGATGGCCTCAAGCCCATCGAGGAAGCGCGAACGCCGCTCGGCATCGAGGTTGATGATGTTGGAGAACGTCGACCACAACTCGCGCGCGCGTTGTGGGGTCAACGGGTTGTCCCAGCTCAGGAACTTGGTTTCGACGGGGCCGAACCATCCACCGGCTTCTAGATCTCGCGTCCACGATTCGGGCTGGAGCCGGTCGGGCAGGCCGCCGCTGGGGCGTTTGAGATCAGGCAGGACGTCGGCGTAGAGCTGGTCGAGGGCGTCTCTGAACGCCGTCGGTTTAAAAGGATCTTGAAAGACATTCCACCAGATGCACAGCCAGCCGCCGGGCGGAATGAGCCGGGCAAGCTCGGGCATGGACCTGCCGAGATTCACCCAGTGAAACGACGTCGCCGCAACGGCCAGGTCGAATGGGCCGGTCAGGTCGGCGTCCTCGAAGTCGGCCACGATGACCTCAAGCCGCTCGGTGGGAAACCGTTGGGACAGAACGGCTGCCAGCTGCTCGCCGGGTTCCACGGCCGTCACGTGCGCGCCTTCGGCGAGGAGTCTTTGGCTGGCTTGCCCGGTGCCGGGCCCTATCTCCAGCACGCGGGCTCCGGCAGCCAGCCCGCAACGCTCGGCCAGTAGTGCATACAACTCGTCTGGGTAGCCGGGACGGGCGTCGGTGTAGGTTGCCGGGTCGTTGTTGAACGCCATGCGTGATTGCTGGGTCACCACGGGACCGTATCGAACGGTGTCGCGGTGTTCACGCGAGTTTCCCGTTCGAGGGACGGTCCCCTAGGCGACAGGTCGTGCCTTGCTAGCGGTTGGTGGTGAGGTGGGACAGGCGTGCGATAACTTCGTCGGCGCCGAGGGCGTGCGCGACGGCGTGCAGGTCGGGACTGCGGGTGGCACCCGTCAGCGCGACCCGCACGATCTGGGCGGCTTCCCGCACCGCGCCCGGGTAGCTGCTGGGGCTGGCCTTGAACGTCCTGACGTCGGGGGCGAAGCCGCACCGGATGGCGGTATCCCGGATCTGGGTGAACCAGGCCTCGCGGTCCGGGTCCTCACGGTAAGACGAGACCAACTCAGCGGCGAAAGTCTTCACCGCCAACGGGTCCAGGTACGCCAGGTCTGTTGCCTCCAATGTGGTCACCGGCGAAAACAGGTCGGGCAGGAAGTAGCCGTACACGGTGCGGAATTGATCCCATCGCCGCAGATCTTTACGCGGGTTGGCAACGCCGTCACGTTCGATGGCAAGCGCGCGCAAAGCGGCATCGCGTTGGCCGGCAAGGGAATGCGCCAGCGGCGGATCGAACTCCGCAGCCCACACCGCGACCTGGTCCAGAATCTGTTCGCCGGGCAGCGCAGCGATGTAGTCGGCGCACATGTCGTCGAGCTTGACCAGATCGACCAGCGCCCCGGAATTGTTGCACTCTGCCAAGCGAATCGGCTCCGCCAGCGCTTGTGCTGTCGGCATTTCGGCCAGCCTTCCGTTGGCCAGACCGCGCAGGTAATGCAGCAGCGGCTCAACCGGGAAGCCGCAGCGGATGTAGAAGTCGACTGAGGCTTCCGGGTCTTTGCGTTTGGACAGTTTGCGTTTACCGCGCCCATCGAGTTTGAGCAGCTGGGCAATGTGCGCATACGCGATCGGCGGGTGGCCGAGCGCGGCGAAAAGCTGATGGTGCAACGGAACCGACGGCAGCCACTCTTCGGCCCGCACCACCATGTTGACCCCCATCAGGCTGTCATCGACGGCATGGGCCAGGTGATAGGTCGGCAGCCGCAGCGGGCTGTCGGACGACTTGAGGATCACCGCGTCGTTGATGTTGTCGTTGAGCTCGATCCTGCCCCGGATCGCATCGGTGAACACGACTCTGCCGTCCACGCCAGGCGACCGAAACCTCACCACATAAGGTCTGCCGGTCTCGAGCGCAGCCAGGACGTCGTCGTCAGCGGCATCACGCCACGGCGCCCAGGAGCCGTAGTAGCCGGTCGGCACACCGGCGTTCCTTTGCCGCTCACTGAGCACGGCCAGGTCTTCTTTGCTGGCGAAGCACAGGTAGGCGTGGCCGCAGCGCAGCAAATGCCGCACGAATGACAGGTAGATGTCGGCGCGGGCTGACTGCGTGTACGGGCCATAGCGGCCCGTCATGTCATCCTCGTCTGCTGCCACACGGAAATGCGCGAACGCACGGGCGAACTGTGCGGTGGCGCCGGCGAGTTCACGGGCCTGGTCGGTGTCCTCGATACGAACGAAGAAGCTGCCGCCGGAGTGCGTGGCGAGGTCCTTGGAGATCATGGCGGCGTAGATCCCGCCGATGTGCAGATGCCCGGTCGGGCTGGGCGAGAACCGGGTCACCAGCGCCCCCACCGGAAAGTCCCGGGGCGGGTAGCGGTCGAACCAGAACGACGTCTCGGGCAGGTCGGCAGGAAACAGGCTGTCGATTACGGATGTGCTGAGCATGGCAGGCACCTTCACAGGCGGGGTGGCCCGCAACGGGCCACCGGGCGTAGGAACAAGGCAACGGGGGCCGGGGCGGCGAACAGCGGCTGCTGGTCAGCGCCCCATAAGCTGTCGCACTAATTCCTGCTTGCCCGCGGTGTACGCCGCACGGTCACCCGAATGCTCGGCCGCCAACTGCTGCTTGAGCTGCTCATACCTGACGCGTGCGACCGCGTCGGCGCGCAGCAGATCACGGAAAGCCAGATAGTCGTTCCACGCTGGTCCGCCGTAAACCACGACGTGGGCATGAGCGACTCGGAACAGTGGTGCGCTCTCATAGACAAACAGCAGACCGCCGTCGTCGCCCTTGTCGCCTCGGAACAGCCAGCCCGTCCGGGTCATCGCATCGATCACTGAACTCGCGTCGGCTGGCCTGATACCGATGGCAATATCGATGATCGGCTTGGCCTTCAGCTCGGGGACAGCCGTCGACCCGACATGTTCGATCGCGACCGCCATGCTGCCCAGCGAAGCGGAAAGAGGCCGGCTCAGCTGATCGAAGAGCCCAACCCAGCCCGGATCGTGATCAACGACCGTGACAGTTCCGTAGGAAAGCCCGACAAGTGGTGGGCGCGCAGAGCCGTCAGGTGTGTCTGACGCAATCGACGGGCTCATATCGATGCAAAGTAGCCGATGGCATGCTCACGGTCACGCGAATTGCCGCACCGTAGGCTCGTCTATCGATTTGCTGCGCCGGAAGATCGGCATCGCCCGCGTAGAATGCCGCAGTGAACGCACCCCGGCTGATTCTGGTCACGGGCGCCTCCGGAGCCGGTAAGACGACCCTGGCACACAGGCTCGGCCGCACGATCGGATGCCCAGTGATCAGCCGTGACGAGATCAAAGAAGGCATGGTCGTCAACACCCCAGGCTTCGAAGCCACCCCAGGCGACCCCCTCACCACACGGACGTTCGACATCTTCTTCGACACCCTTGCACTTCTGCTCGAGGCCGGAGTCACGGTAGTCGGCGAGGCTGCCTTCCAAGACCACGTCTGGCGCAAAGGCCTAGAACGGCTCAACGCAGACCTACGAATCATCGAATGCCGAACCGATCCTGCCAACATGACTACGCGAAGGGCCGATCGGTACAAGAGCAACGCCGTACATGCACGCGCTCACGTCTACCCCGACCCGCGAAAGGAATGGGTCGGGCTGAGCATGGCGAAGCTGACGGTCGACACGACCGACGGCTACCAGCCGAATCTCGACGACATTTGCAAGTACGCGCTCGGCGCTGGATGAGCTATGTCCACAACGGACGATATTTCCAAGAGCCGGAACACGTTAGGCGCTGGTTCACAAAGGTGCGATCAACAACTGCGCTGTCGTTGAGCGCCAGCCTATGCCGTGGGGTGTTCGCGGCGCGGGGCGGATCCTGCAGCGGCAGCACGGAAATACCCGGCCTATTGTAGGTTCGCGTTGTAGATGGCGGAGCCAACGTCATTCGCCCGTGCTAAGGCCGGGTTTCTCATCGATTTGTCGGCGGTGCGTTCTCACCGATCTGGCGAAATCCTCATGATCTAGCGTCGTTTGCTGCGTGATTTTGCTGGTGATCGCCGATAAGGTGAGGGTCGATCGTCAGTCTGGACCCTGCTGGGAGATCACGAAGCGCGCTGGCTGGAGGTCTGCGCGTCTCCTCTGGCAGTGGGGTGATGACGATGAGGTCGTTTTCGGTCAACAAACGTTGTGTCGGCGGGTCAAGTGTCCGGTTGGAGTTGGCTGGAGACGTCCGGGGTGTGGCGGCTGAGCAACTGACACCGATGATTCTTGAGGCGATCGTGGCTGGCTGGGCCGATGAGTTGCATGTCGATCTCGACGCGGTGACCTATTTGGACGGTGCTGGTGTTCTGGCACTGGTGTGCGGCTATGTCGCAGCCGTCGAATGCGGCAGTGCTTATCGCGTCGTCAATGCCCGGGGACAGGCGCAGCGGACGTTAGAGGCGACCGGCGTGGTTGAGATGCTGGCCGACAGTGAGGATCTCGGTGCTTTAGTGCTTGCGCTGCTGAGCAGGCCGCCGCGAAAACACTGAGGGTCCTAGGGATTCTCATCGACTTGGCGAATTCGCCAGATGTACGTCAATTCAAATGAGAATTCGCCACTAATGATGAGATCCTACACCTATCCGCTCTTGCCGAGAGTGACGCCTCGGGCGGCCATGAAGGGCAAGGGATCAACGGCGTTGGCGTTGTTGGCTGGCGCACCCGTATGAGTCTCGAAGTGCAGGTGGACGCCGGACGAGTTGCCGCTCGTGCCCATCAGGCCGATGACTTGGCCGGCTTGAACGGTCTGGCCGGTGCGTACGAAGGGCTGGCGCCACATGTGTCCGTATCGGGTCACGGTGCGATCGGGGTGGAGGATGTCGACCTTCCAGCCGTAGCCGGGTGTGGACATCGATCCGTCTTCGTCGCAGTTGCTGCCCCCGTTGCATTCGGCGATAAGGACTATGCCGGAGCTGGCGGCGTGGATGGGGGTTCCGCGCGTGCCGCCGAGGTCGACACCGTAGTGGTCCTCGCGGCCGGGCTCGCGGAAGTAGCTGTTGATGCCGCCGGGGACAGGCTTGGCCCAGCCGCCAGCGCCTACTGCACCGTTCTGGCAGGTGACCGCGCCGCCACCGATGAGCGCGACTAGCGCGGTCGCGAGCGGCTCGTGCTTGGCGTAGGCGTCGGGGAACGCCGAGATCTGCACCTTCTGGGCGGCGACGGTGATGGGGAGGGTTTCCCAGCCGTCGATGCGCTTGAGGGCGCTGTAGAACTTCATCGCCGAGATTTTCGGCGTCATGAGTTCTTCGACGGTGCCCCAGCCGCCTTCGCCGTCTGGCGGCAACGGCCGCTGTTGGAACAGGCCGACCGAGTCGTGGTCGGCGCCTTGGCCTTCGTGCGGCAGGGTCATGCTCTTCGGCACCGTCGGGTTGGCCATGTTCTTGAAGTAGCTCTCCTGCGCCACGGTCGCGAGCGCGACCACCGCGGCCCGGGGCGGGAGTTTCATCTCGACCGACACGTCGTAGACGGTCTTGGCGTGGCCAAGTTGGGTGGCGTTGAGGTCCTTGATGGTCTGGTTGACCGGAGCGGACGGGTCGATGGCGGCGACGCAGCCGATGCTGCTGGCGACCGGGTCGAGCGCACCGCTGCCGGTGGCGGCGACCGCGACACCGAACGCGAGCAGGACCGGGGTCAGAGCGCCGAAGCCGAGCAGTTTGACGTTCATCGCCGCACCCGAGGGTGGGCAGGGCGAAGCAACGGTGGGGGCATGAGGGGGTCGCGTCCGTTCTGCCGATGGGCAGCCACGCACCCGGCTAGGGGTCCGCGCATGGTGGGGTCGCGGAAACAGCTAGGGAGGGTGTGGCTGAGGGGGCAGCGCGCGACTACTTGGCGTCGGTCAGCTGCTGTGCAGCGGTCCGTGCCACGCGATGTGCAGCGAATGTACGCGACCGTAAAGGCGCGATGTCAAGTGAGGTTTCGCATAAATCGGCAGGCCACAGCCTCGGAGGTAGACCGGGTGCGCGGGAGGTTAGGGCTGGAGCCGCTCGGCGAGTGCTTGGCTCATGGCGCGGGCCTCGACTTCCTGCTCGGCGCTGAACACGTCAATCGCTCCGTTGGTCGCCCGGCCGTGCACGACGTCGCTGGAACTGGCTGGCTGCGGTTGGTGGCCGAGAGCGAGGTGAGCCAGTTCGTGGAGTTGCTGCTGGCGGGTGGGGCCGGTGAACACGATGGTGCCGCCCGGCGAAGTTTGCAACCAGATGCCGTGCCCGGTCAGGTCGTCGACCACGATCACCTTGGCCTGGTGTTGAGTGGCGATGACGCTGCGCAAGTGCTCCAGGCAGGCGTCGTCCAGGCGGATGGCGGCGGCTTTGGCGCGGGCGGCCTGCAGGAGGAGGTTGTCGTTGACCACCTACGCCCCCTCGGCTGCTGTTTCACCCGTTTTCGGGTGTTTCCAGTTTAAGGGCTGGCTGAGGTGAGGGAGCTGTGATCAGGCTGTTTCCGTTGCGTCTGTGATGCGGGCGGGCGGCAGGCCGGCCAGGGCGCGGGTCTCGATCGCGACGCGAAGGAGTGCGTGGAGCATGCCCGGGGGCAGGCCCTGAATCTGGGCGACGACTGCTCGGACGTCGGCGTCGCGCAGGGCGGCGATGACGTCGAGGTGGTCGTTGACCTCGGCGGCGATCTGGTCGTCGTCGAGATAGCCAGGGGCCACGCCGAAGAACGTCTCGATGGCGCGGATCAAGCGGTGGTTGGTGCGGCCGGTCTGGCCGCGCAGACCCCGGCGCAGATAGCTGAGGTTCTGGCCGGTGACGAGCGGGTGCCCGGCGGCGTCGTTGATCGCGGCAGCCACCTCGACGTAGGTGTACTCGCGCGGCGAGGTGTTCCCGTTGGGCTCGGGAACGGCCGGGACGAACAGCACGCTGCGGAAGAGGAAGTCGAGCCGCTCAGCGAGTCGTCCGGGGCTGGCGGGGGTGCCAGGGGCCACGGGGGTCTCCTGTGTCGCGGTGATGATTCGTCAGATCATGCCTGCCCAACACGTGTTTGACAAGCCTCTAGGCAAACCCGGAGAAATTTTGAACTTTCCTCAACAATCGTTTGACAACGCCCCTTCCGATCTAGCTAATGTGGCCGCCAACACGATCACGCAACGTGACCGGCAGCTAGGAACTTGGCCCTGACCTGCGGTTCCGTGCGGGACGTGATAACCCTCTGTCACTGTTCCCCCTCGGAGTACAGCTATGTCAGTCAATGCGCAGCACTATGCCCAAATTGCGCTGGATGTCCTATCTGACGTGGTGCCCAACCCGGCACCCGCAGATCCGACAGGCGGATCTCAGGGCGTTTCGCTTCTCATCTCCTACGCCAAATGGGGCGCGCTGATCGCGTGTGCACTCGCCGCCGCGATCTCCGGCGGCATGATGGCCATCGGCAAGCTCAGCAACAGGCCCGACACCGCGGAGAAGGGCAAGAGCGCCTTCATCTGGTCGCTGGGCGGCGTCATCGCCACCGCCATCGCCATCCCCTTGGTCAACACCGTGTTCGGCGCGGCGAGCTAAGCGGCCGAACATGTCCAACAGCTTCCTGAACGGCGCGGGGCGCGGCCGTCGGGCGGCGGTGATCCTCATCGTCGCCGTGTCGGCCCTCGCCCTGATCGCCGCCATCGCAGCCCTCGTGCTCGCAGGCCGCGGCACAAAGGCCGACACGGCAAACACCACACCCAAGCCCGACACCACCGTGAACGTCCCCACCGGACCGCTCACGCAGATCAAGGGCAAGAGCACCATCGACGGCGTCTCGGTCGGCTACCCGCATACAACTGCAGGCGCAGTGTCCGCAGCCGCCGAATACGCAGCGGTGATGGGTTCAACCCTCGATCCAGATCGGGCGCGGGCCATCGCGCAGCTGATCGCCGACGCCAGCTACACCAACGCGGTCGAGAAGGCAGTCGCCGGACGTCTCAGCAGCCGAAAGACCCTCGGGGTGCCTGAATCAGGTCCGGTGCCGACCGGTGTCTCGATGATCCTCGCGCCAGCCGCCTATCAATTGAGGTCGGTCACGCCAGACAGTATGACGGTTTTGCTGCTGTCCTACCTGACCACGTCGGATGTCAATGGGACCATCACACCCCGCCACATCATCATGCCGGCCGAGATGCACTGGGACGGCAGCGATTGGAAACTAGCAGCGCCGCCGAGCACGGATAGCGACTACAGCTCTCTGTTGGCCCAACCGGGAACCGCCGACGCAACGGCGAAGGGCTGGCAGGTGATCCAGCCGTGATGAACGAATGCGATTTGCTGGAGAACCCCACCGGATGCCTGGGAGATGTCGCCGGCGGGATCGTCAGCGGTGCTGCGTCCAACGCCTGGGAGTCGGTGTGCAAGAGCTTCGCCGATGGCGCGGTCGCTCTGTTGGGCGAGTTCGCGAACTTGTTTGTCAACTTCCCCAACGCGGACTTGACCGCGGTGGCGCAGCCGAACGGCCCGTACGCGATCTCGATGTGGATCGCCAGCGGCATCGCCGTGCTTCTACTGCTCGGTCAGGTGATCCGCACTGCGGTGACTAACGACGGGTCGGCGATCGCGCAGGGCCTGGTCGGTGCAGGGAAGCTGCTGCTGGCGATCATTGCGACGCTGACGATCGCCACCGCAGCGATGGCGGCTTCCGACGAGATCTCCAAGGGCATCGTCGATCGTTCGCTGGGCGGCTCGGATGGTTTAAAGAAGTCACTGACCGGGTTGTTCGCGTTCTCGCAGGCGGGCGCCGCACCCGGGCAAGCGAAGCTGGTTGCTCCGGCGTCGCTCGTGCTGATCCTGGCTTTGGTCGGCGCCGTGCTGACGTTGATCCTCTGGTTCGAGATGCTGCTGCGCAACGCGGCCATCCTGATCCTGGTCGCGACCGCGCCGATCGCCGCCGCGGGCCAGCTGGCAGAGTCCACGCGGTCCTGGTGGACCAAGCTGTGCTCGGCCACCATTCAGCTGATCATCTTGAAGCCGATCATTACCCTGATCTTCGCGATCGGGTTCGGGATCGCCTCCAAACCCGGCGACGTGACCGACAAGAACGACGTCGCGCGGATCCTGTCCGGGATGCTGATCCTTCTCCTGGCAGTGGTGGCGTGGCCGGTGATCGCGCGGTTCTTCACCTTCGCCCAGGTCAGCTTCGCCGGTGGTGGGATGGCGGGCATGCTTGGCTTCGCCGCGGGCCGCGCTAACGCCGGTAGCGGCGGTCCTGTCGGGGTGAACCCGAGCGAGTTCTCCCAGATGACCGAGGCCCGCACGATGGCCTCGGCCGGAGCGGCGGAATCGTCGTCGGTGATGGGCGCAGGCTCGGCGACCGGGGCGTTGAGCGCAACCGGCGGCGGTGCTGCGGCTTCTGGCGGCGCTGCCTCTGGCGGTGCGATGGCAGGCGCGGGTGCGCTCGGCGCGGTCGCCGCCCCGCTCGCGGTCGCTGCGGCGGGTATCGACATCGCCCAGCGCGGAGTCAACGCGCTGGCGGGGCGGATGGAGCAGATGGCCGGGCACGCCGGTATTCACGGCGCCCACCCGCACGCTCGCCCGGCTGGCCACGCTCAGTTCGGCGGCTCCTGGAGTAGTCCCGGCGGCGGGCAGGCTGCGCCGCAGGCAGAGCTGGACCGCAGCGGCCAGGTCGCCACGATGCCGGTTTCGGCCGGTGGAATGCCCGAAACCCGCGCCGCTGACCACACGGTGGCGGTCGATCCACCACCCCCTGTGTCGCCGGTGATCCCGGTGCAAGCCCAGCCCCACAGCGTGATTGAGGAGGTCGGCCGATGAGCGCCAACCAGGAGCCTGCCGTGCGGACCTACTTCGGTTGGCAGCACGAAAAGGTCGCGTTCCTTTTCGGGATGAGCGCGCAGCGTGTCGCGATGCTCGCCGCCGCCGTGCTGACCGCGATCTGGCCCCTGGCGTCGTCGCGCTTGCAGTCGGGGCTGGTGCTGTGGCCGATCAGCATCGCGCTGATCGCGATCGTGTTCGTGCGCTTGGGCGGCCGGACCCTTGACGAGTGGGCGTTGGCCTTCGTCTCCTTCCACCTCAACAAGTCCCGCACGAGGACCAAGTTCCTATCGGCTGCGTTCGCCCCGGAATCGGTGCAGGACAAGGCCGGTCCCAAGCCGATGGACCTGCCCGGCGTCCTGGCCCCCTTGAAGATCATGGAGGGCAACGGGCCGCACGGAGCGCCCCTAGCGGTGGCGTACCACCGGCTGGATCGCACCTACACCGCCGTGGCGAAGGTGCGCTACTCCGGGATCTCGCTGGTGGACTCCTCGCGGCGTGAGCAGCGGGTGTCCGGGTGGGGCGCGTTGCTGGCCGGGCTGTGCACCGAAGGCAATGTCATCACCAGAGTCCAAGCGCTGCAACGGATTGTGCCGGAGTCGGGTGCGGCGTTGCGCCGCTGGCACCACGACCATGTCTCCCCGGCCGCACCGGAGGTGTCGGTCGCGGTGACCGAAGGCCTGCTGGCCACCGCAACTCTGGCTACGAGTCAGCGCGAGGCGTACCTGGCGTTCACAATGGACGAATCCCGGGCGCGTGCCGCGATCAAAAGCGCGGGCGGCGGATCGGTCGCCGCCGCCGAGGTCCTGTCCCGTCACCTTCGGGCGCTGGGCGCCTCGATCGCCGGAGCTGACCTGCAGATCGAATCGTGGCTCAGCGCACGCGATCTCGGTGAGGTGATCCGCACCGCATTCGACCCGCACTCCGGACGCCCTCTGGCCGAGCGGCGCGCCAACGCCAGCGGCCTTGGCGCGCAAGGACTTCCCGCCGGTGTGGACCCGGCGGTCGCCGGTCCGGCCGCAGCGGAAAGCATGCCCCATGCCTATGCCCACGACGGTGCCCACTCGGTGACATACTGGGTGCACGACTGGCCGCGCAACCACGTCTACGCCACCGTCCTGGCCCCGCTGCTGGGCGAAGGCTCACACCGTCGGTCGTTCAGCATGCACGTCGAGCCGCTCGGGCCGCGGGAGGCGTCGCGCAAGGTAATGGGCGAGCGCACCAAACGCTCCATCGCGGTCGGGATGCGCCACCGCACAAAGCAAATCGTTCCCGAACACGAGAAGCAGGCCCTAGCACGCGCCGAGGCCCAGGACGCCGAACTCGCGCAGGGTCACGGCCTGGTCCGCTACACCGGCTACGTGACGATCACCGTCACCGACGCCGACCAGCTCGAAGACGCGTGCATGGCCCTGGAAGCCGACGCCGCCGCAGCCCGTATCGAGATCCGGCGCATGTGGTACGCCCACGACGCTGGGTTCGCGATGGGCGCTCTCCCGCTCGGCTACGGCCTGCCCCGCAAGCGCTGGTGACGACTATGACCAGTCCTGTCTGCCTGCTCAATCTGCGCCGGGGAACCCGCCGCGCCCCAGGGGTGTGGCTGTGCGGCCGAAAGCATGGCGGCGCGGTCGGCCGGATTCCGTTGCCGCGCAACTGTTCGGAAAGGGAAAACTGATGCTGACCCGCAAACGCGGCAACGAGCTGCCGGTGGTCGACATCACCGACGTGCTCGGCCCGATGGCCAAGCCCACCAAGAACAGCAAGGTGCGCCAGAAGAAGGAACGGCAACCCACCGAGCCGGTCCCTCCGCGCCGCGGCTGGGCGAGGCCTTTCGCCGGCCGCGCATCCAGGTTGCCGGACATCCCAGTGTTCCGTGGTTCGACCGGGCAGATGCAGGGCCTGTATCCGTGGCTGTACGGGCAGACCATGCCCCCTGCCGGCACCTACATCGGCGTGGACACCCAATCGGGCGGCTCGTTCTCCTGCCATCCGATCGAGTGGCTGCGCCGTGGGCTGATCACCAACCCGAACATGCTGATCACCGGCGTTCCCGGGTCCGGGAAGTCCGCAACGATCAAGCTCCTCGCGTTGCGACTGATGGCCTACGGCGTGCGCAGCTTTGTCTTGGGGGACATCAAGAACGAATATGCCGGCCTGGCCCGATACCTGGGGGTGGAGCCGGTGGAGCTCGGACCGGGCCTCGGCAACCGGCTCAACCCCCTCGATTCGGGTCCGCTGGGCCGCAACCTGCCTGCCGACGCCGAGCGGCTGCGCCAGCGCCTCGACGAGATTCACCGCCGCCGCATCACCCTCCTCTCGAGCCTGCTGGTGATGCGGCTGGGCCGGGCGCTGACCCCGACCGAGGAAGCCGCGCTGTCACTGGCCATCAAGCACGCCTCCGGGGAAGCCGACGGTGCCACCGATCTGGTGGATCCGACCATCCCGCAGGTGTGGGCGCTGCTGCGCGACCCTCTCGACGATATGGCCCGCGAGCTGCGGGTGCGCGGCGAGGACACCGCCGAGCTGCGAGAGATGATCCGCCCGGTCGCCGACGCCCTCGGGAACATGGTCAACGGCTCGCTGAGCGGCTTGTTCGACGCGGCGACCACCGTGCGCCTCGACTTCGACGCACCTATCCAGACCGTTGACCTGTCCAGGATCGACGGGCGCGGTGACGAGACCGTCGCGATGACGCTAGCCTGCGTGTCCTCTTGGGGGCAGGCGGCGATCGACGAACCCGGCGGCCCGGTCCGCCTGGTCATCCGCGACGAGCTGTGGCGGGCGATGCGCGTCCCGGCGATGATTCGCAAAGTCGACAGCGATCTTCGGCTGTCCCGGGCGCAGGGAACCATCCAGGTGATGTCCACCCACCGCCTGGCCGACTTCGAGGCCGTCGGCCCGGCGGGCTCGGAAGAAGTCAAGATCGCATCGAACTTGATCGCGTCGTGTGACATCCGGGTCTGCCTGCGCCAGGACACCGCGCCGCTGGCGATGACCCGCGATGCGATCGGGCTGACCGACACCGAATGCCGGCACATCGAGTCTTGGTCAGGTGAGCACGTCGGCCGTGCGCTGTGGAAGGTCGGCCGCCAGCCGTCCCAGATCGTGCAGTCGATCCTGTCGCCGCTGGAGAAGCAGCTGTTCTACACCAACGAACGCATGGCGGTCTAACACACCACGTTCTTGTGTCCGATGTGGAATCAGGAAGGATACCGATGAGCGCCAACACCACCCGCGTCGGTGGCGGAACAATCGCCACCGGCTCGGACGCGCTGCTGATCGCCATCATCGGCCTGGCCGGTTTCCTGTCGATCGGCACCTGGCTGTCCGGGCAGCTCGCCGGACTGCTGTTCCGCGCTAGCTGGCCGGACACCGGGTTCGGCGACGCGTTCACCATCGCGTTCGCCCTCCCACAGCATCTGGCCGACCCGAAGATGGCCTGGCCGGCCGCCGCCCGCAGCGACCTGCCCGGCCCGGCAGGGTTCTACATCGCCATGCTCCTAATCTTGGCTCTATTCGTCGCCGCAGCGGTGGTCGGCTACCGCCGGTTCGGCACCGGTGGACAGCGGCGGGGTATGGCTTCCCGGCAGCAGCTGGCCAAGACCATGACCGCCTCTGCGGTGCTGGCGAAAGCCAAGCGGCTGCGCCCGAACCTCACTGGCAAGCTGCGGGTGGAAGACGTCGCGGTCGATCTCGGCCACGCGGGCAACACCGCCCTGTATGCGAGCCTGGAAACCTCAGTGCTGGTCCTGTCCGCGCCACGGCAGGGCAAGACGTCGCAGGTGATCATCCCGTGGCTGCGGACCTTCCCCGGCGCTGCCCTGGTGACCTCGGTTCGTCACGACGTGCTGGAAGCCACCGCCATGCTGCGGCCGGGCACCGCATGGGTGATGGACCTGACCGGCGACCTGTCCTGGCCGCACAAACTGCGCTGGTCACCGATCGCCGGCTGTGAACAGTTCGAGACCGCCCGCCGCCGCGCCGACACGATGATCCAAGTCGGCAAACAGGGCAGCGACTCCAGCAACTCCGGGTTCTTCGCCATGACCGCGACCAACATCATGGCCGGCTGGCTGCACACCGCCGCCCTCACTGGCCGGACGATGCGCGACGTCCTCGACTGGTCAGTCGACGAAACCGACGACACCCCGGTGCGTCTCCTACGCGACGCACACGGCGCCGAACCCGGCGTCCTGAAAATGCTCGACAAGCTCTACCGCCAGCCCGGCACCACCCGCGCCAACCTGTTCACCACCGTGCAGACCTCCACCACCGCCCTGTTCGGCAAAGCCGCCCAGCAGGTGTTCTGCGGACTTCCTTCCGACAGCTTCGACCTCGACACATTCGTCACCGCAGGGGAAGGCACCATCTACCTGCTCGTCGACGAGAACGAAGTCACCGGACTGGCCCCGCTGGTGACCTCGTTCGTCCGCGAACTGCTGCGCACCGCGGTCCGCCACGCCACCGCCTCACCCAACGGGCGCCTGGACCCGCCGCTAGGGCTGATCCTCGACGAGGTCACCAACGTCGTCCCCCTGCCCGACCTGCCGAAATACATGTCCACCAGTGCAGGCTTCGGCATCTTCATCACCGCCGTGGCACAAAACCTCGCTGCCCTGGAAGAACGCTGGGGAAGAGTCGGCCGCGACCAGATGTGGAGCAACTCCACCATCAAGATCGCTTTGGGTGGGCTGTCCGGCGACGACCTCGAGGAGTTCTCGCAACTGTCCGGCACCTATCGCGAGACGCTGCTGGTCGCCCAACGCAACCGCGACGGCATCAGCCAGCAAGCCACCGTCGTCGACCGCAAAACCATGTCACCCGAAGCGATCCGCACGCTCGACGAAACCGCGCGCCAAGCACTAGTCATCCACGCGACCACCCCAGCAGTGACCACCCGCATGACCCGCCACTTCGAAAGCCGACACGCCAAGCAATACGCCGCCGCTGCCCAGCAGGCGCGAGAACATATGGGAGGACCACGATGAGCACCAACGCGGCCATCCCAGCACAGGCACCGCCGCCGCTGATCCGCGAATGGCATGCGATGACCCGCGACGAGCAGGCCACCGAATGGCAGGCCCTCGTGGAATGGGTCATCTGGATCCACGACCTATACGAGCTGTCCCGTGAAGAACGGCTACCGCTGTGCTGGCCCAACCACCCCGGCCTTGTGGAGGAGTTGCGGGCGCTCAAGGCGTGGCGGCAGGTCATCTACACCGCACCCGAGAACGCCACGGCCGGGCACACCGCGCGCTCCTGGCACGGCGAACTCCGCCAGACCATCGCCGCCTGCGCTGGCTTCTGGGCCCCCTCGTGCCGCTCGGGTCACACCGACGCCGCGCTGCTGACAGACCTCCCCGGCGAACACCCCCGCGCCTGGCTGGAAACCGGACCACCGCTCATGGCATCCGCACCCGCACCGACCACAGCTCCTTCGGCCACGGCCGAAGGCGGACTTGGGATGAGCGCGTCGGCAATGGCCGCCGCGCTTGAGGCCGGTCGCGCCGTCGTGCACAGCAGCAGCCTGCCGATCTACGCCCAACTCGACGGCACCTGGTGGACCCGCACCCCAGACGACACCTGGCTGCCGTGCACCGACCCCCAACACCAAGCACACCTCGACAGCACCGCCGCCGCCATGCGCGCCGCCGACACCCAACTAGACGAACTGCGCCCCGAGTAAGAGAGGACCACCATGACCGACTTGATCATGCGAGCCGAGCAAGGCGTCCTCGGCGCACTGCTCTCCGCCCGCGACCCCGACGAACACGCCCTCGTCTACACCAGCCTGGACGCCGACATGTTCGGCCACCCCGCCCACCAGGCCATCTACACGGCGCTGGCGGACCTGCGGCTCGGCGACTATACCCAGGTCGAACTCATCACCGCGGTCGGCGCAGCGGTCGACCGCGGCGACGTCGACACCGCATGGCTCACCCAGCTCGCCGCCGACGCCCCCGACGACCCGCACGTGCGCGCCTACGTCAAAATCGTCCTCAACGCAGCATTCGACCGGGACATGCTGGATTTCGCCGATCCATACCTGGCCGCCGCCGAACTCGAAAACGACCTCGAAGCCCGCGCAGCCCTTCAGCACACCGGGGCGGCGCTCGAAGCCCAAGCCGCGATTTTCGCCGCCTCGAGCATCATCGCCCCCGACACCTCCGTCGTCAGCACGTCCGTCGTGGTGGAAGTAGACCTCACCCGGGAGGAACAGGTACTCGCCGACCTGCTCCAGCACCCCGACCAGGCAGGCAAAGTCGCCGCATGGCTCGACCCGGAGGTGTTCACCACCGAACAACGGCGAATGGCGTTCGAGATCACCGTCTCCCATGCCTACCACGGCGACCCCGTCGACCCCGTGATCGTCGCGTGGGAGATCGAACGCGGCCGCGAAATCAACGCCTACTACCAGCGCGAACCAGGACCCGCCGACCCGGAGCGGGAACCGGACTACCGCTACCTGACCAGGCTCGGCGCCACCGCCGTGGCCACGGGAACAGCAGTCGTCATCGGCCACGAACTGCTCAGCGAACATGTCTCGGCTGGCCTGGCCGTCAGCGCCGCCGCAGCGCACGAACGCCAAGCATCGGCCGCCCGGCAGCAGCCCGCCGCCACTACGCAAGCACCGTTGGAATCGTCCGCCATAAACCCGGTCACCGACCGCCGTATCGAGCTGTGACGGGAGGACTTGAGATGACTGACACCAACATCGATACCGCGCCTCCTCGTCGTATCCCGATCCCGCGGCGCATCGACCTCGACGCCATGCAACGCCACGTCGACGCAGGTAAGGCCATCCTGCTCAGCCCTCAACCCCGGCACTGCATCTTCGTGCGCTACGGACCCTCCTGGTGGGTCCGCAGTCCCGACGGCTATGTCGAAATCTCAGGACCCGAAGAGATCCGCAAACTCGACACATGGCGACGACGCCTCACCGAAGGACCGCTCTGGGTCTGAACCAACATGCAAAACGGGATGTGTTCGAGCGGGAGCCGACGAGTCAGATACGAACACGGACTTGACTGAGATCGTTATGTTGCGTCGCAAGGGTAGTGACGGCGGCAGACGACTTTTGTGCAATTGCCAGGCTGGTTGACGAAGGCGGAATGCCGAATTCATCTTCGAGTTGTTCAACCGAGTTAGTGGAGAGTGACCAATAAAAGGAGCACCCTATTCTAATGGCACTTGGGTCGCTCCGTGTTAGGCCCGTGAGTAGTTACGAGATTCTCAATTGAACGCCGTTGCGTCGGTCTCAATTGGGATCGCGTGCCGGATTGATTCGGCGAACTGTATTGCCTCGTCCTGATCTTCGTAGCGGGTTCGAGGCCAGAAGAAGCCCCTAAGCCCGTCGCCCTTGCGCCGAGGAATCAGGTGTGTGTGCAAGTGCTGCACACTCTGGCTGACTCGATGGTTAATTGCTACGAAGACACCGTCCGTCCCAAGACCCTGTTCGATGGCTTGAATTAGAAGCTGAACTCGCTGGAAGTATGCCCCTGGATCGGCGATTTCAATGAGGGTGGGGGCGTGCGTAGTGGGGACGACCAGAACGTGTCCCTTGAAGACGGGTCGACGGTCGAGGAAAGCGACTGCGATATCGTCAGCATGAATAATGCTCGCGAGTTGCGGATTGATGACGATCTCGCAGAAGACGCAGCCCATGCCGGTGATGGTAAGGAATTGGGCGTCGTCCAAACTAGAGGGGTCAGGGAAGCCAGTCGGGTTTCAAGATCCACACGTGGTGGCAGAAAGGGCGGACTCATGGTGACCGCGGAGCGCTGCCCTACGCACCTGTGGTATCCATCGACAGCTTGCCAAGGCAGTCCATACCTCATTAGGTGGGGACATGAGCTCTTGGGTGAGCGCTGGGCGTGCATAGAACATGCCATGCATGCCATAAGGCAGGTGCCGGATCTAACGATCATCGAGTCTCCTGACCCGGTATTCGCCGACGAGCTGCGGGCAAGGGCGTTAACCCCGACATTGTGATCAAAAAGACCGACGTGCCCGGATCGTGGTAACGGGCTGGCCCTGTTGCCATACCCCTGTGCCAGACTGACCGGATACTTGCCGACCCGTGAGTGAGCCTTAGATGATCAACGATGAATCCCGCACGGAGACCTACGACCCGAACGCCATCATCGACAAATGGATGAAGGTGTGGGAGGAGCTGCATGTTAACGAGGCGCTCGGTCTAGTTGCCGGGCACGATGATCTTCCCCGTTCATATGTGGTCAGTATGTTTCCCTATCCTTCGGGTGACCTGCACATGGGTCACGCCGAGGTGTACTCGATCAGTGATGCGGTGGCCCGCTACATCCGGATGACCGGTGCAAACGTCCTGAACGCGATCGGCTGGGACAGTTTCGGCCTTCCAGCGGAGAACGCCGCGCTCAAGAGGAACCTTCACCCCAGGGAATGGACCTACGCAAACATCGAGACGCAGGCCGAGTCGTTCCGGCGGCTGGGTGTCTCGTTCGACTGGCGCACCCGGTTCCATACTTCCGACCCGGAGTACTACCGCTGGAACCAGTGGCTCTTCCTGCGCCTGTTCGAGGCGGGGCTCGCCTACCGCAAGGAAGCGGCGGTCAACTGGTGCCCGACCGACCAGACGGTTCTCGCCAACGAGCAGGTGGTGGCCGGTGCGTGCGAGCGCTGCGGAACGACGGTCATCCAGCGTCCGCTGACACAGTGGTTCTTCAAGACGACGGACTACGCACAGCGGCTGCTGGACGATATGAAGCAGCTTGAGGGCAAGTGGCCACACGAGGTCCTGGCCATGCAGCGCAACTGGATCGGCCGATCCGCCGGCGCGCACATCGATTTTGCCGTTGAGGGCCGAGGCGAACCGGTCAGGGTGTTCACGACGCGGCCGGACACGCTCTTCGGCGCGACGTTCTTTGTCGTGGCCGTCGACGCGCCTCTGGCAGATGAGCTGTGCGCCGATCCCCAGCGCGGCGCGTTCGAGGCTTACCGGCGGCAGGCAGCGACCGCAACCGAGATCGAGCGCCTTGCGACAGACCGGGCCAAGACCGGTGTAAATCTCGGCCGGTTCGCGATCAATCCGGTGAACGGTGTGCGGATTCCAATCTTCGCCGCGGACTACGTCCTGGCTGACTACGGCACGGGCGCGATCATGGCGGTGCCCGCCCACGATCAGCGCGATCTAGACTTCGCGAGAGCCTTGGGTGTTCCGGTCCAGGTAGTGATCAACACTGGAGAAGCAGACCCGGCCGAGACGTGGGTGGCTACGCACGGCGACGGCAGGCTGGTCAACTCTGGCGATTTCGACGGCATGACGACCGCAGAGGCATCCGCGGCCATCACTGCCCGCCTCGCGGAGCTGGGCGCCGGAACTGAGGCCGTGACCTACAGGCTGCGTGACTGGCTGCTGTCTCGCCAGCGTTTCTGGGGAACCCCGATCCCGATCGTGCACTGCGAAGATTGCGGCCTGGTCCCCGTTCCGGAGGCGGAGTTGCCGGTGCGTCTGCCGGAATCGGGTTACGAACTTAGGCCCGAAGGCGGGAAGTCTCCGTTGGAGAGCGCAACGGAGTGGGTGTCCGTGGCGTGCCCACGGTGCGGCGGGCCGGCTCGGCGCGACACCGACACGATGGACACCTTTGTCGATTCGTCGTGGTACTTCCTGCGCTACCCCAACCCCGACTATGTCGAGGGGCCGTTCGACCCGGCAGGTGTCGCCCGCTGGTGTCCGGTCGATGAATATATCGGCGGGCGCGAGCACGCCACGGGTCACCTGATGTATGCCCGGTTCATCACCAAGGCGCTGCATGATCTCGGGCTCGTGTCGTTTGTAGAGCCGTTCACGAAGCTGACCAACCAGGGTCAGGTCATCATGAACGGCAAGGCGATGAGTAAGAGCCTTGGCAACCTCGTGAACCTGCAAGAGCAGATCGGGCTCTACGGACCAGATGCTGTACGGGTAACGATGGTGTTCGCCGGTCCGCCGGAGGACGACATCGACTGGGCCGATGTGTCGCCCACCGGAGCGGTCAAATGGCTGGCCCGTGTCTGGCGCATCAGCGCGGAACTCGACGGCAAATCGTCCGGTGAACCGGACATCGAACTTCGCCGAGCAGTGCACCGAATGATCGCAGACGCCACAACGGCTATGGACGACCGCCGTCTCAATGTGGCGATCGCCAGGCTGATGGAACTGACGAATCTCCTGCGCAAGGCGGTGGACTCAGGTGCGGGTCCAGCCAATCCCGCGACCCGGGAAGGTGTTGAGGCTCTTGTGCGGATGCTGTCGTGCTTCGCTCCCTTTACTGCGGAGGAGAGCTGGCAGCGTCTGGGGCACGGACCTTCGGTCTCTTCTGCGGGATGGCCTCAAGCCGATCCAGGTCTGCTGGTGGAAGATTCGGTTGTCTGCATCCTGCAAGTCAATGGCAAGGTGCGTGACCGGATCGATGTGGCGCCTGGGATCAGCGACGATGAGCTCGAACAGGTCGCGATGAACTCCGGGAAACTGCGGGAACATATCGGAGACTCGCAGATCCTCAAGGTGATTGTCCGTGCGCCGAAGCTGGTAAACGTCGTGCTGGCTGGCTGACGGGAACTGTTGCCGCGCGGGCTGCCCTCTCTTGGCTTCGAGCCGCCAGGGCAGCCGCTACAAGGGTTGTAGCCGCTGAGGATCTGCACCGGCCGATTCGGTTCGGTCTAATGCCGACAATGCGGCGAGATCTTCGGCTTCAAGTGCGATGTCGAAGATCTCGCTGTTTTGTCTCAGGCGGCCGACGTTGGCCGATCGCACGATGGGCGACAGCCCCAGATCGATATGCCACCGCAGGATGACTTGCGCGGGGGTACACCCGACTCGATCAGCGATGGTCTGAACCTGCTGGTGTTCAATGAGTTTGCGGGCCCGGCCAAGTGGTGACCAGCACTGAATAGCGATGCCGCGGGACTGATTGTCGGCTCTCCAATCAGGACGCGCGATCCCCGGATGCAACTGAACCTGGTTCACCGCTGGGACAATTCCGGTCTCAGCTGCCAGCCTGCTGATGTGACTTGGAGCGAAGTTCGACACGCCGATCGCGCGCACCAAGCCGTCGTCGCGTAGCTTTACCAGCGCGCGCCACGCATCCACGTAAAGGCCCTGATCAGGGACGGGCCAGTGGATCAGGTAGAGATCGAGATACTGCAAACCCAGTCGGCTGAGAGTGGCGTGGAAGGCTCGGATTGCCAGGTCATAAGCGTGATGTCGACCGCGTAGCTTGGATATCACAAACAGATCTTCACGCGGCACGTCGGTGTGCCGGAGCGCGCGGCCTAGGCCCACCTCGTTGCCGTACACCTCGGCGGTGTCGAACATCCGGTAGCCGACGTCCATAGCTTGTGCCGCAACGGTTTGAACGTCATCATCGCTCATCGGCCAGGTGCCATGCCCGAGTCGCGGCATTGCGGTGCCGCTGTTCAGCACGGTTGTGGGTATGCCCTCGCCGCTGCTCATATGTCAAGGACGAACTTCGCCGCATTCCCCAGGCGGGCAACGGTTTCCGGTGTTGCCAACGCCCGCTGGCTGACCTGCTGCGGGTTGTGGCGCCGGGTGTAGAACGCCATGAGCGAGCGGCGTGAGCCATTCGTCGCGTTGAGCGTACCTCCGTGCCAGAGGTGCCCGTTGAAGACAGCGACAGTGCCAGCCGGGCCGGTCAGTAACTGCTGTTCGGGGTGCGGGGCCTCGGGATCGGCTAGCGCTGTTTCGGGTGCTGCTCCGGAGCGATGGCTGCCTGGAACGAACCGTGTGGCGCCGTTGTCGGCGGTGAAGTCGTCCAGTAGCCATATCGAGTTACATACTTGAAAATCACCGGGATTCGGCTGAGCCTCTGTCCAGTCGGCATGTAGCGCCTGGGCTCCGGTTCCTGGCAGCGGGTCTCTGCTGCACACCGACGATAGTTTGAAATCGGCCAGGATGTGCTGAGCTGCCGCGAGAACAGTGGGATGAGTAAAGCAGACATCGAAGATGGAGTCTTTGTTGAGGAGATTGGAGAGCCGGTCTGCGCCAGGTTCGCGGTTGACCTCGGTGCCTGCGCTGTCGCCTTCGAGCTCATGTAGTTCGGCCAGCCGCCGGCGCATCTTTTCGACGGTGGGCAGGTCCAGCAGGCCAGGCAGGATGACCAACCCGTCCGTGTCGAGAAGGTGGCGCTGGTAGGCTCGTAGCCCACCAATCGGCACTCCGAGTTCTTGTAGCGATGTTGTCATGTCCATTGAGGAAGGTCCTCTCCTATTCGGTAGTAAGCCGCTGATACCAGTGCTGGAAGCCGTGAAGTGGTGCCATGCCAAGAAGGTCATTGATTTTGATCATGTGATCGTTGGCGGCGGCGTTGAAGGTGTCGATGGCGATCACTGACGGGAGTGCTCCCTGAATGGCACGGATGTTGGCGGCTTTGACGAGAAACCCGAGCCGGTGGCCGCGATGGTCGGGATCGACGATGGTGATTTGCTGCCAAGCATGCGCGGGCTGGGAAGGGTCAGCCGTAATCTTGGTGTGGGCTACGAGCTGCCCGGATGACCGCTGTATGGCCCCGGCCTGAAATGAAAGCTGGCCGCGGGCCGCCAAGCAGGCCTCCGATTCCAGGAGCCAGCCCGTATCGAATGAGGACTCGTCTGTGGGGAGCGTTCCGGTGGGTGCGTCGTGGGCGAGGCGGGACTCCAGCCAAGCCACCCCTTGGGCATACGCGGTGGGCGTGGTCTCCCGCCATTCGGTGATCTCGTAGCCGTGAGCAGCCTGCCGCAGCGATGCCGCGATCCGGCCGAGGGTCAGTCCGTTGTTTCGCAACGGCAGGCTCAGCCGACGCATGACCTCCGGCAGATTAGCGACTTCAAGACCCGCCGCCTTGGCGAACGCGGGACCTGCTCCGCCGTCGAACGCTGGCAAATCTGGAAGCTCCCAGGACGTTCGCGCGGTAAGCGTTTCGCAGCCCAACACCTTTGCTCTGGTCCGCAGCATCGAGTAGAGGGTGGTGCCATGCCCGCGTCGCCGGTGTTCTGGTGATATCTGCAATTTGATGGCAGCGTTTCGGTGAGCTGATCCTTCTGCCACCGCCAGCTCTGCTCTGCCGACGGCTTGCCCTTGGCTGTCGACGGCGATGTAGAGCTCGGTGATGTGGCCGGGTGTTGGCACTCGAAGCCGGGCCTGGACCATCGGCTCGGTTGTCGGTGGCACGCCTGGGTTGTCTGCCGCGGTGACATCAGCGATCACCTCGGCGTATAACCGCGTTGTCGCGGAAGAGCTCAGCTCAACGGGGAGAATCTCGACGTCCATGTCACGCTCCATCGATATCGGCTGGAGTGGGGTGCCGCAGCCATTGGGCGATCCGTCGGTCCGCCCGTGGCCCGGCGGGCGGCTGCATGATGACGAGGCGGTCACTAATGTCCTGGAAGTCCGACCCAGGTGGGGCCGCTAGGCTGTGCGCCCGGCCAAGCGGGGTAAGAGGTAACGGCCTGCTACGTAGGGTGCGGGCGATCAAGCCAAAGCGATGTGCTGTGGCTGCGAGATGGGCTGCCGTCTGCGGTGTATCGACCACGATGGGAAAGGGGTACCAGCAGTGGTCGGCTGAGATGCCGCCGAGCATGCCGCCGCCCGCGTCCTGAAGTCGTAGCTCGATATGGGCCGCAAGTTGGCGCCGGTCGGCTAACAGTCGTGTAGCGAGCCTGTTGGCGGCAAGCAGTTGTTCTAGCGATGGCGGAAGGCACGCGTAAGGCACGAAGGTGGTGGCCCGTTCGAATAGTGGTTGGCCCGCGAGACCTGTGGCGACCAGGGCGTGGTCTGTGCCGCTGCCCAGATAGCCGCCACCTCCCATAGACAACGGTTTCTCGTCACTGAAGCTGAGCACGAGCAGATGGTCCGCAGCTTGGAAGGGCCTGGCCGGGTCCCAATAGGACGCGGCGTCCTCAATGAACGCGACGCTGCTGGGTAGCGCTGATTTCAAACGGATGGCGTCGAGCCGCCGGCCCCACTGGTGAATGGCGATCACAGCACGTGTGCGGTCCGTGAGCTGCGCAGCGATGCCCGCTGCGGTGACAAGGCAATCAGCGCCTACAGCTGCGAGCCGCGGCTGGGCCCCGGTTCTCAGTACGGCCGAGAGGACCGCTGTACAGCACTCCTCGGGAATGATGACTTCCTGACCTGGCCCAGCCCCAGAAACGATCATGGCCAGTTCGAGAGCAGCGGTCCCGTTGGACGTGAACAGTCCGTAAGCCCGATGGGTGTAACCCTGGAGCCACTCCAGCGAGGATGTTCGCTGGCTCATCGCTGTTCCAAGCGGGCAATGGCGTGTGCAACGTTAGTGGCGCTTGCGACGGCGACGACCGTCGGCGGAAGGTTAGCCGCGGGCGGCGGTGACGGTGTGATCCAGACCGCTGGAACTCCTGCGTTCTGGGCCAGCTGGATGTCGCGTTCAAGACTGTCGCCAACGATGACAACTTCATCCATGCGGCGATTCCCCATAGCCTCAAGGCACATTGCCACGAGAGCCGGATCTGGCTTACCCGCGCCAGCAGCAGTCGACGCCACCACGGCCTTCAGCAGCCGGCCGAGACCGGCACGGTGGATCTTCTCCTCCTGGCCATCGGCAGGACCGTTCGTCACCACCCCAATGGCGCGATCGCCGAGTGCTGGCAGCATCTGTGCCACGCCTCGCGCGAGACGCACGCGCCCCTTGTGCCGCCCCCATGAGAACGCGCGAGCGGTTTCGTCCAGCACGTGCCTCGGCGCAGTGATATCTAAGCGGCTAAAGACGTTGCGCCAAGCGGCAAGTCGGTAGTCAGGCAGCCAGTCTCTGAGCTGATCAAGTTCACGGTGCGGCCCTCGAAATTCCTCGCTCAGGCCGTCCCATGCGGAGAGCCCGTACCGCTCGGTGATCGGCCCGAGCCAGTCGGGCTGCCACCAGATCTCCCTTACCGCGACGGGAGCGAGGTCGATGAACTGGTCTGTGTCAATAGATGGGAAGCAGTCGGCCGCATAGTGGGCGGCGGCGCGGTATCCGGCCCTGACATTTGGTGACTCGTCGATGAGTGTTTCATCGAGATCACATAGGACCACGGTTAGCGACCTGCTCATGGCCGGGCCTCGTTCATCCACGTCCACAGGGCGCCTGCAGTGGTCTCGTAGGCGAACGCCTCCGCCGTGGTGACAGTTGCGCGGCGCATCGCCTGCCGATCTGCGGGCTCCGCGAGGGTTAGGATGGTCTTTCGCCAGTCTGGCAGGGCGTTGGTGGCGGCCGTGGCACCAAACGCATGCTGCTCAATGAGGTCACCCAACGCACCGCGCCGGGGAGCCAGTATAGGCAACTGATAGATCAGTGTTTCCCGTAGCCGCATGGGCGGGCAGAGATCCCATAGAGCGTGCGGCTGGTAGGTGCAGATGGCCGCGGTCGCAACGCTAAGTTCCCCAATCCGCTCAAGCAGGCCAAGGCCCGTTTCAGCAAAGTGGATGGCAGTGCTGTCTGCTGCGGCCTGGCGTGCTTGCCGCAGGGACTGGGTCTCCGTTCCCCGTTGGGGATACAGAAAGCGCAGACTGACCTGCAGACCTTCGTCGCGAAGCGCGCGCACGGCCTTGACCGCCGTTGTCGGGTCGTAGTGGTTCCAGGTGCCGCCGTTCCAGACCAGGGTGATCCCATCGCCTTCAGACGCCGGCGAGACAGCTTCCATCCGGGCCTCGTTGCGGCGCGAGAATCCGACGGGCAACTCGAAGAAATGCGTATCGAGGTCGGGCGACATGCGGTGCAGAGGTGACCAGAACGCGGTGGACAGCATCCCGGTGACCACATGCCGTTCGCGTTCTGACGCCACAACGTATTTACTGGCGTACTTGAGTTGCTGGAGGTAGATGCCCAGCTTCTCCTGGTAGGCATGAGACGGCTTCGGTGAGGTCCGAACAGCTTCGTAGGTAAGGAATTCCAGCGGCCAGATGATGGCGTCGAACACGCATATTGCTCCGCCTGACCGTGCCGCTGCGATGCCCTTGACAGGGGTGGCAAATCCGTACCAGTAAACGTCGCCTTCTCCGGGCGTCACCTCGCTAGGCTGGGCGTGTTTCAGCTGCGGCCACACGGTGGTGATGTCGCGGTGGCGGTGTTCTGGCGCGACCACGGTAACGGGACAGTAGTCCGCTAGGGCCGCAGCGGTTTCCAGCGCCCGGAGCCCGACGCCATTCACTCCGTCCGCGAACGACACACCAAAGTCAATGTAGAGCATTCGCTGTTCCTACTTCGGTTCGGAGATCGGAAGCTGAACGGTGGTGTCGAAGTCGAGGCGTACCACGGGAATCGGCCGCCCAGCGGACTCCGCGGCGTACCGGACGAACGCGGGACTGGTGGAGGCCCGCTGGGCGTAGACCTCCGACGCCTCCGCTGTGTCCAAAAAGACTGCGGTAGCGGTCAGGGCGTGAGGTCCAATCTCGACAGTCGCTCGTGGATGAGTGCGAAGGTTGACGATCCAATGTGGGTCCCGGCGCTGCCCGCCATTCGATCCGAAGACAACAATGGTGTCGCCGTGGGGCATGAACTCCAGAACGCACTCACGTGGCCGGCCGGTCTTGGCTCCTGTGGTGGTGAGGACCAGCAGCGGTGACCAGAACGCGGCCCCTGCGCGGTCGCGGGCGTCGCGCCACTCGCTGACCCTGCTCTGTTTGTGCTCCAGCAGGTGGGCGCGGTCCGTGGCTGTCATCCCGGATTGGAGGACGCTCGGCAGGCGTTTGGTTACCAGAGCCGCCGTGGGAACTTCTACCTGGACGGCATTGGCCAGACGCAGCAGCGTGTCCAGTTCGCGTTTGGTGCGCTCGACCATAGGCGTCTGTCCGGCACCGGAACCGAGTGCTAGACGGTCGGTGTTGCCCCAGTGGTCTGATACCCAGCTGGACCCGGTGCTTGTCCTGATGGAGCTCACCATCGTGTGTGGATCGACGCCGTTGGCCTGCGCGATCCTTGCCGCCTCCAGCAGGATCATCCGGTTGCCGTGCAGGGCAAGGTTGTTGCATAGCTTGACGACCATGCCGCTGCCTACCGGGCCGGCGTGAGTCACGTTGTCGCTGTAGAGATCGAGGACGGGTCTGGCTCGCTCGATCGTGTCGGCATCTCCACCGATGAAGAGCGTGAGACTGCCTTCGCTCATCCGTCCTGCTCCGCGGCTCATGCCGGCGTCGATGAGTGCGGCGCCAGACTGTTTGATCAGTTCCCCGGCATGGGATATCGCCGCAGGGCTGACGGTGGCGTGGACTACGACGATGGATTGCGCGGGCAGGTAAGGCGCAATGGATTCACAGACCTCGTGCAGCTGCGATTCGGTGGCGACAATGAGCAGCAGGACTTCGGAATGCTCGGCAACCTCGGCGCTTGTGCTGGCCCAAAATGGCGCGGGCCACGCATCTGCCAATGCAGTGTTGGTGTCATACACCAAAAGCGGGACGCTAAGGGAATGCAGGCGCTTGGCGATCGTGCCGCCCATTTCGCCCAGGCCGATAACGCCAACACGTTGATCCCTCATAGTGTGCCTTCCTGGCTGAGCAGTGAGCGATAGCTCGCGAAGAAATTGGTGAGCGTTGGCGAGTGATCCGCCGTGGTAAGGCTGCGATGGGTGGACCACACGGCGTGCCAATAGGTTTGGACGGTCTGATTGGCACGATGGACGGCGGCCGCGCTGGTTGCCGGATCAGCGCAGGCGAGAATGACGTTGTCTGCTGCGGCGGTGGCCATCCGGGTCGTGCCACCTAGTGACGGCGCGGGGACGTGCGCAAGGTGATCAATGCTGTCGCCGCTGGCGCCGGCGAGCTGGCGTGCCTGGGCGATTGCTTTGACCTGATGCAGGTTCTCGGCCGCTATCACCCGCCTGATCGTCTGCTGCCCGAGCAGTTGTCTGATGACGTCGGGCAGATAAGTGGCGATGGTAGAGCGGTACTGCGTAAGGCGTGCCTCGCTGGGGCTCACGGCCTTGCCCGACGGTCGCAGTGCATACAGCGAACCTATGGCCGAGGCTGGCAGCGCTTCGGCAAGCTGAGATCCGCGCTCGTCAAGTAGCGCACGCACATGGGAGGTGTCGGTGCGCAGAATGTGGATGTGCTGGCCCGTATCGAACTGGGCAGCAAGTCCGCGCACCACCAGCTCGATGCGGTCACCGAACTGGCTCCAGGAGGCATGCTGGCCTGGCTCGGCGGTGATCATTTCTTCGCCGATGGGAAGATAGATCAGGCACGGCAAGCGTGCCCATGCTGCGAACGCCAAAGCGAGCATCGTGTCGGTCAGGTAGTCCACGCGCAGCTGGGCAAGGTCTGCGTTGCTGTATCCGAGACAACCGCCGCCCACGACGATCGACCCGGGTTCGGCTACGCGGTGAAAGCCGTTGTTTGCCAGCGGAGTCAGTCCGTTGACGGCACCGGGATATTGCTGAAGATCGGTAACAGATGCGGCGGGGGTGAGCCCCGTTAGCGTGGCTAGGCGGCGGAAGTCGAAGCGGTACAACGTGCGGATCAGCTTGGCGCTGTCGAATGCGGGGACCAGCGACGCGGTGATCATGGCGTCTCGCAGAAGGCCGTGATGTGCTCCGAGATGGTGTCGACCTCAACGTCGGTGAGTTCCGGCCAGATAGGAATGGACAGCGCGGTGTCAGCAGCCGCTTTCGCGTTGGTCAGGTCTCGGCTTCGCGACCGGCTGGCGACTGGTGTGTGTTCGCCGAGCAAGTGGGGGTAGCAGACCATTGAGCCGATGCCATGCTGTTTCAGGTATTCGCGCAGCTCGTCGCGCCGGGAATGGCGGATGGTGAGCTTGTGATAGACGTGGCCTGACTCGGACGGTGATGGCAGCTGGAGCAGTGCACAGCTGCCGAGATTCTTCCGGTATCGATCCGCGATGTCCCGGCGCCGCGAGATCCACCCGTCGAGGTGTGGCAGTTTGGCCGACAGGACACGTGCCTCGAAGGGATTGAGCTTGGAGTTGATGCCGAACTCTGGATGCCAGAATCCGCCGGCCGACCCGTAGGCCCGTAGCGCACGAAGCGTCTCCACCTGGTGCTCGTCGTTGGTGACGATGGCGCCACCGTTGGAGGTGCAGGATAGGTGTTTGGACCAGTTGAAACTAAATGCGGCGGAGTCGCCGAAGGTCCCTGCAGTGTAGTCGCCGTGGCGCGCACCCACGGCCTGCGCGCAGTCTTCGATGAGTGCGAGCTCGTGGTCGATCGCGATCTGGGACAGCTCGCGAATGGACGCCGGTTCCCCGAACATGTGCACGGGCAGGATCGCTGAGGTCTGCTCTGTGATCGCCGCGAGTACGGCCTCTGGACTGATGAGATAGCTGTCCGGTTCTGCATCAACGAATACGGGTGTCAGTCCGGCTCGCAGGATCGCTGCCGCGGTGGCGTAGAAGCCGAATCCGCAAGTGATGACTTCGCTGTGCGGAGGAAGCTTCAGAGCCGTCAGCGCGATGGTCAAGGCGTCTGTTCCGCTGCCAACACCTACCGCGAAGCGGGCTCCGCAGTAGGAGGCGAGTTCACGTTCAAACTGCTCGATGCTGCGCCCGAAGGACGCGTCGTCACAGTAGTCATGCTGGCTGAGCGCGGCCGAAAGCGATGCGGCAATGTTGTTGTTCTGCCTGCTGTTTGAGTGGAATGGGATAGTCATCGGGCTGCTCCTGCCTGGAGCATGAGACGCTCCGCTGTGACGCGCATGACGATTTGCTGGCGCAGTGCGCCGTTGTAGCGGATGTCGACCAGAAGTTTGTGGCGATCTCGCAAGGCATGCTCAGCTGCGACAAGGAACTCGCGCCACGGCTTTTCAATGTCGCTGCCAAGAAGGTCGATGAGTCCTCGCCATGCGTGCTCGTAGGCAGTGACCGAATCCGCCCATTCCTTCATGGTCCGCCGTGGTGTGTGTCCACATGGGAGGGTGCTGGTGGCGGCGACCCGTCTGCCCGAGGCGATCGATGTGGCAGACAGCGTCGGGCCGATCAGAGTGTTGAGCCGCAAGGCATCCTGGACGGCGTTGGCAAACGGCTGCCAGCGCGCGAGGGTACCGCCGGCCCCGCCCTGAAGGTACGGCTTGGTGACAGGCTGGCCTGTAGCGAGTTCCAGGGCGGCTATGAACGTCGCGGAGGAAAGTGTCTCCCAGATCTGGCATTGCTCGTGGATAACAAGACCGCTGATGGCGTCGAGTTCGGGCTGGCTATCCAGCTCAGCGCCGAGAACCTGCCAGTGCTGGGGCGAACGTAGCTGAGCGTCAGCGTCGAGGAAACCAACCCGGTCCGTGCGAAGCCCGAGCGAAACTGCAAGCGTCATTCCCGACTGGACGGCACGCACATAGCCGATGGTGTCGTTGTTGGACACCAGTACCACCCGGTCGAGGCGGCTATGGAGCTTGGGAATGAGGTCGGCTGCGCGCCGATCGGCGTTCTCGCCGTTGACGACAACGATGTGCATCAAGGATGTCCCGGTGCCCTGGGCCGCGTCATCGCTGCGCGCGACGGAGTCAGCTGGGTCATGGTTAGGGCCGACCGGAACAATGACCGCGAGCTGCGACACCGAACTGGCCGCGGGGACGTGCCAGACACGCTGGAAATCAAGAGATTTGGTCATGGCTGGCACTCCGTAACGCTTCTGGCAGCGTCCAGCCCCTGGCGAATTGCCACGTCCATGTTGATGTAGCTGTAGGTCGCCAGGCGTCCTGCGGGGATAAGGCGGTTACGGGTGAAGGCAGCCAGGCGCTGGAGGAATTGACGTTGCGCCGCCTTGTTGGCGTCGGCGGCGTCGAGCACTGGGTAGTGCTTGGCGTCCGCTCCGGGGAACTCGCGCATGACGATGGTTCCTGGGACGGTGTGCAGTTCGTCAAGCGCCCATTTGGTTTCGATGGTTCGTGTCCAAGGGACGTCGGCGGACGGTTCGTTGACCACCATCGCCGGTTGCGCGAGGGTGACATCCGGGATGCGGGTGCATTCGAGCCGCACTCCCCGCCAGGGAAGGGCGCCCGGCTCTGCGAAGAAGTCGTCCAGGGCAGAGGTGACGATCACGGGCTCACCCGGCTGGGCAATGGAGGGGATGTCATCGACGGTGACTTGCGAGCCGAGGTGGACATGTGCCTCAGCGAGCAGCTCCTCAACCAGTGCGGCGTAGCCCTTGCGCGGCCAGCCTTGGTAAGGGTCTCTGAACAGATCCAGGTAGCCGTCGTCGCGGATCTCGACTCGTCCCTTCGCGACAGACGCCGATAGCGACGATGGATCACACGCCCATTGCTTGCGGGTGTAGTCCCTGACGCACTCGTCGTAGACCGTCTGTCCGAGGAGCGAGACGCAGTAGGTCTCGAAGTTCGTCTCGTCCGGCTGCGGCGGCCGGGCCTGGAGCTGGCGTGAGATCTCCTCCGCGTCAGCGAGGGTCATCAGCTCCGCGATCTGTACTGGCCAGGCAATGAGGCGGTGGCGCATGCGGATCGCCACCCGGTGGCGGTAGGGGGCAAAATCGGCCAATTTGTTGACCAGGCGCCACACCTGCTCGTCGCCGGTGTGGAAGATGTGAGCTCCGTGCGGTTCGTAGGGAATGTTGCCCACCCACTCGGTCCGCACGTGACCGCCCACCACATCGGAACGCTCGTACACCCGCACGGTGTAGCCGCACTCCGCCAGCTGCCAAGCAGCAGCAGCGCCGGCCAGCCCGGCACCAATCACGACCGCTGTACGGTCGCCCGTCACACTCTTGCCGGACTCTCTGCGATCTTGAAGAATCGCCGCCATCTGTATGTCCCTCCCCGCCAGTCAGTTATGGCGTCCGTCAGGCGAGATTCCGGTGTGGAGTTCGCCGTCGATCAATCTGTGCAGGAGGAAGCACACCATCGGTAGCGGGACGTCAACACCGCGTTGCTGGGACGGATAGCGGGACTTATATGGATTGCTGTAACGTCCCGAAGCGTCCTAACGGGAGGGGCGGCGAATGGCGAACGAGCGGCTACGTGAGGCGCTCATGAAGGCGAATCTCAGCGAGACGGATCTGGGTGACCTGGTTGGTGTCGATCCGAAGACCGTGCAGCGCTGGATCACCAAAGACCGGTTGCCGCACCGGCGGATCGCTGCGCAGGCCGCCTTGCGGCTGCAAGTGGAGCTCACCTGGTTGTGGCCGCAGTTTCAGCCGGCCAGGAGCCAGGACGTGGCAGAGGTCCAAGCGTTCTATCCGCATCGGGCGGCGGTACCCAAGCGGCACTGGCTAGAGCTGCTCCGCGGGGCGAACGACCACATCGGCCTGCTTGCCTACGCAAGCCTCTTCCTGCCCGAAGAGAATCCCGAGGCAATCGAGATCCTTAAGGCGAAGGCCGCCGGAGGAACGCGGGTGCAGATCCTGCTGGGTGACCCAGATAGCCCGGAGGTCGAGCTGCGCGGCAGGGAAGAACAACTGTTCGATGCGATCCCGGCGCGGGTGAGAATGGCCCTGGCCTACTATCAGCCGCTGGTGGATTGGCCGGGGATCGAGTTCCATCTACATCGGACCACTCTTTACAACAGCATCTTCGTGTTTGACGATCAGATGCTGGTCAACCAGCATATATACGGTGCGTACGGCTATATCGCACCCATTCTGCACCTACGGCGCGTAGATGGCGCCGACCTTTTCGACACCTACGCCAGGAGCTTTCGGCGCGTGTGGGATGAGTCCTATCCCTATCAGTCGTACCAGGCCACGGACTAACTGACCTGAAGCACCGCATCCAGCAGTGCGACCGTATTGGTGAGATCGCGAAACACGATCTGGGCGCCTTCGCGTGTCAGGTCCTCGGCGCTGTCGACACCGGTCGTCACTGCGATGACGCGTGCGCCGCCCTCGACCCCGGCACGTACGTCCCGCAGGGTGTCTCCGATCAAGACAGTGTTCACCGGCCCAAACTCTGCGCCGTAACTGGCCGAGGCACGTTCCTGAGCGATCTTCACAAGGCTAGGGCGGTGATTGGCGTCCGAGCCAAACGCACCCACCTCCCAGTCGAGACCTTCGTGCAGGTCGAAGGTGGAGAGCTTGATGTACGCGTTGTCGCGGATATTGCCACTAAGAACTGACTGAACTATGTCACTGCGCTGCATCAAGGCGTCGATCGCCTCGCGGCCCCCTGGCTGGGCATAGCCCCGCTTACGCAGGACGTCGGCCTTGGCCCGCATGGCGGCGGCGAGAGCGGAGTGAAGCTGCGCGACGTGCTCTGAGGTCTGCTCAAGACCGTGCTGCTCGATTAGGTCGCGCATGATCTCTGGGTCGGTGCGGCCATCGGTCCTAGCCTTAACCCGCGCCGGCTGACCTGAAAGAATCTCGAATGCGGCAGCGTACATCTCTTTGCTGACCCCGCCATTGTTGATCAAGGTGCCGTCGACATCCCAGAGAACCAGAATCACGCGACAACGATAGCCTGCTATAGGTAAAGCGTGCCCCGGCGAGGGGCACGTCTCGTGGCTCATGCTGAGGTGGCAGATGATCTACGGTTCCAATGTGCCCCATCGAGGGAGCTTCGGTAGCTACCTGGCAGCCAGTTTGTTGGTCATCACCTCATAAGCTTTGATCGCGTCTGGGCGAACAGCACCACGTTCACCAGCACCGACGATGTCACCAGCCAGTTCAAAGAATAGGGGCGGGACCATTGGCACGCAGAGACTTCTTCAATGATCCAGACGCACCGGCCGCAAACAGCGTCGTCCCATCAGTTGTTGGGTTCGTTCAGGACGAACGCGGGCGCATTCTGCTCATCCACCGGACTGACAACGATCTCTGGGCGCTCCCTGGCGGCGGTCACGATGCTGGTGAATCGATAGCGCAGACAGTCGTACGAGAGGTAAGCGAAGAGACCGGGATAGACGTGGTCGTCACCGAGATCATCGGAATCTACACGAATCCCAATCACGTCATGGCATACGACGACGGCGAGGTTCGCCAGCAGTTCTCCATCTGCTTTAGGGCGCATCCAACAGGTGGCGCCGTAAGGCCGTCCAGCGAGTCCAGCGAGGTTATATGGCTTGAACCGGACAAGCTGGACGACCTTAACATACATCCGTCTATGCGCCTGAGAATCGATCATGGTCTGAGCAACCTCGATAAGCCGTACATCGGCTAGAGGCACATGATGGGACGTTTTAGGGGACCTCGGACGTCTCCAAACGTCCCATAGAGGTCCGTAGCCAGTGGCTCGGAACCGTGACTAGCGTCGAAGCCGTGAAGGATCTAGTGGAGTCGGCCGCCAGGCTTGCGAAGTTGCACCTGGACACGTCGGAGTTGAGCCGGCGCTGGCTGCATGTGCAAGGTGTCGCGCGACGAGCAAACGAGCTGAGCGGGACAGTTGATGAACCAGACCGACCTGTTCTGGTCGCTGCGGCTTGGCTTCATGACATTGGCTATGCGCCGGATCTCATCAAGACGGGGATGCATTCCATAGATGGAGCGCTGTACTTAAAGGATCTCGACTATCCAGAACGGATAGTCGCCCTTGTCGCCCATCACACGGGTGCCCGCTACGAAGCGGCAGAGCGCGGTCTAATCAAGGAATTGGATCGGTTTCCGAGGGAAGAGAGCGCAGTTGCCGACGCTTTAGCCGCTGCTGATCTAACCACGAGCCCCGACGGAATGCCCATCACAGTGCAGGACCGCATCGACGAGATTCTCAACCGCTATCCCGAACATAGTTCTGTTTATCGAGCGATCAGTCGTGCGCGGCCAGCTCTTGTTGAACAAACCGTACGCGTTGTGAATCAGTAACGTGTCATTGATGAGGGAACTGCTATTAAAGCGAGACGCAGTAGGCGCGGACAAAGAATGTCTTGACGTGCGCTGAGTGGAGGTGCCCGGAGATTGTCTGGTTTCCTTCCGAGCCAAGGACCACGTGGATGTGGACGTTGCCGTCGCGGATTTCCCCGGTGCCGGAAAGTTCAAGGGGCTGTTTGTATTCGGTGATGGTGTCTTTAAGCGGATCGTCAAGCGCCATCGTGGATACGGCGCATCCCTCGACAGCGCCGATGAGAGACACGATCGCGGCGTCCGTGACCCCGCGTTGCTTGGCTTCGGCTGCGACGGTTTCAAGGACTTCCGCACCCGATGGAACTTCTATCACGAACACGTTTCATGCTCCTTTGTGGATGACGGGGTTGACCCCGGCGAGGGTGAAACCTATGTGGCGCAACAGTTCGCGTGATGGTTCACGCGAGAGCGCTCGGTGCAAGGTGACGTCAGCGATACCCGGATAGTGCGGTTTCGCCTGTCCGACAAGGTAAATGGCACACCATCGGGCACCTGCGTCATAGACGTTGGCCACTTCGGCGGCCACGGCGCCAATCTGATCCTCGTCGAATGCCGCAGTTCTGGCGAGTTGTCCGGCGTCGTCCCAAGGGGCGCTGAGCACCCGGGAGACGACAGCCGTCAAATAGAGCTGCCGTGCCTCGGCGTCGGCACGTAGATGCGCGGCGACGGCATTTGCCGCGTCTTGTAGCCCGCTTTTGGCCAGGATGCCGGCGGCGTTGACACGCAGAGTCGGGTTCCCGGAGCGCATCCATTTCGCCAGGGAGGCAACACATGGGGTCTGGCGCGAAACGACAATCCCGATCGCCTTGTCGGTGGCGTGGCTCGTTTGAGCCGTGGCAAGCAACCGGGAACGCTCGGCGGTAATGCCGCGGACGATGTCAGCGGCGATGTCGCCGTCTGCCATCGTGCCGGCCACGACACCGGCCAATCCCGAGAAAAGATCGCGTCGGTGCACGTCATCCCCTAATGCTCGCTCGTAGGCGCGCAGCACATCCGGTGTGGGCTGCTTGGTTCCTGTCTCGATGTTGCCCAGATAGGACCGGCTGTAGCCGGTGCGCCGAGCCAGTCCGGATAGGGATAGTCCGGCTGCCTCACGTGCCGCCCGCAGTGAACCACCCATCTCGCTCATGGCGCTAGTGGACCTTCCCGGTCGGGGGCAAGTGGGAGCACGTAGGAGACAGCTGCCTCCTATTGTGATCGTCGCCGATCGATGACTCTTAGTCCAGTGGAATAGGCCCGTGAGTGTCCGCCACAGGTCACTCACCAAGGAAACGGGGGCGGGCCGCTGCCGTAACGGGGCGCGGCCCGTCACCTACACCGAACCAAGAAGGGGGTGAAAAGGGATGCAGGTCTACGTGCGCGACTACGACTACACGACGCCGCTTCGGTAGCGAGCGACAATGCAATACCCGGGACGCAAGGATTTTATGAAGAAGCTACGCGTCGCGCCGCTATGGATAGGAGCACTGGGTGTTGGGGTGGGCTGGTGGCTCGCGCTGAGGTGGCAGATGATTGATCGTCCGAGTGGCTCGATCGGAAGGGAGTAGGTCCGTGCCTAACGAACGGCTCCGTGGCGCACTGTCGTCGCGTGGGATATCGATCGCCAGGTGCGCGGAGCTGGTGGGAGTGGATTACAAGACCGTGGAACGATGGATCACGGCTAATCGCGTCCCTCACCGGTCGCACCGCGAGGCCACCGCGAAGCTGCTCGGTGTCGACGAGACCTATCTTTGGCCTTCCGTGGCAGATGACACCCGCGCGGCAGCGTCAAGTCGCGCTGAACTCGTGGACTTCTTTGCCTCGCGTTCCGCAGTACCCCCGGAGCTGTGGCGGTCATTGATCGATTCGGCAGAGACAAGCATCGATGTTCTTGCGTTTGCTGGCCAGTTTCTGCCTGAGATTCACGACGTCTACCGAATCGCCAAACGCGCGGCGGAAGGATGCAGGGTCCGCCTGCTACTTGGCGATCCCAATGGCACGGCAGTACGCGAACGCGGCGAAGAAGAGGGCGTTGGGCTAGGCGTAGCTCACAGGGTCGTCCTCACGATGCGTTACTACGCACCTATCCTGGACTCAGGAAACATAGAACTCAGGCTGCACGACCGTACGCTCTACGCATCGATATACCGCGGCGACGAGATGATGCTGGTGAACGCCCACACCTACGGAGCCGCAGCAGCACAGAACCCCGTACTACAGCTTCGGCAGCTACCTGGCGGTCGAGTATTCGATCATTATCTCAGAAGCTTCGATCGCGTCTGGGCGAACGCCACCGCAGTCAACAACATCGACGATGTCATCAGTCAGTTCAAAGAATAGGGGCAGAGCTGACGAATCGAATCATGGTATCCACTCGGTTATCGTTTTGGACCGCAGACCTTTCACGAAGCCGCGAGTAACCTTCAGGGACGCTCTTCTCGGTGTCGCTGACTTTGAACGAAGTCACTCCCGCAGAAGCCTGCCGACGTAGTTTTTTCCTCTGGCCCATTTGAATTGCACGTCAAGCATTTCGTGGAGGCCGACAGAGTGAGGACCTCGCGGGACCGGTGATCGAAGCGTTGGTGATGCAGGCATCTGCGGCGCGCTGAGTCCGACCGAGTCCGGCCACTGAGGGTGGCGGGCTGCGCCTCTACCATCGATGGGAACGGGGCCAGACGGGAGTTGCTGTGACGTTGGTGATCGGCTCTATTCACGATGGTCGGATTAGCCTCGTTGCTGATACTCAGGTGACGTACGACAATCCCGTCGACGATACGAAGACGCGGCATCAGCTACTGCGCCGCCCGCTGCTGAAGCTGCTCGTCGTCTCTCCCACTGTGGCTGTGGGGTTCGCCGGCCCTTTAGCCTTCCACCAGGAAACTTTGTACCGGACGATCTACACAGCCCCGGACGACATCTCTAAGACGGTGGATGCTCTGCGCGCCCGTAGCGGCAGCGGTGGCGAGACATTTATCGTCGCTGCCCTTGTGCCGCGCCCGACACTGTGGCGGATCCGAAACGGCGCCGCAGTCCCGGTCACCGCACCCGGGAGACTGGAAATCGGCGACCATGAGTCGCACGAGCTCTACCTCAAATGGCAAAAGGAATCTATGCACCCCGACAGCACCGAAGTCGACGAGGCCCAGTCGTTACGCATGGCCGTCCAGTGGTGGATCAATATCGACAATGGTCAGCCCGTGCGCACTGCGAACGATCGCGAGCGTCTGCGGCAGTTGACCGGCAATGACCAGGCTCGATTCGACAGGACGATCGGCGGCTATCTGACAGAGGTGATGACCACGCCGTCGGGCTTCCGATATGCCGAGCACACCCAGCAGACATTGCCCGACTGGCTGCGCTATCAGAGCCAGCTCCTGCCGGATGGGAAAGTGCGACTCGTAGCACGCACTGATGATCCAGTTCAGGATCTCCGCTACACGCTCATCGGCGGCCCGCAGAACCGTCGCGCTATCGGGTTCTGCATCCCACAAGCAAGAAACGGAGTGTTCTATCCAGATGGACAGCCCTGGGATATGTGCACCTACACCGATATCGACTCCGCCGAAGACATGGCCAAACGCGTGTTGATCGAGCACGGCCAAGTTCTGCATTGGCTGCCACAGCCCAATTACACGGTCGGGTTCTTCGCGCCGATGGAACCCGGAATCTTTTCGGCCGAAGGGTGAGCGGCGCTGATGTGCGCGGGCTAATCGGGTTGCAGCAGCCGACGGCCTCAACGACAGAGACGCACTTACAGGCCATCCATCATGCGATCGGCATTGTGCCCGTCTATTTATGGGCGCACGTCGACAACCAGCTCGCGGGCAGCCCGGTGCTGAAGCGAAACCTCAGATTGCTGACCGATCTTGGCTTACACGTGTTGGAGACAGCGGTCTGCGAAGGCGGCTGCGAGTAAGGCGCACACTGGCCTTGGATGCTTGAACAGGCCACTAAGTTAGCCCGCCCGGCTAACTGAGGTTGCCGCCGGTGCAGCCGTGTCGGATGATGCCAGGGCTGCCGCCCGGTGCCATCATGTGCCGATGCCGGCCGAACTAAGCCCCTGCGGTGATTCGTCCACCCGGCTCGTGATCATCAGAGGTAACTCCGGCTCGGGGAAATCGACGGTGGCGCAGCTGGTCCGTGAGCGGGCAGGCCGGAACTGCGCTTTGATCGGACAGGACCATTTCCGCCGGATTGTGCTGTGGGAGCAAGACAAAACCGGTGGCCTGATCGCCGACTATCTCGAGGACAACGTCCGGTGGCTTGTCGATCGCGGCCGGGACGTCATCCTCGAGGGAATCCTCTGGACCGGCAAATACCGTCCGATGCTGCTGCGGCTGCTGGACAGCCACGAAGGGTGCAGCAGCGTCTTCTACCTCGACGTGTCCTTCGAAGAAACCACCCGGCGGCACACCACTCGGCCGATGGCCGGCTTCACCGTCGAGCAGATGGCCGATTGGTACAACCCCTACGACATCCTGGGGGTGCCGGGCGAGCGGGTCATCGGTGAGTCCTCGACCCAGGAACAGACCGTGAACCTGATTGGCCAGCTGTCTGGACTGTTTTCACCCGGAGTTTCGGCCGAGGTGAAAGAACGGGACTCCGCCCGCAGTCTCACTGGATGATTGCCTCCCAACGGCAGCAAGAGACGCTGTGTACTTTCTCCGGTCGGTCGAATGTCGGACTCTCCAACTACGATGCATCGATCATGGTCGATGCTGAAGGTTTGGCGATGGAGGATCCCAAGCGTGCGTTCACAAGTGATAGCAGTCGAGCCAAGAGGGAAGGGTCCGCGCGGCTCGGGTGCGGTCATTCAACCGGGGTTGCTGTTGACCGCTTGGCATGTGGCGGAGTCCGCAGGTGAGGCCTACAACGGGAGCCAGTCGTCCGCGTTGGAAATTGCGTGGTGTGACCCGGAAAATGATCTAGCTTTGATGCACTGCGATCGGGCATTCCCCGTATCGCCACTCTGTCTGGGCATGGTGTGTTCGGACTCGCCTGACTTGGCGGCTGAGGCTCTTGGATTTCCTTTGTCACAACGCAAAGGGGAGATCCGAAATATCGAGCAAGTCACTGGAACTATCAACCCGGCGTCGGGTGTTCAGCAACGACTGCATTTCACTGTACAAAGTGGATATTGGGAGGCAAGCACTCTCGCTGAAGGCAAGACGCCCTGGGGCGGAATCTCAGGCGGCCCAGTCCTTAGCAATGATCTGCTTATCGGAGTGGTTAAGGCAGGGCGGAAGAGCCCGCCCTTTGATCGGCTTGAAGTTGCCGCGGTAACACCGATCTGGAACGACAAGGACGCAAGAAAGCTCCTCATCGCGGCTGGCGGAGGAGGGCTTCCCGCGATACGTGCGGTCGAGTTCGGCAAGCTCCCGCGCAGCTTGAAATACAAACACGAGTATCCGATCAATCGTGATACGCCAAGTGTGCTGCTGGAGCCGTACCGGCAGGCCATCGCCTTTAAGGGAAGAAGATCCACCCGATCACAGCTCAGTCAGTGGTGTAAGCGTCCGGGTTTCGAGATTGGAGTCCTTTCAGGCCCTGTGGGAAGTGGCAAGAGTCGCGTCGCCTGTGTGCTTGGCCAAGACTTGGCCCGAGATGGATGGGCTGTCGAACGCCTGGTAGACGGAATGTCAGCGCGATTGGAGGCCGCTGATCTACGCCGTCTGCATCGACTCGCGGTTCCAACTCTGCTTATCGTCGACGACCCAGAAACGCGTGTCCACGAGATCGCAGACCTTGCCGCTCACCTCGCCTACAACAAGTTAACGCCGGTAAAGGTCCTGCTGTGCGCCCGCGGAACCGGCCTGTGGTGGGAGACGCTCCGTATGGCATGCACTGCGGAGCTTGGCGACGAGGCATTCGCGCGATTCGAACTCGATGGAGAAAGCCCCGCCGTAGACGAAATTACCGAGCTGGCTCGTGCCGCGAAGACGTTCAATCGGATCCTAACCTCAATGAGCCGCGCCACCTTCGAGGATGCATCGCAAGCCGGATTGCTTGACCCGAATGTGCTTACGGCTCAGGAGGATCATCCAGGCGTCCTCAGCGTGCATGCACTCGCGCTGGGATGGGCGCTCAGATTACATGGGCACGGTGACATGACAGAACCGCTGGACCAGCTGATCAATGTTGAGATCCGGCGCCTAGCCAGCTATGCCCGCGCCTTTGGCGCGACCATGCCTATGCTCGAAGAGGTGGCTGAGTTCCTAGCTGCGCTTCTGTTTTTCGGGGTAAGAACCCTCTCCAGCGCTGAACGCCTACATGAGATTATGTCTCGCCGCAGTGGGTTACCGAGATCCATCGTCAGGGCGATCGCCGAACTGTACCCGGGTAACGGCTGTGACATCGATCCGATGCCAATACGGGTACTGGCCGGCCGCTTGCTGGCGCACACACTCCTACGGAGCCCGACAGCCTTACTCGATCTCTTCCCGCTGATGAGCCCTGAAGAGCAGACACGAGCGTTGGCATTACTGTTCAGGCTTGCCGGCGAGCACGCTGAGATCGCCGAGCTGGTGGCGGCCCATTTGCAAGAGAACGTTCGTATTCCTTTTGAGGATGCAGCAGCCATCGGTGCAATGACGACAGATGCTGGGACGCTGGAGCAGGTACTCGGACCCGCATACCGGGAACGGGGGCCTGACATAGAACGGCTGATCGCCGCCGCGAGCGACCCAGGCAACGCCAGACAATCAGCCCCGACCTGGTTGTGGCCAGCCTATGTGCGCGTTTTCGCTCTGCCGAATCTCCAGGCGGTCGAACTTGCCCGAAGCCAGCAGACCCAGTCGGAGTTAATCGCCGCAGAGATGTTGCTGCTCAACAAGAGCAGAGCAGAGTTCGACCAAATCATCAACAAGGTCAAAGCAGCTGTACGAACCTTCGACTCAACCGTAAGGCAGGTCCCGGGCCAGCTACAGGAATTAGGCGGTATCTTGTCCAATCTCCACGACGAGGTCAAGAAGGCAGTCTGGAACCTGAATGATGCCCTGCGTTCCTTGCCGGAATACGAGGTCGCAGACATGCGCGGTGCCATGCAGACGTTAGAAACCTTCTCTGCCAGAGAAGGATTGGAAGATCTGGCGATGAGGTTAAACCGGGCCGGTGACGAGCAGATTCACAACATCACCACAGCGATGGATCCCCTGAAGCAAATGGTCCGAGAAGTCGAAGAACAGCAAAAGCAACTCCGGCAGACGGAGCTGAAAATGGAATGGGAGCTAGAGCTATGAGTGAGAAAGACGGACTCGAGCTGGCGGAAGCCATCGATGCGATCCGGCGAGAACTGCTTACGGCTCAGCGTCGCGGCCAAGGATCTGAAATGCCGTTCGAACTCGGCCCGGTCGAACTGGAATTCAGCGTCACTGTTTCGAGGGAGCGTTCCGCTGAAGCGGCATTGAAGGTTTGGGTGGTCGAGGCCGGAGGGTCACTAGGCCGAACTGTCGAGTCGGCACACCGCGTGAGCCTCGTCCTCAAACCGAAGAACGGCGAAGGTGGACCGGTTGATCTCGGAGACTAGGTGGCCAGACCTTACGGTGCCGACTGACGAAGCTGGGCAAGTGTCAGCGGCGAGGCAACGCCCTTGAGCTTCCTTTTCAGGATCGCGACATCGCCAAGTTGCGTACGTAGTCGGTTCTCCATCGCTTCGGCGTATGCGAATCGCGGCGGATGAACCTTCAGGAGGTGTAGCCACTGCCGCTGGCCCGCTCTTACACACATACCGGCGCAATTGTTGTGGGAGAAGCCTTCGGCGTACATACGTGGTGGTCGGAGGCCTTCGGCGCGGGCCCCCAGTCGAGCATCTGTTCCTTGCTCAAATACGGTGGTTCGCACATCGGGAACTCCACCTTCCACGGCTGCCATGCCTTAGTGATCGCGTGGGTGCGGCGTTGCTCGGAGGCGTCGATGCCGACGTAAAGGATCGTGTTGCTGGGGTCGTGGTTTGCTTCCAGCCAGCGGCGGCAGGGTTTCTGTTTGAGGTGGTAGGTGCACGGCGCTATCCAGGCATTGCCGAGGTAGCGCTGGTCGGCGAACACCTGCCAGGGTGTGCGGCCGTCGGCGACGATTACCGGTTCCAGGCCCAGATGCGCGGAGCTGTCGGCGACAAATCGCCAGAGGTCGGCGTCTTCGGCGCGCGAGTCGGCTATCAGGAGGATCATGTTGTCGGTGCCGTGCTGCTGGGCAACGCGCATGGCGGTGGCCCAGCTGCCTATTCCGCCGCTGTATTGCACGATGTGCGTGGTCATCGGAGTTCCCGTGGCACCGCTAGGCGGGCGCGGATGGCTTCTTCGTCGCGCATGATCTGTTGCTGCTGATCGGCCCCGTAGACCTCGATGTATTTCTCGGCGTAGTAACGGGCGGCGAGCAGGTGGGCGTACTGGACGTGATCGGGGTCGAAGAACTCGGCGAAGGTCAGGGCGACGAACGCCCATTCGGCGTCTTCCTCGTACCAGCCGTCGCGGTCGCGGAACGGTGCGGGGACCGAGGCGTTGCGGGCGGGGTGCAAGCGGATGCCGCCGTGGGAGGCGGTGGTGACCTCGACGATGCCTTCGGCGATGACTCGGACGGATTGGGCGGTGCCCCAGGGTGTGTCCATGATCGGCTCCTTGATCGCTGCGGATATAGGTGAAGGCCGCGCGGGATTCGCGCGGCCTTCGACGTGGGCAGGTCTGGTGCCCTGCACTATGCGCAAGGCGGTTTGGGTCAGTAGGTGATGGTGACGTCGGGCTGGGCCTGGTGGTATTCCATCGGTGCTTCCATCAGCACCTGGGTGGCGGGAGTTGCTGCTGCGGTTTCCGGTTTTGCCGCAAGGGTTGGTGTCTCGGTGAGCAGGCCGCGGCGGACCATCTCGGCATGTAGATGGGTGGTGTAGACGGGTGCCGCCAGGAGGGTGTCGGCGTTGCCGTGGCGGGGTCCTAGCCAGTCGCCGCCGAGGCCGGCTGCGACGGCTTGGGCCACCTGGTCGCGCTGTTCGGTGGGCAGGGCGTGGTAGACGTCGGCGGTGACCAGGGCGACCAGCGGATCGGCCGGATCGGTGCCGGGGTGGCGGGCGGTAAGGAGTGCATTGGCGGCGTGCAGGTAGGCGTCGTGGGCGGCGGAGGTCTCTGGGATGTAGGTGCCGAGGGGCTGGTCGGCGCGGTCGATGGTGATGTGGTGCTGGTCGCGGTAGGCGGCGACGATCCCGACAGCTTGCACCCACTGTTCTGCGTGGGCGGGGTCGGTGGGCAGGGTGCCGAGTCCGGCCAGCCAGGCTGGTTGCTCGGTGAGGGCTCGGGTGGTCAGCTCGTGGACGCGGTCGTCGACCAGGGCCGTGGTGGTGCTGATGTGTTCGGAGAACGCGGTCGGGATTGCTGCCGGGAGTGGGGTTTCCCAGGGCAGGACACCGTGCTGTGGGGCGGGTGCGGTGAGGCGCTGGACGTGTGAGCGCAGCGCGTGCAGGTCTGATCCGGTGGGTGCGGTGCGCAGCAGATCGTCGGCCGCGACGCCGTTGTTCTCTGCTGCTTTGAGCGTCCACGCCAGCGCGCGCCACGCGTCGGCGGGCTGCTCGGTAGCGGGGATCGGCTGGTTGGTGGCCTGGCGGTTGATGCGCCAGGTGAGGGTTTCGGATACCGACCGTGCGTCATGAAGGGGACGCTGAACAGCGGCCTGGGCGATGACGGTGATCGGGTCATGTCCGGCGTTCTCGGCGCGCCGGACGGCGGCGACCAGCGACGGCCACGCGAGCTCGGTGGTGGCGCGGGCGGCGTCGTGCCCGCCGACGACCATGCCGAGGATCTTGGCGTAGTCCAGGCGTCCGGTGGCGGGGTCGGTGTGCAGGGCGCGCGGTGTTCTGACTCCTTCGTCGGCGGTGAACGGTGTAGTTGTGGCGGGCAAGTGCGCCTCCACGAGCGCGGCGTACCGTGCTGCGTCGGCTGCGGTGGGCTGGGCGAGAGCTGGGGTGGGCAGGCGGCCGTCGATGAAGTCGCGGGCGCGCCAGGCGAGCAGCTCGGCAGGGTCGTTGGTGCCGGACAGCGGACCGCGGCGGGCGGTGCCGGCGAGGACCTGCTGGAGGTCCCAGCCTTGGGCTTCGACCGCGCGCAGGGCCCGCATGGTCGTGGGCCAGGACGGGTCGGCCAGCACGGTGCACGCGTCGTCTGGCAGCACCCGGGTGACCAGGTCGGCCAGGCGCTGTACGTCGACCAGTTCGGCGGAGTAGCGCAGCCGCGGCAGCAACGTCGCGAGTGAGCGGGCCTTGTCCTGGGCTTGGGCAATGGCTTCGGTTGCGGAGGCTTCGGTGCCTTCGTTGGCCAGGACGGTCTCGAGGATTTCGCGGGCGGCGCGGCCGTGGCGGTCGTAGACGGTGCGGTCGAGCCGGTCGTCCTCATCCAGGGGCAGGATGCGGTGGGTGACGGCGTAGAGGGTGGTGCAGTGCTTGGCCCGGGTGGCGGCGACGTAAAGGTTTTCTCGGGTCATGTCGTCAGTGATCAGGGCGTGGGCGGTGTCCACGGTGGCGCCTTGGGCGCGGTGGGTGGTGGTGGCGTAGAGCAGCTCGACGCGGGTGGCCACGTAGTCGGCGGGCAGGGTGAGGGTGCCACCGTGGCCCATGTGCTGCACGCGCAGGCTGCCGTCTTGGTTGCGGGCGGTGACGGTCCAGGATTCGCCGTTGCGGACCCAGTCTTTGCCGCGGTGGCAGGTCAGGGTGCGGTCGTTGTCGCGGGTGACGATCCAGTCCCCGACCCCTGCCCGGTTGCCGTCGTGCAGCGCGACGCCATCATGCTCGACCTGGCCGGCGGCGACGCGGTCGGCGCGGGCGCGGGCCGCCAGGGCGGCCACGCCCTGGGTGGTGGCCGACGACATCAGCGACTTGCGGCCAGTGGAAATGTCGGCGTGCCAGGCGTTGTACGCCTGCTCGATCATCGCCTCGGCTGAGCCGCCGCGGATGCGGCCGTGGTCGGCGTAGAAGTCCAGCGCGTTGCTGTCGCCGTCGCGCAACGCCAGGGTGTTGGCGGCCTCGTCCGGGTTGCTGAAGCGGTGCAGAACGGAGAGTTCGGTCGCGCCGACCTCGGTGGCGATCAGCCGCAGGGCACCACCGGACTCGACGGCCGACAGCTGCCGGTAGTCACCCAGCAGCCGGATCGTCGCCCCATACTGTTCGGCCAAAGCACGCAGGGTATCCAGGTTGCGGGTGCCCGCCAGCCCGGCCTCGTCGACCAGGATCACGTCACCGGGGTTGATCCGGAAGAACGCCTTTCGCGCGTCGATCTTGCCGTTGTGGCCGTGCTGTGGCTGGCCGTGGGTGAGGTGCTCGTAGACGAACTTGTGCACATTCTCGGCGGGCGTGCCCAAGTCATTGGACAGGACGGCGGCAGCGGCAGCCGACGTGGCGAGGGGGATCAGGCGGATGCCGTGGGAGGCCAGGACGTGCTGGTAGGCGTGCATCGTGGTGGTCTTGCCCGAACCGGCTGGGCCGAGTCCGACGGTGATCAGGCGCGGGTCGGTGGCGAATGCGGCGACCATCGCCCGCTGGCCTTCGTCGAGTTGCTTGGCGTGTACGGCTTCATAGCCGTCCAGGGTTGCGTGGACGGAAAGGGCGGATAGCCCCGCGGTCGCGGGGGTGCGAGCGGCGGTGAGGAGACGCTGTTCCGCGTCCAGGATCTCCTTGGAGGTGTAGCGCGCCGACCGGTGCGCGTGGAACACCGACACGCCGTCGGCTCGTCGCAGCATGGCCGGCTCGTGCAACTGCGGCTCGACCGTCACCGGAACACAGGCGGTCTGGATAGCTTCGGCGACCACCGCTTCGAGCACACGGGTGCGCTCGTCGGCGGTCGCGAAGACAAAACCGGAAGGCCATAGTTCAGGCGACGGGTTGCGCAGCATACGGTCGGCTTCGGCGCGCAGATTCCACACCGTCCAGGTGGACCGGGACTGCTCAGCCCAGCCGACAGCCTGCTCGGCCAGCCCGCTGATATCGGCTGTGGATAAGTCTGTGGATAGCCGGGCCGCAACGGCGTCCGGCCCGGAGACAGTGACCAGAGCGCGGAGCTTAGCCAGAGCACCGCGACCGTGTTCGGCGGTCAGCCGCTGCGCCCACTCTGCGCGCAGTCCGGCCAGTGAGCGGGGCTTGGGTTTAGCGCCGCGCGTGTCCAGGTTCGCCTGCTCCGCCAGCGAAAACGCCGCCTGCTTCTCAGGATCGCGGCCGTAGGCGCGGCGGAAATCGACGACCAGTTGCTCGTAGCGGGCCTCGATCCGACCACGGCGGGCGGAGAAGCCTTTGATGTAGTCGACCGGCATGCCGAGCACCTCGCGCACGGGGTGCTTCTTGTGCTCGGTGTCCGGCCGAACGGCGAACGAGATGCCGGTGTATTCGGCGGCCAGGGTCTCGATGGTGGAGTTGTAGTGCTCGGACGCGGCGACACCGAGCCGGTAGAGCGCACTTCCGTCCAGGGACTTCCAGCTGCCGTCGACCGCGCGGATCTTGTTGGCGACCACGACATGGCTGTGGAGATTGGGGTCGCCGTCGCGGGAGTCGTAGTGGTCGAACACGGCGTAGAGCAGGCCGCGGGTGTCGACCTGCGCCTGCCCGGTGTCCCCGGCGCGGGTGTAGGCGGCGTGCTCCTCGAGAAGTGCCAGGGCGGAGTCGCGGGCCTGCTCGTGCGCCTTGAGGATCGCGTCGCGGACCCACTGCCGCTCGTCGAGGGCCCAAATGAGCACAAGGGATTTGACCGGCGTGAAAACGAGGTCGTAGCCAGCGACTCCGGCGCGGGCGCGGCGCGCTTCCTCGGCGCGGATCCGGCCGGTTTCGGCCTGGGTAGGTTCGCGGCCGGTCTCGCTGGTGATCTGGGCGAGGCGCTGTTCGACGCGGGCGTCGAACGCCTCCAGGGTCTGGTACTGAGGGAACCTGCGCCCGAGCGTGGCCGCGCGGACGGCTTTGATCGACAGCTTCTCGAGTTGTTCCTCGGTCATCCCGGCCTTGGTGTGGCGGGCGAGGTAGTCGGCGATGATCCGGTCGGCGTCGGGGTGCATGCCCTGGCCGAACAGGTGGCGCATCTGGTCTTCGGACACGCTCCCGGTGAGACCAAGTTCGTTGAGCCCGCGGCCGGCCCAGCGGCCGGGCGGGTTGCCCTTCGCCGTGTAGTAGTCGGCGGCGGACTGGCCGGGCTGCCAGTCCTGATCGCCGCCCGCGATGTGCCGGGTGAGGTAGGTGTAGCCGTCTCCGACGGTCAACTTCTTCAAGGTCATCATTGGATGGCTCACCCCCTTCGGGCCGGATAGTGCCCGCTCGAATTGCATCGAATTCGGCGGGCGGGAAATGCGTTTAGTCGCGTGCGCGAATAGGCACAGTACCTGCCCGCTTTTCTCGGTGGCAAGAGCATCTGCAAGAGGTGTGTCTGTGATTTGTTTCTGGGAGGGTGGGGAGTGGGTTTAGCTGCTGAAACTGCTGTGCTGGCGGGGTTTTTGGTGGTTTGGTTTTGCGTTGCTTTTAGTTGGCTTAATCTGTCTTGAATTTAGGACTTGACCTTGCCGGAATGGCTTTTCGATAGCTACTTTTCGTGGCATGACTAAACGACAGAATGGCGCGGGTGTGAACCGGATGGCGGCGCGTAAAGCGTCGGAGGTGCGAGCGGCGAGGCTCGCACGATTGGCGGCTCACGAGAAGGACGTGGAGGCGACGGTCGGGATCTTCTTCGACCGTTCCGGCCGGGCCGAACAGGTCCGCGCCGATGCGGAAACGAAAGCGCAGAAGATTCTGGCAGACGCGGCAGCCGAAGCCGTTGCGCTGGAAGGCGAAGCAGACTTGGCCCTGGTGAAACTGAAAACCTTGGGCGAGCCGGTGGTGGAGATCGCGACGATGACCGGGCTGCCGGTGTCCGGTGTGCGGGCGGCGCTGGCCCGCGCGGCAGGCGGTACCCCGGACACCTGAGCAACGATAACGACACGAGACGAAGGCCGGACCCTGCAAAGGTTCCGGCCTTCGTCACACCCAGGGGTCGCTACCACATAGCCACTACCAGTCCCAGGCCGGAAGTAGCGGGTCGGTGTCGGCGGAGTTGTCGAACAGCACGTAGTCGCAGCCGTGCGACCGCGCGTACCGCTGGACTACCAGAACCTCACCGGGGATCGCCGGGTAGTCCCCGGCGTGCTCGTCCGGGTTGGGCGGTACCCACATCAGCCACCCGTACGCGGTGCCATGAGCAGTGACGCCCTTGATACCACCGAGGTCCTGGAAGACGTCTTCGGGTAGATGGCTGGTGGCGAGGTCGAGAAACATGCGCAGGCTGGGCACAGGGTTTCAGCTCCTTGGTGTGGGCGAGCCGGTGGCGACGCGGCGAACAGAAGGGCACACGAAAGGGCCGAACCCGAAGAAGGGTCCGGCCCTGCGGGCGCGCGTGATTTAGCGACCGGTGTAGCTCATGACGATGCGGTACTCGGCGTCGTCGGCCGGGTTGGTGGGGTCGTAGAAGTCTTTCTGCCCGGCCAGGACGAACCTGCGGCCGGCGGAGGGGATGCCGGTGCCACGGCGGCGGAAGCTGATGGGCGTGTTGTGGTGGCGCATGGTGTTCCTCCAGGGTCGGGGTCACGCGTGGTGCGGCGGTGCCTGCCGGGTCTGGTCCCGGGGTTGCCGCGCTGACAGCCGCTCGGGGACGGGGCCGACCGAGATGAGGTCAAGGACGCCAAGGAAAAGATCTGTGGCAGCGCAGCGCCGGCGCAGCCGGCCAAGATGTTTTCCGCCACGGCGGCCTTGCCGCAGCCGGGCGGTTCTGTCTCGATCGCGCTGGCAGCCGTGCACCACGGGCCAGGCACGGCCCCCGACACACCACGCGGCCACGACCCTGGAGGAACTGCGCCACCACCACGACCGTCAGCTTCGGCGCGGCACCGGCAGCCCAGACGACGGACGCTCCTGGCGGGGCAAAGACTTCGGAGCCACCACGGCCGCCGCCGGTATCGCAGCGGCATGAGCTGCCGGGCGCCGCGCCCCACAGGGCTGCGATCCGGATTCGGGAGCGGCCCGCGCGTGTGCCCTGGGTGCTGGAGGGGTGTGTGACCTAGCGCCAGTAGGACGAGCAGCCAAAGTCGCATTCTTCGCCCGGCCCCGCGTTGCAGTCATCGCACGTGAGGGCGAGGCAGTCAGGGCAGTCCAGGGCATGCATATTCAAGTCGTGATCGAACTGGCAGCACTGCTCACCGGGGACGGTTTGCCGGACCGCCGCCACGATGAGCGCGGCGGCGGCGGCGACGCTCAGCAGGGCACGGCGGGTGGTCACGACGCACGCCGGTTCCGCAGGCTGTGGACGCGTTCGGCGGCCAGCATCGCCGACCGCACGTAGCGGCCGGCGATGCAGGTGCAGTCCAGGCCCACGTCGCGAAACAACTCGTAGGCGGTGCGCATCCCTTCGGTCAGATTGAGGGCGATGCTGTAGGGGACGATGATCGCGACGGGTTCGTGCCGATCCTTCACGGCGTCACCACCCTCGGTGCGCGCCAGGTGAGGCAGCCGCAGCCCAGCGTGCTGCCGGAAACCAGGCTGGTGCAGGCACCGTTGTGTTCGCTGGCGTCGTGCCCGCACCGGCATATCCCGCTGGGCTGCGCGGGCACGGGGACGGAGACAGTGACGACGGTGGCCGGGGTGTAGATGTCGTAGCCGATGTTGCCGAACGCGCCCTCCATCCAGCCCTCGACGGTTTCTGCCAGCACGGGCGGCAACGACGCGTCGGCTGGCCAGGCGGGGATGCGCCACAGGGCGTTGTGGTCCAGCCAGCCCCACAGCTGTGCGCCGCCGGGGTAGCGGAACCCGGGCTGCATGATCTGCTCGACGTTGAAGGTGTCACCGATGCCGTACCAGCCGTCGATCTGGTCGTCGTCAAACAGGTAGGCCAGCTGTGCGGCGATCACCCGGCGCAATGACCATCGCGGGCCGGGGGTGTCGGTGAAGACGAGCAGTTTGCGTTCCACCGACGTGGTGTTGTCGAACGTGATCACTTTTTCTCCTTGGCATAAAAGGAAAGGTGGGCTGGCCGCCGGGGAAGCGGCGGCCAGCCCACGCAGGGGATGGGCGAGGGTCAGTGGTGGTGGACCAGTTCGAGATCGGCGGTGATCTCCGGGTAGGCGTCGGCGGGGACCTGCTCGCCGTGCGCGGTGGTCACCATGTCGCCACGGCGCTGCGCGGCGGGTCGGAGGCCGGAGTGCGCGTCACCGTGACGCATCGAGATGGAGATGTTGCGGGCCGACAGTTTCAGGACCGGCTGCCCGCAGCGTTCGTGCATGGCGCCCTGGTCGCCACGCCGCAGATCGTGATCGACGTAAGCGAGCATTTGCCCGGCTTCGACGGTGATCTGGTCGCCGCGTTTGAGGGTGTAGGCACGCGTGGCCAGATCGCCCCAGCAAATGACTTCGAAATGCATGACCCTTTCGCGCTTGACGCCCGCCGCGTCGCGCCAGCTGTCGCGGTAGACGAAGGGGAACTGGGTGTATTCGCGGCCCTGGCGGGTGGCTCCGGTTTCCGGGGAACCGGCCAGACGGCCTTCGATGACAACGGTGAACAACGACATGACAAAAGCTCCGTTCAAGAATCCAAGAAAGTGCTGGGAGGCAAGGGGTCCGGGCGCTGTGTGCGCCCGGACCCGGGCTGGGATCAAAACGGGGGCTCGTCGCCGCCGTTGGCCCACGCTTCGCCTGCGGGAGCACCAGAGGTGACCAGTTCGCCGGAGGTGGCGGGCTTGTACCGCATCGACAGGGCGACGTTGACGGCGGTGACAGACAGGGTGGCGGCGGCTTTCTCATCGCGTCCCATGTACGGTCGGGCGGCCAGGTCGCGGCCCTCGACGATTACGGTGTCGCCTTTCTTGAGGCTTTCGGAAAGGCGCTCGGCCAGGGTCTCCCACGCGGTGACATCGACCCAGGTGGTCTTGCCGCTGACCCACTCTTGCTTGGCGGCGTCGAAGCGGCGGGTGTTGTGGGCGATCCTCAAGTTGCAGACGGCTTTTCCGGCCGGGGTGAAGCGCAGCTCGGGGGCGTCGGCGAGGTTGCCTTCGATGACGAGGTTGAACAGCATGACAGTGGCTCCCATCAGGGGTGTGGTGTGCGGCCCTTTCGCCGGGTGCCGGGATCTGGTGATCTCCGGCGGCGGGGTACCGCGCTGACGGGGCCGGTCCAAGCCCGCCTAGGGCGGGGGTGCAAGCCCACCAGGGCCAAAAAATCTTGGCGTCGAGCGCAGCGAGACACGGGTGCCAAGACCTTTTTTGGACCGGGCTTGTCGCCCCCGACCGAAGGTGGGCTGACCTTCGGGTCCCTCAGAGCGGCTCACCGACTGCCATGCAGATCACCGGGAACCACACCTCCGGCGCCTATCAGGGCCGCACGCAACACCACGGAGGCCATGCACTAGTCGCTGATGCTGTTCAAGCCCCGGCCTTCATCGCCGGGCAGGGTGCCTGCTGCCGCACCATCGCACGAGGGCGGGCCGCAGCAACCGGGCTTCACGCCTGCTATCCGGCGTGAGCGGGGCGCCGAGGGGATCACATCCAGGGCATCATGCGGCGACGTGCGCGGGGCATGCTGCGGGTATGCCGGTTCACGCGAAGGGTCAGTGCAGGTCGAGACGCTCCACCCGGTCACTGATGATTGATTTGAGCGTGCCGGCGTCCACGTCGCGGTAGCGCACCCCGGACATCCACATGCCATCGGGCTGGTCGCCTTCGATGACGAACCGCTCCACCTTGACGATGCTGGCGATGACCGCCAGGTAACCCACGCCGTCACCCACGCCGATCGACCCGAACCGCGTTTCATGTGCCCGCAGCCCCTTCTCGATGCGGCGCAACGTTTTGACCATCGGCTCGGCCCGCCACAGGTTCACGAAGTGCGGTGCGGAGTATCCGTGCTCGAACCCCCACATCCGCGGACCAGTCTCCGACGGCTCGATGTAGGCACGCACCTGGAAGTAGTCGAGATGTTCCAAACCGGTTCGCAGACTGCTGCTGGTGAGCCGGTCACTGGCAGAGTCCAGCAGCGCGGGCGCAGCCCGGAACACCGGCGCCGGGTTGTAGGCCGACTGCGGCTCGATCCTGGCGTGCCACACCGGAATCAGTTGGGCGATGGTCGTTGTCATCGGCCACCGTCCCGCCGCCACTTGGCTACTGCGGCCGTGATGTTCTCCGTGAGCAGCTCCTTGGCACGCTCGCGGGAGTAGGCCAGGCCGTAGAAGCCCCAGATCGCATCCCACTCCACCCATGCGGGCTTGGCGATGGTGAGCGGGTTGTGCTCGACGCTGATCCCGAACACCTCGCCGTCGAGCCAGAACCTCCACTCCTGCTGCTCGGCAGCCAGATTCGCAGGACCGGACACCCCGATGTAGTCGCGGAACCCGCTGGTGTCGAACAACATCACGTCCAGGTCGCGGCTGGTCACGTGAACAACGGTGGTGGTGCCGTGCAACATGCGCAGATACCGCTCCAGCAGCTGGTCGTCGCCGAAATGGCGGCGTGCCTGGAGAATCCGGTCGGCGTACGCGGGCTGAAACACCCCCTTGGCGAACCAGGCATCACCACGTTCGATCAGCAGCGCCGGGCAGGAACCATCGCCCCACGGCTGCTCGGCCTGATCGTCACAGATCAGCTTGGCGCGCCAGTTCGGCCATTGCGGATCAGTGACCAGCAAATCATCCTCGGTGTAAGACATCAGTCGCAGAGCTCCTCCCCGGTCACGCCCACCCGGCGTCACCGCGCACAAACAGGCCGGGCAAACCTGCGGAAGGCCTGCCCGGCAACAACAAATTCGGGATCGGGAACAGTCAGCGGCGAGGATGCCGCAGCCCGGCGCGCCAACCGGAGGCGATGGTGCGCTGAGCCTCGGCCGGCCGCAGCCCCGCCGACACGGCCGCATCCATCAACCTCGGCCACACGACGTTCGCGTCCAGGCCGCCGCTGTCGGCGGCCAGCTGCCCCATCCGGAACGCCGCCACATTCAGCGCGTTGTTGCGGCCGCCAGCGCGCACCCGGTTGCGGCCACGCATCAACGGACGAGGAGCGTCGAGCACGCGGCGCACTTCGCCGTCCAGCGCCGCCTTCGCGTAACGATCAGCATCGCCGATCTCGGCCCGCACCAACGGCACCAGCATGACCGGTGCCGGGATCACCAGCCGCCGCAACACTTCCGGGCAAGGCGGCAGCGGCACATCCGGTGTCCACAACTGTGTGAACTCATACCGGGCCCCGGACGGATGCCGAGACGGCGGCGCGACCACAATGCCGCCCGCGCCACGCCAATCCACATCCGGCAAAAACCCGATCCGCGACGGCAGCCCACCGGCCATCCACAGATGCCACCCGTGGCCGGTGCGCACGACCGGCCCGGCCGGGCGCACCACATCGAGCACGTCGAGCACCCGGCGCAACCCGGCGTTGCTGTCCACATCGCATACGTCCAGCACCCCGCCAGTGGCCAGGCCGATATTGGCGTGCGGCCATCGCCGCCACCACGCGGCCACCCGCCGCACGTCGGCCGACGCGTCCAGCACACCGTGTGCCAGCCGGGGATGCTTGCCCGCAGAGTCGCACTCCGGCCCCAGATAACACGAACACGTCCCGTCCGCGGCCGGGGTATGCAACGGCAGCACCGCGATCCCCGCCGCCGCATACACGCACGCCGTCTCCTGCAGCGATCTGGTCACCGGACTGCTCACCTCCCTGCTTCATCGATACCACCAGACCGAACACCCCATGCCCCGCTTAGGAAAGCCGCCGCCTGGGCATCGCTTCCTGGTCACGTCGGCGCCCCTGCGAGAGCCGGCGTGGGGGCGGGGTAGACGGCCAGCCACCAGCCCGCGCGGAAATCGCAGCTGGTGCCGTCGGCCAAGGTGATGGTCACCCACTCGCGGTAGTCCATCGACCGGACCTCACTAACGGAGGCGACCGGTCCGCAGAACCCGTCGCGCAGCACCCGGCCGCCGCGCTCGTTGTCCCACATGCCTTTGACGACGTCCCCGGGCTTGACCCGGTCGCAGCGGACATCGTCTGGTTCGCCGGAAGGCATGCGCCACAACGGCTCTACCGGATCGGTCTCCACCGACAACTGGAGATCCTCAGCGGATTCCCCGGCAGTCAGCCGGTCATAGACGCCGGTGTAGGCGACCATCAGCCGCCGTCGTGTCTGGACGTGCTCGGGTTCGGAGCCCGTGGGCCGGAACGCGGCAACCTCTGCGTCGGCCGCATCGAGGGCCAGGCCGTGGACCAGGCGGATGGCCGCGCGGACCCGGGCAGGGATCGTGGGGTCGCCGCTGTCGCGGGTGGCCTCGGTTTCCAGGCTCTGCCAGCGGGTGACGGCCTTGGCGGTGGAGACCGGCCACGGCGTCGCGTTCGGTGCGTCGATCTGCCAGCCGTCGCGGCGCCGCCCGCGCACCTGGTCCCAGGTGGCCTTGGTCGGGTAGTCACGATGGTCGAGGGAGACCGACTTGCGGTTGACCCGCGCGATCCGGAACCAACCGTAGGACTCAACCCGCACCAGGTCACCCTTGGCGAGGTTGTCCGGTGACCAGGCCACAAACTCCCCGGCGGCTTCGCGTTCGGCGAGTTTGGCCTCCTGGCAGCCGATGTCCTCGGCGAGCCGGTCGACAGTGCGCTGACAGCGATCCAGATACGACTGCGCGCACCCGGCCCGCAGCGCCTCGGCCAGTTCCCGCTCGGCCGCACGCTTGTCGGCCTTGAGTCGCTCGACTCGGCGCATGATCGCCCGTGGATCGTCTTTAGCGTTGGCGTGCGCGCGTACGGCGTCGGCGCGCTGCGACAGCGTCACGGCACGGGCGCTCTGGTCGCTGGCGCGCTCGTCAGCGGCCCAGCCCTTCTGGCGGGTGGCCATGTCCCGGCGGTAGTTGTAGTGGTCGGGCTTAGGCGGCTCGCCGTTGACGGCGGCGAAGATCCGGTCGGAGGTCGCCCGAGCCGCCTCGCTGCGTCGGGCGGAGGCGACTGCTGCGGTGTCGAGCCGGTCGGCGCGTTCGTCGGCGCGTTCGTCGCGGGCGGCCTCGCGGACAGCAGCGGGCCGCCACTGATCGTCGATGGTGACATCGACGGCGAATCCGTTGGCGCGCAGCTCTTCGGCGCAGGCGTCGATGCGGTGACGGCGGGCGTCACGGTCACGCGACCCGGGCAGATAGACGCCAACCTGGCGGCTGGCGCGGAAGCCGTGTTTGTGCGCGATGTCGTAGACGCCGTCACCTCGGTGTGAGCCGAGCAGAATGGTGCCGTCTTCGTGGTCGTGATAGATCGTGATCACAGGGTGGTCCTTTTCCTTGGTGCGAAACGAAAAGGGGCCGCTTGGCGCGTGTGCGCAAAGCGGCCCCTTCAGAGCGGGCGGTGGGTCAGCGGGGCAGGGTTCTGGCCAGCCGGGTGATGAGGTGGTTGCGTTCCTCGAGGAGTTCGTTCAGCACGGCGCGGGCGGCGTCAGGTCCGTGGCCGAGTTCGGTGTAGGCGCGGATGCCGATGGTGATCGAGGCGACGCGCACCGTCTGGTTGGCGTCGACGGTCATCACGAAGTCCCAGCTGTTGCCGTCGCTGGTGTCCCACAGGCCGATGTCGGCCAATTGCGGCAGCACCGCGCCTTTCCCATCGGTGGTGCGGGACAGTGCGCTTTGAGCCGCTTGCAGGACGTCGAGCAGGTCCTCGAATTCGCCCGGCTGGAAGTCGGTGAAGTCCTGCCGGGCGCACACCTGTTCCCACTGCGCGTCGGTGACGGTGATGGGCCGCAAGTTGTTGCGGCGCAGGCGGTGTGGCCCGCGGTGGCTGATCCACCGGTAGGCCACCAGCGTGAGCAGCGCCGCCGCGGCGCAGGCAGGGACGAGCCAGAGCGGATTCATGGGATGCCTCATTTCATCGGGTCGGCCGGAAACGGCAGGGTCATGGGCAGCGGTGCCCGGTCACGGCCTGTAGCAGGCTGCCGAGGCGGTCGCCGCCTTCCAGCCGGGTGATGGGCTGCTCGCAAGCTGGGCAGGTCAGCCAGTCCCCGTTGTCGTCGGCGCGCAGGTAAACGTCCGGGTCGACGCATCCGTGCCACCTCGCCGGTGGGGTGTGCAGGAGGCGCAGCGGCGATAGTGCTTGCAGGTCGCGCACTAAAGCGGTGCGCGTGGCCAGTTCGTCGCGGGTCTCGGCGTAGAGGCGGTAGGTAGCCAGGAGGTTGTGCCCGGCACGGGCCAGCCGCCGCATGATGTTGTGCCGGGCGGCTTCGTGCAGCAGCGGCTGGGGATCGTGCTGGCAGTGCATCTCCCCGATGTGCTTGAGCACAGCGAACAGGGTGCGCTTGGCGTCGAGCAACTGCGGCGAGGTGTGCATGGCCGCGCCGCCTTGCTTGACGTAGATGCGCAGCCGGGCCCAGAACCCGCTGTGGGACAGCTGCAGCGGGCCGCCGCCACCGTAGAGGGTCACGGTGTCGATGACCGGCAGATCGTCGCGGTGGTTGGCCAGTGGTGAGCCGGTGCCGAGGTTGACTGCCCAACGGTCGGGCACGGCCTGGGTGTCGGTTGCCCACGGCTCGACGCTCACCACACCGGTCACGCTGGGCCCGGCCAGGCGGTAGAGCATGGTGCCGCCTGGCCGGTGCTCTGGGGTGATGGTCACGGTGCGGGAGCGCAGCCGCAGAGTCGATGGCTTCATGCTCACCGCGTTGCTCCTTGCGGTGCGCGGGCGAGAACGGCAACGCGGTAGTCGTGCAAGGTGATGTCGCGGAAGTCGCTGGTGAACAGCAGCCGGGCGAACGTCTGATCGTCGAACAGGTTGCGCGGTATGCCGGCCTGGTCGAGCAGCCGGGTCCAGCCGCGCCGGTCACGTTCGGCTCGTGCGAACGCAGGCCGGGAGTCGAAGATCCCGGCGAACGCTGTGGTGAATTCGTCTTTGACCTGTTGCGGGGTCAGGGTTGTCGCGGTGGCGGCGCCTTCGGCATACAGCCAGTCACCCACCGCTGTTGCGGTAAGTCCGTGGGTGACGGCGAGTTCCTCGATGGCGCACAGCATCTCCACGTCGATGACCGCACGATGGCGGCCGTAGTCGCCGTAACCGAATACCTCGACCACGATTGGTTCTGTACTGCCGGTGAGCGTCTGGACATGCCGCCTGGTCACGGCGGGATCCGGGTTGAGGCGGGTCCAGTAGGTCAGCGTCGGATCATCACTGTTGGCGACCAGAACGCGGGCGTCGAGCCCGGTAGCGGTGGGCTGCGACCCGGTGTGGTCGCGGCGGTCACGGGCGTCGCGCAGCCGGGCCAGCATTCCGAGCGCGTCACGGGTCAGCCGCGACAACGCGGTCACGGCCTGAACCTGGTGTGCCCGCTGATAGGAGGTCAGCTGCGCGGGCGGGGTGTGCACGCGGGCCTGGTAGTCCAGCCACGCCACCGGCGTGCCATCACTGGACACCACATACACCAGCGTCTCCCCGGTCACCGGCTCGCCGGGTTGGCGGTAGACGCTGGCGTGCAACAGGTTCGCCGCGTCCTCGCGCAGTGTGCCGGGCGGGATTGGGCTGCTGTTGTGGTAGAGGCACTGTCCTGTGAGCCGTCCGGCGTCGGCGTCGCCGAGGGCGGCGAAGCGTTGCAGGGCTTGGGTTTGGGTGCACCGGCTCATCGGCGGACGCCCTTGGCCATCGAGATGTCGAAGGTGAGGTCGGCGCGGGATTCGATGATCAGCCACGCGTATCCGGCCTTCAGGTAGGCGCGCAAGGCTTCCAGGAACGTCGGGAACTCGCCGTAGCGTTCGTCGAGCGGGATGTGTTCGACGAAGTCGTCCCCGCCGATATCGTCGATCTGGTTGAGGTCCGGGCCGGTCCCGGTGCCCCAGCCTTCGGCGTAGACCACGACGTTGGACTCCGGGTTGGCGGGGTCATGCAGCAGGCCCGGGATGCCGTTGGTCATCAGGTAGGTGCCGTCGTCTTTGACCCAGACCAGTGACGGGTCACCGGGTTTGCCGTCCTCGTGCTGGGTGAACGACGGCGAGTGTTCAGGCGCCGCGGCGGCGTGCTCGGCGAGAGTGAGCACTTCGGTCAACGGGAAATACAAACGCATCATCGGTGGAGCTCCAATCAGTGCAGGGGAAAACAATCAGCACGCCGGACCCGAGGAGGATCCGGCGTGGCAAAGAGGCGGGTAGGTCAGAGCGGGCCGCTCAGGCGGCGGGAAAGTTCCTGCCAGGCCATGACATCGGCCCAGTCGTGGATGTGATCCGGGTCGATGCAGCACCCCGCCCGGCAGTCGGAGCAATCGATGTCTTCGTCGGTCCAATGCGCCGCCCGGTCTAGGGCGGCGACCAGCAGGCCGCGTTCGAGGCCGGTGAACATGTCCGGCTCACCGCCTACGCGGCGGGGCAGGCGGGGTGATCTGCAGGTCTTCGGGGACGGAACTGCGCCAGGTGCAGGTCATCGGATCGAGGATCCGGCGGCCGTTAACGGAGATCGCCAGCCCGAAATCGTCCCCGTCAGGGGTGTCGATGGACACGACCACATCCGCGCCCGCCGCGTCCGGGTCCTGACCCACGCGGACCTGATAGCCGCCGACCTCGGTGACAGCGGTACTGATGCCGTAGCGGTCCTGCTCGACGTCGGCGCAGACCTCCCACGTCTCGTTGAGCAGCGGCCGTCCGGACTCGGCGATCAGTTCGCAGATGACCTCGACGGCGTCGCCGCCGGACACCTCGGTCTGTTCGTTGAGCCATGCTGTGAGCCGGTCCACGAGCACGGTGTCGGAGTGCAGTGCTTCGGTCATGTCAGGCCGCCAGTGCGAAGCGGTCGGGCCGGAACGTCGGAGCCTGCCCGGTGATCGTCTCGACCAGGGCGGCGATCAGGTCCCGCGCGCATGGCGGGGTGACCGCGTTGCCGGCCTGCCGGACCCGTTCCCGGCGGGTGCCCAGGATTTCGTAGCCTGCTGAGAACGCCATCCCCGCCTGAATTTCGCCGGGTTCCAGCATCCGGAAGAAGCAGTCCAGCGGGTTGAGCGAGGTCGCCTGGCCTGCGCCGAGCAGGGCGAAGTGGTCGCGGGTGGGCAGGGTGCCTAGCGGCCGGTCGGCTGGGCGTACCGTGCTGTTGCCGTAGTAGGGCAGCAGCAGCTCCGGCCAGGTCAGCAGCCCGTGATGGTTACCGGCCGCGGTCACGGTCGGCAGCGGATGGCTGTCGGCGGGGCGGGCGATGCCGTGGTTGCGCATCGGCACCACCAAAGCGTCCTGATGCCGGCCGGTCTGCGCCCGCAACGGGGTGTCGACCGGGCGGACGTGCGCGACGGTGGCCCGGCCTTCCAAACCGACGACCAGAGGCGGCACCTCCCACGGGCCTTCGGCGGGCTGGGGCTCGACCAGCGCGTGCCCGGAGCCTTCCGCCACGAGCGTGGCGAGGGGTTCGTGGATACCGATCGTGCGCGAGCGCCCGGAACGCAGCAAAGCCAGGAACGGCGGCACGCTCACGCCATCGTTCTCCCGCGTGGTGCGGGCCGGCATCGGCGCGTCCACAGGCGTCGCGCCGGTGCGCCACGTCCCGCCGGTCGGCACCAGCGCCGGGCGGGCATAGCGTTGCAGGCCGTCGGTGATGCGCTGCATCGTCTTATCCGCCAACGGTTCCGGGCGATCGCCGATGCGGGTGCCTTTCAACGCCCAGTTGATCGCTACCATCGCCGGCAGAACCTGCGGATACACCCGGTTGTCACCACACCGCGGGTCTGGGCAGATCCAGTAGTACTGGCCGTGATCCCCGTAACGGCCCCACTGCCGGTCCTTGTTCTTCCACCACCGCTGCGCCTGCTGATGCTGTCCGCACCGCTTACACGTCGCGTAAGGATGCGTCCACTTCTTCAGGTCGGGGCAGCGGCCGGTCTTGGCGAGATGACCGACGCAGTACCAGCGGTCGCGTGACTGCGGCGCACCGGACCCACCGGCCTGGGCGAACATCGAGTTGAGGTAGGTGACGTGCAGGCAGTAGCCGTGCGCCTCAAGTGCGCTGAGCCAGGCGCTGTAGGGCACCCATTTGACGACCTCGACCACGTTCTCGATCACGAACCCGGCGTAAGGCTTGCCCTGCAACCACTTCGCCTCCACAAAACGCACGGCGTCCCACATCGTCGCCCGGGACCGCTCGGCCGCGTCCGGCGGCAAGGTCTCGTCGAACACGTCAGGGATCTTGTCGATTTCCTTCTGGCCCTTGGCCTGTGAGTGGTTGGTGCATTCCGGCGAGACCCACAGCAGGTCGGTGGCCGGATACCGGCGTGGGTCCACCTGCGAGATGTCGGCGCAGTCGTGCCACGCGTGCGGCAAATTGTGATTGTGGGTGTCTATGGCACGTTTCCAATGGTTGGCGGCCATCACGGTCTGCACACCGTCCACCAGCTCCGCACCCGATGAGGAGCCACCAGCCCCGCAGAAAAGATCAGTCAACGTCAAGCTCATGTGCTGTTCTCCGAACACGCAAAGGGCGGCAGCCCAGGACCCGCACGCATGCGAATCCCGGGCCACCGCCCAGTAACAAACAGGAAAGAGAAGGTCAGACGGTCACGGACTCCTGCACGGCGAGCTCCCGCAACGCCTCATCCACATCGGAGAGACCACCGGCGCCTGAGTCCAGATCACCGGTTTCATCCTGATCGGACGGTGACGCTTCGGTGTCCTGCTGGCCATCTGCATCACCATCGCCGTGTATGGAGTCGGTGACAGCGAACGGAGCCCCGGACAGCGGAGCAGGATTACCGGCCAGCGTCTGATCGTCGGCCATGTCGTGGCCGTGCATGTCTTGATGCAGCTCGGCTTCGGCGTCGGACAAGGTGTAGCCCTCGGCGATCAACCGGTCCAGCCACGAGGCCGCCGCAGCATCATTCATGCGCCAGGTGCTGTCGTGGGTGGCCAGGCGCAGGTTCTGCTCATGACGGGTGATCCACCCGGCAACCAGGCACCGGCGCAGCCGATCCTCACCAGCTTCGGCTAGAACGGTGTCGTCATCCACGCCGCCCAAAGCGGCGTAGAGGTCTTCCCATTCGCTGTACAGCGCCAGATCCTCATCGATCACGGTGCTGCGCAACGCCTCCACGAACAGCCGCTTGGCCGCCTTTGCCGACCCAAACGTGCTCTTGTAGAACTCGTGGCGCACCGGCTCGGCAAGCGCCAGGCCCTCCAGCCGGCGGGCCTTCGCCTCAGCAGCCGCCGCGCGCTGCGCTTGCTCCTCGATCGAGACGCGGCCGCCGTAGTGGGTGGGATTCGCGACTGTATAGCCGTACTTTTCCGGGTCACTGCAATAGATCACCGCTTGCGCGCCGGCGATGCCTTCCTTGTCGACGAACGCCGCAAAACCCGGCAATGCCTTGACCACCTCGGGATCCGCCGCGACACCAGCGGCGTCGACCAGCACCTTGACCGGCTTCTCAGGCCCTGCCGGAAACCCTTTCGGCTTCGAGGTCACCTTGACCCCGTCCAGGACCAGCTGCGCTTTCAGCCGCTCCTTGGCCTCGGTGTAGGCCTTCTTCGCTCGCTCGTTGGAGATCGCGTGCTGCACACCCCAGGTGTTGGAAGCCTTGAGAATGCGGGCGAGCGCGGCCGGCTCGTCGGCAAACTCGGCCATGCGTGCCGCGTCGTCCAGCGAGATCTGCCCTGCGTCGGTCGCCTGACGGGCCTGCTCGGGCAGCTCCCGTAGTTTGAGTGTCTTCTTGACCTCGGCCACGGGGAGGTGACGCACCGCAGAGATCTTCTCCACCGACCAGTCCATCAGCATCAGCTGGTGGAAACCTTCGGCCTCCTCGGTCGCGGACAACCCCACCCGGTGCCCGTTCTCGGCCAGCTGCGCGGCGACCTTGAGCGCTTCACCCTCATCCTGGGCGATCCAGCACGGCACTTCGGTGTGTTCGAGTTCGAGGGCGGCGTACTTACGCCGATGGCCAATAATGATCATGTATGGGGTGTCGGCGTCGTCCGGGTCCACGGGGATCACGACTAGCGGGCACAGGATCCCCAGCACCTGGATCGACGCTTTGAGGTCTTCGAGATCGTCCAGGCTGGTGCGCAGGTTGCGCGGGTTGTCCTGGAGTTCGGCGGGATTGAGATAGGCGGCGCGGCGCATCGAGCGCAGCAGCTCATTCGGGTTGGCCGGAAGCAAAGTCACGGACATGGGTCTGTTCCTTCCGAAGAAAGGAGGACGCCGCCCACTACCCGTGGCGTGTGCTGCCAGAGCGGGGCGGTTGCTGACCCGATCCGCCCGGCCGGCCGATCGGCGCAGACCTGCAAGCATCCACCCCAGTGGTAGCCCTGCGCCGTCTGGTGGTGGTGTCGGGGTGGCGTGCTTGCGGGGCCAGCCGCGGGCGGCCAGGATCACGGGGCAGCAGACGACCCGCTCGGCAACACACGCTGGTAAAGCGGAGCGAGATCGCCCAAACCCCTGTCGCAGCACGCAGTGTTGGTGAAGACGGTTCCCCACGCCGCCTCCACCAGCTGTCGGAACCTGAGTGGCTAGAGACGGGGACGCTTGTAGGCGTCGACGAAGATCATCACCGTGATGACGGCGCTGATCACCTCGGACAAGTGTCCGGCCATCGCGATGAGCTGCTTGATGCTGTCGAACACGACCCCTCCTGGGGGATAAAGGTGTGGGGTCCGGCCGGAGCACCCGATGACCAGCCCATAGGACCGCCTGCTCAGGGCCTCCGGCTAGGGCGTCGGAGGATCCCGGAGGGCCAAGAGGTGCTGGAGCGGCCCGCGAGCTGCAGATATGCGTACCGGACAGATCGGGACTTATCCTGTTAGCCATCTCTGCGCCGCGCTGGCCGGAGCGCGGGATCCGGGAAAGGGGGGATGATGCCGGCCAGATCCACCGAGCCCGGTCCCATCGGCCCGGAGACTGTCCAGACTCGCGACGATCTTGCGAGAGCCCTGCGGGCTCTACGCCAAAGCCGCAACGGGCTGGGACTCGACCAGCTCGACAAGGCGGCGCGAAAGCTGAATCCGACGTGGCGGTTGCCCAGATCCACCGTGAGCGACTTCGAGAGCCTGACCAAGACCGCGCTGCCGCAGCACGTGACCCTCGGTGTGTTCCTTTCCGTCTGCGGTGTCGCGCTGGCCGATCAGGCCGCATGGTTTGCTGCGCTCGCACGCGCCAGGACAGCAGACCTGCGCCGGCCGTCCTCGGCAGTACGCGTGCTCGACGCTGACCCGTCGACCCTCGGCGTTCATGCCGCTATCCGCCTGCGTGGCCAGGACCCGTTCCTGACCTCCTACGCAGGGCGGGACTTCGACCCGGACCTTCGCCAAGCCATTGACCGCGCCAGCGAGAACGGCGGCCTGGTGATCATGGTCGGCCCCTCCTGCGCGGGCAAAACACGCTCGCTGCTGGAGGCCCTCAAAGCCCAGCTGCCCGAATGGTGGCTTTATCACCCAGCTCCCGGCGACCCCATCGACCGCGACGTTGCATCAGGCTCCGCGTGCACGGTTGTCTGGCTCGACAACCTCGTGAGCTATCTGAGAGGAGACAACTCGCTGCGCGCGGCCACCGTCCGGCGCCTCATCCGGTCGGGATGCGTCGTCGTCGGCACGATCTGGCCCCGTCATCTTGATTCCATCTGCTCACCAGCAGGTCAGATCTCCGCCGTCGCCGCAGATCCCGACGACGCCGGCGAACTGCTGCGCCTGGGCTTGCAGTTCGTGGTTCCGGGCGAGTTCAGCACCGGGGAGCGGGCGACGGCCCGCACCCTGGCCAGCCTGGATCCACGGCTGGAAATGGCGCTTGAAGAAGATCAGGGCTTCACACAGATCCTGGCAGCGGCCCCGGATCTCGTTCGCCGATGGGAGACTCCGCACGATCCGTACGGCGCCGCGGTGATCACCGCGGTCCTGGACGCGTGGCGCGTCGGGATGACCACGGCCATCTCGAAGGCGCATCTTCAGATGGCCGTGCCCGGATACCTCACTGCCCGCGAGCGGGCCGAGGCTCCGCAGGACTGGCTGGACGGTGGCGTGTCCTACGCGGTGGCCAGGCAACGCGAAGCCGCCTCCGCCCTGATCCCGGTCGGTGGCGAGATGGGCCGTACGGACGGCTTCGAGCCTGCCGACTTCCTCCTGGACCGCGCATACCGCACCCGGCGAGCAGCAGCACTGCCACACACGGCCTGGGATGCGCTCGCGGAACACGCCACCGACCCCGGTGACCTTCGCCGATTGGCCTACCTGGCGGGCAACCGCAGCCGATATGAATACGTCGAGCGGTTCCTCGCCAAGCTCGCGGCCCTGGGCTGGGCTGAATCTGCCCGGTGGCTGGCCGCATTGATCGCGCAGCGGAATCCGAGCGAGGCGATCGCCGTTCTCGGCCCGTTCACCGGGCAGCCTCACATCGCGGCGACGGTCACCGACCTGCATGTCCGTATCGGGGACATCGCCGAGCTGCGTGCGCTGGCCGACGGTGGGGACCTTGTCGCCGCCTGCCGCTGGATCGGCATCACGGGAGAAACCGCAGAAGGCGACATTCAGGAAGCGGCGGCTCGCGGCGATCTGCTCGCTGAGGCATGGCTGGTCGACGAGCATGCAGACGCACGGCACGTCGAGCAGCTCCTCAGCCGGGCCAACAGCGGAGATCGCATCGCCCGGGGCAGGGCGGCTGACATCCTGGCGGGCCTAGGCAGCCTGGCTGAGGCGTGCGCCCTGCTCTCGGCGGCCGAGCAGGACGGAGACCAGCTGGCCGGCCATCAGCTCGTGGACCTCCAGATCCGATACGGAACCACCCAGGCCGAGCTGCGCAAACGGGCAGCGGCCGGGGATGAGTACGCGGACCACGCGATCGTGATGGAGCCCCTACGCGGAGGGCACACCGCGGCCCGGATCGCTGGCGGCCTGCTCGACGCCGGAAACCAGCAGCTTGCGCTCGATGTCCTGCAGGCCCACGACGACGCGCACGTGGCCCTCACCGACGACTACCTGCTCGACGCGCTGGTGGCCTGCGGACGACTGGACCGCCTGCGCGAGATCGCAGCGACCGGAGAGCCCGGCTCCAACGTGCGCCTGGCCGAACTTGCCGCCGCGAGCGGCGCTGTTGAGGAACTGCACCGGCTAAGCGTGGATGGCAACTGGTTCGCGACCCTCAAGCTCCTCGACATCATGACCGCCGACGGCGAGACCGATGCCGCGATCGAGTACGCCCAGGCCAGAGCGCAAATGGGCGACATGCTTGGCGGGGCGCGGATGGCTGAACTTCTCAGCGACGCGGGACGAGAAGACGATCTGCGCGCCCTCGCCGCCGAGGACCCGTGGCACGCCTCCGGCACGTGGGCACAGCACCTCGCGCGGCAGGGCCGCCTGGATGAGGCGATGGCTTGGCTGCGCTCGCGGCGAGGCGACGGTGCCGACCTCGCCGCCATGCAGCTGGCAGATCTGCTGCTCGCCGAAGATCGCCTCGATGAGGCGGTGGAGGTGCTTCGCCCTCACACCATGTACGGGGACGGCCCATCCGTCTCGCGCCTGGTAGAACTCCTCTTCCAGCACCAGCGAGTCGATGAGCTGCGCGTCGAGGTGAACGCCGGGGCATGCGGTGCACTGGACAAGCTGCTCGACCTGCTCCTGGAAAGGGGGACGCTGACCCAGCGGGAAGCCGACCATGTACGCCGCACAGGGGTCACCGCCCAGTGGCCCGATGACGGGAGCCTTCCCTAACCGGATCGGGCAAGCCGGTGAAGTTTGTCGGAGCCCAATGGCACAGTGCAGTTTATGTGCGGACGCTACGCCTCGACCAAGACCAAGCTGCAGCTGGCGGAGACCTTCCACGTCTCGGCCGACTATGCCGCTGACGGGGTGCGCGAGGACTACAACGTGGCACCCACCAAGACCGCCCCCGCGATCTTGTCCACCCTTGCCAAAGACGACCCGGCCGCGCAGATGGTGCGGCGGCTGGAGATGCTGCGCTGGGGTTTGATCCCGCCGTGGGCCAAGGATCTGAAGATCGGCGCGAAGATGGTCAATGCCCGTGCCGAGACCATCAGCGACAAGCCCTCATACAGGCGCCCGTTCGCCGCACGCCGCTGTCTGATCCCGCTCGATGGGTTCTACGAATGGGTCGAGGAAGACCAGGGCGGGCCCAAGCCGGTCAAGCAGCCCTACTTTCTGCGACCGAAAGACGGCGGCATACTGGCGGCAGCGGGGGTGTGGGAACGCTGGCACGACCCCGACAAGCCCAAAGACGACCCGGACGCGTGGCTGCACAGCTTCGTCATCATCATCATCACCACCGACGCCACCGATGACGTCGGCCGGGTTCACGACCGCATGCCCATGATCGTCCTGCCAGAGCAGTGGGACGAATGGCTCGACCCTCGCCTTCTCGACCCGAATGCCGCCCGCATTCTGATGGGCCCACCCGAACCCGGAACCCTGGACATCTACGCGGTTTCCCGCGCAGTCAACCATGCCCGCAGCAATGGGCCCGAACTCATCCGACCCTTGGACTGAACGCAGCGCAAGGGGCGTCGGTCGTTTGGCGGGGCATCGGAGTCGACTAGGGGTTCTGTCTGGCCCGGGTGGAGCGCGTCCGCCGCGGCGAACCGCACTCCGACATCCCGGAGATCGATCTTGTCAGGTTTCGGGTTATGCGGGTTGAGCACCGCAAGTGGAACCGGTGTCAACAGACGTTAGCTAACCGGTCGAGGTCAACGGAAGTCTCGAGAGGCGCCCGGCTGTGCGCTGATAGGTAGCGCCGTGATCTTGTCGGCGATGAGGTTCCGGACGTTGTTGGCGACTTCGAGGCGGCCCCGGACGATCAGTGCGGGACTGCGTCTGGCGATGTGGCGGAATCGAGCCCAGACTCCTTGGGACACCACGACATTGCAGATCCCGGTTTCGTCTTCCAGGCTCATGAAGGTCACACCGCGGGCGGTACCTGGGCGCTGCCGGTGGGTGACGAGGCCGCCTACGGAAACTCTGGTCTTGTCCGGAACGTTCTTTAGCTGAATGACGGGCAAAACCTGTTGAGCGTCAAGGTTCTCGCGGACCAGGCCGATGGGATGGTTGTCCGGGGATAGGCCGGTGGCCCACACGTCGGCGACGAGCCGGTCGCGGTCATCCATGCCCGGCAATGTCGGGGCGTGGACTCCGGCGATGGTGCCAGGGAGCCGGTCAGCTTTCTCCTGTGCGGCGGCGCCGGCTTGCCATAATGCTTGGCGCCGGTCTAATCCGAAGCACGCGAACGCATCGGAGGTCGCCAGCGCCTCAAGATGGATCGTTTTGAGCTGACAACGGCGGGCGAGGTCGGGCATGTCGAGATAGTCGCCGTTCTTATCCCGTTCGGTCACGATTAGTTCGGCGAGATCTTCGGAGATGCTGCGCACCTGATCCAGTCCCAGGCGCACCGCCGGCCCGTCCAACCCCCAGCGTGACGGCGCCTGGCCCGCATAGCTTCCCCAGCGTGTGGTGGAGGTGGATTCGATGCAGGCCTTGGCTTGCGACAGGTTGATGTCCGGGCGGCGGACCTCGACACCGTGGCGGCGGGCGTCGTCGACGACGGATTGCGGGCTGTAGAAACCCAGAGGGTAGGCCTTGAGTAGCGCGGCGCAGAACGGGCCGGGGTAATAGCGTTTGAGCCAGGCGCTGGCGTACACGAGGTAGGCGAACGACATCGCGTGGCTTTCGGGGAAGCCGTAACTGGCGAACGCGGCCATCTTCAAGAACAGATCGTCGGCGATGTGCTGGGGCACATCATTTCTCGCGCAACCTTCGTCGAAGGTTGCTTTGAGCTTGAGCATCTTCTCCTCGGAGCGCTTAGAGCCCATAGCTCGGCGGAGTTTGTCGGACTCCTCGGCGGTGAACCCGGCGACGTCGATGGCCAGCTGCATGACCTGTTCCTGGAACAGGACGACGCCGAGGGTCTTCTCCAAAGCGTTGCGCATCAACGGATGTGCGTAGGTGACATCTTCTTTCCCGTTGCGGCGGTTGATATACGGGTGGACCGCGCCGCCTTGAATCGGCCCCGGGCGGATCAGCGCCACCTCGACCACGATGTCGTAGAACTCACGCGGGCGCAGGCGCGGCAAGGTGGCCATCTGCGCCCGGGACTCGACCTGGAACACCCCGACGGTGTCGGCCTGGCACAGCATCTCGTAGACCTCGGGATCGTCGGTGCGCATCCGGCCGAGATCGAGCTGCTGGCCGAGGAATTCGTAGCAGTAGCGCAGCGCACTGAGCATCCCCAGCCCGAGGAGATCAAACTTGACGAGGCCGGCGTCAGCGCAGGAATCCTTGTCCCACTGCAGGACCGACCGGTTCTCCATCCGGGCCCATTCGACCGGGACGACCTCGGTCACCGGCCGATCGCAGATCACCATGCCACCAGAGTGGATACCCAGATGCCGGGGGGCGCGCATAATCTCGTTGGCGAAGTCGATGACATGCCCGGGAATGCCGTCTACATCGGACGCTTTGATCTCCGACCAGCGTTCGATCTGCTTACTCCAGGCATCCTGCTGGCCGGGGCTGTGCCCGAACGCTTTCGCGACATCGCGAACGGCGCTCTTGGGCCGGTAGCTTATGACGTTGGCGACCTGGGCCGTATGCCGCCGTCCGTGCGTGCGGTACACGTACTGGATGACTTCTTCGCGGCGGTCGGACTCGATGTCGATGTCGATGTCGGGCGGGCCGTCGCGTTCCGGGGCAAGGAATCGTTCGAAGAGAAGGCGATGCTGCACGGCGTCGACGTTGGTGATGTACAGGGCGTAACAGACCGCCGAGTTCGCCGCCGATCCTCTGCCCTGACAAAGGATCCCGCTCTCGCGGCAGAACCGGACCAGATCCCAGACCACCAGAAAGTAGCCTGGAAAGTTAAGCCTGGTAATGAGTTCCAGCTCGTGCTCAATCTGCGCATACGCCTCCGGATGGGCCTGCGGCGGGCCGTAGCGTTCGGCGGCGCCGAGCATCACCTGATGACGCAGCCAGCTGGCCTCGTCATGACCGGCCGGGACAGGGAAAGGCGGCAGATCTGGGGCGATGTGGCGCAGGTTGAACGCCAGCTCGGCGGCCAAGGTGGCGGCGTACGGCACCGATTGCGGATACCAGTGCAGCAGCCGCGCCATCTCGTCGCCGGAGCGCAGATGAGCGGTGGCCGCGGCGGGCAGCCACGGGTCGATTCCGTCCAGCGATGTGCGTGCCCGCACCGCTGCCATGATGGTGGCCAGCTTGCGGCGCGCGGGTTGGTGGTAGTGGACGTTGTTGGTGGCCACGAGCGGTAACCCGAACCGGCCAGCAAGGTCCGCGAGGGCGTCGATGCGGTCGAGGTCGGTGGGCGCGCCGTGGCAGGTCAGCTCGACGGCGACATTGCCCTTGCCGAACAACGCGGTGAGCCGGTCGAGCTCACACGCGGCCAGGTCAAGGTCACCGCGCTCGATCGCGGCTGGCACAGCGCCTTTACGGCATCCGGTCAGCACCAGCACGTGATCTTTGAGGCGTGCCGCGGCCTGGCCCAGGTCGTACACCGGCCGCCCCTTCTCCTTGCCCTCAAGCTGAGCGTCGCCGATCACGCCGGCGAGCTTGTGATAGCCGCTCTGACCACGGGCGAGCACGAGCAGATGGTTCCCTGCCGGGTCGGGGATGCCGTTCTGCGGGCCGGGCAGGCCGAGGGAGAGCTCGGCGCCGAAGACTGTCGGCAGGCCCGCCTCAGCGGCGGCGTTAGCGAAGCGGACCACACCGTAGAAGCCGTCGTGATCGGTGACCGCCAGACCGGTCAGTCCTAGCCGGACCGCTTCGGCGACCAGCTCTTCGGGTTCGGATGCGCCGTCGAGGAAGCTGAAGTTGCTGTGACAGTGCAGCTCGGCATAGGGAACGGTGCTGTGTCCGCGTTCGACCTCGACGGGCGGCGGGCGTTCACGCTTGCGGGAGACGGGCAGATCGCCTGCGGCAGCAAGCGGATCGGCGACGGCTTGAAGGTGACGGTGCAGCTCCTGCCACGGCATCGCGCCCTGACTGTTCCAGCCGGTCAATCGAACCAGCCCGCCAGAATCCACTGCCCGCCGGACAACTCGGCCAGGACGGCGCGTGTGTCCTCGAGCACGAGCTGGACCCACACCAGGCGTCGGGCGGTCTTGTGGTCCCACCAGCGCTCATCGGCCGGCCACGGCCCGTGCGCTTCTATGACCGTCTGCGCACGCCCGGAACCTAGATGCACCTTCGCCGGGACGGCGGACAGCTCCAGGCGGGCTGTCACGGTCACCATCTCCCCGGCGGCGTCGAGCACCTGGATCGCCTGTGCCGGAACGACGAAGCGCGATGGCAGCGGCCCGGTAAGCCCACCCGGCCACGGAGCGTTTGGCTCCAGCGCCGCGGCACGCTCATCGCCGAACGGCACGAGCGTGACCCGTTCGGCAGGGTGACGCCCGCCGCTGTCCACAGCGACAAGAACACTGTCCGGGCCCAGCTGACCCTGGACGCGGTGCATCGCCCGATGCGCCTGATCGCGTTCCGACCCGGCTTCGCCCCACAACCCCGGTTGCAGGCCGACCTGGTGCAGCACCCCTTCGGGGATCAACCGCAGAACGGTGATACCGCTGGTGAGTTTGCGGCGCGTGATCCACCCGTCGAGCTGCCACCGGGTGCGGTCGGCAATCGCCTGGGCGGTAAGGACTCCGTCATGGCGCCACATGCGCCACAGCTGCTGCCCGTCAGCGGTCGTGGCCTCAATCGACAACCTTGTGGCCACCAGGCCATACCCGGCGAGGCGCTCGTGGAGCTGCTCGGCGAGCATCCGGGCGGCGAACGCCCCGGTATCGACCCGGTCAATCGGATCATCAAACCGGTGCTCCACCACCAGATCGGGCGGTGGCTGGCGAATGTAGAGGGGCTCGTCGTCCTGCCCCGCCGCCAGCCGGTGCGCGATCCACGCGTCCAGGCCGAACCGCGCCAGAACATCGGAGGCCGGCAGTGCGGCGAACGCGCCGAGAGTATGAATCCCCAAGCGGCGTAACAGATCCACGAGCTTGGGACGCTCCAGCGCATGCACCGCAACGGGCGCAAGAAACGCCGCCGTCCCGCCGGGCTCCACCAGGCGGCCCGCCCGCGCCGCGAGCAGGCCTGCGAACACGCCCTCGGCGATCCCCACCTCGACTTCGACATCGCATTCGCCCGCAACGGCATCGACCATCAGCTCGGCGGCTTTCTCCTCCCCGCCGAAATACCGCCCCGGCCCCTTGGCTGCCAGCGCACACACTCCGGGACGCACGACCGCCACGCCAGCGCCGATGCCCTCGATCGCCGCGACCACGGGCTCGAACTCGATCGCGTCACGATTCGGGTCGTGCTCGACGAGAAGCAAGTCAGGGCACAACCGCTGGGAGTCCCGCTTGCGCATCGACCGGCGCACCCCCGCCCGGCGCGCGGCGGCGGAGCAGGCGACAACACGGTTGGCATGCATGACAGCCACCGCCGCACCTGCAGGCACGAGCCCCGCCTTCTCCGCGGCGATGACGGGCCAGTCCGGGGCCCACACCACCATCGCCCTGACCCCGGCACCGGTCATGGCAGCGCCCGCAGCCGACGGACAGGCCCAGCTGTCTCCCGCCGGGCCTGCTCGCGCTGGGCATGGGCGGCACGAAACGTAGGGTCGTCGGGAAGCCAAATGCGCTTCTCATTCGGCCGTGCCGCACCGCCACGGCCGGTCAGCCGTACCGTGAGCTCGCGGCAGCGCAACCTTCCCCGGCTCAGCCAGCGTGCGTCCCGGCACGCGACCGTCATGTTCGCCCCGGGCCACTCCCCGAGGGTCACCAGCACGCTGCCGGCCTTGCGCGCACGCGCGGACATCTGCGACGCCGCCGAGGCGGTGATGCCACCGTGTACCCCGACGACCACGAGGTCAAAGCCGTCAAGCAGGGTGGCGGCCACCGACAGCGTGTCCGGTCCCGGATTGGGCACGACGGCGATGCGCTCAAGCGCCACCCCGGTCGCTTTGGCCGCGGCCAGCCCCAGCCCCGGAAGCGCGACCAGCGCCGCCCACGATCCGCGGGTGGTCGCCTCGGCGAGCAAAGCAAACATCAAAGAGGTCGCCCCGATCCCCGCCACGGAGATCGTGGATCCGCGGGCGAGCCCCCGGTAGGGCAGCAGATCACGTAACTCAGCAAGGACGGGAATTGCCCGATCCGTACCCAGCCCTTCGGTTGGCGCAGTTAGTGAACTGGCAGGGCTAACGCCCCATTTTCCCAGCTCAGCCACTGCTCCCATGAGCCACACGATAGAACACTTGTTCCCATGAGAGGAACAGGTGTTCGAGAAACGTCACGGCGCTCATTCTGTGAGACTCCCAGCGATAGTTGGCACTTACCAGGGTTTGTTGACACCGATGCCGGCGAGGGTGGGTTTCAGGCGTCTTTTCCGATCATGGTCGACGAGGTTGTCTGTGTTGTGGAGTGCCTTGGCGAGGGATTGGATGGCCTTGTCGAATTTCAAGGCGGCGAGGCTGGGAGCGAGTTGGCTGGCCAGGGCGCGTTCGCAGTGGGTCAGTTCGGCTAGGGAGATGCCGAGGTAGCTCGCCTCCTCAAGTCCGGCGGGTTCAGACCGCAACTACACCCTCGAGTGGGATGAGCCCTCTATCGTCGGTCCATGACCACTCGACTGAACCCCTACCTCAGCTTCGCGGGTGACGCCTCGGCCGCCCTGGCGTTCTACCAGGACGTGTTCGGCGGCGATCTCACGATCAACCACTTCGGCGACTTCGGCACCGACGACCACGGCATGGGCGACCAGGTCATGCACGGCCAGCTGGAAGCAGCGTCTGGCCTCACGCTGATGGCCGCCGACATGCTGCCGGGCGAGACGTTGCGGCCCGGGAACAACCTCGCGGTCAGCCTCGGCGGGGACGACGCCGAGGAACTGCGCGGCTACTGGCAGGCGCTGTCGGACGGAGGGACCGTGACGGTCGAGCTGGCCACGCAGCCGTGGGGCGACGAGTTCGGGATGTGCGTCGACCGGTTCGGGACCTCGTGGCTGGTCAACATCGCCGCTGACGGCATTGACCGCTGACACATCGGCGTTCTAAACAACCTTGGTCGGCGGTCCGTTGTTAACCCGTCGCCAGCGTCGGCCAATCGCGTCGAGGAACTCAAGCCACGTAATCGCCTCGGGGTAGGTTTGGCGCGCGACGATAAGGAAGCTGCCGGCCAACTCGGCGCCCGGACCGAGCGTGTGACTCTGCTGCCTGAACTTCATCTGTCCGGGCATCTGCACTGTGTGCCGGCCGTCTGCGCCCGGCTCGATCATCCCCGCACGTACCTCAAATATCGGTGCAGCGCTATAGTTCTTGACCGTAATCGAACATCCTGCGCTGTCCTTGGCGAACTCCTGCTCGGTCAATGTTCCGGATATCACTGTGACAAGGCGGGCTTGATTGGCCTCCTCAGACACAGCATCGGCACGGCGCTTATGCATCTCGTACAGCAAGCCGACGCCAACAGCCAGAAAACTAAGTACGGTACCGATTGCGGCGATCCAGTCGGGAACTGACCCGAAATCTACGCCGCCCGAGCCTCGGCACCGCGCGGCCCCGAATCCAGCGAGCCCGCAAAGAGCAAGCGCCGCCACCATGAACTAATCGTGTTCCTGAGCTCAGCGGTTCGTACAGCTAATCCATGTAATTCGATTGAAAGCGCACGTCCAGCCAACCCATCACGGTGCCGAAGGGCTAGGCCCCTTACAGGCCGAAACTACTTAGCTCTCGCTGCCAGCGATCCGTATCATTCCAGCGGGTGAAGCAGGCACATGGACGTACGCCACTGCTTTCTCTGCTGAGGAGTCATAAATGCCCGATAGCGATCAACTATGGTCTCTCAAGGTTCCATTTAGGATTGCCGTCCCGATCCCTGTGCAAGACGCGATCACTCGATCGATTGGCGACATCACAGTTCGGTTAGTGCCACCCCAATCCGGGCACCATATGTTCCTCATTGAGGATCTGCCGAGCGTGGCTGAGGCTCACGAGCGGTTTGCTGCGCTACGGACTGGTGCTCTTGCCGCAAGCCTTTACCTAGGTGGCGGTGTTCGCATTAGCCGCGAACTTGACGTGCTCGACGACACGACCCCAGTGCCGAATAATCCTGGTCAGGCCATTGTCTTTCCCAAGGGACGCAGCCTGGCGGGGATACGTCTGGTCTTTGGGCAAATCCAGTTCCAGGAAGACATAGCTCTGCCAAGGTTCTTTGAAGGCTTGCAGCTTGGACTCACACACCCGGTGCCCCAGCAAGCAGCTCACGATTCAAAGGTTGAGCTGGCAGGCATGCTGTTTGTGGACAGTTACTACGAGGCGACACCGCAAGCCCGCTTCATCACACTTATCGGGGCACTTGAGGTGCTCAAAGACCAAGACAGTAGATCACCCGAAGCTCTCGAACTCATCGCGCAATGGCGTGACCAGGTAAAAGCCAGCGAACTAGAGGATAGGGTCTCTCTGCTCAGCCAGCTTGACCACCTGACGTCGATCTCGATTGGACAGGGCATCAAGGCTGTCGTCCGGCGCCACCTCGGCGATAAAGAGGCGAAGGAAGCGTCGGCGCTCTACACAGTGGGCAGCAAACTCGTCCATTACGGTGAGACACCTAGCGACATGGAAAAGGTCGCCGGCCGGGCAGCGGAGCTGGTGGCCTCATTGCTGGCGAAGATCCTCTCAAATGGACAACTCTGACCGTGTGCTGGCTTACATGGCAGCTTGTTTTCGAGATCTCGTCATCCAGCGGCGAGGTCACAGTCTGTGGTTGCCTTCGGGATTTGCGGCTGCGCAATGAAACAACGGTGCACCTTCCGGTCCGGACGGTGCATTCTGGCCGGCAACGAGGGCAGCCGCCTGCCCGGTGGCTTTTAGCGTCCGGTGAGGAATCCGCTGCAGGGTCAATTTTCGTCGTCAGCCGCTAGCGCAGCGATTGCTTCCGAGTCTTCCATTGCCCTCAAGATCGAAGTGACGAGAAGTACCGCTACTACTGCATTCTGTAGGGTGTAGTGCTCTTGGTCGGCGAAATGAACCGTTACATGGCGACTCAGTTCCTCCGGTGGTGGGGTTTTAGAGCGGGGGTACCAGCTGGTGTAAAACGGGGCAATGGCGGCGAGCGCGGCTGCCATTCGTAGCGCGCCGATCGTCATCTGTTCCTTCTCGAACTTGACCGTCTTTCGGACCCGCTTATAGCTGTGATCCGGAAACACTTTGGTAACAGCGGTTTCAGTAACGACGACGGCGAGAACCTGAGCAGCTTCAACGTGTCCTGCCGCGAAAGCCGTGACGGCCTTTGCTGCCAGGGGGACCTGGCCGCTCGTCAGGTCGCCTGCTAGGCCATTTAGGACGGTGAGGCAATCGTCTACTATCTCTCCCTTGTGCTCAAGAAGGATGTCCAGTCGAGCTGACCTATCGGGCGCGTCAAGCAAGTAGTCCACTATCTCCACTCGCGGTACCCACACGAGCGGGATGCCTTCCTCCTGAATCACCCAGGCGGCTTTGTCAAAATCGATGCCCCGCGGCCAGTTGGGGGGAAGCTTTTCCCGGAGCTGTGCCAGGTAGGGCTCCAGCGCCTTCAACGTCTCACCGAGTGCAGGGAATAGCTTGGGCATCAGGTCCTTGGGCATCTTCGGTATCCCAAGAGATCTGGCGATGCGTTCGCTGTCAAACGGGGAGGTTGACCCAAATTGCTTCATGAACTTTTTGCTCAGATGTACCCCGAGCGCCGAGGCTTGCTCAGAGATCTTCACCAGCGGATACAACTGCGCATTGACAGGAACGAAGGCTGAGGGTTCCGACTGTTCGACTTCCTCACCGGAGATGTCGTCATCGGGCAAGGACTCGCTACTCATACCCTGCTCCCAAAAGGAGAACGCCGACTCTAGAGTCTCACGGAACTGCAGCGATGATCATGGGTTTGCAAACATCATCAAGCGGGGGACGCCTCGCCAAAGGGTTCAAGAGGCCGACCTCGAGTGTCGTCGGGATCCATACGCGTAGGTGGCCCTGCTTGAATACCGGAGGGGGTTCGTCCCGAGCGCCGCATGACACTGAACAGCGGGCCTGCCGGGCTGCGTAGGCGGGTCAGTCTGACCGGCTGGTCCGCCACCAGTAGACCCATTGCTCGCGCTTCCCAGCCGCTGCGGCTGCGGCCTGCCGGGATGGGCGTGGGGCGAATGCCGGTAGCTCCCGTAGATAGATGAACCGGCTGGCGCAACGCTCTGACGGCAGAAGTGGGCCCACGCTGCTGACCTTACCGAACACGCGTACGAGCGCAAGGGTGCCCGGCGCGGCGTGTACACGCCTGTCTTCGAACACCTGTGCTGTAGGGTGCCGGTGTGCGCGAGCTGTTGCTGATCGACCACCAGGCGCATGTCGACCGTGTCTGGTGGAACGGCAACGTCAAACCCGGCCACTGCGTTTATCTGCGTCTTGGCCGCCTGCCCGACGGCGACTGGTTCGTGCAGAGCGGCGACCGCGCGGTCGCCTTTGACCATGAGGACGATGCCTTGGCGGTGGCGCGGCAGATGACGCTGGGCTGGATCGCGATCCCGGTCAGCTTCACCCCCGATCGCGCATACGCGTCGGTGGCAGCGTGAATCGGTAGCACTGCCAGGGCAGAGCCGTTCCGTAACGATAGTTATCCACAGGCCTGAAACTCGTTGCACCACAACGATGTGCCAGCGGGCACGATGATGGTGTGACGGCGGTTCTCATCACCCGGCTTGACGAGGTGGCGCTGGCGGGACTGACCATCGGCGGCGACACGATGATCCTGTCGCCAGACGACCTGGAACGTGCGCTGGCCGCGATCGGCGAGGTGCGTTCGTGCTGGCTGTATCCGGTTCCGCGGCAGCTGTGGGCGGCGGTCCACCGAGCATTGGAGACGCCTAGCTGACCGGCGCCGGTGTGCGCTCGGGTGCTGGTGACCACATGCTGTGTGCTTTGGCCACACCGGCGTTGTAGTGGTCGGCGTCGTTGCCGCAGCCGAAGCACAGCCCGACAGCCGGTCCGGTCATGCCGTATTCGTCGGGGTCGAGGCTGGAACCGGCGGTGAAATTGCCCAGCACGCCCCGCGGGTCGTTGTCGCCGTCGTCGAAACCCCACAAGAGCCAGCCGCAGCGGATACAGCGGGCGCGGTAGCGAAGGATGCGGTCCTGGCTGCGCCACGCGTCCCACCACACCTGCACGGGTGCTGCCGTGACGGCTTGCGCGGTCAGCTGGGGTTCGGTCACCCGGACTGGCTCGGTATCCGGGCGGGTTATCAGGAAGTCCAGGCCGCCCGGGGCGAACGGTTTGGTCATGCGGATCATCCAGGCCGGCCCGAGTACTCCGCTGGGGGCGAACGGATCGCGGCCGGGCAGCCGTGCGCGGCTGCCGTGGTGGTCGACGAAGGCACGGATGTCGGCGTGCTGGGAATCGGAGCGGTAGGCGAGCCCTTCGGGAGCGACGCAGACCAGCGTGGCGCCTGGTGCGAGCAGATGCCAGGCCAGGCGCAAGTGGTCGATCCACAGTGTCTTGTTCTTGGGCACGGCGAACGGCGGGTTCATGATGATCGCGTCGTAGCGGTCGCCAGCCCGGATTGCCTGAGCGGCAAAGGTTTCGAAGTCGACGGTGTGCACGGTGACGGGGTCGCCGAGGGTGGCGCAGGCGGTCGCGCGGCGCTGGTTGGGTTCGACGGCTGTGACGGTGACCTGCGGGTTGGTGCGCAGGATCGCCGCGGCCAGGCTGCCGTCGCCGGCGGACGGCTCGAGAACCCGGGACCCTGTGGGCAGGGATTCCAGGTCGGTATGTGGGTAGCCGCACAAGTCGTCTGCCAGATCCGGTGGAGTGCGCACGAAACCCCCACTTGTCTTAGGCGCCAGCGGCAGCCGTCCGCTGGCCAGGATGGCGTGGATACCGGAGGCGATGTCGGTGGCGGGAGGGAACACGAACGCCTCACGGCCGGACGACCAGACCCCCTCCAGGGCGGTGAGGATTTGCTTGACCGGTTCATACTCGGCCCGGCTGAGCTGCTCTGGCAGGTAGAGCAGCAGGCCGTCGATGTCGGCGTCGGTGAGGATGTCGCGAGTGCGCGCACTGATCGGCGCAGTGGTCCAGGTGGTCATGATTCGGTGCTCCTGTGCCGGAAACGAAACAGGCCGCTCCACCCGGCAAGGGGTGGAGCGGCCCGAAAATGAAGGGGGACAACAAAAAGGCCCGGCACGGCCGGGCGAAACGGTGAAGCTGAGGACGGCTAGCGAAGGACGCAGCACGCCAGGTGAGCGATCGCGACGTTGACCAGCAGCGAGAGGCTGTCCTCGTGCTCGACGTCGCACAGGGCGACATCGCATGCGGCACAACGCAATTCGTCGTCCACCTTGGCCATGTCGGCCGGTGCGCAGATCTCGAACACGCTCAGGTCGATCACCTGTGACAGGGCGTCAAAGCGATGCCCGGCAACAACTTCCCGGCTCGGCCCGCTCATGACGAGACCGTCCTGGCCTGGGCGATGGTGGCGAGCCAGTCCCGTTGGTGCGCCCACATCTGCGTGCGGGCGGAAAACCGCGACCACGCCTGCGCGAGCAGGAACGGGAAACCCTCGGCCACGATGGCGAATCCCGGCGCGGGCCGCCGGTCGCCACGGGTGTCCCGGGCCAGCATCGTGAAGGCTGGATGGGGCCGGAAGGTGCGCCGGAACTCGCTCATCAGCCGGGCCGCATAGGGTCCGGCAAGCAGGTCGAGATCCCACTGGACGTCGCGGCCGTCGTGCTCAGGCCGGTAACCCAGCCCGTCCACGACCTCCCACCACAGTTCTGCGGCCTGAACGTCGGGCATGGCGATCCACACGTCTTTCACCCGTTCGCTGATCCGGTCCCACAGCTGATCTTTAACCCACGACCACGACTCGAGGATGTCCTCCTCTTCCAGCTCGCTGTGGTCGGAGTCGTCGAACAGCGGATATTGCTCCCGCAGCCCGATCAGCGTGTCGACCAGCTCCGGGCTGAGGTCGGCGACGAACGCGCCGAGCGCGTCGACATTGCTGTAACGCACGTCGGAAAACGTGCCGGGGTAGGCCGCTTTCAGGGTGCGGTAGTTGCTGCGCACGACGGTGGAGGACTGGCCGTGCTTGCACACGTCCCGGGCGATCTCGTCGAGTGCGACATAGGGACATTGCGCGTCGCCGTAGAAGTACTGGCGCACCTCCCACCCGGCCAGGCTGTCGAACCGGGCGACCTCAGCTGGGTCGGCGTAACCGACATGGAACCCTGCCTTCTTCATTGCCGTCACGGGATGGTCGGGCAGGTTGTCGAGCTGGCCGACGAGCCACTGCCGTGCGATGGGCAGCACGACCACGTAGTCGGCACCGAGGTCGGCGGCGAACTCCCACGGATCGCAGTTGTCGCCGTCGACGGTGATGATGTCGCGGGGTTTCGGGTCCGGCAACGGCAGATACGCCGTTGCGGCGCGGGCCTGGTCCCCGCCGAGCAGCACCATGTCCGTGCCCTTCCACGAGGGCAGCGCCGCCCGGACGCTGTCGTGTACGACGATGTGCACGCCCGACTCGCGGGCGCAGCGTTGCACCTCGGCGTGGATCTTCTCGTCGTCGGTGATCAGTAGGACCGTGCTCATCGCTGGTCGTCCCGTCGCTGAGCCTCCATCAGGGCCTGGTAGGCGTCGCGAAACGAGATGCCCAGGCCCATCACCTGCGACATGCTGCGCGATAGCGTGTCGGCCGGGTGCACGGCAAGCACCCGGTCGAACAGCGCGCAGGCCAAGCGAGGCTTGTCGGCCTTCCACGCGGCGATCCCGGCAAGATTGCCGCTGGTGGCCAGGTAGGCATCAGGAAGGCAGCGCACGACATCCAGCCACATGCCCACCGGCGACGGCCAGCGCAGCACCTCCCGCAACGCCACATCGCGCACGTCATGATCGGTGAGCAGCACCGCCAGCAACGCCGCACGGGCCGGGGTGACCGGCACGCCGTCGGCCAGGGCATCGATCAGCTGCCGGTATTCGTGACCAGGCCGCGCTGGCACCGGCATCCCGGTCAGCAGCGCAGCGGTCTGCGCCTGCAGACGCGGATCCGGCGCCGCCAGATCAGGACGCGGAGCCGGTGCGGCCAGCCCGGCGAAGGTGGCCTCAGCCGCCGCAGAAGTCGCGGCCGGGTCGAATGGCACACCCTCGATCGCCTGTGAGCAGGTGTCGCAGGTCAGGCAGTAGCAGCGCCCGCTGTCAGCGAGGAACGCCGCCGCGACCGGAACCACCGGTCGTAAAGCGGAGATGAGCCGCGCCAGTGCGGGACGGGTGGTGCGTGGGCCGTAGGCGGCGACAGCCACCGCACGCGCCCCCAGCCGCGCGAGGGTCCCCTGCACGTGCGGCAGCACCTCGGCAGGATCGAGAGCATCGGTGAGCGGGTAGGTGGCGCAGCCAACCTGCTGCGGGTCCTCGGTGAGGAACACGAACGCCACCACATCGGCGGGCGGCTCACCGATCAGATAAGGGACGACAGCCAGCAGATCCGGGCCGGTGCGCAAGGTAATCGAAGGGACAGACATGGAGAGGCTCCGATCAGGTGGAGGGGTGCGAGGAAAAGGGCCAACACGGCCAATGCCGCGACCCTGCGCGGGGCGCGCTGGCCCCGCCGCCGCACCGGCTCGTCCCGCTCGCCGGGCAAGCGACGCCGGATACGGGCACCACCGTGCAGACGGCTTGCACAGCGCGGACAGTCACGGCATAGCGGACGGCGACGCTTGCCCGGCCAGGGCGAGCCGGTAGAACAGCGGGGCGAACAGCGCGCCCCGCCACAGGTCAGCGAGAAGCCGCTGGTTGCCAATCGAGTTGGTGGGCGCCGAGCAGGAACATGCCGTCGCCGTCCTGCTGCGCCCAGCCCATCTGCAGCATGTCGTCGGGCGCGGTGTCGCCCAGGCAGGTTTGCAATTCGACGTAGCTGCCGCTGCAGGTCACCCACACCGCACCGTGTGTCCCGGCCGAGCAGGCGGTGTCGGAAGCGATCGTGGCGACGGTGTCAGATGCGAACCGCGCCAGCACCGCACCGGTGGCGGTCGTGACACCCACGGCGATCTGGCCGGGATAGACCCGGCCGGGAAACTGCGGGCATTCCAGCAGCGCAGGCTGCCAGGTGTAGGCGGAAGAGTCGATCTCGGGAACCGAGTGGCTCTGATAGGTCACCGCCAGCGGCACCTCGCCCATGCTGGGCAAGCTCGTCCACACGTTGACGACAAGCCAGCCCGCGCACCGGTCGAACTCCTGCGCCCGCAACTCGTAATGCCGCGACAAGCACAAGAACACCTCGATCGGCGCAGCCGCCGGCGTTTTCAGATCGTGGCCGAGGCGCCGATCACGGATCGGCTGCGGGACCGGGTGCAAGGCATCCGCAGGGCGGTTGGACCGAAGCGTCGCGCCGCCGGGTCCGAGGGTTAGAACAAGGCCCTCGCCACCTGAGCTGCCACCGTCCGGATAGTGCACCGGCTGGTGACCGAAGCCGCGACAGGCGTGCTCGGTGTGGGCTTTGACGTCACGCCACGGGAACCACAGCTGCGCATCGGGCCGAGGCAGGGCAGGCAGCGTGGGTGTACTGGCCACAGACCAGCACCACGACCACGACCCGATCGGATAACGGCCGCCAGCACCGGCATAGACGGTCCGGTCCTCGTCCTCGGTGCCTGCGGACTGCACCAGCGTGACCTCGCCGTTGTCAGCGATGGTGATCTCGGTTCGGCAGTCGTCGTCCGCATCCGAACTGTCCAGGTGGAAGGCTATCTGGCGGACGGTGTCCAGGTCGAAGTCAGGCAACGCGGACCCGTTCCAGGTGAACCCTTTGACCACGGTGGCAGGAAAGGGGCCGAGCTCGTCAATGTTGACGGTCGCGGGGATCCGGCGTGGCTGGGCAGGCTGCAGATAGGCGGGCAAGCTGTGCACGGTGTCGCTGTAGAGATGGTCGTCCTCGTCGTCCCAACAGTCGTGCAGCACCAGCCAGTGATGCCCGTCAGCCAGACCGCGGTAGAGCCTCGCCAGCAGGCTGTCCAGCGGGTCAGCACCATCGCGAAGTGAAAGCCGGACGGGTTCGGGCAGGTTCAGTGCCCGGTCGGCGTCGGGACTGAACCCGGCAACGGCAGGCGGAGCGGTGGTGGCGCTGCCCGCACAGGCCAGAGTCATCGGCTGGCCAGGCAGCAGAACAATTGCCTGATCACCAGGGCCGGCGGCGGTGAGCGCGTGTTCGACGTGAGCGAGCACATCGTGAAGATCGAACATTGCGTAGTCGTTGGCGACGTCGCGGAGCATGGACATGGTTCCCCCTGGGAAGGTGCGGCAAGGCATGGCGGGTGAAAGGTGTTGGCGGGCAACGCAAAAGACCCGCTCCAGCCGAAGCCGGAACGGGCCTGAAACCTCCCGCCGCGCGAGGCGGCGGAGACGGGCTATGAGGTGGGACGGGAACGCACGACGGTGTAGAACGCGATCGCCACCGCGGTGGCGAACAGGATCTGCGTGCCGAAATTGATGCCGTGCGCCTTACCCTCGGCGGCAGCAAACACAGCCAGCCCGGTGACGACGACTCCCGCACCGATGGCTGCAGCCTGTGTCCGCCCGCTGGTCGGCAGGGCCGGCCGGGGACGGGTGCCCCACCACGCGGTTACCGCCAGCAGAATGGCAGCGGACGACTCGCTGGCCAGCAGGGTCCAGCGCACTTCGGCTGCCGGTTGGGCGCCGGTGAAGGCAACCAGCAACGCGCCTACCAACCAGATCGCGGCGAAGAAGGCAAGGACGGCCGACAGCCACACCGGCAGGCGGCGTCGGGGCGGGATGCTGGTCATGGCAGGCGGTTCCTTTCAGGGGTAGACGGGATAGTAAAGGCCCAATCGGGGTCAGGTGAAGACGGGGCAAGCCCGCGACCTCACCGGAGAGCTGACACTGGCATCCGATTGCTTAAACGCAGTCGACGGCAGTGGGGGCAGCGGCCAAGAACCTGGCCGCCAGGCCAAGGGACATATCGTCGGCAGCTCCCGAATTGCCCGCGGTGAGGGCCGCCGCGCTGATGGCGAGCGCTGCCGAAGCCGAGTGTCACACTTCAATCGCTCGTCAGGGAATCCGAAATGGGTTGTGGGGCAAGGGCGTCGCTTAGTATCACGACACGCATGGCAGTCTCGTACGGGTCGATCAGTGATAGTGACACTGTTTCGGTGAAACCACCCTGCGGCATGAGCTCCGAGGAGACGGCAGGTCCTGCGCCGAGGCCGACCCGCCAATACGCAAGGACGGCATCCTCGATGCGCTCCGCGGTTCGTCCGACTTCTACGGGCCACACGAACGGCCGCCCATCGAGCTCGTAGGGATACCAGCCAGCACGGCGATGTTCGTCGAGGCGCGGTGATGTTCGGTTCATTACGCCGATCTTCGCGGCATGGAGTGCCAACGAAATCACAAGATAGACAGCCGCCGGGGCGGAAGGATCGAAGCCGTACTTGGCACATGCGCGGCATCTGCTGCCGCGCCTGATGTTGCCCAGCGATGGTGCTACTTCAATCGTGCAATTTAGACACTGGCAGCGCCAGGGGGCGTGGATGGAGCCCGGGTACGGTTCGAGCGGTTGAAGGCTCGCAGCAAGCATATAGGCCGTAGCCTCCTCGTTGGAGACGCGACGAGCCAGGCCCGTGCGTGTGTGGCCGCAGGGGATGCATCCGCCTTGCCCCTTGCGGATGGTTTTGTAGACGGGGAAACCGACCTCGTCGCAGACGATGCAGCGGCAACACCAAGGGACGCAGTTCGAGCCTGGATAGGGTTCCAGCGGCTCAAGTTTGGCTGCTCGCATCACTGCGACGGCCTCATCGGCGGGCGTGCGCAGGGCGGCGGTTCGACGTGCGATACCACAGGGAACACAGCCACCTTGCCCGCTTCGTACGCCAGCGAGAGCGGGATGTCCAATGTGGTGGCAGGTAAGGCAGCGCGATCGCCAAGGCGAATGCAGCCCTGAATATGGCTCGAGCGGTTCAAGCCCTGCCTCGTTCATAGACCTGACTGCTGTCGCCTCTGGGACACGGCGGATCAGTCCGCCGCGTTTCCGGCCGCACCTAGTGCAGCTCCGGCCACGCATCTTGACGCTTGCCAGCGTCGGCGCAATTTGATCGCCACAGGCGTCACATTTGGAACGCCAGGGGCGGTGGGAATGTATGAAGGGTTCCAACGGAGTCAGGCCCGCACTGACCAAGATTGCCACAGCGTCCTCCTGCGGGGTCAAACGAGCGTTCGCACGCTTCTTGATTCCGCAGGGACGGCAGCCAGTTCCGCGTTGTTGGACATTGTTGTATTTCGGCGTCACCTCGACCCCACACCCGGTACACCGTGATCGCCAAGCCTTCATGGCGCCGGGGTACGGATCCAGCGGCTCCAGCCCCGCCTTGCGCATGTTGCCGATTGCTTCGGCGATTTTGGCGGGTTCGAACACGCCACGTCGGCTCATCGCTTCGCACCTTTCGCAAACTGCGTCTGTCCAACAGCGACAGAGCGTATCGATGCGGTACGACAAGGTGCGAAACAGACCTAGCGGCCTTGGGCGATCGGTCAGCCGCCGACCGGTTCTTCACAACCATTCCCGGATTTCAGGACGATGTTGTTGTTGTGGGGAATGGCGAACCTTCTGCCAAAGCCGGAGTTGGCGGTGTCAGCGGCGGTCGGTTTCGCGCTGCCACTGGCCGAAGGTGCGGTCGCCTTGACGGCGCTGGAACTGCGCGATGTTGTTGGCGGCCATGCCGACTGGGGTGGGGCCAAATGGGGCGAGCAGGTCGGAGTCGGCCTGGGTATGGAATCCGGCGGCGGCGATGGCCTGCTCGGTGGGGAACACGTCGGCGATGCGATGCCGGCGCGGGTCTACGAGGTGGTCCTGTCTGCCGCCCAGCGACATCACCCAACGCGAGTTCGGCGGCGGGTCGGATGCGATGAGCCGGTCGTGGCGGTCGACTTCCTTGGTGTAGGCGTAGAACCAGGTGTGAGGGCGAGCGCGGATGATGCGCAGCCACGCCAAGGTGTAGGAATCGGAGAAGAAGTCACCGGCGTCGTGGATACGAACGTATCCGCCGACGAACCGAGGCGCCGCAAGCTCGGCGAGCATCGCCTGCTCCCACCCTTGCGGGTCCTCGAGGACGTAGAGCAGGTTGCGCAGATGCGCGGCCCGCACGTTGGCGAACCGGTAGGTCCCGGCTCTGGCGTAACACGCTTGGGCGCATACCCCGGCCGCCGGGCAGGTGCGCAGCGTAGCGCCGCTGGGCAGGCGAGCGGCCAGAGCGGGGATGGTCCACGACCAGATCCGGTCACGGGCGAGGTTGCGGTTGCTGTTGGACAGCAACCGTTTCGGCCTCGGCGATGGTGAGAAGGCGTTCATCGCACTGCGCCTGTCATCGCGGCGCGGTAGAGATCCCAGCAGCTGGTGATCGTGTCGGCGATCGCGGTCATCACCGCGATGGCGACATCGGCCGGCTCAGCGAAATCGGTGAACGGCCGTGGCTGTATCTGCGGGGAGGCGAGCACCGGGCCAGCGGCGAGAACGGTCAGGACGCGGAAACCGCCGTCACGCGTGTCGCCGAGCACGGTGGGCTCGACGTGGATGTCTTTGATCGCGTCAGCCAGCTGCAGGATGCCGTGGTCGACGCAGCGGCGGGCGAGGTCTTGTATATCGGTGCCGAATTTGCGTCCGCGTGGGTCGATCAGGTCAATGAGCTCGGCCAGCTCTGCGCTGTCGTCCGGGTGTGCCGTGTCGCTGGACACCTCGCTTGCCGCCACGCGGGTGAAGAGGCTGGAGTCGAACACGGCGACGGGCGGGGCCTGACGCAGGTCGCGCAGCCGTTCGCCGTGGCGCTGCTGGGCGTTAGGGTGCACCATCCCGGGCTGGTAGATCGCCACCGGCTGCCGGTGATGCCGGGCGTGATAGAGCGCGATGTCGGCGGCCCGGAAAGGCTTACCCGGCAACGGTTTCGCCTGAGCCGCCGCTGCGCCGACGGTGACGCTGACCCTAACCGCGACGGCGACGCTTTCCAGCCGGAACGGCCGGGCCAATGCCTGCTGAATCTGCTCGCATGCCTCCGCAAGCGTCGCATCCGACGGCTCTCCGGGAAGGAGGACTATGTATTCGTCTCCGCCGAGCCGCCCGGCGTGGCCGCCCAATCGTGCCGCAACGGCGTTTAGCCGGTGGGCGACGGCGATGAGCAGGTCATCACCAGCATCATGACCCCACGCGTCGTTGACGGACTTGAACCGGCCCAGGTCGAGCAGCAGCACACCCGGCGCCTGGCCTGCGGCGTTCAGATCGGCGATCCGGTCGAGCAGACCGTCGCGGCCCAGGATTTTGGTGAGCGGATCGAGCCTGGACGCGGCACGCATGGCATGGACGCGGCGCGACAACCGCCACAGAGCAATGCCGGTCGCTGCCAGGGAAATTCCCTCCACCACAGCGCATACCGCGATGACAACCAATGACATGACCACGACAAGCTCCAAAAACGACGAAAGGCCCGCCAGCAGGCAGGCCAAGGGAAAGGGGCGAGGACGGAAGGGATTCAGCTGGTCACGGAAATGTGCAGCGTCTGGTAGGTGCCGTCGGGGCTTCGGACGGCCGCGTCCAAGGTCGCTCCGGAGGCGTTCGGCCGGGCAGTGAAGGCGATGCCGAACGCGATGTCGGCCGCCTGCTGCGCCGAGGCCGCAGGAATCAAGAATGGCGGCAGTTCACGCGTACGCCACACCCCGTCGTCCCAGCCGGCCCGACCTGACACCTCGAACAGATCGGTGCGGTCCGGGGCGTGACGGGTCGCATTCCCAGCGATGGCCCTGGCCGCGTCGCTGCCCGTGGACACCAGCATCGCGGTGCCGTCCTCGATGAGGCGATGGCAGCCCACGGACTGCTCGGATGTGACCGGGCCGGGCACCGCACACACCGCCCGGCCAGCGGCAGCAGCTAGCCGGGCCACCTCCAGCGCACGGCTGTGCCCGGACGCCTGCACCACGACCGTGCCCGCCGACACCGTCGCCAACAGCCGCTGCTGCACCGCCCACCGGGCGCGTGTGGCGCGAATACCCGGCGGGAACGCGCTGACCACACAGCCATGCGCCGCAGCGTCAGCAACAAACGAGCGCAGCGACAGCACATGATCGTCGGGCAGCACGCTTCCCGCCGACACCAGCACAGTCCGGCCACCGGCTGCTCTTGCCTTGGCCGCAGCATGCTGATCGATGCCAAATCCGGCAGCAGCCACGACCGTCCAGCCCAGCGACGCCAACGGAAACGCCAATTCCCCGGCCATGTGCTCGCCATACGAGGTGCTGTCCCTGGCCCCGGTGACGGTGACCGCCCGGCGCAGCACGCCTGCGACGTCAGGGTCGCCGTTGACCCACAAGCAGGGAAGGTCGTCAGCCGCCGTACCGACCGGCCAGCCCGCATCACCGGGCACCAGAATCCGCACACCCAGGTCCGCAGCCTGTTCGATCAGCTCCACGCCGCGCGGCACCAGCTCCAGCGGATCAGACAGTTCCGGCAACGCCAGATTCACCGGGCTCGCCGGAAACACCCAGCCTCCGCTCGCGATGCCGTTCGCCTCGGCCACAGCAGCCAAACCGTCAGGCAGCGTGTAGCCGACCAGCTGCGACAACGCGGCGCGCACCGCACGCAAGTCAGGATCAAGATCGTCAGAAGACATGAAGGGCCTCCGCAAGGGCTCGAAAGAAGACCTGGCCACCTACGCGGGGCGCGTGGCCGGGTGGGACGAGCACTCAGGGCCAGGCGGGCTCAGCCGCCGCAAGCCCCTACCTCTGCCAGCCAGAACCCGGGCACCCGCGTAGGCGTATGTCGCGGGGGCTTGCGGCGGCACAGACCGCCTGGCACCGTGCCTCGGCCCACCCTGGACAGCGCCCGTCGGCGGGCTATATCACGAGAATCGCTTCCCGCAATGCGGGACGGCCAGCATGAGTTGATCATCGTTGTTTTGATCTGGATTCCCCCACCTCGCAGCCTGTTGACGCAGGTCAGGCGGATTGTGCACAGTGATCGGGCACAGCAAGGCCGACCCGAGGAGAAGCCCGTGACTCGCCAGCGGAAATGGACCGTCGACGACGTCCGCGACCTCGGCCTGACCACCGACCTGGAAACCGCCGCGTCGATCATTGGAATCGGGCGTACCAAGGCATACGAGATGGCCGCCGATGGTTCGTTCCCGGCCAGGGTCATCCGTTCCGGCCGTTCCTACCGCGTGGCCGTTCCGACCATCCTCAGCCTCCTGGGCGTCGTCATCAACGCCGAGCAACCTGTAGGCGTGTAACCACTTTCGGTAATAGCACCTGGAGGTCTATGCTTCCAGGCAACCCGAACGGCTTCCCCCGTGGCCGTTCGGGTTTATTCATGCCGGGGAATAGCAGACCTTGCCTTATCCTGAGCGGTTCGTCCGATTCAGGAAGGCGCAGCTGTGGAGATCAAAACCCTCGCCGAGCTTCAGGAGCCTGACGCGCGCACACTGCGGTTCACCCCGCACGGACTCGGCATCGGCGTGCAGATGACACCGGAGGGCGCCGCGCAGTTTCAGCAGGAATGCGTTGCGGGTCTTGAGCTTGCCGCGGCGGTGGCCGACGGGACCAGGCAGAGCTTCGAGCACCTGCGGGCCGTGTTCGCACACGGGATCATGTGCTACGAGATCTTCACGCTGGTCGGCGACCATGCGTTGTTGGTGATCGAACAGGCGCTGCGCGACCGGTTCCTTGAATGGCATCACGGGACGCTGATTCTGATCGACCTCGTCGGCGCCGAGCATTCGTTCAGCGTGACCGACTACGAAGATGTCATCAAGCTGATCAGAAAGCACGCCAAGTGGAAGCTGCGGTTGAGCCCGGGGCGGGGGATCGCGTTCAACGGCATGCTCAACGGGCTCTATGGATGGGCGCGTGGCGTGGGCTTGCTACGAGGACACCGCAACCGGGGCCAGGAGAAGGCCCTCACGGCGCTGCGAAACTTCGTCGCGCATGCCAACGGGTATCACCTTCATGGGCCGGTGGAGGCGGTGCGGACCCTTAGCGATGTCGCCGAAATCATCAACCAGCTGTGGGGCGTCGCCACGCCGGGTGGCCGGCTCTATCCGGCGCCCCTGCGCCGCGAGGTGATCGCCACGGTCTGGGACGACGACGGCAAGGCACAGGACACCGGCCTGGCGCGGGATTTGAACCACGAGGCGGACGTGCCGGGATGGACCTGTGTGGTGCTGCGCGCCTACTTCCGCCCGGAGGAGTTGCGCGCCGACCCGGGGCTACGCGAATACGACTCCTGGTATGAGGCGACCCGCTTCCCGGCGGATCTGCTGTGGGGGCCGGGACCGGTCAGCGAAGCGGCGCGATGGGTGGCTGAACACGACCCGCAGCCCGACGAGTGCGACTACCTTGACCGGGTGTTCGTCGTCCAGGAGGACAACGGACGGTTGTTCCTCCCGATGAGGCCATCGGTCGCAGCGGCGCTGCCAGCCGAAATGCAAGCGGGCACGTGGCGGGCGATGCGATGCGACCATGCCGACGCGGCCTGGAACCACGCCCGTAACTTGGTGACGGGCAGAGGATGCAGCGACGCTGACGACATCTGTGTAGCCTGCCTCGTCGAAAACCTGCGCACTGGTGCACTGGCCGATGTACTTGGAAGCATCGGACCAGCCGCCGCGGACCTTCCCCCGTCGATCAGCACCCCCTGGGCGAATCCACGATCGAAGGAGATCAGCGAGCTGTAGGTCGGGCGATCTAAGACCGGTTGATGCGCGACGGCGACGTTGCCGTCTCATGCGCATCGGTTGACGCATCGGTTAGAGTCATTCTCGGCGCCGCGCAGGCGTGAGGCAGGAAACCGTCATCGCCGGCTGAAGACGGGGACCGCTGCGGGATCGAGGTATCCAGCTGCGCAGATCGCATTCAGCTGACCACTGGCGATGAGCCTGACGTACTTGAACCCGCCGAGCCGGCGCGGCAGGGACAAGGAGACGTCATGCCGAACAAGGCCCTTGAAGAGCAGCTGGTGGATCGCCGCATTCAAGTGACCGGCGAAGCTCGATCTCTTGCCATCGAACAACTACGCCCGACGCTCGCGGGCCTGACCAGGCATCACCGTCGCGTGCTGGAGGCGGCACTGCACGACGCTGATTATCGTGCCGACGCCGAGCAGGTCATCGATCTGGCGTCACACTTTCTCGGCCAGGCCGCATCGCAGTCGCAGCAGGAACTTGAGACTGAGATTGCCTGGGCATCCAGAAAAGCCGTCGACTACCTGCAACTACGTCCCGGCTGTGGGTTCACCTGTTCGGCGCGTGTCTTCCATTCGGCCACACCTAGCCCTCACGGCACGCTCACGCTTCAGCTGTGTCCCGACGCGTTGCCTGCCCTCCTGGTGGATCTGCTGCCGAGAGCGGTCGAGGACGAGGTGTGGGGCGCGGTGGGATTGCGGTATCGCCAATACCGGCGATGCGTGGAGCTCTACCTGGCCGATCAGCCGCAGGCGCGGGTGTTCCTGAGCGGGGTGAAGGCCAAGACATGGAAGGCAGCGGTGGCCTTCGCCCAATCGGTATTCGACGAGCCGCCACGCTGGACATGGAACAGGAGCGAAGCGCTCACCTGGGAGGAGAGGAAAGACCTGGGGCAGTGGACCAGGACCCACGGCCCGGTCGCGCTGACTAGCGGGATCCTGCGCCGCCACAATGCTTTCGGCGGTGCGCTGTGGAGCAAGTGGTGGGCCAGCGGCAATCATCTGAGCATCGAATGGCCTGACGGGCCGCCCCGTGATGAGACGGCCTATCTGCTGGTGAACAACCTGTTCGGGATGCCCGAATGCACGGTCGACCGCACTGACGCTCACGCCACATACTCCATTGTGGATCAACCTGGACCTGGGGACGTCAATGCTGCTCTACGCAGCACGACTATGCCGGAGCAACCGGAAGGCGACGCCATGCTGACTCGCCTGTCCTCCCACAGCAAGGTCAGCCACGCCTGGCTGGCCTACTGGGCAAGCACATCCGAGGATCAGGCATGACCGAGCTGCTGGTCTGGAGCGTCCTTGCGCTGGCGGCGATGCGGCAGATCTCCACGGTGACCGTCTACGTTCTGGTTCTTCGTGGCACCACGCCACAGCAGCGCCCGGCGATCATCAGAGCGCTCAGAGCGTTGCACCCCAAGGGATGAGCCTGACCGGGGAACTGAGTGAAGAGGGTTGTGCGAGGTCACTTCCTTGCGCAACCCTCTGCTGCCCTAACGACGTTTGCTCCTGTTGCGGATCGAGGCGAACGCGTCAACGGCTTCATCCTGGGCGTCGGGCAGGCTGTGCAGGTAGCGCTCGGTGGTCTTGATGCTGCCGTGTCCGAGGCGTTCCTTGACGACGTTGATGTTGGTGCCTCCGGCGAGCAGCCAGGAGGCGTGGGCGTGGCGCAGGTCGTGGACCCGGACGTGGATACCGAGCTTGGCCTTGCGTAAGGCTGGCTTCCACACGTTGTTGCGGAACCAGTCCTTGGTGATGTGCTTCTCGCGCTGCTGGCGCGTCGGCGGTTTCGGCGCGCGGTCCTTGCCCGCCGCGCGGCGTTCGGCCCGGTAGATCGACATCGCGTCGCGGCAGAACTGGCAGCGGCACGGTGCCGCGGTGTACGCGGTTTTGGTGCCGTGCTGGTAGATGCGGCCTTTGGCGTTGGGTTCGGTCCAGCCCAGAGTCTCCGGGTCGGGGACTACCTTGACCGGCTTGGGTCGGGCCGGCGGTTCGATGTACTCGAACATGAGGTCGTCGTCGCCGATCTGGTTGACTTCGACGTGGTGGGCGAGCTTGGCCGCGAGCTGCTGGGTGATCTGGACGACCCGATGCTCGCCGTCTTTCGGGTACTCCTTGAGCACGAAGCGGGAGCCGTCGACGGTGAACTTGGTGGAGACCTCGACGGCGGCGTGGGTCACGGTGATGCGGGTGTAGCCGTGGGAGAAGTCCCGGGGCCGCAGGTCGATCAGCTCGCTCCACCGCAGCCCGGTCTCGATGTCGGTCTCGACTAGCAGCTGCATGTCGCCGTAGGGCAGCTCGTCGTAGAGGACGTCGAACTGCTCCGGGGTGATGACCTTCACGACCTTCGCCGCCACGGTCGGTGTCTTCACGCCGTGGACCGGATGGGCGGGCAGGATCTCGTCGTTGACCGCGGTGCTGAAGATCGCGCTGAGGCAGTTCTTCAGGTTGTAGAGATATTTGGCGGAAAGCTTGGGCTGCAACGTTTGCAGGTGGGTGATCCATTCACGGACGGTCTGCGCGTTGATGTCGATCAGCCGCATCTCGCCGAACCACGGCAGCAAGTGTTTGTTGATCATTCCGGTGTAGCCCTGGAGGGTGGAGATCTCGATGATGTGGTTGGGCAGCCACGTCTCCAGGACGTAGGTGGAGAACTTCTGCTTGCCCAGGGCGAAGTCGGTGTTGGCCCCGGAGCGGGCCTTGACCGCCGCAGCGGTGGCGGCTCGCTTGGCCTGGCGCTTCTTGGCGTAGGTGTTCTCGGTCTGCTGCTTGCCGCGGCGGTCGAGGTACCGGGCGCGGTAGCGGGTGTCGCCGGAGGCAGTGGTGAAGGGTTCGACCCAGCCGTTGGACATGGTGGTGTTGCTCCAAACATGTTGAGGGGTAAGGGGGTGTGGCCAGACGGGCGGGCCGTGCGGAAGCGAAGGGTGTTAGTCGAGGTCGGCGGCGAGGTCCAGGCCGCGCAGGAATCCGGTGAGCTCCTCGGCGGTGCCTGTGCCGGCCAGTGCCCGGCGCAGGTCGGCCAGGGCTCCGCAGTCGCGCTGGTGTCCGGGCGCCTTGCGGGCGACCAGCTTCGGCGCGGCGATCCTGGTCAAAGCCATCGCCCGCTGTGCGCGTGGCACGCGCGGCAGCGGGATCTGGGCGCACGGGCTGTCCGTGATGAGCAGGGCGTCCACCGCCCACGCCATTGCTGCCCGCAGGACGCAGAAGTGCTGGCGCACCGTGGAAGCACTGAGCTGCCGATCTTTGAGTAGCCAGCTGACCCAGTGGCGGACCTGGTCCCGAGTGATCGACTCGATCGGGGTGTCGCCGAAGAACGGCTGGACCAGCTGTTCGCGGGTGTGCTTGATCCGCCTGTGGGTGGCCTCGGCGTAGGCGGTCTGCCCGGCCCATTTCTCGATCACCTCGGCGAGGGTCGGGGTGACCGGCTCGGCGACGCGCATGGCGTGGAAGCGGCGCGCGTCGGCGGCGGAGGTGAACACACGGGTGCGCGGCCTGCCGTCTTCGGTCCAGCGGACCTGGTAGCGGCCGTCACCGTTCGGGGAGAGCAGAGGTGCCATGAGAGGAGTTCCTTCCAGTACAAATGGGGATGTTTCGAGCGTCGAAGGGTGTGAAAGGTCGGCCCGGCCGCCTTGTGGCGGTGGGCTAGTCAGGGAAAACGGGTTGCCCGAGGTGGGCGATGGAGTGCTACGGTGGCGGCGCGGACCTGCCCCACGCTCGTGGATGTGCAGGTCCTGCTGCGTTTACAGCTCGCGCGGCCCGCCGAACAGGTCGAGGTGCCCGAGCCGGGACCGATACCAGCCCCACAGCTTGCGGCCGTGAACCCGGCGCCGGCGCAACGCCTGGAACCCGGTCCACGCCGCGATGTCGGCCATCTGCACCCACTGGTCGGTCTCAGAGAGCCGGAACACCGGAGCCTCGATCAACCGTCGCGAAACCGGGAGCGCCCGGTGCGCTGCGGCGTAGCTCGGGTCCGAGCCGTCGCCGTCCATCACCACCAGACCGTGCTGTCCGCGCTGGCGCAGGTCGCCGTCGAGCAGATCGGTCAGGCGCCGGTAGAGCCCGGACTTGGCGGCATGGAACCCGTCGGACCCGATGCGGGTGAACACCGTCCCGACCGCGATCCCGGCCAGCGCGCCGATCGCCTCCAGGGCCCGCACGATCACGTCCGCGCCGTGCTCGGAGGCGTCCCAGCCGGGATCGAGGGACGGGCTGCGGCGGCCACCGGCCAGGTCGGTGGCGTGTAGCGGCCGGGACGCCGGGATGCGATACCGGGTGTAGAGGTCGCGGCGGAATGCCAGCCAGGTCTGCTCGGCGGCGGCCCAATATTCGGGGTCGAGCTGGAGCCAGGTGAAGGAGACTAGGCCGGATGCGTGCGATCCGGAGTCGTCCACGTAGTGCAGCCGGAACCCGGCCGGGGCGGTGGTCATCGGCTGGCGCATTGCGACTCCAGCCACGCGTCGACCTCGGCCGGGCGGTAGCGGCAGTAGCGGCCGACCTTGTAGTAGCGGGGGCCTTTGCCCTTGTGGTTGAGGAAGTACAGCGTCTGCACCTCGACCCCCAGATACGCGGCGGTCTCCTCGTGGGTCCACATCCGGTCCCGGCTCAGTCCTGCCTGCACTGTTCTCACCTCGTCACTTACTGATTCGGTAAGCGCCGCTTACCCCTGTGGGAAGCAACAATGGCGGTGCTAAGCTGACCTTGTCGAGAAGAGAAGCAAAACTTACGAAAATCGTAAGTAGCCAGGTGAGGGGCGACTGATGAGTCGGACAGCAGGGGTGATATCGGGCGAGGCGATCCGGCGCGAGCGCCGACGGCAGCGCCTCACAGCCGAGGACACCGCCGCCCGCTACGCCGACTCCGCGATGACCCACACCGTGCTGATGAACATCGAGGCATCACGGCGCAAAGCCCCGGCCACGATCGACGAATGGCTCCGCCTGGCCTACGTGCTCGGCGTGCCACCGGAGAGCCTGCTCATGCCCGACGACGACAGCGACGACCAGATCCAAATCACCCCCGAGATCGTGATCGATCGGGTCCGGCTTGTGCGCTGGCTACGCGGCCAGGCGCCCATTGGCGATGTTGAACCCCGCCATTACCGGCAGGTCGCCGGCCTCACCCTGCCCGAAGACGGCGCCACCACGGCAGACGAACGCAGCGTCGAGATCTCCCGCCGCGTTACGTCGATGCTCGAATCCGTCGACTCCGAAGCCGCCGAAGCCGCACGGATCATGCGCCGCCAGATCTACGACCTCCTCGGCGAACTCGACGAGCTCGTCACCAGCGGCACAGACCCGAAACAACTCAGCGAGACCATCCGCAGTTACCGCGACCGCCTCGTCAGCCTGTCGTAGTCCCGAGGCAGCACGGGCGGAGAGTGCCCAGAGATTCGGGCGCTCGCCAGCGGGAGTCAAGGAGCGCAGCGCCCCCGCAGGGGCCTTGACTCCCGCTAGAGCGCCCGAACAATGGGCGCAATCCGCCCGTGCGCATCGGATTCACGAATGAGGGTGTCAGATGTGGGAACTCACGGCGTGGACAACACGGAGATTCAAGGTCAACAAGATGTAATAGTGCTTACGGGGCGAATGCCGCAGGGTGCTAATGGAGGACTGGAGGGTTCCTCTGGTTGCCGTCGCGATGGTAGAAAGAGTTTCCGATCAAGTCGCAGAAGGGTTGCGCCGGGCAGGTCCCAGACGTGGGCGCAACGGCTGGCCAAGCATGAATAACGGAATAGGTGATCGTGTGACCAGCGCAGCGACGTACGGCCTGACGTCAGAAGCGATCCTAACTGCCAAGCATGCAATACATGATCTTGTGCCGGACGAGGCGACGTTCGCGAAGTTCCATCTACTGGGCACGCAGGTTGTGCTGGCCTACCGGATCGATGCCGAAGAGATGCGCCGCCGTTGTGGCGTCGGCTGCTCAAGCATCCAGTCCTCCGATCAGCTTGAGACCCTTATGTCACTGCCGATTGGTATGCCTGTGCCCGTGCACGTGCTTATGCCGCGCGAGCAGCGGCGGATAGACCGCCTGTGCAAGGGCGCGGTGAGCCGTATCGGAGGCGACGTAGTTCGCGAGGCAGTCAGGCCGCTGCGTGTGGACCTTGCGGTAGTGCCCGCGAAAAGCTGGCGAACAGGTCTGGAACTTGCAGGTCGGTTCGCGCCATTTGCTGCGAGGATCATGTGGCTGCCGCGGACACCGTCTGATCAGGATGATATGCGAGCGGCTGCGCGAAAATTCGGCGTCGGCGTCGCTGTCAACAATCTTGGCGGCAGGGCCGAGATGATCCTCGACCCGGCGCCACACGTCCACAGGCGTCACACAGTAGCTGCCTGGCAGTTCACAGAACAGGCGTTTGAACAGGCGCTTCGTTGGCCAGAGCCGCTACCGCCAGCTTGATCAGTTTGGCCAGGGTTGGCGAGGGAATGAACGCCTTGGCCTGCTGGATGCGGATGTTCTCATCCTCATAAGCCTTGCCCACCCGGGTGAGCAACCGATCAAGCCAACTCGGCCGTAGATCGGGAGAGACGGCCCGAAGCTCATCCCACCATTGCACCCAGCACGCGAGGTTGTGCAGAGCAGCCTCGTGCTTTGCCTCGGGTTCCTCGCTGTCGAATCGGTCGAGCGGACCTCCACGGCAAATCCGGCACGAGCAGGTCATGGGATCGGCGTTTGCCCAGAGCCTGGCCAGCTTGTCGGCACTGAAGTAGTCCATGAGCTCCGGCACGAAGACCGACGGCTTCTTGCTGGAAAAGAAGGTCTTCTCCTTCGGCGGCACGAGGTGGCGAAGGCTGCCACTAGCCCCAATTCCAGCGAACAGCGCCCCGTGGGCCATCGCATCCAGCGCATTCACCTGATCGGTACGCCACGGTCCCACATGCGGAAGCTCCCGATAGACGCGACGTAGATTGCTGAGCGTCGTTACGTAGCCGTCCGTCGGGTTGTACTGCCCGCCCAACGCCAGGCCGACCGGGTGCCGGATCGTCCGCAGGATCGCGATGAGCTGGCCGACGCGGTTATCCCGCAGCCAAGTCACGTCCACAGCAACGACTACGACCACGTCATCACGGGAGACAGCGTTGGCCGCGTCCCGCACAGCCTTAAGCGCCTCTGAGTCCTCGGCTTCTACGTAGCCTGCGGGGATGGCTACGAGATCCGCCCCTCGAGCGATGATGTCGTCATAAAAGGGATCATGACCGAAGAAACCTTCCGGCTCTGTGTAGAACAGAGGCGTTTCGGCGGATGCCATCTGCGCCTCGTAGTGAGCTACGTCGACCACAACGCACACGCCCGCGGCATGAGCGAGGCGGCTGACTCCCTTTTCGCCCGGCCCGCCCACAAACGCGAAGCCGGTTGCCGACCCGTTCAAGGGGCTGGGGATTGCATCGACACCCCTGGCCCGCATGAGATGGAACATCTTGCCTTTCAGGTGCTGGGCTGCAGGAGGCAGCGCCGAGCGGTCCTGGTCCCACGCCGGCCGTCGCGGAGACGGCGGCACAGGGTCTTGCGTCATCTTCGCACCTCTATCAGGCGGTCCCGCTGGGGACTAATGTGACGGCACTGTCAGGTAAAGCTTTTCGAACTCGTCCTCGAATAACCCGGCGGTAACCGCAAGCTGATCGAGGTCGCAACCGCGGAGCTTCATGAGATCCACGATTATATTGCGAAACTTAGATGGATGCTCTGAGCTGATGGAGACTGGTTCCTGTTGGCGGAAGCCAAGAATGGAGTACTCGACCATCAGATCGCGGTATCGCCATTCGCTAAGCGCCCGCAGATCGAGTGCACGGCGGGCGAGCGCCGACATGGATGCGCCCCAGACCGGTTTGAGTTCCGCGAGCCGTCCTAAATCGACAGTGCCTTGACGAAGTTCATGCCTGATGGCCGAAGCCGGCATCAGCAGAGCGCTTGCAAACTCGTCGGCCTGGCGCTCTTGAAGCGGTGTGGAGCCTGGCTCGTGATGCATGAGTAAGTGACCCAATTCGTGCGCCAGGCTGAAACGGAATCGGTCCGCGGGTGCATCCGGATTGAGAAGCATCATGGGAACCCGGTCTTGCGGCCACTGGCTGATGGCATCCAGTTCGCGCGTGGCAAAGTCCCGCTCGAGCACGATCCCGCCCGCTGCTTCAATCGCGGCCACCAGGTTGCCGACCGGCTTGTCTCCGAGTCCCCAGTCGCGGCGGACGCGCTGCGCGATCTCGGACGGGCTGTCCTCGTCAGTCAGCACGTAGCGGTCGAATTCATGATGGAAATCGTCGACCAGTGCCAGCAGGTTCTGTACGTGCGAACGGCTGAATGTCACCTGGGCGTGGATCCGGCGCAAGGTTAGAGCTCCGAGGGATGCCTTCTTGCGGTGGTGCATGAGTCCGACGCCGACGCTGTTGGCATCCGGCTCGGAGCACAGCATCTCGGCGGGGTAGTGCAATACGTTGGAGATGGCTTGGAGTCGATCGTCGGTAACCGGTAGGCGCCCAGCTTCTGCCTTGCTGACATAGCCCTGTGAGACTGGTTCGCCCAGTCGCTCAGCCATCGCCTCGGCGAGCTCGCCTTGGCGGAGACCACGAGACTCGCGTGCCAGCGTCAGCATCGCCGCGTTCGCCTCCACGTGCACCTCCTCATCTCGTCGCCGTTGGTAACCACGCTACTCTAGCACGCGTGCCGACCGCAACGGGAAATCTCAAAAATCGACCTAGAAATATTCCGGATGTTCGCCCGTAGCTCGGGTCGGACTCCACGATGAGCATCTTGCTCAGGGTAGGGGGCAGCTCTGACAGCGCCGGGTCCGTGAAGAAGCTAGAACGGCGCCAGTGAGCGCATCGGCTTTCCAACCACCATCCGCGCGTAGGCTGAGACCGCCGAGGAGCACACGCGGCCAATCACGGAACGGAACGCATAGTGCCTGACAGAGCGCGTTTGGACGGGGCGGAGTCGCCCCAAGGAGTGCTGCCTGGATTTGAGGTCGGCAGCACCGCGGCCCTTCGTCACGCTCAGGCAACCACGCCCTTCGGCCCGTCGTTGCTCGCGCTTGGAAAAGTTCACGGGCTGGGAAGCAAGGGACTCTCCGACCTGGTCACCCACCTCGGTCGCAACCTCGGGCTCTTACTAGAAGACGACAGCGCCCGCACGCTCGCGTTTCTGCAAGCAGTGAAGATTCCCGGCGCCGTCCGGCTGGCCGAGGTCCTTGCCGAGGATCGCAAGGACCTGCTCGCAGATGGTCGCGATGAACTCGACCGCCTCCACGAACGCTCGATCGTCCTACTCGGGCCGGACGACGTCCCTCCTCGGCTGCGCTCGATACCAGATGGCCCGCGCTGGCTCTTCGTCCAAGGCCGTCCGGAGGTGCTCGACGGCGGCCCCTTTGTGGCCGTGGTGGGAACGCGAGAACCCTCGGCGCTGGGGGTGAAGGCGACAGAGGCCGTCGTCCGCACGATTGCCGCATATCCCATCACCGTCGTGTCCGGGCTCGCCAACGGCATTGATGCCGCCGCTCACCGCTTCGCCCTACGGGACAACGTGACGAATGTGGCCTTCCTCGGCCACGGCATCAACGTCATCTTCCCGGCAGAGACCACCGAGATTCGGCACCACATCATCGCGTCAGGCGGCGCAGTCGTGAGCGAGTACCTGCCCGACGACCATTACAGGAAGCACTACTTCGTCGCACGAAACCGCCTTCAGGCCGGTCTGGCGAACATAGTGGTCGCCGCCGACGGCACCGCCGCCGGCGGCACGGCGCATACCGTCCGCTTCGCAGCGAAGTACTCTCGACCGACGGTGGGGCTCATGTTCGAGGGGGCGGGAAACCTCGCTCGGCTCGTAGCTGAGCAGGTTGTCGGCGAGACCGTGGAGATCTTCGACGATGCCGGGCGCCGTCGCCTGGACCACCTTTTCCGCGCTCTCTGCGAGGAGATGGACAAGCCCACCAACGGCCTCGCGCTCGTGGAGCACCTCCTCGAACGAGAACTACGCCTCCGGGAGATCACCCGCGAAGACATCAACCGGCTGACAATCCGACTGGCGCGAGCAATCGAGGAAGCACCATGACGCTCAAGGCGATCGTCTTCGATTACAAGACGCTTTTCCACCGCGGGAGCACGGTGACGAACGAGCTCAAGGCTGTCCTTGCGTGGGTCAAAGAGAATGATCTAGAGATCTGCATTCTCACGACCGACCCGATGGACGTGGCGACCCTCTGTGCGCAGCACGGATACCCGAGTCCCGACCTCCACGTTCAAAAGGCAGACCTTCGTGAACCCAAGGCTCGCGGCTCTGATATCTGGATGGACGCTGTCGCGGACGGACTGAATGTTGAGCACCATGAGCTGCTTTCAATCGGGAGCAGCAGGTGGGATTGGCTGACGGCGATCAATGCGGGCGTGTTTTACCTGCACGCGGAGTGGGCCGGGCCAAAGCGTAGTCAATGTCTCGCGGTCGAAACGCCGGACGACATTCCGTCATACGCGTCGCAGTTGTTGATGCAGGAGCCGCGGTTCTCCTTCAGCTACGACGATCCGGATCGCAGGCTCTCGCTGCGATCCATGCTTCCGGCCAACGCCACGTTGCCCGCAGACCCGCCGAGAAGATCTTTCACGTTGCAGGACGTGTTTACCCGGCACAGAAGCATCTCGGTCGGTGGGAACAGCGCAAGCGACATGCTTACGCTCCACGCTGTCTCGAGCCTCTATGTCGAAGGGATGCTTCCGAAAGGCGCGCTCTTCTGCGTTTACCCGAGCAGCAAGGTCGGGAAGCTGAGCGAGGAACTCGAGCAATTCGTCAAGCCGGCGGCGTCAATGGTGCATGGCTACTACAGGGACGACCTGCTGGTGCGCGCAGTTGACGCGCCCGACACAAGCTTGGAGAGATACAAGGCCAAGCGAGACGGCCGACGGTCCCCGATCTCCATCGCGAACCAGATCCAGACAGTCCACCTCGGCAGCAGGTATCGGGGCAGGCTCGAAGGCAAGACCGTGATCGTGTTCGACGACTTCACGACCACGGGATCCTCGATGGAATGGGCAAGGAACCTGCTCGTGGCGGCTGGGGTGGCTCACGTCATCGCCTTGACCATCGGCAAGTACACGAACCGGTACACCACGTATGACCCGAAGCGAGGTGTGGCCATCGACCCGTTCAGCTTGTCGGCGCTGGGCGTAGATGCTTTCTCGGAGATTGAGCACTCGCTGTCCGAGGACTACGACAACCCCGGTCTTATGGATGACCTCTTCGCGCAGGCGGTCGAAGACACTGCGTGAGAAGAGTTCGACATATCTCTATGGATTCGGCGACTAAAGTCTTCACAAATAATTGTAGAGCTTCGATGAATTTCGACAGAGGTGCGGCGGACCGTAGTCGACATACATCAATGAATGTCGGTCATCAAGATTTGTGAATACTCATAACCATGAATGGCGTGGTGGGGTCACAGCGGGGTGGACCTGCCACCAGGAGGCGTCATCTGACGGCATATGGCGGCATGTCGCGTACATGTTAAGCTGGGAAAACGTGAACTTGAGCGTGGGATGTCTGCCCCCTCACTGGGCTCATAACCCAGAGGTCGCAGGTTCAAATCCTGTCCCCGCTACAAAATTTAAGGGCACCTATCCGGTTGGATAGGTGCCCTTAATCGTGTGCGGCTGCTATTCGAAGCGTGGGATGAGGGTGCTGTCCAGAAAGCTGGTGATCCGGGCGATGCGGTCACCGTCGGTGGACAGCACGATCAGTCCGGCACCGGTGCCGTCGAAATACCAAGCGAAGGCAGGCTGCCGGTTGGCGGAGACCGGGACGAGGTGGAAGCGGCGCCCGGCTCGCCAGATGGCGCTGGTGCGAAGGAACTCGGCGATCGCCGTGTGACCGTAGTACTGCTGCGGGGCGGGTGGCATAGCTAGCCAAGCGTCGTCGGTCAGCAGTTTGACTACAGCGTCGATGTCGTCGGTGGTGAACGCGTCGGCGAAGCGTCGCGCCAGATCGCGCTCGCCGGTCACGTCAGTCCGGGCTGGCGCCGCTTGGCCACGGTGCTGATCGAGAGCCGCCCTGGCGCGTTGCAGGGTGCCTTTGACAGCGATCGGCGTGGTGTCGAGCATCTCGGCCACTTCGGCATTGGTGTAGCCGAGCACGTCGCGTAGTACCAGCGTCGCGGTTTGGCGTGGTGGCAGATGCTGCAAGGCAGTTATGAACGCTAGCTCGACGGTTTCCCGGCCGTGGTAGCGCGCTTCCGGCCCGGGATCGATGTCTGGGATTTGTTCCAAAAGCGTGTCCGGGTAGGGCTGCAGCCACGTGATCTCGTCACGGCGGGTGGGCTCGGGCGGGGTAAACGGCGCGACAGGCTCCGTAGGCGCGCGGCGTTTGCTATCGCGGATGGCGTTGAGGCAGCGGTTGGTGGCGATCCGGTAAAGCCATGCGCGCAGCGACGCCCGGCCTTCATAACCGTCCAGTCCCCGCCAAGCGGCCAGCAGCGTTTCCTGAACCAGGTCGTCGGCGTCGGTCAGCGAGCCGAGGATGCGGTAGCAGTGCAGGTGCAGCTCGCCTCGGTAGGGCTCGGTGAGTTCGCGGAACGCCTCACCGTCACCGGCGCGGGCACGCTCGAGTGTGGCCTGGATCACGGGCGGCTCCTTCACCGTTCCGTTCGCCGTGGAAGTGGTGTCTCAACCTACATGGAACGAGCGCGAGAGCTCGTGATTGGAGAGGAATCCTCATGACTGGCAACAACAGCTCAGCTTTGGACACAGCGCTGGCCTACCACCAGGCGTGGACAGGCAAGGATCTCGACCGCGCGATGAGCTTCATCGCGCAGGACATCATCTGCGACGCCCCTGCTGGCAGGATCGAAGGCGCTGGCGCGTATCGCGCGTTCCTGGAACCCTTCGTGCAGATCCTGCTCAGTACCAAGATGATCGCCGCTTTTGGCGACGATAGGACCGCGCTGGTCATGTACGACACCGAGACCGTCCCGGTAAAGGACGCGCCCGGCGCGGAGTGTGTCACCGTCGTCAACGGCAGGATCACCTACAGCCGGTTCCTGTTCGACCGGGTACCGTTCCAGTCGCGTTTGGACAGTGCCCCCGAACGTATCGACGTCGCTCGTCCCGCATGAAACACTGCGAGCCATGGGTTCTGCCATTCCGGTTGGGATAGTTACGTTTCCTCCTCCGGTTAGTGGGGTGCTGGCGGCGATTTCGCGGGCGGAAGCAGCGGGTGTGGGCACCGCTTGGGTTCCTTCCTGGCCGGTAGGCCCGGACGGGCTGAGCATCGTCACCGCGGCGGCCGCCCGCACGTCCACTATTGGGCTGGCTAGCGGCATCGCCATCACGTACCCCACTCATCCGCTGGCACGGGCAAACGAAGCCCTTGTCGCGGCAGAACTGGCGCCGGGGCGTTTTCGCCTGGGCATCGGAGCGAGTCATCAGGCGGAGATAACGGGCCGCTACGGCATTGCGTTCGGCAAGCCTCTGGCGCACCTGCGCGAATATGTGGCCGTGCTGCGCGGAATGCTGTGGGACGGCCATGTCGACCTCGACGGTGTGCACTACCAAGTGCACGCCAGTCTTCCGCCCATGTTGACGCCCCCGAGGCCACCGATCGTCCTGGCCGCGCTGCGTAAGAACATGCTGCGCCTGGCCGGCGAGATCGCTGACGGCGCCATGCTTATTTGGGCTGGGCCTTCGTATGTGCGCTCGGTCGCCCGGCCCGCATTGGAAGAGGGTGCCCAGATAGCCGGACGCCCACGGCCACCTTTGATCGTCGCGGCGTCCGTCGTGCTCACCAGAGACTTTGGGACCGTGCGGCGGGTCGCGCAGGAGGTCTTTTCCCGTTACTCGTCGCTGCCGACGTACGGAAAGATGTTCCGCGAGGCGGGTTTCCCGCTTACCGCGCAGGGGCAGTTGAGCGACGAGCTGATCCGCGAGGTTTACATCTACGGCGACGAAGAGGAGATTCGCCAGCGACTGGTGGCTCTTCACCTCGCGGGCGCGGATGAGATCGCCGCGACTATCCGCCCCGTGGCTGACCCCGCCCGGGAAGAAGCCGCGATTCTGAAAGTCCTCGCGCAGCTCTAGGGGAGCAGCGCGGCGGACACCGTCTCAACATACCAGCGTTCGAAGCGTTCTACCGGCCAGCCGCGCCGCCGAACCAGCCAGTCATAGTTGCGGAAATCCATTGCTAGCCAAAGGATATCGGCGACGCTGTCGGTGTCGTGCTCGGCGCGCAGCTGGCCGGTGGCGAGCAGCTCAGCGCCGAACATGGCCATTCCCCGGAGCCGGTCGTCGACCTGTTTTTGCCAGATCTCGGCGGCATCTGGATCGGCCGTTGCCGCACCGGCGAGCGCGATCATGACGTCGGTTTGGCGGGCGTGTGTTTCGGACAGGTGCTGGGCATAGCGCGCGAGTTTCGCCCGTGGATCGGCCAACGCTCTGATCTCCGTCACGAATGGACGGTCCGGGAGCGGCACCGGTTCGTCGTCTCCGGCGATCGTCACATCAACCAGTTCCGAGAGCAGCTGACGCTTGCTGCCAAAGGCCGCGTACACCGTCTGCACGGCGACCCCTGCTTCGGCCGCGATGGCCGTCAGGGGAGTTGCCGCATAACCCGGATCGACGAACAGCTTGGCAGCGGCGGTCAGCACCGCTCGCCTGGTCTGGCGGGCTTGCTCGTTTCGCCGAGAGGAGTCATATCGCCGCTTGACAACCACGGCCGTAGTGTAGTGCTCTATTGGATAGAGCATAACTCTATCAAATAGGAGTGATCATGCTATTCGGGGTTGTGCAGGAGATGCCAGGTATCAGCGAGGCTGAATACCGCATGGTGGAGCAACATTTGGGGCCGGACCGGCCGCCTGGCCTTATCGCTCACGTCGCGGGCCCGGTCGACGGTGGCTGGCGCATCATCAACATTTGGCAAGACGAGCAGGCGTTCCGGCGCTTCCAATCCGAGCGGCTCATGCGCGCCGCTGGTCTCGCTGCCCAGAACGAAAGCTTCGACGCGAGCAAGGCCGCGGCCTTCAGCTCGATGACGGTCACCGGTGCGGAGATGCCGTTCTAATGGCTGACATCGCCGAACTCAGGGCGCGCAACGCCGACTTCTGGGCGCGCGCGGCGCAAGGCTGGATTCGTCAGGCCGACCGGCACGACGCGCTTGGCCGCCCGCTGGGCAAGGTGGCATTGGAGGCGCTGCGCCTGGAGCCGGGCGAACGCGTACTAGACGTGGGTTGCGGATGTGGTGGCACCACAGCGGAGCTGGCAGCCATGGTGATGCCCGGTGGGCTGGCTGTCGGCCTTGACCTGTCTGAGGCGATGGTGGCCGCTGCCACGCAACGGTTCCCCGGACTCACCTTTGTGGACGCCGACATCGAAGCTCCGGGTCCCGTTGCCGGGTCGCCATTTGACGCGGTCTTCTCGCGCATGACGTTGATGCTGTTACCAGATCCTGTTGCGGGACTGCGAAACATTCGGGAGCTGATGCGTCCTGGTGGCCGGCTGGCCGCGACGGTGTTTCGGGCTAGTGCCGCTAATCCCTGGCTTTCCGCGACAGTGCTCGGCGTCGCCCCGCATGTGGGTGCGTTGCCGCCACTGCCGGTGGGAGCGGAGCCCGGGCCGTTCGCCTTCGCGGATCCCGCCTATGTCAAGCGTGTCCTGGCCGACGCGGGGTTTCGCTGACCTCAGTCTCGTGTCGCACGACGTGGAGCTGTGCGCAACAGACGTCGCGGAGTGGCTTATCGACATTGGGCCGGCAGGGTCGGCATACCGTGCGGCCTCGCCAGGACAGCAGCAAGCCGCGCTCGACGGGGTGAACCGTCTGCTCCAGCGCTATCACGACCCCGAGGTTGGTTACCGCCTGCCAACCGGGTTGTGGCTCATGACCGCTACCTCTCCGCTTTAGAACTCGAATCAGGAGCTACCTCTCGTGCGCATGCCTTACGCCGCCATCCTTTTGACTATCAGCCTTCTTGCCGCGTGCTCAGAGCCGGGCCGTCCAGCTGAGAAACCGGCAGCTTCGGTCCCGGCGTCAGTTCAGGATGCCTGCGGCACGGCGGCAGAAACGATCAAGCAGTATCTCCAGCCGTCCAAAGTGGACAGCGTGAAGGTTCAAGGCCAGTGCACTTCGGTCGTCATCCAGACCGCGCTTGATGATGAGGCCACCGAGACCGCTAGGCAACTGTGCGAAACCGCAGCGGAAGTCGCCTACACCGGAGACATCAATTCTGTTGCGGTGCTGGGAAAGTCTGGCCGCGAACTCGCGATCGGCATCGCCGGCATGAAGTGTCTCGCCACTCATTGACAACTGCAAGACCGGTGCGACACACCGGCCCTGCTGCCGAAAGCCAAGGCGTTTAAAGTCGCTGTGCGTCTTGGTGAGCGAACTTGAAAGATCCGTGCCGTCGTTAGCGAAGCTGTCAGCGCCGCGGTGGCAGTGACGTTGCCGAAAGCTCATGCAGCGCAACGCTGTTAGCAGGAACCAAAGTAGATACAGAAAAGAGCCGGGGACGTGAACACCTCAGCTCTCTGTTTCAGTATACAGGCTATGCAACCCGGATAAATCACCCCAGATACCGATCTTGTAGTCCGGACCGGCCCGTAATGTCGTCCGAGCACAGGTACGCAACCCGGGGAGCAGTGTGTCTGACGTAGAAATGCAAATCGCCGTCGAACAACAAGTCGTCGACAGGGTCTACGAGCGCTTGGAAGTCATGCGGGCACAGGCCAGGACGCTCAAGAGCGAAGGCCACGGCAGAGCCACCTCAGGCCCGCTCACGGGACTGGTCGAGCGCGACGCGATGGTTCTGCGCGCCGCCGCTCAGCTATCGGATCTGGATGGTCAGGAGGAGGGCCTCGTTTTCGGCCGGCTCGACTTCGATGACGGTGACACGTATCGCATTGGCCGCCTAGGCGTGCGAGACGAGGATCGCGAGCCACTGGTCGTGGACTGGCGCGCACCGGCGGCCGCGCCGTTCTACCGTGCGACCACGGGCGAGCCGCTCGGCGTGGATCGCCGTCGTGTCATCATCTGTGAAGGCCCGAAAGTCGTCGGCCTCGATGACGATGTGTTGTCCAGCAAGGACATCGAGGGCGTGGTCGGCGAGGGCGCTCTGCTCGCGTCGCTGACGCGCGAGCGCGGTGAGCACATGCGCGACATCGTCACCACGATTCAGCGCGAGCAGGATGAGGCGATCCGCGCACCCGCGCATGGCGTCACCCTCATCACGGGTGGCCCAGGCACCGGCAAGACACAGGTCGCTTTGCACCGGGCGGCCTACCTCCTCTACACCGACCGCGGCAGGTTCGCCGACGGCCGGATCCTTGTCGTAGGACCGTCCACGGTCTTCACCGACTACATCGGGCGGGTGCTGCCAGGTCTCGGTGAGGACAGTGTCCACTTGCGAGCGATCGGTGAGCTGTTCGAGGGCGTCACCGCGACCAGGCGTGACTCCGCCAAGGTGGCAAAGGTCAAGGGCGGCTTGGGAATGGTGCGCGTGCTGACAGATCTGGCGTGGGACACCCCGCCGGGCGTGCCAGACCGCTTGAGCACCCTCAAGGCCGAGGACTTGGCAGGTGCCCGCGCCGAGGTCAGGAAGCGTTGTGAGGCACAGGGCATCAAGCCCAACGGTGCGCGTGCCATCGCGGCCACGGTGCTCTCAGAACTGTTGGATGGCAAGGAGATCCCGGAAAGCTTCCTGAAGGCGTGGTGGCCGCAACTGACGCCGCAAGACGTCTTGCCAGCGCAGAACGGCGAATGGACGGTCGACGACGTCCCTTTGCTCGACGAGCTGGCGGACATCCTTGGTACGCCTGAGAAACCGAAAGTCACGCAAAGCGAATGGCAGCTGCGGGAGCTCAAAAGTGGTGCCCGTCTGGCCGAGACCTTTGTGGTGAGCTGGAGCCTCAACGATGGCTGGCAGCTGTTCGCGCCCGGGCTTCCCACGCCCATCGCGAATTCCGGCCAATCCATTGACAACAATGGGTACTGGGCGGCGCAGCGCTGGGCCGCCGCGATTATTTTGCGCGAGGGTCACAAGGTGGTGAGCTGGGTCGATGGATTCGACCCGCACGGCGAGGAGGCCTTCGTTCCGGTGCTCGCGGAGCCTTTGCCGGTCGCGGAACCAGACGCGCCAACCGATGACGTCTATCTGCACGTCATCCTCGACGAGGCACAGGACCTGTCGCCCATGGAGTGCCGGATGATCGCCCGCCGTGCCGCGCACGCGTCGATGACGATCGTGGGCGACCTTGGGCAGGCGACGCATCCGCTGGCTGTCGAGACGTGGCCGGAGTTGGTGAAGCGGTTAGGCAAGCGGCAGCTCAGGACACTCGATCTGCCAACGGGTTACCGGGTGCCACAGACGATCGCTGACTTCGCCGCCCTCGCGCTAGCGCCGGGAATCGAGCCCACGCGCAGCTTCCGTCCCGGAGGAACACTTGAGATCCGTCACGTGGACGATCTGGCCGCGGCGGTTCGCGAGGCAAGAGGTGAGGCGACCGTTATCGCCGCCGATCACGTGGCTCAAGAGCTGGGGGCGGTTCCGGTGAGCCAGGTCAAGGGACTGGAATACGACCGGGTGATCCTGGTGGAGCCCGCCGACATCGTGGCCGCCGAGCCCCGTGGGATGAACCGTCTTTACGTCGCCTTGACCCGGGCCGTCGCGAGCCTGGTGATCCTGCACCACAAGCCGCTGCCGGAGGTATTCACCGCTGGGTGATTCGCACTTCGTTGCCGGCCGGGTCGCGAAACGCGCAGTCCCGCTTGCCAAAGGCTTGGTCCATCGGCTCTTGGAGCACGTCGGCACCGCTGGCCTGGATCTGGTCGAACATCGCGTCGACGTTGGCGGTTTCGAGCACGATGCCCGACAGCGATCCTTTGGCAAGCAGCTCACGCAGGGCCTGTGCGTCTTCGTCCGGGCGGGCGACTCCGGCGGTCTGCAGCACGATGCCGAAATCCGGCTGCGACTTCGGCCCGACGGTCAGCCAGCGGGCGCCTTCGAAGGAGACGTCTTGACGAACCTCTAGGCCCAGCGCGTCGCGGTAGAAGGCAAGCGCCGCTTCGTGGTCATCGACTTCCAGGAACATGTGTGTCACGGAAAGGTCCATGAGGCGAACGTTACAAGGCTGAACTGACCTGGGCTTCTCGGTTCCTGCTCGGTCGGGAAACGTGTTTGGTCCAGCAACCCGGGACGATGGCGGACTCAGCGTGACCGCGTGCCCGGTAGGCGCTCGGTGACTCTCCGACCAGCTCGGTGAAACGGGTGCTGAACGAACCCAGGGAAGTACAGCCGACGGCCATGCAAACGTCCGTAACGCTCAGGTCGCCACGGCGCAGCAGCGCCTTGGCGCGCTCGATCCGCCGGGTCATCAGGTAGCTGTAGGGGGTCTCGCCGTAGGCGGCACGAAATTGCCGGGAGAAGTGCGCTGGAGACATGAAGGCCGCCCTGGCCAAGGCAGGCACGTCCAGCGGCCGCGCGTATTCCCTGTCGATGAGGTCACGCGCGCGCCGCAGGTGCTTGAGCTCCCCGGGCTTCACCAAACCAGCATAGGCCGAACTGTCGGTCCCCTAGTCTAGTCTCGCCGGGTGCATGCCGCAGACAGTCATGACCTGATCAAGGTCCAAGGTGCCCGTGAAAACAATCTGAAGGACGTTAGCGTCGAGATCCCCAAGCGCCGGCTCACGGTGTTTACCGGAGTTTCGGGCTCTGGGAAGAGTTCGCTCGTTTTCGGCACGATCGCGGCTGAGTCGCAGCGGCTCATCAACGAGACTTATAGCGCCTTCGTGCAGGGTTTCATGCCGAGCCAGTCGCGTCCCGACGTCGACCTGCTCGCCGGGCTCACCACAGCCATCATCGTCGACCAGGAACGCATGGGAGCCAACTCCCGATCCACGGTCGGCACCGCGACCGACGCCAACGCCATGCTGCGCATCGTGTTCAGCCGCTTGGGAGAGCCCAGCGCGGGGCCGTCGTTTCACTACAGCTTCAACTTGCCAGCTGGCGCGTGCCCGTCCTGTGAAGGCATGGGCACCAAGACCGACATCGACCTTGACGAGCTGTTCGACCGCGACAAGTCCCTCGCGGAAGGCGCCATCACCATCCCGGGTTACAACGCCGACGGCTGGCAGGTGCGCCTCTTCACGGCATCCGGATTCCTCAATCCCGACAAGCCCATCCGCGATTACACCGAGCAGGAACTACAAGACTTCCTCTACAAAGAGCCGGTCAAAGTCAAAATCGAGAACATCAATATGTCGTACGAGGGACTCGTCCCCCGCGTGCAAAAGTCGTTCCTGCAGAAGGACAAGGAGGCGTTGCAGCCGCACATCAGGGCCTTCGTCGAGCGTGCGGTGACGTTCACGGCGTGTCCCGAGTGCGGTGGCAGCCGGCTCAACAAGGCGGCCCTTGACTCGCGCATCGACGGTGTCAACATCGCTGAGGCGTGCGCGATGCAGATCAGCGACCTCGCCGACTGGGTGCGTAACATCAAAGACCGGTCAGTCGCCCCGCTTCTCCTGACGCTGCAGCAGACGCTCGACTCGTTTGTCGAGATTGGACTCGGCTATCTCAGTCTCGATCGCCCCTCGGGCACCCTGTCCGGCGGTGAGGCCCAGCGCACCAAGATGATCCGTCACCTGGGCTCAAGTCTCACCGATGTGTCCTACATCTTCGACGAGCCAACGGTCGGGCTGCATCCGCACGACATCGAGCGGATGAACGGTCTGCTGCTTCGCTTGCGCGACAAGGGAAACACGGTGCTCGTGGTCGAGCACAAGCCCGAGACGATCGCGATCGCTGACCACGTGGTCGATCTGGGCCCGGGCGCGGGGAGTGCCGGGGGCGTCGTGTGTTTCGAGGGCAGCGTCGCCGAGTTGCGTGCCAGCGACACGCTGACGGGCCGTCATCTGGACTATCGGGCGACGCTCAAGGCGAAGCCACGCGAGCCGAAGGGCACGCTGCCCATTCGTAACGCGACGCGGCACAACCTCAACGACGTGAGCGTTGACGTTCCGTTGGGCGTGCTGTGCGTCGTGACCGGAGTCGCCGGGTCAGGGAAGAGTTCGCTCATTCACGGCTCGATCCCGAAGAGCGCGGGTGTCGTGTCAGTGGACCAGACGGCGATACGGGGGTCGCGGCGCAGCAATCCCGCGACCTACACCGGTCTGCTTGACCCGATCCGGGCCGCCTTCGCGAAGGCTAACGGCGTCAAGCCAGCGTTGTTTAGCGCCAACTCCGCGGGCGCCTGCCCGAACTGCAACGGCAATGGCGTGATCTACACCGACCTGGCGATGATGGCTGGGGTCGCGACGGTGTGCGAGGAGTGTGAGGGCAAGCGGTTCCAAGCGGCCGTCCTCGAATACAAGCTCGGCGGCAAGGACATCAGTCAAGTACTCGCGATGTCAGTCGTCGAAGCCCAGGAGTATTTCGCCGCCGGTCTGGCGAAAACCCCAGCGGCACATGCGATCCTGGGCCGCATGGCCGATGTCGGCTTGGGCTATCTGAGCCTCGGCCAGCCCCTGACCACCCTGTCCGGAGGCGAGCGGCAGCGGCTCAAACTGGCGATCCACATGGCGGAAAAGGGCGGCATCTATGTGCTCGACGAGCCGACGACCGGCCTGCACCTCGCCGACGTCGAGCAACTGCTCAAGTTGCTCGACCGCCTAGTCGACTCGGGCAAATCCGTGATCGTGATCGAGCATCACCTGGCTGTCATGGCCCGGGCTGACTGGATCATCGACCTTGGCCCGGGCGCGGGTCACGATGGCGGAAAGGTGGTCTTCGAGGGCACGCCCGCGAAACTTGTCGCCGCCCGCGAAACCCTGACCGGTCAGCACCTCGCGACCTACGTGGGGGCATAACGCTACAAATCTTATGGCTCGGGTCACGGCCGCGGCTGTCACGCCGCGGCCGTGCTGTCTCGTCAGGTTGTCAGCAGAGGCAATCGAAGGAGGCAGACAATGCGCGTTCTCGTCGCGGGCTCGACCGGTGTGCTCGGCCGTCAGCTCGTTCCAGTTTTGCAAGGAGCAGGTCACGAGGTGGTGGGTCTCATCTCGCGTCCGCGCTCACATTCGCTAGGCCATGAGGTGGTCGTCGCCAATGGCCTGGATCGCGAGGCCATCTCCCGTGCCGTGGGCACGGCTAGGCCTGACGCGGTGGTCCATGTGATGACCGCCATTCCCGGTCGCTTGAACCCGCGGCGGTTTGACGAGCAATTCGCGCTCACCAACCGGCTGCGCACCGAAGGCACCCGCAACCTGCTGGACGCCGCGGAAAAGGCCGGAGTCACCAGGGTGATCTCGCAGGGCGTCGCGTTTGGCTACACGCCAGACGAGGGCTTGGCGGGCGAGGACACTCCATTGTGGACAGACGGGCCAAAGGCTTTTCGCCCGGCCGTTCAAGCGCTGCTGGCGCTGGAGAGCCGCACAGCTCAGGCAAACGGGCTGGTGCTGCGGTTCGGGCACCTCTATGGTCCCGGCACGGCCTACGCTGAGGGTGGCTCGGTTCACACCGACGTCCTCGCTGGCAAAGTGCCGATGGTGGGCCAAGGAAATGCTGTGTTCTCCTTCACACACACACGCGATGCGGCGATGGCCGTTTTGACCGCGTTGGACAAGCCTGTCACCGGTGCACTAAATATCGTCGACGACGATCCAGCACCCGTTTCGGAGTGGCTGCCCGCGTTCGCGGCCGCGCTAGGAGCGCCCGAGCCCCGCAGAGTGCCCGTCTGGCTGGCCCGTTTGGCCGCTGGCAGCTTCGGCGTGGCTTTCTTCAATCAGCTGCGCGGAGCGGACAACACGCGAGCGCGACTGCTGCTGGACTGGCGTCCCGGCTACCGCTCCTGGACCGAAGGCTTGCTGGGTAAGCAGTAGGGTCATGATGTGAGTAGTCAAGATGAAGCGGCTGAGGAGTTTCAGCGGCACAGACCGCGGCTCCTCGGCGTCGCCTACCGTTTGCTCGGCAGTGCCTGGGACGCCGAAGACGTGGTGGAAGAAGCGGCGATCCGCTGGCTGCAAACCGACCGCACCGGGATCGCTGAGCCTGCCGCCTTCCTGACGACGGTGGTGACCCGGCTCGCACTCGACCATCTCAAGTCAGCGCGCGTACGGCGTGAATCCTATTACGGGCCTTGGCTTCCCGAGCCGGTTCCGGCTGGCCGGGGCCAGCTGGGTCCACTTGAGACAGCCGAGCAGCGTGAGTCGCTGTCACTGGCGACGATGCGCCTCATGGAACGGCTCACTCCGCCCGAGCGTGGCGTTTATGTGCTGCGGACCGCTTTTGACATGCCCTACGCCGAGATCGCGGAGATCCTTAGCGTCAGCGTGGACAGCGCCCGGCAGCTGTTTCACCGGGCGCAGAACCGCATCAGCGGTGTTGACCGGTTTGAGAGTTCTCCCGCTGAGCACACGCGACTCTTGGAGAGCTTCCTCGCGGCGGCAGCCAAAGGGGACTTCGCTGGCCTGACTTCCATGCTGGCTCAGGATGTCGTTGTTTACGCCGACGGTGGCGGCAAACTTTCGGCCGCGCTTAAGCCGGTCACCGGCATCGACCATGTCTCGCGTTATCTCACGGGACTGCTCAATCAGTTCCCCGTGGAAGGGCTTGAATTCATTGAGGCGAACGGTAATCCGGCTGTCCTGGTAACGATGAATGGCCAGCCGCACCTCGTGGCGATCGCGATCCGCGACGGCAAGCTCGCCGAGCTCTACGTGGTGCGCAATCCTGACAAGCTGCACAAGGTGGCCTGACGGAAGATCAGGACCGCTTCAGGTGATGGGCTAGTTCAGCGGCGAAGCCCGTGATGTGAGCGGGCTGTTCGCCGCGGCGCGTCGCGCAAAACCAGGTGCGGGTAAGGGGTTTGGCGCCAATCTGAACCGTCGCGACCGGACGGTTCTCGATGTATGGCGCGGCGATCCACTTGGGCAGCACGGAAATGCCTTCCCCGCCCGCCACCATCTCGATCACGAGATCGGTAATGACGGGAACGGTGGTGATGCGGCCCGGCCGTGCGCCATGAGGGATAGGTAAAGCGGTCGCTGGAATCCGCGTCTGGTCATAGATGTCGTAGAGGATAAGGTCAGCGTCGTCGAAGTGCCGCGCGGTGACGTGCTTGAGTTTGGTCCACGGGTGCGCAGCCGCGACCACGGCGACCATCTCGTCTTCGAAAAGTGGTGTCAGGTCAACACTGTCCATTTGCCGGTCCAGTTTGGTGACGAGGGCTACGTCGATGCGCTCGCTGAGCAGTGCGGGAATGGGTTCGTCATTAGGCACCGTCTCGATGCGGACTTCTGAGCCGGGAAAGCGCTCGCGGAAACCGCGGATGACGGCCGGTAGCCACTGCAGAGCGGTGCTGCACTGTGGAGTGAACCGCACTCGCCGGTCGCGGCCATCACGGATCTCGCGCACCTCGCGCGTGGCCGCGTTGAGTTCCGTGAGCACCTGCCGGGCCGCGGTCAGCATGCGCCGGCCGGCTTGATTGGGAACGAGGCGACGCCCTTCGCGGTCGAAAAGCCTGACGCCCAAACGTTCTTCGAGTTTGGTGAGCCGCTGGCTTAGCGCGGGCTGGCTGACATAGAGCCGGTCTGCCGCGGCGGTCATCGTGCCGTTGGTGGCGATCGCGTCGAGCAGTTCGAGATCGCGGAGCTCCACGTCCATAAGCGGAGATTATCAAAACCCTGGTAACTTCGTCTTGGACCTATAAGGGTGGGCGGCCATACGTTCGCTTCATGACCAAGAACCAAACCGTCGTCATCACCGGATCCTCCAGTGGCATCGGTCTTGACCTGGCTCGTGCCTTCGTGCATCGGGGCGCCAATGTGGTGCTCAACGGACGCGACCAAACCAAACTCGTTCAAGCCGCGGCTTCCCTTGGGGTGCCCGGTCAAGTCGCTTACGTGGCCGGTGACATCGGCTCACGCGAGACCGGCGACACGCTCGTGCGCACGGCGGTGGATCGCTTCGGTGGCGTCGACATGCTGGTCAACAACGCGGGCGACTTCGCGCCCAAGGCTTTCGTCGACGTGAGCGAAGAGGAGCTCGATGGCTATCTTCGCGGAAATCTGAAGGGCACCTTTCTGGTGACGCAGTCGGTGGTACGCCAGATGAAGTCGCAAGGCAGGGGCGGGAGCATCATCAACATAGGCACGGTGCTGGTCGACCACGCGATCGCCGGTTTTCCCGCGTCGGCGCCGCTGGTGAGCAAAGGCGGAGTGCATGCCCTGACCATCAGCCTGGCCGCCGAGCTCGCTGCTGACAACATCCGGGTCAACACGGTCGCTCCCGGCGTCATCCGGACCCCGCTGCACGATCGCTCCGAGGTTGACTCGTTCGGCGGAATCGCGCTGATGAAACGGATCGGTGAGGTCGCTGAGACCACGGGTGCCGTGCTTTACCTTGCCGGCGCGGAGTTCACTACCGGCCACGTGTTGCGCGTGGACGGCGGCTACGTCACTGGAAGGGCCTGAGCTGTCATGCCATATGTCAACGTAAAGATCACACGTGAGGGCGCGACGGCCGCGCAGAAGGCCGAAATCATCAAGGGCGTCACGCAACTGCTCGTCGACGTGCTGAACAAAAACCCTGCCACCACGTTCGTCGTGATCAACGAGGTGGAGCTCGAAGACTGGGGCGTGGGCGGTCTGCCCACGGTGGGGTACCGCAAGTCTTTGGAGTCGTAGCTCAAATGATGATAGTCTACGGGCAGACTATCTGCCCGTAGACTATGTGAGGCTACTGATGTTCTCCTTCACTCATACCGAGATCACGGCGGCGAGCCCGGCTCAGCTGTGGGCTCGCTATGCCGTTCCAGAGACATGGGCTCAATGGGATCACGACGTCGAGAGCGCCACGATTGGCGGCCCGTTTGCCAATGGCACCAAGGGAATCCTGAAACCGGCCGGCGGCCCCAAAGTACGCTTCGAACTCCAAGACGTCATCGAGAACATGTCGTTCACTGACACGAGCAGCTTGCCGCTGGCGAAAATGACGTTCGCGCACCGGATCGAGCAGTCGGGCACCGGTGCCCGCTTCACGCACAGCGTCAAGATTACCGGTCCCTCGTCCTTCCTCTTTGGACGGATCATCGGCAAGAAGATCGCGGCCGGTTTGCCGGGGGCGATGCGTGCGCTGGCCACGCTGGCGGAGAAGGACTGACGGTGCTGGAAGGACCCGAGCAAAGCCCAGGATTTCAGCTGTGGCACGTGACTCTGCGCTGGCAACGCGAGATGGCGCGCGTGCTCACACCGTTTGACCTCACGCACGTTCAGTTCGTGTTGCTGGCCTGTCTGTGGTGGCTCGATTCCCAAGGGCACCAGCCCAACCAGCTGGAGCTGGCTCAGCAGGCTGGCACCGACGTCAAGATGACCTCTCAGGTGCTTGGCCGGCTTGAAGCCAAAGGCCTGCTGAACCGGGTCGCCGACACGGTGGACACGCGAATGAAACGGTTGCAGATCACCAAGAGCGGCAAACGCGTCGCGGTCGCCGCGATAGAGGTTGTTGAGCAGGCTGACGCGGCGTTCTTCGGTGATTCAAAGGCTCTGCTCAAGGCATTGCGTCCGCTTCTGCCGAGTCTCTATTCCTGATAGGACACCGAACGCAGGCGTCTGCGGTCGACAGATAGCGAGAAGACGTCGGGCCGGCTGTAGTGCCCGGCGGGGTCGAAGTTCTGCCTGGCTCCACTGACGATGGCAGGGTCGATGTCGGCTAGCACCAAGCGTTCCTCGCGTGCCACCGGTTCCACGATCCACTGTCCGTCGGGTCCGGCTATGGCGGAGCCGCCACTGCGCCACCACGAGCGGCTGTCCGCGATGGCGGCATAGAGCGGGAAGCCGCGCGAAATGTCATCGATCGTGAGCAGTCCACCGGCGGAGACCACGTAACAACGGCCTTCCAGGGCGATGAAGCGCGTGATGTCCTTGGTTAGGCCGACCGACCCGGGCCACACGGCGACATGTAAATCCATGCCCTGCGCGTAAAGCGACTGGCGTGCCAGCGGCATCCAGTTCTCCCAGCAGTTGAGCCCGCCTACGCGGATGTCGCCGGTCTGATGCGTCCGCAGTCCGTGACCGTCGCCCGCACCCCACACCAGCCGCTCCTCGAACGTGGGCTGAACTTTGCGGTGGGCGCTGACGATGCCTTTGACGGGATCGATCGCGACGAGCGTCGCGAAGACCGTGCCCTTGCTGTCAGCTCGCTCGGCGATGCCAAGGTAGGTGAAGACTTTGTGGTCTCGCGCGGCTTCAGTGATCCGGGACAGTTCCGGCCCGTCCAAAGTGACCGCGGCATCGAGATAGAACGCGTAGGCGGCCTTCTGCCCGGGGTCGTCGAACACGGCACCGTTGGTGTGCTCGATCCAGAACGGATAGCCGGGCAGGAACGTCTCGGGAAACACCACGAGACCCGCCCCCGCGGCCGCCGCTTTGCCGATCCACTCGGTGGCACGCACCGCCGTCGCGGCGCTGTCACCCCACACTGGTGCTATCTGTGCCGCTGCCACTCGCATGAGGACACTCTAGGCGCGCTGGCGTTGCTGTGGCACGCGCGCACGGCTGGTCTCCATGGCGCGCAAGCGGGCCAGGAGTTCGGCACGGCTGCCGCAGTTGAGCCGTTGACGCATCCGGGCGACGTGATGTTCCACCGTCTTCGCCGAGATGAACAGGTGATCACCGATCTGTTTATAGGTCAGGCCAGCGAGCACGAGGCCGGCGACTTCTTGCTCACGTTCACTGAGCGGTCCGTCGTCGCGTCCCGTTGGCTTGCCCTGCATGACACGTGCGCAGTCGAGCAATTCCGTCATGTCACGGCGGTCGGTCGTGCGAATGGCGGCTTGGCCGGCCAGCCGGGCACCGTCCCAGCTGAGCCCCACGGCGTGCAAGCGCTGTGCGCTGTCTGCCACGACTGCCGCGTCGACTCTGCCGCCGAGCAGACTCACCCAGCACTCAGCGGCTGAGGCGAGCACGGAGGCGAAGTCGTGGTGACGCTGGCGTGTCAGCGCCGTGAGGTGCTCACGCATCGAGGCATGATCCTCGGCGAGAATCGAGGCGTGCAGCCGGTTCCAGTTCCAGTAGAGGGTCCACAAAGGAGGATTGCCTAGTTTGCTTAAGAGCTGATCGGCGTCCTCAAGGAACGAGCCGACGTGGCTCAGCTTGCCAAGCCGGGCCGCGGCGATGGCAAGCTCGCCCAATGGCAGAAGCGTGAACAGGTCGACGGGGTGCTGGAACAGTGCCGTGTGAGCCAACGGCCAAGCGTGCTGAAGCCCGGCGGTATCGCTGTCGCGCCGGGCGATTCCAGCCTCAAGACCGGCGGCAAACAGCGCCTCGCGGGGCTCCAGTCGTGCCCGGCTCGCCAGAGTCCGGGAGAGTTCCTGTTTCGCCTCAGCGGTCTTCCCGCGCAGCATCAGCACCCATGCGTGCAGCAGGTGATGCCGGGCCACGAGCAGTTGCGCACCAACGCCTGCGGTCAGCGCGTTGTCCAACACCGACTCGGCGATGCCGAGTTCGCTGCTGTGGATAGCCGTGAGCGCGGCTAGGGCCGCTGGACTGTCGGGCAGCAAAACGGTGCGCCCAGCCGGTTCCAGCAAGGCAGCCGACTGCATGAAGGCGGACAGTGCCAGCGCCGGTGAGCCGGTCAGCGTCTCACGGACTCCGCGCGCCATCAGGCTTGCCGCGCCGGCAACAGTCGTCGTGGCCGCGACGGCAGGCGTGGCATCGAGTTGCTCTGGCTGGCCGATCGCGGCTTTCGCGATGGCCGCGAACGCGTCGGCACCGGCCCACTGGAACATCGCGGCGCTGCGCTCATGCTGACCGCGATGGGCCAGGGCTATGGCCACAGAGACAAGGCCGTCGGATCGGTCCGCGGAGTCGCTGGCGGCGACGAGACTATCAGCGAACTGCAAGGCGTGCCTGAGGTCTCCGGCGAGCGCCGCGGCTTTGGCCTGCCGGCCCGTCGCGGGCCGGCCCGAAAGGGTTGCGGCGCCGAACAATTCCGCCGCGAGCGCCGGATCGACCGTCAGCGCTTCCTCGCCGGCGGCTTCGAGCGCTTCCACCGGGTACCCACCGGTGATGGTTTTGATGGAACGAACGACCGGGAGCACCGGACTGCCTTGCCGCAAGCGGGTTTGCAACAGCTGACGCCACACATTGTCGCGGTGCGACGGTGGGCTGAGCGTGACGAGTGCCTGACGTGCCAGCGGTGGCAATGTCCCGCTGGGGCTGAGCAAGCCCGTTGCCCGCGCCGCCGCGAGCAAGTCATTAAGTTGTTGTGGTTCAAGGGAAAGCAGCGGGCACAGGGCGGTCGTCGAAACACTCGTTCCGGCCGCGACCGCCAGGAGCAGGCGCCATAGGTCCGCGTCGAGTTCCTCGAAGTCGGCAGCGAACTGCATGAGGGCCGCCGGAGGCACCGCACCGGAAAAGCCATGCTCCCGGATGGCTCGTGCTAGATAACTGACATAGCGTGGTACGCCATGAGTCTGCTCCAAAACAAACCGTGTCAACGCTTCCGGTGGGTCTGACCCCAAACACTGCGCTGCCTGAATCGCGTTCAGCGGTCCCAGAAGCAGCGGCGGCGCTTCCCGCTTCAGCACCTCGGTCAGCTCCGTCAGAGCGGCATTGCGGGGCCACGGACGGTAAGCCACGATCACCCGCTGTTCCTTGCGCTGCACCAGCTCCCGCACTTCGTTAAGCCGTGGCGCGGAAAGCTTGTGAGCGTCGTCGATGAGCAAGTCAGCGGTCAGCGTACGCAGCAATGTGCTCTTGCCATAACCACCTGGCGCCTGAATAGCGAAGCTGGCATTGCCGGGAGGGATCACTTTCGTCCTAACTGCAGCACGCGTTTCTTGGGGAGGCTAAGACTGGTGACGGTCACCGGTGGCCGTGGCGCGACGGGACCACCCTCGCGACGGCGTGGTGTGGCGGTGACCTCAACAGGGCGCACCGCGCGGCTAGCGAGCACGGCGGCGCCGGCGGCCGGCTCGACGAAACGGTCCACTGGGCACGGAAAGCCGCTGAACTCTTCGCCGCCCACGACAAGGACCCGCTGCAACTGATCGAGGCGCAGGCCAACGGATTTCACCGTGCGGGCGAGCGATCGTTCGGTGGGTTCGGCCAGATCGCAGGAATCGTGGCAGGCGAGCAACTCGCCCCCGCGCACGACCGCGGTGCTGCGGGGTGTGTAAACCCCAACGGTGCCTTGGCTTTGCGTCGCCGCGGCCACTGGTTGCGCCACCAACACGGCATCAGGCAGCTCCACTTCCCGCAAAGCTTCACTGAGCAGGAACCGGCGGTAAGTCCCCCAGCCGCCCGGATGACTGATGACGAGCTGCTCGGCACGACCTGCGGTTACCTGTTGTAACAGCCAGATCACCAGTTCGGCGACGAGCCAGTGCGCCGGATATGGGCGCCCAGACACGATCACCGGCACCTCATCGCCAACTCGGTCAACACAGCCAGCGAAGGGGTATTCGGCTGGCCGGAAGATCTCCGGCTTGGTCCAAGAGTTGCTGGTGAAACGGGTCATCGCTGCGGTTAGGCGGTCGCCGGCCAGGTCGATTCCGAGGGCATAAGGCATCGGGCGCGTTCCTTCCACAAGAGGTAATCGCGCGGGGTCCACTTTTCGTATCACATGTGGTCGGCCGAATAGCCCCCTAACTTTGCGCCGACGCGTCCCCTAAGCCCCTAATGCCGCGACCGTGGGACTTGATGGCGAAAGGGGGTTGATCCCCGATGCCCGGCTAGGGACCGGCTGCCTACGTTTTCCCCGCAACTGATTCCGATACCGCACTGAGGAGATCGTCCGAAATGGACTCAACCCCAACGCTCCACGATTTCGTGCTCAACCTGATCACCAATCAGGATGCCCGCCTGGCATTTGAGCTAGATCCCGAGGGCGCCTTGCAAGACGCACGGCTTGGCGACCTGACCCCTGCCGACGTGCAGGACGTCATCCCGCTGGTGGTGGATCTAACTCCGGTGCAGGGACTCTTGCCAGCTCCGGTGAACACGCTCGACCTGGGCGCGCTTCCGGTCGACCCGGCCGCGGCGGCTGGGCAGCTGCAGCAGCTCATCCAGCACCTGCCGATTCCCACGACGACTCACTCCGCGAGCGCCGACGTCAACGTCGCCGCCCTCGGGGCCATCACGGTCGACCCGGTGGCGTCGAACCTCGACGTGTTCCACACCCTCGACGCGCTGCCCACCGGCGGACTGGGAAACGGCCTGCCGCTCGACTCGGTGACGTCCCTGACCGGCGGACTGACTGGTTCGGTAACGGGGGACCTAACCGGCGATCTCACGGGCGGTGTGACCGGCGACCTCACCGGCGGAAGCGCAACCGTGCTCAACGGTGACCTCACGAGCGGCCTTCTCAACGGCGGTCTGACAAACGGCCTGACGGGCGGTCTTACAGACACGGTCAGTGGCCTCACTGGCGGGCTGACCGAGGACCTGACCGCAACCGTTGACGGGACCTTGGACAGCACCCTCGGCACCGTCAGCAGTGTCACCGGAACCATCGGCCTGGACCTGTCCGCTGGCGGTCACGCCCACGCCTCGACCGGTGGGGGACTGCTCGGCCTCACGGATGGCTTGCTCTGAAAGCGATGCCTCGCCTACACGCCGGACCGCGTCATTTGCGTGCCTCACATGCGCGGCCCGGCGTGCCGGCCCTCGAAACGCCAGCCGTCTGGATGCCGGTGCTCGACGAGACGGTGCGGCTGTGCGCCATGCACGGCAGCCCCGAACTCGCCGAGAAGGTGGAGCGCAAGCGCGCTCAGTTCCTGAGCAACGAATTGCGCGTGCTCGTCACGGGAGCCCCACGGCAGGGAAAAAGCCAGCTGATCAACGCGCTCCTCAACGCTGACGTCTGTGCGCCGGGGGCGGCAACGGTCGTTCGGCATGCCGAAAAGTCAATGACGGCGACGGTTCTGCCGGGGTTCACGGAAGTCGGTGTGCCGCGGGCGCTGCTCGCCTCCGGCATGGTGCTCATCGACGCGCCCGGTGACGCCCCGCTCGCCCAGCTGGAAGCCGATGTCGCCCTGGTGGTTTCGGACGCGTCCCGCGAACTCGTCGCCGCCGAGATCGACCTCGTGCGGCGGCTCGCCCGCATCCACGGCAAAGTCCTGGTCGTCTTGACGAAGACTGACATCGCCCCCGACTGGCGCACCATCGCCGAACGCAACCGGCGTCATCTCGCTGACGCTGGTGTGGCAGCGGGCGTGATTCCGGTGTCGGCACCGTTGCGGATGCAAGCCGCACGCGCCAACGATCAGGCCGGCAACGCCGAGTCCGGGTTTCCCGCCTTGCTCGCGCATCTGTCACAGCCGGAGGAGGCGATCCGGGCCAGCGCCGCCGTGCTGGCACAGCGGGTGATCGAGCAGCTGTCCGGCCCGCTCAACGCTGAAGTGTCCACGGTGGACTTACGTGACGCTCAGCGGGCGGTCGAGGATCTGCGCCGCTGCAACACTCGCTGGCAAAACGTCCTAGCCGACGAGATGGCCGACTTGATGTCAGACCTCGAATACGACTTGCGCGATCGCACGAGGCAAATTCTCATGACCGTGGACGAAGCGTTTGACAGCGCCGACCCCGTCGCGGATTGGGACACGTTCGCCGAATGGCTCGCGGAGAATCTGCTCACGGCAGCTGAAGTCAACTACGAGTGGATGTTTCAGCGCTGTGATCTGATCAGCCGCCGGGTCGCGGAGCCGTTCATGGCATACGGCTATCACGTGGATGCCTTGCCCCACTGGCAAGTCAAGATGCCCGACGAATTGCCGGGCCGGTTGCCAGCTATGGAGATGCCGCAAGCGGAGAAGTTCACGCTGACCCAGAAACTGTTCGCGGGCATGCGTGGGTCCTACGGTGGCGTGCTGATCATCGGGCTGGCGACAAGCCTGGCGGGGCTTGCCCTCATCAACCCGTTGTCGGTGGGAGCGGGCGCCCTCTTTGGCGGAAAGGCCATTGTGGACGAAGGCCGGTCCGTGCGAAAGCGGCGGCAAGCCACCGCGAAGTCGGCCGCCCAGCGCAGTGTGGACGACTTCTTTCTGCGCTTCAGCAAGGAATGCCGCGACACGGCCCGCCAGATTCAGCGGGTACTACGCGATCACTTCACCGCCGTCACCGAGGAGTTGCAGGAGGAAATCGTGCGATCGTTCCGGCGGGCCAAATATGCCGCTGATGCTCTCGGCGTGGAGCGTTCCTCGCAGATCAGGGAGCTTGCCACGCTTTACGCACGGGCACAGGCACTGACGCGGGTGACCCTGGGGCCGGCGTCATGACCGCACTCGATGAGATGGTGTGGACGCTGCTGAACGAGGCGGCTGAAGTGTATGGCGCGGGACGGATTCAGCCGCTGTTCGACCGGCTCGGCGAGCCACTGCGGGTCGGGGTCGCCGGAGGGCCGAAGTGTGGCAAGTCGACGCTGATTAACACGTTCCTCGGCGACCGCGTCGCCCCGCTCGACATCGGGCAGACCTTCACCCGCTACGAAGACGGCGCCGCCGTCGGCATGATGGCGCACTACAGCGACGGGACGCGGCAGGAACTATCGCTCGCCCGCGGCGCGGATGGTGCTTGGGCGTGCGGCCAGTGGGCTGACGGTGCCGAGGAAGTGGTCGTCAGCTGGCCGTCGCGGGTCTTGCGGCATCTCTCGCTCGTGGACTCCAAGCCGGACTGTTTGCCGCCGCAGGTGGACGCGTTGCTTTACCTTGACGCCACTGACTTTCAGCCGCTGGAGATGACGCTTGGCGTCTCCGCGGTTACGAGGGCGGCACCGGTTGACGTGATTGGGGTGCTGTCGCGAGCCGACGAGGTCGGCGGCGGCCGCGTTGACGCGCTCGTGAGTGCCCGGCAGCTCGCCCGTGCCCTGTCCCGCGAGCCAAGCGCGAACTCTGTCACCGTCACTATTGTCGCCGTCAGCGGACTGTTAGCACAGGCGGGTCTTTCGCTGTCCGAAGACGACTTTGAGTTGCTGGCCTCGCTGGCCACCATGCCCCGGGAGGATCTGGATGACGTTCTGCTGTCGGCGGACCGGTTCGTGGGCAACGAATTCTTCCCACCAACTGGATATGGACAGCGCCGAGATGTCCTTAATCGATTGGGAATACACGGTCTTCGTCTCGCGAGCGCTCTCGTTCGCACGGGGACCCATACCCGGGCCGATCTCGCGAGTGAACTCATTCGCCGCAGTGGTTTGCCCGAGCTACAAGAGGTTTTGAACTATCACGTGATCGAGCGCAGGGATCTGCTCAAATCACGATCCGCCCTGATCGCGCTCGAAGCGCTGATGGAAGACGATCCGCCACCGGCCGAGCTCGCGGCTCAGTTCGAGCGGGTCCTCGCGAGCGCACATGAGTTCCGTGAGCTTCGGCTCCTGGCCTCGTTGCGCAACTCCAGCATCGGGTTCGCTTCTCCACTGGCGAAGGAGGCCCGCCGGCTCGCCGGTGGCGATGGCCCGAGCACGGCTGCCCGCCTTGGCCTGGACCAAGAAGTGCCCTCCGACGAGCTGTTTCAGCGTGGCGTCGTCGCGTTGCGGCGCTGGCAGGAGCAAGCTGATGACCCTCAGCTGTCTGCCCGCCAACGCCGCGCTGCCCGCATCGTGGTGCGAAGTTGCGAGGAAATGCTTACTAGCCTTTAGAAAGCGGCCAGTTTCGCGAAAGGACTAAGCCCAGCCGAGGAGCGCACGTCGCTATAACTCAGCGGATGCAAACCAGCGGCCGGTACTCGTTTGAGCACCCGCATAGTGAAGATGTTGACGACCTCGATGGTGGTCTCTGGTGACGTTGGCGCATAACGGATCACATGCCGGTCGTCGTACCAGCCGAGCAGTGGTGATGTTTGAGGCACCCCGAGAACAGGCTGTGCTGAGGGGATGCGGTTGACGATCCGTCCACTGTGGACGTCCACTACCTTGGCGAAGTGCCAATCAGCGGGCTCGCCAGGCTCCATCGGCAGCGGGGGTTCGATGATGACGTGCTTTCGCGAGGGCGAATAGCCACGGACCACACCGCCCTCTGCGGAGAAAGGAGGACCAAGCGTGCCGTCGGGGTTCAGGTATTGCATCTGCGCCAGAGGCCCAGGGCTTTCGACGTTGATGAGGTAACGGGTCGAGTCAGCAGCCCAGAACGGTGTGTAATACAGGTCCGTAGGCACAACCGTGGACGTGGTGACGCCCGTGGACAGGTCAAAGCGGTGGATGACAAAGCTTTCGCGTCGCTCATAGGTCAGGAGAGCCTTGCCATCGGGCGAGAATTGCACCGTTCCCGCGTTCGGCACGCCCGGCCAGCGCACCGCGGCTTCCCCGTGGCGCTGCCAAGCGGCCCGGCCAACCACGCCAAGCTCGGGCACTGTGCCGTCGTCTTTGATGACAGCGACGGTCTTCCCATCGGGGGAGACCGTCGCTGTCTGGAACGGGAGTTCTTCGTAGCACCCGGTGATGGTGTTCAGGAGCCATGTTCGCGGGAAGTCGCCGAGTGGGTCCTGGTAGGAGTGAATGGCGACGGGACCGCCACCTGGCCTGGGAAACGTTGGCGCGTCGACGTCGGCGAACATGCTGGTCACCGCGAGAGCCGCGATCAATATTTTCACATGACTCAACACACAGATCCGGGGTGTCGCGTTGCACGCGATACAGAAGTTTTTAGCGAATAGGGTCGCGGTTGTAGAGCTTCTTGGCCCACAGGTAGCACACGACCGTGATCCCCACCGACCACGCCACGGCCAGCCAAGCGTTGTGGCCGATCCCGGTGCCGAGCAAGAGACCGCGCACGGTTTCCATCACGGGGGTGAAGGGCTGATAGTCGGCGAACGCCGCGACACCTGACGGCATCGAGTCGGTCGGCACGAAACCGCTGCCGAGGAACGGAAGCAGGATCAGCGGCATCGGCAGATTGCTAGCCGCCTCAACACTTTTCGTGACCAGACCGCAGGCCACGGAGAACCAGATGACGGCGAAGCTAATCATCGCGAGCATGCCGGCGGCCGCCAGCCACTCGATCGCGGTAGCGTTGGGACGAAAGCCGATGAGCATCGCTACGCCGACGATGATGGCGAGCCCAGCCATCGTCTGGATGAAGCTGCCGATCACGTGTCCCGTTAGGACAGAAGGGCGGAAGATCGCCATCGTGCGGAAACGCGCGATGATGCCTTCAGCCATATCCATCGCCACCGAGATCGCGGTTCCCTGTGCCGCCCCAGCGACCGTGATGAGCAGAATCCCGGGCGTCACGTAGCTGGCATATTCCGCCCGGCCGGAGGCACCTCCAAGTCCGGCTCCCAGGGTGCCGCCTAAGACGTACACAAAAAGGAGCAGGAAGATGACCGGAATGCCGATGAGCATGAGAGGCATGACGGGATAACGCAGGATGTGCTTGAGGTTGCGCCGCAACATAGTCGTGGAGTCGCGAACGGCATAGCTGAGGGTGCTCATGAGACGGTGGCCCTTTCGCCATCGGGCTGACCGGTCAAGGCCAGGAAGACATCGTCAAGGTCAGGTGTGTGCACGGTTAGCGAGGAGACGTCGACCCGGCCGCGGTCAAGACGGTCGAGCAGATCGCGAATCGATCCCACGCCGCCGTCGCTGGGCACCTGCAGCGTGAGGGCATCGGTGTCCTTTTGCGATCCGCCAAGCATCGCCGAGGCTGCTTGCAGCTGTTCGACGCTGGCGAATTCCAGGCTGATGTGACCGCCGGGGATCATCCGCTTTAGCTCGGCCGGAGTCCCTTCCGCGATGAGCCGGCCGTGGTCGAGCAAGGCGATGCGGTCCGCTAGCTCATCGGCCTCTTCCAGATATTGAGTCGTCAGAAAGATGGTCACCCCGTCGGCGACGAGCTCGCGGATGATCTGCCACATGGTCCGCCGGCTGCGCGGATCGAGCCCCGTGGTCGGCTCGTCGAGGAAGATGATGCGCGGGCTGCTCACCAGCGTCATGGCCAGGTCGAGCCTGCGGCGCATGCCTCCGGAATAGGTGGCGACCGGTTTGCGGGCGGCCTCCACGAGATCGAACCGGCTCAGCAACTCGGCGGTTCGCTTGCGGCCGTTGGCTTTGCTGAGATGCCTGAGGTCGGCCATCAGCATCAGGTTCTCTTCCCCGTTGAGGAAGTTGTCGACAGCGGAGAACTGTCCCGTCACGCCGATCGCATCGCGGACCGCGTCAGGCTCTTTGGCCAGATCGTGCCCGGCGACCGTGCCGAGGCCCGCGTCGGCGCGAATCAAGGTGGACAGAATGTGGACCATCGTGGTCTTGCCCGCGCCGTTGGGGCCGAGCAAGGCGAAGATGGTGCCTTCTGCGACTTCCAAGTCGATGCCCTTGAGCACCTGGTTGCTGCCAAAGGACTTGCGCAGGCCGGTTGTTTTGATCGCGGCTTGTGTCATGGGGTGGTCACCTCTATTCAGCGCGTCGGATGGTGATGTTGCCGTCGAACGTGCGGGCACGGATCTCGGCGGTTTCCTGGGTGCCTTCGGGACGGTCCGTCGCCTCCAGCGTGTTGGTCACGACCCCGATGGAGGACCTCACTTCCAGCCATGCGGCTGTGCCTTGGTGGATGCCCACTTCCAAGTCACCCGAGGCGGACTGGAGCACGATCGAGCCGCGGGTCACGTCCCCCACGCGTACGTTGCCGAAAGCCGTGCGGGCAGTGAGATTCGACCCGGCCTTGTCGACGGAAATGTTGCCGTGCGCGGAATTCAGCGACACGTTGCCGGCGACCTTGCCAATCCAGCTGTCACCGTTGAGATTCTTGATGGACGCTTTGCCACCGATCTCTTCGATGCGAAGCTCGCCCGATCCGACAACGTTGCTGTCGCCCGCGACGCGCAGCACCATGACTTGACCGTGCATCGTGCTCAGGTGAACCGCTTCGGCCTGGTTGACCTCGACGTCGCCGTGCGTGGTCTTGAGCTGGCACTGCCCCACGCGGCCCTCGCACAGCACGTCTCCAGAAGCCGTGGTGCCACGCACATCTGACCCGGTGGGCAGTTCAACGGTGACATTGACGACCCCTGGCCGGCTGGTGAACATGTTCTGAAAGCGCTTAGCAGACTTGATGGTGAGCTTGCCATCGCTGAAGTCGACGCGCAGCGACTCCGCCGCCTGAACGTCGGTGTCGTTGGCCGGATCCCGGGGCCCGATATCCACAATGGTGTCTTTACGGTCGCTCGCGATGAGGCGGATGTCCCCGGCGATAATGTCGACGGTGGCAGTAATCGCCTGAGGTGTGTCAAAGGCAGGCATGGCACGGTCTCCTTGTCTCTACCGGACCCAGCCGGTGTAGGACTGGGCGCCGCCGGAAGAGTGCCGTCCCGGCCGGACGTTGTTGAGGACGCCGGAGACAGCCCGCACGAGCCAAGCGTTAACGGACAGACCTTCGCGGCCAGCCGCCTCGTCGATCCGCGCTTTGAGATGCTCGGGCGGACGGAAGTTGATCCGTGCGGTGGCGCCTTCTTCGTCTACAGGTGGCGCCATGGTGGCACCGCGTGGCTCCTCGTCCCACTGCTCGGCCTGTGGCAGTGCCACGACGAAGCTTGGGTCGAGACCGCGCAGGCGCAGGTCAACGGAGCCAGGAGCCAGCTCGCGGGTGATCTCGTCAGCGGCGTTGGACAGGGCGCTGAGCAGCGTGAGCCGGATCGCGGACTCCAGTGGTGCGACAAGGCGCTCGGCGAGCGCGCGAGCGTCGTCTCCACCGGCCGCCGCGGCGATCATGAGTTCAGCGCGCACACTGTCGACGTACGGCTTTAGGTCCATGGCACCACTATGGCGCAATAATGGCGCCATAGCAAGTCCACTACTCTGGGGCCGTGCGCGAGGTGGAATTCGGGGAAGCGGTCGCCGGCTATCGAGGCGAGCTGAAGGCACACTGCTATCGCATGCTCGGCTCGTTGCAGGACGCCGAGGACGCGCTGCAGGAGTCATTGCTCAACGCCTGGCGCGGGCTCTCGGGTTTCGAAGGGCGTAGCTCCCTGCGCACGTGGCTCTACCGCATCTGCACCAACACTTGTTTGCGGATGCTCGCCCGGCGCCCGATGCGCATGCTGTCGCCGGATTACGGGCCGTCCCGCGAGTCCACAAGCGACCTTGGTGAGCCTGTCTCGGGACCGATCTGGTTCGAGCCGTGGCCAGATGACGTTCCGGCCGAAGAACCAGGCCCGGCCGTGCGCTATGCCCAGCGTGAAGGCATCGAGCTCGCCTTCGCCGCGGCCTTACAACACCTACCTGGTACTCAGCGAGCCGTCCTCATCCTGCGCGATGTGCTCGCCTATTCCGCCGCCGAGACCGCTGAAATGCTTGATACCACAACAGCTTCCGTCAACAGCGCGCTTCAGCGGGCGCGAAAGTCGGTGCAGGAGCGTGTGCCGATGGTCAGTCAGCGGGCGGAGCTAGCCGCGCTCGGCGAATCTGGCCAGCGGCAGCTCCTTGAGAGCTTCGTCGCGGCATGGGAGCGGGCTGATGTGGATACGCTCGTGAGCCTGCTCGCCCAGGACGCGAAGTTCACCATGCCGCCGCTTCCCGCTTGGTTCGACGGCCGTGCCGCGGTCGCGCGGTTCTTCCGCGAGCGGGTGTTCGCCACCCCGTGGCGGCTGCGTCCACGCGAAGTGAACGGACAGCCCGGCTTCGCCTGCTATCAGCTGCAAGGTGAGGAGTTCCGGCTCGGCTCGATCACGGTGCTCTCTTTCCGCGACGGGAAAGTCGCGCAGCTCAGCGCGTTTCTCGACCCGGAACTGCCCGTGTGGTTCGGCTTGCCAAAAGATCTTGACTGAGGGCGATGAATTTCGCCCGTGCGCTGTCTCTACCTCTTTGAATCGCACCTAACGACAGAGGAGAAACACCATGCGCAAGCTCATCGTCGCCAACATCATCTCGGCCGACGGTTTCTATGATGGTCCCGGTGGAGACGTGATGGCGTTGCCCTTTCACGAAGACTTCGACCACTACAACGCCGGGCGGCTGCGTGCCGCCGGCACGTTGCTGCTCGGCCGCAACTCGTTTGACCTCTTCAGGAGGTACTGGCCAGCAGTGGCCGACGACGCGTCAAGGCCGCCGGTCGAGCGGGAGATATCCCGTCTCAATAACGCCATCGACAAGCTCGTCGTCTCGGACAGTCTGACCTCAGACCAGATAGCACCCTGGGAGAACACGGCCATCGTCAAGCGGTCTGACGCGGTGACAACGCTCACTGAGCTGAAAGCCAAGCAGGGCAAGGACATCATCGTCTTCGGCAGCCGGACCATGTGGAACGATTTGCTGCTCCAAGGACTGGTGGACGAGCTGCACCTCATGGTTGGCCCCTCGTTCCTCGGCGATGGCACGAAGATATTCAACGGTCGCTTGCCCTTGCGATTGCTCGAGTCGCGAGCCCTGCCTGGTGGCTCGCTCGTGCTCAGCCGCTATGCCGCGGCATAAACCAGTTGCTGGATGGCCGGCGCCAATGTTCCACTGAGCCCTCATCGAGTGCGAAGGAGAAAGCAATGCGCGAAGCGTCTATGTCCCTTACCGCAATGACCGCCCAGTCAAAGGACATGACGCTTAGTGACAACGCTGAACCTAGGTATTCTGGCGCACGTCGACGCCGGTAAGACGAGCCTGACCGAACGCCTGCTCTTCGCTGGCGGGGTCATTGGCGAGCTCGGAAGTGTCGATGACGGCAGCACGCTGACCGATTCCCTCGCTCTGGAACGTGAACGCGGCATCACGATCAAATCGGCGGTGGCCTCCTTCGCGATCGATGACTTGACTGTCAACCTCATCGATACGCCTGGCCACCCCGATTTCATCGCTGAGGTGGAGCGCGTGCTCCAAGTGCTCGACGGTGCCGTGCTCGTGGTGTCCGCTGTGGAGGGTGTGCAGGCGCAGACCCGCGTCCTCATGCGTGCGCTGCAGCGCTTGCGCCTGCCCACCCTCATTTTCATCAACAAGATCGACCGTGTCGGTGCGCGCGACGCGTCGTTGCTGGAACGCCTGTCGCTGGCGACGGTGCCGATGGCCACGGCGACGCGTGCTGATCTGCTCGACGTGCTGACGTTGCGAGACGATGAGCTGTTGGCGGCTGCCGTTCGCGAGGACGTCTCGCCGCAGCGGCTGCGTCAAGCGCTTGCGGCGCAGACGAAGCAGGCCGTTGTGCATCCCGTCTACCTTGGCTCAGCCATCACCGGCGCCGGAGTCGGCGCCCTGACGGCTGGGATCAAAGAGTTCCTGCCTTCTCTCCCCGGTGACGCGAACGCTCCGCTCTCGGGCGTGGTGTTCAAAGTGGAGCGGGGTGACTCAGGCGAGAAGATCGCCTATGTGCGGCTGTTCGCCGGGACGATCCGTGTCCGGGACCGGGTCGCCTTCGGCAACGGTCACGCGGAAAAGGTGACGGCCATGGAGGTCTTCGACCGGGGCGGTGCTGTGTCGCGGTCGGCTGCTGAGGCTGGGCAGATCGCTAAGCTGTATGGGCTAAGCGAAGTCAGGATCGGCGATTTCATCGGCGTCTCACCCGAGACGTCCGTTGCCCGGTTCTTCACCCCACCGTCGCTGGAAACCGTTGTGGTGCCTGTGCCCGCATCGGCCAAGGGTGCGCTTCACGTCGCGCTGACCCAGCTGGCTGAACAGGATCCGCTCATCAATCTGCGCCAAGACGAGCAGCGGCAAGAACTTTCCCTGTCCCTTTACGGCGAGGTGCAGAAGGAAGTCATTCAAACCACGCTCGCCCGTGACTTCGGCGTCGACGTGACCTTTCGGGAAACAACCACGATATGCATTGAAAAACTAGTGGGTACTGGGGAAGCAGCCGAGTTCATAGCGGTTGCCCCCAACCCGTTCCTTGCCACGGTGGGGCTGCGCGTCACGCCCAGTGAACCCGGCACGGGCAACAACTTCCAGCTCGGAGTCGAACCAGGGTCGATGCCTCCAGCGTTCTTCAAAGCCGTTGAGGAGTCGGTGTTTCAGACCCTTGAGCAAGGCCTCCATGGCTGGAGCGTGACCGACTGCACGGTCACGATGACGCACGCCGGCTACTGGGCGCGCCAAAGTCACTCACACGGAACGTTTGACAAGAGCATGTCCAGCACGGCTGGCGACTTCCGCAATCTCACTCCGCTGGTGCTCATGACTGCGTTGCGGCAAGCGGGAACCCGTGTCTTCGAGCCGGTGCACAGCCTGTCGCTAGAGCTGCCTGCCGAGCTGTACCCGCAAGTGCTGCCGGTGCTGGCCCGATCGCGGGCGTCCGTCCAGGCTCCCATTCCGCGTGGGGCTGTGTCGTTTGTGGATGGTCATGTGCCGGCCGCCAATGTGCATGAGCTGCAACAGCAATTGCCGGGGCTGACCCGGGGCGAGGGCGTGCTCGAAACCGCGTTCGACCACTATCAGCCCGTCAAAGGCGCACCCTCGTCCCGTGCCCGGATCGGCCCCGACCCGCTCAATCGGAAGGAGTACCTGCTGCATATTGTGCGGCGAATTCACTAGTCGGCTCGATGGGCGTGATGACATCGATCAGCACGCCACTCGGGTCGGCCACGATGAAGTGGCGCTGGCCGAAGTCCTCGTCGCGCAGCTCCAGCTCGGGCTTGAGACCGTGCTCGACCACGAGCCGCTGCCACTGCGCGTCGACATCTTCAACCTCGAAGTTCAGCACGAGCCCCTGGACGGGCCGCCGGAATCCCTCGGGGATCGTCGGGTGCGTGTGATCGAGTAGTGCCAGCTCATAGCTGCCACGCCGCAGGCTGACATACCAATCCGCTTCAAACGTCACTTCGAAGCCGAGTAAGCCGGTGTAGAAGTCACGCGACTCGGCGACCTTCGTGGTGGCGATGACGGGATAGAAGCTGGTCAGGTTCATTGTCTTACTCCTTCACATACCATCGGTATGTGAACTGACGCTAGTCGCGTACCATTGGTATGTCAACGGCTGAGAGAGTGAGATCGTGGCCACAAGAGCGGAGCAACGAGACCAGACGCGGCAGGCACTGCTGCGGGAAGCGCGTCGTTTGTTCGCGGCTTCCGGGTACCCCCAAGTGGGTTTGGCGGAGCTAGTTAACGCGGCGGGGGTCACCAAAGGCGCCCTGTACCACCACTTCCCGAGTAAAGCCGATGTCTTCCGCGCGGTCTTGGCCGAGGTGCAACAGGAAGTCGGGCAACGTGTCGCTGAGGCCGCCGAGGCGCACGACGACCTGTGGGATCAGCTCGTCGCGGGCTGTCACGCCTTCCTTGACGTCAGCACCGATCCCGAGATTCAGCAGATCATGCTGATCGACGGCCCAGCGGTGCTCGGCTGGAACGAGTGGCGCGCGCTGGACGAGGCCGCGTCCGAGCGCCAACTCGCCGACATCCTCGAAGCACTCATGGACGCGGGGACCATGGCACGGCAACCGATCGCTCCGTTGACGCATCTGCTCTCCGGTGCGATGAACGAAGCCGTGCTCTGGCTAGCGACTACCTCCCGCGCCCAGGACCTCCGTGCGACGAAGGCCACGCTGACGAAACTGCTCGAAGCGTTGCGGCTCTAGCAAAGGATGAGCAAGCACGGCTTGTAGATCGCCGTGTAAGTCGTGTTCGCGGTTGGTGCCGTGATCACATGGGTTTGCGCGCCACCGTCAGACCAGCGGTCGAACTTGTACTTCTGCAGACCCGCGGTGTAGCTGCTCGGTGCGCTGACCGTAATGGTGGAGCCCTGAATCACCTGGCGGGTAAAGGGTGCCGGGCCGGTAAAGGATCCGACGCTCAGGCTCACCCCGTTGGGGTTGCCCGTGAACGTCAGCTGAACCGTCTGCGGATCGAGGCGCCGGACCACCGTGCTCGTCAGGTTGGTGGCATCAGTGGCTGTCAGGGCTAGCTCCACATAGGACGGATACTCGTGATCCGGTGCGATGAACGATCCCGACACTGTCCCTGTCCAGCTTTGCAGAACGTGCGTGTGACAGCTGGTCGGCGTGGAGCAGTGCTGCAACCGCAGCTCCCAGGACAAGGCCGACGCCGGAAGCGTGCCCTGCTGAGGATCGGTCGCGTGGCCACTGAACGAAAGCGAATCGCCAACCTTCCAAGTCGTGCCAGCGGTTGGTGTATCTATGAAGGCGGCGGGAGCGGAGCTTCCCGGCTGAATCGTCACCGTCTCGTCATCGAAAGCGCCGAGCGTGTCGGTGACCCGAAGCCGTGCCGTGAACGTGCCGCCCGACGAGTACGTGAAACTGGTGGCCGGTGTGGTGGCGTCCCACGATCCATCGTTCGTGAAATCCCATTGGTAGGTAAGGCGTCCCTGATCAGCAGGATCGGCATCCATTGAACCGGCACCATCGAAGGTGACCGTGAGCGGGGCAGGACCGGTGACCGGAGCGGCCGCGATGTTCGCTACTGGGGGCTGGTTAGCGGGGAAGTAACGAAGACGCCGCACGGTCCCGCCGAGGTCCACATAGTACAGTTCGCTTCCCGGGCCTATCGCCAGGTCAACCACGCTGGCGGCCTGCTGCACGAAGGCGGAGATGTTGCCCGTGGCCGGCAAACCCCCTGGAGCTGACGGTTTCATCGCCCAGATGCAGCCACGGGAGTTATCCGCGAAGAACAGTGCCCCTTGGTACTCGGCTGGATAAGAACCGCCACTGGCCGGGTAGAAAGCCATACCCGACACCGAATCGCCACCGGTGCCACAAGTTTCGCCTGGCACGACAGCGGCGCTGTGGTTGTAGGTGTAATACGGCGCGGTCTGCCCGGCACCGCTGTAAAGCGACTCACATAGCGGAAGATTGGCGTTGTCATAGCTGGAGTTACGGGCAGCGCCTTCGTAACAGGGCCAGCCAAAGTTGGGCGGTGCCGCCGTCGGGTTCACCAAGCGCTCGACGTCTTCCCATGTCGTCCAGCCCACATCGCCAATCCAGACCTCGTTAGTTCCCGGGCGAATGGTGAACCGGAACGGATTGCGCAACCCCATCGCCACGATGCGCCGGGTGTTTAGATCCGCTGAGCCAATGTTGGCGTTGCCTGCCGCCGCTGCTCCCGTTGACGGTTCGAGGCGCAGGACCGTCCCACTGAGCTGTGTCGCGTCCGCGGCGGACCGGACATCCTGCGACCGCAATGCCCCGCCCTCATTCGCCGGATCGGCGCACGGGTTGGGCGGGCTGCCGAGCTGGCCATAGTCGGTGGCGCTGAAGCTCGCGCCATCTCCACTGGTCACATAAAGCTTGCCATCGGGGCCGAACCGCAAGTCGCCAATCGAGTGCGAAGGGTACTGCTGGCACCAGTCCTGAATGAGCACCTGCTCGCTGCCTGTCATCACATTGCCGTTGGCCTGCAAGCGAGATAGCCGTGCGGTGACCACACATTTGCCACCGTTGGCTCCGCCGGCCACGGTGTCACAGTTGTCATTCCAATAGGGTGCGGTCTGTCCTGGCGGGGCGTCGTAGGCGTAGAGCACATACACCCACGGGTCGGCCGGAAAGTTCGGCGCTAGCGCCAGGCCGAGCATGCCGCGATCCCAGACATTGTGTGTGTTGGCCGAAAGATTGGCGAACACTGTCGCGGTGGGATCGGCGATGTTGTCGAAAACCTTGATGACGCCGCCCTTTTCGGCGACGAATACGCGGCCGTCCGCGGCGAACTCGATGTTCGTTGGCTGACTCAACCCAGCGAAGACGATCTGCTCCTGGAATCCACTGGGCACGATCGCCGCGTGCACAGACCGCACCGGCCAGCCGTGAATTGTTCCTAGGAGCAAAAGTGCGGCCACTCCGGCGGCGATCCGGGTGTTCCAGCGCATGACATCCTCCTGGCTTGTAGTCAGCAGAGGACAGACTATTGGCCAGGTTCAATATTCAAATTGTCGAATGTGCGACAGTAACATCTGAGCGATTTCCACGTTAAGTCCCGTGACAACCCTCGATGTTCTGGCTGTGCGATGACAGATGAAAATGACGGCGCCGCAGGTGTTAATGGCGATGCCGAGCTAATCGCGGCGGTTCGCGGTGGCGATGCCGCCGCGTTTGACGTGCTCTACCGGCGGCACGTCGACGCCGCCCGCCGGATGGCGCGTGGACTCTCCCGTGATGCCGCCGACGTTGACGATCTCGTGGCCGAATCGTTCGCCCGGATGCTTAGCATCCTGCGTTCTGGTGGCGGGCCTGACGTCGCGTTCCGGCCCTATTTGCTGACCACGGTGCGGCATCTGTTCTACGAGAGCGTGAAGAGGGCCAGGAAACTTCAGGTCACCGATAATCTGTCCAATCACGAGCCTGGCGTGCCGTTTGTCGACACGGCAGTGGAAAAGCTGGAACTAACGCTGATCTCCCGGGCCTTCGCCAAACTGCCCGAGCGCTGGCAGACCGTGCTGTGGCACACCGAAGTCGAGCAAGAACGGCCCGCGACGGTCGCCCCGATACTGGGAATCAGTCCCAACGGCGTTGCCGCGCTGGCCTACCGCGCACGGGAAGGCTTACGTCAGCAGTACCTGCAAGAACACCTCCTTGAGGACCCTGACGAAGAGTGCCGCCTGGTCGTCAGCCGTCTCGGCGCGTATGTCCGAAGTGGACTTTCCAGCCGCGATCGAGCCTCAACCGAGGCACACCTCGACGATTGCGCCCGCTGTCACCTGCTCTTCGTTGAGTTGAATGATGTCAACGCCGGACTGCGCGGCCTGCTGGGCCCGGCTTTGCTGGCTGGTTCCGTCAGCGGCTACTTCGCCGCGGGGACACAGACTGTGGCGCTGCCGATGGTCACGTGGTGGACACCCATTCGCCGGATCGCCAAGCGCCGGTCGTCACAGGCAGTGGCCGCCACGGCTGTGCTCGCGGGACTTGTGGCGCTGGCCTTGGTGCTGTCCTCGCAGTCCTCGCCGGTTACGCCTGCCGCACCCGGGGTTGATCCGCCCCGGCCCACGGCCCCCGTTGTGACACCGCCTGCTCAGCCCAGCGCGTCAGTCGCGCCGCCTGGTGTCACCCCACCACCGCCGGCCACACCAGAGTCGACCAGCCTTGAGGTGACGCTGGTGCCCGTTAGCGGGCTCGTCCGGGGACGCCCTGGCGCGCTAGCCCTCAGCGTTATCAACCGGGGCAAGACTGTCGCGTTTGGACCGCGCGGCTTGTCCCAACGGCGCGCTGTGGACACCGGTCCCTTAACCGCAATGATTACCGTCCCGGCCGGCGTCAGCTTGCGAACCGGCGCGCCTGGCGACGGATGGACCTGTGCCAACACGAGTGTGCCGACCGAGTTCAAATGCGCCAGAGCGTCGTTGCCGGCGGGACAGACGAGCCGCTCGTTTGTTCCCGTCAACGTCTCGGGCACGGCCTCCGACGGTGTGCTGCGGGTTCGGCTCACGGCCCCGCATGCCACCGCGACGAGTGCGACAGCGCTTGGCAAGATGCAGCCCGCGGGACTATCCGCGACCTTCGCCGCCCAACTGCCCGCGACAGTCGTGACCGGTGGTAACACCCTGATGACGTGCCCTTTGCTGATGCTCGGCTGCTTAAGCGCGCGATACGGCGGCTCGCTGCTCGGCGGGATCAACAACGGCGACTATCACATGACGGGATATGCCGATCCAGCCGCGCCTCAGGGCACGCCCGCTCATTCATGGGTCAGCGGTGCCACGATCGCGGTTCGCGGGAAAGTCGCATGGGCCGGCCTGTATTGGTCGGGGAGTGGTCCCGCGCCTTCACTTTCAAGAGCGCATCTTCTGGTACCAGGGAAAAATGCTTATCAATCGGTTGATGCTCAAAGGATCGACCGTGTTTCGGGGGCGGATTTCACGCAGCCTGCCTACCAGGCGTCAGCCGACGTGACCGCGCTCGTGCGAGGAAGTTCGGGCGGATCGTGGTGGGTCGCCGTGGATCACGGTGCCTTCGCCTCTGGCCCTGGCTCCTATGGCGGATGGGCCCTCGTGATCGTCGTCGAGGACGGAGGTCCACTACGGACAGTAACCGTCCTTGACGGTTTCGTGCCTATGCGCGGGACTCAGTCGATCTCTACGGCGATCTACGGACGCCCTGGCGCTGAAGCCAGGTTCGCCTTTGTTGGCTGGGAAGGCGACCGCGGTTTGTCCGGCGATCAGCTGAAGGTTGGCGGCCAGCCGGCCGGCGGCGGCGATGCCACGAACATCGCGGCCAGCCGCGCTGATGGCACCGCGGCTGGCTGGAACACCTTCGGCGTTGACACTCGCTGCTTCACGGGCAAGATCCCTGCCGCGCCCGGCGACGTCACGGCAACAAACACCACTGACGCCTGGATCCTTGGCACGGTCGCCATCGCCAGTGTCACCGGCCCTTAGATCCGTCGTCGCGTGTTTGCCTGAACGACTTCGCACACTCCGCACAGATTTCGGCCGGTCCACGTTCTCGCACTTCGGCCTGCGAGGCGGGCATCGGGATGCCACAGCACGTGAAACCGCTGCGCGTCGGATGTCCAATGTGGTGAATAGTGGGCCTGGTCATACCAATGGGAGTGGTCTACCTAGCTTCTATGACGCGGCTCGGCCGGTAGACTCGGGCGGCAGGGCGAAACTCCTTGCGGTGGATGCTCGGCGCACGCCACTACGCGCCGAGGAGGTGCGCATCGTGGCTGGTCGACGTGGCTCCCTTTTGCGGAGCCGAAGAATTGGGCTGACGCTTCGCGAAATGCGAGAGCAGCAAGGCCTAACGCTGGAGCAAGTCGCAGAGCTCATGGAATGCTCGCGTTCCAAGATCTCGCGAATCGAGACCGGGCAAAGCTCGCTGAGCTGGCGTGACGTCCGTGATCTCCTAGGGATCTATGGCGTGACAGGCCCGGAGGCCGAGGCGGTGGCCGAGATGGCCCGCGATGCCCGGCGCCGTGACCGGGAACGCAGCTGGTGGCACCCTTACAACAATGTGCTGGTCAGCTCCTATGTGGGCAACGAGCAAACCGCGACCCGCATTCGCACATATGAACATCAGAACGTTCCGGGGCTCCTGCAAACGCCGGAATACGCCCTGGCCCTCTTTCGCGCGGCGGATCCTGGCGCCGATCCCGAGAAGATCGCGGCGCGCCTGCGCATCCGGATTGGACGCCAGGAAGTGCTCATCCGTGCCGAAGATCCGCTCTCGCTGGAGGTCGTGCTCGACGAAGCGGTCCTCAGCCGGCCGGTCGGCGGCGACGAAGTCATGCGCAAGCAAATGCGCCACCTCGTGGCCGCGTCAGCATTACCCAACGTGACGCTGCATCTGCTCCCGTTCGAGGCTGGCGCCCATGCGGGAATGGAAGGAACGTTCGCGATCCTGGACTTCCTCGAGACCGACGGATCAAGCATCGTGTATATCGAGAACGCCGGCGGTGGCCTGTTCCTCGACAAGCGCCAGGAGCTAACGCACTACGCGGAGATCTTCGACCGGATCCGCGCCAAGGCACTGAAGCCGGAAGAAGCGACGGAATACATCGCTGCTCTCGTCGATGGGCCGCGCTGGAGCTCTGCGCTTGATCACGGCGGCTCCGGGCCGACCGTGTAGATGCTGCCCAGCGGGCTGCGCCAAACATACGTGCCGCGTTTTGTGCTCAAATAGCGCCAGCCTCCTTCGCGTTTGGCGCGATGATGGAAGCGGCATAGCGCAACAAGATTGCCTGCCTCGGTGCGGCCGCCCTTCGCCCAATCTTGGCGATGGTCCAAGTCGCATCGTGATGCCGGCACTCGGCATCCCGGAGCGCGGCATCGCCGGTCTCTGGCCCGCACGATCCGGGCGACCTGCGCTGTTGCCCGCCGTCGGTCCAGCCCAGGCTCGGCTCTGCCTGTCCCGGTTGAAGGGCGCTTTTCTTCCCCGGGGCTTGCCACGTGTGCGTGTGCGGACGGCGCGTTGAGACGGTCCCCTAGGATCGAGCGGCGCTTGTGCTGGCAGTCCGAAGTGGAGGGCCGGGAGCGGGTGGTGCCGTGGAACACCTCGCCCGACTCTGTGTCATGCACGGTATAGGTCCAGCACGCTTTTTCTTGCTGCGCGGCGACTTTGCGGGCTATGTCTGCGATCACTGGGCCGTAACCGGCTAGCTCGCCAGGAGTTTCGGCGAGCTTGGCGAGGGTTTGCAGCGAGGCGGTCAGTTCGACGCTGCCGCCTCGGCCGCTGGAAGGCTTGCCTGTCAACAGGTTGAGGAAGGCATCGGCGCGGAGTTGGCCCATGGTGCGTTTGCTGCCGAAGGCGCTGGCAAGCCGGGCGTGCGCGTGCACCGCGTCGGCGGCCGCGCGGGCTTTGTCGGTGGGCAGGTCGAGGCCGAGCAGATTTGCGCAGCCGTCACGATCGGGCTCGAAAACCAGCCGTCGTGAGGCAACCTTCTCGTTGTGCCGCGATGTTGCCGCATCGGGATCTTCGCCGAGGACGAGGCGCATAAGTTTGGCGCGCAACTGTCCGGTCGTCAACAATGGGGCTTGGGGGAGAAGAATGGCGCAGACCCGCTCTGCTTTCGCTGAGGGCAGCACTGAGGTCTCTTCGCAGAACACGCGAGCCTTCGGCAGGTCGATCTCGCCGGTTGCCAATGCGCTGAAAACGTTGCGCAGCCTGAGAAATTCGTGTGCGAAGGCAAGTCGTGAAGCGGCGGCTTGGCGCGACCAAGCGACTGCGGCGGCGATCTCCATCGGGGCGAACTCACGAGCGGGCAAAGCATCCTCGACAGCAGCGACCGCTTTAAGAACTCGGGCATCGGCCATTGCGGCGCAACGAACGGCAGCGATCAGCTCCTCAACAGCCGCCTCATCAACCCCGCCCACAGCAACAAGACTAGACCCCGCCACCGACAAAAACCCCAAGCATCCAATCATGATCCGGATGCGGAAACCCGAAGCGAAGATTAGGCCAGAAATCCTTGTGGTGCAGGCGAAAAGCCCAGCGCCTAGCCCCCGCCACCGACATTCCAATGCGGAGGAAGGTGCAATCGCTCCGGGATCTTGGTCCGCCCGTCTCCAGAGGCAGCGTCAAGTTGTTGCTGTGTAAGGAAAATCGAAGTAGTCAGGTTAGCTCCGCGAAGATTGGCGTTGCGGAAATCCGCACCAATCACGTCAGCCAGCCTCAGATCGGCGTTCCGCAAGTCGGCACCAATCAAGTACGCACCGCGCAAACTAGCCCCACGCAAGTCAGCACCTTTAAGGCTCGCGCCCATGAGATCCTTGCCCCGCATGTCCACACCACCACCGCGGCGGACCTTTTTGCTTGCGCGCGTAGTCAATTCGTTGACCCGTTGCCGATACTTGGCGACGTCCGCAGTGAGCACCTCGGCCGGCTTGCCATAGGTCACCGCCACGATCGCATCGAGCGCCGCCGAAGTCTCGCCATCGTTTGGGTTCAAGTCCAAACACTCCAGAAGGTACGCCGTGAGTTCGTGCAGTTGGCGCATAACCGAGAACACCTCGAACATCTCGCGGGCCGTCTCCGGATGGCTTCGCCAATCACGGCCCCCGAAAGTCACCTGAGCCACCTTCTGCCCGGCACCCGAACAGTCGAAGACGACACACCCCGGAAAGCCAGACTCCCGCAACCGATCGTGGATCCCGCACCGGAAGTCATCCTTGAGATTCGGGCACGGCTGCCCGGCCGGTTTATTGATGGCGAAGTCAGCCGATTTGGCGAACGCGGGTGCCGCACAACACAGCGCGAAACACTGCGAGCAGTCCGCGCGCAGGTCAGCGGCGGCCGGGCGAGGAGGTGAGGCGTTACCGGACAATGTGGATGATCTCCCAACGTGCTGGTTGTCCATTTGGCTTATCGCCAAGCGGGAACAGATGTGGAAAGCTTCCGGCCCGGTGACGGCTGCGAAAGCAGCTTCGGCGCCGCACGACGGACAGCACATTCGCCGGCATCGCAGCGGAAGGTTAAATCGGTGGCTTGGTTCATTGGCCAGTCAATTCTAATAATTGCGGCGGCCTTCATCTTGGGCATCCTGGTCGGCTGGCTCATCTGGGGCGTGTGGCGCCGCCAGGTGACGGTCGCCACGGCAGCGGCCCCCGCATCGGCCGCAGCCCCGGTGGCGGTCCTCGCAGCACCCATCCCCGCCCCCGCCCCGGATCCAGAACCTGCCCCTGAGCCGGAACTCGATCCCGAACCGGTCGCGGAACCCGAACCGACACCCGAGCCGGAACCAGAGCCCGAGCCGGAACCGGAACCCGAGCCGGAACCGGAACCCGAGCCGGAACCGGAACCGGAACCCGAACCCGAGCCGGAACCGGAACCGGAACCCGAACCCGAGCCAGAGCCAGAACCCGAGCCGGAACCGGAACCGGAACCGGAACCAGAGCCCGAGCCAGAGCCGGAACCAGAGCCGGAACCAGAGCCAGAGCCAGAACCAGAGCCGGAACCAGAGCCAGCGCCGGAACCGGAACCGGAACCGGAACCAGAGCCGGAACCAGAGCCGGTTGCGGAAGTGGAAGACACAGCGGTTGTGGTGGTGCCGGTAGCTGCGGCGGCTGTGGAGCCGGATGACGTCGTGGACGAGGATCTTGAGCGTATTGAAGGCATCGGGCCGAAGATGGGCGAGGCGTTGCGTAGCGCTGGGATTCGGTCGTTCGCGCAGTTGGCGGCTACTGATGAGGCCACCTTGCGCGACGCAATCGAGGCCCGTGGGCTGAACTTCGCGCCGAGTCTCGTGACGTGGGCGCGGCAGGCGCAGTTGCTCGCTGACGGTGACGAGGAAGGGTTCGAGGACCTGACCCGGCGCCTGGTGGCTGGACGGGATGAGGGACGGCAGTGACTAAGAGTCGCTGGGCGGCACTTGCTGTCAGCATCGTGGGGCTGGCCGTGATCGGGCTGGCTCAAGGGATTCCGAACCGTCACTCCATTGAGGACAATCTGACCCAGCGCTCCAACGCCGCTCTTCAGCAAGCAGGCTTGAGCGGGGTCAAGGTGAGCTTCATGGGGCGTGACGGAACTCTCCTAGTACCCACAAAAAATGATCTTGAAAAGGCGAAAGCGGTTGTCGAAGGCCTAGAAGGGGTGCGCGTGGTCTCTGCCTCCGCCCCCGAAGAGCCACCAAAACAGCCGCTGCCAAAGGCGACGGTCCGCGTGAATGGCACGTCGGTATCCAGAGACGGTCAAGCGGCCCTGCTCGATGCGATCGTCACGGCACTCGGACCGAGCGCTGACAACGTGACGATCGAGCTCAGCGAAGGCGCGATCACGATGACCGGCAAGGTCGAGTCGGCCGCGATCAAGACGGCGGCCGAGACCGCTGCCGCCCAAGTCGCGCCTGGCAGGGTCACGAGCACGCTGGAGGTCAAGCCTGAGGTCACTCAGCGCAGGCTGTCCGAGCTGCCGCAGATCACGTTCGAAGACGACAGCGCGACGCTGACCCCGCAGGGCCAAGCCGCTGTCGCCGAAGCAGCGGCGATCTTGAAGGACAACCCGACGGCGAAGGTTCGCATCGAAGGGCATACCGACAGCAACGGGACGCCGCAGGCGAATCAGGTCCTCAGTGAGGCACGGGCCAAGACCGTGCTCGATGCGCTAGTAGCGCTCGGGATCGATCCGCAGCGGCTGACGTCGGCAGGGTTTGGCGAGAGCCGGCCCAAGGTTCAGGAGAACTCGGCAGCGGACCGGGCTGTTAACCGCCGGGTCGAGTTCATCGTGGTGTGACGCTGAAAGCTGAACGTCAGATTTGGCTGACGTTCAGCTTTCCGGCGCATACTTGCCTTCATGTCTGCCAGTGAAGCGGTGCAGGCGCCACCGGCGCGCCAGTCGTTGCGGCTGTTGATCTTTCCGGTCTTTCTCATCGGGGTCGCTGGGCTGCTGTTCGGCGTTCCGTGGTGGACGCTGATCGGTGCGCCCGACTGGCCCGCACCCGTCGAGGTGCTCGGTGGCCTGATCTTCGGCGGTGCGGCGATCGCCATGCCGGTGATGATGTTCTACGGTCACGGCAGGCGGCGCGACTGGGCGGCCCGCATCGGTGACACGACACTTGGCGTGATCTGGGTGTTCTTCACATGGTCAGTGATCGCCAGCATCGGCAAACTCGTGCTGAACTTTGCCGGGGTCGAGAACGCCGCCCGTGGTGTGGCTCTTGCCGTGGTGACTGTCGCGAGTGGACTGGTCGTCTGGGGTTACGTTGAGGCGATGCGCGTCCCACGGGTCAAGCGGGTCGACATTACGTTGCCGCGACTGGGCCGTGGACTCGACGGCACGAAGATCGTGCTGCTGACAGACACGCACTACGGCCCCATCGACCGGGCGAAGTGGTCCGCTCGCGTGACAGAAGCAGTCAACGAACTGGACGCGGACATCGTTTGCCACACCGGCGATATCGCTGACGGGACAGCCGTTCAGCGCCGCGAGCAAGCGGCACCGCTCGGTGACATCAAAGCGAAGCTGACCCGTGCTTACGTGACGGGCAACCATGAATACTTCGGCGACGCCCAAGGCTGGCTCGACTACATGCAGGAAATGGGCTGGGAACAGCTGCACAACCGGCACCTGACCGTGCAGCGTGGCGGTGACACGCTCGTGATCGCTGGCGTGGATGACTACACCGCCGCGCACACCGGCACTGGCCACAGCCAAGACCACGCCGCCGCTCTGGCTGGCGCCGATCCGGAGCTTCCCGTTTTGCTGCTGGCACACCAGCCGAAACAGATCCCGCAAGCCGTGGCGCACGGAATCGATCTGCAGATCTCAGGGCACACGCATGGCGGCCAGATCTGGCCGTTCAACTTGTTCGTGAAGCTGGACCAGCCTTCCGTCGCGGGGCTGAGCCGGCACGGTGAGCGCACGCAGCTTTACACGAGCCGGGGCACCGGGTTCTGGGGCCCGCCGTTGCGAGTGTTCGCCCCCAGTGAGATCACACTGATCACTCTGCGAGCTGAATGAACTCTGGCGGCACCGCGGACGTCAGCCAAACCCCGTTGGCACTAACGAAAAATTCGTGCCCTGCTGAGGCCATGTCCAAAGCGGAGACCGTCAGGACAGCCGGTTTCCCATGCCGGGAACCGACTTTTCGCGCGGTCGCGGTGTCGGCTGACAGGTGAACGTGATGCCGGCGTCCGCGCACGAGACCTTCGGCGAAGATTGAACCCAGGTGCCGCACCGCCGTACCGTGGTAAAGCACAGCCGGCGGCGCGGCCGATGAGTATCCCAGCTCCACGTCGACCGAGTGTCCTTGGCTGGCACGGATCCGATTGCCCTCAACGGCGAATCGCTGCTTGTCGTTTTCCGCAACGACCCGCATGAGCTGTGACCTGCTGACAAGTTTGCCATGTGCGGCAAGGGCTTTCAACAGGACGTCGATGTCGGCCCATCCGTCAGGAGTGAGGGTGAGCCCGATGCTGTCCGGGCGATGACGCAGCACATAGGACAGTGTCTTACTAATTTTGATCAAGTCCATTGACTAGCTTTCTGATAGTTCGGCCACCACCGCAAAGTGGTCGCTCGGCCACACACCATCGACGGGCGCGTTGGCGGCGAGCCGCACGGAGCGGACATGGCCTGGTGCATCCCAGCGGGGCACCACGTGAATGTAATCGATACGCATGCTTGGCTCGATTCCCCTTTCCACATAAGGGTTCTCGCGGCTCCAGGTGAAGCCCGGATCGCCGTGCGGGGCATAGCGCCAGGTGTCCAGAAACACCTGTCCCGGCAAGAACGGCTCGGTCAGGAGGCCACCGAAGCGGCGCACTTCATCTGACTCGGGCTCGGCGTTGAAGTCACCAAGCACCACCGGTGGATGATTCGTAACCGGAAGTGCGGCAACGTGTTGCGCCACTTGCTCCAGCTGTGCCAAGCGCAGGGCTGTTCCGCCATAGGGAAGCGCACTCAAATGCGTATTCACTACGGGAACTGTCGCATGAGGAGCGTCAATCAGAACACTGAATATCGGGCGGCTCGGATCCTGCACGAGGTCAGCGCCTTGTTCAGCCCGGATCGGCCAGCGGCTCAGGAACGCGGCGCCATAGCGGGCACCGGGATCGTCAACGCGCTTAGTCCACGTTTGCTGATCGGAGGGGGCGAAAAAAGCGGCGTGCATGCTGAGCTCCGCGGCCAGCCAGGCGGCTAGATGAGTACCCTCGTCGGCCCATGCTTCTTGAAAACCAACGATGTCTGGCTGTTCCGCGCGCAGCACTTCGAGGATGGCCTTGCTCCGTTGCTGCCAGTCGTTAAAGCGCCACCACACGTTCCACGTCATCACCCGCATGCGGGCAATAGTGCCAGGTGGGCATAACCCACCTGGCACGACGGGTTAGACGCGCGTCAGCCGGACGGCGTCAGCGATGACCAATCCCGTTCCGCTCGTCCATCTGCTGACGGCAACCGCGTTGTAGTCGCCGCCCGCGAGGGTGAAAGTGCCGAGGCTGCGCCAAGTGCCGCCACCCGATCTCTGGTCGACGTATACGACCTGGTTACCGCTTGGCGTCACGACGATGTAGGGAGCCGCCGTGTTGTAGCCGGGCAAAGCTGGATACCAGACGTCCACGCGGTAGCTCGCCGTCGCCGGGATGTTGAACTTGTACCAGGCGCCATCGCTAGCCGAAACTGGCTCCGCGTAACGGTAGTCAGCGCCGTGCTTCTGCGACGAGTAGGACGACGTCAGCCAGTTCGCCGAAGCACTGAACCGGCCCGCGGTGGTGTTGTCCACAGTGGACGTCCATGTGGGCGGTGTGGTGCCGTTGACCAGTGACATGAAGTAAGACCAGTTCCAGCGTGGTCCGGGGTCGGTGTGCGTCGCACCCGGAACCTCGTTGTGCCCGATGATGTGAGCACGGTCGCGCGGAATGCCATACTTCGCGGTCACACTGCGGACGATGGCCGCCGAGGATTGATACAAAGCCTCGGTGTACCAGCCGTCTTGCTCGACCCAGCCCTCATGCTCGATGCCGATCGACTGGGTGTTGTAGGTCCAGTTGCCCGCGTGCCACGCGATGTCCTTCTCCCGCACCATTTGCGTGACGGCGCCATTGGACGACTTCACGACGTAGTGCGCGCTGACCTGCGAGGCTGGGTTCTGGATCCAGCTGATGGTCCCGTTGTAGGACCCCTGTGTGGTGTGGATGACCACGTAGTTGATGTTGTGGCTGCTCTCGCGATTGGCCACGGTGTAGTTCGCCGAGTGGGCCGGCACCCAGGCGGCTGGCCCGTAGTCCGTGCTGGCATGGGCGACGCCGGGGATGAGGATGATGATTCCGCCGATGGCGGCGGCCAAGGCGACCATTTTGCGCACCATGAGTTCCTCCTGAAGGGGAAGGTGCAACGTTTGGTGCCACATCTTGAGCCATCGACAAATGTCATGTCAATAGTTAACGGATTGTTCAAACGCACCGTAAAATTCTTACAGTCCGGTTAGGAGGGTGCTGGCCAGCGGTGTTAACACGTGCACGGTTGAGTTTCCATCCCGGACACTGGCGACTAGGCCGGCCTGACGTAGCACCGTCGCGTGCTCACTCGCCGTGGCGAGCGAAACGTCCAGCCGCCGCGCGATCTCGCCGGTCGTGCAGCCGTCGCCGATCGTGGTCAGCACCGCCGCACGCGTGCGCCCGACCAGCGCCGCCAGCGGTTCCCTGGTGCGGCGGGCAGGCGAGGACAGGTTCAGCGCCATGAACCGGGCATCGCGGTCAACGGGGCACACTAGAACCGGCGGCAAACTCTTGTCCCGCAACGTAATCGGCTTGCCCCAGCAGAAGAACGAAGGAACAAACAGCAGGCCGCGGCCATTCAGGTAACAGATTTGCTCGCCCGGGTAGTCGGCTTCAATAACTGAGCCGTGCCAGCGCAAGGTAGGGCGCATATCTGCCAGCAGCTGTTCATATCCGCCATCAGCCAAGCTTCTGGTACGCCGTGAGCGGTCGATCTGAACACTGGCCCTGATCTCCGTCAGGTAGGGCTCGATCGCCGCCGCGTAGTAAACCTGCAGCACCTCGGCCAGTTTCCGCAGAATGTCGAGATCGCCGGCCGCGAGCTGTTTGGCCCAGCTGGGCGCGGGCTTAGCGGGTGTCAGCAGCGAAAGTTCATGTGCCAGACGGGTTTTCGGTGTCGACAGGATCGCATCGAGCGCCGCACCGAAACCTTTGCCCGACTCGGCCGGGGTGAGAAAGTCCGGAAAATAGCCGGTTTGCGGAACCAGCGACAGCAGCAAGTCAAGCCCGCCTGTGCTGTGTAATCGCTTCAGTGTGCTGCGCCGCCACTCCCGGAAAACAGGGGAACTCGGGCTGCGCAACTGATGCAAACTCAGCGTCAGTTCCCACATGGGATCGGGCGCGGACGCGATCCTCGTGCGCATCAGGTCGGCGCCTGTGAAGTGTATTCGCAGCATCTGACCAGGCTCTTTCGGTTGGCTCCGAAGGGGTTCACCTTGGCCCGAAGTGCAAGCACATGATGTGCCCACTAAGCGCTTCCACTTCGGGAGGCAATCGTGAATATAAACAAAATGCTGCGAAGTTTCGCGGTCGTCCTGCTCGCTGTCTTAGGTGGACTGTTCGTCGTGTCCACTCCAGCGATGGCGGCACCCAACTTCAAAGCACCGTTCCGTTGCGGTGAGACCTGGACTTACTCACATCACTCGGCCGAGGTCAGGCTGGCGCTCGACTTCGTGCGCAGTGATGGCGGAGCCACCAACGGCGCACCCGTTTTGGCTTCCGCGTCAGGCACCGCTTTCCGCTATTGGGAGGCGAACGGAGCCGGAAACTACATCGTCATAGACCACGGAGCGGGCTGGAAAACGTACTACTTCCACCTGTCGGCGTTCTCTGTCGCCCACGGTGCCGCTGTCGCACAAGGACAGCAGATCGGCACCACCGGCTCAACAGGTAACTCAAGCGGACCGCACCAGCACTACGAGCAACTCTTGAACGGGGTCGGGCAGACGATCCGCATCAACGGAGTCTCGCTGGCGCCCTATCCGGGGTCTTACTACTCGAAGTACCTGACCAGTGACAACGGCTGCCCGACCGGACCGTCGTCCATTGTGGACAACGGCACTGCGGGACGGTTCAGCGCGTCAGCGAACTGGGGCACGTCAACGTACTCGTCGCAGAAGTACGGTGCGGACTACCGGTACGCCGAGCCGGTTTCAGCCAGCGACGCCGCCTGGTACAAGTTCAATCTCCCCGCCACGGCCAACTACCGGGTCGACGTGTGGTATCCGGCTCTGCCCGGCTACAACACCGCCGCGCCTTACATCGTCGTCACGACCTCTGGTAATCAAACGGTTTATGTTGACCAGCGGTCCGGCGGCGGGACTTGGCGAACGATAGGCACGTTCAACCTCGCGGCAGGCGACTACAACGTCATCGCCGTGAGCAGGTGGACAGCGGGCACCGGTCTCGTCATCGCCGACGCGATCAGGGTCACTCAGCTGTAAGAAACCGTTGCTTCACTAATAAGGGGAATGGGGATAACACGGCTGCGGCGGCCGGATATCCCGCGCCGGGCGTCAGATCGTGGAGCTGTGTTAGCTCCACCAGATCTGGGCGCCCGGCGGCATCGATCAGCCGAGGTGACTCGCCCGGCGCTGAGACGGTCAGTTTGGTCATCGACTCACGCAGGCCATCACCGGTCGCCTTGAGGATGGCTTCCTTGCGGGTCCAGTAGACGAAGAAGCCATCGCGGTCTGGCGGAGGCGGCTCGCTGGGGGACAGGACCATCCGCAGCATCGGCGTGAACTCCAGCCGCTCCGAAGCCTCTTCCACATCTAGGCCGACCGGGCCCGCGGCTGTGACAGCTACCCCCGCCCACTGCCCCGAGTGCGTCACTGAAACGTGCAGCTCGGGAATGGACGGACGCCCGTGCGACTCGCTGGCGCAGGTCGGGCAGTGCCGCTGGACTCGCACGTCCTGCGGTGAAATCCCCAGCGTCTCCCCGGCGGCGATGCGCAGCAGGGCGGCGCCGAGCGCGGAACGTTCGCGGTCAGCTGGCCGGTGCAGTTTTTCCCGCCGTTCAAGCTCAACCGGCGTCAGGATCGCCAGGTGAGCGGGCAGAAGCTGATCAAGGCGAGCCCACCAGATCTCGCACCGATGAGTTTGCATCGCCTGACCCGTCTAATCAGTGTGGATAAAGATGCGCAGCTGGTGATCCTGCCTCCGGTGCGCCGCGAGGACATCCCCAAGCTGTGCGAACAGCTTATCGATCTTCTCGATGGCGACCGGAGGCCCTTCGTTGAATGCGACGTTGGTGCCGTCGATCAGCCCGACCTAGTGATCGTCGACGCGCTTGCCCGCCTGCAGCTGATCGCGCTTCGCCACAACAGCTTCCTACGCATTGAAGCCGCCTGCCCAAAGCTGATACTGCTCCTTAGCCTTACTGGCCTGGGCGGGGTCATACTCCATGGGCAGGCCAAACAGCGGGAAAACACGATCGACGTCGAGGAAGTTGTTCACCCCGGCGATGCGGCCATTTGAGATCTCCAGGACGATAAGCGCCCACGGCCCCGTCGTGCGGTATTGGCCGAAGGCCGGCAGTCCATTCGCGACTGTCGGCACCAGTTTGGAGCCCTGGCAACCATTTCCGGTGCCGAGCATCCAATCGCGGATGTTGGCGATGCCACGGAACCAAAGCGCCAGCGGCGGCATGGACAGCGTGGCGTCTTCGTGCAGCAGCGTGGCTAGGGAATCCATGTCGTAGCGCTCGAACGCGTCGACATAACGCGCGAGCAGCGAGAGCTGGTCTTTGTCGAGCGGCTTGAGCGTCTCGGCCGGGGTCTGGCTGATCTCGGCGATCGTGGTGCGAGCGCGCTGCAAAGCGCTGTTGACCGACGCGACCGTCGTGTCAAGCAGCTCGGCGACCTCTTGAGCCGACCAGGCCAGCACCTCGCGCAGAATCAGCACGGCCCGCTGCTTGGCCGGCAGGTGCTGCAATGCGGCCACAAACGCCAGGCGGACCGTCTCGCGCGCCACCGCCATGTCGGCCGGATCGCTCGTCTCGGGCAGCACCCGGCTATCGGGCACGGGCCCGAGCCAGACGTTTTCGGCGAGCGGGGTGACCTCGGGTGAGGTGGGGCCAATGCTGTTCGGAGAGTTGGACGCCGGCCCAAGCTCCATCGGGCGAGCGCGGCGTTGTGCGCTGCCGAGCATGTCGAGGCAGACATTCGTCGCGATGCGGTATAGCCAGGAGCGCAGGGCAGACCGGCCCTCAAACCGCTCGAAATTCTTCCATGCCCGGACCATGGTCTCCTGGACAGCGTCTTCAGCTTCAAAGCCAGAACCGAGCATCCGGTAGCAATATCCGGTCAGCTCCACGCGATAGCGCTCAAGCTCCTGTTCGACACCAGCTGTAACCAGACTCATAACTGCCGAGAATAAGCCCACCCCCTGACAACCGGCCAATCGCTGACAATGGGCACCATGACGAAACTCGGTGCCGTGTTCATCCCGCAGTTGCCTCCGGAGCGGCTGAAGTCGTTCGCCGTCGCCGCCGACCAGTCTGGCCTGGATGAACTGTGGCTCTGGGAGGACTGCTTCCTAGAGAGCGGCATCGCGGCGGCGGGACCAGCGCTCGCGTGGACGAAAGAAATTCAAGTGGGCGTTGGCCTTTTGCCCGTCCCGCTGCGCAACGTCGCGCTGACGGCGATGGAAACCGCGACCCTGCACCGGCTTTTCCCCGGCCGGGTGCACATCGCCGTCGGGCACGGGGTGCAATCGTGGATGGGGCAAGTGGGGGCACGAGCCGCGTCACCGCTAACGCTGCTGCGCGAATCCCTGCACGCTCTGCGTGCCTTGTTGCGCGGCGAGCCCGTCACCGTAAGCGGAAACTACGTCACGCTCGATAACGTCAAGCTGGACTGGCCACCAGCGGAACCTCCGGCGATTTGGGCCGGCGGTCTGGGCCCGAAAACGCTTGCGCTGTGCGCCGAAGCGGCCGACGGCATCATCCTAAGTGGAGGGACGACACCCGCTCAGACTCGTGCGGTGCGGGAGATGGCCGGAGATTTGCCGATCGTGGTCTACATCCATGGCGCGTCGGGTCCTGACGCCGCTGCCCGCCTGGAGCGTGAACGGGTGGGGTGGGGCTACGACTCTTTGGCCGAGCGTTGCGCGACCGGTGACGCTGATGAGTTCGCGGCGTCCTTGCGGCGGTGGGCCGATGCCGGGGCGACCAGCCTGATCGTGCAGCCGACGCCGGACGATCCCGATCAGGAGGGCTTCCTCAACTTCCTTGGCACGCATGTAAAAGCCCGGCTCGGGTGATCCGAACCGGGCTCTTGCGGTGTTACCTCACCACGGTGCTGGAGCCGGCGGCACGACCACCGGCGGCCGGTCATCACAAGTGATGGTGTTCGGGAGTTGCCAGGAGCCGAACCATGGTCCCGTGGTTCCGCCTCCGTCATTGCCCCCGAGATCGATCAGTGCGAACTCCGAGCCTGTGGGCAGCCAGTTGAAGGCGCCGCAGTTGTTGATGCCAACGGCACCAACGTTTCTGGCGTCGACATTTTCGAACGTCGCTGACCCCTTGACTCGTGCGCTGACCACTGACGTGCCCGTCCCGTCCACACGCACGTCCTTGAAGTGAACGTTCGTAATGGAGTACAGGTCTTTCACCGGCCAGTCGGAGACCATCATGATCGCGTTGTACGTGTTGTCGAGGAAGTGATCCCCAGTGACCTCGATATTCGCCTCGATGCTGCGCTCTAGGGCGAATATCCACAGGGCACCCAGGCCGATGTTCCAGTTCAGCTCGAACGTTCCAGCCCGGACAGTGGTGTTGTCCTTCACCGCGATGGTTCCGGCGAAAGGCGTGGCGCTGAACCGTGACCCGAGGTGAATCGCACTGCCTTCACGAATCGGGTCGGCGATCAGGTTTGCCGACAGGGTGATGTCCTTGCCACCGTAGATCGCGATGCCATTAGCGAGCACCGGCGTCTGAATGGTGTTGTGGTCAAACGTGTTGTTCGCGTTTTCCACGTTGTGTGACCACATCGCGAGGGCATCGTCCCCGGTGTTGCGGATGAAGTTGTTGGCGGCCACCGAGTTGGTGACGCCGGTGTGGAAGTTCAGCCCATCGCCGATCTGGTCCACGATGATGTTGTTCGTGACCTTGACGTTCGTCATCGGACCGTCGAACCACAGGCCAACTTTGGTGTGGTGAATGTAGAGGCCGTCGATAGTGGAGTCGCTCATCGCACCACCGATGCCATTCACCTGATCGTCATCGATGCGCTCGCGAACGTCACCCTCGATGGCGAACCCGGACAGGTGCACGTTGCTGCTGCCACCGTCCGCGGCGTACTTGCCATAGAAGCCAACGCCCGTGTGCACGGAGCCATCCGGCAACGGCTCGGGCAGCGTGATTTGCTTGCCCTTGATGATCGTGTACCAGTTCCCGGCGCCTTCGATCGTCACGTTATCGACGACGATGTGCCGGTTCACCTGGTAGGTGCCTGGCGGAAGGTAGACCTTGAGCTGGTGGCGTTTCGCGAAAGCGATGGCCCGGTCGATCGCGTCCGCCGAGTCGCGCTTGCCCGTCGGGTCAGCACCGAAGAACCACACGTTGGCCGCAAGCGGGTTAAGGTGTGGCGCTCCAACGAGTTCCGAGTCGAGCAGGTCGATAACCGTCCATGCGGCATTGCTTCCCGCTGGGACGGTGAGCCGAACCTTGTCTCCCGCCTTGGCGCTCTTGCCGAGCCACAGACGCTGCTCGTCATAGAAGTGGCTGGGGCGGAAGGGCTTGGCGAAAACCGGTGCCGGCGTCGTAGATGCCGGAACGCAGGCACACTCGGTGACCCACCAATCAGGATGGAGCAGATCGGCGTTCGGGTCATTGGAGAACGGGTATTGGTTGTAGAGCCACGCATACTCCGACGTCAGAGTCATTGTCCTGCGTGCTCCACCGTTCACGGTGACGTCCAGTGGCGCCTTGATGCCTCCGCCATTGGGGGCGTCGGGAATGCTGTACCGGACAGTGATCGCGTTCGCCGCCTTCGGCAACGTGAACTCAACATGCTGTCCTGGTGCGAGCTTGACGGCCGACCGTCCCGAAGCCTCTGACGGCAACGTATACGCCGCCCGCTCTGGGCCGATCACCGTTCCGTTGGTCGCCGCCTTTTCCGCTTCTTGTTCAAGGAAGCGAACACTCGCGCCCCGTCCCGCGGACAGTGCCGGGTCCAGCGCCGCCCGGGTGACAGCTGTCGGTGTGCCAGATGTGGCAGCCGCCGGCTGGGCGGCTGCCACACCGAGAAGCACAGCCGATGCGACCCCCAGTGCGGCCGCACGTTGTGCGATGTTCTGTGACATCGAGGGACTCGTTTCTCTGGAGGTGAGCGTGATCAGACGCTAGAACTCCCAGACACGGGTCCGCAAGGTTTCCGAAACGAGTTCGTCAAAAATATCCGATCGGCTGTCCTTTTCTTGCACAAGTACAGCCAAGTTTGTGATGTCAGACTTCGGCGAGCATCCGCCCCCGCAGGATGGTGATGCTTTGGGAGAGCAGCCGCGAAACGTGCATCTGCGAAATGCCCAGCTTCTCGGCGATCTGTCCCTGGGTCAGGTCGCCGAAGAAGCGCAAGTGGAGGATCTTCTGCTCCCGCTCCGGCAGCTCTTTGATGTGCTTGCGCAGGGCATAGCGGTCGGGCACCGACTCAAGGTGCTCGTCGTGCTTGCCAATGAGCTGGCCCAGCTCAGCCGTGGTGCCGTCACTGGAGACCGGGCTTTCCAAAGAGCGTGTCTGGTACGCGGCGGCGCAATTGAGGCCTTCATGCACTTCTTCTTCGGTCAGTCCGAGGTGCGTCGCGATGTCGGCCGGAGCCGGCGTGCGTCCGAGCTGCTGGGTCAGGGCGGCCGTGGCCTTGTTGACCTGCAGGTGCAGCTCTTGCATGCGGCGAGTCAAGTGAAGACTCCAGGCAGAGTCGCGGAAGTGCTTCTTCAGCTCGCCGAGGATGCAGGGGTAGGCGTACTGCGCGAAGGAGACCCCACGCTCGGGGTCGAACCGTTTGGCGGCTTTCACCAGGCCAAGCATGGCGACCTGGGTGAGATCATCGAGATCCTCGCCACGTCCGGCAAAGGAACGGGCAAGACGGGCAGCCATGGGCATATGGTCCGCGATGGACACAGAGGTGCAGGAGGTTTGAACCGGAGCCATTGTTTGCTCCCAATCGTGTGGGGACCAAGCGCAAGTAGGCGCCGTTAAGAAGGTCCATCCATACGAGCCGGTGCACCCGTTTCTTGAGTGCTACCACTGCGGTGGAGGGCTAGCAGTTTTGCCAGCAGGTCCGCCGCTAGGGGTGACCATACATCATCCGTTCGGATATTGGCTAGTCCAGACCTGTCCACAAAGGAGCGACATCGCCGCGCGAGGTGAAACCACCGGCATGGCTGCCGATGGTTTCCTTGCTAGAAGTCGAATTCTCCCGCGAGCAGCCCCGATCTGAAGGCCTCCCACTCCGGCCGGCTGAGCACCAGCGGCCGATCGGGATGCTCAGATTGGCGGACCACGATGTCCGTGTCCATCTCGGCTACTTCAACACAGGCGTTTGACTCGCAGAAGGTGCTCCTGCGGAAGTCGAGATCTTCTGGCACAGCCTTCAACCTGTCCACCCCCCAAGGTGTGTCTGCCCCTCAAGAGTTATGGACGCGACACCGCAGTGACAAGGCCTGTCAGCGTGAATGGCACAGCCAGTTACGTTGTGGTCACTCAGGAATCGAAGTCGCCAGCGCGCACCCCCGCGATGAACGCTCGCCATGAAGGCATCGATATCGGTAAGACCGGCCCCTCTGGGTAGGTCGAGTTTCTAATGACGACGCCCGCGTTTGCGCGCTTCACCTCAAAGCACGCGCTCGATTCGCAGTAGGTGCTGCGCAGCCACCCTGTCGCGTCGGCCTGTTCTGTTGTCACTGGTGTCCTTTCATGGCCGGCCCTGGCGTCCCTCAGCCGGATTCCCCAACACGCTGGCGCATCGCCTTGGTGTGCTGGCGAATGAGTTCCATTGATTGTTCTGGCGTAAGTGCCGCCTGCCAGAGGTCTTCGAAGCGGCCGCGATAGAGCCGGATTTTGTCCGGCGCTTGTTCCACCTCATCCTTGAGATAAGCCTCGCGATAGAGGATGGCGTTTTCTTCGTCGCCGAGGTCGATCACGATGAAGGGGTTAAGCATCGCTAGCTGAGCGCCTGCGGCTAACGGCACGATCCGTGCCGTGAAGTTTGGACGGTTCATGAGTGTCACCAGCTCATCGAGCTGATCGGCCATGATCTGAGGGCTGCCGACGCTACGCAGCAGCACCGATTCGTCAAGCACGAGAAGGTAATCCGGCGGATCGGGCCGGTCGAGCACCTGTTTACGGCGGCGCATGCGCACCTCAAGGCGGACCGCCCGGATATCTTCGCTGAGTTCGTCTTGCCAAAAGTCAATGATGTGGCGGGCATATTCAGGCGTCTGCACGAGCCCAGGCAACAACGTCGGGTGGAAGTGCCGGATCATGGTCGCTTCGTTCTCAAACGCGAGATATTGCAGCGTCGCGGAATTCAGGTGCTCGCGGATCTCGGGCTCATCCCACCAGCCCTTGCGGCGGGATCGCTTCGCGATCTCCTGCAACTGCGACTTTTCCTGGGCATCGTCAATGCCAAGGTAGGAAAGGAGAGCGAGTAGATCGGTGGTCGAGACGGCGACGTCTCCGCTCTCGATTCGCTGCACTTTGGACAGTGACCAATCGAGGGCATAGGCGACCTGGCCTTGAGTGAAGCCGACATCCTCGCGTGCCTTCCGCAACGCGAGTCGAAGCCGCCGCCGAGCGACCGCCGGCGATTCACCTGAGGTCATATTCAGCCTTCTTGAAGATCATCGCCGGACCTTCGTCTCCACTAGCTCCCGCAGATCGCGCAATAGCAAAACGACATATGGCAGCTAGTGGAGGAGATTACACCCACCCAACCGGGTGCGGCAGGACACGCCAGTGACAATCTTTGTCAGCCTTCGATGGCCCTGATCAAAGCCCGTCTGATCTGGCCAAGGGTGCGTGTGTCTGTCGTTCGTAAGAGGCAAACCATCTTCCCCTGGTGCAGAGCGCGCAGCTCGTGGGGATGCTCCCGGCCACGCAGGCAGCCTCGCGACAGTCCAGAAGAGACAGCCAAGACACCCAGGGCCATGGCGGCGACCATGCCTGAGCCCGAGACTTGCCAGGTCACCACGGCGATGGGTGCCGCCGCGCCAATGAGCGCTGGGGACAGCGAATCTGACTTGCCCAGCACAATGTGGATCGTCTGCAGTTCGTTTAGCCGGAACCATTGGTGCACAGGGGAAAATGACTCATACACCTGATCGGTAATGATCGCGAATTCCCCGCGGTAGAAGACCTTCATCTCCTTCCATATCCCTCCGTGATCGGCCATTGCGAGGAGGGTGGAGATTGCGAGACGATAGCGGGCACACGGTCATAACCCTCCTCGCAAGGGGTGAGACCTCTGGCGGCACCTGGCTGGCACCGGGGGCCGCCACTTTTTCTCAGTATGGATAGGCCTGTCGATGATCGGTAGAACCGCAGAATGCCATATTGCACTCTGAGGCACTGAAGTCTGCTCCGCCGCAGGAGGTTGACTAAGCAGGTAGCCTGCCCTGCATGACCTCAACCGCAGACGGGCAGATCGTCGTCTCGGGCCTGACCAAACATTATGGGCGGGTTCGAGCCGTTGATGATCTGTCGTTCACGGTCCAGCCTGGCCGGGTTACCGGCTTCCTGGGCCCCAACGGCGCAGGTAAGACCACCACTCTTCGTATGGTTCTCAACCTGGTGACCCCCACCTCGGGTGCGGCGACGATCAGCGGGCAACGCTATGCCGATCTTGCTGACCCCATCCGCCATGTTGGTGCGATCTTGGAAGCGTCCAGTGCGCACAAGGGACGCAGCGGCCGTAATCACCTGCGCATTCAGTGCGCGGCTGCCGGGCTGCCGTTGACTCGCGCCGACGAAATGCTGGAGCTAGTGGGTCTGACCCCTGCCGCTAAGCGCAAGTTCCGGGGCTACTCGCTCGGCATGCGCCAGCGTTTGGGAATCGCGAGCGCGATGCTCGGCAACCCAAGCGCGCTTATCCTCGACGAGCCAGCCAATGGTCTTGACCCTGAAGGCATTCGCTGGATGCGTGATCTCCTCAGGCATTTCGCCAGCGAGGGCCGGACCGTGCTCGTGTCCAGTCACCTGCTGGGTGAGATGGAACAGCTCGCTGACGATGTCGTGATCATCGCTAGCGGAAAGCTGGTCGCTCAGGGTGCGGTCGACGACGTAGTGAAGGGAATGTCCACAAGCGAGCAAGTTCGCGTCCGGACTCCCGACGCCGACAAGCTTGTCGCGGCACTGGGCCCAGACGCCAAGTTCTCCAAGGACAATGGCGTGCTCATGCTCAGTGGCGTTTCCGCCCCTGAGGTGGGAGCCGCGGCCCTGCGGGCCGGTGTCGAGCTGCACGAGCTCGTGGCTGAGCGACGCGACCTTGAAGATGTGTTCCTGGAGCTGACTGCGGGAAAGGCGGCTATCCGATGAGGCTGATCCGCAGTGAGTTGATGAAGATCCGCACCACCAATGTGTGGTGGATCTTTGCGCTGAGCATCCTTGCCTTCAACGTCCTCATGTTGCTCATCTGGACGTTTGGTTACACAGGCGACCGGCTGAGGTCGGCGAAGATGCCGATGGAGCAGATGTTGCCGCCGGCCTCGGAGGTTCCGCCGGAGGAATACGAGCGGATGCGGCAGGAGATCCTCGCCTCGCGCGACATCGACAAGATCCTGATCGACGGTGCGACCCAGATTTACACGTCGGGCCAGTTCTTCATCCTGCTGTTCATCATGCTTCTTGGCGCCATTTTGATGACGAACGAGTTCTTCCATCAGACGGCGACGACGACGTTCTTGACGACGCCGCAGCGCACCAAGGTGATCCTGGCGAAGTTCGCCGCCATCGGGTTCTTCTCGGTCATCATCTGGGCGGTTACGACCGCGGTTTCCGTTGGTGGTGGGGCGGCCTATCTCGCTTCCCAGGGATACGGCGCTCAGCTGGGCGAATGGCAAGTGCAACGGCCCATTTTGATGAACCTGCTGGCGTTCGTGCTGTGGGGGATTCTTGGCGTTGGCCTGGGTGTGCTTCTGCGCAGCCAGATCGCGGCTGTGGTCGTCGGGGCCGTGGCCTATGTCATTGGCTCGCAAGCGGTTCAGATCGCGGCGTTCCTGGTCTACGAATACCTGATCAAGAAGGACTGGGTCATCCAGGCCATGGTCGGCTGGCCCTCCGTCGCCTCGCAAGTCATGATCTCGCCGGACGCGTTCATGGGCGCTGGCATCGTGGCGGCGCCAAAGTGGTGGGTCGGCCTGCTCGTCCTTATCGGCTACGGCCTGTTCTTTGGTGTCATCGGCACTTTGATCACCCGGAAGCGGGACATCACGTAACACCTGACCGGGGTGCCCGTTAAACAGGGCACCCCGGTTTGTGCTTTCCGTCGTATCGAGGAGGCACGATGCAGGTCACGATGAACGGCCCCGAGGAAGACCGCGAGCGCAGGCGAAAGACGCTGTTTCGGCTCGGCCCGCCTGATCAGCAAGGCGGAATCACGCTCGTTGAGGCGGTTGTCTGTCTGCTCGCGGTGGTGGCCTTCGTTGGCGCGATCAAGCTTTTGGGCTACCGGGCTGATGAGGCGCTCACTTTCCTTGGGGCCGCGGTCATGCTGGCCGGAATGATCGCGACTCATCGCGCTCGCAAGTAGACAGTGGGAGCGCTTCCATGACACACTGAGGCCGGAGCCAGCGCGCGCGACGGGTAGGGCAGAACCCGTTCCCCTTTGCGCGAGGAGTTCTTTGTGTTCTCAAGGAAACGCGCGGTCCTGGCTATCACCGGCCTCCTGGTATCGATTGGCATCGTCCAAGCGGGGCCAGCACACGCCGCGACCGCATGTGAAGTCGTGTATGGCGCTAACCCGTGGACCGAGGGTCCGACCACGGGTGGATTCACTGCCAGCGTCACGATCAAAAACGTTGGTGACCCATGGACCAGCTGGTCGCTGGGCTTTACCCTCCCGAGTGGACAGACGTTCACGTCAGGCTGGTCGGCGAACTGGTCCGGCACCACAGCCCTGACGGCGACGAACATGCCGTGGAACGGCACCATCGGGACCGGCGGTCAGACGTCGATTGGTTTCAATGGCAAGTGGACGGGCAGTTTCACTGGTAACCCGAACGCGTTCACGATCAACGGCGTCCCCTGCACGGGCGCTAACACGCCACCGACCGTGAGCATCACCAGCCCGGCCAACAACACGCACTACACGGCACCCGCCTCCTTCGCCATCAACGCGACGGCGACGGACGCGGCACCGGGCTCGGTGTCCAAAGTGGAGTTCTACCGCGACGGCCTGCTGCTGTCCACGGACACCGCATCGCCTTACTCGCACAGTGTGACGGCGCTGCCGGTGGGCACATATGTGTTCCAGGCCAAGGCGACCGACAACCAAGGCGGCACGGCGACGGCACAAGTCACCGTCGTGGTCGATCCGTCAATGGCACCGTCTATTCAAGTCACCTCCTCGGCGGTAAGTGTTCCCGAGGCGGGCTCTACGACGGTGGGGGTCAAGCTTTCGGCGGCCCCGACGGCCAATGTCATCGTGGCTCTCGCGCGCAGCGCGGGCGACACCGACATCACGGTCAGCCCGGCGACGCTGACGTTCACGACGGCGAACTGGAACACCAACCAGACCGCGACCATCGCGGCAGCCGATGACACCGACACACTGGCTGGCAGCGCGACGATTCTGGCCAGCGCGACCGGATACACCGCCGCCACGATCACGGCGACGGAATCGGAGAACGACGGAAACGTGTACGCGGCACGCTTCCTGGAGCAGTACAACAAGATGAAGGCACCCGCCAACGGCTACTTCTCGCCTGAGGGAGTGCCTTACCACTCGATCGAAACGCTGATCGTCGAGGCACCGGACCACGGTCACGAGACGACCAGTGAGGCGTTTAGCTACTGGCTCTGGCTTGAGGCCTACTACGGCCGCCACACGCAGGACTGGACCCGGTTCAACCAAGCGTGGACGACGATGGAGCAATACATCATCCCGTCCGCGACGGACCAGCCCAACGCCGGTGCCGCGGGCACGCCTCAGTATGCGGCTGAGTTCAACCAGCCCTCGTCCTACCCGAGCCAGCTGCAGCCCAGTGTGCCCGTGGGCGTTGACCCACTGCGCAGTGAGCTGACGAGCACCTATGGCAACGGCAACATCTACGGCATGCACTGGCTGCTCGACGTCGACAACACCTATGGCTTCGGCCGTTGCGGCAACGGCACCACCAGGCCTGCCTACATCAACACGTTCCAAAGAGGACCGCAGGAGTCGGTGTGGGAGACCGTGCCACAGCCATCTTGTGACAACCTCGGCTTCGGCGGGCCGAACGGCTACCTCGACTTGTTCATCAAGGAGAGCAGCGCACCGGCGCCGCAGTGGAAGTACACCAACGCGCCAGACGCTGACGCTCGTGCCATTCAGGCCGCCTACTGGGCGCTGCAATGGGCCACCGAGCAGGGCCAGCAGTCGCAGATCGCTTCCACCATCGCCAAAGCGGCGAAGATGGGTGACTACCTGCGTTACGCGATGTTCGACAAGTACTTCAAGCGCATTGGCAACTGCGTTGGCGCCTCAACCTGCCCAGCTGGTACGGGACGCGACTCGGCGCATTACCTGATGTCTTGGTACTACGCGTGGGGTGGCGGGCTCACCTCGGCGTGGTCGTGGCGCATTGGCTCTAGCCACAACCACTTCGGTTACCAGAACCCGATGGCCGCATACGCGCTGACGCAAGTGAACTCGCTCAAGCCGTTGTCTCCCAACGCGAACGCCGACTGGACGAACAGTTTCAACCGGCAGCTGGAGTTCTACACCTGGCTGCAGTCCGCTGAGGGCGGCATCGCTGGCGGGGCGACGAACAGCTGGGAAGGTGCCTACAACCAGCCTCCCGCGGGGACACCGACGTTCTACGGCATGTTCTATGACGTGAAGCCGGTTTACCATGATCCGCCATCGAACCAGTGGTTCGGTATGCAGGTCTGGTCGATGCAGCGCGTGGCCGAGCTCTACTACGCCACGGGCAACACGACCGCTAAGGCACTGCTCGACAAGTGGGTGCCGTGGGCGATCGCGAACACCACCGCGAGTGGCTCGAACTTCGCGGTGCCCAGCGAGCTGGCGTGGACGGGTGCTCCGGCGACGTGGAACCCGTCGGCACCGGTCGCTAACACCAACCTGCACGTGACGGTCACGAGCACGGGCCAGGACGTCGGCGTCGCCGGCTCCTTGGCGCGCACGCTTTTGTTCTACGCGGCTAAGTCCGGCAACACGGCCGCCAAGAACATGGGCAAGGCGATCATCGACGCGCTTTACACGAAGGCTGAGTCAAAGGGCATCTCCACCACGGAGACGCGCAACGACTACGCCCGCTTCGATGACGTTTACAATTCGAGCACGGGCCAGGGCCTCTACGTTCCGTCCACGTGGACCGGGGACATGCCTAACGGTGACATCGTCGCCGCTGGCAAGAGCTTCCTGGACATCCGCTCGTTCTACCGCGCCGACCCGGACTTCCCGAAGGTGCAAACCTTCCTCAACGGCGGTCCGGCACCATCGTTCAACTACCACCGGTTCTGGGCACAGTCAGACGTAGCGATGGCCTTCGCTGACTTCGCCACCCTGTTCCCGAACGGCTAGGCACAGGGATTGTTCTCAGTGATGGCGCTGGTGCGGTCTACGGACCCATCAGCGCCATTCGCCTTTATCCACCACGTGATTTTCAGCGACGACAGTCCGCTGCCGGAGCCGGAGGCCTCCACTTTGGACGGTTTGATGTCCATCGTGTCGAAGTAGATCGGCCCGGAACCCGCTTGCCACAACAGGATCGCTTGAGTGATTGGGCTGTTGGATGTCGCCTGGACGGTCAGCGAATAGTGCCCGTTGGATAGGCACCTGAGGCCGATGCCCGCGGTCACGTTGAAGGCGGCGGGCGGCTTGGGCGATGGTTTATCAGGAGATGGCTGCGCCGACGGCTGCACGGGTGGCAGCGCGCTAGGCCGGCTGGTGGCTTCGGCAGACGGGCCGAGACTCGTCATCGAGGTTGGCATGTCCGGTGGGCGAGGCGATTGCGGACGGGCCAGTGCGGCCGGAATGCCGATGAGGAGCACGACGACGGTCGCGCCTAAGACATATTTGCCCACGCGCCTTGGCGGGGCGGGTGGCCGGGAAGACTCAACGTAGACGAGGAACGGCGTCGCGGCGTACCCGGAAAGGATCGCAGCCGGATCCATGCGCCGCTGGCGCTGGCCGCTGCAGGTCACGCAACTGTCGATGTGCCGGTGCAATCGCTTGCGCAGCAAAGGGGTGAGCTTGCCGTCCCAGTCGCCGAGGAGTTCCGCGAGCGGTTCGCAGACCCGGGGTGCGCGAGCGACAAGTAAGACGCCAAGGCAAATGCTCACCTGCGCCCGGGCGCGGGCGATCCGGGCATTTGCATGCTTGATAGAAATGTCCAGGACAGTCGCAATGTCCGTTGAGGACAGTCCGTGCCGCACGGACAGTTCGATGATCTCGCGGTCGTTGTCCACAAGTCCGCCGTAGGCGGCCCACACCAATTCGCTTAGCTCAGCGTGACGTAGATCTGACAATGAATCCTCATGCGGCACCGGTGGAAGTGTCTCGACAGGAAAGATCCGGCTGCGCCGGCGCAGGTGCCGCAACGCCTCGCGACGCGTGATCGTGTAGAGCCACGACATGAGCCGGTCCGGATCACGCAGTTGTCCCGACCGCTGACTGGCCAGCACGAATGTGTCGTGCACGGCGTCGGCGGCGCTGTCGTGATCGCCCAGAATGCCTCTGGCATAGGTAAAGAGGCGGTCAGCGTAAAGCCTGTAGGCCTCCTCCAGATCCATGGCAATGAACCTTAGAGAAAAAGTGTTGTCCCCGGCTAGCTAGCCGTCTCCTATCTGGCACACGCTTCAACAGATGGGAGAACGCAATGCGATCACGGCTCATGCTCGCCGCTTTCGTGGCTGGGGCCGCGGCTCTGCTGGCACCCACGCCAGCGTCAGCCGTTGGCGGCATGGAACTCAAAAGCGCCCAGAGCGCGCTTGACTCCGTATCGGAGAAGTCAGCGACCGCGTCGTGCGACGACGGCACACGGGTGCTTGGTGGCGGTGGCTTCCTCGAAGGCGGCGGCCGGCTCGTGCACTTCAACCGCTTGCAGGCGCTGGGAAACACCGACGACTTCGTGGCGACCGCGGTGGAGCACGGCACGTATGCGGGGAACTGGCGCGTGCACGCCTATGCCATTTGCGGCAACGCCCCGGCCGGCTTGGAATACATCAGTTTCTCCGCGGCGTCTGGCTCAGCGGACTTCAAGTCAGCCACGGCGACATGCACCGGCAGCAGGCAGCTGATCAGTGCGGGAGCAAGGATTCTCAACGGGGATGGCCAGGTCATCATCGATGAGTTCTATCCCAACGCCGGGCTGACCAGTGTTACCGCGACCGGTTATGAAGACGAGACCGGATTCGCCGGTAACTGGACGATCCTCGCCTACGGTGTCTGCGCGAATCCGTTGCCTGGACTGGAACTTAAGTCTGTCCCCTCGGCACCGGTCGACTCCTCCGACGACGCGATTGGGGTGGCCTGCAACGGCACCAAGAAGGTCCACGGCCTCGGCGGAATGATCGACGGCGGCCAGGGCGAGGTCATCTATGGCGGCATCTACCCGTCGGCCGATCTCACCCAGGGTGTCGTTGTCGCCATTGAAGAAGGCAATGGGCAAGCCAGCAACTGGTGGTCGCGCGTCTACATCATCTGCGCGACCTGAGAGCGGTGGAGGGCCGCTCACGTGGCGGCCCTCCACTATGGACGGTCAGCAGCCGCCGCAGTTGTAATACAAGATGTCCCAGTGGTTGCCTTCATCGGTGTAGAGGTTGCCAGCGCCTGAACGCCATTGGTAACCCCAGCCGGAGATGTAGCCAACGTAGGTGAAGTTGTTGCGGATGTAGTTGCCGACACAGGTGTACTTGCTGATGTCGATTTTCCAGCCGTTCCAATGGCTGTAGGTGCCGCCGGCGTGACCGGTCTCGGTGCCGCCGGTGACGTTGATGGCACAGCCGCTGGAGCTCTTGAGCGTTTTGATCCCCGAGATCGTGGTCTGGCGGATCTGCTCAAACGAGGTGCACGTGGGGTTGTTGCGGTCGCTGCAGTTGCCGCTGGACGACCAGGTGATTCCAGCGTTGCGCAGCTGCGTGGCGGCTTGGGAATGGGTGAGTTTCGTGGCCGCTTCGGCTGGGCCGCCCAAAGCTGCGAGCAAGGTGGCAGTGGTGCCGGCGAGCACGATAGCGGTGCGCTTGAGGATGCGGAGCATGGGTTCTCCTGGGGGTTGGGAGATATTTTCATGCATCGCGAAGCAGTGGAAGATATTTACCACGACAACTGAAGGTGGCGCTAGCTCAGAAAGCCAGCGCCGCCAAAGTTTTACAAACTAGCTAATGGTGCAAGGTGCGTTGTTAAGGGTGAAGGCCGCCGGTTCCGGGTTGGTGCCAGACCAGGTGCCATTGAATCCAATTTGGGTACTAGACCCCGGCGCGAGCACACGGTTCCAGTCCAGATTCACGGCCGAAACGTTGGCTCCCGACTGCGACCACGTCGCCGACCAGCCTTGGGTGACGCTCTGACCGCTAGCGGGGAAGGCGAACCGTAGCGTCCAGCCGTTGATAGTGGACGTTCCGGTGTTCTTGATGACCACCTTGCCGGTAAAGGCGCCCGGCCACTGGCTTTCCACGACATAGGACACGTCGCAACTGCCGCCGCCCGTGGGCAGTGTCGTGAACGTGCCGGGGCTGGAGACGACCGACAGGTTGCCCGCCGCGTCACGTGCGCGGACTGTGTAACTGTAAGCCGTCGCAGGCGTCAAACCAGTGGCATTGAAGGAGTTGGTCGTTGAGGTGCCGACCTGTGTTCCGCCGGTGAAGATGTCGTAGCCGACCACGCCAACATTGTCCGTCGAAGCTGTCCACGTCAGCGTGGCTGATGTGGACGTGATCGCTGACGCCACAGGGGTTCCCGGCACGGTCGGTGCGACCGCATCGGGTTCGGGGGCCAGCGTCGTGACCGTGAGCGGACCCGAGGCTGAGCTCACGTTGCCAGCCGCGTCCCGTGCGCGCACGGTGAACGTGTACGAAGTGGACGGTGTCAGCCCGCAAACCTGCAACGATGTGGTCGCCGTGGTTCCGGCTAGCACCGTGCCGCGATACACGTCGTAGGCGGTGACGCCGACGTTGTCGGTGGCGGGGCTCCACGACAGGTTCACGCAGGTTGACGTGATGGTGCCGGCGGTCGGAGTACCAGGTGATGTTGGTGCGATGGCATCTCCACCACCTGGCGCGTCACCCCAAACCTTGGTGGCGCCATCCCAGAGGGTGATCTTTGCGTTTCGGCCCATCGTGGCCTGGTAGGACCAGTCGTTGGCCGGGTCCCAGGTGCCGGAGCTCGTGATGCGGAACTGCACTTCCCGCCGCCAGTCGGACTGGCCCGCCGGTGCGATAGCCTGCCCTGCGCACGAAATCGTTACGTAGTAAGTGTTTCCGCTTACCAAGGTGGGGCCGGTGGGAGTCGAGCACTGGTTGTAGGCGGCGCTAAACGAGATCTGCGACGGCGTGGTCGTGCCGTCGAGGGTGAAGTAGTAGCGGAACGAGCCCTGGCTGAGCACGCGAGCGGGCCACGCCGACTTGTTGTAGACGAGCGCTTTGATCTCGGTGAAGTTGCTGCCGCTGGCCGTGTTGAGGCCGGACTCGACATACATCTCAGCGTCGTCGGGCTGTTCCGTGACCGGGAAGTTGGCCAGCGGCGTGCCGCCGTATTCGGCATACATGCGCACCAGCGCCGAGGACAGTCCGCTGTTGTAGTCGGTGGCGACCTCGTTGGCCTGGAAGTTGCCACGATCGTCCACATAGGTGTCGTTCGCGGCACCAGGGCCGCCAACCAAGGCACCGTAAAGGATGTGGCGGTTGTTGGTGGGGCTCTGCAGGCTGTCCGTCCACGAGCCGTGGCCGGTCCGGTGGTGCGGGTTGATCGGCGGATTGTTACCGAAACCAATCATGTACGAACGGTTCGACGGATTGCTCCCGAGGATGTAGTTGATCTGGGAGACGCCAAAGTCGTGGTAGCGGGCTTTGCGGGTCGCGTCGGTGACGTAGTCGGAATACAGAAGAGCGATCCAGGCCGTATTGGCGCTATACCGCAGTGATCCCCACTGTTGCAGCCACGCTTGACCCCCGGGGGAGTACGTGATGCGCCCACCGTTGACGCCAACGGTCCAATAGTCGAGCCAGCGGTTCGCGTCGTCGATGTACTGCTGCTGTCCTGTGAGCTTGGCCATCAGCACATAGGAGCCGTAGGACTTGTCGTCCCAGTCGTGGGTCCACTTGTAGGAGCGGGTGGAAGACTGCGGCTCGGTGCCCAGGTTGGCATAGTAGGACTGGGCTTTGGTCAGGTAGCTCGCCTGGTTGGTCGCCCGGTAGAGCCAGATCGCGCCCCACACGAGTTCATCGTTGAAGCCACTCCACGAGTTGTAGAAGGACGAGGCGTCAGTGATGCACTCGGAGTACTTCTTACGAACCGTGTCAGCGAACGAGTAGAGCTGAGTCGCGTGCGTGACGAGAGTGTCCGCATAGGACGGATCGGTTGGCCGGAAAACCATCGAGCTGGCCGCCATCGCGGCGGCGGTTTCCGCGGCAAGATCCGTGCCACCGCAGCTCGCGTCAATCTTGTGCGACGGCCGGGCCATCTTCATGACCTCGGCTGGTCCCCACCAAGCGTGGTCAGGACCGCCGCTGCCAACCTGTCCATAAAGGACACTTGGTGCCGGGTGTGCCTTGATGAAGTAGTCGTTGACGAAACGCAGGTTGTTCAGCAGGTGCGTGAGCTGGCCGCTGGCTTGGTAGGCGCTGCGGTACTCGACCGCGCCCCACGCCAGCATGGTCGTCGTGCTGGCCATCGGGAAGCCGAACTTCACGTGGTCGCCAGCGTCGAACCAGCCGCCGGTCAGGTTGAGGCCGACGTCGCTGCCGTCGTTCACGGCACTGTTGCCGCGCCAGGACACCCTGTTCCATGCGGGTTTCGGGCCTGACTGCTGCGCCTCGTAGAACCAGATCGACTTCTGTAGTGCCTCGGCGTAGTTATACGGCGGCGCGGCGGCGGCCGGCTGAATAGCACTGAACGTTGATGCCGCGAGGACGGCGGCAAGGATGAGCCCAAGTTTTCTCTTGGACACTACGATTCTCCTGTCCGGGCAAGCCGCGGGCCATGCCATGGCACGCGGTCGGACCGATGGGCGGGTGCGGCAACACCCGCCCATCCCGTTTGCCATAGCGTTAGCGCGGCAGAATTGGGAGCGCTTCCATCGAAGCGTAGGCACAAGGTTACGTGCTTGTGAAGTCCCGGAGTCCCGTTTAGCCGCCCCGGCTGGGATTAGTCGGCGTTGACCGGCGAGTGATGCGGCAGCCGCTGCCCGTTGATGGCGCCTGTGTGGCCGTTCGTCACGTGCCCGTTCCCGGCGGTGTGGGCGAATTCGGCGGTCGGCTCGTCAAGCGCTTCGTGCCCATTGACTGCGGACTGTCCATTAAGGACGGAGTGCCCGTTGGAGCCGTGGCCGTTGCCGTTGGGCGAAGGAAGGTAGGTCGAATGTCCGTTAAGCGCGGGGTGTTCCGCGGTCACGTCGTGAGCTGGGGACCGGCCGTTGACGACGGAGTGCTCGGCCGTCTCGTCTTGCGCCGAAGCCGTTGCGAGCTGGGCGGCGATGGCGGCGTGGCCGCTGATGAGCGTCGGGCCGGTCAGGGCGTCAAGCAGATCCGGCTCGGGCGCGGGGCGCGAGAGCGGAAAGGGCAGCGCGATCGTCTCGTGCGTGCGTCCAGTAGTGCACGCCTCGGCCGCCGCGGGCATCTCGACCAGGCCGCGTGCCTCGTGTTCAGGGAGCCCAGGAACCGTGGCCGACCGGTATTTGAGCGGCAAAGGAGCTGGCTCTGCCACGAGTTCGTGCTGTGGTTCGGCATAACGCGTCAGCAGGATGACCGCGCCGAGGGTGACGACGAAGCCGCCAGCGGCCAGCCATTCCATCCCGGGGCGGATTTGGTCGCCCAGCAGAACAAGCCCGATGACCGCCGCGGGCACGGCTCCAGCCGCGTCCATCCCGGCCACGGCCGCGTTCGTTGATCCGCGCTGCATCGCGAGGCCGAGCAGCAGCTGCCCGGTCAGCGAGTGTGCGATCACGAGATAGAGCAGCGGATTGAGCAGGAACTCCATGATCGTGTGCGCGCCGGCGAGCGGGCGAGCCGCGATAGCGGCGGAGGAAAAGCACAATCCCGCCACGGAACCGAGCACGACCGAGGCGAGCGTGCCCTTGAGCCGTGCCGCGAAGACACTGGAGCCCGCGATCACCACCAGCGCGACGACGAGAAGCAGGATGCCCAGGGTGCCCAGCTCTGAGCCGCGCGACGGCTCGGCGGCGCCCGCGAGCGCGCCAATGCCCACCACCACCAGCGTGAGAAGCGCGATCTCGGCTATGGGCAGCTTCCACTTGAGCAACAGCACCCCGAGCAGGGCTGTCACGCATAAGCCCGCGGTGACGGCTGACTGCACTAGGAACAGGGGCAAGTCGCGTCTCGCGGCGAGGGCAAAAAAGAAGCCGAAAATCTGGCAGAGCAGACCGGCCAAATACGTTCGGTTACCAAACAGGCGCAAGAGCAGACCGGGGTCAAGCGTTTCGGTGGTCTTCGTGCTCGTCGCCGCGATGGATTGCAGCAGGTTGGCGATGCCGTACGCGGCGATCATGGCAGCGAGAAACCACCAACCTGAGGAAGACACCTCCGAAGCTTAAACCCTTACGGGTCGACTATGCCCCACCCACCAGCGGCGTAACTGCGTGGATCACTCTCATTACAGAGCGTGAAGACCCGAAGGGGTGAGTCGCTCAAGCACGTCTGTGTGCAGCTGTCCGTTTGTGGCGACCGCTGAGCCACCGCCGACGCCGGCCCTCCCTGATAGATCAGAGAAGGTGCCACCAGCCTCGGTGACGATCGGATAGAGCGCGGCCATGTCCCACAGCATCAGCTCCGGCTCGACCATGATGTCGAGCGCGCCCTCGGCTAGCAGCATGTAGCCGTAAAAGTCGCCATAAGCCCGGCTTCGCCACGTCTTGCGCATCAGATCGAGGACCGAGGACAACCGCCCGGTCTGCTCCCAGCCATCCAGGGACGAATAGCAAAAGGAGGCGTCCGCGAGGCGCCGCACACCCGAGACCTTGATCGGGCTGGCGTTGGCTTGATGGCGGCCAGCGAAGGCGCCTAGGCCACGAGCCGCCCACCACCGCCGTCCGAGCGCCGGTGCCGAGACGAGCCCGACGACAGGGGTGTCACCTTCGAGCAAAGAAATCAGAGTGGCCCAGATGGGTACTCCCCGGATGTAGTTCTTTGTGCCATCGATGGGATCGATCACCCATTGCCGGTTGGTGTTAGCGCCCGTGCTGCCGAACTCTTCGCCGAGCACGCCATCGCGGGAACGTGTGCGGGCGAGGGTCGCGCGCAAAGCCTTTTCCACCGCGGTGTCGGCGTCAGAAACGGGACTCAGGTCTGGTTTGGACTCGACGTAGAGGTCCAGTGCCTTGAACCGCTGCATCGCGATCGAGTCAGCGGTGTCGGCCAGCACATGGGCTAGCGCAAGGTCGTCATCAAGGCGGGCCATGGCCGACAACCTAGCCGATTCTCACTTGCCCTGGATACTACGGTCGCAGGTATGGATCTACCGCGGGTTCTCAGACCGTTCATCCGCGATGACGGCAGCATTGTCAGCATCCCGGCAAAGGCGAGCAAACGCCGTCTCCTCTTGGAGTATCTGGCCGCCGCCTTCGAGCCCGGCGTGCGAATGACAGAGGTCGAGGTCAATGCCGTGCTGCGGGCCTTCTACGAGCACGATCCCGTGTCGTTGCGGCGCTATCTCATCGATGCCGCACTGCTCTCACGGGAAGACGGGGTCTACTGGCGCTCAGGCGGTTACGTCGACGTCTGATCGCGCGAAGCGAGCAGGCGCCGGAAACTTGCGAGCCTGCGCGCGTCGGCGTGTCCCTCAGCCACCCAAGTGTCCAAAGCGCACTCTCCGCCGAGGTGCTCACACATCGGCGGGCACGCGGCCGTGCCGTCAACGAGGTCGTGAAAGCCGTGCAGGACATCGTCGGCTGAGACATGGGCCAGGCCGAAACTGCGCACGCCGGGGGTATCGATAATCCACGACTCTTTTTTCTCCGGCAGGCGCAACGCCACCGCGCTCGTGGACGTGTGCCGTCCCTTGCCGATCGCGCTCACCACGCCCACGGCCCGATGCGCGCTGGGGATGAGCCGGTTGACCAATGTGGACTTTCCCACACCCGAATGCCCGACGAAGACCGAGACCTTTCCCCGCAGCTCTTTGAGCAAGGGCGTCAGCTCCGTGTCCGGTCCCATCAGGACATGTGGTACTTCGAGGGTCGAGTAGTAGTCGAGGATCTCCGCCGGCGCCGCTAGGTCGGCCTTGGTGAGGCACAGCAACGGCTCGATATCGGCGGCGTAGGCGGCAACTAGGCAACGGTCGATGAACCCGGTGCGCGGCGGCGGATCGGCCAGGGCGCTGACGATGACCAGCTGGTCGGCGTTGGCCACGACCACGCGTTCGAGACGGCCCTCGGGAGTGGTGTCGTCATCGTCTGCCGTGCGGGTCAGGACGGACCGGCGCTCCTCGATCCGCACGATCCGGGCAAGCGCTCCGTCAGCACCGGACACGTCTCCCACGAGGGCCACGTCATCGCCGACCACGACGGATTTGCGGCCAAGCTCGCGTGCGCGCATGGCGGTCACATAGACGTCATCCACCACGACGGTGTAGCGGCCCCGGTCGACCGCGACCACGAAGCCGACGACCGCGTCATCGTGGCGGGGGCGAGTCCGCGTGCGGGGACGCGAACGGGACGTTCGAGTGGCACGCACCCGAACGTCGTCCTCGTCGTAGTCCCGCTGCTTTTTCGCCTCTCAGCCCTCCGCTCCGCTTTCAGGTTTACCGGCCAGCGACTCCCACAAACTGGGAAACGACGGAAGAGTTTTTGAGGTGCACGAAACGTCATCGACACTGACGCCCGGCACCCGCAGCCCGATCACCGAAGCGGCGTGCACCATGCGGTGGTCGGCGTAAGTCTGGAACACAGCACCGCTCAGCGGCCTCGGCTTAATGGTCAGCCCGTCTTCGTGTTCGGTGATGTCGGCACCGAGCGCGGACAGCTCGTGCGCGAGCGCCGAGATGCGGTCCGTCTCGTGGTGGCGGATGTGGCCCACTCCACGGATATTCGATGGCCCGTCGGCGAGCGTCGCGAGCGCGGCGATCACTGGCGTCAGCTCACCGACATCGCCCAGCGTGGCGTCGATCCCGTGGATCTGGCCCGTCCCGGCGACGGTCAGCCCCGCCTCGCCCCGGGTTACCTTGGCGCCCATGGCGGTAAACAGCTCGCGCACGCGGTCGACGGGCTGCACACTGCTCGTTGGCCAGCCGGTGAGCGTGACGCGGCCACCTGTGACGAGTGCCGCGGCGAAGAACGGTGCCGCACCGGATAGGTCGGGCTCGATCTGCCAGGCGCGGCCCATCAGGCGCCCGGGTGCCACCTGCCACAGATCCGCCACGCTGTCATCGACCGCCGCCCCAGCGGCCCGCAACATCTGCACGGTCATCCGCAGATGCGGTGCACTGGGCACGGGCTTGCCGACGTGCCGGACGATCAGTCCCTCGTCGTAGTCAGCGCCACTAAGCAGCAGCCCGGACACGAGCTGACTGGACTTCGACGCGTCGACGACGACCTCACCGCCACGAACGCGGCCTTCGCCGTAAATCGTGAACGGCATGCCGTCGGTCTCCGACGCGTCGATGCGGCTAACACCTAACTCCCGCAACGCTTTCAGCAGCGGCCCCATCGGCCGCTTGCGGGCGTATTCATCTCCGTCGAAGGTCACTTCGCCGTTGGCGAGTGCCGCGAGTGGTGGCAGGAAACGCATCACGGTGCCGGCCAGCCCGGCGTTGATATGTGCCGGGCCGTGCAGCGGGCGCGGGCGAACCTCCCAGCGCTCATCGTCCATTGTGGAGACATGCGCGCCCATCGCGCGAAGACCAGCGGCCATCAGTTCGGTATCGCGTGCGCGTAACGGAGCGTGCAAAGTGGACGGTCCGACCGAAGCGGCCGCGATCACCAGCGCCCTGGCTGTAATGGACTTCGATCCAGGCAGGCGAACGTCAGTGTTCACCGGCATTCCAGCGGTGGGGGCATTCCATGGCACCAGCTTGGTCGTCACCCCCACAGTCTAGGGTGAGGCCATGTGCGGGCGTTATGCGACAACAAGGTCTTCGGCTGACCTCAGCAAACTATTCGCAGCCTTCGATGAAACCGATGACGTGCTCGCTCCGGATTACAACCTCGCCCCGACCGATCCCGCCCCGATCGTCCGGGTTGCCGAGGGCCAGCGCCGCATTAGCGTCGCCCGCTGGGGGCTGCTGCCCTCGTGGGCTGACAGCCCGCGGGCCGGCGCGCGGATGATTAACGCCCGCAGCGAGACCCTTCAGACCGCCCGTGCCTATGCCCGTCCGTTCGCCGAAAAGCGGTGTCTAGTACCAGCCGATGGTTGGTTTGAATGGGTTGATAAGAAGCCGTTCTTCATGACGCTGCCCGAAGGGGTGGTGTTCGCCGGGCTGTGGGCCGATAACCGGCACGGCCTGTCGTCGACGATCGTCACGATGCCGGCGGCTGGCGAATTGACAAAGGTGCATCACCGAATGCCACTGCTTCTGGAAGAGGATCGGTGGGAGGAATGGCTAACGGCTGAGGCCGGCCCAGAACTGTTGCTGCCTGTTGATTCTTCATACATTTCGCGCATCGAAATCCGGGCAGTTGGCCAGGCCATCGGCAATGTCCGAAACGATGGGCCCGATTTGGTTGCACCAATTCTGGTTAAGAATCAGGAAACTTTGTTTTGAGATATGTACCGATTAGGTGCGGTTTGTGACACCAAAACTTTGATACCCCTTGTCTCGGTCAGTCAAGATGCGGTAAGCAACAACGTCGGAACTGTTGAGCAGCAATGATCGCTCAGCGTGGCCGGCACCAGGAGTAATAGTTTGGCTACCGAAATGTGTAGTCAAACCCACGGGGGAGGTGGGGAATTTGACCCGGGCGCGTGTTCCACGTCCACAAGAGGTTGCAGCGGCTCGCCGCGACCCGCGTTTGGTACGTGCCGTGACCGAAAAGCATGACAACGCCTGGCGCACAAAGGGTGTGTGCCAAACCGTTGATCCAGAGACATTTTTCCCTGTGCCGATGGCACCGGCGGATGTCGCGATTGGACTGTGTGGCAGCTGCCCCGTCGCCGGGGCTTGCTTGGCATGGGCGCTTAGCGTCGGCGACTGCCACGGGGTGTGGGGCGGCACGACCGCCCGCGAACGGCGGGCCATGCTCGTCGCCTGGCGCACAGATGAGCAGCCAGACGAAAAGCCGTTCACAGAACACATTCCCGGCCCGGAATTGATCGTCTCCAACGGAGAGCTGGTCGCCCGCCGTCTTCCCGGACAGCGGACCGCTCAGTCGTTTGAGGGCATGGACAGCAACACTCTGCTGATCACACGCGAGCCCGTGCGCGCCTCCTGCTGAAAATCCGCGAAGGCTGGTAATCACAGGTCATGAAGATTGCCACGCCGCGCGGTGATGCGATGGTCGAGCGGTTCGAACCCAAAGGCAAGCCACGTCTCCTGCTGGCACTAGGTCATGGTGCTGGCGGAGGCGTGGACGCGCCGGATCTGGTCGCCGTGCGTGAGGCCGCCCTGGCGAACAAAGTCGCCGTAGCGATGGTGACGCAGCCCTACCGTGTCGCCGGGCGCCGCGCGCCCGCTCCAGCGCCCGCTCTCGACGAAGCCTGGCTTGCCGTCATGGCCGCGTTGAAGCCGAAGGTGCCGCTTGTCGTGGGTGGACGGTCGTCGGGCGCGCGGGTCGCCTGCCGCACGGCCGCTCTATCAAAAGCAGTGGGAATCGTGGCGCTCGCGTTTCCGTTGCACGCACCGGGCAAGCCGGAGAAGTCAAGAGCCAGCGAGCTCTTGACCGGGGTGCCGACATTGGTCGTCAATGGCGATAGCGACCCGTTTGGTGTCCCTTCTCCAACAAAGGGAGTTCAGGTCACCATCATCCCCGGCGCCCGCCATGACCTGCGGAAAGACCTTAACGCCGTGACGGCCGCGGTGGTCACGTTCTTGTCCTCCTTGGGGTGACCAAGGACACGCTTCGGAATGCTCGCAGGCTGGGCTGTGTTCCATTGACCGGATCGACGGTCTGCTCAGGCTAGCGAGAGGTGGCAATGGTGCGAACCGGAACACGCTGTGTGGCTCGAGGGGCGGAAAACTCAGCCGTCCAGACGATAGAAAAGCTGCTCAGCGCCCCCGACTGGCCCGCGGCACTCCCGGCGCCCCGGGTCGAGACCCCCGTGATCTCCTCGGTAACCTCGGTTCAGCGGCCGCCTCGGTCGCAGAAGGCGGTTGCCCGAGTGACGAGCACTGAGAGCGCAAACGAGCGCAGCGTCCGGTTTGAGCGTGACGCGATGCCGTTCGTTGACCAGCTCTATGCCGCCGCCCTGCGCATGACGCGCAACCCGGCCGACGCCGAAGACTTGGTTCAGGAGACCTTTCTTAAGGCCTTCGCCGCTTTCCACCAGTTCGAGGAAGGCACCAACCTCAAGGCGTGGCTCTACCGCATCTTGACCAACACCTTCATCAACTCGTACCGCAAGAAGCAGCGCCAGCCCGTTCAGGCGCCGACCGACGAGATCACGGACTGGCAGCTCGCCGAGGCCGAGTCACACACGTCATCGGGCCTGAAGTCAGCAGAGACTGAAGCGCTTGAGCGCCTGCCAGATAGCGACGTCAAGGAAGCGCTGCAGTCACTTCCTGAAGAGTTCCGTCTTGCGGTGTACCTGGCTGATGTGGAGGGTTTCTCTTACAAGGAGGTCGCCGACATCATGGGTACCCCGATCGGGACGGTCATGTCACGCCTGCACCGCGGGCGCCGCAATCTGCGCAAGCTTCTTGAGGGATATGCCATCGAACATGGCCTTTCCCGGGAGGCGATCAATGACTGACGCGCATGACGAGGTCAACTGTCGGGAAGTCCTGACAGAGGTATACCTCTACCTCGATCTTGAGTGCTCCGAAGACCGGCGGACGGTCATCAAGCAGCACCTTGATGAGTGCTCGCCCTGCCTTCGGGAATATGGCATCGAAACCGAAGTAAAGGCACTCGTCGCCCGCTGCTGCGGTCGCGAAACCGCACCCGCCGAACTCGTAGCTCGCCTGCGCGCCAAGCTATCCGAGCTGGTCGTCGAGGTCGAAGTTAGCCGCGAGCCGGGTTAACCGTCCTCGCGTACACGGCCGTGGTTGGATACACACCATGGCTGAAGAGATCCGTGCTGAGATGGTGGCGAACGTCTGGAAGGTCGTCGTGTCCGACGGTGACACGGTCGAAGACGGCGACACCCTGGTCATCCTCGAATCCATGAAGATGGAGATCCCGGTCGTCGCCGAAGCCGATGGCGTCGTGACGGTCAAGGTGCACGAGGGAGATGTGGTCCAGGAAGGCGACCTCATTGCCATCATTGAATAATTTGCGGGTACGCGTCGCGTCTGAGCCCGACTACGCGGCGATCGGTGAACTCACCGTCGCCGCCTATCGCGGAGACGGCCAGACCTCCGCTGATCACCCGTATGAACCCGTGCTGCGCGATGTGGTGTCGCGCGCCGACGCGGGGACGATCCTGGTTTGTGAGGACGGCGGCCTTGTCGTGGGCGCCGTGCTTTTCGTCTTGCCTGGCAGTGAATACGCCGAGCTCTCGCGTGCTGGGGAGGCCGAGTTCCGGATGCTGGCCGTCGCACCGTCAGCGCAGCGCCGGGGCGTGGGTGAAGCGCTCGTGCGAGGCTGCCTGACCCGCGCCGCTGACCTTGGCTGCGAAGCGGTAGTCATCTGCGTGCGTGACTTCGCCGTCGATGCGCAGCGCCTCTACAAACGACTGGGTTTCGTGCGTGAACCGTCGCTTGACTGGTCGCCCATGGACGGTGTCAGTCTGCTCGGCCTGCGCTGCCAGTTATGAGTTCCTCCGCCACCGTGAGCGCGGCCTGACGACGGTCCTGTTCGGACACTTCACCTTCTGGCAGCAGCATCGCTGAGGCGTGCAAGCCGAACAGCGCGAGCCCCATGCGCATGCGCTCGGTCGGGCTGGCCTTCTCGCCAGCGAGCACGCTGACCATCTTGTGCAGGCTCTCCCGCCATTTCGCGGCGTTGGCCATGTTTTTCATGGCGGGCTGGTTCTGCTGGATGAACTTCATGATCTTCAGGTGCTGACTGGCGTTGAGGTTGTCCATATAGCGGTGCAGAAACTCGATGCGAAACGCTTGCGTTGGCTCTTTGCCCTCGGCCCACTCGAGCAAGGTGTCGAGCCTTTTCACATGGTCACTCGTGAGTGACTCGACGATCTCTTCTTTGCTCTTGAAGTGGTAGTAGAGGGCGGCCTTGGTGACGCCTAAGCGCTCGGCGATCTCGCGCAGCGAGGTCGCGTCATAGCCCTGTTCGCTGAACAGGTCGAGGGCGATCGCCTGGATCCGGGAGCGAGTGTCATCCGCCATGGTCGTCCTTTTCTACTTGACGGCCGGTTAGTAAGTAGCTTACCGTACGGCTAGTAAGGCGTCTAGCCGGTCGGCAAGTAAGCGTAGGGAGTCTAGCCGTGACCGCTGTTGCTGAGGCAGCCCCAACCTCAAGCTCCACCGGAGCTAACAAGCTAAACATCGTTCTACCAGGTCTGATGCTCGCCATGATGCTGGCGATGCTCGACAACATGGTCGTAGGCACCGCGATGCCGAAGATTCTCGGTGAGCTCGGCGGCCTTGAGGCAGTGTCCAAACTGTCCTGGGTGGTCACCGCCTATGTCTTGGGCACCACCGTGTCGACGCCTATCTGGGGAAAGCTCGGCGACCTCTACGGCCGCAAGCGGATCTTCCTCAGCTCGATCGTCCTGTTCATCCTCGGCTCGATGCTCTCGGGCGCGGCGGGCGAGTTCACTTGGCTGAACAACATGCTCGACCCGATGAGCCAGCTGATCTACTTCCGGGCGTTCCAGGGCCTGGGCGCTGGCGGTCTCATGGTGGGCGCGTTCGCCATCATCGGCGACCTCGTCTCACCGCGCGAACGTGGGAAATACCAAGGCCAGATGGCTGGCATCATGGCCCTGTCGATGATCGCCGGACCACTCGTGGGCGGCCTCATCACCGACCACGCCTCCTGGCGCTGGATCTTCTATATGAACATCCCGATCGCCGGCGCCGCGCTGTTCATCCTCATCGCCTTCCTGAACCTGCCGCGCAAGCGGACCGAGCACAAGATTGACTGGCTGGGTGCCGGGCTGCTCGCCATCGCGATCACCTCGATCGTTCTGATCACGACGTGGGGCGGCAAGGAATACGCCTGGCTGAGCGCTCAGATTCTGGGCCTGGCCGCGCTCGGGGTCATCACCACGATCCTGTTCGTCGTCGTGGAGATGAACGTCGCCGAACCGGTACTGCCCTTGAAACTGTTCAAGGACCGCAACTTCAGCCTCGTCAGCACGATCGGTTTCCTCGTCGGCTTCGGCCTATTCGGGGCGGTGTCGTTCCTGCCGCTCTATCAGCAGACCGTGCAGGGAGCCTCAGCGACCAATAGCGGACTGCTCCTGCTTCCGATGATGCTGGGCGTCATGGTGACCTCCGTCGTGATTGGACGGATCATCGCAAAGACGGGCCGCTACCGGATCTTCCCGATCATCGGTGGCACGATCATGGTGCTGGCCATGCTGCTTTTGACGCGTTTGGACAATGACACCTCCAAGGTCGAGTCCACGATCTACATGGTGGTTTTGGGGCTGGGCATGGGATTCCTCATGCAGACCACGCTGCTCATCTCGCAGAACAGTGTCGAGATGAAGGACATGGGCGTGGCTAGCTCGACGGCGACCTTCGCCCGGTCGATCGGCGGTTCGTTTGGGGTGGCGCTGTTTGGCGCCGTCTTCACCTCCCGCATGGAGGCAGACATCGCGGCTTCCGGCCCCGCCGCGACAGCCATGGTCGCCCAGAGCGGTGGCAGCTTTGATCCTGCGATGCTGTCTGCCCTGCCGGCGCCCATGCGCGAAGCGATCACGCACGCGATCGCCTTTGGCACCTCTGGGCTGTTCTGGTGGGCGCTGGCGTTCGCGGTCTTCATCCCCGTGCTGGCTTGGTTCGTCAAAGAGGTCCCGCTGCGCGAAACAGCCGCCATGGCACCGGCCGAATAGCTCACCCGTTAACGCGCAAGCGCCCGGTCCTTCCCGCCTGGAGGACCGGGCGCTTGCTTTCCGGGCGGTTGCTTCGGCCACGCTCCCGTTGCCGGATTGCTGATTTGCCGGGGCGCTTGGTTGCCCTGGTCGTGATCCACATCCCAGAGCGTGATCGACATCCATTGAGACGTGATCAACGAGCGGTTTGATCACGTCCCGTGGGATGTGGATCAGCAATGGGGATGTGGATCACGACTAAGTCCGCCAAAGGGAGCAGGCGTCAGGCAGGTGCGTTGGCGGGACCGCGCCGGAAGGGACTGGCAGGACGGCCCGCCTGGCAAGGCAGGGATCGCTCACGTGATCGGTGCGAATAGGGTGTCATCGCGCGAGAGTCGTGCGCGTTTGTGCTCGATAACTTGCTGAATCACGCTTTAGCGTGCAAGACTGCGCACGTGACAAACAGAAATGAACGCGGCGCCGGGATGGCCGCTGACATTGCCGAGCAGCCCGACGTCTACGCCACGCTGCTGGAACCAGCGCACATCACGGCGATCGAGAGGGTCGCGAAGGCTGTTATCGAGCACAAGCCACAGCACGTCGTGTTCACCGCGCGTGGGACGTCTGATCACGCGGCGCTCTACGGGACGTATCTGTCGGAGATTCGGCTGAATCTCGCTGCCGGGCTCGCTAGCCCGAGCGCGATCACTGTCTTCGGGGCACGCCCGGATTTGTCGCACGCCCTTGTCGTCGGTGTCTCGCAGAGCGGTGGATCACCTGACCTGACCGAGGTGCTGCGTGTGGCGCGGGAGTCGGGCGCGCTAACGCTTGCCGTGACGAACAATCCAGAGTCGACACTCGTGCAGACGGCCGAGCTGTCGATTGACGTGTCCGCCGGGCACGAGCGGGCGGTCGCGGCCACAAAGACTTACACCGCAGAGCTTTTCGCGCTCCTGCTGCTTATTGAGGGCATCAAGAACGGTGGCAGTGTCCCGGTCAAGGAATTCGCCGAGATCCCCGCGCTCGCCCGGCAGACGCTGGAAAGCAACGACGCTACCGCGCAAGCGCAGCGCTACCGCTTCGCACGCAGCATGGTGACTACTGGGCGCGGCTACTCGTACCCCTCAGCCCGCGAAGCGGCATTGAAGCTGATGGAAACGTCCTACCTGCCGGCCCTGGCCTTTTCGGGTGCCGACCTCCTGCACGGGCCCTTGGCCATGACCGACCCAGACGTGCCTGTGCTCGCGTTCGTGAATAGCGGCCGCGGTGGCGAGGCGATGAAGCCGGTGCTGGAGCGCTTGCACGATCAGCGGGCTGACGTGGTCACGGTCGGTCCAGGGGGCGCGCTAGCGGTGCCCAGCGTGGACGAACGGTTCTCGCCGCTCCTGGAGATCCTGCCGTTGCAGCAGCTGGCGCTCTCGTTAGCGCTCGCGAAAGGCGAAGATCCAGATGCTCCACGCGGACTAAAGAAGGTCACTGCCACAATGTGAGGGTGAAACCGTCGACCCTGAAGGAACTCGTCGAGGAACATACGAGCCTCGGCCCGGTCGACATCGACCACCTCCAGCGGCTGGCCGGTGATTGGCAACTGATCTCCGACCTGTCGTTCGCTGACCTGTTGTTGTGGGTGCCGGCTGGCGATGGCGCCTACGTGTGCGTGGCGCAGGTGCGCCCGACCACGGCACCCACGGCTTATCAGGACGATCAGGTCGGCAAGCTGGCCAACGGCGCTGAGGTCGCGCACCTTGAGGTGGCGCGGACGCAGGGGCGGATTTGGCGCGAGGGCGATCCCGTCTGGTACGGCGACACGCCCGCCCGTCATGAGGCGGTTCCTGTCAGAAGACGCAGCGCTGACGGTGAGTCCGGGGACGTGGTCGCGGTGGTGGGACGGGACACGAACCTGTCCACGGCACGCACACCGTCGCAGCTCGAACTCAATTACCTGACTACCGCAGACGATCTAGCGCAGATGATCGCTGACGGCACGTTCCCGCCGCCCCGGCACGAGGGTGAGACCACTTCGGCTCCACGCGTGGGCGACGGGCTGATCCGCCTGGACGCAACGGGCAAGGTCACCTATGCGTCCCCTAACGCCCAGTCCGCGATTAGGCGCCTTGGCTTCTCGGCGAGCCTCGTGGGCGAGGATCTCGCGGCGCTGTTCAACCGCCTGAGCGACGACCCGCTGGAGGGCTCCGAGTGCGCCGCCCGCATCCTGGCCGCGCTCAGGGGCGACGCTCCACCGCGTAAAGAGGTCGAAGCGCGTACCGCCACCGTCCTAACGCGAGCGTTGCCGCTCATGCCAGCGGGTGTCCCGATCGGAGCGCTGGTGCTCGCCCGTGACATCACCGAGGTGAAGCGGCGCGACCGGGCGCTGATCACCAAGGACGCGACGATCCGCGAGATCCACCACCGGGTGAAGAACAACCTCCAGACGGTTGCCGCGCTGCTCCGGCTCCAGGCCCGGCGAGTCGCCGCGCCGGAAGCCCGTGCCGCACTTGAAGAATCCGTGCGCCGCGTCGCCAGCATCGCCCTCGTGCACGAGACGCTATCCATGTCCGCCGATGAAGTCGTCGAGTTCGACGGCATCGTCGACCGCGTCGCGACGGCCGCGGCGGAGGTGGCGGCACCCGAGAGTCCCGTGTTCACCAGACGTGAAGGCAGCTTCGGCCAGCTCCCGGCCGAGATCGCCACACCGCTGGTCATGGTGCTCAACGAGCTGCTGCTTAACGCTGTTGAGCACGGGTTTGAGGGCGGTTCCCAGGCCGGCGAGGTCGTCGTCAAGGTCGACAGGCAAAAGAAAGACCTCAATGTGATCGTGGCCGATAACGGACGCGGTTTACCTCCTGACTTCAATCCGGCAACAAACAAGCGACTCGGGTTGCAGATCATCCGCACTCTGACCACGGGAGAGCTTCGCGGAACCATCGAGCTGCGTAACCGTGATGGGGGCGGCACTGAAGCTGTGCTCTTCGTCCCACTAGCTAAGAGAGAGCGATGACACACTGGCCTGATGTCGTAGGCCCGTGGCATTGTGTTCACATGACTTCCGGCCACCATGTCGCGCTGACGATGCGTCGTCACGTTGACTTTGGCCGTGTCCGCAGCGCCATCTGTCCGGCTGGCTGATCAGCCGCCCCGTTCGTTCATCCGATCGGGCGCGCATCTCGCGCCGGAAGCAATGACGCTTAGAAATCTCTAGCGCGATCGATGCGTGTCCCCTCATTCAGAAGGGACGCTGCACATGGCAGCCCCAAAAACCCGCCGTGGTGAAGGACAGTGGGCGCTCGGTCACCGCGAGCCGCTCAACCCGAACGAGCGCAGCAAAAAGGACGACAACCCGCTCAACGTGCGGGCTCGCATCGAAAACATCTATGCGCATCGCGGTTTCGCCTCGATCGACCCCGCTGACCTGCGCGGCCGGTTCCGCTGGTTTGGCCTCTACACGCAGCGCAAGCCCGGCATCGATGGCGGCCGCACCGCGATCCTCGAGCCGCACGAGCTCGACGACGAATACTTCATGCTTCGCGTTCGCATCGACGGTGGTCAGCTCGACCTGCAGCAGCTGCGGGTGCTCGCCTCCATCTCCGAGCGCTTCGCCCGGGACACCGCCGACATCACCGATCGCCAAAACATTCAATACCATTGGGTACGCGTCGAGGACGTCCCCCAGATCTGGAAAGAGCTTGAGGCGGTCCGTCTGTCCACAACGGAGGCGTGTGGCGACACGCCCCGCGTCGTTCTCGGCAGCCCCGTCGCCGGGATCAGCAAAGACGAAGTGATCGACCCGACCCCGGCGATCCAGGAGATCGTCGACACCTACGTGGGCGATCCAACGCTGTCGAACCTGCCACGCAAGTTCAAGTCCGTGATCTCGTGGCTGGCTGACGTTCCCTACGAGGCGAACGACATCTCGTTCCTCGGTGTCGTGCACCCCGAGCACGGTCCCGGCTTCGACCTGTGGGTCGGTGGGGGACTTTCCACGAATCCCATGCTGGCCAAGCGTTTGGGCGTTTGGGTTCCGCTGGCTGAGGTGCCTGAGGTGTGGGCCGCGGTTTGCCGCGTGTTCCGCGACTACGGCTACCGCCGCCTTCGTGCCCGTGCAAGGCTGAAGTTCCTCGTGGCCGACTGGGGTGTGGAGAAGTTCCGCCAGGTGCTAGAGGAGGAATACCTCAAGCGGTCGCTTGTGGACGGTCCCGCGCCGGAGCTGCCGAAGCACACGATCGATCACATCGGCGTGCACAAGCAGCGCGACGGGCTGAATTACGTTGGTGTGGCAGCGGTTGCGGGCCGGGTCAGTGGAGCGATCCTGAACCAGGTCGCCGACATCGCCGAGGCTCACGGCTCTGACCGGGTGCGGCTCACGCCGTACCAGAAACTGCTCGTGCTCGACGTCGCCGACGACAAGGTCGACTCACTGGTGTCCGCATTGGACGCGATCGGGCTGCAGGCCCGTCCGTCAGGGTGGCGCCGGGACACGATGGCCTGCACCGGAATTGAGTACTGCAAGCTCGCCATCGTCGAGACCAAAGCGACAGCAGCAGCCACGATCGCACACCTGGAGAAAACACTGGGCTCGATCGATGGGTCGATCTCGATCAACGTTAATGGATGCCCGAACGCGTGCGCGCGTACCCAGGTGGCAGATATTGGCCTTAAAGGACAGCTCGTTCAGGATGCCAACGGCAACCTGGTCGAGGGCTTCCAAGTGCACCTCGGCGGGGGACTGTCGATGGCGCAGGGGCAGACGCCCGGCTTTGGCCGCAAGTTGCGCGGGCTGAAGACAACGGCGGCAGAGCTGCCGCAATATGCCGAGCGACTGGCGACGCGCTACCTAGCCGAACGCAAAGACCTCCACGAGTCCTTTGCCGACTGGGTCCTGCGCGCTGACGAAGAAGCACTGCGATGACCGGGCGCTTGCGCGAGGGCACAAATGTCGCAGGGTGGCTAGTGCCTCGCGGCAGGGCTGACCGCAGGGAGGCCCTGACGTGAGCTCCGATGGCCGGTTCGTTCCCTACTACTGCCCCTATTGCGGTGACGAAAACCTGTTCCCGCACGGGGAAACGCATGGCGCCTGGGAGTGCCGCGCGTGCCGTCGAGTCTTTTCCGTGAAGTTCATTGGATTACTGGGGAGTGATCATGCTAGTCGAGACTGATGAACTAATCGATATCGCAACGCGGGCGGGCAAAGACCTCGAAGGCTCGTCCGCGGAGAAGATCATTGAGTGGGCAGCGGGCACGTTCGGCGAGAAGTTCTGTGTCACGAGTTCCTTCGCTGACGCGGTGCTGGCTCACGTCGCTTCCCGTGTCGTGCCCGGCATCGAGGTCGTCTTCCTCGACACCGGATTGCACTTCCCCGAGACATTGCGCGTCCGCGATCAGGTGACGCGCAGCATTCCGGTGACGGTCCGCTCGGTGCAGCCGCCGCAGACGGTCGGGCAGCAAGACGGCGAATTCGGGCCGCGGTTGTTTTCCCGCGACCCCGACGCTTGCTGCGCGATGCGCAAGGTCAAGCCCCTTGAAGACGCCCTTTCGGGGTACGACGCCTGGGCCGCTGGACTGCGCCGCGATGAGTCGCCGACGCGTGCCCGCACGCCTGTGGTGCACTGGGAATACGCGCGTTCCAAGGTGAAGGTCAACCCGCTGGCCGCGTGGACCGAGTCCGATGTGGACGCTTACATCGCCCGCCACAACGTGCCAGTGAACCAATTGCTCAAGCAGGGCTACGGTTCGGTCGGTTGCTGGCCGTGCACGCGGCGCACCCTGCCGGGTGAGGACGCCCGTGCCGGACGCTGGGCGATGTTCGACAAGACCGAATGTGGCCTGCATGCCTGATCACGTTGTCTTGGTAGCGCACGGCTCCCGTGATCCACGGGCTGCTTCCGTGACGCGTGCCCTGGCGCGGACCGTTGCCGCGGTCCGTCCAGGGCTCGACGTGCGGACCGCGTTCCTGGAGCACACGTCGCCATCACCGGCTTCCGTGCTGGCTTCTCTTACCGAGCCGGCCGTTGTGGTTCCGCTGCTGCTGACCAACGCCTACCACGGCTCGATTGACTTGCCCGCTCAGGTTTCTGGCTTCGACTGCACCATCACGGACACCCTGGGATCACCCGCGCTAGTGGACGCATTGGTGAAGCGGCTTCCCGCTGAACCGTTTGATTCGCTCGTCCTCGCGGCGGCCGGCACCCGTGTCGCTTCTGCCAGGGCAGGTATCGACGAGGTCGCAGCGGCGCTGTCAGCACGGCTAAACGTGCCGTGCCGCGTCGCCTATGCCGCTGGCGCCGTCCCGTCCGGCGCCGAGGCCGTGCGCTGCCTGCCCGGCCGCGTCGGGGTGGCGTCCTACTTCCTCGCGCCCGGAAAGCTCTACGACCTCGTGGTCGCCTCGGCCCGTTCCGCCGGAGCCGCCTTTTCGGCTCCGCCTCTCGGCGCCTCCTGGCCCCTGGCCCAGCTCATCTGTGACCGCATCGACGCGGCCCTCCTCACCCGCGCCTAGCCATCCGCGTCAGGGCCAGTTTCGCCGCTCCGCATTGGACGTTCGTCCGCGTTGCGTTTTATTCAGCGTCGCTGCCCGCTCGCCCGTGCAAGGGATTCGCATGTGATCCACAGCCCAATCGGCCATTCCTGTCGGGATGTGGATCACGCGCCAAGATCGTTGACAGACAAGCGAAGCGGCCGGCGAGTGACAGCGGACACGAAAAGGAAGGGCTTGTCAAAGGGGGAGGGACGGAAGCTGAAAGAGTGTCTAAAAACGAGAGTGCCCCGGCGACATAGCCGGGGCCTGCTCGATTTTTTCGCGGTAGATGTGGCGGGAAGCTTCAGAGTCCCACAGTTTGGGGGCGAACCCGGAGGCCGCCACGGCGCTTGAGTGCACGCCGTTCCTCTTCACTCATCCCACCCCAGACACCAGCGTCTTGGCCTGATTCGAGGGCCCACTTCAGGCACTCGTCGCTGACCGAACAACGCCGGCACACCGCTTTGGCCTGCTCCACCTGAAGAATCGCAGGGCCTGACGTCCCAATGGGGAAGAACAGCTCCGGGTCTTCATCACGGCAGACAGAACGGTGACGCCAGTCCATGGCGGGACACACTCCTCTTACGTTGCTTCGCGGTAAATGAATTGCTAACTGGTGGTCTGTAGTACGTTTCGACTTCTCTGTATGGCGAACGCGTGGGAAGCGATTTGGATGCGATCGAATAATTACGGACCGCTACCAAGAGCCTGGACGCGCTTACTCAAATGAAGTTCGTGTTCGTACGCTTGTGAATGCTTTCACGAACTCCGCCGATGTCAAGGGGGGTGCCAGAAATTAGGACGGATGGGTGAGCAAGCTCACGGCCGTTTTGTCCGGATCACCAGGCGTTACCCCGAGGCCAAGGTTGCGACGGTGAGTAACCGCGCTAAGGCTCCATGTAATGATTCCAGCGTATTTCCTGTTCCTTTAGCAGATTACTCGGAGAGCCGCTGGAACAGAGCTGAATTTCACCTTTTCCCGGTCGCCTAGATAATCGCCATCAAGCTGAAATGCCTGGGGTGTGGTGGAGCTAACGACGAACTCCGACAAGTCGTGTCGCAGCACTACCTGTTTTCCGTATCCGTCGGTCTGCTTGGACAGCATTTTGGTGACCGTCTGGATAGTGCCCGGCGGGCGCATCGCCTTAAGCGCCAGCACGTCTAGACCCTCGTCAAAGGACGCTTCTGGGCTGGCTTGAATGGGGCGGTCGCCGACATAAGTCCACGGTGCCGTGTTCTGAACGATGATGGTGGCTAGCCCAGATAGCGGCTCTTCGCCGGCCGGAGCCAGCGTCAGCGCGGGAGTGCGATTGAAGGCCTCGAATGCGTATTCACGGAAGAATGAGCGCGCATAGAGCATTGGAGAGGCCCGTCGTCCTTTGTGGCGAGCACGTTCCACCCTGCGGGTGACGGCTGCATCGATGCCTATGCCTGCGCAAAACGTGAAGTAGCGATCGTCGGCTCGGCCGAGCCCGATCTCACGGCTGCGGTTATCGCGCAAACAATCCAAGATCACGCCAGTCGCTTCGACCGGGTGACGGGGCAGCCCGAGCGCGCGGACGAAGACGTTGGTCGAGCCTCCTGGGACGACACCCAGTTTGGGGCGCTGCTCAACTGGTACCCCCATAAGGCCATTAACCACCTCGTTGATGGTCCCGTCCCCGCCGAGCGCGACCACGACGTCGATCCCGTCCTTCGCGGCCTCAAGGGCTAGGGCGTGACCGTGCCCACGGCGGCGAGTGAAGCTGACCGTCAAGTCCATCGTGCTGCGCAGCGCACCCACCAGCACGTCCCGGGTGCGCGCAGAGGTGGTGGTGGCCTTCGGGTTGACCACGAGTAGCCCGCGCATGCTGGGCAATCTATCGTGTTCGCCATGCCCGCCACCTTGCGTATCGCCGTTAGCCTGCTCGCTGCTCAGGCGCTCGCGGGCGCTGCCTTGGCCGCATTGCTGATCTATTGGGACCTGTTCTCCACGGCTGACAGCCAGTCGCTGGCGATCTACGTCACTGTGTTCTGCGTGGCCTATACGGCGGGTCTGGCGTTCACGGCGCGCGCCCTGGCTAAGCGCAAGCTCGCGGCACGCGGCATCGCACTCGCGCTTGAGTTGCTGCTGGCGGCACCGGCGTACTACATGATCACTGGCGGGCTAACCCTCGCCGGCTGGATCCTCGCGGCGGTCCTGGTCGCGACCGTCGTGACGTTGATGGCCCAGCCGACAAGCGAAGCGCTCGCCTAGTCTTCGCGGCCGCCCATCTTCTCCAGGGCGAAGCCCACGATCAGGCCGATGAAGATGAACACGGCAGGCAGGCCGAACAGCCGCCACTCAGAAGGCCCTTCCAAGCCCAGTGCCATCGGAAGAAACGCGAGCAGCATGGTCGCCAGGACCACGCCCGCGATGCCACCCCGGCGGCCAAAGACACTGACGCCACCCATCAAGACGACGGCAGCGGCCACAAGCAGCGGCTGCCAGCTGGCGTTGCCGAAGACCCCGCCCTGAGTGACCGCCATCATGAGGCCGGCGACGGCGGCGAGAAGACTCGAACCCGTGAATCCGGCTAGGGCGCCGATGAGCTTCTTGACCCGGAAATGTGCTGGGTCCTCACTAACGCGGTTGGCGCTCAGGGTTCGCCGGACGGCCCGAATCGCGAAGAGCACGCCACCCGCCAGCGACCCGATCACAAAGATCGCCATAAAACCAATAGCCGTCGCGGTGCCAGGGCGGCCGACGGCCGGAACGATGACGCCACGCGTACCGACAAGACTCATGAAAACGGCAGAGCTGATCGCGATGCCGCCAAGCGAGACCGCCCAACCAGGAGCCGAGGTGAGGCCAGCGACGACGCCGAGGAGCACTCCGAGGACTCCTGCGGCCAGGATCGCGATCGCACCGGCGGCGATGCCGGGCCAGTCCTCTCTGGACAGCACGGCGTAAATCGCCGCTGTCAGCGCGGCTATCGAGGGAACGGCCAGGTTCGGTGTCGCCGTACGAAACGACAGCGCCAAGGCGCTAGCCGTCACGCCAGCGGTCGCTAGGGCGAGCCAGAAGTACGCTCCTGGCTCACTGCGCAGGAAGGTGCCCACCGCGGCGACCGCGACCAGGAGGAAAAGGATCGCTTCCCAGGCAAAGTGCGCTAACAGTCCACGAAAGACGCTCTTGTGAGCAGGAGGGGCATCAGTCACGCGTCCACTTTAGATAGATGGCGCTATTTGTGAAGGGCAGCCGTTAGCCGGATCGTCGCGACGCCGTTGACCTGGCCGGCACTCGCGTCAGCGGTCAGCCCGCGGATGACCCGCCAGGCGAACGACGACGGATCGGGAAGGTTGGCACCCTCGCGCAACGGCGCGGACACGGCAGCGGTCAGCGTCTCGGCACCTATCTCAAACCGGCACGTCAGGTCACCGTCAGTGGGGGTCAGCACGAGCAGCATGGCGCATGCCTCATCGACGGCTATGCGCAGATCTTCGATCTTGTCGCCCGGGAACCCGAGGCGTGCGGCCAGGCCAGCGGTCGCAGTGCGCAGTATGCCCAGCCATCCGCCATCAGCGGGCACAGTAACGGCGACCACGTCATCGACCTCTGATGCCGGTTCCCTCGGAATAATTTGCTGGCTCACCAATACCGAGCGTAAACCAAGGCGGCCGGTGCATACGCTTGCCGGCCGCCTCAGTTACTGGCTTGTTATGCCTGCTTGGTCTCCCAGAAGATCTTCGCGATCTCGTCAATCTTCGACAGGAGCTGCTCAGCGACCGCTGGGTCGGCCTGGCCCTTGGAGCCGCCGGCCCCCGCGAGCTTGGTCGCCTCGTTGAACAGCTGGTGCAGCTGCGGGTACTTCTCGAAGTGCGGAGCCTTGAAGTAGTCGGTCCACAGCACCCAAAGGTGGTGCTTGACGAGTTCTGAACGCTGCTCCTTGATGATCAAGGCGCGGGTACGGAACTCGGGGTCCGTGTTCGCCTGGTACTTCTCGCAGATTGCTTTGACCGACTCAGCCTCGATGCGGGCCTGGGCCGGGTCATAAACGCCACAAGGCAGGTCGCAGTGTGCGTTAGCGACAATGCTTGGACGGAACAAGCTCATGAGGATCCTCCATAAAGATCTGACGGCACAATGATCCCGTGCCGACCCTACTCCCGCTCTTCGCCGTGCTGGTTAACGGGCCGTCTATGGTGCCCACGCTCAGACACGGCGACATGCTGCTCGTGCGTCACGGTGGGCGTCCAATCAGGCCGGGTGACATCGTCGTGGCCCATTTTCGCGCACGCCCCGGACTCCTCGTGGTGAAACGGGCAGTCCGCCCACATGACGGCGGGTGGTGGGTGCAAGGGGACAACGAATTCGCGACGGACGATTCCAGGACGTTTGGCGCAGCGGAGGTGATCGGCCGGGTGGTCTGCCGGTACTGGCCGAATCCACGATTTTTCCGTCCCAGCAAGTGAACACTTGCACAGCTCGATTGTTTTACGAAGCTCCGGGCGTATCGTTTGGCGGGTGGAACACCCGGCATTCGCAAGGCACGAAGGCGGCAAGATGGCCGTTTCCAGCACCGTGCCACTGTCCACCCGAGACGATCTGTCGCTTGCCTACACCCCGGGCGTAGCCCTCGTGTGTGAGGCGATTGCCGCGCAGCCTGAGCTGGTCCACAAATACACCTGGGTAGGTCACACCGTCGCGGTCGTCACCGACGGCACCGCGGTGCTTGGCCTCGGTGACATCGGCCCCAAAGCGGCACTGCCCGTCATGGAGGGCAAAGCCATTCTGTTCAAGGGTTTCGGCGGCGTCGACGCGGTGCCGATTTGCCTTGACACCAAAGACACCGAGGAAATCATCCGCACGGTCAAGGCGCTCGCGCCCGGCTTCGGCGGGATCAACCTCGAAGACATTTCCGCACCGCGTTGTTTCGAAATCGAGCAGCGGCTGATCGAAGAACTCGACATCCCGGTGTTCCACGACGACCAGCACGGCACGGCTGTTGTCGTGCTCGCGGCGCTGAAGAACGCGTCCCACGTTTTGGACAGGAAGCTCGTCGATCTCCGCATCGTCGTGTCTGGTGCCGGTGCCGCCGGCGTCGCCGTGACGAAGATTCTGCTGGCCGCTGGCGTGGGCGACATCGTTGTCGTGGACTCGAAAGGCATCGTCCACTCTGGACGGTCAGATCTGAACTCGGTCAAAGCCTCGCTGGCGGATATCACCAACCCCGGCGGGCGCACCGGCGACATCGGCGTGGCTCTTGCCGGAGCCGACGTTCTGATCGGGGTGTCCGGCGGGACGATCGCCGAAGAACACGTGGCTCTCATGGCGCCCGGTGCGATGATTTTCGCCCTCGCCAACCCGACGCCTGAGGTGCATCCCGACATCGCGCGCAAATACGCGGCCATCGTGGCGACGGGACGCAGCGACTATCCCAATCAGATCAACAACGTGCTGGCGTTCCCGGGCATCTTCCGTGGCGCACTCGACGCTGGCGCGACCCGGATTACCGAGGGCATGAAGATCGCCGCAGCGACGGCGATCGCCGAGGTCGTGTCGGGTGAGCTTTCGCCAGAGGCGATCGTGCCCAGCGCGCTCGATCCGCGGGTAGCTCCCGCGGTAGCGGCCGCCGTGGCAGACACCGCGGTCCGCGAAGGCGTCATCCGGGCCCGTTAAGAGCCTTTCTATTTCCGACGTCCGTCGTGGTCTCGGCCGTCCCTCCCGCGAGGCCGCCATGTCCGCGCATCCCTGCCGTGCTGCGCCGCGCGATCCTGCCTGCTGCGCCGCACGATGGGACGGCGCGGAGCGCTTTGATTTCTCCGCGCATCCCGGGCCTTTGCTGATCCACATCCCGTGAGACGTGATCAAACCGCTTTTCGATCACGTCTCAACGGATGTGGATCTCGGGTAGGGCTGTGGATCACGACTAAGTGAGGCTCCAAGTAGAGCCCTGCAGCGAGGCGCCGCGCCGCGCAACGTCGATGCCGGCAGGCAGGGGCGTTGCAGTTGCGGGGACAGAGGTAGGGCAGGGCAGGCAGGGACAGGGGCAGTTGCAAGAGGCAGGCACAGGGCAGTTGCAGTTGCGGGGACAGCGACAGGGGCAAGGCCGACAGGGGCAGAGGCGGACAGGCGGGGTAGGGACAGGCGGGGTAGGGACAGGCGGGGTAGGGACAGGCGGGGTAGGGACAGGGTTAGAGCAGGCCGGCGCGGGTCCATAGGAGACGGCTGGGGCCGCCGATCAGGCCTAGTTCCAATAACGTTGGCGTGATGCGCGAGGCCGCCCATTTCAGGGTGGAGCGGAAGTGTGGGTTCGCTCGGGCGGCTTTGGAACCGACTGCTGCCGGGATGCCGACCGCTTCGTAGGCTTGGGGATGCACGAGACGGGTGGCCACGGAGTATGCCGCTCTTGCGATGACAACGCGCGAGTAAGCCAAGCGCACCGGTCCGGCCGCTTCGACCTGGCGAACCAGTTCCTCGCGGGCGAACTTGATGTGACGCGCTTCTTCGATCACGTGAACCCGGGAAACCATGCGGATCAAGGGCTGTAGCGTTTCGTCGCTCATGATTTCACGCTGGAACGCGTCGAGGATTTCCTCGGCGATGAGGATCGCCGCATACATGTGCGGTCCAGTAGCGGTGGCTTTTAAGAACTTGCCGAGCGCATGGTCCACTTTGGACGGTGGATAGACCGGGGTGCCCGCACGCGAGATCAGCCGCCCGAACATGATGCTGTGCCGGCACTCATCGGCGACCTCGGTCAGGGCGTATTGCGCGTGCTGTGTCGTCGGGTCGGCGTCGTAGTAGAACCTGATCAGCATCTCCATCAGGATCGTTTCGAACCACAGCCCTGCCGACGCGGCACTGGTCACCTCGTGTTTGGTCAGCTCCACCCGCTGCGCGTGGGTGAGACCGTCCCACAAGGACGTGCCATAAAGGCTGCTTCGCGTGGGCGGAATCCAGAACCTGTCCGGGTCGAGCGGGGCATCCCAATCAATGTCTATCAGGGGGTCGTACTGGTTGCGCAGTGAGACCTGGAGCAGCCGTTCCGCGGTTTGCTCCCGAGGGATCATGTCGTCCTCCCTTGACGTTACTTCTCGTAACTGTTACGAAAAGTATCGTGCAAGTCAATGCCAGAAAACAGAGATGGGCCGAGCATCGCGAGAATCGCCGGCTTGAGCTGATTGGTGCCGCCATCGAGGCGGCTGTCCACTATGGACCCTCGGTGGACATGGACCAGGTGGCTAAGGTCGCCGGGGTCAGCAAACCGGTGCTGTACCGCTATTTCGCGGACAAAACCCAGCTCTGGCTGGCGGTCGGTGAATTCGTGGCACAGCAGGTGCTCGCGGTCGTGACGCCGGCGATCGAGTCCGTTCGCGAGGAACGGGAGCTGATCGCGGCCACCATCGACGCGTACCTCGGGGCGATCGAGGATCAGGCCGAGCTTTACCGCTGCCTCATGAAAGCCGACGTCCCGGGCGTGCATCACCTCATCAACGGCGCTTCGCAGACTGTCGCGACTGGACTGTCGCGGGTGATCGGTGACCGGCTGCGCGCCCTCGGGCTCGACGCCGGGCCGGCCGAGCCATGGGCGGTCGGGATCGTCGGGCTCGTGCAAACCGTGGGCGACTGGTGGATGGCACGCAACCGGCCCATGCGCCGCGAGGCCCTCACCGACTACCTAACCACGTTGCTATGGCACGGCATCGAGGGTGTGAAAGCCGCAGCTGATATGCCGGCCAGCTTCGCGGCGCCGGCGGAAAGGGCGGCACCATGACCGGCGAGCTTGGGACGCGCGGAGAAAAAGAAGGTGCTTCGCGCTGTCCTATCGTGCGGCGCCGAAGCTGCTCCGCAGCCGTCGCCGGCCCTCGTGGGAGGGACGGTCTGGACCACGGCGAGCGTCGGACATGAAGCTCTTACTGGAAAGTGCGCACGGCGAATACGAAGTCGATGTCGAGCTGACCGAGCGGGTTGAGCCGGTCGACGGCAAGGTTCATGTCAGCGGGCGGATTCAGCCGCACGAAGCGGTGGTGGCGTTGCTGCGCAATGGGGTGCGCGTCGTCAAGCTTGGCGGCATATCGCTGCGGCTGGCCGAAGTTGATCCGTGGGGCGGGGTTCTCGTTCGAGGAGTGCGAGTATGACATACACCGATGTCGCCATCATTGGGGCCGGCTTTGGCGGGCTCGGTGCCGCCATCCGCTTGCGGCAGAAAGGGTTTACCGACTTCCTCGTGTTTGAGAAGGCGGACGAGATTGGCGGAACGTGGCGGGACAATACCTATCCAGGCTGTGCCTGCGACGTGCCTTCGCACCTCTACTCGTTTTCGTTCGCCCTCAACCCCAACTGGTCCGACACGTTCTCCGGGCAGCAGGAGATCTGGGACTATCTCCTGAAAACCGCAGACCACCAGGGTGTACGCCCGCACGTGCGCTGTGGCCACGCCATCACCAACGCCGCGTGGGATGAGGCGGAGCAGCAGTGGGTGCTGCAAACGTCGCAGGGCGAATACCGTGCGCGCGTGCTGATTTCGGCCACCGGTCCACTGAGCGAACCGTCCATTCCCGACATCCCTGGGCTCGACAGCTTCCAGGGCAAGGTGTTTCATTCGGCCCGCTGGCAGCACGACTATGACCTGACGGGAAAGAACGTCGCTGTCGTGGGCACGGGAGCGTCAGCGATTCAGTTCGTACCAGCGATTCAGCCCAAAGCCGGTCACGTCACCGTGTTTCAGCGGACACCGGCGTGGACGATGCGCCGGATGTCGCGCCGCATCACCAAAGCGGAGCGTTTCGTTTACCGCCATGTCCCCGGAGCACAACGTCTGACCCGGGGAGTCCTTTACTGGACCCGGGAACTCATGGGAGTTGGCTTCTTCCACCCGAGGGTGAACAAGTTCGGCCAGAAGATCGCGCTCGCGACGCTCAAGAAAGACGTCAAGGATCCGGTGACAAGAGCCAAGCTGACGCCGAAGTATGTCCTGGGCTGTAAGCGGGTGCTGCTGTCCAATGACTGGTGGCCGACGTTCAGCAAGCCAAACGTTTCCCTTGTCGCGTCGGCGATCACGCACATCAAGCCAGACCGGGTCGTTGCCGCTGACGGTTCTGAGCACCAAGCGGACACCATCATCCTGGGCACGGGCTTTCACGTCACGGATATGCCGGTGATGCACCACATCCGCGGCCGTGACGGCAAGACCCTGGCCGAGCGGTGGGATCCGACCATGCGGGCCTATCTCGGCACCACGGTCGCTGGTTTCCCTAACCTGTTCTTCCTGCTCGGGCCCAACACAGGACTCGGTCACACCTCGGTCGTCATCCAGATCGAGAGCCAGCTCAACCAGATCATCAAGGCGCTGAAGTACATGCGGCGCAACAAGATTCACGCGATTGAGCCCACTCCGGACGCTCAGCTGCGCGACTCGCTCGAAGTGGACCGCAAAATGGAAGGCACCGTGTGGTCCACGGGCGGCTGCCAAAGCTGGTATCTAGACGCCACTGGACGCAACTCGACCCTGTGGCCCGGATTCGTCACGACTTTCCGCTTGCGGCTCAAGCGTTTCCGTGCCAAAGACTATTCGCCCGTTGGAGCGAGCCGTGAACTCACCCCTGCAAGGTAAGACCGTCTTCGTCACGGGCGCGGCCCGCGGCATTGGTGAAGCGGTCGCGAGACTGTCCGCCGCGAGAGGCGCTAAAGTCGCGCTGGCTGGGTTAGAGCCCGAGCGCCTGAAAGCATTGGGCCAAGAGCTCAACGCGCACTGGTTCGAGTGTGACGTGACCGATCAGGCCGGCCTTGACCTGGCTGTCGCGTCCACGGTGGAGGCCTATGGCGGCATCGACTACCTCGTGGCCAACGCTGGCGTGGCCAACATCGGCACCGTGAACACATGCCCGGTCGAGGCCATCGTGCGCACCATCGACATCAACCTCAACGGCGTCATCAGGACCGTCAGCGCGGCGCTGCCACATCTGAAGACCAGCAAGGGTTATGCCCTGCTGATCGCCTCTGCCGCGTCGTTCACCGCTCTGCCCGGAATGGCCGCCTACTGCGCGTCCAAGGCCGGCGTGGAACAGTTCGGCAACGTGCTGCGGCTGGAAACCAAACACCTGGGCATCGGTGTGGGCACAGCGCATCCAATTTGGATCAACACCGATCTGGTACGCGGCTTCAAGGAAGACCTGCCGAGTTATCGCCACGCGCGCAAGAAGATGCCGTGGCCGGCTTCGGTGGAAATCTCGGTGGAAGAGTGCGCCACGGCGATCGTCAAAGCGCTGGAAAAGCGCAAGCGGCGGGTGTTCATCCCCCGTTCCATCGGCTTGATGCAAGCGCTGCGGACCGTGGTGCTCAGCGGCTTGGGCGACCGCCTCATCACCCGCAGCGCGGGTAAAGACCTGGTGCCGCAGATGGAAGAGGAAGTGCGTGGGCTCGGCCGGTCCTTTGGGAGGCACAGTGTTGGTTAACGCGCACAAGGCGGGAAGTGGTACGCCGCTAGTGCTCATCCACGGCATCGGGCACCGGTGGCAGGCGTGGGAGCCGGTACTAGATCTTCTCGCCCCGCATCACGAGGTGATCGCGATCGACCTGCCCGGCTTCGGCAAGTCACCGGTGCCCGACGGTGGCATGCCCCAAGGCATGGCCGAGACCGTCGCCCGGGTGGGGGAATACTTCGCGCAGGAAGGGCTCGACAAGCCGCACGTGGCCGGCAACAGTCTCGGCGGCGCCATCGCGCTCGAGCTCGCCGCTGCCGGCCTCGTATCCTCGGCCACCGCGTTCTCGCCCGCTGGCTTCTACAACGAGCCCGAGCGCAGACGCGCCCTGCGCATCCTGACTTCCATGCGCTACAACACTTTCCTGCCCGGTCCGGTCATGAAGGTGGCGCTGCGCACGTCACTGATCAGAAAGCTGTCCTTCGGCCCCATCGTTGCCTACCCGGATCGTCTTGCGCTGCAACGTGTCTACGAAGACGCTCTAGCGATGCGGCGGGGCAAGGGTTATCAGTCCGTCGTCAAAGCTTCCGTGGACTACCAGTTCGGCGGGACGCCAACGGTTCCTGTGACGGTCGCCTGGGGAGCGAAGGACTGGATTTTCTTGCCACATCAAGCTTCCCGAGCCGCTGAGAAGCTGCCGGAGGCCCGTCACGAGACACTGCCCAACTGTGGGCATGTGCCGATGAGCGACGCCCCCGATCTGGTCGCGTCGCTCATCCTGCAAACCACGAAGGCTACTTAAAGGCGTCCATCTCGGGAGCTTGAACCAAGCCCAGCAACATCTCCGGAGTGACCGGGCTGCTGCCCGCGACCTGGAAAAACGTGGTGCCTGTCCACGCGTAGAACAAGAAGGCCCCGTCATCGAAAGACTCGACGCGGTGGGCGAACCCGGTCTGCGGCACGTCTGCTGGCCGGGGGAAGTCCGACTCGTGGCAAACGGTCACGAACAACCGCCCACCCCCGACGTGTGTCTCTGACTCGTAGCGCACCTTGCCATCCGAGGTGACCGCGGCGAAACCGTAAGGCGGCACGCCATTCCACGGCTTGTCCGGCACCGCGGCCGCCTGCGGCAGCTGTGTTTTCATCCAGCCATACATGAAGCAGCTCAGGTCGCTGCCCGTGCCCGAGGCCCAGGCCTTGAAGTCATAGGTTGGCCGGATCTTCAGCTCGTCTGCCGTGTTTCCCGGCGGCACGGAAATGGTGGGGTCAGGCGACGCTGTCGAAATCACCGCTGGCAGCGCACACACCGCACCAGAAGACGACGGCGAAGGCGTGGGGAAGCCAAACGGGGGTGTGCCCTCTCCGCCGGGCGGAAGCAGGAGAAAGATGCTGGAAAAGGCGAGCGCACTGGCGAGAGCGCCCGTGCCTAGGCCCAAGCCGAGGCGAACGTGCCGTTGCCGGCGGCCCTTGCTGATGATGGCGTTAGCGTTTAGCCCCATGGGCGGTTCGCCATCCTGAACGAAACGTTGCAGATCATCTTTCATGACTGGTCCCCATTGAATGCTGGTGTCCGTAGCGCGGCACGCAACTTGTCCAGGCCGCGGGCGGTTTGACTCTTGACCGTTCCCTCAGCGATGCCCAGCAGCTCGGCAGCCTCAGCGACGGAAATGTCCTCCAGGTGGCGTAGCACGACCAGCGCGCGTTGCTTGGGCGGCAGCAGGTCTAGTGCCTCCCGCAACTCCAAACCGGCGCTTTGCGCCGCCATCACGGCCTGATCCGGCACCTCAGCCATCATTTGCTCACGCTTGCGTGACCGCTTGTGCGATAGGAACGCATTCACGAGCGTCTTCCTGGAATAGGCGTCGAGCGTCGACTTATCCAGCCGTTTCCAGTGGCGATACAGCTGCAAGAACGTGTGTTGAGTCAGGTCTTCAGCCAAGTGCCAGTCCCCGGACAGCCCATACGCGACGCGGCGTAATGAGACAGCCCGGACGCTGAAATACTCGGCAAAATCAGACTCCCAGCTCATGCGGTCTCCCTTCAGCTCACGCCATATACGTCACACCCGTGCCAGGGGTTGCACGGGCCCGCCGAATGTTAGCGTCAGGGATGCGCGCGATCTACGCTTCATCGATCAACCCTGATGACCCACTGGCCGGTCTCGTGGTCGGGGAGCGGCCCGAACCGCAGGTTCCCGAGGGCTGGACCATCGTTCAGGTCAAGGCGAGTGCGCTCAACCACCACGATCTGTGGTCGCTGCGCGGGGTCGGGCTCAGCGAGGAACAGGTCCCCATGATCCTGGGCTGTGACGCGGCGGGCATCGACGCCAATGGCAACGAGGTAGTGGTGCACGCCGTCATCGGCGAGGGTGAAGACGAGACCCTTGATCCAAAGCGGACGCTCCTGTCCGAGAAGCATCCGGGAACGCTGGCCGACCTGGTTGCCGTGCCCAAGCGCAATGTCGTGCCCAAGCCCGCCGGGATGTCGTTCACCGACGCCGCTTGCTTTCCCACCGCTTGGCTGACCGCCTACAGGATGCTGGTGACCAGGGGGCGGTTGCCCAAGGAAGGCAGTGTGCTGGTGCAGGGAGCGGGAGGTGGCGTAGCCACCGCCGCGACCGTTCTGGCCCACGCCATGGGCGCTCGTGTCTACGTGACCTCCCGCGACGCCGACAAGCGCGAGCGCGTCGAAGCCCTTGGGGCCCAAGCTTTTGAGTCCGGTGCACGGCTGCCCGAGCGGGTGGATGTCGTGATCGAGACCGTCGGCGCGGCCACGTTTGACCACTCGGTCAAGAGCACGAAGCCCGGTGGCCGCATCGTCGTGTCCGGAAGCACTTCAGGACACCAGGCCACGGTCGACCTGCGCCGCGTTTTCTTCCTGCAACAAGAAATCATTGGATCAACAATGGGTACTAGGCAGGAGCTCGCCGATCTGCTCGATTTGGTCGTGAGCACGGGCATCAGCCCGATCGTTGACGGTGTCTACGGCTTCACCGAGGGACGGGCCGCCTTTGAGCGCCTCAACGGTGGCGACGTCTTTGGCAAGATTGTCCTCGACCACTCACGCTAATAGGGCGGCGGTCTGGGTCGCGATCTCCTGCTCTTCGTCAGTGGGCACGACACAGACCGCTACCGCGGCCCCCGGTGGAGAGATCACGCCCTTGCCGTCACGCTCAACGCTGACGCCCAGTCTGTCCAATCCGGACAGTGCGGCGACCCTGACCTCGTGGGCATTTTCGCCGACGCCGGCCGTGAACGTGATCGCGTCCACCCGGCCAAGCAAGGCGTAGTAAGCCCCCACGTATTGCTTGATCCGGGCGGTGTAGACGTCGAAGGCCAAAGCGGCACTGGCGTCGCCAAACTCTCTGCGCTTCAGGACTTCCCGCATATCGTTGTCGCCGCACAGACCGCGCAGTCCGCTCTGACGATTGAGCATGGTTTCGATAGCGTCCAGTGGCATCCCGGCGACGCGGTGCAAATGAAAGACGATGGCCGGGTCGATGTCACCGCTGCGGGTGCCCATCACGAGTCCCTCCAACGGCGACAGTCCCATGGACGTGGCGAAACTGCGGCCACCCTTGACGGCGCAAGCACTCGCGCCGTTGCCGAGATGCAGGGTGATCACGTTGACGTGAGCCGGATCCTTGCCGAGCAAGGCGGCGGTTTTCCTTGATACGTAAGCATGTGACGTGCCGTGAAAGCCGTAGCGCACGATGCCGTGCTCGGCCGCGGTCGCCGCATCGATCGCGTAGGTCGCGTTCACGGGCGGGATCGTGCGATGGAACGCTGTGTCGAAGACAGCGACCTGAGGGATGCCGGGCATCAGCTCACGGGCGACCTTCACCCCGGCCAGGTTTGGCGGATTGTGCAGCGGCGCCAGCGGAATCAGCTCGGTAACAGCGGCCACGACCTCGTCGTCAATGAGCGCCGGGGCGCTGAACCGCAGTCCACCGTGGACCATGCGGTGCCCGACGGCTTGAACGTCAGTGACCTCGCCCAGAATCTGGCGCAGCGCCGTCGTGTGGTCGGTGACCCGCTCGACGAGACCACCCGCCAGCGCGGCTTCGCCGTCGAACAGACGCCACTTGACCGAGGACGATCCACAATTCAGCACCAGCACCCGCACGTGATTGACCTTAACTGACCACGCCCACGCGGGCGGCCGACTTTCACCCGCCATCGTCCGTGCTTGCCCCGACGCGTGATCCACATCCCCTGGGACGTGATCAAACCGCCTGTGGATCACGCCTCCGGGGATGTCGATCACGCCCGTGGCTGTGGATCACGATGAAGCGCCTACACGAACCTCGCAATAGGAAGCACAGGCGGTAGCGAAGGCTGCGTATGCGTGAGCCGCGATGAGAACGAGGGCGAAGACGTCGCGTCGCAGGAGCGAAGGCTGCGTATGCGTGAGCCGCGATGAGAACGAGGGCGAAGACGTCGCGTCGCAGGAGCGAAGGCCGCGCAGAGGATGGCGCATGAGCCGCGCTAGGTTTGGCGCTGTGAACGAGAGCGAAGCCGTCGCGTTGCAAGAGTCGCTGCGCGAGCGGGTTGACGTGAGCACAGGGCTGGCAAGGCCGCCGGAGCTGGTCGCCGGCGTGGACGTGTCCTACGCCGTCGGTGACGACCGGTTGGTGGCGGCGATCGCCGTGCTCGCGTTCCCGTCGCTGGAGCTGGCCGAGCTGGTGACCGTCGCCGGAGCCGCCGAGTTCCCTTACATCCCAGGCCTTCTGGGCTTTCGCGAAGTGCCCATCCTGCTAGAGGCGATGAAGAAACTGACGGTCACTCCCGACGTCTTCGTGTGTGACGGTTACGGCATCGCCCATCCGCGCCGGTTCGGCCTGGCCTGCCATCTCGGGGTGGTGACAGGGATCGCGGCTTTCGGCGTGGGGAAGACCGCCTTCGTGGGGACGTTCAGTGAACCTGCGCCGCAGCGTGGCGCGACCGCCGATCTCGTGCACGAGGGCGAAGTCGTCGGCCGTGCCGTGCGCACACAGCCCGGCGTCAAGCCTGTCTTCGTCTCCGCTGGGCATCTGATCGACCTGGACACGTCGGTCGCGCTCACCCTTGAGCTAGCCCCGCGCTACCGTCTCCCCGAAACCACTCGTTTCGCTGACCATGCCTCGCGCGAGGCTCTGGTCACGCAGCGACTTCGATCTCGGCCCGCAGCTTAGGCAGCTCTGCGACAAGGTCGCCGACTTGGTGGTTGTAATACATGACAAACACCATGTGCTTGTCCACGTACCAGCCGCACACCGCCGTCGGCATCTTCTCGATCGTGACTTGCCCGCACTCCGCCGTGCCGCCCAGGTCGCCTTGAGCCGGTTTCTGGATATTGGTCAGTTTGCCGGCGGTGTTCGTGATGTCGGCGAGGCTGCGCGCGAACGAGAAGGAGTCGACGGTGAACGTCATCGTCGCCCCGAACATGTACATCTTGTTCTTAGCCGGGTCCGCGGTGCCGTAGTAGCCAACGACAGCGGTCGCGAGACCCGTGCTGCTTGACTTGATCGTCGCTTCTGTCTGGGAGACAAGCTGGGTGTGCGTAGCGTCGGTGAGCTTCTTACGGCCACCGAGCGAGTCTGGTGCTTTGATCGCGAAGACCGATCGTGCCAGGGACGCGGCCGGTGTTGGCATCGGCGAGCTCGTCGCCTGAACCGTTGGTGTCGTTGGGGTCGCGGCTGGTGGGGTATCAGTACCGCCACAGCCGGCGGCGAGAGCGAGCAAGACGGCCGAAAGCGCTGTGCGTAAAGCAGTGGTACGCATGAGGTCCTATCGAGAGGTTCCAAAAGACAAGCAGTCTCACCGATAGCGAACCTCGTGCACAAGCCCCTTTTGCCTAGTCGATTTGGGACTGGATGGCGGTGATGGCGACCGTGGAGATGATGTCGCGCACGGTTGCCCCGCGGGACAGGTCGTTCACGGGCTTGCGCAGGCCCTGCATGACCGGGCCGATAGCGATCGCGCCAGCGGAGCGTTGCACGGCCTTGTAAGTGTTATTGCCCGTGTTCAGGTCGGGGAAGATGAGCACGGTCGCGCGGCCGGCGACTTCACTTGACGGGAGTTTCGTCGCGGCGACGCCGGCGTCGACGGCAGCGTCGTATTGGATCGGGCCCTCGACGAGCAGATCAGGGCGGCGCTCCCGCACGAGTTTCGTTGCCAGGGCGACCTTGTCGACGTCGGCTCCGTGCCCGCTGACACCCGTCGAGTAGGACAGCATGGCGATGCGGGGCTCTACGCCGAAGCGGGCCGCCGTGTCGGCCGAGGAGATCGCGATGTCGGCAAGCTCTTCCGGATTGGGGTCGGGGTTGATCGCGCAGTCGCCATACACCAGCACGTGATCGGGCAAGCACATGAAAAACACGCTGCTGGCAACGCGTACCCCAGAGGAGGTTTTAATGATTTCAAAGGCAGGCCGGATCGTGTCGGCCGTCGGGTGCACGCTGCCGGAAACCATCGCGTCAGCACGTCCGGTGTGGACCATCATGGTGCCGAAGTAGTTCACGTCCGTCATCAGGTCGTAGGCCAGATCGCGGGTCATGCCCTTGTGCGCGCGCAAACGGGCGTATTCGATCGCGAATTCGTTGCGCCACCGCTCATGTGTGGCCGGGTCGACGACGCGCACGGTGTCGAGATCGAGGCTCAGCTCACGCGCGCGCTTCTCGATGGCGGGAGCGTTGCCCAGCAACGTCAGGTCGCACACACCGCGGCGCGTCAGGGATTCCGCCGCGCGCAGGATGCGCTCCTCGCTGCCTTCCGGGAGAACGACATGGCGCCGGTCCGAACGCGCTCGCTCGATCAGCTCGTATTCGAACATCAGCGGGGTCACGCGATCCGAGCGGGCCAAGTCCATGCGGGCGGCCAGTTCCACACTGTCCACATGGGACTCAAAGTGCCCGAGCGCGGCCATCACCTTGCGTGGGTTGTTGGGGCGCAAACGTCCTTCGAGCCCGGTCAGTGCGGCGACCGTGTCGTAGCTATCGGAACCGACGACGAAAATGGGCAGCTCTACGCGGAATTTGCTCACCAGATTAATGACCCGTGGATCAGGCTCAATTCCCAGTGTCAGCAGCAATCCAGCGACCGAGGCCTGACCGGCGTGATGCGCGGCCACCGTCGCGACGATGAGATCTGAGCGGTCGCCCGGCGTGACCACCAGGCAGTTGTCGCGCAGATTGTCCAAAAACGAGGGTACTAATGCCGCGCCCACCAAGGCATCCACGACATCTCGCGACAAGGCGGCATCGGTGGCCCCGTGCACGGCCACGGCATTGAGCGCGACTTGGATCTCGGCCACGGTCGGGGCGGCAATGGCGGCCAGGAAGGGGATCGAGTAGACGGGAACGGGAAGGTCCACATTGACGCGCGCGTCGGTCCGGTTCGCGATCACGGCGAGCACCGGAAGCCCTTCGCAGGCGTAATACGCCGCTCTGACCGCATCGGCAACATCGTGCGCGGACCGCCCATCGCCGCGCACCACCGGCAGCACACCAGCGCCGAGCTCGGAGGCCAGCAGCAGGTTCAGCCCGACTTCCTCCGGCAGAGCGGGCTCGTCGTGGCCGGTGAGGTCGTGCCCGTAGTCGGTGCCGACGACAATGATGACGTCGCATTCGCGGTCGAGCGTGTGATAGGCGTCCACGATCTCGCTCACGAGACTGTCCCGCCTCGCGGCGCTCAGCAATTGGGCCGCGCGCTCATAGCTCGGGCCGGTGGCGCTGACCGCTTGGTACCGGCTTTCGATGAGGTCGATGACCGGATCGCGCTCGTCGCGCGTGAACGGCCGGAAAACGCCCAGCCGGCCCGCCCGGCGGCTGAGCACTTCAGCCACCCCGAGCGCGATGGCCGACTTTCCGCCGCCAGCTTCCAGGCTTGTGATGTAGACACTCCTCGCCACACCCATAGCCTAGTGATCCAGGAGCCGTGGGGCAGACTCGATCGCATGAGAGCAGCGGTCCTGAAGTCGCTGTCGAGCGGCAGCACCTATCGGCGTGGGGTCTACCTTCTGCTCGGCGGCGTGATCGCGTTGCCTTATGCCCTGCTGGCCGCCATGTTCGCGATGATGTTCACGCAAGAGGGCGCGCAGCTCGGGATGATCATCGCGCTGCTCACCGTGACTATTGTCATCGCGTCCGTGCCCGCCTTCCTCAGCGGCACGAGAGCGCTGCAGATCGTCGCGGCGCGCTCGCTGCTCGACGTTGACTTGCCCGATCAGCCCGCCGGGGTGCGGCTCGACCGGGAGAGCCGGCTGCGCTCGGCGCTGTGGTTCGCGATGCACCTGCTCGCGGGTGGCGTGGTCGCGCTGGTGCTCCTGATCGCCATGCCAATGGCGCTCGCGTTGATCCTGCAGCAGTTTGGTGCGGCCAAAGAGGCAATGGCAGGGTTGCGGATCGGCCCGCTCGACGAGCACGACACGGGCTGGCTCACGGCGATTGGCGTGCTGCTCCTTGTGGTCACGGCGTTCGCGGTCGCTGGGCTTGGGGCTCTGGCGAAACTCATGGCCCCGGCGCTGCTCGGCCCGTCGGCGGCGGAACGGATCGTGGCGCTGGAAGCCCAGTCCCGTCAGTTCGCCGAACGCAACCGGCTCGCCCGCGAGCTACACGACTCGATCGGGCACGCCTTAACGCGCACCACATTGCAGGCGACAGCGGCTAAACAGCTGCTGGGCCAAGACGATGCTTTTGTCGCACAAGCACTCTCATCCATCGAGGAGACCGGCCGTGCTGCCATGGCAGACCTCGATCACGTGCTCGGCCTGTTGCGCGAAGGCGGCACGGTCACGCCACAGCGGACGTTGCGGGACCTTGACGTCGCGGTTCAGGGTGACCTTGCCCGCGTACCGGCGATGATTTCCCGTGAGGCGTACCAGATCGTCCAAGAAGGACTGACAAACGCCGCTAAGCATGGGGACGGTCAGCCCGCGGAGCTAAACATTGTGGTGCAAGACGATCTGCGCCTCACCATCACCAACACCGTGGGCAACCGGGCTCGTGCCAACGGTCGTGGCCTGCAGGGCATGCGTGAGCGCGTAACGCTTTTGGGCGGCACGATTCACGCGGGAGGCGACGATGGCAAATGGACGGTCGACGTGAGGCTGCCGCTATGACTCGCGTCATGATCGTCGACGACGACGAACTCGTGCGCGTCGGACTGCGCGTGATCGTCAACGGCGCGCCAGATCTGGAAGTGGTCGCCGAGGGCGCCGATGGAGCTGACGTTCCACCGCTCGTGGCCAAGCACCGGCCTGATGTCGTGCTTATGGACGTGCGCATGCCGAAAGTCGATGGGCTGCAAGCCACCAAGCATCTGCTGGCGACTTCGGCGAACCCGCCGCACATCATCGTCGTCACGACATTTGAGAACGACGATTACGTTTACGACGCGTTGCGCGCTGGTGCCAGCGGATTCCTGCTCAAGCGGGCCCGCCCGGAAGAAGTCGTTGAGGCTATTAGGGTTGTGGCCCGGGGCGACAGTCTTCTCTTCCCGGCCGCGATTCGCCGGCTCGCCGCCGCGCGCTCGCCTGGTTTGAAGCTCGCCGCGAAACTGACTGAGCGTGAAGCTGAGATCCTGCGGTTGATGGCCAACGGCCTGTCGAACGCGGAGATCGCCGCACAGCTCGTGCTCGGCCTGGAGACCGTGAAAACCCACGTGGGCAACGTCCTTTCCAAGCTCGGCGCACGCGATCGCACCCAGGCCGTCATCGCGGCCTACGAATCCGGGTTTGTATCGCCGGGAAGTTCCCCCTAGCGGGGGAGACGGTTCACGATTGCGTGGGAGCCAACCTTTGGGCGTTTTCGCGACCGTTAAGGCATGCAGAAGAGTTACTTCGCCGCCATCTGGGCCGGTCTTTACGCCATCGCCTGCCTCGTCTGGTCGCTCACGGGCGGATACCCGGCGGGGACGGGAGACATCGAGAACAGTCTCAACCCGATCCGGACTATCCCGGCCGGCACCCTGGCCCCGATCGCGGCGGTCCTAGCGCTGGCGACGGCTGTTATGGCGTTCGCCATTAGCGGCCGGTATTCGGCCAAGCTCCATGGAGTACCACGGAAGGCTGTTCTGGCTTTTGGATGGCTGATGGTGGCACTGCTGCTGTTCGTGGTCCCGGACATTCGCTTGCTGATGCTCGCTGGCTACGCCCCGATGCTGCTGATCGGCGGGCCGCTGGGCATGTTCGACGGCAAGCTGGAGATCTCCAGCCTCTTCAACCTCCCTTTGTTTCACCAAATGTGGTGCGTCCTCGGTGGCATCCTGCTCGCCCGGACGCTGCTCGCCTGGCAGCGCGGCACGTCGACTGTCGAAAGTGGACAGACGGACCGTATCGTCCGCTGGGGTCGCGTCGCCGCCTATGTCGCGGCAATCATCCCGTCGCTCTACGCCGTTAGCCGTTTCGCTTGGCTGCTCGGCATTCCGCTCGGTGTGAGCACTGAAGGGCTCCGTGAACTCCGAGAAAGCGGTGCGGTGTGGGCGGGCGCGGGCCTCGGCGCCTTCGCCGTCGTGGGCTCGATCCTCACCCTCGGCCTCGTCCAGCCTTGGGGCACAAGGATGTTCGGCTGGCGCGTGCCCATCAACCTAGCGTTCGTCCCCGCGACCCTGGTCGCCATCATCGTGATGCAGGCGAGCATCAGCTTCCTCTCCTCGCTCGAGATGCGTGAGCTGATCGGCACCACCTCGTTCACCGTGGTGCCGATGGCCATCTGGCCACTGTGGAGCGTCGGGCTCTTCGTGGCCGCCGTCGCCTACAAACGCCGCCGCCTCGCCGCCGCCTGACCTCCTCGCGTAAGTGCCCGCGCCTGTCCGCGCGGGCACTTACGCGCTGGCCGCGTTTGCGCGCATGTATGTGCTGCTGTGTGAGGGAGGAATTCCTCCACAGTAATGCGATGGTGTGGAGGAAATCCTCCCTTCACCAGAAGCAATAGGTTGCCCTAGCCGGGGGATATGATCGATCAGGTGTTGATCAAGGTGGTGACCGCCGCGGGTTATGTCGATCCCGCGAGCTTGGACCTGTCGCCTCAGCTGGCCTGCGATCTCATGAACTGGTATCGCCGCCAGGACACGATCCTGGACGCAGGCGATAAGCGGGCATTTGCCCAAGACGGGTTCCGGATCGCAAAGAGGCTCGCGGAGGAGCTGGGCGACGAGATTGAGTTCTTTGACGAGACCTCCGGGCGGAACTGGCGCGTTCGCTCGTGACGCAGACTGTCCCGGCAGCGTCAGTCGTCGTCCTCGTCGTGGCGCGCTAGCCAGGTCGCGAAGCGCTCGATCGGGGTTTCGAACTCGGGATTGAGGTCGATGAAATCGCGCAGGCGCTCGGCGAGCCACTCAATCGTGACCTCCTCGGAACCCCGGCGTTCCGTCAGCTCCTCAATCCCGCGATCGGTGAAATACATCGTGATTAGACCTTTGGCAGAGCGGCTTCGAGCAGGGCGGCCTGCTCGATGTCGTGCAGTTTGGCCGAGCCAACCGACGGCGCGGCGGCTGACGGGCGGGAGATGCGGCGCAGGCGCACGCCGTCGAGGTGCTCCAGCAGGTTGAGCGCCACGAACGACCAGCCACCCTGGTTGGCCGGCTCCTCCTGCACCCAGGCGAAGTCGGTCGCGCCGCTGTAACGGGCCAGCTCCGCGCGAACTTCCTCGATCGGCAGCGGGTAGAGCTGCTCGATGCGCACGATCGCGGTGTCGGTGATGCCCCGCTCGGAACGAGCCTGGATGAGGTCGAAGTAGACCTTGCCCGAGCACAGCAGCACGCGCTTGACCGAGGCGGCGTCCACCGTGGAATCACCGATGACCGGCTGGAACGTGCCTGTCGTGAAGTCGGAAACCGATGACACACAAAGCTTGTGGCGCAGCAGCGACTTCGGCGTGAAGACCACGAGCGGTTTGCGCTTGGGGGACAGGGCCTGACGGCGCAGCAAGTGGAAGTGGTTGGCCGGAGTGGACGGCACGACAACACGCATGTTGTCTTCGGCGGCCAGCTGAAGCCACCGCTCAGGGCGGCCTGACGTGTGGTCAGGGCCGGCGCCTTCGTGACCGTGCGGCAGCAGGATCGTGACGCCGGTCTTCTGGCCCCACTTGACCTCACCGGAAGAGATGAACTCGTCGATGACCGACTGGGCGCCGTTGACGAAGTCCCCGAACTGCGCCTCCCACAGGACAAGCGCGTCCGGATTCTCCACGGAGTAGCCATATTCGAAGCCGAGCGCGGCATATTCCGACAGGAGCGAGTCGTGCGCATGGAACCGGGCGTCGTTTCCGGCCAGGCCAGCGATCGGCAGGAAGTCTCCGCCGGTCTTGGAGTCGACAATGGCGGCGTGCCGCTGCACGAAGGTGCCCCGGCGACTGTCCTGACCGGACAGGCGCACCGTCACACCCTGAGCCAGCAGAGAACCGAAGGCGATGATTTCGCCGAAACCCCAGTCGATGTCGCCTTCGACAGCCATCTTCGCGCGGCGCTCCAGCAGCTGCTGGACTCGCTTGTGCGGGGTGAAGCCCTCCGGCAGCGCCGTGTGCGCGGCTCCGATCTTCGCGACCAGATCGGCCGGGATCGCCGTGGCGACAACGGGTTCCGGCTCCGCCTCCCGCGCGCGGGTCAGCCGGCTGGAGATGCCGTTGGCCGAGTCGCGGGTGGCCTTGAAGACCGTCTCGAGCTGGTTCTGGTAATCGCGCAACGCTTCCTCAGCCTGCTCGACCGTGATGTCACCGCGGCCGATCAGCTCCTCGGTGTAGAGCTTTCGCACGGAACGCTTGGCGTCGATGATGCTGTACATCTGCGGGTTGGTCATTGACGGGTCGTCGCCTTCGTTGTGCCCGCGACGGCGGTAGCACACGAGGTCGATGACGACGTCCTTGTTGAAGGCCTGGCGGTATTCGAACGCGAGCCGCGCCACGCGCACGACGGCTTCGGGATCGTCGCCGTTGACGTGGAAGATCGGCGCCTGAATCATGCGGGCGACGTCGGTTGAGTACAAAGAAGACCGGCTGTATTCAGGAGCGGTGGTGAAGCCGACCTGGTTGTTGACGACAACGTGGACGGTGCCGCCGGTGCGGTAGCCGCGCAGTTGCGACAGGTTCAGCGTTTCGGCGACCACGCCTTGTCCCGCGAACGCGGCGTCACCGTGAACGAGCAGTGGCAGCACGGTAAAACCGTTGGGCCCCAAGTCAAGGCGGTCCTGCTTGGCGCGGACGATGCCTTCCATCACGGGGTCGACGGCTTCCAGGTGCGACGGGTTGGCCGTCACCGAAACGGTGGTCACGCCGGAACCGTCAGGCGTCGTGAACTTGCCCGTCATGCCCAGGTGGTACTTGACGTCGCCAGAACCCTGAACACTCTTAGGGTCCAGGTGTCCCTCGAACTCGTTGAAGATCTTCTCGTAAGGCTTGCCGACGATGTTGGCCAGCACGTTCAGCCGGCCACGGTGGGCCATGCCGATGACGACCTCGTCCAGTTTGGACTCGGCTGAGGCCTGCAGGATCTCGTCGAGCAGCGGGATCAGCGACTCGCCGCCTTCGAGCGAGAACCGCTTCTGCCCAACGTATTTCGTGGCGAGGAACGTCTCGAACGCCTCAGCCGCGTTGAGCCGCGCCATGATGTGGCGCTGCTCTTCCGGCGACGGCTTCTCGTATTTCTTCTCGACGCGTTCCTGAATCCATTGCCGCTCTTCAGGGTTCTGGATGTGCATGTATTCCACGCCGACGCGGCGGCAGTAGGAGTCACGCAGCACGCCGAGCACGTTGCGCAGGAGCATCTTCTCCTTGCCCGCGAAACCGCCGACCGAGAACGTCCGGTCGAGGTCCCACAGGGTCAGGCCGTGCTCGAGGATGTCGAGATCCGGGTGACGGCGGATCTCGTATTCCAGTGGGTCGGTGTCGGCCATCAAGTGGCCGCGCACGCGGTATTCCCGGATCATTTCCATGACACGGGTGGTCTTGTCGACCTGTCCCTCGGGAACGTCACGCACCCAGCGCACCGGCTCGTAAGGAATGCGCAGCGCGGTGAAGATCTCGTCGTAGAAGCCGTGCTCGCCGAGCAGCAGCTCGTGCATGACCTTCAGGAACTCACCCGACTGGGCGCCCTGGATCACACGGTGGTCATAGGTGCTCGTGAGCGTGATGATCTTACTGACGGCCAGTTCAGCGAGCTGCTGTTCGCTCATGCCCTGGAACGGTGCGGGATATTCCATCGCGCCAACGCCGATGATCGCACTCTGCCCGGTCATCAACCGCGGTTGTGAGTGGACGGTGCCGATGCCACCAGGGTTGGTCAGCGAGATCGTCGCTCCGGTGTGGTCTTCCATCGTCAGCTCATTGCGGCGGGCCCGGCGCACGATGTCTTCGTAGCCCTGCCAGAACTGGCGGAAGTCCATCTGCTCGCAGGCCTTGATCGACGGGACGACCAGCTGCCGCGAACCGTCCGGCTTGGACAGATCGATCGCGATGCCCAGATTGACGTGCGCCGGGGAGACCATGTTCGGCTTGCCGTCGATCACGGCGAACGAATTGTTCATCTCGGGATGCACGTTCAGCGCGCGGACAAGGGCATAGCCGATGAGGTGCGTGAACGAGACCTTTCCGCCGCGCCCGCGGGCGAGGTGGTTGTTGATGACGATCCGGTTGTCGGCCAGCAGCTTGGCCGGGACGGCCCGCACGCTGGTCGCCGTCGGGACACTCAATGAGTTGTCCATGTTTTCAACGATCTTCGCCGCGACACCGCGCAACGGAACGTTCTTGGCGACCCTGGGCTCACCGGTCACGGCCGGCTTGGGAGCAGCCTTAGCCGCGGGGGCCGGTGCGGCTTTCGCCGGTGCGGGCTTCGCAGGAGCAGCAGCTGGTACGGCGGGAGCCGCCGCCGGAGCTGGAGTGGTTGCCGCTGGCGCCGCCTGGGCCGGGGCTGGCTTGGCTGAGTCGACCGCTGGTTTGTAGTCAGCGAAGAAGTCATGCCAGGCGGGATCTACGCTGGCCGGGTCGGTGAGGTACTTCTGGTACATCTCCTCGACCAGCCATTCATTCGTACCAAAGCTCGCCAGGGGGTTGTCCTGCTGAGTCGACACGCCTAATTCCGCCCGTTCTTAACGAGTACTTAGAAAGCCGGCCTCAAGGCTACGCCACGCCCGGTTGTGATCGATCACACAGGGGGCAGTGCGATCCAGACCGCCTCAGCCCGCGCGAGCACGGCGTCTTCAGGTGAGTAGAGCGTTGTGCGCACGACCGCCTTGCGACCGACCTCACTGAGCAACTGGCCCATAACCACGCACTCCTGGCCAGGCTTGGGGATTTCATTGACCGCCACGCTGATGCGGCCGAGGACCCAAGGGTGCGTTTCGTCGATGACGGTCCAGCCGCCGGGACAATCGAGAGCAGCCCAAACGGTCAGGTCGCTGACGTCTTCGGGAACTTTGAAGATCGAGGCGGTGCGCCCATCGGCGGTCTTGCCCGGGTAGACCTTCAAGCCGTCTTCACGCGCTGGGCCACACACGAAACAACGCGGAAAGTGGTGTTGTTCGAACCCTGCGTAGTTGCGGGAAACGGCGACGGCTTCGTCGTGCGAGACCGCCGGCACCGGGGCGATGTCGTCAACGCGACTCTTAGCGGTCGCGATCACCGCACCATCGGGTGACGTCACCCGCAAGCCGTGCCCGGTATCGATCACCGTGAGTGGCGTGTCCAGGGGCGGAGGTTTCTGGAGCGTCACCTCGGCCAGGCCATCGTGCAGGAAGCGGGCGATCAAACCGGCCGTCCAGCCGCCGTTACCCGTTCCGGGCGGCCCGTTATAACGGGCGTCCACGACAAGAAGGTTGTTGTTGGGCTCCACGGGGAGAGCATTTCACGTCAATGTCACGTGCGGCCGTCACCCTCGGCCCCATGAGCACTTTGCTGCTGACCAAGGCCCCCACCGGCTACTCCGCGCTGATCGCGGGTGACGCACACCTCGTCGAGGCCGCCCAGAGGCTGCGGTATCGCGTGTTCGCCGAAGAACTCGGCGCACAGCTCGACCCGACCGGCATTGACGTTGACGACTTCGACGCCTATTGCGACCACCTGATCGTGCGGGAAGACAGCACGGGTGAAGTCGTGGGCACCTACCGGCTGCTGTCCCCGCAGCGGGCGATTTGGCTCGGCCGGCGTTACAGCGACAGCGAATTCGACCTGAGCGCGCTCACCGTGCTGCGCGATCAGCTGGTCGAGGCGGGCCGCAGCTGCGTGCACCCGGATCACCGCACCGGTGCCGTCATCAACCTGATGTGGGCCGGAATCGCGAAATACCTGGACACCTTCGGTTATCGCTACCTGGCCGGCTGCGCGTCGGTCTCGCTTTCCGATGGGGGTACTCAGGCGGCCGCCGTCCGCGACCTCGCCTTCCGCAAGCACTTGTCCCCGCCGGAGTTGCGCGTGAAGCCGCACCTTCCGTGGGCGGCGCCGACGCCGGAGCAGCCCGGCACGCTCACCGATGTGCCGTCGTTGCTGCGCGGATACCTGCGCTTGGGTGCCTGGGTCTGTGGCGAACCAGCCTACGACCCGGCTTTCGGCTGCGCTGACTTCTTCGTGCTGCTCGGCATCGAGAGGGTGAACCCCAAGTACCTAGAACACTTCTTAAAGTCATGAGCGCGACGTTGTGGCGGCCGCCTTGCCCGTGTGGCAAGGCGTGCCTGCCGCCCGCTCAGCGGACCGTCGGTCTATTCACGACAGTCGCCCGGCTGCTCGCCGCGGCCGCCGTGCTATTAGCGGCTGTGGTGCGGCCCGCGAAAGCGGCGTTGACGGCGCGGCGTTTGTTGCGTGCCATGGGCATTCGCTGGAGCCTCGTCGGCGCCCCGATCGGTAAGGGTGTTTTGCTCGCGGGCAACCATGTGTCGTGGCTCGACATTGTGCTCATGATGGCGCTGGCTAGCGAACCGGATGACGTGGCAGGCCGGCCGGCGGCCGAAGCGCTATCGGAGCCCGGAAAGCGTCAGGCGGCACGGCGGTCTGGTGGCCCCGGCATTCGGTTGGTGGGCAAGCATGACGTGGCTGCCTGGCCGGTCATTGGGCGTCTGGCTAAGGCGTCGGGAACGATCTTCGTGGACCGGTCCCGGCCTAAGACGTTGCCGGGGACGGTCAGCGAGGTGACGGCGGCGCTACGCGGTGGGCAGACCGTCCAAGTGTTTCCGGAGGGGACGACGACGTGCGGTGCGCACCCGGCCGTCTGGCGGCCCGCGTTCCTGCAGGCCGCCATTGACGCGGGCGCGCCGGTGCAACGATTCACGCTGCTTTTCAGCACGCCCGCGGCCGCTTTCGTCGACGACGAAACGCTGCTTCACTCGCTGTGGCGGGTGGTGCGGGCCCGTGGCCTGAGCATCACCGTGCTCATGGACGAACCGCTGCCGCTTTCCGGCTCTCGGCGGTCCTCAGCACGGCGGCTGTCTCCGGCGCGGGTGCACCGTCCTAACGCGACAGCCAGTCCGTAACGATCGCGTCGACCTGAGCGGCGTTCGCCGTCTGCGGCGCGGCTTCCATGCCCGGCTCCTCGGCGAGGGCGTGACCCATGCCGGGAACTTTCACGAACGAAGAGCCAGCCGGCAGTTTCGACCACAGCTGTTCAGCCGGGCCGGTGAAGCCGGGCTCATCCTGCTCGCCCGCCACGATGAGCACCGGGAGGGTGATTTCGCTTGCCCTGGCGGGGAAGTCGAGGTGTGCGGCGACTGCCCGCGTCGCTTCGGTCCACGGATAGGTGATGCCAAAGCCCTTCTCGGCCGTGCTGATCATCCCGGCCAGCTGGATCGCCGGGCTCACGAGCGCGACCTTGTCGACCTTGACTCCGGTTTCGGTGAGCACGCGCAGCACCACCATCGACCCGATCGATCCGCCCACGAGACTCAGGTGCTCGTTAACGGGCAGTTGCTCGCGAAGCGCGGCGAGCGCTGCCGGAAACTCTGACACCGCTTGCGTTGTCAGCGGTTCGTAGATATTCGTAATGACATCTTCCATAGCCAGTTTGATGAACTCGTCGAATCCGCCGGCGGGGCCACGGCTGCCCGTCAACGGGAGGCCGAGGTAAACGCGCCACGCGTCAACTCCGTTGAGCGGCAACGCCGACGCCATCGCGACCTCGGTGCGGGGCGCGTCGAGCAGGTGCCAGACAACGACAAGCGGCTTGTTTTCCGGGTTGTTCGCGGGAGGTATAGCTAGGAACGGCACTCCAGCCGCGTGTCCTGTGATCGTCATGGGTCTAGTTGACCTCGCGGGTCCGGCAAAGTCGAACAACTATGTTCGCTATTTGCACAACCGATGGTTGTCGGGGCAGGGTAGGTGCCGTGGATCTGGATCTAGGACAGGTGCGGGCGTTCGTGCGTGCGGCTGACGAGCAGCACTTCGGGCGGGCGGCGGCTGGGCTTTACCTGACGCAGCAAGCGCTGTCCAAACGCATCTCGCGCCTGGAACAAACCCTTGGCGAGGTGCTCCTGCTGCGCCAGCATCAGAAGGTTTCGCTGACGGTGGCAGGGGAGCGGTTTTTGCCCTACGCACGGGAACTGCTAACGGTGGCAGCACAGGGCGCCCTCGCCGTGCGCGCGCAACCGTTGCCGCTCAAGGTGGATGTCTGGGGACCCGTGCACCGGCCACTCACGTTGCTTGGCGAGCTTGCTTCGGCGTACCCCCATCTGGTCTTTGAATTGAGCATGCGACGGAGCCTGGCGTCGGCAATGGAGGCCGTGGCGCGCGGAGAGCTCGATATGGCTTGGGGCCGGCCGCATGATCTCGTGGTTCCCGAGGGCCTGACCCGGCGGTTCATTTGCCTGGAGCCGATCGCGGCGGCTGTCCTAAGTGGACACTCGCTAACCGCAAAACCCTTCCTGGACCAGGAAACGTTGCGAGAGCAAGGCTTGTGGATCCCGTTCGGTGACACCCCAGCCGAACTGGTCGGGCTGTTACGGTCCTACGCGGCCGCGATCGGTGTCCCCATCAGCGGCACACCGCTCAATCTCGGCGTGGAGCACACCCTTGCCGAGTTACGACGGCACCCTGAACGCGTGACCCCGGTGGGCGCCTGGTGGGCTCTGCCGCCCGATGTCGTGCGGATTCCGTTGTCGCCCACGCCCCACCTCCCGTGGTCGATCCTCTGGCGGGCGGACAACCCGCATCCCCTGTTGCCACCGTTGCTGGAGTTGCTGAAGCCTTCCGTGAGCTTCGATCCCGACCGAGACTGGCTTCCTGCCGCTGATCTGGCCGATTTGCCTTAGGACTTACGGCTCGTTCTCGCGCGATCTGCTGCGCGGTGCTCGCGAGGGTTCGACGATGGGAATATGAACGTCTATCGCAATGCTGACGTGACTGTTCTCAACGATCAAATGATGGTTCCGGGCATAGGATTCTTGCCGGTCAACGCTTTTGTTCTGCATTCCGCCGAACCTGTCGTGATCGACACCGGGCTGAGCCTGCCAGGTAAGGCGGATGCCTTCCTGGAAACGCTTTCTTCGGCGCTTGATCCGGCCGATGTTCGTTGGATTTTCATCACCCATCCCGACCGTGATCACACAGGCGGGCTCATGAAGCTGCTGGAAGCTGCCCCAAAGGCGCGCTTGGCCGGAAACTTCGCCTGTATTGGCATCATGTCGACCGAGTGGGAGATTCCCCTGGACCGGGTTTACCTCATCAATCCCGGGCAATCGCTTTCAGTGGGTGACCGCGAATTGTCGGTGTTCCGGCCGCCACTGTTCGATAGCCCGGCCACGATGGGCTTTACCGAAAGCGCGACCGGGGTGTGTTTCAGCTCAGACTGTTTCGGGGCACCGCTGCCGAGCGCTGAGCTGGCCAGCGCCGCCGATGTCAGTGAGGTGCCCGAGGCTGACCTGCGCGAGGGGCAATTGCTTTGGGCCGCAGCCGATAGCCCTTGGGTGCACACGGTCGACCCAGTGAAGTTTCAGCAGACCATCGATCCGATCGTGGCTATGGATCCGTCGGCTCTTCTGAGCAGCCACCTGCCACCGGCATTTAACCGCACCAGGCAGTTCGCCGACATGCTGACCCTGGCTCCGCGGGCCCGGCCCTTTGCCGGACCGGACCAGCGCGCCCTAGAGGAATTGCTGGCTAGCTTTGAACCCGCTGTGGCGAAGGCCTAAAGCCCGAAAGCGCTGACGATCTGGGTAGCGCGTGACTCGTGCTTGGCATATGCGTTGGGGTAGGCCGAGATTTGCACGGCCTGGGCCGCCGCCGTCAGCGACATGTTCTCCCAGTCAAGCTTGATGAGCTTGGTGAAGAACTTCGCCGCCTGATATTCGGGGCGCATGAGGTCTGCCACGGTTCCCCAGCCTGAGCTTGGCCGCTGCTGGAACACGCCGACCGAGTCGTGGTCGACGCTGCTGCCTTCGTGGGGGTAGTTGAACGACTCTGGCACGGCCTCGCTGGCGTTGTTGTAGAGATTGCTTTCCTGCATCGCCGTCGCCATGCCGATGATGATGGCCCGCTTCGGCAAGCCCATCTGCTGTCCAACTTGGACAATGATTCCCGCGTTTTTCATCTGGGTCACATTGAGCCCGGCGACCGGGGCGGGAGGGCCCGTCGGCGTGGGGGAAGGGCTCGGGCTCGGGGTAGGGGACGTGCGCTCAAAGGACCGGGAGGTGGTCTTTTCCTCGGTCGTGCGGTCCGCCATGAAGGACGTTAGATCGCTGTTGGCGAGCTGTTGTTCCACAGGTTCTGTTGCTGAGACGCTGCCGGTGAAGACTGCCGCGCTGCCGATGAGGCAACCCGCGAGGACAAGCCCCGGTAAGGGGACCGCCGATCGGGAATGGGCGCGATGCCTACCACGATGACTACGTCTTGAGCGTTTATGCCTGTGACTTCCGGGGGAACTTGGCATTTGCCGACGATAGGCAGGCGACTACAGGCGCTGACCACACAATTTGTGTGACCTGTACTACTTCCGTGCATGCACGAATGGGTGATGTCCGGAAATAGAGGTATAAGCGGCTGCGTCGATCTCACAGAGAGCTTTCAGGAAAGCCTCAGCGAGGGCGTAGAGAACCGGGGTTAGATGGGTTCATGCCTGAGGCGAGCCTGCTGGTGGTCGAGGACGACCCGAATATTCTCGAGCTGCTATCCGCAAGCCTGCGCTTCGCCGGATTCGAAGTCAGGGCGGTGACCAGCGGAAGCGCCGCGCTCGCGGCGTCGTCCCAGCAGCGCCCTGATCTTGTCGTGCTCGATGTGATGCTCCCAGACTTCGACGGCTTCGACGTGATCAAGAAACTGCGCGCCGATGGCGACCGGGTGCCCGTGGTGTTCTTGACGGCCCGTGACGGGACGGATGACAAGATCCGTGGACTGACCCTCGGCGGGGACGACTACGTGACGAAGCCGTTCAGTCTCGAAGAGCTGACCGCCCGCATCCGGGCGGTCCTGCGCCGCACGACCGGCGAGTCGGCCGCGACGCCGAAGCTGTCGTTCGCTGACCTTGAGCTGGACGAGGAGACCCACGAGGTCCACCGCGGGGGCAACCTGGTGCAGCTGTCGCCGACAGAGTTCAAACTGTTGCGCTACCTCATGCACAACCCCAACCGCGTGCTCAGTAAAGCTCAGATCCTCGATCACGTCTGGAATTACGACTTCCGGGGTGACGACAACATCGTCGAGTCCTACATCTCCTACCTGCGCCGCAAGGTCGACAACGTGCAGCCCCGCCTGATCCAGACCCTGCGCGGCGTGGGCTACGTGTTGCGTAAACCAACCGCATGAAGCTGAACCGGGTCCCGCTGCGCATCAAGCTCGTCGCCTTGGTGATGCTGTTGCTGACGTTCGCGATCGTCCTCATTGGAGTCGCGAGCAATTTGGCTATCGGCCGCTACCTCACCGACAAAGTGGACTCGGACCTCCTTGCCGCTGCGGGACAATTGCAGCAGGCACCCCCGGCGGTCATTTCCAGCACACAAAAACTGCCTCTGCCGAGTGACTACATCATCATCTACCCCAACCCGGGGTCGGAGTGGCACTTCAGCGCTTACAGCGGCTTGCCGGAAAACGAGCGCCCGGTCTTCACCGAAAACGCTGAAGCTCTGGGCAAATCGCTTGGGGAATACCGGATCGTCTACTCGCAGGACCGCAAACACAAGTGGCGCATGATGATTTCGGCGTTCTCCGACGGCCGGCTTTTCCTGGTCGCCAAGAGCACCAACGAAGTCGACGGCCTGAAGAAGCGAGTGCTGCAAACGACTATCTACGGTGGCGCGGCAGCGCTCATCATGGCGGCCTCCCTGGGCACGGATCTCGTGCGGCGCAGCCTGCGTCCCCTAGCGACGATCGAGCGGACCGCCGGGGCGATCGCCGGGGGCGATCTCACGCGACGGGTGCCCGACCCTGAAGAGGGAGCCGAAGAACCCAAGACCGAAGTTGGCTCGCTCGCCCGCTCGCTCAACGCCATGCTGACGCAAATCGAGCAAGCATTCACCTCTTCACACGAGTCGGAGAACCGGGCGCTGCGTTCAGAGGAGAAGATGCGGCAGTTCGTCGCGGACGCCTCGCACGAGTTGCGCACTCCACTCACGACGATCCGTGGCTTCGCCGAGCTTTACCGTCAAGGCGCGGTCGGCAGTCCCGAAGACACGGCAGCCTTGGTGAAGCGCATCGAAGACGAAGCCCGGCGCATGGGACTGCTCGTCGAAGACCTGCTGCTGCTGGCCCGCATGGAACAAGAGCGTCCTGTGCGCGCGCTGCCGGTCGAACTCCGCGTCCTCGCCATCGAAGCCGTTCAGGCGGCACAGGTTCTAGCACCTGATCGCGAGATCACGCTGTCGGTCGCTCCGGACTCCGGCGAACTGATCGTGCTCGGTGACGACGCGCGGCTGCGCCAAGTCATCAACAACCTCATGGGCAACGCCTTGGCGCACACGCCACAGGGCACTCCCGTGGAGGTCCGGCTTTACCGAGACGCTGACGAGGCTGTGCTGGAAGTGGCCGATCACGGGCCGGGGCTCAGCCCAGAACAGACCGACCGGGTGTTCGAGCGGTTCTATCGCGCCGACGCCGCCCGGACAAGACGTGCCGACGGTCACGTGAGCACGGGCCTAGGCCTGGCGATCGTGGCGGCACTCGTCGCGGCTCATAACGGCAAGGTTGAGGTGCAGAGCACACCTGAGCAGGGCGCGACGTTCATCGTGAGACTGCCAATAGACGCGGCGGTCGATGAATCGTTGTGATTCACAGCTGAGATACAGGGCAAAACCAGAGATACATCAGTACCCGAGGGAAGACTAGACACCATGAGCGAGATCGATAAGCCAGGCAACCAGCCGCCAGCCGAGGGCTGGACCTCCCCGGCGGGTGAACCGGCCGCCGCGGTGGGGCAGCCGAGTTCGTCCACGACGCCGGGAGCAGGCACGGACGACACGGCCGTTACCCCCGCAGCCGGTGCGGCATATGCGGTTTCGGCCTCCGGTGAATCCACACCGCCCACACACCCGGCATCGCAGCCGGCCTTCGGCAGCGCGGCTTACGGCGCCGGCGAAAGCCTCCCGGCGGGGCAAACGCCGACGAGCGGCGCGGGCGGCGGAACGGCATCGCAGCCGGTTTCGGGGCCCGCTTATGCGGCTGCCGGTGTGGGTGCGGGATATGCGGCTGGGCAGGCCGCCCCGACGACTGGTGCGGGATATGGCCCAAGTGGATACGTGGTGGGGCAGACGCCGGTATCCGGGCCGCACAGTCCAACGTGGACACCGCCTAACGCGGCGCCGAAGAAGCGGGTGCCCACGGCGGTGAAGGCGATCGCCGGGGTGACCGCGGCCGGTGTGCTGGCGCTGTGCTCTGGCATCACCGGCGCCGTGATCGCGACCGCGATCAACAACGGTGACGGCATCAACCTTCCGATGAGCACGGACACGGCTCCGGTGGTCAATGAGAACTCGGTCGCAGGTGTAGCCGCCAAGATCCAGCCGAGCGTGGTCTCGATCGCGACCGGGTCGGGTGAGGGATCGGGGGTCATCCTGACCGAGGACGGTTACATCCTCACCAACAACCACGTGGTCGAGTCGGCACGGGGAGGGTCCGTTTCGGTGACTCTCTCGAATGGAAAGAAGATTCAGGGCAAAGTCGTCGGCACTGACCCGAGAACCGATCTCGCCGTGGTCAAGGCCGAAGCGACGGGCCTGACCCCAGCGACACTGGCCGACAGCGGCAAGGTCAACGTTGGCGACACGGTGCTTGCCGTCGGAAGCCCACTGGGCCTGCAGGGTTCCGTGACGAAGGGCATCATCAGCGCCAAGGAACGGACGATCAGGGCCGGGGAGAGCGGCACCTCACTGTCCGGACTGCTGCAAACCGACGCGCCGATCAACCCGGGTAACTCCGGTGGCGCGCTGGTCGACATGAACGGCAATGTCATCGGCATCAATACCGCCATCGCCACGAGCGGACAGGGCGAAGGCAACATCGGTGTCGGATTCGCCATCCCGAGCAGCAAGGCCAAGACCGTGGCCGAGCAGCTCATGAAGGGGCAGAAGGTTAGTCACCCATTCCTGGGCGTCTCCGTGACGGCCGAGGAAACGGGCGGCGCGAAGATCAGCGCGATCTCGCCTAACAGCCCGGCCGCTGAGGCAGGGCTCCAGCAGGGCGATGTCATCACGAAATTCGGGGACAAGGTCGTCAATGACTCCGATGACCTGGTCTCAGCCGTCCAATCGGGCACCGTCGGCCAGAAGGTGACGGTGGAATATACCCGGAATGGTGAGCAGAAGACCGCAACCGTGACGCTCCGGGAAGCGTCTTAGCGGTAAGCGCACACGACCTGTGCCTCCTCCCCAAGGGGCGGTGGGTAGAGGTGGCCTCCGGGGGTTGGTCATCTCACCTACCGCCCTAACTTTCGTTAAGGCAATGTTTTGGCGACAGCGGCCTGCCATCGGGCGGCCGCTTTTTGCCTGTCCACAGTGGAGAGTGTCGGCTCCCAGCGCTTGTCTGCCCGCCAGTAGCCGCGCAGCACCTCCTGTGACGGCCACACCCCGGTGGCCAGGCCGGCCGCATAGGCGGCGCCGAGCACGGTGGTCTCGGTGATCGTCGGGCGGACGACCGGTACCCCCAAGAGGTCTGCCTGAATCTGGAGCAGCAGTGAGCTGGCGGTCATGCCGCCGTCGACGTTGAGGGCGGCGACCCGCTGGCCCGACTCCTGTGCCATCACCTCGACGACGTCGTGGACCTGCCACGCGGTGGCTTCCAGGGCGGCGCGGGCGAGGTGGGCCTTGGTGACGTAGCTGGTCAGCCCGCAAATGACGCCCCGCGCCTCCGGCTTCCAGTAGGGCGCGAACAACCCGGAAAACGCCGGCACGATGTAGCAGCCGCCGTTGTCGTCCACAGTGGAGGCAAGATCGTTAACCTCGCTCGCGGTCTTGATGATGCCCAGGTTGTCGCGCAGCCACTGGACCAGAGCTCCGGCGACGGCGACCGAGCCTTCGAGGGCGTAGACGGCCGGCTCGCCCTCGCGTTGGTAGCCCACGGTGGTGACGAGTCCCTTGGTGGACGCGATCGGGGCATTTCCCGTGTTGAGCAGAAGGAAGGCACCCGTGCCGTAGGTGCATTTGGCCTCGCCGGGCTCGAAGCACCCCTGGCCGAACAGTGCCGCTTGCTGATCGCCGAGCACCCCGCTGACCTCGGCTCCGGCGAGCGGGCCGCTGGTGATGGTGCCAAATGAGCCGATCGAAGGCTTGATCGTGGGCAGGAAGTCGCGCGGGATGCCGAACGCTTCGAGCAGTGCGTCGTCCCAGTCCAAAGTGGACAGGTTCATCAGCATGGTCCGGCTGGCGTTGGTGACGTCGGTGGCATGCTGCCCCGTCAGCTTGTAGATGAGCCAGCTGTCCATCGTCCCGGCCAGCACATCTGAGCGGCCCGTCGCGTCGAGGAGCCAGCGCAGTTTCGGCGCGGAGAAATACGTCGCCAAGGGCAGTCCGGTCTTGGCGCGGAAGGTGTCGATGTCGCCGTAGCTAGCGAGTTTTGACGCGGTGCGCGTGTCCTGCCAGACGATGGCGTTGCCGACCGGCTCGCCCGTCGCCCGGTCCCAGAGCATCGCTGTCTCGCGCTGGTTCGTGATTCCCACCGCGCGGACCAGCTGACGGCTGATGCCGGCCTTAGCTAGGCAAGCCTCGATGACAGCCTGCACGTTGGCCCAGATCTCGGCCGGATCGTGCTCGACCCAGCCGGGCTGGGGAAAGATCTGGCGATGCTCACGCTGATCGAAGGCGGTCAGCTGGCCCTGCTCGTCGAAGAGGAAGCAGCGCGATGAGGTCGTTCCCTGGTCTATAGCGGCGACGTAACCCACGCGCGACAGTCTTTCAAAGGACCCACGCGACCGCACGTTTCACGGCCCGGCACGCGAAGCCGCGGGCCAGCACGGGCGAGGGGAGGCGGCCCCTCGCGGGTGCTGGCCCGCGTAGTCGGTTTGGCTAGGGCTATACCGTGGCCGGCTCGCGCACTTCAGGCGTGGCGGCGGGCTTGCGGCGCACCCGGCCCTTGAAGCCCTCGGCCAGTGAATACAGCACCGGCACGAGCACGAGCGTCAGGAGCGTCGAGGTGACGAGCCCGCCGATCACTACTACCGCGAGCGGCTGGGAAATAAACGCGCTGGAATCGGTGAGCCCGAAAGCCATGGGCAGCAACGCGAAAATCGTCGCCACGGCGGTCATGAGGATCGGGCGCAGGCGGCGCTTGCCACCTTCGATGATCGATTCGTAGGTGTCCACTCCAGACTTGCGGTACTGGTTGATCAGGTCCAGCAACACGATGGCGTTGGTGACCACGATGCCGATGAGCATCAGCAGACCGATCATGGCTGGAAGGTCCAGCGGCTGCCCGGTAATGAAGAGCATCCCCAGCGAACCGGTGGCCGCGAACGGAATCGAGACCATCAGGATCAGCGGCTGCACGATTCCACGGAACGTCGCGATCATGACGAGGAAGACGAGCCCGATCGCCACGACCATCGCGAGGCCGAGGTCGCCGAACGCTTCCGCCTGACTTTGGGTGACCCCACCAATGGTGTACGTAGCACCCGCCGGCAAAGCCAGCGACTTCAGCTTGTCCGACAAAGCCTGGTTGACGACGTTGAGCGCTTCCGTGGTCGGGGTCGCGGTGACGCTAGCCGTGCGCACCTCGTCAACGCGATTGATGATGCCCGGGGCACCCACGATTTCGACCTTCGCCACGTCACCGAGCTTGAGCCCCGGCCCGATCGGCAATGCCTTGAGCGCGTTGAGGTCGGCCGGTGCGGCACCGGTCCGCAAGACGACCGGCTGTTCGACCCCGTCGACAACGAGACGGCTTATCTGAGTACCCCTAAAGGCTTGTCCGACAAACTGTCCCACCGAGGCGTCGGTCAGGCCGATGTTGGCCGCGGCGGCCCGGTTGAGCGTGATCTGGACCTGTTCGGTGTTGGCGGCGAGGTCGTCCTTGACATCAGTGACATCGGCTAGCCCGGCGACGGCGTCGCGCACCTGCTTGGTCGCGGCACGCAACGTGGCTTCATCGCCAGCCTGAATCTCAACCTCCAGATTAGACGATCCGAAGCCGCCTCCTCCTCCACCAGCACCGCCAACGGTCACTTCACCGACGTCCTTGCCGAGGGCCTCGGCCTTCGTGCGGAGGTCGTCGATGACGGCCTGCCTGTCGGCGGTTTCCTTGATGGTGATGTTGAAGCTCGCGCGGGCCGTGTTGCCGCCCCCGCCACCGAACGGGTTGCCGCCCCCGCCAACGGTCGCCTGGTATGAGGTCACGTCGTCGGAGTCGGCAAGGATCTGCTCGATCTTCTTGGCCGCCGCGTCAGTCGTGGCAAGGCTTGTGCCGCTTGGCATTTGCAGGGACATGTTCAGCGTCGTGCCGGAGCCGCCGATGAAGCTCGTGTCGATCTGCGTCGCGAGGAAGCCTGTGCCACCAGCGATCAGGAGAGCCAGGAGCAACGTCACGGCCCGGTGCTTGAGCGACCAGCGCAGCACGGGCGTGTACGCCCGCTGCAAGCGCCCGTTGGCTTCAGCCTCATCCATCTTGGCCGTTTTTGGCGGCTTGACGAACCAGTAAGCCATCACCGGGACGATCGTCAGCGAGACGATGAGCGAGGCGAGAAGGGCAGCCGTGACGGTCAGGCCGAAGGGGCCGAAGATCTGGCCCACGAATCCGCCGACCAAAGCGATCGGCAGGAACACCGCGACCGTGGTCAGCGTGCTAGCCGTGACCGCACCCGCGACCTCCTTGACCGCGGTGAGGATGGCGTGCTTCTTCTCCTCGCCACCGGCCAGGTGCCGTTTGATGTTCTCCAGCACCACGATCGAGTCGTCTACCACACGTCCAATCGCGATGGTCAGACCGCCCAGGGTCAGGATGTTGAGCGAATAGTCAGCCATCCACAACGCGATCAGGGCGATGACCACACTGACCGGGATCGAAACTGCTGTTACCAGGGTTGACCGGACGGACAGCAGGAAGAACAGGATCACCAGAACCGCGAACAGCAGGCCCAAAAGCCCTTCCGTGGTAAGGCTTTCGATCGAGCGCTCGACCTCGGGAGCCTGGTCGAAGATGACGGTCAGTTCACCGTCGCCCTTGAGCTCGGGGAGCTTTTCGTTGATGGCCTGTGAAATGGCCACGACGTTGGACCCGGGGATCGCCGTCACTGAGACACCGACGCTTGGCTGGCCGTTGGTGCGGGTTAGCGTCGTGGCATCCGTGGCGACAGACTCGACCTTGGCGATTTCCTTGAGCTGAACGGTGCTCACGGCGACTGTCGCTTTTGGAGCTTGCCCTGCTGCGGCAGGCGCCGCGGGCGGTGCTAGATAGAGCTCACGGATCTGGTCGAGCGAGGTGAACCGCCCGCCAATCGCGACCGAGTAGGACAGGCCGTTCTCGTTGATCACGCCACCGGCACTCGCGACGCCGTTTGCCGTCAGGGCCGTCGTCACCGACTGGATCGTGAGTCCCTTAGCGGCCAGTGCGACCGGGTCGAGGCTGATCGTCACCTGGCGGGTGCGGGCTCCGTTGACGGTCGCCTCGCGTACGCCATCGATCTTGTTGAGCTCCGGGACGACCTTGTCCCGCAAGCGTTTCGCCAGAGCTTCGTCGTCGCCCCCGCTGGCTGCCAGCACGATGACCGGAAGGTCGTCGGACGTTCCCGCGAACACCGTCGGGTCGACGTTGGCGGGCAGACGACTGTCGATGCGGGACAGGGCCTGCTCGATGTCGGCGGAGATGTCCTTGACATCAACGCCGTAGTCGAAGTTCACCCACACGGTGGAGGACCCGTTGCGGGACGCACTCGTGATCATCGTGACGCCGTCGATCCCGGAGACCGCTTGCTCGATCGGGATGGACACCTGCTGTTCGACGATCTCAGGCGTGGCACCCGGGTAGGAGGCGATCACGGAAATGCTGGGGAACTGCAGGTCGGGCAGCATTTGCTGGCGGAGCTGCGGAACGGTCGCGACACCGAAGCCGAGAATGGCGATGGTGATGAGCGCGACCAGCCCGCGATTGGCGAGACTAAGCCTGGCTAGGAAAGACACCGGGATACCCAACCAAATGAACCAGCAAGGTTGGCTGAATCAAAGCTGAAAGTTACCCACAAGATCTTGGAGTGGCGCTCACCCTGAGGGCACACTTGGCCACGTGCAGCGACTGCTTGTGGTAGACGACGAACCGACCATCGTGTCGCTTTTGTCAGCCAGCCTGCGTTTCGTGGGCTTCGACGTGCGGACGGCCGCGTCCGGGGCGGAAGCCCTCAAGGTCGCCGCCGCCTTCAAGCCGGAGTTGCTCGTGCTTGACGTGATGTTGCCTGACGTCGATGGATTCGAAGTCGTGCGGCGGTTGCGTGCCGACGGAAGGCACATCCCTGTGCTCTTCCTCACGGCCCGTGACGGGGTGCAAGACAAGATCACTGGACTGACCGTCGGCGGGGACGACTACGTCACCAAGCCGTTCAGTCTCGAAGAGGTCGTCGCCCGGATCAAGGCCGTGCTGCGCCGCACCTACGCGGCCCCCGCCGACAAACCGGTGCTGCGCTTCGCCGACCTCGAAATGGACGAGGAAACGCACGACGTGACCCGGGATGGCAAGCTGATCAAGCTGTCGCCCACCGAGTACAAACTGCTGCACTATCTGCTCGTGAACTCAGAACGGGTCGTCAGCAAGGCGCAGATCCTCGATCACGTATGGCGCTACGACTTCGGTGGCGACGCTCGCATCGTTGAGTCCTATATTTCGATGCTTCGCCGCAAGGTCGACATCGTTGAGCCGCAACTGATCCACACCTTGCGCGGCTTCGGCTACTCGCTAAGGCTGCCACGGCAGTGAAGCGGCCCAAGCGCTGGTCGCTGCGGTCACGGCTGCTCGCCGGGGTGCTGACCCTGGTCGCGGCGGGATTCTCGTGCGCCGGAATCGCCAGCGGGCACCTGCTCGGTAAGTACCTCACCGCGCGCGTTGACGAGCAGCTGATCTACGCACAGGAGCGACTGCAGGCATTTGATGCGTCCAATGTGGACGCTCCGGTGTTGTCTGACCGCGAACGGGACCTGCTCGACGCCTACGTCGTGCAGGTGCGAAATGCCGACGGCACCATCAAATGGGAGTTCGCGGCGCCCGACCAGAAGCTGATCCTCCCGGAACTGCCCACCCAGCGGGATAAACCGTTCTATGTGGACGGTGAGCGGCACCACCCCGGATATCGCGTGATCATTACGGATCTCGACAACGGCAGCGGGATCTTGGTTATCGCCTACGACATGTCCGGAACCGCACGGACGATGGCCCGCTTCGTGGGGATCGAATTGGTCGTCATGCTGACGGTGCTTGGCCTTTCAGCCCTGCTCGGCGTCGCCGTCGTGCGCGTTGGTTTGCGCCCACTGACCGAAGTGGAGCAAACGGCCGAGGAAATCGTCGCGGGCAAAGACCTTTCCCGGCGGGTACCAGCGCTCGCCGCGCCCGCGACGGAGATGGGCCGCTTGTCGGGCACGTTGAACAGCATGCTCGACGAGATCGAAGGAAACGTCGCGCGGCTAAGGCGGTTCGTTTCCGACGCCTCACACGAACTGCGCACGCCCGTGGCCGGCATCCGCGGGCTAGCGGAGCTTTACCGCCAGGGAGCGGTCACCGACCCGGCTGAAGTGTCGGCGCTCATCGCCCGCATCGAGTCCGAGGCGACCCGCATGGGCGTGCTCGTCGAAGACCTCTTGCTGCTCGCCCGCCTCGACGAAGAGCGGCCGTTGCGCCAGGATCAGGTTGACTTGGTACCCATTGCTGCTGATGCGATTGAAGGGCACCCGGTCGATTTGGAACTCGTTGGCGATGACCCTCCTGTCGTGATCGGCGATGAGGACCGGCTGCGGCAGATCGTCACCAACCTGGTCACCAACGCGCTCTCGCACACGCCGCCCGGAACGCCCGTGACCGTCCGGGTTGGGGTGGACAAGGGCAAGGCGCTTCTGGAAGTGGCAGATCGAGGACCCGGCATCGCGCCGGAACACGCTCAGCGGGTGTTCGAGCGGTTCTATCGCGTCGATCCGGCACGCGCCCGGGATCACGAAAGGTCCCCGGCGACCGGCTCTGGCCTGGGCCTATCCATTGTGTCCGGTCTTGTTGCGGCCCATGGCGGTTCCGTGGTGTGTGTCCCAACCGAAGGCGGGGGTGCGACATTCCGGATCACGCTGCCCTTGGCTGTTTTGAGCTGAACGCAGGGCTGCAATAAAGGCGCCGCAATGGCATGCTGTCCCCGGTTGGTTACCTTTCTTGCGCTCGGGGATACGAATCAAATGACTGGCGTTGCTGCCTCGGTTGGACGGCCCCTGCGGCAATCCGACCCGGCCGAGCTCGGGCCGTATGCGTTGCTCAGAAGGCTCGGCGAGGGCGGCATGGGCAGCGTCTACCTGGCCCAGAAGCCTGACGGCCCGCTCGTGGCACTCAAGATGATCCGTCACGATCTCGCCAGCGACCCCGACTTTCGGCGGCGCTTTCGCAGCGAAGTGGCCCGGGCTAAGCAGGTGCCCGCCTACTGCACGGCTGAGGTGCTTGACGCCGACTCAGATTTCGACCCGCCTTACCTTGTCGTCGAGTTCGTCAAAGGGCCGTCGCTCAACCGGGTCGTTCAGGAGCAAGGATCGCTTAGCCCGGCCAACCTGCACGGTCTGGCGATCGGCGTGGCGACGGCACTCACCGGCATTCACGGTGCCGGAGTGATCCACCGTGACCTTAAGCCCGCCAACGTGTTGCTGTCCCTTGCCGGGCCGAAGGTCATCGACTTTGGCATCGCCAGGGCGCCCGAAGGCACGGCGCTGACCGACACTGGCTCCAACCAGCTGATCGGCACGATCCCTTATATGGCACCGGAAAGGCTCGACCCGGGGCTGAACCTGCCGCTGACGTCGGCGGCCGACGTCTTCTCCTGGGGTGCCGTCGTTTGCTTCGCGGGCACCGGGCGCACCCCGTTCTCCGGGGGCAATGGCATCGAGACCGCGGCCCGCATCCTGACGCAGCCGCCCGATCTCAGCGGGCTCACCGGGCTGATCCGTGACTTGGTTGAGCGGGCGCTAGCGAAGAACCCGGCCGACCGGCCGACCGCGCGCGAGCTGCTTGACGAGCTCGTTGGCACGAGTGCCCGGATCGAAGCCGCCAGCAAGCAGGCCGTCGTGACCGTGGCTCCCGTCTCCACCGACACCACGCGGCTGGCTCCCGGGGTCGCCGTGGCAGAAGTGGTGACACACGCTCCGCGCAAGCGCCGCAAGGTGGCGATCCCGTTGCTGACCGCCGCCACCGTCTTGCTGGCCGCTGCCGTTGGCGGCTTCCTCAGCGGAGCGATCCGCCCCCCGTTTGACTTTGGGCTGAGCCCGGTTTCCACACCGTCGGTCTTGGACACTCCGACTCCGATGCCAACGGCGACACCTTCGCCATCAGTCACCCCGGCGGTTTCTCCCACCGCCACGCCTGTGCAGACGGCGAAACCCGCGTTCATCGAGGTCTCCCTGGCCTCTGACACGGCGTCCTGGAAGTCCAAAGACGAGATGCCGCTTGGCAAATGCACGGTCAAGAACGGCATGACCGCACACATCGAGCGTCCCGGCACTTATCGCTGCCCGGGTGCCATGGATGAGTTGCGGGACATGAGCGCTGAAGTCGATGTGTCGCTGCATAAGCCGGAAGCCTGCGCCGCCATCTGGACCAGGTTCTCCAACCTGCGTGGCTATCTGCTTGAGGTCTGCCACAACCGCTATGCCCTTTATCTGCACCAGGACAATCAGCAACCCGTCGTGCGAACGAAAGACTTGGCCAGCCCGATACCGATGAAGACCAAGTTCAAGGTCAAGATTGTGCTTCGCGGCAGCCAGATCGCCATCTTCCACAACGGACAGGAAATGATGTCCGTGCTGGATTCGTCGTTTGACAAGGGCTCGGTGCGTCTCGGGATCTCCGTGCCGGTCAACCCAGGCAACCTGCCCTACGACGTGACATTCAGCAACCTCGTCATTCACGATCTGGCGTCATGAAGGCCTAACGGAGCCTTAAACATCTGAGTACACCTCTTGCGTGGCCGCCGTCACAGGATTAACTTTTAGCAAACTTTCCTATTAGGTAATCGCGCAGGAGCGTGTGGCCATGCAGCGCAAACCCTTAATAAACCTTGTCACCGCAGTGGTGACCGGGCTGGCGGCAACCGCCGTAGCGGTGGTCATGTCGGCCTCCGCCGCGTCCGCTGTAGACCATGAGACATGTCGTCCCGACGGGCTTTATCGCACCCCCGGAGTGGCGACGCCCTATTGCACCGCATATGACTCCGCCGGGCGCGAGACGATGGGAGCGGGTCACCCGCGCCGCGTCATCGGCTACTTCACGTCGTGGCGGCACGGCAAGGACGGCCGTCCGTCCTATCTGGCCAGCAACATCCCGTGGGACAAGGTGACCCATATCAACTACGCCTTCGCTCACGTGAACGCGTCGAACCAGATCTCGGTCGGCACACCCACCGCCACCAACAACCCCGCCACGAACATGACTTGGCCGGGAGTCGTGGGTGCCGAGATGGATCCGGCTTACTCCTACACCGGTCACTTCAACTTGCTGAACAAGTACAAGAAGGCCAACCCAAACGTTAAGACCCTCATCAGCGTCGGTGGATGGGCCGAGACCGGCGGCTTCTTCAACGACGCCGGCACGCGCGTGGATTCCGGCGGTTTCTACCGGATGACCACGACGTCCAGCAACACCGTGAACACGGCTGGTATCAACACCTTCGCCGACTCGGTGGTCAACTTCATCCGTACCTACGGTTTCAACGGCGTCGACATCGACTACGAGTACCCGACGTCCAATAACGACGCCGGTAACCCGCTCGACTTCGCTCAGGCCAATGCCAAGCGGGCAGGGCTCAACGCGTCATACTCCGTGCTGATGAAGACCCTGCGTGAGAAGCTCGACGCGGCCGCCGCCGCCGACGGCAAGTACTACATGCTGACCGTCGCCGCACCGGCGAGTGGCTGGCTGCTGCGCGGCATGGAGGCTTACCAGACCACGCAGTACCTGGACTACATCAACATCATGTCGTACGACTTGCACGGTGCCTGGAACAAGTTCGTTGGCCCGAACGCGGCTCTGTATGACAACGGTGACGACAACGAACTGACCGCCGGCGGTGTTTACGGTGCCTACCAGGGCATCGGTTACCTGAACACCGACTGGGCCTACCACTACTTCCGTGGCGCTGTCCAAAGTGGACGCATCAACATCGGCGTCCCGTACTACACCCGCGGCCACCGCAACGTCACCGGTGGCACCAACGGCCTGTGGGGCACCGCGGCGAAGACGGCCAACTGCCCGCCGGGCACACAGTCGCCCTGCGGTGATGGCGCGATCGGCATCGACAATCTTTGGCACGACCTGAACACCGCGGGTGTGGAGGAGCCGGCCGGGTCGAACCCGATGTGGCACGCGAAGAACCTGGAGAACGGAATCGCCGGGTCCTACCGTGCCGCCTACGGGCTCACTCCGGGCACCGACCCGGCCGACGACCTGACGGGCACCTACACCCGGCACTACTCCAGCGCACTAGTCGCCCCTTGGCTGTGGAACAACACGAAGAAGGTCTTCCTGTCCACTGAGGACGAGCAGTCCCTCGGTGCCAAGGCTGACTACGTGGCGAGCAAGGGCCTCGGCGGCATCATGATCTGGGAACTCGCCGGCGACTACGCCTACAACAGCGCGGCTGGCGAATACCGGATGGGCAACACGCTCACGAACCTGTTGCACAGCAAGCTCACGGCAGCGGGACCGTATGGCGCCTCGAAGTCGAACACACCGATGCCAGCGTCCACTTTGAACGTCGACGTGCAGATCGGCGGATTCGCCCTCGGTGACTCCAACTACCCGATCAACCCGGAACTGCGGGTCGTCAACAACTCCACCGTCACGATCCCCGGTGGATCCGTGCTCGACTTCGACTACGGGACGTCGGCGCCGGGCAACATGAGCCAGCAGTCCGGCTGGAGCATGGCCGTGACGCCTGGACACACGGGCAACAACATCGGTGGCCTTAAAGGCGATTTCCATCATGCCAAGGTGACCATCCCGTCGTACCTGTCGATCGCTCCTGGTTCCTTCGCTGAGTTCACGCTCAACTACCAGCTGCCGATTTCCGGTCCGACGAACTACACGCTGACGTTTGGTGGCACGACCTACAATCTCGCGGTCAACTATGGCCGCGGTGGTGTGACACCAACGGGGTCGCCGACCGGGTCGCCGACCGCTTCCCCCACGAGCAGCCCCACCGGTTCGCCCACGAGTTCGCCGCCGCCCGGCTGCACCGCCCCGGCCTGGAACTCCTCGACGATCTACACGAACCAGCAGGTTTCCTACAACGGCCGGCACTACACGGCGAAGTGGTGGAACCAGAACAACCGGCCCGACCTCAACGTCGGGGACGGCAAGCCGTGGCGCGATGACGGTCCTTGTGGCCCAACGACTTCGCCCACGACCTCGCCGACCACGTCACCCACGACCTCGCCGACCACTTCTCCGACGGCGAGTCCCACCTCCAGCCCGACGCCAACGCCTACGGCCACTGGCCAATATCCGGCGTGGGCACCGGGCACCGCCTACACCGTCGGCACCCGGGTCAGTTACCTGGGCAAGAACTACTCCTGCCGGCAGAACCACACCTCGCTGGTGGGCTGGGAACCCGCTACCACACCAGCACTCTGGCTCCTGGTCTGAGCCGCCCGTGAACACCGCCCGCCGTGCTGACAGCAGGTCGCACGGCGGGTGAGAAACAGAGCCGCCGGCGTTGAACCACCAGGCAACGCCGGCGGCTCCTTTATTGTGATGGTGTGGGGGCAGGGCCGGTTGGGTTCGTGCTCGGCGGCGGGGGAGTGCTCGGAGCCGTCGAGGTTGGCATGCTGCGTGCCCTTTTCCGGGCCGGGATCACGCCAGACATTCTCGTGGGGACCTCGATCGGCGCCATCAACGCGGCAATGGTCGCCCTCGATCCGACGCCCGCGGTAATTGACGACTTGATCCGGTTGTGGGCCAGCCCAGAGCTCAATGAGGTTTACGGCGACTCCGTGCCCAGGCAGATGCGCCGCTTCGCCACCCGAACCCATCTGCACAACCCAGCACCGTTGCGGCGCATGCTCGAACGGCACCTGGGGCCAGACCTCATGTTCGACAACCTCAAGGTTCCGACGCACCTGGTGGCCGCGAGCATTGAGCGGGCCGCCGAACACTGGTTCACCGAAGGCCCTGTCCTGCCCGCCATCATGGCCGCCGCCGCCGTTCCCGGCATGCTTCCGCCCGCCACCGTTGATGGCGAACACTTCATCGATGGCTCGATCGTTCGGCCCTCGCCTGTGAGCCGGGCCGTAGACCTAGGCGCCACAACGGTTTACGTGCTTCAGGTCGGCCGGGCCGACCGTCCGCTCACGCCACCGGAACGGCCGTGGGAAGCGGCGGCCGTCGCGTTAGAACTCGCGCGCCGGGCTCGCTTCGCCGACGAAGTCGCTTCCGCGCCACCGGGTGTCACGGTCCATCTGCTGCCCGGCGGAGGAGAAGGCGACGAAAGCCCGTGGGCCTACCGCGACACCGCCGGCGTGCGCCATCGCGTCTCCACGGCCTACGCCGCGTCTCGGGACTATCTGTCAGGGCAAGAGCCTTAACCCGATTTCCGATGTCCGCCGTGGTAACGGCCGTTCCTCCCGCGAGGCCCTCAAGGTCCGCGCGTCCAAGAACCGGCTGCCCGCATCCGTGTTTTATACAGCGCCCAGCGCGTCTCAAACCCCAGCGTGCAACTGCTTTCGCGCCGCATTTGCTCTGCACCCATACAGGCCGAGCGCGCTGCATATTTGTGCCTCAATGGGTGCAGAGCAAATGCGGCCAAAACAAGTGGTATGACCTGGGCTGACGCAAACGCCAGTGCGCGGCCGCCATTCATGGTTGGTGGCCGCACCCTAGGCGCCCGCCAGCCTCAGGCGGCGGGCATTTCGACGTGGGTGGCGCGGCGGCGGATGACCAGGGTGTAGATGACCTGGATGAGTCCAATGACGACGAGCGCGATCCCGGCCACGACGGCGATCGTGAGCAAGGATGGCTTGGGCCACAGGAACACCGCTATGCCGGCCGCCATGGAGAGCAGTCCCGTGATGACGGGAAGGACCCGGGGAAAGCCGCTCGCCAACTCGGCCGCGCCGCCAACCGTCCAAACGAGACCGATGACGGCGGCGAGGAGCGTTAGCGACGTGAAGAGGTTGCGTAGGCAGACCGCCGCGATGATGAGGTAGAGCAGACCGGCGATCCCGACGAAGACGCGGCGGAATGTTGACAGTTCCTTGGCCGTGAAGGCGCGGAGAATGCTGAGAATGCCCATGACCAGAAGCCACACCCCAAACAGGGCAGCGACGACAAGCAGCGATTTTTCTGGCCAGATCAGCATGATCAGCCCTGTGAGCACGGAGACCAGGCCTCCAACGATCATGGCCTGAACATACGCGATTGAGTATGCCGGGGGGACCAGATTGAGTACGGTGCCCGATAGTGCGAGGCGATCAAAGGCGGCATGCTGTGCGGCATGGACGAGTCCGCCTACCCGTGCCCGGTGTGCTTCACCCTGACCACGCTGGAGCAGCCCTGCCCCGGCTGTGGCCGCGCACCGGATCCACACGCCGCCGCTGTCATCACGCTGGACCAGCAGATCCTCGAGCTGAGTGCCAAGGTGCAGGCCGCCAAGCTCGAATACGAGGCTTTGTCAGCGCGGCTGACCGAGATGCACCGGCAGCGGGAAAATCACGCGACCCTGGTGCGTAACGCGGTCGCGGCGGAGAAGCAGTCCGTGCAGGCCGAGCAGCAGACCGTCAACCTCGCGGCGATGACCGCACCGGTGGTGGCGGCGCCCAAGTGGAGCCCGGCGCCGGAGCAGACCACCGTTGCGGTGCGCGCTGAAGCCGCCCCCAGGACCGTCCAAAACTTGCTGTTCATTCTCGGCGGCCTGCTCCTGGGCACGGCCGCCATCGTTTTCACCGCGGTCGCCTGGGCCAACTATGGCCTCGTCGCGCGGGCCGCGATCCTGAGCATCGTCACCCTCATCACGCTGTCGGTTCCGCCGCTCGTGCTCAAGCGCAGGCTCCGGGCGACGGCGGAAACCTTTGCCTCGCTTGGCATGCTGCTCATCGTCTTGGACGGTTACGCGGCCTGGTACGTGAACTTCCTTGACGTGCAACGCATGGATGGCAGCCTCTACGCGGGCACGGTCGCGGCTGTGACCACGGTCGCCGGGTATTTCTACGGCACCGCGTTCAAGCTCAGCGGGCCGCTCTATCTCGCTCTCGTCACCGCGCAGCCGGTGCTGCCGCTCTACTTTGGCAACGCGGGACTGCAGAGCCCCGGCTGGGCCATGGTTTTCGCCGCGGTGGCGGCAGGCAACGTGCTCGTCATTTGGCGGTCGGCGGGAAACACCGCTCAGCAAGCCATCGCATGGGTCATGCACGGCATCATGTTCCTGACCGCTTTCGCCTTCGGCGCGGCTGGCCTCTTGCTGCACGACAGCCTTGAGGCCTCGGCCGCGATTGTCGTGGTCGCCCTGGCGCTGGCAGCGGGAGCCGCGGTCAGCGGTCAAGCGGCCCACCGCGGGCTTGCTGGCGCAGGCATCGTGCTGGCCAGCATCGCGGCCGTCCTGCGGCCCATGGTGGATCAGCTCACCAACGAGGGCATCGTCCTAGCCGCGGCGGCTGCCGCGCTCGCCGCGGTCCTGGTGATTTTCGGCTTCTCGCGCTACCTGCAAAACCCCTGGCTAGCCGGTGCGACTTGGGGATCCATTGTCGCCCTTTGCCTTCCCGGCGTGGTTTCGTTCGGCTGGGCGCTCACACGTGGCGCGCTAACGGCCGCAGCGGCCGTGCCGTGGTGGCACGCGGGGGACATGGAACTCCTTGAGGGCCCCTATCACTGGGAGATGCCGGTCGCGCTGGCCTTGGCACTGGCCGCCTCCGCCCTGCTTCCCGCCGGCCGTACGCGCAAAGTCCTTGTCATCCTTGGCATCGCCGCCCTGGCGTTCGCTTTGCCCGGTGCCCCGCCGGTGGCGATCTGGGCACCGTCCACTGTGGACCTCGTCGCCGCCACGGGACTGCTCGTTTGGGCACTTCTCGTGCCCGGGCGACTAGGCCTCATCGCGAAATCGGCGACGGCCGCGATCCTTGTCTGGCACGCGATTCTGGCCGGGCAGGCGACGCCAGCGCTCGGTGCGGCCGTGTTCGGTGCCGTCGCCGTGCTCGGACTATTCGTGTCGGCGGTCGCGCCTAAGGGACTGCTGCGCCCGGCGGTCACCATCGATGGACGGCACGAACTGGCCGGCGTCGCCGCCGGGGTCACGGATCTGGTCATCCCGTTGCTCGGGTTCACCCTGGTCGCTGTCTTCGGCGGGGACCTGGTCTCGTCTTGGCGCACGATGGCTGTGCTCGTGCTGATCGTGCCCCTGCTCGGATCGGGACGGCAGTTCCGTGGCTACCACGTGGTGGCCGGGCTGGTCACGGCGCTCTATCTGCTGTGGCCGGACCTTCCCGGCAACGAGTCACCGGCGCTCTACGCGGCGCTCAGCGCGGTGGCGATGACCCTGGCCGGGCTCAGGTACTCGTGGTCGTGGGTCAAGTGGACTCCACTGCTGCCTGGATTGATCTCGCTGATGTGGGCCAAGCCCGTCTGGTACGCGCTGATTCTTGAGCCCTTTGCCCAAGTGACGCGGATCTGGGAAGGACGCGGGGCCACGCCAGAGGTGGGCCTGTGGTCAACGGTCGCCTTGACGCTGCTGCTCGTGCCGATCGCGGTTAACACGCGCTCGGTGAAGCTCACCGCCGTGGCGGCGATCCTTCCGGCGCTGGCGTGGCTTGCCTTCAGCGGTGTGCCCTGGCCGGTCATTCCCGCGGTCTCGCTCCTGGGTGGCCTCGCCGGGATCGTGGTGGCCACCATGCGGCAAGGCAAGGCCACGGTTGCCGTTCTGGGTGTCGTGCTCACGTTGTCAGGCCTAGCCGGGTCTTTGCCCAAGCAGTGGACCACGATCACGGCGCTGGCCCTGATCTCGGTCGTCATGGCTTTCGTCGGGGTGCGGATTGGCATCCCGGGCTGGATCGCTGGAGCGGTCGCCAAGGTGTTGCTGGCGCTCAGCATTGGGCAGGCGGCGGACCTGGAGCCGGAAGTGACCGCCTATCTGGTGCTCGCTGTCGCGGCGATCCTGCTTGGCCTTGGCTACCTGTTCGCACGCGATTCGCGCACGGCGCTTGAGGCGTCAGCCCATTCGGCGGCCTTGGTCGCGCTCTCGCTGTGCGTAGGCGCTCCGCATCACGCCGCCGGTGTCCTGGCGATATGGGGTGTCCTGATTGGACTGACGGGATTGGCGCATCAGCCGGTCGCGCGGGCCACCATCGCCGCCGCCGTCGAAGCGATCGCGTGGATCGTGCTCATGCGGGCACAGCAGGTGGAAACGCTTGAGGCCTACACCCTGCCGGTCGCGGTGCTTGCCGTCGGCGCTGGGATCTTCGCGGCGGCCCGCAAGGGTGGCCTGACGAGCTGGGTCGCCTACGGTCCGGCCTTGGCCGCGGCCCTGCTGCCGAGCCTGGGCGCGGTGCTGATCGAGAGTGGCGCCTGGGAACGCCGTCTGCTGCTCGGGACAGGTGCCCTGATCGTAGTCGTGGGCGGGGCAATCTGGCGCAAACAGGCCCCGTTCGTGCTCGGTGGGATAACCCTGCTGATACTGGCCGCGCACGAGATCGCGCTTGTCTGGCAGTTTATGGACGCGTGGATCCCGCTCGCGGTGTTCGGGCTGCTGCTCGTGGGCATGGCAATCACCTACGAAAGGCGCCTGAGAGATCTGTCTAGGCTGCGTAGCGCCGTATCCCGGATGACGTGATGACCTCGGCGAGCGGCCTCGCGCTGCATGGCGGCGCTACTCGCGCGCAGATTGGGTAGTCTCGGGCTCATGCGGTTTGAGGTCAGTCAGGTTCTGGATGCGATAGAGCGCCGTCTTGGTACCGACCCTGCCCTGGGTGCGGGTGTTATCGATGTCGCCGAGATGATGTACTGCGCCGATCTGGACGGCGGTCAAGGACGCCCAGCCAACCTCCTGAGGCTGGGGCTCGTGATCGACGCTCTGGCCCGGCAGGTGGGTGAGGAACAGGTCTACGCCTACTGCGTGGTCGATAAATCCTTGCTGTCCAATCAGGATTTGACCTCAAACGAGCGCATGGTCATGCGCCGCTGGGGCGATGACGGTCTGGTGGAAGTGGTGCCGGGGGCGGCGCAGCGCGTCGCCGAGATCTCCGACCTCACCGGGCTTCCCGTCATTTCCCGTGCCATGCCGGCGACCTGGGCGCCACTGCCCGGCGCGGGTGGTGCGGTCCTGAACCCGCGCGCCTCGATCCCGCACGGCCCCAATCAAGTCGGCGCACGGATGATGTCGCGCTGGTGGAAGTGCCCCGATCCCGAGTGCGGCCTCTTCGGCCCGATGCGGCGTAGCGCCGGGCTCCCTGTGCCCCGGTTGCGCATGGCCCAGCCGAGCTGTCCGCGCCATGACGCACCATTGCAAGACGGCGGTCCGCGGCCGCCGCAGCAGGTGCTCGCGGTGCGGGTGGACGGAGTGATCCGCATCCGGTTCGTGGTGACCGCGGCACAGCCCGTGGTCGTTGGCCGCGCACCGGAAAACGGCCAGGGTGTCGTGTTAGGACACTGGCTGGGCGAAGAGGCGCTCGCGAAGGTGAGCCGCTCACATGTGTCTGTTTCCCTTACCCAGCAAGGGATTCAGGTCACCGACCTGAGCATGAACGGGACGACGGTGCGGCTTGGCGGTGCGGCCGACGGTGAGCTTGCCCTGAGCAAGGGAGCCCACCGGGTGCTCGGCGCCTCCGATATCGTCGAACTGTTCCCAGGGGTTGAGTTCGGACGCCTCGGGGCGCTGTCGAGCACCCGTTCACTGGACGTCTCATCGGTGGTGGCCGAAGCCCCCACGATGATTTTCAGGCCGACTTAAGCACTGTCTTCAGGGCATCCACGGCGAAGTCGATTTCGGCTTCCGAAATCACGATCGGCGGCGCTAGCCGGATCGTGGAACCGTGCGTGTCTTTGGCCAGAACGCCACGCTCCAGCAAGGCCAGCGAAGCCGTGCGGCCCGACATGAGCTTCGGGTCTATGTCGATGCCGGCCCACAAACCCTTGCCGCGCACGGCTGTCAGGCCGTCGAGGTGCTCCAGCTCGCCAAGCAGGCGTTGTCCTAGCTCGGCGGAACGTTGCTGATATTCGCCTTTCTCCAGCAACTTGACGACCTCTATACCGACCGCGCACGCGAGCGGGTTGCCACCAAACGTCGAGCCGTGCGAGCCGGGCGTCAGCACGCCGAGCACCTCGTGCGAGGCGGCGACAGCCGACACCGGAACGATGCCGCCACCGAGCGCCTTGCCCATGATGTGCATGTCGGGCTGAACGCCTTCGTGATCCACGGCGAAAGTCTTGCCCGTGCGGCCGAGTCCACTTTGGATCTCGTCCGCCAGGAACAGGATGTTGTTATCCGTGCAGACCTGCCGAACCGCTGCCAGGTAACCACTCGGCGGAACGATGACGCCGGCCTCACCCTGAATCGGCTCAAGGAGAACGGCCACGGTGTTGTCGTCGATCGCTTCTTCCAGCGCGAGAATGTCGCCATAGGCAACGATCTCAAAGCCTGGTGTGTAAGGGCCGTAGTCGTCACGGGCCTCGGGGTCCGTGGAGAAGCTCACGATCGTCGTGGTGCGGCCGTGGAAGTTGTCCGACATCACGATGATCTTCGCTTTTCCAGCGGGGACGCCCTTTACCCGGTACCCCCATTTGCGGGCCACCTTGATGGCGGTCTCCACAGCTTCAGCCCCGGTGTTCATCGGCAGCACCAGGTCTTGCCCGGTCAGCTGGGCGAGGCGATGGCAGAACTCCGCGAACTGGTCGTGGATGAACGCACGGCTGGTCAGCGTGAGCCGGTCGAGCTGGGCGTGTGCGGCGGCGATCAGCTGCGGGTGCCGGTGCCCGAAATTGAGGGCGGAATAACCGGCGAGGCAATCGAGGTAGCGCTTACCGTCGATGTCCGTGACCCAGGCGCCTTCAGCCTCGGTGATCACTACCGGCAATGGGTGGTAGTTGTGCGCGGTCCAGCGTTCGGCATCGGCGACGGCGCCTGGGGTGAGGTTCACGTTTCTCAGCTCCTCAATTCGAGGGTGCAGCACTTCGGTCCGCCGCCAGCAAGCCGAAGTTCAGAAACATCCACGGGTACTGGGTTGTAGCCGGCCTTGGTCAGCTGCTCGATGAGGTTCGTGGCCTGCACCGCCAGCACGACGTTGTGGCCGTCGGAAACGGCGTTGAGTCCCAGCACCTCGGCGTCGGCGATGTTCGCGATGACGGCGTTGGGGAACAGCTGGCGCAGCACGGCCTGCGAACCGGGCGAGAACGCCTCCGGCAGGTAGGCGATGTTGGCTGGGGTCTCCCCGCGCGATCCACTCAGGACGGCGATGGCCGTGTCGAGGTGGTAGAAGCGGGGGTCAACCAGCTGCAAAGAGATGACCGGGCGGCCAAAGAGTTCCTGTGCTTCCAGGTGCGCCGCGTGAGAAGTGCGGAAGCCCGTGCCGGCGAGCACGACGTCGCCGACGACGAGGATGTCGCCTTCGCCTTCGTTGACCTGCTTGGCTTCGTGCACTTCAAAACCGGCCCGCTCGGCCCAGTCCCGGTAAGCCGGGGCCTCATCGGCCCGCTCGGCGTGGCGGAATTGAGCCGTGTACATCTTGCCGTCGATAACCGTGCCGCCGTTGGCGGCGAAGACCATATCTGGCAGACCCGGCAGCGGATCGATGAACTCGAGCTGGTGCCCCAGTTTCTCGTATGCGCTCACCAGCGATTCCCACTGGCTGATGGCCAAAGTGGTGTCGTAGGGTGCGGTTGGGTCCATCCAGGGGTTGATCTTGTAGGTGACGGCAAAGTGTGTCGGCCGGCACATGAGAAAGCGCCTCTGCATGCGTTAACGCTAGATCGCGTAAGACGACGGCATCCACCGTTGACACGTGCGTCCGCCAGCTATTCATTGCGTATTCACGCCTGTTGACCAACGATTCGTTGTTGGTGCGCTGGATCACCCGCGCTCAAGTGACTACTTTCTGTCTGAACAGTCCTCATATCCGGTCCCACGTCCGAGGATGTCCCGGTGACAGCAGCATCGGTCATCACTTCCGGCACCACAAATTCTGGGATGAGTGCCGTCTCGATCGCGAGAGCGCACCTTCGCCGGTACGTCCGCACGATCGTGATCATCGATGCTGTCGTGATCTCTCTGGCGGCCGTCGGCGGCTACTTCGCACGGTTCGCCGAAGAAGGCGGCCCCATCGGCACCGAGGTTCCCTACGTCTTGGTCATGACCGGGCTCGTGTTCTTCTGGCTGCTGTCGCTAAAGCTCCTGCACTGCTACGACGACCGCGTGCTTGGCTACGGCGCCGAGGAATACCGCCAGGTCCTTCAGGCGAGCTTCCGGCTGGCCGGGATCATCGCGATCAGTGGCTACGTCATCCAAAACGACATCTCCCGGCTTTTCCTCGGGTTCTCTTTCGTCATGGGGACAACCGGTTTGCTGACCGCCCGGTGGGTCGCCCGGCGCGCGCTGCACAAGGCACGCTCCCGTGGAGCCGGCTGGTCACATCGCGTTCTCGTCGTCGGCGACGTGCCGCACGTGATGGAACTCGTGCACCAGTTAGACCGCGAGAGCTGGACGGGTTACCAAGTCGTCGGCGCCTGCATCCCGCACGCACTGGCGACACCAGAACCGCAACGGCTGGGCGAGATCCCGGTCGTTGGCTCGTTCCGCACCATCGTCGAAGCGGCCACCGCGACGAGTGCGGACACGATCGCCGTGACGGCCTCGGCCGAGCTAACCGCCTCGCGGCTGCGCCGGCTCGGCTGGCAGCTCGAAGGCAGCGGCATCGACCTCGTCGTCGCCCCGGCACTGACCGACGTGGCCGGCCCGCGCATCAGGACGCGCCCGGTCGCTGGCCTGCCGCTGATTCACGTCGAGCCACCCGATCTCAGCGGCCCGGCGAAAATCGTCAAAGGTCTCACGGACCGTTTCATCGCCGTCATCGGCATGCTGCTCATCTCGCCACTGCTGCTGACGATCGCGCTGGCCATCAAGGTCAGCAGCCGCGGTCCCGTCTTCTTTAGACAAAAGCGCGTCGGCCAAGACGGCGAAGAGTTCGACGTCTACAAGTTCCGCACGATGGTCGTCAACGCCGACCAATTGCTCGCGGCACTAGCCGAACAAAACGAGACCGACGGCCTGATGTTCAAGATGCGCAAGGATCCCCGCGTCACTGGAGTCGGCCGGTTCCTGCGCCGCTACTCCCTCGACGAGCTGCCGCAGCTGATCAACGTGCTCGGTGGGTCAATGAGTCTCGTCGGCCCACGTCCGCCGTTGCCGAGCGAGGTCGCGCAATACGACGGTGACGTCGCGCGGCGACTGCTCGTCAAACCCGGAATCACCGGACTTTGGCAGGTCAGTGGACGCAGCGACCTGTCCTGGGAAGACGGCATCCGGCTCGACCTTTACTACGTCGAGAACTGGTCGCTCACGACGGATCTGCTGATTATGTGGAAGACCGTGGGAGCGGTAGTCAGGGCGCGCGGAGCTTACTAAGCTGCCGGCATGAGGCCCAAGGGACGCAGGTGGATCAGCCCGGCCAAGGCTCCGGCAACGGTTCCTCCCGCGCTTGAGGGAGTGTGGGCGCCGACTGACACTTCGCTGGATCATGTTGAGCTGCTTGACCTTCCGTCAGGCCACGGCCCTGAAGACGTTTGCGTCGACCTCGACGGCCGGCTTGTCGCTGGTGGTGATGACGGGCGGATTTGGCGCTGGGGCTCGCAAAACGGGACGCCTGAACTGATCGCCGAAACCGGTGGGCGCCCGCTGGGGATTGAGGTCGATCCACGTGACGGCACCCTGATCGTGTGCGATGCCTACCGGGGATTGTTGCGGCTAACCGATCGTGGCCTGGAAGACCTCACTAGCACCGCCGACGGGACGCCGATTCTATTCTGTAACAACGCCGCTGTGTCCGCCGACGGCACCGTCTACTTCACGGACAGCTCTAACCGGTACCCACTATCGGTTTGGAAAAGGGATCTTCTCGAGCATCAGCCCAATGGGCGCCTCCTGTCCTATCGCGACGGTGTGACCGAAGTGATCGCGATGGACCTCTACTTTCCCAACGGGGTCGCGCTGAGCCCAGCCGAGGATCAGCTGCTGCTCCTTGAGGACAGCACTCACCGTCTGCTCCGGTTCGATTTGAGCACCGGTGAGCGGACAGAACTGCTTGATCTGCCGGCTTATCCGGACAACATGTCGGCTGTGGGGGACGGGACGTTCTGGATCGCGCTGCCGAGCCCGCGACTGCCCATCATGGAAAAACTGTTGCCCTATCCGTCATTGCGGCGGATCGCGGCTTTGCTCCCGGAAAGCCTGCAGCCGCAGCCACTCAAATACGGACTCGCCGCCCAGGTCGATATCGACGGCAACGTGCTGCGGACTTTGCACGGCCCGGCTGGACGCTATTGCATGGTCACCGGGGTCCGCCAGCAGGGGGACGTCCTGTGGCTTGGCTCCTTGACCGAGCGTTCCGTCGCCCGGGTCATGCTTTGATGGTCAGATGCAGCTGACGAAGACGTTCACGCCCGAGCAGTTCGCGTCGGCCCTGGACTCGTGGGCCTTCCTTGACCTAACCGGCAAGGAACCGGTCTTCACCTCGCTATTTGGCGATGTGTTCCTGGAGTCCGCGGACGGCTGGTGGTATCTGGACACCCTCGAAGGCTCGCTCAGCCTGCTCTGGCCCACGCACGAGGAACTCCTCGAAGCACTGGCCTCCGACCAAGGTCAAGACCGCTATCTCATGGGAGCGCTGGCCGTCATCGCTGACTCCCGTGGCCTTCACCTTGAGGAGAATCAGGTTTACGGGTTCATGCCCCCGCCGGTTCTCGGTGGCACGTTCGCCGTGGAAAACATTCAGGCCGACGACTTCGCCGTCACGGTCAACATCATGGGCCAGATCCACCACCAGATTCGCGATCTCCCGCCCGGCACGCCGATCACCAACATCCGCCTGGAGTAGCTACTGCTTTCCGCGGGAGATCAGGCCCGACTCGTAGGCGAAGACCACGATTTGGACGCGGTCGCGCAGGCCGAGTTTGCTGAGGATCCGCCCGGCGTGGGTTTTCACGGTGGCTTCGGACAGGACGAGGCGGGCGGCGATCTCGGCGTTTGATAGGCCGCGTGCCACTTCGTGCAGGACTTCCCGTTCGCGGTCGGTCAGGGTGTTCAGGTGAGCAGGCTCAGCTGTGGCGTGCGGCAAGTGTGGCGCGAACGCGTCGATCAGGCGCCGGGTGATTTGCGGTGCGACAACGGCGTCTCCTGCGGCCACAGAACGGATGGCGGAGAGGAGATCAGCTGGCATCGTGTCCTTCAGCAGGAATCCGCTCGCTCCCGCGTGCAGGGCCGCGTAGACGTATTCGTCAAGGTCAAACGTTGTCAGGACGAGCACGCGAGCGGACAGTCCACTTGCGACGATTTGACGGGTGGCCTCGATTCTGTCCATCACCGGCATGCGTACATCCATGAGAACCACATCGGGTTTCAGCGCACGGGTCATCGAAACACTTTGGGCGCCATCACCTGCCTCACCGGCGATCGTGAAGCCAGGCTGTGACTCCAGCACCATGCGAAAGCCGGCGAGCAGGAGCGGCTGGTCATCCACGAGCAGGTGGCGTCGCTCTATGGTCGCGATGTGCATGGGTGGCCGTCGGCCTTAGGTCTGACACCAATCCTGCTTAGGTGTCGCTGGCCGCCCTCGGGCAGGACGGCCAGCGCATTTCGTGGAGCGGTTCGTTAACGGATCGGCAGGTCGACCCAGGACGGTCCGCCAAACGTCGCCGTAGCGAACAGGTCGTTGTCGTCGAGGTAGAAACCGTCGTGACCATCGACCACGAGCACGAGCTTGTGCCCGGACGGGACGTCATAGCTGACCGCCGGCAGGCGGATGTCCAGGTCACGGTAAGACCCGGCACCGCCACGCCACGACAGTGGCGCGTGGGTGATCAGCCGTCCCGTGCCCGACCAATCCATGTCATAGAGGTAGGCCACGAGCGTGCCCTCGTTGCGTTCCGGCTTGACTCGCAAGTGGACAGACGGCGTTCCCCGCACCTTCAAACCACTGTCGGAGGAGGCGATCCACACACCGGCATTGATGCGGTTGACACCCGGAATCCATGCCGTCGGCGGGATTCCCGTGAGCGCTTGGAGACCTTGCGACAGCATGATCAGGCCACCCGCCGCCACCGTGTCCGGGTTGATCTCGGCTGACCGCGTCCAGCCACTTGACGGTGATCCGCCTAGTTCTCCAGTACCCGTGAAGAAAGAAACGGAGCCAAGGCCCAGCCGCCGCGTCGTTGCCGGGACACCCGCCCAGCTCGCGAAAGACTCGGACGCACCACCTGTCAAAGACTTGAGCACGACCGGGTTTTCGGTGTCGATCCCGTTGGCGATGCCCGACAGGTGCCGGTCGAACCAGCGGCGAGTCGAAGTCCAGACGGCGTTGTCCAGACCCGCTAGGCCGGTCAGTTCAGGGATCGCATGGTCGCCTGGGTGCAGCTCCATCCGCTTCGGGCCGGTGAGCGCCGAGAAGAAGTCGGCGATCTGGTTAGGCGGGAAAATGGAGTCGCCATAGGCGTTAGCCATCAGGATCGCCGGGCGGCGAGCGTTGATGGTGCTCAGATATGTTGCGGCGGAACGGGTGCGCCCGAATGCTTTGATGCCTTCAACGTTTTCGTAGGCATAGAAGTCCGCGAGCATGTTGTTGAGTTCCACTGACGGACGGCCCAGGAGCTGAGCCGCGAACCCAAGCAGCGCACTGGATTGCAGGCGCCGCGTGTCGCCGCCAAACAGAGATCCGACGAGGTCGGTCCAGCCGGATAGCGAAGCGACGGCTTTGACCCGGGTGTCGTGTGCGGTGGCGAGCAAACTGATGCCACCGCCGTAGGAGACACCGGCCATGCCGATGCGGTTGACATCAGCGGTCGTGTTGGCCACGAGCCAGTCGAGCACTTTGGACACGTCTGCCATGTCCTTAGGGCCCGCGGTGTCGATCTCACCGCCGGACTGCCACCAGCCACGAGGAGTGTACGACAGCACGGTGTACCCGCCTTCGGCCAGTTTTTGGGCCTGGGCAAGGTATTCGAGGTCGTTGAGACCCCAGCTGGAAGGGAACACGATGGCCGGATGACGCCCGGCCGACGTTGGTTCGATGACATTGGCTTTGAGGACTACGCCTTGGTACGCGGCGATGTCGACGAACCGGAATCCGGTGGTAGGTGCGGCTTGGGCCGGGGCACCCAAACCGACAACGGTCAATACGGCAGCTAGCAGGAGAGGGACAGTTCTCCGCATGGCAACCTCTTTCGGGAGAAGTTACCGAGAGGTAACCATGCGGTGAGCTAGAACACAATACTCGTTGGTAACAAAATCTTAACCGCGAGAACCACCGGAAACATAGATAACTTGGCCAGTGACGAATCCAGCACCTTCACTGACCAGGAACGAAATGGTGTGCGCGATGTCGTCGGGGTAACCGACTCTCCTAACAGGAGTCTCGGCGGCACGGGCCGCTTGGAACGCCTCGAAGTCCACGCCCACGCGAGCAGCCGTCGCGGCGGTCATCTCGGTGACGATGAAGCCGGGCGCGACCGCGTTGGCCGTGACGCCAAAGGGGCCCAGTTCAACGGCGAGTGTCTTGGTGAAGCCCTGCATCCCGGCCTTGGCGGCGGCATAGTTCGCCTGGCCCCGATTGCCAAGGGCGGACGTTGACGACAGGTTCACGATGCGGCCGTACTTCTGCTCGACCATGAACTTCTGCGCCTCACGTGTGCACAGGAACGCCCCGCGCAGGTGGACGGACATGACCGTGTCCCAGTCCTCTTCGGACATCTTGAACAGCAGATTGTCACGCAGAACCCCAGCGTTGTTCACGAGCACCACGGGCGGGCCCAGCTCGTCGGCGATCTTCGCGAAGGCGGCTTTGACGCTCTCCGCGTCGGCGACGTTGGCCCCAACGGCGATCGCCTTGCCGCCCTTGTCCGTGATCGTCTGCACTGTTTCCGCGGCCTGCTCCTGCGTCAGGTCGACAACGGCGACGGCGAACCCATCCGCGGCGAGCCGGATAGCGGTGCCGGCTCCGATACCCCGGCCTGCGCCGGTGACAACTGCAACTCTCATGCCCGGGACTTTAAGGCCCGTTCAGGGGGCGGCACCATCGCGGGGATCACCAGTCTTAGCGGTGCTGGACGAGATCGTGGAAAGAAAGATCCTTCGTGGCGTTCGGCGGGACCTTTCCGTGCGGTGGGAAGAGCTGGCTACTGAGCGTTTCGTAGAGCCAGGCCTTGAACTCGGGCACGGTCCAGCCAGCGTCACGGGTCAGGCCAAGAAACGTCTCGTGGCTGTTAATGACAAACATGATGTCGGCTGCCCGCTCAGGGGTCAGGCCGTGCCGAAGGTGGCCATGAGCGGCGATAGTCGTGATCAGCTGGCCCATTCCGGTCCTTCTGGCGGCAGCTATGTTCTGCCAATGGGCGTCGATGTCAGGATCGGAAGCCGCTGCGGTGTGCACGGCTTGGCTCAGCGGAGCCATCCGCGCGTAGATGTCCACGCCGTGCTCGATCACCAAGGCCAGTGCACGATGGCCGTCGAGTGCTGACAATGCCTCCTGCATCCAGCCACGTTGCATCACCGGCGCGGGCTCGGGCAGACCCGCCGCGGTTACCTCAATGACCTCGCGGAGCAGGTGCGCCTTGGTGCGGAACACGTAGTAGACGGTCTGGACCGCCACTCTGGCTTCGCGGCCGATGCTTTCCATCGTGGTGAGTGCGTAGCCCTGCTCGCAGAAGAGGCGATAAGCCGCGTCCACGATGCGGCGGCGCGTCGCCGCAGCCTGCTCTTTGCGCTTCTGACCTGGCTTCTGGCCTGCGCTCTGGTTCGGGAGGCGCTTGACATCACTCATCGCAGCATCGAGACTACTAGACAAGATAACTAGTGGCTGCCACTAGTGATTAGTTCTAGCCTAGGCGGGTTCATGGGAGCGTCGATCCGGATCGCGGCCGTTCTTTGCTGGGTGACGTCAGTCGGGTTCGGCGTGTTCACGCTGCCTGCCATGCGCAACTTGATGATCGGAAAGAACCTCCCGATCGTGTTTGGATTCCCCGCCTATGGAGGCGGGCCGTTCGAGCGGCACGGGCTGAAAACGTCTGTTCCGCTCTTAGCACTGTTCCTGCTGGTGTGCGTGCTGGAAGGGGTCGCGGGCTGGCTGCTCTGGCGTGGACACCGCAGCGGCGCCTATCTCGCCTTGGCCCTGCTGCCTTTTGGTGCCTTGTTCTGGTGGGGCTTCGCCCTGCCCTTCGGGCCGGTTTTCGCGCTGGCCCGCACGATTCTCATCTTCATCGGATGGAGCAGCCTGCGATGACTGTCATAGAAAGCACTACCTATATCGAGCGATCACCCGAGGACGTCTTCGACTACCTGGTGGATCTGCGCAGTGAACTCGAATGGAATCCGGGCGTGGAGTCCATGGAGTTGCTCACTGATGGCCAAGTCGGTGTGGGCTCGCGCTATTTGGCCAAGTGGAAGCAGAGCAAGCACATTGAGGTCGAGTGCGTGGCGTTCGACCGGCCGCATCACTGGTCTTATGTCAACGGCGGTCCGGTGTCTGTCACGTTCACGGGGCACCTCACGCCAGAGGGCACGGGAACGCGACTGGCCGCCACGTTCGATGCCGAGCCGAACGGGTTGCTGATGCGCCTAATCTTCCCGGTCTTCATTCGGATCATGCGGCGCCAGGAACGCGAGAACATGGTCAACCTCAAGCGAACCCTTGAAGGGAAAGCTAAACGGATCGCCACTTGACGGTCAGGCCGTAGATGACGGCGATGCACAGCGCGATGACGACGAGCGACCAATATGGCGACGTGAATAGATAGAGCATGTGGAGGACCGCTGTCCCGCCGGCTGCGGCGATCGCGGCGGGCACCGACCACTCAAGGCCCATCAGAAGGCCCACGCCGATGGCGATCAGCGCGAGGCCGAAGATGAGGTGGATCCAGCCCCAGCCGTTGAGGCCGAAAACGAGCACGCCGAAGCGCGAGATCACGGCTCGGTAGTTGTCGTTCATGAGGGAGACCAGGCCCTCAATGAAGTTGAAGACGCCGGTGAGCAACATGAGCAGAGCGGCGAAAAGCACCCAGCCGTCGTAGCGGTCCTCTTCGACCGTTAGTTCGTACTCTTCGAGCACCTCAGGGGTGTCTTGAGAGTCGGTCATGAGGTCACGCTAACGCTCTCGCCTGCGCCGCTGAGGCGTTTCGCACAGATCCATGCCGCTAGAGCGGTCGTTATGGGGACGGCGGCGATCAGGCCCAGGGTGCCGACGACGCTGCGGACGATTTCGGCGGACAGGGCCTGTGTCGTGAGGACGTTCATCGCGCCTGTGCCGCCGGCGACGAGCAGGAGCAGGAGCGGCAGCGACGCTCCGGCGTAGGCGAGGATGATCGTGTTGACCACGGAAGCCACGTGTGACCGCCCGACTCGTAGCGCTGAACGGTATAGCTGACGCGCGCTCAAGCCTGGGTTATGCAGGGCGAGCTCGTTGACGATGCTCGTCTGGGTCACGGTCACGTCGTCGAGGACGCCCAGGGTGCCGATGATGATCCCGGCGAGCAGAAGGCCACGTAAGTCGACGCCCGGCAGGATATTGCTCAGGATCGCTGTGTCGTCCGTTCCGCTGCCGTTGAGTTTGAGCACGACCGTGACGAGCAGCCCGAGCAGTCCTGTGAGCACAAGGGCGGCAAGGGTTCCCAGCACCGCCACCGACGTGGTGACGCTGACACCATGGGTGAGATAGATGACGGCGAACATGATGGCGGCCGCTCCCACGATCGCAACCGGCAGCGGTGACGTTCCGCGCTGAATCGCGGGCAGGATGAACCACAGCAGCACCGCGAAACTGACCGCTAAGCCGAGCAAGCTCGTGAGACCGCGCCAGCGGGCGAACGCGATCACGGCGGCGGCGAACAAAGCGATCAGGGCGAGGAGTTCGCGGCCGCGATCGAAGTCGACGACCGCGTATTGACCGCCAGCCTGAGCCACGACCACGCGGTCGCCTGCTTTGACGACCGGGGCGCTGCGTCCACTCGGGACAGTGGCGTCGAACGTCTGCTCACCGATGCGGACCACCGCTGTCGAGCAGCTGCCGCCGGGGGTTGCTGGCGTGCCCTGTGGGCACACGGGGGTGACCGACTCGATGCGTGCTCTTTCGAGTACCCGCGAACCAGAATTAGAAGTGGGCGCGGCCCCACGGGGCCAGAAGACCATGAGCCCCACGAGCGTGGCGGCCACCAAAGGCAGCAAGATGGCCTGCATCAAGTGGCGGACGCGGGCTGGGGCCGGAGGAAGATCTTCCGGCTCGTGGGTGTGGCTGTGGCCGTGCCCCGTCTCCACAAGCTGAACGTAGCTGACGGTAATAGGGTGTGTGGTGTGTTAGCGCAACAGCGGCAGGCCGCCATCTTGGAACGCGTTCGCCTGCACGGCGGCGTGCGGGTCAGCGACCTCGTCACCGAGTTCAGCGTGTCCGACATGACGATCCGGCGCGACTTGGAAACCCTGGCAGATCAGGGCCTGGTGGCCAAGGTGCACGGCGGGGCGACCGTCGTGCGGCCGGGGTCCACTGAGGAGCCTGGCTTCGCGGCCAAGTCGGTACGCAATCGGGCGGAGAAAGCCGCGATCGCGTCCCGTGCAGCGGAACTCGTGCACCCGGGAATGGCCGTGGCACTGTCGGCGGGAACAACGACAGCGGAACTCGCACTGAGGCTGACGGGCGTGCCCGAGCTGACCGTCGTGACGAACTCCGTCCCGGTGGCCGATGTCTTCTACCGCTCAGGGCGGCCTGATCAGACGGTGGTGCTGACCGGCGGCGTACGCACGCCTTCAGATGCCCTTGTCGGTCCGGTTGCCGTGGCGGCGATTCGCACGTTCCACCTGGACTTGCTGTTCCTCGGCGTGCACGGCATCAGCGAGCGCGGCGGTTTCACCACGCCCAACCTGATGGAGGCTGACACGGACCGCGCGCTGGTCGCCGCCGCCGAAAAACTGGTCGTCCTGGCCGATCACTCCAAATGGGATCTGCTCGGGATCTCCACGATCGCGGCGCTCGCCGAGGCCCACGTAGTGATCACCGACAGTGGGCTGCCTCAGCCTGCTCAGCAGGTGTTGCGTCAAGCCGTCGGTGAGCTCATCGTGACCGAGGTACCGTCGCAGGTGTGAGCGCACACTTTGATGTTGTCGTCCTGGGAGCAGGCCCCGGTGGCTACACAGCCGCGGTGCGGGCCGCTCAGCTGGGTTTGAGCGTTGCCATCGTCGAGGAGAAATACTGGGGCGGCGTCTGCCTCAATGTCGGCTGCATTCCGTCTAAGGCACTGCTGCGAAACGCGGAACTGGTGCAGATCTTCACGACCGAAGCGGCCAAGTTTGGCATCAACGTCGACGGCAAGGTTTCGGTCGATTACGGTGCCGCCTTCACGCGCAGCCGGCAGGTGGCCGATGGGCGAGTCAAAGGCGTCCACTACCTGATGAAGAAGAACAAGATCACGCAGTTCAACGGGCGCGCGGTCTTCACCGATGCTCACACCTTGCAGGTCGGCTCCGACACGATCAGTTTCGGCAACTGCATCATCGCCGTTGGCGCGACGACCCGTCTGCTGCCCGGCACGTCACTTTCGTCTCGCGTTGTCACCTATGAAGAGCAGATCCTGTCCGGAGACCTGCCGCGCAGCATCATCATCGCCGGAGCGGGTGCGATCGGGGTCGAATTCGCTTATGTGCTAAGGAGTTACGGCGTCGAGGTCACGATCGTCGAATTCCTCGACCGGCTCGTACCCCTCGAAGATGCCGAGGTTTCCGCCGAGCTGGCCAAGCGTTACCGCAAGCTGGGCGTCACCGTGCACACGTCGACGAAAGTCGAGTCCATTGAGGACACTGGCTCCTCGGTGCGTGTGACCGTCAGCAAAGACGGGGCGCAGCAGGTGCTCGAAGCCGACAAGGTGTTGCAGGCCATCGGTTTCGCGCCCAGGGTCACTGGCTATGGGCTGGAGAAGACCGGCGTCAAGCTGACCGAACGCGGGGCGATCGACGTCGACGGACGTTGCCGCACCAGTGTTCCGCACATCTTCGCGATTGGTGACGTGACCGCCAAGCTGATGCTCGCGCACGCCGCCGAGTCGATGGGCGTCATCGCGGCCGAGACGATCGGCAAAGCCGAGACGATGGAGCTCGACTACGTCATGATTCCGCGCGCTACCTACTGCCAGCCGCAGATCGCGTCATTTGGCTGGACGGAAGCTCAGGCGCGGGAAAAGGGCTTTGACGTCAAGGTGGCCAAATTCCCGTTTACCGCCAACGGAAAAGCGCACGGGCTCGGTGACACGGCAGGTTTCGTGAAGATCGTGTCAGACGGGGAACACGGCGAAATCCTTGGCGCGCACCTGATCGGGCCCGAGGTGACGGAACTGCTGCCTGAGCTGACCTTGGCCCAGCAATGGGACCTCACCGTGCACGAGGTCGCGCGCAACGTACACGCGCACCCGACGCTTGGTGAAGCGGTGAAGGAAGCGATCCACGGCCTCGCAGGCCACATGATCAATATGTAGCCAGGCGGGAGGCGACTTCTTCAAGGACCGCTTCAGAGCCCGCGAACGGGCCGTCGGGACGGGGCCAGTGGGTGATGACGTCGGTAAAGCCTAGTTCCGTTGCGCGGCCTAGGCATTCCTCGAAATAGTCCACACTGGACAGCGAAAAAGTGGGCGCCGGGTCGAACGTCACGTAACGGTCGATCGTGGAACCGGTCTCGTTGAAATGACGCACCGATCCGGCGACGCCACGCCACCATTCCTCGTCGGTGTCAACCGGGCCACCGTTTGTCACCCAGCCCTGCCCAAAGCGGGCGGCCAGTTTGGCGGCACGTGGTCCGCGAGCGGCGACGATGAACGGGACGTGGGGGCGCTGCACGCAGCCAGGCGTCGTGTAAGCCTCGACCGCCTGATAATGCTCACCGCGCCAGGTCAGCGGCTGTTCCGTGAACAGAGTGTCAAGCAGCTCAACGAATTCGGCGAACCGCTCGTGCCGGCTGCGGGCGGTTAGCTCACGCTGCCCGAGGACGGACGCGTCGTAACCCACACCGCCAGAGCCGATGCCGAGGCTGAATCGCCCCTGAGACAAGTCGTCGAGAGCGGTGATTTCGCGGGCGAAGTGCACCGGGTGGCGGAAGTTAGGCGAAGCCACCATCGTGCCAAGCCTGATCCGCGACGTGTGCAGGGCGGCTGCCGCCAGCGTTGGCACCGCGTCAAACCACGGCTCGGCGACCAGACTGCGCCATCCAATGTGGTCATAGGTCCACGCGTGGTCGAAACCGTAGTCCTCGGCGCGCTTCCATTGCTCCTTGGCCGCTGACCACCGGCGTTCCGGCAAGATGATAATTCCAACCCGCATCATCGCAGCCTAGCCAAGAACCGCTGCTTGAGAAGCTGGTATTCGGGGTCGCGCTTGGGCACGACGCCGGGCGGACGCTGCACCACCTTGATAACGGTGAGGGTCTCACCGAGTTTGAACTGCTCGCGCGTCAGATCGATCTCGATGCCGCAGTCGAGCCGGTTCCAGTTGTGGAACCCGCGCTGCTCGCCATCGACATGCACGGAAGCCATGACGAACTCGCCGCCGAACAGGTCATGGATGATCAGCGCGGTGAGGTCGCAATGACCACGGGACGGATTGTCTGGCTGCCAGCCATAGCGCTCCAGATCGTCTGGTGAGCACGTGTCTTCGGCCCAGCTGGCGCGCAGAGCACGTTCAATCTCGGTGAGGGTTAGCGTCACGCCCGGCAAAGTAGCCGTGCCCTACGACAGTTTGTAGACCCGGCCGTGCTCACCTGAGGCCCAGCACACACGGTATTGCCAGCGCGCGCAGTCAACGGTGTCAAGGCTTCCATCGGCGAACCGGGTCCAGGTCTGGCCGCTGTTGTAACTGATGTCGCTGCCGGACGGTCCAACCGCGATAACAGTGTGCAGCGTGAACGGCACCCAGGCCGCGCCCGACCGGTACTCCCCGGGCTCCTGTCGTGCCAGCGTCCAGCTGCGGCCGCCATCGCGGGTCACCGCGACTCCCTCGGGCGCACTGGTTGGGGCGTCAAACGCTCCGCCCACGGCTACGCCGTGCCACGGGTCGCGGAACGCCAGCGAATAGATGCCAGCTGTCGGTCCACTCGGGACAGCAGTGCTGGACACTTCCCAGGTATAGCCACGGTCGTGTGACCGGAACACGCGTGAAGCCTCGCCGCCACCCGTCGCGAACCAGGCGCTGTGTCCTGACGTCGTGAGGCAGGTGCCGCTGGCCGCGAACGCGAACTCGCCTTCCAGCGCGGCGGGCATGTTGGTGTCGGGCAACACTTTCCAGCTCGCTCCACCATCTGAAGTGGACAGAATGCGGAACTTGCCGTCCACTGGGTCGGAAAGGGCTAGACCCCGCCACGGGTCGAAGAACGAAATGCAATCGTAGAAGGCGTTCTCATCGTTGTTGCGGAACGTCTCGGTCCAGGTCTGGCCGCCGTCGCCGGTGCGGTAAATGCGGGAGTCTTGGCCCGGGCCGATGGACAGGATCACAGCGCGGTTGGCGTCAAACGCTTCGATGTCACGGAATTGCAGGGTGGCCGTGTCTGGTGGACCGACCTGTTGCCACGAGAGGCCACCGTCAACGGTCCGCAAGACGGAGCCGGCGCCGCCGCTCGCCCAGGCGATGTGCGAACTCACGGCAGAGAGGCCGCGCAGCCGCGCCGTCACCCCGGTGTCGGCGGTAGCCGTCCAAGCCGGTTGGTGCACTGGAGCCACGCCCATGGACAGTGAGGCGACCAGGGACATGGTGATCAATGGGGTCATGTAAGTAAATCTATATGGCACCTTGGGTGCGAAGCCATGCCGCGAGCTCATCGGCCCCGGACCTTTCCGCGGCACGCACGGGAGTGAGGCCATCGTGGCCAACCCAGTTGAGCATGGCGCCCCGGCCTAGCAGGTATTCGGCCGTTTCCCGTTGCCCGCCGTGGCAAGCGCACCAGAACGCGTTGGTGATTTCATCAGGTGAGGCATCCTGAACTGACCGCACCTCATCGATGAGCCCAAGGGCCGCGGCCTGCCACAACGTGACCGAAGCACCACGGTCCACCAGCAGGCGCGCGGCCTTCCACTGTCCGAACGCGACAGCGTCAGCCAGGGGCGTGCCGTTGCCGATGACCCCACCGCCGGCCTCGATGTTGGCACCGAGATCTAGCAAGGTGCCGGCCAGTTGGACGTCGTCGTTGCTGGCCGCCCAGTGCAGGGCGGTCTCGCTGTGGAAGCCCTGGAACTGACCGTCCACGGGAGCGCCGGCGGCGGTCAGCAGGGTCACGGTTTCGGAGCGCTGAGGCAGGTGACCTGGGAAGTCGCTCGCGATGTGCAACAGGGTCCGCCCGTTGCCGCGCTCATCGACGATCACAGCCGTCGCGAGTGACGTGTGGTCGGCTAACAGGACACTGAGCGTGTGCGTGTCGCCAGACTGGATCGCCTCAGTCACTGCTACGGCCAGGCTTTCGGCCTTTTCAAGCCTCATTCGTCCACCTTAGTGGGCGTGAGGAAGACAAACCTGATCACGGGGTAGCGCGCCATGAGCCGGCGCTCGGCCACATTAGCCGCGGCAACGATGTCGCCATCGCTGACGAAGACGGCACGTGCCGCCACCAGCACCTCGGACATGCCGATGACGCTCGTATAGAGCTCCGTCACCTGATGCACGCCTGGGACCGCGGACAGTTCTTTTTGCAGTTCCCGTTCTAACCGCTCTGGGACAGCGACCCCGATGAGCAGGCTCGCGTTACTGCGAATCAGGCTGATCGCGACAAAGATCAGCATCGCCCCGATCGCCATCGAGGCGAGCCCATCCCATACCGGGGAACCGGTCAGCTTCGACAGCACCAGCCCTAGGGCCGCGAGAATCAAGCCGGCCAAGGCCGCGAGGTCCTCCAGCACAATGGCTTTTACGGCCGTGTTTGACGTTCTTCGCAGGTACCGCCGGAGCCCGGCCCGGTAAACCGAAGCTTCCGCTGACGCTTGCTTGAGTCCTTGCCGCAGTGAGATGGATTCGAGCACGAAGGCGATGGCCAGCACGATGAGCGAGGGCCAGATGTTGCCGTCGGGCTCCCCGTGCGAAAGCGTGTGGATCCCTTGCGTGATCGCGAACCCGCCACCGGCGACGAAGGTGAATCCGGCGGCGATAAGCGCCCAGACGAACGCGGACCGGCCGTGCCCGAGTGGATGGCGTGCGTCAGCTGGCTTCTTGCCCCGCTGAACGGCGATGAGCAGCAGCACCTCGGTCGTCGTGTCCGCCACCGAGTGCGCCGCTTCGGACAGCATCGCTGACGATCCACTCACGACACCGCCAATCGCCTTGGCGACGGCGATGCCCAGATTCGCCACCGCCGCGACGACGATCGTGCGCACTGACTCCGACTCAGCCATGCTGCCTAGCCTCGCGCCGCGGCTCGGTATGAGGCCGCTCCGACACGCATCCGGGGAGGTCAGAGTATGTGTGCGCAGTCGCTTTGCTCTGCACCCATAGAGGCGGAGGGCGCTGCATATTTGTGCCTCTATAGGTGCAAAGCAAAGGGGGTGGGCGCACACACCGTGGACTGGCGCGTTGGAGATCGTTTAGCGACGGCCCGGCTGCATATTCAGCGGGGACCGACGAAGAGCGACTGCACGGACCGGCCGATGGGGCCTTGCTCGTCGTGAAGCATCGTGTCGGACAGTCCGATGCCGTCACTTTGAATCATCGTGGACGCCTGCAGGCACACCCACTCGCCCAGCGGATAGCGTGCCAAGTGGACAGTCAGGTCAGCGTTGATGAACAGGTGCTGGCTGAAGTCGAGCACGTTGCTCACGCCGTTGCCCGAGTCGGCCGCGATGCACACCCGTTGCACAGGGCTGACATCGAAGCCCTCGACCAGTGGTGAGCGCATGCGCATCCAGGCCGTCGCGGGACCCTTGCCCAGGAAGGATCCTGAGGCGAACTTGACTTCCATGCCGGTGTGATAGCCCGTGTCCCAGCCCACGTCGAAGAACGGTTCGTGCTGGGACGCTGACGGTGGCAGGACGAGGGGTCCGGCCGCCATAGCGGGGGCTACCTCCGGCGCGGTGCGAATCAGCAGCGCGGTGCACCGCATGTAGGGCTCGATCGCCGCCTGAGCCACGCAAATGGACCGTCCTTCGCGGACCATCGACGCGGTCACGGTCAGCGGGGCGATCGGCACGCGGCGGGCGATGTCATAGGTCAGCCGCGCGATGCGCAGCCCGGGCCGGGCGATCTGTTCCACGGCGCGGGCCAGCAGAGCCGCGGGCGGGCCGGCGTGCTGTGACTCGGCATCCCACGGGCCACGGGTCAGTTCAGTGGACTCGTAGGTATCTTCAGCGAGCTGACGGTAGAAGGCCACGAGCGCATCCTAGGCGCGGGGAGCGTGCCATGGCTTTAGCCGCGGGATCCAAGCCGGAACGTTGCGGCGGTATTCGTCGTATTCGGCACCGAAGGTCCGCCGCAACGTCGGCTCCTCGTAGAACTTCGCGAAACTCGCCGGAACGATCCACGTCACGACGGCATAGACGAGCAACGCCAGCGAGCCGAAGAACATGGCCTGGCCCAGCACAATCGCGATGATCGCGACATACATAGGGTTGCGCACGAACCGGTACAGCCCGCCCACGACCAGATGTTTGGTCGGTGCCACGGGGGCCGGTGTGCCGAGGCCCTCGACCACGAACCGCACGAAGGAATACACCAGCCCGGCCAGTCCAGTTAGGACAAACACGCCTCCGGCCAGCTGGAGCACGAGCGGCGCCTTGCCTCGCCAGCCGTTGGTGAGCCACCACGGCACGAGTCCGGCCACGGTGCCGGGCGCGACGATGAAGAAGAGCAGACTGCCAAGAGCCGCTTTGCCTTTCATAGATGCAGCACTCCCGGGTTCAGAATGTTATGCGGGTCAAGGGTTTGCTTGACCGCCCGCATCGCGGCCAGGAACGGTGGCGAAGGCCTGTACCACGGGAGGTGGTCCCGGCCGACCGCGTGATGGTGCGTGATCGTGGCGCCATGGGCGAGCAGCACGTGACTGGCGCGGGCTTTCAGGTCATCCCACAGTTCCAGTTCACCACCGCGTTGCCCCGCCGCGTAGACGGTGAAGTAAGGCGCGGGACCGTCAGGGTAGACATGAGTGAACCGGCAGGTCACGAGCGCGGGGGACAAGGCCTCGACGATCGCTTCGTGCAGTTGCTGAAAACCGGACCAAAGACAAGCGGTCTCAAACGTTTCCACGACAACGCCCAAGCGCACGAGGCCGTCGCGCAGATAAGGTGCCTTGAGGAACGCGCCCCGCCACTGCCCGGCTTCGTCCTTTGTAGACACCTCGCCGCCGTGACCGTGGCAGATCTCGACGGCCCGGCCGAGCGCCGTGTCGACCGGATGGTCCGCCGACTCGAAGCCCAGAATCAGGGTGGCGCTGGGGGTTGCGGTGTTGAGCATCGCCTCGATGGGGTCCAGCAGACGGCAGTTAGCGGGATTGAGGCCCGACTGGGCTATTTCCTTAACGGCGGCAACGCTTTCGGAGTACCCACTGAAGGTTATTGAGGCACTTGATTTGAAGGTTGGCCGCCTCTGAACTCTGGCCCATGCCTCGGAGATGACCCCGAAACTGCCTTCGGAACCGAGCCACATCCGGTCGGGTTCGGGTCCGGCTCCATTTGCTGGTACTCGTTGAGCCTCGCTCACCCCCGAAGGCGTGACGATGCGGACGCTTTGCACGAGGTCGTCGATGTGCGTGTAGCCAGTCGCATAGTGACCGCCGGCGCGCGTGGCTATCCAGCCGCCAAAGGTGGAGAACTCGAAGCTCTGCGGATAGTGCCGCAGCGTCAACTCATGCGGCTTGAGCTGTGCCTCCAGGGCTGGCCCGAAGATCCCGCCTTGTGCCCGCACGGCCAGGTTCACCTCGTCGATGTCGAGCACACCGTCGAGTGCGGACAAATCGAGGCTGACAAACGGTTCGTCCCCGCGATACTCAATCCCGCCGGTCACACTGGAACCGCCGCCGAACGGAATCACCTTGGCGTTATTGGCGATCGCCCATTCGAAGACTCGTGTGATGTCTTCTTCATGTTGTGGGTAGATAACCCACTCGGGCGGGCGCTTGAGATCGGCGTTTAGATTGCGGACGACGTCACGGAAAGCCTTGCCGTGCGTGTGTGCCGCACGGGCTTCGGTGTCGCCGCGACTTTCCACGGGCGGCTGCGGGAGCGCCGGCTTGGGCAGGCCGTCGAGCACTGGCACGGGAGTGACGTGGCCATCCAGCGGCAGGTATTGGCTGACGCGCTGGGCCAGGTCATCGAGGTCTTTGCCGACGACAGCCTGATCGTCCCAGCCCCAGCCCCACCACGATCGTTTACGCATGCCTCAGTATGAGGCCAGTCCCGCCTGAACGGCATAGACGGCAAGACGCACCCGGTTAGGGCTGCCCGTCTTCGTCATCAAGTTGGCGACGTGGGTCTTCACCGTCGTCACGCCCAGATGCAGCCGCTCAGCGATCTCGGGATTGGACAGTCCGTCTCCGACAAGCTTCAGCACGTCTTGCTCGCGTTCCGTTATGCCGTCTAGCTTGGGCACCGGCGCCTTGGGCGAGATGGCTTGCGTCACCAGGCGTTTGAGCACAGTCCGGCTAAACGGGCTGTCCCCGGCGGCGGCCCGCCGGATGCCGTCGAGCAGCTCCGCTGGCGTCGCGTCCTTGACCAGGAATCCGCACGCTCCCGCCCCGAGCGCGGGATACAGATGATCGTCATCGTCAAACGTGGTCAGCACGACGACCCGCATGGACGGCTTGCTCTTAAGGATGTTGCGCGTCGCGGTGACGCCGTCCATGCCGGGCATCCGCAGGTCCATCAGGATCACGTCGGGCACGAGCTGCTCGGCCAGCCGCACGGCGTTGGCGCCATCGGCGGCTTCGCCCACGACCTGCATCTCGGGGTCGGAATCGCACAGCATGCGCAATCCGGCGCGTACCAGCTGTTGGTCGTCCACCAGCAACACCCTGATCATGACTGCGCCGCCTCCCGGTCGGTTAGGGGCATGGTCGCGGTGAGGGACCAGCCGGGCTCTTCTGCCATGACGGTCAGTGTGCCGCCCAAGACGGTGATGCGTTCGCGGAGACCGACGAGGCCGTGACCGCCTTGAGTGGTGCTCGTGGACGGCATGCCGCCGAAGTCGCGTAGAGCCAGCGTTAACCGGTCGCCGCCGAGGCCGATGTCCAGGTGTGCCCTTGCGCCGAGTCCGGCGTGCCTGGCGACGTTGGCGAGTCCTTCTTGGACGATCCGCAAAACGGCCAGAGCCGTTCGCGCGTCTAGTGTTTTGACCTGCGGGTCAATGTCGGCGGTAACGGTCAGCCCGATTTGCCTGCTGCGCTCGATGGCAGCGGCCAGCGCGACTTCAAGCCCTTCAGGGTCAACGAAAGGCGTGTGCTGCGCGTGGGCTGGATCGCGAAGCACGGCGACGAGCTTGCGCAGATCCGCCAGCGCGCTGGTGCCCGTCGCGTGCACATCGTCGAGCACCTGCTCCACCCGGGGATCGTTGAGCGGCAACACATTGCGGGCAACGCCCACGCGCAGCACGATCGAGGCGACGTGATGGGCGACGAGGTCGTGAATTTCGCGGGCGATCGATGTCCGTTCCTCTGCCCGGACCGCCTGGATCTCTTGCCGGGCATGCTCCGTAATGCGGTGTGCCAGCTGCTGCTGGGCGCGGAAGTAGGCACCGAGCAGGAACGGAACACCGATCTGAACGGAGAACCGGAAGAGCTGCAGCAACGGTTCCTGAAACGATGACGGGGCATCATGCAGGCCCATGCCGAGGAGCGCCGCTCCAAGCCCGATCAGCCGCTGCCGTTGCGGTGCCCGCATGCTGAGCTCCACGAGGGCCCAGGTGAAGGCGACTTCAGGCACCGTCCAGTTAGCCACATCGGTGAACAGCTCAAGCGAAGCCATGACACTAAGCCCGAGCACAACCGCGAGTGACGACCAGACGCCGACGAAACCGTACACAATGGCGGTGATCGCCAACGTCAGGTCTAGCGCTCTCCAATTCGCGTCACCGTCGGGCGCGAGCACGAGATAACCCACGCCCGACAACGTCAGGACGGTGATGCGGACCCAGGTGTAGCGCTCCTCGAATAAGCGGCCCGCCCACTGCATGACGGCAGCCTAGCGCCGTCTGGTGGCGAAGACCGCGCCCGTGATAGCGAAGGCAATTAAGCCAGCCAAGGCAATCAAGGTGGTCGCATCTGGCGCCAGCAACGGTTGCCCGCGCAATGCTTGCCAGGTCACCAGGGCAAACAGCCCGGTATAGGCGGCCGCGAACACGAAGACCATCCGAACCTGCTTAACGAAGAGAGAGAACAGCAGCAGAGCTTGCAGCGCATGCATTCCGACGAAGTGCCCGATGCGCAGGTCGCCGCCTTCCATGCTCCATCCGGTCAGGGGCATGCCTTTGCCGCCATCGGCGACACCAACCGAATGCGCCCCGTCATAGCCGGATTCGCTGTCCTCTTGCGAATCTGTCGTGGACGTCATCAAGAAACCCTCGGTCAGCCCGGCCAGCGCGATAACGAGCCCGAGGCGCACAGCCCACTGGGTCGCACGATCGGGCAGTCCCGCCTTCCACAGCAAGGCCGCGATGACAGCCGTCGCGACCCACAGCACGACGATCGTCATGCCCATCGCGGTCCACAGCATCTCGTCGAGTTCCGTGGAAGTGTTGAAATGACTGGCCCGACCGCGAATCACCTGCGCCGTGATGATGGCGAGTTCGATGACACTGGCCAGGCTGACAGCCCACGCGGACACCCGTGCCGTCCTGTGCCCACGCGTCAGATGCGACATAAGCCAAGCGAGCGTTAACGCATACACGGCGAACGAGATGCCAAACTTGAACGGCTTCAGCCAAATCGGCTGCCCCAGCAACACCCGGTCGTCAAACAAAAGTCCAGCGGCGCTCACGATGGCCAGGACGAAGGACGCCGCGGCCAGCACCACCAGCGCTGTGCTTCCTTTGCGGGCGCGGCGAATAATCTCAGTCATGGGTACACCTTCGCCGTCATCGATGTGACAGACTTCCCGCTGTCAGCCCACCCGGCTCCTGCCCCAGGCCGGAGTTCTCTCCTGCTACAGAAGGAGGCGCTGTGAAGATTCCGAAGTGGACGGTGGCTCTAGTCCCGGTCGTCTTGCTCACCGGCGTGCTCGGGTGGCTTCGCTTCTGGCCCAGCTCCGGGACACCGGTCGTCTACGAGGTCGCCGGAACAGGCGTGATGACGATTCAGTACGTGGTCGACACCACCACCGTGACCGAGGAGGCTTCGCTGCCGTGGCGCAAGGAGGTCACAATGACCATCCCGTCCTTCCTCGTACGCGTCTCCGCTAACGGCTGGCGCGGCGACGGCCCCACCGCGTGCACAGCCTGGGTCGACGGCGAGAAGTTCGTCTCCGGCACCCGCCGCACGCTGCCAGGCTCAGCCCACGGCATCCCCCTCGTCGACTGCACCCGCCCCTACCCGCGTTAAGGCGGGTTAGGTGGGCAGGGGGAGGAGGATGCGGAAGGTGGCGCCAGAGGGGGCGTTGCTGGTGGGAGTGAGTTCGATGCGGCCGCCGTGGGCTTTGACGATGGAGTTGGCGATGGCCAGGCCGAGGCCCGCGCCGCCGTGGGTGCGGGCGCGGTGGGGGTCGGCGCGGTAGAGGCGTTCGAAGATGCGCTCGGCGTGTTCGGGGGCGATGCCGGGGCCGGTGTCGCATACCTCGACGATCGCGGCTCCTGTTGCGGTGCCGACGTTGACGGTGATGGAAGCGTCAGCGGGGGTGTGCTGTAAAGCGTTGGTGACAAGGTTCAAGGCGACCTGGCGCAGCCGGTTCTCGTCGCCGGCCACGGTTACGGGCTCGAAGGAGCCGAGCATGACTGTCCGGTGTGGACTGCGCACGTGAGCGTCGCGCACGGTGTCGGCGACGACGGAGAGCAGGTCGACTTTGCTGAAGCGCAGGGGACGTTCTTCGTCGAGCTGAGCAAGCAAGAGCAGGTCCTCGACGAGCAAGCCCATACGGGCGGCTTCGTCTTCGATACGCGCCATAGTCTCGTCTAGTTCAGGGCCAGCGGGTGCACCACCGCGGCGGTAAAGCTCAGCGAACCCGCGGATCGACGTCAGCGGTGTGCGCAACTCGTGTGAGGCGTCGCCGACGAACTGGCGCAGCCGTTGCTCTGAGGTGACCCGTGCCGCGACAGCGGATTCGATGCGGGCGAGCATAGTGTTGAGGGCAAGTCCCAGGCGGCCCGCTTCGGTGTGTTTGCCAGCCTCGGGAACGCGCAAGGTCAGGTCGCCGTCAGCGATGGCCGCCGCCGCGTGCTCCATGCGGGTCAGCGGTTTAAGACCCAGACCCACGAGGAAGTACGACGAAACGCCGAGTCCAATCAGGACACCCAAACTGACACCAAAGCCGATGAACGTCATCTGGTTCACCGTGTTATCGATGCGCTGCAAGGAAATGGCCGCGACGGCGTAGCCGCCCGTGGACGTCTCCACGACGATGACGCGGAAGTTGACGCCGCTGTCAGCGTTGGAAGCGGTCTGAATGCCCTGTCCGGCACGGGCTTTGATGTCGTCGAAGCTCCCGAGACTTGGACCTTCTGTCGTGTCAATGTTGCGTGGGCCGGGCACGATGTTGCCGCCGCTGTCGTAGAGCGTGAAGATCGCCGGGTCGCCGACACCTTTGGGGAAGCCTGGACGGTTGTCGGGATCGCCGAAGCCACGCGAAGGCTCGCGCCAGATCTCGGACATGATCGGGCGCGAAGCGAGCTGGGCAAGCCGGGTCACCTCGGTGTCGAGGCGATCGGTGAGATAACTGCGCAACAGTCCAATGCCGACGGTTGTCGTGACAGCGACGGCGATGGTGGCAAGGCCGACGACCGTCAGCACCATGCGCGACCTAAGCGACAGCTTCATGGCAGCATCTCCGAACGAAGGCAGAAACCGCGCGAGCCGCGAAGCCGGGCGTCACGATGCGGGCTCGCGGGGCAGGCGCAGGGAGTAGCCGACACCGCGCAGGGTGTGAATCAGCGGTGGGCCAGTGCGGTCAACCTTCTTGCGCAGGTAATAGATGTAGGACTCGACGATGCGGCCGTCGCCGCCGAAGTCGTAACTCCAGACGCGGTCCAGGATCTGGGCCTTGGAAACGACCCGGCCGGCGTTGTCCATGAGGTAGCGCAACAGGTTGAACTCGGTTGGCGATAAGTCGACAGGTTTGCCGCCGCGCTTGACGACGTGCGCGTCCTCATCCATCTCCAAGTCGGCGTAACGCAAGATGCCGTCGTCGACAGGCTCACCGTGAGCACGAGCCCGGCGCAAGATGGCACGGATGCGTAACACCACTTCTTCGAGACTGAACGGCTTCGTCACGTAGTCGTCAGCGCCGACGGTCAGGCCAGAGATGCGATCCTCGACCGCGTGACGGGCGGTCAAGAACAGCACCGGGGTGTCGGAGCCCCGTGAACGCAACGTCCGGGCGACCTCGAAGCCATCGAGATCGGGGAGCATCACATCGAGCACGACGAGATCCGGGCTAAAGGACGCTGCCGTCGTCAGAGCGGACGCCCCATCATGCGCCACCTGCACATCGAAGCCGGTGAGCCGAAGCGTCGCCGACAACAGGGCGCAGATGTTCGGCTCGTCGTCTACCACCAGGACCTTTGTGTTCACGGCAGTCGTTCTACCGGCTCAAGCTCGGAAAACGCTGAGAACTTCGGTGCCTTCGGCCAACCCGGTGATCTCCACGTTGCCGTCGCCGCGCAGGCCAACGCCTACGGGACGCTCCATGCCGTCGCGCGTCTTTACGACGCCGGTCTCGTCCCCGGTCACCCGGACAGCCGACTGCGGGAGGTACAGCACGTTCGCGGAACGTTTGAGCACGACGGTCGCGGTCGCGCTTTGGCCGAGCAGCAGGTCCGCCGGAGGGGATGCGAACGACAGCAGCACCGTGTACTTGACGAGCTTGCCGGTCACGGTTCCGGCCGCGGCGACCTGGGAGATCGTTACCGGAACGTCACCGGGCTTTCCGGCCAGCTGCACGGTCGCCTGCTGCCCGGTGGCGAGGGTGACCGCGTCGGCTTCGGAGAACTCCGCCTTCACCAGCATGGTTTCCACCGCGCCGAGGATGATGAAAGCGCCTTGCGGTGTCTGGTCACCGGGCTCGCCGGCGACCTTCAGGATCTTTCCCGCTATCGGCGCGCTTATTTGAGTACCAGATAGGGCTTTTTCTGCTCTTGAAAGTGAACGTTCCGCATTGTTGACCGCGACCTCGACTGAATACTTGGACTGATCGGTCGCGGAGGCGAGCTTGTCTTTCGCCGCGGCGAGGCTGTCCTTGGCCTGCTCCAGCTGCTCTTGCGCGGTGGTGGCGTCGATCGTCGCGAGCGTTTGGCCGGCCGTGACGACATCGCCCGGTTTGACGAGCACCGAGGTCACGGTGCCGGTGCTGCCGAAGCTGAGTTCCCTGGTGGCGATGGGCTCGACTTTGCCGAGAGCGGCAACCGAAGCGGTCACATCGCCGCGTTTGACTTGCGTCAGCGAAGGCGGTGCGGGTGTCGCTTCGTCTTGCTGCCAAAGGAAAATGCCGGTTGCTGCCACGAGCACCGCGGCACCGAGAAGGACCCAACGTTTCATGGGACGGCAGTCTGCGGGTTCATTCTCAAAGCCACCTCAGAGGTGGCTCCGAGGTGGCTTTGAGGCAGCGACGGCAGTGTCTCGTTGCGTGAAAAGACTCCCCTTGCTTGCCTTGCTGCTGGTGCTGGCCGCGTGTGGTTCCGGCACAGAGCCATCGGCCACGCCCACCCCGAGTTCGTATCAGGATTGCTTGCGCCAGCAGGGCATAGAGCTTCCCACAGCGCGGCCGAGCGGGAGTCCCGGGCCGCGACCGTCGGGGATGGAGCAACCGGGCGCGGGCAACGAGGCCATGCAGAAGGCCATGCAGGCGTGTAGTTCCCTGCGGCCGAGCGGGGGAACGGGCCGTCCCGGTGGTGGGGAAGCGCTCACGGCCTACGTCAACTGCTTGAAGGACAAGGGAATCACCTGGAACCCGGGTGACCCGGCCCCGACCGTGGACGCGGCGAAGGTGTGCGAAGTGCTGCGCCCGTCACGCCCGGCCGGACAGTGAGGAGTTACCGCTATGCATAGGCGTACGTTGCTGGTGAACGGCGGCCTTGGCGCGCTGCTGACGGCCGGCGGGACCACGGCATATCTGATGTTGCGCGCCGACCAGCCCGCGACCGCTGGGACACAACGGACTGTCGCGGTGCAGCAGGGCACGGTCACGGCGACGGTCACCGCTGACGGCTCGGTGAGCGCGGTCGCGACAATGGCGGCTTCCTTTGCCACGGCAGGGGTCATCACCGAGATTAAAGTTAAGGTCGGCGATGTCGTTGCGGCAGGGGCGATTCTGGCTACCGTCGACGCGACGGATGCCAACGCTGACTTGACGACGGCGAAGAAGAACCGCACGGCCGCCAAGGACGCGCTCGCGCGGGCTAAGGCGGCGGTGCCGTACAACGAGGACGCGGAGAAAAACGCGCAGAATCAGGTCGACCAGGCCGAGACCACGGTCAAGTCAGCGCAACGCAAAGTCGATGGCACGGTGCTCAAGGCGCCGATGGCAGGGACTGTCATCACCATCAACTCGGCCGTCGGAGCGCAGTCCGGCAATGGCGCGTTCGCTCAGATCGCCAACCTCGACCAGCTGCAGATCGAAGCCAGCGTCCCAGAAGCGGACGCCGCAAGGCTCAAACCGAGTCAGGCGGTCAGCATCGCGTGGAACGCTCTGGCAGGCGTGACCGCGACCGGCAAAGTCACCGCGATCTCGCCGACGGCCACGAGTGGCAACACGGTCAGCTATCCCATCTTCATCACCGTCGACAAGAATCCCGAGGGGGTACGCCTTGGGCAATCCGTGCGCATCACCGTCACCGTGGGCAGAGCGGAAAACGTGCTGTTCCTGCCCACAGCGGCGGTGAGATCGGCGGGCAACCGGCACACCGTGACCGTGGTCAAGGACGGCGCGCAGGAGCAGCGGACCGTCGAGATTGGACTCAAGGGCGACACGGCCACGGTCATCGCGTCTGGCGTCGCGCTGGGCGAGCAAGTCGTGCTCGCCACCGCGACCGCGACCACGGGGACGGGCAACCTCCAGATCCCCGGTGGCGTGCAGCTCCCCGGCGGCGGTCAGCGCCCGGGCGGCGGGGCGACACGGTGAACGTCATCGAAGTGCAAGACCTGCACAAGACCTATGGGCACGGGGAGGCGACCGTGCGTGCGCTCGACGGGGTCACGGCGACCGTGCCCCGGGGCGATTACGTGGCCATCATGGGATCGTCGGGCTCGGGCAAGTCGACCCTTATGAACATCATTGGCTGCCTTGACGTCCCGTCCTCGGGAACCTATCGCCTCGATGGCGTGGACGTGAGCGAGCTGGACGAGTCGCAGCTGGCCCTGGTACGCAACCGCAAGATTGGCTTTATCTTCCAGTCTTTCAACCTCATCGCGCGCACGAGCGCTCTGGCCAATGTGGAGCTACCGCTCGCCTACGCGGGCATCAAACCCAAGGAACGCCGCGAGCGGGCCCTTGCCGCGCTGGAAATGGTTGGCTTAACCGACCGTGCGGCACACGACCCGAACCAGCTCTCCGGCGGTCAGCAGCAACGGGTCGCCATCGCTCGCGCTCTCGTCACGGAACCCGCGCTGTTGCTAGCCGACGAGCCAACGGGAAACCTCGACAGCCACTCCACCGAAGACGTGATGGGCATCTTCAGCGAGCTAAGTGGTTATGGCCGCACGATTGTGCTCATCACGCACGAGGACGATGTTGCCGCCGCGGCCAAGCGCGTCATTCGCCTCAGGGACGGAAGAATCATATGAGCTTCATCGAGATCTTCAAGTTCGCGTTGCGGGGCGTGGGGGCGAACAAACTGCGCTCTGGCTTGACGATGCTGGGCATCCTCATCGGTGTCGGTGCGGTCATCCTGCTCGTCGCGGTCGGAAACGGCTCCGCCAAAGCCGTTGAGGAAAACCTTCAAGCCCTGGGCACGAATCAAATCACGGTCCAAGGTGGCCGCGCGGGAGCCAAGACGGGATACAGCACCGATCTGACGCTCGATATCGCTGAGGCGCTCAAGGACGCGCCCGACGTGCGCAGCGTTTCCCCTTTGGTGACAACGTCTCAGACGCTGACCTTTGGTGACAGCTCACATGACGTGCAGCAGGTGATCGGGACATATCCGGGTTACTTCACCGCTTCGAATAGCCCTGTAGCTAAAGGCGCTTTGTTCACCCAGGAAGACGTCGATCAGGCCGCTCGTGTGGTCGTCATCGGTTCCTCGACGGCCACAGAACTTTTCGCTGACACCGATCCCATCGGCCAGCGGATCGGCATTGGCGGTCAGCTTTTCACCGTTATCGGGGTGCTGAAAGAGAAGGGCTCTGCGGGATTCACCAATCCCGATGACACCGCGATCGCCCCGCTTCCCGCGGTGCAGCGCTCCCTGACCGGCTACGGTCCGATCAACTCCATCATGATTGAAGCCGTCGACGCGGATTCAGTCTCGTTGGCACAGGCCGAAGTCACGGCGATCCTCAACGCGAAAATGCACGTGACTAACACCGCGAGTGCTCCCTACACGATTCGCAATGCCGCTCAGCTGCTCGCGACCCGTACCGAAACCGCGGAGACGTTCACCGTCCTTTTAGGAGCAGTGGCGGCGATCAGCCTTCTCGTCGGTGGCATCGGCATCACGAACATCATGATGGTGACGGTCACGGAACGCACCCGGGAGATTGGCATTCGCAAGGCATTGGGCGCACCGCGGCGAGTCATCCTCACCCAGTTTCTCATCGAGGCAACGCTTTTGAGTGTCGTCGGCGGGGGACTCGGAGCACTGGCCGCCATCGCGGGCGCCTCCTTCACCATCGCCGGAGTGCAACCCGTGGTGGTGCCCAGCTCGGTCGCGCTCGCCCTCGGGGTGTCCGTCGCGATTGGACTGTTCTTTGGCAGCTACCCGGCCAGCCGGGCCGCCGGCCTGCGCCCCATCGACGCCCTCCGCTACGAGTAAGGATCACGCGAATGGAAGACCTGAACACAGAGCTCGTCAAAGCGCGCCGAGGGCCGTGGCTCACCCGCAGCAGCGGCATCCTGCTCGGCCTCGTGCTGGCGTGCGGCGGCTTCCTGGCCGGGATCAAGGTGCAGCAAAGCTATGGGCCGGCCGCGAATGCCGCGTCAGCGCAACAACAGCAGCCCAATCAGCAGCAGCTGGCCGCGATGATGCAAGGACGCGGTGGCGCCGCAAGTGCTCCGACGACAGGCAAAGTCAAACTTATCGACGGAACGACGATCTATCTGGAGACCGCCGATGGCCGCGTCATCACCGTGAAAACCACCGAGACCACGGCCGTGCAAACAGCGGCCAAAGCACAACTTAAAGACCTTCAGGTGGGTACTCAGGTGAGCGTGCAGGGAACACCGGCCGGCACCGACACGGTCACTGCCGCAACGGTTACCGCTTCGGCACCGTGACCCGCATCAGGTCCTCAGCCACGACAATGTCGCCGCCGAAGTGCTGTGCCGCTTCGGCGGCGAAGGCGCTCGCGTCTTGATAGCGCTGGGAGAAATGAGTTAGCACGAGTTTGCGGGCACCCGCCAGAGCCGCGATCTGACCCGCTTGCCCGGCGGTCAAGTGACCGGCTTCGGCGGCCAGAGACTCCTCTGTGGACAGAAACGTGGACTCGATGACGAGCAGGTCCACGTCGCGAGCCAGTTCGATGGCGGCATCGCACCATCCGGTGTCCATAACGAAGGCCATGGACTGACCCGGCCGTGGTTCGCTGACTTGCTCCAGCGAAACGCCGTCGAGCGTGCCCTCCCGTTGCATCTTGCCAACGGCCGGCCCGTGAATGCCATGTGCGGCAAGCAGTTGCGGCACCATGCGCCGTTGCGGCGGCTCCTGTAACCGGTATCCGTAGCATTCCGTGGGATGGTTCAGTTTGCGGACTGTCAGCTCGGGAGCGATTGGCCCATCGGCGACGATCGGATCGTCCTTGATGACGGCGAGGTCCAGGAACACGGTGGCGTGGCGGAGCCTGCTGAAGTATTCCGCGCCACTGGCCGGGTAATGCACCGGGACTTCATGGGCGACCTTGTCCAGCGATAGCCGCTGGATGATCCCGGGCAGTCCCAGGCAGTGGTCGCCGTGAAAGTGCGTGATGCAGATCCGGGTGATGTCACTGGCCGAAGCGCCGGCGAGCATCAGCTGCCGTTGCGCCCCTTCGCCCGGGTCGAAAAGGATGCCCTGATCGTCCCAGCGCAGCAGGTAGCCGTTCTGGCTGCGCTGGCGCGTCGGGACTTGGCTCGCTGTGCCGAGGATGATGAGTTCACGCACGGGCCCGGCCCTCGCTGTGCAGCACGAGAAGAGCCATGTCATCGCGAGGTGGCTCATTGGAGAAGTCAAGCGCGGCTAGGCGTAGCTGTGCGGCGACCACATCGGCTGGATAGCCGGTGAGGCGCTGGGTCGCCGCACGCAAACCCTCCATGCCAAAGAACGCGGCTCCGCGTCTGCGGTCCGTGACCCCGTCGGTGAAGATCACTAACGTGTCGCCGTCGCTTAAGGTGAACTTGGTTTCCGGGCAGGTCACGTGAGGCAGCAAGCCCAGCGCGGTACCCCATTCGCCAGCGGGGCCACAATCGCCGTTGGCGCGCAACAGCAATGGCGATTCGTGTCCCGCCAGGTAAATGGAAATCTCGGCCTCTTCCTCGCCGGGCATCACGGCGACGAGAGCGAGCGTGCAGTGGCGCTCTCTACGCTCGAAGAGCGTGTCGTTCAAAGTGGACAGGATCGCGGGAAGGGGCCGGCCGTCCCGCACGAGCACGCGGATGATGTCGCGCACGAGACCGGTGACGGTTGCCGCCTGGACACCCTTGCCAGAAACGTCTCCGACGAGTAGAAGCCAGCGGCCGTCCGGCATCGGCATGATGTCGTAGAAGTCGCCTCCCACATCAACACCATCCGCCGTGGGCACATATTCGGCACCGAGGCTGACCCCTGGGATGGAAGGCAACTCGGGCGGCAAAAGCGTCTGCTGCAAGGCTTGCGCGACCCGGCGCCGCTCTTCGAAGGTGCGGGCGTTTTCCAGGGCGAGGGCCGCTCGTCGCGAGATATCTTCAGCGATCGCGATCTCGTCGGGGTCAACGCGCTTGTCCGGGTGCCGCCCGACCGCCAAAGCGCCGAGCCGCTGGCCACGCGCGATGAGCGGCACGGTGAAGCCATCGAGTGAGCCCGGCAGCAGACTGAACGTATCTGTCTGTTCCAGAGCCAGCTTGTCCAAAGACGACTTGATGTGAGCGAGAGCCGACTCATCGTTATGCGCCGCGCCAGCGAGTTCCAGCTTCCCGTTGTCGGTCGCCGTGTAGAGAGCGCACCACTGCCCCAGCCGGGGAACGATCAGGCGTGGAATGAGGGCGATGGTCAGCTGCACGTCGAGCGACTGGGCGAGCAGCTCGCTCGCCTCAGCCAGGAAGGTGAGCCAGGTTTGGCGGCGCAGATCGGTGTCACGCAACCGCTCGTTTTCCAGCGCTAGCCCAAAGCGTTCCGCGGCGAGCCGGGCCAGGCTCTGATCCTCGCCGGTCAACACGCCGGTGAGCAGGATCTCCCCGGACCAGGGACGGGCCACAGGAAGGGTGAATCGCGCGTTTGGCTGACGCATGTCCGGATCAGCATTGAAAAGGGCTAAAACAGCCGGTCCGTTCCCATCGCTGAAGTCCGCATGGATCGCTCCACCGGTGGCGTTGGTGACCGTGACCAAGCGCGTGAGCAGCTCTTGCGCGAATCTGCTCATGCCTTCGCTGTCCATGCCAGTCTCGATAGCCAGCAGGTCGTCAACAGCTTTCGCGAATGTCACAGGTAGCAGTCTCCACCGATTGGTGCCGTGGTTTCCACCTTGCAGCTCGCCATTCCTAGATCTTCAGACGATGATGAGGACTAGTCCTTCGTCGTCCACGAAGATTCACCGAAGGAGTGCACGCGATGACTGTGGATGTCGCTCACGATCCGGAAGCGCCCTGGCGGGAAGTAGCGCTGGCCTTGCGGGCCGTCAGTTCAGGTGACTTCAAAGTCCGGCTACCCCGATGGGATGGTATCCACGGGGAGATCGCCGATGCCTTCAACGAAGTCGTCGCTCTGCAGGACAAACGCAATCGCGAACTGATGCGCATCAGCCGGGTGGTTGGCCGTGAGGGCCGCCTGACCGAGCGCATGGACGAGGAGTCCTTCGAGGGCGCCTGGGCGGATGGCATGCGGGCCATCAACAACCTCATTGACGACCTCGGCCGGCCGACGACCGAGATCGCGCGTGTCATCGTGGCGGTCGCCGAAGGTGACCTCTCGCAGCACATGACCCTCGACATCGACGGCCGTCCGCTGCGAGGAGAGTTCCTCACCATCGGCCGCACGGTGAACACGATGGTTGACCAGCTGTCCTCGTTCGCGGCTGAGGTAACCCGCGTGGCGCGTGAGGTAGGCACCGAGGGCAAGCTCGGCGGTCAGGCCGACGTGCGCGGTGTGGCCGGCACGTGGCGAGATCTGACGGACAACGTGAACCTGATGGCGTCCAACCTGACTAACCAGGTGCGGTCCATTTCCCAGGTGACAACGTCGATCGCACACGGCGATCTATCGCAGAAGATCACTATCTCGGCCAAGGGTGAAGTGGCCGACCTCGCGCACACGATCAACTCCCTTACCGACACGCTGCGGGTGTTCGCCGAACAGGTGACCCGGGTGGCGCGTGAGGTGGGCACCGAAGGAAAGCTTGGCGGCCAGGCCGAAGTGCCCAACGTGGCGGGCACGTGGAAAGACCTGACCGACGCCGTGAACTACATGGCGTCCAATTTGACCGACCAGGTGCGAAACATCGCGCAAGTCGCCACGGCTGTGGCTAAGGGTGACTTGTCGCAGAAGATCACCGTTGCGGCGCAGGGCGAGATCCTCGAACTCAAAGACGTGGTCAACACGATGGTGGATCAGCTGTCGTCGTTCGCTGATGAGGTCACGCGGGTGGCCCGTGAGGTGGGTTCCGAAGGCAAGCTCGGTGGGCAGGCGCAGGTGGCCGGAGTTTCCGGGACCTGGCGTGACTTGACGGAGAACGTGAACCAGCTCGCCGGGAACCTGACCGCTCAGGTGCGAAACATCGCCCAGGTGACAACGGCTGTGGCTAAGGGTGACTTGTCGCAGAAGATCACGGTGGATGCGCGGGGCGAAATCCTCGAACTGAAGAACACCGTCAACACGATGGTGGATCAGCTGTCGTCGTTCGCTGATGAGGTCACGCGTGTGGCCCGTGAGGTGGGCACGGAAGGCAAGCTCGGTGGGCAGGCGCAGGTGGCCGGAGTTTCCGGGACCTGGCGTGACTTGACGGAGAACGTGAACCAGCTCGCCGGGAACCTGACCGCTCAGGTGCGAAACATCGCCCAGGTGACAACGGCTGTGGCGCAAGGTGACCTGTCGCAGAAGATCACGGTCGACGCCCGCGGTGAGATCTTGGAGCTGAAGTCGACCGTCAACACGATGGTGGATCAGCTGTCGTCGTTCGCTGATGAGGTCACGCGTGTGGCCCGTGAGGTGGGCACCGAGGGCAAGCTGGGCGGTCAGGCGCAGGTGCGTGGCGTCGCGGGAACGTGGCGTGACTTGACCGACAACGTGAACTTCATGGCGTCGAACTTGACGGCTCAGGTCCGAAACATCGCCCAGGTCGCCACGGCTGTGGCCAAGGGTGACTTGTCGCAGAAGATCACCGTCGACGCGCACGGTGAGATCCTCGAACTCAAGAGCACGGTCAACACGATGGTGGATCAGCTGTCGTCGTTCGCTGATGAGGTCACGCGTGTGGCCCGTGAGGTGGGCACCGAGGGCAAGCTGGGCGGTCAGGCGCAGGTGCGTGGCGTCGCGGGAACGTGGCGTGACTTGACCGACAACGTGAACTTCATGGCGTCGAACTTGACGGCTCAGGTCCGAAACATCGCCCAGGTCGCCACGGCTGTGGCCAAGGGTGACTTGTCGCAGAAGATCACCGTCGACGCGCACGGTGAGATCCTCGAACTCAAGAGCACGGTCAACACGATGGTGGATCAGCTGTCGTCGTTCGCTGATGAGGTCACGCGTGTGGCCCGTGAGGTGGGCACCGAGGGCAAGCTGGGCGGTCAGGCGCAGGTGCGTGGCGTCGCGGGAACGTGGCGTGACTTGACCGACAACGTGAACTTCATGGCGTCGAACCTGACGGCTCAGGTCCGAAACATCGCCCAGGTGACCACGGCTGTGGCCAAGGGTGACTTGTCGCAGAAGATCACCGTTGACGCGCACGGTGAAATCTTGGAGCTGAAGCTAACGGTCAACACGATGGTGGATCAGCTGTCGTCGTTTGCCGACGAGGTCACGCGTGTGGCCCGTGAGGTGGGCACCGAGGGCAAGCTGGGCGGTCAGGCGCAGGTGCGCGGCGTGTCGGGCACGTGGCGTGACCTCACGGAAAACGTGAACCAGCTGGCCTCGACACTGACCACTCAGCTGCGCGCTATCGCTCAGGTGTCGACCGCCGTGACCCGTGGTGACCTGACCCAGGTGGTCGCGGTCGAAGCGCTCGGCGAGGTCGCCGAGCTGAAGGACAACATCAACCAGATGATCGTGACCCTGCGGGAAACGACCATCAAGAACGCCGAGCAGGGCTGGCTCGACTCCAACATCGCCCGCACGGGCAGCTTGCTGCAAGGTCAGCGTGACCTCGACGAGGTTTGCCGCCTCATCATGTCTGAGGTGACGCCGCTGGTGAACGCGCAATTGGGCGCGTTCTTCCTTGCTGGGCAAGACGGGTTGCGACTGGCCGCCGCCTATGGCTATCTCGGTGACGAGCACAGCGTTTCGTACAAGCTGGGTGAAGGTCTCATCGGTCAGGCGGCCGTGACCCGCAAGGTGATCCGGGTCGGCGCGGGCGAGGCGCAAATGATCGTCCGGGGTGGACTCGCGGAAAGCCCGGTCGGCGACCTCATCGTGCTGCCGGTCGCGTTCGAGGGCGAGTTGCTAGGCGTCATCGAATTCGCTTGTGTGACAGCGTTTTCCGAGCTGCACCTCGACTATCTGGAGCGTTTGGCGACCACGACCGGCATCGTGCTCAACACCATCCTGGCCAACGTCCGCACCGAGGAACTGCTCGCCCAGTCGCAACGTCTGGCACACGAGCTGCAAGCGCAGTCGGTTGAGTTGCAGCGCACCAACGCTGAGCTCGAAGAGAAGGCGGCGCAGCTATCCGAGCAGAACCGCAACGTCGAAATCAAGAACCGTGAAATCGAAATGGCACGCCTGGGGCTGGAAGAAAAGGCACAGCAGCTGGCCGCGGCATCGCAGTACAAGTCGGAGTTCCTCGCCAACATGAGCCACGAACTTCGTACCCCCCTCAATTCCTTGCTCTTGTTGTCTCGCTTGCTGGCAGACAACCCTGAGCGCAACCTCACGCAGAAGCAGACCGAATTCGCCCGCACCATTTACAGCGCGGGTTCGGACCTGCTGGAGCTGATCGACGACATCCTGGACCTGTCGAAGATCGAGGCGGGCCGCATGGATGTGCAGCCGGCCGAGATCCGCTTCGACGAAATCCAGCAGTACGTCGAGCAGGCGTTTCGTCCACAGGCGGAGGAAAAGGGCCTGGGGCTAGACGTCAAGCTGTCGCCGAAGCTGCCGTCCACATTGGTCACTGACGCGCAGCGGTTGCAGCAGATCCTGCGCAACCTGCTGGCCAACGCGGTCAAGTTCACCGACTCCGGTGCGGTGACGATGGAGATCTCTGTGGCCGATCAGCAGATGTCGTTCGACGATCCGATGCTGGCAGGGGCGAGTCAGGTGTTCGCGTTCTCGGTGCGCGACACCGGAATCGGCATCTCCAGCGACAAGCTCGCCTTGATTTTCGAGGCGTTCCAGCAAGCCGACGGCACGACGAGCCGCAAGTACGGCGGAACTGGTCTCGGCCTGCCCATCAGCCGCGAGCTCGCGCGGCTGCTCGGGGGTGTGATCACGGTCGCGTCGGCGCCTGGGGACGGGTCGGTCTTCACTCTCTATCTGCCGGACATGCTGCAGACGGAGGCTCGCACGCCGTCCATTCCGAGCACGCCGTTCACGGCGTCACGCCCGATCTCGCCGCTGATGCGGTCCACAGAGGACAGAGAAATCGCGACCGAACGCCGCACCGCCGTCGCGTCCGAATTGGACGGTGTCACGGTGCTGATCGTCGACGACGACGTCCGCAACGTCTTCGCCTTGACTAGTGCCCTGGAGCTGCACGGCATGCGGGTGCTCTACGCCGACAACGGCGCGGAGGGCATGCGGCTGCTAGCTGAGCATCCGTCGGTGGATATTGTCCTCATGGACGCGATGATGCCGGACCAAGATGGGTATGAGACCACCAGGATGATTCGCCGCAACCAGCGTTTCGCCGACCTAGCGGTGGTGTTCCTGACGGCTAAGGCGATGCCCAGCGATAAGGAAGAAGCTTTGGCGGCCGGGGCGACCGCCTACATCACCAAACCGGTTGATCTCGATGAGCTGCTAGACCTGATGGCTCGCTCGGTGAGCACCCGGGGCAGAGAAGGTGGGAAATGATCGGGGACATTACGCCAGCCAAAGTGCTTCTCGTCGATGACCGGCGGGACAACCTCGTCGCTCTGGAGGCGATGCTGCAAGGGCTGCCGGTCGAGGCCGTGCCTGCGGACAGCGGCGAAGCCGCGTTGAAGCACCTGCTGGTGGAAGACTTCGCGCTGATCCTGCTGGACGCTCAGATGCCTGATATGGACGGCTTCGAGACGGCCAATCACATTAAGCGGCGGGAACGCACGCGCCACATCCCCATCATCTTCCTGACCGCCGCCGACCGCGATGCCCGCCTCGCCTTGCGCGGCTACGCGGCCGGGGCGGTTGACTACCTCACCAAACCGTTTGACCCCTGGATTCTGCGCGCCAAAGTGTCCGTCTTCGTGGAGTTGTGGATGAAGGGGCAGCAGTTGCGCACGCACGCCGAACAGCAAGCCCGGCTCACCCATGCCATCAACGCGGCGCTCCTGCACCTGCCCGACGATCCGGAGGCGGCCCGGCTGGTGCTGTCGGAAGCAGCACAGTCCTAAGGACTATTCGCACGAAACTGAAACTGGTTATAGTCCAGTTTATGAAGGTGCAGCTAAAGGGTGCTGGAGTTCAGATCGCCGCCGACCTATGGGAGGCGGCGCCGCCGTCGCGGGGCACTGTCCTATTGCTACACGGCGGCGGCCAGACCCGGCATTCTTGGCGTGCCGCTGGCCCGTTGCTAAGTGACGCCGGCTGGGACACCTACGCGGTGGACGCCCGTGGCCGCCCTTCGGGAGATGGGAAGAGTTGGCGGGCTCGTAGCCGCTCGGGATAGTGATTACGCCGCCTTCACCTGGTACCCGCTGATCCCCGAGCTGGACGAGTGGCTGGCGCTCTATCGTTGGCTAGCGCGGCTGAATCAGGGCGAGCCAGATGCCGGGCGGCGGCTGCTGTCGTGGGCACGGGAGGCCGGATTCGCTGACGTGACAGCGACTTCGAGCACGTGGTGCTTCGCGACAGTGGAGGAGCGCGCTTGGTGGGGCGGGATGTGGGCCGACCGGATCGTCAGCTCCGCCATCGCGACACAGGCGGTGGAGACTGGCGCCGCCACAACGGCCGACTTGCAGCGGCTATCGCGAGGCTGGCAGACGTGGGCCGAGCATCCCGATGGCTGGTTCTCGATCCTCCACGGAGAAATCGTGTGCCAGGACGTCAAACGTTGATGTGTGAGCCGCGAATGGCCGCCGACGCGTCGTCGCAGAGGAAGGCGATGGTGTCCGCAATGGACTCAGGCGAGGTCCAGCTGCTCCAGTTGGCGTCGGGCTGAGACTCCCGGTTGGCCGGCGTGTCGATCACGCTGGGGAGGATGGCGTTGACGCGCACCTTGTCCTTGGCGTATTCGGCGTGCAGAGCGTCGGTGAAGGCGAGCACGGCGGTCTTGGCTGTGAGGTAACCGGCGGCCCCAGCGAACGGGCGGCGGATCGACTGACTGGAGACATTGATAACTGCACCGCCGCCAGCGGCGATGATCCGGGGGACCGCCGCCTGAGCCATGAGGTAGCCAGGGCGCAGGTTGAGCCGCAGCTGAGCCTCGAAATCCTCGACCGGGGTCTCGTGCACGCGACCGCCCATGGCGAATCCGCCCACGAGGTTGACCAGTGCCTTGAGCGGCTCGCCCGCATGCGCGACGACCGAAGCGGCGCCCTGCGGATCGAAGAGGTCGGCCTGGACGAGCGTCAGCCCGTCAGCCTTAGGAAGGCGCTCCAGCTCGGACTCGTTGACCCACGGCACGACCACCTGCCAGCCCTCACGCAGAAGTTTGCCGGTGACCGCTGTGCCCAGGCCACCCGTTCCACCGGTAACCACCGCGACTCTTGCCATAGCCGCTAGCGTAAGCAGGCATGAGAGCACTGGTGCTTGGCGGGGGAGGGGTAACCGGCATCGCATGGGAACTCGGCATGCTCGCCGGACTGTCCAGCCTGGACATCGATCTATCGGACGCTGATCTTTTCGTTGGCACGTCGGCTGGTTCGGCGGTCGCGAGCATGGTGGCGTCGGGTCAGCTCAGGGAACGTTATGAAGCGCAGCTAGCCGGGCCGGGCGGGGAGCAAAAGGCACGGCTGGGACCGTTGCTCCTGGCGCGGTATGTCTACGCGATGGCGACGAGCAGGACCCACGAGCAGTTCGGGACACGGATGGGACGGCTCGCCCTCAAGACGGCGACAGTCTCGGCCGCGGACCGCAAAGCTGTTATCGCGCAACGGCTCGGGCTTGGTGACTGGCCCGGCAAGGCGCTCAAGATCACGGCCGTTGACGCCCACAGTGGACAGTTCACCGTGTTTGAGGCTGACAGTGGTGTCAGCCTCATCGACGCGGTCGGGGCCAGCTGTGCCGTGCCGGGCGTTTGGCCACCCGCTGAGATCAACGGGAGAAGATACATCGATGGCGGGATGCGCTCTGCCGTCAACGCTGACTTGGCTTCTGGGTACCAGCAAATTGTGGTTATCGCCCCGATCGTGCGTGGCGGCGGGCCCATGACGCCGGCGGCCCGGCAGGTCGCGGCCCTGCGCGCGGAGGGCTCGCACGTGGTGCTGATTCGTCCCAGTGCCGCGGCGATCAAGGCGATCGGCGGCAACGTGCTGGACCCGGCCCGGCGCCGGCCTGCGGCTGAGGCGGGATTCACTCAGGCGAGCGCGGAGGCTGACGCCGTCCGGGCGGTATGGTCCTGATCATGTGCACGGTCGTGGTGAGCCTCGAACCATCGCAAGAAGTGCCGCTGCTGTTGCTAGCGGTGCGTGACGAACTGCTGATGCGCCCCTGGGAACCACCGGCGGCGCACTGGCCGGAGTACCCGGGCCTTCTTGGCGGCCGGGATCTGGTGGCTGGCGGCACGTGGCTGGCCGTCGACCCAGCGGCTAGGCGCGTTGGCTTTCTGCTGAATGGCAAGGGATCGCTGGCACCTGAACATGGCCGCCGTTCGCGGGGCGAACTGCCCCTGCTAGCCGCCGCGGGCAAGCCGGTGCCAGCTGACCTCGCGCCGTTCGACCCGTTCTACCTCGTCGCGGCCGATCCTTCTGGCGGCACCTTGCTCTCATGGGATGGCGTCACGGCGCAGCGGACACCGCTTGCCTTTGGCACATCAGTGATTGTCAACAGTGGCATCGATCCGGCCGAGCCCCGGGCGGCGCGACTGCTGTCCACTTTGGAGCGAACGCCGCGCCCGGATCCGTTGCTGGGATGGGATTCCTGGCTCGGCATCGCCGCGGGCGAAGGCATTGACCGCGAGGAGCCGCAAGCGCTCATCCTGCGCCACACGTTCGGCGATGACCTGCGCTACGGTTCCAGCTCGGTATCCTTTGTGGCGCTTGGCCCCGGGCACGTCCGCTACGACTTCGCCGCCGTGCCAGACGAGCCGGGACCACTCACGATCACTCAAATAGTGAATAGCGCCGGTTAGGGTTCTCCTTGCGCCGCTGGGCACGCCGTCGCAAGATGACCACGATATCGATGATGGTGATGAGCGCTATGCCGCCAAGGAGCCAGGCAAACAGCGAATAGCCCGCCCTGTACGCCAGAATGCCCATCACAGCGCAAAACACCAGGCCAAACGTGGCCAGGACCAGGCGCAGATTCAGCGCGCTCTGCATACCTTCAGCTTAGAGCCTCCACACCCACATGGACCCGCTGATATGTAGGGTTCTCGATTTCGTCCAACACGGCGATGGCGAAATCCGCGTAGGAAATCCAGCTGTCCGCGGCCGCGGGCACCAACCGGTAGCCGCCGGTGCCGCGCCCACTGTGGTCGAAGTCGCCAGCCGGGCTCAGCATCACCCAGTCGAGCCCGGTGTCCTGCAGCACCTTGAGCCCTTCTTGGTGGCCTTCATAGAAGGAGCGATATTCCTGGGGGTACCCGGGTGAGTCCATCAGCAAGGCACCGTCTTGAGTGGCCAGGACGGAGGCGAGCCCGACCGCGATCAGCCGCTGTCCCGTGAGCCCCTGCTCCAGGGCACGTGCCGCGGTGGCAAAGAAACCACCGGTCATGCTGGCCGCCGCGTGGACGACAACGTCATGCCCGGCCGAAACCTGGGCGACCGCGCCTGGATCGGTGACATCACCCTGAGCACGGGTCACGGCGGTAACGGTGTGCCCACGTTTGCGGGCCTCAGCGGTGATGGCTTGCCCTGCTCTGCCTGCGGAGCCGAAAACGGCAATCTTCTTCATGCCGCGGACGTTAACGTGGGGGCTAGTTACCTCTGGGTTACCGGATACGGTGGGGGAATGCTGGCGCCGCTGAGAGCTGACATGTTCGACCCGGTCTGCCCGTCTGACCTGTCTCCCCTGCGCATCGGGGACAAGTGGGGCGGGATGATCATCCGGTGTCTGGAGGATGGCCCGCGGCGGTTCTCTGAACTGCGCGTGCCGTTGCGCGGCATCACGTCAAAGGTGCTCACGCAGTCACTTCGCTCGCTAGAGCACCGTGGGCTGATCTCCCGTGCGGACAACTGCTATGTCCTGACGGCGCTCGGCCGCAGCACGATCGAGCCGATGGACACCATGTGTGCCTGGTCAAGGGCGCATTGGGACGAGCTCATCGACGCCCGGGAAAAAATCTTGAAGTGAGGTGTCGAATCCGCGGCACCCCGCTCGACGCAAAGGTGAGAGCAAAAAACACTGATGTGAAGGAGCGGAACAATGAGCAAGGTCTACACAGGAGCAAGCGTTTCCCTCGACGGCTTCATCTCGGGCCCTGGCGAAACCGGCTTTGACCACCTGTTCCAGTGGTACGGCAACGGTGATGTCGCCATGCCGACCGCCAACCCGGAGATGACGTTTCAGCTGACGCAAGCCAGCAGCGAACATCTCAAGACGGTTATGGAAATGACCGGAGCCATCATCGTCGGGCGCAAGCTGTTCGACTTCACCAGTGGCTGGGGCGGGCGGCACCCGATGGACAAGCCGGTGGTGGTCATGACCCACAAGGCGCCGGAGGGCTGGGAAGACACGCCCTTCACCTTCGTCACCGATGGCATCGAAAGCGCCGTGGCCACGGCTAAAGAGCTCGCGGGCGGCAATGGCGTTGGCGTCAACGGCGGAATGATCGCCAGCCAGTGTCTCGAAGCCGGTCTGCTTGACGAAATCTGGATGGATCTGGTGCCTGTCCTGCTTGGCGCTGGGACGCCATTCTTCAGTTCGCTGTCAGGTGCGCCGTTCACTTTGGACGGTCCGTACCAGGTGACCGAGGGCAAAGCCGTGACGCACCTGCGCTATCGCGTCGTTCGCTAGTTCTTGAAGTAGTTGACCTGGTTCTGACCCAAGGCGTCATCGCCGCCGTTGCCAACGACACAGATGTGGCTGTATTTGCCGATGACAAGCTTGCCGTTGCGGGCGTCGGATTCCTTGTCGAACAAGTGCAAGACGTTGTCATGGTCTTTGACACGCCAGCCGTGCCCACTGCCCATGTCTTCCACGGTCAGGTTGTTCTTGTTGTAGTTGTTGCAGTTTTCGTCCGGAATAGACGGTGTCGAACCGGTCGAGTCGAGCCAATAGTCGAAGATGTAGGAGTTCTTCTCCTCACGAGTGTTGTTGCGGCCAAGGAAGCAGTGCTTGCGGTATCGCTTCGCGAGTGCCAGCGCTTGGTCGCCAACGCTTTCTCCCGGCCCGCCGGGAACGCGGATGACCTGTTTGGTCCCGTCGAAGATGACGTAGAAGCCAGCCGCGTAGTTCTTGGTCAGATTGTTGGGGTTATAGCTGATGCAGTCCTCCGGAGAAGGCCACTGCGGTGCGGCTGATGTTTTTGGCGCACCGCCGGTGCCCGTCGGGGTGGCGGCCGTGCTCGGGGCGATCGAGGTGCCGACTGTCGCCACGGGCGGGGCAGCATCATTGGACTTGCTATCGCAACTCGCTCCGGTGGCCATCAATAACGCGAACGCCAGGGGAGCGGCAAAGGTCAGGCGCCGCATACCGGCACACGGTAGGCCGATAACGCTGAGCCCGCAGTCAGGAAAGCGTCAGGGGCATACTGATCACATGGACTCACGTGGGCAGGCGGTCGTCGTCGGGGGCGGGATTGGCGGCCTGAGCGCGGCCGTTGGGTTGCACCAAGCGGGCTGGCAGGTGCGGGTGCTGGAGCGGGCGCCCCGGTTCAGCGAGATCGGTGCCGGGATTGTCTTGTGGCCCAATGCTTTGCGAGCTTTGCGATATCTCGGCCTGGGTGAGCAGGTCGATGCGATCTCAGAGCCACAGCGCTCTGGCGGGATGCGCCGCCCGGACGGGCGCTGGATCACCCGGATGGATGGCCAGACGCTGGAGGCGACATTTGGCAGCCCGGCTATCGGCATTCACCGGGCACACCTGCATCAGACCCTTTTGGACGCTCTGCCAGCCGAGGCTCTGCACGCCGGAGTCGACGTGCGCCAACTGAGCGACGTGGACGAAGCCGACCTGATCATCGCGGCGGATGGCATTGACAGCAACCTGCGCAAGGAACTGTGGCCCACGCACCCCGGCTCAGCCTATTCCGGGTTCACGGCCTGGCGCGGCGTTTGCCACTACGACGGTTATGTCGACATCGGCGGGACGCTCGGCCGCGGCGCCGAAGCCGGCATCGTGCCGTTGGCTGACGGCCGGGTCTACTGGTATACCTCGATGAAGTCAGCGCCCGGCATTCGTCATGACAACGAGAAAGCCTTCGTGCTCAAGGAGTTTGGCTCCTGGCACGATCCGCTTCCCGCTCTCATCGAGGCGACGCCAGCCGAAGGCGTGCTGCACCACGACATCAATTTCCTGGCTGTGCCGATGCCGTCCTATGTGTCCGGTCGGGTCGCGCTGTTGGGCGACGCCGCCCACGCCATGACGCCGCACTTGGGCCAAGGGGCGTGCCAGGCGATCGAGGACGCGGCCGTGCTGAAAGCCGCCGCGAGCCGGGCCGGTGAGGTGACGGAGATTCTGGCTTTCTACGACCAGCACCGTCGCCCACGCAGCCAGAGCATCGCTAAGCTTTCGCGCCAGACCGGCGGTTTCACCAGCGGGATAACCAATCCCGTGATGGAACGCCTCCGCAACGGGATCATGGGTGTGACACCGACGAGCATGGCCATGCGCTCGCTGGCGAAGATCGCCTCCTGGACGCCGCCCGCCTAGGCGGGAGGACGCCAGCGGAGATGGTCGGCGGCGATGATGAGCATGCCCGCCGCTCCCGTGAGGGTGTGAGCGCCAGCCGCGTCATGGAGCCGGATCCATGACGCTGGCTCAAGGCCGGCGCGGCGTGTCCACAGGTAGCCATCGCGCCCGATGACGAACAGCCGGCCATTTAGCGCGGTTAGCGCTACAGCACCGGCCGCGTCGCCGAGCTTGCTCCACGTCACCGGTCCTTCCGCGAGCAGTTGGAGCGGAAGGTGCCAAAGCTCATCGGCCTCGGTGGCCGCGAAGATGCCAGCGTTGATGAGCCCAATGCCAAGCGTGCCTGGAGGCGTTTCGGCCAAGTCGCACCACGGCGACAACTCGCGCACCGGGTCGCGATAGCTCAGCCTGCCATCGGCGGTCACGGCATACAGCCCCAGCGGCATGCCAAAGGCGGCTTCCCTTGGCACGGCTAGCCCACGGATGCCTGCGGCGGTATCGATGGGACGCCACCGCAGATTCTGGCCGCAGACGTCACGTGCGCACAGCACACCGTCGGCGGTCGCGCCGAAAAGCGTTCCCTCACAAGCGCCCAGGGCGACTATCGTGTCGGAGCCGCCGATGACTTCCCAATGTGGACGGTCCGTTGCGCTGAGCCGGTCGAGCACGTTACGGGTGATCTGATCGACCACCGGGTCATCCAGCGCCGCGCCCCAGTTGACGGTTGCCGCGTTGAAGACCGTGCCCGCCCCGAGGCGGAAAACCCCCATGACGGCAGCGCCGCCCTGACCGTAGCGCCGCCAGTGCCGCAGGTCGGCCGTCGCGAGCACGACGAACGATCGCGGCGTGCCGTCTTGGCCGGTAACCCTTGGTACGCCATCGATTTCGATTAGATCTGCGGCATCAGTTTCGTAGCCGAGCGCGCCGTGAGCGAACTTGTCACCATCGGCCAGACCGGTGCCAGCGAAGACCCAGTGATCGGCGAAGCGCACTTGATAGGACTCTTCGCGCATACGCTGCATGTAAGGTCCCCACGTGCCAGCACCGCGCCGGAAACTGACGCCAGTCATGCTGTTTTCCGGCCTATTGACCGGGGCACTCGACCACTCGACCGTGACTTGGCTGGAGTCGATGGCCGCCATCGGGTCGGCCACCGCGTCGCGGTAGCAGATCATCGTGCGGCCGTTGTCCTCCAGGCGAATTTGCCACCAGCACGTGTTTCCGGAGAAGAAGGCGATATTGCCGCCGCGGGAGGCGAAGCCTTCCACCGCGTCACGCATGCCCTTAGTCCAGTACTCGTCGTGTCCATTGACGACGAGCAGTTGATAGGCGGCGAGCAACTCCTCACCCTGGTGCAGATCCGTGTTCGCGCAATACTCCACCGGGTAGCCAGCGGCCGGAAGCCATCGCATGAGGCCGTGTTCCCAGCGTTCCGGCGGAGGCCCGCCACCGGGCCGGTCGAAGCTGACTATCGCCGCGCGTGTGGGTTCTTCGGCGTAGTAGATGCTTTCGCCCGGCTCGCCCGCGCGGTTATAAGCCTGCCAAGTCGTGAACGGCACCGAGACGAGAATGCGTGAGCTCGCGCCGGGCTCGGCAGGCCGCACGACAAAGTGCACGTCAGCATCCGGCCCGTCCGGCTCGTTAGTGCCTGTGCTCGAAAACGCCGCCCGGTAAAGGGAACTGGCCCAACCATCGGGGATGTCTAGTGTCCATAGTGGACTGCCGACAGCTGCTGTTAGCCACTGTTGCCCGGTCGGCACATCAAAGACGGTGACAGTGGTCTGCGGCGTGACGTCGCCGGCAAGGTGAAAGCGCAGCTCGTCGCCAGGCGCACAGGACGCCCGCTCGGCATAGGCGGCGAGCTTCGAGTCCCCAAGATCCTTCATTGGAACGTCCATTCCCGACCAGTACCGTATGAGTTCCAGCCGTTATTGGCAAGACTCTTAATAGAACGTAGCTGTGTACACTCGCCATCGCTACGGAACCGGTGTGAAGCAGTGTGTCCCCGCTTTACTCCCGCCGAAAAGGTTCCAGGCAGGCCACGGGTCGGTAAACCAGGACGCCGACGACCCCGTGTGGCCTGCGCAGCTTGATGCTGAAGGGGACACCTGTGCGTTTGGTATTCGCCGTGCCTGGGGCGGCGCGATTCTTCCTGGCAGCTGCCGTTGGCCGGATCGGTATCGCGATGACGAGCCTAGGCCTGATCTGGCTCGGGCATAAGCAGACCGGTTCTTACGCGGTCGCGGGCCTTGTTGCTGGCGCGTTCGCCGTCACCGAAGCGGTCGCCGGACCGGTGCTCGCGCGGCTTGTCGACCGGCACGGCCAGTCACGCGTGCTGCCGTTTGCCCTGATCGCGCACGGTATAGCGGTGGCTGTGCTCCTCCTGTCTGTCCTAAGTGGAGCACCAGTCTGGCTTCTCGTGATCGGCGGATCGCTGACCGGCATGACGATTCCACAGCTCGGTGCGCTGTCCGCCGCGCGGTGGCCGGGCTTGCTGCCCGCCGCGGCGCTGCCTTCGGCGTACGCGATGGAATCGGTCAGCAATGCCGTGGCCCACTTGGTCGGCCCGGTGGTAGTGAGCCTGTTGGGCGCCTTGGCTCATCCGGCTCTGGGCACAATGCTCGCCGCGATACTCGTGCTCGGTGGGGGCTGGTGCTTCGCGAATCAGCGGAAAACCGCACTAGTGCCGGCGGGCCGGCGTCAGGTCAAGGGGGACCTGATGACGCTTCGCCCACGGCTGCTGGCCCTGATGGCAGCAAATTTCGCGATAGGCGGATTCTTTGGTGCGATGCAAGTCTCGGTGACGGCGTTCGCGCTACAACGTCAGGAACCGGGTTTGGCGGCTGGGTTGTTCGCCCTGGCCAATGTCGCGAGCCTGTTAGCCGGCCTGCTCTTCAGCATGAAGCGGTGGCGTCTCACGCCCTTCATAGCGGCCGCCGGTCTCGCGATTGGCGCGCTGCCCGCACTGCTTGGCGGGTTCCTCCCAGTGGTGCTGGCGGTTTTGCTTACCGGGCTGGTGATTCCGGTCCTCTTGGCGCTCAACACCACCTTGGCGTCAGACCTCGCTGGGCCGGGCGTGCTCACGCAGGCCCTGACGTGGATCAACTCGGCCAGCGTGGCTGGGGCCGCGTTAAGTGCTTCCTTCGCCGGCCACTTGGCTGACCGTTATGGAGCCCAAGGTGCCTTCGCGGCAGGCGTTCTGTGCGCGTTCTTATGCGCCTGTTTCAGCTTCGGGTTCCAGAATCGTCCGACGGCTGCGGTGTTCATTGACGACGCGCGTGACGCAGTAGCCAACGGCCGTCAACGGGACGGCCACGAATGCGCCAGCTATGCCCCACACCAAAGTGCCGGCGGTGACGGCGACGAGGGTCACGACGGGATGCAGCCGCACCTGTCGCTTCATGATGAGCGGTTCGAGCAAGTTGCCTTCGATCTGCTGGACCAGGATGACAGCGCCGAGCGTCAGCAGCGCGGTCGTCGGCCCGTTGGCGGCTAGCGCCACGAGGACCGCGATGCTGCCCGTGACGGTGGCTCCGAGGATCGGCACGAACGCACCGACAAACACGATGAGCGCCAACGGAAAAGCCAGCGGAACGTTGAGGATCAACAACGCCGCGCCAATGCCGAGGGCGTCGATGAGCGCGATCAGTGCTGTGCCGCGCGCGTAACGTGTCAGCGTCTCCCAAGCTTGGGTTCCGGCGTCACGCGCCAAGTCACGTCGATTCTCCGGAGCCTTGGAAACGGTCCAGCCCCACATCCGCGAACCGTCTTTGAACGCGAAGAACAACAGCACTACCGACAGCAAAATCGCCCCGGCGACTTCGGTGATCGTCCGGGCGCCCGACTGCAGGCTCGAAGCCTGCAGCCATTGAGACGCTGATGCTCCGAGCTCGTCTAGCTGCTCCGGTGTGAAAGGAGAACCCGATGAAGCCAGCAGGTCACGGATTCTCGCGACACCTTCGGAAAGGCGCGTGGCGAGATCGGAAAACTGGGCGGCGATAGCGTTCCAGGCCACGGTGACCGGGATCGCGATGGCGGTGAGCAACGACAACAGCGTTATCAGTGCCGCCAGCGCGGAGGGAAGCTTCAGCCTGCGCAGTCCAATGTAGACCGGATACAGCAGCGCGGTCAGGAAGAGGGTCGCCGCCACCGCGAGGGTCAGCGGCGCCAACTGCACCAAGATGTAGCCAAGGACGAACAGCGCGCCAACGGTGGCTAGAACACACGCACTCGCGAGACCCGCCAGCCTGAGGCGGATGGGCAAGCGTTCCCAAGCGGGCCGTGCCCGGCCCATGTCTACATCCGCCAATGTCCGCTCCCCGGGGTGTCAGCTGATGCCTGTCTATGCCCTCGTGGCTTGGCCTTTAAACGCCCGCGCCACGAGGGCATTTGGTGTCGTTTCTAGCGCTCGTCGATGATTTCTCCGCTTTGCGCGGTGCCGTCGTGGGTGAGTCCCAGCGTTTCGGCGACCGCAGGGAAAGCGCCCGCGGCGGCGAAAGCGGCACCCATCTGAGCGGCGGACTCCCAGCGCCAAACATCTTGGTAGGTTCCGTCTTCGAGCCGGACGAGACGGGTGTCGAGCAGGCCGGGAAAGCCAGAACGAATTCCTGCGATCAGCTGGCCACGCCGGGCTAGCAGCTGCTCAAGGTTGGCCGGGTCAACGGAGTAGTGGTGCACGCGTACGGCGGTCATGGTTTGTTCCTTCTCATTCGGACTGCTGGGTTGTTCTGACAAAGACGATCCTGCGTGGCAGCGCTAATAGGCCGGCGATATGTTTGCGATGCATGCCCGGTCCGCGTCGGCGGGCACGTATAGGGGGAGGTCAGGGGTGGTGGTGCGGTTCGCGGTGCTGGGACCGGTTGAGGTCAGCGCCGCAGGGCAGATGCTGTCCGGCCTCGCCCCACGTCATCGTGCGGTGCTGGCTTACCTCCTGCTGCACGCTGGGACGGTCATCAGCAACGAACGCCTGGCCAGTGCCTTGTGGGCGGATAACCCACCTGACACGTCCAGAGCACAGATCCATGCGGCGGTCACCGCGATTCGCCGCGTCCTGCGCGAAGCCGGTGCGGACGAGACGCTCGCGACAAGGCCGGCCGGATACGTTGCCCTGCCCGGGCCGGGCGGGCTCGACCTCGACGACTTCGCCACCCTGAGCGCCCGCGAGGCGATCGCTGATCTGCGGGAAGCGCTCGCCTTATGGCGAGGAGAAGCCCTTTCGGGGGTACGAGCGGAGTTCGTGCCCGGGGCACGAGCCCGCCTTGAAGAGCGGCGTCTTGCCGTCTTCGAGCGGCTAGCAGACCTCGAGCTGGAAGCTGGTGGCAGCGAAGGACTCATCGACGAGTTGAGCACCTGGGCGTTGGCCTATCCGTTGCGGGAACGGCTTGCCGGTCAGCTGATGCGGGCACTGCACGCCGCCGGTCGGCAGGCCGATGCTCTCGCGGCGGGCCGCCGTTATCGTGACAGTTTGGCTGAGCAGCAAGGACTTGACCCGGGCCGGGCGTTCCTCGCGATCGAGCAAGTCATCCTGCGAGACCAGCCGCCCGCGCCCGCCGTGATATCAACCGCCCGAAGCTTTCTGCCCTATGACGTTCCGGATTTCACGGGACGCATGGTTGAACTGGACCGGATCACCTCGGCCAGAGTTTGCACCATCGACGGTCTAGCGGGCGTGGGCAAGACGACCCTCGCTGTGCGTGCCGCGCATCACTTGGCGGACCGCTATCCCGGCGGTCAGCTGTTCGTTGACTTGCGAGCGCACACGGCGGGGCAAACACCGGTCCCGGCAACGGAGGCGTTGCATACGTTGTTGGGCCAGCTCGGCGTACCAGCTGAACGCATCCCGCCGGCCGAGGCGGACCGTTGCGCGATGTGGCGCACAGAGCTTGCCCACCGGTCGGTGATTGTCATCCTGGATAACGCTTCTGACGCCAACCATGTGCGCCCGCTGTTGCCTGGCACCACCGAGAGCCTCGTCATCGTCACGAGCCGGCGGCGGCTGACCGACCTCGACGGCGCTCACGCGGTGTCGATGGACGTTCTGCCCGTGCAGGATGCGGTCGCCTTGTTCACCAGCATCGTGGGTGAACGTGCACGCAAGGAATACGTCGCGGCCGGTGATGTCTTGCGCATGTGCGGTTTCCTGCCCTTGGCCGTGCGGATCGCCGCCGCCCGGTTGCAGCATCGTCCGCAATGGACGGTCGCGCACCTGGCTAACCGTCTGCGTGACGAGCGGCGCCGTTTGTCGGAACTCACGACCGCTGAACGCGGTGTAGCAGCCGCCTTTGCCTTGTCCTATCAGCATTTGCCGCCGCGCCAGCAACGTCTGTTCGGGTTGCTGGGCCTGCATCCTGGCCGCGATATTGACGTCCACGCCGCTGCCGCCCTAACCGGCGCCACTCTGGACGAGACTGAGGCCGACCTTGAAGAGCTGCTCGATGTGCACATGCTGATGCAGCGGGACCTGGATCGCTATACGTTCCACGACCTGATGCGTGAGCACGCCCGTGCGATGGCTGTGCAAGAAGACGCCGAGGCCGCGATAGCGGGACTGCTGGACCACTATTTGCATACCGCCGCTGGCGCGATCGATGTCCTCTACCCCGAAACGAAGCACCGCCGCCCGGACCTTCCGCAGGCGGACTCTTCCCGGTTTGACAGCGCCGGCGCTGCCACTGCCTGGCTGGACGCTGAGCGGGCGAATCTGAGCGCCGTGGCTGCCGTCGAGACCGCGCACGCGAGGGACCTGTCGAAAGTCCTGTATCGCTACCTCTTTGACAACGCGCATCACAGCGACGCTCTCGTTATCTACAGCGCGGCACTTGAAGCGGCACGCCGGCTCGGAGACGAAGCGGCCCAAGCTGTTTCGCTGGCCAACTTGGGCTGGCTGGCCTTCGGTAACGGGATGTATTCACTGGCTCAGCAACACTTTACGCAATCGATCGAGCACGCTAGAGCGGTGTCTGGCGCCGTCGACGAGGCACGTGCCTTGCATGGTCTGGCGAGCGTGCATCAACAGCATCATGACTACGCGCTGGCGATCGAACACTTTGGACAGTCGTTGTCCTTGTTCCGTGGCGAGAACGACACGTTTGGCGAGGCGGTGGCGCTCAATAGCCTTGGCGGCGTGCAACAGCAGGCCGGTGACTTCGCCGTGGCGGAAGCCAACTTGGCGGCGTCGCTCTCGTTGTTCCGCCAAGTCGGCAGCCACGGTGGCGAGGCAGACGCGCTCAACAACCTGGCTGAGACACATCGCCGCCAGGGCAGGCTTTCCGAGGCTCGCGAGACGTACCGTCAGGCGCTCTCGCTGTATCAGCGTTTTGGCTACCGTCGCGGGGAAGCGCGCGCCCTCAACGGCTTGGGAGCGACCTCGGCTGACGCTGGTGACGTCGCCGAAGCCGCTCACTATTTCGCCTCCGCGCTCGAGGCCGCGCTCGATGTTGGCAACCAGGTTGAACAAGCACGCGCGAAGGAAGGCCTAGCTCGCCATCCGGCGGGAGCGCGTTAGGGCCACGCCACCGAGCACGAGGCTGATGGTTCCGACCACAAGCGCTACGTAGGCTCCGCCACGCCCGTTGCCGGTGCCAATGCCGCTGTCCGAGGTAGCCGCGACTAGGGCGCCCAGCGCGATGCCGATCAGGCCTGCCGCCAGGGCGATAGCGGCACCAAGCCGCCCGTTGGCCACGCCGATGCGGCTATGGGGGCGTACTAGAGCGAGCCCACCAGCAATCAGGCCGGCCAGCCCGAGTAGCCCGCCCGCGAGGGCGCCGATGCGGCCGGCGCTCATGGTGTAGACACTCGTGGCGATTGGCTCTAGGGAAATCATGTCGCTTTCCTCTTTCTCATCATGGGGTGTTGTTGTTTCCATCGTGTCGTTGGGCAAGCCTTTCGTCGTCCGGCAGCTGGCGCAGTCGCCTACTGCAAACGCGGTATTTACGGTGGGCATTCGCCAGCTATGGTTCCTGCATGAGCGCCGGCCTTCGCGATGCATTGATAGCTGCCAGTGTGGCGGCGGCACTGCTGATCGCCGGGTGGTCCGGCGACTACTCGGCCCCGCTCGGTTATGCCCTTCTGGCCATTAGCGGCCTGGCACTGATCGCCCGCCGGCGTGCACCGGTTGTGGCGCTCGCTGTCACCGGCTTGAGCGCGGTGGGTTATCAAGCCATTGGTTTCGACGTGCCGGCCGTCGCGTTCCTGTTCGCGGTGTACGCGGCTGTGCGGGCGGGCCACCGGCTCATCACAATCGCGGCGGCGGTGCTGATGCTCGTCGCGTTGCCGCTAGCGGCCCTCGCGCTGCCGCAGGATCTGACCGTCGGCGAGGCACTTGCCCGATCTCGTGGCGCCCTTGAGATCGCGTGGCTGGTCGCGGCCGGCGCGGCGGGTGAAGCATTGCGGCAGGCCGAAAGACGGGCCGATGAAGCCGAGCGCACCCGTGAGGAAACGGCACGACGGCGGGCCAACGAGGAGCGGCTTCACATCGCCCGTGAACTGCACGATTCGCTGACGCATCAGATCTCGGTCATCAAAGTGCAGGCGGGAGTGGCGGTCCATCTGGCCCGCAAGCGGGGTGAGCAGGTGCCCGAAGCCCTGCTGGCGATCCAGGAGGCAGGCCGTGAGGCGGCCCGGGAACTGAGAGCGACGCTAGAGGCGTTGCGAGATGACAGCAAGACTCCACCGCACGGACTCGATCACGTCGCAGACTTGGTGCAGCGAGCCCGGACTAGCGGTCTCGACGCGACTTTGACGATTGAAGGACAGCGGCAAAACGTTCCCGCCGCGGTGGACCGCACCGCGTACCGCATCGTGCAGGAGTCTTTGACCAACATCGCCAGGCACGCTTCGGCCGGCGCGGCTTCAGTATTGATCGAACACCGCCCCGATGTCATAGCGATTCGCGTCGACGACAATGGCACAGCCCGCCCGGAAACCGTTGCCGCGCCCGGAGTCGGACTGCTCGGCATGCGTGAGCGCGTTACCGCGCTCGGCGGCCGCCTGCGCGCGGAACCGCGCAGCGGAGGCGGTTTCACCGTCCAAGCCGAACTCCCCGTGGACCACGCATCATGATCCGTGTGCTGCTCGTTGACGACCAGCCGCTTCTTCGCAGCGGATTCCGTGCGCTCCTGGAAGCCGAAGCCGACATCGAAGTCGTGGCCGAGGCGTCCAACGGTGCCGAAGGCCTTGACCTAGCACGGCACCACCTGCCCGACATCGCCCTCGTGGACATCCAAATGCCGGTCATGGATGGCATCGAGGTGACCCAGCGCATCGCCGCCGACCCGGTGCTCGCCGGAGTGCACGTCGTCATCCTCACCAACTATGGCTTTGACGAATACGTCTTCAACGCCCTGCGGGCGGGCGCTGCCGGCTTCCTCGTCAAGGACATCGAGCCCGAGGACTTCCTGCACGCTGTTCGTGTCGCGGCACGCGGTGATGCCCTGCTCGCACCCTCGATCACCCGCAAGCTGATCGACCGGTTCGTCTCCGAGCCGCTGGCAACCGATGCCGATGAGAGCCTGAAATGGCTGACCAACCGGGAACGCGAGGCCGTCGCCCTGGTCGCACAAGGACTGTCCAATGACGACATCGCCAAACGCATGCTGATAACCCCGCTGACCGCGAAGACGCACATCAACCGGGCCATGCTCAAGCTTCACGCACGCGATCGTGCCCAGCTTGTGGTCCTGGCTTACGAGTCGGGTCTGGTCACACCGCGCAACCGGCACTAGAGCCAGCCTTGCTCCTTGCTGATGAGGGCGAGCTGAAAGCGGTTAGCGGCACCCGTTCTGGTCATCAGTTCACTGACGTGCCGGCGGAAGGTGCGTACTGACATCTTGAGCTGGCGTGCGGCGACTTCGTCTTTGGGCGTCTGCTGCAGCATCGCCAGGATCTGCCGGTCGGTTTCCGATGGCAGCACGTTGATATGCCGATGCAGGTCGATGGCGCCGTCCCAGACGCGGTCGAAGAGATCGACCAATGTGGACACCGTCGTGGGATCGTCGAGCAGGAAGGCACCGGCGCCCGCGTCGTCTTCCGCGATCGGGATGAAGGCCCTAGTACGGTCAAGGAGTTTCATGGGCTGAATGCGGTCGTTGGTGACCCGGCAGATGTCACCCGCGTGGTGCATCTGGCGGTAGTAATCGGCTCTCTCGGGAAAGTCGAGCTGGTTGCGATGCACAATCGTGCGGTAGCGAACACCCTGGCGCAGGCGAAATAGCGTCGCTCGCTGTAGGTTCTCGCCCCGTACCGACGGCTTCACCGGGACCGGGCCCTTGACCGAACGCACCTCTCCAGCCGGGCGTAGCCACAGCTCCTCCATGATGCGGTCGTTGACGGCCGGTTCGCCATAGATAGCCTCCGGACCGCTCGGGGATCCGTCCAAACCGGTCTTGGCAGCGAAAACCCGTTGCAGGTCACCAAGAATTTCATCGATGCGCCGCTGGGCAAGCCGCTCTAGGGTCTGCTGCGGTGGCGCTGCTCTGATGTTGCCTTGACTATCCAATGTGGCCAGACCTATCGCGACCAGCCGGCCCATGGCAGATGCCGTCAGGTCTGGCGAGTCGGCGGCAGGTGTCTTGAGCAATTGACGGTAGAGGCACTCGTCTTCGGGGGAAACGCCCAGCTCAGTCAGGTTCATCGCCCTACGAGCATGCCAGGCGTGGCCGGTTGCTGCCAACCCGCCTTCAGCAAGTGGTCACTTTCCGCGTTTGCCGCCCTGCTCACGGGGATCAGGCTGGAGCACATGACGAAATCCCTTCCCGCCGTGGCGGTTGCCGCGGCGGTTCTAGCGACAGCAACGGGAGCGGGCACCGCGTCGGCGGTCTCTGGAACCACCCGTCCCAATGTCCAAAGCATCCTCAACCGGACCGTGTCCGAAGGTGTGCCCAGCGTAGTGGCGGAGATTCGCGACGGTGACGCGAGATGGTTTGGCGCGGCAGGCGCTTCCGACACGAGCACGGGCCGCAAGCGCCAGCCGCACGAGCGATTCCGGGTTGGCAGCACCTCCAAAGTGTTCACGGCTGTCGTTGTCCTGCAACTAGCCGCAGAGGGCAAGCTGAGCCTCGACGACACGGTCGATAAGTGGCTGCCAGGGCTCGTCACCGGCGTTGGCCCGAACACCCACGACGGCCGCTACATCACCATTCGGCAACTGCTCAACCACACCAGCGGTGTCTACAACTATCTCGACGACGAAGAACTCTTCAGCAAGGGAAAGGAAGACGCTTGGTTTGTGCACCGTTATGACAGCTATACCCCGGAGCAATTGGTAAAGGTCGCTATGTCGCACGAGCGCCGCGACGCTCCAGGGGTGCGGTTTTGGTACTCCAACACCAACTACTTCCTCGCTGGCATGATCGCCGAGCGAGCCTCGGGCGGATCGTTGAGCGAGGAAATGGACAGGCGGATCTTCCATCCGTTGCGTCTGACCGAGAGCTATCTTCCACGCGCGGAGGCGAAGATCCGTGGGCACCACACACGGCACTATTCCGTGCTGTTCTCGCAGAACCCACAAGCGCCGGTCTATGACGCGACCGAGATGAACCAGTCGTTCGCGTGGGCGGCCGGGGGAGTTGTGTCTAGTACCGGCGATCTTCACCGTTTCTTCAGCGCTCTCCTGGGCGGACACCTCCTTCCCGCTGCTCAGCAGCAGGAAATGTTCACCATGACGGACACTCAAAGCTGGATTCCGGGCACGCACTACGGTCTGGGCGTGTTCAGCCAGGATTTGCCCTGCGGCGTCAAGGTTTGGGGCGGTGGCGGTGCGACCTATGGCTCGTGGTCATACGCGATGGGGACGCGGGACGGCAAGCACATGCTGGTGACGCAGATGAGCGCGGACTGGGTGGGGCTGGGCGCTTTCTTCGAGATGCTCACCGCGGAATTTTGCCCAGCCAGCACTTAGAAAACGAATGGTCTGACTTTCTGGGCCCAATTCCTGCTGTATTTCGGCGGTATGGCGGAGGAAGCTTGAGGTCATCCGCAGCGCCAGATCGGGGGCTCAACATGCGCAAACGGATTCTTGCCTTTGTCATATCACTGTTCGCTTTTCTGACAATCGGTCTCGTGAACGCCACGGCGTCATCCGCCGCGCCGATCACCTGCCCAGGAGGCCAGACCGCGACGAAGACTTCGAGCGGCTGGGACTGCGTCAACAAGGGCGGTAACTCCTCGAACGCTGAGGATCCTAAGAACCCGAACGTTAAGAAGGGCTTCTTCTAAACAGAGTGCGGATGGGAGGCCAATGGTGGTCTCCCATCCGTCATGTGAAGGTACGCAACACCATCTCTAGTGCTGGTCTTTCCAGCCACCGACTGGATCGAGACGATGCTCGACTATCCATCGGTGACCGCAAACGCTGGCCAGCCAGGGCTTTCGAAGTCACCGGCGAGCTCGATCCCGCTGCCGACCACGGGTGCCTGTTCGCCCAACGACTACGGGCCGACGGCACCGACGCCCGGCTAGCTCGCTATCCCCGGGCCAGCGGCACGCCCGGCGCGCCGCGAAATCCTCGCCTTCTTGCGCCGTCACCTCTCCTAACGCGGGTCCACTTTGGACGTGCGCTGGGTTAGCTCGACGATCCCGCCTATCGCGGTTACGAGGAACGCCAGTGCCCCGATTAGCAAGGCCAGCACGAACGGCAAACGCCAGGTCACCATCTGGGCGAGAAGCGCGCCAACAATGGGTCCTAAAACGAGCGACAGCAGCACCGTACCAGCCACAAGTGGCATGACAGGCACACGTTGTGCCCGCATCGGCACGAGGAGTGCAGCCGTTGTGCCCCAAGCTAAACCGGCACCGAGTCCGGCCATGGCGCGGCTGAACACGAAGAACCCGCTATCCGGTGCTAACGAACTGAGCAGTGCACTGAGTGTTAGTAACGCGATCGCGGGCAGCGTGACGGCGGTCGGCCACCGGCGGCCGAGGGTGATGCCAGCTAGAACCGCGAGCCCGGCCGTGAACAGAAAGGCAACGAAGATCCAGAGGGTCATGATGCTGGGCATATTCATGTCCGCCTGAATCGCCGACCACTCCGGCCCAACGGTGACGGTGAACAGGAAGGCACCTAGCGAGGCGGCGAGGGTGGGACCGATCAGCAACCAGACCGGGCGAGTGCCGGGAGAGGGCGGGGTCATTCCACGAGCATATGCAATACCGGCCGGGCGGCATCGACGGCTTCTGTGCCGGGTGGCACTCGCAGCGCACCGCTTAACCAAAGGCTCGCGAAGCCGTGGGCGATCGACCAGGCCGCGAGGGTCGCGTGCTCGGGAGCCGCCTTGGAACCCGCGGCCATTGCCTTGGCGCCCAACCGAAGCACGTCGCCTGCCCGGGTTTCGGCTTGCTGGACGGCTTCATCATCAGCCCGGTAGATGCCCGGCTGGAACATCACCGCGAAGTGGACGGGGTGCTTGACCGCGAAGTCGACATAGGACAGTCCAGCGGCGAGGAAATCGGCCTCTGCTGCTTCGAGTGCCTCGGCGAGCAGGGTGAAACCCTCGGCGGCGATGGCGGTCAGCACTCCGGTCTTGTCGCCGAAGTGGTGGGCGGGCGCGGCGTGGGAGACGCCCGCTCGCCGGGCGAGCTCGCGCAGGCTCCAACCGTCAAGGCCGGATTCGCCGATCGCGGCGACAGCGGCCGCGACGATCGTCCGGCGAAGATCTCCATGGTGGTATCCGCTTTTGCTCACAGCATCAGATCCTCTCAACTTGTCATTGACAAGATAGCGCATGGGGGGTACCTTCGAAACCGAACTTGACAACGACTAGATTGGGAGCCCGATATGACAGTCCCCGTTCTGCTCAGTGCACTGGTGTTGTTGCGCGGGCTTGGGTTGCTGGGCGTGAAGCGTTTCGCGAGCTGGCCCTCCTCGGCGGCACACGCGCTGGCCGTGATGCTGTTCATGACCGCCAGTGCGCACTTCGTCCCCGCGAGTGTGATCGTCATGCCAAACCACGCCGACCTCGTGGCGATGGTTCCGCCGGCGATCCCGTTTCCCTCGGCGATGGTCTATCTGACCGGCGTCCTGGAAATCCTGGGCGCCCTGGGGCTGATCGTCACCCGGACCCGGCGTGCCGCCGCATACTGCCTGGTGCTGCTGTTCGCGTTCATGCTGCCGGCGAACATCTACGCGGCCACCGCCGAGATCCCGTTCGCCGGTGAGCCTGCCTCCCCGCTGTGGCAGCGCATCCCGGAGCAGATCCTCTTTGCCGCCGTCGCGCTTTGGGCCACCCGCGGGACGCAGCCTCTAGCTGCCTTGCTGCGCCGGCGGATCGCGGAACCCGCGTCATCGCGCGGCTAGTGACTGTCTACATTGGATAGCGGAGAGGGCCACCTTTGCGCTATCCAATGTTGCCGTCCCGGGCCGCCGTGGCAGAATCGGCGAGTGCAGGTCGGGATGCTTGGATCATTTGAAGTTCGCACGAGCGACGGCAATTTGGCCGACGTACCGGGCGCCCGGCTGCGTGCACTGTTAATCGCCTTAGCGCTCGAACCAGGCCGCACCGTCCCGAAGTCGACGCTCATCGACTGGATCTGGGGCGAGAATCCGCCCACTGATGCGGCCAATGCCCTGCAGCGCTTGGCTTCCCGGCTGCGCAAGGTCCTGCCGGCCGGAGTGATCGAGGGCCAGACGGGCGGCTACCGGCTGACGGTGGAACCAGCGGCCGTCGATGCGCTCCGGTTCGAAAGGCTCATCGCCCAGGCCCGCCAGGAGGAGGGCCTTCAGCGCGTGGGGCTGTTGCGTGAGGCACTGGGGCTCTGGCGCGGTTCAGCTATGCAGGACGTCGGGCTGGAAGACAGCGAGGCGTTCGACGCGGCGGTGACACGGCTTGAGGGTCTGCGCCTGACAGCGATGGAGGACCGCTTCGAGGCGGAGATCAGTCTCGGCCATGGCGCGACGGTGGTCGCGGAATTGACCGACGCCGTGACCGCACATCCCTTGCGGGAACCACTGGTCGCCTCGCTCATGCGCGCCCTGGTGGCCGCTGGGCGCGACTCTGAGGCCCTGCTCACCTTTGAGCGCACCAGGGAGGCTCTGGCCGACGCCCTGGGCATCGACCCCTCACCTGAGCTGGCCGCCTTGCACGTCGCGTTGCTGCGAGGCGAATTGGGGCGGCGTGAAGAGAACCGCAAGACCAATGTGCGTGCCGAGCTCACGAGCTTCGTCGGCCGGGATGACGATGTCACCGCTGTCCGCAAACTGATCGCCGAGCACCGGCTGACCACGTTGATCGGGCCTGGCGGCTCGGGCAAGACCAGGCTGGCGACGGAAACCGCACAAACGATCGTCGGCGACCTGCCCGACGGAGTCTGGCTAGTGGAGCTCGCTCCCACCAGCGCTGACGGTGACGTGGCCCAGGCGGCGCTAGCGAGCCTTGGGCTCCGGGATGCTCTGCTCGGCGCGGCGCAGAGTGCCGATCCCATCGACGGGTTCATCGCCGCTGTCCGCGAGCGGGAAGCGTTGCTAATACTGGATAACTGCGAGCACGTGATCGAAGCGGCGGCAAGATTCGCCGACCGCGTGCTGGGGGAGTGCCGGCGGCTGCGAATCCTGGCGACGAGCCGGGAACCCCTTGGCATCACTGGTGAGGCGCTTTGGATGGTTGAGCCGCTGACCGTGCCAGCGGGCGCCAGCCTCGCCGAAATCGAATCCTCGCCGGCGGTCCAGTTGCTGCGCGACCGGGCCGGGGCTGTGCGCAAGGATCTCGGCGATGACGAGCACACGCTGGCGACGATGATGCGTATTTGCCGGGCGCTAGACGGGATGCCGCTCGCGATCGAGCTGGCCGCCGCCCGGTTGCGCACGATGACGATCGACCAGCTCGCTAACCGGCTCGATGACCGGTTCCGCTTGCTGACCAGTGGCAGCCGGACAGCATTGCCCCGGCACAAGACGCTGCGTGCGGTGGTCGACTGGAGCTGGGAGTTGCTCAGCGACGCTGAGCGGACAGTGTTGCGTCGGCTGGCGGTATTCGCCGGCGGGACAAGTCTTGAAGCGGCCGAGTGGGTCTGTGCCGTCGACACGGTCGAGCGATTCGAGGTGCTGGAGTTGCTCACCTCGCTAGCCGAGAAATCGTTGCTGGTAACGGAAAATGGTGCGGCGCCGCGTTACCGGATGCTCACGACCATCAGGGAGTACGCAGCGGACCGGCTCGCTGAAGCCGAAGAAACCGATCTGGCCCGCCAGGCACATCTCGCCTACTTCACTTGGCTCGCTGAGTCCGCTGAGCCACACTTGCGTCGCGCGGAGCAGCTGGAGTGGCTCGCCATCCTCAAAGCCGAGCACGATAACCTCAGCGCCGCTATGCGCGGGACGATCGCGGCCGGCGACGCACAGGCCGCGATGCGGCTCGCGGGAGCGGCTGGCTGGTACTGGTGGCTGGGCGGGCGCCGGACCGAAGGCATCGAGCTGCTGATCGCGGCGGCGAGCGTCCCCGGCGAGGTCACCGATGACGTCCGCGCCATGGCTTACGGGATGGTCGTGCTCTTCGTGACCTCGGGGCGAGGTGGCGAACAGCTAGGCGCCGACTGGATTCACCAGGCATACCGGTTCAGTCAGCAGAGCCAGAACAGCAATCCGTTGCTGGCATTGGTGATGCCGCTGGAGCACATGTTGCGCTCGCCCGAGTCAGGCGTCGCGGCCTTCGCGTCGTTATTGGACAGTGAAGACCCGTGGGTGCGGGCTCTGGCCCGGCTCCAGGTGGGCAAGATGCGGATTATGTTCGGTCAGGCGGGGCCCGAGGCGGAAGCCTACCTAGAGCAGGCGCTCGCGGAATTTCAGGCGCTTGGCGAACGATTCGGGATCTCGATCGCCCTGTCTCAGCTGGCGGAGCAGCTCGCGATGCGCGGTGAGTTCGCCCGCGCTTGCGACTATTACGAACAAGCGATCGCCGTCATCACCGAGGTTGTCGCGATCGAAGATGTCATCCGGCTCAGGACCCAACAGGGCTTGCTTTACTGGCTGCTTGGCGACCGGGAGGCTAGCGCGGCCGCCATCGCCAAGGCCGACCGGTGCGGCGAAGCGGTGACCTGGCCCGATGCCTTAGTGGAGCTGGCCCTCGCCAAGGCAGAGCTCGCCCGCTGGAGCGGCAACGCCGGCGAGGCTCGCCGCCAACTCGGCACGGCGACCGCTTTGCTTGGTGACGACGCGGAGCAGCCGAACATCCAAGCCGAGATACACAACATGCTCGGCTACCTGACGGACGATCTGCGTGAGTCCCGGACCCACCGCGTGGCCGCGTTTCAGGCTGCCTCGGAGTCGGGCTTCGTACCCACGATCGCTCAAGTGCTTGTCGGCGTAGCGGACCTAGCCGCTCGCCACGGCGAATACGAACAAGCGGCACGATTGCTCGCCGCAAGCGTGGGCGTTCGGGGTCAGGAAGACCGCTCACGGCCGGATGCGGCGAGGATTGAGCAGGATGCGCGACGTCACCTCGGCGATGAGAGGTTCGCCGAGGTGGCGCAGGAAGGTAAGCAAGCGAGCTGGCCTGACCTGGTCGAGGTCACGCTCGCTTCGTGAGGCTCAGCTTGCGTTTTGGACGATGACGTCACCGTTTCGGGTGCGGGCGTAGACCATGACTTTGGCGTCGGAAGGGCCCGCGTTTCCTTGCGGCGCAACGAAACTGTGCACCGCTCCGCGTTCGCTGTTGGCGTCGATGGAGGCGGCGACGCCCTGGCTGATGCCGACCTCGATGTTTCCGGAGCCGTTCATTAACTTGGCCCGGCCGTTGGTCATCCGGCCGATCCGGATCGCGCCGCTGGCAGTCTTGGCCGTGATGCTGGCGTCAGCGAGGTCAACGTCGAAGTCGCCGGTGGCGCTGCTGAGATCGAGGTCGGCGGAGGCGTGGCCGATCCACGCCTGGCCGCTCGCGTTCGAAAGGCTTGCGGCGCCGTCGATTTCGCCGATCCGCATCCCGTAAACGGCACCTTCGGCAACGGCGTTTCCAGCAACGTGACGGACCGCGACTTCACCGGAAGCGATGTTCGCCCGCAGCCCGTTGACACGGTCCAGCTGGACGCGGCCCGAGGCGATGTGCAGCTCGCAATCGCCGAGCGAGCCGCCGGCGGTGACATTCGAAAACGCCAGGTAGGCAGCCAGGCTCGATCCGGTAGGCAAGTCAATGGTGATGGCGACCGATCCTGCTTTATCTCCGGCGACCCTTGTCTTGACGGACAACTGGCCGCCGGCGAACTCCACTTTGGTCTTGTCCGCCACCTTGATGTCCTTGCGGCTCGCCTTGTTCAGCGGCTCGACCCGCACCACGGTGTCGGTGCGAGCACTCGCGATGACCCGCAGCTGAGCGCCGGCGACTTCTACAGTGGCGGCAATCGGTCCTGGCGTTTCGAATGTCGGCATGACAACTTCCTCAGGCTCGCTTTTTGAAGGTCGACAAAGACCACACGTATCCGATTAGGGCGATGCCGACGCACCAGGCGATGGCGGTGACGGTGCTGGTCGTGTTGGGCTCGCCAGCGAGCAGTCCGCGCACGGCCTCGTTGATCGGTGTGAAGGGCTGGTATTCGGCGAACTGCCGCACGCCTGTACCCATGGTTTCCGCAGGGACGATCGCACTACTCAAGAATGGCAGCATGATCAGAGGCACCGTGATCATTCCCGCCGATTCCGGTGACTTGGCCACGAGCCCCAGCGCCACGGTGAGCCAGCTGGTCGCGAAAGAGATCAGCAAGATAAGGCCGATGACCGCAAGCCAATCGCTGGCACTGGCCGCTGGCCGGAATCCCATGAGGAACGCCACGCCGATGAGCGCCGCGATGCCGATCGCGTTGCGCAGCATGCTTGACACGACATGAGCGCTTAGCACGGCACTGCGGGAGATATCCATTACCTTGAAACGGTTGATGATTCCCTTGGTCATGTCGGAGTTGACCGCCAGGGCGGTCGCGCTCAACCCATAGCTAATCACCATCACGATCATGCCGGGTGTTATGTAGTCGACGTACTTTCCGGGGACTTTGAAAGCGCCACCGAAGATGTAGACGAACATCAGCAGAAGCACGACGGGGAAAAGGATCGAGTTGAACACCGCGATCGGGTTGCGGACGGTGTGTTTGAAGTTGCGGCCAAGCATGGTCATCGCGTTGCTCATTTTGCATCCACCTTCGTGCTAGTGCGGCCAGTCAGGGCAAGGAAAACGTCGTCGAGGTCTGGGGTGTGCACCGAGAATTCCTCCACCTCGATGTAGTGGGCGTCGAGTTGGGCGAGCACGGCCCGAACCGATTTCGCGCCACCGTCGCTAGGGACCCGCAAGACGAGGTCCTCTTCGCCATCGCGGGAAGCACCGGCGAGAACCCTTAGCGCGGAGTCGAATTCGGCATCGCTGTCGAAGCGCAGCCGGACATGGCTGCCAGGGATCTGGCGCTTGAGCTCGGCAGGCGTGCCCTGCGCGACCAGCTTGCCCTGATCGAGCACCGCGATGCGATCGGCGAGCCGGTCGGCTTCCTCCAGGTACTGCGTGGTTAGGAAGATGGTGACGCCATCAGCCACCAGCTGGCGGATGATGTCCCACATGGTCCGGCGGCTGCGCGGGTCCAACCCCGTTGTTGGTTCGTCGAGGAAGATGATCTGAGGTTTGCCGATGAGGGTCATCGCCAGATCGAGCTTGCGGCGCATACCGCCGGAGTAGGTGGCGGACATCTTCTGCGCCGACTCGGTGAGGTCGAATCGCTGCAGCAGGTCGTCGACAACCCGCTTGCCTTCGGCTGACTTCAGTCCCTTGAGGTTCGCCATCAGCTGGAGGTTCTCCCTGCCGGTCAGCAGGTCGTCCACCGCGGCGAACTGGCCGGTGACGCCGATGGCCGCACGCACGGCCTTGGTCTCGGCCGCCACATCGTGCCCGGCGACGTGTGCCGTGCCGCCGTCGGCTTTGGTCAACGTGGTGAGAACGTTGACCGTCGTCGTCTTGCCAGCCCCGTTCGGGCCAAGCAGGGAAAAGATCGTGCCTGCGGCAACGTCGAGGTCAATGCCATCAAGAACAATTTTGTCCTTGTACGCCTTACGCAGCCCGGAAGCTGTAATCGCTGAACTTGTCATGCGCCTACCTTGCGAGCCGGGCCCGCCACCGGCCTGACACGCTCCTGACACGGCCCGTTAGTGCAGCTAGCGGCGCAGTTCAGCGATCCTTTCGCGGGTGTTGGCGGGCGCTTTGGGATGCTGGCGTTCGACGTTGGCCCGGATGCCGGCGACCGATGTCGCCGCGAGTTCGGATCGCCAGGCGAGATCAGCGCGGTGCATAGCTTGCGAGAACGCACAGGAGTCCCGGTAATCAACTCCGGCGTGCTTGCCCGGTCCCTGCCGCAGGATCTGGTCGCACCGGAACAGTTCGTCCGGGCCTTCGATCGCGGCGACGATGTCCATGAGCGAAACCTGTTCGGGCTCACGTGCGAGCCGGAATCCGCCTGCGGGTCCTGAGGTGGAGGAAAGGATCCCGGCACGGGCTAGGGCTTGCAGTTGCTTGTTCAGGTAGGCCGGAGGTAACTCGTAGAAGGCCGCCAGGACGCTCGTGGGCACGGGCACGTCCAGCCAGCTCAGGTTGAGGCACGTGTGCAGCGCCCATTCGACGCCTTGACTCATCCGCATAGTTCTGGACTCTACATGTCCAGGATTTGTGACGAACGCGACGATCGCTTGCCCGGGGCTATTCTGGACACTTAATGTCTAGGAATGACATTGGTACGCGCTACTCAGGCCGAAACCCTTGCTAGCGACCCGGCGAGTGTGATCACGCTGCTGCTCGATCCGGAGCACACCGGCGGCATGCTGACCAGCAACCGCACTCTGCTCAAGCACGGCACCGACGGTGCGCCGCCGCACCTGCACACGAAATCTGGCGAGCTGTTCTTCGTGCTCGACGGCGCGCTTCAGATGCTGGCCGGCGACCAGTTGCACACCCTGCACAAGGGGGACGCGCTCTTCGTCGCGCCGAATACACCGCACGCCTTCGCACCCGCCGATGGGCAGGACGCGGACTTCCTGGTCGTCATTACGCCCGGCAAGCCGCGATTCGACTATTACCGCCTGCTGGACAAGGTTCACCTGGGTGAGGCGACCTGGCAAGAGGTCGGCGAAACGCAAGACCTGTATGACAACCACTACGTCGACAGCCCCGTCTGGGCGACCCGTTAGCTGTACGTAATAAATGCGGCTGCTGTGCATCTAACGCGGACGATGCACGGCATGATGAGACGAGCGGGGAAGACTGTCGTGGCGACGGTCAGCATGACTTTGCTTGCAGCCCTGATTCCCTTTGTTACCGCCCTTCCGGCGGCTGCCGCGGCAGAATGCCGGAGCGATTCCCTGTCCGAGACGGACGCGTTGCGCCAAGCTAAGGCATGTAAGTCCAAAGTGGAGATCCTTGGTCTGCGTACGGAAAAGGCTAAGTTCTTCGCCAATCCCGACGGCACCCAGTCGTTCGAGATCGCCGCGACCGCCAAACGCGTGCGCAAAGATGGTGCCTGGCGCGACATCGACACCACGTTGAAGAAGGAAAAGGACGGCCGCTGGGCGCCGAAGGCGGCGGCAGACGTGAGCTTTTCCAACGGTGGGCCAGGCCCCTTCGTCGTGTCTAATGTGGACGGCAAGCGGTTTGAGCTTTCCTGGCCGGGAACCCTTCCCGCGCCCGAGATCCAGGGAAACACGGCCACCTATCGTGAGATCCTCCCCGGTGCCGACCTCGCGCTGATCGTGACCGCGGAGGGTTACCGGCACACGCTGATCGTCAAAACGCGTGCTGCGGCTGCAAGTCCCGCCCTCGCCAAGGTGAAATATGCGATGTCCGGCGACGCCAGGCTTCGCAGCACTCAGCAAGGTGAGCTGGAGTTGGCTGACGCTACGGGCAAGGCACTTGGCCCGGTCTCGCACGCCTCAGCGATGTGGGATTCGGCGATGGACCCGGCGCTGGCAGGTGAGGTCCTGCCAGGTGTGACACCAAGCGGTATCTCTGTTTCGACGGCGGCCGAGCCGGGACCAGCCGCGCACGTGCGCCAGATCGCCGTTGCCGCACAAGGAGATGAGCTAACTGTCACGCCAGACGCCGAGCTGCTCAAGACCGGTGTGCTGCCACTGTTCATCGACCCGCCGCTGGACCGGAACAAGATGGGCTGGGCCTACGCGAACAACACGAATTCGAACTGGACGCCGGGCGAGCATGCCAGGGTGGGGCGGAATCCAGATGACGGCAAGCTTTTCCGGTCGTTCTTCGAGTTCTCGATGTCGGGCATCCAAGGCGTGCAAATCACCTACGCGGCGGTCGGCATCAACCTCGATCATAGCTCCGCGTGTGGTGGCAACACTGCCTATCTTTACCGCTCGGACAGTGTCGGCGGGGCCAATGGCACCCGGGTCGCCTGGAGCACCGGGCTGCAGACAGGCCCGCTGGCTTCAGCGTGGGGTCAGTCCAATGAGGCCGGTGGCTGCAGTGGCGATCAGGGCGACGACTGGCTCGTGTTCCCCAACCTCACGGGCGACGTGGGATATGGCTCAGGCCAGGGCTGGCCGACCTACACCATTGGGCTTTGCATGTGCAGCAACAGTTCCGGCTCGGGGGAGAGCGGAACGTATCAGTGGATGAAGTTCCACCACTCAACCGCGGTTCTCGCCGGAACTTACAACCGGCCGCCTGGCACGCCCGCCGACCTGAAAACCTCTGGCGTAGCCTGTGGTGGCGTGGTCGCGACCAACCAGCCGCAACTGCGCGCTCAGTACATCGATTCCGACGGGGACAACACGCTCAACGCGACTTTCGAGTGGAAAGAACTGCCGTCTGGCGGAGTCAATAGCGTTGCTGGGCCAGCCAAACCAGCGAACAACTACGGCGACGTGACGCTGGACCTCGGTGCCGCCGCGGAGGGCAAGTCCTACTCCTGGCGAGTCATCACAAGCGACGGAATCCATGGCACCCAAGGGGTTTCGCCTTGGTGTGACTTCCAGGTCAACACCGGGCCGCCGCCAATGCCAGGCGTCACCTCGGCAACCTATCCCAACGGCAGCACGCCGTCGGGCGGTCCAGGTATTCCCGGAACCTTCACGCTGCACAACGGGGGAACCGCCGGGCTTGACGTGACAACCTACTTCTACGGCTGGTCGGATCCGCCGGCGTACAGCATCAACGTCTCGCCCGGCGCGACCGCCACCGTGGTCATCGCGCCACCGCGGCACGGCTACAACGTGCTGCACGTTTACAGCCGGGAACCGTCTGGCATCACCAGCCCGACGACCCACTACAGCTTCCTGACCAACAGCCCGTCAGCGCCGGTAGCGCACTGGCCGCTCGACGACATCCCGGGCCACGGTCTAGACGATCAAATGGGTACGCGGCACCTCAGCGGCCCCAACACTTCCTGGACCCCTGACGTCCGTTACGTCGGGTCACAGGGTCTGACCCTGCACGACGGAGCGAAGCTGTCGGCCGCCAACGCGGTAGACACGTCGAAGTCTTTTTCCGTCTCGGCGTGGGTGCGGCTGACCGACACCAGCGACCAGTACAACGCGATCATTTCTCAAGAGGGCACTAACACCAGCGGCTTCATCCTTTACGCGACAACGGCCAAGGACGCGTTTGGGTTCGTGCTCTATGACGGTGACAACACGTCAACCAACGGCACGTTCGTGCACGGCCCCGCCAAGATAGGCGTCTGGACACATCTGCTCGCGACCTATGACGCGGCGGAAAACCAGGTGCGCCTGTGGGTCAACGGCCAGCATGCCGAAACCCGTAACCGCACCGGCACACCGTGGAACGCCACTGGCCAGGTGCACGTTGGCTGGGCTAAGTACAGCACCGGTGCTTTGATGCAGAAGGGCATCGGCAATGTCGCGGACATCAGGATCTGGAATCGCTCCGCGAGCGGCGATGACATCTTTGGCCGCAACGCTTTGCCGGCCCAGCCGGCCACCACCGGGGTCATGTCGGTGCAAGAAGTCGGCACCTGGGACTTCGGTGACGGCGACGTGCTCGATGGCTCCTACTGGTCGCGCCATATGACGATGGAGGGCAACGCGACCTTCGCTAACCCGGGCCACGACAGCAACGGCGCCTTCAGCCTCAACGCGACACAGGGCCGCGCGGTCACCAATGGCCCCGTTGTCCGGACGGATCAACCGGTCACCATTTCGGCGTGGGTCAAGGCCGACCAGTACCGCACCACGAATCAGATCATCGCGCGGCAGAACCACGCGGTGAACCTGTATCTGGATGGCAACACCAACAAGTGGATTTTCTCGGTCGCCAGTCCGGACGGTCAGGGTGGCTATACCTGGACCGGCTCGCAATCCAATGACCCCGCGGTTCTTGGGCAATGGCAACATCTGATCGGGGTGCTCGATCCCGCTAGCGGGCAGACGCGCCTTTACGTCAGCGGCTACAAGCAGTCCAGCGTGGGTGTCAACGCGCGCGGGAGCTATGACCCGGCGGTGCCGTTCGAAGTCGGTGCGGTAAATGGCGTCACGGATTTCTTTGGCGGCCAGATCGATCAGGTCAAGGTCTTCTTAGGAGCGATGACCGACCGGGAAGCACGCAACCACTCGGGAATGCATGACCTGTCGGTCGTCGGTGCGGCCTCCAACCGCTGCCTTGACCTGAAAGGCTATGGAACAGCCAACGGCACGGCGCTAGAGATCTTCGACTGCCACGGTGGCGGAAACCAGAAGTTCGTCCTGCGCGCCGATGGCACCATGTTCAACCCCACCAGTGGCCGCTGCCTTGACGCGGGCAACATGGCGCTCGCCTATGCGATCGTGCTCAATGATTGCCACGCGGGAACAAACCAAATTTTCCAGTACCGGGCGGACGGCTCGCTTTACATGCCACACGCCAACATGTGCCTCGACGCGTGGTTCGCCGGGACAGCTAACAACACCAAGATAATCCTCTATACCTGTCACGGTGGGGGAAACCAGGTGTTCAGCGATCCAGCCAGAGGCTGACCGCGAAGCTAAAGCCCCTGACCGCCGAGCAGGCTGGTCAGGGGCTTCAGCTTAGGCATTGGTCATCATCGCGGTGCGTGGCGCGCGCCGCAGCACGGCCAAGGCGGCGATCGGGAGCAGGAGCAGGGTGAGCACGCCCGAAACCACAAGCCCTCCAGTGATTCCCGCCAGCGCGATCAGCGGACCGCCGATGATCAGGCCGAGCGGACCGGCCACGGCCGAGCCCGTCGTCCAAAGCGTGACGACCTGCTGCTGCTCATCTTCGCGAAGTCCCGCTTGCAAGAAGCTGTAAGCCACGGGCGTGAACGGCGCCCACACCAAGCCGCCGAGTCCAAACACGACCAAGGCGACCGTGAGATCACTCGTCAGCGCCAGAGCGATCGGGCACGCCGCCCACAAACCGATGATGGCGATCAGAACGTGCCGTTGCGGAAGGTTGCGCAACTGATTGACCAGTGCGGCACCAGCGAACGCCCCCAGGCCCAGCGCGCCCCACATCAATCCCAGCCCCGACGCGTCGGTGCCGAGTGTCTCGCCCACATAAAGCGGGAGGACGATTTCGATGGGCATGTAGAAGAAGTTGAAGAAGAACGTGACGATGAGCAGTTGCACTGCCACAGGGCGGCGGCGCAGGATGCTCCAGCCCGACTCGGGGGCTCGCGCGGTCCCGGCGTGCGTTTCGCGGACCGCCTTCGCAGTCGTCGCCGGCACGGAAACCAGCACGGCGCCCAGCAGAATCAGCGCACCCAGCGCGTCGAAGAACAGCGCGGTGCCCGCGCCCGTGGTCGCGACAATGATGCCGCCCAGCACCGGCCCGACGATGTAGAGCGCGAAAGTCGCGTTGACACCGAGCAATCCGTTGACGGCGAACTGGCCCCGTTCGCCCGCGATGGAGGTCGCCAGCAGGCGCCGGCTGCTCGCCCCCGCCATGCGGAACACCGAGCCGAAGAGCAGACCGCCGATGAGCACCGGCAAGGTGAGCCGTTCAGTGATCGCCAAAAAGCCAAGGGCGGCAAAGGTTAGCGCTCGCAGCACACAATCGGCGACCAGTAACGTGCGCGGAGGGATGCGCACCCGGCCCAAGCCGATAGACAACGCCAAGACGGTCGCCAGGATGAACGGTGCCGCCTCCACCAATCCAATCGCGACGGCCTTCGGCAAACTGCCGTGAATGGACAGCGTCTGCACCGGCATGGCGACGATCAGCATGCCTGTGCCGGCGTTGGCGAGGAGGTCGCCCAGCATGAGCCCGGCCACCCGCCGGTCGCGCAATGCCTCGCGGTAGGACAAGTTCGGCGTACCCTCGATGCTCATCGATTTTTCTCCCTCTTCTTGTGCCTCTGGGAGTTATCCGACCACCAGAACGTAGGCCCTCGCGCTAGCCGTGGGACACGGTGGGACGCCCACAAGGTTCCCTAGCTGCGGAAATGGGCTAGTGTTTCGCGCCGCCAGGCTGGGACGCCAGCTGCTCACCGATCTCGGTGCGTGCGTAGAGCACCGTTCGCCCGGCCCGTGCCTTGGCCACGAGCCCGGCGCGGTTCAAGACGGCGAGATGCTGAGAGATCGCGCTCGCGGTCACGCCGAGCCGCCGGGCCAAGTCAGTCGTTGTGGTCGGCCCGTTTAGCGCGGCCAGAACGCCAGCCCTGCCCGCACCGATGAGGTCGGAAATCGCCTGTGGAGCGGGACTGCGGTCGTTGTCCCACAGGGTGCCAATGCCCCGGGCGCGGTAGGCGATCGTCGGCGGCTCGTCTTGTCCCACCGGGCAAATAGTTCCCGGAACGAACAGTCCCGGCACGAGGCTGAGCCCTCTTCCGGCCACCGCGACGTCGTAGCGCAGCCCGAAACCGGCGTTGACGTGGAAAGTCCCCTCACGCCAGCGCGCTTGTGTGTCAAGGCCAGTCAGCATCGCCACGGTGCTGTCATGTGCCATTTGCCTTGCCCGGTAAAGCATGTCGGCCTCGAGTAAGGCCTGCATCCGGGTCCAATGAGGGGCGATGGCCAGCTGCCAATAGCGTTCCAGGACGCTGGCGATGCTCGCCGGATTGCCCAGCCGCGGCAGCTTGCCCTCGTTGACGGCGCGAATGTCGCTGGCAGCCTTGGCCGGGGCGGTGTGCCGGACCTGATCCAGCTCGGTGGCGATGTCGGGCAACGGCGTGACCGGCCGGGGCGCTAGGAAGTCCGGGAGCCAGCCGTGATGTGTTCCGACGAGTCCATTCAGGACAGTCACGTCGGCGGGATCGAGGTGGGCGAGCAGGTCGCGGGTGCGTTTGACCCATGGCAGGTGCAGCACGTATCGCTCTGGCCAGCGCAGCGCCCACAAGCTGGTGACGGTCTCCAAGAGCGGAGAGCACGCGAAGCGCATGTTCCCCAGGTCGTCGGCGGTGAGACTGTAGCTGATCATTAAGCGATATGCTAAATCCTTGCGTCCACTTTGGCGACCGCGATTGGCTGACAGCCATGCAAGCGACATTGATTCAGCAGGTTGCCCGTCCACACGGCCGCCCGGAAGCCAGCCAGTTCAGGCTCGTTCAGGAGACCCTCGCGCCGCTTCAAGACGGCGAGGCGCTCGTTGAGAACCTTTACCTGTCGGTCGACCCCTACATGCGCGAGGTCATGGACGACGGTGACCTCAACGCCCCGCAGGAAGGACGGGCACTGGGACGGGTCGTCAAGTCGCGCGCTGCTGAGCTAGCAGAGGGTCAGCTCGTCGCGCACCGGCAGGGCTGGCGAAGCCACGCCATCGTCACGCCGGCTACGGTCCGCCGTCTCAGCGTGCCGGAGGGGGTGGGGCTCACGGCGTACCTGGGAATGCTTGGAGGCACTGGATTGTCGGCCTATGTCGGGCTGACTCGCATTGCCAAGGTGCGGCCCGGCGAAACGGTGTTCATCACGGGCGCGGCCGGTGGGGTGGGCAGCGCGGCAGGCCAGATCGCGCGGTTGCTTGGCGCGGCGAAGGTCATCGGCAGCACGGGCTCGCCGGACAAGGCACGCTATCTGTTGGAGCGCCTAGGCTTTGATGCCGCGCTTAACTATCGCGAGGGAGACCTTGCCGCACAGCTTGCCCAAGCGGCACCCGGCGGCGTTGACGTAAGCCTGGAAAACGTGGGCGGCGATCACCTCGCGGCCGCGATCGCGAACATGCGTGACCGGGGCCGGATCGCCTGGTGTGGGGCTGTTTCGCAGTACAGCGCGACATCGCCCACCGCTGCCCCGCACAACTTGTTCGACATCGTTGGACGGCAACTGCGACTCGAAGGCTTTCTTGTCCGCGACTTCACGCACCTGCAGCCCGAGCTTGAGGACTTTCTAGTCCCGCACATCCGCAGTGGTCGCGTGAGCACCGACGAAACCATTGTGGACGGTCTGGAGAATATGACCGCCGCCTTCCTGTCGATGTTGGATGGAGCCAACACCGGCAAGATGATCGTTCGGGTGATGTGACGATCGCCACGACTTAGCTGGTTCTGAGATCAAGTGGCAGGTCACAACGTTGATGCAAGAACCCCTTGCTGGCGAAAACGGGATGATAGTGAACAGATTTTGCTGCAATGTGGGTCGCTGCGATGAGTTTTGTCGGTGGCGTTCGTCAGTCTTGGTATGACCGCGATTGCTAATAAGACCGCTGAGAATGACCACCTTCTGCCCCACAACCCTGAACGAGGTACCGTGCCAGTCCAACAGCTCGACTCACCTGCCAAAACCGCGACTGAGACCACGGGTCGCACGCCGCCCGTGATCCGGCTGCTTGTGCTGGCCACCTTCATTGTCATTCTCAATGAAACGATCATGATCAACGCGATCCCTAACTTGATGGGCGCGCTGAATATCACCGAGCAAACCGCGCAATGGCTTTCGACCGCCTTCATGCTGACCATGGCGGCGGTGATCCCGATTACCGGCTGGTTCATGCAGCGGGTGTCCACGCGCAGTGCCTATGCCACGGCTATGGGTTTGTTCCTGGTCGGCACCGCGTTGGCCATTGTCGCGCCGACCTTTGAAGTGCTTCTTGCCGCACGCATCATTCAGGCGTCAGGCACGGCCGTGATGATGCCGCTGCTGATGACCACCCTGATGCACGTCGTGCCCGAGCAAGACCGGGGCAAGGTCATGGGCAACGTCACCCTGGCGATCTCGGTCGCGCCCGCGATGGGCCCGGCGATCTCGGGAGTGATCCTCAACTTCGGCTCGTGGCGCTTGCTGTTCGGCGTGGTGCTTCCCATCGCCGCCCTGATCACCTGGGGTGGCATGAAGCAGCTCAAGAACGTCGGCGAGCCTGTGGTCAGCAACATCGACTGGTTCAGCGTTGGTTTGGCCGCGTTCGGCTTCGGTGGCCTGGTCTATGGACTTAGCCGGTTCCAGGGCGGCAGCATGGGCCTAGCCGCCGGCATTGTGGTGGCGGGGCTCGCGGCGATCGCCGTCTTCGTCTTCCGCCAGCTGTCGCTGCAGAAGACCGGCACGCCGCTGATGGACCTGCGGACCCTCAAGCACCGCACCTACACGATCGCGCTGATCATGATGTCCGTCGCGTTCATGGCGATGCTCGGCTCGATGATCCTGCTGCCGCTTTACCTGCAGAACGTCCGCGGGCTCAGCGCTCTGGAGACCGGCCTGCTCGTGATGCCTGGCGGTCTCGCGATGGGTCTGCTCGGGCCGACCGTTGGCCGTCTGTTCGACAAGTTCGGCGGCCGGGTCCTGGTGATCCCCGGCGCGATCGCGATCACCCTCGCGCTCGCCGGCTTCACGCAGGTCTCAATGACCATGCCGTACTGGCAGCTCCTCGTGCTGCACGCGATGATGATGGTGGGTCTGGCCGCGACCTTCACCCCTGTGTTCACCTTGGGTCTTGGCGCGGTTCCCCCGCACCTCTACTCGCACGGCAGCTCGATCCTGGGCACCCTGCAGCAGGTGGCAGCGGCCTTCGGTACCGCACTCGTCGTCACCGTGATGAGCGCGCGAGCCGACTCCCTTAAGGCAGAAGGTGTTGCCGCCTCGGCCGCTCTTCTCGACGGCATGCGGCTGGCGTTCATCATCGGCATGGTGCTGTCCATCGCCGTGATCATCACCGCATTCCTCCTGCCCGCAAGGGCAGACAGCAGCGCCGGACACGGCGGGCACGGTCACTAAACGACATCGCTGGGCGGGCTTCGTGCCCGCCCAGCGTGTTCATTCAGGCAATGTAACCCTTGCGGTGATCAGCGGCAGCACTCAGAATGCTGCTAGCCCTTCGATTGAAGGTCCCCGATCTCAACGAGAGCGCGGGACTTGTCCGGTGGCCCGCCTGCGCGGTTGAATCCGCGCCTCGGGTCACCGGTTTTGTCATTTTTGCGGGTCGATCCCGAGGACCGGCAGACAGTCGGCGACACCGGCAAGTTCGATGTCAGCACGCCGCTGCTTGGCCCACTGCTCGCGAGTTAGCCTCCAGCGCTTAATCTCGGCCGGCTCGCCTTTGCGGTTGTCCCAGCTGACGCCATTGGGCACATAACCCAGAGCTTCAGAAACACGGTTCGAAGCGTGGTTGTCAACGAACGCATCGCTGCCAGCCTCACCGGCGCCGAACCCCTCAAAAGCCAGATGCAGCACCGCTTGCCGCATCTCCTTGCCCAGCCCGCCGCCTCGCAGATCAGGGCTCAGCCAGGAGAACGTAGTGACGGTCCCGAACGAGGCGAAGTCAATGCCCAGCAGGTCCTGCATCCCCATCGGCTCGCCGTCGATCATCACGACGAAGTAGAGACGCCAGAAGCTCTCACTAACCTTGCTCCGGCCGCCCCAAATCCCCCGCAGCCAGCGCCACTCGCGTTCTGGGCTGTCCGCGTAAAGCGACATCGGATCGTCAAAGGGCCACGGAGGCCCCGTGACCACACCCTTGCGCACTGTCGGGATTAGACGTTCCAGGAGTTCATCTGTCGCACCCAGCAACGAAAGCTGGGGCGTATGCACCTGAACGTTCAACGGAGGATAAGCGGAAGGCTTAGACACGCGCGTCACCCTAAAAGCGAGCCAACGCGACGGGCAACAGATATTTGGTGCCCCCGGCAGGATTCGAACCTGCGCACCCGCCTCCGGAGGGACGTGACGCATTGTCTGATCGTGACGCTCCGAGCTGCAACAATGTCGATTTTGGACCGGGTGCGGAGCGAAATTCGGTACGTCCTCGGTAAAAGCTTGATCGGATCGACCTATGTGGGTCCCGGACCGATCACGATTTCAGCAATGGATCGGCTGGCCACAGGAGGAAGCGGCACTGAAGCGGATTAGCGCGGCTCTCACCCACGAGTGGGAGGAGCCCGGCATATTCCCAGCGCGGCGCGTGGTGGCCCCTGTTAGCCAAAACATCCTCTTCGAACAAAAATAGCCGCGTATTTGCCGCGGGGACTTGGCGGCGTCCATTTCGCGGCCAGTTAGATGGTTGAAATCTAGCTGGAACCGCCGTAAACCTGCGGCCGTTAAACGTCCGGGTAAACCCCGCGGGAACTCCCACGAACTCCCACTGCTGGGAGTTGGGATCCGCCGTAAACCTG
>NZ_KB903290.1 GCF_000379685.1 Catelliglobosispora koreensis DSM 44566 | reverse complement strand
GTCCCGCCGAACCTGTCCACGCACTGGCAAGGCTACGCGCCACTGGACTGGCGCCCAGGGCAGAGCATGCTCGACTCCGCCAGAACAGCCGGTAACACCAACGATCTGCGTGGCAAGATCCTGCGTATCCACCCGGAAACCAATGGCACCTACACGATTCCGGCCGGGAACCTGTTCCCCCAGGGCACCGCGCAGACTAAGCCCGAGATCTACGCGATGGGCTTCCGCAACCCATTCCGCTTCGATGTCGACCAGCAGACCGGATGGCTCAACGTCGCCGACTACGGCCCCGACCGCGGCTGCTGCACCACCAACCGCGGCCCCGAAGGCCTAGTCGAGCTCAACGTCATCAAACAAGCCGGCAACTTCGGCTGGCCGTTCTGCCACGGCAACAACCAGCCGTACGCACCGTACAACCCCGACACCGGTGTGGTGGGCGCGAAGTTCAACTGCAACGCCCCTGTCAACGACTCACCCAACAACACCGGCCTGCGCGACCTGCCACCACTCGTGCAACCACAAATCTGGTACGGCTACGGCACTTCCACACAGTTCCCGGAAATGGGCAGTGACGGTGCCGGTCCTATGGGCGGTCCGGTCTACCGGGGCAACGGTAACGGTTTCCCGTCGTACTACAACGGTGTGCACTTCTTCTTCGAGTGGATGCGCAACACCATCAAGGAAATCCACTTCGACGCCAACGGCAACCTGGTGAAAATCAACCCGTTCCTGCCCGGCGTCACGTTCGTCAAACCGATGGCCATGCGCTTCGGGCCCGACGGTTCGCTCTACCTGCTTGAGTGGGGCTCACAGTTCGGTGGTGGCAACTCCGACTCGGGCCTCTACCGGATTGACTACGTCAAAGGCGGCAGAGCACCGGTCGCCAAGGCTAGCGCCACACCGACCAACGGGCCGGCACCGCTGACCGTTAGCTTCTCCAGCAACGGTTCCTACGATCCAGACCCGGGCAATACCATCACCTTCGCCTGGGACTTCCAAAACAACGGCAGCACGGACTCCACCGCGGCCAACCCCACCTTCGTGTACACAGCCAGCGGCAACTACACGGCGAAGCTAACCGTGCGCGACAACACCGGAAAGTCCTCCTCTACCACCATTCCCATCACCGCCGGAAACACGGCGCCTACGGTCACCATCACCGGCCCGCCCAACGGTGGCATGGTCGACTTCGGGCAGAACGTCGCCTATTCGGTCACCGCGACCGATCCCGAGGACGGCACGGTGAACTGCTCGCGGGTCATCATGGCCCCCGCGCTTGGCCACGCTGACCACCAGCACCCCACCAGCGAATACCCCGGCTGTTCCGGCACCGTCGACACGAACTTGCTCGGCGGGCATCCCGATGGCGCGGACCTGTACTACGCCCTCAACGCCCGCTATACCGACAACGGCAACGGCACGGTCAACCCGCTAACTGGCTACGCCTCGGCTGTGCTGCAGCCCAAACACAAGCAGGCCGAGTATTTCACCGCGCAGTCCGGCATCCGCGTCGTCGCCCAGTCTGGCGCCGAAGGCGGAAACCGCGTTGGCGATATCAGCAACAACGATTGGCTCATGTTCAGCCCGATGAACCTGCTGAACATCAACAGCATCAGCTACCGGGTGTCGTCACCTTCCGGTGGCGCCAGCATCGAGCTGCGGGCTGATTCACCGACCGGGCAGCTGCTGGCAACCGCTTCTGTGCCAAACACCGGCGGGTGGAACAACTATCAAAACCTTTCTCCGGTACCAGTGAGCACTCTTTCTGGTACCCACAATTTGTATGTCGTCTTTAAATCGACGCAAAGCAATACTTTCGACCTCGATGCCTTCACCTTCGGCGGGGCCGGCGTGGGCACGAACCCTACCGGTATCGCCGGAAAGACCTACACGCTCGCCGCAGGGCACAGCAATCTGCTCGCCGACGTCAACGCCGCCTCCACCGCCGACAACGCGGCCGTGATTCAGTGGTCGGCCACCGGTGGCAGCAACCAGAAGTGGCAGGCCGTCGACGCTGGCAGCGGCTACGTCTATCTCAAGGCTGTCCACAGTGGAAAGTGCATGGCGGCCACAGGCGGGTCAACGTCTGATGGCGCCGCCATCGTTCAAGTCCCCTGCACCAACCAAAACAGCCAGAAATGGCAAGCAGTCGCCACGGGCACGGCCGGTGTATATGAACTCAAGGCCGTCCACAGTGGAAAGTGTCTGGACGTCAACGGCGCGTCAACGGCCAACGGCGCATCCATCATTCAGTGGAGTTGCACCAGCGGTAACAACCAGCGCTGGCGCTTGACCGTGACGTCCTGACTGGTGCTCGTGCGGCCTTCGGCGGGGCCGCGCGAGCACCGCCCTTCACCCATCCCAGTTCACCAAGCTTGCCGCCGGCTGCTGCTCTGCCCGGAATGCCAGCCGGCGGCAATACCCAGACCCTCTCCCATCAGAAAGACACTTCTCTATGAAAATTCGCCTTCATGCGGCCCTGTGCGCCGCTGCGTTAGCGGGCGCCGCCGCGGTGTCCGTCGTGCTCCAGCCCAGTAACCCGGCGGCGGCCCATCCGGTTAACGCAGCCGACTTCCAGCAGATCGAGCTCGCCCGTGGCGTGGGCGAGGTCGGTGAACCGATGTCGCTGGCGGTCCTGCCAGACCGTTCGGTGCTGCACACCGCCCGCAATGGGGTGGTGCGCCGCACCGACGCGGCCGGCAACACCGCGGCGATCGGCACCGTGCAGACCTATGCTCACGATGAGGAAGGGCTGCAAGGCATCGCCGCCGACCCGAACTTCGCCACCAACCGCCATATCTACCTATACTACGCGCCGCCGCTGAGCACCCCGGGCGGTGACGCGCCTTCCACCGGCAGCGATTTCTCGGCCTGGAACGGGGTCAACCGGCTGTCGCGGTTTACCCTCAACGCCGACTACACATTGAACATGGCCAGTCAGGTCACCATCCTTGACGTGCCGGCGAACCGTGGAATCTGCTGCCACGTAGGCGGAGATATCGACTTCGACGCGGCCGGCAACCTGTATCTGTCCACCGGGGACGATACGAACCCGTTCGAGTCGGATGGCTACACGCCCATCGACGAACGCTCCAACCGCAACCCGGCCTATGACGCGCAACGCAGCGCCGCCAACACCAATGACCTGCGGGGCAAGGTGTTGCGCATCAAAGTCAACGCCAATGGCACGTATTCGATCCCGGCGGGAAACCTGTTCGCACAGGGAACGGCGAACACGCGCGCGGAAATCTACGCGATGGGGTTCCGTAACCCCTTCCGCCTCAACGTCGACAAGACGAGTGGTGCTGTGTATCTGGGCGACTACGGCCCGGACGCTGGTAGCGCTAGCTCGTCTCGCGGGCCCGGCGGACTGGTCGAGTTCAACCGGATCACCTCGGCCGGCAACTACGGCTGGCCCTATTGCGTCGGTTCCAACAACACCGCTGAATCCTATGTGGACTACACGTTCCCGTCAGGACCGTCGGGATCCCGGTTCAACTGCGCCGCACCGGTGAACGACTCTCCCCGCAACACGGGGCTGCGTAACCTTCCGGCGGCGCGTCCGGCGTGGATCAAGTACGACAACTGTTCGTTCGCCGCGTTCGGCTGCGGGTCGGAGTCCCCGATGGGCGGGCCCGTGTACCGCTACGACGCCACCAACCCATCGACCGTGAAGTTCCCGCCTCTGCTCGACGGGCACTTCTTCGCCACCGAGTACGGCCGCCGCTGGATCAAGACCATCGATATCAACGCCGACGGCTCGGCCGGTCAGGTAAGTGATTTCCCTTGGCGTGGCACGCAAATCATCGACAGCGCCTTCGGTCCTGACGGTGCTTTGTATGTGCTGGACTACGGCACCGGCTGGTACGGCGGTGACGCCAACTCGGCGTTGTACCGCATTGAATACAACCCGGCGGGCAACCAGGCACCTATCGCCAGAGCGGCCGCCAACCGCACGTCGGGGCTCGCTCCACTGGCCGTGACGTTTTCGTCATCGGGCTCTTCGGACCCTGAGGGCGGCGCGCTCACGTACGCGTGGAATTTCGGTGACGGCAGCACCTCGACGGCCGCCAACCCGAGTCACACCTTTACCACCAACGGTGTTCGCACTGTCTCCTTGACCGTGACCGACCCAGGCGGGCGAACCGCCGCGGCCAGTGTGGTGATTACCGTTGGCAACACCGCACCAACTGTCACCCTGAACACTCCGGTCAACGGGGCGTTGTTCAATTACGGCGACACCGTGCCTTACACCATCACGGTTTCCGACCCTGAAGACAGCGCGGTCGACTGCGCACGAGTCAAGCTCAGTTACATTCTCGGCCACGACAGCCACGGCCATCCCATCACCTCGCGCAACGGGTGCTCGGGGACGTTGCAGGTCCCCGTTGACGGTGAGCATGACAGCGCGGCGAATCTATTCGCGGTATTCGACGCCGAGTACACCGACCTCGGCGCCAATGGCCAGCCGGCCCTGACCACGCACGCGCAGCACATCCTTCAGCCACGGCACCGGCAGGCTGAGCACTACAGCACCCAATCCGGGGTCAACCTGTTCGCCAAGACACCGGCCGAAGGCGGCCAGACCGTCGGGAACATCCACAACGGAGACTGGATCGCCTTCCAGCCATACGCCTTGGGTGGCGAGACCCGGTTCAGCGCCAGGGTTTCCTCGGCCGGGGCAGGCGGCAGCATCTCGGTGCGCACCGGTTCAGCCACCGGAACGGTGCTTGGCACGGTTACCGTTCCGGTCACAGGCGGCTGGGACACCTTCACCGAAGTTTCGGCGACGCTGTCCAACGTCCCGGCTGGCACCACCACGCTCTACCTGACGTTCCAGGGAAGCGGCACGAGCACGTTGTTCGATGTGGACGCTTTCACCTTTGGCACGTCCAGTAGCACACGCACCGGCCGGATCACCGGAGCCTCGGGCAAATGCGTGGACGTCAGCGGTAACTCAAGCGCGGACGGCACGAAGATCCAGCTGTGGACCTGTCACACCAACACCAATCAGCAGTGGACCGTTGGCACCGACGGCACGTTGCGTTCCCTGAGCAAGTGCATGACCGCGATCGGCACCGGCGACGGCGCCCTAGTTCAGCTGTCGGCCTGCAACGGCGGCGGCGGACAGGTCTGGAACGCCGGCGCCAACAGCTCCCTGGTAAACCCCGCATCCGGCAAGTGCCTGGACGCCAACGGCGGCAGCTCCGCCGACGGCACCCAGCTCATCATCTGGGCCTGCCACGGCGGCACCAACCAGCGCTGGACCCTGCCATGAACAGGAGGAACTCGTTGAAATCGACTCTCTTTACCGCAGCCGCGGCGCTCGTCGTCGCGCTCGCCAGCGGGACCATAGCCCAGCCTGCGGGCGCGGCGGTCATCGCTGACGTGGGCACGCTGGCGGCAAGCCCGGGATGTGGCAAGGCGCCAACCCTGACCAGCGGCAACCGCACGATCCAAAGCGGTGGCAAGACGCGCAGCTTCATCCTGAAAATCCCTGACACGTATGACAACACCTATCCCCATCGTCTGGCCTTTGGCTTTCACTGGCTGGGCGGCACCTCAAGCCAGGTCGCGGGCGGCGGCACCGATGGGTACGCCTGGGCGTACTACGGCATGCAGTCACAGTCGGGCAACTCGACCATTTTCGTGGCACCCCAAGGGCTGAACAACGGCTGGGGCAACGCGGGTGGCGAGGACGTCACCTTCACCGACGACATGGTCCGGCTGATTCAGAACGACCTGTGTGTCGATACCGCGCAGGTGTTCTCGGTGGGCTTCAGTTACGGCGGCGCGATGAGCTTCGCGCTGGCCTGCGCGAGGCCGGCCGTGTTCCGGGCAGTGGCCGTCATCGCCGCTCCTGGGGGCATCAGCGGATGTAGTGGCGGCACACAGCCCGTCGCCTACATGGGGATCCACGGCATCAGTGACAATATCCAAAGTGGACGGTCACTGCGCGACCGGTTCGTGACCAACAACCGCTGCACGCCGCAGAACGCACCGGAACCCGCTGCCGGCAGCCGCACGCATACCCTCACGACTTACTCGGGCTGCACCTCCGGGTACCCGGTGGTGTGGGCGGCTTTCGACGGTGGCCATCAGCAGGGCCCCGTCGATGGGTGCGCGGGCTGCGAAAGCGGTGCCCGCAGCTGGGTCAAGCCTGAAGTCTGGAGATTCTTCACCCAGTTCGGCAGCACGCCGCCCGCGCCCACCACGTTCCGCTTGCGTGGCCAGGCGTCCAGCCGTTGCCTGGATGTGAACGGCGCCAACTCGGCCAACGGCTCCCAGATGATCATCTGGGACTGCCACACCAACGCCAACCAGCAGTTCACCCAGAACGGCCAGACGTTGCGGGTGCTGGGCAAGTGCCTGGACATGCCGTCCAATGCCACAGCCGGGACCCGGGTGCAGATCTGGGACTGCACCGGAGGAACCAACCAGCAGTGGAACCTGAACACCAACGGCACGGTCAGCAACGTCCAAAACGGACTGTGCCTGGACGTCAACGGCGCCGCGACCGCTAACGGCAGCGCTGTCATCGTCTGGAACTGCCACACGGGCTCCAACCAAATCTGGTCCCGCGCATAAAACACTCCGTGGAGGCGGCCTCTTGTGCCGCCTCCAGCTCTCTTAAGAGAGGAACCTGGTAATGCGAAAAACTTTGCGTACCACCCTGGCCGCCGCGGCCGCGCTGTTCCTGATGGCCAGCCTCGGTGCCGCACCAGCGCAAGCGGCCGACACGCCTTACTCCGTGCTGGTCTTCAGCAAGACCGCCGGCTTCCGGCACGACTCGATCCCGCAAGGTATTCAGGCTATCCAGCAACTGGGAGCGGCGAACAACTTCTCCGTCACCGCCACCGAAGACGCCGCTGTCTTCAGCTCTTCCGGCCTCGCGCCGTATGCCGCGGTCGTGTTTCTCAACACCACTGGCGATGTCCTCAACGACACCCAGCAGGCCGCGTTCGAGACCTACATTCGCAGCGGCCGCGGCTATGTCGGGATCCACTCGGCGGCCGACACCGAATATGGCTGGGCCTGGTACGGAAACCTTGTCGGCGCCCGGTTCGCCTCACACCCGGCCATCCAGCAGGCCGTGACCCGCGTCGAGAACCGCGCCCACGCCGCCACGTCATCGCTGCCGCAAACGATGACGCGCACCGACGAGTGGTACAACTACGGCAGTAACCCGCGCTCAAGCGCCCGGATTCTGTCCACCTTGGACGAGTCGTCCTACAGCGGCGGGTCAATGGGCGCCGACCATCCGCACTCGTGGTGCAAGACGCACGACGGCGGCCGTTCCTACTATCTCGGGGCCGGGCACAGCCAGGCGAGCTACTCCGAGTCCGTCATCCGCGCGCAGATCCTTGGCGGCATCCGTTACGCGGCCGGCAAAACCAAGGCCGACTGCCGGCCCGAGACGGGGTACACCACCCTTTACAACGGCTCCACCACAGGCTGGTCGCAAGCAGGGCCGGGCAGCTTCACCAACACCAATGCCACGCTCACCTCGACCGGCGGCATGGGCATGCTGTGGTACAGCACCAAACAGTTCGCCTCGTACTCCTTGAAGCTCGACTGGAGCATGCCAGGTGACGACAACTCTGGTGTCGTCGTTGGCTTCCCAGCGACCAGCGACCCCACGACCGCCCTCAACACCGGTCACGAAGTGCAGATCGACGCCACGGACACCGCCGACAAGACCACTGGCTCCATCTACGGTTTCAAGGCGGCCGATCAAGCCGCGCGCGACGCGGCACTCAACCCACCCGGCGAGTGGAACACCTTCGAACTCCTCGTGGAAAGCGAGCGCCTGCAAGTCTTCCTCAACGGGGTGAAGATTAACGACTTCACCAACACCGATCCAGCACGGTCGTTGACATCTGGTTACATCGGCATCCAGAACCACGGCACCGGCGACGACGTGTCTTTCCGCAACATCCGGATCAAAGAACTCGGCGTAGGCCCGCGTACTGGCCGCATCACCGGCGCATCGGGCAAGTGTGTCGACGTCAGCGGCAACTCAAGCGCCGAAGGCACCAAGATTCAGCTGTGGGACTGTCACACCAACGCCAACCAGCAGTGGACCATCGGCACCGACAACACGATCCGTTCGCTGGGCAAGTGCATGACAGCCAACGGTTCTGGCGATGGCGCTCTGGTTCAGTTGCGTTCCTGCAACGGTGGCAGCGGCCAGATCTGGACCGCCGGAGCCAACAGCTCACTGGTCAACCAGTCCGGCAAGTGCCTGGACGCCAACGGCGGCAGTTCAGCCAATGGCACGCAGCTGATCCTGTGGGCATGTCATGGCGGCACGAACCAGCGCTGGACGCTGCCGTGAAACGGCGGGCGGCGTTTCTGGCGCTGAGTCTGGCGACAGTGCCGCTGGCGTTGCCAGGTCCAGCGGCCGCGGCAGGCACCGGGCCGTGCGACATCTACGCCTCCGGTGGCACGCCTTGCATCGCCGCACACAGCACGGTCCGTGCCCTTTACGGCACCTATAACGGTGACTTGTATCAGGTACGGCGGTCGTCGGACAACACGACGCGCAACATCGGTCTGCTCGCCGCGGGCGGGGTGGCCAACGCCGCCACCCAGGACACCTTCTGCGCCAGTACGACCTGCGTCATCACGGTCATCTTCGACCAGTCCGGTCGCGGGAACGACCTTTGGTACCAAGGATCGGCACAGGTTCCGGGGTCGAGCCAAAGCCGCCCCGCGGTCGCGACTTCCGAGTCGGTGACCGTTGGCGGCAGCAAGGTGTATTCGCTCTACATCAATCCCGGCAATAGTTACTGGCGCGATGGCCACCTCACGGGTGTGCCGACCGGCAGCGCGCCGGAAGGCATGTATATGGTCACCAGCGGCACCCACGTCAACAACGGCTGCTGCTTCGACTACGGCAACAGCGAGACCACACGGGCCGCTGACGCGGCCGGAGCCATGGATGCCATCAACTTCAGCACCCAGTGCTGGTTCGGCGGATGCTCTGGCACGGGTCCCTGGGTTCAGGCCGATCTCGAGTGGGGTCTGTATTCCGGCGGCAGCCAATCGTGGAACCCTAACCAGCGGGCCTTCACGAGCAGGTTTGTCACGGCGATGCTCAAAAACAACGGCACGACGCGGTTTGCCATCAAGGGCAGCGATGCTCAGTCTGGCAGTCTGTCTACGTTGTGGGACGGTGCGCTGCCTTCGGGGTATAGCCCGATGAAGAAGCAGGGAGCCATCATCCTGGGCAGTGGCGGTGACTGCTGCAAACCCGGTGGCGGCGCCAATCTCAGTGCCGGGACGTTCTATGAGGGGGCGATGGTTTCGGGGTACCCCTCTGACGCGACGGAGAACGCGGTTCAGGCGAACATCGTCGCGGCCGGATATGGCGCTGGTGGCGGTGGCAACACCGGTACGTTGCGTGGGCTGGGGTCGCAGAAGTGTTTGGACGTCAACAACTCCTCCACCACACCTGGCACCCGGCTGCAGATCTGGGACTGTCACAGCGGCGTCAACCAGGTCTGGACACACACCGCCAGCGGACAGCTGACTGTCTTCAGTGGAGGAAGCCTGCGATGCCTGGACGCTTCAGGCAATGGCACGGCTAACGGCACACCAGTGGTCATCTGGTCGTGTCACGGCGGAACGAATCAGCAGTGGCGCCGCAATGCCAACGGCACCATAACTGGCGTGCATTCCGGCCTCTGTCTAGACGTGTCGGGTTACTCCACCGCCAACGGCGCGAAGGTTCACCTGTGGGCCTGTCACGGCGGGACCAACCAGCAGTGGGCGCTAGCCGCCTGACCTACTACGTTGCCCGTGGCCTCGCTTGGCTGCGGGCAACGTTCCATTTGACAACTTGTATGACATCATACCTATGATGTGGAGGTGGCGAGAGGAGGACGCCTTGGTGCGTCACGCGATGGCTGACCCAGCCAGCACAGGACGGGCCGTCGTGCCTCCGGAGCAACCGCTGCGCGTGCGCGGCACCAAGCTGGGCACCACGGTGGTGCACCAGATCGTGCATGACATCGTGGGCGGCTTCTATCCGCAAGGCTCGGCGCTGCCACCCGAGGGTGACCTGTGCAATCGGTTCGCTGTCAGCCGCACGGTGGTGCGCGAGTCACTCAAAATCGTGCAGGAGAAGGGTTTAGTCCACATTGAGCACGGCCGCGGCACCCAGGTCGCGGATTCGAAGCAGTGGAATCTCCTCGACGATGTCGTTCTGACAGCGATCGTCGCCCATGACGCCAACCTGTCCTTCCTGGACGAACTGGTGGCGACCCGGGCCGCGCTAGAGGCAGACATGGCCGCTGGCGCTGCCGGGCTGCACACGGCAACCGACGACGAGCGCATCCGCGAGGCACTGGTAGCTATGCGGTCCAAAGTCGGGATACTGCCCGACTTTGGCGAAGCCGATGTCTACTTCCACGACGTGGTCATGGCCGCGTCGGGCAACCGTCTCGGCCGCGCGATCGTCAACAGCATTCATGGCAAGGCCCGGCAGAACATGCGTTACACCGGCGAGTACAGCGAAGCGATAATGCTGCGCACGGTGGATGAGCATCAGGTCATTCACGATGCCATCCTCGCCGGAGACGCACAGTCAGCCTCGGCGGCGATGCGCGCACACATTCTTGGTTCCTGGCGGCGGCGCCGCCCGGCCACCGAAGCTCACCGCTAATGCGCACCCGCCGGCTCGGCCGCACCGCGATCGACGTGACGGAACTCGGCTTTGGCGCCTCGGGCATCGGCAATCTCAGCTATGCCCAAACCGATGACGCGGCAGCGGCAGCCGTTGAAAGCGCGTGGAATCACGGCATCCGCCTGTTCGACACCGCGCCACACTACGGACTTGGCCTGTCCGAACGGCGCCTTGGTGCCGCCCTTGCTGGTCTCCCCCGCGCCGAGTTTGTGGTCTCCACCAAGGTCGGCCGGCTCCTCCGGCCAAACCCAGTTCCCACTGGTTCGGACTTGGAACGTGGCGGCTTCGATGTACCCGACGACCAGACAAGGGTCTGGGACCTGACGGCAGACGGTATTCGCCGCAGCCTTGAGGAAAGCCTGGACCGGCTGAAGCTCGACCGCGTCGACATCGTGTATCTGCACGATCCCGACCATGTGGTGGACCAGGCGATCATGGAAGCCATACCGGCGCTCATCTCGCTGCGCGAACAAGGCGTTGTCGGCGCCGTCGGCGTTGGCATGAACCAATGGCAAGCACCGCTGCGCATCATCACCGAAACTGACATCGACGTGGTGATGCTCGCCGGGCGGTGGACACTGCTGGACCGCAGCGGTCAGCAGCTGCTTGACAAATGCGTCAGCCGCGGAGTCGCCATCGCCGCGGCAGCACCGTTCAACTCCGGCATCCTCGCCCGGCCGTGGCCGCCCGACGAAGCACGCTACGACTACGGAATCGCGCCAGACACCGTGTTGCAGCGGGCCCGCCAGCTCGCTGAGGCGTGCGACGCGGCCGCAACGTCGTTACCCGCGGCGGCACTGCAGTTCCCGTTGCGTCATCCGGCGGTCGCCACGGTGGTGGTCGGCATGCGGTCGGCCGGGCATGTGACAAGCGCGGTGGCGGGCATGTCTTCGGCCATTAGCGAGGATCTGTGGCAGTCCCTCGGATGACCTCAAGCCCGTAGACCTGCTGGGCTACACCGCTGAACACGAGCGCCTGTTCGGCCGGCGTCCGGGTGCCCACGACGTCGGCCACCACATCACGCCACTGGCCGTAACCGGTGGCAAGGGTGCTGACCGGCCAGTCCCCGCCGAACATGCACCGTTGCGAGCCAAAGGCAGCTAGCGCGTGCGCCAGGTATGGGGCGACCTGCCGTTGCGTCCACGCCAGCCAGTTCGCTTCCGTTGCCAGACCGGACAGTTTGACGAACACGTTGGGCAACTCGGCGAGCCGGGCCAAGTCGTCTGCCCACGGCTGCCACTGTCCACTTCGGACACCTGGCTTGCCGGCATGGTTCAGGACGAACGTGACGTGTGGAGTCGCTTTGGCGAGTTCGGTGACCTCGGGTAGCTGCCAGTCGCGTACACAAAGGTCGGCCACAAGCCCTTGGGCCGCGAGCAACCCCACGCCCTGGCGAAATCGCGGTGAAACGGCGAAACCGGCGGGCTCGTCCTGGAGGTTCCGGCGAATGCCCTTTATCAACGGGCGGCGGCCTAGCCGCTCGACGATAGCCGCGGCGTCAGCGCCGTGCTCGAGTGGCGCGTGCGCCAAAATGCCGGCCACGACCGGTGACCGCGCGGCGAGTTCCTCGACCCACGTCACCTCTTGTTCCGGATCGCCATTTCCACCGCCAGCCTCGACGAAGATGACCGCGTCCACAGTGGACTCGATATCGGCTGGCAGAAAGGGGCGGTCAATCGCGGGAAGCTGCCGAAGCCACGGATAGTCCCAGCGGCGCGGGTCCCAGAAATGCATGTGCGCGTCAATCAAAACGCTCATCGGCCCAGCCACCCACCGTCTACTGGAATCAAGGCGCCGTGCACATAGTCAGACGCCGCCGAGGCGAGAAACACCGAGACTCCGGCGAGGTCTTCTGGCTTGCCCCAGCGTCCCGCCGGGATTCTGCCGAGGATCGCGGTGTTGCGTTCGGGATCGTCACGCAGAGCCTGGGTGTTGTCTGTGGCGATGTAGCCGGGGACGATTGCGTTGACGTTCACGCCACGGCCAGCCCACTCGTTGGCCAGCGCCCGGGTTAGGCCCGCGACCCCCGATTTCGCCGCGGTGTACCCCGGAACCGTTATCCCACCTTGGAAACTGAGCAGCGACGCGGTAAAGATGATCTTTCCGTGGCCACGGGTGAGCATCTGCCGGCCGACCTCCCGCGCCAGGGTGAACGGCGAAGTGAGATTGACCGCCAGGACGTGATCCCAGTCGGCGTCGGAATGTTCCGCTGCCGGTGCGCGGGCGATCGTTCCAGCGTTGTTGACGAGAATGTCGACCGGGCTTGTGGCGAGTTCTGCTGCTAGCGCTTTGACGGCTTGCCGGTCGGCGAGATCGACGGCGCGGACTTCGCACGCCCGGCCATGTGCCTGGACCCGCCGCGCGACCTCACTGCCCTGCGATTCGAGCTGTGCGCTCACGGCGAAGATATCTGCCCCGGCTGCGGCTAAGGCTTCGGCGATGGCCAGCCCGATGCCACGGCGGGCACCGGTGACCACGGCTAACCGGCCGCGCAAGTCAAACAATGCTCCGGTCACTGCTGCCCCCGGCAGTCGAGCAGAACCTTCATAACACCGTCACCGTTTTCCAGCGCCTCAAACGCTTCCGTGGTTCGTTCCAGGGGCTCGATACGCGAGATGAGTGCCGCTGCTGGAATCGCTCCTGTGGCAAGCAAGTGAACCGCGGTCTCCACATCGGAGCGTGAGTAAAGCCGTGCACCGAGCAGGGTTAGCTCTCGCCAGAAGAACCGGTGCAGGTTGACCTCACGCGGCCGCGCATGGATCGCCACGAGGACGAGCCGTCCCCGTGGGCACAATTGTTCAATGGCAGTCTCGATTCCCGCCGCCGCACCAGACACTTCAAAGGCCACATCCGCGTGATGCCCGCCGTGCCACTCATGAAGGGCGTCGGCGTTGGCAGGATCGGCACATGCCAAGCCGAGCTCGGCGGCGACCTTGCGGCGGTACGGGTCGGGCTCCAGCACGAGCACATCAGCGCCAGCGTGCCCAGCAACCAGCGCGATGAGCTGCCCGATCGGTCCGCCACCGGCCACCAGCACCCGCTCACCCGCGCGCAGTTCCGCGCGGCGCACATCGTGCACCGCGACCGCTGTCGGCTCAACGAGCGCCGCGTGTGCCAAGTCAAGGCCGCGTGGCAGTGACACCAGCAAAGTGGCCGGCACCGTCCACAACTCCTGCATCGCTCCGGGCGAATCGATGCCGAGGAATTCAAGGTCCGGGCAGATGTGCGCGTTGCCAGACTTGCAGGTGCGGCATCCTCCGCAGGAGCGAACCGGCATCACTGTCACCGGATCACCGGGCGTCCACCCGCTCACCCCAGGCCCGCACTCGGCCACGGTGCCAGACATCTCGTGGCCAAGAACAGCTGACGGCCCGACTCTGGCATCCATGTCCCCATGCAGGATGTGAAGGTCAGTACCGCAAATTCCGGTGTAGGCGACGCGGATCTGAACCTCGCCTGGCCCTGGGGGAACGCTGCGGACGTCGGTAACAGACATGATGCGGTTCCCGGCGTACATCACTTGGCGCATAACGTGTTCTCCAAAGGATTGCCTAGTCGAGGTGCCAGACTTCGGTCATGGTGACCCATTGCTCGCTGTCAGGAGTTCCCGGCAGCCGGACCTGGCACGGGCCGGTGAGGGTCCACCAGTTCTGGGTCTGCGGGTCCGCCGCGATCGCCGCGGTGTCGGCCTCGTAGTCTTCGCCGGTGTACTCGTAATAGGCGAACAGCCGGTTGCCGAAGACGAAGATGCTGTAGTTGGTGAAGTGACTCTGGCGCAGCCTTTCCTCCACCGCGGGCCAAACTTCCCGGTGCAGCGCAAGGTATTCCGCCCGGCGTTCGGGATCGAGGTCGATGGCACAGCCGAACCTTCGCATGTGTTTCCCTTCTTAGATCCGCAATCCTGCTCGTTGTGGCCGTACCGCCGGGCTGTTGGCCATGAGGGTGGTGGGCTGCTTCGTGGAGGCCAGGATCAAGTCTTCGTCCACCTCGACACCGAGTCCGGCCGCGTCACCGAGGATGAAGCCGCCGTTATCGATGTACATGTCTGTTGTCACGCCGACGGGCGGGTGCATGATCTGTAGTTCACTGGCGAGGTGATTGGGTATTGAGGCCGCGGCGTGGATGAGGCCAGCTGGTGTGGTGCCGATCGGGCTTACCGGCAGATCGTGGGCATGGGCGAGGGCGGCGACCCGCAGGAAGTGCGTTATTCCCCAGGCTGATGCGGTCTGGACGATGTCGACCGCGCCGGCGGCCAGCAGGGGACGGAATTGCTCTAGCCCCGTGAGGTTTTCGCCCGTCGCGACCGCGGCCCGGATCCCGCGGCTGACCGCCGTGAGGCCTTCGCCGTCCCACCGGCGAACGGGTTCTTCAACCCAGGTCAGGTCTAGCGTTCGCTCAAGTTCTCTGACGTAGCGGACGGCTTGCTTTCGGTTCCAGCATTCGTTGGCGTCGAGCATGAGCCCGGGCCTGGCTCCCCGGCCGGCTTCGGCGAGCACCTCGCGTACCAAATCAAGGCGATGCCTGTCCTGCTCAAGGTCAAGGCCCCCTTTTAGTTTGGCGGCCCGAAGCCCCCGTTGCGCGTATGCCTCGTACAAGTCGACAAGCTCGTCATCGGACAGTCCAATGTCGAGTCCTGAGGCATAGGCGGGCACCCGGCGTTCACGGCCGCCCAGCAGCCGCCAAAGTGGTTCGCCTGCGGCCTTCGCCTTGATGTCCCAAAGCGCGGTGTCTATCGCGCCGATGGTGGCGAATACCGCTCCCGCGTGACCGGCCTTGAACGCGTAACGCAGCATCCGGTCGTAGAGCGCGGTCACCGACCGCGGGTCCTCGCCCTCAATGGCGGAAAAGACGTTGGACAGCTCTACATGCGACCCCATCCCCACCCCGGTGATGCCTTCGTCGGTGGTGACGAGGACCACTGGCACAGGGGTTATTCCATCGGCGTAGATGCCGTTGGCATCTCCCACAGGACGGCCCCAGTCGTGGACCGTGGAGAGGCTGCGAAACCCAGTGATCCGCATGTCAGCCTTTCGTTGAACCGGCGGTGATAGCGTCGGCGATCCGGCGCTGGAAGAACAGGTAGACCGCGAGCACCGGCACCGCGGCGATCAGCACTCCTGAGGCGAAGGTGGGGATGTCGGCGGAATACTGACCGCGCAAGGAAGTCACGCCCACCATGAGGGTGCGGTGTTCGGCCGACGGCATGAGCAGAAGGGCGATCAGCACGTCGTTCCAGCAGAACAACGCGTCAAGCACGCCAACGGAAATCAGGGCCGGCCGGCCGATCGGCAGCATGATCCGGCCGTACACACCGTAGGTGGAGTTGCCGTCAATGCGGGCCGCGTCGACGATGTCGCGCGGGATGCCGCTGTAGTAGCTGGCCATCAAGTAGATCGTGAAGGGCAGAAACTGTGCGACGTAGGCCAGCACTAGGCCCGGGTAGGTGTCGACCAGTCCAGCGTCTGCCATGGTTCTGACTAACGGCACCATGATGACCTGAAAGGGAACGAACAAAGCCGCGAGGCAGGCGAGGAAAACCGCTCTCGAACCACGGAACCGAAGATGGCTAAGCGCGAAACCCGCCATCGATCCGAAGAGCAGAAGCAGCGCGACAGCTCCTGTAACGACAACCAGCGAGTTGACGAAGTACCGTCCCATACCGGCGCTTGTCCACGCATTGGTGATGTTGTCCCACCGAAGCGCGTCGGTCAGCGAAAGCCGGTCAAGGATGTAGTCGCGCCTCGTTTTCATCGCGGCGTTCGCGGTGAACAGCAACGGGTAGACGGTGGCGATCGCTAAGACCGCCATCGGCACGGCAATGATCCATCTGCCGATTCGGTTGCCCCGCATCAGTCCTCCTTTCCGGAGCGCCGCAAGATGGCGATCTGTGCGAGCCCTACCACGAGCATCAGCAGGAATAGCACCGTCGAGGCGGCGGCGGCCAAAGCTGGCCGGTTCATTTGTCCCTGCTGAATCCAGATGTAGTACTCAGGAAGGTATGTCGATCCTCCGGGCCCGCCACTGGTCATGACATAGAGCAGACCGAACATGGAGGTCAGCATCCCAATCATGGTGGTAACAAAGACGAACTGGATGGTGCGGGACAGGCCCGGGATGATGACGTGCCAAATGGTCTGCGGTAGTGAGGCGCCGTCGGTGCGCGCGGCATCCAGCAGCGCGGGATCCAAAGTGGAGAATCCAGCGAGGAACACCACTAACGCCATCCCAAAGGTCGCCCACACATGGACAGCGACGACCGCGAAAATCGCGATCCGGGAGTCACCGAGCCAGTCCACGGCCCCTAGCCCGGCTGCTTCCAAGACTTGGTTTAGCGGACCGCCGAACGCGAGCATGAGATTGAAGATGGATCCCACGATTACGGGTGATAGCACCGCGGGGAAGAAGTAGACGCTGCGGTAGAGGCGATGTCCGGGTACGCGTAAGAAGATGAAGGTGGCCAGCAGGCCGGGAATGGCGACCGCCACCGGCAGCAGCAGGACCAGCAAGCCGACGTTGCGTAGTGCGGTCTCAAAGACCGGATCGCCGAATAGCTCGGCGTAGTTGTCGAAGCCAACAGCCGTGCCATTGCGTTCGCCGTCTCCGGTGAAGGAGAAGTTGACGCCCAGCAACAGCGGCCACAGCCGGAAGAAAACCAAGATGAGCACAGCCGGGGCGATCAGCACGAAGGGCGCTAGCCGATCGCTTACTGGCCTCGTCTTTCGGGCCCTGCTGGGCCGCCCCGCCTTGGCGGAGCGGGCCAGCAGGGACGACTCGCGCACTGACACTGGTCAGGCCTTGTCAGAATCGGCGAGCTGCTTCAGCGCGTCATCAACGCTGACCGTTCCTTCCAGAATCTGCTGCGACAGTCTGCCCATGAGTTCTTGCGTCTTGGACGACAACGCCACGTGCAGCGCCGGTTTGCCAGTCTTGAGTTGCGAGATCAGGGTGGCGACGGCCGGGCCGGCGTTTGAAGTGGAAATCGTGGTGTCAGAGACGATGGCGCCGGCATCAGCGTAGAAGGACTGCAACGCTGCGCTTGAGGTAAGGGCGCGGACCAGATCGGCGGCGATGGCCGGGTCCTTTGTCCACTTCGCTACGCCGTAACCAATGCCCCCGTCGAACGGAAGGCTTGGCGTCGCGCCAGTGGTGACCACCGGAGCAGGCATCACACCAACGTTTTCGGCGCCGAGAAACTCGTTGAACTCTTTCCAATGGCCGATGTCGGACATCAGGCCGATCATGTGGCTTGCCTTGCCCGCGTCGAAGATGCCGAAGGCGTCGGTGAACAGCGTCGTGGAGTTACCACCCTTGTTGTTCAGGCCCGCGTCGTTGGCTTCCTTCCACAGCTGGAAGACCTTCTTCACGTTTGGCGAGGTCCAGTTTCGCTTGCCCGCGATCCAGTCGTCGTACTCGGCGGGGGTGAGGATGCCTGAGCCGAGTCCTGAGAGCCAGAACTGGATGCCTACTCCTTCTTTGTTTCCCAAGGAAAAGCACGTCGTCCCGTTCATCTTGGCGATGGCGGCACAGTCGGTCAGGAATCCGCTCCACGTCGTCGCTGGTTTGCTCGGGTCAAGCCCTGCTTTCTTGTAGTGAGCTTTGTTGAAGTAGATGGGGTGGCCCTGAAGCGTCACCGGCCCGGCATAGATCTTGCCGGCTTTGGTGAACGCGTCCCAGCCCGCCAGCCGCTGCTTGTCCGCGGCAAGGTACTGGTCCAGGGGAACCAGCGCGTCAACGCGGTCGCGGATCTGCCCGCCGCCATTGAACATCATGACGTCTGGGCCCTTGCCAGCCTGGATCGCCGTACCTAGCAAGGTGTAGTACTGATCGAAGGGCTGGGCGACGAACTCGACTGTCACCCCGGGGTGTTTCTTGGCGAAGTCGGCCTTCGCCTTTTCCACGTAGCCAGCCGCGGTCTTGTCACCGGACTTCCAATCCCAGACCACGAGCTTGCCGCTCGCGCCGTTGGACTCGTTTGTTCCGGTGGCGCTTCCACAGCCCGCCAAAGCCAGTGTCGCCGCGATGGCGACCGACCAAATTGCTCGCTGCCTCATCGGTGCTCACTTCTCGCGTAGGGCCGGAGACGGCCGTTAGAACCAATGACGCAGAAGCTAAGACATATGATGTGTGATGTCAACGGGAGGTTGGGAGCGTGCCACCGACCTGTTCCGAGATTGTTACCATCGTGCGCCAAGGCTCGTGAGCATTCAGCTAGCGCCAAATCGGGCTTGACCGGGCAGCCTGCCTGGTATAAGACGTCATATGTCTTAGGGTCAGGGTTGCTGGAAGTTCAGCGGCGTCCATATCCGCAGGCCGAGATGCTCCTTGACCCTGGTGATGTAGCTGCCAGCGCACGTGGCTGAAGTCATCAAATTGAAGGTCTTCGCCGGGCAGGCCATGGGATGTCTCTATGCCGCCTGCACCCTCGCCACAAACAGAACCTGCACAATGTGGACGCTTGCGATGGGCAGCTCCGGCAGCGATCCCATGAGATCTCTTGTTTCGCTACATTTCGATAAGTAGCCTCTCGGGCAAAGATTGACTCTCGTCATTCGTCCCTGGGCGCGGCTTATCGAAGCGCTTCGACAGGCCGTCAGCTCCCTGACCGGAGGTAATGATGCTTAAACCAAAGCGCGGCGGCGCCCGAGCCGCTACGAGCGCGCTGGCGATCGCCCTGACCGCGACGGCCGTCATCGCCCCAGCAACCCCAGCGTCAGCGCAGCCCCAAACAGGAGTGTTCTACCAGCTCGTCTCTAGGCACAGCGGGAAGGCGATCGACATCGAAGGTTCGTCCACTAGCGACGGTGCCAGGGTGATTCAGTGGTCACGCGGCAGCGGGCAAAACCAGCAGTTCCAGTTCGTCTCAAGCGGAGACGGCTACTACCGCATCGTCGCCCGGCACAGCGGTAAGGCACTGGATGTGTACGGCTGGAACGCTAGCAACGGCGCGGAGATTCGGCAGTGGGCCGATGCCAACGGCACCAACCAGCAATGGCGGCCGGTCGACCGCGGAGGCGGTTACTACAGCTTCGTCAACAGGTTCAGCGGAAAGGCGCTGGACTTGTGGGGATGGTCGACTGCCGACGGTGCGCCGCTGTCGCAGTATGACAACACCGGCGGCGTCAACCAGCAGTGGCAACTCGTGACAGCGGGCGGGACAGCCTGGCAATCCTGCGACCAGTGGGCCAATTGGTCCAGCGGCGGATGGACGCTATACAACAACATTTGGGGCTCAGGGGCTGGGCCGCAATGCATTTGGGCGAATACGCCGACCAACTGGGGCGTCAACGCCAACCACCCCAACACGGGTGGGATCAAGAGCTACCCCAACATCACGCGGTACTACGGCCGTCAGGTGAGCCAGATGGGCACCGCGACAAGCAGTTTCAACGTCACCGTTCCCACCAGCAACGTGGCATTTACCAGCACCTATGACATTTGGAGCAGCGACAACGCCCACGAGATCATGGTCTGGATGAACCGGTACGGCCCCGTGGGCGCCATCGGTTCGTACCAAACGACAGTGACCGTCGGCGGGCACACATGGGACTTCTACCGCGGCAGCCACAGCGGGATCCAGGTCTACTCGTTCTTGCGCAACGGTGACACCGTCTCGGGAACGATCGACATCCGGGCGATATCGCAGTGGCTGGTTAACACGGGGCGGATGCCTAACGTGACGATCGGCAATGTCCAGTTTGGCTTTGAAATCACGTCGGCATCAGGCGGGCAGAACTTCGCGGTGAACTCGTACTCGGTGAACCTGAACTAGCCCGGAAAGCCGGGTGCTGGCGGCGGTGCCTCCAGTACCCGGCCCAGGCGCTCTAAGTCATCAGAATTGTTATCGTTAACATTGATCGACAGAGTCGGTCTCACCTACCAGCCTTGTTCCTCCCACAGAAAATATATTGCCAGCCGGTTATCACTCGATATCAATTGACCGGCGGTTGTGTTATCGCTAACATCCACCGATAACACTGGCTTGCCCAAACGCACGGGGACAACCGTCAGCTGAACGACGACATCGGAGAGCGTCATGCGCATGTTCTCGGCCCCGGCGCTCGTCGCGCTCGCCGCGGGGATCCTGGTCACCGTGCCGGGCACGCCCGCCTCCGCCGCAACGCTTCCAACTGGTGCGCAATCGCTTGAGTCAGTCAACTTCCCCGGCCGCTACGTCCGCCACGCCAATTACGTCGGCCAGATCGAGCAGGTCACGTCTGCCAGCCCGGCACAGACCAAACTGGACGCCACCTTCACCATCGTCAACGGGCTCGCCTCACCGGCTTGCTACTCGCTGCAGACCAAGAGCGGGCTGTTCCTGCGGCACCGCGACTGGCGGGTGCGCGCCGAACTCAACACTGGTGATCCCGCCTTCCAGGCCGACGCGACCTTCTGCCCGCTGCCAGGGTCAGTCGCGGGCTCGATTTCGCTTGCGTCTTATAACTATCCGGGTCGCCGCATCCGCCATCGCGACTACGCGCTATGGCTGGAAACCTATCAGGACACCCCGCTGTTCCGGGCTGACAGTTCCTTCCGCATGACCGCGCCGTGGGTGCCCAAGTCGAACAAGGGCCCGGCAATTCCCGGGCTGTTCGCGGACCCGCACCTGTCTGTGTTCAACGGGCGCTATTACCTCTACCCCACCACCGACGGGTTCGCCGGCTGGAGCGGCGGCTACTACAAAGCGTTCTCCTCACCCGACCTGGTGAACTGGACCGACCACGGTGTCATCCTCGACCACGGCCCGGATGTGTCGTGGGCAGACAACGCGGCTTGGGCTCCTGCCGTCGTGGCCGCGAACGGCAGCTACTACCTGTATTTCAGCGGCGGTCTGGCCAGTGGCAACACTGCCAAACACCTCGGCGTTGCCGTGTCGGACTCCCCCACCGGACCGTTTCGAGACGCGCTGGGCCGTCCGCTCATCCGCAGCGACCAATACTCGGGCCAGATGATCGACCCGATGGTCTTCACCGACGATGACGGACGCTCCTATCTGTACTGGGGGCAGGGTGTTGCCCGCGTCGTGCCGCTCAACGGCGACATGACGTCCTTCGACCCCGCGCTGGTACGGGTGATCACTCCACCGGGATACAACGAGGCGCCGTTTGTCTTCAAGCGCAACGGAATCTACTACTTCATGTGGTCGGAGAACGACACGCGAAGCGAAGACTACCGGGTCGCCTACGCCACCGGCACCACACCGCTAGGGCCGTGGACCAAGCGGGCGATCGTGTTGCAAAAGCGGCTGGAAGCTGGAATCAAAGGCACGGGGCATCACTCGGTGGTCCGCGTGCCCGGTACCGATCTGTGGCACATGGCATATCACCGCTTCGCCGTGCCTGCCGGTGACGGCACCAACCGGGAAACTGCGATCGACCCGATGAGCTTCAACGCCGACGGCACGATTCGTCCCATCGTGCCGGCCCTCTAAAGAAGGAGATTTGTATGTCGCGAACCGTTGCCCGGCTGGCGGCGACACTAGCCGCCGTCGTGGTGCTGTTCGGCTCGTGGTCAGTAGCCGCGCCGCAACGGGCCTCCGCTCTCGACCCGTTCACCGGCTATCTGATGGCTCATTTCACGGGGGAATCCGCTTTAGGCGAGCAGATCTATCTCGCTCACAGCCGCGATGGCTTGCACTGGAATGACTTGAACAACGGGGCGCCCGTTTTGCTGTCAACGCTTGGCACTCGCGGGGTACGCGATCCTGCCCTGGTTCGTTCTCCCGCAGGCGACCGGTACTGGATCGTGGCCACCGACCTGCGCATCGCCAGCGGCACGTCATGGGATGACGCGGCCAACCGGGGCAGCAAGTCGCTCGTGGTCTGGGAGTCACAGGATCTAGTGAACTGGTCAGCCCCAAGGCTGATCGCCGTAGCCGACGCGATCTCGGGGGCAGGCAACGCCTGGGCACCTGAAGCTATCTACAACCCAGCCACCAACGACTACGTCGTTTATTGGGCAACCAATTCGCCACTCAACGGCGTGACCAAACACCGCATCTGGTACGTGCGCACGAGCGATTTCCGCAGCTTCACCGCCCCGCAGCTGTTCATCCAGCGCAGCGGCAGCCAGGGCATCATCGACACGCAGATCGTCGAGGTGCCGGGCAGTGTCGGCGGCTACCGCTATTACCGGGCCTCAGCTGACGGGCACATCACCATTGAGGGCGCGAACACGGTTCTGGGCACGTGGACCACGATCGGCAACCTGTCGCACATGGGCATCTCCAACGGAGCCACGGGCGGCAACGTGGTCGAAGGCCCGATGTGGGCACAGTTCAACGGGCGCAACGAATGGAACCTATGGCTCGACCAGTTCGCCACCGGCCGTGGCTACATGCCGATCACGTCAGCGAATTTGGGCAGCACACAGAATTTCCGCACCCGCACCGACTACAGCATGGGCACCAACCGCAAGCGCCACGGGTCGATTCTGAACCTGACCGCCGCGGAGGAGAGCCGCGTGCTGGCCAAGTGGGGCACAACCACACCGGTCAACCGCCTTCAGTCGTACAACTACCAGGATCGCTTCGTGCGGCATGCGAACTACGACGTACGCATCGACGCCAATGTCAGCCCCGCGCAGGACGCTCAGTTCCGGCTGGTTCCTGGTCTGGCCGGCGGTCAGGGTTACGTCTCCTTCCAGTCGGTCAACTACCCCGGCTACTACTTGCGCCACTACGGATTCGACTTCGTGCTAGCCGCCAACGACGGAACCGCCACGTTCGCGGCAGACGCCACCTTCCGCCAAGTGAGCGGGCTTGCCAACTCGTCGTGGGCGTCGTTCCAGTCCTACAACTACCCCGATCGGTATATCCGCCACTACGCGTACCTACTGCGGCTCGACCCCATTAGCGACGCACAGGGCCGCAGCGACGCCACCTTCCGTGTCGTCACCTAGACGCCCGCATTGCCAAGCTCGGAGTACCGTGGGCGCTCTTTCGCAGCGGGGTTCATAGGGTATGCTCGCTGCGTGGTACGTCGGTATTGGCGCTTTACGCTGGCTCTGGGTGGAGCCGGCGGTCGTTTGCGCTGACCGGCCACACACCCAGAGCCAGCAAAGGCGGAGGCAGCAGCCTCCGCCTTTTGTCATGCGGACGCCGCTGGCTCACTGAAGCGCTGGGGTCGTCCAAGAGGAGGACCCGAGATGACTCAGACCAACGACCTTCGCGTCGTGAGCTTCGAGCCGCTGCGCCCGCCACGCGATCTGCTCGACCAGCTTCCGCTGGGCGAAACGCGTGCGGCGCTGGTGCAGCAAAGCCGTGACGAGGTACGAAACGTGCTCAACGGCACCGACGATCGCCTGATGGTGGTCGTGGGGCCGTGCTCGGTGCACGACACGGCCGCCGCGCTGGACTACGCCCGGCGGCTGGCTGTCCTATCTGGACAGTTGCGCGAAGACCTGCTGATCGTGATGCGTGTGTACTTCGAAAAACCGCGGACCACGGTCGGCTGGAAAGGTCTCATTAACGATCCCGGGCTCGATGGCAGTTTCGACATTCAACGCGGGCTTCAAGTCGCCCGGACGCTGCTGCTGGACGTCCTCGATTTGGGGATGCCGGTGGGCTGTGAGTTCCTGGAACCGACCAGCCCGCAGTACATTTCCGATGCGGTGAGCTGGGGCGCGATCGGAGCCCGCACGACCGAGAGCCAGGTGCACCGGCAGCTCGCGTCCGGGCTATCCATGCCGGTGGGCTTCAAGAACCTCACGGACGGGCGAGTCACAGAAGCCATAGACGCGTGCCGGACTGGCCGCAACAGTCACGTGTTCTTCGGCATTGATACCGATGGCCGCGGATCGATCGTGACGACGACGGGCAACACGGACTGTCATGTGATCTTGCGTGGCGGTAAAGCAGGCCCGAACTACGGTCCCGCTGCCATCGCCGAGGCGCTAAACGCGGTGGAGACGGCTGGCCTCAAGCAGAAGCTGGTAGTGGACGCCAGCCATGACAACAGCGGCAAGGATCACGTGCGGCAGGCCATCGTGGCCAGTGAGATAGCTAGCCAGATCGCGGCCGGCCAAGCAGGCATTGGTGGCGTGATGCTGGAAAGTTTCCTCGTTGGTGGACGCCAGGACATCGCACCCGGCCGTGAGCTGACCTACGGGCAGAGCATCACCGACGCGTGTATGAGCTGGGACATCACCGCCGGTGTGCTTGCTGAGCTGGCGCAGGCGGTGCGGGCGAGACGGCGCTGACGCTGTCTCATGTGGACGAAGGCTCGTGATGGGCGAAATGTATCCCGGGCACTGACGCATTACTGGCCCGCCATACGTTGGTGGCGGGCCAGCGACCGGTCACGGCCATTTGATGGAACGGCGGTGCTCCGGGTCGACGATGCCGATGGGTTCCCAATACTGGCCACAGTGGTAATCGCAGGTCCAGCTGAGGTACCTATCTCGCATCACGTTGCCGTGCCCGTCGAGTTCCCAGTAGGCCACGCTTCCTGAATGGAAGTTCTTCCACAGCAGGTCCTGGGTTCCGTCGCCGTTCATGTCGCCCAGACCGATCGGATTCCACAATGAATCACGGCAATCATCAGCACACTGCCAAGATAGGTCGAGCGTCCCGATGCGCTGACCGCTCGCGTTGAGAAGCCATGCGTGCACCAAGCCCGGGCCGTAGCGCTTGACGTTCCACCACAGCAGATCGTGGAAGCCGTCGGAATTCACGTCGCCGACGGCGATAGGCTGCCATTCCTGATGGCAATTCCGGTCACAGCCCACGCTTACGGTCATCGAACTGCTGCTCCACCCCGAGCCGTTGAACAATGAGATGACCGGCTTCCCCTCACCTGCCGGGCTGTACCACAGCACGTCTTGGTGACCGTCCTTATTGAAGTCGCGGATGCCGATGGCGCGGGTTTGGCATTCTGGCCCGCAGCCCGCTGTCCAGTGAAACCAGCCTTGCTGCTTGGCGTTCGTGTGCAGGTACAGGTCACCGGCGCTGTACATGGTCTGGCGGGTGAGCAGATCGTGCCCAGCGTTGCCGTCCATTTCGGCTACCCCGGCGAACTCGTCGAAGACGCTGCACCTGGTTTCATAGGTGCATTTCATCGCCCAGATCGTTTGCCCGGTAACGGTTTCGGTGCCGTTAAGGTTCCACTGCACCAAGGTTCCCTGGTCGCTGCCGGTGCCTCGGTAAAGCCACAGCAGGCCGGTGGCCGGCGCCGGGAAGACTCCGGGGCTCGCGTATGCGGCGTCGGGAATGATGAACGCCATCGTCATCACCACGGCGGCTGCCAACGATCTTCTTAAATGTCGCAACATTCGCTCATGATGGAAGAGCGCCGGAGCCGGGACATCCGCATAACTACTGACTCAAATGCTTAGCTGCGGTCGATGTGATCGCCCGGGCGCGGCAAAACGCCGCCTGACCTGCCGTTACTCGGCGTGTCGTCATCATTTTCGGTTACTGTCTCGGCATGAGAAATTGCCGCGCTTGGGCAGCGCTGGCAACCGGACTACTGATTTTCGCCGGTAGCGCCGCGCTGATGCTCGGCCCGATAACGGCCGCCGCGCAGGAACCGGCCGCGGCAACATCCTTAAGCTCAGCCACTTCATCGCCGCCCGTACATGCCTCACCGTCGGCCACGCCGCCCACGACCGGGATGAGTGTCGGCTGGACCACGTTGCGGACTGGACTTCTGGGCACCATCGCTGGCTTTGCCCTCCTGATGGCGGCCTTGATTTGGCGGACCAGGATACGTGAGCGCCGTACCCGCGCCGCCATGTCGCAGATGATGCTTTCCCCCTTTCACTCAAGCTCTGTGAAGCCATCATTTTCTGTCACTCCGTTGAGACCGGAGACGCCACCCGCAGACTCAACGCTGGGCACACTCCCACCAATCGAGGGTGGCTGGAAGGCGGTGAAGGCTGGCCTGATCAGCGCCGTTGCCGGATATGTTGTCTTCCTTGCCGCCAGGATGTTGAAGTCCCGCATGCGCACACTCCGTTCCCTTGCGTCAAAGCGATATCCACGTCAACAGCGATAGCTGGGCTGACCCAGATTTTCGTTGCGGCTACAGCCATCCGGATTTGCGGAAGACGCGATATAGGCCGATCGAGGCAATGAACATGATCGCAAGCACCGCCGGGTACCCATATTTGGTTTGCAGTTCAGGCATGAAGGCGAAGTTCATGCCGTAAATGCCGGCGATGGCGGTCTGCGTCGCGGCGATCGCTGCCCAGGAAGCGATTTTGCGCATGTCGTTGTTCTGATCGACGGTGATCTGTGCGAGCCGGGCTTGCATGATCGAGCCGATGAGGTCGTCGTAGGCGGCTATGCGCTCGACGACACGGATCAGGTGGTCGTTGACATCGCGTAGGTAGCGGCGGATCTCTTTGGGCACCAAGCCGCGTTCGTCGATCAGCGCGGCCAGCGGCCGTTGCAGCGGCGCGACCGCGCGCTTGAACTCCATCAGTTCCCGTTTGAGCTGATAGATGTGTGCGATACGGCTGCTTCTAGACTGCGGGGCGAACACATGGGCTTCGAGGGCGTCGAGATCGGTTTCGATCGCGTCTGACACGTCGAGGTAGGTGTCGACAAGCCGGTCACAGATGGCGTGAGCGACTGCCCACGGGCCCATCGCGAGCCGGTCTGGCTGGCCTTCCAGATCAGCGCGTATCGGGCCGAGAGCTCCGGGTGCGCCGCGGCGCAGGGTGATGACGAACCGCGGTCCGACGAAAATCATGATGGCGCCGGTTTCGACCACTTCGGAGGTTTCCGTGAGTTCCGGGTGTTCGACGTAGCGGGTGGTACGCAGCGTCAGGAAAGTGCTGTCGGCCGCGCGCTGAATCGTGGGCCTCGAATCGCGGGTTTGCGCGTGCTCGATGGCCAGGTCGTCGAGGCCGAACACGGCAGCGATTTCGGCGAACTCCTTGACGCTCGGCTCGTGTATGCCGAGCCAAACGAAAGCCTCGGCCTCGCTCGCCTTCGCCTGCTCGTAGGCGTCGCGGTAGTTCAGGCGCCCGCCCTTGCGCTTGCCGTCAAGGTAGACCGCGCAGTCGACCACGGCTGACCCCGCTGGTGTCTGAACCGGCTCGATGGCGTTGCCTTTGCCTTCACCTGCCAGGTTGCCGATCACTTTGAGTAGGGGCGCTGACCACGATCTGCGGGCTGGATACCTGCCGTCGCCGGATCCTTGCTGCTCATCTGTCACTGCCTGCTCCTCTTTGGCACAACGCCCAGCTCCGCATGCGGCCTGCCGCTAGTCCATGGGGTTGCCGGTGCCTGCCACCGGGCTAAGGGTGATCCACAAGATGATCGTGATGATCCACGCCGCCGCGAGCAGCGCCAAGAGCAGAGCCAGATGCCGCCGGCCCCACCTCAGCGCCACCCTTAGCGGGCTCGGTCTGTGACTGTCCATGCCGCCATCACACCACACAGGCTTGCTGCCGGGCGCAGCCAATCCCGGTAGGTATTTCTACTGAAGCCTTCGCCCGTGGCTTCTGCCTAATCTGCGTTGCGGACGGTTTCCCGCCGGATCGCCGAAAGCTGGGATGCGTTATGAACAAAATGCTTGGTACCGCGATAGCCGTTTGCCTGTTGCTGGCTGGATGCAGCAGTGGGGGCAAGAAAGACCCCGGATTCACCACACTTCCCGTCAGCGCGGCCGATCAGTCCAAAGTGGACCGGTTGCGGGCCTTGCCCATCACCGAATCCGCGGTAGCGGTGGTTTCCGAGGTGCTGCGTGCCGCTGGCGTCGGCGTGTACGCGGATGACGCACCCGCACCCGCCAAGGAACCGAAGACATCGTCTATCCCAAGGTGCTGCTGACCTTATTCCTCGCAGACGGTATCGGGTACCAGCCAACAGGTTTGAATAAAGCTTCGGCAGTGCGAAGCATGGACGGGCCGTGCACGGCTGTCGCTGACTTCATCTCCGACGGCATCAACGCGGTCGCGAGCGCGCTGAAAGTGGACACGTCCGGTGGCGGGTTTCTCGGCTTCCTGGCACGATCTGGAACGTGGCTGTCGATCTGGCCGCCGGTGTCGTGAAAGGAATTGTCAAGGCGTTCAAGGACTTCGCCTTCGGCCCGGTGATCGACGCGTTCGCCATTCTGGGCACGATCCAGCAAGTGACCGCATATCTGGTGCAGTGGCGGGCCGAACTCGCGCTGCTGCCGGAAGACACCCGGTTCGGGATCGGCAGTGAAGTGATCACCGGGCGGGCCGAGGTGCGGGTTACCGACAATCAGCTGCCGGTGCCCCCGGTGATCCGGGACTGTAGCCAGCATTTCGGCACTGATCTGTCCAAAATCGGTTCCGCCGAGGACGCGCCCGTGAAGTGGAAGGCCGAACCGTTTGGCCGCGCCGATCTGGCGACGCAAACCAAAGCCGACGCCAAGGTGACCAGCCGGCGCACGGCAACGCTGTACTACCGCACCGGCCAGGAGACCGAAGAACAAGTCAAAGGCCCGCAGAAGAACGGTTTCTACAAAGTCAGCGCCGAAGTACAACGCTACGACATCAATGAAGCCAGGCGCCTCATCGAGCGCATCACCGATGGCGCGCTGCCCGCTCCGGCTGCCACCGTGGTCAAAGCGTTGATCGGGGAAATCGTCGGCGCCGCCGAAGAACGGTTCAACGAGATCACGGCCGTGACCGTGCGGCCGAAGAATGTTCGCGTCATCTACCACGGCGATCCGCCAACACCGACCGTTGCCACGCCGGCACCTGGCCGACGGCTTCCAGCGGATCTCCATCCCGGGCGCGGACCACGCCTGGTACAAAGCCGACGATGATGGGCAGACCAAACAGGAAGCTGTCTACGCCGTCATCGGCGACCGGTTTATCGGTGGTGCGGCGGCGTTCGTCTACGAACGCCTAGACCTCGTCGTCAAGCTGGCCGCCGACCTCATCGCCCGCCCGGACCTCGACAACGTCATTGGCTAACTGGCGCGATAACATTCGGCCGCACTTATGCCCGCTGGCGAACACATCTGCCGGCATGAGTGCGGCTCAGCTCCTCGGCCTCCCACAGAACGGCGGGCACAGATACATACGGCTGGCTTAGCCTGTCTGGACAACCACACTGCTGGCTATCTGGTCGGGCCAGCCCCGCTTCCATGGGCCATTGTCGAATAGCGGTGACAGCGCGAACAGCAACCCGCCGACTCCGCATGTGCAGCTGCTGGCGATGGCTTGGATGTAGACCCGCAGTGCAGCACCGCCCCAGCTCAACGGTTGCCCATCGAGGCCAATGACCCGCAGTTTCATCACGCGTTTTGCCGACCGTATGCCCTGTCCTGCCGAGCATCACGAACTCGTACAGCATCGCGCTGAGCCACCAGAGCAGGCTCAAAAAAGTGAAGATGGATTCCCGCTGGCCGGTGACCCCGCACCGCCTGTCTGATCTAGAACGCTGGCGCAGCCGCCGATGACGCATGCGGGGACAAGAATGATTCCAGCGTCGATCAGGCGGGCGACAAGCCGTTTGCCGAGATCCGCCGGCACGGCCACCGCCGGAACATACATGGCTGGAGGGACGGTCATCGATGACGCACCTCAATCAAAGGGAGAGGGATTCTCAGGAAGGCGCGCCGCATTCGATCGATGCACAGCATGACCGCACCCAGTCATCCATGACTACATAATCGGCCGAACGCGGCCCGCTGGCGCCTGGCCGTTCGGTGTGGCCAGAGCCAACTAGCTGTCCGGCAAAGTCCAGGCAGCTGGTTACACCGTCCACTTTGGATGACATCCGCCAAGATAGGGAAAGCAGCCGCGTTCTCGAATGTTGCTAGCCGGATGAAGGCTTGCGGTGCTTGCTCGGCGACCACTTCTACCCGCTGGCGCGCAGTAACGAGCAACACTACGCGCGAGGGTCCTATCGCGCGTTTGGCGTCGTTTCTGCAACCATTGGCCAAGCCGTAGCCTGCGGCAGTGTTGTTGCGGGTCGAGGTAATCGTTAACCGATGACCTAGGATTCCTCAGGTGGGAGAACCGATCACGTTCAGCGAAGAGACCAAACTCTTGCTGCGGGAGGCAGGCTGGTTCCCCGGCCGCATACGCGACATCGCGGACTGGGAGGCCAAGCTCAGCGCAGACGGATTCCCGCCGTTACACCTTGCGGCGCAGCAGTTCCTCTCCGAATTCGGCGGCCTCGCGTTCAGGCACAGCGGCGGCGGAGTAACCCGCGCTCGGGAAGCCGTCAGGTTCTACCCGTTGGACTGCTGCGGCGAGGCAGACCGCTTCGTCGAATGGAGCCAGGAGCTCGGCAAGAGCTTCGCGCCCATCGGGGAACTTGGGACTGGCACCTGCTCATGGTCTTTCGTTGGCATCGACAAACATAGCGAGGTCTACTTGATCGTTGATGGAGTGGCCAGCTTTGGCCGCATGCCATTGGCTCTCGATCATCTCATCTTGGGTTACATGCCCGAAGATGTCGCTTAAGCCGCTGACTCTACGGGGCCGTAGCGTGGCCGGGACAAATTCCGGCGCCTGACTACATCAAGGTTGGCTCGCTGGCTCAACTTATTCAAGCGAACATATGTTTGATGCAGCAGTAATGTTCGAGTCAGTCCTTTACACTCACCGCGACGGCGCGTTAAGAGGAGCAGGTATGGGTTTGCGTACACGGGCCACCCTGGCTGTCGTCGCGGTGGCCGCAAGCCTCGGCGCCTGTGCCAGCAAACCGCAGCAACTGCCGGATATCGCTGCCGAAATGACGGCGAAGCAGCATGACATCCCTACCCACTATGTGGCCGGCAACGCCGAGCCAGGGGTCACGTTCGGCCCGTACGAAGGCAGAAGCATGGAGATGCACTTTGCCTGCCTGGGCGGCGGCAGGATGACTCTGGCGGGCGGCCAGAAGGGGCACGAAGGCCTTATTGCGATCAATTGCACCGGCGAGCGCACGGGCGGCCAATTCAATCTTGCCCGAAGCAAACATAACTTCGTAACGCCGACCTTTGAAGGAGCGGTCACTGCGTGGGTGGTTGTCGTGACGCAACCACCCGAGAAATAGTTAGGCAGCGGCGCCGGGCCGCAAGTGAGCCTGTGCCGAGTGACATCCACCAGCGTCGCTCATGGCAAGACGGTTCGCAGCCCCGGGACAGCAATGTCCTATGTGGACATGGTGAAGACATGACTCTTGCCTTGCGCCAGCGAACCTGAAAGCGCGGAGCTACAAGTGTCCCAGTTCGCTTCTGCCCATTGCCAATCCCCGTCTTTCCGCCCAGCGTTGCGAACCGGCGATGTCGTGGCGGTGGTTCTGGGTAAAGGTGTTTTTCTCGATCAGGGCACTGGCATCGCCATACAGGACGATGCCGTAGCCCAAGCCCGTGCGGCGATTGCCAGCGTTAGCTGAGTCCATCGTCTAAACACTGAAACTCCCTCACCAGATTCCCATGACGAGCCGGCCTCCAGTCAGGTTGAGATCGAACGGACCTGAGTCGTACCAGCCGGTGTTGCCGGTGTAGGACCAGCCGCTAAGCCATACGTGGTACCGGAAATCAGGCCCGTAGTCGTAGGCGGCGATAATGTCGTCGCGGCCGTCGTCGTTGGCGTCACCGACGGCCATTCGGTTGCCCACCATGGCTAGCGTGTAGCCGGAGGTGACTTCCCAGTCGGGGCTGGCGAGGGTGAACTGGCTGCCGCTCGCGCTCCAGCGGAACAGCCGGGCGTGACTGCCGCCGAAGTGGTAGAACATGGCGGGTTCGTCGTCGCCATCGCCGTCGAAGTCGCCGACGACCATGCGGTCCGCGACGTTGTCCAAAACAAAAGCTCCCGATTGGTACCAGCCGGACGGTCCACTGTAGGCAGTCGCGCCTTTCCATACGTGGTAACGGAAATAGCCACCGTAGTCATAGGCGGTGACGATATCGTCGCGGCCGTCACGGTCGACGTCGCCGGCCGCGATGCGTCCCGCGACCTTGGTGAGATCGTAGCCAGTGGGCGTCGTCCAGTCACCTGAGGTCGTCTTAGTGAACGCCTGCCCGTCGGACAGGAAACGGTGTATCCGCGCGCCCGCAGTACCGCCGATTGCTTCCAGTAGAGCGATATCGGCGCATCCGTTGCCATCGAAGTCGCCTGCCACCATGCGCGCCCCGACATCGGGTGTGGCTACAGTTGTTGTGGCCCAGGGTTGCGGGCCCGCGGTTGTGGCCGTGCCGTTCCACACGTCCATGCGTAGCCCAGCCCCGGTGGCGTACCCGGTGGCGAGGTCGTCGACACCATCGCAGGTGAAGTCGCCGGATACGAAACGATCGCCGACGCTTGCCAGGTCATAGTTACTGGCCTGCTCCCAACCCTGGCCGAGGACGAAGGCGGCCTCCGTCGACTCCCATCGGTACATCCGCGCGCTTCCCGTGCTGCCGTAGAGCATCGCCGGTGCTGCTGGCCGGCCGTACCACTGCGACATGATCAGGTGTGATCGGCCGTTCACGGTTTGCGTGGCGAACTTGCGGCCGGTGTTGGCCGCGGCGAAGAAGCCACCGGTCCACCCGGCGGGGGCGGTGTTGGCGAGGCTGACGGGGTTCAGTTTGAGGAACCGGCCGACCGCAGTGCCATACATGTTGCCGTCGAGTGGGTCAAAGGTGAGGTTGACGGCGCGGGGTGAGAAGTTGCGTATGCCTGCCCACGGGTAGGACACCAGTGTGGTGCTGTTGAGCAGTTGCCGGGTCGTGACGTTGTAGCGGAACGCTTTTCCGGCTGTGACGCCGACGATGACGTTGGGGTCGGTGCCGAAGGCGAGCCCGTTGACACCGCGTTCGCCTGCCAGCGGGACGGTCTGCCACAGCTTGGCACCGGTCGTGACGTTGAGGGCGAAAAGTGTTCCGTCGCTTGGTGTCGCCGCGGTGCAACAGTTCATTGAGCCGCCGTAGAGGATGCCATTGCGATAGGCCAGCGCACCGATCTCGCCCGCGCCGGCGATTCCGCTGAAGACTCGGTGTGTCCCGTCTGCCGGATCATACAACGTTACCGCCCCGGCACCGTCTACTTTGGAATTCTTTGGGCTAGTGCCGATCGCGACATAGCGGCCCGCTGAAATCACCGTCCACGGGCGTTCTTGGCCGTGGGTTCGCAGATCGAACAACTTTCGTGGGTTGCCCGAGCCAAACGGCAGCACCGGATCGTATTCATACAGCGCGCCATTGGGATACACACCCAGATACAGCTTCCTGCCGTGCGTCGCCATGCCCTCAACTTGGTGTGGCCACGCGTATTCGTGCCACCGCTCGGCGTCCGGGTCGTATCCAGCGAACCCGCCCGCGAAGTACCCACCTAAATAGGCCCAGCCGTCAGGTCCCATCGCGACAGAGCGTAAAGGAGTCAAAGTAGGCGTCAGCCCGACGGCGTCCCACAGATCATATGAGCCGGTTTGGGTTTCAAGGTCGTACCTAGCGATGGCCCCACTGGCCAAACCGGTGACAATCATCTGGTGCCCGGTCGCCGGGTTAGTGGCCCGAAGGATGCCCTTGGCCGCACCGAGCTGCCCATCAGCAGTGAACCCGGTTCGTGTTACCACACCTGTGACCGGCTGGTAGGCGACCAGCTCACCGGACATGACCATGTAGACGGTCCCATCAGTGTCCTGATCGGACACTGTCGCACCGGCATACCCGGGCAGTTCGCGAACCCATTGCTGGGTAACAAGGTTGTAGAGCCAGGCCTTGGCAGGTGAGGTTCCGCCCGCGAAATACACGTAGAGATAGTCGCCCGCGTCGTCGAGTTGATAGGTGTACATGTCGCTGGCCACACCGGGCGGCAACGGGATCAGCGTGTCGGCGCCGGTCGCTGGGTTATGGCGGTAGAACCGCGTCTGAGGCCCTAGGCCAACGTAGACCTGGCCACGTGCGTACTCAACGGACCGCACATACTCATACGGCAAGCCGTATCCGCCGTGATTGGTCCATCCCCCGTTGGGACGCCAGCTCGCCAGCAGCCCGGGCGTCTTGGCGGCGGCGAAACCTTGGAACGTCCCAATCCACAGGTTGCCCTGATCGTCGGTGTCCCCTTCCCACAGGAAACTGGTGTCGGCCGTTGGCGCACCGAGATCGGTGAAGCTGCGCGGGCTGGTGTACTTGAGCCGGTAGGCGTGGCCCTGCCCATACGTCATCGCATAGACGTAGGCGCCGTCCGGGCTCACGGCCACTCCCCAGCCACCGCCAGCGGTCGGCATCCGGTAGGAGTTGAGCATGCGCCCGTTGAACGGATCCACTTCGGCCAGATAGGCCGGATCGCCCTCGGTTGTGGTGCCGCTGACTACCAGCCACGTCCGGTACGAGCCGTCGGCCATCCTCGCGGTCTCACCGCCGGCGGTGGTCACTCCCTTGACCGGTGGACGGCCCAGGTCGATCGACTTTGGATAAGGACCCGCAGCCTGCGCAGGTTCAGCCGCAGGTGCGATTCCCGCGACCGTAGCAACTGCCAGAAGGAGAATTACGGCCAGCAGCGTGCTCGCCGACGGCCGCCGTAACGTCATGCAAGACATAAACGGCAGGCTATGGGTCCAACATACAGATGACCTACAATTTCCCACTACACCGCCCACACTCACGCAGAAGCCCCAGCCTGCCGTCGCTGAAGCTCACGTGTTGCTTGCGCAAATCACGCCCGCCGCACGGTGGATAGGTGAAGATGCATCCATGAGTAACCTCGCTGGACTGAACGAGATCAACTATCTGGCCGTTATCGTTGCCGCGATAGTGGCATTCGCGCTTGGAGCTGCCTGGTATGCGCCGCCGGTACTTGGCAAACGGTGGATGCAGCTGACCGGGCGAACCCCGGAAAACGCGAAGGGCGAGAACACCACGCTCGCCATGGGTTTGGCTTTCCTCGCGACACTGATTGGCGTCTTCGCGCTCGCCTTGTTTATTGGCAAGGACGCGGGAGTAGGCCATGGTGCACTCGCCGGCCTGGTAGCGGGGCTTGGGATCGCCTCGATGTCGGTGGTTATCAACGGCATCTTCGAGGCCAAATCGCCGCTGCTGATGGCCATCAACAGTGGGTACCAGACGTTACTGTTCACTGCCGCTGGCGCGATCCTGGGTGCCTGGAGTTGAGAACCGTTGCGTGAGCGGCCTGCTGTGCTCCGGTCAACTGGACGGGAAGTGCCGTCTCAGCACAGGACGGCAGCCTGACGGGACGGTGAAAACCAGCGCCCCCGGCGGCCTCAAAGCATGGGAACACGGCCGCACGAGATCAGCCCCGGGAACGCGATGCGTTTCGTCAGGCTACCGATAGGGCATCAACACTGGCGGCATAGATGGCATCACCGAACGAGAGTAGGGATCATGAAACTGGTTTGGGCAGCAGCGGGCTTCGCCGCAGGCTACGTGATGGGAACAAAGGCTGGCCGGCAACGGTATGAACAGCTACGGGAAGCAGCATCAGCCGTACTGAATCAGCCTGTTGTCGCACAGACCCGTGCACGCGTCGCCGAGCTAGCCGAACGTGGCCTGGAAACCGCCGCCGCGAAAGCCGGCATCCGGGTCGAGCACGTCGACAGCGACGACGCCAACGGCACCGTCGTCGCCGGGCCCAAAGCACGTCAAGCCGCCACCTTCTAAGACGCCACCGACAGCACGCCGCCAGGACATGGGGGCCGGGCGACTGATCACCCTGCGAGCCGATCGTGACCAGGAAGGCATCAATGACCGACATTGACATTCTGCGGGCCAACATTGCCCGCAGGCGGGCAGAACTGGCCGTGAGTCTCAGTGCGCTGGCGGCGAGGGCCGACGTTCCGTTGCGCCTGGCAGGCGGCGCGCAGCGCACTGTCGCTCAGGGAACAGATGCCGCTCGCCGTGCCGGCGCCCATTTCAGGCAACATCAAACCCTATGGGTCGCCGGCGCCGTCATCGGCCTGCTGGCCTTGGTGATAATCGCAAGGCGGCGGCGATGATAGCCAAACTCGCCTACAAACCGGTTGGCCTCATCGCGGGCGTGGCGTCGGGCCTGCTCGCCGGTGCGGTGTTCAAACAGGTTTGGCGTATCGCCGCCGGTGAAGCCGATGCTCCTAACGCGACCGACGAACACCGGGGCTGGTCAGAGGTTCTCATCGCGGCGGCGTTACAAGGCGCCATCTTCGCGATCGTGAAGGCCGCCGCCGACCGGGGCGGCGCTGCCGGGATCAAGCGGCTTACCGGCAAATGGCCCACCTGACAACCAGGGTCGTCGCGAGCGACATCGTGACAGTCCGAAAAGGACAATGACAGCGTGCTCCCCAGAAATCGCGGCGCGTGACCGACTGCCACCCACAGCGCTGGGCATGCCCAGCAATGCCGCCGCCCAGGAAATGTTTAGCGCGGCCCGGGTGGGGAACTCGGCAGATTGCACACATCTGGGGAGGCGAAAACATGGTCGCGCAGACCACGGCTGATGCCAACGACGGCGCATCAGGCCGAGTACACGTTGCTGCGTGCACGGTTGAGTGCGCGGCGAAGTGGTGCGGTGATGCGTTTGATGTTGTAGGAGAACAGAAAGTTGGGTTCCTCGGCCACGAACAGGCCTTTGACGTAGATGCGGCCAGGCTTGGCCGTTGTGGGGCGCTAACGAGAGCGTGCAGGGTGATGACGTCGGCATGGGGCGACTGCACGGTCACGGTGATGCCTCTGCGGTCAAAGACGGCTAGGGCATCTTTGAGGCCCATCCCGAATTGGCCGATGACTTCAGGGTGTTTTCGCTTTTCGGCGTTCTCGTTTTCGGTCAGATGCTGGTAGCGCAGACCGCGGCCAAAGTCGCGGATGTGCCACACGCCAGGGCTTACTTTGCCAATCATCGGGGTCCTGTGTGCCGGTCAGGATCTGCTCATCGAGCGCATTGGCGATGATCTCGCGGATCACGAAGGGCACGCTTCAGTGCTCAAGCACCTTGCCGATGTTGAGATCGAACTCGTGCTCGCCAGTCAGGCGCACGGTGCTGCCCATGCCCCGAGCGTGCCACTGTCGAACGCGCGCCGGCCGGGCTTCGTTTATGCCAGGCCTGATCCGGGCATTCCCATCTCGTTGTCATGACTTTGCCGCCAAGATATTGATCAGCACAAGGAGGGTTGTCATGGACGGAATCGTGCTTCTGAAAGAGGACCACAAAGCAGTCAAACGTCTGTTTCGCCAATTCGAGAAGACACACAAAGCTGCGTCACCGAAGCAGAAACGGGCCTTGGTGGACCAGATCCTTAAGGAACTGAACACACACGCCTACATCGAGGAGACGATCTTCTACCCCGCCGCCCGCGAAGGCGTTCCCGAGGCAGAAGACCACGTGCTCGAGTCCGTGGAGGAACACCACGTGGTGGCGTGGCTGTGCTCAGAACTGCAGCACCTGGACCCGGCTGATGAGACCTTCGACGCCAAAGTGACGGTGCTGATCGAAAATGTGGAACACCACGCCGATGAGGAAGAGCACGAGTGGTTCCCGAAGGTGCGTAAAGCCTTGGGCCGTAACCGTCTGGCCGAGCTCGGCGAGCAAATGGCCGCCGCGAAGGCTCACGCTCCGGCTGACCCATTGGCGCTGATGTCAGCAAAGGCCTAAACGTGCCTCGCTGGCTGAAAAACAACGCCCTGTCGATAGTCACGCTGGCGGCGTTCGGCATCTTCGCCGCCCTGCAGGCACTGACCGGATGGCAGGTACGCAACGACGACCTCGCCGCGGCAGGCCTGGCGGCCGATAGCTTCTGGCACTACCTGGGCACCGGTCACTTCACAGAAGCGCTGTTCGAAAACTGGGAATCAGAGTTCCTGCAAATGGGCGCCTACGTTCTCCTGACCGCCTTGCTTGTTCAGCGCGGATCACCAGAATCCAAGCCGCTGGACCAAGGAGACCGTGCCGAAGACGACCCAGCCAACGCTGGGGCCCAATCGCCGGCTTGGTCGCGAACCCACGGCATACAGCAATGGCTATACCGCAACAGCCTTTCGCTGGGGTTGTTCGGGTTCTTCTTGCTCAGCTTCACGGGCCACCTGATCGGGGGAACCGCCGAGTTCAATGAGCAGCAAGCCCTTGAGCAGGGAGCCGATCAGGTGAGCGTGTGGCAATTCCTCGGCACCGCTGACTTTTGGTTCCAGTCGATGCAAAACTGGCAGTCCGAATTCCTCGCGGTTGCCGCCCTTGTGTTGCTGAGCATCGTGTTACGCCAGCACGGCTCCCCACAGTCCAAGCCCGTGACTGCACCGCACGCCCAGACTGGCACCGAATAGCTAGCCCTGGCTGGTATTGCCGGGGCCGTCCAATGTGGCCAGTGCGCCGAAGGCGAGCACTGCCGCTACGGTTCGCACGGCGTGGGCGGTCTGCCAATGGTCTCGCACACTGGCCCAGTCCGCCGGTGGTGACTGCGTGGTCCAGGCGAGCTGGTCGGTGTTGATCGGCAGGTTGACGATGAGGGTGAGCGCGAAGATGAACAGTAGTAAGGCAAGTGCGGCCACGGTTCGCCACCGGGTGTTCGTTCGGAAGGTCCGGTAGGCCAGGAGCGCGGTGGCGATGAGTGCCGGCACAAGCGTGGCGATGGCGAGTTTGTCGAGGGAGTCGAGCTCGACCTGACGGACTTGGGTGTAGACGGTGCCGCCGAATCTTCGCAGCGACAGTTCGAGGATGAGGACGGCGACGAGGAATCCGGCGAACAGTCCTGCGAATAGGACGCTGGCGAAGCGCGCGACCTTGGTCATGACGATGCTCCTTAATGGGGAGAGCGTGGTGCCAGCACGGCGAAAATGCTGGCACCACACATCTCGGGCGTGCTCGGTTAGAAATGCTGGCCGGGTTGGTAGCCACCAGCTGGCATCTGGAGGACGACGTTGAGCCGGTTGAAGGCGTTGATGAGGGCGATCTGAGACACCAGAGCGATCAGCTGCTCATCGTCGTAATGCTTGGCGGCATTGGCCCAGACCTCATCGGAGACTCCGCCCGCGGCATCCGCGATACGGGTGCCCTGCTCGGCCAGCTCCAGTGCGGCGCGCTCGGCGTCGCTGAAAACCGTGGCTTCGCGCCACGCTGCGACGAGGTTGAGGCGCGCTGGGGTCTCGCCAGCGGCGGCCGCGTCCTTCGTGTGCATGTCGACGCAGTAGCCGCATCCGTTGATTTGACTGGCGCGAATCTTTACCAGCTCCTGCGTGGTGGCTGGCAGCGCCGAGTCGGCGGCCACTTTGGACGCCGACAAGATGTGCTTGATCATTTTGGTGGCGATGGGGCTGCCGAAGACGTTGAGACGGGCTTGCATGTTGTGCTCCTCACTTGATTGATAGAACGGGCATGTGCGGCATGCTGAGGGCGGTCCCCGGGACGCTGATGACGTCGTAAGGGGGTGACGGTGACGGGCTCTAAACCGCCGCGGGATACCTCCAGGACGGCGTACCAACAGGAGCCATCTCTTCCGGCGATTCATGACAAGCCTCTCTCCAGTAGACGCACTGCATGGATTCCACGATCGTCGCGGCGGTAGGTGCGAACAACGCAAAAGATCGAATCGCCGTTTAAGCCACCGGTTATCGTCGGACGTTATGCGCGTTCCCCCGCCTCCGACCGTTTTCAGGTAACGGCCGTAAACTTCCGGATTGCACAGAGACTGAAGGAGAGGGCCTGGTGGAGCTACGTGACATCGAGATCTTCGTGACGCTGTCCGAAGAACTCCATTTCGGGCGTACGGCAGAGCGCCTCCGGGTGTCACAGGCACGCGTCAGTCAGTCGATCAAACAGCAGGAGCGCCGCATTGGCGGGGCCCTGTTCGAGCGCACGAGCCGCAGCGTGCGGCTGACCCCGCTCGGGGAACGGCTCCGCGACCGGCTCAAAGCCGGTTATGGCGAGATCATGGCTGGCATTGATGAGGCCACTACGTCTGCTCGTGGGCAGGCTGGGGCGTTGACGATCGGCACCATGGCCACCCACTATCAGCAGATCGCTTCGGTGATCGACCTGTTCCGGCAGCGGCACCCGCAATGTGAGCTGCGCATGCGCGAGGTTTTGCCCACCGACCCCTTCGGTGCGCTACGCGCCGACCGCATCGATATCGCCGTGGTGTGGCTGCCTGTGCGTGAGCCTGATCTCACGGTCGGGCCGCAGCTCTACACCGAACCGCTGACGCTAGCCGTGGCCGCAGACCATCGCCTGGCCAGCCGGGATCACGTCACGATGGAGGATCTCGGCGAATACCTCGTGGTGCGGCCCGATGGCCCCATCCCGGACTATGTATGGGAAGCACACACCCCACTCATGACACCAGCCGGGCGGCCCATCCGGGCGGGAGCCAACGTGGCCACGCTCGAAGAGGCCTTCACCGTCATTGGGACAGGCAACGTCGTATCCCCCGTCGGCGCGCACGCGGCCGCCTCACGGCAGCGCAGTGACATCACCTTCGTCCCCATCACCGACGCACCGCTGTTGCGTTACGCACCGGTGTGGCGCACGGTCAACGAGACCTCACTGTTTCGGGCCTTCATCCAAGCCGCCAAAGACGCGCAAACAACCACCTAGCGCCTCAGGCAGCGGTTTGTGTGGCCGTGGCCTTGCCCCGCACCAGGATCAGCCCGGCCACCCCTATGAGGATGTAGACAATGTTGGCCGGAGCGGCCAGCGCGAGGAACACACTTTGCGATCCTGTCTCGGCGGCGGCGTCGATGCCACCGGTGGCAAGGAACAGGGCCGGGTCGTACAGGCCATGCAGCAGGATCGGCCACAGCAGGTTCCTGGTCGCCCGCAACGTCAGGTACATGCAAATGCCGAACCCGAACGTGAACAGCACCGTGGCGGCGACCGTCGCTACGTCATCCCGGACAGCAGGTTCGTCGTGTGCAGCAACGCGAAGTCGCTTAGTCAGCGGAGAAGGCGATCGCGAAGGCCTCGTCGAGGAGCTCGGCGAGATCCTGCTTGCCGTCGCTGGCCGACCAGGTGTCCAGCGCTGCGTCTAGAGCGGCAAAGGCCATTCCTATGAGGACGACGGGACGCAGATTGTTCTTGCCACCTAAGCGTTTCTGAAGTTGCGCGGCGAGCTTGTTCTTCCATTCGAGTTGCCGCTCAAGGTAACGCGCCGTCAAAGAGGGTGTGGTGAGAATCAGCCTGGTAAGACGAACAGATTTTTCCGGGTACGCCACACAGGCGTCAGTGAACACGGTTAGCGTCTGGCGCAACGCTTGGGTGGGCGTTTCGCTGGCGGGACGAGCGGCGAGAGCGGCTTGCATCTCCTCCCCCACGTGCCCGAGAAACTCGATGATGACGTCCTCTTTGGACTTGTAGTACCGAAAAAAGGTTCGGCGGGACACTCCGGCCGCCGCAGTGATCTCATCGATGGTCGTTTCTTCGAAGCCCCGAAAAGCGAGCAGCTTCAGCGCGGCTTCGGCTAGCTCGTCGCGGACGAGCTGGCGTTTGCGCTGGGCGAGGTTTCCGAAGGTCACGCCGTTCATCATAGCTGATTCGTCACACTGAGCCACTGTTGACACTCAGTGCCACACGCGGCATGCTGTGAAGTATGACTTGGACAGCGCAGAACATCCAGGACCAGGCCGGGCGCACGTTCCTGGTGACCGGCGCCAACAGCGGCCTCGGCTATGTCACCGCACTGGAGCTAGCACGCCACCATGCCAACGTGATCATGGTTGTCCGCAACCCGGAAAAGGGCAGAACAGCGCTCGCCGCGATCGCCGGTCAGGTGCCTGGCGCCAGCCTTCAGCTCAACATCGCCGATCTCACCGACCTCGACACGGTTCGCCAGCTCGCCGAAGAGCTCAAGCAAACCCGCATCGACGTTCTCGTCAACAACGCCGGAGTGATGATGCCGCCGCGCGTGCTGAGCAAGCAAGGACACGAAAGCCAGTTCGCCGGCAACCATCTCGGCCACTTCGCGCTCACGGGACTGTTGCTGCCGCAGATAACCGATCGTGTCGTGACCGTCAGCTCTGACCTGCACCGCCGCGGCCACATCCACTTCGACGATCTAACGGGAGCCAAAAAGTATTCACCGCTTGCCTTTTACGCGCAGTCAAAGTTCGCCAACGTCCTGTTCGGCCTCGAGCTCGCCCGCCGTTTGCGGTCAGCCGGCTCGGGCGTGCGCAGCCTCATCACGCACCCTGGATACGCTGCTACCAACCTGCAAACCACAGGGCCCACAGGCATCTTCAAGCTGCTAGGCCCGCTCAGTAACAAGCTTTTCGCTCAGCCCGTCGAAAAGGGCGTGTTGAGCCAGTTGTACGCGGCCACTGATCCATCGGTCCAAAGTGGACAGTACTTTGGCCCAGGGCGCGGTGGGCATCCCAAAATCGAGCAGCCCATCGCGACAGCGACTTCGCTTGAAACAGCCCGCCGCCTTTGGGAGTTGTCCGAGGACTTCACGGGCGTGACGTACACCTTTGGTGCGGCCATCGCGCGAGAACCCTAGGCAAGAGCTCGCCTAGGGGCGCTGAATAGAGCGCTCCTAGGCGGCACGACGAGAGGCGTTGACGGCACTGGCTATGATCGCCTCCCGTGACTTCCCCTGTTACTCAGAAGAGCCGCTTCGCTCCTTTATTCGGCCTGCTCGCCATCGCTGCCGTGATCGCCGTCATCTTCGGCGTAGCGTTCGTTGGAAGATACGTGCGTACCGCGGTAATCGAGTTCGCCTGTCAAGCAACGGCTTGCACCGCAACGGGAATGACCACCGCTGGATGGCTGATCGTTGCCTTGCCGATAGCCACGATCGCGGCCGGGGTGCTCGCGTTCAAGCGGATGAGCAAGCTGGTCAAGGCGGCATACTTTGTGCTCTCGGTGCCTATCGTGGTCACGTCGTGGACGTTTGTCCCCGGTCGCGGGTCGTCGTTTAGCAAGCTGTTCAAAGGACCTGGCTCCTACCAGATGTCCGACGGTCTCCTGTGGGGCCTGGCTGGGCTCGCCGGCTTTGTCGTGTGTGCGGTGCTGGTGTCGTTCCTGAAGCAGGAAAGCCTGGCCGGGCGCAAAACACACCTGCTGTGCGGGGCGTTCGCGACAACGATGCTGGCCGGTCTGGCTATCGGAATCGCGCAGGCGGCTCCCACGCCATATGGGGCTGCCGAAGCGTTCCCTGAAGAGACCTGGACAGCGTCTGGCGACACACTGCGGCGAGTGTCGGCTAGCGACAAGGCGGGCTGCGCGGGGGTACTTCCCGTGGGCGGGACGGGCTGCGTTCGTACCCTCCATGGGGTATTCACCACCGACGACAGCGATGCGGTCGTTGACTTCACGGCGGTGCTCTACACCACCGACGAGGATGCCCGGGCCGCACGTGATGCGATCGGGTCCGCTGCCGGGCGGGCAAGCGAGGCCGTCGTGGTTTCGGCCCCCAACAACTGGGTAGTGGTGGGCAAGGTGTCCCATGCGGACAACCGTGACATCGTCCAGGCCGAGCGGGGCTACCTGCTGTGGACACTCAAGCAGGTCACCTACCGGTTCCTCAGCGTCCAGCACGGGTTGGGGGTACGCCCCACACCGGCCGACGGCATCGGCCCTAAGACGCCTTAGCTACAACACCAGAGCAACTGGCGACGACGTTTAGGTTTCCTGTGCCGGGCGAGGTGGGTACAGAGATGGAATCGCACGTAGTCCAAGTCCCCATGGAGCTCGAATGTTGATTTTGGGTCTAGTTCTCCTGCTAGCCGGATGGCTGACGGGCATAGGCATCTTGACGACCATTGGCATAATCCTGCTCGTGGTCGGCGCAGTTCTCATGTTGCTCGGGGGTCTCAACCGGCCGGTTCTCGGCCGCCGATACTGGTATTAGCTGAGCGGTAAGCGCACGTGACCGCCCGCTGCTTGCGGGCGGTCACGTGCGTCTTTTCTACCTTCTGGCTTGTTTCGGGTTACGGTTCCACGCCGTGAAGCCAGCGCTTTCCGCCTCGGCTGGTGTGCGGAACCAGATCTCCGCCCGCGTCTCGCGATAAGACGGCGACTCGGTGGTGTGGTACAGCATCGAGTTCATGTTTCCCTTCACCAGGTATTCGCGTGATGGAGGGGAACCATCGGCATTGGGCCGTGCCGAGCCGGGATATGGACCCGGTTCCACGATGCGCATCGTTGAATCGTTCAGCGAGGCCTTCTCCGACGGCGGCGTCATCGAGCGCCCAGTGGCGGCCGCTCCAGCGACTGTGGCCCCCGCGGCCGCGGCTCCTGTTGCCTGCCTTGAGTCGAGATCCATGGCAGAAGTCCGGCCAGTGTCCACACCAGACCGTGGCGGCGCTGACGTATCAGTGGCCATAGGGCTCCTGGTGGGACGCTCGGTGAGGCTTGGTCCCTGAATCCGTTCCTCGGTCACCTCAACCTTTGGCCGTCTCGTCGCCCGCATGATGAGCCAGGTCATCAGTGAGCCGAGCAGGAACGACAGCAGACACCACAACCATACTTGCCTGAAAAGGTATCCCATTTTAGCCTCCCTATTGGACAGTGATCTCGACACGGCGGTTGAGCGCTTGGCCCTCTGCGGTGTTGTTGTCGGCGACCGGATCGCTGTCGCCAAGGCCCTGTGCGCTCAGCTGTCCCACGGGCACTCCGAGGTCCACCAGCTTTTGCATCACGGCCTGTGCTCGCTGTTCACTCAGCTCCTGGCCGGCGACGGGCGAGGAAACCGCGGCCACGTGCCCCTCGATGCGTACCGCCACGCCTGTCGCGGCAGCCAGCATCGGCGCGATTTCTTCTAGGGTCTGGTTTCCTTGCGCGGTAAGGGTCGCCGAGTCAGGCTCAAACGTCACTGGCCGCGCACGCAGTGCCGCGTCGATGTTCTGCTGCAGGGCCGCCTTGTCGACGGTGCCACCCGCTCCGGAGACGGTCAGCTGGTTGTCGACTGTCGCGCTTGGAGCGGCCTGCTTCACCATCTGCTCGGCGTTCGCCTTGTCCTGCTCGGTTGGCACCGTTCCCGTCAGTGTCACTGTCGAGCCGTTCCACTGGAGCTGGTGCTCGCCGGGCACGGCAGCCAGGATTCCGGCGACGGTGCCCATTTCCGCTGCGGTAGCAGGCAACTGGACACCTGACTGCACTGTCAGGTTGTCAACCACAGCACGGCCACCGGCTGTCGCGGTGGCGGCCTGCACGAGTTGTGCCTTTGCCGCTTCATCGGGCACGATTCCGTTGAGTACCAACGCGTTGTCACGCACCTCGGCGGCTAGCGAACCTGCCGTGGTGGGATTCGTCCCGCCACCGACCGGACCGCATGACGTGTCTCCAGCCGCCGCGACACGTACGTTGTTGATGCCGGAGACCGATTTGACCGCGGCCCGTGCCGCTTCCTCTTGTCCTGCTGCGATTCCGCACACAGTGGCGTCGGCACCGTTGAACGCGAGCCCGGCACCGCCAAACCCTGCGGCCGATAACGCGCCGCGGGCCTTGTCGCTCAAATCGTTCTCGATGCGTTCACGGCCACCGCCTGGATACAACCAGAGCCAGGCCAGCGCAAGCGGCACCAGAAGCGCCGCGAGGAGCCAGGGCAACAAGCCCCGGCCGTTGGTGTATGTCGTGGTTTTGGCCCGGCGGATGATCGTCTCACCGGGCCCTGGCGAATCTCGGAGAATGCTCGGCATGTGCCCCTCCCCCGTCTTTGTGGCAATACCGGTCCAGATATGGCCGACTATCGCCGATAATCCAGCTGACCGGGGTGGATTCGCCGGAACAGGGTGAGCATCGAGCGGGATGGGGCGATAATGCCCGGGCGGGGACCCAGACCAGCCCCGGTGGATTGATGTGAGACTGCTGGCGTGCGTTTGCCAGTCCTAGCGTCGCCGAAGTGATGAAGCTCCGCACACGGGACAGCGCGTGTCAGTTTTCTGGCGATGCCCACAAGCGGCACAAGGTCTGTTGTGACCGCACGCTGCTCCGCAATGTCCACAGAGGAAGCCATCATGGGCTCGAAATTGAGATCGGCAAGTGCCGCACTCGTGGCTGGCGGCAGGGATGGCGAGATGAACCTCGATAGGAGGCGGTAGCCACCTCAGCCTTGGCTCGGCTGGGAACAGCTCGCGGGCGGCCAGTTGCACTTTTACGGCTTCTTTCTCACGCCTCAGGGTGACGAGAGCGGCGATCAGATTGATCCACGCGTTCACATGGGCGGGATCCGATTGGATGGCCTCTTGGAGGAGAGGCAGCGCGCTTTCACCATCACCGAACCGAAATAGATAGACGTACGCGGTGTCGTTGAGTAGCCAGGCTGGCAGGTTCCCATATTTCGCCCTAGCTTCAGCTCGGGCTTCGCGAAACATCCGATCGTCTGGCCTTCCACCCCGTGACGCCCGCCGCAGTTCATTTGCCACACCGAACGCGATCTGTTTGTCAGCTTGGTTTCGGGCCAGCGCCAAGGCGTACTGATAGAAGTTGAGTGCCTCGAAGTGGCAGCCGAGGTCATCAAGGATGTCAGCGATCATCCCGGTCACCTTGAGGTCGAAACGGCCGCCCAAGATTCTCATCGCACACATGTAGTGCAGAGCGGTGGCCTTCCGCCCAAGGTCCCATAGCAGAAGGCACATGTCCCATTTGGTCTCGAGCAGTGGCGTGGTCATCTCAAGAACGTTCAGGGCGAACGTTGCGGCCTCCTTGGTCCGGCCCGCCAGCGCATAGGCATGAGCGAATACTTGCGTCCACTCATCGGTATCCGCGATGGCGGCGTTCGCCTGAAGCAAGCCAAATAGCTTTGCGCCGTCGCGAGCATCCAATAGCGGAGCTGCCTGCTCCATGAAGCAGACCAGCTGTTCTTCTTCCTCTTTGGACAGTGTCAGACCACGGTAGTCAAGCACCTGGTCCAAAGCTGAAAGGTCGCCGGGATCCTGCGAGATGTCGACGACTAGGATGCTCTTGCGCTCCATCTGCTCCAGGATGCTGATTGTCTTGCCTTGATGCAGATAGCCGCGCACGTCCTCCAAGCTCACCTGGAAACTGTTCTCCTCGGCGTCAGGCGCTGGCCACTCTTTGACCAAATCAATCTGCACCTGCCCGAACTCAGACAGCCACCCAGCGAGCTGGCTCTCTTCCCCGATCCACTCATGGTTGGCGGCGACTGCCAAACCTCTCGTAACCACTCGCAGAAAATAGTGGCAATCAACAATCTGCGCCACGAATCGCCCAATTTCAATCCCGTGCGGCCCGACGTCTGATACAGGCAGCTCGTCCTGATCCAAATGGACCCGAAAACCACGCTCGCGCAAGCGATCCGCGAGGCGCCGGACCCAGGCTTTCGCCTCTGGGCCTTCCCAGCGGTACGAAATGAAAATCCAAGGTGGGTAGCCACGCGACCGTGGGCGCCGGACCAGCTCCCGAATCCTGTCGTGCATCGCGGCGGCCCGAACCCTCGCATCGCCGAACGATGACACGACCTGATCGAGGCTCAATCCCCCTGCCGACAGACTTTCAAGCGAATCACTAGGTTCAAGCCCGGCCCGAAACCGGTGGAATCCAGTCACGCATCTAATTGTATGGCTCGAAGCCAGGGCCACAGCGCTGGGACGACGCAAGCCACGATCACCAAACCGTGGCGGTTCGCGAAACCGGTGCACTGAAAGGGTTCCGGCGACCTGCTCGGCGGGAAAGCCTGCGCGCCCGCACGCCGGCACTTGACTCTCAGCTTGAGGGCGTGGGCCGCTCGGGCAGCATATAGGCGAGCAGCAATTTAATCATGAGGACGGGGATGATCCACGCGAACGCGGCCGGGACAGCCAAGAACGCGATGACCACCGTCATGCCCAGGGTCGTCACAGCGAACGCGACTGGGCGGCGCAAGGCGGCCGGGGCGAACTCGATAGCCACGGTGGCGATTAGCACCGTCGTATAGGTCACGGCGGCAGCCACCCAGGAGAACCCTGGCACGACAAGGGCCAGCACGAACGGGTGGAGATGTAACGCGACGAAGGCAAAGTGGTGCACCCGGGTGCGCCCGGCCCTGTGGTACCAACGTTTCGCGGAGTCAGTCGCGTTGACCACTGCCCCACCAAAGAGGTCGAAGCAGACCACGGTGAGTACGGCCACCGCCAGCGCGGATAACCCAGCACGCCAGGCGATGGCCAGACCGAGCAGCCCACCGGCGGCGGCCGTGGTGAAACCAGCCACGATTTCGCCACGCGTCGCGCCCGGGGCGATGAGACGGTCGACGAGGGTCACTCTCGTACTCCGTTCAACGATATGGTCCGATCCTGTCGCCAGATGCTATCTCCTGGAGGAACTTCCGCGGCGAACCACAGACTGGTCCGTCGTTTGTGGACCCCCGGCAAGTGTGCTTACGGCGGGGATGACCGGCCGTTCGGACGGATCGATCAACCTCGGTACCTGTCAGCATCGATACGTGATGAAGAAGACGACTGGTTTCGCGTTGCACAGACTTGCTAACGCTCGCGCCATTTCAGTGGACGGTCAGTCATGACGTGGGACGACAAGTTCCGTGAGGCGGCCGACCGGGTTCGAGCACAAGAGGGCGCTGCCACGCACGCCCAGGAACACGCGGCGCAGCAGAAGGTCGCGATCCGGCGCGCCCAGGATCAGTTCATTGGGAAAGTCACCGCCGAGGTCATACAGCCGTTTCTACGAGCGGCCAACTCCCCCGCTGGGCAGGCCATGGCCTTCCTCGTCACGAGATCTGAGAAGAAGCTGTTCGGTGGGTACCGGGACGTTCTGGTCCATCGCAAGTGGACAATCATGATGTCGCACGGAGACCGGCCTTGGCACCCACGAGAGCCCTGGTTTCCCCACGCCGATGACCGAGTAACAGTGCTGTCCACGGGACCATGGTTCTACGAAATCGTCTCCAGGAATCCCGACATGGTGCCCGCGGGTATCGGCTCGCGATTCACTTGCCTGGGAATGGATCACAAGATGCAAAGCCTGGTGGAAGGCATGATGCCGCAGGCTGGTCTCGATTTGGATGCCCTCTACACCCGCATTGAGGGCAGCACCCTGGAATACATGGCCAAGAACGGCTTCCGCCCCCGCTGACGGTTGAGGTGTGAGCAAATGGTTTGGCAACCGCCCGGGCACATTCCCGGCTTTCATGCCCCAGGCACGACAACTCCGCTCGGCTGGCTCTTGGAGCAGCAGCGGCAGGCAACCGAGGCAAGTGTGCGAGCTGCCGCTGATGCGGCCGCGGCCCGCGCTGCCTGGCTGGAGACGGCCGCTCGCCAGTTCGAGGCGACCGGGGCGACCTGCGCTTCGGTCCCGTGCACGGCCCTCGGCGCTGGCCGTTGCCGTCATTGTCAGCGCGTATTCTGCCGTGCTCACAGAAGCACGAATCCGCCAGCGCACGACGAGTGCGGCGAGTGCCAGGAACGCTTCCGCCAGCAGGCCGCCGACGAGGCAAGGACCGCGAGGCTAGCCGCCGAAGCAGCCCGGCAAGCCGAGGAGGAGCGCGCGCGACGAGAGCAAGAAGAGCGCATCACGGAACACCAGCGGCAAACGAGGCTTGCGGGCAAACGCGCGTTGGCTCGCAACGCGATTCCGTTGGGAATCCTGTTCGTCGTGGCCGCGGTCGGCCAACCTGTGCCGCGGGCCACCGGCAATACACAAGGAACGATTCTCTTCGCGTACGCCCTTCTGGCCGCGGTCTTGCCGATCGCCTGCGGGATCCTGGCCGGGCGAGCAGTGACCCGGCTTATCGTCGTGCGCAAGCATCAAGCCCCGTGGAAAATCAACCTTGACGCTGCTTTCGACTGGCGTTCGATCTGGGCCGCGATCATCGTGATCGCTGCCACCGGCTATCTGACGTGGTCGCCAATCCTGTCCGCGTCGTAGGGCGCGAGCACGCCTGACAAATCCTCGCTGCGGGCTTGACCTTGACGCTGCGTCAACCCTGCATGCTGGCGCTCATGAGCATTCCACCAGCAACCAAGCAGACCCGAGGGCCCGCGATCCAGGTGCAGGGCCTGCAGAAGTCGTACAAACAGCTGCATGTGCTGCGCGGCGTGGATTTCGAAGTGGCCCGGGGCAGCATCTTTGCCCTGCTCGGCTCAAACGGGGCAGGCAAGACCACGATAGTGAAGATCCTGTCCACTTTGCTCAAGGCCGACACCGGCGCGGCCCAGGTGAACGGTTTCGACGTCGCGGCCCAGGCCGCAGATGTGCGCGAATCCATCAGTCTGACCGGGCAGTTCACGGCCGTCGACGAAATACTTACCGGCCGGGAGAATCTCGTCTTGGTCGCCAAGCTCAGGCATCTCAAGGATCCGCAAGCGATCGCCGATGATCTGTTGCGGCGGTTCTCGCTGACCGAGGCCGGAAACCGAAGGGCGGCAACGTATTCCGGCGGCATGCGGCGACGCCTGGATATCGCCATGAGCCTGATCGGCAATCCGCCAGTCATCTTCCTCGACGAGCCCACAGCTGGCCTGGACCCGCAGGCACGCATCGAGGTATGGCAAGCCGTCAAGAACCTCGCGCAGAGCGGCACGACGGTTCTGCTCACCACGCAGTATCTGGATGAGGCCGAACAACTTGCCGACCAGATCGCGATTCTTCACCAGGGCCGGATCATCGTCACCGGCACCCTGGCCGAACTCAAAGCTCTGCTGCCACCCGCAGAAGTCGAGTACGTCGAAAAGCAGCCCACGCTCGAAGACGTCTTCTTCGCCGTCGTCGGCCACAACCAGAAGTAGGGAACAACAATGGCCACACATTTCTTCACCGACACGACCGTCCTAACCGGTCGGACAATGCGCCACATCACCCGAAGCCTCGACACCATTCTCACCACCGCGATCACGCCGATCATCATGATGCTGATGTTCGTCTACGTGTTCGGCGGCGCGATCGACACCGGGAGCGTCCCCTATGTGAACTACATGCTTCCCGGCATTCTGCTCATCACCATCGCCTCGGGCATCGCCTACACCGCGTTCCGGCTCTTCATGGACATGCAAGGCGGGATCTTCGAACGTTTCCACTCGATGCCGATCGCACGGTCGTCGGTGCTGTGGGCGCACGTGCTGACCTCACTGGCCGCCAACCTGATCTCGCTCGTGCTCGTCTTCGGCGTGGCCCTGCTGATGGGCTTTCGTTCCGGCGCTTCATTTCTTGCCTGGCTTGCCGTCGCGGGCATCCTCTTCTTGGTCACGCTCGCTCTGACGTGGATCGCAGTCATCCCCGGTCTGACCGCCAAGAGTGTCGACGGGGCGAGTGCCTTCTCCTACCCGCTTCTTTTCCTGCCGTTCCTTAGCTCGGCGTTCGTACCCACGCAAACCATGCCGGGCCCGGTGCGCGCCTTCGCCGAAAACCAGCCAGTGACTTCCATCGTCAACACCATCCGTGCGCTGTTCCTACAGCAGCCGGTCGGCGCCGACATCTGGACCGCCCTTGCCTGGTGCCTCGGTATTCTCGCCGTCGCCTACATTTTCGCGAGCATCGCCTACCGCCGCAGAATCTCCTGAACGGCGCCGGCGCGCCGCGGGCGGGAAGGCAGGATGAGAAGCATGCTGACGATTAGTCAACTGGCCGCCTACACCGGTGTCACGGTGCGGGCCGTGCGGCACTATCACCACATGGGGCTGCTGCCTGAGCCGCAGCGAGATGCTTCGGGTTACCGTCGCTACGGCGCGAAGGCTGTGGTGTCACTGGTGAAAATCCGTACTCTTGCCGCCGCTGGTGTGCCGCTGTCTCAAGTCGCTCAGATGCTCGAAGCCGACGCGGCAGCGTTTTCCGAAGCGGTGCAAAGGATCGACAGCCAGCTGCGCGAGGAAATTGAACGGCTTGAAGACAGCCGCAAGCAGATCGCGCAGCTGGCTGCCGGGGACAATCTGGCGCTCCCGCCCGAGGTGGCGTCCTATCTCGACCGGCTTCGCCAGATCGGCGCGTCAGAACGCTTGGTGGAAGCCGAACGCGAAGGATGGATCCTGGCAGCGGCAAGCTGGCCCGGTCACATCGCCGAGATGATGCCCGGCAAAGTCGAGCAGCTCAACAACCCGCAACTTGTCCGGCTTTACCGGCTCGCCTCGCAACTCATCGACAGCAACGCAAACGACGACGACCCGCGCCTAGAGGAACTCGCCGACATCATGGCCAGCATGGCTGAGCAGGCAGACGCCAACGGTGAGATGAACATCGCCACCACAGCGCACGACGAACTCGCGTTCGACCTTCTGGACGCCCTCGCCATCGAGTCCGAACCGCGGATCCAGCGGCTGCAGAACCTGTTGCGCGAACGCGGCTGGGCCGGCTGGACCCGGCAGCGGCGCCTGGCATAACCCAGGCGATCACAGCCCCCGGCTGGCGTTGAGCCACTCCGCCTGATTCCACCTCAGCGGTACCGCGCCCACCGCCGGGAGCGTGAACCGGGGATCTTCGGCGTGGACGAGGCAGAAAACCTGCTCGCCACGGATGAGCGCATGGCGGAATTGACCGGCGATGATGTCGAGCAGGACGTGCGCTTCGCGCTTGAACTCCACCGCGAATGCCTGGTAGTCGGTGAATACCAGCACCAGCCCGGTCGCGTCAGGTGCGGACGCACAGCGCGATGAGTTTCGGGGTGCTGCTTCGTCTAAATGGTGAATCGGAGTGATGTTTCGCAGAGGATCCATGTTGCGTATCAAGGTAAACGGTGTCGAGTTGTGTGGAAACCTTCGGGGACAAGGCGGATCCACCGGTGCTGCTGATTGGCATCACCATGCTGAGCTGGCCCGGCGAGCTGTGCACGGCATTAGCGGGACGGTTCGTGGTGCGCTACGACCTGCGAGATGCCGGCGAGTCGACGTTCGCCGACCCGGACGCGCCCTCCTATGACCTGCGCGACCTGGTGTCCGATGCGTCGGAGCCCCGTCTCGCACAATATGCTTTGAGCGAGACGGCAACGTACCGGCGAGTCGTTCTTGAAGTTGGCACACACGTTCTATAACGTCGCGGACGTGAGGTCAAAGCAGCTACGGGAAGCAGGAATCTGCTACAGCGAGGATGGCACGGTCATCCTCAGCGCAGCACTCTACGAGGGGCCCCGCGGCACGTGGGAACTCGACATTCGCCAGGTCGATGGACCAGGGCAGGCGATCAGTCATCACGACAGCGAAGCCGCCGCGAGACACGCGATCGAAATCGCCTACGCGACAGGCCGTCAGCACGGACGCTGGCATGTCGAACACAGGCCAGCCGGTGTGGCCGGTTCGGACACGGGAGGGCGATCGCGATGACCGCCACCGCCATCGAGGAAGTGACCGTAGTTCACCTTTGGTGGAACGGCGTGGACCGCACTTCTCGCGACTGCGCCTATGTGAGCGCCGGAACCCTGCCTGACGGTCGCTGGCTGGTGCAGCACGACGGCTACCAGACCAAGTTCGAGTTCGACTACGCCGAAGATGCCGTAAGCGTTGCCAGGCACATGACCTTAGGCTGGGCAAGCGTTCCGGTCAGGTTTCGCCAGCCACTGTCCTAACACGACAGTGCTGGTCGGATCGCGGATAAACAGGGCAGCGGGGGACGGCGGAGCCGCGTAGGATCCCGTGCCGTGAAACGATCTCTGGTGTTCGCGGCCGCTGTCCTCATGTTGAGCCTGGCTGGATGCTCGGGCGATGACCCCTCCCAAGGGAAGGTAAGTCTCAGCGTCTACCTGAAGGCCGGGGTGACGGCCGAGCAGCGCAGCGCGGTCGAACAGCGGCTGCGCACCACGTCGTACCTCGAGGGCGTGACCTTCGAAAGTCGCGAGCAGGCCTACGCGAACTTCAAGGAGCGGTTCAAGGACGATCCGGCTATGTGGCAGCAGATCAAGCCCGAAGAAATGCCTGAGTCGTTCACCACCGTGGTGACTGACGGTTCCCTCGCCGAGGCCGTCGAGATCATGCTCGGCACGCTCGAAGGCGTTTCGAACGCGACCATCAACGGGGCGGCTTCCCAAGACCCCGAGGTGAAGACGATCGGGGTGATCTTACGCCTGTCCGAAAGCGTGACCAGCGAGCAGCGAGACGCCATCACCAATGCGGTACGCGCGCTGCCGCAAGCCGAGTCAATCAGAACCGAATCGCGAGACGACGCGTTTGAGCGGCTGAAGAAGAGCTGCGACGGCAAGGCAGACCTGACCGCCACGCTCGATCCGGCCAAGACACACGCCTCGGTCCGCTTCACCATGCGATTGGAGAAGAGCCCGGGATTTACCGGACTCCGCCAACTCGCCGGTGTCACGTCGATGCACCTGGTCCCGGTGTCCACGCTCTGACCAAATAGGTCTGGCAGACTCACACCGTGCCGCGCGAGTATCAGCCCCCTACATTGGACATCTTGCAGTGGGTGACAAGACACGTTCACCCACGTGCCCGGGCTACCGCGGTCACGCCCTTGTTCGGTGGAATCACCGCCGACATGGACCGCATCACCGTCGATTCCCCGGCAGGGCTCAAAGACGTGGTGCTGCGGCGATGGCGCGGCGAGGACTGGACCCACGGCCTGGTGACACGTGAAGCCGCCGGGCTCGCCGCCATCCGGGGACATGGGGTGCCCGCACCTGAGCTCATCGCGATGGACGAAGACGGGTCCGAAACCGGAGTACGTTGCATCCTCACGTCGGCGCTTGCCGGGCAACCGGACTTGGCTCCGGCGGATATGCGGTCCTGGCTAAGCCAGCTCGCGATCACGCAGGTGGCGATCCACGCCGTCCCCAGCCACCCGCAGGCCCATTTCAATGGCTGGTACGACGATCGCGCACCGCTGGACTGGCTGGCTGACCCCGGTTTGCGTAACGCCGCCCGCGAGGCCGCATCAGCGCCGCCTGTCACGGAGAGCGTCCTAGTCCATGGCGACTACCAGCACTTCAACGTGCTGTGGCGCGACGGCCGGCTTAGTGGCGTCGTGGACTGGCCCAACGCGGCCACCGGCAACAGGGGCAGCGATGTCGGCCACTGCAGGCTCAACCTGGCCGTGCTGTTCAATGCCGACACCGCTGCCGAGTATCTGGCGCTGTACGAACAATTTGCGCGCACGAGAATAGACCGCCACGCCGATCTGCGAGCGTTACTCCGCTTTGACCTTGAATGGCAACGCTTCATCCCCCGGCAGGTCGCCGGGCGCGCTCCCCTCGACCTGCCAGGGATGCCTGGCCGAGTCGCAGCCGCGGTCCGCGACGCCTTGGACGGGATCGGCTAGCCACAGCGACGCTTTCCCCTTTGACGGTGGCTTCAATGTGCCCGATGCTTCAAGCCATCCCGTACGCGCCGACGCATCCGATGAATTCGCTTCGGTTTTCGTGCCGACGCGCCGGTACGTGGCTCAGGCGACCGCGGGTGGCTGGCGTTCCGTGAGCTCGCTTCCCGGCGGTGTCAGCGAGGACTTCGGCGGCAAGTTCGAACAGAACCTACTCGGCAGCTGGCTAACCAACGACACGTATCCGGTACGGAGAACCGCATTCGACCTCATCGGGGTCATCGATACGGTTACCACCTTCGTCCCGGCGACCAGCTGACCCGCTCCGTGGGACCCCGCCTTCTCGGCGGGGTCCCACGCCCTCATCCGCTGGCGGTTAGGCCTTCGAATCCTTCTGCCGCAAGCTGTTCGCCGATGCTGCGCAGGGCGCCGCGCAGTCTCCATTTCGCTGTACCTTCGGGAATGTTCAGCGCCTTGGCGACTTCACGGTAGGTCAACCCCTGGTAGTAAGCCAAGAAGATCGCCTGCCGGTGAGGAATAGGTAATGCCGCGACCGCGTCGCGGACCTGCTTGTTGGCCATGGAAACCAGCACATCATCTTCAAAATCAGCCCACGGCACGTCCAGGTCCAGGTCGGTCAAGCTCCAATCCTTGTTGGTACGCCGCCTAGTCCAGTCGATCGCACGCCGGCGCGCGATCATACAAAGCCAGCCCCGCAACGGAGCACGCTTGGGGTCAAAGCGTTCTGGCCGCTGCCACAGCTCAACGAAGACGTCCTGCACGATATCCTCGGCGGCGCCCCGATCCTTCGTGATGTACAACGCCACACCAAATACGACCGGCGCGTACAGGTCGTAAACCTCGGCCAGCGCCTGCTCGTGACCGGCGACGAGGGCGTCGCGCAGGCGTATATCGTTGTCCTCATTGGGTCCCGGCACGTCAGTCACAACCCATCGTGGCGACGACGGCGAGGAAGTCGTTGGCGGCGCGGGAGTCTCCCTCGATCGCCACTTTCGCCGATGAGACGGGCAGTCTGCCCGCTGCCATCCGGCAGAAGGACTCCGCCGGCAGGGACACTTGCGCGACAACGGTCCTGTCCGAAGGATCCGCCGACAAGTCTGCCAGCCAGGTGCCACCGCCGTCGCCGGTCAGCATGACCTGCACTGCCTCGTGTTCATGGGCACGTCCTGCGGCGTCCATCGCGGCGGGAAGCAGCCGCAGTATGAAGCCGACGATGTCGGCCACTTGTTGCGCGCTCGGCGCCTGCGCTGGCAACTGCATGGCGGCACGGATGTCTTCAGCGTGGGTCCAGGTCTCAAAACCGCGCTGAATCAGCGCTTCACGCACCGGGCGCTGGAAGGCTGAGCTGCCCGCCAGGCCAACGCGCCTTTCCAGCAGCCGCACACCCTGACCGGCGGCGACGTCAATGATCGCGTGAGCCTGCGCACTCCAGCCCACCCGTACGTCCGAAGTAGACGGAAAGTTCGCACCCGCCACTGCCGCAACGGGTGCGTCGTTGTCGCGCAGGTGCGCGATCATGTCGCGTACCGAATGGTGCGGCCCTGCGGCGAGCAGCCATTGCGGCTGCGACAGCGCGCTGAGCAGCCTGTCTAGCTCGCCGACCTGTGCCCGGTAGGGCTCGAGGAGCCGCAGGATCTCCGCATCGTCAGCGCTCAGGCCTTGCGGCCTGGCACCAGAAGCGGCCGGCCGTGCGGCCAGTGCGGCAGACAGCACCCGTTCGCGTAGTGCCGGAGCCGGTGCCACGGCGGTGGCCACACCCACCCACTGCGCGGCCGCGCTCAACTCGGCGACCTTCGCCTCGCATGCCTGGCACCCGCGCACGTGTTCGGCGACCAACCGCGCCTCGTCGGGCGGGCATGCCTCAATCACATACGCACCAAGAAGATCGTCGGGGTGCCCGTCATCAGTCATGTCGATCCCCCACGCCATCGTGCCGTACCTCTTACAGCGACCATATCGACGAGCGTAGCTTCGCAACCAGCACTCCGCGACGGCAGGCCGTGGCAGCCGACAGGTAGGCACACACAGGCCGCACTGTCCACATGGCACGTTTCCCGTCTATGCGTCATGACGGCCGTGGGCCACATGCCCTGCCGTTTCACAACGTATTCGTACGACAGGCCAATCTGGATGGCACCCGCGCCCTACCTCACGTGGAGCGTGCCCTGCGGGCGAGTCCGGGATAGGTGAGCACGAGACCGTCCGCGTCCAGCTCCAGATCGGCGGTGAAACCGGTATCGAGTGCGGTGAACCGCACCGCTGACCCGCTGTCGTGCCTGCGCAAGTGCTCATAGCGCTGCGGCGCCGCATGCAGTGACAACTCCGGGACCGCCACCCACGCGACCATGACGTCACAAGTGCCCGGATCAGTGTGGAGGTTCGCACGGCGAACTGGCATAAGATTCGTCAACGGAGACAAGCCGAGATCGCAATCCAGCGCGCCCTCAAGTTCAGCTTCCAGCTCTCGCGGCGCACCTGGTGCCGGCAGCTGGCACTCCCCTTCGGCGAGGGCTTGCCACGTCCATGCGCCGGATTCGTCGCGGCGCAAGACTAGTTCCCGGTGCCAGCCATTACCTGTGGCCTTCACGGTGAGCTGGCCGTGAATGAATCCGGGCCGAACGTCGAGCGTGTAGAACACCTGGTATGGCTCAGGATCCATCCCGGCCTGAAACCCTGTGGCCACGAAGCCGTTGTCACCGCTGGGATCAATGCTCGCCGTCTCCCACCGGTCAGCGTCGGTTCCCAGCCACGAGATCAACTTGCTGCTTTCCACGGTCTATATCCTAGGCAAGGGCGGTGCGGGCTATGACGGTGGACCAGGTTTGGGTAGCGCAACGCTAGCATTCCGTTCGTCAAAGCGTTGCAACGCTACGGTCTTCGGGTTCGCCGGGCTGGCCCGCGTCGCCGCAGGCGGTTCCGCGCTCGGCCCCGACATCGTCTCGGCGCTCCTGGCCGCCCGGCGACCGGGGCTAGCCGACCTGTCAGCACGCGAGACCGAAGTCCTCGCGCTCGCCGCGCAGGGACACTCCAATATGGCCATTGCCGCGCGGCTCGTGGTCACCGAACGCACCATCGAGGCGCACATGCGCTCCATCTTCCAGCGCCTGCAACTGCCGGAATCGCCGGACAGCCACCGGCGCGTGCTTGCCGCGCTGGCATACCTTCGCGCGCAGTAGCCCACAAGATCCCTACGCGCAGCAAGGGATCACCGTGGGCTGTTCACACTTTGCCGATCGCGAGGGATACTCATGTTCCTCCATATTCATGGGGGTCGCCGACCTGGGCGTCCGACATGAGCCGACTCACGAAAGGTACGCGATGGAAGCTGCACGCAAGACCACGTTCGCCATGCGCCATGCGCTATGGTCCGTGGCCGTACTGACCACGTTCGGGGTCGTGCTGTCCGCGACAGCGGCCTTCGCCGATTCCCTGCCCAATCTGCCGCAAAACGCGGGAGGGTACGAGCAGACGTTCTCACCCGCGTACGACTACGACACCGATGGTTGCTACGCCGTGGCCGCCATCAGCCCTGCTGGCACCCTCAACCCGGGGCTGAAACCAACCGGCGCACTCAACGGCAACTGCCGGGACCAGTCCGATCTGGACAGATCGCAGACCTACGCCCGGTCCAAATGCAACAACGGCTGGTGCGCGATCGTTTACGCCAGCTATTTCGAGAAGGATCAGGCCCTGCCCGGCGTCAGCTGGGGCGGGCACCGGCACGACTGGGAGCACGTCATCTCGTGGGTCAACCAGGCCAGCAATCAGGCCGATTATGTGACCACGACGCAGCACAGCAGCCAGGTGACCTACCCGCGTTCGCAGGTGCGATTCGACGGAACCCATCCCAAGACCGTTTACCACAAGGACGGCGTGTCGACCCACTTCATCCGGCTGGCCAACACCAATGACGAACCGCCGGAAAACCACTACCACAACTGGCGCTATCCGCCCCTGGTGGACTGGAACGGATGGCCCAGCGTGGCACTTCGCGACCGGCTGATGGCTGCCGACTTCGGTTCGGCGACGATCAAAATCAAGGATGGCTCATTCGAGTCGTTGCTCGCCGCGGCTAAGCCCACCGGGATTCCCTTCAACCCCTGGGGCTGACCAACGCGACGGCCGAAGGACGCTGTTTGCCCCGGCGATCCTTCGGCCGTCCAAACTGGTCACTGACACAAGGTGTCAGGGAGTGCGCCTTAGCATGCCCCGGTGAAAATCGGACTGATGGTCTTGACGGCCAATGAACGCGAGAACAACCGCCCGCGCCCCTACGACTGGCGAAGATGGCGACAGCGGCCGATGGGGTGAGCAACGGCCGCCTGATTCTGGGTATCGGCGCGGGATGGAACGAGCCGGAGTATGAGGCGTTCGGGCTGCCCTTCGATCATCGAGTGGACAGGCTCACCGAAGCCCTGAAGATCCTCCGGCCGCTATTGTGTGAGCGGCACGTCGATTTCCACGGAAAGTACTACCAGGCAAGTGACTGCGACAACGCACCAGCCGGTCCGCGTCCGCAGGGACCGCCGTTGCTGGTCGGTGGTGAAGGTCCGCGCATGCTCAGGCTGACAGCGCAGTATGCCGATCTCTGGAATACCGGCTACATGGGACAACCTGAATCCGTGATAGAACCGATCGCCAGGATAGGAGCCGCGTGCCGCGAGGTCGGGCGCGACCCGGCGACACTTGGCATCACCGCACTCATCGGTGTTTGGTTTCCAGACCTGCAGGCAGAAAAACCCGGATTCTTTCCCAACCCCTTAGTGGGTACGCCGACCGAGATCGCAGAAGCGATACATGGCTATGCGGAGCTCGGCGTACAGCACATCATGTTTCAGTACGCGCCATACACCCCCGATGCCTACCATCGGCTGGCCGAGGCGCTGACCGTCTACCGCGCTAGGTAACCGGCAGTTCAAAGCTCTTGGTGGCCCTGCTTTCTGGGCCACATAGGAAAGATGGATGCCTATAGACACGGGTGAGAATCTTTCTTACTGTAGCCGTCACGACAGTCGGTCATTCGGCGATGCCACCGTCGCATACAAGCGGTTCCACGATTTTCCTGCGGTTCCGGTGACCAGCGGCATTGCCAGCCAACGAAGACTGTCGTGCCTCCGTCGCCGCGTCCGCCCGCTCTCAGGGAGAAGCGATGGGCAAACGGCACAGGCTGGCTATCGCCACGCTGGCATGGGCAATGGCGCTAGCGGCCATCCCTCAGACAGTTCATGCGGCACCCCCGCCACAGGAACCTGGTGTCACCCTTCGGGTCTATGACATTCAGGCACCGCTGAGCGAAATCTGCACGCTCAAGGCCGCGCAGACGCCCAATGTGGACAAGCTCATGCCCACCATCAACTGGTCGGCTGTCAGCGACTTCGGCATCGACAACTACTTTGTCGCTCACGTACTGGGCAATATCAATATCGCTGTCGCCGGCAGCTACACCTTCCGCCTCACCAGCGATGACGGATCCCGGCTGCTCATCGACAGCAACATGGTTATCAATCACGACGGGCTGCACGGCGCCACACCCAAGGAGGGCACGGTAACGCTCGGCACCGGCTACCACGCGCTCAAGATTGAGCATTTCGAACGCGAAGGCGGCCAGCAAATCACGCTGGAGTGGAAGACCCCCGGCTCGTCGGCCTTCGTTCTGGTGCCCAATTCCGTGCTGAGCACCGATGCCGGAGTGGTCCGCGTGACCGCTCCCGGACGCAAGGAATGTGAAGGCGCCCTTGACTCCCCCGGCGACGGGCTGCCACTGACCGGCGTACACCCCAGTTTCACGCTAACAAACCTGCGTCCCAGCGGTTTCGAGCCACAGGTGACCGGGTTTGACTGGTTCCCCGACGGGCGCCTAGCGGTCTCGACCTGGGGCGGTTCACTCAACGTCGCGGGCGAGGTCTGGATTCTGGGCAATGTCACCGGAAACACCAGTCCCACGCAGGTAACCCGGACGAGGTTCGCCAGCGGCCTTCAGGAGCCGATGGGGCTGAAGATCGTCGACGGCAAGATCTATGTCTCGGAAAAATCCCGGCTCACCGAGCTCAACGACACCAACAGCGACGGCGTCGCCGATAACCTGCGAACCGTTGCCACGTGGCCATTCGGGTCCAACTTCCACGAGTTCGCCTTTGGGCTGCTCTACAAGGACGGCTTCTTCTATCTCAACCTGTCGGTGTCCATCAACTACGGTGGCGCCACGACAGATCCGCAGCCCGCACCGAACCGCGGCACCACCATCAAAATCGACAAGAACACAGGCGCTATCTCGTACGTCGCGGGCGGCTTGCGCACACCGCACGGGATCGGCTGGGGCCCAGAAGACGGCCTGTTCGTCACGGACAACCAGGGCGGCTGGCTTCCGTCGTCAAAACTGGTGCACATCAAGCAAGGGCGCTTCTTCAACCACTACATGAACCCTGCCGGGCCATTCGATGGTGCACCGGTCGCCCAGCCGGTGCTGTGGATGCCGCAGAACGAGATCGCCAACTCCCCCAGCACCCCGGTTATGCTGACCTCCGGCGTCTACTCCGGACAGTTGCTCATCGGCGACGTTACCTACGGCGGCCTGCAGCGTGCCTACCTGGAAAAGGTCAACGGCGAGTACCAAGGGGCATTGTTCCGGCTGACGCAGGGTTTGGAAGCGGGAGTTTCCGAAGTCAGCCTCGGCCCCGACGGCGCCATCTACACCGGTGGCCTGCATGGCGGCGGCAACTGGGGCCAGAACGGCAAACTCGCTCACGGTCTGCAGAAGCTCACGCCGAACGCGACGAACACCTTCGACATCCTCGCAATGCGTGCCACCACAACGGGTTTCGAGCTGGAATACACCCAGCCGCTGTCGGCGGCCACCGCCGCTAACCTGGTCACCAGCTACAAGGTCAAGCAATGGCGGTATGTCCCGACCGTTAGTTACGGCGGGCCGAAGGTCGACGAGCAGACCCTCACTGTCAGCTCGGCAGCGCTTTCGGCCGACGGCAAGAAGGTGACACTGGTCATTAGTGGCTTGCAGACCGGGCGTGTCGTCCACATCCGCTCACCCCGGCCATTCACCTCGGCCAGCGGGCAATCCCTGTGGAGCACCGAAGCCTGGTACACCCTCAATGCCATTCCCGGTGTGGTCAACCCTCCAGCGGGCAACCTGTATGAGGCCGAAAGCGCACAGCTCAGCGGCGGCGCCGGGGTCAACACCGACCACATTGGCTACACCGGAAGCGGCTTCGTCGACCGGTACGCGGCTGTTGGCGCGGCGAGCACCTTCACCGTCAATGCCAGCTCGGCCGGCACCTATCAGGCCGCACTGCGTTACTCCAACGGCCCCAACCCCTTTGTGGGTACCAAAACAGTGAGCCTCTACGTCAACGGCACCAAGCTGCGGCAAATCAGCCTGGCCACCACACCGAACTGGGACACGTGGGCGGTTGCTTCCGAGGCCGTCACTCTTAACGCTGGCAGCAACACGATCGCCTACCGTTATGACACTGGCGACACTGGCCACATCAACCTGGATTCGATGACACTCAACGGCGGAGCCGGCCAGATCACCGGCATCGGCGGCAAGTGTCTCGACGTGTCCAACGGCGGCACCGCCAACGGCACCAAAATCCAGCTGTGGACCTGCAACGGCACCGAGTCGCAACGGTGGTCCCGTGTCGGGAACACCTTCCAGGCGCTCGGAAAGTGCCTTGATGTCGACAACGCTGGCACGGTCAATGGCACCAAAGTGCAGCTGTGGAACTGTAACGGCACCGGCGCACAGGTGTGGCAGCCACAGCCCAACGGGTCCATTCTGAACCCGCAATCGGGCAAAGTCCTTGACGCACAAGGTGTCAGTTCCGCTGACGGCACTCAGATCCACATCTGGGACTACGTCGGAGGTGCCAACCAGCACTGGAATATCACCGGGGGCAGCCTCACCCGGATCCAGCTGTTCGACGGCGGCGATCTGGCCCAATGGCAGACAACCGGTGGTGCGGCGGCAACGTGGCCGATGGCTGGCGGCTCCATGGAATCCTTGGGCGGCGATATCGTCACCCGGCAAAGCTTCGGCGACTTCAATCTGCACGTGGAATGGTATGAGCCAAGCTATCCACCTGACGTCACCGGCCAGCAACGCGGCAACAGCGGTATCTACCTGCAGAACCGCTACGAGCTGCAAGTCCTGGACTCCTATGGGGACACCACGCTAGCCGCCGACGAAGCCGGTGCCATCTACACCAAGAAAGCCCCGGATGTGAACGCCGCGACCGCACCCTTAACGTGGCAAACCTACGACATCACGTTTAGGGCCGCCCGATTCAACAGTTCCGGGGTCAAGACAGAAGACGCCCGCGTCACGGTTAGGTGGAACGGAGTGCTCGTGCACAACAACTTCGCCATCAACGGGCCAACCGGCGCCGGAGCGCCCGAAGCCGCCACCCCAGGGCCGATCCGGCTTCAGGACCACGGTGATCCCGGAGCCAACGTCCGCTTCCGCAACATCTGGATCGAACCGCTCTAGCAAAGGAAGCCGGCTCTTAACAGAATTGGCGGATCAATTTTGAAGTCTGTGTGAACTGACCTGCCGTAGACGCATGGGCATTCATTACGTTCCTTTCCACGGCCCGCCGGGCCGGGCAGTGGCTGACACCACTGCTGTTGGGAGGAGCTTTATGAGGCACAAACTCGCGGCGGCGACGCTCATCGCCGCCGCCCTGTCTGTCTCATCCGGCACGGCGGCGACCGCCGTGCCGGCCGAAGACGGATACATTGTCAACGCAGCCAGCCCGCATGCCGTCGACGGACGCTACATCGTGGTGCTCAAGGACCAAAGCGGTGCGGGGGTGCAGTCGGCCGGCGCCAAGGCGGCCGAACTAACCCAGGCACACGGCGGTTCCATCAGGCACTCCTATGCGGGGCTGTTCAACGGCTTTGCCGCACAGATGACAGCGGGCCAGGCCAAGGCGATGGCACGCAACTCGAAGGTTTCCTATGTGGAGCAGGTTCTTCGCATGTCCGTTCAGGACACGCAGAACAACCCGCCAAACTGGGGTGATGACCGTGTCGACCAGCGGGATCTGCCGCTGAACCAGACGTTCACCTACCCGTCGAACCCAGGTCAGGGTGTCACGGTGTATGTGCTCGACACCGGCATCAACGTCAGCCACCAAGATTTCACAGGCCGGGTCGGGTCTGGCTACGACTTCGTGGACAACGACTCCAACCCAGCTGACTGTCACGGCCACGGCACGCACGTGGCCGGCACCGCAGCGGGCACCACCTACGGCATCGCCAAGAAGGCCACCGTGGTGGCGTTGCGGGTGCTGAACTGCCAGGGCTCCGGCTACGACGATGACTTCATCGCCGCTATCAACTGGATCCGCAACAACGGAACCAAGCCGGCCGTGGCCAATTACAGCATCGGCTGCGGCAGCCCCTGCTCCAGCCAGGCGCTGGACTCCGCAGTTCAGGGCCTCGTCGACTGGGGTGTGCAGTTCGTGATGGCGGCCGGGAACTCCAACCAGGACGCGTGCGGATTCAGCCCGCAGAAGGTCTCGGCGGGGATCACGGTCGGCAACACCACCAGTTCCGATGCGAAGAATTCCGGCAGCAGCTGGGGCTCCTGCCTCGACCTCTTCGCCCCCGGGACCAGCATCGTGTCGGCCAGCCACTCCAGCAACAACGGAAGCGCCACCATGACCGGCACCTCGATGGCCTCGCCGCACGTCGCGGGCGCTGCGGCTGTCTACCTCGGCCAGAACTCCGGCGCCACGTCAGCGCAGGTGCGCAACGCCTTGGTAAACAACGGCACCACGGGCAAGGTCACCAACCCCGGATCGGGTTCGCCAAACGTGTTGCTGTACACGGGCTTCATGAACGGCACACCCACCGGGCCAGCGGTCACCAATCCAGGAAACCAGTCGACGGTCATCAACACCGCCGCCAGCTTGCAGATGCAGGCATCCGGCGGGACGACGCCCTACAGCTGGAGCGCCACAGGATTGCCTGCGGGTCTTTCCATCAGCTCCTCTTCAGGCCTGATTTCTGGTACGCCGACGGCTGCCGGAACGAGCAACGTCACGGTGACCGTGACCGACGCGTCGAACCAGAGCGGATCCACGTCCTTCACGTGGGCGGTCACGAGCAGTGGCGGCACCTGTTCTGGGCACGAGTTCACCACGACCGGCTCGCTATCGGCTGGCGCAGCGCAGATCCGGCCATCGTCGGGGTCGTACTACTCCTCGGTTTCGGGGGCGCACAAAGCTAACCTGTGTGGACCGTCTGGTGCTGACTTCGACCTGTATCTGCAACGGTGGAACGGTTTCTCGTGGGTGAACGTCGCGGTAAGCGACTCACCTAGCAACCACGAGGCCATCAACTATTCCGGGATCGCGGGCTACTACCGCTACCGCGTCTACGCCTATGGCGGTTCCGGGGCCTACACACTGGGCTACACCAACCCGTAAACCCTTTCCTTCCCCCGTGTGAAACGGAATGGCCCCCAGCTTGGTTTGGGGGTCATTCCCATTCCCAGCAGACGCCTACGACACCCGCCCGCGCATCGGTCACGATCGTGGTCGCCGAGGCGGTCGATCCAATCCACAGCTCCCGTTTTCCTTGCTGCGGCGCCGATTCCGACCGTTTTTCGTATCTGAAGCAGCGAGCCGGGAGCGCCCGCGAGCTGAACTGAACCTCAAGCACGTAAAGCGAAACGTCTGTGGGCATGTTGCGGTGGTAATCGACCGCGGGCACCGTGCTCGCCAAGCTGATGTGGTATTCCACGGCAGCCATGTCACCCACGTTCATGACGCGGTCGAAGATGAACTCGACGGCGGCCGCGCCCGTGGCCCGGTCGTTGCGCACCCGCCCGGTCCGGCAGCCCCGGATAGCGGTAAACACCGGCGGAGGCGCACTCACGTCATCCTGGCAGTAGATCACGGTACTGGATGTCACGTTGTCTTCCTTGACACGGAAGACTTGCCGCACGGTCATCGCTGATTCCTGACGGTCCGCCCCCACAAAGTAGATCTCGTGAAGCGACATCGTCTCAATGCGGCTGCGGCGCAGACTATCCAAATCCGACAGCAAACCGATGATGCTTTCCGGCCTGGCCCAAAGGTTGCTGATGCCCGTCTCAGCTGTCTCAAATGGCGTGCGCCGCCGGGCGCGCTGCGGTGAGACCAGCTGGGAGGACAGCGCTCCTTCAGGCAGCTCCAGGATGTGTTCCAGGGCCGACACCGCCCGTACCGAATCCGCTCCTTCGGGCCGGCGATGGCCCCGCCGCCAGTAGGAAAGCGTCGCTAGACTGACCATGACACCTTCGGCGCCCAGCCGGTCGTGCACCTCGTCCAACCGCAATCCACGTGCCTCGATCGCCAGATGCAAGGCGGCCGAAAACGGTCCTGTCCGTAACGCGCGCGCGAGGTCGCGGTGAAGCGCTGGCAACGGCCTCATGACGTTCGAGTATGAGCGCTACAGGCGGTTTCGTATATGCCGGGCAGCCAGTCAATTCGGCGGGCTCGGTAGGCCTGTTTCATTAGAATCGGTGGTTATGTTCACGCTTGAGCAGATCACTGAGATTCACGATCGCGTCGGCAACAGCGACACCCTGGGTGCGTACTTACGCGCCCTCCGGGACATCGGCGTCGAGACATATGACTCCTACATAACCGATGGGCACTCCGAGTACTTCGGCACAGATGGGCAAACCTTGGCCGGCCCTGCGTTTCACGAGACCTTCGCCATTGCCGAAACCTGCGACAGGCAACGGTTTCTGCAACTCATGAAACAGGTCGAACAAGGTGGCCTCGGCTATGTCGAGATGTCGAAAGCCTTGGCCGCCAACGGCGTCGAGAAGTGGAGCTTCGATACCGGGAACATGACGATCACATACCTCGACAGGGCTGGCAACGTGTTACTGCGCGAGACAGTCGATTAATCCAGCCACCTCGGAGCACGCGTTCGCGCTCCGAGGTGGCTTGCTTCGGTTAGCAGTTGGTCTCCGTGAAGGTGACGTAGGCATCGCGCGAGCCCCACTGCCACGTGGAGCCATCGCACTCTTCAAACTTTTGCCCCACCACGATGGTCTTCGCCGCGTTCTTGTACCACGTGGTGACGCAGTAGGCGTTGATCGTGCAAGCCCGTGCTTGCGCGGGGGCCGCTGGAAGCACGGCCACGATCGCCGCACCGGTAACGAGCGTCATCGTCGCAAAGATTCGTCGATACATGCCTATATCTTGCGCTATAGATTTACGCCCGTCATCATGCGCAGCTCAGGAAGACGCCACCGGCTTTCGCGTCCGTACACCGAAAATGACTAGATAAAGGATAAGCCCGAATTCCGCGATCGAGGTGGGCAGAGACGCTGCGTTACGGACGATAGCTGGAGCGTCGGGCAGCGTGAAAACGATGAGCGGGTCGGCAAGCCACGCGAACGAACCGACGATGAGCAGGATGCCAAGCGTTTTCGGGAACAACTCCGACCGGTAAGCCAGAAAGCCCATCGGCAGCAGCCACAGTCCAAAGAAGACACCGCCAAGGATATAGCCGTAGTGGTGCAGTTCGAGGAGCAGCAGCACCAGTGACTCGGCCCCGTCCGCACCCAGAGCGGTGACATATGACGCGTCTGTGGCCACGAGAAGCGCTCCGAAATGGAACGTCAGGTTCACCAGAATCGAGCCTGCCCCCACCGCGACAAATATCATGAGCGTGCTCGCGGCGCGCCCGTCGACATGATGCAGCAGGCGATACAAGACAAGGCCCAGGAACACAAACAGTGTCGCCATGCCAATGTCGGCGCTTAGCCCCAGCCGAAACAACGTCGTGTGACTGGCTATGTTGTCCGCGGTGGCAGCGGCATTGCCCGGGACATAAACCGTGGCACGGGCGTAGAGCTCAGCCCAGGTGCCAAGTCCGGCAAGCGCCAGGTACAGCAGCCCTGCGATTCTGGCGAGTGTTTTGGGATTGTTCATGGGTTCACGGTGCGCGACGGCGGTTCGGGGCGCCTCCGCATGTGGTCGGGGCGGCATCCACCCAGGGGTGGAGGCGGCCGGTCCGCAGGTGGACCCGGCGCATCCGATGGCTCCGTAGGCTGGGTTTATGCCAGCACCGCCACGAGTACACGAACTGTCAGAAGAGCAACTGCATCCGCCGCTGCGGACGTGGTCGCGCCTGTGGCGTTACCTTCTCGCGGCTTCGGCCGGGGTGGCGGCATGGATCGCGTCCGCCCTAGTGATGCTGTCGAGCCCCATGACGCCAGCACAGGAAGACGTTGTCGGTGCGGCTCTGTTTCTTGACTTTGGCCTTGGCGTGGCAGCGTTGGCGATGCTGCCATTGCGCCGGCGTTTTCCCTTGGCTGTGGCGTGCCTGACCGCCGTGGCGTCAGTCGCTTCCGCCACGGCGATGGGCCCGGCGACCGTGGCCCTCGTCTCGATGGCCACCTGGCGCAGACGGGCGTGGGTCGTTGCCGCCGCGGTCGTTTTCACCGCTGGAGCTGTCGTGTCTGAGGTGGCGTACCGGCCGCGTCTTTCACCGGCCGAGGACAGTGCGCTCGATATCGCGGGCGGTATCGTGCTGAGCGTGGCGTTCTTCGCCGCGGCAATCGCCACGGGGTACTACATCGCGGCCCGCCGTGAACTTGTCGCCACCCTGCGGGAACGGCTAGCAGCCGCCGAGCGGGAGCAAGCGCTAACGGCCCAAGTGGAACGCGACGCCGAGCGCAACCGCATCGCCCGGGAAATGCATGATGTTCTGGCGCATCGCATCTCCCTGGTGGCCATGCACTCTGGGGCGCTGGCCTACCGTGAAGACTTGGACCGCGCGCAGACGGCCGCGACCGCGCAAACGATCCAGGCCAACGCGCAGCTCGCCTTGACTGAGCTACGCCAGGTGCTTGGGGTCCTGCGTGCCGGTCATCCAGCTTTGGCGGTGCCGGAAGCACAGCCAACGCTGGCCGAATTGCCAGCCCTTATCGCCGATGCACGCGAAGCTGGCACGGACGTGCGGCTCGACGCCTCAGGCCTGCAGACACCTCCTGGAAAGCTGATGCCGCAAGCACTTTCGCTGACCGCGTTCCGGATCGTGCAGGAAGCACTGACAAACGCCCGTAAGCACGCCCCAGGCCAGTTGGTGACTGTCCGGCTTGCCGGTGTACCCGGCTCCGGTCTGGAGGTCGAAATCCGCAATCTCGTTGGTACCAAAGCAAACCCGGATTTCACGCCCGCGGGCGTCGGGCTCACCGGCTTGGCTGAGCGAGCCGACCTCGCGGGCGGGACCTTCGAGTGCGGGCAACGCGCTGACGGATACTTTGTTGTGCAAGCGAATCTGCCATGGAACGAGTGAACATGATACGAGTGGTCATTGTGGACGACGATCCGCTCGTGCTGGCCGGCCTGAGGATGATCCTTGGCGGCAGCAACGACATCACCATCGCCGGGGAAGCCACAGACGGGCACGCCGCGATCAGCACGATCGCGCGCGAGAAGCCTGACGTCGTCCTGCTCGATATCAGAATGCCGCGCATGGATGGGATTTCCGTCCTGCGCCGGCTACCCGAACGCGGGATCTCGGCACGTGTCATCGTGCTGACCACCTTCGACACCGACGAGCTCATCCTGACCGCGCTCAAGCAGGGCGCCGCGGGATACCTCCTCAAAGACACCTCACCGGGCGACATCGTCAACGCCGTGCGCCGCGTCGCCGCCGGTGAGCCAGCACTGTCCCCCACCGTGACGACCCAGCTGATCGCCGCCGCGACCAAGAGCACTGACGACTCCCGGCGGCGCGCCGCCCGCCACCTGATCGCCCGGCTAACCGACCGAGAACGCGACGTCGCTATCGCGGTCAGCCAAGGATTGACCAACCCCGAGATCGCTCAAACCCTCCACATGGGAATCGCCACTGTCAAAACACATGTCGGCAGCGTGTTCGCCAAACTCGAAGTCACCAACCGCGTTCAGGTGGCTCGCTACGTCCACGACGCCGGGATCAGCGCACCGTCCGGATGACGCAGACTAGCGGCGCTTTTTGAGCATCCAGCCGCACCGCCGCCCACGCTGTTGATATAGCCCACATCGATCGATGCGGCGTTACGTACTCTCAACCGCCAGGTGCCGTTCGCGGGCTCGGACGATAGATTGCGCGTGTACGTCGTGTTGATGTTGTCCGCGCTTCCGCCGCTGCGGTTGTGGAGGTTGTAACCGTGCCATCTGCGCGATCAATCTCGTACCGCGCAGGAGAACCCTCGCGCCTTCCCCGCAAACTTTCATGAACCCTTCACAGCTACTAAGACACATCGCAGTTCCGGCGCCTTCGGGCCCGGCCCCGGCCACATATCGACGGCCGACCGCTGGCCAGGCACAATGTGCTGGTGTTGAACCTCGGCCAACTGGAAACCAAAGTCATGGATGTCCTGTGGGACTCGCCGGGGGAACCATTGCGTGTCCGCGACATCATGGACCGGCTCGGCGACGTTGTCGCGCGCGCATACACGACCGTAATCACGGTCCTGGATAGCCTGCACCGCAAAGGCTGGGTTGTCCTGCACACCGAGGGCCGGGGCTACGTCTATCCGCCGGCCAAGAACCGGGAAGAAGCAGCCGCGGACGCCCTGCTTGAGGTCCTGGAATCAGCGGCCGACTCGGACGCCGTTTTGCCGCACTTCGCGCGGACGGCATCCGACGATGAGGCCGGCATTTTGCGGCGGGGGCTGCGCCGGCGCACCAACAAGCCAAGCTCATGATCGCCGCCGGGGCATTGTTGCTGGCCGTCGTCGTGCTCGGTTGGGCGGCGCCACTGCCGCTGGCCAGACTCAGACATATCAGCGCCCCCGGAGCTGAGCTGGCATGGTGGCTGAGCTTGGCGATTGCGACCGTGGTGTCAGCCGGTGCTGGCGCGGTGATGCTGCTAATGGGAGACCGTAGTCATATTGGGCAAGCATCATGGCAGGCCTGCTGGGCATTCCTTGGCCACCCGCACATACACCCCGCCGACGAGTTCACCGGAGCCACGGTGCTGGTCATCCTTTGCCTCGCGGCGGTACGCGCCACGGTTCTGGTTAAACAGCGGCTCCTCAGCCAGCAGCGCGTTCACCGGGCACACCTGACGGCCGCACGGGTCCGAGCCCTGTCGCAGACTGGTGGAGTGCTATGGCTGGAGCATGATTCGCCGTTCGCCTACAGCATCGCCGGACGCCCAGGTCTGGTCGTCGCGTCAACGGCGGTACGCGACCTTCCTGAAGCGCACCGCGACGCCGTCCTGCGCCACGAACATCACCATCTGGCGAGCCGTCACCATTGGCTCGTCATGGCCGCCGACGCATTGATGGCGGCACTGCCCCGGATTCCGCTGCTGCGCACGACGGCGGCCCAGACCCGGGTGCTAACCGAGCTGTCCGCAGACGACAGTGCCGCACGTGAATGCGGCACCGACGCGGTCGCTGCGGCGCTGCTGTCGATGCGCACGCCGGAACACGGGCGGGCGCGAAGGCTGCAAAACCGCCCGCCGCGCAAACCGCAACCGGCACGCATAATGCTGGCTGTGCTTGGGGGAAGCCTGGCACCGGCCGTCCTGGGCGGCACCATCCTGGGCGCGCTGATCTTCGCGGCCTGCTAGACCGGCTAAGCGGTAACGCCCTGCCGTTGGCGTGCTTGCTGTTTGCGCCACCCGCGGGCTGTCAGGCCACGAGGTTTGAACACCGCCAGCACCATTGCCAGGGCTAGCACGATCAGGGCGAGAACAGAGTGCAGGCCGGGCGAACCGCTACGCACGTCCGGCAGATCAGCGGCCGGATCGCTGGCCAAGACAGCAAGGCGCCGAAACGTCGGGAAGTAGGAAAGCAAGACACCCGTGGCCACCAGGTTGATCACCAGCTTGAAGATGACCCAGTAATGGCGCAGCAATCCCCACTTGGTGCCAAGGCTCTGGACGATCCCCGTCACGAGGCTGGCAATCGCCAGCGGGACAAGAACGAAGCGTGCCGCCGGTTGCATCACGAGGTAAACCCCACGAACCGTCGCGGCATCGGCACTGGTCATTCCGATGATGGAAAGCGCCAGGAACACCAAGATGGCACCCATCCATCCCGCCGATACGCAGACATGCAAGGTCAGCAATGACTTGCGCAGCGCCGGCCGCATCATCACCACCACGTCACCACAGAAACCACAAGCCCGCCTCCATGGTGGCGGCCAGGGCCGTGTCCGCCTTTGGCCAGCAGAAGCACCACCAGCACGAGCAGGAAAGCGGCAGCGGCCACCTTTACCCAGCGCGGCACTTGAGGCGGATTGAGAATAGGTGTTCTCATACCAAGCACTTTATCGAGACAGTTTGTATTGTGTCAAAGCATAATGTCATGCTAGAGGCGTTGCGTATGATGGACGAGTGCCGAAACTGTGGGACGAGACTGTTGACGCGCACCGCCATGCGGTACGCGAGGCGATCATCGCCGCGGCATGGGACCTGGCAGCCGAGCACGGGCTGACCGCCGTCACCATGTCCCAGATCGCCCAGCGCGCGGGTATTGGCCGGGCCACTCTCTACAAGTATTTCCCTGATACACAGACCATTCTGGTGGCATGGCACCAGCAGCACCTGGCCGCGCACCTGGCCCAGCTGACCGAGCTCAGCCAGCGGCCCGGCACACCAGCGCAGCGGCTGGAAGCGGTGCTCACCGGCTATGCGTTCATCTCGTTTCACCAGGCAGGTCACGCACCGGAACTGGTGTCCACTTTACACAAGGGCGACCACGTTGCTGCTGTGCAGCGTCAGCTCGCCGGGCTGGTAACAAAGCTGCTGACAGCGGTGTCTGCCGAAAGCGGCGGCCTGCGAAAGGATGTCCCGCAGGGTGAGCTGGCCGAATTCTGCCTGCACGCCTTGTCAGCGGCGAGATCGCTTAAGTCTCAGGCGGCTGTGCACCGGCTCGTAGGCGTTACCGTTTCGGCACTGCGGCCACAGCCGTAGCCGTTGTTGCTGCCGTGCTGCGGGGAACCGGAATCGGTGGCGCCGCAAGTACATGAGGCGCGAGAACTTTGGCGGGCGTGCCGCAGCAACAGCCACGGCATACCACCACCCTTGGCAGCGCTGTCATGGCCTGACCGCCCGGAAACCTTTAAGACGCAGGCCATTGAAGACAGCGAACACCGACGGCACGGCGCAGCGTAGCGACGGTTTCGGCCTTCTTGCGAGCGCTTCCTTCACGCCCAGAACGGTACTACTACCCCCTGGGGGTAGCGAACGCTCATGAGAATGGCTTAATACCAACATCCGTTGCCACCACCCTTCGCAGCGAACGCCGCTAGATACGACTGCGCATAGTAGAAAGCTGCCCGCGCACTTACACTGCTCAGCGAGGGCGGTAGCCAGACGCATGACCGTTCCCTCGAGGGGTAAGGAGATCGCTGGCCGCACCCTGGTGCGGGCAGCGATCCACCACTGGCCGCCTAGATCTGTGGGTGACGGTGCATTTGCTGTCCAGACGCATGAGGCCAGCGCCGGCTGAGGGACGGCAGCGAAGAGCCCGGCTGCGAAACTGGCCGGTTGCATGTTGTGCTCAACGGACAGGCACGGCCATGGTCACCACCGTCGCGGGCCTGGGTTGGCTACAGCGCCGGTGTCCTCACCACTCCACACCGTCTCGGGTGGATCGGCCAGCCGTCTTCGCGGTGGCGAGGGCACCCGGCGCCGTGGTGCCTCACGGCTTAGCGTCAGCGCCGTTAGCGCCGTGGTGATCGGGACAGCGGCGATCAGTCCGAGCGTGCCAACGATGCTGCGCACGATTTCCTGCGTGAGCCATTCGCTGGTGAGCATTTCCGGCAATGACGCACCCCCGGCGACGATGAGCAGCAACACCGGCAATGACGCGCCGGCATAGGCCAGCACGATGGTGTTGATGACAGACGTGATGTGGGCCCGCCCCACTCGCTCGGCCGCCTTGTACAAGCGGGCGAAACCCATGTCCGGATTGGCGTGCGCCAGCTCGGTGACGGTGGTGGCCTGGGTGACCGTAACGTCATCGAGAACCCCGAGAGCACCGATCAAGATACCTGCCAGCAAAAGCCCAAGCATGTTAACGCCCGGATACTGCATGGACAGGAAAGAGTCCTCCTCGCTGCCAATTCCGGTGAGCTTGAGCATGCTGGTGCTCAGCAGGGCGAGCAGGCCAGCCAGCATGAGACTGGCGAGCGTGCCCAGCACTGCCATGGAGGTGGGCAGATTGATGCCGTGAGTGAGGAACAAGACGACAAGCATGATGGCCGAGGCACCAACAATCGCCACGAGCAGCGGCGGTGAGCCGTCCAAAATGGCCGGCACCACAAACATCAGCAGTACCGCGAAGGTAAAGGCGAGCCCGCCCAGCGCGCGAACTCCGCGCCATCGCCCGAAACCGACTACCGCCAGAAGGAATGCCAGGAATACCGCGATCAGTGCGCTGCTGCGTTCATGACTCATGATCTGGTACACGGATGCCTGCGGGTCGGCGGAGTCACCCGTGACCATCAGCACGACTGAATCCCCAGGAACAACATGGGGAGCGCCCTGCCCGGACGGTAGCTCCGCCTGAACCTGCCGCCCTGTCCCAGGACCGTCAGTCACCTTCAGCGTAACCGTTCCACAGCGGCGCTCCGGGACCTTGGTCCCCGGCTCCTGATCGCCCACCGGCGGGCAGACCGTCTCATGCACCGCAAGCACTGTTGCCTCAACGGCGGGAGCACCAGTCCATGGCTCCACGCTGTCGGCTTTGCCTGGCCACAGCACGATCAAGCCGATCAGGGTGGCAAGCGCGGCGGGAATCAGGACACCGGCGGTGAACCGAATCGTGCGCCTGCTGGCGCGACGGTGCTCGCTGGGGTGCGCGTGCGAGTGTGTGTGCGACACCATGTGCTCCAGAGATGGTGGGCGGAAGCTCCCGCAGACAGTAGCGGCTGAGGCACCACACATGGAAGCCATACCCCCAGGCGGTACGATCAAAGGCGCACGCCCGCCAGGAGGTGACCAGTATGCGAGTACGGCAAGATTTGCCTGTGCTTTTCCTGCTGCTCATGGTCACTGCTGGGCTGTTCACTATGCACACCACAGGCCACGCGGGCCTGGCTGGCGCAACCAGCGTCCACGTAACCTTCGGGCATCACCAGCAACTATCTGGCGCCGTAGCTTCACACCTAACGCCGCTCCTGCCCCGAGCTGATGCCCTGACGACGCCGCCAGCTGAGCACACGCCCGGAACGCTAATGGCGATATGTGTCGCGATCCTGTCCAGTGCCCTGACCGCCGTAGTCGCCCTTTTCATGCTGCACCGCCGGAGCGCGTCTACGACGCGGCCGCATTGGCAGGCGGCACCCCGTCCCGGGATCGGCCGTGGCCCACCCCTATCGCGCATTGGCCTGCTTATAGCCGACCTTTCGGTGGCACGGACGTGAGGAAGCGGGCTACCGCTGACTCCCATTCCAAATGCCACACTCGCAAGGAAGGCACATCATGAACCGCATCATCCGCACCTTGGCGGTCACCTCTGTGGCGGCAGGGCTAACTTTGCTGGCCGCATGCGGCGCCAACACCATGCCCGGCATGGACCACGGCAACACCACCAGTCCCGCCGTTTCCGTTCCGGCCGGCGCGGCATTCAATGCCGCCGACGTGCAGTTCGCCCAGATGATGATCCCGCATCACCAGCAGGCAGTAGAGATGGCAGACCTGGCCACGACGCGTGCCTCCGATCCAGAGATCAAACAGCTCGCTGCCACGATCAAAGGCGCGCAGCAACCAGAAATCGACACCATGACCGGCTGGCTCACCAGCTGGAAGCAGCCGACCGCCCAGCCAGGCGGGCACAACATGCCTGGCATGGGGAACATGCCCGGGATGATGTCCGAACAGGACATGACCAAGCTCAAATCCTTGTCGGGTAACGAATTTGACCGAGAATTCGCCCGCATGATGATCGCCCACCATAACGGTGCGATTCAGATGGCCCGGGATGAGGAGAAAAACGGCAGTAACCCGGATGCCAAGCGCCTCGCCACCATGATTGAGCAGGCACAGACCACCGAGGTTGCCCAGCTGCAGAAGATCCTCGACCGGCTGTAGCCAGCCATGCGTCTGCGTCAGCATGCCAGCTGGCGCAGACGTCTCGCTTCAGTACACCGGTTGCCGGCCACCGCGACGGAAGGTTAAGGGCATGACGAAGGTCGCCGAGATCGCCCTGCAGTTCTGCTTTTGCGGCACCGAGCTGGCGAGTGTGGAACGTCTGCTGGGCAGCCAGGCTGGGGTGATGGCCGTAGCGATCGACCGGACCCGGTCGGTCGCTCACGTGGAATACGACCCGGCCACGACTAACCACGCCAGCCTGGAGTCCGCGCTGCGGGCCAACGGCTACGGCTGCGACTGCGGGGACTGCCCCGCGTCATGCTGCCAGCCGGGGCACCCCGCCGCCGGAGCACCCGACGAGCAGTCGGCCCATACCGCCCACGCCTCGCACCTGAGCGCTCATGACACTGATCACGGCGCCCAGAGTCCCGGGCTGAGGACGATGAGCCACAGCATGAGCGTTAACAGTGGAAAGCGCACCCACGACGGCACGGCGGAAGGCATTGTCCACAAAGGGCACCATGCTGCCCCTCCGGCCGCACACGATATGCGCCACGGGCACCAAACATCTGGCGGGCATGACGGGCATGAAGGCGGACCGAACGACGAGCATGCGGGGCATGGGGCCGACATGGTCAATGCCATGCTGCGCAAGTTCGTCATCTCGGCGATCCTGACCCTGCCGATCGTCATCTTCTCCCCCATCGGCGGGGCGATCGGTCTGCCAAGCGAGCCCCCGTTCGGCATACCGATGTCGTGGTTCGGGTTAGTGCTGGCGACCCCAGTCGTGCTTTGGGGCGGCTGGCCATTCCTCTCTTCGGCATGGCGGTCGCTTAAGCACGGCGAGGTCACGATGATGACGCTGATCGCGGTCGGCATCCTCGTGGCCTACGGCTACTCAGTGGCGGCTACGTTCCTTGGCGGGCACGAGGTCTTCTTCGAAGCAGCCGCGATGCTGACAACTCTGAGCCTGATTGGACATTGGCTGGAGATGCGCTCGCGGTTCGCCACCGGGCAAGCGGTGGAGGCGCTGCTTAAGCTCGCGCCTCAGACAGCTATCGTCAAACGCGACGGTCACGACAGCGAGCTGCCACTGGAGCAGGTGGTGACCGGAGATGTCGTCGTGGTCAAGCCGGGCGCCAGGATACCTGTTGATGGCCAAGTCATCGAAGGTTCGTCCTATGTGGACGAATCGATGATCACGGGCGAGCCGCTGCCGGTCGCTAAGGCACCGGGCGCCACCGTCGTCGGCGGAACCCTGAACACCACTGGGGCATTTAATTTCACGGCCACCGCAGTGGGTGCCGATACCGCACTGGCACGGATCGTGCAGATGGTCCGCAATGCCCAGGCATCGAAGGCGCCCGCGCAGCGGCTGGCCGACACCGCAGGTAAGTACCTCGTCTTCGTGGCACTCGGCGCGGGCCTACTGACTTTCCTCGCGTGGCTTGCGTTTGGATCACACGGCGTCGGTTTCGCCGTCACAGCAGCAGTTTCAGCCATTGTTATCGCGTGCCCGGACGCGCTCGCTCTGGCGACACCTACGGCGATCACGGTCGGGGTTGGACAGGGCGCCCGCGGTGGCGTGCTGTTCAAAAACGCCACCGCCCTTGAGCAGACCGCCGGAATCGACACGGTCGTATTCGACAAAACCGGAACCCTGACCGAGGGCAAGCCGGTACTGACCGACGTCGTACCAGCCGGAACCGCAAATGCCGACGAGGTTTTGCGCCTGGCAGCATCGGCCGACATTCCGTCACAGCATCCCCTCGCCACAGCCATCACAGCCGAAGCTAGGAAACGCGGCCTATCGCTCAGCGAACCGGAGCAGTTCGACTCCGTCCCCGGGCACGGAGTGAAGGCCACGGTAGACGGCCAGCTGGTGCTAATTGGGAACCTGAAGCTAATGGCGAAGGAGGACGTAGACGCCTCGTTGCTGATGGCGAAAGCCGCAGAGCTCGCCGCCCAGGGAAAAACAGCGATGTATGTCGCCGCAGGCGGCAGCGCGATCGGGCTCGTCGCCGTCGCGGACAAGGCCCGCGACGCCGCGGCTCAAGCCATCGCCGCGCTACACCGGGCGGGCGTCAAAACGGTCATGCTCACCGGAGACCAGAAGCGGACTGCCGACGCGGTCGCCCGCCAGCTCGGCATCGATACCATCATCGCCGAGGTGCTGCCCGAAGACAAAGCCAGCCATATCAAGGAAATGCAGAACGCCGGCGCAAAGGTCGCCATGGTCGGTGACGGAGTCAATGACGCCCCAGCCCTCGCCCAGGCCGATGTCGGCATCGCGATCGGCGCAGGCACCGACGTCGCCGTCGAAACCGCGGATGTTGTGTTGGTGCGCGACAATCCGGCCGATGCCGGTTACGCGCTCGTCATCGCACGGGCAGTGCGGCGCAAAATCAAGCAGAACCTTTTCTGGGCCGCCATCTATAACCTGCTAGCCATCCCAGTGGCGGCCGGTGTGCTCTACCCGAGCCTGGGTCTGCTGCTGCGGCCAGAGTGGGCCGCGCTGCTGATGAGTGCCTCCACGATCATCGTCACCTTCAACGCCCTGCTGCTACGCAGACTCAGCCCAGCGCGCACGGCGGCATGACCGCAACGCCGCACGGTCACCGCACCCGTTCGCGGGTCGAAAGCACCAGACAAGCGCGGCCGTCATCACACCCATGAGTCCGATGACGGCTCCGTGTTCGCGCTTCCACGGATACCCCGTCGGGGTAGGGTCTAAAGACCCGGCAAAACGGGACCCGCGCCCATACCCGCCGCAGGTAGCCGCGCGCACGCTCAAGGTGAAATGTTCCAAGAAGGAGCCGGCGATGAAACGGCCGCGGTGGGGGTCATATTCGATCGCCCTGATGCTGTCGGCTGACCCTGCTGGCAGCAAGACACTGGACCGGCCCCCGGTCCGCGAAAGCAGCGATGCGGCGGGTGCCGCTGCTCGGCAAGCATTCCCGTCGGTCCATTCCGGACGGTGAGTCAGGCGAAACGCATAGGAGATGGTTGTCATGATGCCCGGATATGGCGGCGGCATGGGAGGCTGGGGCTGGATCTTCATGTCGCTGAGCACGCTAGTGTTCTTTGCCCTAATCGCCGGAGTGGTCTGGCTGGTGATTCGCGCGACCGGAAGTAGCCGGCCGGCGGCCGGCGGCGATATAGCGCGCCAGATTCTGGCCGAGCGTTACGCCCGCGGCGAGATTGACGAGCAGGAGTATCAGCAGCGGCTGCGGACTCTTGGTGGCTAGCATTGGCCCGAGGGTCCTGGCCCTTCCTGGCGCAAGGTGATGCGCCACTTCCGTTGCGTCTCTTCCCTTGCGGCGTTGGAAGGTGCCGTTTGCACCGTCGCCAAATTGCTTCAGCAACATCCGCGGTTGCCCCGACCGGTCACGAGACATTCCTGTCGTGCTACTGCCACTCCGAAGGGCATCCGATCCTGCCGCCGCTGGTGCGTGACAGTAAGCGTGGCTGCCGCGCCATCACCGGCTGGACCGCAGGCCACTTAGTGATTCGCCGCCAGCCGCCCTATGCTGTCGACTGCCGCACGTCTGGTGTGCTGGACCCGCCTTTATGGACCTTTCCCGGCCACCAGAAACGGTCGCCAAGGACGATCGCTAAAGCGGGAACGAGCAGAGTGCGCACAATGAGCGTGTCAAGCAAGACACCGATGCCGACAATGATGCCGATCTCGGTAAGCGTCACCAGCGGCAGCACTCCAAGAACCGCGAACACCGCGGCGAGCAGAATCCCGGCGCTGGTAATAACGCCTCCGGTAACAGACAGGGCGACGAGCATGCCCTTGCGGGTGCCCAACGTTAGGGCTTCCTCCCGGGCTCGAGTCGCCAGGAAGATGTTGTAGTCAACGCCCAAGGCGACGAGGAAGAGGAACGAAAGTAGCGGCACATTGGTGTCCAGCGCGGCGTAGCCAAGAACTTGAGTGAACAAGAAGTTGGCCGCGCCGAGGGCCGCGAAGAAAGTCGCCACAACGGTAATCACGAGTATCGCCGGTGCCAGCAAGGACCGCAGCAAGAACACGAGGATCACGAAGACCACTATCAAGATGAGCGGAACGACTGTCTTCAAAGAGTCGATAGCGGCCTGCCGGGTGTCTAGATTGATGGCCACCGTGCCGCCGACGAGCGCGCCCGCCCCTTCGACCTGAGCCAGACGCATCCGCAGATCTTTAATGGTCTGATAGCTTTCTGCACTGTCCGGTTCGGACGTCAGCACGACATCAAAGGTGGCGACTTCACTGCTACGCTCGCCTGGCCGCACGGATGCCACGCCGGGTGTGGCGGTGACCGCGGCCACGACACCCTCATCCTGGCCAGGTTTCGCGGTGACGACCACCGGATCTGCCGACCCAGCCGGGAAATGCTGGGCAATGGTTTGCAGCGCGTCAATCGATTCAGCCTGGACTCTGAACTGCTCGGTCCGGCTTAGTCCCAGGCGCGCATCGACGATGCCCAGACTCATGACCGCGAGCAGGATGGTGGCGCCAAGGGCGACCACGCGCGGGCGCGAGTCGACGATCCGCCCGATCCTCGACCAGAAACCGGAACGCGACGGATCCGGATCTCCCACCTTGGGCACGAACGGCCAAAACAGCTTGCGGCCAAACAGCGACAACGCAGCTGGAAGCAGCGTGAGGGCGAAGATCGCCGCGATGGTCACACCGATGGCTCCCGCCATACCTAGGCCTTTGTTTCCTTCCAACTGGGCGAAGATCAGAGTCAGTAGACTCAGCGCCACGGTCAGGCCGCTGGCTGCGATGGCAGGCCCGGCACCACGAATGCTGCGGCGCATCGCCTCATGCCGGTCGACATTGCTGCGCAGCTCTTCGCGATAGCGTGCGATTAGCAGCAGTGCGTAATCCGTTCCGGCGCCGAAGACCAGCACATCGACTATGCCGATGGTCGATGGGTCCAGCGGCAATCCCGCTGTGCGGGAGAGCAGCGCCAGCAACGCGTTGGTGACCACATCGGCCAGGCCGACAACGGCCAGGGGCACTAGCCACAGGAACGGGCTGCGGTAGGTCACCAATAGCAGGACCGCGACCACCACCACCGTCGTGATGAGGAGGCTGACATTGGCGCCGTCAAAGGACTTCGCGATATCCGCGGTGAAACCAGCGCCTCCGGTCACCTGCGCGGTTAGCCCATCGCGCTGGCCCTGGCGCAGCTGTTCGCGAATCTGCTGAACCGCCTCGGCGGTCTGGGTGGCAGAGTCCTGTGCGCTCAGCGGCACGGCTAGGAGCGCCGCGGCGCCATCCGCCGCGAAGACCGGCGGGCTGACATCGCCCCCCAGTGCTAGCCGCGTGAGCTTTGCCGCATCAGCGTTGATGACGTCGCGGTCGGCGTCGGTGAGCCTGCCATCGTCCCGGGAGTAGATGATCAGCGCCGGATTCCGCTGGCCGCTTGGTAACTGCCGCTGCAGGGCGGCGACCTGTGCTGACTGAGAGGCGGCAGGAAGCGCGGATGCCGGATCATTACTCGACGCTGCCTCCCCACCTGACGTGATGATGGCGGCAGACACGGCTATGCCGCCTAGCAGCACCACCCACGCCCCGGTTTTGCCGCTGATGAAGGTGGAGATAGCGCCGACTAACCCTGATATCGCTCGTCTAGCTGATTTCACGTTTGAAGAATATCTCGTTGGTCGAGATACTTGTCAAGCGAGGGCCTATATTGAGGTACCGAGAGGAGCGCTGCTTGATGTCGAAAATGTTCCGGCGCCGTGAGACTTCCCATGGCCAGCTCGCCGACGACATAGTGAGCTTGCTGCGCCAATATCAGTCTCACGCCCAGCACATTGGCCATGCCTTCGCCGGCCAAAATCAGCTCGGTGCCGCGGACTTGCACGCATTGCTCGCCGTGATGGAGGCCGAACGAGCAGGAGCGCCGCTGACCGCTGGGCGCCTGGCGGAAGAGCTGAACTTCTCCACCAGCTCCGTCACCGCTCTCGTCGACCGCCTCGAAACCACGGGTCACATCTACCGTCAGCGCGACACCGATGACCGCCGCAAGGTTTACTTGCGTTACGCCGACGCGGGCGCCGAAGTGGCGATGCGCTTCTTCGCGCCGCTTGGACGGCGCAGCGATGCCGTCATGGACCGCTTCAGCGACAGCGAGCTGTCCACAGTCAAACGATTCCTTGAGGAAATGACCCAGGCAATGCGCGAGCATCGCGACGACGTCCGCGGCAAGGTTTGATGACGCGCGGTTCCTCTGCCCGGCAGTTCACCAAGGCAATAACCGCTATGGCGATGTCGTGTTCCCGGTCGCCTCGCGGTATAGCCTCCAGGCGAAGTACACCGCCGGCACACTAGCGATCGCTGTCAGGACACCGGTGGACTCGTAGAAGAGGGCTGTCGCCGGCGGCGACCACAGCGAATACACCGTTGGGACGACGGGCTCATCCCCTCCTGGCAAGAAGGTCAAGTTGACAATGCCGATGGCTTTGAGGACATGGTCGAGAAATCCGTCGATGACACCGAACCACACCACGGCGAGGGCTGTTACGGCGAGATAGCCGTAGAGCGCCAGGCGCTTGCCACGAGACGCGTACAGCGCCAGTGACGCGATGGGCAAGGCCACGACGATGAGGGCTGGGATCAAGGTAGGCAGCCCGAGCCGGAAGACGTGGTGCACACCGGTCGCCGCGGTGACGGCAGTGGTGCTGATGAGCGACGCGCGGTACAACATGGCTACTCCATTCCTGGATACTGTGTCTACTAAAGAACGCTATGGCCAGTAAGGTTGCCGGGGCCAGAGGCAGTCTCCGGCCGGATATCCCATACGGGACACAGAGCGCAAAGCTGTTCAGGAAAGGGATGTGCCATGGACACCAGAACTGACCGCCGAGTGCGCCGGACGCGACAGGCGCTCATCAGTGCTCTGCTGACGCTAATGGCGAACAAGTCCTATGAGGACATCACCGTTCAGGAGATCATTGACCGCGCCGATGTCGGCCGGTCCACTTTCTACACTCATTTTCCGGTGAAAGACGCCCTGCTCGAGGCGACTCTGGCCCAACTGCGCGCGATCACCGAAGCGGCAAAACCCGGTCTGGGCTTCGGCCTGCCGCTCCTGCTGCATATCGCCGAACATCGCGACCTGGCCGCGGCGCTGTTTGGGCCGGCCACTCGCGGCAAAGTGGTCCGCCAGATCGAATCTGCCGTCGCCGGTGCCATCGCCGACGAGGTGAGCGCAAGGAAAGCCGGCGGACCGCTACCGCCGGAGGCTTACACACGCTTTGTCACCGCGGCATATCTGGCTTTGGTGCAGTGGTGGCTAGAGGCGGGTCAGCCCGTGCCCGCGGCGGAATTCGATAACGCTGTCCGGAGGCTAGTTGGCGCCGCATTGCGGTGATCGTCAGCGCCCCATAAACCCTTATCCTGCAGCGCTTTAGGGCGCCCACACCTAGCGGTGCGGGCGCCTTTCGCGTCGGGGCCGCCAGCTGTGGCCACGGTCACGTGAACACACCTGGCACAAACCCCCAGGGGGTATGTTAGCTTTCCTTTGCTTGATACCCCCCTAGGGTATCAAGAGGGGACTAGTGATGAACCGCCGATGTTGGCAGACGGGCCACCGCAGCCGCCAAAGGTGACGCCTGCACGGCCTCCGCCGTAATGCTTTGCCCGTCTTCGGCCGGGCTAACCCGGTACCCAGATAAGGGGTTTGAAAAATGTCTTTGTCTTCTAGGCGGTCGTGGGCTCTTGCTCTCATCGCCGCCGCACAGTTCATGGTCATTATGGATACATCGATCATCGGGGTGGCATTGCCCCAGATGCAGGAGAGTCTCGGTTTCTCGCAAGAAAACCTGTCCTGGGTGTTCAACGCCTATGTTGTCGCGTTTGGAGGGTTGCTGCTCCTGGGCGGCCGGCTTTCCGACCTGTTCGGGGCACGCACGGTGTTCGCTTCTGGCTGGGCGATCCTGCTGGCTGGCTCGGTGCTGGCCGCAGCGGCGGGCAATGTGGCCACAGAGCTCGCCGGACGCGCGGTGCAAGGTGCTGGCGCCGCACTTATCGCCCCATCGGCGCTGACCTTACTGATGATGCTGTTCGGCAATGACCCCAAGGAGCTGACTAAAGCCCTTGCCCTGTATGGCGCGGCAGCTCCCGCGGGCGGCACGGCCGGCGTGTTCCTCGGCGGGGTTATCACCGAGTATGTGAGCTGGCCCTGGGTCTTCTACCTCAATGTCCCGGTGGCCTTGCTCGCACTGGCAGGCACGTTCGCCCTTATGCCACAAGGCAACGGTGGCACACGTGGCTCCGTCGACTGGCTCGGTGCGTTGCTGGCGACCGCAGGGCTCGGCGGGGCAGTGTATGCCGTCGTGCGGGCGCCGGAAGCCGGCTGGGCTTCAGCACAGACCTGGGCGGTACTCGCGGCTGCGGGGGTCTTGCTCGCGGCGTTCGTGGCGCTGCAAGCCCTCCGGCGGGAACCTTTGATGCGGCTTGGTATTTTCCGCGCCCCGAACCTGGCCGCGGCGAACCTGGCACAGCTTCTGCTTGGCGCGGCGTGGATTCCGATGTGGTTTTTCCTGAATCTGTACCTGCAGCAGGTCCTCGGTTACAGCGCCTTCCCCTCGGGTGCCGCGTTGCTTCCGATGACAGTGCTCATCATGGCCGGGATGATCGTGCTGTCACCCCGGGCGGCGAGAAGCTTCGGGCCGAAGGCCATGACCGTTGCTGGGCTTGGCATTCTGGCTGCCGGGACGGCAGGGCTGGCGTTTATCCGCCCGCAAGGAACCTTCTGGCTGGACGTCCTGCCCGCTTCGCTCATCGCCGCTTTGGGGATGGCGCTGGCGTTCATTCCCTCGCTGGGCACCGCGATTTCAGCCGCCCCTGCGCAGGAAGGTGGTCTGGCAAGTGGGATCGTCAACACCAGCTACCAGATCGGGTCGGCGCTCGGGCTGGCGGCGATGACCGCCGTGGCCACCTCGAACGGGGCAGGTGAGCTCGGCAATGCGACCGTGCTGACCGGTGGCTTCTCGGCAGCGCTTGCTGGGGCCGCCATCATCGCTCTGGCTGGGGCAGCGCTCGCCGCGGTTACCCTGCGCGGCAAGCAAGGCACCTCACCGACTGAGGCCCGCTAACAGTAAGTAAACAGTGGACTGCCCCGCTTGTGGCGGGGCAGTCCACTGTAATGCGGCGAGGAACCGGTCGATCCGGGCTAGGCCCAGAAGACGTGAGTTACGGTGCGGTTGCCGTTTCCGAAGTCGCGAACAAAGGTGTTTGCGCCCTTGCCGTATTTGCCGGAGACCAGCTTGCCCCAGGTCGCGCGGTCATCGGTGGCAAGACTGCCCGGACCGTCCACGGACGCGGTGGTGTTAAACGAGTCCAGGTGCGTATAGATGGTGTTCAGCTGAGCGTAGTCATGCGAGTTAGGGTGCTCATTGGACGGCGGGCCAGCCGGGTTGCGGGTGTAGTCCATACAGGAACCAAGATTCGGGTTCGTCTGGTTCTCGTCTTGGTGCCCTAGCCCGAAACCGTGCCCAACCTCCTGGCACATCACGAGCCGCCGGTAAGCGGGGGTGTTGTACGTAGCCTGGTTGAAATACGTGTCGTTCATCTTCGCGTACGCGCGGGAGATGTGATTGCCCGTGGTGATTGAAATGGACGCCAGGCCGAGCCAGCCATTGGCACCATAGGTGTAGTTGCACACCTCGATGTGCCCATTGGTGGGCGTGCACGCGTTGCGGTCACCGAATGACCCCGTCAGCACAACGGTGTTGAGCTTGGCTGAGGCGGTCCAGTCGGTAGAAGCCGTGCGCAGGTAGGAATCCCAGGCCGCGGTGACGTTGTCGTCAAGCTCGACGGTGAAGGGGTTCGCGGTGCGTGCCCAATGGTAGTTGGACCACGCGTGGCTTGCTTGTGCAGGGGAGGCGGTGAGCGACGCTGCGATCATGACAGCGGCGCCGGCCAAGGCGAGAAGCCGTGGACGCATCGGAAGTTCTCCTTACGCCTGAGGTTCAGGGGGTTGGGAGAAGACTTCCATCAACAGTGATCTACTTCAATAAAGCAATGTAACGATATAGTTACAACTACTATGCAGGATCGTAGTTACGATTCATTCAGCATGAACCCTTGAATGGCAAGCATTCTCGCTCAGAGTCCAATGACAGCCAGAGGCAATGCTCCGGCCGCGATCACGGCCGTGGCTTATTCGTGCGCCGGCGCAACCCGCGCCGCAAGATGTCGGCCTCATCGTCGGATGCCGTCCGCGCGAAATGCAGCAGCACGGCGTCCGCGTCCGCCACCGACCCCAGGACCTCGCGTAGCGCGTCGGCTACGGCTTCCTCCCGGTTCTTCGCCGGCAAGTAGACGTAGCCGCGACCCTCGGTATGCCGTATGACCCAGCCTTTGCGGTGCAGATTGTCTAAGACCGTCATAACCGTCGTGTAGGCCCTCGACGTGTCGTCGTCTATCCGGTCCATGACGTCGCGGACCCGTAGCGGTTGGGCTGGAGTGTCCCACAAGACATCCATGACCTTGGTTTCCAGCTGGCCGAGGTTCAACACCCCGACATTGTGCCTGACCAGCTCCAGACCCGTCGATACGACTTTGCATTAACGCAGGAGCCCAAGGGATTGGGCGGGGCGTGCCGTTCCGGCACGAGAGATGGAAGCCTTCCTGGCACCCCCGCCCCGTCTCGAGGCGCACTGGAGGCTCATTGTTTGGCTCCAGTGGAGGCTCGCAGGTCCCTTAGCAGGCCAGCCTGGCTGGTGAGCACCTCGGTAAGAATCCGGCGCGCTACGGCGAGGAGTTCGGCGACCTGCGGACTGACCAGGGAGTAGAACACCGTCGAGCCTTCTTTTCGGGTGACGACGAGGTTCATCTTGCGCAGCACTGCCAGCTGCTGCGACAGATGGGCGGGCTCGATGCCAACTTCGGGCAGCATCTCCGAAACCGAATGCTCCCGTTCGGCAAGCAACTCCAGGACCCGAATGCGGGCCGGGTGCGCCAGCGTCTTGAAGAACTCGGCCTTGACCTGGTACAGCGGTGCGCTCATGAATGTGCCCCTTTCGCAGCGTTTCACGCTACGGCAGGCGTGCACGCGTCTATGACGGCACCTGCGCCAGCTCGCTAGCGCCAATACCGCCTCCCCCGTGCGCTGTCTAGGCCCGCGAGGCCGGGGAAACACCACAGGGCAAGAATGCCGCCCCGGACCTCATGACTTGCTAAAGTTAGCAAATTGTAAAGCAACATGGAAGGCGCCACGCGGCGGGAAAGGCATAAGGACATGACTGCGGCAACGACGCCCGGACTGGTGAACACCCCGACCACTCATCCCCGCCTGCTGGCATGGGTGCGTGAAGTCGCGGAACTAGCCACCCCGGACGACATCTACTGGTGCGACGGCTCCGACGCCGAATGGCAGCGCCTCACTTCACAGCTCGTGCAGGCCGGAACACTGGTCAAGCTCAACGAGGACAAGAAACCGAACTCCTTTTGGGCCCGCACCGACCCCTCCGATGTCGCTCGCGTTGAGGAAAGAACCTTCATCTGCTCTGAAAACGAACATGACGCCGGCCCTGTCAACAACTGGATGGCCCCAGCGGCCATGAAAAGGCTGATGGCAGACCTGTACCGCGGCTGCATGGCCGGGCGAACCATGTACGTGATCCCGTTTTGCATGGGACCGCTAGATGCTGAAGACCCCAAGTTCGGCGTCGAGATCACCGACAGCGCCTACGTCGCCGCCAGCATGAAGATCATGACCCGGATGGGAACCCCCGTCCTGGACGTCATGGGCGAGACCGCCGAGTTCGTGCCCGCCCTGCACTCGGTAGGTGCACCCTTGGCCCCTGGCCAGGCCGATGTGATGTGGCCATGTAACGACACCAAATACATCGCTCACTTCCCCGAAACCCGCGAAATCTGGTCCTTCGGCTCCGGCTACGGAGGCAACTCGTTGCTGGGCAAGAAGTGCTACAGCTTGCGCATCGCCAGCGTGATGGCCCGAGACGAGGGCTGGCTGGCTGAACACATGCTCATCCTCAAACTCACCAGCCCACAGCAGAAAGTCCACTACATCGCCGCCGCTTTCCCCAGCGCCTGCGGCAAAACCAATCTCGCCATGCTCGAACCCACCGTCGCCGGATGGAAGGTGGAAACGCTCGGTGATGACATCGCCTGGATGCGCCCAGGCGAGGATGGGCGTCTTTACGCGGTCAACCCCGAATACGGATTCTTCGGTGTCGCCCCCGGCACCGGCTACTCGACCAACCCCAACGCCATGCGCACCTTGGAAAAGGGCAACACGCTGTTCACCAACGTCGCCCTTACCGACGACGGAGACGTGTGGTGGGAAGGCATGGGCACCCCGCCCGCCCACCTGACTGACTGGCATGGCAGCGAGTGGACAGCCGAATCCACACAGCCGTCGAGCCATCCGAATTCGCGGTTCTGCACGCCGATCAAGCAGTGCCCGATCCTGGCACCAGAATACGACGACCCACGCGGAGTGCCGATCTCGGCGATCCTATTTGGAGGCCGGCGCAAGACCACGATTCCGCTAGTGACTCAGTCACGCGACTGGAATCACGGGGTGTTCATGGGCGCCACCCTCTCGTCGGAAACCACCGCCGCCGCCGTCGGGCAAACCGGTGTGGTCAGGCGCGATCCGATGGCGATGTTGCCGTTCATCGGCTACCACGCCGCTGATTACCTGAACCACTGGCTGCACCTCGGCGAGACCGCCAAAGATGACACCTTGCTGCCGAAAATCTTCCAGGTCAACTGGTTCCGCCGCAGCCAGGACGGCAGATTCCTGTGGCCCGGCTACGGTGAGAACAGCCGCGTTCTGAAATGGGTCATCGAACGTCTCGAAGGCACCGCCGACGCCGTCGACACCCCCATCGGGCTTGTGCCCTACCCTGCCGCGATCGACACCGAAGGCCTCGATATCAGTGACGGCGACCTTGCCGCCGCATTGCGTGTCGACGCAGCCGAGTGGGCCGCCGAGATACCGCACATCCAGCAATGGTTCAGCACCTTGGGCGGCAAGCTGTCGGGCCATCTATGGGCCGAACTCGGCACCCTCAAAGACCACGTTTCCTAGCCACCCTTCCCCACAAGGTTGCGGCCCGCCCGGACGTCACACTCCCGGGCGGGCCACACCACCAAGGCAAGGCAGCACCACGAATGTCACATTGGAACGAGCACACTCAGGAGACAACGCTGTGACAGTCACACGCATTGAGATGGCCAACCACATCGAAGCCGCATTCGCCTCAGGCCCCGCCACCCGCGACGCCCTGCTGGCTTACGCGGCCTCCAGCCACGCCCGCCCCGAAGTCATCGCTCTCATCCAGGGCCTTCCCGACAAGACATATCCCGGGCTGCGCAACGTATGGCACGACCTCGGCCACCTCCCCGTCGGCGGCTAACCGGCCAGATCCTCCTTTTTGGACCTTCCATGCTCACCGGCCCGCGTCAGCAACCTGAGTAGCTCGTGGAGGCTCCACCCACTGTCACCGTGTGGTCGTCAGCCGCCTGACGGGACTCATCATTGGCCGAAACCAGGAACGCGGTAATCACGTACGTGCCCGGCTGATCCAGCGTGACGACCCGTTTGGCTTCTCCCTGCGCGGGAGCACCCTTGTTGAGGGTGACGAAGCCACGCCCGATCACTACACCCTCGCGCGTGATCTCATAGTTAACGATGGCCTCGAACGCGATCGCGGCGATGTGAAGGGTTGTCTGATGTCCAACCGCGTCGCCATGCTGAGGGCTGATCAGCCAAACCGGATGAAGAACATCGGTGGCCAAAGCACGTCGCTGCGGCCCGCGGATGCTCAGATGGCCCCACAGTTCCCCCGCCGGCTGACCGTCGAGCAAAAGGAGAACCGCGTCTACGCCTGGGACGGCACTAACGGTCCATACCAGTTGCTGCCAAGCGATCGCTGAGGCTTCCGCGCCAAGGCTGGCCGATGCCGCACCACCCAGGTCGACCGAAGCGACCGTGCCGGCGACCGTGACAGCACGCACGCGGGCACCGGCTGGCCACAGATTGCGGTAGTCCGGATCGCACGGCTGACCCGATAGCATTTCGTTGACTGCGGCACGCACGTGCTCCGCGGTGCTACTTGTCGCGGGCGCCTGGTGGAACTCCCTGACCAGTCGCGGTCCTTTGCCAGCCGGGGTGTAGGCGTAGTACACCGCAAGGCTTTGCCTTCCCGGTGCGGGTGCCGGCGTGGCCGCGGACGCAGAGGGTGCAGGCGGTGTTGTCGTCGCCGGCGGGTCAGCCGGCGGCCGGGACACACATCCGGCGGCGAGCAACATTGAAGTCGCCACAGCCAGTGAGAGCGAATAGGTGAAGGGTCGCATGGCTTAAGCATCGCCGCGAAACGCGGTCTGGCCACGGGCAAAGATGCCTTACAAGGCGGGGCTTAGGCCCTGTCGCACGCGCCCGCGATTGTCTTCAGGCCCGGTAGCCCAATAGCGTCATCATGCCAGCTTCAGCGTGATAGGCGTTGTGACAGTGGATCATCCATTGGCCTGGGTTGACGGCATCGAAAAATGTTGTCAGCCTCCGCCCGGGCAAGACGATGGCGGTGTCCTTACGCGGCCCGCCTGGGTCGCCGAGGGCGAAAGTGTGCCCGTGCAGGTGCACCGGATGCCACATCATGGTGGTGTTTAGGTAATTGACGCGCACGCGCTCACCAGAACTAATGACATGCGCTGCCTTGTCGTGGGCGAAGACCTTGTTGTCGAAACGCCAGTCGTAGTTCATCATCCCGCCGGTCAGCGTCAAGGTGATCGTCTGCTGCGGTGTGCGTTCTGGCAGGGAGACCGGCGGCGCGGCGCGCAGCTGCCCGTAGCCCACGACGCGCCGGCTCAGCTCTGCGGGCCTCGCCGCCGCTGGGGGCGCACTTCCGGCACCGGTGCGGACAAGGGCGCGCCCGGTGGCGTTCTTGCCTTCGGCCAAGGCGACAAGCGGGAAGACCCCGTCAGCGAGAGTCACCAGAACGTCGTAACGCTCGCCCATGCCGATCAACAGCGCATCGGTGTTGGTGGCATTCACTGCGAACCCGTCAGTGTGCGTGACCGTTAAGGCATGCCCGCTCAGGGCGACCCGGAAGGCGGTATCCGATCCAGCGTTGATGAACCGGATGCGTAGCCGCTGCCCAGGTTTGCCGGTGAACACGTCTGGGTCAGCCGGAAGCCTGCCGTTGATCAGGTAGTGCGGATAGACGACATCGCCGGCGTTACCGCCGAGCAGCGGGCTGCTTGCCCCGCCCATCATGTGCCCGCCCGCGTGCCCTGCCTGACGCAGTTGGGCCAGCTGTGCGTCGGGGGTGTTACCGCCGACGCCGTCAAGCCAGTCATCGAGCACGACAATCCACTCCGCGTCATAGCTCCACGGCTCGTGAGGATCGTCGACAATCAGTGGCGCGTATAGTCCCCGGTCTTGTTGCACCCCGGTGTGCGGGTGAAACCAGAAGGTTCCCGGATCCGGCGCGGTGAACTGATAGGTGAATGTCTCACCGGCGGCGATGGGTTCCTGCGTGACATGCGGTACGCCGTCGGCGTCATTGCGCAAAGCCAATCCGTGCCAGTGGATGCTGGTGTCGGCCGGCAACTGGTTGGACAACCTGGCTTTGATCTGTTCTCCGGCGGTCACGCGTATCGGGGTGCCCGGAAATGCGCCGCCGTAGGACCAGGTGGATACCACCGTCCCACCCAGATCCACATCGGACACTTGGGCGGTCAGCGCGAAAGTGCGGATGGTACCGGGATTTCGCGCCGCCTCGGCGGCTGCTACCTGCGGACCGGACGGAGCCACGACGTCAGGTGCGGGCTGGCTGGTGCATCCCTCGAGCGTGGCGAATCCGGTCAAGCCGAGCCCGGCGGCGCTGATTCCGCCCCGCAGGAGCGTCCGTCTCGAGATCATTAGAACCGGCCTCCTTTGAGTAATTGCCTTAATCATTGAGTCAGGCTTGGAAAAGCAGCAGATTCAAGCGGCCCGACCCCGCAGGACTACTGACCTAGGCCAAAAGCCCCACCACTGATGCTGGCCCCAGGCTCGTCGGGGAGCCTGGGGCCGATGTGGCGCGGACCGGAGTCAGGCGCTGATCCGTTCACGCTCGGGCTGTTCGACCGGAGCGAAGGCCACATTCTTCGGCGTGAGGTAGGCGTGGGCGAACCCGGCCAAAGCCATCAGGAGCATCAGCACCGCTGCCGCGTAGGCGACCAGTGCGGCCTGGGCTGCCTTGGCACCGAACTCGCTGAACCCGTAGCTGGTCAGCAGCAGGCCGCGCAGGGTCTCGCCCTTGAAAACGGTCTCACGCTGGGCGGTGGCGTCGGTGAGCTGCTTCTGTAGGCCGGCAACGGCTTCAGGGTTGTTTTTCTGCGCGTCAGCAATCTTGGCCCGCAGGTCAGTCTGCACATCGCCAAGCTGAGCGTACGTCTTGCCACCAGCGATTCCCTTGAGGTGCAAGCCAATGAAGCCAGCGTAGGCTTCGGCCTGCTTGCCAGTGGTCAGGGGCTGCCCGGCGTATTCGACGATCCCTGGCAGGGCGCGCTCTTCGGCAGTCAGGGCCGCTTCGGCCTTGAAGGTGATGTTCTGCTGCGAAAGCTGGTCGTGGACGTAGTTGTTGGCGAAGTTCGCGTTCGACGTCAACACGAGCCCTGCGGCGAACAGGAGTGCCGCGATGGCGACGCCGCCGAGGGAGAACAGGATGTCGAGGGTTCTGCGCTTCATGGTGTGCTCCTCTTAAGTGGTTTCTGTCTGTCTGCTATGGACAAGACTGCGGCAGCCACGCTCGGCGCAGCAGGTGAGCAAGCCCCCTCTGCGCGGGACTTAGGTCATGTCCGTTGCGGGCCGTTCGGGCTTTAGGCCCTAAGACTCTGTAGAAGCCGGGTCAGCAGTGCTGCAATAGGCGACATGGACGCATATGAAATCGTGGTTGGTGTCGATGGGTCGGCTGGCAGCAGGCGCGGGCTTGAATGGGCTGTGCTTGAGGCGGCCACCCGTGGCGGTGTCGTCAAGGCGATCACCGCCTGGCATCCGGTGGAAAATGGGGTGAGCACGCCTGCCGAACTACAGCGCAACGCGCAAGAATTGGTCGAGGCCGAAGCGGCAGCGCACGCGCGCGAAGGCGTGACTATCACCGCTGAGGCGGTCGAGGGCCGCCCCGCACAGGTCCTCGCCAAAGCCGCATGTGACGCCAACCTGCTTGTGATCGGCTCCCATGGGGCGAGCCGTGCGTGGCACCAGCTCGTCGGCTCGACCGCCGAGGAGATCATCAGGCTCGCCCAATGCCCGGTGGTTGTCGTGCCGGTCCCGCACGACCAGCGCACCTAATAAGTGACAAGGCCGCGTTCGCGGAAGATCTCGCGGGCCAGCTCCACTTGCGATCCTGTCGGTGGCACGACCTCAGCCAAGGGAAAGGGCAGGCCGAGGTTCGCGTATTTGTGCGCGCCGAGCCGGTGGAAGGCAAGAACTTCAACCCTTTCGACGGTACGCAGTGAGCCCACGAAATCCGCGAGACGGTTTATGTTCGACGGTTCGTCAGTCAGGCCGGGCACGAGCACGAAACGAATCCACATAGGTGTGCCGCGCTCGGCCAGCCGGCGCGCGAACCGCAGTGTCGGTGCGATATGCCCGGTCTGGGTCACCTGCTGGTAAGTGGCTTGGTCGAACGACTTGATGTCCAGCAACACCAGATCGGTGGCGTCAAGGAGTTCCTCATTGGCTTTCTCACCAAGGAAACCGCTGGTGTCCAGCGCGGTGTGCAGACCGCGAGTGTGGCATGCCTGCAGCAATGACTGGGTGAAGACGTGCTGCTGCAACGGTTCTCCGCCCGAGATCGTCACTCCCCCACCGGCGACGGCGATGAACCGTTCGTAGCGCTGGATCTCGGCCATCACGGAGCTGACCGACATCGGCCGCCCGTTACGCTGTTGCCAGGTGTCGGGGCTGTGGCAGTAAAGGCAGCGCAGCGGGCAGCCGGCAAGGAACACAACGAATCGCGAGCCTGGCCCGTCCACCCCGATGGACATGTCATAGGAGTGGACGGCGCCGATGCTCATAGCGCACCGTGGAACGTTCGCGAGATGACGTCTCTTTGTTGTTCCGGAGTGAGGCGCACGAAGTTGACCGCATAGCCGGACACCCGGATCGTCAATTGCGGGTACTTTTCTGGATTGGCCATAGCGTCTTGCAGCGTCGCCCGGTCGAGCACGTTGACGTTCATGTGGAACCCGCCCGCGTCGGTGTATCCGTCGAGCACGCCGACGAGGTTGCTTATCTGTTCGAACCTGTTGTGCCCCAGACCATCGGGTGTCACGGTAACGGTCAGCGAGATCCCGTCACGGGCGCTGGCGTAAGGCAGCTTCGCCACCGACAGGGCCGCCGAGATCAGGCCATGCCTATCACGTCCATTCATCGGGTTGGCGCCTGGCGCGAAGGGCTGTCCGCCGCGCCGGCCGTCTGGGGTGTTGCCGGTATGCTTGCCGTAGACCACATTCGACGTGATCGTCAGGACCGACAACGTCGGCTCCGCACCACGGTAGGCTGGCTGCCGGGCAATTTTGTCCATGAACGACTCGACAAGCCACACCGCTATCTCATCGGCACGAGGATCATTGTTGCCAAACGCCGGGTATTCGCCTTCGATCTCGTAGTCGATGACAAGGCCGCTGCGGTCGCGCACGGGCCGCACAGCGGCGTGTTTGATCGCCGACAGACTGTCGGCAGCCACCGACAGCCCGGCGATCCCAGTGGCGAGGAAGCGGTGCACCGGATAGTCGTGTAGAGCCATTTCGATGCGCTCGTAGGCGTACTTATCGTGCATCTGGTGGATGACGTTGAGCGCGTCCACATAGGTCGCTGCCAGCCAGTCCAGCGTCCGGTCATAGGCTGCCCGCACCGTTTCGTAGTCGAGCACCTCACCGCGAAGTGCGGGCGTCGCCGGTGCGATCTGCTCTCCGGAGATCTCGTCGCGCCCACCATTGATGGCATAGAGCAGCGCTTTGGCAAGGTTCGCCCGGGCGCCGAAGAATTGCATGTCCTTACCGACACGCATTGCCGACACACAACACGCGATCGCTGTGTCGTCGCTGAACACGGGCCGGATGAGGTCATCGTTTTCGTACTGGATCGCGCTCGTGTCGAGGGAGACCTGGGCGCAGAATCGTTTGAAGCCTTCCGGAAGCCGGGGCGACCACAAGACGGTCAGGTTGGGTTCTGGCGCTGGGCCAAGGTTGTAGAGCGTTTGCAGATAACGGAAACTGGTTCGCGATGCGAGTGTTCCCCCGTCGGAGCCCATGCCGGCCAAGGCTTCGGTGACCCAGGTCGGGTCTCCCGAGAACAACTGGTCGTATTCCGGTGTCCGCAGGAAACGTATGATGCGCAGCTTAATGACAAAGTCGTCGATGAGTTCCTGCGCGGCGGTTTCGGTGAGCGTCCCCTCTTCTAGGTCCCGCTCCAGGTAGATGTCGAGGAACGTCGCTGTCCTCCCGAGCGACATCGCCGCGCCATTTTGCTCTTTGGCGGCAGCGAGGTAGGCGAAATACAGCCACTGGATCGCTTCTCTGGCCGTGGTGGCAGGCCCTGAGATGTCGTAGTCGTAGGAGGCCGCCATTTGCTTGAGTTCCTGCAGAGCGCGCGACTGCTCGGCGAGCTCTTCACGGTCGCGCACCACTTGTTCGGTGGAGCGCTGCCGGTCAAGCCCCTCTTTGATTTCCTGGCGCTCGGCGATGAGACGGTCCACTCCATACAGGGCCACACGACGGTAGTCGCCGATGATGCGCCCGCGGCCATAGGCGTCGGGCAGCCCGGTGATGATGTGTGACCGGCGCGCTTTCAACGCATCTTGCGGGTAAGCGTCGAAGACCGCGTCGTTGTGGGTCTTGCGGTAGCTGGTGAAGATGCGGTTCACCAGCGGGTCAGGCTGGTACCCATAGGCTTTCAGCCCAGCTTCGACCATCCGCAGCCCGCCGGCCGGCATGATGGACCGTTTCAGCGGGGCATCGGTTTGCAGCCCAACGATCAGCTCGTTCTCCCGGTCGATATAGCCGGGCGCGAAGGCGGTGATCGCTGCCGGTGTCGCTACGTCGGCATCATAGATTCCGCGCAGGCGTTCTTCATTGAACAGTGAGCGCAACTTCTCCCACAGCGCCAGCGTGCGCTCGGTCGGCCCCGATAGGAAATCCGGCCCGCCGGAATAGGGACGGTAGTTCTCCTGGATGAATGAGCTGACATCGATGTGGTGTTGCCACCTTCCGGCGTAAAAGCCCCGCCACGCGGCGGCGGGCGCGTGCTGCGCGATCGTCATGTCTTCACCCTTTCGCGGTGGCGGCAAATCGCGCAGGGGCCAAAGACCCGCGCCAGTGGGCCGTAGTCCTCGTGCTCCGGGACGCCTTGAGGGCGCAGGCTCGAATCAACGAGAAGGGAGACAGTCATGACCTACCGTGTGGCCATCAATGGCTTTGGCCGCATCGGCCGCAACTACCTGCGTGCCGCGATGAAGCAGCAGATCCTCGGCGAGTCGATCGCTGTCGTGGCGATCAATGACTTGTGGGATCCGGCCACCTTGGCCTACCTGCTAGAGCACGACTCGGCCTTCGGGACGCTTGGCCATGAGGTGCGGGTCAAGGATGACTCGCTCATTGTCGGTGGGCACCACATCGCTGTGTCGTCTGAACGCGATCCCGCTAGCCTGCCCTGGGCCGAGCATGGCGTCGATCTGGTCATCGAGTCGACTGGCAAGCTGCGCAGCCGTCAAGCCGCGGCCGCGCACCTTGACGCTGGCGCTCAGCGGGTGCTGATATCGGCGCCGGGCAAGGAAGTTGACGCGACATTCGTGGTCGGTGTCAACGACAGCTCTTACGATCCGGACACGCACAAGATCGTGTCGGCGGCCTCGTGCACCACTAACTGCGCCGCACCGATGGCGCAGGTTTTGGACAACGCGTTCGGTGTCCAGCAGGGCTACCTGACGACCGTGCACGCCTACACCAACGATCAGTCCCTTGTGGACTCGCCGCACAAGGATCTGCGCCGCGCAAGGTCTGCCGCCGTGAATATCATCCCCACCAGCACTGGCGCCGCCAAGGCGATAGGCGTGGTCATCCCGGGTCTGCAGGGAAAGTTCGACGGTGTGGCACTACGCGTGCCGGTCGAGGACGGGTCCATCACGGATATGACGTGCCATCTTGCTGTTCCTGCGACAGTGCAGCAGGTCAACGACGCGTTTCTGGCGGCCTCAGACGGCCCGCTCAAGGGCATCCTGCGCTACACGCGGCAGCCGATGGTTTCCCGTGATGTCATCGGCGATCCGGCGTCGTGTGTCTTTGACGCGAGCCTCACCCAGGCGAACGGGTACCTGGTGAAGATCTTTGGTTGGTACGACAACGAATGGGGCTACACGAGCCGCCTGCTAGACCTAACGCAAATGTTCGCCGCGAACCGATGAGGCTGCCATGTCCACCGCTACGCAAGATTGGACCGTGAGTGAGTCGGTGCGCATCGGTGGCCGGCTGCTCGAACCCGGGACACGGCTGAAGATTGCCGGGGAACGCGGGACGTTTAGATTCATACGCTACGTGACACGGCCCGACGGGCACTGCTGGCTTGATGTCATCGGTGGTCTTCCCGGGGCGGCGAAGTTCCGGTCGTTTCGCCCCGAGCGTGTCATCACAGCCTTAGAAAGCCAGGAGGGGTCATGAACGACGTGGAGCGCAAGTACAAGCGTGCGGGGGCAGGGCCAGGATGTGGCGGTGGCGCCGTCTACGGCTTGGGCTTCATTGGCGCGTTGGTGTTCTACCTTCAGCAGGCCGAAGGGTTCTGGCAGGGCGTGCTTGGCATTCTCAAGGCACTCGTGTGGCCTGCCTTCGCCGTCTACGAATTGCTGAAGTTCCTTATTACCGGCTAACTATTGTGGCCCAGGCGATTCGCCTGGACCACAACCTCATCTGTTTAGCTGTCGACAAACTCATCCTGACGGCCGCGCACTACCCGTCACCATGCCTCGACAAGTGGCGTACCCGGCTCCCGGCGCCGCCAAGCACGGGCGAGGCGGGCTAAGCGCACCGGCCCGGCGATACCCCACACAGTGGTGATCTTGCCGTAGGCGATATCGAACGACACGCTTCCGATCACCTGGCCGCCGAGGACGAAGACGATGGCCGGGGCGCCATTGAGGACGGCGTAGTGGATAGCAGGCGTGCCGCCGGCAAATCGCCGTTTCGCGGCTGAAGGCTTGAACCCAGCGTGTACGACAGAGGCGATGCGCTGTGCTGTGTCGTAGCGCAGCAAGGTCCTGGCTAGCCCGGCACCGTCGGAAACCGCGATCGCGTCGTCGGTGAGCATTGCCACCAGCCGTTCGGTGCGGCCCGACGAGGCAGCGGCGAGGAATTCCTCGACGATCCGGCGTGCGGACGCTGGATCAGCCTCACCGCCGCGATCGCGACCGGCTGTGATCCTGCCCCGGGCTCGGTGTAGGTGTTGCTGACTGGCCGACTCTGTGATGCCGAGGATCTCGGCAATCTCAGCGTGACTGTAGGAGAACGCTTCACGCAAAACGTAAACGGCCCGCTCAACCGGCGCGAGGCGTTCCATAAGGGTGAGCACGGCGAGGGATACCGATTCCCGCTGCTCGAAGGTGTCGGCCGGGCCCAGCATCGAATCGCCGGCTAGGAGCGGTTCGGGTAACCAGGCACCGGCGGCACGCTCGCGGCGGGCTTGTGCGGAGCCGAGCCGGTCAAGGCACACGTTGGTGACGACTCTGGTCAGCCACGCTTCCGGCGCTTTGATCCAATTCCGGTCGGCGGCCTGCCAGTGCAGGTAAGCATCCTGCACAGCGTCTTCGGCATCGGCGGCCGAACCCAGCAGACGGTAGGCCAGTGAGGCCAGCCGGTCGCGGCTGGCCTCGAACCGGCTGGTGTCGAAGCGATCAGAGGCGTCACTTTCCACACCGCCACCTTAGGTGTGCGCAGCCGGTTTGCTGACAGGCAGATTGGGCGCGGCCAGCCGGTGCTTTCGCTTAGGCAGACCGAATGTCGGGTGCGAGTTGGTCCACAGCGACATATTGAGAATCGCCGCCTTGATTCGCGCGGCTTTCCGGCCGCCCACATAGGCTGCTTTTGCCTGTCCTCGTGCGTCGACCAGCTGCAGGATTCCATCCCGCCGGCCAAGGCTGATGTGGTTTCCTACGTACCCCAGCTCAGCCTGGGCGATATCGCCGCCGGTCAAGCGTCCGACGACCGTCCTTATGACCTGCTGCCCGGTGTAGCCGGCTGATGCGCAGGACATCGGCAGGGCCAGGCCGTTATCGCCGATGGCATAGGCACTGTCGCCGGCGGCGTAGACATTGGGATGCGATGTGGAGCGCATGGTGCGATCCACCACGATCCGGCCCGCATCAGTAACCTCCAGCCCGCTAGAAGCGGCAAGGGGGCTAACCGCAAAGCCGGCCGTCCAAACCGTGGCATCCGATTCCACGACGGTGCCGTCTGCACACAGCACACGAGCCGCTTCGACTCCTTCGACGAAGGTGTGCTCGAGGACGATGATCCCCAGCCGGTCACAGGCCTGGCGTAGGTGACGACGGGCCCCTTCGGACAGCCGGGCTCCCAGCTCGCCGCGGGCGGCCAAAGTCACACGCAGGCCAGGCCTCGATTCAGCGATCTCGGTCGCGGTCTCAATGCCCGTCAACCCTTCACCGACGACCACGACACTCCCACTCTCGCCGCGCTCGTCCAGGTGGTCCAGCCGCTGACGCAGGCGCATCGCCGATGGCCTGCTGGCGATATCGAAGGCATGCTCAGTTACACCTGGGATGCCACGGTCATCGCCGTTGCTGCCCAATGCGTAGACAAGTGTGTCGTAGCCGAGCTCCGCCCCACCATCAGCATCGGCCACAGCAACGACCTCACGTTCAGGGTCAACGGCCATCACACGAGCCACACGCAGCTCAATGTTGGTGCCTGCAAACATGTCGGCAAGCATCGGAGCCTTAATCCGCTGGCCAGCGGCGACTTGGTGCAGACGCAGCCTTTGCACAAAGTCCGGCACCGCGTTAACAACGGTGACCTGGGTATCCAATGGGGACAGCCGGCGAGCCAGGTTTCCGGCCACAAAACACCCGGCATAACCAGCACCGAGCACCAGAATTCGATGTTTCACATCTCGCTCCCATCTGTTTGCCTGTCCTTCGCAGACTTGAGCGAAATAGCGCCATGATTCCTGACAGGAAAGACGTGTGGCCTAAGGCACAGCCCGGAGGCGCCGGGAAACCTGGCCATCACCTGACCGCTGTGGCCCAGGCGGTTCGCCTGGACCACAGCCTTCTCAGCCGTTAGTTGATGGCCAGGCCTGTTGCGGCATCAAAGAAGTACGCCTCATCCAGGTTGAGGTACAGGGTGACCTGCTGTCCTGGCGTCACCGTCGCCTCGGGATCGATTTTGGCCGTCCACATCGCGGTCAGCTCGGTGTCTACTCCGGATGCCGCCGCCGACCCCGTGGTGTCGGGCAAGGCGAATGGTGGCAGGAACAAGATGTTCTTCTCGTCGCCCAGGGATTCAACGGTGATCGCTTCGATGTCGATGCCGAAGGGCTGCTCATCGCGTACCCCCGACAATGACAATGACCCAGGACGCAGCCCGGCGATAATGTCACCAGCCGGATAGCCGCGCAGCCGGTGGTTTTCTGGAAGCGCCCAGTAGTGATCCCCGAGCCGCAGCTTGCCGTCTTCTAGAGCGCCGCGGGCCAGGTTCATTGCTGGAGAACCGATAAAGCCGGCCACGAACACGTTCGCCGGGTAGCGATAGAGCTCCTCCGGGGTGCCGACTTGCTGCAGCTTCCCGGCATTGAGCACGGCGATCCGGTCGCCCAGAGTCATCGCCTCGACCTGGTCGTGCGTGACGTAGATGGTTGTGGTGCGCTCCTGCTGGTGCAGGCGCATCAATTCGCCGCGCATCGCCACCCGAAGTTTGGCATCGAGGTTGGACAAAGGCTCGTCCATCAGCATCACCTTCGGCTGGCGCACCATCGCCCGGCCCATCGCGACACGCTGGCGCTGGCCGCCAGACAGCGCCGACGGTTTGCGCTCCAGCAGCGGCTCGAGCGCCAGAGTACGTGCTATGCCATGGATTTGCTGGGACGCTTCGCCCTTGGGCACATGGGCGATCTGCAGGCTGAATCCGAGGTTTTGTTTGACCGTCATGTGGGGGTACAGGGCGTAGTTCTGGAAAACCATCGCGATGTCGCGCTCTTTGGGCGCAAGATTATTGACGAGCTTGTCGTCGATCTGGATGGTTCCCGCGGTCGGGTCATCGAGCCCGGCCACAAGGCGCAGCAAGGTGGATTTGCCACAGCCTGAAGGTCCAACGAGGACGATGAACTCGCCATCGTCAATGGTGAGGTCCACCTGGTCGAGGCCGATTGCCCCGCCAGTGAAGACCTTGCTCAATCCGGTGAGGACAACTTTGGCCATAGCGTCAGCATCGGCGCTTTGCCGCCCATACGTTAGGGCCCCGGGATCTGCCGCACCGGGTCTTTGGTCCCTGCCCGTTCTGGCCGGGCAGGTGGAGGCTGGAAACGACACCTATTGAGGAGGTTCGCTATGCAATCCGGCTATCCTGTTCAGTTCACTGTGGAATACCCAGAACGCGATCTGAACCGGCTCACGACGTTCTTCCGTTTGTTCGCCGCCATACCGATTTTGATCGTGCTGGCGGCGGTCGCTGGTGGCACTTGGCGCAACGATAGTGGGCAGGACATCACGATAACGATCGCCGGTGCGGGTGGGCTGCTGTTTCTGGCGCCCCTGCTGCTGATCGTTTTCCGGCAGAAGTACCCGCGGTGGTGGTTCGACTGGAATTTGGAACTGCAGCGGTTCAGCAACCGGGTTCTGGTTTACCTCGCGCTCATGGACGACCGCTATCCGTCCACAGACGAGGCTCAGGCGGTGCGGCTGGACTACCGGTATCCAGACGTGCCAAGGGAACTCAACCGCTGGCTTCCGCTGGTGAAGTGGCTTCTGGCGATCCCGCACTACTTTGTGCTGTTCTTCCTTGGAGTCGCGGCGACTATCACCGTCATCGTCTCGTGGTTCGCGATCCTGTTCACCGGGCGGTACCCGCGGTCGCTTTTCGACTTCGCCGAAGGCGTCATCCGCTGGCACAACAGGGTGATCGCCTACGCCTTCACCTTGGTAACAGACGACTACCCGCCGTTTCGGCTCAGCGCTTAGCTAGCAAAGGCTGTCCCCGGCAGAGCCACGTCTGCCGGGGACAATCGCAGAATCGATTACTTGACCGCGGCTTTGACGTCACCCGCGATACGCCGCAACGTATTCGACAAAGCCTCGGCGACCAGGCGGCCAGCTTCCTTCACATCGGCACGCACCGCTTCATCATTGATGGCTTTGCTTGCCGCGTCGAAAGTTTCCTCCAGACTGCGCCCGATCTTTTCCAGCGCGTCTTTGGCGCCTGTATCCCCTGCCTGCTCGCGGTGCAGCTTCAGCTTGAGGCCTAGCGCTTCGAGACGATCCCGAAGCTCGTTCCAGGTTTCCTTCTGCTCGTTCACTTGTCTTCCTCCGTTCCCGCCAGATGGCGAACCAGTCCAATCACTTGCAGCGGAATAGCGATCACTGTCCCCACGATCGCCACGATAAGAACGAGGCGAGCGATCTGTCCCCAGTCGCCGGGCCAGCCCGAGAAATCGAAGGGAAACACCTTCCAGATCTGGATAAGCGCGGCGAGTCCCAGGGCCGATGTCGCCAAGTCCCCGAGATCGAGCAGCCACAGCGGGTCGTAGGCGCTGTAGAGCACATTGACGGCCAGTCCGAAGGCTAGTAACAGATTTACCCAGCCAATGATCTCAGATGTGCTGGGCGTGAGGACATCGACTGACCGCCATCCGGGCGTCACATTGATCGCCACCAACATCGCCGTGTTAAGCGCGGCCAATATGACGTAACCGGCTTTCCTGCCAGTCTTTCTGGCAGTCGATACGGTAGCTGTCATAACTCCACCGTGCCTCGCCCCGCTTTGCTAGCGCAGAGGCCGGTTACCCGTGCGGCAGGGCCTAAAGACTCTGCCGTCCCCCGATACCCAGGCATACGCTGCGGCCTATGGACAAGCCTATCGTCGTTGGCTACGGCCGCTCACCCGAATCCGACTCGGCACTGCGGTGGGCTGTGGCCGCAGCGGAGCTTCACCGCACGCCGCTGGAGGTCTTGCATGTTCTTGAGTGGCCAGTCACCACACAGCCCGGAGACGTCGACTGGATTACACCCCAACAGCGCCTGGAGATCAAGTCCGATCTGGAGGCCGCGGTCGCACAAGCGGCAGGCACCGCCTTACCAGTAACGGTTGTGGACGGACCCATCGCCGCGGTTCTGTGTCAGCGCTCCGCCCAATCCCGCCTCGTCGTGATGGGCACCCACGACAGTGGCTTGTTTCCCGGCTCGCTGCTCGGCTCCAGGGCGCTAACAGTCGCGGTGCACGCCGCTTGCCCTGTCGTCGTCGTGCGAGGCGAACAGAGCGGGAACAAGCTGCCCATCGTCGTTGGGATTGACGGCTCACCGCAAGCACAACGCGCCGCGCAATTCGCTTTTAGCGAGGCGCATGCTCGCCAGTGCGACGTCATCGCCATCCGCGCTTGGCATCCTCAGCCCGATCCCACCGAAGAACTACAGACCGCCGAACGACACGAACTGCGCGAAGCGCTGCGGGACGCTCACAGCGCTTTCCCGGACGTGGCCTATAGCCTTCGCGCCGTCGCGGGCAAGCCGGCCAAGGTCCTCGTTGAGGCGTCGGGTCAGGCACAGCTCGTTGTCACCGGGTCGCGTGGCATGGATACCTTCGAAGGCCTTGTCCTCGGCTCGGTGGGATTGCGGCTGCTACACCACGCCCACTGCCCGGTCGCGATAGTGCGGTAATCACGGATGTGGCTCTCGGTCGCCGTAGCGCTCGCCGTCGGGCTCATGGTCGGCTCCGAACGTGAACGCAGCGGGCACGGCCCGATGACCGGTGGTGTAAGGACGTTCGCACTGGCATCGGCAGCAGGATGCATCGCCGCGTTCGCCGGACCCGGACCGTTCGCCGCGGCGATCGGCGCGACGGCGTTGGTGGCGACAGCGGGCTATCTGCGCCGGGCCGACCCCGAAGATGGTGCCACAACAGAGATCGCGCTGATTCTGACCACGGTGATCGGTGGTGCCGCCGCCCGCTGGCCCGCCCTCGCCGCTGCGTTAGGTGTCGCCACGGCCGTGCTTCTCGTGTCCAAACAACGGCTGCACCGGTTCGTGCGCCAGAGCATCACCGACACCGAGGTCGCCGATGCGCTCAAGTTCTTCGTGGTCGCACTCATTGTCCTGCCGCTCATCCCTCATAGCAGCATCGGGCCGTACGGTGCGATAGATCCGCGTCGCGTTTGGACTCTTGTCGTCGCGGTCACTGGACTGAGCTGGCTGGGTTATCTCGCTATTCGCGTGCTCGGCGCCCGGCACGGCCTCGTGCTCGCCGGCCTGGCAGGCGGGTTCGTGTCCGGATCAGTCACCACCGCGGCGATGGCGAGACAGGCCAAAGTACCTTCAGCGAGTCGAGCCGCGCTCGCCGGAGCCCTGATGGCCAGTGTCGCCACACTCGTGCAGCTCATCATGGTCACCGCCGTCGCCGACGCACGGGTCACCGCCACTTTATGGCCAGCCGCCGCGGCCGGTGCGGTTATCCTGCTCGCCGAGGCAGTGTGGCTGGCGTGGAGGTCGCCGCACGTTTCGCCGTCTGAGTTGCCGGTTCGCCGTCCGTTCGCGTTCATTCCAGCCATCGTGCTTGCCGCCACCCTTTCGGCCTTTCTGGTGATATCCCGCTTCGCCGAGGACGTCTTCGGCGCGGCCGCGACGCAGGCCACTGTCGCCGCCGCTGGGCTGGCCGACGCGCACGCGGGAGCGTTAACCGCGGCAACACTCTCCGCTGGTGCTGTTATCACCGTTCCGGCGGCCGCCATCGCAGCCCTGTACGCGGTGGCCGTCAACACGGTGGTCAAGCTTGTTCTGGCCTGGATCGCGGGCGGACCACGGGTTGCCGTGTCGTTCGCGCTGCTCATGGCCGCGCCGGTGGCTGCTGTGGCTGTTGTCGCGGTTGTGACGCTCGGGACTTAAGTCCTGTCGGTGAAAGGGACATGTTCTCTGCACATGAGGTCATCTTCAGCGCGACGATCTGGGTATGACTGTGACTGCCAGCGCGCCCACAACGGAGTATCTCAGCGAGGAGCAATTCCGTGCCGTTGATATGTGGTGGCGAGCGGCCAACTACCTGACCGTCGGGCAGATCTACTTGCTGGCCAACCCGCTGCTGCGCGAAAGCCTGGCCAAAGCACACATGAAGCCGCGGCTGCTCGGGCACTGGGGCACGAGTCCTGGCCTGAATTTGCTGTGGGCTCACCTGAACCGGGCCATTATCGCCCGCGATCTGAGCACGATCTTCATCACTGGGCCGGGCCATGGCGGGCCGGCGATCGTAGCCAACACGTGGCTTGAAGGCACTTACAGTGAGACCTACCCTAGCGTCAGCCGCGATGCCCCCGGCATGGAGCGGCTGTTTCGCCAGTTCTCGTTCCCCGGTGGCATTCCCAGCCACGTGGCCCCGGAGGTACCCGGCTCCATTCACGAGGGCGGCGAACTCGGCTATTCCCTGATGCACGCCTACGGCGCGGCTTTCGACAACCCGGATCTGCTCGTGGCGTGTGTGGTCGGTGATGGTGAAGCCGAAACAGGACCGCTATCTGCCAGCTGGCTGTCCAATGTGTTCCTGAGCCCCATCACCGATGGTGCCGTGCTGCCGATTCTGCACCTCAACGGCTACAAGATCGCTAACCCGACTGTACTTTCCCGCATCCCAGACGAAGATCTCCTATCGCTTATGCACGGCTACGGGTATCAGCCGATCGAGGTGTCTAGCGAAGACCCGAACCGGGTGCATCACGAACTGGCTCGGGCTCTCGACGAAGCCCTCGACGAGATCGCCCGCATCCAGGCCTACGCACGCAGCACCGGCGACGGGTCCCGGCCGCGCTGGCCAATGATCATCCTGCGTACGCCGAAAGGCTGGACCGGGCCAGGCGAGGGAACCGTCAACGCACACCAGGTTCCCCCGCTCGACGGGCCGCGGCAGCTGGAACAGTGGATGCGCTCGTATCATCCCGAAGACCTGTTCCAGGGCGACGGCGCACCGATGCCAGCACTGGATGTCCTGATACCGCAAGGTGAGCGCAGGATGAGCGCCAACCCGCGAACCAACGGCGGAACAGTGCTCACCGATCTTGTCCTGCCTGACATCACCGCTTACGGCGTACCCGTTGGGCAGGCTGAAGCCACCCGGGTAGCCGGCGCCTGGCTGCGCGACGTCATGAAGGCCAATCCCGATCGGTTCCGGCTCTTCGCACCGGATGAGGCGAACTCCAACCGGCTCGGCGCTGTCTTCGAGGCCACCGACCGGGTGTTCACCGCTGAAATCACCCACACCGACAAAAGCCTTGCCACACAAGGACGCGTCGTGGAAGTGCTGTCGGAACACTTGTGCCAGGGCTACCTCGAAGGCTATCTGCTCACCGGCCGGCACGGGCTGCTCACCAGCTACGAGGCTTTCATCCATGTCGTCGATTCGATGGTTAACCAGCACGCCAAGTGGCTCAAGGTAACCAACGGTATCGCGTGGCGGCGTCCCATCGCCTCCCTGACCTACCTGCTTTCCAGCCATGTGTGGCGACAGGATCACAACGGATTCTCCCACCAGGATCCGGGATTCATCGATCACGTCGTGAACAAGAAAGCCGAAGTCGTCCGGGTATACCTGCCGCCCGATGCCAACACACTGCTGTCTACATTGGACCATTGCCTGGCCAGCCGCCAGTACATCAACGTCGTGGTAGCCGGAAAACAGCTGGCGCCGAACTGGCTCGACATGCAGGAGGCCAGACTTCACTGCCGCCGTGGCCTTGGGATCTGGCAGTGGGCCAGCAACGACAATGATGGCGAACCAGATGTCGTCCTGGCCTGCGCGGGTGATGTCCCCACGCTGGAAGTGCTTGCCGCGGTTAGCCTTCTGCGTGAGCATCTGCCCGAATTGAAAGTCCGCGTCGTCAACGTCGTCAACCTGATGCGGCTCCAGCCACCCAGCGAACACCCGCATGGCTTAAGCGACACCGAATTCGACGCCATCTTCACCACCAGCAAGCCGATCGTGTTCGCCTATCACGGCTACCCGTGGCTGATCCACCGCCTGTCCTACCGGCGCACCAATCACGACAACCTGCACGTGCGCGGATACAAGGAGGAGGGCACCACGACAACTCCGTTCGACATGGTGATGCTCAACGATTTGGACCGCTTCCACCTCGTCATGGATGTCATCGACCGTGTCCCCGGGCTCGCCGTCAAGGCCGCCGCGCTGCGCCAGGACATGGCCGATGCCCGGCAGCGCTGCCGCGATTACACCCGCGCCCATGGTGAAGACGCCCCGGAAATCCGGGACTGGGTATGGAAACGCTAGTAAGACCAGCGCCAGCCGGGCTGACCTCCGCAGAGGCCGCCGCCCGGCTGGCCGCCGATGGCCCAAACACCGTGGCCCGCACCAAACCCCGGCGACTCACCGCCCGCATCGGCGCTCAGCTCACCGATCCGCTGGTGATGTTGCTGCTGGCTGCCGCCGTCGTCACGCTGGTGCTGCGAGACTGGACCGATACCGCGGTTATCGCCCTCGTTATCGTGCTCAACACCGCTATCGGTGTGGCCCAACAGGTCCGGGCCGACCGGGCTATCGCGGCCCTGGATGACTACACGGCCCCTACGGCACGGGTCGTCCGCGACGGTGCCGACCAGACCATCGCCGCGGCAGATGTCGTGCGTGGCGACCTGATTCGCGTGGAGGCGGGCGACATTGTCCCGGCCGATCTGCTCATCGAGGACGCTTTCCGCTGCCAGGCTGATGAAGCCGCGCTTACCGGCGAATCGGTGCCAGTGTTCCGGTCAGCTGGCGAGGAGCTGTTTTCTGGCACGGTCATCGTCACCGGCCGGGCTACGGGTGTCGCGGTGCGCACGGGGGCCACGAGCGCCCTGGGCCGCATCGCACATCTGGTCGCCAGCGCGAAAAGCGGCCCAACACCGTTGCAGCGGCGCCTAGCCCGGCTCGGCCGTGTGCTGGGTGCGGCCGTTGTCGCCTTGTGCCTGCTCGTTTTTGGCATCGGCGTCGCGGCGGGCCAGCCAGTATTGACGATGGCGCTGGTAGCGGTCAGCCTCGTCGTGGCGGCCGTGCCGGAGTCACTCCCCGCTGTCGTGACACTCGCTCTCGCGCTCGGTGCACGGCGGATGGCCCGCCACAAGGCCATTCCGCGAAACCTGCACGCCGTTGAAACGATGGGATCGGTGACCGTTCTGGCCTCCGATAAGACAGGAACCCTGACCGAAGGCCGCATGTCGGTGCGGCAAGCTGTCGCCGCCGGTGACGGTGTTCACGACGCCGATGGCATTGGCTATACGCCGACCGGCACGATCGACCCCGAGGCGACGCCCGAGCTGCTTGCCTTGGCGCGCGCCGCCGTGTTGTGCTCCGACGCCAACATCGTGCAGGCCGCCGACAGTCCCGATTGGATAGCCATAGGCGATCCGATGGAGGCTGCCCTGGTGGTGTTCGCCGCCCGCTGCGGCCTTGACCCGCAACACATTCGCCTATCCGCACCGCGTATCGCCGAGCATCCTTTCGACCAGGCCACCCGCCAAATGACAACTATCTCGCGGGTACGCGATGAGTACTACACGGTGTGCAAAGGCGCCCCTGAGACCGTTCTCGTGCCTCCCGTCATCGACGACACCGATCCGCACCTGCAGGCCGCCCGCAACGCCGCGCAAACCCTTGCCGCACAAGGCATGCGGGTGATCGCGGTTGCGGCCGGCACGTCGATTCAGCCAGGCAATCCCAGCGCGCCGCAAGGCCTGCGGATCCAAGGCGTCATAGGTGTCGCCGATCCGCTGCGAACGGCTGCGGCGAAGACAGCGGCCTCCTTTGAACGGGCGGGCATCCGGCTGCTGCTCATCACCGGCGACCATCCCGCGACCGCCTCGGTCATCGCCGCACAGGTCGGCATCTGGCATCCGGGTGAGCCGATAGGTACCGGTGACCGGCCAGAGCTAGCCCACGAGGTGCACGTCTTCGCGCGCACGCAACCGGAGCAAAAGCTTGGCATCATCGCTGCGCTGCAAGACCGCGGCCACGTGGTGGCCATGACCGGTGACGGTGTCAATGACGCCCCAGCGTTGCGCCAGGCCGACATCGGCGTGGCCATGGGCAGCGGCACCGAGGTCGCCCGGCAGGCCGCCGATCTGGTGCTGCTCGACGACAATCTCGGCACCGTCACCGCCGCGGTCGGCGAGGGCCGCCGTGTCTACGACAACATCCGCCGTTTCCTGCGCTACGGGCTTTCTGGAGGCCTCGCCGAGATCCTGGTGATGTTGCTCGGGCCAGCCCTCGGTATGGCGGTTCCGCTGCTGCCCGGCCAGATTCTGTGGGTCAACCTGCTCACCCACGGCGTGACCGGGGTCGCGATCGGCGCCGAGCCTGCCGAACCCGATGTGCTGCACCGTCCGCCGCGCCCTCCTGGCGAGCAAGTGCTCGGCGCCGGCCTGTGGCGCGGTGTTCTCCTGCTGGGCACGTTGCTGACGGCCGTGACGCTGGGCACCGGCGTGTTCGCGATGCGGGCGGACTGGCCGTGGCAGAGCATGGTGTTCGTGACGCTCGGCCTGACCCAGCTGGGTTTGGCCATGGCTGTGCGTGTGCGCGGTTCCGGGTTGCGCAACCCCGGGCTGCTGGCTGCCGTCGCTTTCTCGGCGGCAGCCCAGATCGCTGCCGTCCTCATTGGACCGTTGCGTGACCTTCTTGGCACCGAGCCGCTGTCGTGGGCTCAACTTGGTTTCTGCGCCGTCGCGGCGCTCCTGCCAGCAGCCGGTTTGTGGCTGTGGAAGCACTGGAGGGGATGAAGATGACAATCGTCGTTGGTGTGGATGGTTCAGATCAGAGTCTGGATGCCGTCCGCGTAGCCGCAGCGGAGGCGCAGTGGCGTGACCGTCCACTTCGGATCGTGCATGCCTTTGTGTGGCCAATGTTGCATGTCGCGGCCGGGGCGCCGGTGGGCGGGCCTCCGGACGCCGGTCTTCGGCACGCGGCCGAGGCGGTGCTCAAGGATGCGGCGGCCATCGCCGCCGAGGCCCAGCCGGGCATTGAGATCAGCACAGACCTGATTCCCGGGGCGCCAGTTGCGGTGTTGCTGCAAGCGGCTAGCGATGCCGAACTCGTTGTTCTGGGCGACCGGGGGCTCGGCGGATTTTCCGGTTTACTTGTCGGATCCGTCGCCGTTCAGCTCGCCGCGCACGCCGCTGCGCCAGTCCTTATCGTCAAAGGATTCCTGCGCCCGGACGGGCCGGTGGTCGTTGGCGTGGACGGCTCGCAGCGATCAGTGCACGCCATCGAATGTGCCTTCGAAGAAGCCGCCAACCGCCACGCCGAACTCGTCGCCGTGCACTGCTGGACCGATCCGGTGTCCACCGAGCCCGGCGACATGCTTCCCCTCGTCTACGACATAGAGGCAACGGAAGACGATGAGGAGCGGGTCATGGCGGAGTCCTTGGCCGGGTACCGCGAGCGTTATCCGACCGTCAACGCACGAACCGAAGTGCTGCGCCGTCACGCCAGCAAAGCCCTCATCGAGCGCACTAAGGACGCACAGCTGATCGTCGTCGGCTCACGGGGACGCGGTGGCTTCAGCGGCCTGCTCCTCGGTTCGGTCAGCCAGCAGGTGCTGCACCACTCTCACTGCCCCGTTCTGATTGCCAGGAAGAAGGATTAGACCCGTGCACCTCACCTCGAACGGCATCGCTCTGGATCTGCCTCCGGCGGCGATGCGTGAATCCACCGCTGATGACCCGGGCCTACGGGCCCGGTTCCTGCGCGACGGCTACGTCCTGCTCCGTGGCCTGCTCGACCGGGATACCGTTTTGCGCCTGCGTAGCCATTACTTCGAGATGTTCGATCCGTCCTATCTCGCCGACGGCACCCGGCCTGAGGACGGAGTTTGGTCGGGCCGGGAACTGTACGGCTTGCCCGCACATGGTGTGCCCGGTCATCCGGCGCACCTGATGGTGCGCAGCCGGGAGTTCGAGCGGTTCACCCGTGAGAGCCGGCTAATCGATGTGGCACAACGGCTCCTTGACGCCGACGAGGTCATGCGCCTGCCACGGCAAATCGTGCGCCACTTTCACAAGGGACCAAGGGCATCGCGGGCACACACCGACTTCGACTATTTGGACCGCGGCTCCGATCACGTGGTCACGATGTGGATTCCGCTCGGCGATTGCCCAGCGGCCACGGGTGGCCTGGCCTATCTTGAAGGCTCACACCGGCTGGCAAAGGAGCGTCTTGACGTTCTCAAACTCATCTGCACGGACCGCCCGGGCGATCCCCGCCCGATTAGCCATGACCTGAATTGGACCCAGCGCCAACTCGGCGGGCATTGGCTCACAGCCGACTACCGGGCCGGAGATGTCGCTGTGCACTCACCTCATCTTGTCCACGCGACACTAGACAACACCACCGAGGCGATGCGGCTGTCGGCAGATGTTCGTTACCTGCCTATCACCGTTGAGCCTGATCCGAGATGGCTGGACCGCTGGTCCGGCGACGACGGGAATTAAAGCCTTGTCCGCAAAGGACTTTGGGCCCTGCTGCCGCGGCAGCCCGGCACCGAGGATCTAGCTATGACAACCCAGCAGCTACAGATTGAGATCTCCGCTCACGGCGCGATCCCGGCTCGCGCCAAGGAGTATGCCCGGCACAAGCTAGAAGCCCTCATGCGGCTTGCCCCGCAACCGGTGCTGGCTGCCCGGGTCAGGCTCATCCGTACCACTCACCGGTCAACCGGCGAACATGTGATCGTGGAAGCGGTTATGGACGTCAACGGCCGCCAGATACGGGCACAGGTCGCCGCCCAAGGCAGCCAGGAGGCCATCGATCTGGTTCAGGACCGGCTTCGCCGCAAGCTCAGCCAGCTTGGCCGTCACCCGTCGTGGCACGGGGCGCGTGAGCGGGCGCACCGGCCCGGTTACGCGGTGCGTCCCCCCGCAGAACGGGAAGTCTTGCAGCACAAGACTTATGGACCTACCTACGGCACCGCGCAAGAAGCGGCTTTCGACATGGAACTGATGGACTACGACTTCCAGCTGTTCACCGACGTGGATTCCGGCGACGACAGCCTTGTCTACCGCACGGGTTCTGAGGCATTCGGTGTGGCGCGGGCTGCCCAGCAGCCAGTCCTGCCGTTGCGTGCCGCTATCGGCACTCTGGACGCGACGGATCTGCCGTATCTGTTCTATGTGGACGCTGATTCCAAACGCGGAAACGTGCTCTACCGCCGTCACGACGGCAACTATGGCCTCATCAAGCCAGCCTGAGCGTGAGCTGGCGGCGAATGGCATAGATCACAGATCGATCGCTTGCTTATGCAATTGAAGAGGTTTTCAATTGCGAATGTTGCTGATAACCGGAGGCTCAAGGTGACGATCCCGCTGTATGAGCGCAAGGCAGAGTTCTTCCGCCTGCTTGGCCATCCTGTGCGCATCAGGGTGCTGGAACTGCTTGGAGACGGGCCAATGCCGGTGCGCGGACTGCTTACCGCCATCGACATTGAGGCGTCGAGCCTCTCTCAGCAACTGGCAGTCCTGCGCCACGCCGGAATCGTCACCTCCTACCGAGACGGCACGGCTGTCATGTATGCCCTGGCCGGCCCCGGCATGGCCGACGTCATGCGGGCGGCCCGCCACGTGCTCACCGAACAGATCGCCGGACAGGCGGGCCTGCTAGGCGCCCTGCGCGACGAAGACGCTCAGCCACTGCTCAAGTGAACGCCGGTTCGTGGGCCGCGCCAGGCTGGGCACGGATGCACAATCTGCTTCCTGGCTCAGCCGACCTGGCCTCGATGCGCCGGGCCCCAGGCCGTGACCTGCTCGCTGGCCTGACAGTGGCGGTTGTGGCTCTCCCGCTGGCGCTGGGCTTCGGGATCGCCTCGGGCCTGGGGGCCGCCGCCGGACTGGCGACAGCGATCGTGGCCGGAGTGCTGGCAGCCGTGTTTGGCGGCTCCAATCTGCAAGTCTCCGGGCCGACCGGCGCGATGACGGTCGTTTTGGTGCCGATCGTGCACCGCTTCGGCCCAGCTGGTGTCCTGACCGTCGGGTTGCTGGCCGGCGCCGTACTGGTAACCCTGGCAATCGCCCGGGCCGGCCGGTTCGTCAGGTACGTGCCGGCCCCGGTGGTCGAGGGATTTACCGTCGGTATCGCCGCGGTGATCTTTCTGCAGCAGCTTCCGGCGGCACTGGGCGTTCCGGCCGCCGCGGGAGAGAAAGTCGCGGTCGTCGCGTGGCAGGCGGTCGCGGCATTCGCCCGTGCGCCGCACTGGCCCGATGTGGCGATCGCGGCCGGCGTCGCGGCGATAATGCTCATCGGCGCCCGGATCCGTCCAGGGGTCCCGTTCTCCCTGCTGGCTGTCGCACTGGCGACGGTCCTGACGCAACTGTCGGCTTGGGACGTCGCGGCTATCGGCGCCCTGCCGGCCACCCTTCCCGCTCCCAGTCTTGGGTTCCTGGACCTGGCGGCGATACCTGTCCTGGCGTCATCGGCGCTGGCCGTCGCCGCGCTGGCCGCGCTGGAAAGCCTGCTGTCGGCCACTGTCGCCGACGCGATGAGCGTGGGGCAACGCCACGACCCAGACCGGGAGCTGTTCGGCCAAGGCATCGCCAACATCGTCGCGCCATTGTTTGGCGGTGTGCCGGCGACCGCGGCGATCGCCCGGACCGCAGTCAACGTCCGCTCCGGAGCGAACTCCCGTCTAGCGGCCATCTCCCATGCGCTGATTCTGGCACTCATCATGCTGACAGCCGCGCCGCTCGTCGCCCGCATCCCTCTGGCGGCACTGGCCGGAGTGTTGCTGGCGACCGCGATCCGCATGGTCGAGGTCAGCTCTCTGCTCGCACTGGCGAGGTCGACAAGAACCGACGCGCTCCTGATGGCCCTTACAGCGGCTGCGACGCTCGCGCTCGATCTCGTTGCAGCCGTCGGTATTGGACTCATCGTGGCCTGCCTGCTGGCTATCCGCAAAATCGCCAGAGCCTCACGGCTAGACCAGGTGCCGATCGACCTGTCCGATCATCACGCCGAGGAAAGCGCTCTGCTTCGTGAACACATCGTGGCGTACCGGTTCGACGGCCCACTTTTCTTCGGCGCCGCTCACCGCTTTCTTCTGGAACTGTCCGAAGTAGCCGACGTCCGTGTGATCATCCTGCGGATGTCGCGGGTCTCCACGATCGACGGAACCGGGGCGACCGTGCTGCGCGACGCGATCGAACGCCTGCAGAAACGAGGAATAACCGTCTTCCTGTCGGGAATCCCGGCCAGCCACTACAAAGCCTTAGAGGCCATTGGGATTCTCAACCGCATGACCGAGCAAGGGCTCGTGTTCGCCACCACCCCCGAGGCGATCGCCGCCGCACGCGCACACCTGCAGCACACCGGGATCCTCCCGGCACGGCCGCCCGCCACACGGCACGGATGAGTCTCACCGTGAAACGCAGCCACCGAACCGCCTGGCATATCTACCTGTTCATCACAGCCGATCTCCTGCCCTTGGCGCGCAACGTACCAAGGCGTGACCCCCATTTGGCCGCTCAGTTCGCCGCGCTCAACGCGAACCTGCGCGAAAATGCTCCACTTTGGAACGTCCAGGGACCGCGCTTGCTTCTGATCGCACGCAAGGCGTGGCTGTTGCATCAGGGCGGCGATGCCACCGGCGCGCAGGCACTCCTGCGGATCGCGGCACGATGGCTGTTCGATCTGTCACGCGCCAACACGCCACACCGCAGACGCCAGCATGAGGGCGGCATGGCTAGTGAATGAACGCGGCGGTCACGCCTGCCGTAGCGTAAAGCGCTACAAGGGGGTGCACGACGTGATCAAACCGCTGTATCAGGCCAAGGCGGAGTTCTTCAAGACGCTGGCACATCCGGCCCGCATCCGGGTCCTCGAGCTGCTCTCCGAACGAGAGCATTCAGTCTCGGAAATGCTGCCAGAGGTGGGGATCGAAGCCGCACACCTTTCGCAGCAGCTTTCCGTGCTGCGCAAAATGAGTCTCGTCGTCACCCGCAAAGAAGGTTCGACGGTTTTCTATTCACTGGTTAGCCCGCAAGTCGCCGAGCTGCTGGCTGTCGCCCGCCGGATCCTGACTGAGGTGCTCACCAGTCAGGCCGGGTTGCTCGAAGACTTGCGGGCTGGCCTGCCGTCTAACCCGGCAGAGTAACCGATGATTCGCCGGTGACCTGCTGGATGTCGCCGACCGCCGCGACGCTCAACCGATGGCCAAGGTCCGACAGCGCACGGGCGACCGCCAGCTCGTCGCCGATCTCTGGCACGTCGTAGTCGTGCGGGTTTACCTTCGCCCGTCCAATGCCGACGAGCCGGTCACCCAATTCTGTGCGCAGGCGCGCCTCCGCATAGGTACGGCCGTCCTGCTCGCCGATGAAGATCTCAACATTCCATCGCTTGGCCGCGATCATTGCAGGTCACCTCGATCGATAGGGGTTGGCGGCTCCACCCTTGCTTCGGAACCGGGAAATACAAGCGCCTCATGGCCGTTGTCGAGCCAGCGCACGGTGTACGGCGGCGTTCCGTCGTCGTGAGGCACTGACAGGATCACGCCGATTCGCCGGTGGTCACCCACGTGGATGCCCTCCAGAACGAGCCGGTCTCCAGGTTTGGCATGCATCGTCGTACCCCCGCTTAGTGTTCGGTTGGGTGAATGACGGCCACCGGTCCGGCAGCGTGATGGATGAGCGTGCGCGACACCGATCCCAGCAGCAGCCCGGCGAAGCCCCCGCGCCCACGGCATCCCACCACGGTCAGGCTGGCTTTCGCCGATTCCTCAACTAGGCTGTGTTCAGGGTTGAGGCTGTGCAACAGCAGTGCCTCGCCCTGCAGCTCTGGGTGAGCTTCGAGGAGAAGCTCCAGTCCGTCCTTGACAAGGTCGTGTGCCTGCCGCTCGGCCGTGATCTTCGGGTCTTCCACCGGCTCCGGCCCAAAACCCCACGGCTTTTCCCAGTAGACGTTGGCGACCACAAGCCGCACACCGCGGGAAATCGCTTCGTGGGCCGCGAAATCCAGAGCGGCGGCCGCCGCGTCAGAACCGTCATATCCGACCAGGACCGGCCCGTCCGGTGCCGGAGCTGGCCGCACGACGATGATAGGGCCATGCCCGTGCGTGGCGACCTGAGCGGAAACGGATCCCACCATCAGCTCGGCGAAACCTCCGAGGCCACGCGAACCGACCACGGTAGCAAGCGCGTCCTGCGACTCCGAGATCAGCACCTGTGCGGCAAAGCCATCACGCAGCTGCGCTTCGATACTGAGGCCCGGGTAAGCGGTTCTTAGCTCAGCTGCCATGTTGGCCAAGGCAGCCTTCGCCGCGTCGCGGACCTGGGCGTCGATCGTGGCGTAACTTGCCGCGACCATCAGCGGGCCGTAGCCGTGGAAAAAGCTCTCGTACACGTGGATAAGCGTCAGCGATGTCTCCCTCCGCACCGCGAGCGAAGCAGCATAGTGCGCTGCGGCCAGGCTGCCCGGTGACGTGTCCACGCCAGCAACAATCGGTCGTTTCATACCTTCAGGATTTGTTATGCCCGAGGCAGCGGGTAGGGCCATTGGACCTGTGCGAACCTGCCGCCCGGCCCTGCGGCTGTGGCGAGCCCGGGCCGTAGCGTCAGGTCAGCCACATAAGGAGGTGTGCGATGAAACGCTGGACCGTAAGCGACGTCATGACCCGTGAGGTCGTCTGGGTTCCGGAACAAGCTACGTATCACGAAATCGTGGGAAAGATGGCAGCCCATGCCGTCAGCGCCCTGCCTGTGCTCGACGCCAAGCGCCGCGTGGTCGGCGTGGTGTCAGAGGCTGACCTGTTGCGCAAGATTGAACTCGGCATGGACGAACGGATATTTCTGCGGCCCTCGCGCCGAGCGGCCAAAGCCAAGTCGAGCGCCGACCGGGCAGCTGAGCTCATGACCTCCCCGGCGGTCACGGTCAGCCCAGCGTCGACCCTCGCCCAGGCGGCGAAAATCCTTGCCGCGCAACAAGTCAAGCGGCTTCCCGTGGTCGATAGCGAGGGCCGGCTGCAAGGCATCGTCTCGCGTGCCGATCTGCTCAAGGCCTACTTGCGCTCCGATGACGACATCCGGATGGACATCGTCAACGGAGTGTTCAAGGAAACCATGTGGATCGACCCCAAGGATTTCGCCATATCTGTTCATGAAGGAAAGGTCCGGCTCGCGGGCGAAACCGACAGGAAGTCGGCGGCCCAGCTGCTGGCTTACTTCACCGGAATCGTCCCGGGGGTGGTTGAGGTCGAAAGCGAACTCACGTGGGGGTTTGACGACACCCGCGACAGCACCGGCTACTTCCGCTCACATCCATTCGACGCCGAGGTCACGCGTCCGTGATCACCTCGCTGGGCAGCCGCCGTGGCGTCCACGGCGGCTCGCCCACGGGCGGGTAGCCAACCCTGACAGCGATCTGCGGGAAACCGCCAGCAGGCAGCAACCGCCGCAATTGCTCTCGCGTGGTAGCCGCTTCGGTGACGTCACTAATCGGCGCGCTGCCCAGCCCGCGAGCCGTCGCGGCAAGCAACAGCGCAGACAAGCTCATGCCAGCAGTAAGCCACGCATGCACGGTATCGGTTGCGGTGTAAAGGATTGCGTACAGCGCACCCCAGTCATTGTCTGGACCCGTAGTGAGTCCAGCACCACCCAACGGGGCGAACTCCCGCACCGGAACCCGGCGCGGCACCGCTTTCGGAACGGTCTCCAGCGGAATACCGTCGCCGCTCCATGGTGGCCGGTGCGTCCAGTCGGCGAGTTCGGCCCGGTAGTCCGGATTAGACAGTTGCAGCGCTCCGGCACGCACTGCCGCCAAGGCAAGCACGTCAACGTGATCCCAGCGAACAACGTGGAGCAAGGCGCCCTGCCGTTCGCATACCGAGGTAAGAATCGCCACCAAGTCTTGATCTATCGGCGCCCTGAGAAACGGCCGCCGGTCGGTGCGCCGCTTGCGGATCGCGTCGCGCGAGGCGGCATCGCCAGCTGTTTGCCGCTCACCCGTGATCCGCACAACGGCAAGCAAATCGGGTTCGGCGGCGGCTGGCATGAACTCAACTTCATAGGGTGTACCAGAAAGCGCTGTCACCGCATGGTGCAGCGCCACCCCGCAACTCAACGTCAGCAACCGCCTATCGGGGTCAACGACGGGCAACTGGCGCGTCCGGTCGGCTCGCAACTCCAGCGTGTCAGCGCGGACCGTCCACTGCCAAGGCTGTGTGTTGAAAATGGACGGCGCATAGATAGCGAGCTCCGCGGCTTCTCTCAAACGGGTGTCGCCCATGTGCGCGAACTCCACTCACGCGACGTTGATCTGCTGGCCGGCTGTATCGCGTACCGCCGGGTTTTGGTAGTTCGCGGGAATAACCACGACCGGGCAGGTCGCCTGGCGAATGCAATCCTCGCTGACCGAGCCCAGGAGCTGATGGATATGCCGGCTGCTGCCATGACTGCCCAAGACCAGAACATCGGCGGTGCGGCCGGCTTCGGTCAGAACCGCTGCGGCATCGCCCTCAATCGCCTCACAGGCGACGGAGACGCCGGTGCGCAGGTATGAGGGAAGCGACGCCACCTCTCGTGCCAGCAGCTGTTCTGCCCGCCTGGTTTCCCGCACTGCCGTGTCCTTGTCACGCAACTCGGGGTATTGCCAGCGCCAGGCGTTGATGGCTTGCACCGTGCCGCCGCGCGCATGTGCCTCACGGACGGCCCACAACAGGGCTTGCCGCGCGTTGTCGGAACCGTCAACACCGACGGCGATCACGTAGTTTCTGGTGTTCATAGATCTAGTTCAGCGCCGCGGCGTGTTGCGGCACAGGGCCGAAAGTCCCGGCCACTACGTGCCGCCTGGCCCTGCTGATGTTCAGCTAGATTGCGCACTCTTTGAGCAACAGCGGAAGGGAGCTGCCCATGTCCCGGGTAATTGTCGGTGTCGGTGATAGCGCACACGGTTTACACGCGATGGTCTGGGCGATCGCGGAGGCGAGGCGCCTCGGCGCGGAGCTTCACGCGGTCCGAACCTGGCGCGATCGCGCTTCGGCGTCCTCCCCCGTCTTCGGCCTTTACCGGCCCATGCTTCAAGCGGCAGCCGCGTGCCAGCTGCATGACGCCTTCGACGGCGCGGCAGGCGGGCTGCCCGCCGGGCTGCACGTAGCCCTCGTGGTCGAGGAAGGCTCGGCGGCCCAGGTCCTGGCCAGCTACGCCAGCCGCGACGGCGATCTGCTTGTAGTCGGGCAAAGCCGCCGCCGCTGGCGGGTGTTGCCAGGCGGCACGGTCAAAGGGTGTCTGCGCAACGCACAGTGCCCCGTCGTGGTCGTTCCGGCCTCGCAGCTGGCCAGGCCGATGAAGCGGCTCATGCGCGGGCTGCGCCGCGATATTAGTGAACTTGAGAGCGTCTCGTGAGCGCACCCGGCTGATAATGGACCCACTATGACACGGCACCCGCTCCTCATCCGGATGGCGATCATCAGCGGATGCGTGCTCCTCATCGCGGGCGCGCTTTACGTGCTCGGTTTCGCCGCGGCGAAGATGGCCTCACTTCTGATCGCGCTAGTGGCCGCGTTCTTAATCGCAGCATTGCTCGAGCCCGTCTCGCATGGGCTGCAGCGGCTCAAGCTGCCCCGCTGGCTGGCCTCGCTCCTATCCGTCCTCGTCCTCATCGCTGCCGTCATTGCCCCCATCGCTCTACTTTGGAGCTTGGCTGCCTCGCAGTTCGGCGATCTGGCCGCACGTCTCCGCGATGGGCTCGACCGGTTGCGGTCCACCGGCAGCAACGTATTGCCTATCTCTGAAACGCAAATCGATCAGGCCATCGCCGACGTGCAGCAACGTTTCCAAGGGGGAACGAACGCCATCGCCAGCGCCCTGACCGTGGCCGAAGTGCTCGCCGCCATTGTGCTCGCGCTGTTTGTCGCGTTCTTTTTGCTCAAAGATGGCCCAGCCATGTGGAAATGGACCCTGCAACGTATCCCAGCAGCGTCAAAGCACATAGTCGATACTGCGGCGCAAGCAAGCTGGGAGACGCTCACCCGCTACATTCGCGGCATCCTGATCGTGGCTCTCATCGATGCCATCGGCATCGGCGTGGCGTTGCAAATCATCGGTATTCCACTGGCGCTTCCCTTGGCGCTGCTGGTCCTAGTCGGTGGCTTCGTTCCCTACGTGGGATCGATTCTGAGCGGAAGCGTCGCCGTCCTGGTTGCTTTGGCTGCCAATGGTCCGGTCGACGCGCTGCTGACTCTCGCCGCGGTGATCCTGGTGCAGCAGATAGAGGGCAATTTCCTGGAACCGTTCATTGTCGGCCGGTGGGTGCGGCTGCATCCCGTCGTAGTGGTGGTCGCGGTCTTCGCTGGCGGCCTCATCGCCGGCCTGGCAGGAGCGGTGATCGCCGTGCCGCTGGTGGCGGTGGCGTACCGGGTGACAGAAGTGCTCCGCGAGAGCCAGCCTCCGGCTCAGCCGCTCGCGGAGGATTCCTAGCCGCCGTTTCTGGCGGGGATGACGACAACGGGACAAGCGGCGCCACGGATGCAGTCCTCCGTGACCGATCCAAGCACTTGCTGCAACCGGTGGCTGTGCCCGTGGCTGCCGAGCACCAGTAGGTCGGCAGCGCCCGCGGCTTTGATCAACACATCGGAAGGGCGGCCTTCAAGGACATACCTTTCGATCGCGGCGCCGGAGTTCGATGCTACGGAAGCCAATTCCACACTGAGCACTCGTGCGGCTTCATCTGCCTCATTACCGCCGATCGTGTCACTACCCGGCGCCGTATCCCAGCGCCAGGCGATCACAGCGTGCAGCGCAATGCCGCGCCGCTGTGCCTCGGCGGCGGCCCACTGCAAGGCCCGCCGCCCACCGGCCGATCCGTCCACGCCGGCAACCAGGTAACGCTGACTCATGCCCGGGCCTCCTTGTGCGTCAGTGAGTGTGCGATCTCCTCGGCCCAGGAACTAATCGCGGTCCAGTCCCGGAAGTCGCCCTGTGGCGCCCGCAGAGCTGACATGATCGCGCGTTCGGGGAAGGAAAGCTTTGAGCGATCCAGATTTCCACCAAAGATCATGTGTTGCCTCGCCCCGGATTCGGCGATCATCGTGGTCACGTCAACCGGCGCCTCGGCTGGTGCTAGTGGGTCACCCACTGGCCCGCTGGAAAACAGCCACACCCGGCCCGCCTTCAACGCTTCGCTCCGATCGTGCACGAACTGCTTGACATGCTTCATCCAATGCCCTGCGTAAACCGCGCTGCCGACGACATAAGCGTCGAAGGGGTCATCCGGAATTGACTTCGCGGCATCGGCGAGCATCACCCGCAAGCCATGCTGGCGCAGCACACCAGCGATCGAGTAACTGATGTCGGCGGTAGAGCCATGTTTCGATTCCCACACCACAAGCACCTTCGCGGGCATTCCCGTCGCTTCACGATATTCGTCCATGGTGTTAGTCCACGCCAGCCGCGGTGGCCGCAGTAGGTGCTCAGGACCGCCTTTGGCAGGTCCTAAGTCCCTAGTGCTTTAGCCGGCGGCGGCGGACCGTTTAAGCAGGACAACCATAAGGAGCCTGCCATGCGTGCGATCTATGTAGCCAACGATCCATCCGCACACCTGCGCTTGGCACGACGCAAAGTCGGCGACGTCATGAGCAGGCCGCCGGTAACCGTCTCTGGGGATGCGCTTCTTGAAGAAGCACTGACCCGCATGATCCGCACGGGATTACGTCACCTAGTGGTGGTAGACGACGACGGTTGCTGCCTGGGCATGTTGTCGGACCGCTCCATCGCTGCCGCGTGGGCAGGTGACTACTCGGCGCTTTCCCAGCGCACGGTACGCACAGCACTTGAACCCGCACCCGCGCTCGTTAAGGTGACCGAAGCTGTGGTGGACGCGGCTCGCTGTATGCGTTCCTTCGGCGTCGACGCCGTCGCGGTGGTTGACGCCGAAGCCAAGCCCGTTGGTGTGATCACCGGAAGTGATTTCATCGCCTTGCTTGCCCGCTAGGGCCGTTAGGAGAGCCGGGCCTGTGCGGCCCGGCTTCCTTGTTGGTTGGGAGTGGTCAGTTCTTCTTGATGCTCTTGTGCTGCCCATTCGTGACAGCGATCGGAACGGAGCGCTCGTGCTGGCCGCGCTCGGCGACCTTCATCGTGATCTCCAGGATTCCATTGGCGTACGACGCCTTGATGGTCTCCTCTTTGGTGCCTGCCGGCAGGGTGACACTGCGGTGGAACGTGCCGTAGCGGAATTCGCTACGTCCGTCCTCTTTGGACTCAGTTTCACTTAGCCGCACAACGGCGAGCCGGAGCACACCGTTCTCAGTGGTGATCGCGATGTCCTTTTCCGGGTCAACCCCGGGGATTTCCGCGCGCACGGTGTACTGGCCGTCTTCGAGCCTTTCTTCGATCCGGATCACCGGCTCCAGGAACGGGAACCACGACAAGTCAGCCAGATCGTGCAGCCCGAAGGGCACACGTTTGGTGGTTTGCAACATGATGTTTCACCTCCTTTCGCTATTCGCTATAGGCCTGTGGTGGCGGTGACGATGGTGTCGTCCACGTCCCAGGCGAGCTTGCCGTCCACTTTGGTCACCCCGGGAACGGTCTTGGTGATGTGCACGACAAGCTCCGCGCTGGATTTGCGCTCAACGCGCCCGTTGAGGGTGACCACGCCGTCGGCGACGTCAACCTGAATGCCGATCGGGTCAAGCCAGAGAATGCGCCGCAGCACCCCGTCGACGATGTCGTCGCGGATGTCGGTGTCGGAACGCAGGTAGACCTTCAGCAGGTCCGCGCGCGAAACGATGCCGGTAAGACGGCCCAGATAGTCGACGACGGGCAGGCGTTTGACGTTGTGCTGGGCCATTTCCTGGGCCGCGCGCACGACAGGCACGTCAGTTTGGATCGTGATGGCTGGGGTGCTCATCAGGTCGTGCGCGGTGGCGGCGTGTGCCTTGGCGCGGCTGACCTTCTTGGTCCCCCACTCGAATGTCTTTGGCTCGGTGTTCTCGCCGGTGAACTCGACTTTGCGCAGGAGGTCTGCTTCGGACACGACCCCGACCACTTTGCCCACGCTGTCGACCACTGGCACCGCGCTGACGTGGTGGATCGCTAGCCTGTTAACGATTTCCTGGTACGGGGTGTCCTCCCCAACGGAGATGGCGCCGGTGGTCATGACATCGGCGACAGTCCAGCGTTTCATGATGTCTGCCTTTCTAGGAGAACGGCGCGCCCTGCTTCGAGCCGGGCGACCGGAATACGGAATGGTGAGCACGACACGTAATCGAAGCCCGTGGTGGCGAAGAAGTGGATCGAATCGGGGTCGCCGCCGTGTTCGCCGCACACGCCGATGCTCAGATCCGGTTTGGTGTCACGGGCATCGGCGACTGCCATCTCGATGAGCTTGCCGACTCCCGCCCGGTCCAACGTTTCAAATGGTGAGACGTCGAAGATGCCAAGTTGCAGGTATCGCGGGAAGAACTCGGCTTCGGCGTCGTCGCGTGATAGCCCCCAAGTGGTTTGCGTCAAATCGTTGGTGCCAAAGGAGAAGAAGTCAGCGTGCCGGGCGATTTCGCCTGCGGTGGCGACCGCGCGCGGGAGCTCGATCATCGTGCCGATGGGCAGTGAAGTCTCACCGCCAATCAGCTGCCGCGCCTGTTGCAGCTCAGCAGCGGAGGCGATCAGCGGAATCATGATCTCCGGTCGTGGGTTGAGTCCTTGTTCGCGGCAAAGCATTTCGGCCTGCGCGATCGCCCGCGCCTGCATGATGTAAAGCTCGGGGATGACCAGTCCGAGCCGCACGCCCCGCAGACCGAGCATCGGGTTCTGCTCGTGCATGCGGCGGGCCGCGGCCAGCAGCTTCGTCTCATGCTCGGTTGCTTCGCCCGCGGCTGATTTGGCGACAAGGTCCTCCAGCGACGGCAGGAACTCGTGCAGGGGTGGGTCAAGCAAACGCACGATGACGGGCAGCCCGTCCATGGCGCTGAAGATGCCGATGAAATCGTTGCGTTGCAGCACGAGCAGCTCATCGAGGGCCCGTTCACGTGACTGAGCCGATTCGGCGAGAATGATGCGCTCGATCAGCTCGCGCCGCTCACCCAGGAACATGTGTTCCGTGCGGCAAAGGCCAATTCCCTCCGCCCCGAACCGGCGAGCACGCTGTGCGTCTTCGGGCGTGTCCGCGTTGGCAAGCACCCCCAGCCGGCGCAGGCCATCGGCATGACGCAAAAGCCGGTCCACCGCGGACAACAGAGGGCTGTCCTGCGCGTCTATGCTTCCCTCAAGATAGCTGACGATCACTGGTGGGGTCACCGGGATCTGGCCCAGGTAGACAGCGCCGGTGGTGCCGTCAATGGACACGTAGTCACCTTCACGAATGACTCTGGTCCCAATGGTCATGGTGCGGCTATCGGCATCGACAGCGATCTCCTCCGCACCGCAAACGCACGTCTTGCCCAGCCCCCGGGCGACGACGGCGGCGTGGCTGGTCTTGCCGCCACGGCTGGTCAGAATTCCTTGTGCCGCCAGCATTCCGGGAAGGTCATCCGGATTGGTCTCACGCCGCACGAGGATGACCGGACCCGGTGTCACCGCCGCGCGGTGCGCGTCGAAGACCACACGGCCCACTGCCGCGCCGGGTGAGGCGCCAGCGCCAGTGGCGATGGGTTCAGTTAGCCGCTGGGGATCGAAGGCGGGGAACATGAGCCGGATCAACTGTCCACCGGTCACTCTGGACAGCGCCTCATCGAGGCTGATGAGCCCTTCCGTGGCGAGCTGTGAGGCGATGATGAAGGCCGCTTCCGCGGTGCGTTTGCCGACACGGGTTTGCAGCATCCACAACTTGCCCTGCTCGATCGTGAACTCGATGTCGCACAGGTCGCGGTAATGGCGCTCCAAGGTGTCCATATAGGACATCAGCTGGGCGTAGTTTTGCGGATCGAGGCGCTTGAGCTCCTGCAACGGCAGCGTGTTGCGAATTCCCGCCACGACATCTTCCCCTTGCGCGTTGGGCAGGTAGTCGCCGTAGACGCCCTTCTCCCCGTTGGCCGGGTCGCGGGTGAACGCGACACCGGTGCCGGAGTCCGCGCCGAGGTTTCCGAACACCATCGCCATGACGTTGACTGCGGTGCCAAGGTCATCTGGGATGTGCTCTTGCCTGCGGTAGACCACGGCGCGTTCGGCTGACCACGAACGGAACACAGCCCAGATCGCCTCGGTCAGCTGGACCATCGGGTCTTGCGGGAAGTCCTCACCGGTGTGCTCACTAAAGATCTGGCGAAATTTGAGCGCCTGTTCCTGTGGATCGGCATCGGGGTCGATGGACGGGAAAGCGGTGATGCCACGCACGGTCTTGCCGAACATGACGATCAGCCGGCGGTAGCAGTCCCACGCGAAGCGATGGCCGCCCTGCTCCGACAAGCCCGCTATCGTCTCGTCGTTGAGTCCAATATTGAGGATCGTTTCCATCATGCCGGGCATCGAGAACTTCGACCCGGACCGGACCGACAGCAGCAGAGGGTGCCGTGGATCGCCAAGCTGCTTGCCTGAGGAGATCTCCAAAGCACTGAGCTGTGCCGCGATCTGCTCTCGCAAACCCGCTGGCTCAGCCGCGTTCGCGAAGAAGTAACGGCAGGCTTCGGTGGAGATGATGAAACCAGGCGGGACGGGAAGCCCCAAGTTGGTCATCTCGCAGAGGTTGGCTCCTTTGCCGCCAAGGAGTTCTTTCATGTCCTTGTTGCCTTCGGCGAAGGCATAAACATAGGTCTTCACAGTGATCTCCTCCAGCGATTCAGGTACGCAGCGTCCGGGCGGTGGCGCTGGGTTCGGGCCCAGCTGGGGCGAGCCGCAACTTGATGTCAACGGCACACACCCCGTTGGGGAACACCAGCAACGGATTCAAGTCGAGCTCAGCGACCTCAGGAAGGTCTTCGGCGAGCCGTCCCAGCCGCAACAGCACGTTTTCCAATGACGTGATGTCACTTGCCGACGAGCCGCGATAGCCGGTGAGAAGCCGCGCGGCACGCAACCGCTGCCACATAGCGGTGGCGTCGCGGTCAGTAACGGGAACGAGCTGAAACGTTCGGTCCGCGAGCAACTCGGTGTAGATGCCGCCGAGCCCGGTCATCACCAGCGACCCAAACAACTGGTCGTGCACAACCCCTGCGGTCATTTCCACCCCGCCGCCGCGCATCCGCTGAACCAGCACGGCAGGCGAATCCTGCTGCAGAGCGGCCGCGATCGCCTGATAGGCCGAAGCCACCGCTGCCGCGTCGCGCAGGTTGAGGCGCACTCCACCGGTCTCCGTCTTGTGCACGAGGTCTGGATCGGCGGCCTTGAGCACGACGGGATACCCCAAGCGGGTCGCGGCGGCCACCGCATCGTCGAGTCCCGTGACCATCCGCGTGGGCAGCACCGGAATGCCGTAACAGCCCAGGATGCCCGCAGCCGTATCCCATGGCTGCCAGCCTGGTTCCGCCTGCTCCACGAGGAATCTGGCCTGTGCGGTGTCGACATCGGCCAGCACCGGAACCGTGCCCAAGGGCTCTTGCCGCCATTGTGCGTAGCGCGCGGCGTGGCCCAGCGCACGTGTCGCTTGCTCGGGCAGGTCATAGACCGGAATGCGGCGCTTGCCAAGGTATGGTGGCGCTTCGGGGACGCCGACCAGAACCGCGGCCATCGGCAATTCCGGAAATTCGTCGGCGGCGCAACCGATTTCGGCCATCGCGGCTTGCGGATCGTTGGAACGGGTCGCACCGAAGATGGCGACGATCGCGTCGACCTCCCCGTCGGCGGCGATGCGCCGCAACGCGTCACCCAGGGCCACCGGTGTGGCGCCCGCCCCGAGATCTAGCGGATTTCCCGGGCCCGCGATCCGCGGAACCTTCAGGCCGCTGGCTTCGGCAGCATCGGCGGCCAGGACGTTGAGGCCGCCCGCGTTACCCACCAAGGCGACGCGGTTTCCGCCAGGCAGCGGCTGGTCAACCAGAATCCTTGCCACGTCTAGCAATTCGCCCAGGCCATCTGCGCGGATCACTCCGGCTTGGGCGAACAGAGAATCCACCGCGACCTCGGATGAGGCGGCCGCCGCCGTGTGCGAGGCGCCGGCTCGCTGGCCGCCATCGGAGCGGCCGCCTTTGACCGCCAGCACCGGTTTGCGGCGGGCGACGGCGCGAGCGACCCGGGCGAACTTGCGCGGGTTGCCAAACGATTCCAGATAAAGCGCGACTGCTTGAGTCGCCGGATCGTCGAACCAGTACGACAACAGATCGTTACCACTGACATCAGCTTTGTTACCGAGAGACACAAACGTGGACACTCCGAGCCCGGTGCGCCGCGCATGGTCAAGCAACGCGATACCGACCGCCCCTGATTGAGCGGCGACAGCGAGTCCGTTGGCCTCGGTTGGCAGGTCCGCGGCAAACGTAGCGGCCAGGCGCACCTGGGGGTCGCTGTTGAGGATGCCCAGGCAGTTGGGGCCGATCAGCCGCATCCCGTGTCTGCGGGCCGCGCGCAGCACCTCTTGCTGCATTTCGGCGCCGGACGCGCCCACCTCACCGAACCCGGCGGTCAAAATCACGGCCGCCCGTGCTCCAGCCGCGCCAGCGTCGTCGAGGACCGAGGCCACCAATTCGGCCGGCACGGCCACGACGACCAGGTCGACGCCGTCTGGGATGGCCGAAACCGAAGGGTAGCAAGGCACTCCGGCAATCTGCGTCGCGTGTGGATTGACGGCGTACACATGGCCGGTGAATCCGTGCGAGGTGAGGTTGGTCAGCACCTCATGCCCGATCCCGCCTGAGGCACGGCCCGCCCCGGCGACCGCTACCGACCGCGGAGCGAACAGCGGCTGCAGCGAATGCCGCTCAGCGAGCCGTTCGCGGGCGTCCTGCGCGGCAAGTGTCGCCTCATCGAGTTTAGTGGGGATTCGCACAGTGGTCTGGCCGTCCATCGTCGCCGGTGGCGTTTGCGCCGCCAGCCCCGCCGCGATCTGAAGCATCGGCCCATTGGCGCGCAGAACATCGCCGACAAGCTCGGCGATGTTCTGCGTATGAGCGAATTCAGCCAGCTGCTCCAGCATCAGCGTCCCGACACCACGGCCCTGCCATTCGTCTGCCACCACAACGGCGAAGTCCGCTTTGGACGGGTCGCTGAGGCGCTCATAGGAGGCCACGCCCACGAGCTGGCCCCGGTCGTCGGCGACGACACCGTAGTGATCAGGCCCGGGCTGACGCGTCAGCCGGCTCACTTCGTCGTCTACCGGCGCCTTGCCGTAGGAGAAGAACCGCATATACCGGCTCCGGTCCCCCATGTCCTGGTACAGATAGGCCAGCGCCTCCGCGTCACCTGGTTCGATGGGCCGTATGGTAATGATGTGACCATCAGCGGTTAGCATGTCGGGCATAGCTAGATCTCCTTAGATCAGAACGCGTTCGGCATGCCGCGGCACGACCGCGCACCAGCCGAGTTCGGAATGAATGCGGTGGGACAGGGTTTCACTGGCCGCCTGCTCGCCATGCACGACATAGCAGGTCTGCGGCTCTCGCGGCGCGGTACGCAGCCAGGCCATTAGCCCATCAGCGTCGGCGTGGGCCGAGAACTCGTTGAAGCCAACGACTTCAGCCCGCACTGGGACGTAGCCGCCGAACATCTTCAGTGCCTGTGCCCCGTCCAGAAGCGCGCGGCCGCGGGTACCCGGAACCTGGTATCCGGGAAGCAAGATGAGGTGCCGCGGATTTGGCGCCATGTGCTCCAGGTGATGCACAACGCGCCCGCCTGTGGCCATTCCGGAAGCTGAGATGATGATGCAAGGCTGGTGGGGTTCGTTGAGACGCTTGGACTCCTGCGGACTGTGAACCAGGTGCAGCTGGCCCGGGTCAAAAGGATCGAACGCCATCTCGTGGACGCGACTGCGAATGTCACGGTCACCGCTGCGCAGCGCCTCGCGGTACACCTCCAAAGCGGCCAGCGCCATGGGACTGTCGACATATACCGGGACTTGCGGAAGCTCTCCGGTGTGCATGAGCTCTCGCAGCACCATCAGCAGCACCGGAGTGCGGTCAATAGCGAAGGCTGGAATGAGCACACTTCCGCCGCGGTCGAACGTGCGGCGCATCGGCGCGGCGATATCGGCGGCGTTGCGGGGACCGTGGACCTCATCGCCGTAGGTCGACTCGATGATCACGGCATCGGCACTCGGCATCGGATCCGGCGGATTCAGCAGAGGATGACTGTCGCGGCCCAAGTCGCCAGAGAACACGGCGGTCCGCCCGCTGGCGTGAACCTCCACTGTGGACGATCCAAGAATGTGGCCTGCCCGGTGCAGCCGCAGGCCTAGATCGGCCGTGACGTGAGCGAAAGTCCCGGGCTTGACCGGCTGGAACAAGGCGATGGCCTTCTCAGCGTCGGTGGTGTCAAAAAGTGGCAGGGGCGGCTTGTGTTTGCTGTAGCCGCGCTTGGCCGCGTATTCAGCGTCCTCTTCTTGCAGATGGGCCGCGTCGCGTAACACGATGGCGGCGACCTTGGCCGTCCACGGCGAGCAGTAGATAGGCCCTGAGTAACCGTGGCGCACCAGTCGTGGCAGCCACCCGCAGTGATCCAGGTGCGCGTGTGAGAGGACGACGGCGTCGAGGTCACGGGGATGGCCAGGGAAGCCCTCCCAATTGCGGCGCCGCAGTTCGCGGCTGCCCTGATACATGCCGCAGTCCACTAGCAGCTTTCCGCTGGCGGTGCCAAGAAGAAACTTGCTGCCGGTGACCGTCCCGGCGGCACCCAGGAACTGAAGGGAGGCTCGCTCTCGCATGCTCTAAGTGCACTGCGCGGGCGCCGTATGGGTTAGATGCGCACGGCCCGAAACGTTTAGGTCTAAAGACCCGGGACGGAGCACCGCGCCAGCTTTAGGGTCATAGCATGAGTGAGCGATCTGCTTCCGCTGTGCTAGCTGAGGCCGCGGCAGCGGCTGGATACGCGCCGTCGGTGCACAACACGCAGCCGTGGTATTGGCGAGTCGCTGGTGGCGCGCTGTACCTGTTCGCCGACCGGCGCCGTCAGCTGCAAAACACTGACCCTGACGGCCGGTTGCTCATGATCAGTTGCGGCGCGGCCTTGCATCACGCCCGGGTTTCTCTTGCCGCGCAGGGGTGGACGGCCAGCGTGCGCCGCATGTCTGACCCGGCGGACGGCGACCTTCTCGCGACCGTGACGCTCGCTGATCACGTTGGCGTGACAGCATCGGCGATGCGTGACTTCCAGGCGTTGCGCCTCAGGCACACTGACCGCAGACCGGTCAGCGCTTACGGCGTACCCCCTATCGCTCTTGAAGAGATTCAGCGCGCGGCCGGCGGTGAAGGTGTCGACCTGCACGTTCTCAAACCTGATCAAGTTTCTGAGCTGGCCTCCGCTTCGGCGCGGGCGGATCATATCGAGCTCATGGATCCCGAGCAGCGCCAAGAGCTGGCCTATTGGGTCGGTGGCGAGCGGGCCGAAGGCACCGGCGTCCCGGATTCGGCCATTCCCCACGCTCCACTGCAGACGGTGGTTCCCGGCCGGGACTTCGTGCGCGCGGGAACGCTGGAAGCAGGCCCGGGTCATGACAAAGAAGCGTCCTACGCCGTCCTATTTGGATCTGGCGACAGTCCTGCCGACTGGCTCAGAGCCGGCGAGGCGATGTCGGCCACCTGGCTGACGGCACAGCAACTTGGCCTGTCGGTGCTGCCGTTCAGCGCGGTGATCGAGGTGCCGGCGACCCGGGAAACCTTGCACCGAACCATCCTGGAGGGCATCGGCTATCCCTACCTGGTGCTACGGATTGGCCTGCCTGACCCAGACCATGCCGGCGCCCCGCATACCCCTCGCTTGCCAGCAGAGCAGACCGTCGAGATCGCCGACTAAAGCAGCGCTGTCACCAGCAGCATATAGATCGAAAGTGATGTCAGGTCCTGGATGATGGTCGCCACGGGTCCAGAGCCGAACGCCGGATCTTTGCCCGCACGCTGCAGCACCCACGGCAAGAACATCCCCACCAACGTCGCGGCCGTGCTGGCAGCCAGCACGGCCAGCGCGACAACTACCGCCAGCGCTGGTTCTCGCCATCCCACGGCCACCACCGCATACATCGCAGCCGCCAGTACCGCGCCCACCAAAGCGCCTGTCAGCGCCTCCCGGGCGGCGACAGCCTTGATGCCAACACCGACAGACAACCCGCGCACGGCGAGGGTCTGCGTCTGGTTTCCCACGGCCGCTCCAAGGTAGATGATGCCGGGCAGGAAGAACGCGACCGCCACCTGGGCGCTGAGCCGCTCTTCAAAGGCGGCCAGAACGCCCGCTGACGCCAGCACCCCAACAAGCCCGACACCTAACCAGGGCAGCCGGTGCAACAGCCGTCTTGGCACGCTCTCGACGCTGGCTTCGCGGGCGGCTGCTCCAGAGCGGACGTAGCCACCAATGCGGGCCATGTCCTCGTCATGCTCCTCCAGCAGCACCCGCAGCAGCTGTTTGGCCGAAATCAGGCCGATGAACCTTCCGTCATCATCGACCACGGCCAGACCTGGTTCCGCGTGCTGTACAGCCTTCCAGGCGGCATGCTCCTGATCCGTGCCCGGGGCGATGACCGGCGGATCAGAATCCATGATCTGCGACAGCGGTGTCCTGGGATCGGCTGACAGTAGCCGCTCGATCGTTACTAGCCCCGCCAGGCGGCCGTCCTCACACACCGCCACCACCGAGGCACTATCGAAGTCCTGGCCCACCAGCCCAGCAAGCGCGTCCGCGGCGCTCTGGCTGGGCGAGGCGACAGGGACATTGCGGCTCGCGTGCCACGCGGCGGTGCCAAGTAACGGCTGGTCATCGATCGTCATCATGTCCTCCGCGGGAACGGTATCGCATCTCTAGTGAGGCTCCGTAGACTTCTGTGCGTGGCCGAATCGCAACAATGGGCATCGCTCGGGCTGACCCCGCTTTCCCGGGTCCGCCTCGACGAACTGCTGCAGGAACTGCTAGAACGAGTCACCGAGGTCATGGCCAGCCGCGAACGGCTGCGCAGCCTGCTCGACGCTGTCGTCGGCATCGGCAGCGACCTCGAGCTGCGGGCCACATTGGAACGCATCGTTGTCGCCGCCTGCCACCTCGCCGGCGCTAAATACGGCGCGCTCGGTGTCGTCGGTGGCGACCGAAAACTGGTCGAATTCATCACCCACGGCATCGACCCGCGCACCCACGCCGCCATCGGCGACCTGCCCACGGGAAAAGGCGTCCTCGGCCTGCTCATCGCCGACCCCCGGCCGGTTCGGCTCCCCGATATCACACGGCACCCGCAATCCGCTGGTTTTCCACCCAACCACCCGCCCATGCACAGTTTCCTCGGCGTGCCCGTCCGCATCCGCGACCAGATCTTCGGAAACCTCTATCTGGCCGAGAAACAAGGCGCCGCCGAGTTCACCGACGACGATGAAGAGATCGTTTCGGCGCTCGCCACCGCCGCTGGTGCCGCGATCGAAAACGCACGCCTCTACGAGCTGGCAAAACGGCGCGAGCAATGGCTGGCCGCGACCGCCGAAATCATCAACTCTTTGTCCGGGCAAGTCCATCTGGATGAAGCTTTGACGCTCGTCGCGCGGCGGGCACGCGAGGTCGCCGAGGCGGCATTCGTCGCTGTCCTGCTTCATGACGAGATCGCCGGCGAGCTGACCATCGAGGTAGTCGACACCACCCTGGACATCGCCAGCATGACCGGACGGCGTTTCGCTATCGAAGGCACGTCGTTTGAACCCGTCCTAAACAGCGGTGACCCCGTGTCCCTGGAGCACGTCGGCAAAGCGGCCGCCTGGCCCGTCGAACTGCCTGCCATGCGGGCCGTCGCCGCCCCCTTCGCCGCCGCGCAAGGTGTCCTTGTCGTTGCCTATGAAGGCGAAGCACGCGCAGACGACGAACTGTTGCTCCTCAACGCCTTCGCCGCGCAAGCCGGCCTGGCCATTGAGCGCGCCCGCGCCCGCGAGGACCGCGAACAGCTGCTAGTGATTTCCGATCGCGAGCGGATCGCCCGCGACCTTCACGACGTGGTTATCCAGCGCCTGTTCGCCACCGGCCTGCAACTGCAAACCGTCGCTGGCATGTCACCGCGCCCCGAGATCGGCAGCCGGATCAATGCCGCCGTCGACGAACTCGACAGCACCATCCGCGACATCCGTGGCGCCATCTTCCAGCTGCGCGCACCAGCCGGGCAAACACTCCGGTCTGAGCTACGCGACCTGGTACGCGCGAACGCGGAAGCACTGGGCTTCCGGCCAGACCTGGTCCTCGACGGGCCGCTTGATAGCGCTGTTCCTGACGCGATCCGCGGCGACGTTGTCGCCGTGGTGCGCGAGGCACTGTCCAATGTGGTGCGTCACGCTGCCGCGCAGCGGGCCGAAGTAAAAGTAAGCGTCTCCAACGGAATAGTGACAGTGTCGGTGAGCGACAACGGCCAAGGCGGGGCGGTGGCAAACAGTGGCCTGCGCAACCTGAGGGAACGGGCTGAAGCATGCGGGGGCGGTCTCGAGTTGGCCAGCGACAGAAACGGCACTCAGTTGCGGTGGACCGCCGTCATTGATGGTCCTTCAGCTTGACCGCGAGAATAGCGGCCTGGGTGCGCCGTTCCAGCCCGAGTTTCGCCAGCAGGCTTGACACGTAATTCTTCACCGTCTTCTCGGCCAGGAACATTTGCGCCGCTATCTGCCGGTTGGTCAGCCCATCGGCCACGAGCGCCAGAATCTTGCGCTCCTGCTCGGTAAGCCCCTTGAGCTGGTCGGGCATGTGCTGCGGGTTGCGAATGCGCTCCAGCACCCGCTGCGTCACGACCGGGTCTAAAAGCGACTGTCCCGCGGCGACCCGCCGAACGCCGTCGACTAAATCCGTGCCCTTGATCTGCTTGAGCAGATAGCCAGCCGCTCCAGCCATGATCGCGGCGAAGAGGGCTTCATCGTCCTCAAACGACGTCAGGATCAGCCCGTTGATGCTCGGATCGACCGACCTGATCTCACGGCACGCGTCAATTCCAGAACCGTCGGGCAGCCGCGCGTCCAAGACCGCCACCTGAGGACGCAGCGCCGGAGCGCGGTGCACCGCGTCAGCGACGGTGCCGGCCTCCCCGACAACCTCGATGTCGCCCTCGGCTTCCAGCAGCTCACGCAGCCCACGCCGCACGACTTCATGGTCATCTAGCAGAAACACTCTGATCACTTGCCTAGTTTGCATGCCCGTCCTATACCTAGGAAGGGACTTAAGACCCTGATGTAGTCGGGTCCGCTGCCCCTGACGCGAGTCGGGCTTGCGAGCGCACGGTAGGAGCATGCCCACAACTACTGATCCGATGCGTGAGGCCGCCGAGGTAGCGGTCGCAGCACCATCGATCTTCAACACTCAGCCGTGGCGCTGGCAGGCCACACGCACGGAGCTGCGATTGTGGGCTGACCACAGCCGGCAGCTGATGGTGGCCGACCCTGAAGGCCGAATGCTCACCATCAGCTGCGGCGTGGCGCTGCACCACGCACGTGTCGCACTGGCCGCGGCCGGCCACGACGCCACTGTCCAGCGAGTGCCCGATGACGGCGACCCCGACTTGCTCGCCGAAATCCGCATCGGCGGATTTCACCAGCCAACCTCGGCCGAGCGAACAATGCGCTTAGCGATCACCGTGCGGCACACCGACAGGCGGGCTTTCATGCCCGAGGGGGTACCAGGTGAGCTGTCCGCCGAGCTCGTCGACGCGGCCGAAGCCCAGGGCGCACACCTGCACCTGGTCCGCAAGAGCGAGATCGCCACGCTGGCCCTGGCCGCTGTCCGCGCCGACGCCCTGCAACTGTCCGATCCGGACTATCGTGGTGAGCTGATCCGCTGGACCCACCGTCCATCGTGGAGCGGCGACGGTGTGCCCGCGGCGACAGCCGTGCAGCGATCTCCACGGGCTGTCCCCGTTCGCGACTTCGTGCCCTTCGGCCAACCGGCCCAGCAACCGGGCACGCACACCGACCACGGCGCCCTATACGCGCTGATCTTCACCGATCAAGACACTCCCCTGGCGTGGTTGCAGGCAGGTGAGGCCCTGTCCGCGGTCCTGCTCACCGCCACCGCGCACGGCCTGGCCACCGCACCGATCAGTGACGTCACCGAACTAGCCGTCACCCGCCAGGAGCTGGCCCATCTGCTAGCCGGAATCGGAGTGCCGCAATTGGCGGTCCGGGTTGGCTGGCCGCCACCCGGCGGTCCGCCCGCCGCACCGAGGCGCCACGCCAGCGAAATCATCTACCCGTGAAAGGCCGAGGTCATGAGCAACTTTGATCCTGCCGTCGTCGTCGGTATTGACGGATCGCCTTCCAGCATCGAGGCACTTGAGTTCGCTGCCGCCATGGCCGACCGCCGCAAGGCGCCCCTGTCGTTGGTTAACGTGCACCAGAATCCCGCCGACGAACTCGGCCTGCCCATGCCAGCGGAATTTTCTGGCTGGGCACAGGACGACGAGATGGAGGAAACCCTCCAGGCTATGGCCGAACGGATCCATACCGAGTACCCGCATATGAGCATCCGGTCCCGTCAGGTCGGGGGGCCAACAGCCACCGTCCTGATTGAACTTTCCCGGCGGGCGCTGGCCACGGTGGTCGGGCGCAGGGGATCCGGCGGATTCAGCGAGCTGCTTCTCGGTTCGGTCTCGGCCCAGGTGTCGGCACACGCGAGCGGGCCGGTCATTGTCGTGCGGCCTCCCATTCCCGACGACACGATCCTGCCTGGACCAGAGGAACACCGGCGGCGCAGACCGCTTGGCCCGGTGCTCGCCTTAAGCGATGGCTCCGAGGGCGCCGGTCTCGCCTTGCGGTTCGCGGCAGAAGAGGCCGTTAGCCGTGGCGTCCAGCTCGTGATCGCGCACGTGTACGACGGCTCCGATGAGGACGCCGAGAAGCTGTTGTTCTCTGCCGCCGACAGTGTCGAATCCATCTACTCCGGACCTGCGATCGAATTGCGGCCCATCTATAGCAAGAACCTTCCCGAGGCACTCGTAGAAGCCAGCCGCCGCGCGGCCCTGACTGTCGCCGGATCACGCGGACGAGGCGGCTTCGCCGGCATGGTCCTCGGCTCGATCAGCCGCACCCTTACCCATCACGCCTACGGCCCTGTCGCGGTGGTTCACCCACCCGCGATCAAAGACCAGTAGGCAGCAGACCGGGCTAGTGCGTCGTCTGCGCTGGCAGCACTAGCCCACATGGCAGGGGCCTGGCCCCGCACGGCCAGGCCCCTGCCACCAACCGAGGGAGTTGTCCATGAAAGCGCTTGTGTACCAAGGCGTTGGCCAAAAGGACTGGATAGAAGTCGCCGATCCGGTGATCCAGGCCGCCACTGACGCCATCATCCGCATCGATGCCGTAACCATCTGCGGCACTGACTTGCACATCCTCAAAGGTGACGTGCCAACCGTGACCCCGGGACGCATCCTCGGACACGAAGCCGTCGGCACCGTCACCCAAGTGGGTGCCGCCGTCGCTGGAATCAAAACGGGCGACCGCGTTCTCGCCTCGTGCATCTCCGGCTGCGGGCACTGCTCCTACTGCCGAGACGGCCATTACGGCCAATGCCGCAACGGTGGCGGCTGGATTTTGGGCCACACCACCAACGGTGTTCAGGCCGAATACGCCCGCATCCCGTTCGCCGACATGTCCACACACCTGTTGCCTGAGAGCATCACCGATGAGCAGGCGGTGCTTCTGGCCGACATCCTGCCCACCTCCTACGAGGTCGGCGTCCTCAATGGACGGGTGAAGCCAGGCGATGTTGTCGTCATCATCGGAGCGGGCCCTATCGGGCTGGCCGCTGTCATGACGGCCAAATTGTACTCACCCGCGCACATCGTGGCCGTGGACTTCGCCGCCGCCCGGCTCGACGCCGCCAAACAACTTGGTGCCGATCTCACCGCTGCGCCCGGTCCCGAAGTCAGCGAACTGATCGGCTCGCTGACCGGCGGGCTCGGCGCCGATGTGGTCATGGAAGCCGTTGGCTCACCTGAGGCTTTCGAGCTGTGTACCTCGATCGTGCGGCCCGGCGGGCACGTGGCCAACATCGGCGTGCACGGCAAACCCGCCACTCTGCACCTGGAAGACCTGTGGATCAAGAACATCACCATCACCACGGGGCTCGTCGACACCTACACCACGCCGACCCTGCTGCGCATGCTCGCGGCTGGCCAGCTCAACCCCGGTGGAATGATTACCCACCGGTTCCCGCTGGACGCCATTATGGAGGCGTACGACATCTTCTCCCGTGCCGGTGACACCGGTGCGCTGAAGGTTCTCATGACCCGATGAGGCCAGTAGACAAGAATTGGCCCGGCTAAAAGGCCGGGCCACTTCTTAATGGTTGCTATTCGTGCTCGCTGCCGTCGCTATGCACGACCGCCACCGGGCAGGAAGCGTGGTGCACCAGGATCCGGCTCACCGAGCCCAGCAACACCCCAGCGAAGCCTCCCCGTCCCCGGCAGCCCAGCACCAGAAGCCCCGCGTTGCGGCTCTCGCTGGCCAGCACTTGATCCGGCTGCAAGCCAAACACCGTCCGCAGCTCGACATCAAGGTCTGGGTGTGCGGCAGACAACGGCCGGACCGCATCCACGAGCAGATCCTCCGCAGCGGCGGGATCGTCGGCGAACACGTGCACCACGACAAGCTTTGCCTTGCGCCGCAATGCTTCGGCGACCGCGAACTCGAGAGCCAGCTGCGACGACGGTGAACCGTCATATCCGGCGAGCACCGGAGTCGTTGGCGCCGTTAGGTTTCCAGGCGGCCGGACCACGATGACCGGCCCGTGGGCGTGCGCGGCGACTTGTGCTGACACCGAACCGAGCAGCAGCTCGCTAAACCCGCCCAGCCCGCGGCAACCGACAACAGTGAGCTGGGCCGTTTTAGACTGCTCTATCAGCAGCGGTGCTGGCGAGCTGCCCACTTGCGTCGCCCGAATCGACCTGAGCCTGGGGTGAGCTAGCTTCAGCTTTTGAGCCAGCTCGGCCAGGAGCTGATCGCCCTCAGCTATCGCCTGCTCGCTAGTTAGCTCGTAGGGGTCAGCGATACCCATGATCGCGTATCCGTAAGAAGGGGTGAAATAGCCGTGCACAAGATGCAGTGGCGCATCACGCATTTCGGCTAGCCACGCGGCGTACCCGGCAGCCGCGTAACTCGACGGTGAACCGTCAACGCCAACGACGACGGGGCGTGGCTCCGCGGTAGATGAAGTCATGTTCACACTGTCGGCCATACCGCCAACGGCCGGTAGAGCTGAAAAACCCAGCCCCGCAGGTCTTTTGGCACTGCTGCGGCATGCCTGGCGCTGGCTAGCGTTTTCCTTGTGGCACCGGCATCGTTTCTCAGGTCCTGGATAGCGTGGGTCACGGCTGGGGAGGCCGCGGGATTCGCTGTCCCCGCCGTGGTTGGCGCCCTCAGCGCCGGTGCTGACACGGTACTTGCCGTCCCAGGTCTTCTGCTGGCGGGAGCCGTTGAAGGGGCGATTCTGGGTACCGCCCAAGTTCACGTGTTACGCAAAGCAATCCCCGCATTGTCTAGTGAGTGGTGGATCGCAGCGACCAGCGCTGCCGCGATTGTGTCCTATACGCTGGGAATCCTTCCGTCCACTTTGGCCAGTAGCGTCAGCGGCCTCTGGCTTGCCGCTATCGCAGTGGCGTGCGGGTTGCTGCTCCTACTGACTATGGGTACAGCGCAATGGATCGTTTTGCGCCACCATGTCGCCAGAGCAGGCCGGTGGATCGCCATCACGGCCGTCGGCTGGCTCGCCGGGCTTGCCGTCTTTCTCCTCATCGCCACACCGCTGTGGCACCAAGGGCAGCAGCTCTGGCTCACGGTCGCCATCGGCGTCCTCGCCGGGCTTTTCATGGCAGCTGCCGTCGCGGTCATCACTGGATTTGGCATGAGAGCCTTGCTAAACATCAGGGCTTAAGCCCCGTGTCTGCCAGGACCTGTGCTTCTGCTGCCCATCGTCCGTATCGGATTGACTCAGAGCATGAGCCCAAACATCTTGCTAGCGTGGGAGTCCAAGCACGGCTCCACCGCCGACATCAGCCACCTTCTAGCTCGCCGCCTACGTGAACGCGGCATACAGGTCACGCTCTTCGACACGGCCAAAGGTGACAAGCCAGCAGGAGCATTTGATGCCTACATCCTCGGCAGCGCCGTATACCGTGACCGCTGGATGCCGCACATCATGCAGCTCGCCCACAGCATGCGCCCGGCCCTCCTCAGCAAGCCAGTATGGCTCTTTTCCAGTGGGCCGCTTGGACATCACCCCACCCCCGACGACTCCCCTGCCGACATCGCCGACATGTTCTGGTGCACCGCGGCACGCGAACACAAGATCTTCGGCGGCCGCCTAAAAGCGCACAACCTGTCCTTGATGGAGCGAGCGAACGTCTCGGTCACTGGCAAACCGTACGGCGATTATCGCGACCACGGCGACATCATCGCCTGGGGCGACAGCATCGCCGGTGCTCTCTGCGGCAGTGTCCTGGGCACATAGGGGCCACAAGCCCTGGCCTACACGGCACTACGAATCTGTGCCGCAGAAGGCGTCGCCGGGCAACCTGTAGATATGACAGCCGTAGCACAACATCTAAGCCCGACGATCGTCGCCGGTCTCAGCCGAAGCGCCGCCGACCAAGACATCCTGGCCGCCGCGATCGCCCAAGCCCGTGCCCTGCAAGGCCGTCTAGTGGTCATACACGCCCTGCCAATCGCACACCCCGCCGGATCCCTCGCCAGCGACCGCGAAGACCATCGCAGGCATGTCGCCGCAGACATCCGGCGGGCCGTGGAGAAGCAGTTCACCAACGGGCACCCTGATATTCCCTGCGAGATCATCGTGAACTGGGGCGGCGCAGCCACCATGCTGCTGGCTTCCGCCAGCAATGCGGCGATGCTGGTCGTGGGAACCCATGACACAGCCCATCAGGCACCGCTACTGCTGGGCACAGTCAGCCAAGACGTAGCTGTGCACTCGCCCCGCCCCGTGCTGCTCATTCCGGTTCCCCGGGCGGTCTAAACGAACTGCGTTGATCGGGACCAATTACTCTGCCGCGACCACGGCTTCCCGGGCAGTGTGGAGCACGTGAGCACTCACCCAGGCTTACCTGAAGACACGCGGCATCAGCCCGCGGTCGTGTCTTGTCATGACTTGCGCCGCAACTACGGCAAACTCGTCGCCGTTAACGGGGTGTCATTCGACATCCGTCCCGCCGAGACCTACGGCCTGCTCGGCCCAAACGGAGCCGGCAAGACGACCGTCATCTCCATCATCGCCGGTGTCCTGCAAGCCGACGCGGGCCAAGTGACCGTAGCCGGCCGGCCAATAACACCACGCGCTATAGGAGCCAAAGCCGCCATCGGTTACGTACCACAGGAACTCGCGCTCTACCCTGATCTCACCGGGCGTGAGAACCTGCGTTTCTTCGCCAAGCTCTACGGCCTGCGCAGCTCCGAAACAAAGCGTCGAGTTGACGAGGTCCTCGGGATAATCGGCCTGTCCGAACGTGCCGGGCAACTCGTGAGCACCTACTCCGGCGGAATGAAACGCCGGCTCAACATCGCCGCAGGTTTGCTGCACCGGCCAAACCTCCTCATCCTCGACGAGCCCACCGTCGGCGTCGACCCGCAAAGCCGCAACGCCATCCTCGGCAACATCGAAACGCTCGCTCGCGAAGGCATGGCCGTCCTGTACACCACGCATTACATGGAGGAAGCGCAACGCCTTTGCGACCGGGTCGGCGTTCTCGATGAAGGAAAGCTCATCGCCGAGGGAACAGTCAGGGAACTCACCGCCATGGTAGGCGAGCAGGACCGCGTGCGCCTGACTGTCGCGGCGGAGCCGCAGGAATTGGCGCGGCGCCTCAATGCCTCAGACTTAGGCCACTCCGCTGCCGTTGACGGAAACGAAATCACACTCCTCGTCAAAGACGCACCGACGGCGCTGCCCGCCATCTTGGATCTGGCCGGCCAGACTGTGCGCTCAGTCATTGTCGAAGAACCCGACCTCGAAGCGGTTTTCCTGCATCTGACCGGCAAGAGTTTGCGGGACTGAACATGAAGACGATATTACTGATCGCGGGAAAAGACTTGCGGCAACGTCTACGCGACCGTTCGGCCTACTTACAGGCCATCGTCTTGCCGCTGGCGCTCGCCTTCATTTACAACCTCATCTTCGGGTCCGCGGCCACGCCAAGGCCATTTGAGTACGCGGTCGCCGATCTGGACCGGGGACTGGTGTCACAGGCTTTCACCAATCAGGTGCTCCCCAGTATCGAACAGGACGGGTATATCAAGATCCGCCTTGTGGGTACGCGCGAAGAGGCGGCGTCACTGGCGAAGGAAGGCACTGTCGATGCCGCTTTCGTTGTACAGCAAGGTTTTCCGAGTACTGCTGGGATCGACATCGTCGCCAGCCCGGACTCCCCCACTGGCGTCGAGGTAGCACGGTCCATCGCGCGATCATTCGTCTCTGAACTCAACGCGGTGCAGCTCGCAGTAGCCGCCACCAAGCCAGGCGACGCAACTCAGGATGAGCTCGTACAGCGTGCGCTTGCCACCGCCAGCCCGCTGCTTGTCCGCGACATCTCCGCACAGGAGAAGATTCTCAGTCTTCAGACGTATTTCGCCGCTGGAATGGCAGTGTTCTTCCTGTTCTTCACCGTCCAATATGGTGTGTCATCCATTCTCGACGAGCGAAACCTTGGCACGCTCGTGCGCCTGCTCGCCGCTCCCATACCGGCGCGCACGATTCTGGCCGGCAAGCTGGCGACGAGTTTCCTGCTGGGACTCATCAGCATGGCACTGCTCGTTGTCGCCACGTCGTTGCTGATGGGCGCCGAGTGGGGCGATCCGGCCGGTGTGGCGCTGCTCATCATTTGCGGGATACTGGCCGCGACCGGTGTTACCGCCGTGGTGGCATCGCTTGCACGAACGCCAGAGTCCGCCGGCAGCTGGCAAGCCGTTACCGCGGTCGTCCTGGGGCTCCTCGGCGGTGCCTTCTTCCCCATCTCGCAGGTCGGCGGAATCATGAGCACCCTTAGCCTTTTGACGCCTCACGCGTGGTTTCTCCGAGGGCTCAGCGACATGGCTGGCGGCGCGAGTGCGCTGGCCGTGCTGCCGTCTGCGGCGGCACTTCTCGCCTTCGCCGCCGCAACGATCGGCATCGCTGTCATTCGTCTATCAAAGGTGCTGCAACCATGAAAGAGCTAACCATCGCCGCAACCAGCTTGCGGCGCACACTGCGCGAGCGCAGCAGCATATTCTTCCTCGTTCTATTTCCCATGCTCATGATCCTCGTGCTCGGTGTCGCGTTCGGAGGATCGTTCTCGCCGCGCGTCGGCGTGGTCACACCACACACGCCGCTGGCCGAGCGGCTCGCCGACAGCCTGCACGCAGCACCAGGCATAGCCGTTGTCGCTGTAGCTGAGGGTTCGACCGCAATCGCCTCCGTGGAACACGGAGATCTTGAGGCCGCTGTGATCCTGCCGGCTGACCTGAACACTCCGTTGCGCTATGTAGTGCGTCCCGGGATACAGGGCCAGCAGATAAGTTCCATCGTCACCGCGGTACTTGACCGGGAGGAAGCCCGGCTGCGAGCGGCAGCGTTTGTGGCCGCGGAAAATGGCTTGAGCCTGCCTGAGGCGCAATCCAGAGTGGACGCTATCGCACCCCAGTTTCCACCTGCGCCTGTCGACGTTACCTATGCTGGACCGGAACCAGCCCGTCACGGCCGCTTCGATGCCATGGCAAGTTCTGAGCTTCTGTTGTTCATGTTTCTTGTCGCCATGACTAACTCGGTGGCATTGATCGAGTCGCGCCGCCTCGGAGTCATGCGCCGGATGCTGGCGACACCGACCTCAACGGGAACGATCATCCGCGGAGAGGGGCTTGCGCGCCTTAGCGTATCCCTTCTGCAAGCGGTCATCATCATGGTGGGATCCGCATTGCTTTTCCAGGTGAGGTGGGGTGATCCGGTAGCGGCCGCACTGCTAGTCGCGGCATTCGCGGTCGTGGCTAGCGGGTTTGGGCTTCTGCTGGGAACGATAGCCCGTACCTCCGAGGTCGCTATTGGAGCTGGGCTGCTGCTGAGCTTGGGCATGGCGGCGCTAGGCGGGGCCATGATGCCGCTGGACCTGTTCTCGTCCACCATGCGAAAAGTCGCACATCTGACGCCGCATGCCTGGGCCGCTGACGGGTTTTCGGAGCTAGCACGCCACAACGCAGGGATCGCTGACATCGCAACAGAACTGGCCGTGCTCTGGACCGCCGGCTTCGCCGTGTTCGGTGTCGCCGCCTGGCTGTTGCGGCGGCGTCTGGCACGCCAGGCGGCATAAGCAAGCGCATAGTAAAGACCGCCGGTCTAGGGCGAGTGGCTCCCAGCCGGCGGTCTCGTCATTGGCGGTTGTCTCAAGGTGCTGAATGCTCACCGGTGCGTAAGACGGGCGATCTCGCGCTGAATCCTGTCCTCCGACGGCACCGCCGGGGAGTAGACGTCCATGGCGTGAAACAGCAGTCCCATGCCCCAGAAAAGCAGCGGGAACATCGGCCAGAAGAAGCCACCCGGCGTTGTAAACAGCCAGACAAAAACCAGCACGGTATTGACAACGATGTACACGGCGAGGTGTTGGTGAAGTTCACGCTTCTTGCGGAGACGGGCGATCGCGAGCTGCCGAAGGTCGCTGCCCGTGTTTGTCGTTTCGGTAGTCATTGCAATCCTCCTCTATCAATTTCATTGTCGACTGAATGCGACTTCAGGGCACGGGGCGAGCGTCACGAGCTTCGAGCATTTAGTCCTGCGCATCATTGCGCTTCGACGTTGCGGAGGAAGTAGAACAGGGGCACGATGCCGACGATGGCCAGGTAGGTGAACGCCCACGCCATGTTGACCGACGCTATGGGCGATGCCGGATCAGCCATGTGGCCAAACCACTGGTCGGCCGCGATGCTGACGCTCTCTAGTACCCACATGGCAAGCACCGAGCCCGCGATCAGATAGCCCCACACTTTTCGGCGCCACAGCCACACCCCGGCAACGGCCATAAGGAGCAACCAGAACGACAAATCCTGCACGTAGACCGGATTCGTCGTCAGGCCGGTCTCCTCGAGGAACGCCGCTGGTGTTTGGGCGAACATAGCCGGCACGATCGTGGCCAGCCACGCGATGAGGTTGAGGGCGACAATGACCCAAACGTAGATCGCGATCCCGCGAACAGGCATGCCGGGAAGGATTCGTTTACGCAACTGACGATGATCCAGTTGGGCGAGAATGGCGATAAGGCTAAAGATCGCCAACGACAGCATCGCGATGTACAGGAGAAACAGTTGATTGAACGGGGTGGCGAAGACAAACATCAGTGCGTTGTAAAGCAGATAGGCGGTGACACCAAGCCAGCCGATAAGCGCGCGGACGTTTCCTCGCCGGGTCAAGTACATACACAGTGCCAGGATCGGCACCGCAACCGTGAGGACGACAAGGGCCGTTCCCCGGGCCGATCCGTTCATCACCGCAGGCCCAGTAAGGATTCCCGGATCCAGGAACGTCGGAAACCCTGCGGCCACGGCCGCCAGCATCAGCCCAGAGCCCAGCCAATAGGCCGGCCCATCCGGCGGGAACACCCGCCGCGGACGCGTATCCGCGTGCTTTTCCATTTGCCAATAGTCAATGCCGGACATGGCACGGCCTCCGTCCTAAATGAAAAGCAACTGTGCGCCTTCGGTTTTCTCGATGAAATCGGTCGCGCTGATGATCCCTTCGACCTCCTCGTAGAGATCGCTTTCGTCGAGACGCATCATCTCGGCCGACATACGGCACGCCCATAGGTGTCCGCCTGAGGCGACGATCTGCGCCAGAAAGTCCGGCACTTCGGGGACGCCGATTTCGTTCATCCGCTTCTTCATGTTGTGGGTAGCCATCGCTGTCATTCCCGGCAGGCCGCCGAGACCCTGTGGCATATGGGTTGCGGTATTCCCTAGCATCGTGAACTTCAGGTTGCCCATACGGGACTTGGTAATCATGTCGAAACCCCAGAAGGTGAAGAACAGGTGGGTTTCCACACCCTCGCCGAGCGCGGCGTTGGCAAGAACAAGCCCGGGATAGGCCATATCCAGGTTTCCTTTAGAGCAAATGATCGCCAGCTTCCGGCCTAGGCCGATGCCATCAAATGCCGGGACTGGCATGGGTTCGGTGATCGTCATGGTCATACACATCCTCGCGGCTTGGGCAGGCCAGCGATGTAAGCCATTTTCTTGGCCGGCTTGCCAGGAAACAGGGTGAACAGCTCCTTGATAGGAATATTGGCCAGAGTGGACACGCGCCTCAGCGTCGCCGTCTCGCCCTGCACAGCGAAATCGCCACGCAGGAAACGAATTGCTTTCCAATGCGCTTCAGTGAGCTCGATCCCAATAGCTGCGGCCAGTGTCTCGCCCAGCGACTCCGTCCACTCACCGTACTCAGTGAGGAAACCTTCGCTGTCTACATGAATCTGACTGGAGCCGATAGTGGTAATCGGCATGACCTACTCCTGTTCTCGTGGTTGGTGCTTGCCTGCCATCGACATGTTCGCCGGCAAGGGAATCGGCCTGCCCGGCAACAGCACGTTCCAGTACATCCAGCGGAAGGCGAGCTTGCCCCGATGGTTGATCGCCGATTCCTTGAGCAGACTGAACGGGCCTAGGCGTGGAACGGGATACCGCCCCGGCAACGGCTCGGTGTCGTAATTGAAGTCAATGAGCAATGCTTTTCCGTCGCCAGATTCGACGAAACAGTTGGCGTGGCCGTCGAAAAGATGAGTCATCGGGTTGCCCTGGACATACTGCAGAAAGTTTTCCACGAACAGCTCCGCCGAGAAGTGTGCGACGGACCCTGCTTTGGACGTCGGGATGTCGCTGGCGTCACCGAGCGCGAAAACGTTGGGATACTTCTTGGAAAGGAAGGTCTGCTTGTCGACCGGCACGTAGTTCAGTTCGTCGCCCAAACCGGAGCGGGCGATGAAATCCGCTCCCATATTCAGCGGGACCGTCACGAGAAGGTCGAAGCTGATTTCTCTGTCGTCATAGGACACGAGCCTCTTCGCATCCGGGTCAAGGCGCTCGACGACAAAGTCGGTTTCCACCAAGATTTTTCGCGCGTCTAGCATCGACCCGAGACGTGATGCCGCGATAGGCTTCGTGAACACTTCTGACATCGGTGTGACATAAACAAGTTCAACGTCATCGCGCACGCCGCGTTCGCGCAAGTACGCGTCGGCGAGAAAGGTGAACTCTAGCGGCGCGACCGGGCACTTGATGGGCATATCAACGATGTGCACGACTAGGCGGCCGCCGTCAAAGTGGCGCAGGGCGTGGGCCAAGGCGACGGCGCCATCATAGGTGTAGAAGTCGAAAACGCTTTGGCGCCACTGCTTTCCTAGCATTCCGGGCGTTTGGTCTGGCCTGGGAGATGTCCCGGTAGCCAACACGAGATAGTCGTACGGCAACAATCGTCCGTCCTCTAGCGTGCTGGCTTCGGCGTCGACCCGGGCGACTTCCGCCATCACGAGTTCGATGCCGTCAGCGATGAACCTCCCTCGCGGCTTGAGAATGTCGCCTGTGCCACCGAATGGCAGAAGTAGCAGTCCTGGTTGATAGATATGGGTGTCGTCACGGTCAACAACGGTTATCTTCCATGAGGAGTCGTCGAGGCGGTCCCGTAGCTTATTGGCCACAATGGTTCCGGCCGTGCCGCCGCCGAGAATGACCAGCCGTCTCATGCCACACCTCCAGTTACCGGAAGGGTCGCGATATCCACAGCAATCGCCGGTGGCTCGCGCAGCGAGTTAGTCACCGTGCACATGTCGATAGCGGCCAGGAGTTGCTCTCTCAGCTCGGCCGGAATAGGTGCGGGTGGCATGACGCGCATGGCGACCCGGCTGACCCGGGCTGGCTGCCCAGCACGCATCGCCCATTCGCCGTGGATCTGCAATCCTTCGTAGGCTAGGCCATGCCTGCGCATGAACCGTTCCGCGTAGAAGCCCGCACATGCCACAAGGCTCGCGACAAAAAGCTCTACTGGTGTCGGCCCGGCCTCATCCTGATTCCGGCTTGGCTGATCAACTATCAGGTGATGACCACGTACGTCGATCTGAAAAGCGTCGTCGCTCAGGTGGGTGACGCGTATGAGTGCCATACCTTGACGCTAGGCAGACTGCCCGCCTGAGACTCAGGGTCATCGGCCGGCTTTGCGAGTGACTTTAGCCCTGTTCGCGCTGGGGCGCATCGGGTCTGGGGCACAAGGTCCTGTGCGGCAATGGCCATCGGCCCTGGGGGCGCAAGGCAAGCGAGCCGGACGATTGATCTAGTACCAGTACTGATCAAGGAGACTGGCGCCCGCCTGTGGCTCACCGGTGCCGGTGGTTGTCATGCGCGGGAAGCTGACCGATTTGGGATGGGCAGCAGACGATGCGCTACTTAGAGACTCTTAATGATGACCCGTTGCCCTGGCTGCTCGGCAAAGGCGATCCAGCCGTGCGCCATCTGGCTTTGCGTGAGCTGTGCGATCTGCCTGCCGGTGATCCTGAAGTTACGGCCGCACAGCGCAAGGCAATGGCGGCACATCCGATACTGCCTATCCTGAATGCGCAAGAACCAGAGGGCTGGTGGGCCAAACCGGGCGCAGGTTACTCACCCAAATACCGCGCCACAGTGTGGCAGCTCATTTTTCTCGACGAGCTCGGCGCGGACGGCACCGATCGCCGGATCGCCGCGGCACGCGAGTACGTGCTTGCCCACACCCAGGCTGTCAGCGGTGGCTTCGCCGCCTCGGGCGCCAAGTCTTTATCGCCGCCGCCGCCAGCACGCGTGCTGCATTGCCTTAACGGAAACTTGGTTGCCGCCCTTATCGGCTTGGGCCACCCGCTGACCGACCCGCGTCTGCAGGCCGCCATTGACTGGCAAGCCAAGGCGATCACCGGCGGCGTGGATTACTACCCGCAAGGCACTGCCGGCCCCGGATTCCTATGTGGGGCCAATGACGGTCAGGCATGCGCCTGGGGCGCTATCAAAGCGATGAACGCTTTAGCCCGGATCCCAGCCGCTCAGCGCAGCCGTTTGGCCAGGCGGGCGCTGCGGGCTGGTACGGCATTCCTGCTTTCGCACAACCCCGCCAGAGCGGACTACCCCATGGGCTACGGGAACATCGTGCCAAGCCGGCTGTGGTTCAAACTGGGTTTCCCTCTGGGCTACTCCTCCGACATCGTGGAGAATTTGCAGGTGCTGTCTGACCTTGGCTACGGCGAGGATCCCCGGCTGGCTGACGCGTGGCAGTGGCTGCTGTCCAAACAGGACGACCGTGGCCGGTTCCGTAACGAGAACACTTTTGCCGGCCGCATGTGGACAAACCTGGATCAGCACAGCCGCTTGCCGAGCAAATGGGTGACATTGCGGGTCTGCCGGCTCCTCAAGTCTCGTGCGCGAAGCGTCAGTGAGCCAGTGCGAGTTGCCGTTGGGTAGGGGCGAACACCGTCGCCGGGCGGCGGCGCGGGCGCGGCGCAGGCGGCTGACTGGATGTCTGCGGTAGCCGGCTGACGTCAAGCAGGCCACGGCGTGCCGCGCTCACGGTCAGCCTGCGGGGAGGGTCTTTTTGCAGGAGGCCGGTGATGACCGGTTCCAGAGCTCCAGCGCGTACGAAGGCGTCCGGCGGCTGCGTCAACAGTGCTTCCAGCGTTTCGGACGCCGTTGGCCGGGCATACGGTGAACGTCCTTCGACTGCGGCGTAAAGGGTCGCGCCAAGTGACCATAGGTCGCCGGCGGGAGTGGACAAGCCTTCGGCCGCACGCTCCGGCGCTACGTACTGGGCGGTGCCCATCGGCCCGGCTTGACTGTCAGTGGTCTCCGAAGCCCAGGTAGCTAGTCCAAAGTCGGCTAGCACAATCCGGCCATCGTGTCCGATCAGGACATTGTTCGGGGTAACATCACGGTGCAGTACACCAGCCCGATGCGCCGCCTCGAGGGCGCCAAGGACAGCAAGGCCAATGGTGGCGGTATAGCCGACGTCTAGCGGGCCACCTCGCCGGATGATCTGGTGCAAGGTTTGGGATGGCACGTACTCCATCACGATCCACGGCAATCCGTCGGCCTGGACGATGTCGTAAATCCTGATCGCGTGGCTGTGGCTGATCTGCGCGGCCGCCTGCGCTTCCTGTAAAGCTAAGCCGCACAACAACTCCAGAGTCTGCGCGTCAGACTTCGGCGGCACAGTCACCTGCTTGATCGCCACTTCCCGGCGTAGCAGCCGATCATATGCCAGCCACACTTGGCCCATGCCACCTTGCCCGGCCGGAGCCCGCATCTCGTAGCGGCCAGCCAACTGCGTGGGTTGGGGGAACATGCCAGGCTCCTGTCGGCGCGATCGTTCGCGGTTGATGTCATTCAACGTAGGAGGGGCACACGTTTGCCTCTAGGGGCGAAAGACCCGTGGCCTCCCGTCCAACTGCCCGTGTCACGCCGTGACAACAAAATATGACCGGGCTCTGGAGGCGGCCAGAACCCGGTCAGGGGAGGAAATGGCCACCCGCCGGCGTTGGGGAATCCAGTCGGAACTACGCGGCAGTCCATCTCGCGATGGCGGGCCCATGGTTCAGGCGCCTGACCCTATGCCACGGTTCGTTTCCGGTTCTCTCATCGGCGGGTGCCTACATTTAGGATCGTTCGGATTCCACTCCGCACCCAGGGCGCAACGGCCCTACCCGGCGGGACTTCCGGCCCGTTGAGTACGTCCTGATTGGACACCTCATAGAGTGCTGATACAGCCTGTCGCGCTTACTCGGCAACGCTACCGTGCGATGTAGGCCGGCCCGGCGTAGCGACCGTTAGGGTTCGGTCTTTGCTTTCGTCCGGCTGGGTGGTGGGCCTCAGGCGGAAAACGACAGCACGCACATCTTTGATGATCTTGTCGGTGGCTTCGACATGCTGCTGGATGGCCTCTCTTACCTCTTGTTTGATTGCCTTGCTGGCAGTCACCTGCATCTCCAGCGCGAGGCCAAACAGCGAACTGATGATGTGCTCGCGCATGTCATCAGCGATTTTGGCCCGATCCTCCAGCACGAGCAATGCCCCGTGTTCCCGCCGTACTTGGGAAAGTTCGAGCGCTAGCCCAGCGTGCGCGGCAGTCCCGCGGATGATCTGTATGTCGAGGCTGTCGAAGTCAGGTTCGCCCGGCGCCCTGGCCAAGATGAGGACCCCGCTGGTGCCGGCTTCGCCGCACAGCGGGATCGCGATCGACTGTCCCACGATGCCGACCGCGTCCGGCCCGGTGGTTTTGGTTCGCTCATCAGTTCCGGGGTCGCCGACGATGACGATGTCACCAGCTGCGACCGCGGCACCGGTAATGGACCCGTCCAGCGGGATGCGGTTGTCCTGCCAGCGGGCGAAGATGCCTTCGGAAACGGCGATGCGCCAGTGAGATTCGCCCTCTACAGGCACGGCGACCGCGGCACCTTTGGCCCGCACGATGTCGCCGGCATGGCGGACGAGCGCGTCGAGGCCGGCCTGGGGATCATCGCCGCTAAGCATGCCCGTAGTCAGGGTGACCATGGCTTCCTGCCACGATTCGCGGCGGCGCAAATGCTCAAACAGCGTCGCGTTTTCTATCGCCGTACCCGCTATCGAGGCCAAAGCGGTGACGAGTTCTTCGTCGTCTCTGGTGAATTGCTGGGCATGCTGTTTCTCGGATAAGTAGAGGTTGCCGAAAATCTGGTCCCCGGCGCGTATAGGAACGCCCAGGAACGACCGCATGGGCGGGTGATTGTCCGGGAAGCCAACCGAGGCCGGATGCTCACTGATATCGGCTAGCCGCAATGTCTGCGGATAGTTGACAAGCAGCCCCAGTACTCCTTTCCCTTCGGGCAGGTGCCCGATCGCCTCGACGGTCCGCGGATCCATGCCCGTGTGCAGGAATCTCGTTAGCGCACCATCGCGGGTCACGCCAAGGGCGGCATAGCGGGCGTCGACCAGCTCCCGCGCCGACTCCATGATCCGCCGTAGTACTTCCTCCAGGTCGACAGCCCGGGTGATCTCCCTGTACGCGCTGAGCAGACCACGCAGCCTGCTTTGCGTCTGCTGCACGTCACGTGCCCGGCCCACAAGCTGCTCAAGCAGCTCATCGAGCTCAAGCCGCGCCGCACCAGGAAACTGGATCTGTTCCTCCGTGCCGTTCCCGCCAGGCTCCGGCACCGCCACGCCAGCCACGACGTCCCTTCCCCGAGCGCACTCGTCGGAATACAGCCACAGTGTGTACGCCCCGCACCACGGTGCGCAATGCAAAAACGCGCCAACTTCACTGTAAAGGTCAAAACCGGGCTTAGGACGCCTTCCAGACACCGAGCTGAAAGAACCCTCACGCTCCACCCGGGCAAAGGGCCACAGGGTGCCGGGGCTTAAGACCCTAGTGCGCCTGCAATCGCCGTCCAACGCTTAAACCATGACACAGGTAACGCACGACGTAAACGTCATGGAGACCATTCGTGAAGTGGTGGACGGCGCTACGGCAGGAAAGGTCTTCGGCACTCCCATCACCCAGAATGGCTTGACAGTACTTCCGGTCGCCAAAGTCAGCGGCGGTGGTGGCGGCGGCAGCGGAACAGGCCCGGCAGAAGACGGCCACGAGGCCGGGGGCACCGGTGGCGGACTTGGCGTCTCGGCCAAGCCACTCGGAGTCTTCATCATCAGGAATGGCAATGTTGGCTGGCGCCCGGCGATCGATGTCAACAAAGTGATCGTCGGCGCGCAGATCGTCGCTGTGGTCGCGCTTCTTACCGCACGGGCATTCATCAACACCCGGGCGAAACGCAAGGGCTCCTGATCTGGCAGCAAGACCGGGGGCTCAAACTAGGCCCCCGGCAACGCTTTACCGGCATTTCACCACGCGCGGCCCGCGAGTAGCACGACCACTGTCATCACCGCAGCGACCGCAACGGCGAGTCCGATGGCATACGCAGCCGGAATCCTGTGCTCAGCACGCTGCTTGGCCTCCGCGCCGCCTCGTTTGCGGGCAGTGAACACGCCTAGCCCGATGAGTAGAACACCCGCTCCCAAAAGTGCCAGTGGTGCGGCAAGTTCGCCCTCGAAGAAACGATCGACGATCAGTGGCACAGTGACGAGAACACCAACTGCGCCAACACCAAGAAGCCACAGATCACGGACGTATACCGCTGCCGCCAGCAATGCCAGGACACTAGCGCCCGCTAGCGCCAGGCCCCAGTCAAGCTGCGTCGTCAGCTGCGATCCGGCGACAATAGCAGCCCCGCCGAGCAAGTAGCCTGTTCGCTGCGGGGTGATCAGCGCGCCCCAGGTAAGGGCAAGCCAGGCGAGCCCCAGGCCCCAGATAGCCAGACCGATGGTCGATTCGCGGTCATTTGGCAGATGCGCGGCCGCGGAACCCACGGCCAGCACCAGAGACACGCCTAACGCCGTCTGCTGCAAGAAACTCTTGTGGTACAGCCAAAGCGGTGCCGCGAGCGCAGCCGCGGCCGCAGCGGCGGCAAACACACCCGTCTCGTCGTTCCAATGCAGACCATCCAAAGTGATACCAACGGCGATCCCCAAAAGGGCTACCGACAGTGCCCAGAGGACAGACCTCAGTCGGCCTCGGGCGGCGCCCATCGACGCGGGAAGCAGGAAGCCGGCGATCAACACGATCGCAGCGCTACCTCCGGTTAACCCAGATTTGGCGGCAAGAACCAGATCTGGCCAGTAAAGAGACGCGATGATGATGGCGGCAAGCAGGATCAGGATGCCACCCACATAGGCGAGAGCTTCGGCAATCAGGGAACCACGGGAGATCGAGACCCGAAGAGGCTGCTTATGTTCTGCCAGGATCTGCTGTCCTTGCTGCTCCGAGATAATCCCCCGCGAAACCCATTGCCCGACAAGAGAACTGAGCTCACTCATAGCCAAGACGATGAGGCTTACCACATCCGGCCGACAGTGCCAAAAGTCCGTGGATGATGAGCCGGCGGCCCTGCCCTCGCTGCTGCCAGCAACTGGGACGCGGCAGCTTTGCTGATCATTACCCGACGGCGGTGCCGACCAGCTGCCCGATGGCGAAGGTGACCGCCATTGCCGCAGCACCGCCGAAGACAAGGCGGGTGATAGCTCGCGCTGGCGGGGCTGAGCCGAGCCGGGCGCTGAGCCACCCGGTGACGGCCAAGGCGAGCAAGACGACGGCGAAGGTGACCGGGACCCGCCCGGCGGGTGGTGGCAGCGCGATCGCCGCCAATGGCAGCAGCGAGCCCAGGGTGAACGCAAGCGCTGAAGCACCAGCGGCATGCCACGGGTTCGTCAAGGCGTGCGGATCAATGCCTAGCTCCGCGTCAGCGTGTGCGGCGAACGCGTCCGAAGCGGAAAGTTCCACGGCCACCTGCCTGGCAGTGGCCTGGCTAAGGCCCTTGGCCTCATACAGTCCTGCAAGCTCATCGAGCTCGACGTCAGGGAACGCAGCCAGTTCAGCACGTTCTTTGCGAAGCAGCGCACGTTCAGTGTCCCGCTGGCTGCTGACCGACACGTACTCACCGAGAGCCATTGACACCGCACCAGCGACCAGCCCAGCAACGCCGGCAGTCAGAATGGCTCCAGCAGCCGACGTGGCACCAGCTACCCCAACAACAAGCCCCGCGGTCGACACGATGCCATCGTTGGCGCCAAGCACCCCGGCCCGCAGCCAGTTAAGCCTGCCGCCAAGGCCATCGCGGTGAGGTTCACCGTCGTGACCAGACACCGCACGCCCTCCCCCAGTACCGGTCGAAGTCATATCGCTGCACCATGCGGCAAACCTTACCGGCCCGGCGGTCTAGGGCGGTGCCGGCTTCACCGCGCGGGCCTTTCGGCCCACGAGAAAACAGGAAAAGGCCCCTACCTGTCAATCGACCAAAAGGAATGGACTGAGCACGCACGAGACGACGAGAGGAAGGGATCAACATGGACCGCTGGACGAGATTGCGCATACGAGGTGACACGCCATGAGCGCGAGCGGCACCGGTCCGCGCCGAACGATGACCATCAGTTCGGCAACGGGATCAGATCTGGCAAGTGCCGATGCCTTGCTGGTGCAACTGGCCGCAATGCGGACCGGCGACCCAGCCCGCGCATTGTTGCGAACCAAAGTGATCGAGCATTTCCTGCCAATGGCGCAGAGACTGGCCCGCAGATACAGCGGCCGCGGCGAACCGTCGGCTGATCTGGCCCAGGTTGCCGCGCTCGGCCTGATCAAGGCCGTTGACCGTTACGACCCCGCAAGGGGTGTGCCATTTCCCGCCTACGCGACCCCCACCATCACCGGTGAACTCAGACGCCACTTCCGTGACGCGGCCTGGATGATCCGGGTCCCCCGGCCAATTCAGGAACTCAACCTCAACCTCGCTGGCACCGTCGAATATCTCACCCACATCGTGGGGCGGACCGTGACGGCCGAGGACGTTGCCCGGCAGCTCGGGGTTTCCCGCGACCAAGTTACCGAGGCCATGCTTGCGGCCCACGCCTTCCGGCCGCTCAGCTACGACCAGACCACACACAGCGGCGACAGCCAGCGCATCGCCGACACCCTCGGCGAGGAAGACCACGGCATCGAAATGGCCGGATGGCGTGAAGCGCTCCGGGGAGGGCTACAGCACCTGCCGCAGCGGGAACGACGCATCATCGCCATGCGCTACTTCGCCGACATGTCCCAAGCTCACATAGCTGCCGCTATCGGGATCTCCCAAATGCACGTCTCACGATTGCTCAACAAAGCACTCGCCCACTTACGCGCCAGCATTACCAGCACCGCCCAGGTCCCTTAGACGCCAACACCTGAATCGCCAAAGGCATCGGGCTGCCAGGCGGTCACGGCGCATCAGCCGTGCACGCGCACTTGCCGTTCACCGGTCATCCGCTGGATGTCTCCGGCGGCGCCAACCTGACTGCTAGACATGAGCCGGGTGCACAACCGCAATCGGGCCCGCGCCATGGTGAATCAGAGTGCGTGAGATGGATCCAAGCAGCAGACCGGTGAAGCCACCTAACCCGCGGCTTCCCACGACGGTGAGGCTGGCTCTGGCTGACGCCTCGACGAGGCTCTGCTGCGGGTTGAGGCTGTGGATGACCAACTCCTCGCTTTGCAGACCTGGGTGTTCCTCAAGCAGGAATTCCAGCCCGTCCTTAATGAGCTCGCTGGCTTGGCGTTCTGCCAAGACTTTCGGATCTTCCCCCGCCTCGGCCCCAAATACCCACGGCTGCTCCCAGTAGACGCTGGCCACCACGAGGCGCCTGCCGCTGGACAACGCCTCATGTGCGGCGAAATCCAATGCCGCGCTAGCGGCATCCGAGCCGTCATAGGCCACGAGTACTGGACCGCCGGGATCCGCGGGCGGCCGCATGACGATGACAGGCCCATGTCCATGCGCTGCTACCTGGGACGACACTGAACCCAGCAGTAGCCCGGTGAAGCCGCCAAGTCCACGTGAACCAACCACCGTGGCCAGCGCACCTTCGGACTCGGCGATAAGCACTTTCGCAGGCAGGCCAGAGCGCAACGATGCCTCGATGTGCAGGGCTGGATGCGCCGTCCGGATTTCTGCGGCGAGCCCGGCTAGTGCGGCTTTGGCTGCTTCCCGCGCCTCGTTTTCCAGCGCCGCGTACTGCGGAGCGAACATCAAGGCACCGTATCCGTGGAAGAAGCTTTCCATCACATGGATGAGCGTGAGCGACCTTCGCCGGCGCACCGCAAGCGATGCGGCGTAATGCGCAGCCGCGGCGCTTTCCGCCGAGGTGTCCACTCCAGCAACAACCGGTCCGTTCATGCCTTTAGCATTCGGCAGCGGCAGTCACCGCGGCTAGAGCCTTTAGACCTGGTCAAACTTGCCCGCCGGCTCTGGGCTCAGTTTGTCCAGCTGTGCGGTGAGACCGCCTCTTGTGGATGCCATCAGTTAGCAGGACAACGGGAATAGCCGCAGCAGCCAGCGCCCAGCCCAGCACGGGGGGCCAGGTTCCGCCGAGTGCGCTGGCTGCAGGCGGCAGACCGAGAAACAGACCTAGCGCCAGGATCTCGGCTACCACTGCCACAATGAGTGTCCTGTTGCCGGCGAGGTGTTGCTCCCACACGGGAGTGATCTCGCTTCGGCAGGCAAAAGCATTTGCCATCTGTGCCAGCACAATCGCTGCGAAGGTCGTGCCCGATGCCATGGCGAGCAGCGGCAGCGTCGGCTGCGTTCCCCAGCGCCAGCCACCGGCAAGCAGCACAGCGGCAAAGGCTGCCAGTGCCACGAGCGCTTCCGCCGGCCCAAGGACCCCGAACACCCGGGTGAGCAGCCTCCGGTCGATGAGCTGGCCGGTGCGGGCAGGGCCAGCAAGTGTGCGTGGGTTTGCTGGCTCAACCCCCAGGGCGAGTGCGGGAAGCAGGTCAGTACCAATGTCTAATGCCAAAATCTGCAGTACCCCGATTGCTAGCGGAAACGCGCCTCCAGTCAGCGCCCAGGCCGCGAACGGTGCGAGTTCGGCGACGTTGTCGGTGAGGTGGTAGGTCAGAAACCGGCGGACGTTAGCAAATGTCGCCCGGCCCAGCTCGATGGCGTTCACGATTGTCCCGAAGTGGTCATCGAGAAGTACGACGTCGGCTGCCTCGCGTGCGACATCGCTGCCGGTCGCGCCCATGGCGATACCTATGTCAGCTTCGCGCAAGGCGGGTGCGTCGTTGACGCCGTCACCGGTCATAGCCACGATGTGCCCACGCTGCCTAAGTACCTTGGCGATTCTGAGTTTCTGCTCCGGGCTGACCCTGGCGACGATGATGCCGTCGTGATCCAGCAGCGCGGCGAGCTGTGCGTCATCGTCTGGGAGGCTGCCACCCTCAATCAGCGGACTGTCTGATGTGGACAGTCTGGTTTGGACCGCGATCGCCCGGGCCGTTCCAGGATGATCGCCTGTCACCATCCCCACTTTGATCAACGCCCGCCGGCACGCGGCTATGGCGTCTGACACATCCGGCCGGGGCGGGTCAAGGAGGCCAACGACACCCAGCAGATCCATGTCCTTCGGGTTTTGCGCATCAGTCTCCGTTGCCCCATGCAGGCTGGCGACCGCGATCACCCGCAGCCCACGACCGGCCATCGAAGCCGCGGCCACCGACGCCACGGCGACCCCTGAGCCTGGGACACAAAGTGCCAACAGCGGTTCCGGCGCGCCCTTGACGTAAAGGATGTCACCATCGAGGGTGCAGGCCCGCAGCGTACGCGGGTCAAATGGCAGGCGAAGGCGTTCGTGCGCTTGCTGCCCAGGTGAAGCACCTGACCCGCAACGCATTGCCAGCACATGTAGAGCCACTTCCATCGGGTCACCGTGTGGCTGCCAATTCCCGTTACGGAAAGTCAGCCCGCCGCTGGAAGCGCGGACAGCTGCATAGGCCAGGTCGCCAACTGACTCGCGCACAGCGGGTTCGCCGTAGACCCGTCCCTGCGGCTCATAGCCAACACCTGCTACTGAGGCCGTGCCAGCCGGTGTCCAAACCTCGACAACCGCCATCTCGTTACGCGTCAGCGTTCCGGTCTTGTCGGTACAAATGAACGTCACCGAACCAAGTGTTTCCACCGCCTCAAGGCGGCGCACAAGAGCCTTGCGGGCCGCCATCCGCCGAGCGCCGAGCGCCAAAGCGAGCGTGACCGTTGGCAATAAACCTTCCGGCACCAGCGCCACGGTGGCCCCAAGCGCTAGCAGGAATGCCTCAAGCGCGGTCAGCCCAAGAAGCAGGCCCGCGAAAAATAGCGACACGCCAACGCCAACAGCGATCAGCCCAATAGTCCGCACGACCCGCTTCAGCCGGATCGCCAGCGGTCCCGGTGGCCGCTTTACCTGCCTGGTAAGCCGGGCGATGCCAGCGATGCGGGTCCGGTCCCCCGTTGCGGTCACCTCGGCGACGGCAGTCCCCTCTGTCACGAACGTCCCGGCGTACATGTCATCGCCGGCACTCACTCGGCGCGGGACGCTCTCGCCGGTCAGGATCGACTCGTCAACGGCCAGCGAGTGAGCGATGTGGACAGTGAGGTCTGCACTGATCTTGTCACCGGCCTCAAGCACAACCAGATCCGCAGGCACAAGGCTAGATGCGCCAACGCGGTGCCGCTGGCCGTCCCGGATGACAAGAACCGTCTCCGGCAACAGATCCCGCAGGCGATCGACAGCTCGGTCGGCCCGGTACTCCTGAACAAAGGCGAACGAGGCGTTGAGCACAACGACAACAACGATGGCCAGCGCCAGCTGCGGCATTCCTGCGAGCGCCGCCAGGCCCGCGGCTACCCAAAGCAGCAGGGCGAAAAAATGAGTCATCTGACGAAGCAGCAGCACCACCCCTGATGGCCGACGCTGTGCTGGAAGACTGTTTGGCCCAACCTCCGTCAGACGCCTCGTGGCCTCTGCTGACGACAGCCCTGTCAGCGAAGTTATGCCGACGGTCACGGCCGCCTCATCCCGTGCGCCTCGTTACATACGGCGGGTGTGGCGCATACTGCGCCTTCCCATCCGGTCATGACCCCAGTCTTTCGAGCCAGGCCCACGCTTATGCAGGGGCGCAAGACAGGGCCGATGGAGGACCTTTGACCCGTTGACCACGCCGTCGGCGATTCACCCGGGCCGATAGAGGCGATGCTTGCGTTCCTACTGGGCGTTTTCGTAGGCGGCCGCGAGCCAGGTGCGCACCTCGGCATCGATCTGATGTGTGTCCCGCAATTCGATGTGGTGCATCCACACCTTCGGCGCGGCACGCACGACCTCTTTGAACCGGGGCGAGTGAACTTCGCATGGCAGGCCGAAGGACAGCACCGCGGGCACATCGGTCTTCAGGTATTGGTCCGGACGCCAGACAAACGCGAATCCCTTGCCCCTGTGAAATGAGATCTGGCTCTTGGTAACCCTGACTTCAGCGGCGCCGATCGAAGAGATGACATTTGCCACCGCCTCATACAGCGCCAGTCCGTTCGGCGACCCCGCGAAGAACTGTTCCGGCGTAGTCATGACGCCTATGCTGCCAGGCATTACCGACGCGGGCATCACGTGCGCGGCGCGGGGCGGGGACTTTCGGCCCTGGGCACAGCCCGGTGAAAGCAGGCAGCCTGGACCCAGAGACGGATCTGCCGTGCGAGGGACGAAATGACCGGGACCATACCCGCCGCGGCTGCGCGGCTGCGGATTGAACATGTCGACGCCGTCATATTCGACCTTGATGGAGTCGTCACCGATACCGCGAGCTTGCACGCCGCCGCCTGGAAACAAGCGTTCGACCAGCTGCTCGCGTCGCGAACCGGCAGCCGGGCTCGCCTGTTTGACCCGGTCGGCGAGTACCGGATGTTCGTCGATGGACGACCGAGATTCGATGGCGCGCAGAGCTTTCTGATCTCGCGTGGCATCGATTTGGCAGCAGGCAGCCATGGCGACGCCCCGGGTACCGGCACAGTCTGGGCTGTCGCCAATCTGAAGAACGACATCTTCCATGCTCTCCTAAGCAAGAGCGGTGTACGGGTGTTCCCCTCCGCGCTGGCTTTGCTGAAGCAACTGCGCCGCGCCGGAGTGCGTACCGCGATAGTGACGGCGAGCCGTAACGCCGGTGAGATCCTTGACCGGGCAGGCATCCGGTCATTGGCCGACTCCATTGTGGACGGCGTTGACGCCACTTCCCTTGGTCTTCCAGGCAAACCGGATCCAGCCACGTACCTTGAGGCGGCCCGCAGGCTCAATGTTTCTCCTGACCGCGCGGCGGTCATCGAGGATGCGATCTCTGGTGTCGAGGCCGCCAGCCGCGGCGGGTTCGCCCTTGTCATCGGCGTTGGCCGCGACGACGCCGATAGGTCACTTACTCGCGCCGGAGCAGACTTTGTTGTTGAAGACCTCAGCGAGCTTCCGCTGGACCTGACGAGGCTGCATGCGCTTCCTGGCATGGCCGGCCCTGAACCCGACTTTTGTGGCGGGGGCTTTCCCCGCTCAGATTGGATACTGGCATACGACGGCTACGACCCGTTACGCGAAGGCCTGCGTGAAGCCTTATGCACCACCGGCAACGGCTACCTGGCCACCCGCGGTGCCGCACCAGAATGCGCCGCCGACGGTGTGCACTACCCAGGCTCATACCTCGCTGGCGTGTACAACCGCCTGGCCACCACTGTCGCCGACGGGCATCGCCTAGAGCACGAACACCTGGTCAACGTTCCCAACTGGCTCCCCCTGCGACTGCGCATCAACGGCCAGGCCTGGTTTACCCCGGAGTCGTCTGACATCACGAGCTACCGCCAAGAACTCAATCTGCGCGCGGGTGTCCTGACCCGGGACATACGTTTCCAGGACCAGCAAGGCCGCCACACACGTCTGGTGCAACACCGGTTTACCCATATGGCGCAACCACATCTGGTCGCGATGGAATCAGTCATCACCGCGGAAGACTGGGCAGGAAGCGTCGAAGTTGAGTCAGCGATTGACGGCGGTGTCAGCAACAGCAATCTGCCCGACGACGCTCCACTTGCCAAGACACACTTGATAACGGAGTCAGCGTCCAATCCGGAACCCGGCACCGTCGTTCTTGTCAGCACCACGAACCAGTCACGCATTCGCATCGCTGTAGCCGCAAGAACTGACGCCCGCGATACCGCCGGACACAGCATCCCGCTTATCCAAACGCCTTCAACCGGCCGCAATGACTATGCAGGAACAAGGTTTACCATCGAACTCACACCACAGCGGCCTGTCACCGTCGAGAAGATCGCCGCTGTGGCAACCTCCCGGGATCCCGCGATCAGCGAACCCGCATCTGCCGTCATCACCGAACTCGCCAACGCCGGCACCTTCGATGAGCTTCGGCTCGATCACGAGCGCGCCTGGGCGCGGCTGTGGGAGCGTTTCGACATCACACTCGACGCCGCGGCCGAGGTCACTTTGGCATTGCGGCTGCACACCTTCCATCTACTGCAAACACTGTCTCCGCACACCGCCCAGATCGACGCCGGGGTACCAGCCCGTGGCCTGCACGGCGAGGGATACCACGGCCACGTGTTCTGGGACGCCATGTTCGCCTTCCCCGCTCTGAACCTGCGGCTACCTGGATTGACCCGTTCATTGCTGCTTTACCGGTGGCGCCGACTCGATGCCGCAAGGCGCGCGGCCAAGGCACATGGCAAGCGGGGGGCGATGTTCCCATGGCAAAGCGCGAGCGACGGCCGCGAAGTCACTCCACGTGAACTATTCGACACCACCACCGGGCGCTGGCTGCGCGACCACTCACACCTGCAGCGCCACATCGGCATCTCCATCGCCTACGACGTCTGGCAGTACTACCAAGCCACGGGTGACGTCAGCTTCATGGCCGACTACGGAGCCGAACTCATCATCGAAATCACCCGCTATTTGGCCAGCCTCACCGAATACGACCCAGCTGACGGCCGCTTCGGCATCGCCGGCGTCGTCGGCCCAGACGAATACCACGACACCGACCCCGCGTCGGGACTGCCAGGCTTACGCGACAACGCCTACACCAACGTCATGACATCGTGGGTACTGCAGCGTGCCCTTGACGTCATCGACCTGCTCGCCGGATACCCCTGCGGGCAACTGTGGGAACAGCTCGGCATAAGTCAAGCGGAGACCGCCAGGTGGGAAGCCATGAGCAGGCAAATGCGGGTTGTCTTCCACGACGGTGTCATCAGCCAGTTCGCCGGCTACGAAACCCTCGCCGAATTCGACTGGGAAAGCTACCGCGCGGCACACGGCGACTTCGTCGGCATCGACGCGGTACTACGCGCACGCGGTGAGGATCCCAACCGGTACAAGCTTTCCAAGCAAGCCGACGTGCTCATGCTGTTTTACCTGCTGTCAACCGAGGAGCTACAAGAGACCTTCACACGACTTGGCTACCGGCTGCAGGCCAAGACGATGCGTAAAACGGTCAGCTATTACCTAGCCCGGGTTGCACACGGCTCGAGCCTCAGCCGCATCGCCCATGCCTGGGTGCAGGCACGCGGCAACCGGGAGCAGTCATGGAGCCTCTTTACCGAAGCGCTGCAAGCAGATTTGGCCGATACGCGTGGCGGCACCACCCGCACCGGCATCCATCTCGGAGCCATGGCCGGAACCGTGGATATCGTCTTGCGTTGCTACACCGGGCTGGAAATGCGCCACGACAGGCTCTACGTCAACCCCCGGCTGCCCCGCAAAATTCGGACCCTGCACGCTGAATTGCTCTACCGAGGGCACTGGATCGTTATGGACATCACCCACCAAACCACCCGGCTTACCCTGCGCCCCTGCCAGGCCCCGCCCATCACCGTCTGTGTTTGCGGACAGCAGCAGCAGCTCAGTGCGGGCCAGAGCCTGTCTATTCCACGCCTACGATGACGTGATCACCGAGTCTGGGTCGCGGCGAGGCGCAACCCCAGAAATCTCCTCTTTTGGCGAGTACCCAATACGCACCGCGATCTGTGGGTATCCTCCACCCGCGAGCAAGCCCTGCAGCAGCCGCCGTGACCGCGGCACCTCAATGACATCGCTGACCGGTGCTGTCGCCAGCCCCGACGACACCGCAGTCAACAGGACAGCCGATAGTGCTTCTCCAGCCCGGATGCAGTCCACCCGCTCATCAGTGTCGGTGAAGACGATGCCGTAGCTCGCCCCCGCGTCATGTTCTAGCCCCGCGGACCGGCCGAAACCCAGCGGGCCGAAAACGCGCACTGGGACGCGGCGCATAGACGGGTCCACAGCGGTGCCGGGGGCGATGCCATCACCTGCCTGCGGCGGCCGGTGCGCCCACGCCGCGAGCTCAGCACGGTAGGCAGGATCAGCTTGGTGGGCCACCTCTGCCACTTGCGCAGCCTCGCGCAGCGCGCCGAGCTGTGAGGTGGTGACGAAATAGAGATGTGCGCCTTGCCTTTCGGCGGCCGCGGCCAAGCCGCTCAGCACCCGCGCCGGAACAGGCTCAGCCGTAAACGCCCGCCGGTCGGTGTGGCGCTGGCGCATAGCCCCGTACATGGCGATGTCTTGCGCTGCAGGCGCAGCGAGCGGCATGACGTTAATGTCCGCAGCAAGATGGCGGCGGCCCGGATCCGGCAGCCGCCGCACGACAGGTTGCCAGCCACTGGCAGCCAAGGCGACCACCGCATGGTGCAAGGCGCAGCCACAGCTGATCATTAGCTGCCTGCCATCGGCGTCAGTGACCTTCAAATGACGGTCGAGGTCGGCCCACAGTTCCAAGCCCTCAGCCGTAACGTTCCAACGCCACGGCTGCGTGTTGTAGATCGATGGTGCGGCCAGCGCGTCTCGCGCGGCCTGCATCAGTGCTTGTCGCACCATAGTCCCAGGATCGGCCACAGCTGGCCTCCTCGCAGCAGAACGTGCCTAACTGTTAGCGGACGATAGCGACAGGGCAACTGGCATGCTGTAGCAGTTGCTGACTAACAGCACCTAGCAGCGGCCCACCAGAGCCGCCTTCGCCGTGCGCTCCAGCCACTACTAGCTGCGCACTCTTCGACAATGCGATGAGCACTTCGCTTGGCGCCCCTTCGTCAGCCTGCGCCCACATCTCCACCGACGGATAGGTGGCCCGGTGAATCGCCACAACCTGTTCCAGCATCCGGTGGTCATCGTCGCCGATGTGCGATTGGCCGGCGGGGGCACACGCCCGCACAGCAAGAACCGCGCACTGGCGAGCGGCTCCCGCGGCAAGCGCGAATTCGAGCACTCGGGCACCGTTTTCGACACCGTCGATGCCGGCCACAATGGGAAGCTTCGAAGCGTCTGGAAGCTCATAGTGGCCGCGTATTACCACAACTGGGCATGACGCGTTGGCCGCGGCGGAGAAGGCAACTGAGCCAATGAGCTGGCCGGAAAGCCCTGCTTCTCCGTGTGCACCCACGACGAGCATTGCCGCACCTTGTGATAGCTCGCAGAGCCTGCCCACCACGGAGCCCTCCACAATGGAGACCTCTGGAGCGGGGCCGTCGTTGGCAGCCGCGGTATCTTCCATGTCCTTGCGTAGCAGTTCTTGCAGATCGCCGCTAAGCCAGTCCAGCGGCATAGGCAGCACTGAAGTGGGCCACTGCACGACGTGCACGGCATGCAGAGGCAGGTTGCGGCGCCGGGCCTCACTAGCTGCCCAGCGCAGCGCCCATCGTGACTCAAATGAACCGTCGAACCCGGCGACCACGGCCGGGCCGGCCAGTGTCTGTTGCATCGGACACCTCGCTAAACTCACGCCACCGCGGTCAGGTACGCCGCTGCCCTATCTGGCAGCTGAACCACCTCCGCCGGCGGCGGCTTGCCTGACGGTAGGCAGTGGGTTTGCATACTCGCTGGGTCTGCGGTTGCGGCTCAGCTCGCGTGGCTTGGGGTCTGGTCAAAGTCAGGGTCAGTACGCGCTTGGTTTCCATCGCCGCCTCCAATGTCGTTGCCATGTCTTGATGATCTGCCGTGCCGCGAACGCATCAGAAGGCTCAAAGGACCGCCGTTGCCGGGACTTAAGGCCCTTCGGCGTCCAGTCGTAGCGTCCTAATCTCCCGTTGTGGGGGTGAAACGCCATGAGCTATTCGGTCAAGGAACTTACGCTGCCGCTACAGCCGACAGCAGCGATTCATGCCACGGTGCCACTCGGGCAGCTGGCGCCGTGGCTCCAAAAGGCCTACGGGGAGATCATCACGGTTCTTGCCGCCCAACACGTTTCCGCAACCGGCCCGCCCTATGGAAGGTTCGCCTTCCGCGGCGATGCTGTGGACGTGGAGGCCGGATTCCCAGTACAGCACACGTTTATCAGAGACCGGCGGGTCGTCATGTCGGCGCTACCCGCCGGGATGGCGGCCGTAACCACACACTTTGGCCCGTACGAGCAGTTGAGTGATGCCTACAAAGATGTGCAAGCCTGGCTTGACGTGCACGGATTCCAGCAGGCAGGACCGCACTGGGAGGTTTACTACTCCGACCCGGCATCCGAGCCCGACCCAGCCACGTGGCGCACGGACGTCTTCGTCCCGTTCGTGCCATCCGCACTAGCGGCAACGGGTCCTTCGGCCCTAGGCCGGCAAAGGTCTGGCACCCCAGCCTGACGGTATGGATAACCAGCGGGCATTCGGCGGCAAAACCGTCGTCGTCACCGGGGCCGGATCAGGGATCGGCCTTGCGACAGCGTTGCGTCTTGCCGGGGCGGGCGCGACAGTCATCGCCTCTGACATCTCCGCCGACCGGCTTGAGGCACTGGCCAAGGAACACCCGGCGTCCGGGTTCATCACCGTTTCCGGCGACGTTTCCACCGAAGCACACGCCCACGCGGTGCTTCAGGCAGCAAACGGCCGTGTCGACGGCTTGGCCAACGTTGCCGGAATCATGGACGCGTTCCTGCCTCCGGCAGAGGTTGACGACGCGACCTGGGAACATGTGTTCGCGGTCAATACCACTGGGGTCATGCGAATGACCCGCGCGGTGCTCCCGCTGATGCTAGCGGCAGGAAAAGGATCAATTGTCAATGTGTCATCCGAAGCCAGCCTGCGCGCGTCGGCTTCCGGCGTGGCGTACACGGCGTCCAAACATGCTGTTAACGGCCTGACAAAGAGCACCGCGGTTTTCTACAAGGCCAACGGCATCCGGGCCAACGCCGTAGCACCCGGCCCGGTGGCGACCAACATCGAGGCACCGTTCAAGTCGCAGCACGCGGCCGCGGTTCTAGGACCGATGATGCAGGCGACGATTCCGCCTGTGGCGGCCGCAGATGAGGTCGCCGCAGTCATTGTGTGGCTGCTCAGTGACGAGTCCAGCAACGTCAATGGGGTCATTCTTCCTTGCGACGGTGGCTGGTCTGCCATCTAGCGAGCCCCTGCGATTTCCAAAGACCAAGGGACGCACCATGACGAGTGGTGCGACCATGAAATTCGTGAACGACCAATCGCCGCTCTGCTGTGCGGGCTGAGGTGAAACAGGCTTGGTGCCGCCGCCAGCGCCGCAAGAAACTGAAAATCACCGTGGAGGGGTCATGAAAGCACGAATTGGCGACCGGTTAATCATTGAAAGCCACCGTACTGAGGTTCCGCGGCGAATCGCGGTCATTGAAAAGGTAGAACACGACGATGGCAGCCCACCTTACTGGGTCAAGTGGTTGGACACCGGTCATCAAGCTCTGTTCTCGCCTGGCCCCGATTGCCATCTGGATAACCGTGGCAGCCAGGGGTGACCACGATGGATAGCGCACCCGACGGCAACCTGCGTATTGCGCTCGTTGTGCCGCCCTACTTCGACATTCCGCCGCGTGCCTATGGTGGCGTGGAAGCTGTCGTCGCCGACCTGGCCAACGCTCTCGTTGAGCACGGCCATCAAGTGACCATGATTGGCGCCGGCACCAATGGCACCAAGGCGGATTTCCTTGCGGTGTGGCCCGAGGCGGTCGCCGGCCGGCTGGGCGAGGCGTTCCCGGAGATCGCTCATACTTCTCTGGCACGCCAGGCGGTGGCTGAATTGCATGCCACTGATGGTTTGGACGTCGTGCATGACCACACTGGTGGCGGGCCGTTGAACGCCCCGTTCTTCGCCACGCTCGGGCTGGCAACGGTGGTGACCGTGCATGGGCCAGTGAACGGCGATCTCGGCCTGCTATACAAAAGCCTGCGAGATCACATCCAGCTGGTGGCTATCAGCCACCGGCAACGAGAACTAGCGCCGGGCTTGCCATGGATCGGCACTGTCCACAACGCACTGTCGATTCACGACTGGCCCTACCAGGAACGCAAAGAGGATTACGCATTGTTCCTCGGACGCTTTCACCAAGACAAAGGCGCGCATCTGGCATTGGACGCCGCCCATGCCGCTGGCATACCACTGGTGCTGGCGGGCAAATGTGCTGAGCCTGTTGAGAAGGAATACTTCGACAGGGAAATCCAGCCGCGGATGACATCGTCTGACCACTTCTACGGCATGGCAAACGCGGAGGAAAAGCGGATTCTCCTGGCCGCCGCCAAGTGCCTGCTCTTCCCCATCCAATGGGAAGAACCCTTCGGCATGGTTCTCATCGAGGCAATGGCCTGCGGCACACCGGTTATCGCCCTCCGCGGGGGCGCCGTATCCGAAATCGTCGGCCACGGCGAGACCGGCCTCATCTGCGACCATCCGCATGAACTGGCTGAAGCGATCCGGCAGGTCCACCAGATCAATCCGGCGGCGTGCCGCAGGCGTGTGACTCTGCGCTTCAACGCCGACCGTTTGGCAAGCGGCTACGAAAACGCCTACCGCGCGGCGATGGCACAGACGCTGGCTAAGAAACCGGGACTTTCGGCCCTAGCAATGCAGCAATAGCGAGTCGATCCTATAAGTGGCACCCGCCGACAAGGAGACAATAGGGCGGACCTGCAGAGGGAAGGCAGCCGAGCTGCAAGACCCACCATCATCAAGATGGGCGACTGCTTGTCCTAACTGGCGCCATCACCGGCCGACGGGTGTCACATCGTTTCCGTTTGGCGGCAACCTCTGTGGTTGCCGCCAGCGGTCCCCTATCAGCCTTCGTGCAGGATGCCGACCACATTTCCTTCGGGGTCGGAAAACAGCGCGAACGACATTCCCGGCCGAACCTGCGTTGGCGGCACGACAGTCTTTCCACCCAGCCGCTCCACATCACGCAGCTTCGCTTCGAGATCTGGCACTCCAAAGTAGACCGTGACGTACGGCGGCATTCCTTCGCGGCATTGCATAATTCCGCCACCGACACCCTGACCGTTTGATTCCACCAGGGTGTACTCCGGCCCGGCTGGCGTCATCGTCCAGTCAAAGGCCGCACGGTAGAATTCAGCCAACGCGGCCATATCACGGCCACCGATCTCCCAGTGCACAACAGGCCCAGGCATTGGTCCTACTCCTTTCCTTATGGCACATGCACGATGGCGACCGGGCTGGTGCCTTCGCGCACGAGATGCTGGCTTACCGAGCCAAGCAGAAGAGCCAAATAGCCGGCGTGGCCATGCGAGCCGACGACTGTCAGGCTGGCGTGTTGTGACTCGTCGGCCATCGCGTATTCGGGGCTGGCGCTATGAATGGGACGCAACACGGTTCTGAGCTGGGGGTGCACCGTTTCCCACGGCAGCAGCGACATACGCAGCAGTTCCTCGGCTTCGGTCGCCGGGCCGGCATAGACATTGATGGCGACAAGCGGAACGTCCAGTGCTAGTGCCTGGCGCACGGCGAAACCGACTGCGGCCTGCCCGGGACGGGTGCCGTCGACCCCGACCAGCACTGGGCCGTGTTCCTGCCCGCCAGGGTTCACGATCACCACCGCGTGATGGCCGTGCGCGGCTACCGTGGCCGGGATCGAATGTGGGCTCGCGCCGTGTCCCTGTCGTGCCGCTGCCGGGCCCAGCACGGTGATAGCCGCCTTCCTCGACTCCACGGACAGTACCCGCGCGGCATCGCCTTCTCGTATCTGTGCCATCACGGTCAGGCCAGGGAATGTGAAAGCCAGACGCCTGGTTTCTTGCGCGATGAGAGCGAGCGCCTGTGCTTGTGCTTGAGGTTCGGCAATGGTGTAGGTCCCGGCTAAGACACGCGGGCCGTAGCCGAGAAACGGTTCCTCATAGACGTGCAGCAACTGCAACGGCGCACCATTGGCGTGGGCAAGCCGCGCGGCGAACGCCGCAGCGGCACGAGATCCATCCGAATCACAGACGCCTGCGAGAACATGCTTGCCCATACCTCCACGGTGACGGCCCGGATCTGCCTGGCACAGGTGGTAAGGGCCCATGAACTAGGACTTAAGTCCCGAGACCGCAGCCGAGATTCCCTGGCCAGACAATCCCGCACAGGTGGACATTGAAGGTATTCACCGCGGACTGGAGGCTGTGATGATATTCGTTGACCGCACCGATGCCGGGCGCAGATTGGCTGGACGGCTTGCTGGGCATAGTGGCCGGGATGTGATCGTGCTGGGATTGCCACGCGGTGGAGTTCCAGTCGCGGCTGAGGTGGCCAAAAGGCTTCACGCGCCCTTGGATGTGATCGTCGTCCGCAAGCTGGGGGCCCCAGGCAACCGGGAGCTGGCTATGGGCGCGGTGGGAGAACGAGGCGTCGTGATCCTAAACCGGTCAGTGCTGCCCATGGCGGGCGCCTCCAATGACCAGCTCAGGGCCATCCAAAAGCAGGAAGAGGACAACGTACGCCGCCGTGCTTCGCTGTTCCGGCAGAACAGGCCGGCTATCTCCGTCGCCGGGCGGACGGTTGTCATCGTCGATGACGGCATGGCTACTGGCGCCACCGCCAAGGCGGCCTGCCAAGTCGCGCGGGCAATGGGTGCGGCGCACGTGGTGCTTGCCGTCCCCGTTGCCGCCCCGCAGGCGGTGACGGCCCTGAGGCCAGTCGCCGATGAGGTCGTTTGCCTTGAGATGCCGCAGTGGCTGCGGGCTGTCGGCCAGTGGTATCAAGACTTCAGCGAGGTGAGCGACGACGAAGTGATGGCAATACTGGCCGAAGCTGGGCATCAGAACCGGCCCGGCAAGACACTCGCAGAGGTACACATCAACACCACTGACGCAGAGCTCATCGGTGACCTAACACTTCCACCAGACGCCCGTGGGCTGGTCATTTTCGTACACGGCAGTGGCAGCAGCCGGCACAGCCCACGCAATGCCTACGTCGCACATCTCCTCAACGAGGCCAGGCTCGGCACACTCTTGTTCGACCTGCTCACCGGGCAGGAGGGCGGGGACCGGGCCAACGTGTTCGACATCGAGCTCCTGGCCGGCCGGCTGGTGGCGACGACCCGCTGGGTACGCCGGCAACCATGGTCAGCCGGGCTGCCTATTGGCTGGTTCGGGGCCAGCACAGGCAGCGCCGCGGCACTCTGGGCGGCTGGCAAGCCACACGCGGATGTGACCGCCATTGTCTCGCGGGGCGGCCGCCCGGATCTGGCCGCATCGCGGCTATCCCAGGTACAGGCACCGACGCTGCTGATCGTGGGCGGCAATGATCCTCAGGTGCTGCGGCTCAACGAACAAGCGGCAGCGCTCATGACATGCCCGCACGAGGTAATGGTGGTCCCGGGTGCGTCGCACCTGTTCGAGGAACCGGGCACCCTGGAAACTGCCGCGACGCTAGCCCGGGACTGGTTCGCGCAGCATTTGCTGCGCCCGGCGACTGCCCCGGCGGGGTGAGCCTGATGGACGCGATAAAAACCACCGGACTAACCAAGAAGTATGGCCGCAAAAACGCGCTCATCGGCGTGGATCTCACGATCGAGCCCGCAACGGTGTTCGGCTACCTGGGTGCGAACGGGGCGGGAAAGACCACCACTACCCGGATTCTCGCCGGCCTCATCCGGCCAACAAACGGAACCGCGGTTGTCTTTGGATTGGACGCCGTCCGTGACCGGGAGGAAATGCAGCGGCGTATCGGTTATCTGCCAGGCGAGTTCGTTGCCTACCGGGACCTCACTGGCCGCAATTATCTGACGTTCCTCGCCAATCTCCGGGGCAACGTCGATTGGTCCATTGTGGATGATCTGACAGGGCGTCTGGGGCTCGACTTGACGACCCGGATAGGCGATCTGTCGCACGGAAACCGACAGAAGCTTGGTGTCGTTCAAGCTTTTATGCATCAGCCAGACCTACTTCTCCTCGACGAGCCCACAGCTGGCCTGGATCCCTTGATACAGCGGGAATTCCTAAGCCTCGTGCGGGAGGCCGCCAACCGTGGCCAGACAGTATTCCTTTCCTCACACGTACTGTCCGAGGTTCAGGCGGTCGCTGACACCATCGGCATCCTCCACGAAGGCCATCTGGAAGTCGTCGAATCGGTGGAGGTGCTGAAAACGCAAGCTGTCCGGCATGTCGACATCACTTTCCTGTCCGCACCGCCGACGGACACGCTGCGCTCTGTCGCGGGCGTCAAAAGCCTGGAGCACAACGCGAAAACCGTCCGCCTGACGGTCGAGGGGCCGATGGCGGAGCTGTTCCAGATCGCCGCACCCTTTGGTATCGAACAGGTCGTGTCCCACGAGCCAGACCTTGAAGAAATCTTCTTGAGCTACTACCGCGGAGGAGGCGACCAGAATGTTCCGCAACCTGTACCTCAAAGCATTGCGTGACCAACGAAAAGCGCTCCTCGGCTGGACTGCCGGGATCATCATCTTTATCGTGATCGAAGCGGCTATCTGGCCGTCCATTCGCGACATGTCGGCGTGGAAGGATCTGCTGGCCGCCTACCCGGAACCGATGCGAAAGCTGTTCAATCTTGAGCAGTTCACGACCGGCACAGGCTTTATGAACGCCGAACTGTTCAGTGCCCTGCTGCCACTGTTCTTCATCATTTTCGGTATCGGCCGGGGTGCGCGGGCCATCGCTGGAGAGGAGGAATCCGGAACACTTGACGTGCTCCTCGTGACGCCCTTATCGCCGGGTCGGATGCTGCTACAGCAAGCGGCAGCGCTCGTCACCGGTGTCGCCGTGCTCGGTGCTGGGGTGTACGTCACGCTGGCGGTAAGTTCGGTCCTCTTCGGCCTGGGTATCGGTGCGGCCACGCTCGCGGCCGCTACGACAGCCATGATGCTGCTGGGGATCGAGTTTGGCTTCCTGGCCTTGGCCATCGGCGCGATCACTGGAAGGCGCAGTCTTGCGATCGGTGCCGCTACGACCCTGGCTGTCGCAGCTTATGTTCTTTACGCGGCCGGGCAGATCGTGGACTCCGTGCAGCCTTGGCAGCCTTTATCACCGTTCCACCAAGCACTGCGTGAAGGCCCCCTTGGCGGCGGGCTCAGCCTGAGCTTCCTTTGGATGGTGGCCGCGGCCGCAGCCTTTGTGCTGGCTGCTATCCCACTGTTTAGCCGGCGGGATATCGCAGCACACTAATGCTGTGCCAGGAACGCCGCGGCGCTCGCGATGGTAGCCAGCCGAGGATAGTCCTCCTCATCGATACGTATCCCGCTTCGGCTGCTCAATAGCTCCACTACCTGCAGGAAGTCGAGCGAGTCCAAGTGCAGAGTCTCCTGCAGATGCGCATCGTCGCTGATCGATTCCATGTCGATGTCAGGCGCCACTTCATGCACGCATCGCCGGACCAAAACGATGGCCTCGCTGGTATTCATTTCTCCTCCGGAAGCTGTAGCTGGCGTGCGATCGCTTGCAGAAAAAGGGCTCCGGTGACTCCATCGGTCGCGCGATGGTCTGCGGCCAGGCTGGCCGTCACCACCGGCCGGACGCCAAGCATTCCGCCGGACGCCCACGGCCGCTCGGCAATCCGCCCAAATCCCACGAGGGCGACCTGCGGTGGGTATATGACCCCAAGCAATGAATCGGCGCCCTGGTCGCCGAGATTGGACACGGTGATGGTGGGGTCGCTCATCTCGGAGGCCCGCAGCCGCCCGGCACGGGTTCGCGAGACGAGGTCACGCAGGGCGGCCATCAGTTCAGGTGCGCTCAGCGTGCCCGCATCGCGTATCGCCGGTGCGACAAGCCCACCACCACGCAACGAAATCGCCACCCCCAGATGAACCCCGCCTGCTGGTACGAAGCTGCCGTCTATCCAGAAACCGTTCAGTTGCGGGACTTCGGCGCATGCTGAGGCGACAGCGCGCAGTAACAGTGCAGCGGGCAGAATCCGCTGCGCTACCGGCAGTGCCCGGTTTTGCTCGTGCAGCCAGGCCAATGCCGTGCTCATGTCTATCTGCTCGGTCAGATAATAGTGCGGGATCTCCTTCTTGGACTTCGCCATGAGCTGTGCGATGGCGTTGCGCATCGCTTGCGGGTCAATGCCTTTAGCGTCATGTTCCGGGCGGCCCAGCGCATCTGCGGCCGCGAGCACCTCGTCACCCGTGATCACTCTGCCGGGGGTGGTACTTCCTATCGTGCGCAGGTCAACGCCGCGTTCGGCCGCTAGACGTCGTGCCCGCGGCGAAATCCTCACCGGCTCGGCCTGCCTGATCACATCGGCCCGCGTGATCCGGCCGCCAACACCAGTACCCGGTGTTGTCCCCGTATCTACGTGGAGCTGATCGGCAAGATGGCGGACAAGCGGTGACGTCACCACGCCCGGTGCCGCCACGGTTGGCGCGGCGTGCGGTTGTTCACCTGTGGTCGTCGAGATAACGGCCAGTGGCCCGCCGACCGGCACTCGCGTGCCTGGCTCGACGAGCAGCTCCGTTACGACACCGCTAGTGAAACATTCGACCTCAACGGCCGCCTTCGCGGTGTCGACAACCGCGACGATATCTCCTTTATGGACAGTGTCCCCCGGGTGAACCAGCCATTCCAGCAGCACACCGGATTCCATATCCGCGCCGAGGGAAGGCATCCGGAACTCGGTGTTCATCTGCCCACCAGCTCCCTGGCAGTGCGCACGATCCGTTCCGGCCGCGGCAACGCGGCCTCCTCAAGATGTTTCGCGTACGGTATCGGCACTTCTTCCGTGCATACTCGCATGACTGGTGCGTCGAGGTCGAAAAAGGCTTGCTCGGTGATCCGGGCACTTACTTCTGCCGAAAGGCTGCCAGAGCGCCAGCCTTCGTCCACGACGACGGCGCGGTGTGTTTTGCGGACCGACTGCATGATGGTCGCGTCATTTAGCGGCCGCAGCACCCGCAGGTCCACGACTTCCGCTGATATCCCAAGCGTGGCAAGCTCATCGGCCGCGGATATCACGGCTGGCATCGTGCCGCCGTAGGTGATGACCGTGACATCGGTGCCGGTCCGCCCGATCGCCGCCGAGGAAATGTCACAGGTAGGAATCGACTCGGGCAGCTCACCTTCGGTGTTGTAAAGGCTGCCGTGTTCAAAGATCAGCACCGGGTCGGGGTCGGCAAGTGCGGGCGCGAGCATTCCTCTGGCGTCAGCGACAGTGGCCGGTGCGAGGATACGCAGCCCCGGAATATGGCTGTACCAACCCTCCAGGCTATGCGAATGCTGGGCCGCGAGCTGCCTGCCCGCACCGGTCGTCATCCGGATCACCAGCGGTACGCCTATTTGGCCATTGGACATGTGCCGCAACGTGGCGGCGTTGTTCATGATTTGATCCAGCGCGAGCAAACTGAAGTTGACGGTCATGATTTCCACGATGGGCCGCATGCCGCCGATAGCGGCGCCGATTCCCGCTCCGGTGAACGCAGACTCCGACAGAGGCGTGTCGCGTATACGATCCGGCCCGAACTCCTCAAGCAGCCCCAGGCTCACGCCAAATGCACCTCCGTACCTCCCGACGTCTTCCCCCATAAGAAAGACACGGCTATCAGCGCGCATCGCTTCACGTATGGCTTCGCGGACTGCTTCCCGGTAGGTCGTCCTCATCTGCGCACCTCGCTGTAGACGTGGCGGGTCAGCGAATCGACATTCTCCGGCGATGCCGTACGGGCGAATGCCACAGCCGCGTCAATGACCTCCGTTATCTCCGTATCCAGTTTTGATATGTCCTCGGTTGGCAGACGGAGTGTGGCGGCGAGCTTGTCGATCGGGTCACGCCGTTTCCATTCGGCGATCTCGGCTTTGTCGCGATAGCGATCGGGGTCATACATGGAATGTGCACGGAACCGGTAGGTCTGTAGTTCCAGGAACTGTGGCCCTGCTTCAGAACGGATCCGTTTAAGAGCTTTGCGAGTCACCTCACGCACGGCGAGGACGTCCATGCCGTCCACAACCTCGGCTGGCATGCCATAGCCCGCGGCTCGTACGGCGAGTTCGGTTACCGCATGCGTGCGCTCGATCCTCGTCCCCATGGCGTAGAGGTTGTTTTCGCAACAGAACAGAACAGGAAGACGCCACAGCGCCGCGAGATTCATGCTCTCGTGGAATTCGCCTTCGGCGACGGCGCCGTCGCCGAAGAAGCATGCGGTCACGACAGGCCGTCCCTGCATCCGGTCCGCCAGCGCGAGCCCCACCGCAAGGGGCAGTCCGCCAGCAACAATGGCATTGCCACCATAGAAACGTGTGGACGCGTCGAACAAGTGCATGGAACCGCCCCGGCCGCCGCTGCATCCCGTTGCCTTGCCAAACATTTCAGCCATGATCGCGTCAGGGCTGACACCGCGGGCAAGGGCATGGCCGTGCTCGCGATAGGTCGAAACGATCGCGTCTTCCGGCCCGAACTCAGCCATGACGCCCACGGCGACTGCCTCTTCCCCTACGTACAGGTGCAGGAAACCGCGTATTTCCTGGCTGCTGTAGAGCTCTGCGCACCGTTCCTCGAACCGCCGGATCAGCAGCATCCGCCTAAGAAGTTCAAACGACTCATTCATGTGCACTCTCCAACGTGGACAAGTCACCTTCTGGCAGGCCGAGGTCGCGGGCTTTAAGCAGGCGCCGCATCACCTTGCCGCTGCGCGTGTGGGGAAGGTTCTGGTCGAAGACGATCTCGCGTGGCGCGACCGCGCCCAGCCGCCGGCGGCCGAACGCGAGCAGATCCAGGCGCAGCTCGTCCGATGGCACGTTGCCGGTGCGCAAGGTGACGAAAGCTTTGACGATCTCTCCTGCCACCGGATCCGGCTTACCGATGACACCCGCCTCGGCGACAGCTGGGTGCTCCATGAGCGCACTTTCCACCTCAAACGGCCCGATCAAATGCCCGGCCGACTTGATGACGTCATCGGCCCTCCCAACGAACCAGAAATATCCGTCTTCATCGCAGCGCGCCAGATCGCCAGTCAGGTACCAGCCGCCGGCGAAACATTTCTCGTATCGCTGCTCCTCGTGCAGGTAACCGCGGAACATAGAGGGGAACCCCGGCCGTAGCGCAAGCTCACCATCCACATTGGATGGCACTGGACGGACCTGCCCATCGATGATGAGCGCACGTCCGTCTTCACCGCGTTCAAGAATGGTGGCGTCGATTCCCGGCAGCGGGCGGCCCATCGACCCGGGCCGCACCTCCAGGCCGGCGAAGTTCGAAATCATGATGGCCCCGGTTTCGGTCTGCCACCAATTGTCGTGCACAGCCAGGCCGAGCGTTCGCTGCCCCCAGGCAACCGCTTCGGGGTTAAGCGGTTCGCCCACTGAGGCGATGAACCGCAAGCGGCTAAGGTCGTGCTCCTTGGCGAGTTCCGGCGGGTGCCGCATCAGCATCCGCAGCGCCGTAGGTGCGGTATACCAGACCGTGACGCGCTGCTCAGCTAACTGCTGATACCAGCGACGGGCGTCAAACTCACCGGCATCGGCGATGATGGTGACACCAAGCGTTAGCGGGGCGATGATGCCGTAGGACATTCCGGTTACCCAGCCGGGATCCGCTGTACACCAGAAGATGTCATCGGGGTGCAAGTCCAGCGCCAAGCGGGCGGTCATGTTATGCGCCACGACCGCCTCATGGACGTGGACGGCGCCTTTGGGCATGCCGGTCGTGCCGCTGGTGAAATGAAGGAGTGCCATTTGCTGCGGATCAGTTGGAGCGACAGTGAAGTGGTCCGCAACGGCTGCCATCAGATCGTCGAGGCTGGATGTGCCTGGCGGAGTTTTTCCTTGCCCTGTAACAAGCACATGACGCAGGCTCGCAAGCAAGTGCCGGATGGGCGCAATCTTCGCCTCATATAGTCGTGGCGTAGTCACCAGAACCACCCCATCGCCTGCCGTGATCCGCTGCCTGACCGGTTCGGGCCCGAACGCGGCGAACAGTGGCGAGAAAACACCTTGGTATCGCAACGTTCCCAGCGCCGCCACGTAAAGATCTGGCTCTCGGCCGAGAAGTGAGAAGACTCGCTCGCCGGGCTGAACCCCCAGAGACGCAAGAAGATTGGCGAATCGGCTCGTCAGTTGGTAAAGCATGGCGTAAGTCAGTTCCGTAACTGCGCCGCCAGCGCCAAGGAAACGGATCGCGACTTTGTCACGTCTCGGGCCGGAGGCGTGCCGGTCAACCGCCTCGTAACCGATGTTGAGCCCTTGACCGCCCGGTAGCCCGGAAAGATATTCACGTGCCTGCTCCCACGTGAACTTTCGCCGCGCCCCTTCGTAGTCAGTCAGGTTCGCCGACGCCCACTGGGTCTCAGTCTTGCCTATCGGATCCCACGACATTCGAGCAACCTCCGCCCGCAAACTGGGGTGATGGCGCCCGGCCGGGCAGCGATTGGAAGCGGCACCCTCCACCGCGCCAAGCTACCGCCCGCAGCCGGGCACCACCGGTTTTCTACTTGGCGGCCTCGATAGGAATCGTGCGCCCGGAAGGCTTCTTCTCGCCCACCGGCACCGTGATCTCAAGGATCCCCTTGTCGTAGGACGCATGGATCTTCTGCTCCTCGGCGCCAGCGGGAAGGGCTGCGCTTCGGTGAAGCGATCCATACCGAAACTCGCTGCGGTAGTTGTCCTTCTTCTCTTCGCTGCGTTCGGCATCAATGATCAGCATGCCGTGGTCAACGGAAACCTTGATGTCTTTGGCATCCATACCAGGCAGCTCCGCGCGAATGCGGTAAACACCGTCCTGCTGCTGCTCCTCGACGCGGATCAGATGAGTCGCGGGACCATCCCACTCGAGCAAATCCTCTAACCGGCTTAGCATGCGGGGCACTAGCACCGTCATGACCAGTCACCTCCTGTTCTGCTCGAGTCCAGCTAAGTTCAGGACAACCACCCGGCAGAAGGGCCTAAGGTCCTCTGCGGTGGGCCACACGGCTCCCCGCGCAGAGTGATCGGCGATGCGCCAGGTAGAGGACTTCTGGCCCTACAGCTGCTCATCACATCAGCCCAATCCTTAGGAAGGGCAGCCTCAGCGGGAGGTGGATGATGAGCCTGATGCCGCTTGCCGAGCACATCGGGAAAGCCCGGATTGTCATGCTGGGCGAAGCAAGCCACGGAACCCACGACTACTACGCGATCCGTGCTCAGATAACACGCATGCTGATCGCTGAGCACGGGTTCTCCTTCGTCGCCGTGGAAGGCGACTGGCCCGACTGCGACCGGGTCAATCAGGCCGTTCTAGGCGGCGGCGACACCGATGCGGCTTTACACGCCTTCGCCCGCTGGCCGACATGGATGTGGGCCAATTCGGAGGTTGCGGCCTTTTGCCGCTGGTTGCGTCACTGGAATGAAACGCGACCGCGTTCAGCGCGGGTGGGGTTCCATGGGCTGGATGTCTACAGCTTGTGGGAATCGCTTCAGGTTATTACCGACTACGTACGCGCACACGAGCCAGACAGTCTGGATGCTGTGTGGGACGCCTACCGGTGCTTTGAGCCATACCACGAGGACCCGCAGGAGTACGCCATGTCCACCCGGCTAGTGCCCCGCAGTTGCGAAACCGAAGTGATGCGGCTTCTTGTTCAGGCCCGCCAGCGCGAAACAAGTTTTGACGTCTGGCAGAACGCCAACGTCGTGGCCGATGCCGAACGGTACTACCGGGCGATGGTCCAGGGCGGTCCTGACTCATGGAACATTCGCGATACCCACATGATGGAGACGATTGACCGGCTTCTTGAGCACTACGGCAGCAAAGCCAAAGCCGTGATCTGGGCGCATAACACGCACGTCGGCGACGCCGGTGCCACGGATATGGCAGCGGCAGGCATGGTCAACATTGGGCAATTGGCCCGCGAGCGATATGGGCGCGAAAATGTTGTCCTGGTGGGGTTCGGCAGCCACCGGGGCACCGTCATCGCCGCCCCGCGGTGGGGCTCGCCTTGGCAGAACATGACGGTGCCGCCAGCACAATCCGGGTCACTGGAGGATCTCCTGCGCTTCCACCTTCCGGCACGGACACTGATGGTCTTTCCCCGTCACGGACAGCCGCGATGGCTCACCGAGACCTGTCGCCATCGCGCTATCGGTGTCGTATACCACCCTGAGAGCGAAGGCCGGTCGAACTACGTACCAACCCGCCTCGGCCAGCGCTACGACGCGTTCGTCTGGTGCGAGCAAACAACCAGTGTGCATCCGCTGCATACCCAGCCCGCCCACGGCGAATGGGAGACATATCCCTCAGGCGTCTAAGCCAGGCTCCCAACTCGCGGCAGGCAGAAAACGCCTGGCAATCCGCGTGCATTTCCGGGTTAGCCTGCGAGCGCCGGCAGGTGCCTGCCAGGCTCGAAGACGAGCCAGATACACGCGAGGCAAACCGTGCCGGCATGTCCGGCAGCGGCGCCGCGGGCCAACGACCAGGAGGAAGTCACCATGGCCACAGCAAGGGACCTGATGCATGAAGGCGTCGAGTGCATCAAGGAATCGGAGACCTTAGACGCGGCCGCCCGCAAGATGCGTGACCTGCATGTCGGCGCGCTTCCCATCTGCGGCGCCGATGACCGGTTGCACGGCATCATCACTGACCGCGATATCGTGGTGCATTGCATCGCGGAAGGAAGCGACCCGAAGCAGACAACAGCGGGCCAGCTAGCCAAGGGAACCCCGGTGTGGGTCGACGCGCAAGCTGACGAACGCGAGGTGCTGCGCCTGATGGAAATCAACGCCATCCGCCGCTTGCCCGTGATGCAAGACCATCGCCTTGTTGGCATGATCAGCGAAGCAGACCTCGCCAGAAATCTTTATCAGGCAGAGGTTGCCGAGTTCGCAGGCGCTGTATATTCAGCACCGCCAAATAACTAGCCAACCCTGATGTGGACGGTTACTTCAAGGTGATGAACAGGAGCGGATCGTCCTGCACCGGGATGTCTAGATACTTGGCGTTGTAGATATCGGCCACCGCCGCACGGGCGAGATCGCCGGGCATCACGGTGCGGCCCCGGCCGTCGCGCTCGCGGCCTCGTAGCCACACCCTTACGGGCTGTTCGGTAGCGAAGTTGTGCCACCACACCTTGGTGTCCGGCGCGCCTACCAACACCACGACGCACCCGTTTTGCTCGGCGTACATGACAGGAAGCGTTACCGGCCTGCCGGTTAGGACACCGTGGAAAGTCAGCTCACAGACCTCGCTATCGGCCAGACGCCGCAGCAATGGGACATGCAGAAGCCAGCGAGTGAAGGTGTTCCAGGCGTGCAGGCCCGGCTTGGTCTGGCGGGCCTGCATCTTCCCGGTGGCCATGTGCCTCACCATCCCGAGCTGTGGGCAGGCGGTGTGGCCAGGACGCTCAAGTCCTCGGCAGCGTGAGCCTGCATCTTGCGGGCCAGTGCAGTCACCGCCCGGGTGGCGGCTAGTTCCGCACCCAGTTCTGGCCTTGGAAAATCGGCAGGGTTGCGGCGTGCGTGACCAGATGCCTCGATGGCAGACGCGTGACCTTCTCGCCCGTCACGCAATCTCGCCAGGGCGTAGGTCATGCGGTTGACGTCTTCAGGCATGATCTCGATGTCGACAAGCCAATGGGTTGGAGTGGTCATGACGCGATTCCCTTCTGTGCCCGCACCGGCTCCCCCATCGATTCCCAGCGATCGGCTAGACGGCGCTCCAGTTCATGCATCGTCGTGTATTCCAGATCCTCGAGTGCGAGCCGATGTGGCTCAAACGGGCCGTGCCGGCGCAGATAGTCCATGACCTCTCCGGCGGTGGTACGGGCACCGTCAAACGCGACATCGTCAAATAGATCGCGAGGGCCGATCAGCTTTCCCTCATGCAGCTGGAATCCGAGCGCCACGACACGCGGCGGCCCGTCGAAGCGGCTGGGATGAGCTTGGGCGAGGCTGACCGGTGTAAGAGGTGCGTGGTGGGAGCCACGCATGCAGCCCGCCACCGTGTGCGGGAAGGCAAACGGCTCTAGCACCTCACCCACCGCGGGTAATCCGGATTGCGCGCGAACGATCATCACCGGATCGTCCTTGCCTACGTACTTGCCCGCGATCAGTGAGAGGCGTTGCGTCGAGGTAGCCGCCGCCGGTTCGCCCAGTGTTGGCGACTCGACCCGGTGAATCACGTAACGAGCAGGCGCACCGATGAACATCAGCATCTCGTAGAGATCCTTGGGACAGTCGAACCAGATGCGCTTCTCCTCATAAAGGTCGTACACCTCAAACCGGAAACCAGCGTGCATCTTGGCATCGATGACCAGCCCAGCGGTGTTGAACGGATCGGCGAACATCTTGTACAGAGGCAAGTTCCACGCACCAGGCTCCGTCTTATCGGCCAGGAAGCAGATCACTGGCTCGCTAGGCCGCTCGGTGAACGACAGCTCGGCATAGCCGGGGCCCATTCCACGAAGGTTGCCGCTGAAGGCGTCGGAGAGCAGATCCTGCCCGGCGCCATACAACCCGAGGCGCTTGGCAATCACTGTCGTTTCGCGGAAAACGTTCCAGGCAAACGAATGAATAGCCGCGTTCTCGGGCTCACGCTGATGGGTCATGATGAGCGAAATATCATCTCCACACGCGGCAACATTGCCATCGATCAATAGCCCTTCGGCGATGGCTTTTGTGATCTCGGATCTCGCGGCTGCCATCATCTCCGGGTGAACGGCGGTGTGGCCGACGAAGCCGCCGGTATCGGCCTTGATAATGCTTAGCGTGATATCCATAGACTCAGGGCACCTCGCCGGGGATCTAACCCACTAGGAGCAGACGGCCCAGATCGCCGGGACCTTGTACCCCTACCGCCTCGGGCTGTTTTCGCCTCAGACTGAAGGGCAGGGGGATGATCAGTGATGGACTCGCGGCAGATCGTTGTAGGCATCGACGGATCCGAATCGTCTTGGCAGGCATTGATGTGGGCTGCCCACGCGGCTGCCGTGCGCCGCGTGCCGTTGATTACCCTCCACGCGGGATCCGCTGAAACAGCACACGGCCTGTGGCGGCAGGCTGACGCTTTCGTGAAGGAGAGGTTCGCGGACGCGCGCTGCGTGCCCGAACTGGCCGAAACCACAGCAGCGCAGGCGCTTATCGCTGCTTCCGATCATGCGGCGCTCATCGTCGTGGGCCGCCGCGGTCGCGGCGCGCTGCCCGACCTTCTCCTTGGCTCGACAAGTTTACAGGTGTCGATGCACGCGCACTGCCCAGTCGCCGTCGTACGCGGCAACACAGCGCAAGACGGCCCGATTGTTGTTGGTGTCGATTCCTCGCCACACAGCCAAGGGGCTCTTGAGTACGCCTTCCTGGAAGCCAACCTCACCGGCCGCCCGGTTCTCGCATTGCATGTTTACGCCAGTGGGCTCATGGGTTACCCGGATGCCTTGATTCCTGTGCCTGACGCGGAAACCGAACATGATCAGGCGACCGAACTGCTGGCGCGGGAACTCCTTCCGTGGCAGGAAGCCTTCCCGGATGTGCGAACGGAGCAGCAGGCTGTTCCGGGATCACCGGCACACATCCTCGTGCCTCGCACTGAGGCCGCCAGCGTGGTAGTAGTCGGCTCACGCGGGCTTGGCGGCTTTGCCGGTCTGCTGCTTGGCTCGACTGGCCAAGCGCTCGTCCACCATGCGAGATGCCCGGTGGTCATCGCCCGGTTGCGAGCTGGCGCCCATGGAGCGTGGGCACACCTACCGTCCTAGCCTCCACAGCTTTCATCAGACGCGAGGGTAAACAGGATGCCATTCACCTTCGCGCCCGACTCCTCACATGCTCGCCTGCGTGTGGCCGGCGATGTTTCTCCCGCGCCTTCAAGTAGGTGGACTCGTCGATCTCATCCGTTGGCTGTGATGGGCGTGATGATCGCCTATCAGGCACCGATGCCATATCCGCACGTCATCACCGTTCACCTTTCGTTGTGCTGTAACGACTATCTAACCGCGCGCCAGCGAATGCCTTTGTGCGCAAGGCCTTTCGGCTCGCTTTCCAGTTCGCGGATCGCGGTGATGAGCTGTTCGAGCGCGGCGGCTGGCAGTGCACCGGCCTGACTGTAAACCAGCTTCCCGTTGCGGAAAGCCATCAGCGTTGGAATCGAGCGGATCTCCGCGGCGGCAGCAAGCCGTGGCTGTTCCTCTGTGTTGATCTTCGCAAAGGCTATGTCGCGGTGGCGGGTGCTAGCCTGCTCAAAGATAGGCGCGAATGCCCGGCATGGTCCGCACCAGGCGGCCCACCAATCCACCAAAACGATGCCGTCACGCTGGATGGCGCCGAGGAAACTGTCTTCGGTCAGCTCAATGACTGTCATGGGTTCTCCTATCTCAACAGCAGTCATTCCGTTCATGCCAAGGGGATCGCGGCTCGCCAGTTAGCTGGCGGATGCGAAGGCAGATTCCCAGGCGGCATATCCACCGATGAGGTCGGACACATCCGGGTGCCCGTTGCGGCGCAGCACGCTAGCTGCCACCGAGGACCGATAGCCACCTGCGCAATGCAGAACGACAGGCCGGTTGTTTGGTATTTCGGTGGACCTGGCCGTCAGCTCGGCGAGTGGAATGTGGATGGACCCGCTGATGTGGCCTTGCTCGCGTTCGCCCGCGTTGCGTACGTCGACGACAAGCGGGGCGCTGCTGCCAGCGAGTGCTTCGTGAAGGGCAATGACGGTGAGCCGGCTCGCCGGCGTCACGGCCGAGTCCAACTCCGCCAGGGCACGTGCTGGATCGGTGAGGTACCCGGTCACCTGATCGAAACCAATGCGGGCCAACCGGATCACGGTTTCTTCGGCGATGTCTTCTGGTGCCACGACCACGAGTGGCTCGTTTGGCTGAAGGACGCTTCCGGCGGTTTCGGCGAACCTTCCGTCAGCTGGCACATTAATAGAGCCGCGCAGATGCCCTGCGGAAAACTCTTGCGGATCACGTGCGTCTACGACGATGGCGCCCGATTGGCGTGCCTGCTCGAATTCGGCTGTATCGAGGGCACGGACATTCGGCGTGACGTTCAGCAGGCCCCGCGCCGAGCGGTTGAGCATCGCGTCGTGGGAGAAGTAACCGGGTACGGCCGGCTGCCCGGCGGTTACCAGAGCAAGGAACTTGTCTTCGGTCATCGGTGCGCAGGCATAGTTGGTCCGGCGCTGCTCGCCGATCGTGGACTGGCGTTCGGTGGACAGGTTCTTGCCGCAGGACGACCCGGCACCGTGCGCCGGGAAGACACGCACCTGGTCCGGCAGGCTCATGAGTCTGCCTTGGACGCTGTGGAAAAGCATCCGGCCGAGTTCATCGGCTGTTACACCGTCGGATGCGAGCAGATCAGGCCGTCCCACGTCGCCAATGAACAGCGCGTCTCCGGTCATGACTCCGTACGCGACCGCGTCGTCCGGGTGTTCATAAACCAGGACGCTGACCGATTCTGGGGTGTGACCGGGAGTCTCCATGATCTCCAAAGTCACTTTGCCGAGACTGATCCGCTCGCCGTCGTTGAGTTTTCGAATGTGGTATTCGGTCTCGGCGCGGTGCCCGTACCCGATCCAGGCTCCCGTAGCGGCGGCGACCTCAAGGTGGCCGGCGACGAAGTCGGCGTGAAAGTGCGTGTTGATGACGCCTTCGATGGTTAGTCCGCGGGCCTCGGCGTCGGCGAGATATTCGGCGATGTCGCGGCGTGGGTCGATGAGAACGGCCCGGCCGGTGGTCTCATCGGCAACCAAATAGGACGCCTGCGATAGGCAGTCGAGGTAGTACTGGGTGAACAACATGATTCTCTCCTGCGTTGGTAGTCATGCGAAACGGTGTGGGGTGTTAAGCGAGCAGCTGTCCGGTCAGGACACCAAGACCCATGACGATGACGAACCATCCGAATCCCCGGCGCAGCGCGCTGGGGTTGATCCGCCCAGCCAACCGGGCACCGATGAGGCTGCCAGCGACCGCCAGCGCGGTGACCGACAGCGTCAGTGGCCAGTCAATAGCGACAGAGTGAAGGTATCCAGCAAGGGCGGCACCAGATTTGAGGCTGATGACGAGCAGGCTGGTGCCGATCGCGGCTGGCATCGACAGTCCGCCTAGAAGAACCAGCGCTGGTACGACAAGGAATCCGCCGCCCGCGCCAACGAGCCCAGTAATCAGCCCGACGGCGGTGCCCTCGACGGCGATCTTCGCCAGCGGCCGCCGGCGCACGGCAGCGGTGGGCGGTGCGGTGCGGCTGGGACGCAGCATCGCCACCGCGGTCAGAAGCATCATTACCGCGAGACCGGCCAGCAGAACCGCTGCCGGAAGGTACGCAGCGATCCGCCCGCCGGCGTAGGCACCAGCCATGCCGAACCCGCCGAACAAAAGCCCGGTACGCCAATGCACCCGGCCCGCACGCGCATGAGGAATTAGCGCCACCGCCGCAGTGACCCCGACGACAACCAGGGACATCGCGATAGCAGGCTTAGGGTCGATGCCAGCGAGATACACCAGCACCGGGACAGCCAGAATCGAGCCACCGCCGCCGAGCCCGCCTAGCATCAGCCCAACTATCAGCGCAGCGGCCAGTGCCAAGAGCACCCCTGCGGTCATGCGCGGGTCCTGATGAGCTCCCGGCGCATACCGTGGGGAGTATGCGACCGGCACACCGAAACGGTGGTTTTCACGGCTGCGGGACTTCCGCGAGCCGCATTGGCAGGTGATCCAGCGGAATCAGCAACGCTCCCGGAACATGCCCCGATGCGAATTCGGTGAAGGTGCGCACGTCGATCACGGGATCGCCGTCCGTGCGCGCACCGGCAAAATCAGCTTGTGAGATCTCCATCGGACTCCTTTCTTCAATACCCTCGGGGGTATGTGGAAGGCCGGAAAAATGCGCCCAGACAACAGGGCGCATGTTCCGCGCATCCAATTAGGCGAGAGCTAGGAAAAGCTTCTCGAGCTCCGCCTCGTCCATTGGCGGCTGCTCACCGCGCGCACGGGCGGCCTGGCAATGGCGCAGTCCTGACGCGACTAGCTTGAAACCAGCCCGGTCAAGGGCTTTCGAGACCGCGGCGAGCTGTGTAAGTACCTTCTCGCACTCCTCGCCGTCCTCGATCATCGAAACCACCGCCGTTAGCTGCCCCTGCGCCCGCTTCAGGCGCGTTAGCGCGTCACCCGCCAATGCCTCATTCAACCGCATGAGCCAACCATACCCCCAGGGGTACCCCGCTGGCACGTGATGCTCTCCACTCGCTCTTCACGGGCCCAGGGCAACCAGAGCCTTAGCGCCCAGCCGGGTGAACGACGGCGACGGGGTGCTGGGCATGGTGGGTCAGAGCCCATGACACCGAGCCCAGCAGCATCCCGGCCAAACCCCCACGTCCGCGGCAGCCAACCACGGTCAAAGCGGCACCCTTTGACGCTTCTATCAGGGCATGCTCAGGGCTGGGGTCGAGCACTGTCAGGGGCTGCAGATCCAGCGCCAGATACTCGTCGCGGCAGGTCGCGATCGCCTGTTCCACAAGGTTTTCGGCGGCGGCCAGCCGTTGCTGACGAGTATCGTCATCCAGCCACGGTTGCGCCCAATAGACGTTGACGACCTTCAGCGACGCCCGGCGCGAATACGCCTCCGCGGCGGCGAACTCCAGTGCCGCACCGGACTCGGCGGATCCGTCATAACCCACCAGCACCGGCCCGGAAGCGGCGAAGTCCTGTCGCATCTCGGGCGGGCGCACGACGATCACCGGGCCGTGAGCGTGCGCGGCGACTTGGGATGACACAGATCCGAGGAGCAGCCCGGAGAATCCTCCCGCCCCACGGGCGCCGACGACCGTGACCAAAGCGTCTCGCGATGCGCGAATCAGGACACCGGCGGGGCGGCCGATGACTCGCCGGACATCGATATCGCCATCATAAATGCCCCGCACCGACTCGACGGTTTGTTTTAACTGTGAGTCGATCCAGTCCAATACCGACTCTTGCCCGGGGATGTACGGAACAGGCATTCCAATTCCCGTGTAACCGGGCAGAGCGTTGATATGGGCATGGATGAGCGTAAGCGGAGCACGGTAGCGTGCTGCGAGCCGTGCGGCGTACTCGACGGCATCCTGTCCGGACGGCGAGAAATCCAGCCCTACCACAACATGACGGCCAGGCACAGTGTGTTCCTTCCGTAGCAGCGTCGGTCATCGCGTTCACCCCTAGCGAACCGGAACCGAGCGCGGCCGTCCAGATTCACACGACTCTGCGCTTCAGGTCATAAGTCCCTCTCCCCAATCGCTGTCGCCTACGTGAAATTAGGTGAGCCTGGCGGGACTTTGGACTCTGGCACGCCCGCTAGTGCGGCCGCATTCTCGTCGCACACCCTTTGTCGAATGTGGAGACTGGAATGACACAGCGTATGGGATGGCTGCCATCTGCCTACTACTATCTGGGCGCGGCTATCGGGCTAAGCGTGCTCCTCTTTGGCCTCGTCGGCGGGCTTAGAGGGCTGGTGACAGCGGCGCTACCGGAAATCTCCTCCGAGATTCGCTACATGACCTATGAAAAGCCCATCGCCAACGGGACGGTGGTGCCGCTGACGCCCGAGGAGCGCGAGCGATCACGAGCCGACGCGCTTGACCGGGCGCGCATTGGCGGGTACGCCGATGCACTCTACGGCGGCGTCGCGGTCATCGTGGGCGCTCCGGTGTTCTTATGGCACCTGCGCCAGGCGCGCCGCCGCGAGCCAGCATTGGCTCAGCCGGTTCCGCCGGCTGTCGGCCAGTAGGCAAGAGTTATTCGGCAGCCTGGGCCTAAGGTCCCTTCGTCTTGCTTCTTAAGCCTCTGCCTGACAGCACGGGGGTGATATGGGCTGTTGGCATGACGACGATCGCAGTGCGGAGGCATCGCCCGGTGGCAGTGTCGGTCACCGTTGCGGTGCTGTGGTTTCTTGGTGTCACGGCGTTTGGGGGCGGGCTGGCGATGATGCTGGGCTACACCCCTCCGGCCGCGTGGCTTGATGGAATTCCCGTCGTGACCAATTGGGTCGTGCCGGGTTTGGTGCTAGGTCTTGGGTTCGGGCTGGGTTCGCTGGTCACGGGCTTCGGTGTCTTGCGGCGCCCACACGTGGCGTGGCTAGGCTTTGCCGAGCGGCTGACAGGACACCATTGGTCGTGGTCAGCGACCATCCTGATTGGACTTGGCCATATCGCCTGGATCGCTTTGGAGCTGGTATATCTGCCTGAGCTCTCAGTGCTTCAAGCAGTTTACGGTCCTATCGGAGTGGCGCTGGCCGGATTGCCACTGCTGCCTTCGGTGCGCGGCTATTTGCGGGCGCCGCGATGAGCCGCGTCGCATCGCTCCCTTACCGGCCGCCGTGGCCAGCGGCCAGCCAACTCGCTGGGCAGAGACCGGACAACCTTGCCCGCCCAAGCGCGCGGGAGGTCGTCGCAGAGTGGAAGCATCTTCAAGTTGGACAGTGGGTGCCGATGTCACCGAAACAGGCAGAGGCGATGGCGGGATCAAGCAACGTGCCGAATCCACCGCGTGCGCAACGAATGAGGCTGCGAATACGCTTGCCGTACCGCCACCGCTTGAGTCGGCCCGATGACCAGTTTTGTTGACCTGTATTGGCTGCCACTTGGCGCGGACGGCAACCGCCTGGTGGCCTTCAGCGGCCGCGTGTACAAAGCATTCGCCGCTCGTTTTCAGCATCGCGTAGCGTGCGGCCTCTACCACAGCGCACTAATCGCCGGCGACGGCAGCGACTCATACGTCATCGAGATGGGCCCGGCGTGGGGACGCCACGAGCCAGATCGCGGAGTGGTGGCGACTGGACCGGTCGGGCTGGCGGTGCTTGGCCGCTCCCGCCTGTTCCGGTACGAGGTGCGGTGCTGGAAAAACGGCATCCTGCCTGACATCGCCAAAGCCGTCAGCAGCCCCCAGCGCCTTAGCACCAGCCCAATCCTTGCCCGCCGCGTCATGCACCTGACCGCACGCGTGCCGGAACTGACCTGGGGTCGCGACCAGCTGCACGCCGGTGATCAGTGGAACTCCAACTCACTGGTCTCCTGGCTGCTGGCCGCAAGCGGCCACAATCTATCCCGAGCTGTCATCCCAGAACACGGACGCGCACCCGGATGGGCAGCCGGTCTCGCCCTCGCGTCATCACAACACCCCAGCGGCCACGATATCGGAGTACGAGCCGCTAAGCAGATCGCGCAGTCCTGACGCGGCGGCTGGACATGGGCCTCGCCATTTGGGTCTTTTGCCTCTTCAACGCTCCAGTCGGCTGGACATACCGTGCGGGCATGACTGTTGTCATTTCGACTGCCGGACTGCACAAGTCTTTTGGCCGCACGCGGGCGCTTGCTGGCCTGGATCTGGAGGTCCTGGCTGGTGAGGTGCATGGTTTTCTCGGCCCAAATGGCGCGGGAAGGACCACCGCGCTGCGGGTGATTCTCGGACTGCTGCGCTAGTTCCGTGCCCGTCAGCCCAGCAGTGCTGCCGTGGCTGGCCAGCCCAGAGCCTCGTTAACCAGCCGCAGCTGGGAGGCCGTGTACCTCTGCAAACGTTGGGCCTGCTGCTGTGTCAGTGTCTCGCACACCCAGTCCCAGTGCAGAGACACCATGTCGCCGCTCTTGATAGAAGTCGTCTGGGCTGCGGACAGAGTCGCCACGTCAACCTGGCCAGGGCCGAGCGAAAGGTTCCCGTTCCAGGTCAACGGTTGTGCCCACACTTCGGCGAAGCCGGGATGTACACCAAGCACGGTGCCCCACCGGACGCGGCAGGAATTGAGCACCCGCAACGGATCCTCGGTGAAACCTGCCCGGAGCATCCCCACCCAGGGGTAGACGGCGAACACGTGGAAGTTGTGATGCGCCCGGCCTCCACGGTGTGCCAGGACGGAGAGGTTGTCCCACGCTGGCCCCGCCCGGTCAGCGAAACGGTCCGCCAGATGCGCGGCAAGCAGGGGCGGCGCGATCCGCTCAAGCAGTGGATTGCCGAGCCAGTACGCTTCCACGACCGCGTCATCGAGCGGGTAGAGGTCATGGTTAGCAGCGCCGATGAGCGACAGGTAGGGCCACGCCCCGGCGAACCGCTGTGCCAGATCGGCGAGCCCAGCATCGACGGCACCGGCTTCCGCATAGCCTAGAAGCGCGGCCGAATCGCCTGGACCGCAATAGCCCAGCGCATTCGGCGGGTACGCGTAGCGCGCGAATCTGAGTGCGCCGTTGGCTATGTCCGCTTCAGCGGCTCGGCCGCCACCGCGGTGTTGCGCGTGCGGTACTGCGCCGCCGGTCATGTCAGCTCCGGCTGCCGCGATTGTACGGCTGCGAAGGCAGTGATGACGGCGCCTACGGCAATCAGCGTCAGCCCGGTAGCGGCAGTGACGGTCACGTATCCACCCCGCAGGACAGCCGTGAGCACGGCGCCTGCGACGAGGATCGCAGTCACATCAAGCGCCTGGGCTCGTTCCAGAGCGGTGAACCAGGTCAGCACGTAACAGCTGAGGATCACACCGGTGGCCGCCGCCCACAGCCACCCCTGCACCGGGAGAGCAACCAGAGCGTGCCAGCGGCCGGTAACAATGACCCAGGCCACCAGCGCCAGGGAGCCGACAGCCATTCGTGCCAGCGCCACTGTCGCGGGCGCGACGTCGTGCAAAAGCCGTTTCACCACAACTGTTTCAGCCGACCACAACAGCGTCGCCGCGAAAATGAGAACCTCACCGGTGGCGATACTGAAGCCGGTCAGGCCGCCTTCGAGGACGAAGAGGCCGCCGACAAGCATCGCGGCCGCCAATCCGTGTACCGGGCGAAGCCGCTCGCCAAGGAGGGGTATGGCAAGGACGGCGACCCAGAGGAACAGCGTCTTGTGAATGAACGCGGCATGCACCGACGATGCTCGTGCGAGCCCCTCGAAGAACAGCACGAACGGGATGCTGCCACCGATGAGGGCCACCAGGCCAAGAGTGGCAAGCTGTTTACCGCCGCGGACAGGTTTGGCCGACCGTGTCGCCATGACAAAGCCCACGATGACTAGTCCTGCGATGAGGTTCTTGGCTGTGGTGTAAATCGTGGCGTCGCGGGCGACTTTGACCGCGAAACCGTTGAGGTAAACAGCGACACCGCTTATGGCGGCTGCGGCAAAAGCTAACGCTAGCCCGCTACGGTGTGAGGTACTCATGGCGCTCCTCCTCGGTGAGCTTTCGTAGCGCTAGCCCGGAAAGGACCAGCACCCAGTCCCCGGGCACCGGGGGATCTCCTTCAAGGGCAAGCAAAGTGACCCGCTGCTGGTTTTCTCCGGTGAAGACCATGGCAACGGTGTCCGAAACGGACACTACTTTTGCGGCGTAGGCGAGGCACATGCGCGTTTCACCTCCACAGCGATGCGGCGCGCGACCGCGATCGCACTTGACGCCACGTCAGGGCTTAGCCCGTGCCCGTGACCGGTTTCCTGTACCTCGATGCCATACACCTCAAGGCGATCGGGCATGCGGCCGAGCGCTCGCGCGAGCTCTATCGCCTCACCCATCGGCAGGCCATGTGAGCTGACCGTCCGGTGGACTCGCCCAGGGCGAGGCGCGACAGCCCGCATGGCGTCGACGACGATGGCCAAGCTCGCGCTAGACCACAATTCGATGAGTTCCGCGGTGTCGCCGAGGGACGTGGCGAGGCGCACGCCCACGAGCCGACGATCCCGCAGCAAGTCGATTACCGCCGGGCCTACGCCGTCGTCACGCCGGTAAGGGTTCCCCACACCGATAACGACAATCTTGCCCATCACAGTCTCCGCTCCACAGTCAACTCGAGGAAGTGTGTGGCGCAGGAGATGCAAGGGTCATAGCAGCGGATCGCCGACTCGCAGGCGTGCGCCAGCTCGTGGTCATCCAGTTCCAGCCTAGGCCCGGCGAATAGGCGCAGATCGTCCTCGATCGCGGCCTGGTTCTGCGACGTCGGCGGGGTGATCCGGGCAGACACAATGTCCCCGGACGCGGAGATCTCGTACCGGTGAAATAGCGTGCCCCGGGGTGCCTCAGTCGCACCAAAACCCTTGCCGGATAAGGGAATGAGGTCCACATGCGCCGGTTGCGGTGGCACGTAGCCGTCGATCAGTCGCAGTGCCTCTTCCACCGCGTAGACGGTCTCAACGGCACGCACCACGATGCTGCGGAAGGGGTTACGGCACGTCTCCCCCAGCCCGGCCTGCGCCGCGGCCATCCTGGCCAGCGGTGAGAGCCATTGCTGGCTAAGGGAATAGCGTGCCAGCGGGCCTGTCAGGTAACGGCCACGGCCAGCCAGGCGGGCGTGCAGGGCCGTGGAATGCGGTACCTGTTCCTCGATGACATGCGATTCGAAATCGCGTACCGGGAAGCTGAGCCCGCGGTCGGTGGTGGGAACGCCGGATTCTATGGCATAGCAGCCGGGACTCACTAGCGCGAGGTACTCGTGCTCATGGGCGAAGTCCGGAAAGTCAAATCCCGCCACCCATCGCACCGTTGCCAGCGCGTCATCGAGGGCCGACCGCAAGGTGACCGCCAGCTCCTGTAGTTCAGCCCGGCTCGGCGAACGGTAAAACCCGCCGAGCCGTACGTTGACCGGGTGAATCGCCCTTCCGCCAACGGTTTGCAGGATCGCATTGCCGGCCTTCTTCAGGCGCAAGCCACGTTCCACAAGGGGCCGGTGTGCCTGGGCCAGCTCCACAACGCTGTCGTAGCCAAGGAAATCTGGGGCGTGCAGCAGGTAGATATGCAGGGCGTGGCTGGAAATCCACTCGCCGCAATAGAGCAGCCGCCGCAGGTCCTGTATCGGAACGGGAATATTGGTCCCACAAGCGTCTTCCATCGCGTGACACGCCGACATCTGATAGGCGACCGGGCAGATGCCGCAGATGCGCGCTGTAATGTCGGTGACCTCGCCCATGGTGCGCCCGCGAAGCAGCGCCTCGAAAAACCTCGGCGGCTCGTATATCTCCAGCGCTACCGACTCCACCCTGCCGCCTGCGGTGACAAGACGCATCGCGCCCTCACCCTCCACTCGCGACAGCGCGCTGACCTGCAGTGAACGATCGAGACGGTGCGTCATGACGGCGCTCCCGAGTTGAAGAGGTTGAACACCTTCTTGGCGTGGGCCGGTGCACCCGTGGCCGGGCCGAAGCAGCCGTAGCAACCGCGGCCATAGGCTGGGCACAGCGCTCCACACCCGGCCTGCGTGGCGGGTCCGAGGCAGGGCGTTCCCTTCACGAGAACGCAGGTTGTCCCACGTGTTTTGCATTCGAAGCACACGCTGTGCAGCGGGCCACGCGGCCGTCGCCCATTCAGCAGCGCCGACAGTGTCTCGAGTAGCTGACCGCGGTCGATGGGACAGCCGCGCAATTCATAGTCCACCGGTACGACCGCTGCGATCGGCGTGGACTCGGCAAGGGTGTCGATGAATTCGGGTCGCGCGTAAACGATTGACCGGAACTCGTCAACGTCGGCGAAGTTGCGCAGAGCCTGAATTCCACCGGCCGTCGCGCAGGCACCGATCGTGATCAGCTGCTTGGAGTCTGCCCGCACCTGCCGGATGCGCTCCACATCCAATGGTGTCGTGACGGATCCTTCCACCAGCGAGATGTCATATGGGCCGCAGACGCTGGCGCTGGAGGCCTCAAGGAAGTGCGCGATCTGCACGTGTGCGGCGATCTCCAGTAGCTCGTCTTCACAGTCCAAAAGGGACAGCTGGCAGCCGTCGCACGAGGCGAACTTCCACACGGCGAGTTTCGGTTTCATCACAGCTCCTTCACCGCGAACAATGGCTCCGCCACTTCGTAGCCGGTGACCGGGCCACTTCGGCAGACCAACAGCGGGCCAAGCTGGCAATGACCGCATTCGCCTATGCCGCACTGCATGTTGCGTTCGAGCGAAACCTGAATCGATGGCGCTGCCATACCCTGATCGGCCAATGCCCGGGCGGTCACCCGCATCATGGCCTCGGGGCCGCAAAGCATGGCGACGGTCGCCGCTGGGCTCGTCACCAGACCTGGCAGCAGCTGCGTAACGAGCCCCACGTGGCCGCCCCATCCCCCAGGCGCCTGGTCCACGGTGGTCAGCACCTTCAGGCCGGCGTCTCGCCACTCCCGGTACTCCGCTGTGTAGAGCTGTTCGCCTGGGCTGCGAGCGCCGATGGCAACAGCAACGTTTCCGTACTGTTCACGCCGTCGTATGGCCTCGCGGATCACAGGCCGCAACGGCGCCAGCCCAATCCCGCCGGCAACAATCAGCAGGTTTTTGCCACCTTGTGCCGGGACACGCCAGCCTTTGCCAAATGGGCCACGCACGCCGAGCATCGTTCCTGGCATGGCCTGGCACAGTGCCCGGGACACCGCACCAACCGCCCTTATCGTGTGCAGCTGAATCCCTGCATCCTCGGTGGCACTGACGGACACGGGGATCTCGCCGATCCCAAAGGCGTAGAGCATGTGGAACTGGCCTGGCGCTGGCGGTGTCAGCGGCTCACTAGCAGGTGCCAAGGCCAGCGTGACTGTGTCGTGCGTTTCCACGCGCCGGTGAACAACACGAAATAGCGAAGGCATCATGATGGCGGATACCCATAAAGATCGATGAGTCTCATTCGCGTGGCCTGCAGACGATCTAGGATGAGCGCCACGAACCGCTGCATCAGGTCCATCCCGAGGGCCGGATTCTCGCGGCACGTCCGCATGACCTCTTCGCCATTGAATTGGATCGCGTGCACTGTCCGCGCTGCCACTGCGCCGAAGTGCCAGCGGCGGGGAGGGAACATCCACGACCAGCCGAGTACGTCGCCCTCGCGCAACGTTTCGATGAGGATGTCGCCCCTGCCCGGCACATGCAGGTCCAAACCAACCGCTCCGCTAGTGATGAGCCAGAAGTGTTCTGCGCGCTCACCTTCATGGAAGATCCGCTGCCCAGTCGGGTAAGTTACCTTGTGCCCGATACTGCTCAGGCGATCCAGCCAGGTGTCGGGTACCTCGTCAAGGAACGAAAATTCACCTAACGTGTCACGAACGCTATTCATGGTCTGTCTGCCTTTCTTGAGCCAAAGCACTGACTTCCTCGGTGAGGTCGATTCCGGCTGGGCACCACACGATGCACCGTCCACAACCGACACACCCTGATTCCCCGAACTGGTCATGCCAGGTGCCTAACTTGTGGCTCAGCCACTGGCGGTAACGGCTGCTGGTGCTCGTGCGCACCGGCCCGCCATGCAGATAGGAGAAGTCCAGATCGAAACAGGAGTCCCAGGTTTGCCAGCGCTGTGCGATATCCCCGCCGAGATCGGTGGTGTCGCGCACCGACGTGCAAAAACATGTTGGGCAAACCATGGTGCAGTTGCCACAGGCCAGGCAGCGCTGCGCCACCTCATCCCATCGGGCGGCATTCCTGCTACCAGACAGGAGGTCTCGCAAGTCAATCGACGGCAGGTGGCGCTGCATGCGCTCGGCGGCTTGCGCCACAGCCGTCGCGCCCTGCTCTCGTTCGGCTGGTGTAGCAGGTTGCTGCGGCAAGGTATCGAGGACGGCTTGTCCTATCGTGGTTTGCGCGCTGGCTAGGTAGCGTGGACCAACTGTCTCCGTGAGCTGAATATCGGCACCTGGGCCACAGGCCGGTCCGCCGCCGGCCGTGACGCAGAAGCAGGCCTCACCCGGCTCGGTGCAGTCAACAGCAACGATGAACGCGGACTCGAGACGTGCCGCATAGCTACTGCCAAGCACACGCCCCTGAATTGCTATGGCACGCAAGTCGCATGGCCGCACTCCGACGAAGGCGTACCGGATGCCGTCCGGCGGAGGTACGTCAACGGTGAAGCCATCACTGGTTTTCTGTGCGGTCCAAAAGGGAACTTTCGCTGGATGCAGGTAGGTTTTCCAGGACTGCGCCCCGGATGAGTGCCCGAAAGCGGCATCGTCATCACGGCGGCGGACCCGGTAACTGCCCGCGTCAAGTTCGACGCCCCAGCCGTGGGGCAGATCGCTGGCTGAGGTTAGCTCGGCAAGCACAATGGCCCCATCGCGCAGGGTTGGCCCGATCACGCTGTAGCCGTCGGCACGCAAGGCCGCTATGAGAGGAGATAGCGAGTCCAGCATGGCGGTCGGGAGGACGCGTTTGCGGGTTAGCACCATGCCTTAAGTGCACTATCCCTTTGCCTCGACGGCTAGATTCGCAGGGCCCACAGGCCCGGGGACTAAAGGCCCGTACCTCCTGGCTACAACACCTTGACCTCGGTGCTCCACCCGCGCCATGGCGACCCGCCGGCAGAAGGAGGATGTCGAGTCTGTGCGAGTTCTCTTGTCACTTCGCCGACGGGTGACTGCATTCAGCGTGCACGCTACGCAAGGCTTGCCAATAGAGTCCACGGCCCCACCAAGCGGGACCAAAGACCTGATGCAGTCCCTCAGCGCAGTGCGCAATGTGTGGTTTCCATCGCGGTGCCCGCGCGCCAGGGTCACTCCACATAAGACGCGGCACCCAGTGTGGGACCGGTGGCCCCGCCCGGACCAGTGCAGAGCGGGCCGCCACCGGCCGTTTGGGTGGCAGTTTCGGCGGCTCAGAATTCGCCGAAGTCTCCGCCGCCGAAATCGTCGAACCCGCCCATATCGCCGCCGGCATCGGCCAGGCCTGGGTCTTCGACACCGGCGGCATCCATTGCCTCGCCTGCCATGTCGCCGCCGAAGGCGTCGCCGATCATGTCGCCTAGCATCATCCCGCCCAGGAATCCGAGCGCGGCACCGCCGACACCCATCGCCAAGGCACCGGCCATCGACGGTTTACCGTGATAGCCAGAGTATTTGTAGGAACCGTGTTTGGCGTGCCCGCCGTAGGCATACCCCTTCTGGCCGTAACCGTACGGCTGCTGTCCATAGCCTGGCTGGTGGCTTTGTGCGTGCGGCTGCATGAACCCGCCCGCACCGGCACCAGCTGATGCCTGGCCGAGCTTTTCAAGAGTGTTGATCAGCCACCGGTCGACTTCGCCGCTCCAGCCACCATCGGTGTTCGTCAGTCGCGTGACGTCGGCTGCAGATAGTTCGTGGCGGTCCGGCACACCGGGGCGGCCGGTCAGTTCGGATAGGACGGTAAGGCCCTCGTTGTTGCCGGATAGGGTGAAGGTAATCAGTGGGATGTGCGGGCCGGGCTGCTGCCCGTCGGGGCTCGGCGCGAAGAACGTGATCGCCTGCACCGCAGGAACATTGAGGCCCACCTGGGCGCCGGGGCGGATGTCGCTGCGCACGAACTTGCAGCCGATCAGCCCGAGGGTGTCCATGATCTGCTCGTGCACGCCGGCGGCTTCGACGCGGACCGGGTCGAAGTCGCCTTTGGCTTTACCTGAGGCGACCGCGAGTTCGGTACGCACACCGAGGTGCATGCCGGGAAGATTCTGCCCGAATAGGACAGTGAACGGGGTGTATGCCGACAGTGGCACACTGAACGGCACCGCTTGTGTTGCCCCAGAGGGGATGCGGACCATTCCGGCGACCTGGAACCGGCTCAGCTCAAGCTCACCCATCGGCGCCTGGGCTACGAGGATGAGCGTAATGGCGGTGATGTCGGTATCAGATTTAGCACGCAGGTTCACCTGCCCAGTCAGCTGGCCGCCGGAGGCGGCCGGTTGTGGGGGCAGGATGGTGTCTGCTTCGATGCCGCCGAAACCGAGCCCGGCGAGCAGTTTCTTGAAAACCATGAGCTACCTTCCTTACATGGGTGGGCCGGGCCGTCAGGTGACGGTGCCGTGTGGCGGTCGTGGGGCAACCGTTTTGTGGGCGGCGATGATCGGGTCGGTTTCGTCATCGAACTGGCCGATCACTTGCTCCAGCAGATCCTCCAGTGCCACCAGCCCAACGGTTCGCCCAGCCTGGTCATTGACGAGGGCGACCTGTGCGCGGTGTTCACGCATGCCGCGGATGGCTGACATGACGTTTTGGTGCGGGCGCAGGATGTGCGGCGCGGTCATCAGATAGCCGGCCGTCGCGTTCACGCGTGCGGTGGTGGCCTTCAGGGCGTCACGCACATGCACGATCCCGGCGACGTTCCCGGTTCTGGTGTCGGTGACCGCGAGGCGGGAACGGCCGCGTGCCTGTGCGACCCGCTCCACTTGTTCAGCGGGGGCATCGGCTATCACAGACACGATCCCATCAGCGGGGACCATGACGGTGTCGATAGTGGTGTTCTGCAGATTCAGCATCGCCTGCAGCAGTTGCTCGTCCGCGGCTGGAAGGGTGCCGTGCTCACGGGAAGCGTCAAGCAGCATGCGCAGCTCGGCCGGACCGTGGGCTTGGGCGAGTTCGTCTTGCGGCTGTACTTTGATCAGGCGCAGTGCCGCGTTGGCGATCGCGTTGAGGCCGCGCAGGGCGGGGCGGGTGAACCGGGCGAACGCTCTAAACGGCAAAGCCAAAAGCAGGGCGGAGGATTCGGGATGGCTGATCGCCCATGACTTGGGTGCCATCTCGCCGATCACCATGTGCAAGAACACCACAACCGACAGGGCGAGGATGAACGCCACCACATAGCTGGCTTGTGCCGGAATCCCCAACGCTGTGAACAGCGGGTTGAGTAGGTCGGCCAGGGCGGGTTTAGCCAGGGCACCCAATCCCAGTGAGCACAAGGTGATCCCGAGCTGGGCGCCGGCGAGCATCAGCGACAGTTCGCGGGTGCCGGCGATCGCGGCTTTCGCCGCACGGGACCCTTCGGCGGCGTACTGCTCAAGCCGGTGACGCTTGGACGCGACAAGCGCGAACTCGGCGGCGACGAAAAACCCGTTGAGTAGCAGCAAAATCAGCGACACGATCAGCGCGACAGGTGTGTTCATGACCGCCGCCCATCAATGACGTCGATACGCACGGCCGTGGCCACATGCCGTTCGGCCTCGACCGCGGTCAGGCGCACGGTGGTTTCCCCATCGGTGCCCATGGTGGTGACTTCGACTTGGTCGCCTTCGGTCACGACGTGGCCGAGCCGGTGCATCATCAGTCCCGACACGGTGTCATACAAGTCATCTTCGGGCAGGCCGATGCCTGTCGCATCGGCGATCTCATCTGGGCGCCAGCGTCCGGGCACCAGCCACGACCCGTCACCCTGGCGCTTCGCAGTAGCTTCTGGCAGATCGTCCTCGTCATGGATTTCACCAACGAGTTCCTCGGCGATGTCTTCCAGGCTGATGACCCCGGCGAAACCGCCATATTCGTCGGCGACGATCGCCAGCTGCCGATGTTCGGCCCGCAGGCGTTCTAGCACCTGCGGCACCGAAGCCGATGCCGGCACCGTTAGCGCGGGCATCGCCAGCTGGCTCACCGGCGTGTGTGCCCGGTCAGCTGGCGGCACGGCGAGGATGTCGGCGACCGACACGATCCCCAGCACGTCGTCGAGGCCCTGCCCGGTGACCGGGAAGCGGGAATGGCCGGTTTCCAGGAGCTCGACGAAGCGGGAAGCTGGATCGCTGGCGTGCATGGTGACCACGTCTACTCGCGGCACCATCACCTCACCGGCTGTCAGTCGGCGAAAGTCCAAACCGGAATCCAGCAGCCGCGCCGTATCGGCGTCGAGGTCGCCTCGTGAGCGGGCGTCAGCGACGATCTGCTCCAGATCCTCGCGCGTCGCCCCCTGCGGAAGCTCTTCGACCGGTTCGATGCCCACCGAGCGCAGCAGCCGGTTAGCGGCGGCATCGAAAACCCGGATCAGCGGCCCGGCAACCGCCATGTAGACCAATGTGGAGCGGGACAACGATTTCGCTAAACCCTCAGGCTTGGTGATGGCCAGATTCTTGGGCGCCAGCTCACCAAGGACCATCTGTATGACGGTCGCGAACAGCAGCGCGATCACTACCGACACCGACAGGCTCGCCGCCGTACTCAGTCCCGTTTTGCCGACGAGCGGGGCGAGACCCTCGCCGATGAATGGCTCGGCCACATACCCGGCCAGTAGCGCCGTGACGGTGATGCCTAGCTGTGCACCGGAGAGCATGAACGACAGCCGCCCGGTCACCTTCAAAGCCCTTGCCGCTGCAGCATCGCCGCCATCGGCGGCCTGGCGCAGTTTGCCGCGATCGGCGGCGACATAGGCGAATTCCTGCGCGACAAAGTAGGCGGTCGCAGCGGTGAGCGCCACGATTAACAGCAGACCGTAGACGATCAACACGTCAGTGCTGGCACCCCGTCACACCAGTCAGGCGTCCAGACCATTGCACTGGATCGCATACCTGGTTCTTACCCCCGGGATGCCCGGTAGTATCAACCACAAGCACGACACTAACACGTGAAACTGTACGGTTGCTGGAAAGGGGCAGGTGGTGGCGCAGCTGATGCGTATCAGCGAACTCGCCCAAGCTGCGGGCGTATCAAAACGCACCGTCGACTTCTACACCAACCTCGGCCTTATCCAGCCGGCACAACGTACTGAAAGCGGGTACAGACTCTACGACCCCAACATGGTCGATGTGATCGCCACCATCCGGCAGCTGGAGGCCTCCGGCATGGCCCTAGACGACATCGGCAAGGACCTCACCACCGCGACCGCCGCAGACCTGGCCGAAATCGTCAGCAAACTCAACACCGATCTCGAGGCCCTGCGCACACTGGCGGAATCGGCAGGCTCGAACGCGCATGGCATGGCCACCAGCCTCGCGGTCCGCGCCCACAACCTGATCGTGATGGCGACCGAGCTACTCATCGCCATGCCCGACGTTTAGAGCCCGGCGTGACAGCCATCCCCGTTCCATTGTGGAGGGTGTACGCCGAACTGCCCGTACCCACCGTCCGCCCCCACGATCATCACGCCCGCCTGCACCAAGCACTCGCCGCCAGACCAGAAATTATCTCGGCTGAAACACTCATCTTGGGTGCCACAGGCAAGCACTACATAGCCGCCACCATCGTCCTCGCTGCAGCTGACGACACTGCGGCGAGCCAGGCCGCCCGCCGCGCTCTACAGCAGGCTTGCGCGGTTGCACGGCTTCCCACCGGACCAATGCGCGCGATCAAGTCCGAACGGCTATGCCGCCCAGCGCCGGGACCCGCGACTTGATGGCACGATTGGCCTGTACCCCAATGTGGACAGACATGACAGTTGACAGCGCCTGGCGCGCAGTGACATCGACTGACGGGGCAACACTATCCTGCTCCGCGAGCTTGGCCGTGGCTCTGCTGCTGGTAGCACCCTCATCGCATGGAGCCGCTGCAAAATGCTGACTCGAACAAACAACGTGGACGGTTGCCGGCAGGCATCACTGTTCCGGTAGGGTCCCGCCAATCAAGAAGCGAAGCATCAGGGAGCATTTGCTGTGCGGTCAGAACACCACCTCACGTTCGGCGCCCAGAGCGCTACTTCGCCAGGCCCCACGGCGCCAGAAAGCAGCGACCTTGGCTCAGCTGGGGCCATCGCACTCGTAGCAATCGCTCTCACTTTGGCTGTCACCGCCTGGGCACTGCTGGCGTGGGGTTGGCGGCGCAGCAGCTAGCAGCAGCCACCGCCACCCACACGGTGCTGCCTTTGTCAGGCGAGGCGGGAAAAACGTTCCACTTTGTCTTCCGGCCCGGACACGACCAGGATGTCTCCATATTGGAGGATCGTTTCCCGGTCGGCGTAGGTGAAAGTGCCGTTTTGCGGTTTGACCGCGACGATCGTGACGCCATACTGGGCGCGCAGCCCGGTTTCACCCAGGGCGGCGCCGACGTAGTCGCGTGGGGGCCGGGTTTTGGCGATGACGAATCCGTCACCGAGTTCGAGGTAGTCAAGCATTTCCCCGGATACCAGGTGGGCGACGCGTTCGCCCATGTCGTGTTCGGGCAGCACGACATGGTGGGCGCCGACGCGCTGCAGAATGCGGCCGTGCTGGCGGTTGGTGGCTTTGGCCCAGATGTCGCTGACATCCAGATCGGCAAGGTTCGCGGTGGCCAGGATGGAGGCTTCCTGGTCGGTGCCGATCGCGACGACAGCACGGCGGAACATGCCCACATCGAGCTGAGTGAGGGCTTCGGGGTCGGTGGCGTCGGCGACCACGGCGTGCGGGATTTGGCTGGAGTAGGCCTGCACAAGTTTGGGACTGGAGTCGATGGCCAGCACCTGGGTATCGCGGCGCAGCAGCTCCAGGGCCAGGGAGCTGCCGAAACGGCCCAGGCCGATAACAACGACGGATTCTTCTTTGTTAGCCAACGATGCTGCGCTCCTCGGGTAGCTGGAAGCGGCGGGCTCGCTGCCGCAGGGCTAGCGCTGTGCCCAACGTTAGCGGCCCCACGCGCCCGGCGAACATCAAAATCGCGAGCAGGACGTGTGCCGCGCGGGGCATGTCGGCGGTGATACCAGTCGACAGGCCGACCGTGCCGAACGCTGAGATCGCTTCGAAGACGACTTTGTCCACGGCGTGGTGGGTCATCGACACCAACGCCAGCGAGGCGACCGCGACAGCACCGACACCGATCAGCGCGATCGCCAGGGCCTGGCGCTGCAGATCGGCTGGGACGGCGCGGCGGCCGACACCAACGTCGGGTTCGCCGCGTAGCTCCGCCCAGATCACATAGGCGAGCAGGCCGAAGGTGGTGACTTTGATACCACCGGCCGTTGATGCGCTGCCGCCGCCGATGAACATGAGCATGTTGTGTGCCAGCAGGCTTTCCGGGGTTAGCGCGGCGATGTCGATGGCGTTGAACCCGGCGGTGCGGGGCATGACCGCAGCGAACATGCCATTGAGAAGCCGGTCACCAGTGCCACCTGAGGCAGCGAGCGTGCCGGGGTTGTTCCACTCCGCCGCTGTGATCACGATGAAGCCGAAGGTAAGCAGGCAGGTGGTGACGATGACGGTAATGCGGGTCAGCACGGTCCAGCGGCTGGGACGGCGCCACTGGCGGGCCAATTCGAACACGACCGGGAACCCGAGCCCGCCCAGGATTACCGCGAGAGCGATGGTGACCAGGATCCACGCGTCGTTCTGAAAGCCGATCAGGCTGTCTGGCCACAAGGCGAACCCGGCGTTGTTGAACGCCGAGATCGCATGAAAGACGCCCCGGTACACCGCCAGCCCGAACGGCATGTCATAGCCGAGCCAAAACCGGCCCGCCAAAACGACGGCGACGACGGCTTCGGTGGCGGCGGTGAACGCCAGGACCCGGCGCAGCACCCGCCGCACATCGGCAGGGCGCATCGTTTTCGTTTCCGCCTGCGCCAGGAGCCGGCCCTGAAGCCCCAGCCGCCCCGAGATCAGCAGTGCGAGGAGGGTGGCCAGCGACATGATCCCAAGCCCACCGACCTGGATGAGGCCCATGATGACGACTTCGCCGAAGGTAGACCAGTGCGACGCGGTGTCGACGGTGACCAGGCCAGTGACACACACCGCTGACGCCGACGTGAACAGGGCATCGACCAGGTGCGGAGACTCACCGGACTCCACCGACACGGGCAGCCACAGCAACAAGGTGCCTACCGCGATCGCGGCGGCGAAGCCGCCGACCAGAGCCCGGGACGGATGAGACCACACGAGCGGTAATCCTAGACCGCCGCGTCCAGCATGGCCGGGTGCTGCGCTACCTGGTGGCCAGGATGATCCCGGCCAGGAGCGCGAGCCCGGCGATCACGGCGGCGATGATGACGGCATTGCCGCCGAAGCGGCGTTGGATCTGCCGGCCAAAGTGAGCCATCGATGGACCTCCCTAAGATATGGCAAAGGGTGCAGGGCGGATCGTCGTCATTGTCGCGCGTACAACTAACCCGGCGCACATTTGGGTGGCGGGACTTAAATGAATCTGCGCCCTTTTTGCATTGCGGAATGGGCACGAGGCCGCAGGCCAGGACGTCGCCGGCCGGCGCCCGCTTGTGGTTGTGGGTGCGGCCGCGTGAGGTTGGACAGCGACCTTCGGCGGCCGATAAAGTCACGGCTGGCGTGCCGGGAAGTCTGGTCGGCGATTGTTTCGTATTCGCTGCTAACAGATTCGAATGAGGTTTACCGGTTATGCGTGCTGCTGATCTCGCCGTTGAGTATCCGACGGTCACTATGTCCACCCCGGCTTTTGAGGCCGCCCGGATCCTGGCCCGTGGTGACCTCCCGGGTCTGATCGTCGTCGACGACGCCGGTAAACCGCTTGTCGTGCTTCCTGGCACGCAGGTGTTGCGGCTGGCGGTCCCGTCGTACATTCAGGACGATCCGACGCTCGCCCGGGTCATCGACGAGGCCGCGGCGGACGTGTTCATCCGCGAACTCGACGGCCGCACCGTGCAAGAGTGCCTGCCTGACGAACCCAAGGAACCGCCAATAGTTGACAGCCGGGCAACAGCGTTGGAGATGTCAGCGCTGATGGCCCGCACCCGCAGCCCTCTGGTCGCAGTCACCAATCCGGACGGAACCCTCGCCGGTGCCGTCACGATGCACGCGTTGCTCGACCGCATCATCGGCGATGGGGAAAGTGCGTGACGCTGCTCGCCTGGGCGGCCGTGGCCGTCTTCACTATCGCCTACATCCTGATCGCCACCGAGTGGATTCACCGTGTCGCGGTGGCGCTGGGAGGCGCGGCGGTGATGCTGCTCATCGGCGCCACGGACGCCCACCACGCGTTCTTTGACGAGCACACCGGCATCGACTGGAACGTCATCTTCCTCCTGTTAGGAATGATGCTCGTCGTCGCGGTCATGAAACGCACCGGAGGCTTCGAATACGTCGCCATCTGGGCGGCGAAAAAGGCCAAAGGCAAACCCTTCCGCATCATGGTCATCCTCGTGCTCGTGACCGCGATCGCCTCGGCCTTTCTGGATAACGTCACGACCGTCATGCTCATCGCCCCAGTGACGTTTCTGGTGTGCGACCGGCTCGGGGTGAAGGTCGTTCCGTTCCTGATCGCCGAAGCGATGGCCTCAAACATCGGCGGTGCGGCAACCCTCGTCGGGGATCCACCAAACATCATCATCGCGTCGCGGGCAGGGCTGACCTACAACGACTTCCTCGTGCACATGGCACCGATCGTCGTCGCGCTAATGGTCGTGTTCGTGGGGTTGTGCCGGTGGCTGTTTCGCAAATCGTTTATCTACGACCCGGCCAAAGCCGAAAAGGTGATGCAGCTCAACGAAAAAGACGCGATCAAAGACATGCGCCTGCTACTCATCTCGTTGGGCGTGCTGGCTTTGGTGACCGCGGCGTTCGTCCTGCACACCGTTTTGCATCTGGAACCGTCAGTGGTCGCGATGGCAGGCGGGCTGCTCCTGCTCGCCCTGTCGCGTTTAGACGCCGAAGCCGTTGCCAAAGACGTCGAATGGCCCACCCTCATCTTCTTCGCCGGTCTGTTCATCATGGTCGGCGCCCTGGTGAACACCGGAGTCATCGGCCAAATCTCCACCGCGGCAACGAATGCGGTCGGTGGGCAGTTGTGGCCGGCGACGATGGTGATGCTGTGGGGGTCGGCTTTCCTGTCCGCGATCGTCGACAACATTCCTTACGTGGCAACCATGTCGCCGATCGTCGCCGATCTCGTCGCCGGATTCCCCAACGGGGAAGGCAACGTGCTGTGGTGGGCCCTCGCGCTGGGCGCGGACCTGGGCGGAAACGCCACCGCCATCGGCGCTAGCGCCAACGTCGTCATCCTCGGCATGGCCGAACGCGCCGGAAAGCGGATCAGCTTCTGGGAGTTCACCAAGTACGGCCTGATCGTCGCCGCCATCACCGTCGCGCTGTGTGTGCCCTACTTGTGGCTGCGCTACTTCGCCTTCGCCTAACCACCGACGCACGAACGGATGCGGCAGATGCGGGCGCTGAACATAAGCCCCGACCGGGCCTGGCGCGACGATCGAGCACGGCATCTAGGCCGCCTGCCAGATTGAGCGATAACACCGGCGGCCCGCCAAAGTATGCGGGCAACTGTCAATGCCGGCTCCTGCAGGATGGAACAGACGATCTTCCGGACCTAGCTGCCCTCAAGCAATAGCGTGCTTTCGGCGGAAGCCTGAGGCTCGTCAGCGCCGCCAAGCAAGATGTTGCCGTGGCTACCACAAACAGGGCATATGCTGTGGGCACTCACGTTTCCAGCTGCGTCAGGCGGCACAACGGGGAGATCTGATGAGTGGTGTGGTTGCGCTGACGGCCGTCATCGTCGCGTACTCTCTTGTCGCCTCGAAACTCGACCGTTGGTGGATCACTAGCCCGATGGTGTTCGTGGCCGCCGGTGTGTTGCTTGGCCCCGCCGGCATCGGTGTATTCCCGCTGTCGTTAACGCACGAAACAGTATTGGCCATCACCGAGCTGACGCTGGCACTGCTGTTGTTTGCCGATGCGTCGACAGTACGGCTTCGCGATGTTGAGGGTGACACAGGATTGCCCGCCCGGCTTCTTTTCATCGGCTTGCCCGCGACCATTGTCGCCGGCGCGGTGGTCGCCTATCTTCTGTTCCCTGACTCGGGATGGGTGGCTGCCGCTCTCATCGCCACCATCCTGGCGCCGACAGACGCAGCCCTCGGACTGGCCGTGGTCTCCAATAAGGCCGTACCCGTGCGGATACGGCGCGCGCTCAATGTCGAAAGCGGCCTCAACGACGGCATCGCCACGCCTCTAGTCACCCTCTTCATCGCAATGCTCGCCGCGGAGGAAGGACTTAGTACCAAAGGCTGGGGATATGAATCGCTGAAGCAAATAGGGCTCGCTTTGGTCGTGGCCATCGCGGTCGGCTATCTCGGTGGGACACTTATGGCCTATGCCAGAGCCCGTCAGTGGATGTCCACCGTTTCTGAGCAAATCGCTATCCTGGCCCTCGCGCTACTGGCCTACGCCGGGGCGGTAGCCATCGGCGGGAACGGGTTCGTCGCCGCCTTCGTGGGCGGGCTGCTCTTTGGAGCGGCGACGAAACGTCGCCTAACCGAACGTGTCGAGTTCACCGAAACGGTGGGCCTTTCGGGATCCTTCCTAGTGTGGGCCATCTTCGGCGCGTTCTTCGTCGGGGAACTACTCATGCGTGAGCTTTCCGTCCGCCCACTCATCTACGCCTTACTGAGCCTAACGGTTATCAGGATGCTGCCGGTGGCGATCGCCTTGCTGGGCGTGCGTTTGCGGTCCGCCACGGTGGCATTCATGGGCTGGTTTGGCCCACGGGGCCTGGCCTCAGTGGTCTTCACTCTCCTCGCCTTGGAGGAGTTCACCCACGACCCTGGTGGCAACCTGCTGGTCCAAGCTACCACTTGGACAATCCTGCTTTCTGTACTACTCCACGGGATTACAGCCTCGCCCTTGGCGGCGGCATATGGAAAGTCCGTCATCAACAGCGGTGACATCCCGGAACTCGCCCCGGCTGGCCAGCCCGGAATCCGTCTTCGCGATCTGGCCGGGCGCGCTCCTGCTGCGCCACCCAAGTGACCTGAGGCTTTTTGCTACACACGCACATTTCTTACGGGAAGATTTGTCCATGTGGGGTGCGTTGCAATGCGCCTTCAACCGCGTGCGGCTTGAGGCCGCGCTGTCGTTGATGTCTGAGCCGGACGGCAAAATCGCGACCATTATGCTGACGGTTTGAGGGCAATGGCTGCGAACGCGATTCCCGCAGCGGACAAGGACATCCTTAGTGCGCTACGGCGGCGCAGGCGCCTGCAGACCGGGTGGGTGCAATCGGGATACTTGGCCGCGGGTCTGTTGCTGGCCCTATTCCTTCCGCGGATCGCGGTTGGCCCGACGACCGACGCTGTGAGGGTCAGCGGTATGCTTCAGGCAATAGCGGGTGGCATCATCATGTTCACCGCGCTGGTTTTCTCGCTGCTGTTCTTGGTCGTCCAGCATGCCGCCACCGCATTTTCCCCGAGGCTGGTTCTATTTCGCGATCTCCCGCTGGTGTGGCACGCGATGGGCTTGTTCGTGGCCGTGTTCGTTTTCGCCGCGGTCGCTTCGATCGTCGTTGAGCGAACTGGGCAGGTGTCCATTGTCGTTCCCGCCATTGCCATTGTGCTGGTGTTGCTCAGCCTGGCGGTCGCCCGGGCCGTGCAGCTAAGCGCGTTCGCCGCCGTTCAGCTCGGCCCTGTCCTGCAGGCGATCACGTTGCGTGGCTTGGCAGTCCTTAAGGTGCTGTATCCGCATCCGATCCAGACTCTTTCCAGCAAGAAAGTGTTACCAGTAACAGATGCGGCTTCACGTAAGGTGCTCTGGCCGCGCCAGCACGCCGTCGTGCGCCAGATCGACCTGCCAGCGATGCTGGCCCTGGCGCAGACAAACGACTGTGTCATCGTCGTCGAGGCCGCCGTGGGCCACGTGCTGGCAATGGGCAGCCCAGTTCTGGCCATCCATGGCAACGCACCCGATGTAACCGACAATCAGTTGCTGTCGCTCATAGACACAGGGATAGACCGGTCGTTTGAACAGGATCCCTTACTGAGCTTCAGATTGCTCAGCGACATCGCGCTGCGTGCCCTCTCCCCCGCCGTCAACGATCCCGCGACCGCCGTTCAGGCAATCAATGGAATCGAGGACCTGCTGTTCTTCCTCCTGCACCGGGAACTCGACGTGGCACCAGTCCGCGATTCTCACGACCACGTACGCGTCGTGCTCAACCTTCCCACCTGGGAGCACTACGTTCGCGCTGGCACGGAAACTGCCGCGTACATCAAGGACAGCCCTATGTGCCAGGGCCGGCTGGTGGCAATGGTGCAGCGCCTAGCCAGCCAGGCGCCGGCTGACCGGCAACTTCCTCTTCGCGAGGTCCTGAGCCAGCTGAGCTAACCACCAAGGATGCGGGCCTTCTGATTGGATACCGCTGTCGCTGTTCCAGCCACCACAGCGGTGCGTGCCATTGTGCGCCAGAAGTCTTGGCATGACTAACTCCTTGCTGTGCCTGATCGCTGTCGTTGAGCGCGGCTTCGAGGTCACTGACCGGGATACGGCCGCTGGCGACAAGCTGTCCGCCGGCGCGGCGCAGAGCCGCGGCAAACGGTGCGACCCAGCGGTACTCGTACACCAGCCAGCTGTGCGTCTCCGTCGAAATCGTCAGCCCGCTGATCCGCCCGTCAGCCGCCAGCGCCTGGGCTGCAAGGGGAGCAAATTCGCTTAGAAGGAGCCGCACCCGCGATTGGCATCGCCATGCATCAATGCAACAAGGTTATGGTTGTTGTGCGGCGCTTATGAAGGGCAATATACGGAGGTGACCGAAGCATGGACCCCCGAACTACACCTGCGGATACACGGAAACCACTGCCGCCTGACGCTCGCCGGGCTCACCTATGGCAATGGCCTTACCTTGCAGGAGGCCGGTCAAGACCTCATCGCCCGCGTGCTCGATTTGGCGCTGGGACTGCGTGCCGGATATCAAGTCACCAGCGTGGCTCAGGCCGACGCCAGGGTGGTGGAGTTCCTATGGGAGATCGGGGAACTGGCGATCCGCGGTGAGGACGTTTGGCGCCGCGTGTTCGCCTCTTCCCCAAATCTGCCAGCGCGGTAGCCAATCCGGGGCAATACTGGCCGCATGCAGGCAGCGTCCAGCGCGGCCACCGCCGCATCCGGCCTTAAAGACATGGTGTGGGTACCAGGTGGCGAGTTCACGATGGGCTCCAACCTGCACTACCCGGAAGAGGCCCCCGCCCACCAAGTCACGGTGGACGGCTTCTACATTGACCGCTACCCGGTCACCAACGACGATTTCGCCGCGTTCGCTGCCGCCACCGGCCACGTCACCTTGGCGGAAACAGCACCTGACCCAGCCAACTATCCGGATGCCGACCCGGCGCTGCTCGTGGCGGCCTCAGCGGTGTTCACTCCCCCTGGCTACCCGGTCGACGTCACCAACGCCTACCTATGGTGGAGCGCGGTGCCCGGCGCCGACTGGCGGCACCCGCAAGGGCCACACAGCTCATTAGAAAGCCTCGGGTCGCACCCCGTGGTCCACCTTTCCTGGGCCGACGCAGCCGCTTACGCCACCTGGGCCGGCAAGGAGCTGCCCACCGAAGCCGAGTGGGAATTCGCCGCCCGAGGCGGCAGCAAGAGCACGGAATTCGCCTGGGGCACTGAACTCGAGCCGTCGGGCCAGCACATGGCCAACGTCTGGCAGGGCGAGTTCCCGAACGTGAACAACCTGGCCGACGGCTACGCCTGGACCTCACCTGTGGGATCGTTTCCCGCCAACGGCTACGGCCTCTTCGACATGATCGGCAACGTCTGGGAATGGACCGGCGACTGGTGGGCCGAGCAACGCCGTCTGGCCCCCGGATCAGCATCGTGCTGCGGCACGCCTTCGGGCCGGGTGAACCCCTCTGGCGGTACCCGGCAAATGTCTGTGGATCCTCAGCAGCCGATCACCGCGCGCATCCCGCGCAAGGTGATGAAGGGCGGCTCCTTCCTTTGCGCCCCCAACTACTGCCAGCGCTACCGCCCGGCCGCACGGCTACCGCAGACGATTGACACCTCCACCTGCCACCTCGGCTTCCGATGTGTCGTGCGTCGTGCCGGCCCAAGCTAACTGGCGCAAACTTGGCCGCCACGCGCTGAGCATCCTGCCGCGGCTACTGCTTCTCGTCTTCGCGATCCCCATACTGTCCAAAGTCGACTTCGCCCAAGTCGCCACCGCGCTGCTCCGTCTGCCATGGTGGCAGCTCGGCATCATCGGGCTGATCGGCGCCGCACATGTCGTGATAGCCGCCTGTCCGCTGGTGATTTTCGTACCACCACTGGGTGTACGCCGCGCCGTCCAAAACGATTTGGCCGGTAGCCTGACTTATCTATCGCGCCCAAACCCGCGGACGTCGTCCTACGGTTCGCGATGTTCAACAGCTGGGGTATTGAGAAGGTTTCCGCTACTGCCGCGCTGACGCTCTACAACGTGCTGTACAACGTTGCGCGGCTGGCAGCCCCGGCGGCCGGATTTCTCATCCTGCTGGCGTTAAGTCACTTCAGTCCCGTCCACGCCACCGTGGCGTTGGTATGCGGCCTGCTGGCCTTGCTGCTCGCTGGCTGCCTTGCCATAGTGATGCGCTGGGAAGCCGCGGCCAGGTTCGCCGGAAGAACCGCGGGAAGTGTGGCACACCGCTTTCGGCCGTCCAAAGTAGACGTTCCGGAGTGGGAAGAGGCCGCAGTGGCCTACCGGCGTTCCCTCGGACATGAAATGCACGGACGTGCCGTGCCCGCCTTCTGTGCCCAAGCCACCATCCTTGCTGTGGAAGTGCTGCTGTTCGTTGTCTGCGTGCGCGCCACCGGAACGAGCCCAGCCGCAGCCGTCACCGTCGAAGTCATCGCCGCATTCTTAGTTGCCTACCCACTGACCGCTCTTCCCCTTTACGGCCTGGGAATTCTGGAAGCTGCCGTACTAATCTTGCTGGGTGACCAGATACCGGTGAGTGAATTCACCACCGGAATGGTCGTCTGGCGTGTCGCCACCTTCCTCCTGCCGACGGCGGCCGGCGCGCTCGCCCTGTGGCATTGGCGGCGCTCCACCCATCATCAGCAGCCAAGAACACCAAACCCGCACCATGCCTAGCAGGCCACGGTCTACGATGAAAACGAAATTCTGAGCGGGGGGATCGGCATGGGAGACTTGGATTTCGCACGCCGCATGAAGCTGCCTATCGAGGATTTAGTGCACGTCGGGGTAACCACCTACGACGCCAAAGATCCCGACACGAGCTTTCCTCCCATCCAGCAGCTAACGCCACCAGCAGGCGCACCAAACGTGCTGCTCATCATGCTTGATGACACCGGGTTCGGTGCCTCCAGCACCTTCGGCGGCGCGATCGCCACACCCACCTTCGACCGGCTTGCCTCCAACGGGTTGCGGTTCAATCGCTTCCACACGACTGCCTTGTGCTCGCCAACCCGCCAGGCGCTGCTGACAGGTCGCAACCACCACGCGGTCGGGATGGGCGCCATCACCGAGTTGGCTACCTCCGCCCCCGGCTACAGCTCGGTCCTGCCCAAAGCTGCGGCGCCGCTAGCTGAGATACTCAAACTCAACGGCTACTCCACGGCGCAGTTCGGCAAATGCCACGAGGTTCCCGTTTGGCAGACAAGTCCCATGGGCCCCTTTAACCAGTGGCCCACTGGCGGTGGCGGTTTCGAATATTTCTACGGTTTCATTGGCGGGGAAACCAATCAGTGGGCTCCGTCGCTGTATGAAAACACCATCCCGGTCGAACAGGACCGCACGCCCGAACAGGGCTACCACTTCACAGAAGACATGACCGACCATGCCGTGGAGTGGATGCGCCAGCAGAAGGCACTCATGCCCGACAAGCCGTTCTTCGTGTACTACGCGCCCGGCGCCACCCATGCACCCCATCACGTCCCCAAAGAGTGGGCGGACAAGTACCGGGGCAAGTTCGACCAGGGATGGGATCAGCTGCGCGAGGAAATCTTCGCCAGGCAAAAGGAAATCGGCGTGATCCCCGCTGACGCTCAACTCACCGACAGGCCCTCGGATATTCCTGCCTGGAACGACATGCCCGAGACGCTCAAACCGGTGCTGGCCCGCCAGATGGAGGTATACGCCGGTTTCCTCGAGCACACCGACCACCACGTCGGCCGGGTCATCGAGGCACTGTCCGAAATGGAGATCCTCGACGAGACGCTTGTTTTCGTCCTCATCGGCGACAACGGAGCCTCCGCCGAAGGCCAGATCAACGGAACGTTCAACGAAAGCTTCACCTTCAACGGCGTCCCGCAACTGGAGACTCCAGAATTCCTCATCGAGCACCTCAGCCAGTTCGGCACCCCGGCCGCGTACAACCACTTCGCCGTGGGCTGGGCACACGCGATGGACACGCCCTATCAATGGACCAAGCAGGTCGCCTCACACTGGGGCGGCACCCGAAACGGCATGCTCGTGCACTGGCCCAGCGGCATCAAGGCCAGAGGTGAGATCCGCAGCCAGTTCCACCACGTCATCGACATCGCCGCCACCGTCCTCGATATCGCCGGGCTGCCCGCTCCACAGGAGGTACACGGAATTCCGCAGATGCCCCTGCACGGCTTAAGCATGCGCTATGCCTTCGATGACGTCGCGGCGCCCGAACGCCATACAACGCAATACTTCGAGATGTTCTGCAACCGCGGCATCTATCACCAGGGATGGACAGCCGTCACCAAACACTCCACGCCCTGGCTCATGGGCGAGATGCCGGCACTCGACGACGACACGTGGGAACTTTACGCACCCGATGACTGGACCCAGGCCCACGACATCGCCGCGCAGCAACCCGAAACGCTGCGGCGCCTACAGCAAATCTTCCTAATCGAGGCCGCCAAGTATCAGGTTTTGCCCTTAGATGACCGGCGTATCGAACGTTTCAACGCCGACCTCGCCGGGCGGCCACAGCTGATCCGGGGCAACCGGCAGCTCCTGTTCGGAGGCATCAAGCGGCTCACCGAAAACGCGGTCCTCAACATCAAGAACAAATCCCACGCGATAACCGCCGAGATCGACATCCCAGACGGCGGCGGCGAAGGTGTCATCATCGCCCAGGGCGGCGCCTTCGGAGGCTGGGCTTTATATCTGCTCGGTGGACGCCCGGTCTACTGCTACAACCTGCTGGGAATAAGGCGATTCAAGGCTGCCAGTCCGACCCCGGCTCCCGCAGGCACCCATCAGGTGAGAATGGAATTCACCTACGACGGCGGTGGCTTAGGCAAGGGTGGCGACGTGGCGCTCTACCTTGATGGGCAGAAAGTGGCCGAAACCAGGGTGGAGCAGACCCAGCCAATGATCTTTTCCGCCGACGAGACAACTGACCTCGCCGCGGACAGTGCCACGCCGGTAAGCGACGACTACGGCAGCACGGGCAACCAATTCACCGGCCGGGTCCGCTGGGTCGAAATCGACATCGACCAAGCCTCAGCCGACACCGACCATCTGATCAGCCCCGAGGAGCGCTACCGCATAGCGATGGCTCGGCAATAATCGCCCCGGGCGAGCGGATGTCCACGAGAAGACACCCGCCCACGAAAACTCATCGCCAGTTGCGGCGAAATCCGCGTCACTGGCTTCCGGAGCCGGATCCATTTGATGACCGGAAAATGATCCGCAGAACCTCTTTCGCATTGTTGCGGCGTTTGTCGCTACGTGCGAAGGCCGCAGTCATGATGAGAACTACCACAGGACCCGCGCCAATTGCGGTCGCGAGCCAGACCTTGTCCAAAATAGAAAACCTCCCGCTTGATCCGGGAGGACTCCTTCCGAGCAGGCACCCCTCCCGGTCATTTGACCAGAAACGTGCCACGTGCTCGGGACAGGCGATTCGGGCGCCCCACAGCTTCGCTGCGAGGACTTTCAGCTTCTCAGGCTGACGTGCGAGCTCTGCTCCTCAGGTCCGTATAGTGTCAACGCAGTTCCAGGCACCTACTTCCGCACTGTCCCGCGGTTTCAGGCGTGTAACCTGCATGGCTCCCGTAGAGGAAGCCTCCATTCACGACATAGGTTACGAGAACCTCACATCCGCTGCAAGCACAAGCACACTAATGGGCTACGGTGCGCATGCAGGTCTTCGGCAAACGGCTGCCGCCGGAGCCGGTAAGCACGATTCGGCCATCGGCTACGGCGGCCCGCGGCTATCGTTATTGACTGGCTATCCGCCACTCGACGGAGTCGGCCAGCGAACGAGCTTTCTGCAGCGCGCCTGCGAACGCCGATTCACGTTGCGTGCTGATGTCGGTAGGCTGCAAGCTGATGAACTGAAGGTCAGTGACACCAATGAATCCGAAGATCGATTTCAGGTACGGTTCCTGAAAATCCAGGGCGTGCATTGGTGAATGTGGCGAGTAGTCTCCGCCGCGTGCCGTGACGCACACCATTTTCTTGCCCTGCACCAGCGGGACCGGATAGCCCATCTCGTTGTATTCAAAGAGATATCCGGGCTGCACAATGCAGTCAATGTAGTACTTCAGCGCGTACGGGATGCCGAAGTTCCACATTGGAGCCGAGATTAGGTAGACATCAGCGGCCAGGAACCTGCTAATCAGCAACTCGATCTGGCGCCACGATGGCTCGTGGCTGGGATCAATCGGCTGGCCCATCATGAGCGTGTATTTCGCTTCGATGTTGTCGCCCGCAAGGCTTGGCAGATCAGCGTTGAACAGGTTCACGACGTCGATTTCGATGTCTTGCCGGTGCTTGGCCAGAGCGTCAAGAAACGCCGCGGACACTTGCAGCGTATTGGATTTTTCGCCCCGGGGTGTCGCGATGATGTGCAGGACCTTCATGAAGTCCTTGTTCCCTTCGAACGATGCTGAAAGCTGCCCGATTCGCGCACCCTGATCGAACACACGAGCCCTGTGACTCAAAGGCACGTGCAGGGAAGACCCTGTAGTAGGTACAGAATGTAGCGCCGGAGTAACGCGGCACAATGCGCTGAAGAGCGCACCCACCCTGGGTGCTCGACGGCCGTGGCCATCAGATCAGCTACCGATGTCAGACCGAATGTCGCGTCGCTTTCGCCGTCGCGATATGCGGTAGGCCAGCTGGGGCGGTTCAGGTTCGGCCCCACCCGCCGGCAGCGGGTGGGGCCGCAAAGGACCGCTGGATGTGTGCGGCCTCCTACATGTTCTTGGTGAAGTCGTACAGGGCCAGCGCCGTCCCGTCGAAGTACGGCGACGCGACGATCGTGGGATTGGGCAGCTGGTCGACGCGGCTGTTGATGCCGTTGACGAGGCCCCAGTTGCCGTCCCAGTTCAGCAGCCAGCCGCCGCCGCTCGCGCCTTTGTTGAAGTTGCAGGGAATCTTGATCGTCTCGGTCCAGACGTTCGAGTACTCCTGCGAAGAAGTGCCGGCACAACGCAGCAGGTTGCCGCCGTCGAACGGGGCCTGGGCGGGATAGCCGAACGCGTTTTGCAAGTTCACCGTGCCGGCGAATGTCCACAAGCCTTGGCCGCCAAGGTAGCTGACGATGTGGTTGCCGTTGAGCGTTCCCATGATCGCCACGGCCATGTCCTCAGCCGGCGCCGACGAGTTGATCCACGCCGTCATCGTCCACAGACTCACGGCGCTCCACGTGCCGAACGGCCGGGGGTTGGCCAGGTCGTCGTCGTAGGCCGGAACGAACGCCCAGCTGCTGGCAAGCTGGCCACCAGCGCCACTGTGCACGCAGTGCCCTGCCGTCCACACCGTGTCGGCGCCCGCGGAGTTCACCACGGTGCCCGAGCAACGGTAGGAAAGGCCGCCGAGCACGAAGAACGCCTTGCCGCTGGTGCGCGCGGTCGGGTGAGATGACGGGAAGTTCGGGTTGATGGCCTGGATCGACGCGCCACCGCCCGGTGGGGTGCCCAGGGCTCCCTCAAACGGTGGGATCACGGTGGGTTTGCGGGCTTCGGCACCCGCTTGCGGCGCCGTGGTCTTTGCCGCGGTGGTGCCCTTAGCCATCGCGCGGGCGTATTCGGGCGACTCTTCGATAGGCCTGGCCGCGCGCATGCGCTCCGGCGTCCAGAACGCATCGATCGCCTCGGCTGCGGTGACGTTTCTTCCATACTTAGCGCGCCCGGCTGCCCACGCTTCGGCGTGGACGGCCACCGCACCTCCCGTCACGCCTGCCTTCGCCGAAAGGCCCGCATCGTCGCGGGCGGCCGCAGCGGACTGGGGCACCGCCAGGGCTAGACCGGCCGTCAGCGCGAAAGCCGTGAGGATCCGGGCCGAGGCCCGTCGCCGGGTCGTTGTGACTGCCATTTAGTTCTCCCAACCTGTGGCGGAGCCGGGACAGCATCCGCTCAGACGGTTACTGTCATCAATGGGAGTCCCGTCCAATAAGGATGTTGGACATCGTTGGACACCTATATCTGTGGCATATGTCACCGCACTGGCGCGGTAGATCGCCGCAGACGGCGGTATTGGCCCGTCAAGCATCCGTTCGGTAGTCCACAAACGACGGTGTGACCTGGGCCGGCTGGGGGAGGCCGAATGTATGACCAACCGGCGCGTCCCAACGCGCGGCAACCATTCCACCAGGCACCCGCGGCATCACGCCCCGCGCTGGCGATCGATGACGAAGTGCAGACGGTGCAGGACCTGGCCCTGCTGCTGCGCAAGCTGCGGCGCCGCCACGCACGCCAAAACGGTGGCAATCTGTTGACCTACCGCCAGCTGGCGGCAAAGACCGGCTGGTCACACGGAATCATCGGGGAGTACTTCGCAGGAAACGTCCTGCCCCCTACCGAGAGGTTCGACATCCTGATCCGGCTTCTCGGCGCTACCGACGTGGAACAAGGAACGTTGGCCACCGCACGCGACCAGGCCGAAGAAGGCCGGCGTCGCATCAGCCCGGCTCAGGCGAACGACATGGCGGCCAACGCGCTTGTGCCGCACCAGTTGCCACCAGCCCTGAGCGGCTTCGCTGGGCGCACCGCGCTACTCGCCCAGCTCGACGCAGTCACCGGCTCAAGCGATCCGGCCGCGACAAGCGTGGTGCTCTCAGGCACCGCTGGCGTCGGCAAGACAACCCTTGCGGTGCACTGGGCCCACCACGCCGCCGATCGTTACCCCGACGGGCAGCTCTACGTCAACTTGCGCGGATTCGACCCCAGCGGTTCCTTGATGACGCCCGCCGAGGCGCTACGCGGATTCCTGGAGGCACTCGACGTACCACCCGAACGCTTCCCGATACATCTGCCCGCACAGGTTGGGCTGTACCGAAGTCTGCTGGCCGGCCGGCGAATGCTGATCGTGCTCGACAACGCCCGCGATGTCGACCAGGTCCGCCCGCTGCTGCCCGGCAGCCCCAACTGCCTTGTGCTGATAACCAGCCGCAGCCGTCTGTCCGGTTTGGTCACCGCCGAAGGCGCCGTTCCAGTGACTGTCGGCTTGCCCAGCGACGAGGAGGCGTGGCAGTTACTGGCGCGGCGCCTCGGAGCCCAACGGCTGACAGCAGAACCGCAGGCCGTCAACGAGATGATCGAAAGGTGCGCGCGGCTGCCGCTGGCCCTGGCTGTCGTCGCCGCCCGGGCAGTGGCACATCCCGCCTTTCCATTGGCCACCCTGGCCGCCGAGTTGCGGGAGACGCGCCGGCTACTCGACGCGTTTGATGGCGGCGACTCCGGCACCGACGTGCAAGCGGTGTTCTCGTGGTCGTACCACAATCTGACCCCACCGGCCGCGCGTCTGTTCCGTTTGCTCGGCTGCCATCCGGGGCCTGACATCGCCATCCCCGCCGCGGCCAGCCTGGCCGGGCTGCCCCGGGCTTCGGTGCACCGGCTGCTGTCCGAATTGGCCCATGCGCACCTGGTCACCGAACATGTGCCCGGCAGGTTCGGCCTTCATGATCTACTACGCGGGTACGCGGCCGAGCTGCTGGAGCGCGTTGACGCGCCTGACACCCGCCGGGCGGCCAGCCAGCGGGGCCTGGACCACTACGTGCACACTGCTCACGCGGCAGCGTTGCTGTTGCAGCCTGGCTGGGATCCGATCAGCCTGGCTGACGCCCATTCTGGTGTCGCCACCGAGGAGATCACCGATAGCAGTCACGCCCTGGCCTGGTTCATCGCCGAGTACCGTGTGCTGCTTGCCGCGGTCGCTCACGCGCAACGCGCCGGGTTCGACGGCCACGCCTGGCGGCTGGCACGGACTTTGGTGGATTTCCTGCAACGCCAAGGTCATTGGCTAAGCCTGGTCGCCGCTCAGCGGATAGCCCTTGCCGCGGCGCAGCAGGCCAGCGAGCGACCCGGGCAAGCCGGCGCTCACCGCGATCTCGCCCGGGCGTTATCTCGCGTTGGCCAGCCGCAGGAGGCTGAAAGCCATTACCGCGCGGCGCTGGCGCTCTTCGGCGAACTCGGTGACTACCCGGGAAAGGCGCGGACTCACCGCGCTTTCGGCTCATTGCTGAGCCGGCTCGGCCGCCATACCGAGGCTTTGCAGCATGCCGAAAATGCGCTGAATCTTTATCGCGACGCCGGTCACCGCCCCGGAGAGGCCAGCGCACAAAACGGGGTGGGATGGGCGCATGCCCAGCTTAGCCAGTACGGGCCGGCGCTCGATCACTGCAAGCGGGCGCTGGTGCTGTTGCGGCGGACCGATGACCGGCACGGCGAGGCCAACACTTGGGACAGCCTCGGCTTCATCTACGACCGTCTTGGCCGCCATCGCCGGGCAGTCTCCTGTTACCACCGGGCCTTGACCTTGTTCGCACAGATCGGTGAGCGGTATGACGTGGCGGACACGTTGAACCGGCTCGGTGAGAGCCGATGGTCGCTGGGCGACCGGTCGGGCGCTGTGCGGACGTGGCAGCGGGCCCTGAGCATTCTCGATGATCTGGGCCATCCCGAGGCGCGACAGGTGCGCGACCGGCTGGCCCGTGCCACGCAGACGCCGAGTTGAGTTTGCGGTTCTACTCGCTGGCCGCGAACTCATAGGCCCGCTCCACGCGCGCGATTTCGACGCGGTAACGCGCGTGCCACTTTTCCCGCCCGAGCCGTTGCGCCTCAAGGTGTTCCGGATGCTGTTGCCAGGCGCGGATCGACTCGTCATCGGTGTAGTAGATGAGAACGATGTCGGTGCCGTCGGGCAGGAGGGCTGATTCTCTGCCGAGGTAGCCGGGCTGGGCTACCGCCAGTTCCACCATGCGCTCGTTCATTTCCGCGTAACCATCGGGGTCGATTCCGCTCGCCGTGATCGTGAAGACGGCCACGTAGTACGGCGGCTCCGGCCGGGTCCAGTAAGGAGTGCTCACGCCTCATGGTAATTGCATACAGCCGAGTGGATACAACCACGGGTATGCCGCGACGTTGAGGCTGCGGCATACCCGTGGCCGATGCGTCTAGCTGGTGACGTCGAAGCGGTCAGCGAGCATGTAGGTGCCTGAACGCTTGACGGCCCGCAATGTGTGCGATCCCGCTGTGAGACCGCGGGCGCTGTAGATGACTTGCTGGGTCAGGCGGGCACCGTTGGTGGTGTTGACGGTTTCCTGGAAGACGTCGTCGAGGTAGATGTCGACGAGTCCCTGGTCGGAGTACCGCTCGGATAGGTAGTCGATGCCGGTGCCCGTGAACGAATACGTGAGCGTGGCACCGTTAGCCGTCGTGTAGTGCACGTCGTTGTTGTAGTCACCCAGACCGCGGTTGGTGCTGAGGTTCCAGCCCGATCCGTAGACAGCCGAGGTGTTGTTGAAGATCCGTGTGACACCCGGCGTGGGCCGCAACTGGCTGGCCGGAACGACTTCGGCGGCGGTGTTGGGGCTAGACCAGATCAGTTTCAGATAAGCCTCACCGCCGTTTTCCGTGTGCTCAAGCCGGATGCTGTAGCGCCGCCCCGCGACGAGGGTGATGCTGCCTTCGTTCAGCGTGGGACCGTGCGGCGCCGTATTGCTGATGACAAGCTGGCCGTCGATCCAAAGCTGAACGGTGTCATCGGAAACAGTGCGGTACGTGTACTTCTCTGAATATCTGGGTTCGATGGATCCCGTCCAGCGGGAAGCGAAGTTGTCGGTGTTGATGGCCGGCGCCGGCGAGCCTGTGTACCGCCACGCGTAGTTGACTGCTGGATCGGTTCGGGTGACTGCCGGGGCTCCGGCGAAGGTGGTGTTGTTCCAGAACTCTGCCTTCAGCCCGGTACCACCCCCGGGCGCCGATGGTGCGGCAACAGCGATGTCTGCCTCAATCACGGTCGCGATGGGATTGCCTGCGACGCCGCTGGTTTGGAAGTCGAAACCGTCGCCCGCGGCCTGAACCGTTACAGGTGCGGCGTTGCCGAGGATCCGGGCACCGGTCACGTTAAACGGCGCGAGCTGTCCAATGTGGAGACTGGACGACCAGTTGTAGACGATGAGGTACAGCTTGTTCGCCTTGCGCGTGATGCGACCCCAGCTTGGCTGCGTCACCAAACCCGTGTAGCCAGCGCCGTGAACGGCCGCACCGTTGACACTCATCCAGTTGCCCACGCCCTGCAAAGAGCTGGCCTGCCCGGCAGTAATGGCACCGGTTTCCGTGGGGCCGATGTTGAGCAAATAGTTGGCGCTATTGCTGGTGAGGTACGCGAGGTTGCGAGCCAGCGTGGCCGGTGACTTGAAGCTGGTGTCCCAGGCGGCGTAGCCCCAGGTGCCGTTGATAGTCATGCAGGATTCCTGCAGTTGCGCCGTTGGCGGGGAGCCGGCGAGTTCTTGTTCTGGGGTGCCGTAGTCGCCGTCGACCATGGTGCGCTTGATGACGCGGTTGTTGATGACCGCGTTAGGGCTGATGGCGCGCATGTACTTTTCCAGGTCCGCACCGGCCTGCTGAGTGAAGTTGCCGTCCCATTCGCCGTCGAACCAGAACAGTGCCGGATCGTAGCGTGTCACCAGTTCCTGCAACTGTGCCCGCATCCGCGTCAGATAGGCCGGATAGGTCACGGCCGCTTGAGCATCGGGGTCGTGCCAGTCCCAAATGGAGTAGTACAGCCCGAACTTGATGCCATTGGCTTTGGCCGCAGTGGCCAATTCGCCGAGCAGGTCGCGCTGAAACGGCGTACGCGACGTGAGGTTCCAGTTGTTGACCGCTGTTGGCCACATCGCGAAGCCGTCGTGGTGTTTGCTGGTGATGACGATGTACTTCTGCCCCGCCTGCTTTGCCGCCTGCACGATCGTGTTGGCGTTGAACGAGGCGGGATTGAAGTCGCTGGCGGCCGCTTCGTACACCGGCCAGGGAATGTTGCAGTTCCGTTTGATCCATTCGGCGTCACGGCAAGCGCCGTACTGGCCTTTGAACTGCGCGTAGAGTCCGAAGTGGATGAACATGCCGAAGCGGGTGTCGCGGAACCATTGGGTGCGCGCCGAGGACAGGGCGTCATCGACAACCGCATTGTCACCAGGCGCCGCATACGCGGGTGCGGCTGGAGCGGCCAGCAACCCACCGGCGAGCACCAACACACTTGCCCAAATAAACTTACGCATTTGCACCTCCAGATCTCCGGAGCCAGGACTGGGGTCAACTATCAAATCCTATAGGATATTGCCGACATGATGGCACGTGTATTTCACGGTCGTCAATGGACAGACCCACAAAACTCGGCAGCAAGCGAGAGGTGTCCGCCAGAATGGCGGGCCGCGAATCCTATACGATCAGTCCGGGAGCGTGAGGCGCCAGATGGCGATCTTCTGATCTGACATCAAGCAGACGAACAGGTCCGCCTCCATCCGGCAGTGCAGTAACGCTGGCAGCGTGCTGAGCCACTGGACGCTGCCGCCTCGCAGCACGCCGATGTCGGTCTTCTTCGTCTTGAAGCTGTCGCGGCGCATCAGCTGGAACTCTGTTCCGTTCAGATAACCGAACATGGGATGCCAGCCATCGAGGTGTACCCGCACCCCGGTGAAGTAGTCAGCCAGCCACGTGACGTTGCCAGGGTCGACGACGACTATCCCCTCGCGCGCCGGATACACCTGGTCTGTTGTGTTCCAAAGAACCTGGCCGCTGTTTCTGTCCACAATGGAGACACCGGCGTCCCTGCCATGAATGCAGTCCACCGGACCGCACTTGTAGTCTGGCCCCACCGGCGTTGGCAGCACCTGGAGTGTTCTGCGGTCGATCTGCAGGAGGCTCTCGGTCCAGTCATCGGCAGCGCCAAGTTGCAGGGTCTGGGCGTCAACGGTGAAGATGATCTGCCACAGCCGTTGCGGGTATGGCAATTGCACAGACCGCTCGATTCGCCCCGTAGCTAAGTCGTGCTCAGCCAGCACACCGCTAGCGTCGATGGCGTAGACCTTCCCGTCCTGCCCAGCCACATGGACAGCTTGCCGCGGCGGCAAGGACCACACCAGCTCATAGGTGCCGGCCCGCCGGATCTCGATCTGGCCCCGCTGTTGCCCGTTGGCCTGGCCAAGGTGAACCACGAGCAGATCACCCACCAGTTCGGCAAAACTGTCAGCTTGCCACTGCACTGATCCCGTGCGCGGATCGACCACCCGGGTGTGTGAGGTTAGGTCTTGCGTGGTCACGATCAGCTTGTCGCGCCAGGTGGTGGCTTGAACATAACCCCGCACCTCTGGGTGCGCCCATTGCCGCCGGCCTTTGATGTCGTACGCGACGAGCCCGTCCCTGCCACTGTGCAGGATCAGATCGCCTTCGACCGTGACGAGGCCTTCCCCGCTGAAATCGTCGATGGTGAACAGACGCGTCAGCACGGGCCGTCCCGCAGGCTGACTGGCGGTGACGCTGAGGACGGTCACGGCGGCAAGTGCCAACGCCTGCAAGCGCCGGCGCAGCGTCGGCCGCACGGGCGCGGGCGCTGGTTCCGTGTCGTGGATGCCCGTGTCGCTGATGTCGATGAAAATTTCCGCCACCGCGACATTCAACCAGGTGCGGGCAATCTCCACGCGCCTGTTGCTCCTTTGTAGATCAATTATATTGACCCTGGTCATTGTAATGCTGATGAGGTGGCCTATCCGGCCGCCGAGAGGGGGCAAAGCAATGCCAAGGATCTTCAAGAGGCTGGTGGTCGCCGCGCTCAGCGTGGTGGCGACCCTAGCCGCGAGCACCCTGATCGCCTCACCAGCACAGGCAGCCGCGTACAACGGCGTGTGTGAGGCCGGCGAATTCTGTCTCTACTACAACAGTGGCAACCAGGGCTCGCTGCGCGACTTCGCCGGGTCGATCTCGACTTACGGCGAAGGCACCGGCTGCCATAAGTTCATCAGTGCCGGTGCCGGACAGGGCCAGTGTGTGAAGAACAACGCGGCGTCAGCCTGGAACCGTGAAGGCGCTTACGTCACGGTCTTCTACAAGAGCGGTTACGCCGGCGCCATCGACAACTTCAGCGCCGGAGCCAAGGCTGACCTGCGCGCCGCGCTCAAGAACGAAAACGCCGGGCACATCGTCGGGTCGGCCAGCAACACCACCCTGGAAAACGGCCTGTACAAGACCACCGGCGGCCGCATCACCGCCTACTTCGACGGCTACCTCAACCAGACCGGCCGCCACGAAGGCACCGACCTCGCCCGCGGCTCTGGCGTCGCGGTTTACGCCCTCGTCTCCGGCACGGTGACCCGCGTGGTCGAGGGAAGCACCAGTTCCCTTTCCACGCTGGCCATCTACAACAGCGGTCTTAACAAGACCATCGTCTACCTGCACCTGGACCCGCTCGGCTTCTCAGTCGGGCAATCGATCGCCAAGGGCCAGCACATCGGCTACGAGGACGACCGGGCCGGCGGATCCCCGCACACGCACGTCGAGATGCGCAACGGACGCCAAACCCACGCTGCCGTCAGCGTCGGCGACCCCACGCTCGACAACCCGAACCCGACGTCCTTCTGGATGTCGCAGGGCTACAACATCTGCTGCCAGTTCTCCTGAGCACCACCGCTCAACGGGTGCCCGGCCATAGGCTGGGCACCCCAAGCGGCCGTCTAACTGGCAGCGTCCATTTTGCTCAGTAGGTCCAGCAGCTTGGTGGTCGTGCTCCAGCTGCGGATCGTCATGGACTTGTACGGCGGTGTGCCCACAATCTTGCCCAGACGGCTCTTGGTGCGCTCGGCGCTTAACCGCTGCGAGTAGATGACACCGTCACCTGGCCAGACAGCGTCGACTCCCTCGCGGGGATCGAAAATGTCCATCGTCTCGGCCGCACTGATGCCCATCAGGAAGATGGCGTCGCTGTGATATTTGCCTGGCTGCTCGCCAAAACCCTTGGGCTTGTTGTCGATGACGGCCTGAAGCTGCTCGCGCGACAACGCCAGCACCTTGATGAGCTCACTGTCGAGCGTGAAGCTCTTGAGCAGCGCCGCCTCGATCTCGGCCTGCACCTTAGCGGGCCGTTTCTTGGACTCTAAGATCACGTTGCCGCTGGCGATGTACGTGGAAACGTTGGTATATCCCAAATCTTCCAGGCACTTTTTCAAGGCCGCCATCGGGACTTTGTTCTTGCCGCCGACGTTGATCCCGCGCAACAGCACCACGTAGGTATTCACCACCCCATTCAACCCCAGAAGCTCGCCGCGGGCCCGTCCGCATGCACATGCGGCTAGATATGGGCCATCTGATCCGCTTCTGCTAGCACGCAGTGCGCAATCAGCTAGCAAATGCGAGGGCGTAGAGTAGGGCGTGTGACGTCGTTTCGGATAGGTGAGGCAGCACAGCTGCTCGGTGTCAGCGCCGACACGGTGCGCCGCTGGGTCGACGCTGGCCGGCTCGCCGCCGGGCGTGACGACCACGGCCACCGCGCGATCAGCGGCGAAGACCTTGCCGCCTTCGCCCGGTCCCTGGCTGACGATCCCGGCGAGCATAGTGAGGTGTCCTCGGCCCGCAACCGGCTGCGCGGCATCGTCACCGGGATCGTCAAAGACACCGTTATGGCCCAGGTCGACATTCAGGCGGGCCCGTTCCGGGTGGTGTCGCTGATGAGCCGTGAAGCCGTTGACGAGATGGGATTACAGGTCGGGTCGCTAGCCATCGCCGTCATCAAGTCGACGGCGGTTGTCGTGGAAAGGCCCAGCGGCAAATGAGAAAGGGCACGGCGTTGAAGCTAAACCGTTTCCTGGCAACGGCCGTGGCAGCAGGAACGCTGCTGGCCGGATGCGCCACCAGCACACCGGCGACTCCACCGCGCTCGGGCGGTCTTGGTGAGGTCACCGTGTTCGCCGCGGCCTCACTAACCGATGCGTTCAAGCAGATCGGCAAAGACTTTGAGGCCGCTAACCCGGGGTCGGAGGTGACGTTCAACTTCGCCGGCAGCTCCGCTCTGGCCACACAGATCAACCAGGGTGCCCCTGCCGATGTTTTCGCCTCGGCGGCTCTGGCCAATATGAAGACCGTTACCGATGCCGGAAATGCTGACGGCTCGGCCGTCACCTTCGTGAAGAACCAGCTCGTGATCGTGGTGCCGAAAGGCAATCCGAAGGGCATCAAGGCTTTGGCTGACTTGACGAAGCCGGGGCTGAAAGTCGCGTTGTGCGCCGAGCAGGTCCCTTGTGGAGCGGCGGCGAAGAAGGCCCTCGCTGCGGCCAACTTCTCACTCACCCCTGTCACGTTGGAACAAGACGTCAAGCAGGCCCTGGCGAAGGTGAAGCTCGGTGAGGTCGACGCGGCGCTCGTCTACCGCACCGATGCGAAAGGGTCCGCCGCTGACGTGGAAGGCCTTGAGTTCCCTGAATCCTCGCAAGCGATCAACGAGTACCCCATAGTGGTTTTGAAAGCTTCACCGAACAAGACTGGCGCGCAAGCGTTCCTGGCCTACGTCCTGTCAGAACAAGGCATCAAGGTGCTCACCGGCGCCGGATTCCAGAAACCTTAGCGGGCGCCACCGATGGCAGCCGACCGGCACGGCCGGGCCCGCATTCCCTTAGCCCTGCTCATTCCGGCCATCGCGGGGATGGCATTCCTGGTGCTGCCGCTGGCCGGGCTGCTCATTCGCACCCCGTGGGCCACCCTTCCTCGACGCCTGGCCGAGCCGGGTGTCCTTGCCGCCCTTGGCCTTTCGCTGCAAACCGCCACCATCGCCACCTTGCTGTGCATGCTTTTCGGGGTTCCGCTGGCGTGGCTGCTCGCGCGCACCAACTTTCCCGGGCGGCGGCTTGTCCGGGCACTCGTGACGGTCCCCCTTGTCTTGCCACCGGTCGTCGGCGGTGTGGCTCTGTTGCTGGTCTTCGGCCGCCGTGGCCTGATCGGCTCCTGGCTTGATGACACCTTCGGCATCACGTTGCCGTTCACCACCGCTGGAGTGGTGCTCGCCGAAGCATTTGTGGCGATGCCGTTCCTAGTCATCGCGGTCGAAGGCGCATTACGCGGCGCTGACTCCCGCTATGAGGAAGCCGCCGCCACACTAGGCGCGACACGGTGGAGCACCTTCACGCGCGTCACCTTGCCGCTCGTCGCCCCTGGCATCGGCGCGGGCGCGGTCCTTTGCTGGGCAAGGGCACTGGGTGAATTCGGCGCCACTATCACCTTCGCCGGCAACTTCCCCGGCCGCACCCAAACCATGCCCCTGGCCGTATATCTAGCCTTGGAAACCGATCTGCAGGCAGCGATCGTGCTCTCGCTCGTCCTGCTCACCGTGTCAGTAGCCATTCTCGCGGCCCTGCGCGACAAGTGGATTACACCATGACCTCTTCAGTGTCCACATTGGATGCCCGAATTGAGGTCGAGCTTGGCTCATTCCGGCTCGGCATCGACTTGGCTGTCGCCGCTGGGCAAGTCGTCGCCCTCCTTGGCCCTAACGGCGCCGGCAAAACCACCGCGCTGCGGGCACTTGCCGGGTTGCGGCCCTTGTCCGGCGGGCACATCCGCCTCGAAGGGCAAACGCTTGACGATCCGGGCGCGAGACTGTTCGTGCCGCCAGAGAAGCGGGCCGTCGGCGTTGTGTTCCAGGACTACCTGCTGTTCCCGCATCTGTCGGCATTGGACAATGTGGCGTTCGGGCCACGCCGCCACGGCAGCACGAAAACACAAGCCCGCGCTCTAGCCTCAGCCTGGCTCGGCCGAATGGGATTGGCAGACCTCGCTGACCGTAGACCACGGCACCTGTCCGGCGGGCAAGCCCAGCGCGTCGCCCTCGCCCGCGCACTGGCCGTCAATCCCGCGCTGCTGCTGCTCGACGAACCACTCGCCGCCCTCGACGCGCGCACCCGCGTGGACACCCGCGCCGAACTGCACCAGCACTTGCACGGCCATCCCGGCGCCACGCTGATCGTCACGCACGACCCGCTCGACGCCATGATGCTCGCCGAGCACCTCGTCGTTATCGAAGACGGCACCATCGTGCAGCAAGGTGACGCCGCCTCCATCACCGCGCAGCCCCGCACCGACTACATCGCCCGGCTGGTCGGCCTCAACCTGTATCAGGGCACCGCTACCGGCACCAGCGTGACCCTGCCGGGAGGCTTCAACCTCACCACGACGCAACCCCTTGTCGGGCAAGCATTTGTGGCATTCTCACCCTCGGCTGTGTCGCTGTATCAGCAAAAGCCGGACGGCAGCCCCCGCAATACCTGGCAGGCCACGATCACCGGCATCCACCGCCACGGCGACAACCTGCGCATCCAGCTCGGCGGACCCATGGTCACCGCAGCCGATGTCACCCCCGCCGCGGCGGCGCACCTGCACCTCAACCCCGGCCAGCACATCTGGGCCGCGGTCAAAGCCACCGAAACGCGCGCCTACCCCGCCTAGGGAACAAGCAGCAACTCAGCCACCGCACCGTCTGTCCATCCTGGCTCGATCACCGCGACCGCGTCAGCCCGCGCCACCGCACGCAGACTCCCGGGGCGGGAACCAGCGATGACAACGGCTCCCCCACGATCGTCCAAAGTGACCGGCACCAGCCGCACACCATGCTCATACGGCCCGACGTGGCCGGAAACCGGCAGCCGCAACGCTTTAGCTGGGTCGCGCCCAGCGAGGCTGGACACCAACGGCTCCAGCAACGTCAGGCCCGCCACCATCCCCGCGAACGGATTGCCCGGAAGACTGACCACCCAGCGACCGTCCACGGTTTGCCCCAGCCCCTGCGGATGGCCAGGACGGCACGCCACGCCATCGATCAGCCAACGGCCACCCATGCCCGTCAGCACCTCACGCAAGTGATCGGCCCGCCCCGCCGAAGAGGACCCCGATACCACCACAACTTTCGCGGACGTGGCTTCAAGCTCCTGCCGCAGCAATTGCGGATCGTCGCCAATCACCGTGCGTCCCGCGAACACCCCGCCGGCCCGTCCTGTCAACGCCGCGACCACCGCGGTGTGGGCTTCACGAACCTGCCCGGCCACCGGCACACCGGACGTGATCACCTCATCGCCGGTCACGATCAGCCATACCGACGGCTGCGGCGTTACCCAAACAACGTCCACACCAGACTGTGCCACCACACCGGCGACCGCAGCCGTGACCCGCTGTCCTGCCGAGGCCACCACTTCGCCGACCGGGAAATCCTCACCGGCATGCCGGATGTGCCGGCGGGTGGGAGGTTCAGCGGTCACGATGTCGTGCTCCACTTGGCACTGTTCATAAGGGATGACCGCGTCGGTGCCGTCGGGCACGATCGCGCCCGTTCCGATCTCGGCGCCCTCCCCGGGCATTAGCTTGTGCGGCAACGGCGCTGCTCCCGCCAGCACCTTGCCGACAACCCGCCATGGCCCCAAACCACGCACGGCGTAACCGTCCATCGCCGCACACATGAACGGCGGCGACGCCACGGTCGCGGTGACATCTTTGGCCAGCGCCAGTCCATGTGCGGAATCCACGGCCACTTTCACCGGCGCGCCCATCGCGGGGACGGCGGTGGCGACGTCGCGGGCGGCAGCCCACGCCATATGTGCCACGTCAACATTGCCTACCGCCACAGCGACCATGAAACGATTACACAACAGGCCGGTAACCGAAAACGTTCAAACACAATTCAGCACCGCACCGAACCCCTCACCGCCAGAGCAGGCCGCCTGTGAGATCGCAGCCGCGCAGCCTGATCGCCGCCGCTGTTCACACGCCAGCACCGACTGGGGTGTTGAGCACAGCAGCGAGGGCACGCATCGCCTGAGGTAGCGGCCGGTACCACACCCACGTCCCACGCCGGTCACCCTCAATCAAGCCAGCCTCACGCAGAACTTTCAGGTGATGCGAGATGGTCGGCCCGGACACGTCGAACTGTGGCGTCATGTCACACACGCATGCCTCGCCGCCCTCCGCCGAGGTGATCATCGACAGCAGCCGCAGCCGGATCGGGTCACCAAGCGCTTTGAACATCGGCGCCAGCGTTTCGGCCTGGCTGATGTCCAGCGCGGCCTGTGTGAGGGGCTCGCAGCAGGCTCCCGTGGAGGTGTCCAGAACCACTAGCTGTTTCGACATGCCTCTAGGTTGACAGACTTCTAAACAAGGTGCAAGCTTGCCTCCAGCGCGCTGATTCGAAAATCATCTAGACAAGGGACGAGATCATGACGACTGCACCCACTTCTGGCGGGTTTACTGGCGACCTCGGCCAGGCGTTCACCCCACCGTCGGCGGGCGGCTGCTGCGGCAGCGCACCCGCGGCAACGACCACGATCGAGGTCACCGCCGCTGCCAGCCCGTGTTGCGGGACCACGGCCGAGGCGCAAGAAGCCGGCAGCTGCTGCGGCACAACCGCCAAGGCTGAGGCTGTCGCTTCGGGTCAGGGCTGCTGCGGATGAACAGCCGCACGGCGGAGCCGGTCGTCACCGGCTCCGCCCTCGCCAGCGAAGCCTTGCGGCGAATGCAGGGCGTGATCGCCCGGCTCGCGGCAGACGACTTCACCGGCCGCCAAATTGGCACCCCCGGTGGACAAGCGGCATCGGCCTGGCTGGCTGCGCACTTGGAAAGCCTTGGCGCGCAGACACATTTGGACTCGTTCGCGCTCCACGGCGCGGTCAAGCGTCTTTCCGCTATGCCACGATTGCGGTGGGAGTCACCAGCGGGGGCGCGAAATCTGTCGCACCGCAGAGATTTCGCCGAGCACCTCGCGTCTGCCAGCGTCCCCTTCCCGGTGACCGGGCCACTGTCTGGCATACCGCGCGCGGGTGCCTGGGTGCTCGATTCCTCATACAGCGCGGTCCGTGCGGCAGCGCTCACGCATGCTGGTGCAGTGGGGCTCCTGCTGCCGCGCGGGACCGATGATGCCGGCTGGATGCCCAAGATGATCGCCGGTCCGGCAGCGTGCCCGTTGCCCGTGCTGTCGGTGCGCCGAGACGTCTTCGATGAGATGGCCTTCTCGGTACGCGAGGGGCACCAGTCCGTCGTGTCCGCGGCGGTGCCGTTGCAGACAGTAAATGTGGTCGGCACCAACGTGTATGGCGTCTTTCGCGAGCCCGCACCTGGCGCGCTGTCGGTTTGGCTGACTGCCCACTTTGACGGTGTAGGCGATGACCCTGACGGGACACGATTCCCTGCGGCAGGCGATAACGCCTCAGGAGTCGCCGTCGTTTTGCAAGCAGCGCAACGCTTGCACGCCACGCTTGCACCGCATGTTGGCCTGGCTGTGGCGCTGCTCGATGGCGAAGAGGCCGGCGCGCACGGTTCGGCCCACCACGCACCGCAATTGCCCTCCGGCACTGCCCTCATCAACGTCGACGGCGCCGCACAGCTACACGAAGCCGCCGCTATCGAAGCGGGCGGCCCAGCCCAGGCACTTGTGGCAGCGCTCGACCAGGCTGGTCGCCAAACTGGCATCCCGCTGCGTGGGAAGGCCATGCCTTCAGACAACCGCCGCTACGCCGCGGCTGGCCACGCGGCGATCGGGATAGGGATGGGCATCCCCGCCTACCAGACCCCTGCCGAGGTCCCGCAAACCGTCGAACCGGAAACACTATTGGCCGCCGCTGAACTCGTCACCGCTACCGTGAACGCCCTGGCCGCCTAAATCACGGCGCTCGCCGCACTGACCGTGAACACAGACAGCCCGCCAAGATCTGGCGGGCTGTCTGTCTATTTGATGGCAACAAGCTCCTTGATCTGAGCGGCCATATCCCGGGCGACCGGCCCGACGCCGATAAGGGTGGCCGCGGCCGGCCCGGTCCAGTCGCCGTAGCCGAGCAACTGCAGATACGGATCATGCCGGTACCCGGTGCCGTCCGTCACCGGATGGCCATTCTCGCGCTCTAACCGAAGCGGGGCAAGATGATGCAGTGCCGGCCGGAAGCCGGTCGCCCAGACGATGACCTCACATGGCCAGGTACTGCCGTCTGCCCACACTGGCCCGTCTGCGCCGAGGAGGGTGAACATCGGCATCCGGTGCAGCCGGCCGGAATCGCGGGCGTGGCGCACCGGTGGGACAGCGACGATGTCTCCGAGTTCACTGATACCCGGCGGTACTTCAAGTCCTGCCTTGAGCGCCCGGTATCGCTGGTTAGCCAGCTGGAACAGGACCCGGCCGTCGACATCGTCCGGCAGGAACCGGGGCGGCTGGCGCGTCATCCACCGCACCTGCGCGGCGTGTCCGATCAGGTCGGCGGCGATTTGCGCACCGGAGTTCCCCGCGCCGACGACCGCGACCCGCTGTCCGGTGAAGTCCTGCGGCTTTCCATATTGGACGGTATGCAGCTGCCGGCCACCGAAGGCAGATCCCCGGGCGAGGGCGGGAATGAAGGGCTGCCACCACGTCCCGGTCGCCGATACGACCACTCGTGCGGACCACTCGCCACCCGTTGTGTCCAAACGGAATCCGCTACTTGCGCGACGCACGGCGTGCACTCTTACACCCCGGTGGACCGGCAACTTATAGCGCTGCTCGTAGCGGGCCAGGTAGCTGATGACGTGCGCGGTGCCCGGGTACCCGTCGGTCATGGGCATTTGCCAACCGGGCAAGGAGCTGAACTGCGCTGGGGAGAACAACCGCAACGACTCCCACATGTGCTGCCACGCCCCGCCGGGTGTGTCCTGAGCGTCGAGGATGGCGAAATCCAGTCCCTGGCGGCGAAGGTAGAACCCGGCAGCCAGCCCTGCCTGCCCACCGCCGATCACCACCACATCGTGTGAGGTCACTGATCTACCTTAGGTGCCGGTGTCCGGGTGACGGAGCGGGCCTTACCTTTGCTCGCCGCTGTGGTCGATCGGAAGGCTCACGGTGATGACTAGCCCACCGGCAGGTCGTGCGGAGCCGGAGATATGGCCATCATGTGCCGTCACGATCGCACGGACGATGGACAAGCCGAGGCCGACCCCACCGTCACGTGCGCCGGACACGTCGCCTCGTACGAACGGATTGAAGAGATCTTCCACATCGTTTGGCGGGATTGGCTGGCCGGTGTTGGCAACCTGCAAGTAAACCTGTGCCTCGGCCGCGCCGGTCTTTACGGTGATGTGCCCGTCGGTGTGGTTGTGGCGCAAGGAATTATCGATCAGGTTGACGGCCATTCGTTCCAGTAGCGCCGGCTCCCCCGCCGTGGGCGCATTTCGCAGATCGGTGTGCAGCTTAATGTTGCGGGCTGCAGCCAGTGCGCGGATGCCTGTGACCGCATCGGCGACGAGGCTTGCCAGATTGACTGGAAGCCTTTTACTAGGTCCGGTCTGGCTGCGTGCCAGGGCAAGGAGCCCGTCGAGAGTGCGCTGACTGCGCTCGATCGCGGCACCGAGGTCAGCGACCATCGTGCCCATTTCGTCAGCCGTGGGCTGGCCGTCGAACGTGACGTCGATCGCGGTACGCATCGTGGTTAAGGGTGTGCGTAGCTCATGAGCGGCGTTGGCGACGAACATGCGGTGGCTTTCTAGAAGCCGGTCGCGATCTGTGACTCCAGTTTGGATACGGTCGAGCATGGCGTTGATGGTGGTCGCCAGGGCAGCGAGTTCGTCTGCTGGAGTGGTGACCGGAACTCGTTCGGAAAGGTCTTCCGCCGAAAGCCGCTGCGCGGTAGCGGCGACCGCACGAATGGGCTTGAGAATCCGTCCAGCTATCACCCATCCAAGCACGGCGGCCAGAACGGTGACGATCGCTAGCGCGATGGCCGATTGGGTCAGCATCTCCGAAAGCGTCTGCGAGCGCACTTGCTCAGCTATGGAGGAAATCGCTTGGCTGTTAACCGGAACCGGGGTGGGCACCATCGACGGATCGGTCTTGATGACAATCCACTGATTCTCCAGGCTGCGCTGCACCAGGACGTAGGTCAGCGCCGTCAGCACAGCGCCGGCGCCCAAAACGACAGCCGTGTAAAGGACAGCGAGCCGGCCGCGGGCCGTCAGCCGCAGAGTCATGACCCGATCCGGTACCCGGCACCGGTCACCGTGTGAATGACCGGTGGCTCACCAAGTTTGCGGCGAAGGGTGCCGACGGTGATGCGCACCGCGTTGGTGAACGGATCAGTGTGCTCGTCCCAAACCTTGTCCAGCAACGTTTCCGCACTGACGACGTCGCCATCGGCTGCGAGCAGCTGCTGCAGCACACCGAACTCCTTTGGCGTCAGGTCTAGCAAGCGTCCGTCCCGTTCGGCTGTTCGCCTTGCGGGGTCAAGCGTCAGGCCGGCGCTATGGAGCACGGGTGGCCGCGCGGGGCTGGTCCGCCGTGACAGGGCGTGGACTCGCGCGACAAGCTCTGAAAACGCGAATGGCTTGCCCAGATAGTCATCGGCGCCAAACGTTAGCCCATCGACGCGGTCCTGCACCGCTCCAGACGCGGTCAGCATCAGGATGCGCGCGGTGCCACGGTCAGCCACATATCGGCAGACAGCGTCGCCGTGCACGACGGGCAGGTCACGGTCCAACACAAGCACGTCGTATTGCGTGACTTCGAACTTGTCCAAAGCGGTCTGGCCGTCGGCGGCGAGGTCGACGACGAACCCGTGCTTGCGCAACCCGGCCGCGATGTAACCGGCCAGCGGCTCTTCATCTTCGACCAGCAGCACCCGCACCAGGCCATTGTGGCACCGCCGGCATATGGATGATGTATGGCTCTGCCATCGGCTGCCGATAACGGCCGATAGGTAGAAGTGATGACACATCAGTTGTCTGACGAGAAGGACCCCCTATGCCGCACCAGTCTTTGCCCGCCCGCCAGCCGTCACGGCGCCATCTTCTTGGGCTCCTGGGAGCTGCCCCGCTTGCCGCGACCGGAGTGATCGCTGGCTCCAGCACTGCCCACGCGGCCAACGGTGCCGGGCCTTTCGAAACTTCCTCGGTGCCGAAGGGCCTGCGGCCCGGCGGGGAATACGACAAGCTCATCGCCCAAATGGCCGCTGAGGACAAGTTCTCCGGAACGGTGCTCCTGGCGCGCCGGGGCAAGACCGTCCTCGCCAGGTCCTACGGCATGGCCGACAAAGAGCAGTCCCTCGCCAACGAAATCGACACCATCTTCGCTCTCGCATCGGCGTCAAAGCCGTTCACCGCCTTGGCGATCCTTCAGCTCGCCCAGCAGGGAAAGATTGACTTCTACGGAACTCTCGGCACCTACTTGGACGGATTCCCAGCGGCGATCGCCAGCACCGTCACGATCCACCACCTGCTGACCCACACCTCCGGCATGGGCGACCTGCTCACCAACGCGGAGTTCATGGACAAGGCCGGCACCTGGACCAGCGCCGCGGAGGTCATGGACGAAACCCTGAGGATCATCGGCAAGGAACCGCTGCAGTTCACGCCAGGAACAGGGAATCGTTACAGCAACAACGGCTACGACACCCTCGGTGCCGTCGTCGCGCGAGTTTCCGGTAAGTCGTTCTACGACTACGTGCGCGACCACATCTTCAACCCCGCTGGCATGACGCGCTCCGGCTTCTACACGCGGTCACAATGGCTGGCCGACAAGCGAATCGCGCACCCCTACACCCTGGAAAGCTCAGGCAACCGGGCCGATGCCCTGCGTGCCGGGATCGGCGCGGCACGCATGTTCATTGGCACCGGTGGTGGTAACGGGTTTTCCACCGCGGGCGATCTGGTCCGCTTCGCCAATGCCTTGCAGCGGGGAAAGCTGCTAAACCCCGCCTACACCGAGCTGTTCATGAGCCCGAAGTTCCCCAACCGTCCCCGTGGTGTTGCCGATCCCGCCGTGCGCAGCTTCACCGCGTACGGTGCGCCCGCACCCGTGCACAACAACCACTTGCTATTCGGCCACGGCGGCGGCGCGGCGGGCGAGTCGGCCAACTGGACGATCTACCGCGACCTTGACTGGACCGGTGTCATCCTGAGCAACTACGACCAGATCGACCTTGAGACGATCATCAGCCGCGAACGGAACCTCATCACCGGCCGCGCTTAACGACCACCGCGACCTGACGACCGGCTTCCAGCGGAAAGCAAGGGCCGCAGCAAAAGTAGCCACGCTGAGGGACCCCCAAAGCGCAGCCGGGCCAACCTCGAGCAATCCCAGGAGCGCTGCCGGTGCGATGGCCATACCTAGTCCGGTGGAAAGCTGAAAGCGCACCAGCGCGCGGCCCAATTGCGCCGGTGGCGTGCTCGCGATGACGAGGGCGGTTCCGCTTCCGGTGTAAAGGATTTCGCCCAGCGTGTAGATGACGCCGACCGCGGCGATGGCCACCGCCCCGGCCGCCTCACCCACCCAGAAGCCCAGATAGGACAATCCAAGCACGACCCCTGAGGCGGCGAACACCGTGCCGCGGGCCCATTTCGACAGCCATCTGACAAGGGGCACCTGGAGCACGATCACCAGCACGGTGTTGCCAACAAACAAGGCCGCTGGCCAGGCGGCGTTGGCCTGCATCCGGGTCGCGAGCAGGGCCGGCAACACGACCTCAAGCACGCTAAAGCACATGGCGAAGGGAAGGTTGGCCACAAGAAGCACGGCCATGCTGGGCGCCGTGCCCTGGCGACCGTCGTGCTTTGGCCGCCCGGCTGTCACCCTCGTCGACAGCGTGAGCCCGCCTGCGACAAGGAATGCCAAGGCGGTGGCGGCAATAAGTACCTTGAGGACATTTCCGCCGCCGGCCACGGCTAGCAGCCCGAGCAGCGCGCCCGCACCCAGGCCGGCGTTGCGCACCGAACGTGTCGTCGCGAGTGCGGCATCGCGTTCGCGTCCCTGCTTGAGCGCTGCCACCACGGCAGCGTGCGCCGCGGGAAAAGCCTGACTGCCAACGCCCAACAGGACCGACGCCACCGCGAAGGCCGCGAACCCGCGACCGGTAAGCAGCACAGCTATGCCAGCAACACGAATGAAAAGCGTCGCCGCCACCGCCGCCGATCGTACACCGCGGTCGATCCACCGTCCCAGGAGTGGGAGCGCGGCGAGCCCCGCCAGCAAGCCCGCCGACAGTGCGACGCCGGCCTCCCCCACCCCCAGCCCGAGTACCGTCACGCCATAAAGCACCAAGAAGGGCCGCAGCATCCCGCCACCCACCGAATCGACCGCCAGGGCCACCACATATCTGCGCACGCGATCGAATCTCCCCAACGCGCGGCCGGGACGCTCGTGGGTTGACGGGGATCGTCAATCCGCAAGCTTTCGGGCGCGGTGGCGGGCACTATTGGCGCGTGGCCCTCACGATCGACATCACCGGCATGGCAGACGAGCGGTACGTCTTCGCACCTTCGCCGCTGGCCGAGCTGACCTCGATGCTTCACGCGCTCTCCGAGCCAGGCCACCACCCGGCGTTGCACGGCTGGATCGCCGCCACTTCCGCCTCACTCAAGCCCGAGCTCAGCGAGCGCCTGATCGAGGCCGACTTCCTCTGGCGCTCGGCCCGCGCCGACTTCTTCGTCCCCGGCCAGCCGCAGGCAACTCTGGCCCAAGAGCTAGACGAGGTCGATCGGCTCGACGACGAGACCTACGTGTTCTCGGCGCTGATCACCACCAGTTGCGGTTCGACGCCGCTGCACCGGCTCTTCTCCCGTGAAAAGGCACTTGAGCAGGCAATGGCACGCGGCCCACGGCAGGCCGAATTCGCCGAGCGGCTGCTGGCCGATCCGCCGCGTGTGCGCGCCTGGGTGCGCCGCCTGCTCGAGGACTGCGAGCAGGCGTTCTTCGCCGAATCATGGGCACGGGTGCAGCACCAGCTCGCCGCAGACTCCCGCCATAAGGCGGATCTATTGGCGCACCGTGGACTTTCGGCCATGCTCGGCGCCGTTTCACCATCGGTCTCGCTGCAGGACAACCGGATCGTGGTCGACAAACTTCAGGACAACGCGACCACCGCACACGGCAGCGGGGTCACCTTCATTCCCACGGCCTTCGGGCACCCTCACCTGCTTGTCGTGCATGCTCCGGGCTGGCGGCCCGTGATTCAGTACCCGGTCGCCGCACAGGGCCTGCCCGACCCCATTCCCCTGCGCCTCGTGCAGCAGCGCATTGACGCCCTCGCCCACCCCGTGCGGCGCAGGCTCGCCCGCACCATCGCCCGCGGGCCGCACACCACCGGCGAGCTCGCCGACGCTTGGCAGCTGACCGCGCCCGAGGTCTCCCGGCACCTGACGGTACTCAAACAGGCCGGCTTGGTGACAGTCAGCCGGCGCGGGCGATATGTGCTCTACCAGCTCGACCTCACGGTCTGCGCCCGTCTCGGTGCCGATTTCGTCGAGGCGATCCTGCGCTAGGCCCAGCGCGCCGATCCCGAAGCCGCGATGAGCAGCCCCGGGATCGGCGACATCCGCTAGTAATTGATGATCCAGAGCTGTTTCGCGCTGCCATCACAGGGTGCTTGCTGGATGATGGCGCCCAGCGACGTGCTGCCGCCGGTAACCTCCAGGCACATCTGCGAGAACCAGTTGATCAGGCGGTAGCGGTATTGCGGGCCGGGCGTCGGTAGCGGCGACGCGTATGGCAGGCCGAGGGTGTAGGAGAAGCCCTGGCTGCTGTCGGCCCACGGCGGTGCGGTGCAGTCGCGGGTCTTGTAGTCGTGTCCGTTGGCCTTGCTCCAGCCCGGATTGGTCAGGCAGAGCGAAGGGTCACGCAGGATGGTGCTTTGTGGACGGATGTCCCAGAAGCCCCCGTTGCCTTGCGGCTGATGGGTGAACCACCACAGCTGGTTGGTTTGCCGGCGGCACGTCCATTGGTGGATCGTCGCGCCAGAAGAGGTGCTGCGGTCCTTGATGTCCATACACAGACCGCTGTTGTAGTTGATGATTTGCAGGGGCCCGATCTCGGCTGCGGCCGCCGGGGTTCCCGGGACGACCGCCATGGCCACCACGAAAGTGACCACCAACGCCGCCCAGCGCCGTCGAAGTGTCATACGAACACTTTCGCCACGCGGGCAACAGACAGATTCACATTGGCGGATTGACGACATCGAGTCGGCATTATGAGGCGCTCACAGGACCACTCTCGGCGTACCCCAAATTGTTCTTGAATGGCATGCAACAAACCAGACGCTGCGCCGCGTGCATCCTTGGTGACGGCCTGGGCCAAGGAGGGACCGACGAATGGTCACGTTCGACGATTACGTGAGGCTACGCGGCGCGCGTCTGGTGCAGCTCGCCCGCTTGCTCGTGCACGACCGCCATCTCGCGGAGGACCTCGTGCAGGAGGTGCTCGGCAAAGCATTCGTTCGCTGGAAATCGATCGTCCAAGGTGGAGACCCGGATCAATACGTTCGCAAGATGCTGGTCAACGCGAACATTTCCCGCTGGCGCCGAAAATCCTCCAGCGAGCTGACCACAGGCACGATCGCCGAGCCAGCCGGCCGCGGCGACATCGGCCAGGAAGCAGCCGACCGGGACGCGGCTTGGCGACTGGTCTCGCAGCTGCCCGCCAAACAACGGGCGGCTGTCGTGCTGCGCTACTACGAGGATCTCGACGACGCGTCCATCGCCGACATTTTGAATTGCTCGACCGTCACCGTTCGTTCGCAAGTGATGCGAGCGCTCGCCACCCTGCGTGAACAGCTGGGTAAGCAGCCCGCACTGAATTCGGGAAGGATGCACTGATGAGCGAGATCGACGATGCGATCCGCGAAGCGCTGACGAGTCGGGCCGGCGACCCGGTCCACGTGGAAGACCTCCTCAGCGGGGCGAGACGGCGAGGGATGCGGCAGCGCCGGTTGCGGCACGCCATGTTCGGCACCGGCGCCGTCGCGCTCGTGCTCACCGCCGCACTCACTGTTTCTTTGGTGGGTACGCCAAAAGGTAACGGCGACAACGGTCTACAGCCCGCCACGGCCGGCCCCGTCAAGCCGGCACCGACAGCCAGCCCGTCGGAAAGCCCGCAGAAGTTGCTGACCGCCCGCCCACCCCTCGCGACGGGAGAGACCGGGCCGAGCGTGTTGCGTCTAGACGTCACCGACCCCGAAGTCAGCATGCTCGAGTGGAAGACCCGCGCTCACTGGCAGAAGCTCAATGTTGGGCGCGTACCCAGCGTGCCCGGGCCGGTGAGCGGTTACACCGTGGGCCGTGCGGATTCCGCGGCGGCTCTGATGACCGCGCTGGGCGATGGTGGAGAAGCCTGGCCCGGAGAGCGGTCAACCGAGCCGCTGACGGTGTACGGGCGGCCCGCGACGCTCACCTACAGCATTGAGGCGAAGTGGTCGGCTCTGACATGGGCGACAAATGACGGCGTGCACGTGGGCGTCTTCGCGGTCCATGGCGACATTCCAGCGTCCACTGTGGAACAGCGGAAACAGGCCATGCTGGAGGTGGCCGGGCTAGTCGTGCTGGACAAGTCCTACGTGTGCGCGGTGGATTTCCAGCTGACGTGGACGCCTAGCGGCTCCGAGCTGACGGGGTGCCAGCTGGGTCTCATGAGCGATGGCCACCTGTTCGACCAGCTCACCTACGGGACGTTTCGGGTGGAGACGCTGCGGCTGGACGGTATGCCGTTTGTTCCGAATAGGACAGTCGACGGTCGCGAGTTCGAGCTGACTGACGGCTTTGTTCGGTACCGGTACGGCGATCGCGTCGCCGAACTCAGCGGAGACCTCAACCAGTCCGACGCGTTGAAGGTGATGGGCAGCTTCACCCCGGCCACCTGACAGGTGACGAAAGCCCGGTCTCATGATGGGACCGGGCTTTTCGCATGCAACAGCATACATCTGCCACCGCGTGGTACCAGGTATGCGAACAAAACTCCTCAGCGGCCTGCTCGGACTCGCCCTGGCGTTCGGGACAGCTCCGGTTAGTGGCGCCTCGCCCAAGGACATCGCCAGGCCAGCCCAAGGCAACAGCAAAGCTCGCACCCTGACCCTGATCACCGGAGACGAGGTGACTGTCGTGGATGGACAGCACGTCTCCGTACACCCGGGACCAGGCCGCAAGGACATCACTTTCACCACTCTCAACGATGGCAAGCGAACCCGTGTCATCCCTGGCGACGCGGCCAAGCTTCTCGCCTCCGGCCGCCTAGATCCACGCTTGTTCGATGTGACGGCCCTGCTTGAATTCGGCTACGACCGCCGCGACTACCTACCGCTCATCGTGTCTGGTGGGCCTAGCACCGCGGGCCTAGCCCATCAGCGCCAGTTGCGTTCGCTGAAGGCCACGGCCGTGCATCAGGATCGTGCCACCGCGGCTCAATCGTGGCGCCAGCTCTCCTCGGCTTCCCGGATCTGGCTCGACGGCATGCGCAAAGCCGGTCCCGCCCAAGCCAAACCGGCGCCGGGAAAAGGAGTTTCGCCGTCGCGAGCGCAGCTAGCCGGCGACGGGGTAACCGTGGCCATTTTGGACAGCGGCATCGATGACACTCACCCCGACCTCGCCGGGCGCGTCGTGGCGCGGCAGAACTTCACCGAGCCCGGGTACGAGGACGAGCGTGACCTTTCTGGGCACGGCACACACGTCGCGGCAACTGCTGCGGCAGCCGCACCCGGCGCGAAGCTGCTCGACGGCAAGGTATGCGTGGTGGTCAGCCTGACCGATTTCCCGACCTTCTGCGGCGAGTCATGGATCGTCGCGGCGATGGAGTGGGCCGTCGGTGAGCAGCACGCCAAGATCGTGAATATGAGCTTTGGCCGGCCGGACCACGCGGAGACCGACCCGATCGAGGAAGCCGTGCAGCGACTGTCCGATCAGTACGGTGCGCTTTTCGTAGCGGCGGCAGGCAACGAGAAGACCATCTTCACCCCGGGCAGTGCCGACGCGGCGTTGACCGTCGGTGCGACCGACAGCACCGGTGCGGTGGCGCCGTTTTCGGGACGCGGGCCTCGGCTCGGCGATGCCGCTGTCAAACCAGACCTCACCGCGCCCGGCGTCGACGTCACCGCGGCCAGAGGTAAGGACGCGATGACGGTTCCGGGCTACTACGGTGATCTGTACACGACACTATCGGGCACCTCGATGGCCGCGTCACAGGTCTCGGGTGCGGCGGCGGTGCTCGCCCAGCTACATCCTGATTGGACCGGCAGCCAGCTGAAAGCGGCTCTCATGGCGTCAGCTCGGCCCAACCCGGTCAATGGCGTATTCGAGCAGGGCGCCGGTGGCCTCGACCTGCACCGGGCGATCGTGCAAAGCATCACAACACATCCGGCGAGTGTCAGCTTTGGGCGCCAGGCCTTTCCGCACACCGACGACGAGGTCCTGAGCAAAGAACTGACCTACGCCAACCACGGCACGCAGCCAGTCGTGCTACACCTGGCTATTGCAGGGCCAGAGTTGTTCTCGCTGAGCGCCGCCACGGTGAGCGTCCCGGCGGGCGGGACCACGAGCGTCACGTTAAGGGCGGCAACGACTGCCGCGAGCCCGACCGGGGCGATCGGCGGCTGGGTCGTCGCGACGGCCGGGGAAACCGTTGTGCGCACGGCTTTCGGGCTGGACAACGAGGTCGAGAGTTACGACGTCACCGTTAAGCACATTGACCGGGCCAGCGGCGTGCCGAGCTGGTTTGCCACCCGGCTGTCCCGGCACGGGGCGTGGAGCCTGCCGGACACCGGGATCGACTCTGGTGTGGACACGACCGTGTTCCGGGTGCGGCGCGGTGCGTACACCTTGGACAGTTTCATTTCTAGCGAAAACGGCTCCACGTTGATGGCGCAACCCCGGCTTGACGTCGATCACGATATGACTATCGTGGTCGATGCGCGCCAAGCACAGCCGATCAAAATCACGGTGCCCCGCCCTGATGCCCAGGCCCAGATGGCCGACGCTTCGGCCATCCTGATGCATGATGAGGGCTGGACGACAGGACATCTTGTCGGCTCGAATTCGCCGGACCAGTTGTTCACCGGCCGCATCGGCCCCGAGCAGACCGAGCCGAAGTTCCTCTCACGCGTCGGCGCACAGTTCACCGCGGCGGGCAACATGGACAGCCCGTACGCCTATCTGCTCAACTTCCCGATCCGGGGACAGATGGCTAACGGATTCCAGCGCGACGTCGCGGACAAAGACCTCGCTCAAGTGCATTCGGTTTACGCGGCCATTGGCGCGAACACGATGGGCGACAAGCGTGCGTTCCCGTCGATCTCGGATTTCGGGGCGGGTGGTTTCTACGCCAGCACGTTCATGCGTTTGCCCTTCAAACGCACCGAGTTCTACAACACCGACCCGGGTGTGGAATGGCTTGGTGTGTTCGACACCTTTGGCGAGAACGAATCGCGGACAAGCACCTGGGATCCGGCCTATAAGACTTACTCCGGACGGTCCGGCGAGGCGTGGAACTCGGGCGTATTCGGTAGCGCATTCCCCCAGGCCGTCATGCTTGAGGCGCCAACGCGCCGGATCGGCAACGTCATGGAAATCAACCTCAGCGACTTCTCGGACGGTCACCGCCGGTGGGGCGCTGCTTCCGGCACTGTGCCGACGGTGTTGTCCCGAGATGGAAAGAAGCTGCTGGTATCGGATTATCCGGTGTGGCTACAGGCATATGTGCCGCCGTCGCCGGGCACCTACCAGCTCGAGACACAGGCCACCCACCAGAGCGAACTGTCCACGACAGTCAGCGCGGCATGGACGTTCCGCAGCGGACACGCAGACAACGAAACGATGCTGCCGTTGTGGGGAGTGACGCTGCAGCCGAAGCTGGATGCGCACAACAGTTTGGCCGGTGGACAGGTTCACCGGGTTGCGGTCACCGCAGCGGCGCAGGCAGGCTCGAAGCCGGGCAAGCTCACGACGCTCTGTGTCGAAGTGTCCTTTGACGACGGCGCGCATTGGATCAGGGTGCCGGTAATCCTTGGCGCCGCTTACATTCCGCACCCGTCAGGGAGCGGGTTCGCGTCACTGCGGGCCAAGGTCGCCGACAACGCGGGCAACGCCTTCGAGGAGACAATCATTCGCGCGTACCGGATTCGCTAGCTAGCTGGTTTAGGCATGCCCCAGGCGGAATCACCTGGGGCATACTCGTCGTGCAGTTGCCACCAGCCCGACGCCGAGGCGTTGCTTCTGCCAGCGGGTTCTTCCCAGTCCTCTTGCCTGCCAAGGGGAGTCAGGTCGAGGTAGACCAGGGTGCCGTTCAGCAGGTCCGTGCCGCGCTCGTAGGTGGAGTATGTGTGGAAAATGTCCTCGCCGTCGCGCAGGAACACGCTCGCGCCGGCTACTTCGCCTTCGTAGTCGATGCCGGCCGCCCGTAGTTCTTCCTCGTCGGCGAAGTTGATTTCGACGGGCGCGACTGATGAGTCCACTGTGGTGTGGAAGTCGTAGTTGAAGTCAGAGCCGTGGGAGCTGTAGAACGGCATCGTCCAGCCCATGCGGCGGCGGAAATCATCAAGCTCGGCGAACGGGCTTCTGCTCACCACGACGAGCGTGGTGTCGCGGGCGTGCAAGTGGGCGAGGTGGCCGATGTTGTCGATGAGCAGGGAGCAGCCGGGACAATGCGTGAGCATCATGTGGTAGACGATCAGCTGGCGGCGCTGCTCGAACAGCTCCAGCAACGTTGCCTTGCCGTTAGGCCCGTCGAAGACATATTCCTTGTCTACCTTGACCATTGGCAGTCTTCGGCGGTCGCTGTTGACCTTGTCCCGTGCGCGGGTGAGTTGTTTTTCCTGTACGAGCAGTTTCTTGCGTGCGGCTAGCCAATCTGGCCTGGAAACGACTGGTGGATATGACATTTTGGCCTCCAATATGGACGGTGGTGTCAAGCCCGAGGGGCGGTGTCGGTCGCGACCAGGTTCTTGTCGGCCGCGATCGCCGCAATGGTGCCGCTGGCCGTCGCCGTAACCACAAAGGGAAGCGGCATCGGCAGGCTCGGCCGGTGTGCCATGTCGCCAGCGGCGTAGACGCCAGCGACGCTGGTCGCCTGGAAGTCGTCGACCTCCACGCAACCGTCTGGCAGCAAACGGCATCCCAGCTTGCTGGGCAATGCCGAGCGCTGCCTCAACTGTCCGACAGCGAACAGCGCCTTGCGGGGCAACGGCTCGCCAGATGCGAACACGATGCGCTCAAGCGTTTCCTCGCCACCCTCCAAGCGAACGACCTTTTCGTCGCGTACCAATACGCCGTTGTCCGCCAGCCGATTCAGTGCCGTTTCGTCGAGTTCGCCGGCGCGCCCGTTGGCACACAGGACGACGTCAGGGCTGAACCTCCGCAAGTGCAGGGCGAGGTCGACCATGATGGCGTCGTGGTACAGCACAGCAATCGGCTCGCCGCGGGCGGCTTCGTAGCCATGGCAGTACGGACAGTGGTAGATGCCGCGTCCCCATAGCCGCGCGAGCCCTTCGATCGGCGGCAGGTCGTCGGCCAGACCCGTGGCCAGAATCAGGCGCCGTGTCTGAACAGTCGAGCTATCGCCCAGCGTCAACGCAAACCCGTCCCCTATAGGTGTGACGTTGTTGACGGTCGCTTTCTGGGTCTCGATCGTGGGATACCGCTTGAGTTCCGCATGGGCGATCGCGCGAAACTCGCTCGGCGGGATGCCATCGCGGGTAAGGAAGTTGTGCATGTTCTCAGCGCGCGCGTTGCGGTACTCGCCGGAATCTATCAAGAGCGCACGCCGGATGGCGCGGCCGAGAGTCAAGGCGGCGGACAGACCAGCTGGTCCCCCGCCGACGACGATGGCATCGAACATCACTGGCCAGCCTTCGCAGCTGAAGCGGTCGCCGCATAGCCCGCCAAAATGTCGGCCACCTCTTTGGGCCGGCTCAGTGCCACGCAGTGGCTGCCCGCGATCTCGTCCGGGACGAATCCCAGACGGTCGCGCACGAGGCGGCGGAAGAAGTCGGGTGGGAAGAAGCGGTCCTCCGTGCAGAGCACGAACCTCGTTGGGGTGTCAGGCCATTCCTTCAGCGGCCAGACGGCGGCCGATGCGGCGCTCGATGGGTGCGCGCGTTCCTTGCTCATCGCTTCCTCGGCCAGTTGCCGCGGCACATCGTGGTAGAAGCTCACGAAAGGATCCGCGTGGCCGGTTAAGCCGCCATCACGCTTGGCCTGCTTTTGCACCGCGCTCTGGTAACCGGTGTTGGCCCACCATTCGTCGGGCGACTCGCCCGGCCTCGGAACCATGCCGGCCAACAGGACCAGCACCTCGACGGGCAGCCGCGCGGCGACCAGCGGGGCGGTGAACGCACCAAACGAGTGGCCCACGACGACCAGGTTTCGCCTGTCACCAACCGCTTCCACGACCGCGTCGGCGTAATCCTCCAAGGTGTGCGACTCGTCATCACCCGGAAGGTCAGGAGCTATCACATCATGCCCACGTGCCTGCAATTCGGCCTGCACCAAGTGCCACGACCATCCGACGTCGCCGCCACCATGGATCAACACGAACGTACTCATTGGACTCTCCTCTTTATCGTTGAAACTCGGAGCGAACGACGACGGCCACCGCGAGCACCACGATCAGCCCGCCGACGACGAGGGGTACCGTCACTGGCTCAGCGAGAATCAGCCATCCCAGGAACACAGCGACTAACGGATTGACATAGGCATACGTGGCCGCCAACGACGTCGCCGTCGATTGCAGCAGCCAGACATAGGCGGAGAACGCCGCGACGGATCCAAATAGGACGAGGTAGCCCCACGCCATCCAGGACCGGGCGGAGTACGCCGCTGGGTCGAGCCGCTCGCCACTGATGAAGCCAGCCACGGTCAGGACGGCGCCACCGATGAGCATCTCGTAGACCGCGATCACGAACGGGTCACGCGGAAGCGCCATGCGCGGCTGCCGCCACGAGCCGTAGGCCCACGACAGTCCCGCGACGAGGACCGCCACCATCGTCCAAATCGGAAAGGCGCCACCGAATCCGGTCGCGGCGACCAGCACCACCAGGCCGCCAAAGCCGATCGCCACGCCCGCCATCGTCGTGCCCGCCGGACGTTCACCTGACAGCACACGCAAACAGATGATCCATAGCGGCACCGCTGCCACAAGTAACGCCGTGATGCCGGACGTTGCCCCACCGTGCTCGGCCAGGGTTACCAGGCCCTGGCCCACCGCCACGAGAAGCAGCCCAATCCGCGCACATCCCAGGAGTTGCTGACGGGTCACGGCAAGCCGGCTCAGACCGCCTCGCACCGTCAGCACCCCGGCCAACAACAAGCTAGCCACAAGGAAGCGGGCACCGGCGCTGACAAACGGAGGCATCTCCTCGACCATGATCCGGATCGCGAGATAGGTCGAACCCCAGACTACGTAGACGATTGTCAGCGCGGCCCCAATGAGTAGCAATGGGCTTCGGGTCTTCGCTGGCGCGAAGCTGGCGGTCGTCATGTCACCGACGCTAGCCCGGCCAAGTCATCGCGAAAAGCGATGATTTCCGATCAGCACCATCGCTAAACACGATCGATACTGACCTTGGCCTCAACCTCAGCCTGAACCGCAGGAGTGAACACCCGCGCGAACGGAACTATCACCAGGACGGTTGCCAGAGAAAAGAAGGCAAACGACACGGAGAACCCGAACCATTCGGCCAGAACCCCGGAAAGGCCGGCGCCGACCGGAACGGCACCCCAGCCGAACATCCGCGACGCGGAACTGTAGCGGCCCAGCATGTCACCGGGGACCAGAATTTGGCTGACGGTTCGCGAATTGACCACCCAGAGCCCACCGCCCACACCGCCCAGAAAAGCGCCTAAGCCGACCGCCCAAACGTTCGCCGTCACCGCGGGAATCGCCACCAGGGCAAAGGTCAGCACCACGTTCGCGAACATCACGTAACGCCGCCCGAACAGACGCGTGCTGACCGACATGATCATCGTGCCCGTCAGGCCACCCAACCCCAGCGCGCCCACCAGGAGTCCATACCGGCTAACCGGCAATCCCATGACCTTTGTCGCGTACAACGGCATGAGCGCCAGCCACGCTCCCCAGCACGTGTTGAGCGCCGCAACGACGAGCGTCATCACGCGCAACAGCCGTTCGCGCCAAAGGAACCGCAAGCCGTCGCCGATTTGCTGGTGGACCGACCGGGACGGCTGGCCTTCCTTGGCGGCCGCGCGGAAACGGCCAGCAAGCAGGACAAGGGTTGCCGCGGTAAGGAGGTATCCAGCCACGGTCGCACCGAGCGCGAACGCCGCTCCAATCGCGACCAGCAGACCGCCCACGAACGGTCCGACGAACTCGTTGCAGACCGTTTCGGCTCCGGTCAGCCAGGCGTTGGCACGCTCACGCAACGACGGCGAGACCGCGCTTGGAACGAGAGCGGCAGCCGAGGTCAAAGCGATCACCTCGGCTAGGCCCAGCAGAATTCCACCTACGTAAATCAGTGGCAAACTGAACGCCTCCAGGGCCATTGCCGCAAGGAAACCACCTACAACGGCGACGCGCACCCCGTTCGCAACCCACAAAAGAGTGCGCCTGTCGCGGCGATCCACGAGCACTCCGACATGCAGAGCCGCGAACACCCACGGCAGAGTCAGGGTAAGCAGCACGCCTGACACCAGCGAGGGTGATGTGGTCATAGACGCCGCGATCAGCGGAAGGGCAACCTTGAGCGCGCCATCGGCCAGGTTCGTGATGGCCGTGAACCCAACCAGTACTGCGGTGTTACGGGCACTCGGGTCGATCGCCGGACCACGACCGGCCACTACTGAGGTCATACGGGCACGCTAGGCGCCGGAAATGTTCACCAAAAGCGATAGTTTCCGATCGACACGATCGCCAACAGCGATGGTTCGATAGGCTGGGTTCGTGACCGATCTCGAACTACGGCACCTAGCCGCGATGGCCGCTATCGCCGAGGAAGGCTCATTCGGCCGGGCCGCGGCACGGCTCGGCTACACCCAATCGACGGTGAGCCAGCAAATCGCCGCACTGGAGCGATCCGTCAACGGACCGGTGTTCGACCGGCCAGGCGGCCCCAGAGCGGTGCGGCTCACGCCACTGGGCGCAATCGTCCTCGAGCACGGGCGCGAACTGCTGGCGAAGGCGGCCGCACTAGCCGAGGCCGTGGACCGCTTCCACGCCGGCGACGGGCGCATCGACATCGGCACCTTCCAAAGCGTGTCCACGGTCATCCTGCCCGTCGTCGTACGCCGCCTGCGCGATGAGCACCCCGGTTGCGATATCCGGCTGTCCGAAGAGGAACCAGACACGCCACAGATCGGTGACCTCGACTTGCTGTTCTACGACGGTCCCCTCGACGGCGAGGTCGAATACGTCAAGCTGCTCGACGATCCGTACCTGCTGGTGGCCAAGCACGGCGCCTTCTCCCGCAATGCCGTACCGCTCAAGCAACTCGACGGCGCGCCGATGGTGGCGTGGCCGTCGATCTGCGGCCAGCGCCGCATGGAGGAGGCACTCGCCCGCAGTGACACGAACCCGAAGGTCGTCTTCCGCACAGCGGGCAACGAGATGTTGCTGTCGATGGTGCGAGCCGGCATGGGATCGGCAGTCTTACCACGGCTGGCCATCCAAGCGGCCGGAGCCGAATCCGACGACCGTCTGCGCATTCACGAGCTGCGCCCGGCACTTCCCCCGCGCGAAATCTATCTGCACTGGCCGCGAGGGCGAACCCAGTCCCCACTGGCACAACGAGCCATCGCCATCGCGATCGAAGTGGCCGCGGACCTAGCCAAGAAGAAATAGCGCGCCTCCGGGGAGTTCAGTCCGTTCCTGGCACGTTAAGTCCAGCTTGGACGGCGAAGACGACTAGCTGGGCGCGGTCGCGGGCACGAAGCTTGACCATGGCACGGCTCACGTGAGTGCGCACCGTAGCCGGGCTGACAAACAGCTCGGCGGCGATTTCGTCGTTTGACCGGCCGGTGGCCACCCAAGCCACCATCTCCCGTTCGCGGTCAGTGAGACGTTCTAACTCGGGCGCGGAAATGCCCGGGGGCGTGCCACGCGCACTGAACTGCTGGATCACACGCCGGGTCACCGAGGGCGAAAGCAGTGAGGCGCCTTCGGCAACCACCCGCAGCGCATGCAGCAGCTCACTCGGCGGTGAGTCTTTGAGAATGAAGCCGCTGGCACCGTTTCGCAGTGCCCCGAAGACATACTCGTCCGTCTCGAACGTTGTCAGCATGATGATGCGGACTGTCGCGAGTGCTCGGTCCGAGGTGATTTCACGCAATGCGGCGAGCCCGTCGAGTATGGGCATACGGACGTCGAGGAGCACCACATCCGGCACGGTCCGGCGGACTATCTCGACCCCAGCTCTGCCGTCAGCGGCCTCGCCGACCAGTTCCGTGTCGGCCTCGTCTTCCAGCAGCGTCCGCAGTCCCATCCGTACCAGCGCTTGGTCGTCAACAACCACCACACGAATCACGACATGGATCCTTGCACCGTCGCGATGGCCAGCGGGAGCCTGGCGCTGACCGCGAACCCGCCCTCGGGCCGCACGCCCGCTTCGAGCCGGCCGCCGAGAGCCTGGGCACGCGCGCGCATGCCGGCAATGCCGCTGCCGCTTGCGGTAGGCGGCTCATTGACCGGTCCATTGTTGGCGATTTCTAGCACCAGCTCGTCGCTCTCCCGCAGGATCGTCACCCTGGCCAGCGTCGGCCCGGCATGACGCAGGACGTTAGTCAAAGACTCTTGCAGGATGCGATAAGCGGCCACATCCACGTCCGGTGGTAGCTCGCCGGGGCGGATGTCCGCCAGTATCTCCAGCCCGCCACCACGGATGCGGCGCAGCAGGACCTCAGCGTCGGCCAGCCCTGGCGCCGGACGGTCAGGCTCACCGCCATCAGAGCCCCGCCACAGGTCCAGCTGAAAACGCATGCCTTGTAAGGATTCACGGCTCGCGGCCTGAATCGCCTCCAGGGACTCCCGCGCCTTGGCGGAGTTACGTTCCAGCACATGCAAGGCAATTCCCGCCTGCATCGCGATCACTGCCAGGCCGTGGCCCACCGAATCGTGCAGCTCCTGAGCCATCCGCAGGCGTTCGTCGGACACGGCACGCATGGCGTGCGCGGCACGCAGCCCGACCTCCGACTCGCGGCGCGCGCGGGTCGCCGCGCCGATCGCGGTGAGCACTGCCACCGCGGCGAACGATATCGTCAGCCACGCGAGAAACGGCCGGCCCCTTGCCGCGTCCACATTGGTGGAAAACCTGATGCCACCGGCGATCAGCACCGCTAGCGCCAGCGCGCCGTTCCACACCAGCACCCGGCGTAACGGCCACGCAACGGCTGTGCCACCTGCGGCGACCGGCACAGCGATCAGAATCGGCCCGACGGGATACCCGGCCGCTAGGTACACCACGACTGCCGCCGCGCAGCAGGAGAACGTGACTTCGGGATGCCTGCGGAGCATGGCCGCGGAAAGTGCGGCGAACACGACCAGCACATAGGCGAACAGGCCTGGCTGTCTGCTCCAGCCGAGCTCGTCGTCGCCCGCTGAACCGGTGCCCAACAATCCGGGTATCAGGATCAGCAGTACCGGCCAGACATCGCCCCAGTGGCGTTTCCAGTCATGCGAACGCATTCGGCCAGCTCCCATGAACCGAGGATAGTCGTTTTTAGACACACTGGTCGCCCTGCCGGACGCGCAGACAGCCTACGCAAATCTGCGTACACAAGGTCCCGTTCCCGGCCGGCGCCAGACAGGGACGCCAATTGCGACGCTTTCGCCATGACCGAAACAGTCGTTACCACCGAAGGCCTAACCAAGAAGTACGGCGAGCGGGCTGTTGCCGACGGAGTCAGTCTAACCGTCCAAAAAGGAGAGTTGTACGGATTCCTTGGGCCTAACGGTGCGGGCAAGACAACCACCTTGCGGATGCTTCTCGGCCTGACCCGGCCGACGAGCGGCAGCGCCAGCGTTCTCGGGCACCAGCCTGGCGACAAGGCGGCGACTGCCCGCACGGGTGCGCTCATCGAGAGCCCAGGCTTCTATCCGTACCTGTCGGGACGCGCGAATCTGCGGGTGATGGCCCGATACCTTGGTTTAGCCGACAGCGCCGCCGATGCGGCACTGGAACGGGCAGGTTTGCACACTCGCGGCGCCGAGTTGTTTCGTTCCTACTCACTGGGCATGAAACAGCGCCTAGGCGTCGCCTCGGCCCTGCTGGGTGATCCGGACCTGCTGATACTCGACGAACCCACCAACGGGCTCGACCCAGCAGGCATGGCCGACATGCGGCACCTCCTCAAAGAGCTTGCACAGCACGGAAAAACGGTTCTGCTGTCGAGTCACCTTCTGACTGAAGTGCAGGACATCTGCGATCGCGTCGGCGTCATCTCCCACGGCCGCCTGGTTTCGCAGAGCACGGTCGCCGACATCAGGGGTATCAGTTCACTTTACGTCCGGGCCGAACCGCTGGATGTGGCCCTCGCGGTGGCTATGCGGATAGCCGGGGACGACGCGGTGCAACTGCTAGGCGACGGCATTCGGCTTGACGCCAGCGCCACCACTGCCTCAGAACTCGCACGTGCGCTCGTCGAAGAAGGCGCACTGCTGCACGAGCTCCGGGTCCACGAACGCTCGCTCGAAGAGGCGTTCTTCCAGATCACTGAAGGGATGCAACCATGACCGGGCTGCTCGCGAGTACTCGGGCCGAGCTTTTGCGGCTACGCAAATGGCCAGCGCTGTGGGTGATGGGCGGGGTGGGATTGGCGCTCAACATCTTGTTCGGGTACGTGTTCGATTACCTCAGCTACCGCGGTGGCAGCGGGTCGGAGATCACGGAAAGTCTTGCACCGGAACAGGTTCTCAGCGGCTTGCTGCCCGCTCATGTGCCGGTGACCACCGTGCAGGGGATGCCCATGTTCGGCGGTGTCATCCTGCTGATCCTGGGCGCGCTGACCATGGGCGGCGGCTACGGCTGGGGGACGTGGAAAACCGTCTTCACCCAAGGGCCCTCACGGGCCGCGGCCTATGGCGGCACGCTCGTGGCGTTGTTCACCGTCGTGATTGTCCTTGTCACCGCGGCCTTTCTGCTCAACTTCAGCACCGCCACGCTAATCGCCCTGGCGGAATCGCAACCGCTCGCCTGGCCCCCAGCAACCGGGATCGTGCGGGCATTTGGCTCGGCTCTGCTCATCTATGCCATGTGGACCGCGGCGGGCGCACTGGCTGGGACACTGGCCCGCAGTCCCGCCCTTGCTGTCGGCCTGAGCATGCTCTGGGCGCTCGCCATCGAGAACCTGCTGCGCGGTGTGGCAAACGTCCTCGGGCCGATCGAGGCGCTGGCGAATGTCCTGCCGGGCACAGCAGCCGGATCCCTAGCCGGATCTTTGGGCGCCACCGCGTTCAGCGAGGATGGGACTCCCGGCGTCCTGACCACTCTGAGCGGCGGGCCAGCAGCGCTTCTGCTCGCCGCGTACACCGCCGCCTTCGCTGTCGCGGCTGGCCTTCTCCTCATTAAGAGGGACACTGTCTGAACCGCGAACGGCTCGCGCATCACGTGATGCGCGAGCCGTTCGCGGTAGCAGTGCGCACGAACTCAGCGGCTCTTCCTTGATCGCCAAGCAAACCCCGGAACCGGCCGGTAGCGCGACACCAGAATTTTGGGTTCAGAACTTGCCAAAATCTATTCCCGTCGGTACATAATTTATGTGTCGGCTGGGTCAGAGTTCCTGTGAGGACAACATGGCGACAAGGGGGTGATGGTGATGCCCTTGCTGGTACCGGCCCACTACCGCCGCCGTCGCTGGTGGCGTTTCGGCTGTCTGCGCCCGCCAAACCGGCGCGGCTAACGGCGGCCAAACCGCTGAAAACAAACAGCTTTCGCAACAAGTGGGGCAATGGCCCCGGACAGATCTGGAGGTGTGCTGTTATGACTAGCCTGCGTTTCGACCCGTTCCGCGACTTCGACCGGCTCGCCGCCGAGGTGTTCGGAACCGCCCGGACACCGGCGTTGATGCCGATGGACGCCCTGCGCACCGGCGATGAGTTCGTGTGCCGGTTCGACCTTCCCGGCATCGACCCGGAATCTTTGGACGTGTCAGCCGAAAACAACACCCTGACGGTGCGGGCCGAGCGGACGCGCAAGGATCCGGAAGACTCGCGCTACCTGGTCTCTGAACGGCCGTCTGGCACCTATAGCCGGCAATTGGTCCTCGGTGACGGCCTAGCCGTCGACGCGATTAAGGCCGAGTATCGCGACGGCGTGCTCACCCTGACGATCCCCGTTGCCGAAAAAGCCAAACCGCGCAAGATCGAAATTTTGCGCGATGGGAACTCGGCGATCGGGTCGCATGAGGGCCACAAAATGATCGCAGGGGAAACCGGCCAGTATACGGCCGCCGTCAACGCCAGGGAAAAGGCCGGCGCGGCCCACTAAGCGCCGCCCATCAACCCACACAGGGCAGCAGCCCGGCACGCGAGGCACAGCGAAAGCCATGCCGCGCTCGGCCGCTGCCCATCAAACTTGATAGCCGTTGACCGCAACATTCCCATGTGTTTGGAGGTGACCCCCGATGTCCGCACTGCCCCACCCAACACAGCGCCAAACCGCCCTCGACGATGCCACCTTCCCCGGCTACTCGATGGGAGCGGCGGCAGACGCCATCGGGGTCACCCCAGCCTTCCTGCGCGCCGCCGAAGCAGCAGGCCTTTTCGAGGGCACCAGCGGAATCACCCGGTCGCAGGGCGGCCACCGGCGCTACAGCCGCGACGACCTGCACCGCGCCAACCGCGCACGCGAACTCGTCAACACCGGCATCGGCATCGATGCCGCCACCCGCATCGTCAGCCTCGAATATCAGTTGGCCGCCGCCCACACCATGATCGAAATCCTGCAGCGCAAGAGCAGCAGCCAGTAAGCGCAACCGCCTCGCCCTCTACGGTCCACTGAGGATCCCGGCCTGGAACTGCGACTGCGGATCAGTGGCCCTGGGTTCGACACGTTCGAGGCCGACACGATCCGCGCTGTCGACCCGGCTCTGGCGCCAGGAACGTTGTTTGCCGCGGTCGGCGACCCACAGGAACGTGTCTTTGCGTTGGTGTAGCCGCTCGTTTAGATGGCGTCCAGATAGGACAGAACGGCCCGCACACGGCGGTTGTCCGTTGCGGTGTCGGCGATTCCGAGCCGGTCGAAGATGTGCTGAATGTGGGTGCCAACAGTGCGGGGCGAAACGGAGAGCCGCTCGGCGATGCCCCGGTCGGTCAGGCCCTCGGCCATCAACGCGAGCACCTCACGCTCACGCTCCGACAACGCCTCCAGCGCCGCGGGCACGGCCGGTGCCGCCAGCAGAGCGTCAACGAGCGTGGAGTCAACGACAACTTCTCCATCGCGGATACGGCCGATCGCCTCGATCAGGGTGGCCCGCTGCAAGATGCGGTCCTTGAGCAGGTAGCCCACGTGCGTGCTGCCGCCCTCGAGGAGCTCCATGGCGTATGCCGCCTCAATGTATTGCGATAGCACCAAAACAGCGACCGACGGATGCTCACGGCGGATACGCGAAGCGGCCCGGATCCCTTCATCTGTATGCGTTGGCGGCATGCGGATGTCGACCACCGCGACGTCGGGTCGCTCGTGGGCGATGATGCGGTGCAGCTGTTCAGCATCGGCCGCCTCCCCCACGACATCGAAGGTATCTATGGCACCGAGCAGTTTGATTAATCCGGCCCGGATGATCAGAGAGTCATCTGCAATGACGAGTCGCATCATTCACTCCGCTGCGTGAGGGGTGTGGCCGGGATGCGCGCCTCGATGGTGGTGCCCTGGCCGGGCGGGCTTTGCACGGTAAGGGTTCCGCCGATGGCGGTCACCCGGTCGGACAAGCCGCGCAGCCCAGATCCTTTGTGGACATCGGCGCCGCCGGGGCCATCATCGCGTACCAGAATCTGCAGTTCATCGCTGGAAAAAGTCACGCGGACCTGGAGGTGCGCGCCGCAAGCGTGCCGGGTGGCGTTCTGAAGTGCTTCGCTGACAACGAAGTATGCCGTGGTCTCGACATCTTCGCCGAACCGGCGCGTGTCGACTTCAAGTGCTATCGGCACGTTGCTGCGGCGGCGCAACTCGGCAAGAGCTGTGGCCAGTCCACGTTCGGTGAGCATGGCCGGGCGCAAACCCCTTGCCAGCGAACGCAATTCGTCAATTGACTGCCGCAGCTGACCGGTCGCGTCATCGAGCATCGCGGCCACCGGATGACTGTCGGGCATCTCCAGGCGAGCGGTTTGCAGCGCGAGACCTACGCCAATCAGTTGCTGTTGCGCACCGTCATGCAGATCCCGTTCCACCCGTTTACGTTCCGCCTCAGCGGCCTGGACGAGCCGTTCGCGGGAGGCACTCACCTCGGCCAGCTGTGCTTGAACCTGCCGGCTCAGGCGAGCGTTGTCGATGGTCATCCGCGCCGCGGCGACACCAGCCTCGAACAGCTCCGGGTCTTCGGTGCGGGCACTTTGATGGTGCAGCATCACGTAGCCATCGCCGAGGTCGGTGACTTCACTGTGCTCCTGCGGCGAGACCTCTTGGACAATGCGCACGGACGGATCACGAAACAATTTCGCCAGGCTCGCCTGCAGTTCGCCAGCGTCAGCGTGACGAAGCCGCACCAGCAGGGCCGCCACATCGGCCCGCGCCAGCTTGGTGTTCACCAGAGCGATCAACAACCCGATTGGTACCAGGAAGGTGGCCAGACGCTTAGTCCAATACATCACCGCCCACAGATCGCCATCGGGAACCTGGAACAAGAACAGCGCCGCTTCCAGAAGGTACGCGAACAGCAGCACCCCGGTCGCCCACAGCGCCGGCGCGGCACTTCGCCGCTGTGGTGCCGCCATTCGCCGCCGCCGCAAGATAACCAAGCTAAGGAACCAGAGCCCGATGCCGATAGCGATCACATTGTTGAACGTGAACCACAGGTCAACGAACGGTTTGGTCGGCTCAATCAGAAACGGGTTGGGCGGGCAGCCATTGGCGGGACAGTTAGACAGCCAGGCCGGTTCGGCGAACAGCCACGCGGTGAACCACCACAGCGGCCACAGATAGCCCACGAGCAGGAACACCCGTTCGGTGCGGGTGTGCGCTCGCCCGTCCGGGTAAGTCAGCATCGCGTGGGCGAGCAGGATCCAGTACCAGGGCTGCAAGCTGCTCTCGATGACCAGCAGCGCGCCACTCTCGGCGGTGCCCGGTCCTCTAAGGACAACGAAGAAACCCCACGCCAGCAAGATCAGGCCAACCCGGCTATCTGGGCGCCGCCGGGTCGCGATCACGCCAGCGACAATCACCGTGTACTGCACGGTGGCCGTAATGAGCATCAGCCACAGCCAATCGCCGAGCCGCACGAAGTACCAGATGCGAAACGCAAGCAGCAACGCGGCGATCACGAGCAGGGCGGCAGCACGGGCTTTCACGAGGTCAGGATGCCATCTATCGCCGATCTAGCAAATGCGTAAAACTACCGACGTCACGGCCACGCAGGCGGCTGACCATCAATGTCGTGAACAGATACCTTTCCCGGATTCTCGCCATCGTGCTGATCGTGGTAACCGTCCCGGTTGCCGCCGCAGGCTCCGCCTCGGCCCGCCCACCAGTCCGCTATCACCTGGCGCTGGGCGACTCACTGCCCTACGGCTTCACCACCGCCAAAGCCCTGGCCGGCCTGCCGCCCTCCGCGTTCACTGGATTCACCGACGTCATCGCGCGGACCGTCCGCGGGACAACCGTGAACTACTCGTGCCCCGGCGAAACCACCGCCAGTTTCCTCTCCGGTCCTTGCATCTGGCGGGCTAGCGGATTCAGCCTGCATGACGACTACACCGGCAGTCAGGTTGCCGCCGCCGAAGCGTTCCTCGCCTCGCAGCCGCGCGGGCACCGTGGCCTGATCACCGTTACCTTGTGGGGCAACGATATCCGGCTTTTCCTTGAGTCATGCCCAGACATCCAATGTGTCCAGCAGCGCGCTCCCGCCGAGATCGCCGCGCTGGCCGAAAGGCTGCGCCAAACGTTATCGCGCCTGCGATCGGCTGCCCCGCACGCGCACATCGTGCTGCTAGGCGCCTTCACTGTCGAACTCATCAACGTTGGCCTGGCCGACCATTTGATCGGCATGCTGAACACAGCCATGGCACAGGTCGCGGCTTCCGTAGACGCCGGATTCGCCAATCCAGCACCGGTTTTCAACCCGCCTGGTGACGCTAGAAGGGCGATCCTGTGTCAGCTGACACTCATCTGCGCCGAAAACGACAGCCACCCGAGCACGGCCGGCCACGACTTCCTGGCCGCACTCATCCTGAGCACCCGGGACCCACGATGAAACGCTGGGGCGCGGCTTTCATCGCGGCCGCGGTTCTCTTGAGCGGATGCACCAAAGACACCGGCTCAGTGAGCGAGAGCCGCGAGAATTCTCAGATCACTACGTTGCGGGCGTTGCCTTTTGGTGAGGCTGGTCTTGCTGTCGTTTCTGAAGTGCTGATGGGTGCTGGGGTTGGGGTGTTTGATGATGCTGTTTCGGTGACGGCTGGGCCGGTGGTGCGGTTGTCGCGCTGGCAGGTGCGCAATCTAGCCGTGGAGGCCGCTAATGGTGGCGGTGTCACGGGTGAAGCACTTGACGGGCTTGTTCCGGTGCGCCCTGGTGTTCCGCCGGTGGCGTATCTGGTCGCCGCCTGGGTGAAGTCTTTTGACAGTCCGGGTGCGAGGTTTTCCCGGGATTTGATGGGAGCACAGGACTGGTCCAGCGCGGGCCGGATCGTGTTCCCCAGTCTGGTGATCGCCCTGTTCCTTGCTGATGCGACCGCAGGGATGAAACCGCCTGGCACCCCGAAGGCGGGTGCTCTCGCACCGGCCGGGGCGCAGGCTGAGCTTGCGTCGCCGGCGGCGAAGGGTGCTGACCCCGCGAGGGCGCCGGCGGGGTCCGTTGCGGCGGCTGGGGCCAAGGCCGCCGGCACATCGAAGGCTGGTTCGCTCACGCTTGCCAGTGCGCAGGGGGTGTGCTCGTTCGCCGCGACGTTTATTCAGCATGCGATCGCTGACGTGGCCGCACTGGCCAAAGTGGACACCGCTGGTGGCGGGCTTTTCGGGTTCCTCGGCAAAATCTGGAACACCGCCGTCGACCTGGCCGCCGCCGCGGTCCAAGGGCTCATCACCACGTTCACCCAGCCGGTCGTCAACCTTGTCACCGACGTGTTCGGCGTCCTGGCCATGGTCCTGCAACTGTCATCGTTCCTGGTCAAATGGCGAGCCGACCTCAAAGCCGAACCCACCCACTCCTCCTTCGGTGTTGACACCCAAATCGTGACCGGGCAGTTCACCCTGACCGTCACCCAAAACCAGCCCGCTATCCCCGACCTAATCGCCGACTGCGCCGCCGCGTTCGGTGTCGACCTGCGCACCGCAGGGTCGGCGGCCGGATCAAAAGTCACCTGGACAGCTGGGCGCAACGACCTGGCCACCCGCACCGCGGCAGACGACACCCTCGCCCCAGACAAAACCGCGCGTTACCGCTACCAAAACCGGCAAGAACCCGCCGAGCTAGCCAAAAGCAGCCTGTCAGAATCACCAGCCCTCATTGTGAAAGCTGATGTGCACCGAAACGACGTCCAGAAAGCACGCGAACTATTCGAACACCTGCTCCTGAACAACATCGACCCCAGCATCCGGCCCATCGTCGAGTCCGTCATCGCCCCACTGCGGGTCAAGGCCGACAGCCAGCTACGCGCCATCACCGACGTCAACGCCACCGCACGCACCTTCATCACCTACCACCTACCCGACAACAAAACCCCCACACCACCACCGCCTGGTACTGGGTCTGGCACCAACGGCAAGAAGGCAGTCTGGCCGGTCAACTGCCCGCACCCGCACGTGATCCTCAAAGGCTTTCCGCGCGAAGGAGTAAATCCGGGCGGGCCTTGGGAATTCGACGGCGCGATTCTGCCCGACAAGCTGACCCCGCACGGCGCGAAAACCTGCGGCTACTCCGCCTGGTACGGCCCGGTGGACCCGGTGACCAAGTTCCAGCAGGTCGATCAAGTCGGACTGTTCATGATGCCCGAAACCGAACCCACGCCCGACAACGCCCGCACGGTCATCATCCCCGGCACCGAGCGAGCATGGTTCGACGGAATCCTCAAAGTCGTCGTCGACGGGCACACGCTCGGCATCGAGATCCGCATTCATGTTCCTGGCGACCCCGAAGCTACCTCGATCGAAGTCGCCAAGGCGGTCCTCGGCCTCATCTGACGGTCCTCTTTACTGGATCTCCTAAGGTGGTCCCATGCCACGGAACCTGAACTCGGCGAAAACGCAGGCCGCCCTGCGGACCACCTCGCGCATCTCCCTTCAGATGCTGCTGATCCTGCTGATGTCCGTCGCCGTCTTGTGGCTTGTGGGCAAGATGTGGTCGATCGTCTGGCCGGTGGTGATCGCCCTCCTGCTCACCACCTTCACCTGGCCGCTGAACAATTTCCTGCGCCGGCACGGATGGCGGCCAGCCCTGGCCGCGACTGCCTCGACCGTGTTGTTTCTCCTGATCGCCGCCGGCACCGTCGTCCTGATCGCGGTGCCGGTGGCGTCTCAGTCGGGTGAGCTGGCCACAGGCGTCACTAGCGGCATCGAAAAGCTTCGGGATTGGGCGGCCGGGCCGCCGCTCAACCTTGGCGACGACGAGGTGGCCCAGGGCTTGCAGGCAGCGCTCGACCGGATCAAACAAAGCGTTGGCAGCATTGTCACCACCGCTTTGACCGGTGTCGGCACGGTCGTCAACGGCGTGGTCACCACGATCCTGGCCCTGTTCCTCATGTTCTTCTTCCTCAAGGACGGCCCGCGGTTTCTGCCGTGGCTGACCAGGCAGCTGCCCGGCCGCCTGGCCAAAGACATCCCCGCCGTGACCGAGCGCGGCTGGGATACCCTCGGCTCGTTCATGCGCTCCCAGGCGTTCGTCGGGCTCATCGATGCCGTCCTCATCGGACTGGGCCTATGGATCGTCGGCGTACCTCTAGTGCTGCCGCTCGCGGTCCTGACCTTCGTCTCAGCGTTCGTGCCGATCATCGGCGCCCTGTTCGCTGGCTTCGTCGCGGTGCTCATCGCGCTGGTGTCCAACGGCCCGATAGACGCACTCATCGTGCTGGCCATCATCGTCGCCGTGCAGCAGCTTGAAGGAAACGTCCTTCAGCCCATCATCCAAAGCCGCGGCCTCAACCTGCACGCCGCCGTCATCCTGCTCGCCGTCACCCTCGGCGGCAGCCTGGCCGGCATCGTCGGCAGCCTCCTGGCCGTGCCCATCGCCGCCGTCATCGCTGTCATCTGGAACTACCTGCGCGAACAGCTCAGCGACCCTGCCCCGCCCGAGCCCGAGGAGATCGCCGTCGAAGAAGCGGCCTGACCCTAGCAATGGGTCAGCATCACGCAGCGGGCCGGCGCGAAATATGTCGTGCTGACGGCAAAACATCATGACGGCTTTTGCTTGTGGCCCACCGACACCACCGCGTACTCGGTGAAGGCAACGCCCCGGCGCGACGGCAAGGCAGACATCGTCGGCCGCACCTACGACTGGCGCTGGAAGCACCCAGCCAGCTGTACCTAAGATCGGCCGGAACTCGAGAACGGACTGGCGCCCGATCACGTCCCGCACGTTACATGGGCACCTACGCCGCGGGCGCGAGTCCTAACTGGCGCTGGAAATCGAGCTCGTCGAAATACATGTGATGCTCGGTGATCTTCCCGTCCTTCACCGTGGCGATATCGCATGAGCGCAGCCGGATGTGTTTGCCGGTGGCGGGCATCGTTTCGCCGTTGGGCAAGGTCACCGGCTTGGTGTTGGTGCCTTCGAACCAGCCCTCATCGATCGCCTTATCCCCCGCTTCAATCTTGCTGAGGTACTCGTATTTGCCATCTGGGAAACCGTCAAGGAATTGCTTCCAGTAGGCGGCGATTTCGGTGCGGTCTTTGAGCTCTCCGGCATCTGGCGTGGATAGAACGACGTCGTCGGAGTAAACGCTCATAACGGCTTTGATGTCGTGTTTCACGGTTGCTGCTTTGGTGAGCTTGTCTAGGGCGTCGCGTGCTTGGCCCATAGCTAACACCTCCCCCTTAACTACCTTCATTATCGGCCCTGACCTGCCAGACCTCCAGACCCAACGTCACGGGGCACGCACGTAGGAAAGGGCAAACGACGCGTCAGCGCGCACACCGCTGCCATCGAAGCACAAGATGATGATGCGAACCTTGGGCGGGAATGAGTAGGAGTTCCACGCCTGGGTCCGGCAATACCGGGCATCCGGGCCGATGGCGGTCACATCCACAGCGTCGCCTGGATACACGGCTGGCCGTCCGAGGCCCTGGTACCACAGGTCGTAAGTGCCCGGCGAGGTGCGGCTCACGCTGGGCAGCTCATTGTTGGTGCTCCAGGACCGGGCACCGTCCACGACGTTAGAGGCGATGGTCGCGTACCCCGCTGGCGCCGCCGGCTCGCCAAGCAAGCCAGCGTGCTCGGTGTAGGACAGCATCCATCCGGTGTCGGTCGGGATCCCGGCGGAGTCGCAGGCGATGCTGACGGTGAGCCCGGGGGCGACCGACGCGGGGCGGCAAACCGCTCGCTGGTTACCCACGGCGGTGATGCGCGCATACCCGTGTCCACTGTGGACGCCGGGTGACGTGAAGGTGTACCGGCCGGGCCCTGTGCGGGTCACTCTGCTGTCGGTCGCAGCGGCGTCATACCGTGCTGACAGCAGTCCTCCGGCGCTACTGGGGCGGGTAAATACCACTTGGAACGGCAGGTTCTTCGGGGCACCGGCGGCGTCGAAACATGCCACCTCGACGATCTGGTCGGGGCCGTCCACGCGGGAACCGGTGAGCTGGCAGGTGTCTGCTGTGTAGTATCCCCAGTTCGCGATGCTCGTGTGCGCTATCCCTTGCGCCGCACCGATTCCGGGCATCCGCACAGCGTACCGCCCGGTGCCGGTGCGCATCATGGTGGTATACGGTCCTTCACCGATTCTCGTGCGCGCTGTGCTCCACTGCCAGTTGGTGTGCAGGTCGAGGCTCTGCCCGAGAGGGGCGTCGTGCTGCTGTTCGCGCGTCGAGGCGTACCCCCACATCGGTGCCCCGGCGGAAGGCCGCGTCGCGGGCGGAAGGACCGGGGCTGACGGTAAGACCGTCGGCTGCGGTGCCGGTGAAGTCTGGGTTTCCACAGGAGTCGGTGCTGGGACAGGATCGATTGGTGCTGCCGCGTCGGGCCTGCCGGGACCAGTCGCGACACCGGGCGGCACCGAAAACGGGCTATCGGCGGCCAGCACGCTCGTGGCCAGGACTGCCGCGATCAGCGCACCAGCCGCCTTGGCGATCCAGGCCCCGGCTGCCGGTGTCGCAGACGGCAGGTGAATATCCACCATGGACAACGCCGCAGGAGCGGCTGCCGCGGGCCATACCCGTCGCGCCACCACCGCCGGCGCCGCCAGGAACGGGACTGCGGCAAGGATCGCCTGTGCCGACAGCATTTTGCGCCCGCGTTTGCCGCATGCCGAACAGGATCGCGCGTGCCCCGCCACACGTTTGCGCAGCAGCGGGGTGACCGTCGCGCCGAGCGCGGCGACGACCGGGCATTGGTCCGGCACCGGCCGCGTGAGCACCAGCGTCAGCACCGCGTCGGAAAGCCGCTGACGCAGTCGCGACACCCTGACGTTCGCGTGGTCCACGCCGAGGCCAAGCGCTCCCGCGAGTTCGTCGCGGGTAAGTTTGCCCGCACATTCCTGTAGGTAGAGCGCTAGCAAATGACGGTCGTCGTTGTCGAGTGCGGCGGCAGCGGCACTGACGAGGCGCCTGGCATCCTCTGCCGCTACGACGTCGTCATCACCGGCGGCCGCCATAAGCCGCAGAGCGATCTCGGGTTCAGAGGGCTCCAGCTCACGGTGCGTCGCCGACTTGCGGGCCTGATCGCGGGCCTTGTTCCTGGCCACGCCAACAAGCCAAGCCACGAGCGGCCGGGCCGGATCGTAGCCACGCAAACGTCCATCAATCACGGCGAGGAAGGTCTCGGCGGTCGCGTCATCAGCTGCCTGCCGGTGGCCCAGAAGATAACTCAGGCAATAGTTGTAGACGTTGTCCCGGTACCGGACATAGATCTGCGCGAACGCCTCAGCGTCACCTGAGCGAGCCCGCTCAGCCAGGCTCATATCGAGGTCCATCGTGGCCCATCCTTCCGAACGCATCGACGTTGGACAACACGCTTCGTCAGGTATTCGTGCCACACCGTGATCACCTAACAACTAGCCGGCGAAAAATCTCCGCCGGAAACTGTTAGATCGCGGCGCCACGGACGCGAATACCGGTAGATGCGGCGGCTCGCGTCGCACTTGAGTCCGGATAGGAGCCACCATGAACCAAAGCAGAACCATGCGCTGGACACTGCGGGCGGGGCTCGGCACGCTGATGGCCGCCTTCGTTTCCGCCGCTGGCCCGGCTCCGATGGCCGCCGCGGCCGAGCTGTGGGCCGACCGGGCCACGCTGGCCAGCGGCAGCCAGCTCGTCATCGACGTACGGGATGGATCCCTGAACAATGGCGCGGATATCTGGCTGTGGGGATTTCACGGCGACCGTAACCAAAACTGGCTTCTCAATCCCCGCCCGGGCGCGCCCTACACCTGGGAGATCAAAGCCGCGCACAGCAAACGCTGCCTCGATGTCGAGGGCGTCAGCACCCTGGAGTTCGCCCGGGTTCAGCAGTGGGACTGCAACGGATGGAACAACCAGGCCTGGCAGCCGGAGGTCGTGCGCAACGACTCGTGGGGTCAGCCCATCTACCGGCTACGGGCGTTCCACAGTGGACTGTGCCTCGACGCGCCAACCGACATCTCACCGTGGGGTGCCAAGCTTCGCCAGGTCCGGTGCAACGGCGGCCTCGGCCAGGAATGGACCCTCAACCACCCACTGAGCAATCCCGCCACCTCCCGCGTGATGGACGTTTCAGGGGCGTCGACGGCCCGAAACGCCGCGGTCTGGCTCTGGAACTTCGAAGCCGGGCGCAACCAGTACTGGTACCAGTCACCGACAGGTGCCGGGTCAACGGTTCAGCTCAAGGTGCTGCATTCGCGCAAGTGTCTCGACACCGAGTGGGGCTCACAAACCATCGGCGCCAAGCTCATCCAATGGGACTGCGGCAACAGCCGCAGTCAGCTGTGGCAATTCGAGGTGACTCGCTGGGACAGCTACCGCATGGCCGTCTACCGCATCCGCAGCGAAGGCACCAGCCTTTGCGTGTCGGTCACCCCGCAGCCTGACAGCCTTGGCGCACGCCTACGGCTAGACACCTGCAACGGCAACACGGCGCAGGAATGGCGCAACTAGTTCGCGATACTCCGGCCGGTCACGGGTGCCACCGTGGCCGGCCGAGCCCGGCAAATCTCTTCAATGGCAAGAACCATGGCGGCGCCACGGTTCCTCTTTTCGCGTGACGTTCATGCCAACTTCGGTAACAGGTGTGACTCGTTCACTCATGCATTTGGGATGCTCGATTTGTCTGCACCGTGCCCCCCGCCGGAACCCCCGTCCGGCGACGGCTGCGGACAGTCAGGAGTTCCCCCGTGACCCGCATGTTCAAGGCCGCGGTCGCTGCACTGGCCGCCGTCGTGCTGTCGCTGACGTTCGCGGCCACACCGGCCCACGCGACACCGCCAAACATTCCGTCCTACAGCACCGCGTTGAGCCGGCTCAACGCCCTCACTGTCGCTGCCGAGTCACACCACTCCAGCTACAACCGTGACCTGTTCCCCCACTGGATCACGATCACTGGCTCCTGCAACACCCGCGAGCAGGTGCTCAAACGCGACGGCACCAACGTTGTGGTCAACAGCAGCTGCTATCCGACGTCGGGATCGTGGTACAGCCCGTTCGACGGTGCGACGTGGACTAACCCCACCGATATCGACATCGACCACATGGTCCCGCTCGCTGAAGCCTGGAGCTCCGGCGCCTGGGCCTGGACCACGGCCAAGCGGCAAACCTATGCCAACGATCTCGGCGGGCCAGAACTGTGGGCGGTCACCGACAACGTCAACCAGTCCAAGAGCGACCAGGACCCGGCCCAGTGGCAGCCACCGCTGTCCTCATTTCGCTGCACCTATGCCCGCGCTTGGATCCAGGTCAAGTGGTACTACGCGCTAACCGTTGACAGCGCGGAGAAATCAGCCCTCAACAGTATGCTTGGCACCTGCTAACGCATCGTTGCCCAGTCTGAGGAGGGCCTCCTCAGACTGGGCATGTCTTTTAGCTTCCGTAGACCTCGAAGGTGAATAGCGAGTAGCCCCAGGCGGTTCCCCGCGCGGTGCCATAGATGCGCAAGTAGCGGGCCTGGCCGCTCAGACCCGTGTTGTCATCGGTTCCGCCGTTTCCGCCGGTCACCGATCTGATGGTGGTCCAGGTGCCAGTTCCGGTCAGGGACGTCTGAATCTGGTACGACGACCCGTAGGCCGCTTCCCAAACCAGCCGGACCCGGTTGATGTTGTAGTTCTGTCCCAGGTCGACCTGGATCCATTGCGGATCGGAGAACAGGCTTGACCACCGGGTGGTGGCGCTGGCGTCAACGGCCGCCGACGCCGGGTAGGTGGCCGATTCAGTGCTCGATGCGGTGGCGGGCTTGTTCAGAGCCAAGTTCGTCGCTGGTGGAATCCCGCCGTTGAGGGTGAATTGGTCGATGTCAAAAAGCGCTCCGGCTCCGCCGGTGAAAACCAGGTAGAGCGCCGTCGTGGTGGTCGACGTGCTGATGGCGCCGGTGACGTTGACCCAGTTTTCCCAGCCGCCAGTGGGAGCAACCGTTGCCGACCCGACGACCGTGCCGGTCGGCGAACCGGTGCGCAGCGTCAGCGTTCCGCCGACACCCGCTGACGCTACTCTGGCGCTGAAAGACGTTACGCCACTGAGGTTGTATGGCGTGAACGCGATCCAGTCGCCATTGGCGATGTTGCCGATAGCGTTGCCGCCGTTGGCCGTTGGCTTGGCGACGACGGTCACACCCTGCTGGCTGCTGAAGTGTTCGGCCTGCCGGGTGCGTGGCTGCAGCACGGCCTGCGGTGCGTGCACCTGCACGGTCGAGCCCGGTGCGGTGTATTCAGCGTCAAGCACGCCGAAGACGTTGGCATTGGGGTCATGCTCACCGTCCACTGTGGTCTGGATCGTGCCCGAACAGCCGGTGACACTGGTCATCGGGTGACCGTGGCTGTCGTGGCCAAGGATGTAGTTCAGTCTCACCCGCGAGCAGTCCACGGCCGGGCCGCCGGGGTGAGAAACGTTGATCTGGAACGGAATCGCGTCACCGAAGGCGAACACCCGGCCGTTGTTGGGCAGTGTCAGCGTGACCGAAGCCCCGCCGACGTTGATGACAACACTCGCTGTCGCGCTGCCACAGTCGGGATCGGACACGGTCAGCGTAGCGGTGTACTGCCCGTTGGCGGTGTAGGTAAACGACGGGTTGGCAGCTGTGGAATCGGTGCTGCCGTTGGTAGTGAAGTCCCAGGCGTAAGACAGCGGCCCGGAGTTGTCCGGGTCGACCGTGCCCGCTGAGCTGAAGTTGACGGCCAGTGGCGCGGGCCCGCCAGTCACGTTGGCGTTGGCCACCGGGATGGGAACCGAACACGTGCCGGAGTTGTATTCGATGCGGTACAAAGCGGAGTTGGCGTCGCCGCCGAACCAGCCGGTGCCAAGCCCGCCACGGCCTCCAGTGTCGAATCCGGCGCCTTCCCCGCGTCGAATGCCGTCGACACCTCGGCTACCACCCGCTGGTCGAGCCAGTTCTCCGACCCGCAATGGATCCGTGTCGACCTTGGACAGACCTACACCATCACTCGCGTGCGGCTCGTGTGGGAAGCCGCCTACGGCAGCGGATACCAAATCCAGACCTCACCTAACGGCTCTACCTGGACCACGATCAGAACCATCACGGGCGGAAACGGTGGCACCGATGACAACACCGGGCTGAACGCCCAGACCCGTTACGTCCGCATCTATGGCACCACTCGCGGCACCGCGTGTGGATACAGCCTTTTCACCTTCGAGGTGTACGGCAGCTAGCTAGAAAGCCCCGCGTCGTTGACGCGGGGCTTTCTACCTTGAGGCGCCTACGATTACCAACTCGTTGCCTTCGGGATCGGCCACCCGCCATCGGTCCTGCGACTCGTCCAGGAGCTGGCCACCGGCCGCGACGATCGTGGCAAGGCGCGTGCGCGCGAGGTCTGAGGGGACAGCGAGTTCAAAGTGGACGCGGTTGCGTTGCTGGCGCCGCTGCGTGTCCGAAGCGTCGAGCTTTTGGAAGACCAGCACCGGATTTAGCCGTCGCGGATCGTGGATGTCGCTGGCCCCGGCTCGCCGGTCCTGGGTGTAGCCGAGCGCGGCGGTCCAGAACGCGCGGATCGCGGCGACGTCCGCCGCATCAAGGAAAAGCTGAGCGAAGCGCGGCAGCGCCGGATCCGCGGTGGCCCCAAGTTCGCGGGCAGCGGTCTGCAGGTTCGCGGCGAGGTCGGTGAAGTCGAGGTCGAGGCCATGAGCTTCGTCCTCCCACTGATCCTTACCGCTGTCGATAATCACCAGCCCGGGGCGCAGATCGATGAGCAACGGGAAGCCCGCCTCCACGGCCAGCGCCGCCGCCGCCGAAACGAGGTCACGCTGCTGCCCCGGCGAGGTGACGCGGTAGCACGCCATCGCGCTGAACACCGCCTGCCAGTCCGCTATCCCGATCTTCTCGCCGAGCGCCCCGCCGGGCACCAGGTCGACCTCGTTGCCTTCGGGGTCGGCGTGACACACCCCGAAGGGTCCCCCTGCCTCACCGAGACCCGCCTGTTCGACCACCGCGGCCGGCCGCACCACGTCGAGATGGACGCGGTTTCGCAACGGCCGTGACTCGGCCGATTGCCGGATCCGGATCGCGGGGTCGCGCCGCAGCGGATCCGCCAAACCGCCGTCTCGCCCAGGCGCGTAATCGAGGACCCGCTGCCAGAACCGCCTTACCACCGACGGGTCCGCCGACTCGAACACGACGCCCACTTGCTGCAGCACCGCCGGGTTCGCGGCCAGCCCGAGATCCCTTGCCACCGCCGACACGGCCTCAGCGTGCTCGCCTGTGTCCAGGCGCACGCGTACGCCTGTCGCACGCAGGTCGGCCACGATCCCCGCCGACAGCTCCACGATGCGCCCGGCTAGCGCGGCCCCCTCGATCAGCGAAGGCGCGCCGAACCAAGCCGTCGCCACGCCATCGACCACGCGCCAGTCCGTTCCCATCTCAGTCATGCCCGGCACTGTAGAGCTTCAGGCACTCCCTTGCGCGCCGATGGCCCCGCACCTGCTGTCTTTGAATGCCTTGGGTCACTTGACCCGCCGGTAAATGATTGGCTGCGCGGCGACCGCATTGCGCGAGGAGGTGAGCACCGTGCTCCCCCTCGTCGCCGCGGCCAGCCCTCTGAAGTAGCTATCGCAACTGACGAACTTGCGTCCATTATCGATAGCGTGAACTACACAACCAGGATCAGGGTGGCGGGCAACACCGCCGCCCCGGCGCTGTATGCGTTGCACGCCAAGGGTTACGCCGTGACGTTGAGCTACGAGGGCGACGACGCCAACGGCTACACCGCCGAGTACGAAGCGGAAAAAGACGGCCGTCTCTTTAGCGCCACGACCCCCGAGGAACTCCTCGGGCTGGTCGCGATGTGGGAGGTACGCGGCGACGATTGGCGTGCCAGCACCGAAGCTGAGCGAGCGTGGCACGCCGCACTGGCCGGCGACGAAGCTTAGATGTCAGTGGACAAAGCCACGTGACGCCACTCGTCCAGCTCGCGTTGCACCAGCTCAAGCTTGCCCTCGATGCGGGCGACCGCGTCCGCGCCAAGCTGAAGGCGCAGCGGCGGCGAGGGCACTTCAGTGATGTCGACCATGGCGCGGGCGGCTTTGACGGGATCGCCGGCTTGGCGGCCGTCGTTGGTGGACAGCGCTTCGCGCACCGGTCCGGCACCGGCCGCGTAGTCGGCGATGGACACCGGCTCGACCTGCAAGCTTGACCCGTTCAGGAAGTCGGTCCGGAACCCGCCCGGCTCAACGATCGTGACCCGCACCCCCAGGGGCGCCAGCTCGCCATGCAGCGCCTCGGAGATGCCCTCAAGCGCGAACTTCGACGCACCATACAGCCCGACCGCCGGAGCGGTAGCGAATCCGCCCACCGAGCTGATGTTCAGCACGTGCCCGGATCGTTGCGCCCGAAGCACCGGCAGCACCGCCCGCAGCGTGTTCAAGACACCAAACACGTTGACGTCAAACAACTCCCGCGCTGCCTTGTCCGAGACTTCCTCGACCGCGCCAACGAGACCGTAGCCCGCGTTGTTGACCACCACATCGATGCGGCCAAACGCGGCCACGCCAGCCTCGACAGCGGCGTTCAACTGCTCCTGGCTAGTGACATCCGCGGCCACGGCCAGCAGCGTGTCCGGCGCTTGCGGGTACGCCTTGAGCACCGAAGCGGCATCGCGAGCCGTCGCGATCACCTGATGCCCACGGCTTAGCGCCTCACGGACGATCTGCGCGCCCAGCCCACGTGATGCCCCGGTGACGAACCAAACGCTCATGCTTCTCCCCTAAAAGTTGCCGATTGGGCGACCTTTAGACCGTAGAAGCTAGAGTGGGCTCTAGCTCAATAACTGTGTGATGGGGGTCTCTGTGGATTTGAGCATCGGCGAGGTGGCAGAGCGCAGTGGGCTCAGTGTTCACGCGCTGAGGTTCTACGAGCGCGAAGGCCTGTTCGCCAACCCGGTCCGGCGGCTGTCCAACGGCCGGCGGGTCTATCACGAAGAGGACCTCGGATGGCTGGCGCTGTGCACCAAACTGCGCTCCTCCGGCATGTCACTGGCGGCGATCCGCCAATATGTGGAGCTGGCTCGCCAGGGCGCGGGCAATGAGCCCCAGCGGCTAGAACTGTTGCGTGAGCACGAGAAGCACGTTGAGCAGCAGCTCAGCGAGCTACAGGAATGCCTGGACGTGATCCGGTACAAGGTGCGCGTCTATGAGGATCACCTCGCCCGCGGTGAGGCGGATCAGCTCTGGAGTCCCCCGATTCAGGCACCGAGCCAAAGCAACGAAGATTGTCATCGCGCCCCCTAGGTGAACAACCGTCCTGCGGCGATCAGCTCTGAGGCGGGAACCCCGCGCAGCGACGCGTCGAGCACTTGCGCGGTGTGCGCCATGGGCATCGCCTGCCCGGTGCGGCGCAACGCGGCGGCGACTTGCATGAGGCAGCCCGGGTTGGCGGTCACGAGCAGGTCGGCGCCGGTGGCCGCGACGCTGGCCGCTTTGCGGTCGCCAAGGTCACGGGCCGGCTGCGGGTGCAGGATGTTCCAGATTCCCGCTGAGCCACAACAGATCTCAGCATCGGCGATCTCACGCAGCCGCAGATTTGGGATCGCCGCCAGCAGTGCCCGTGGCTGCGCCCGCACACCTTGGGCATGTGCCAAGTGGCACGCGTCGTGATAGGCCACCGACAATGCGAGTTCGTGCCGCACCGCGACGGGGCCAAGCTCGGCCAGAATCTCGGTCAGATCACGGGTCTTGGCCGCCAGCGCAGCCGCGCGGTCAGCATAGGCGGGATCCTCGGCGAGCAACTCCGCGTATTCCTTGATAGACGAGCCACACCCGGCCGCGTTAATGACCAGAAAGTCAACGCCCGCACCGTCGAAGGCGTCGATCAGGTCGCGAGCGAAACGCTGCGCTTCGTCACGGCGTCCATTGTGGACGCTCAGGGCGCCACAGCAGCCCTGGCTGGCAGGAATGACAACGTCGCAGCCCTCGGCCGCCAGCACCCGCGCCGTGGCCGCGTTGACGCCGGGGAAGAACGCGCTTTGCACACAGCCGGTCAGCATCCCGACTGTCGCCCGCTTCTGGCCCTGTGCGGGCATGAGCCGCGGCAGCCGTTCGGCGGGCATCACGGCCGGCGTCATGCCGAGCATGGGACGCTTGCCAAAGAGCTTTTTCAAACCCATCATCTGGTACGCCATAAGCACCCACCGAATCGGCCGGAGACGGCGTGGATAAGGGAACAACGCGAAGATAGCGCCACGCAAGAACCGTTGCCGCAACGGACGGTCATGACGCCGCTCGACCTGTGCGCGTGTGTCCTCAATCAGCTTGCCGTAGCGCACGCCCGACGGGCACGCGGTCACACAGGCCATGCAGCCCAGGCACTGGTCGAAGTGACGCACCATCGATCCCGACAGCGGCTCGCCCTCGATCCCCTGGCGCATCAAGTCAATGCGGCCACGGGGCGAGTCGGCCTCATCTCCCCACAGCACATAGGTCGGGCACGTGGTGAGACAGAATCCACAGTGGACACAGTCGGAGACGAGGTCGAGCTTCGGCGGATGGTGAGCATCGAAGGCTGTCACGGTCATATCCCTGCGACGAAGGTTCCGGGGGCCAGGCGCCCGCTGGGGTCGAACTGGTTTTTGATGCGCCGCATGATGTTGATGCCCGGGACCGGGTCCTCGTCGATGAGCTGCGGTGAGGTGATGACGGTGCTGTGACCGCCTGCCTTGCGGGCGGCATCGCGCACCTGAGCGACCCGCTCTGGCGGCACGCTGGCGTAAAGCACCCCGGTGCCCGCTGACCCGCGCAGGTGCACGCCCACAGTGGACAGAGCGGGCACCGCCGACAGCGGCACGCACACCTTCATTCCGATCCCGCCGGCCGTCCAGGGGTAGGAGTTCCACCACGGTGGAACGGCCTGAACCGCATCGGGGCCGAGGAGGCGCGCGGCCACTTCGGCACGGGCAGCGGCGGCGCCACCTTCCAGCAGAATCGCGAGCGTCGCTGGTACACCCGACGGCATGTCGATCTCCACGGCACTAGGAGTCAACTGCGCGTGCCGTATCGCGGTAAGGACCTGTGCTGGATCGTCCACAGGCGCGGTGACCGTGATGGAGGTGCCCGGCAGAGGATGCAGCCGGAAAACGCATTCGGTGATCAGGCCCAGCGTGCCGAACGATCCGGTGAAGAGCTTGCCGAGGTCATATCCGGCAACGTTTTTCACCACTCGCCCGCCCGCACGGGCGATCACGCCATCGGCACGCACGATGGTGACGCCGATGAGCAGATCGCGGATCGTGCCGTAAGCCAGGCGGCGCGGGCCGCTGACGTTGGCGGCCACGACACCGCCGACGGTCGCCTCCGCGGCGGGGCTGTCGATGGCGAGCTGCTGGCCGTTGGCGGCTAGCACTTGCTGTAGCTGGGCTAGCGGTGTGCCAGCGCGCACGACGGCCACCATGTCACCGGCGGCGTGGTCGATGACCCCGGTCAGTTTGGTGGTTCGCACGATCAGGTCGAGGCGGTTTGGCGGCCGGCCCCAGTCCGCTTTGGTGCCAGCGCCTTTGAACGCGACCGCGGCGCTGCCGGTTTGGGCGAGCAGGCTCGCGGCTTCGTTTTCGGTCTCCGGGGTGACGAGGTCGGCCATGGCTAGAACGCCTCCGCTAGCCCGGCGGCCACGGCCGGGTGCACGCCACGGCGGTGCCCAGGGACCTCCCCGCACAACCTAGGCGTCGGGAATACCTTGCCCGGGTTGGCAATCGACGCCGGATCGAACGCGCACCGCAGCATTTGCATGGTCTCCAGGTCATCGTCGCTAAACATGCGCGGCATGTACTTGGCTTTGTCCACGCCGACACCATGCTCGCCGGTTATCGATCCGCCGTGCTCGATGCACAGGTCGAGGATCGCTCCGGACACCTCTTCGGCACGTTCAGCGGCGCCTGGTTCGGAGGCGTCGAACAGGACGAGCGGATGGAGGTTGCCGTCGCCAGCGTGAAAGACGTTGGCCACACGGGTTCCTGACTGTGTGGCCAGATCATTGATGCGCCGCAACACGATCGGCAGCGCCGTACGCGGGATGACGCCGTCTTGCACGATGTAGTCCGGGCTGATCCGCCCGACAGCGGCGAACGCCGACTTGCGGCCCTTCCAGAATAACGCCCGCTCGGCATCATCGCTAGCGAGCCGGATCTCAAACGAACCGCATTGTTCAATGAGCCCAACGACTTGCGTGAACTGTTCGCCGACATCGGCTTGGTGCCCGTCGAGTTCCACGATCAGCACCGCACCGGCACCTTCGGGGTAGCCACATTGGACAGCGGCTTCGGCGGCCTCAATCGCCAGGGCGTCCATGATTTCGATCGCGGCCGGGATAATGCCGGCGGCGATGATGGCCGATGTGGCCGCCCCGGCCTCGTCGGTGTGCTGGAACGCGGCCAGCAGGGTCCGCACCGCTTGCGGCAACCGCGTTAGCCGCACTGTCACTTCGGTGGCAATGCCCAGGGTGCCTTCGGATCCGACGAACGCACCGATCAGGTCATAGCCCGGCGGATCGAGGGCGTACCCGCCCAGGCGCACCAACTCCCCATCGGGGGCAACGATTTCCAGACCCGTCACGTGGTTGGTAGTGAAGCCGTATTTGAGGCAATGCGCTCCCCCAGAGTTCTCAGCGACGTTGCCTCCGATGGAACAGATCTGCTGACTGGACGGATCAGGGGCGTAGTAGTAGCCGTCGGATCTAACGGCCTTGGTGATGTCGAGGTTGATGACCCCTGGTTCGACGACGGCTCGTTCGTCGGCGACGGACACCGCCCGGATGGCACGCATGTGCGTCGTGACGATGAGCACGCCCTCAGCGTGCGGCAGCGCCCCACCCGACAAACCGGTGCCAGATCCCCTTGCCACGAAAGGAATGCCGGCCTCGGCACACGCTTTGACAATCAGCGCGCACTCGGCAGCGTCATGCGGGAACACTACGAGCGCTGGCGTAACCCGGTACTGCGTCAGGCCATCACACTCGTAGGTGCGCAGCTCCTGCCGGTCGGTGATGACCTGCCTGCCCGGCAGGTGCCGGCGCAGCGTGGCCGCCAGCGCCGCGATGGCAGACATCAGGGCATCCGCTCATAGGCCGGCAGTGTCAGGAACTCCACGAAGTCCGGTGTCGCCGCCACCTCCATGAACAGCGCACGGGCTTCGGTGTAATCGCCATCGAGCTTGGCGATTTCCTCGTCGGCGATCCGGTCGATCAGCTCCGTGGTCACCACCGCTCCCGTGTCGTCGAGCACGGCACTGTGCTGCAGCCATTGCCACACCTGCGATCGGGAGATCTCGGCGGTCGCCGCGTCTTCCATGAGATTGAAGATGGCGACCGCGCCAATGCCCTTGAGCCATGACGCGAGGTACTGGATACCAACGCTGATCGCGTTACGCAGTCCCACTTCTGTGCGCTGACTCGGTCCTTTGTCCACGGCGAGGAGGTCTTCCTCGGTGATGTCGATGGCGGGCAGGGGCACGTCGATCTGGTGTGGACGCTCACCGAGTACGCCGTCGAAGATGTCGCGGCACACCGGCACCAGATCGGGATGGGCCACCCACGACCCGTCGAAGCCATCGCCCGCTTCGCGCGTCTTGTCCTCACGCACCAACGCCTGCGCGGCCTCGTTGATGGACGGATCACGGCGGCTGGGAATGAACGCCGCCATGCCACCGATGGCGTGCGCGCCCCTGCGGTGACACGTGCGCACGAGCAGTTGCGTGTAGGCGCGCATGTACGGCACCGTCATCGTGACCGAAACCCGGTCAGGCAACAGCAGCCCGATCTTCTTGATGATGCTGAAGATGTAATCCCAACGTCCGGCGTTGAGCCCGGAGGCGTGCTCACGCAACTCGAACAGGATGTCGTCCATTTGGAACGCGGCGGGGATCGTCTCGATGAGAACAGTCGCGCGGATCGTCCCGTGTGGAATGCCGAGCTGCTGCTGGGCATAGGTGAACACGTCGTTCCACAGCCGGGCTTCCAGATGGCTTTCCAGTTTGGGCAGATAGAAGTACGGCCCGGAACCGTTGCGTAGCAACCGTTTCGCGCAGTGGACGAAGTAGAGGCCGAAGTCGGTCAGGCTGCCCGAGAGCCGTTCACCGTCGCAGAGCAGGTGCTTTTCGGTCAGGTGCCAGCCGCGCGGCCGGAACACGATCGCGGGCCGGGGACCGTCGTGCAGCGCATACTGCTTGCCTTCGGCAGACGTGTACGACAGGGTGCCGTCGAGCGCGTCACGCAGGTTCAGCTGTCCGCCGATGACGTTTTCCCACAGCGGCGTGGTCGCGTCCTCGTGGTCAGCCAGCCACACCTTGGCCCCGGAGTTCAGCGCGTTGATAGCCATCTTGGCGTCTGTCGGCCCGGTGATCTCAACGCGGCGGTCGAGCAGGTCTGGTGGGGCGGGGGCTACCTTCCAGTCTTGGGGGGCGGCTTGCTGAGTACCCCCGGAGAATTTGAAGGTTTGGTGTGACCGGGCCGCGAGAAGGTCGCGGCGCCGCTGGTCGAAGGTCCGGTGGAGCCCTTCGAGGAATTCAAGCGCTTCGGCGCTAAGGATCTCGCCGAACCGGTCGTGCATTGGCCCCGCTATGTGCAGCCCCATCGGGCGCCTCCACGATGGTAACGATTCACTGTCGCTGACTATCGGCGGTGAATTTATCACTCACACCGCCATGAGGGAACATGCCAGTGAAGGAAACCTTCATCATAGAACGTCGATCTGTGTGTCCTAATGGGATGCATCCCTTAATATGGGACAATGCGGACGGTGCCTGTGCAGTTGCAGCTGGCCGCCGCCTACGCGTGGCGGTTCCTGGTCCTGTGCGCGGCAGCCTTCGTCGTGTTCACCGCACTGGGCCGCGTCATGCTCGCCGTGATGGGCGTCTTCGGCGCCCTTGTGCTGACCGCCCTGCTCAGCCCATTGACCGGCTTCCTCAAACGGTATGTGCCCCGATGGCTGGCAGTCGTGCTCAGCCTGCTCGCCTTCTTACTCGTCGTCTTCGGCATCCTGGCCTTCGCCGGCTTCAGCATCGCCGGGCAGATCAGTGAGCTAGTCCAGCCCTTCGAACGCGGACTCGGCCAGCTCGCCGACTGGCTAACCACCTCTCCCCTGCGTATCCAGCGCTCACAGCTCGACGAGGGCCTAGCCCAGGTGCGACGGTGGCTCACTGAAAACCGTGGCGAACTAGCCGGCCGCGCCATCGGCAGCGCGGCGGGCGTCGCCGAATTCCTCACCGGTGCCGCACTCGCACTCTTCTGCTCGGTCTTCTTCCTCAGCGGCGGCGACCGCATGTGGGCCACCGTCTCCGGCCAATTGCCGTCCCGGATCGCCGAAATCAGCGACCGTGTGGCGGGCCGGGCTTGGTCGACCTTCGAGGGCTACGTGCGCGGCACTATCCTTGTCGCTCTTAGCAATGCGGCGATTGTCGCCATCGTGCTGCTGGCCTTACGCGTTCCGCTCGCTTTGCCGCTTGCCCTGCTTGTGTTCCTGTCTAGCTACATCCCGCTCATCGGCGGCCCCATCGCCGTCGCCGCCGCCGCGCTCGTCACCCTCGCCTCACGCGGCCCCGTCATCGCCCTGATCGTCGTCATCCTCATCCCGATCATCGGCCAGATCGAAGGCCACGTCCTGCAGCCGCTCATCATGAGCCGCTCCGTCCGCCTGCACCCCGTCGTCGTCGCGCTCGCTGTCGTTTGTGGAACGCTGTTGGGCGGCCTCGTCGGCGCCGTCATCTCCGTGCCGCTTGTCGCGATCGCATGGGCCGTCATCAGCGAACTCAACGCCCCCGACCCCGTACCAACCGAATAGCATCCGTTGGAGTTATGCACTCTTCTCGATGTAGTGGGCGAGGTTACTCAACGAGGTGAGGGTGTCAGGGTGGTCCGCGCCTAGCATCCGGGTTTGGTCGGCGATGAGGTCGCGGAGAAGCTTTACCGCCTCGGTGTAGTTGCGGGTTAGCCCGGTGCAGTAGGCGAGGTTGAAGCGGGAAATGAGGGTGTCAGCATGGTTGGGGCCTAGCACTCGGGTCCGGTCAGCCACGACGTCGCGGAAAAGCTTTACCGCCTCGGTGAAGTTGCCAATTAGCGCGATGTGATAGGCGAAGTGATTCCGGGAGTGAAGAGTGTGGGGATGATCGGCGCCCATTACCCGGGTTCGGTCTGTGATGACGTCGCGGAACTGCTTTGCAGCTTCGATGTGCTCGCCGATTAGCCCGGTGCAGTGGGCCAAGTGGTTGCGGGAGATGAGGGTATTTATGTGGCCGGCGCCCAGCACCCGGGTTTGGTCGGCGATGAGATCGCCAAACAGCTTCACCGCCTCGGTGTTGTCGCCAGTCTGGCCGATGTAGTAGGCGAAGTGGTACCGGGAGTCGAGAGTGTGCGGGTGGTCCGCGCCAAGCACCCGGGTTTGGTCGGCGATGAGATCGCCGAACAGCTTCACCGCCTCGGTGTGCTCGCCAGTTAACCCGACGTATTGGGCGAGGTGCTTGCGGGTGTGCAGGGTGTTGGGGTAATCGGGGCCCAGTACCCGGGTTTGGTCGGCGATGAGGTCGCCGAACAGCTTTACCGCCTCGGCGTGGTTCCCGTTCGCCCCAACGTTTAACGCGTATTCGTGTCGGGAGTCAAAGGTGTTGGGGTGATCGGGGCCTAAGACCCGGGTTCGGTCGACGATGAGTTGCCGGTGCATTTCGGCTGCGGTGATGTGATCGCCAGCAACAGCGGCTTTAAGCGCGACCGCGTGTCTAATGGAGAGTTCGTCTTCTTCACTGAGCACGATGGCCGGCACCAGGATTCGTGGCGGTGGCTGATGCGCGCGAAGCCGGGCAAGGAAGTGCTCTGATGGCATGCGCCCGGTCGTGACGTCTTCGTGTTGGAGGTCGCTGAGGCGGAAGAATGCCTTCCCGGAGCGCAGGAGCGGGAGGATAGGGCGGTTGGTTTCTTCGGCCCGGTTGATTTCTCGCTGGACCCATTTGGACAGTTCGGCCTGTTGGCTCATCACGACGATCATTACCGCGCAGCTGTCGACCTGTTCGCGAATGACGGCTTGCCAGCGGTCACCTGCGACGATTTCACTGTCGTACCAAACGCGAATACCTGCGGTTGCCAGATGATCGGCTAGCTCGGTGACATAGGCACTGTCGCCGTCGTGGCTGTAGCTGATGAACACGTGACCGGACACAGTCCGCAACGATAGCTATAGCAGTCAATGCCCGCACGCTTTTGTGCCCACTCGTTTAGCCCACGGCCAGGATCCGTTTGGCTATGGCGATGACTTCGTCGCGTCCGCCGTCGCCTCCGGTGATTTTCAGGCTGAGAACTCGACTTCCTGTGCCGCGCCCACGCCGAAATCGACATCGACGAGTACGGAAGGTGAACTAACCGCCTCCGGCGGCGGGGTCGCGCTGTGCCACAACTACGATACGAAGCGCCATGTCTGCTTACCCTGTCATCGCCATCGCGGGTCTCGGGATCGAATCGTCGACGTTCTCCCCTGCCCGCACGCATGCTGCTGCGTTCCATCCGTCGCGCGGCGATGACGTCCTAAGCCGGTACCCGTTCCTCGCCCAAGGATCACCGCTGCTGGCTCAAGCTCACTGGCGCGGTGCGCTGGCCGGCAAGTCGCTGCCGGGCGGAATGGTGACAGCAGAGGCGTTCGCTGAACTGTCCAATGAGCTCATCGGCCGGCTGTCCACGATGGGGCACCTCGACGGGCTCTGGTACGACATTCACGGAGCGATGACCGTCGAAGGACTCGACGATGCCGAAGCTGTGCTGCTCGCCCGGATACGCCAGACGGTTGGGCCGGATGTCGTCGTGTCGACGTCGATGGACCTGCACGGCAACGTGTCACGTGAACTCGTGCACATGAGTGATCTCATCACGTGCTACCGCATGGCACCGCACGAGGATTACATGGTGACCAAGGAGCGGGCGGCCCGCAATCTCGTCGAGCTCATCGCCTCGGGAGCACAAAGGCCAATAAAGGCCTGGATTCCCGTACCCGTTCTGCTCGCTGGCGAACAAACTTCCACCCGCATCGAGCCTGCTAAAAGCGTCTATGCGGCCGTCGAAGACGTGGAAGCGACCGACGGCGTCATCGACGCGGCGATCTGGGTCGGGTATGCCTGGGCCGACGAACCTCGCAACCGCGCCGCGATCGCCGTGACTGGAAGCTCACCAACAGCCGTCGCCCAAGGAGCCGAACTCCTGGCAAAGCGGTTCTGGGACAGCCGCCGAGACTTCGCCTTCGTCGCACCGACCGGAACGCTCGACGAGTGTCTAAACGAGGCACTGGTTTCCGAAGCGAAGCCGTATTTCATTAGCGACACCGGCGACAACCCAACCGCTGGCGGCGCCGGCGACGTTACGTGGGGGCTGCTGCGGGTGCTAGCGCGGCCAGAGTTCCAATCACCCGACGGCCCGGCAGTCATCTACGCTTCCCTGCCCGGGCCCCATGCCATAGCGACGATCCAAGAGGCTGGCCTGGGCGCCGAGGTAACCGTCACTGCGGGCGCTACGGTCGACGACCGGCACGCTGGGCCAGTCACGATGACCGGTGTCGTGCACGCGATCAGGCACGGCGACCGGGATGCCGAAACAGAAGCCGTTCTGCGCGTCGGCAGCGTCTACGTGATACTCACCAAGCTCCGCAAGCCGTACCACCACGAGCATGACTTCACCAACCTCGCCCTAGACCCACGGCGCAGTGACATCGTCATTGTCAAAATCGGCTACCTAGAGCCGGAATTGTTCGACATGGCGGTGGGCTGGAAGCTCGCGCTCACACCAGGTGGCGTTGACCAAGACCTTGTCCGGATTGGACACAGCCGCATTCGCCGGCCCATGTTCCCGTTCGACCCCGATATGCCTGACCCGGATCTCTCAGCCCGGATCATCGCCGCCTCAAACGAACCGCTCACAGGAGACGACGAGTGAAGATTGCCCTGGAAATCGCTGTCACAAGCGCGGCCGGTGCCCGCATCGCCCGCGACGGCGGCGCCGACCGCATCGAGCTGTGCTCAGCTCTGGAGCTTGGCGGCGTAACGCCGTCGAACGCTTTGGTGGAAGCGGTTTCGGCCGTCGGCTTACCGGCGCAGGTGCTCATTCGCTGCCGCCCAGGCGACTTCGTGTACGACGCTGATGAAATCGCTTTGATGGCAGGCGAAATCCGGTCTGTCATCGCGGCCGGCGCCGCCGGTGTCGTCATTGGAGCTCTCACGTCAGCGGGGACCCTTGACCTGGAAGCGATGCGCCAGCTCATCGACGCCGCCGGCGCCGCGGCCGACATCACGCTGCACCGGGCCATAGACCAATCAAAGGACCCAGCTGGTACTGCCGCACAGGCGCAATCCGTTGGCATCACCCGCATTCTCACCTCAGGCGGAGCAGCCACCGCGCTGGCCGGTGCCGAAGCCATCGATGAGATCGCCGCGGCCGTGCCCGGCATGGAAGTCATGGCCGGGGCGGGAGTGCAGCCCAATGACATTGCCAGACTGGCCCAAGCCGGCGTGGCAGCCGTGCACCTATCAGCTAAACGCCCCGCGCCCAGGCGCAACGGCGGCGCCTGGGTTTCCCTTGGCGTGGCTGGAAGCGACACCTATTACGTCACCGACCCAGCCATCGTCGCCGCGGCCCGTTCCGCCATCGACAACCTCCCCTGAACGGGCAGACCTTCGTGGGCTCCGAGTGCCACCCGGAGCCCACGCTTTTGGGTCTGTAGTTAGGGAAGCTGGCCGGGCCGGTCGACGATCGCCTTGGCCAGGATGGCGTTACCGCTGATGAGGTCGCCGCGCTTGAGCCCGTCGGCGTCCACTACGGCAACGGCCTGGAATCCGAAGTAGGAATAGGTGTTCGGGTCAAAGACCAGCTGCCAAACCGCTTTTTCGCCCGTCATCGTGACGGCGATGCCATGCCGTCCGTGCAGGTCCACCACATCAGGGTCAACGGCGGCGCTTTTAAGGTGCGATAGGGCTTCGAAGATGGCTGCCATTTGGGCCGGCGTCGCGTATTTCTCGTCGATCAGGCTCATGGCGTGGTCAAGGATGTCCCAGTCGTTGCCTTCTCTTGGTGCTGTGCTGCGCAGGTAGCCGAGCATGCCGGCGGCGTCAGTCGGCAGGTCCTGGTAGGCGGGGTGAAGGCTGCATTCCTCAAACTCGTCTGGGTGCATCTTCCATTGCTGGTCGACCACAGCCGCCTTTCCGTTGATACAGGCCGGAAGTGGCGCGTTCGCGATGATGTTCTGCGCGCGTGGCTTGCCTGGCAGTGCGCTCTCCTTCAGCAGGCCGTCATGTAGACCGTCGACCGACATCCAGATCTGGCGCATCTTCGGCTGGACAGGCGGGGTTTGGCCGGTGTTGTAGTAGGCGCTGATCGACTGGACATAGACGAGCTGATCCGGTCGCGGCAGCGGCGCGGTGTCGGCGCGCTGGAACGACGCGGCCCGCAGGAGAACGTCGCGTGCTGTGAGCTTCCCGTCTGAGCTGGGGCGATTCACGGTGCTGACAACCAGGGCCGCCACTATGACCACGGCAAGACCGGCTGGGGCCGCCAGACTCCAGCGCCACGATAGCCGCCATCGGCTCGTTCGCCGCGGGGCTGGGCTGTCCAAACTGGTCAATACGCGGTGCCGCAAGCGTGGCGGTGGCCCGCCGTTTTCCGGATCAAGCTCCGTGCCGAGTTCCTTGAGCATCTTCAGGTCGTTCATGACTGTTCCTCCCCGTACGCGTGAATGGGATTGACCTCTCCCAGTGACCCTCGGATCTTCAGCCGTGCGCGGTTAAGTCGTGAGCGGACAGTGCCTACCGGAATGCCCAGTGCTTGCGCGACTTCTTCATAGCTCAGGTCGCCCCAAGCGATGAGAAGCAGCACATGGCGATCCCCCGTGGACAGCCCTGCCAAGGCGGCAGCCAGGCGGCTACGCACCGCTCGTGCCGTGACATCGGCACTTACCTTGTCGGCGAGACTCTCGTCAGCCGTCTCGCGGTGAACGCGCGCCAGCGCACGGAGCTGGCTCACCTCGCGGCGCCGTTGCGAGGCGATCTCCTTCGTGAGAATGCCGAACAACCACGAACGCGCGACCTCATAGCTCAGGTCATAGTGGGCACGCCGGGCAAATGCCGCGGCGAAGGCGTCGGCAACGGCATCTTCGGCGAGCTGTTCACCCAGCCTGCGAAAGGCGTAGCGGTAGAGCTGCGCCGCATACCGGTCGTACAAGACGCCGAACACCGCCGGGTCTTGCAACGAGGCCTGCACGATCGATGCGTCGGTAGCCTGTTGCGCTGCCAGTGCCGTCAACGCCGTCGCCGTGCCTGACCCGGATAGATCCTGCATGCCATCGTTTCCTCCCGTTGTTTGCTTGAGCAGACCCGCATGTTCCACAGAGGTATCCGCACGAGTGGCGATTTGAGTTCACGCCGAGGGCGTCCTGTGCAGAAGAGCTTCGGCCAAAGCTGTGCGCTGATACAGCACTTTGCGCCCGTGACGGTAGGTGCTGAGCAGGCCTCCGGCCGCCAGTGCGCGCAGGTGCTGGTTGGCCGCTGACGTGGTGACGCCAAAGTCGCGTGCCAGGTCCGCCGAGGCGATGGGAGCGTCGATGGCGGTGAGGATGGCGGCACGTGTCTGCCCGAGCAGGCCGGCGAGGCCGGCGCTCACGGTGCGGCTGGGCTTGTCCCAAACAGTGCCCGCGCCACGCGCGGCGTAAATCAGCATCGGTGGCGCACTGGCATCGACAGGAACCCCGGTGTGGAGAGCGAATAGCGATGGCATGAGCGTGAGCCCGGCCCCGCCCGTCGGCGTTCGCCGCGCGGGGACGCCGTGGATCTGGATCCGCACCACGGGACTGTCGAAGGTCACGCGGCTGGAGATGCCAGAAAGCATGGCGCCCAGGCCTTCCCGTGTCATCGTCTGCCCGCGATAGAGCACGTCTCGTTCCAGAACCGTACGCATCCGGTCCCACGAGGACGCGAAGTGAAGCTGCCAATAGCGTTGCAGGGCCACCACAATCGACTCAACGCCCCCTCCCAGCGTCTGTCCACTGTGGATCTGTTTCATGTCATGCTCGACGACTTCCGGCGGCACTTGCGCCAGAAGCTCCAGCTCGTCCTCGATCCGTGTCAACGGCAACGCTGGCCGTGGGCTCAGGAAGTCAGGCGTCCAGCCCCGGTCATTGGCCAGTGCCAAAAGCACATCGAGGTCGAGTCCTGAACGTGGCGACAGTGCCTGCCGCGTCCAGTGCTGGTGTGCCGAGTACCGCCTAGGATTTTTGAGCGCGCGCAGGCTGAGGGTCAGCTCGTTGAGCGGTGAGATGGCGAACCGGACCGATAGGAGGTCGGGGTCGCTCAGTACAAACTCGATCATTAAGCAAAATGCTACATCGTTTCTCCTGACGCCGGCAGCGCACGCAAGCTGATCACGTGTTGAGCAAAGACGAGGCCTGTGAACGCCTCCGCCTCGATCGCGACAGATTGCTGGTGGCCTATCACGACTCCAGCACCATGGTCGTGCCCGGCCCACGAAGTCAGGGCCTGCAGACCGTGCGAGACGTCGTGGCGCACGTGGCCATGTGGGACGAGATCGTGCTCGCGGCGATCACGGGACACCAACTCGGACGAACCCACTGGAGCGTCGACCCACGCTGGGCCGGCGACGGCGCCGCGCTAAACGAAGGAGGCATCGCCTCCGGCCGATTGCTCCCGGAACCACTTGTGCTGCAACGTTTCCTGGACGCCCGCGATCTGCTCATCGACACGCTGGCAATCACCGCCTGGGACAGCGGCTTCAGCGCGTTCTGCGAGGACCTAAACACACCCGAACTGCCTGGCACACCCTATTGCCACGGCACCGCCCACCTAAAGGTGACCAAATGAAAGCCCAACAAGCAGACCTAGATCTAACCCTTCAGCTGGTACGCGAGGTGAGTGCCCTTGTCGCGCAAGCGTTCGAGGCCGACCAGCAGGTCTGGCACAAATCCGATGGCAGTCCTGTTACCGCCGTCGACCTCGCGGCGGAAGACCACATCCGGCAACGGCTCGCCGCCGTCCACCCCACCGACGCGGTGGTCGGCGAAGAAAGGCCACCGAAAGCAGGAACGTCGGGCCGCCGCTGGATTATGGACCCGCTTGGCGGCACAGCGAGCTTCGTGCAACGGATCCCGTTGTTCTGCGTGGATCTGGCGATGGAAGACGAACACGGCCCAGCGGTCGCGGTGTCGTCCTACCCCATTGGCGGCGTCACCCTGGAAGGGGCCCGGGGGCTCGGAAGCCGTGTGCACCACCGTGAGCACGTGTTCACGGCCGCGGTGAGCCAGCGCTCCACAGTGGACGGTGCGAAGATCTGTGCGCTCAACCTCAAATCCTGGCCAACACCGCTACTGACTGCCCTGCACCAGCGATGCTCACTCACCGATGGTGTACACGCGGCACACCGGCTCATGCGGGGCGAGGTCGACGCGGTCGTGTACGCCGGCAACGGCATGGGATACGACGATCTCGCCTGTCTGCCCGTCCTGATCGAAGAAGCAGGCGGCCGCGTCACCGATCTAACAGGAAAACCGGTGCTGTCCGGCAACGGCACGGTTCTTGCGAGCAACGGCCTTCTGCACGATGAACTACTCGCCCTGATCGCGTCCGCGGTTAGCTGAGCTTCTCGGCCAGCGACACGATGATGCCTGCCGGGCCACGCATATAGCAGAGCCGGTAGTAGTTCCCGTAATCAACGACCTCGCCCATAAGCTCGCCGCCTAGGGCACTTAAGCGGGCGACGACGTCATCGATACCGTCCACTTCGAACATGACGCTGCGCAGGCCAAGCGCGTTGGGCGGGGCATTGTCCGGCTTGTCGCTGACCAAGGCGGGTGCGTGGAATTTCGTCAGCTCGAGCTTGCCCTGGCCGTCGGGGGTTCGCATCATTGCGATCTGAACCCTAATACCCTTGATCCCGTTGATGCGGTCGACCCAGTCCCCCTCGATAGGCGCCTCGCCCTCAAGCTCCATGCCCAGCTCGGTAAAGAACGCCTTAGCGGCCTCTAGGTCATCGACAACGACACTGACATGGTCCATCCGCTGAATCGCCATATTCGCAGCATAGATGCATGAAAGCCGATCTGATGCCAATGACTTTGTGTTGGTCGCGATAGGCGTCCTATTCGCGGGATCAACCGACGGCGTTCTTGGCGTCTTGTTCTGCTTCTTTGTCTTCGGCGGTGCGCTGTCCAGTTTCGGGTTCTGGAACGAAGCCGGAGACGCGAGACGTGCCCTGCTGAGCCTGCTGGACGGCACTACGACGGCGTGACGGTGGTCACGGGGCAAGAGTCTGTTTGCTGCCTGTGATCTCATCCCGGCCGCCCACACACTCATGGGCATGACTCTCCTGGAGCAACGCGCGGCCGAGTTCGCCGCACTATCGTCGGACTGCGACGGTGGATTCTGGCGGATCGGTGCCGCGATGGCGAGCCTGCTCGCTGAAGTTACCGACGCCGAGCTAGACGGAAAGTCCAAAGACGACATTGCCCAAGCGGTGGCGACGGCTCGCGAGGCGTGCACCCGCTCGCCGTTCTTCGCCTATGCCCAGCAATGGCCGCGTGGCTACGCCGGCGATTTCGCCATCGTGGAACACATTGTGGCGCAACGCAATGACGCTCAGCCTGGCACCTTCGGCTGGGAGCTGAAGCAGCATCTGATGACCGGGCCGATGGTTCAGCAGCACATCAACAAGATCGTCCATCAGGCCCGGCTGATCCAGGAAGCCCTTGTTGGCCGCGGCGACGAACCGGTATCGATACTGCTGATCGCATGCGGTGGGGCGGCTGACCTAAGGCGCATCCAGCCACAGCTGATGGGGCGCGATGTCAAGGTCGTGCTCAACGACGCTGATGCGGGCGCGCTTGAGTTGGCAGCGCAGGAGCTGGCTTACCTTGGCGATCAGCTCACGGTCGTGCACGGCAACGTCATGCGTTCCATCGACGAGCTGTCCCAGCACGGACCGTATGACCTCGTGATCGCGGGCGGCCTCTACGACTATCTCCCGCAGCGCATCGCGAGCAGGCTGGCCGGCAAGGTCCTAACGCGACTGTGTAAGCCTGGTGGCTTGTTCTACTTCTCCAACGTGGGCGAGGCAAACCCGTACCGTGTGATGTTGGAGCATCTCATGAACTGGCCGCTGATCGAGCGGACGGAAGCCGACATCGACGAGATCGTGGCCCCACACGCCGAACAGGTCAAAGAAATGCACATCGGCCGTGACGGCACAGGCCTGACTTTACTCGTGGAGATCCGCAAAACGCTGTAACCGGGGTTTGGCGACGGCGCCGTCTGGAGAAGCTAGGGGTATGACGGCTAATGCAGGCACTCAGCGGCCCCGGATCGGCGACTGGCTCGCTCTCGCTGCCTTCGCGGCCGCGGTCATAGCTGTCGCAGCGATTGGCGCGATAGCGGTCGGCGGTACCGCCGAGCAGTACAACTCGCTGGCACAACCGTCGTGGGCGCCACCATCGTGGCTCTTTGGCCCCGTCTGGACGGTCCTCTACGTGATGATCGCTTTGTCGGGCTGGCTCGCCTGGCGAAAGGGCGCCTCAGCGCTCGTGCTGACGGTTTACGCCGCACAGCTCGTCCTTAACGCGATCTGGACGCCGCTGTTCTTCGGCGCCAACAGGTATGGGCTCGCCTTCGCCGACATTGTCGTGCTGTGGATCCTCATCGTCGTCACGATGGTTCTGTTCTCAAGGCTGAGCAAACTGGCGGCCTGGCTGCTGGCGCCCTACCTGTTGTGGGTCACGTTCGCGGCCGCGCTGAACTTTTCGGTCTGGCAGCTCAACACCTAGCCGCCGTAGGGCCGGGTAATGATCTCCAGGTTATGGCCGTCGGGGTCTTCCCAGTAAAGGCCCCGCCCGCCGTCGTTGGTGTTGATTTGCCCGGCCTGCCGGTGGAACGGGTCGGCCCAAAACGTGAGTCCCCGTTCTTTGATGCGGCTCCAGATCTCGTCGAACTCCTCCTCGCTGACGAGGAAGGCGTAGTGCTGTGCGCTGACCGCGCCTCTGGTCTGCACGACGTCGAGGGAGACATCGTTGCCTAGCTCCACGACACGAAACGGCCCGAACGTGCCGGCCGGGGCGAGACCCAGGAGATCGGTGAGGAAATCAGCAGTGAAGTCGCGGTCGCTCGCTTCGACGATGGTGTGATTCAAGTGCACTGCCATGCCCCCAAGGCTAGCCGACGGCGCCTTATTATCAGCCGATGACTAGCCCTGTCACGAAGCTTCGGCACATCAAACTGCCGGTCACCGATCTAGCCCGCAGCGCGTCTTGGTACACGGCGTTGCTGACGCTCACGCCACAGTATGAGTTTGTCGAGCAGGGCGAACTGCGCGGCGTTTCGCTGATCGACCGGGCCACTGGCCTGATCGTGGCGCTGCGGCTGCGGGAGTTTTGCGCGAGCAGGCCAGATCTGTCCGGCTACGATCCGGTGGCCTTCGCGGTGGCGGATCGTCAAGCGCTGCAACAGTTCTACGAGCACTGCGACTCACTAGGTGTCGAGCACACCGACGTGCGTGACGCCGGCCCGTTTGGCACCGGGTTCGACGTGGTCGATCCAGATAGGACAGTGCTGCGGTTCATCTGTGAGGCCGAACCGATGCTCGACAGTTTCGTGGGCGTCATCATGGACGGCGGCGTGCCGCAGCTGTATTACGAGCCGCGCTTGACGGGCAACGTGAGCGGTCCGTAGACGGCTTCTGTTGGCGGAAGCCAGGTTCCTGGTCCGGCGGGCTGCGGGCTGGGCCACCGCTGGGCCAGCAGCGGGAAGGCTTCTTGCAGTTCGACACGGGCCAGTGCGGCACCCAGGCAGTAGTGGATGCCTCCGCCATAGGTCAGGTGTGGTGTCCCGGTGCGTTCAATGTCCAAGGCGCTGGCCGAGTCCCCGTACGCACGCGGGTCGCGGTTGGCCGAGCCAGTGATGGGCATGATGGCGGCGCCTGCCGGAATGTCGAGGCCAGCGAAACTCAAGTCTTCCTTGGCGATCCGCGGCACCCCGAGGATCGATGACGGGCTGTGACGCACGATCTCTTCGGCAGCGGTCACCGCGAGGCGTGGTTGCGTTCGCAGCAGGCGCCACTGCTCCGGGTGTGCCATGAACGCTGCCATGCCATTGCTGAGCTGGTGCTGCACCGTCCCCTGGCCCGCCGACATCAGGGTGATCACCATCGAGCGCAGCTCGGCGTCGGTGAGCAGCTCCCCGTCTTCCTCCGCCGCGATGAGTGCGGTGAGCAGATCGTCGCGCGGAGCGGCCCGCCGTTGTGTGAGCAGTTCGTCGATGTAGCCGTGCAGGTTGTCCAATGCGGACTCGATGCGAGCCCGGTGCTCAGCGACACTGAGGCCAAACAGCAGGCCGATGTCGGCGGTCCACTGCTTGACCTCGTGACTGACGTCATCGGGAATGCCGACGAACCGGCAGAGCACCCGCAGCGCTAGAGGCTCAGCAAACGAGGCCACGAAGTCGCACTCGTCTTGTCCGTCAAGCTCGTCCAGCAGTTCCTCAGCCATGCGTGCGACGGCCGGACGGAACGCCTCGACCCAGGCGACCGTGAACGCTTTGCTGACAAGACGGCGGACCCGGTGGTGGGCTTGCCCGTCAGCATTGAGCAGAAAGCCGCGCATCGTGTCGGCCAGCGGCCCCTCGGTAATGCCTTGCAGAGCAAGGAAATCAGCGCCCGGTGTGCGCAGCTGCCGAAGTGCCAGCATCCCGCGCACCTCGTCATAGCGCAACACCGCTATCCCGAACGCGCAGGGCACCTGCCAATGCTCTTCCCGCAACTCAGCGAGTACCCCATAGGGGTTGGCTTGGAAGTCAGCACCCTGCAGATCGAGGAACGTCATGGTCTAAGGGTGCGGCCTGGCACGGCGCCGCACAATCACCCGCAGGCATTAATAGATGATTCTCTACCCAGCAACAAGGGCTGATTAACGTTACGGGGCATGGTTTCCAGACGAACACTGCTGGGCACGGCAGCCGCCGCGAGCTTGAGTGCCGCCGCGATCGCCGAGCCCGCCAAGGCCAGTGTGGCCCGGCCCAATGTCATTGCTATCGTCAGCAAGACAGTGCAACGCCTTCTCAAGGACAACGGCTACCGCACTGGCCTTTACGGCAAGTTCCTCAACGGCTGGAACATCAACGCCGCACCACCACATTTCGACGAGTTCGCGTTGCTGCAACCGGGCTATCAGAACGCGACCTACAACGTCGACGGCACCGTGCAGACCATCAACGGCTATTCGACGACCGTGTTGAAGAACCGCGCACTCGGCTTCATTGACCGCGCTGACGACAGGCCCTGGTTCCTCTACTTCATCCCTTATGCTCCACACGGTCCTAACACGCCGGAGGCGAAGTACGCCGACATCGCGGTGCCGCCGTGGAGTGGCCGCCCCAGCGTGCCCGAGGCTAACCGCACCGACAAGCCAGGCTTATTGCGCCTGGGCCGGCGCACGCCTGCCAACCGAGGCGGAGTGGGAATACGCCGCACGCGGTGGCCTCGCGCAAAAGCGCTACCCGTGGGGTAGGGCGTCTTCCCGCATCACAACACCGCCGCGGACGGATACCCAGGCACGGCTCCCGTGAAGTCGTTTCGCCCCAACGGCTTCGGCCTCTACAACATGAGCGGCAACGTGTGGGAGTGGTGCGCCGACCTGGCAGGAGACGGCAGGCGAGCCATGCGCGGCGGTTCCTACCTGTGCCATGAGTCCTATAGCAACCGTTATCGCGTGGCCGCCCGCTCGTCGAACACACCTGACAGCTCAACGGGAAACGTCGGTTTCCGGGTGGTGGCTAACGCACAATCTCCTCGGGGAGAAGACCGCTTAGCGCTAAGACGCCAGGACGTCTTCATCCGATTCACATCATTGAGCACGAATGGCGGCACAGCGATGCCGTCATGCCATGGCGAGGCCAGCGACGCGGGCGCTGGCGTTGAGGGCTGGACGGGGCTGCGGCACTTCTTCCGTGTCGCAGCCGAGAAACGCACTGATCGCCTTCAGGACATCCGCGGTGTGGGTTTCGTGCGGGAAATGCCCAGCCCCAGCGATTTCGGCCAGGTGCGCACCCGGAACGTAGTCGGCGATGGCCGGATGATGATGCGGTGGAATGGTTTTATCATCGCTGCCCCAGATCGCCAAAAGAGGCGTCGACCGCAGCACACTGAGCTGCCGGGTCGCGTCAATCATTTGGCCTTTCCAGCTGATGACGGTCCGGGCCGTGCGCACAAAACTGTTGCGGCGCCCCGCATGGCGCAGGCCGAACAGTGCCTCGCTTACCGCCAGAGCGTCTTGACGCGAGACCATATGTGGCAGTCGCGCCAGCAGTGGCACGAGCCGGCGAATGAGGTATTCCGGCAGATGCGCGAGTGCCGCCACCACGGCTTCTGAGCCGGGAAGGGTGGCGGCCCGCAACATGAAAGTCAGCTCGGGGCCTAGTCCGCCACTGCCGATGAGCACGATTTGCTTGGTGCGTTGCGGAAACTGGTACGCGAATTGCATCGCGACCCCGCCGCCGAGGCTGTGCCCGACGATGCTGACACGTTCATGGCCGAGGCTATCGAGCAGGTCCCGAATCGCACACGCTTGCGCGCCAAGCGAATAGTCGCCGTTGGGTGCCGCGGATTCGCCGTGCCCGGCGAGGTCCGGCGCGATCACCAGGTAGTCGCGGGCCAGTCCATCGATCAGATGCCGCCACGTATGGCGGGTCCCGCCCAGCCCATGTAGTAGCAGCAGTGGTTCTCCCGCACCCGCTGCCGTCCAGGCGACCGCACGCCCGCACACCGCGGCGATCGTTTCGGCGGGCGCCCGCAGGCGATCTTCACGTTCAGCCATGAAACGAGTGATACCCCGCGCCTGGCCGATGTAGTCCACCCCGGCTTCGTTTAGCCGGGCAAGGCGCCTCTATCGCCGCAAACGCCCGGTATTGGGTGTGAGACTGTGGCAGTGGACGTGCTACGGCGGAACAACGTGGCGGTTTCCGGGCCTCCAATCATGCTCTCCCACGAATTGGTCACTCGGTCAGCTCCATGATGGCCCGCGTGTTCGCCAGGCCGACCTTCCTGTCCGACGGCCGAGCTGACCTCAAGCGCGTCTGCCAGCCAACCCTCATCATCGAATGCCGCAATGACGTCGTCGCGGCGCTCCGGTCACCTCGGCCTCGCGCGGCCGGCGAGTTTGTTCGCCGCTACCGTTTGACGATCGCCACGATCGCGGAAAGGGGGATAGTCGATTCGGTAACGTCCTGGGTCATTTGGTAATGGTTCAGGGAATCCCCGGACTGCGACCTGTTGTCGCCCAGCAACCACAGCCTGCCCTCGGGCACCGTGAGGTCGTAACTGACGCGGAGGTTACTGCCGGGCTTGACGTATGGCTCGATAAGCGGCTTTCCCGCGAGCTGCGTCTGGCCCTGCGGATCGCAACAGGCCACCCTCTCCCCGGGCAGCGCGATGACCCGTTTGATCTGCTGCTCACTGGGCGTTGAAGCCCAGGTATCAGGAGCGTTGAAGACGACGATGTCGCCATGCTTCGGCGCATACTCGCCAGAATCGACGACGGTCGCGGTGATGGTTTCGCCTGCCTGGATCGTCGGCTCCATGCTGGTGCCTGGCACTTGGAACCGCTTGATGCCAGTGAAGATGTTGAAGCCGACGATGGCGCCGGCGACGACTACAAGCAGCGCAAGGCTGCCGCAGACAATGCCCACGATCGCCGCGGTTGGTAAGCGGCGCTTAGCTGGTGCGAAGGCTGATGCCGGATCTGCCATGACTGCCTCCCCGTGATAGGTCACGACGTTCCGGCAGAATCTAGCGGCGGCCGTCAGCCATGGCAACATCTGGACGGCGTCCAAATAGGATCGCGCCGGGGGTCGGATCGTCTGGGCGCAGCAGATGTTGCGCCTCAATGGTGAAACCGGCCTCCCGGAGCCAGCCTGCCACCCGAGACGGTGTGCGGTAGTGCGTGTGTTCAGTTGACCTCTCACCGACGTGGAATCCCACGGCCAGCACCCCGCCCGGCCGCAGAACCCTAAGGAACTGTCCCAGAACGCCCGGCACCGCTTCGTCCGGAATGTGGATCAGCGACCACCAGGCGAGCACTCCAGCAAGAGAGCCGTCATCGAGTTGAAGGTCGGTCATCGATCCAATCTCGAATCGTGCGCCGGGATGCTCACGGCGGGCGATCTCGATCATCTCGGGTGACAGATCGATGCCAAACGCCTCCGCACCAAGCTCCCGCAGCAATGCGGTGGTGTGCCCCGGCCCGCAGCCTATGTCGGCGACAGGCCCGCCGCCGTTGGCGTGGACCAACTCGGCGAACAGCACGACCCCGGCGCGGACATAAAGCTTGCGGTCAAGCAGGTCGCGGGTCTCGTCTGCATAACTGGAAGCGATGGCGTCGTATGAATCGCGGGTTTCGTTCAGCCAGGTCACGATAAAACCCTAGCGGGCCGGCCGCCCATCGATCGGGCGCCGGCCCTTTCCATGCCATGGCGTCGCGTTATCCGACGCAGAACGGGACCACCTTGCCCGAGAACGAGCTGCTGGCCGAGCTGCGCAGAGTCAAGGACGCGGTGGTCTTCGTGCTATCCACCGCCACCTCGCTGATATAGGCCGGGTCAGTAGCCGCCCATCCGGCGGCGGCGTGCACATACATCCCGGCAGGGCAGCTGGCGGTCGAGGTGACCGGCTGGCCTTGGCTTGTAGCCAAAGGAGGTTCGTCAAAACTGCTGACGAACCCGGCATTCGCGCAGACCGCCATGGCGCGCACGGTAAGCGTGCCCGACGTGCCCGGGAAGGGCCTGCCGGAAAGCCAAACGCCGGTGGCGGGCCTGTTCTGCGGCATGAACGACATGATCCGGCCGCCGCTGACCGTGCCGCCGAAACCGATGAGGCGCTTGGTGCTGGGGCAGATCGGCTTCGCCCCAACGACCGGGGAGCCCGGGCTGACCGGCGTGGTGCTGGTGAGCGAAACGTATTGCAGCCCAACCGGCGTGTTCGCACAGATCGCCTTGACGGTGACCCGCCACAGGAAGCCGGTGCCGGAGAACACGCGCGCTGTAGCGGTGGCCGTGCTGCCGTTGGGCACCAGCCCGTGATGTGAACCGCCGAGGGCTGCGTCGTCGACGCGGTCACGCCCACCGCGGAGCGTCCTGCCGGGCAACTGACGGAAACCGACTTCTGAGTCGCGCTGTCGAGCACCGAAGTCGCCGATACCGAGCACCAGCGGGTCACCGGCTGATCCTTTGCAGACACAGGATCAGCACCTGATCGCTGATGAGGGTTCGCCAGAAGACGTCTTCGGCGGCGGGGTACCCGGCACACGCCTCTTCCAGGAGCGGCTGTGTCGCGGGAGTGGGCCTGATCTCCCGGCCCACCACCTTTCGCGTAGCGGCCGCATCGTCGCACTCGACGACCCGCACTTGCTCGGTCATGTTGTCGGCCACGCAATCGCCGACCGCGGCATCGAACCGGTCGATCTCGTCAACGCTAGTCACGAATCCGGCGATCATCTTGATCGCGAACACCACGGCCAGAATCGCGCCCACACCAACAAGAATCTTCCGCACGCCCACCACGATAGAACCCGCCAGAAAGCACACTCATCTATCTCATTGGGGTTCCTTTGTGGATCTATGCTCTCGGCAGTCCGAGGTCGCGGCGCAGGCGTCCCTTGAGGAGTTCGAGTTCCGCGTCGGTCGTGTAGACGTGGTCCTGGTCGAGGGTGACGGCGATGAGATGACGGCTGGGGTTGCGGCTGATCTCGTAGTAATAGATGGCACCCTGCTCAACATCGAGCACGAGCCGCACCAAAGTCCCGGTGTGCAGGTGCCCTAGCTGCTGATCCAAAGCGCGCCGTAGCTCGATCACCTGCGCGCCCTGCGCCTGGTAAAGCTCACGGCGCTGATGAGCGGTCAGCTGGCGTACCCGATAGCGGGCTTGTTCGAAGGTGTCGACGCTGAAAATGCGCTGCGGCGCTCCGTCAGGCTCGCTATCCGGCGGCTCGTAAAGCGCCACGTAATGCAGCCGCTCAACACTAAGCGCCGCCTTGCAAGCGTCCAGCAGCGCGCGATCCGAAGAGTCAGCCTGATACATGCCCGGCACCGTGGACACGGCTACTTCCTCGTCCGGCACCTTGGTGGTGGCCGGGTTCTCGGCGGCTTCCTGGACGTCTTCGACCCGGAAGTAGAAGCACCCAACAGCGAACGTGGTGACACCAATGATCAGCGTCATCATGCCAACGACGTCCTGGACGAGCTCGTTGTTGTCGAAGATGTCGGGCATCGCCGTGACGAGGAAGCCGTGCAAGGCACTGCCCAGGCCCGCCAGCACCAGGAACGTGGCGCGGGCACGCTGCATATTGAGCCATCCGGGCCTGGCGGCATAAAGCAAACCGGCGGCAAGTCCAACCACGACGACGGTGATGCCCGCCCGGGCGAAGTTGAATTGCTCATCGCCGATGAGCGCGAGCAGGATCTCAAAGACCAGCGGCAAAGCGATGGAGCTGGCAAGTATCCCCGCCATCCGCCGCGACCAGCCGACTCTGGGCACGGACGTGGGATCGACTGTCGACATGGCACACCTTAGGACGAGGGGATCGTGCGGTCATCCTAAGTGGATATTGCAACTAGCGTCAGCGCTGCCACAGCCACAGTGCCGCGACAGCCGCGCCGTAGGCGGCGATGGCGATGATGGTTCGCCTGCCGGGATGCACCTCTGTGGCGTTGCTTGGCTGAAACTCAAGGTATGCCGCGGCGGCGACGATCAACGCAAGGCCTGTGTAGAGCAGAACCCAGATCATGTTGCCCGCGTTCATGGCCATGACGATAAGGCCTGGTGCCCTCCAGGTCCAGGCCACCTCATCTGTCCAATGTGGATTTGATTCCCGGTATCTGTACGAGCTGTTGCATCCCGGCCACGGTTGGTTAGGCTCAGGTATTGCGCCGCAGGGAGGACACGCATGGCCGAGCCAAGGAAAGTTCTCGAGGATTACGTCGCTACGGGTAAAGCCATGCAGCTGGCAACGCTCAGCCCCGATGGATCGCCCGCGGTGTGCAATCTCTGGTTCGCCTACCAGTTCAGCCCAGACAAACTGTGGTTCATTTCCCGGCCCGCCCGCGAGCACTGCGACAACCTTCGCCGTGATCCTCGCGTCGCCGGAGCCATCTTGGCCATCGAGCTAACCAACCCTGGCCAGCCTGTCTGTGGTGTCAGTTTCAGCGGCCACGCCGCACAACTTCCAGTTACTGGCATCGATGATCAGATCGCCGCCTACGCAGGGCGGTGGCCTAGCACCAGCCGAGCGATCGATCCACAGCGTCTGGCCAGCGGCGAAGCACACCATCTCGTCTACGAAATCACCGTCGAGGAATGGGTTCTCTACGACGAGCAGAACTTCCGCGAGCAGCCACGCCAGCTCGTCAAAGCACACCTTTAGCTTCCGGCAGCGCCGGCGCTCAGGTGCCGTCCGGGTGAGTAGCCGAACGCGCGGCGAAACGTGTCAATGAACGCGCTGGCCGTCGCCCAGCCGCACTGGATCGCCGTCCGCGTCACCGATTCGCCGTTGCTGAGCAAAATCAGCGACTGGTACAGACGCACGTGGTTACGCCATTGCGGAAAGGTCATCCCGGCTTCCGCCCGGAACAGTCGCGACAACGTCCGGGCCGTCGAATGCACCTCGGCGGCAAGCTCGTCAAGTGATCGCGGGTCACCGGCATCAGCGGCGAACACGGCCGCTAGCGCTCGCAGCCGGGGATCACGCAGCGCTGGCAGATGGAAGCTGTCCCGTGGCGCGTGAGCGATCTCTTCGCACAGCAACTCGTGCACCCAGCCCGCCCGCTCCTTGAGGTGCGAGGCGCGGATGATGAGCTCCTTGAGTAACGGCGCCACGGAAAACACGACCGGCTCGGTCACGTCCAGGACATCCGCGCTCACGCCGACCAGATGCAGCTCGGTCGCGCCGTGTGCCCGGTGCGCGTGAACCGCTCCCTTGGGAATCCACAACGCACGCATCGGCGGGGCGACCCACATCCCCTGACCGGTGGTCACTCCGAGAACGCCCTGGCTCGCATAGATGATCTGGTTCTCGTCGTGGAAATGAGCGGTGATCATCTCTCCGCTCGCGAGCGCCCGGTGGTCGGTCGTCGCGCGCGGCATGTGGCGGAATTTCGACATTAATCGGCAAGATACCGGAAGCCAGCAACTGGCAGCCAGGGGAACGTGGGCTGCATGCGGCAACAATTGGCCAAGCTGACGGCGATTCACGTGGTCACGGACTTCTATCAGGGGGCCGTGCCGGCCTTAGTCGCCATGTTCGTGCTCACGCGCGGCTATTCGTTCACGGCAGCGGCTGGAATCACCCTCGCGGCAACGTTTCTGTCGTCGGTCACTCAGCCGCTGTTCGGGCTGTGGGCCGACCGTCGCGCGATGGGCTGGCCAATTCCGGCAGGAGTCGCCATCGCCGGAACCGGGGTTGGCTTGGCGGGCGTGAGCACGAACTATGTGTTCACCTGGATCGCCATCGCCGTGTCCGGGATCGGTGTCGCGCTGTTTCACCCGGAGGCGAGCCGGCAGGCACGCTTAGCCGCGGGCGAGTCCGCCAAAGGCATGAGCGTGTTCTTCTTAGGTGCCAACATCGGGCACGCGATCGCCCCGATCGTGGTCACCACGGTCATCGGCGTGGCCGGAATGGGTGCGACGCCCTGGCTGACGATCCCCGCTCTGCTCGCGGCGGCCGCGTACCGCCGCACCACGACCGCAGGGTCTGGCATGGCGCGCGAAACCGTTGCCGCACAAGACGACTGGCGCCGCTTCGGCTGGCTCACCGCGGTCGTCATCCTGCGCTCAATCTGTGCCCTGGGCGCGGGAGCGCTGATCGCCGTCCACTTTGTACACAGGTTCCAGCTCGACGAGACCGCCGCTGGTGCGAGTCTGACCGTGTTCCTCGCCGCTGGCATGGCTGGCACGCTAGCTGGCGGATGGCTGGCCGACCGCTACACCCGTGTCACGACCATGCGGATCGGATACGCGCTGTGCTTCGCGGCCATGCTCGCGCTCATCGCCGCGCCTACTTTCCCGGTCGCGCTGACCGCCGCCGCGATACTCGGCGCTGGCCTCTACATTCCGTTCACGGTTCAGGTCACGCTGGGGCAGGAGTTCTTGCCAAACCGGGTCGGGACAGCCAGTGGCGTGACCCTCGGGCTAGCCGTGAGCGCCGGTGGCTTGTTCGCACCCGTGCTCGGCGCGGTGTCCGACCACTTTGGACTGCTGATCGCTTTCTCCGTCATCAGCGCCCTTCTGCTGACCACATTCCTGCTGACCTCCCGCCTCGCCCCGCCCAAACGGCATGCCGCTGTTCTTGCGCCGGCCGAGGCACAGATCGACCGCCCCAACGCACGCTGACGCACCGCCCGTGCCGCGGCAACCACGCAAAGCGCAACGCAGGCCGGCAAACCGCCGCTCCTTGCCGCGACGAGCGGCCGCCGAGCGCACCATCGTGGAAGGCACTCACGGGCAAGCAGCCGCGAAGCGCCACGACACTGCTCGCACGCAGCCGTTCCTTGCCGCTATGAGCGCTGGCGGATGGAAGGCGCTCATAGCAAGCAGCCACGAGGCGCCCGGGGTTAGAACGCGGCGACGCGGTGTCCGGCTAGGTGGGCGAGCATGGCCTGGTTGGCCTCCCAGCCGTCCGGGAACTTGGTCATCGCGTCAAGGTAGATCGGCTCAACCGAAGGGTGTGTGTCAAGCAGATCAGGGATGCCCGCCCGGCCAACAACGATGCACGCGTGCCGGTGCCGCGAGGTCAGCACGCACAACCGGCCCGACTCAAGATGGAAAGCGGTCGCGTCGATGCGCCCGGACAACGGATGCAGCATGACGGTCACGTCAAACTCGGCTCCCTGCAACCGGTTCGCCGTGTCAACGCGGATCCCCGAACCACCCGATGCTTCCAGCGCTTGGCGCAACGCGGTCACCTGGTCGCGGTGAGCCGCGCCGACCGCGATGCGTCCCGGTTCGATCCGGCGGCCGCCGGGGGCGTGTTCACAGTAGGTTTCGGTGCCGCGCTGCAAGACGCGGGTCGCGATCGCCACGGTCGCCTGCACTGCTTCGGCATCGGTGCGGATCGTGTTGCGGGCAGGCATTTCGTAAAAGCCCCAGCCGGTTTCGGCCGCGATGTCGATGACGTCGTCGACCGGCCCCACGCCGAGCCCGGCCGCGGTCGCCTTCATCCCCCGCGTCTGCGGGGCCGTGGCCGCCTCGAATCCGGTGAAGGGGTAGAACGCTTTAGCCACTACGGGAGCGGCCGACGGCGGCAACCGCCACGACAGCGGCAAACGCAGCTGTGGCAGATCAGGATTGTTGCGCAGCAACACCGCGACCGCGCTTTGCATGGGATCCCAGGCGAGACCGGCCCAGCGATGCGATTCTTCGACAGTCGAGAAGGGGTCGAGCTGACCGGGATCGCCGACGAACAGCATCCGCTCGAAACGCGAAGCGATGCGCAGCAACATGTCCGAGCGCATCTGGTAGGCCTCATCGATGATCGCCCACGGCCACTGCCCGTCGGTGACGTAAACCCACTTGGCGGCGGTGCCCACGATGATCTTGCAGCTGGCGAGATCGTCTATTTTGGACGCCACCCGCACGAACGGGAACCGGCTCACCTCATCGCTGGGGCGGTAGTCGCCCGCGGAGAGCCGGCCGATCCGCAAATCGTCGGCGGCCGTTGCCATCCGGATGATCAGATCGTCGACCTGGCTGTTGGTTTGCGCGACCACACAGATCTGTTCGCCTTGGCGGGCCAGCTCGGTGCTCGTGCGCACGACGAGCGTGGACTTGCCCGCGCCCGGTGGCGAGTCGACGACAACGCCACGGTGTGCGCCACTGGTGAACGTGCCAATGATTTCCGCGACGGCGCGTTCGGCTTGCTCGGCGGCGGTCATGACCAGTCCTCGGCCGCGTCTGAGGTCGCCGGGGCGTAGGGCTGCGGCGGCCCGCCATGTGTCCACGGTGTCTGGTCGCGGGCCGGGAACTGGCCGGGCGACATGTAGCTGACCTGCAATCGTGAATACGTGACCCGCTCTCCCACCGCGGGCACGCTTCCGGGCGGCGCGGTGAGGCCGCTGCCAGTACCCCCTTGAAGTTCTAGAGAGACCGAAATCTTGCCGGCGCTTTCCGACAAGCGCAGGATGCTCGCTTTCTGGTTGGGCCGTTGCGGATCACGCAGATCGGCGTCGCCGGCCACCAGCCGCAACGGGTCTTCGGTCTCCACCACGATCCCCGGCCGCAGCACACGGCGGCTCAACGTGACGGTCCGCAAAGGATCCGACCATGTCACGATGCCGGTGAACGCCTCGCCCGTCATCCGCTGCTCCCCCATCACGAGCGGGTCGTCAAAGGCGCGCTGCGCTTCGAAGTTGGCCAGCCGGCGTTCCATGTCGTGCAGCTTGCGCGCCCCGAGCACGGCACTGTCGCGTTTGGCCTGTGGATGACCTGTATCGCGCAGGTAGGCCACGAAATCGCTGAACCGGTCGCGGTCGGCCGCCCATCGCTGCTCGACGCTGCCGCCTGGCTGCTGCGCGCCAAGAAGCCCGATCGCTTGCCACACCCTGTCCCACGTTGGCTGCATCTGCTCGCGCAGCGCTAACGTCAACCGCTCCTGCACACGCACACGAACGGCGTCGCTGGGTGCCTCTTCCAAGTCACGCAAGGCGGGGGCTAGTACCAGCCGGTCGAATTGGGGGTCGGTCGCCGGGCCGGCGGGCGGGCACAAAATGGGGTCTTCGGCCGTCGCGGCGGCTTGTTCCGCGGTCATTCCGGCGGGCGGGGCGATCCAGCCCATGAGCGCCGCCAGATTACCGTCCTCCAGGCTGCTTTGGCCCGTTGCCCAAAAGCCGGTCAGTGCTTGGGTCGCGGCGACAAGAACGCTGGAGTCGGGGTATTCGGCTTGCTCGGCCAGCCAGGTGGCCCACTTGCCCAGCTGCGGCACGCCGGCCGCGACCGCGTAATCGCCCGTGGTCTGGCGGAACCGGGTCATGCGGCCCATCAGCCGCAGATACTCCACCCCGCCCGGATTGGGCACCCACACTTGCGGCGCGTCAGTGAACCGCTGCCGCGGCTCGTCGTCCTTGCGCTTGGCCGGCAACGTTTCCACATCGTCGGTGAAACCGTCCACATAGGATAGTACGATGTTCGCCAGCCGTTCCACGAACACAAAGCGCTGTTCCCGCAACCGGGGCCGGGGCACCACTAGCACCTGTGGGTTGCCGTGCCGGTCGCCCACCATCGCCGCCAAGGGAGCGTTGGTTTCCCCGGCGAGCGTCAGCGGCACGAGCACCAGCGGCCGGTCATGCACATGCAAGTGCCGCACGGTACAGATCTGTTGTGCCGCACCATGATGCGCCGCCTGCACCCGGGCCAGCGCGGTCAGCGTGCTCACCGGGCTAAAGCTTCCGTACGCATCCGCTGCGCCAGCCGCAACACATGTGCCGCCTGCAATAGGTCTTTCGTCGGCTGCAGACGGCCAGTGGCGAGCTCGAGCGCGGTGGACACGGCGTCCACGCCGCCGAGGTCCTCGCGCACCGTGCGGCCAAGGATCGCTGTGGAACCCTTCGCCTCAGCGCGGCAGAACGAGCCCATTTCACAGGCCGCAAGGCACTCTGGCGAATAGCGCGCGGACGCTTGCGTTAGCGCCTGCGCCAGTTCCATCGCGGGCAGCTCCGGGTCGAAGGTTACGTTCGCCGGCAACAGATGGAGCAAGGCGGCGATGTTGTCCATTCGCGACAGCTGCCGGCGCAATGCGGCCAGCGGCTTGCGAACGTCCACGAGAGTCGCCGTCGCTTGGTTGGAGAAGTCCTTGGGGCACACCAGAATCACTTCGTGTGACACCAGCCCTGGATCACGACCCGCTTCACTGAGCAGACTCTGCAACGCCAGGACGTAGACCGCTGATTGCGTGACCGAGGCCGCGACTTTGCTGGCGTCGGCGACACCGTCGATGACCGGAAAGGACTTGATTTCGATGACGTAGAACTTCTCGCCCAGCTGGAAAGCCACCAGGTCTGGCTCCAAGTAGGCCCACACACCACTGATGCTCAGCCGCAGCAACGGGTGGTCAAACAGCGTGCCCGTGCCCTGCTCGGCGGTGTCCAGCATCGCCTTTGACCGCAGGTAACGTCCGCTGACGGTTTCGCCCTTGCCGGTCGAGCCGAGGTCCTCGTAATGCGCCTGCGGCACCGGCAGACCGAGCTGTTCGCGCAACAGACGCAACAACTCCGCACAGCCCTCGGATTTCACCCTCGTCTCAAAACTGATCCCGCGCGAGACCGCGAAGTCCGACAGCCGCCCAATCGACGTCGGATGCCCCACGGCGGCGGCGACGGCCGGCTTGTCCACTCCGGCCGCGTCCATGATCGCCCTGCGCACACAGCCCGGGTTGCGGGTCATCGCCGCGATGGTGCGGGCGTTGTGCGCCTCCGGGTCTCCCCCACCCCGAAGCCGGCTGAGTCTTTGCTCAGTGTTTTCCATCGGCGTCCTTTGCTTCGCGGAACGCTAGCCCTTCGCTGGGGCAGCGCTATCGTCTTTCACCTGCCTGGCGTGCCACACCGAGTGGGGCGGCGCCGAAAAGCTGCTGCGATTCATCAAGCTGTTTGCTGGCACGCGCCGCGGCCGCACGCCGCTGCACCCTGTCACTGTGATCGTGCACGTCAAGCTCGGCCCGGGCCGCTCGCATCACCATGTCCGGTGAAACCTCATCAGCATCGGCCCACGCACCCGGAATGCTCGCGGCGAAACGCCGCAACAACTGCAGCGCATGTGGTCCGGCCGCCCCCGGCCGCAGCACGTGCTCGGCAACACGAATCGCGGCGGTCAGAAAGTCGACTCTCGGCGACAGCGAGCCGATGACCCGCCTCTCTAAGGGCCACGTCGACACCGCCAGCAGGCCGCGCACCGGTGTGAGACGGTCGGCGGTCACGGCACTGCACAAATAGTACGGACGAGCGTGCGGCGCCGATCGAAACGACCGCTCCTCATCTCGCCGCAGATGCGTCAGTTGCCCACCCGCCATCGCGCCGGCGAAGAAGGCCTCGTGCACCGCGGCGATCAGCTTTGGCGCCGCCGCGACGGTCAGCACGGTCAGCGCCTGATGCACCTGCTCCCGCAACGGCAACAGCGACATGGTCGCCGGTGCCGCGGGCGCTAGCTCGTCGAGCGCTTCGTCCCACTGCTTTTCCGCTTGCCTGAGCTTGACGCGCAGTTCAGCCAGCGTGGCATGGTCATTGGACGCGACCGATTGCCGGATCTGCTTGCGCAGGCCGGAGATCGTCCGTTCCAGATCGTCCATGCTGGACACTCCGGCACCGTACCAGACTCCCACCCTTTTCCAGTATTCCCCAGTCTTGGGTTTAGCCGGTTCTCCGGAACTGAATCCGGATGCCGGTAGTGGTGAACACTTCCAGCAGATCGCGTTCAGCGTCACGGTGAAGCTGCCGCGCCGCAGGTCGAGATCCATCGTGCCGCTGGGTGTAGCGGCCCGGAGTTGCATCTATGCCGATGCATCGATGAAAGGTAAGCTGTGGCACGGAACTCGCGTCGCTTCATGGAGGCCGCCATGCCGGAGCAGGAACAGCGAGTCACGGCACGCACCGAAGCCGAGATTCGGGAACACGTGCAGGAACTCATCAAGAGCCTCGCACCCGAGAAGACCGTGCCCGTTGTGGCCGAGGCAAGACTTGTCGAAGAGCTGGGATATCACTCGCTGGCGCTGATCGAGCTTTCATTCCTGCTCGAAGATGAGTTCAACCTGCCACCGATCGATGAGGAGTCCGCCCGCGCCATCACGACGGTCAGCCTCGTCGAGCAGCACGTCATCGATACCCTTGCCCGCAAGGGTGTTCTGGCCTAGCCCCCGGCGCTGGTGTAGGACTTCAGCGCCCGCCGCCACGTCAGCGACCCCAACGCGGTGAATGCCAGCGCGATGCCTGTCGCCATGAGCAACAGATTCACGGTGGCCCGGCCCAGCAGTGCTTCGGCCGGAATAGTGGTCATCAGCGCGACCGGCACGACGACGGTCAGCGCCAGGCGCACCGCTGCGTGGTAGAAGGTGCTGGGAAAACGGCCGACCTCAAGTGCCGCCTGAAGCAGATGCTCGATGCCGATCGAGGTGACGATCCAGACCGTGAGCGAGTGCAGCAGCAGACTCACGCCGTAGAGCGCGACGGCTCCCATGGTGATGAGCCACAGGAACATCGCGAACTCGGCCACGCCGAGCGTGCCCGCGAAACCAGCGGCGATCACCGCGACGGCCAGTCCAATCACGACATCGACCACCGCGTGCACATTCAAATGCCGGAAGCTGACGACGAACTGGCTGTTGACCGGCTTGAGCAACAGGAAGTCGAGCGTTCCCTGCCGCACATAGCTGCTCATCTCCGATAGATTGGGCTGGATCACCGCCTGGCGCAAACCGTTGACGCAGAAGAAAAGGCCTATGACGACGAGCAGCTGGCTATAGGTCCAGCCCGCCACCGTATCGGTGAACCGGTAGAAGACGCCAATCGACAATCCGGCCCAGGCGAGCCAGAACAAGCTAATGATGGTGTGTGCGAAGAAGTCCGCGCGGTACTCGGTCTCGGTCCGCACGGCGTTGCCGAGGAACATCCGAAGCAGAATGAGGTATCGCATCATCCCCCCAGCGCCTCATATTTGGGTGCCCCGATCCGCCACAGCAGGGCGTAAAGTAGCCCGCAGACGGCGATCCAGCTCAGTGCGACCCCGAACCCGGTCATGATTTGTGAACCGTCCAATTTGCCCATGGCCAGCTCGACGGGGAAGCCAAGCATCGCGTGAAATGGCAGCAGCGTAGCCACGTCACGAATCGCTGGCGGAAACAAGGCGATGGGCGCGATCCATCCCGATACGAAGGTGCCCATGCCCCACACCAGCATGTCGATGTGTCCCACCCGTGTGGTCCAGAAGCTCAACGCGGTGAACACCGCGCCGATGAGAAATCCCAGAACGCTGCCCAGCACCACCGCGAGAACGGTGAGCGCCCACAACCCGGCGCTATTGGTGTAGTCCACCGCTGGAATGAGCCAGGAGAACAGGATCGCCACCGGCACCAGCACGGCACCGGGGACGGCACGCTCGGCGATGTGCTCGGCGACGTGCCGGTGGATGGGGTGCACGGGCCGCATGAGCTGCACGTTGAGTGAACCGGTGCGCACTTCGTCTTCCCAGTGCTCGACCAGCAGGCTGTAGGTGAAGTGGTTCACCACCGCCACGCCGATGTAGTAGGAGACGGTGTCGGCCTTACTCCAGCCCGATACCAGGCCGGCGTCGCCGATCAGCGACAGCCAGGCGCTCATCATGATGAGCGGAAACAGTGCTCCGACAAGGAAAATGACCAGCTGCCCGCGGTAAACGAGCGCACCGGCGAAGGAGGCCCGCAGCAGGCCGCGGTAGAGCGTGACGCTACGCATCGCTGGCCTGGCCTGAGGCGAACAGTTCCACCATGATGCGCTCTGTCGCGGGCTCCTGCACGGTCACTTCTTGCACGTCAAACTGGCGCAGAGCCGCACCGGCCCGGCCGGCGCTTTCGGCGCGCGGGACGCGCATGGTGACGTGCAGGCCTTCGTGGTGTTCGAGGTCGCCCAGTTCCTTCAGCGCATCGGGGTCGGCCGGATGGCGCAGCACCATCTTCAGGTACACGTACGGCGCGGCGCGGCGCACCAGATCGGTCAAGGTTCCGTCGTAGCGGAGGGTCCCGTGGTCCAGCAACAGCACCCGGCTGGTTATCTCGCTCAGGTCGGCCATGTAGTGACTCGACAGCAGGATGGTCGACTCGTGGCGCCGGCAGTAATCCTTGAGGAACTCACGAATCGCGTACTGCACGGTGGCGTCCAAGCCGATGGTTGGTTCGTCAAGCAGGACCAGCCGTGGCCGGTGCAGTAGCGCCGCGGCTAGCTCGCAGCGCATCCGCTGGCCCAGGCTCATCCGGCGCACGCTTTGGCGCAGCAACGGGCCTAGCTCCAAGAGCTCAACGAGTTCGTCGAGGGTCTCGGAGTACCGGCTGTCCGGGATCTCATAGATGGTCTTGTGGACTTCGAAGGTGTCCTGGGCGGGCAGGTCCCACAGCAGCTGATTGCGGTGTCCCGCCATCATGGTCAGCTGCCGCAGCATCGCCCGGTCACGCACGTGCGGAACATGGCCGAGCACCCGGATCGAGCCACTGGTCGGGTGCAGCAGGCCGGCCAGGCACTTGAGCGTGACCGTCTTTCCCGCACCGTTCTCGCCGAGGAACCCGACGATCTCACCGGGATCGATGCTGAACGTGAGCCCGTCGATAGCCCTGATTTCCCGGTGCTGCGCACGAAAGAGCGCGGCGATCGTGGCCTTAGTCCCGGTCTCGCGCTCCGGCGAGCGGAAGACCTTAACGAGGTCGTGCACGTCGACTACCGGCTCAGGCACGGCTCACCACCTTAGAGATTGGACGGCGCGGCCCACGGCACCCGCCGCAGGACCGGCAGATACAGGTCGGCTCCGGGCGCGTGGGAGTTTTCCAGCCATGGCTTGTATTCACTGGTGAAATGGCGCAGCTTCACGTTCTGCAAAGCGTCTTCGTATTTGCGCTTGCTGCGGGGGCGGTAATAGAAGTGGGTCATGACATTCCACGCCGGATCGATGCGCTTCCATCGCCCGTCCACCACGGTGTTTAGCGCTTCCTGATCGGTACCGGTCATGCACGCCTGAGAATCACGAGCCAAAGCTAGCGCGCGCTGGCCGACCTGTTCGCTGGACCACCGGTCCAGATCGATGACCAGGACGCCGGTGTTGAAGATGACTTTGCCCTCAAGCGGATTGGGCTGCCCCGGCCAGTTGGCTTCGAAGAAAACGTGCACGATGTCGTCTTCCACCGCTCCGAGGATCTGGCCCTCGAGATCGACATGGTTAAGGTCAAGGATGTCGCCGCGGACTAGCACGTCGGCGTCGAGATAGACCGCCCGTTTCCAGTGCGCGGGAACGAAATCCTGCAACATCATGCGTGCGTGCATCACGTTGGTGATGTGCTGCCATTCGCGCAGGCCGGAAAAGTCCAAATGTCCAATGTCGACGATGTCGACCGTGGCTCCGGTCGCGGCGCCGAGCGCCTTGAGCCGTTCGGTGTCCTGGCTGGAAAAGCCGCGGGCCAGGACGAGAAAGTGCAGGAGTTCTGGGGTGCGCGTGTTGTCGGCCGCCGACAGGATGGACACGGCCAAAGGCAGCACGAAGTTTTGGTCAAGCGCGAACACGATGCCGAAATCAGCAGGCGGTGCCGGGCTGTCCATAGTGAAGCCTCCTTCGCACGATTCCCGAGTTTACCGATTACCCGGCACAGATCAATGCATCGAAACATTAAAGTATTAAGATGCTCTTCAGCGCCTCGGCGCCGTCCAGGACAGCCCGTCCCAGAACTTGCAGCGGTGAGCCTCGGCGAAGTCCGTCATCAGATGACAACCTTCGGGCAACAAGGACATGACGTGCCCGGAGCCGGGTTCGTAGCGCGGCCAGCAAGGGCTGGACTCCCCGTTGGGATCACCGGAGCTGGCGAACGTGCTCCAGTAACTCGCCATCTGCTCGCTAAGCCGCAACTGCGCTTCCGACAGGCTCGCCGGGCTGGTGCGCATGCGAAACAACGAAGGAAGCTCCGCACCGTGATACGCGCCGAGCGGAAAGGTTCGCGGGATCGGGACTAGCCTGGGCGCATCCGGGTCGGCGAACTCGTAGCAGTAAACCGGCATCCAGCTCGACAGCAGGCCAGCGACGGTACGCGCCGGGCAGGCCAGCAATCCGTCGGTGGCGGCCGCCGCGTAAGCCAGCGCAGGAGTCCCATGTTCGCCCACCGGATACGTTTCCGTGATCTGACCGGCGGCCGACGGACCGAACTCATGCGTGACAGTGTCCACATAGGCCTGCGAGCTCTTCAGCCGCCGGTGCAGGTACACGGCGATGGCGGCCTCTAGCCGCATGTCGTGGCGGTTGGTGCCTTGCAGTACCGGGACCCGGTTGACCGCCCCAGAGCCGAAGGCCGCCGTCAGCGGCAGGGGCAGCAGTCCGCCGCCATGCACCAGCCCCCAGGCGGTGAACCCGCGCTCGGTGACGGCAGGCACCAGTTCCGCGGCCGGAATACGCCGCAGGTCAACGATTTCCCGGGCCAGCCGCAGGCCGCGGTCTTGCTCCTGGTGGAGATCCGGCATCGGGTAGGCGCACGTCGCTCCCTGCATGATGGCCCGGTGAAACAAGCCGGAGCCCTGCGGTGCGGCCAGCGCCGCGCCCACGAGCGACGCCCCGGACGACTGTCCAAATAGGGTCACCGCGCGGGGATCACCTCCGAATGCCGTGATATTGCGGGAAATCCATCCCAGCGCGGCGAAGATGTCCAACAGGGCGTAGTTGCCCGATCCGGTGTGCGGCTGTTCAGCGGTCAAGTCAGGGTGGGCGAGAAAGCCCAGGACGCCCAGCCGGTACCCGACGGTGACGATCACCGCCCGCTCAGCCAGCGGCGCGGCAGGTAGGTATTCGGCCGCGCTGCCCCACACGAATCCCCCGCCGTGCAGCCACACCATGACCGGCAGATCACGGCGGCGCGGGTCAGGGCTGAAGATGTTCAGGCGCAGGCAGTCCTCATCGGCTGGGCCGGCCTGCACGGCGAAACCCGGCGGCTGCGGGCACACCGGGCCAAAGGCCGTCGCGTCGGCGATTCCCGGCCAGCGCTGCGGCGGCTGCGGCGCTCGCCAGCGCAACGGGCCGGTGGGCGCGGCGGCGTAGCGGATGCCCAGAAACGAAACGTGGCCGTCCGCGACTGTCCCGCGCACGGCGCCGTATTCGGTCTGCGCTACCACCGTGTGCGGCACCGGCATAGTATGCCGCGAGACTGCTAGGCTTCCAAATATTTGGATGTATGCACAGGAGGTTGGGATGCGCTACCGGCAGCTTGGCCAAAGCAGCCTCACCGTCTCAGAGATCGCCCTCGGGTCGTGGCTAACCTACGGCGACGCACTCGACGACAAGGCGTCCGCCGACTGCGTACACGCCGCGCTTGATGTGGGCATCAACCTGTTTGACACGGCCAACGTCTACGGCATGGGCGCCGGTGAACGCGCCCTGGCCGCCGCTTTGCACGGGATCGACCGCTCGTCCTATGTGCTCGCCACCAAAGTGTATTTCCCCATGGGCCGCGGCCAGCTGGGACTGTCAGCCAACCAGATCCGCCAGCAGTGCGACGCCTCCCTGAGCAGGCTCAGCACCGACTACATCGACCTCTACCAGTGTCACCGGTACGACAGCGTCACTCCCCTAGCCGAAACAATGCAGGCGCTGACCGAGGTCGTCGCCCAGGGAAAGGTGCGCTACGTCGGGTTTAGCGAATGGACACCGCAACAGATCAGCGAAGCCCTCGAACTGGCCGGCGGCGTCGCGTTCGTTTCCAGCCAGCCACAGTATTCAATGCTGTGGCGGGTGCCGGAAAAGGAAGTCTTTGGGCTCTGCGAAGCTAACGGCATCGGCCAGCTCGCCTATTCGCCACTGGCCCAGGGCGTCCTGACCGGAAAATACAGCACGGCGACCGGGCCAGCCGGCGACTCCCGTGGCGCCAACCCGTGGCACGTCAAGCAAATGTCGGGTTACCTGCGCCCGGAGGTGCTCGCCGCCGTCGCCCGGCTGGAGCCGGTCGCCGCGCAGGCGGGCCTGACCCTGTCCCAGCTCGCCCTGGCCTGGGTGTTGCGTGAGCGGAGCGTCAGCGCCGCACTCGTCGGCGCCACGAAACCCGCGCAGCTGGCCGAAAACGCCAAGGCGAGCGGCATCGAACTAGGTGATGACACACTGACCGCGATCGACGAGGCGTTAGGCGACGTCGTTCGTTTCTAGCCGGTTGAGTGCTTCCTCCAAGTCCTTCTCGCCGCGCGCGACCAGAAGATTCTCGACTACCAGCAGATCGATGCCGTCCGCGCGCACGAAGGTGTCCAGCGCCTCCTGCGCGGTGTTCACGATCGGGTCGCCCGCGAGGTTGAACGACGTGTTCAGCACCGCCGGAACGCCGGTCAGTTGCCGGAACTGGTCAATCATCGCCCAGTAGGCCGGGTTGGCCGCCTGCTCGACCCGTTGCGGCCGCGCGGAGCCATCGACGTGGGTGGTCGCGGGCATCATCTGATGCATCGCCTGGCGCACCTGCCCGGCAGCGAGCATGAACCTGGCCGGATCGCCAACCGGCGTCGCCATGACGTCGTCCACATGCTCGGCGAGGACACTCGGCGCGGCCGGGCGCCACATCTCCCGTCCCTTCAGGAGGTTGAGACGCTCCAAACTGTACCGATCGCGCGGGTCAGCCAGCAGGCTCCGGGCACCCAGCGCGCGCTGCCCGATCTCGCCACGCCCCCGTGCCCAGCCCACCACCTGTCCCGAGGCGATCGCTGCCGCCACGACCCGCGGCAACACACCCGCGACCGAACGCATGGGCAATCCCACCGCCCGTATCGCTTCCCCGGCGTCCTGCTCGTCGAGTCCCAGCGACCAATACGGATGCGACAGTGCCGTGGGCGCGAAGTCCTTGTCCTCACTGGCTTGCAGCAACGCCGCCCCCAGCGACACCCCGACGTCGTTGGCCACCGGCGGCAGCCAGATCCGGCGAAACGGCGCGTCGCGCAACAGCCGTCCTACCATCGAGCAGTTCATTCCCACACCACCGGCGATGACAAGAGTGTCGGCTCCGGTGAGCCGTTGTGCTTCGTCGGCAAGACCGAGAGCTGCTTCTTCCAGGCAATGCTGAACGGTCGCGGCGAAATCGGCGTACGCGATGGCACCTTCGTTGCGGCGCTGGGCAAATGGGAAGTGGCAGGAAAACATCTCCTGCGTCGCGGCTTGCAACGCTGGGTCAAAGCGCAGCGAGGGCAGGCGGCTGGGGCGCCCGCTCACGGTATCGCCTGGCGGCACCTTGATGGTGAGCTCGTACCCGTCGGGCAGCCGCCGGCCCAGGAATCCCGCCCGGGCCCGGCCATAGGCGGCCAGTCCCATGAGTTTGCCGGCACCCCACTCGCCGAGGCCCGCCCACTGTGCGGCGCCACCGTAAAGGAAACCCAGCGACTGGGCGATCGGCCACTCCCTCAGGATGCTGATGTGCCCGTCGTGGCCATAGGCGATGGTGGCGCTCTGCGATTCGCCCGCTCCGTCCACGACAAGGATGGCGGCATTGTCCAATCCGCAGCTGTAGTACGCACTCGCGGCATGGGCGAGGTGATGGGGCACCCAGCGCATCGGCGGGACCGGATCGGGCACGTGGGCGCCGAACACCATCGTAGCAAGCGATTCCGGCCGGAACCGCGGGTGATCGGCGATGCCCAGCAGCCGGTAGTCCCACCCGATCGCCACCGCCTCAACCTCTTCGGCCGCTACACCACTGGCTTTAAGGCACGCGGCCACGGCCAGCGCCGGCGTTTGGCCAAGCGCGTACTTTCGCCTGCTCACCTTCTCCTGTTCGACGAGGTGGCAAAGCTGTCCGCCGCGCAACAACGCCGCGGAGCTGTCGTGGAAACCGATGTTGACACCGAGAACAAGGCGAGATGTCACGTTGTCGCTCCTGCGGTTGAGGCGGAAGATTGCCGGTACTGGACGGGCAGACGCCGCAGGCCACGCAACGCGATCGTGGGATGCCACTCGGGCTCCCCGGCCAGCTCCAGCTCCGGAAAGGACAGCACGATGGCCGAGACCGCGGCCTGGGCTTGTAGACGTGCCAGCGCGGCACCCATGCAGTAGTGCGCGCCCGACCCGAATGACAGCGCGGGCAGCGCGCCCTTTCGCTTGATATCAAGGCGATCCGGGCTGGCGAACGCACGCGGATCGCGGTGTGCGGCACCAATCAGCGACATTACTTGCTGTCCAGCGGGGACGGTCCGCCCACCGACGGCGTAGTCCGCGACAGTCACCCGCGCGATCGACTGAATCGGGCTGTCGTAACGCATCGCCTCGGACACGGCCGCCGCCGCGAGCCCAGGATCGGCGCGCAACGCGGCGAGCTGGTCTGGAAAGCGAAGCAGTGCAAGGACAGTCAGGCTAATCAAGCTTACCGTGTTGTGATACCCGTTGATGAACAGGAACATGCCGTTGACGACCCGTTCGGCAAACGACATCCGGCCGGCGACAGGGTGTGGTTTCGCCGTGGACAGCGCGGCGATCATGTCTGTGCCGCCGGAACGCCGTCGTTGCAGTGTCAGCGAAGCGAAGTAGGTCGCGAATTCTTCCTCCGCCGCGGCACCGTGCGCGCGATCGGCCGCGCTAACAAGGAATTCTGGATCACCATTGCGCGCCAGCGCCTCGCCCCAGGCCCGCACTTTCGAAAGATCTTCCGGGGGTACGCCGAGAAGCTCGCCCGTAATCGTCAACGGAAGGGGCAGCGCGAAGTCGGCCACCAGATCGCCTTCGCTGTCCCCTGCTCGGATGCGGTCAACGAGTTCGCCGATGACCGCGTCGATACGAGGTCGCAAGCGGGCCGTCAGATCGGCTCCCATCGCCTGCCCTAACAACGTGCGCACCCGCTTGTGCTCGGGCGGGTCCAAGGTGGTTACCGGCTGTGGCAGCCGGTAGCCGCTGGACCGGGCACTGCCGCGCACGACAGCCGCCGTTTGCTCGGCCGCCGTCACCGTGTCGTTGCTCAGGCGCGGGTCTTTCAGCAGCCGGGCGGCGTCTTCGTAGCGGGTGACGAGCCAGATGCCCGACGATGACCGGTGCACCGCTCCCGCCTCCCGCAACGCGGACAGACAGGAGTAAGGGTCGTCCTGATAGGACGCGGCCGTCACTGCCGCGAAGTATTCGTCCGAGGCAAGTGTCTGCGCCGTCCGCATGCGATTCTCCGCTCACCGGCTTTTCTACAAACTTAGATATCTCCATTCATCAGAGTGTCGCTATGCTAGCCGGCATGCCGGATTTGGTGAACAGGTCAGGCCTCATGTCGTCGCTGTACCACGTGCAGGAAATAGCGGACTACATCGTCCCGTTCGCGATCCGGGTGATCTGCGACCTGCGCGTGGCCGACCTGCTGCGCGACGGCCCACGCCCCGTCGAGGAGATCGCACAATCAGCTGGCGCGCACGCACCGTCACTGCGGCGCGTGCTGCGTACCCTCGCGGGCAAAGGCCTATTCACCGAAACGTCGCCTGGACATTTTGGGCTCACGGAAATGGGCGCGCTCCTGCGCAGCGACCACCCTTTGTCTCTGGCACAGGCCTACACCCTGGTGCCGAGCAATTTTCAGGCCTGGGCGTTCTTCGATCACACGGTCAGGACCGGAGAGCCCGCCTTCGAGCATGTGCACGGCGTCAGCTACTACGAACATCTAGCCAAGACGCCCGAAGACGCCAAACGCTACGACGGCATCCAGGAGGCGGGCACCAAGCTGGAGTTGCGGGCCATGCTGCACGCCTACCGCTGGGAAGACGCTGAGGTGATCGCTGACATCGGCGGCAACAACGGCGCCTTTCTGGCCGGAGTGCTCGCCCGGCACAAGCACCTGCGTGGCGTGCTGCTGGACCTGCCACACGTGACCGCCACCGCGCCACAGCGCCTCGCCCAAGCCGGTGTGCTCGACCGCTGTGACGTGGTCGCCGGGGACTTCTTCGCCGCCGTTGCCATCTGTGCCGATCGTTATGTGCTCAAACGGGTGCTCTACGACTGGGATGACCAGCGCGCCAAACTGCTGCTCGGCAATATCCGGGCGGCGATGCCGCGGCACGCGCGGCTGGTCGTGCTCGATCCGGTGGTCACCGACGGCGACGAGTTCTCCGTCGGCAAGGTATACGACCTCCTGAGTATGGCGATGCTGGGCGGCATCACCCGAACCCAAGAAGAACTCGAAGCGCTCCTGGCCGAATGCGGGTTCACCATCATCAGCACTGCCAGCACCGCAATGTTCCCGGTGATCGAGGCAATCGTAAATGCTGAATATGTCAATGTATTGAATCCTTGAACCGCCACGCATAGGCTCGGGCGCAACGTCCGGGCTAAGGGTGTCTGGAGAGACACATGACGCACCGCAACACAGATGTCATCGTGATCGGCAATGGCGCTATCGGGCTCTTCCTCGCCACGGAACTCGCCGTCTCGCAGGAATGCACCGTGACCCTGATCGGCCCATCCGGCCGTCCCGGTGCGGCCAGCAAGGCCGCGGGCGCCATGCTCGGCTGTTTTGGTGAAGTCACCAAGGACACCCTTGCCAGCCCGGCCGCCCAGGCGAAATTCGAGCTGTCCCTGACCGCACACCGCCGCTGGCCCAGCGTCTTGACCAAACTGGAAACGCTCGCGCAACGCCGGGGCGAAAAGCTGCGAGCGGTCGAGGGCACCTTTGTCCTGCTCAATGCCGTTGGCGGGCAACTAGATTCGCTGAACTTCGAGGCGATGCTGCAAGCCCTCGATGACTACAGCGAGCCGTGGGCACCAGCCCAAGCCAGCGACATCCGCGCCTACCAGCCGCGCACCAGCGCACGCGCCCTGCGCATCGTCCACCTGCCAGCGGAAGGCGCCGTTGACAGCAACCAAGTGCTGTCCCTGATGGAAGAGGCGGCACGCGAAGCCGGTGTGTCCATAGTGGACGGCCAGGTCGAGGAGATCCTCACCAGCGCCGGCCGGGCAACGGGAGTGCGGCTGACCGACGGCTCCGAAATGTCCGCCGGCACCATCGTTGGCGCCGCTGGCGCACACACCGGACGCCTCGCTCAACCGGTGCTCCCCCGCCACGAACTGATGCCTATGTTCGCCGGATCCGGAACGGCCTTGGTCGGGCGGCGGATGAAAGGCGGCGCCTTCAACGCCGTGGTGCGCTCACCGAACCGCTCTGGATCATGCGGCCTGCACCTCGTGCCGCTCGGCAACGGGCTGGAATACCTTGGCGCCACTAACATTCTGTTCGAGGAGCCCCAGTTCGAAGGCTACCTGGCCATGGCCCGGTTCCTCGCCGAATGCGCGATGGAGCAACTCGACGAGAACATCGCCCTGCACAACATGGTGCAATGGCGCAACGGCAACCGGCCCGTCACCCTCGACGGCTTTCCCCTCATCGGCTGGACCAGCCTGGCCGGCCTCTATCTGCTGACCGGCACGTACCGCGACGGCTTCCACTGCGCACCCGTGCTCGCCGAACATGCCGCCAGCGAGATCCTCGGCAAGGGCGGAACCATCAAGCACCCGTTCAGCCCCGGCCGCGATCCGATTCGCACGTGGACACCACAGGAGTCCATAGCCGAATACGCGCTGCACATGTCCGCCGGATGGTTTGAGGCACAGGCGAAAGCGCCCGCCGAAGTGTCGTCCAATACCCTTAACGACCTCTTCCGCGCCCAGGGATCCACAGTCTACCAAGTGCTCAGCGGCGATTACGGCCTTGGCCCCGACATCATGATGTACCTGACCGGCCCGCACGCCGACCGCAACCGCCTCAGCGCGATCTACCGGTATCTGCGCGCCCGGAGCTAGCCGATGCACCTCAACGTCCTGACGCAGTGCACACCCGCACCCATGCTCGACGGCATGTGGCGGCACCCAGGTGACCGCAGCGCGACAGGCTACCGTTCTCTGGACTACTGGATCTGGATGGCACAACGGCTAGAGCAAGCCTGCGTCGACGCGCTGTTCTTCGCCGACATCCACGGCATCTTCGACGTGTACCAAGGCTCGTGGCACGCCGCCTTGCGCCACGGCGTCCAGGTGCCAGCGCTCGACCCGATCCCGGTCGTGTCGGCGCTCGCGGCGGTGACCCGCCACCTTGGGCTCGCGGTGACCTACTCGACGTCGTACCACGCGCCCTACCAGTGCGCACGGTTGTTCTCCACGCTCGATCACCTCAGCGGCGGCCGCATCGGCTGGAACATCGTCGTCTCCGACATCCGCCTCGGGCAGGCCGCCGGGCTGTGCGACTACATCTCCCACGACGAACGCTACGACCGCGCCGAAGAATACGTTTCGCTAACCCGTTCGATGTGGGAGGACAGCTGGCAAGACGGCGCGCTGATCGCCGACGCCGCCTCTGACGTGCTGGTGAACACCGATCTGGTACGCGATGTCGGCCACAAAGGACAGTGGTATCACCTACGCGGGCCACACCCATGTGAGCCCTCGCCACAGCGGACCCCCGTGCTCTACCAGGCTGGCGCGAGTTCACGCGGCATGGCCTTCGCCGCCAAGCACGCCGAGGTCGCCTTCGTGACGTTGCCAGCGCCGCGCGCCGGTGCTGAACAGGTCGCGAAGTTACGTCAGCTCGCGGCCAGTTTCGGCCGGGGACGCGCCGATCTCAAAGTGCTCCAGGGGATGCCCCTCATCCTCGGCGAGACTCCGGCTGACTGTGAAGCACAGGCCGAAGCGTTCTTCGCGCTGACGAGCACCGAAGGGCTGCTAGCCAAGTGGTGTGCTTGGGTGGGCGTGGATATCGCCTCGTACCCCCCGGATGCCGACGCGTTCGAGGTCCTCGGCCAGGACGGCCTGTCAATCATCAAGTTTCTGGACACGTTGTCGCGCAACCGAACCTGGACGATCGCCGACATCCGCCGTCTGATCGCCACCCCGCGTCGCCCCCACCCGTTCGACCGGACTGCCCTATTTGGCACCCCAGAACAGGTCGCTGACCGCATGGAACGCTGGCTCGAACTATCTGATGTGGATGGATTCAACCTCTACCCGTGCCCACCCAGCGGCGGCATCGACGACCTCTGCGACCTGCTCATCCCGGAACTGCGCCGCCGCGGCCTGTTCCGCCACACCTACGATCCCGCGGAAACCACCTTGCGCGCCCGATACTTCGGCGCCGGCCAAAACCTGCCCGCCTCCAGCTAGCCTGCCGTAAAACCGTTGGCGGTAGGCCGGCGTGCGCCACTAACGTTCGCCTAAGCCACGTCGTCTAGGCAAAGGGCGCCCGTTGTACACCCTGTGAGACCTCCCGAGTGCTGATCGCGCGACACACCTGTGTGCCGCGTTCTTTCCTGCTGCGGACTTCTCACTGAAACCGGTGTACTGCCATGCTCAAAATCTGGGCAGTCGTGCCCACGTGCCTGCCACTCATCATCCGCCGATGCCACGCGTGCGCCTGCGAACGCTTCATCGCGACCGGCAAATTCCGCGTCAACGCCAACCACAAGCTCCTGGACGCCTGGCTTCTCGTGCTGTGCACCCGTTGCGGGGACACCGCCAAGCTCACCATCTTTGAGCGGATGACCGTGCGCACTATCCAATCCGGACTGCTGGACCGGCTGCATCACAACGACGCCGGCCTGATAGCAGAGCTGCTCCAGGACCCGGTCCTGCAGCGCCGCAACCACATCGCTCTCGACTGGGACAACGCCTGGCGCCTCGACACCAGCGAAGACGATCATGTGGACCGCGATGCGATCGACGTCGAGGTCCGCTTCGCGGCACGGATTCCCGTGCGGCCGGTGCGGCTGATCGCCGAAGGTTTCGGTCTGCCACGCGCTGAGGTCGAAAGGCTGATCAAGGTCGGCAAGCTCGTTTCGGCCTACCGGCTGAGTGGCAAGCTGTCCGGCGATTTCACCTTCTCGCTCAAGGCACTCGACCGTTGACGTCGCGCGCCACTTTGGACCATGATGCGCCCGTGACCTCACGTAGCCAGCCTGTGCCGCGGCGCCGTCGCGGGCGCTCGTTTCTCATCTTCGCCGCGATAGTGGCCGGATTGTGCTGTGCTGGCTCCATTTTGGGCGGTACGACGGTTTACTCGTCTGTCAAGGACACCATCGAGGTGCGCAACGCGGCTGAGCAGTTCCTGACGCGGCTGAAGTCCGGCGCCGACCAGAGTGGCTACGACTTGCTGTGTGAGGCGACGAAGCAGAGGTTCACGGTGGCGCAGTATCGCGAATACATGTTCTCTCAGCCCGCTTTCGCGACCTTTGAGATCACCGGATCCTCGGTTGACGGCGACACCGCGACGGTGACCGCGTTCCTGCAGCAGGACAATGGAAAGAACGAACCGCGGGACTTCCCGCTCGACCGTCAGCCAGACGGAGCATGGAAGGTGTGCGGCAAACCGTATTAGCCGACCGTGATAGCGACCTTGGCCCTGGCGTGTTCAGCCTCGACATAGCGAATGGCGTCAGGCACCTCGCTCAGGGTGTAGGTGCGGTCGATGACCGGCTTGACCGCACCTGACTCGACCAGATCCTTAAGCACCGCAAGGTCTTCGCCCGGCGGCACATCGTTGAGGGCACGGATCGTGTTGCGGCTCAAGCGGCCTAGCGTGGCGCCCTTGATGTACAAGCCCATAGGGCCGACGGCACTTACCTTCCCGTTGCCAGACACGCCACCGCCGGAAAGGATGACGATCCCGCCTGCCACGAGCGGCCTTTGCAGTTCCGTGAGCGACCGGTTGCCCACGAGGTCGAACACGACGTCGAACGGGCCGGCCGTGGTGAAGTCGTCGCGCGTGTAGTCGATGACGTGGTCGGCGCCAAGTCCGGTGACCAGTTCGATATTGCGTGTACGGCAAACCGCCGTCACGTGCGCTCCAAAGTGCTTAGCGATCTGCACGGCGAACGTCCCGACGCCACCGGAGGCGCCGTTGATGAGCACCCGCTGCCCGGTTTTGACCTGTCCCACGTTACGGATTCCCCGTAGCGCGGTCGCTCCCGCCAGCGGGATGACCGCGGCCTCCGCAAAGCTCAGCTTCGCCGGCTTGAGGCACGCCTGCCGGGAAGGAACAGCCGCGTACTCAGCGAAGGCGCCATCGCCTTCACGAAGGTCGCCAAAGACTTCGTCGCCCGGGCGGAACCCGGTCACGCCCGCCCCCACGGCCTCGACCACGCCGGCGAGGTCGCTGCCGCGGATCGCGGTTTTCGGCCGTTTGCGGCCCAGGACCGGTGAGGCGAGGCGGGCCAGGTAGGGGTCGCCGCGCAGGAAGTGCCAGTCGCGGGCGTTCACCGCTGACGCTTTCACCCGGACGAGGAGATCGTGCTCCCCGATCGCCGGCGTAGCGACGTCGGCGAATCTAAGCACGTCAGGGGACCCGTAGCGGTCCTGAATTATGGCTTTCATCGTCATCTCCAAGATTCTTACATCGTAAGTCTTACGCTGTAAGGCTAGCCATACGCCGTAAGGTAGGTCAAGAGGAGGACGGGTACACATGGGGACACAGGCGGAGCCGCGCAAGCTCCTGAGCCGCGAGCGGGTGCTCCGCACGGCGATCAAACTGGCCGACGAATCCGGGCTCGGGGCGGTCACGATGCGCCGCCTCGCCGAAGAACTCGGCGCCGAGGCGATGTCGCTGTATTACCACGTGTCCAATAAGGACGACGTGTTCGACGGCATGGCCGAACTCATCGGGCAGGAGATCAACGAAGCGGCAGCCGGTGTGTCCACTCACGACGGTGGCTGGAAAGCCGCTGTGCGCCAGCGCATCCTGACCGCACGCGAAGTCCTGCTCCTACACCCATGGATGCCCAGTCTGCTGTCGATACGCAACACGGCCAGCGCCTCCATCATCGCCCACCACGACGCCATCGTCGGCCTCATGCATGACGGCGGCCTGTCCTACGACCTGATCCACCACGGCCTGCACGCCTTAGGCAGCCGTGCTTTGGGGTTCGCTCAGGAACTCTTCGATCCCGGCAAGGGACCGGTCAGCGACGAGACGATCAGCGCGATGGCCGCTGGGCTACCCAACATCGCGGCGATGCTGGCCGAAGTCGCCCACGACGACCCGGCGTCCACGCTCGGCTGGTGCGACGACCAAACCGAATTCGAGTTCGGCCTCGACCTCATCCTCGACGGGCTGCATCATCGCTCTTCCGCCACGTCATAAGCCTCGGTCAGCCACGCCTTCACCTGCGCGTCGACCTGTGCCGGATCGGTCAGTTTCACGTAGTGGCCGAAGCGCCCTGCGGCGATCCGCTCTGCCCGGCCCACGAGCGGGCCGGTGATCACGCGGGGCAAGATGAGGTACAGCAACAGACTGCGCGCTTTCGGGCGCACCTCGGCCAGCTTGCGGTCCGCCTTGAGGAAAACTCCAACCGTGACCGCGTCCTCGTGCACCGGGCCCAGTGTCTTGAGGTGTTCGATGATGCGGTCATAGGCGGCCCGCTGATAGGGCGGCCTGCCGGAAAACACCTCGTCGACCGTGCAGCCAGGCACACACAGGTGCGCTTGATGCGCGCTGCCGAACTCGCGGTCACACGCCGGGCAGATCCACCGTCCCACCACGTCAGCCTAATTGTCAGGCCGTCATGTGATGCTGTCGCACGTGATCGTTGAGTTTGAAGCGCAGCTGTGGATCTGGGACGCCCGCCGCGATGACAGCTGGAATTTCGTCACGCTGCCCGCGGAAGCCTCCGACGACATCCGCGAGCTGACAGCGGGACCACGCCGCGGCTTCGGCGCGGTCAAAGTGCGCGTGCGGCTCGGCACCAGCACGTGGGCGACGTCGATCTTCCCTGACAGCAAGACGGGCTGCTATGTGCTCCCGGTCAAACGCCCTGTGCGCACAGCCGAAGGCATCGAGGCAGGTGACACCGTCACCGTCAAGGTCGAAGTGCTGTAGCCGGTTGACGGCCAACCGCGGCGGGCCAACAATGGGAGCGCTTCCATCTATTCTCTCCGATTGGATAGGTATGCTGAGAACGCGCTCCCTCTCGGCCGCCGTAACCGCCACAATGCTTGGCACGCTTGCCCTAAGCAGCCCAAGCGCGCAAGCGGCGGCGACCACCGTGACGGTGACCGTCAACGCCAAGGCTGGCCTGGCAACGATGCCAAGCACCGGCCTGGGAATCAACCAAGCCATCTGGGACTCCCAGCTGGGCACCAACGCGACCTCTGACCTGCTCAAGAACGCGGGCGTCAAGATGCTGCGCTACCCCGGTGGGTCCTATGCCGACATCTACCACTGGCAGGACCACACCGCGCCCGGCGGTTACGTCGCGCCAGGAACAGATTTCGACACCTTCATCGCCGGCGCCAGACGCGTGGGCGCAGAACCAATGATCATTGCCAACTACGGAACCGGCTCCCCCGCCGAAGCCGCCGGCTGGGTGCACCATTCCAACATCACCAGAGGGTACTCGGTGAAGTACTGGACAGTCGGCAATGAGAACTACGGCAACGGTCACTACGGTTCGCCCTGGGAGGCCGACAACCACCCCGACAAGAGCGCGGCCTACTACGCCAACCTCGTCGTGCAATATGCCGACGCCATGAAAGCCGTCGACCCCACGATCAAAGTCGGCGCTGTGCTCACGATGCCGGGCAACTGGCCCGACGGCATCACGGCCGGAACCGACCCCGGCCCGTGGAACCAAGCTGTGCTCAGCATCGCCGGGCCTAAGATCGATTTCGTTGACGTGCACTGGTATCCGGGCGGTAACACCGCCGCCGAATCCATCGCCAAGACCGAACACATCGATCACGCGATGTTCTTGCTACGTCAGCAAATCACCCGGTACGCCGGCCCGAACGCGGAACGCATCGGTATCAGCCTGACCGAGCTCAACGTCGGCATCGGGCTGAACACCCAACCGGGCGCGCTGTTCCTGGCCGACGCCTACAGCGACCTGCTCGAAAACGGTGTGTTCACGGTGCAGTGGTGGAATGTCCACAATGGAATCGGCACCGTGTCCACGGTCGCGGGGCAAACGGACTACGGCGATTTCGGCATCCTGTCCAGTGGCACGTGCCTGGCCGACGGTTCGGTGTGCGAACCGCCGCTCAACACGCCCTTCGCCCCGTACTACGGGCTTTCTCTGATGAACACATTCGCCCACGCCGGCGACCAGTTCATCGCCGCTGGCACCGATCAGGCGCTCGTGACCGCGCACGCGGTGCGCCGCCCCAACGGTGACGCCGCCGTGCTTCTGATCAACAAAGATCCCGACAACGCTTATCCCGCAACGATTAACTACTCGGGCTACTCCCCCGCTTCGGGCACGGCGGACGTGCACTCCTACACCAATGGCGCCTCCGCGATCACGGTCACGCAGACCGGAACCGCGTTCAGCCAAACGCTCGCGCCCTACTCGCTGACGCTGATCCTGCTCAAACCTTCCAGTGCCGTGAACGGACCGCCAGGGGCACCCGGACAGCCCAGCTTGAGCAGTGTCACGGACAGTTCCGCGACGATAACCTGGCCAGCGGCGGTAAGCGGCACGCACCCGATCGCCAAATACGAGGTGCACCGCCGGTTCGGGGCGGTCAGCGAACAGTGGGGTGAAACGACCTCAACGTCGCTGACGGCCGGCAATCTCGTGCCCGGAACCCGTTACACCGTCAACGTTCTCGCGCGCGACACGGCCGGCCACGTCTCGTGGTCCTCACCACCGCTCACGTTCGTCACCGGCAGCCCCGCGACAAGCAGCTGCACGGTCAAGTTCACGACGGCTTCGGATTGGGGCAACGGCTATATCGGTACCCTCGATATCACCAACACGGGCGCGCACGCCATCGACGGCTGGACCCTGACGTATAGCTGGCCCGTTGCCTGGCAGCGCGTTGACGGAAGCTGGAATGCCACCTGGCAGCAGACCGGCCAAGAGGTTCGTGTGACCAATGTGGACTGGAACCGTCAGCTGCCCGCCAACGGCGGCAGCGCCAGCACCGGTTTCGTCGGCTGGTATGGCGGGCCCAACGTGGCGCCCTCGATCTTCCGCCTCAACGGCACCATCTGCACCACGCTGTAATCGCACTGGTCCTGGGGCCCCAAAACGCCCCAGGGCCGCTATATTGTGCGCGTGAAGCTGGAGGTGCACGAGGTCCTTGAGGCGCCGTTGCTCAGTTCCGCGTGGGCGCTCTACGAGAAAGCGTTCGCCGACCTGCGGACGATGGCCGCCCAGCGCCACGTCATGAACCATCACGAATTCGACGCGGTCATGGCCGATCCACGCGTGCAAAAGCATGTCGCCCTTGTCCCCGGCACGGCAGAAGTGACCGGTCTGGCCACCTTCACCAACGTGCTCGAAGCCATGCCGCTGATCTCACCGGAGTTCTTCGCCCACCGGTGGCCGCAGCTCTATGCCCAGCAAAAGGTTTGGTATTTAGGCTTTTTCGCGATCGCCGACAAACACCGCGGCAGCGGCATCTTCGAGGCGATCATCGCTCAAATGTGGGCGCAGGTTCACCTCTCGGGAGGCGTTGCCTCGCTTGACATTTGCCAATTCAACGCCGACATGGGCCTGCCCGACGCGATCATCCGCACGCTGCACGGCATCAGCCCGGACATGGTCGCCAGCCAAGCCGACGTGCAGACCTACTGGGCCTTCACGCTGGATAAGCCCGGGCACTAGCGCGGAACCACAGGTCGGCGAAGACGGCCGGATCGGCCGCCTTGCCCCACAGCCATCCCTGGCCGTGCACGACTCCGGCCTGCCACAGCAGATCGCGCTGGGCTTCGTTTTCCACGCCCTCGGCCACGACAGACAAGCGCAGGGCCGAGCTCATGCCGACGATCGCCCGTACGATCGCCTCATCGCCGGGATCGGTGGCCAGACCGGCGACAAACGAACGGTCGATCTTCACCCCCGTGACGGGGTAGTTGCGCAGATAGCCCAGCGCGGAAAACCCGGTGCCAAAGTCATCGACCACCAGATGCACACCAAGCTCACGCAACGAGCGCAGCGCGGCATCAGCCTCACTCGTCGGGTCCATCATGACCGTCTCGGTGAGTTCAACCGTCACCGCCGACGCCGGCAAGGCGAACTCCTCAAGCATCAGCGCCAGCTCGGCGGACAGGCTCGTATCGCGCAGCTGCCTCGGCGACACGTTGACGGAAAGCCAGAAGGAGTCGCTAACCTGATGCTCGGTGCGCCATTCGGCCAGCTGCCGCAACGCTTCCCGCATCACCCACCGTCCAATGTCGACGATGAGCCCGGATTCCTCCGCCACCCGGATGAAGCTGGCGGGCTTGATCTCACCGCGATCGGGATGCGTCCACCGGATCAGTGCCTCGGCTCCGACCAGCTCACCGGTGGGCAAGTGCACCACCGGCTGGTACGCCACGTGCAGCTGACGGGAGACCATCGCCTCCCGCAGGGCCAGGTCGATATTGATCCGCTCCTGCACCCGGTCACGCATCGCCGGGTCAAACATCGACCATCGATCGCGGCCGTTGTTCTTCGCGTGGTACATAGCCGTGTCAGCGTCACGCAACAGGTCCTCGGCGGTCACGTCATGCGGGTGTGCCGTGGGCGAGCTAGCGATGCCGATCGACACGCTGATCACCACGTTGTTGGCGCGCATCTTGAGCGTGTGGCGCATCTGCTTGAGGATCACATCGGCGAGCGCCATGGCGTCGGCACGCGTCGCCCGGTACGCCAAAACGAATTCATCTCCACCGACACGCGCGATGGCCGCCGACTTCGGTGCGCACCGGCCCAGCCTGCCCGCTACCTCGGTGATGACCTCATCGCCGACGGTATGACCACTGGAGTCATTGACATACTTGAACCCGTCGAGGTCGAGGAAGTACACCCACACTTGATGCTCGGAAGTGGCGCGGGCCAGCATCGAGCGCACTTGAGTGAACCACAGCGATCGGTTGGCTAGCCCGGTCAGTGCGTCGTGCGTCGCCTGATACTCATAGCGCTTCTGAGCGTCAGCGAAGCTGCGCACCGCCGACACCGCACGAATGAGCAACAGCGCCATCAGCATGGCCCCGCCCACACCCACCACGACCCGGTCCAGCAGGGAAGGACGAGCGATCACGATGCTGAGCACATAAGGCACTGCGAGCGCGGGCGCGATCAGCAGCAGCCTGCGCGCCGACCACGCCTGCGCGGGCAGTGACGCCGAGCCGCCGATGTCCACCATCGACGGATGCAGCCCTGCCGCGCCGACAAGCGCGAAGCCGGCCAGGAAGGGCAGATCCAGCAAGGGCGATCCGGTGAGCTCCCCTGCGGCGCCGATCATGGCGTAGGCGATGTCGCCAGCCAGCATCAGCACCATGCACGACATGAGCATGTAGTAGCTGGCGCCACGTCTGCCGCTGGTGAACGCGAGGTTGAGCACGAGCAGGACGAGCACACTGTCGAGCAGCGGATAGATCGCGGCCAGCGCCGAGACGGCAGGCTGGCGGCCAGTCACGCTGGCGGCCGGCACGGCGAACAGGATGGCGAACACGATCGTGATACCGACGACGATGAGCAGCCCGTCGATGACGGCGTGCCGTTTGGAACCGGTTTTGGTGCGCAGAAAGCCACCAAAACCGGAGAACATCAGCGCATAACCGGGAATGGTGAAACTGTCGGCGAGAAGCTCACCGCCAGCGGCCCGCACGATCGCTCCAATGAGGAATGACACGCATGCCGCCGCCAGGCAGTACCACGGCCACGCTGGCACAGGCCGAAACCACCGCGCTCCGCAGACGATCGCGACAGCCGCGCCCAAACCGACAGCCGAAAATGACGCAGCCGCCACGGCCGGCGCCGGGGACGCCACATAGAGCACGGCCGCTATGACTCCACCGCTGAGGAAGACCGCGGGCCACCATGCCCCGCCCACCCGCGCCGCGTTCGACCCTGCGGATACTTGAGCCGGCACGCCCACCTCCTGGTAAGACAAGCAACATTAACAACTCAAGCTGAGATCGGGCTCACCATCTTGCAACGCACGGCCCGGCTAAACCGGCACAGACCACCCAATAGGTCGGCAAAATCGCGACCCACGGCACGGCGCCCGCCCAAAAAATGATCTGAAATGGTTCCCTCCTAACAGCGCCCGCAGGCGTCATCATCACCGTGGAGGAAACGACATGACCGCCGAGGACGCGCGGGCGCGGTTCAGCGAGTTCGTCCAGGCGCGCACGGCAGCCCTGTGGCATGTCGCCTACCTGCTGACCGGCGACCGGCACTCCGCCGAAGATCTCCTTCAGATCGCGCTTGAGCGGGCCGCCGTGCGCTGGGACAAGCTTGACCAGCCCGAAGCCTATGTCCGCCGTGTCCTCTACACGCAGACCGTGTCCTGGTGGCGCAGCCGCCAGCGCCGTGTCAAAGAGGTGCTTGTCGACAGCACTCCCGAACCAGCCGGTTCTTCGAGCGACCCAGAGACCCGCATCGTGCTCGCTCAGGCATTACAGCGGCTAACGCCAAAGCAGCGTGCGGTGCTCGTGCTGCGGTACTACGAAGACCGCTCTGAGGAAGACACCGCCCGCCACCTCGATGTGACCGTCGGAACCGTGAAAAGCCAGGCGCGGCACGCCCTGCGCCGGTTACGCGAACTGGCCCCGGAACTCGCCCATCTCTTCAGCGACCAAGAACAGGTGGTGACGCGGTGAATCAGCTTGGCCAGCAACTGCGCGAGATCGCCGAACGGCAGCCGCCGCCCGTCATCCACATTGGACTCTACGACCGCGCCCGGCGCCGGTCGAGTTACCGCAAGGGCGCCGCGGTCGTCACGATCGCGGCATCCGCGGTCACCGTCGCTTCACTGGCGACTTCCCCGCGAACCCAGCCCGATACGGTACGCGGCGGAGCGCTAAGTGAGCTCACCTCAGCCGGCGTGGGCGGCCCGCTCGGCTGGATCGCTCTGGCGATCGTCCTTGCCGCCCTTGGCTTTCTGTGGCGGCACCTCCCATTCCGCAAGATCGCCCGTCGGCTGACCGCCGTCGCGATCGTGGGCGCGGTAATCGTGCTGGCCTCTCCGCCGGGCACCGCGTTATGGGGCGAACCTCGCGGCCAAATCGGCCTGCCAGACCGGCTAGCTGAACCATCATCCTGGACGCTGGCAGCCAACCTCAAACACTCGCCACCCGGAAAAGTCGCTCTGGTATTCAGCGGACCAGCGACAAACGGCGACCTTGAAGAGGGCCGGATCGCCTTGCTGGCAGCTGACGGCGATCGCTACCGCGTTTTTGACGTCTTTCTCGACCCGCTATCTTGGTCCGCTTACGACTATCTCGGGCCCAAATCCCCAGTGCTGTCGCCGGATGGCCGCTATCTGGCTAGCGACCACGGAACCTTCGACCTGACCACCGGCCAGCAGCTTGACCAGCTTCGCCAGCAGCCACCGTCAGCGTGGTCGGCTGACAGCAACCGCATCGCCTACCGCATATACGAAACGAACACACAACGCGTGACCGGCTGGCAGATATGGGATTTGCCGTCACGGCGGATGATTCGCGAGATCATCAACGAAGCGCCAGCCCACAACACCCAAATCGCGCTATCTCCGGCAGGCGACCGGCTCGCCGTCCGTCAAAACAATCTTCTAGCCATCTACCCAGTCGACGGTGGTGCACCAGCTTCGTGGCCATATGACGGCTGGCTCCCAGCCTCCACGACAGCCTTCAGCCCTGACGGCACATTGCTGGCTCTGAAGTGTGACGACTGTGCGGAGAAGACTGACTCCATTCGTATCGTCGACGCGCGAACGGGTTCCATTGTGGACGATGGCGTCTTCTCACCGCCCGGCCAACATGTGAAGGTCCAGGGCTGGCGCTCCCCCACCGAACTCGTCATGCAATCCGGCAACGCGGTCGACGTCTACACCATCGGCGATCCAGCACCGGCACGGCTTCTTACCTTGCCACCAGGGATCACCCGGGTTGAGATCGCCACCGACCGGCTCGCTGATCCCATCCGCCCCGCCGGCCCGCCCACCTATGGCCCGCCCAACACCGTCTTCTGGCTCGGCGTCGCCCTTGTCGCCATTCCGCTGGCCCTGGTTGTTGGCGCCTTTATCCTTGCCCGCTGGCTCCTGCGACGGATCCGCAAGCGCCGCAACAAGTCTCACGCATAGGCTGCCTTAGACGGCTGCCGACTCGAGCGTGTGCTTGATGACCCCCAGCGCCTGCGTCATACCTGACTCGATGACAGGGGCGATCGCGTCGGGGAGGAAGTCGTGTATCCAGATCAGACGGCATCGCTCCGGTCCGTCCTCGAGGACCTGCATCGAAGCGTTGTCATGAACGATTCTTTCGCCCTCGATGGCATAGACGATCCGCCGGCTCCCAGCATCCAAGGCCACAAACCGTTCGTGCGCCACGGTTCCGTTGGCAAAGGTGACGACGCGGTGCTCACCGTCGACCCGAGCGTCCACGACGTAGCCAGGTGCCATCCGCGACGGGCCGCCAGCGAAATCTCCAATCACCGCCCACACCTCGTCAGCGCTGGCCTCGATCGTGATTTCTTTCGTTAGGGATGCCATTTTGATACCCACTCCTTCGCACTGAACGACTCAGCTGTGAGCCTGCCCCATCGCCCCGGCCCGGTCTTGAAGATTCTTGCGACGGTGGCCGAGCTAAACTCGCAGGTCAGCGTATGCGTGCGGATTTCACCCGGCTTGCCCCGATCCGTCGCCCGCAGGTGAACGGTGGCCGTTTAGGTGGTGACTTTTTCCCGCCTGCTGACGCTTAGTAGAGACAAACCCAACAGCACGCATCGGCCGCGTTGCTGTGTGGAGGAGGCGTTTATGAAGGAGATGCCCGTGCCTGTAGCTGCTGGTAGTCGCCAACAATCGGCCCAGGCCCCCGCGTTTCCCGCGCAACGAGAAGAGCAAAACCCACGTGGCCTCGGCGTCAGGTTCCAAGCCGGCCGCTTGTACGCATTGCGTGCGGCCGTCGCTGCGCACGGCATGCGCCTGGGCCTGACCGGCGCGCCGCTAGGCACGCTCCTGGTCGTGGCGACCGAGCTAGCCACTAACGTCATCCGCCATGGTGGGGGCGAAGGGAGCCTTCGGCTGTATCGCGAGGGTGAGTTCGTGGCGTGCGAGGTCAAAGACCGCGGCCCGGGCATCGCCAATCCCGACATGGCCGGATCCGCTCAGGTCGCCCCTACGGCTGGAGAAGGCCGCGGGCTGTGGATCGTGCGCCAGTTCACGAGCGACTTGCGAATCGACAGCAGCCCATCGGGAACCACGATCACCGCGATGCTGCCCGCGAACAGACCTGCCGAACAGGACGCGTAACGCTGGCTCATTTTCTGTCGCTGGTCGCCGTTTTCTTGTGTGCGGCGCGCGAGAATAGGCGTCGCCACCAGCGAGGCTTGGCGGGGCTTCCTGCGCGCGTTCCTGGCGATGCGGCTAGGTATTCATAGACGCCCGTGACTTGAAGAGCGGTCAGGGGTATGCCCGTCGCGCCTTCCAGATGCCACGCATGGCCCTGGCCGCGAATCTGCTTGGCCGACTCCACCAGCACCCGGATACCGATCGAATCCAGGAATGTGAGCTTGGAGGCATCGACGATGATCCCAGCACCGTGGTGAACCCGGCTCGCGTGGGCGAGATCATCCCGCAGTCTGTCGGCATTGGACATATCAAGTTCGCCGACAAGCATGATCACAACGCTTCCACCTGCGGTTTTAACCGTGACAGACAGCGATGACTGGGCCACGAGACAATTTGAGCACAGAAACGACAGGCTGTCAGTAGCACAACCACGCTATGGGTGCGGCTGGCTCTGCATCTGCCCTATAAGGCGCTCCATATCGCGAATGTGCCTGAGTTCCGAGCTGCGTGCGGTGAGGTAGGCGCTCCGCTGACGCTGTATCTGTTGCTCTTGCACGCGGGCTTGCCGCTCGACGACCATGAGCTGCCTGCTGATCGCACAGAGCCGCTCCTCAGCCTCCGCAATCCGGGAAAGATCATCGTTATTACAGCTTGTGGCCAGATGCTCCTGCGCGAGGGCTAGCTCTTGCTCCAGCTCTTCAAGGACCGCGCCGGTGCCGCGCTGTAACTCGTGCCTGACAAGCAGCTCGGCAGCCTCGACGACATCCAGCTCAGATAGCTGGAGCAACCGCACGGCAAGCTCAAAGCGAAGCCGATTCAGATCTGACGGCATACCCCACCCCTCTCGCGCGGTCACTTTGTTAAGCGGCAGAAGCCCCGAGTCCGTCACCTTGCATTCGGTACCTAGGTACAGGTTTACCGTTGGTCTATGACCGATCAGAGTGCTGTCGAACTGGCGTGGGTCCCGCAGACGTGCACGTTGCCGACGGCGGAACAGCCGCTTCGGCTGGCGGAGTTCGATGCGCTGTTTAGGGCGGCTGTGCGTGGCGGTGAGCGACTTGCCGCGCGACATCTCCGGATGACATTGGCGGGAGGCAGCGACCTGGCGGGTGCGGTAGAGGGCTTGGCCGACCGCGAAACGCGATGCTGCTCCTTCTTCTCGTTCACGGTCAGCAGCCCGGAAACCGGCGTGGTGCAGCTGGATATTGAAGTACCTGCGGCACACGTGGAGGTGCTCGACGCTCTGCAGGCCCGGGCTGTCGCATTGCGGAGCCAGCCATGAGCGCGGGCTTGCGTAGCGGCCAGCTGGCCGAGGGGGCAGGGGTTAACCTCACTCGCCCCAGGACAAGCCTCATGAAGGCTGCGCGTCGGTAGGCTGCCGCCATGACGATCACCAGATCGATCCTGCTGTTCGCTTTAGCGGCGTTGTTTGAGATCGGCGGTGCCTGGCTGATCTGGCAAGGCTGGCGCGAACATCGCGGCCTGGGGTTTCTTGCCGCCGGAGTGATCGCGTTAGGCGCCTACGGGTTCGTGGCCACGTTTCAGCCCGACCCGAACTTCGGGCGGATCCTGGCCGCCTACGGTGGCGTTTTCGTTGCTGGATCACTGGCCTGGGGCATCGTCGTGGACAAGTTCCGCCCCGACCGCTGGGACATCATCGGCGCGGCCATCTGCATTGCCGGCGTCGCGGTCATCATGTACGCACCCCGCACCTAGGATCCGCCCGAGGCAAAGCTAGTGGCCACTAGCTTTGCCTCATAAGGCATTCAGCCGGCGATGTGCAGGATCGCGTTGGCTCCAGAGACGAGAGCTTGGTCGAGTGGGAAATAACCCTTGCGCGGGTTGATGTCCGCGCGCCTGGTCGCCGCTGGCAGTGAGGCGGCCGGGATCAGGCCCCAGCCGGTGACCCGGCCTTGCAGGTGACCCTCGAAAGTGGACGGCTCAGGCTCGGCCAGCTCGAGCACGTCGCTGCGGCCGATGCTGGAGGGGATGAAGTAGTAGTTCTCGTAACGCAGAGAGTCAAGCATAGCTCCGGCACCATAAACGCCTCCGCTTCCGTTGCGCTGCAAGTGAAAGTTGTGGGCGAACAGCATGGTCGGGCCACGGCTCGCCTCAACCCTGCGGATGTCGAGCACATGTTGCGCCATCCATGTGTCGCGTGTGGACAGCAGGAGTTGCTGCCGGTCGCTTTGGCTGAACGGCTGCGCCGCCTGCCAGTGGTAGTGCAGCAGCCAAAGGCCTGCCTCAAGATAAGTCTTGGCGCGCAGCCAGTCGGAGCGAGAGGTCGACGCGATCAGATCCGGTGCGTGGGCATAGAGTTTGGTGCGCAAATCCTCGCCGATGCGTTGCAGCCGTTCGGCTTCGGGCGTGGTGCCCGGCGACTGGGTGTAGTCGAGGATCGCCTCATCGCGACTCCAGCGATGGTCGTCCCCAGCGACACCTGCGATGTCGAGGTTGTCCAAGTGCAGATAATCGCGGGCGTACTCGAAATAGCTCCTCGGGCTCGGAGCACTCGTGTTCTCCGTCGGGGCGTCGAAACCGTGGAAGGTCAAACGCTCGTGTTCGGGCCGGTTCTGGTTGTGTTCGCGCATCCAGGTGACCAGATCCCGGTTGGCCTGCAGCGCGCCGAAGTTGTGGGAGAACCCTTCGCTCATCACCGAGGCGAGGCTTCCGGTGCCGTGCTGGACGTAGTCGTTGACCACGAGCGCGGCCACCCGATCGGTCTCCAGGGCGATCGAGCGAAAGCCGAGATCGGCCAGCTGGGCGAAGATCGCGTTGCGGACAGCGCCGAAAGCGGGCTCTTGGTGGGTCGGCTCGCCCAGGGCGAGAAGGTCACATGGCTGGGGTAGGAACTCTCGAATGTCCTGGCTCATGTGTTTCAAACGTACCATTGAAACTTCGGTTGAGACTTACAGTCAAAGTCAGTGCTAGGAAAGGCGGTAAAGTTTCAAACCGTGCGACCATCCGACCTTGCCCGCGAGCACCGTTTGTCGGCCCAGGCGGTCCGCAACTACGAGCAAGATGGGTTCCTTCCGCCCGCTGAGCGCACGCGCAGTGGCTACCGGGTTTACACCGAGGTTCACGCTGCGGCACTGCGGGCCTATCTGTCGCTCGTCGCGGCCTACGGCTACCCTGCCGCGGGCCAGATCATGAACGCGGTGCACGATGACGCCCTCGACGGTGCACTGATCGTCATCGACCGCGGCCACGGGCAGATGTTGCGCGACCGGGACACGCTCAACGCGGTGCGGGAAGCGATCGGCGACCTGCCGGTAGGCCCGGAAACCGTTGCGGGATCAGGCATATGGACCATCGGCGAACTAGCGCGAAGGCTGCGGGTCACCCCGGCCACGTTACGTAAATGGGAAAGTGCTGGGATTCTTGTGCCAGGACGCGATCGCGCCACCGGATACCGGGTGTTTAGTGCCAGCGACCTGCGTGACGCGGAGCTGGCCCATCTGCTGCGGCGCGGAGGCTATCCGCTGCGGCACATCGCGACCGTGGTCGAGCAGGTCCGGACGGCGGGCGGCACGGAACCCCTGGCGCGTGCACTGAAGGACTGGCAGCAAAGGCTTACCGCGCAAGGAATCGCCATGCTCGACGCCGCCGCGAAGCTCAGCCATTATCTGAGCCTCACGGCGGCACCGGATTAGTTCGTCAGGCGGGTGGAGCGAAGAACTCCAGCGCGATGTTGTCGGGGTCGCGGAACGACAGGCCCGAGCCGTAGGGGGCGTCGATGATGCCGCCGTGTTTGATGCCTAGGTCCTCAAGGTGCCCTTGCCACGCTTCGAGTTCACCGCGGTTGGCGCACTGGAAAGCGATGTGGTCCAGGCCAATGCGGCGCTCTTCGAACACATCGCCTTCGGCTGGGCCTTCGGGAAACGTATGCAGGCCAAGAAGTGTGCCGCCGATGGCGAAAACGACGTGATGAAACGGGCCGGTGTCCTCGTCAAGCACGGGTGCGGCGCCGATCAGCCGCTCATACCACGGCACGCTGACTTGCAGATCGGAGACGGTGACGGCCACGTGGGTGAGGGGAGGGAAAGCAGGCACTGTTCGTTCCTCTCGATGAAGTGGTGTGAGTTAGCTCCGGGGCAACGATGGCCCGGGGACAATGGGCAGTTTGGACAGTCCGCGCAGCACGAGACCGTCGCCGTGATTCCAGTGCAGGTCTTGGAAATCGACGGCCAGCCGCAGGTGCGGGAAGCGCCGCAGTAAGGTGGCGAAACCGATGTGGCCTTCCAGCCGCGCCAGGGGTGCGCCCAAACAGAAGTGGATCCCGTGCCCAAACGACAGGTGCCGGGGTTCGCGGTTGAGGTCGGCGTCGTCGGGGCTTTCGAACTTCGCATGGTCACGGTTGGCCGCGGCCAGCGAGATGATGACTTGGGCACCGGCCGGGATGCTTACTCCAGCGATCTCAACAGCTTCGGTCGCGTACCGGAAAGTCGAATGTGGAACGGGCGCGTCATAACGCAGCAGTTCCTCAACGGCGGCTGGAATGCGCGACGGGTCGGCTCGTAGGGCGGCTAGTTGTTCGGGGTGACGCAGCAGCGCGACCGTGCCGTTGCCGAGCAGGCTCGCGGTGGTGTCGTGCCCGGCGACCATCAGCTGAAAGATCGTCGACAGCAGTTCCTGTTCGCTGAGGCGCTCGTCGCCGTCGCGTGCGCTGATCAGCGCGCTGACGAGGTCGTCGCCAGGGACGGCCCGTTTCGTGGCGACCAGTTGCTTGAGCATGGCGACCACGGTGTCGGAGGCTTCCTTGGCGCGCGCGTATGCCTCCGGATTTGGCGTCGGCGCGAGGAGAGCGATCAGGCCGTTTCCCAGCGGGGTGCGGTCGTTATCTGGTACCCCCAAAAGCTCGCAAATAACGGTGAACGGCAACGGAAAAGCGAAGGTGCTGACAAGGTCAACGTGGCCGTCGGGCCCGTGCGCGGCGACGTCGTCGAGCAGATCGTCCACAATCGACTGAACACGCGGGCGCAGCGCCTCGATGCGGCGGTGGGAGAACGCGGCGGCGACCAGTTTGCGCAGCCGGGTGTGGTGTGGAGGGTCGACGGCCAGCATGTGCCGGGCGAATTCTGGGCCGGGCAGCCCCTCGGCGACGACGGCGTTGTCACGCGCCATCGCGGCCTGCATGTCCTTGGACAGCCGTGGGTCATTGAGCGCCGCCTTCGCCGCGTCGTAATGCACGACGAGCCAGGCGGCGTGCCCATCGGCCAGCGTCACGGCGTGTACCGGGCCTAGCTCACGCACTTCGGCGAACAGCGGAAACGGGTTGTCGAGGTCGTACCGGCCCCAAGCTTCGAAGGCGATCGTCACTCGAGCAGCATATTGATCGATTGAGGCATAGAGATTAACAAGTGAGTGACAACTATATTGCCCACGAGTGGCTTGACATCCGGCACGCGACGGTTACGCGATCCGCGACACCTGACCCGAACGCAGGTCATAGACAGCACCCACGACCAAAGCGTTGGTAAGCAAGGGATCGGCTCGCAATTGCACCACCGTGCGCGTGACTTGTGCCCGCACGACAGCCAGGATCTGTTCGCCCAAAGGCGACGATGGCTGGGGCCGGGCCGCGAAATAGGCCGGGGCCAGGGCGTGCACGACAGCGGCGATGTTGCCTGGCGGAAGCTTGCCGTCCGCGAAAGACTCGATCGTCGCCTTCACCGCACCACAACCGGTGTGGCCGAGGACCATGACCAGCGGCGTGCCGTGGGCGGGGCCGTATTCGATGCTGCCAGCGATGAGCGGGTCGATCACTTGTCCGGCGGTCCGCACGACGAAGAGGTCACCGAGGTCCTGGTCGAACACGATCTCAGGGGGCACCCGGGAGTCGATGCAGCTGAAGATGACGGCGAAAGGATTCTGGCCACCGGCGGTGCGGCGGCGCCTGTCGTCGGCAGGATCACGGTGGCGCGGGCGTCCTTGGACCCAGCGCTCGTTGCCGTCGAGAAGCTTTGATAACGCGTGTCGCGGTGTTTCGGCGGGAGGGGATGCAACTGCCGGGCCGGGCAGCAGCCCGGCTCCAGCAGCCGCCGCCAGCAAGGTTCTGCGGGCGGTCATGGTCTGGGTGTCGTTACAGAGGCTTGACCTTGTCGGCCTGCGGGCCCTTGGGGCCCTGCGTAACCTCGAACTCCACGCGCTGGTTCTCCTCCAGCGACCTGTAGCCGCTGGACTGGATGGCCGAGAAGTGGACGAACACGTCAGGACCGTTGTCCTGCGCAATAAAGCCGAAACCCTTTTCGGCGTTAAACCACTTCACTGTGCCCTGTGCCATTTGTTTTCTCCTCAAAAGCGGTACACCAACGGCCCTATACCTGGCCGCTGGCTTGTGCAAGCGTAGGGGCATAGGCGCGCCAACGGGTGCATTTACCGCGTTTACTACGCGTGTCCGCCCTCACAGTTCGGTAACGATCACGTCCAGCGCAGTGCCCTCGTCTTCGACCTGATATTTGAGGTCGCGCAGATCACGGGCGAGCTCGGCTGGATGGCGTGGTTTAGCGCCCGCGAGCAAGAGGTCGCGCACCAGCCGTCCTTTGGTCGCCTTATTGAAATGGCTGACCACGGTGCGTACGCCGGGCGAGCGCTCGTGCAGCACCCGCAGCACGGCGGTATTAGGCCCTGGCTTCCACATTGAGGCATAGGGGCCAGAGCGCAAGTCAATGATCAACTGTCCGCCCGCGTGCTCGGCCAGTGGCGCGGCCAGCGCCTTGCGCCAGAACGTGTTCACGGAACCGGCTCCCGGCAGGGTCACCCCGGCCGAACACCGGTACGCCGGGATGCGGTCCCCCATGCTGACAACGCCCCAGAGCGCGGAGAAGACGAGGATGTTCTTGCGGGCTGAACGCAGTGCCGCGGGCGGTAGCGTCGCCACGTCCAGTGCCTCGTAAAGCACACCCGTGTAGATCTTCTCGGCTGTCGCCGTGGGGGCGGTCCGCAGCAGGGCGTTGCGCTGCACCTCGGCGGACTGCCCGGCGGTCAGGCCCAGCGCCAAAGCCGCCCGCGACGGATCGCCTTCGCACAGCTTGATAAGCGCGCCGAGCACGGTTTCCCGCGCGGCGGACAGCGCCGGCAGACTCAAGTCGCCCAGCGGCTTGCCCGAGCGCGGGGCGTGCTTGCCTTCCGAAGGCGGCAGCAGGATCAACACCCCGGCATCTTAAGCCTTGCCGCACGTCATCGAACTGGCTGACGTGCCGCCTTCACGACATAGGCCATCGCGAACGTGCCCATGATGAGCAGAGCGTGCGGCATCCCCACGCTATCGTCGCCGACTTCGAACTCTTCACGGCTGTTCATCACCCCGAAAGAACCTAGGCTGCCAAGCGACATGGCGGCTGTTACCGACAGGGCAAGCGCGCCGGCGAGCGGGAAGGGTCCACTCACGACGCTCCACCGTCCCCACCACCAGCCGGCGAGAGCAGCTAGAAGGATCATGGTGGCGAAGCTTGCCCAAATAGCCCGGGTATCGCCAACGTCGAGCACCTCTCCGAGCACCATCAGCAAGAGGTAGGCCCCGATGAGGACCGCCGCGGGTCCCAGAAGCAGGAAGAGCGTCGTGCCGATGGTTCGCCAGGTGAAGCCGATCGCGGGCGCGGCGCGCGAAGGTCAGCCCGAAGGCGAAGGCCAGCATGCGCCCAGGTTTTCGTTGTGCGGCAAGGTAATCGACTTCTGCCAGCCACTCCTGCCGCACGCCGGTATCGGCCGGCCAGCGGCGAGAGGCAGCGTCAGCGAAATGCCGTGCCAGAGCATGCCTCATGCTGGCTTGGCCATTGTCGCGTTCCGGCCAGCCGCCCTGATGACATAAGCCATCGCGAAGACCCCCATCAGCACGATGCCGTGCGGGAACGCGTCTTCACTAATGACGAAGCTTTCGTAGTAGGACATGACGCCAAAGGACTGGTTGGTGAGGGCGAACACGAACCACATCGGAGCGTGCGCGCCGGTGAAGCCGTCGCCGGCAGCGTGCCATGACGGCGGCGGATCGCCGACAGCGTGGTAGAACTCGGCGATATAGGCCACATCGAGAATGACCAGGAACAGCGCTATGCCAATTGCCAGCACAAAGACGTTGCGGCGCCTTTGCGCGAGCCGCGCTACGAGGAGCAGGGTGACAAGCAGCCCGGGCACCCATACGGCGTAGCCGGCGACTAGGTCCCGCCCACCGGTGAGCCACATGAACAACATGCTCGCCGTCACCGATACGCCGAGCCCCAGCGCGAGCGGAAAAGGTCCACTCACGACACTCCATCGGCCCCACCACCAGCCCGCCGCGCCAGCAAGCACAGCAAACGCGGCAAGGCCTGCTTGCTGGACGCCGTAATCCAGGATTTCGAGCACATTCGCTAGTCCATTGAAGACAAGCGCCGAGGCCGCGAATACCGCGAACGGGCCGAGCAGCATGAACAACGCTGTGCCGGCCGTACGCCAGTTGAAGCCAACGACAGGAGCGGAGCCTGGCCGGGCGAAGGTGAGGCCGAAGGCGAACCACAGCATGCGCCCCGGTTTATGTTGTGCGGCAAGGTAATCGACTTCTGCCAGCCACTCCTGGCGCATGCCGCTGTCAGCGGGCCAGCGGCGCGACGCCGCGTCAACGAAAAGCCGTGCCACGGCCTGCCTCATGCTGGCTTCACCACCTTGGCCGACGATGGCGCGGGGTTGGTCACCTGGTGCAGTTCGGCCAGCTTCTGCCTGGCCTGCTCGACGCCGTCGGGCGTGAGCAGGTAATAACGCCGAATCGGCCGCCCCAATTCGGCGGCGTCCGCGTCTTCCCACGCGGCTGTTACCCAGCCCGCGGCCTGCAGCTTCTGCAGGATCGGGTAAATCGTGCCGCTGCCCAGACCGGACTGCTCCATGAGATCGACGCCATAACGGGCTGTCTCCACATCGGACAGAAACACCGACAGCACGCGCGCCGTGGGGATGGTGAGTCGCATGAGGCGACTCTATCGTTTCTCGACATAGGGTCAACCAGCCGTTTGGCTGAACCGGGCGAGGATCTCGAGGTACCGCGAACTGATCTCCGCGACCGTCGCGGCGTCAAACAGACTCGTGTTGTATTCGATCGACCCGCGCAGCTCGTCACCGGACGGCATCAGCACCGTCGCCAGCTCCCGCCGAGCACACGCCAGCGGCTGATCTTCAAGCACCACAGTCAAACCAGGAAGGTCCACTGTGGGCAGTCCGGGGTTCCATGCGAACATCGCGTCGCCAAACGGTGCGGGCTTACCTGGCACCCAATCGGGATCCAGCTCCCGCATCAGCACCGGCAGGAACATCGGCTGATGGCGCAACGCTTCCCGGTAGGCCACGCTTGCCGAAGCCAGGTAAGCATTCACGTCATCGAGCGGACGCAAACGCAACATCACCGCGCTGGAGAAGAACCCCACGACTGACTCCAGCGAAGCCTCCTGGCGGTGCGCATAAGGGCAGGCTAGTACCACCTCTTCATTGCCCGTGAGCTCACCAAGCAACGTGCCGTAGGCGCTTGCCACAACGGTAAACAGACTTGTGTCCTGCTGGCGTGCCAGCGACCGCAGTGATGCGGTCAGGCCGGCGGGCACGGTGAAGAAGAACTCGGCACCCACGCGGCTGGAGGCCTCGCGCTCCCCTGCGATCCGCAAAGTGCGTGGAACACCAGCCAGTTGAGACCGCCAGTAATCCAGAACCGAAGGCACCGCCGGTGTTTCCCGTTGCCGCACCGCATAGTCCACATAGGACAAGCCAAGAGCGGGAAGAGTGCAACCCGAATAGAGACTCTGAAGTTCGCTGAGCAGGCGCAAGATCGACCAGCCGTCAGCGGCGAGATGATGAACGACCACCATCATGACGGCCTGCCGCTGCGACACACGGGCAACAGATACCCGCAACAGTGGGGTGCCTGAAAACGCGCGCCGGCCTTCGGCGACACACCAGCCGTCGACATCCGCCTCACCGATGTCAGTCACGGCAATCGACAGCGGAACATGCGGCAACACCTCCTGCATAAGCACACCGTCGCGTTTGACCAGACGCGTGCGAATAGTCGCGTGACGCTCAACGAGCGTGTTCCAGGCAGCCGTCATCGCGGTCAGATCTAGCGCGCCCGTCAGGGTCATGCGCAAGGCGATGTGAACGGCCGCCGGGTCAGGGTTGATAGCTTGCTTATGCCACATCAGCTCTTGCTGGTAGGCCGCCGGTCCCGAGGCGATAACACTCATATCCTGAGCTAATGCCGCAATTCCAGTCGCCTCAAGGACTTTATGCACCGGGATGCCAAGCCGGTTCGCCACCCGCATCGCGGCGAGCGAATTGCCACCTGCCGCGAAGAAGCTGGCCTCTAACGGCAGCGCGGCAACGCCTAGCTCCTCACACCAGGCCGCGTGGACGGCGCGTTCCCTTTCCGTCGCAGGCTGCGCAGCGACTGCCAGCGCGGCAGGGGCAGGAAGCGCCGCCACATCAACCTTCCCAGAAGGCGTCAGCGGCAAAGAAGAAAGAAATACCCATGCCGTGGGTACTAAGTGAGCCGGCACCCGAGCGGAAAGCGCCTCCCGCGGATCGGCACCCACGACGTAAGCGGCCAAGTACGGTTCCGCGCCACGATCGTGGCGTGCCACCACGGCGGTCTGGACCACGCCCGGAATCCGTGCCAGCACGGCCTCCACCTCGCCCGGCTCTACCCGGTGCCCAGCAATCTTGACCTGGCCATCGGTGCGGCCGAGGAACTCAATCGTGCCGTCGCCCCGGATCCGGCCGCGGTCACCCGTGAAGTACTCCGACGGCAACCGCGGATCGTCCACATAGGAAGCGAGGGAGCGGCCAGACAGCACGATCTCCCCTACGGCGCCAAGAGCCACCGTTTGCCCTTGACTGTCAGCGATCCGGACCGTCACGTTGTCGATGGGCACCCCGATATCAATGACGTCACCGCTCTCAGGCGCGACTACACCGGCGGTCGCCACAATCGCGTTTTCCGTCGGACCGTAAGCGTTGAGCACCTGTGCCCGGAATCCTTTTGGTGGACGGCGTTTGAGCGCACTGCCGCCCACCACCAGCACCCGCAACGGCACATCGAAATCAAACACCAGCTCAGCTACAGCCGCCGGCAGGAACGCGACCGTTATCTGCTCAGCCCGCCACCATTCCACCAGCGCCGCCGGATCCAGGCGAACCTCAGCTGGTACCGGATGAACGGCCGCCCCCGCCACCAAAGCCGGATAGATCTCGGCCAAGTTAGCGTCGAACCCGAGACCCAGCCCGTGCGCCACACGATCGCCCGCACCCAGCGACAGGGCACCAACGTGCCATTGCATCGCGTTAACCGCGGCCGCCCGGGGCACGAGCACGCCCTTGGGCCTTCCCGTCGAGCCCGAGGTGTAAAGGCACCAGGTCGCCTCGGCCCGGCGATGCGGACCGTCCAGGGCGACCGGCCCGGCCGCCAGCAGCCGCAGGCGGGCCCCGCTATCACGGCACAGCTCGGCCACGCGGGCCTCAGGCGTAGCCGGGTCGATGGGCAGGAACACTCCTCCGGCCAGCATGACGGCGAGCTGGGCGGCGATCAGGTCACCACCGCGCGGGAGCACGACCGCGACGACGTTGCCCGCTTCGATGTCCAGGTCCTTCGACAGCCGCAGCGCCTGCTCATGAAGCTCGGCATAGGTCCACGCTGACTCGCCCTCGCGGATGGCGACCGCGTCCGGGGACAGGTTGGCTTGCTGCACGAACAGATCGGCCAGAGTGTGCGGCTCTTCCGCCGTGTGCGGCCCCTCCAGCACGCTGGCGCTGATCTCAAGCGTGGACAAGGGCACGGCCGGGTTGGCGGTCGCGATGTCCAGCAGCCGCTTAAAGTCGGCGAACAGGCGCCTGACGGAGGTTTCGTCCAGGACGTCCGTGCGGAACTCGACGTGACAGCGCAGATCGTCCTGATAGGACAGATAGACCATCAGGTCCACGGGGGCCTTGTTGAGCCCAGCGTCCAGCGGCGTCGCCGCGATGCCGGGTAAGTCGAAGGCGAACGCGCCTCCCGTCTCGTACTCGATGGCGATGTCGAAGAACGGGTTTCGGCCTGCGGCCCGTGTGGGCGCCAGCGAGGTGACCAGTTCCTCGAACGCAACGCTGGCGTGGTCATAGGCGTCGGCTGCCGTGGCCTGTACGCGGGCGGTCAGTTCGGCGAACGTCGGATCGCCCGCGACGGACAGCCGAAGCGGAAGCGTGTCAACGAAAAACCCGATGAGGTCGTTGGTCTGCTCGGTCCGGTTAGCAACGCCTGTGCCCACGATCAGGTCTTGCTGATCGCCATGCCGCGTCAGCGTGACGGCGAAAGCGGCAAGGAAGACAGTGAATGGCGTGACGCGATGTTCCCGGCCAAACTGGCGCACCCGCTCGGCCGGGATGGTGAAGAAGATGCTGCGGCCCGTTTCCGCCGGCTCGGCGGGCCGGGGCAGATCACTGGGCAGTGTGAGGTTCGGCGGCGCATCTTCAAGCAAGGTGCGCCAATAGCTCAGGTCGGCGTCGCTGGGTTGGGGCCAGTCCACGTCAGCGTATTCGGCCTTCAGCGGTGGAAGAACCGGTGCCGTCGCGGACACTCGGGCACGGTAAAACGCTGACACCTCACGGGTGAACACGGCGTAGGACCGGCCGTCAGCGGCGATGTGATGAAACGCCGCGATGAGCACGTGCCGCTCCGGTGAAAAACGCAGCAACCGGAAGCGGAACACCGGCCCCCGGCTGAGGTCGAACACGGGCCGGCTCAACGCCGCCAGCTCTTGCCGCACCACCTCGTGCAGATCACGGCCGCCGCACTCAACGACAGGACACTCCACTGTTACGTGACGCTCAATGAGCTGTACTTCATCTACGTATGTTGTCCGCAGTGGAGCATGACGTGCGACCACGTCGGCCAGCGCGCCCCGCAGCGCTTCGGCATCCAGCCGTCCGTCGAGCCTTATCGCGGCTGCCTCGTTGTAGGCCGCACGGTTCGGGTATAGCCGCTCGTTAAGCCACATGCGCCGCTGTGGCGGTGATAGCGGCGCCTTTCGCACCGACGGCCGCACTGTCTTTGCTTCCAGCTGGGTCAGAAACGGGAGCCCGGCACGGACCAACTCGGCGGGCAGTCCAAAGTCGACGAAGCAGGCGATCTCGTCGGCACCGGCTTGCAGCACGCTGGAAAGCACGTCAGCGCACGACTGCGGCGTGCCGATGAGCGCGCGCTCAGCGCAGTATCGCTCGTAGGCCCGGCCAAGGATGAACCGCAGATCGTCCTCGGGCGTGTTTTCCAGGTCGATGTTCATGCCAAGACTATTGGTGACCTGGCCCAGCAGACTGAACGACGACTTCAGGTAGGCGCAGAACGGCTCGAACGCGCTCGCGCGCACGGCCTCTAGATCGCCGCCAAGATAGGTGTGCAACAACACCGTCACGTGGCCGCCCGCCGGGTCGAGACCGTGCTCTGCTCGCGTTTTGCGGTACAGGGCAATGTTTTTCGCCAACTGGGTCACGTCTTGGGTCATCAGGTTGGTGACGACGCCGAGGTCCCGGCGGGCGGCTTCCCGGTAGCTGTCGGGGTTGCCGACGATAGCGTTGAAAAATGGCGGCATCGGCTGCACCGGCAGCGGGTGCAACGAGACGTCGATCGCCTTGCCGTCTCCCGCGACAGCTGAGACCGTTTGGCCACGCCACAGTTTCCGCACGGTCTCGAGGTGTTCGAACATCACCTGTTTGGCCCGGCCATAGTTTTCGGGGAAGAACACGAAATCGTTGGCATGCCAGCCCGGCGCCACACCGATGCCCACTCGGCCGCCGGAAATGTTGTCCACCATGGACCATTCCTCCGCCACGCGGACCGGATGGTGCAGCGGAAGCACCACCGAGCCGGCGTTGATGCGAATCTGCTTCGTCCGCGCGGCGATAGCGGCGGCGAGCACGGACGGATTCGGGAACAGGCCACCGAACGAGTGGAAGTGCCGCTCCGGAATCCACACCGCATGCAAGCCATGTGTATCAGCGAATTCCGCGGCGTCGAGGATCAGCTGGTACTTGCCCTGGCTAGTGGAGGCGGGATAGTCGCCGAAGAAGTACAAGCTCAGCCGGTCCAGTTTCGGGCGCTCAGTAACCTCAACCGGCGCCGATCGTGGCGTCGCGGGCGCCGCAGTTCCTTGCAGCACGGCCAACTGCTGGCGCATCACCTCCAGCTGCTGCTGGATAATCTGCGCCACCACCCCAGTCCCCTCCGGCCGCACCGCCCCACCAAGCACTGCCTCGCCCACCGATGCGCTTGGCGTCACTTCGCCCACGTGGCCGACCATGTTCGGGTGACTGGCAAAGGCCGCAAGCTGAGCTGCGGCCGCGTTAGCGGCGTTGGCCGCAAGACCAGCGGTGGCGACGGGACTGGCAGCCGCCGAGAAACCGGCTGCCGCCTCGTGACCAGCTGCGGTTGCGTGACTAGGTGTGGCAACGGAACCGGCCGCGACCGCGCGGCCGCTCGCGATGGCGAGGTCGACGGTCGCGGAGGGGCGGGTTGTGGCGGCGGATAAGGGGCCTGCCGAATTCAGGAAGGTGGCGACTTTACGGGGCGTACACAGGTCACCGAAAAGGTCACGAACCGGGACCCTCCTGCCGAACTCGCGCTGTAGCTCGGCCGCCATCGAGGCGAGTAGAAGCGAATCCGCGCCGAGGGCGAGAAACGCATCGTCGGCGTCGACCTCGGCAACAGGAACACCAAGGCTGGCAGCGGTCAGGGCACGAACACGGTCGAGGTGTGTGTCCACAGTGGAGATCCAATATCGCTTGCGCTGAAAGGGATACGGTGGCAGCGGCACCCGGCGTCCGCTGCTTCCGGCGGTGATCGCCGCCCAGTCCAGGGCGGCACCGCTAACGTAGGCTGAACCGACGGCGTGCCAGATGCCTTCAACGGCGGGAAGTTCAGGGGGCTGAGACGCGATCCAGCCGGGACCTGCCAGCGTGCTGAGCACCGCGTCGGGGCCTGCTTCAATCACCAGGCCACAGCCAGCCGACGACAACACCGAAACCGCTGCGGCGAACAGCACCGGCTGCCGTGCCTGACGGCAGAGATAGCCCGCATCCGGAACCCAGCCCAGCGGGCGCGGCTGACCGTCCACGGTGCTAACGAAAACGAGACGTGAAGGGCCGAAAGTCATGGAAGCCAGCGCTTCTTGCCACGGGCCAAGAAACGGCTCGACCGCAGCCGTATGAAACGCCCTCGACACCGCAAGTTTGCGGATCGCGACACCCAGTCCGAGGGCACGATCGATGGCTGAAGGCGGTCCAGCCACAACGAACCGCCCCGGGGCATTCGAGGCGGCAAGTTCCAGATCGGGAACGCGAGCCAAAACATCGTCCACTACAGACCGGTCACCGAATACAGCGGCCATCGCACCGGCCGGCATGAGCGAGGCCATTAGCCGCCCGCGCAGCGCGGCTAACTCGACCGCCGCTTGGGGTTCTAACACGCCCGCGACCGCGAGCGCGGCAAGCTCGCCAACGCTATGCCCGGTAACGAATTGCGGCTCGATTCCCCACTGCCGCCACAGGCTGGCGAGCCCGATCCCTAACGCGACCAACGCAGGCTGCGCGACTTCCGTCGACGTGTCACCTTCAGCAACGCGCTGGGCAAGAGCGGAGTCCAGTTGCTGCCATACCTCACCCACAGCCGGAAACCGTTGCACGAGTTCGGGAATGCGATGCAGTAACGTGCCCTGCCCGGCAAAGGCGAACGCCACCGGCCCCAGCCCGGCCACAGGAACGTCTCCGGTAAGCGCCTCGCCGGAACCCAATCGCGCCAACCGGTGTCGCCGATGGCGGCGCCCCGCTCCGGCCGTCAACACCGCATCACGGTGGCGCACTGACATCCGCTCGTAGGCTTGCGATAACTGTCGCAGAGCAACAGGATCGGCGGCCGAGACCGGCAGGACGCCCACCTCATCACCCGTTGGCGACAGCGTGTCAGCGGGCGGCTGCTCCACGATCACGTGAGCGTTCGTCCCGCCCACGCCCAGGGCGCTCACCCCCGCCCGCCGGATCCCGTCCGGCCACGGCATCAGCGACGTCGCCACTTTGAACGCCCCACGCCCGAACCCGAGCGCCGGATTCGGCCGGGCGAAGTTCAGCTGCGGTGGGATCAGTCCCTCGCGCACCATCAGCACCGTCTTGATCAGACCGGCCATACCGCTGCAACTGTCAAGGTGACCGATATTCGCCTTCACCGACCCCAAAAATCCACCTTGGGGGTACGCCGTGAGCAGCGCCTCGAACTCGACCGGATCCCCGAGCGGCGTTCCGGTGCCATGCGCCTCCACATATCCCACCGACTCAGCAGGCACATCAGCCTTGCGGACCGCCGCTCTGATCACCTCGACGTGCCCCTGCACGCCCGGTGCCGTGTAGCCGGCCTTGCCGCCGCCGTCATTGTTAACGGCCGTCGCGAGGATCACGGCGTGAACGGTGTCCCCGTCGGCGAGCGCCTTGCTCAGCGGCTTGAGCACGATGGCCGCCGCACCATTGCCACCAACGGTTCCGGCGGCCTCGGCGTCGAAGGGCCGGCAGCGCCCGTCCGGCGACAGGATGGAGTCTGGGCTGTAGTGATAGCCGGTCACCTGCGGCACATGGATCGCGGCCGCCCCGGCCACGGCAAGGTCGCACTCTCCACTCAGGATCGACTGCACCGCGAGATGAACCGCGACAAGAGAAGTCGAGCAGGCGGTTTGCACATTGATCGCTGGCCCGGTCAGCCCGAGCCGGTAGGCGACACGGGTGGCGAAGAAGTCGGGCTGACTGCCAAGCGCCGCACCGATCGCGTCGGAGATGTTGCCGGATGCGGTCACCTGGCTCAAGTTATTGCGCAGGTAGGTGTGGTGGGGATAGAGGTTCATACCGCTACCAGCGAACAGGCCCGTGGTCTCGTGCTCGGCACCAGCGTAGCCAGCGTGCTCCAGCGCGTTATAGCACACCTCAAGGAAGACGCGGTGCTGTGGATCAAGCAGCTCGGCTTCCTTCGCGCTGATGCCAAAGAACGCGGCGTCGAAGGCGTCGACATCGTCCACGACACCGCTCGCGGCGACGAAACCGGGCACGTTGACGGGCAGTCCCGCGGCGGCACACTCCTGTGCGCTGAAGTGTTTGATGCTCTCCACCCCGGCGGTGAGGTTCGCCCAGTAGGCCGCGATGTCCGGTGCCCCGGGAAACCGTGCCGCCATTCCCACTATGGCGATCCGACGATCGGAAGCGGCGTCCACGAGCCGGTCCGCCAAAGGCGCTTCTCCTTGCGTAGCAAGAAAAGCGGACAGCGCATCGATCGTCGGGTGAGCGAACAGTGCCGTCGCCGGAACGTCTCGCCCCAGCCGGTCAGTCAGGCGCGCCTGCAACTGAACAATCTGGACGGACCCTAAACCCAGCTCGTAAAACGGCTTACCCGCGTCGACCTCAGCCCCGCCTGGCACGAGCCCGGCAACCACCTGCGCGACAACCTGCCGCACCGCAGCCGCACCCCCGGCCTCGTCACCCGCACCTTGCCACGCCCCCCTTGACGCCACTCCTTCGCCCACCGGCCGACCCAATCGCGTTGGCAGCGACGGAGAGCCAGGGTCGTGGGTGGTGAGGTAGCGCTCGCGCAAGAGGCGGCGCTGGATTTTTCCGGCGCTTGTGCGCGGAAACTCGGGCACGGCAACAACATCGGTGACGGGCAGCCGCAGGCGCTCCCCTATCGCGGCAACGATGGCTGCGGCTACCTCAGGGTGGCTCACTCGCCCACTGGGCACGTAGAACAGCACGAGCCGTTCGGTGCCGGTGCTGACATCGGGGATGCCGCACGCGGCCACGAGGTGATCACGGATGCCGTGCACGTCGCGGACGGCTTCTTCGATTTCGTGGCAGGCATAGTTGTGGCCGTTGATGATGACGAGGTCCTTCTCCCGTCCCACCACCGTGATCCGGCCGTCGAGCATGTAGGCCAGGTCGCCGGAATCCAGCCAGCCCGGTTCAGCGAACGCCTCCCGGTCGGCGTCCGGGTCGTCGATGTAGCCGGGAGTGACCCGGGCTGACTTGACGTGCAGGCGGCCGACCTCGCCTTCGGGCAGAACGTTGAACGAGCCGTCCACGATGCGCAACGTCGCCCCGGGAGCGGGTCGACCAACGGACAGGTGCTCTCCTTGCCGGCACCAGTCTTCACCAAGGGACGCGAACGTTATCCCGGTGCAGGTTTCTGACATCCCCCAGCCTGGCGCGATCGCAGCCCGGCGGACACCGAAGCGGGCTGTGGCGTCCACAAAGGAGTCGAACACGGCCGGCGTGCACTGTTCGCCACCACTCACGAAACGCTTGACCTGCCGCAGATCCCAGGCCCGTTCCGGTTGCGCGGCAAGGGCATCGGTCACCAGACGGTAGGCGAACGTGGGCGCCCAGCCGTGCGTCGCACGGTAGTCGTGCATCAAATCGAGCCAGCGCAACGGATCGGCAAGCACCGGCTCCGTCGCGGCTTGAACCGTTGAGGCGCCAAGGAACGTGCCGCCCAGGTGATAGAGCATGAGCCCGGCCACATGGTCCAGGGGCAGCCAGTTCAACAGCGTGTCGCCCGGCGCGATATCGAGCAGTTGACGTGCTCCGATGGCATATTCGCTGATGCCGCGATGCGTGATCTGGACTATCTTTGGCCGGCCGGTGCTGCCCGAGGACAGTTGCAGCATGGCGATGTCGTCTGGCTGTGCTGTTGGTTGCGTCGCGGTGACGTCTGCGGCCATCAGGGCCTGGGCGGGCACGACCTGTGCGGCGAAAGGCATGTGGCGCAACGCGGCGGCTTCCTTAGTACCCCCAATGATTGTTGGTTGTCGCAGTTTTTCCCAGACGTAGCCGAGGCTTTCTGGTTTGCCAACGGTGACAGGAATGACGCCTGCCAAGGCGCAGCCCCAGAATACGGGGAAGTATTCGGCATCGCCGATGTGCAGGATCGCGTATTTGCCGGTGAGACCAGCTGCCACGCGGGAGGCCTGGCTCAGTAGCTCGGGATAGGACGTGAAGCCAGCTCCAGCTATGTGGACGCCAGCGTCCGGAAAGACATCAGCGGCGCGGCGCAGTGCCGCTGGCAGGGTCAGCGGGAACAGTGGATCGTCTGGTAAGTCGCCACCGTAACTGACGGCCAGCTTCATTGCTGCCTCCCCCGAATCCCAGCAAAATGATCAGAACAAATCCCACGGCACCGGTGAGCGCGATAGCGTGTGCGCTCGCGACGACGGTGAGCGGCGCCGCCTGGCCGAGGAAGGCGCCACAAGCCACCATGCCAAGACCGAAGCCGGCGTTCTGAGCGGCGTGGGCCAAGCCGAACACGGCCGGGCGCTGCTCGTCTGATAGCCGCTGCAACCTGGTGGTGTAGCTGATTTCGGCGTAGCCGTCGGCGATTCCCGCACCGGCCGCGACCACGACGAGCAGCCACATCGGAAGGCCCGTAAAGGCCAAGACGAATAGCACCGACATCAGGCAGGTGGCGATGCCAAAGCCCAGCGTGCTGGCATTGCGCGCCAGCCACCGCCCAGCGACAAGGCTGCCCACGGCCCAGGCTGTCATGAAGATGGCGGCGAAGGCTGCCGGGTCATCGGGCCAGACCGAACTGGCGTAGACCGGTAAGGCGACGTTGTGTGACGCGGAGCCGAGAGCGTCGAGGCTACGCAGAGCGATCATCGCGATGAGCCCGGGTGCGAGCGCGGCCAGCACGAACCGCTTGCGCTGTCCCGTGGCTGGACCCGTGGCGGCGCGTTTCGGCGCGGCGAACGGAACTAACAGCAGAAGTGACGCACAGACCACATAGGACAGTGCGTCGATGAGGAACACGGTAGTGAAACCGAGCCCGGACACGAGCACTCCGGCGGAGGCAAAGCCGAGCAGCATCGCCGCGGAGCGGCCAGAAACGAGGCGGCCGTTGGCTTTAGCGAGCTCCCCGCTGGCTACAAGGTCAGGGATGCTGGAGCGCATCGCGACATTCCACCGCGCGGTAGCCGTTCCCAGGACGATAGCCAACGCGTAAAGCAGCCACAGCGACGGCCATAAAGCGACAGCCGCCACCCCCGCCGCGCAGATGACGTCTGAGCTAATCATCAGGGCTTTCCGGGGATAGCGCCCCGCGAGCCATCCCGCGGCGGGCCCGGCGACGAATCCCGACGTCAGCCGCAACGCCATGAACAGACCGGTTTCGAACGCCGATCCGCTCAGCTGGAAGGCGAACAGTCCTAACGCGAGCAGGTTCAGATAGCTACCAAATGACGACACCGCGTAAGCAGCGATGAGAATACGTAGCCGGGGGTGGGTGCGGTCATCGCCTAAGGTCACGTCACTGGGCTCCCGGGCTAGGTCCGTCTCATCCTGCCAGGGAACGTGAATAATTCAACTCTTGCGAAATTCTTTCACCCGAGGTAGGGAGCAGTGTCCTTATTGGACAGTTGTCATCTCGTCTCGCAAGCTCCGCTGAACATATGCCATCGCTTCGATAGCTGACGGATCGGCGAACCGGCTGCCCATTTCCTCCGGCGGCACGTCCTCGACGTGCTCGTGCAGCCACCACAGGTGCCCTTGCGGATCGCGCACCCTCGCCACCCGCTCGCCGAAGGCAAGCAGCGTCGGCTCGGTAACTACCCGCGCCCCCGCGGCCACCGCCTTAGTGACCGTCGCGGCGACATCGCTCACATACACCCGCAGATGCGCCGGAGTGGACGGCCAGTCTTGTTTGGCGTCAAACAACATGATGACGCTGCCGCCGAGGTCCACTTCTACGTGACCGATAAGGCCGTCCTCATCGAGCATCCGGGAACCCGGCGTCTCCGCGGCACCGAACACCGTGGCGAGAAAACGGATCTCAGCATCGGTGTCACGGCTGATCACCCACGGATCGACGGTCGCGTAGCGTTGCGGCACAGTCATTTCAGCTTCACCCTCATTCCAGCAAAGTGAGCACGCCGGCCACCGCGAATCCGAGCGTGACCAGCAACCCGGTCCAGCGGCGGCCCTGCTTTACCGCCTCGGGAATCATCGAGTTAGCCAGCATCGTCAGCACAGCCCCGGCGGCGAACGCCTCAACATAAGCACCGTCTGCATGCGGCAGCAACCGCAGCAGCGCATAACCCAGCGCCGCGGCGACCGCGGAGACCAAGACAATCCCGGCCCACATCCGGTAAATGGCCATCGTCGTGTGCCCAGCCTTGCGCAGCCCGCTAGTGGCACCAAGCGATTCTGGAAGGTTGGACAAGAAAACCGCCGCGAGAAACGCGATGCTGACATGTCCGCCGGCCGCCAGACTCATGCCGAGCACAAGCGATTCTGGTACGCCGTCGAGCAGTGCCCCTAACGCGATCGAGCTACTGGCCGCGGCCTCGGACTTGTGCCGGCCGGTCGTGGCCCGGTCGGCGGCGAAGAAAACCACCGAGCCGATCGCGAACGCGATGAAGCTCCAGCCGTTGCGAAACGACTCTTCGGGTATCAGCTCATAGGCGATCGCCCCGAGCAGCGTTCCGGCACCGAAGCCCATGATCAGGCCCACGGTGCGCGCCTGGGGCCGCCAGTGCACAGCGAGCCACGCTCCAATGAGCAGGGACACCGCGCCAAACGCTCCCCACCCGGCTGCGGCAAGCCACATCATGAGTTGACGGTAGACCGGGAAGAACCGTGGCGCCGCCCGGTTGGCCGTTTAGCTATCGGGGCTTTCGGGCATGTCCTTGAGGGTGACAACCTACCTGCCACCGTTGCCTGTCATTGCGGGCGAGAACGAGACATACCAGTATGTTCCCCCGGGCCGCAGCATCATCACCGTGCTCACCGATGACCACGCTGAACTGGCCGCCATGGCTGACGCGCTAGCGAAAGCGCAGATGCCCACGCGCCAGGATGCTGACCGGCTCACCGCCGCGACAACCAGGCACCTATCCGCCGAGCGCCAATACCTTTATCCGGTACTGGAAAAGCTGCCCTCCACACACGGCAGTGAAACGGCGGACAGGCAAATCGATCGTGATGAGACACTCCTGAAGGATCTGGCCGCCTTGCAAACGGTGGCGCCAGGTACAGCGGCGTTCCGCCAATCGGCACAGGCGATTGTCACCGAGCTGCACCGCCACACCGGCAGCTGCGATGCGGACATCTTCCCTGAACTGCTCGCGGCAGTAAGCAAGGTGGATCTCATCCGGCTGGGAAACCGTGTGGAAGTGGCACGTGAAGCAGCACCCAGCCGGCCTCACCACGGTGCACCGGCGCGTCCACCTTGGAACAAGCTCACCGACGCTCTGCTTGGTGCGGCTGACAAAATCCGGGACCTGTTGACCGGGCGCAAAACCTACCCCGCCTGACAGAACTGAGGAACAAATATGCGTGAAGGATCAGGAATGCGAATTGGGGCATTGCTTGCTGTTGTCTGGATCATCATCGGGCTAGTGGCAGCAGGGCAACGCGGATACTTCAGTGGAGATGAGAAAAGCTGCAGCGACGCCGGAAACACGATACTCACGATCGTCGCTGGGCCTTTGAACTATGTGGGAATCAATCCCAAGATCACCTGTGAGGCGCCGCAGCCTTCACCGTAACTGCTCGGCGATGCTGTCCGGGTCGCTGATGACGGCCTGGGCGACCTCGCCGAGACGCAGGTTGTGGTTTCGGGCGTGCGCGCGGATGACCGCGAACGCTTCATCGACGCTGATGCCGCGTGCTTGCGCGAGGGCGCCCTTGGCCTGCTCGATGGTGATGCGGCTGTTGAGCGCACCTTGGAGCTGTTCGGTGAGCAGCTCCCCTCGCTTGATCGCGCGCTCCTGCAGCAATCCGATGGAGGCGACATCGGCGAGAGCCTGCACGATTTGCACGTCGGTCTCGGCTAGGCGCCCGCCGACGCTGGCACTAAAGACGTTCATGGCCCCGATGCGCTCGGCGCGCAGCCGCAACGGGAAGGCGTGCACGGACCGGAATCCGGCCTGCACCGCGCGGGGGGCGAAGCGTGGCCAGCGGGCTTTGGCTTCGGTCAGGTCAGCGTTGACGACCGGGGTGCCGCTGCGGAACGCATCCAAGCATGGGCCTTCCTGGTTTTGAACCTGGAACAGCTCCAGCAGCTTCACGTTTTCATCCGAGGCGGCCATGAATTCCAGCCGTCCCCGCTGATCGGCGAGAAGCAGCCCGACCGGTGAGGCGTCGAGCAGGTCAGCTGTGCGGCTGGCCAGCAGCTGCAAGAATTCGATCAAATCAAATTCATCGACGAGGGTGTCGGCGACCTCGACGAACACCCGGGCCAGCCGCTGCGCGGAAATGGTGGTGGTCATGGCTGCCTTTCTTCCTTTCCTGCGTAAGTCATTCTCGTTCACGGCCGTGGTGTAGCGAAGCTCAAGCGGCGGGCGACGATGTCCTGGGCGACCTCGCCCAGACGCCGGTCATGGGCGTAGGCGTAGGCGCGCATCCGGGCCATCGCCTCAGCCAGGCTGCCGCCCAGTTGCACCATGACCATGCCTTGAGCCTGGAACAACTCGGCCCGTGAACCCAGCGGGTCATCAAGCCAGCCGCCTGCCTCGCCATTGCCGGTGCCGTCCTGGCCGTCGATCAGGGTTGCGACCGCGACCTCGGCGAAGGTGAGCGCGAGACCGAGTTCGTTGCCAGTGAGCATGCCCGGCGCACTACGGAAAACGTCTAGCATTCCTAGCCGTGCCGCACCAACCTGCAGCGGAAACGCGAATACCGCCCGTACGCCGCTGGCATGCACGGCGGGTGCGTAGACGGGCCAGCGCGCCATCGCGGAGGCAAGGTCGGGGATGAGCACGGGGCGTGCTGACGCGAACGCGTCGACGCACGGCCCTTCACCTAGCGTGAGTTGTAGCTCCTCGAGACGCTCAATGTCGGGACTGGACGCCGCGGTCACGGCACGCATCCCGTCTTTAACCATGACAGTCAGGCCTGCCCCAGAAGCCGACAGTGCCCGCGCCGCCGCACCGCACAAGCGCCGCATCCCACCAGCCACACCCAGATCATCCTCGCTGGCTGTGGGTTCCTGGCGGATCAAAGCTTCCACCTCGCGGAACTGCTCGGGAACGCCGTTCACCCGCATCCCCCTAAGGCGCGCCATGGCTACACCTTCATCAAATTTGCGCCACCAAGGGCCAGAGTAGCCAGGCCTGCCACAGGTGCCGGCCTGAACCGGACTCTAGCACCCGATGATGGCACGCTCACGATCCGCGATCACACAATTACGGCGTATACTGAGCGCGTAATTGAGCCGTGTTAGCTCACTGCCCCAGACCTCGGCAGCCGTATGACGGACTTTGCCAGAGGCGAGGCATGAAGATTTCACCCACTAACAAAATGGCCGTTGCCATGACTGTGACCGCCGATCAGTACGCCGTCTGCTTGCGTTTAGCTGGAGACATCGATTTGGTCGGCGAACCCGATCTGGCCAGGCTCGCAGAAGACCTTGCCGCGACACGTTGCTCGCGTGTCCACATCGACTTGCAGCCTGTGACCTTCGCCGGATCCACCCTGATCAACTTTCTGTTCCGGCTATCGCGCCGCACCTCGGTGACGTTGTGCCGGCCCGCAGCGATGACACGGCATCTGATCACACTGACGGGCCTCAATGAGCTGGCCGCGGTCCGCTCTGATCTCCCAGCTGATTGGACGGAGACGTCGTCCCGGGACAACACCCCTGTGGCCGCTGTGGCGTAGCGATGCGCTGTGGGCATCACTACGCCGCGGCCCACGCTTACGATCGCGCGAGGAACATCGTGCGCAGGTTTTCCAGAGACCGGCCAAGCAGGCGCGAGACGTGCATTTGGGAAATGCCAAGGCGGTCGGCGATTTCTCGTTGCGTTAAGTCATCGATGAACCGCAGGCGCAACATGAGCCGCTCGCGAGCAGGCAGGCCAGCCATATGCTGGGCCAAGACTTGTAGGTCTGGCACCGCCTCCAGGCGTCGGTCCACCCCGCCGAGCAGTTGGCTCAATTCACTTTCACTGTCGTCATTGGGCGGCTGGTCTAACGAGCGTGTCCGGTAGGCCAGGCGGCTGCGCAACCCGTCGCGAGTGTCCTTTTCAGACAGATGCAGATGAGTTGCCAAATCGGCCACCGTCGGGGTGTGGCCCAGCTGTTGCGTCAGGGCGGGAATGGCACGGCTGGTCTGCAGGTGAAGCTCTTGCATGCGGCGAGTGACGTGCAGGCTCCAGCCGTTGTCGCGGAAGTGTTTCTTGACCGCGCCGACGATGCACGGATAGGCGTAGCGGGCGAAGGTGGCACCGTGCGACGGGTCGAACCGGCTGGCCACCCGGACCAGTTCAAGCAGGGCTACCTGCGTCAGGTCTTCTACGTCTTCACCGCGCCCGGCGAACGAGCGCGCGATATGTGTGGCCATGGGCATATGCGAGGCGATCAGATCATCGCGCTGCCTGGCTTGTTTCTGGTCAGCTGCGGCAAGAAGACGGACGGCCTTGGCGTTTCGTGGGGTGCCGCCGGAATCCGGCAATGAGGTGGCGCGACGTCGTTTTGGCGCGATGGAGCTGATCGGACCCATGATCTTCTCCCTAAGACGGGGCACACGGTCAAAGGGTGCCGCCAGGGTCCAGAACGGCTGCCGTGTGAGGAGAAGACTACGCCGATTTCACGCATGGGGTTAGAAAGGTGGCAGCGGGGGCAAGATTGCGGGTAGAAAGACAGGTTCACCTGACGCCCAATTTGAGGAATGTTGATGGCGACCACCACGGACTATGACGCTCCGCGCAACACCATCACCACGGATGACAGCCTGGAACACCTGCAGGACCGGCGCGGGGAACCTAACGCGGCGGTAATCGACGCCGATGAAAACGACCTCGCCGCTGCTTTTGCCCTGCCTGGCGCCGACCAGCTCGACGAAGAGCTTTCCGTCGCCGTCGTCCCGATGAAGTCAGACGAGTTCCGGTGCACGAGTTGCTTCATGGTCTGGCACCGCAGCCAGCAAGCGGCCACGGAGCCTGACCTGTGCCGCGATTGCGGCTAGCTAGCCCAGGACGCGGTTGAGATAGTCGTTGCTGAACAAGCGGTTGGGGTCGAGCTTGTCGCGCACGGCGACGAAGTCGCCGAAACGGGGGTAGAGCTTGCTCAGCGACGCGGCGTCTTGGTAATGGATTTTGCCCCAGTGCGGGCGACCTTCGTATGCGCGGAAAATCTGTTCCACCGCTTGGAAATACTCGTAGTGGTCCTCTTTGAAGTATCGGTGCACCGCGATGTAGCCCGTTTCGCGCCCGTAGGCGGTGGAAAGCCACAAGTCGTCGGGGGCGGCGGCACGCACCTCAAGGGGGAAGGAGATGCGCCAGCCACGCGCCTTGATCAGGGAGTCGATGTCGCGTAGCACGGCCGGAATGACGGACCGCGGCAGGGCGTATTCCATTTCCCGGAAACGAACCTTGCGCATGGTCGTGAACACTGACGTTGACACATCAGTGAATTCGCGGTCGCCGGTCAGTTTCTGGGCCAGCCGGTTGACCGGTGGAATCACGGACGGAAACGCCTTGCCCAGCGAGCACACGAGCCCGAAGACCTTGTTAGCCATCAGGTCGTCGTCGATCCAGCGTTTGAAGCCGCCCAACGGCTGTGACGGGGCGGTCAGCGGCAGGCGCGTGTTGGTCTTCGTCAGCGCGGTCGGCGTGTGCGGAAACCAGTAGAACTCAAAGTGATCCGGGCCGGTGGCGCGGGCTTCCCAGTTATCGAGCACGTCCTGCAACGGTTCCGGCCGTTCGACGGCGTGCAGCTGGAACGCGGAGACACATTGGACGGTCACGCTCGTGATGATGCCCAGGGCACCTAGGCCGAGCCGGGCGGCGTGAAACAGCTCAGCGTGCTGGTGCGCGGAGATGTCGAGCACGGACAGGTCAGCCGTAATCATCGACAGACCGGTGATCTGCGTGGCCAGCCCGCCAAACGAGGCACCGGTGCCATGCGTTCCTGTCGACGTCGCGCCGGAGATCGTCTGGGCGTCGATGTCGCCGAGGTTGATCATCGCGAGGCCATGTGAGGCAAGCAGTTTGGGGACTTGGTGCAAGTGGGTTCCGGCGGCGAGGGTGACGGTCTGCTGCGCGGCGTCGACGGCGAGCAGACCGGACAGCCCGGAGAGGTTGAGCTGGATGCCGGGGGCGGCGGCGATGCCGGTGAAGCTGTGCCCGGCACCGACTGCTTTGACCTTCATGTTGTTCTGGCTGGCGTAAGCTATCGCCGCCGCGATCTCGGCTTGGTCAGTTACGTGCGCGACCCGTTGCGGCGTAATGCTTTCCGAGCGGGCCCAATTCTGCCATGTCACAGGAAGTCCTTCCCTTCCCCGCGATAGGTCGGCACCTCGGTGGCCACCGTATCCCCATCGACGATGTGGAATGTGTTGACATGTTCGCTGAGTTCGCCTGCTTTGGTGTGGCGCATCCAGACACGGTCGCCGACGCGCAGGTGACGGGCGGCCTCGCCGGTGACCGGGGTCTGCACCTCGCCGGCGCCTTCACGGCCGGTCAGCTTGAGGCCGGGCGGCCACACCGGTTGCGGCAGCCGCGATTTGCCAGCCTGGCCGGAGGCGATCCAGCCGCCACCCAGCAGCGTGACGCGGTCAGCCGCGGGCCGCCGCACGACCGGCAGGGCAAAGGCTGCCGCCGGTGCCGGGGTGAAGTGCGCGTAGGTGTCGAACAGGTGCGGCCCGAACAGCCCCGAACCGGCTGCCAGCTCAGTGACGCTGGGGTCCGCGGCGGTGACCTCCAGGCTGCCCGTTCCGCCGCCGTTGACGAATTCCAGATCGGACAGTTCCCGGATGCGCCGCACGGCCTCGGAGCGCCGCTCAACGAGTTCGGCCATAGACCGCCGCTGGATCGCTTTGATGAGCGCACCTTGCACGGGCTGGCCGGTCGGGGCGTTGCCGAGCCCGGCCACCTGTGCCTCGTACCCCATGAGGCCTGTGAGTTTGAATCTCTTTCGCCGCAACACTTCTTGAGCGAGCGTGACGGCTGCTGAGGCGCTGTGCACAGGCGAACGGTAGACGCCGATGTGACCGAGGACCCGCGACCTCCATGAGGCGTCCAGTTCCAGGCACACACGGATGACCTGACCGTCGCGGGTGCACGACTCGATGAAGTCCAGTTGTTCCACCGCGTCCACCATGACAGTGACACGCTGCGCGACGTCGCCTTGCAAGGCCGCATAGGCGGCACGGTCCGCGCTCGGATACCCAACCACAATGTCGTCATAGGACTCCGCGAGCCAGACCGCTTCGCGCAAGCTATAAGCCAAGATTCCCTGGTACTCCGGGAGTTCGAGCACCGCGTCGAGCACCGCCCGCACCCGGACCGACTTCGACGCCACCCGGATCGGCTTGCCACCCGCCCGGCGGATCAGGTCGAAAGCATTGTGGGACAAGGCTTGCAAGTTCAGCGCGGCAAAGACGGGATCGAGGTGAGCGGTCGCGGCATCCAGGCCTGCCCAATAGCGGGCAGGGTCATTCCACGGTTGCGCCACAGACGGCACGAGTTTCATGCGGCGACCGCCAGACTGGCCAGAGCGGCCGCGGCGAAGTCGATGACGCGTTCGGCCGCTTCGGTGTCACGGTCGGCGAGCCAGCCCAGCGACAGCCCGTCGGTCAGCGTGATGACGATGCGGGCCATGTCTGGAGCGGGAAGGGTCCACGTGATTCCCATGTGGACGGCGACCGCGTTGAGCACTTCGGCCGCGGCGGCATAGTTGGCTTCGTATTGCCCGCGAGCGTCCTCGTCGCGGCCGTTGCGCAGGGCATAGTGGGCTAGCTCGAACATGGCTAGTTCGCGGCCGGGGTCGGAGGCGATGTGGGCGAGGTAGCCCCGCAGCGCCGCCCGGATGACGCCTTCGAGGTCATCGGCATCGGTGTCGGCCGCAAGCGCGCCCAGCGCGGCCTGCACCTGTGAGCGGACCGTAAAGGCGATCAGTTCCTCACGTGAGGAGAAGGCGTAGTGCACGCTGGCCAGCGACATCCCCGCCTCGGCGGCGATGGCCCGGGTGGTGGCGGCGGCGACGCCCTGTGCGGCGATCACGCGCAGTGCGGCCTGGGCCAGGGCGTTGCGGCGTTCAGCCGCGGGAATGCGTGGCAACGGAAAGCCTCTCCCTTCGCGAAGCGAAGTGGGTCAAGTGACCCACACGATAACAAGGCATCATCTTCCTGTGAAGGAATTCATCCCTCCCCCGGCGCCCCGGCCGACCGTCACCCACGCCAACTGCATGGTCTCCGAGCTTGAGGGCTTCCGCCCGCTGCTGCTCGACCTGCACGTTCCAGCCCACGGTGACGGGCCGTTCCCGGTGCTCCTGTGGATTCATGGCGGCGCGTGGGCCTGGGGTAGCCGAACGGGGCTGCCGCCAACGGTTGATGCGCCCGCGTTCTACGAAACGTTCCTCAGCCGCGGCTACGCTGTCGCGGACATCGACTACCGGCTGTCCTCTGAGGCACCATATCCAGCACCGCTCATGGATATTCAAGCCGCGATTGAGTGGTTGCGGCATTTCGCCGCTCAGCTGAACATTGACCCGCTCAGATTCGCCGCCCTGGGCGAGTCGGCCGGCGCCCATCTAGCCAACATGGCTGCCCTTTCGGGTGAGGGCGACACGGCCATTCAGGCGGTCATCAGCTGGTACGGGCCCGCTTCGTTCGACGTCATTGATCAGGACGACCCGCACCACGTGATCGCCCGGTTGTTCGGCGGAGCGCTGCGTGAGCGCCAAGAGCTCGTACGCGAGGGCAGCCCGCTCTACCAGGTGCACCCCGCGGCGCCGCCATTCCTGCTCATTCATGGCACCGCCGACGACACGGTCCGGCATATCGAAAGCCTCAAGCTCGCCGACGCCTTAAAAGCCCAGGGGGTACGCGCCGAAGTGATGCTTGTGGACGGTGCCGGGCACTGCTTCGAAGGTCATGACGACATCAACGGACTCGTCAAAGCCGGCGTGGACTTCCTCGACACCGTCCTGCGCTAAACGCCACCTTTCGCCTGCGGCAGCGGCGAGAATGAAGATCGTGAACGGTCGTCAGAGCATCGCCGCCGCCCTGTGCACGCTGCTCCTGGCCACCGGCGCCAGCGCCCCAACGCCCGGCGACGCCCAAGTCGTGACCAAGGTGCTCGAATTCGAGCCCGAGACGCTCACCATCCTGGCCGGAACCAAGGTGACCTGGACGGTCAGCGACCGCATCGCTCACACCGTGACCACGGGAACGTTCACGCTCGGCGGCAACGGGCTGCGCACCTCACAAAACCCGGACGGGCGCATCGACTTGCCGCTGACCAAAGCTCACGAGGTGTCCTACACGTTCAGCACGCCAGGCACCTATTCCTATTACTGCACCCTGCATCAGGGCATGACCGGCCATATCATCGTCACGCCTTAGAAAGGTTGGCAGGCATGGCTTCAGCGGCACGGATCCTCATCCCGCTCATAGCCGGGGCGGCAGTCGCGGTCACGCTGGGCGTGTATGGCCGTGTGCACCAGGCCACCGGCGAAAGTGTCTACACCGGACCGTTCTCCAGCGTCTTCGCGATGAAATCCTGGCTGGCCACCGTTGTTGCCGTGCTCGCGATCTGGCAAGCGATCAGTGCACTGTGGATGTACGGCCGTCTGGGCCGGCGGGCCGCCCCGCCATGGGTCAGGCAAGCGCACCGGATCACCGGCGCGTTTGCCTTCCTGGTGAGCGTGCCGGTGGCGTACAGCTGCTTGTGGGCCTTGGGTTTCCAGGACTACTCGCCACGCGTGCTCATCCATTCGCTGCTGGGCTGTCTGCTCTACGGCGTCTTCGTCACCAAGATGCTGGCGCTGCGTCTTCCCGGAGTGCCGGCACGATTCATCCCCGTGGCCGGAGGGCTCGTGTTCGCTACTGTGATCGCTCTGTGGTTCACGAGCTCCTGGTGGTATTTCACCAACGTCGGTTTCCCCGCTTGGTAGGCGGCTCGCAAATAGAATGCGTACTTGTCGCGGCTGGCCAATTTTCGCCAGCGTGATCCCCGGCTGGGGGGTACAGGGCCCGCCGTGGCGAGATCAAGAGAAACTACGGATCCGCAGCCGCTGTCACCACGTCGCCTCGGCACAAACTGTCAGAGCACTAGCCCCGTAACATGTACCGATGACAAGGCAGCGGCCACCGGCGGCGCGATGCGAAGTACAGCGACTCCCCTCAGGAGCGCGCATCAGCCTGACTGGTGAAATCGACCTGTCGGCCGCAAACCAGGTCAGCATGTGGCTAGCCGAACTGATTCGAGCCCATCCAGGCCAGCCGATCGAAGCCGATCTCGCCGGTGTCCGGTTCATGGATTCCACCGGCATCCGCGTTTTTATTAACGCCCAGGCCAAGGCGGCTAACGTGCAGGGTGGCAGCCTCTATATCATCAACGCACACGGCCTGGTCCGGGATCTGCTGCAGATCACCGGTGTCTACAACGTCCTATGCGGAAACCAGCCCACCTAGCGGAAACCTACACGCCTTGGTCCTGATGAGGCACGAGGGCCGTCACACCTTGTGGTGTAACGGCCCTGGTGTCAGTCGCTGTCAGGAGCGGTAAGCGACCCAGTTGTTGCTGATACGGGTGCTCTGGCCTGGCGTGAACTGGTTGTAGCAGGTGTCGTACGAGTAATCCATGTAGTTGTGGATGGGGTCGATTCCCGCCAGCCGACAGGAGTCCCGGCCCACCGGGCAACCGCTGGTGGGGCTGGACTGCGCTGGGGTGTCGGCGACCTCATCGTTGCGCTTGGTGCAGCCGCCCTGGAACGTGTGGTACAGACCGAACCAGTGCCCTGCCTCGTGCGTTGCTGTTTCGCCCAGGTCGAAGTTGGTGGCGCTGCCACCCGGCAGGCTCGCGTAGTGCACGCGAATGCCGTCGATGCTGGGGTTCTTGTTGTAGTCCCAGGGGAACGTGGCGACACCAAGGTTGTCGAAGTCAACGAGCCACATGTTCAGCGCGTTGGCACCGCCCTTGCGCGTCTGCGAACGGTAGGTGGTGCTTGCCCCGTCAACGTGCCAGGTGTCGTTATAGAAACGGTCGGTCCCAGCCAGGTAGAAGGTGAAACCTGTGTTGGCCGCGGCCGTCGCTTCCTGACCGGCGAAGGTCTTGTTGAGCACCGCGATCTGTTCGCTGATCTGCTGGTCGGTCACGTTTCCGGCGCCGTTGACGGCCGCCATGACGTGCACGTAGACCGGAACGCTCGCCGCGGCAAGCGCGCCCTGCGGAATGCCCGCACCGCGATCCTGCTTGGCTTTCAGGATCGAGGCGGTGCGCGCTTCGATCTCCGACTGTTCCTTCGCACTGATCTCCCGCGTGTCCGCGCCACGTCCACCCTTAGCGCTGGCACCGGTTTCGGGCGTGATGCAGACATCAGCTGCGGCCGCCGCGACCAGTGGAGTGGATACCGCGCTGACCGTGCCCACAGCCAGGCCGGCCGTTAGAGCTAAAGCAACGGTTGAGGGTAGAAACCGTCGTCGCATAAGGGATGCTCCCGGGGGTTGTTGCCCGACGGGGGTGTCGGGCCCTTAGCGGCGAAAAGTATTACGGCTGTTAACTGCGTTGGAAGGGCTTTCTTCGATATGCCGCCGAAGACAAGGGAAATCCTTCAGCGTGTTCGGCTATTCCTTCAGGGCCGCCACCGTTGGCGTGAAGCCGTGCTGCCGCAGCCAAAAGGCCAGCGTGGTTCGATCGCCTCGCGCACAGCGGCAAGGTCAGCGGTGCGGCCCGGATCCTCAGCGCTCGCGAGCTGATCGTTGAGCGGCACGTTGACCCCGGCGGTAACGGCGAGCATCACCACGCAGAGCACCGGGCCAGCGATCACCCAGGACAGCGCACGGCGAAGGCCGGCTCGCACGTGCAAGCCCGCGGCCAGCATGGCCAAGAGCCCGCCCATGAACACGGTCATGAAGAGCGGATTGCGCCTCACCAGGAAATATGGCCAGGACTACTTCCTGGTCCCCGATACCGGCGACTTGGCTGGGGATTTGCGCAGCTGGATCCACACCATGGTCGCGGTTTCAACGATGACGATGTGCGCGAGCAACCAATAGTTGACCTAAACTCCGCCTAGTGATCGTGCGGAGGGCCAGCGTGGCCGATGTGGAAGCGCTCGCGGAACTGCGGGGCATCGAGCAAGGCAAGCGCGCGGCATTCGCCGCCTGGGTGGCCGCACACGCGGAGACTCACCTGCCATTTGTCGCCGAGGTGGACGGATCTGTGGTCGGCTCAGCCTGGTTGCACATCGCGGAACGGGTGCCAGGCAACGAATCGCTGGACCGGCGTTACGGCGACGTCCAGTCGGTCATGGTCCGCGAGGAACACCGCAACCAGGGCATCGGCGCCGCGCTGATGACCGCGATCCTGGCCGAGGCCCGTGCCCAGGGTCTGCTGCACGTGACCGTCCATTCCGGGCGCCGCGCGGTCGACTTCTACCTGCGCAACGGCTTTAGCCACCACCGCCAGATCCTGCTCTGGGAACCCGCGTCCACCTGAGCGGACACCCGTGACATCGCTGGAGCACCGTCACGGGTGAGGCGCCCGCCGTGGTAGCTCAGACCAGCCTGCTGAACCTGACGGTTCAGTGGAGGTCTGCTACGTAAATATGCTCACTCCTCCGGGGCCGACCAGGAGACCGACGACGATCAGAACGATGCCCCAAAGGACCGATCCGCGGAAGATCGCGAAAATGCCTGACACGACCAGGATGGCGGCCAGAATCCACAGCACAAGTTCCATAGGTGATCTTTACCCGCCATGGCCGGTCTCAAACTGAGTAACGCCCACCCCCTGGCGAGTTGCTGGGTACGTTGCTGTTATGACCCACGAACACGACGATGGCCCAGGGTTTGACGCCGAGCTCAACGCTGGGCGTCCTGGCGATGACGAACAGCGATGGGATCGTCCAGGCCACGATGGGGTCATCGGTGAGCATGACACCGACCCAGACCGCCGCAATCTGCGTGCCGAGATCGGCAAGTATGTTTCCCTGGCAACGTTTCCGGCCACGGCCCACGACTTGGTGGTCGCCGTGTCCGCCAACAGTGCGCCAGACGAAGTGATTTCCGCGCTGGGCACTCTCGCGCCAGACGCGAACTTTGAGACCGCTCGCGACTTGTGGTTAGCGCTGGGTTTGGAAGCACGCGAACGGTTCTAAAGAACCTAAGTGATGAATTTCAGGCACCACCGGGTACCGTGCTCGAATGATTTTGAGCGGGGGCAGACGATCGTGCGCCGGCGCCTGTACGCGTCGGTTCGGTGCTGTGCGGCAAGGTCGTCAGCGACGACGAATGTGGGCTAGCGCTGTGGATCGAGGCGGGTTCCCAGGCGATGCGCCGCGTTGACGGTGCCCGCCGGCCCGGCAGCTGTCCCTGCTAAAGCGATGCCGCACTGGTGGGAGCTGCCTGCGACCACGACCCGCTGGGGCTCCGAGACTTCCAGGTATGACCGGGCGGGCGTGCGCGAGTGATTCATGATTTGCTGCGCGAATGATGCGGTCGGTAGCGTTTGTCCTTTGTGGACTACTGATAACTGGATTAACAGTGTTTTCAGCTGGTTCCGCTGCTGGAGAGTTACCGCCTGAGCCCGTGCAACCGCGCAAGGGCCCACTGCAACACACGATCATGCTCTTGGACAGCACGAAGCGGTTCTCCTTAGAGCGCAAAGGCATTCAGGGCAACCGCGAATACTTCGTCATCGCCTCGGCCGAAGGAAACCAGGCCCACACTGCCGAACTGTCCATTTACGAGCCTGGAACATTCACTGGAGGGTCCCGGTTACTGGGCGGGCACCGGGTCAAGATCGTAGGACCGGCCCGTGAGTTCCTCATAGGCTACTTCTTAGCCGATGGTCACATTCTTGGCTGGCATTGGGGCGATACTTGGTTCGTCTTGAGGAGCCACACTCCGGGTGACGCGAGGAAGCGGCTTCTCAGCATCGCCGGGCAGATCGGCGGAACAGGCGGAAGCCCCTACCGCGTCCCGTTCTCGGTGGGATACCGGCCGGCCGGCTTCTCGCCCTCGCACGCTCTGCACCTCTACAGTGAGGGCGGCGCAGAAACGCTTGGCATGACTAAAGGCGCGGTAGGCGAGGAAGCTCAGCTCAGCTTCACCGTTAAGCGGCTCCTCGGCAAAGACAACGCTCACATGAGGCAGAGTCTCGGCAAACCTGATTCCACCGCGCACGGCCGGGAAGTGTGGTTCACCAAAATGCCCAGTGCGGCTGAAATCGTGGTGCGCACGGGCGATTGCTTCGCGCACATCATAGTGCGCGACGTCGCTCTCATTCCACGCGCGGAACAGGAAAAGCTCGTTAACGGATTCATCCTGGGCAACTGCGGCGACACCACTAACTGGGCCTACCCCTTCGCCGGCCTGTCATAACGCGTACATCACGAAGCCGTCCAGCAGGTCACACAGCTTTAGGAGCTGCGATAGGCTGCGCCGGTTTCACCCCTCAATCTCTAAGGAATTCACCATGCGCCGCTTCCTGGCCGCTTCTGTTCTGGCTGTCGCTGCCTTCGGCATGGCCGCTTGCAACACGACGTCAGGCACCGAGGCTCAGTCGACGCCGTCGGCCACCGCCTCCCCCACTCCTTCGATCACACTGGTCGACAAGAAGACCACGTGCAGCAACTTTGAAACCGCGACGATGGCCGCGGGGCTGAAGATGCTCGGCGCCATGGGCGAGGCTCTCAAGACCGCTGATGAGAAGGACCCGGCCAAGGTCGAAGCCACCCTGCTGAAGGTGGTCTCCGACCTGAAGGTTGGCATCGCCGAAATGCGCCAGGCCGCCGAGAAGGAAGCCGCCCAGGCCGCCGACGCGGAGCTCAAGGGGCACCTCGTGACCGCGGCCGCCGAGCTCAAGAAGCTCGAAGACGAGATGGCCAAGGTCTCCAAGGTCAGCAGCGCTGACGATCTGCCGAACATGGAGACACCGGCGCTCGACGCGGCGACCGACAAGATCGAAGAACTCTGCAAGTAGCGATCGCGGTGCGGGGCGTGCATAGCGGACGCCCCACACTAGGCTCGGCGGTATGCAATACACACGCTTGGGGAACTCGGGACTCAACGTTAGCCGGATCGCCTTGGGCTGCATGAGTTTCGGTGACACGTCGCGCGAATTCAACAAGTGGGCACTAGACGATGACGCCGCGGAACCGATCTTCCGCCAGGCGATCGACCTTGGCGTGACGTTCTGGGACACCGCCAACATTTACGGGCACGGCTCGTCTGAGGAGATCGTTGGCCGCGCGATCCGCAAATACACGCGACGCGACGACATTGTCTTGGCCACCAAGGTTTTCTTCAAGATGCAGGACGGTCCGGGCGGTTCGGGCCTGTCGCGTAAGGCGATCCTGCAGCAGATCGACGCTTCGCTGAGCCGCCTGGGCACCGATTACGTTGACCTGTACCAGATTCACCGCTTCGATCCGCACACGCCGGTCGAGGAGACGATGGAAGCCCTGCACGACGTCGTCAAGGCTGGCAAGGCCCGTTATCTCGGGGCGTCGTCGATGTGGGCGTGGCAGTTCGCCAAGATGCAGCATGCGGCGCAACAGCACGGGTGGACCCGGTTCGTATCGATGCAGAATCAGTACAGCCTGATGCAGCGCGAAGAGGAACGCGAGATGTTCGGCCTGCTCGCAGATCAGGGCGTCGCCTCGTTGCCGTGGAGCCCACTGGCCAAGGGGCGTCTGACGCGGCCGTGGTCGCAGAACACGACGTTGCGTGCTGAGACGGATCCGCTGCAGGCACGGTACCCAGCTGAGGCCAACGAGACGATCGCCGATGCGGTGCAGCAAGTGGCCGAGGCGCGCGGCATTCCGATGGCGCAGGTGGCTCTGGCGTGGGTGCTCAAGCACCCGATCGTCGATGCCCCGATCGTTGGCCCGACGAAGGCGCATCATCTGCCCGATGCTGTCGCCGCACTTGACGTTGTGCTCACAGACGAGGAGATAGGCGTGCTCGAGCAGGCCTACACCCCGCGGCTGCCCACCGGTTTCTGAGTCAAAAAGCAAGCGCCGGAACGTGAACACGTTCCGGCGCTTGTTTCGTGCGGCTATTAGTCAGCCAGTTCCAGGCGCCTGCGGGTCCCCAGGGCCAGCAGTCCCGCACCGACGAGCATCATCACGCCGGCACCCATGAGCAGCACGCTGATCGGGCTGCCCGTGCGCGGCAGTTCGCCGCCCGGGCTGGGCGACGGTGCCGGGGTGAGGCTTTCCGAAGCCGAAGCACTAGGCGATGCCGACGCGCTAGCCGACGCCGAAGCGCTGGCCGATGCGGAGGCGGAGGCACTCGCCGATGCGCTAGCGGAAGCCGAAGCAGACGCCGACGCGGAAGCACTGGGCGAAGCGCTAGCTGAAGCACTTGGCGAGGCGGAGGCACTCGGCGAGGCGGAAGCACTAGCCGACGCCGAAGCTGACGCCGAGGCCGAAGCGCTGGCCGAGGCGGAGGCCGACGCCGAAGGACTCGGTGAGGTCGGCGTTCCCGGGCACGTGTGGCTCAGGTTGAACTGTGCGTTGGCCTTTTCGTTGACCAGCACTGCCGTCGCACCGGTCAGCTGCCAGCCCGCGGTCGTGAAGACATAGGCGTGCCGGAATTCACCACCCGCGTCGTCAAGGAACGCGGTCCAGCCCGGACCGCTGTCCGGCGTGGACGCGTCCGTGCTGGTGATCGGGCCGGCCACAAGCGGGCCGCCGGGGGTCGAGAAGGTCAGGGTGAGCGAGGTGAAGCCGTCGCCTTGCGCCGCAGGGGCGACAAAGTGCCAGCCGTCCTCGTCGTCGGCGAGCCCCTCGAACGGGCCTTTGCATTCCTTAGTCGGGAACGCCTGGGCCGTGGTCGGCACGTGGCTGGGGTTGATGTTGGCCGCGTAAACCCCTGCGGCGAGGGTGACAGTGCCGATAACAGCCAGAACGGTCGGAAGCCCGAACCGCCGGATGTATGTGCGCGTGCGGCTAGATGTCACGAATTGACTCCGGGTTGAATAGACAGGTGGACAGCGCACGCTAACGCCCCCGGCCAGGCATGCGGCATCGCATGAGCGGTCTGACCAGCAGGCCGAAAGGCCGCCAAGGATAGGCGTGTGGGCAGTATCGATGGATGCCAGTGCCGTAACCAGAATGAGCAGCCACAACTAGCTGGGCACTGATCCCTAGAGGACCAGCGCCCAGCACCGTCGCGGCATTATGTGCGGGAGATCACCAGCCGCTGTTGGCTATGCCGAGGCCGAGAACGATCTGGTCGTAGAGGTTGCCGTCGTTGTCGTCGGTGTACGCGGCGCTGACTTCACCCCACGGCGATACAGCCACGACGAGACCGTTCTGTTTGCCGGCCGTCACCTGGCTGAGCTGCTGGTTTTCCAGACGGCCGGTGCCGTCGCCGTCGGGGCCGTAACCGCGCACCCACGTGTCCACTCCGGACACGGTCCACGCGACGACGACGTTGCCCTGATCGTCGAGCCCAATCGAGGCCAAGGTGCCAGAAGTGGCCGCGGTCACGTCAGCATGCGACGGTGTGCCAGCGGAACTGAAGCCGCGAAACGCCACGGCCCCTTCGCTTTCGAACGCCACGGCGAAGTCGCCGTTGAAACTGCAAGCGACCGAAGCGCCGAACTGCTGACCGTCGCCCACAGAGTTAGCGATGGTTTTCGTCAACGTCACCGTGCCAGCGGCGTTGAAGCGGGTCAGGCCGATGTTGTAAAACCCGTTGTTGTCGATGTCTTCGTCCCAGACGACGAGTGCCGAGCCTGAGGCTGACACCGCGACGTCGGGGCGCTTGTTGACCCCGCCGGTGGCGTGGACCTGCTTTTCATACGAGCGGGTCGCGTTCTTGAACCCGGCCACGCGCACGGTCGGCGATGCCGTGCCCTGAGTGTCTTCCCACGCCACGGCATAGGCGATGGTCGAAGGCGCCGACGGTACGCCGTCAAGATCCACCGACACGGAAGGATTGACCTGCTGACCGTCAGCCGAGGTATTGGCCGTAGCAGAGTGCAGCAGCGTGCCCGTCGGCCCGAACACGCGAACGGGAATGTTGTAGAACCCGTTGGCGTCTGGATCGTCTTGCCACACCACGACAGCGTTGCCCTTGTCGTCAAGGCCAACGTCGGGGTTCAGGTGCCGCCACGCCGCACCCGTGCCGCCAGCGGAAACCTTCTTCTCGTAAACGCTGGTGCCGTGCCGGAACAAGCGAATCCACACGTCGCTGTGCGCGTTGTCGTCAGGTGCGCTGGTGTCACGGTCGTCTTCCCAGACGATGGCCACGTGACCGTTGCGGTTAGCCGCGATGGCGACCGTGTCCTGATCCCCCGTCGAGACGGAATTGCCAGGCAGCCACTCAGGCGCCGCCACGACAGGAGCGGCGGCAGCGAGCATCGATCCACTTAAGACCAAAGAAAAAAGGAGCTTCACCGCGTACCCCCTAAAGGTTTTGAAGGCCTGGAAGGCCCTCTTGGATGACGAAGGAACGCAGGGTGCTCGCCGCGGCGCCGTGTTCGGTAACCGTGGCCACGGCACGGAAATCGGCCTGGATCTGAGTAGGTGTGATCAGCGTGCGGACGTAGCCGCGGTGGTCGGAGTAGAACTTCAGGTGTGGGTTGTTGGCCACGTCGGGGATGGTCGTGGACCCGGATCCGTTGCCACCGGAGGAAATCGAGGTGGTCACCAGCTCCGTGCCGATAACAGCCGAGTTGGCATTGGCGTAATCGGCTTTGAGGTTGTTGCCCCAGGAGCGGTGGACATCGCCCGTGAGCACGACCGGGTTGCGCACCCCACGGGCGACCCAGCCGTTTTGGATGCGGGCACGTGAGGCACGGTAGCCATCCCACGAGTCCATCGAGGCCGCACCGGCGGCATCGAATCGGCGGGCGAAAAACACTTGCTGGCCAAGGATGTCCCAGGTTCCCAGGCGCTGGCCCAGGCCGTCGAGCAGCCATGTCTCCTGCGCGTTGCCGGGCAGGGAGCGGGTCGCCAGGTCGGCGTCGGAGCAGACCTTCCAGCCGTCGCCGCAGGCTTGGTCGTGGCGGTACTGGCGGGCGTCGAGCATGTGGAACGTGGCCAGTGATCCCCAGCGGATCCGGCGGAAGAGCGGAATGCTGTTGCCGCTGTACTTTTGCGCGTTGCGCAGCGGCAGGTTCTCCCACAACGCGCGGTAGGCGGCACTGCGGCGCGCGGTCCATTGGGCCGCTGTCAGGGCCGGAGTGTTGTTTTCACGGACCGTTCCGGCGTAGTTGTTCTCTACTTCATGGTCGTCTGGCACGCACAGCCACGGCGCGATCGCGTGCGCGGCCTGCAAATCGGGGTCCATCTTGTACTGCGCGTAGCGCCGCCGGTAGTCAGCCAGCGAAACGATCTCAGCGCCAACGTTTTCGCGCACCGACCCGGCCGTGGCCGCGTCCTCGTAGATGTAGTCCCCCAGGTGCAGCACGAGCTCTGGACGGTCCTCGGCCAGCCGCCGGTAGGCGGTGAAGTAGCCGGCCTCCCAGTGCGCGCAGGAGGCGAAGGCCATCAACAGGTCCCGCCCGGCGGCACCAAACGCGGGCGCCGTGCGGGTGCGGCCCACGGGAGAAATGTGGCCCTGAGCACGGAAGCGGTAGAAGTAGTCGAAGTCGGGGTTCAGGCCGCTGACTTCGACGTGCACCGAGTGCGCGTCGGCGTAGAGTGCCGTCACCGAACCCGAGGCTGCCAGCGACGTGAATCTGTCGTTTGTGGACACTTGCCAGTCCACGGTGATGTTGGCGTTGGGCATGCCACCCTGGCCATCGGCGTTGAGGGGTGACGGGGCCAGGCGCGTCCAGAGCACCACGCCGTCAGGCAGTGGTTCCCCGGAGGCTACGCCAAGTTTGAAGGGGTACGGAGTCGTTGCCAGCACACTAGGGGCGGCTGCGGCGGCGGTAGCAGCGGTTGCTCCAGCCACAGCGAGTCCACCTAGGACAAAGGTCCGGCGGCTCACCTTTCTCATGAGCCATTTACTACCATCGACCCCTGAAGTATTTCTACATTCACGTTACAGAAAATGAAACTCCCCGGCGCGGCCCTCGGCCGCTATGCTGCCGTGCGTGCGCAAGTGGCCAGGCTTCGCTGCGGCCGCGGCGATCGCCGCGTTAGCCCTCGCCCTTTACCTTGCCCAGCCAGGCGCCGCTCCCCTGCTCAGCGGTGGGACGGCTGTCGACAGTGGACCGTTTCGGGTCACCGTCAAACACCTGCAGCCCACCCCCGCCCGGTTCACGCTGACCGACCCGGCCAACCACTGGATCATCGTTATCGCCACGTTCGAAAAGACCGGCACCCAAAGCTGGCCGTCGCTGCCCAACGGGTTGCGGCTGCGCAATGTCGCCGGTTTGGTGAGCGAAGAACCACAGGTCTACCTGGTACGCGACACCAGCACCGGCGGGCCACTGCTGCCCGGGCTGCCCGAAGATCTGGCGTTCTGCTGGGAACAGCGGGCCGGCACGCAGGCTCCCGCACAGGCCACAGTGGACATTCCCGGCTTTACGGCCATGCCGCTCAGCGACACCGGTGCCGAGCGATGGGCACCCTCTGGGCTCGCCGCGACCGTAACCGTGACTGCTGCCGCTAAGGAAAAAGCATGAAAGGCAGGCACCGCCACAACGGCTGGCTAACGCTGGCGCTGGAGCAGACCGGCGGCATCATCGCCGCGGCCGCCGCGCTCATCACCGCTCTCGTGATCACACTGATTCAGCCGCCGCCGACACATCGCCCGTTCGCGATCAGCTCCGGCGGCCCGGCCAACATCACCATCGTCGCGGTTAGACAGTCAAACGCGGTAAAAGTCGGCACCTCCGTGCACAGCACCCAAGCGGCATGGATCGTTTTGACCGTGCGCGTCAGCGCCGCCCGCGAACCGGTCACGATCGCCCACGCCCAGCTCATCGACGCCGAAGGCAACACCTATCTGGCCAGCAAGCGCCTCGGGCAGGCCCTCATCGACGGCACCCGCCTGCTGCAGCCCGGCATCACCCTGGAAGCCGACCTCGCCTTCGAAGTGCCCGGACCGCTGAGCGGCCTGACCGCCGAATTCGCGCCCACGGCATACAACCCGCTCGGCGCGGTCATCCGCCTGCCGGTCACCGCACCGGGACCCGGCGACGAACAGACCGACATCATGCAGATCACGGTGAAACCATGAACCAGCACGGATGGGGAAGGCGCAACCTCTGGGGCATCCTCGCGCTAGTCCCTGCCGTCGCCGCCTTTCTGGCCGTCCACCTTGAAAACACCCCAGTGGGTACGCCGAAAGCCGTCACCGTGGCCCAAGACGGCTGGGCGAGCTACGCGGGAGGACGCGTGCGCCTGCTGGAAGTCGCCCCCGCCAAGGATGTCCGCGACACCAAAGGCGGATTCCTCAAACTCCCCGATGGCATCGCGGCCTGGCGGGCCGTCGTCGAATACGACACCGAAGACCAAGCGGCCCTCAAAGACTGCCGTCTGTCGTTAGAGGACAGTCAGGGCCGGCTGTTCACACCTAAGCCTTTTGAACTGTCCGGTGCCCAGATCCCGGCGACCGGCTGCACCGCCGAAGACGCGACCCTACGCCGGTATCAAACGTTCGTCTTCTTCGTCACCCCAGCCGGAGCCGAACCCGTCGCGGTCCGTCTCACGGTGACTGGTGAGGACTATGCGCGGCTGACGCGGCCCTGATTTCGCCGCTGCCATCGCGGCGAAACAAACCGTGAGCACGAGCACGAACACCAAGTTGACTCTCGGCAGCAGCCCAGCGACCTGTGTCGCGTGCTGCGGCCCGGCGATGAGCCGCTCCAGCTCCCACAACCAAGCGCCACCAAGGGTGAGCACCGCATAGGCGAGCACGAAGAACGCGGCCTGAACGAAGTCGGCGCGGTGCACCCGATGCCAGAACACACTGATGGCCAGCCATAGCCACGCCGCCGGAATAAGCAGCACAGCGGCCGCGTGCTCGGCCCACTGCGGCACCGGTTCGAGGATTTTCTGCCCGGCCGGGGTCTGTGCCGTGAGCACCACCGCCCCGGCCGCCCACACCAGCGCCGCTATCCCAAAACCGTGATACAGCAACACTTTGGTGTAGCGCTGGCGGCGCTCGGCTGTGTTCCAGAACCGCACGCCCAGCCACGCCAGCCCCGACACCACGGCCAGGCACGCCATCAGCCATCTGCTCAAGACAGTGGCCGCCTCGGGCGGGCTGGCGAAAAGTCCGGTGGAGAAGTAGACCACCGTGAATGGAACAAGTTCGATCCCGCGCCTGGCACCGGGCGGCCCAACGGTGCGCAACATCAGCAGCAACGCGGCCGCGAGACAGCCCGCGGCCAGCGGCAGCAACAGAATCGCCGGCACCGGATGCCAGCGCGCGACAACGCCGGCCGCACGCAGCACGGCCTCGTGCGCCGCGACAGCGCCGAACATCAGCGCGAACAGCACCGGCCAGTGCCGCAACAGCAGCCTCAGCGCGTCCATGGCGGTGATAATAGACTCCGGAAATGATCGAGCCGGAGCGCTACATCGATAATTCTGTCGCCCTGCTGGCCAGCCTGGTCCCCATCACCGAACCAGCCCCGGGCGTTGTGCGCGGCGAACGTGAGCACGTGACCCGGTTCGTGACCACCAAACCGGTGCCGTCCCAGGTGATCTGCGAGCTGATTCTTGCCGAGCCGCGATCCAAAGCCGTGGTCGCCGAGGACTCCTTCGGCGTACCAGCCGACGGTCCGCTGCCCGAAGGTGTTGTCCTCAAACACATGCCGGTCATGGTCCGCCCGCCCGGCCCCATCGTGGCCACGGGCGACGCGGCCCGCGTCGACACCGTATCGTTCGCCGACGCCACGAAGGTGATCGTTGACGGGTTCCCCGCGATCGCCGGGTTTCCACCGTCCATTTTGGAGCTTCCCGGCTGGCACTTCTGGCTATCGGAACGTGATGGCGTCCCGGCCGCCGCCGGATACGGTTTCGACGACGGGCAGTCCGTCGGGATCTACCTGCTGGCGACGTTGCCTGAACACCGCGGCCACGGCCTCGCCCGCGCGATCATGACGCACACGATCGCGGCTTGCCCCACCCGTAAAGCGGTCCTCGTCGCGACCCTCGACGGTCAGCCGCTGTACGAAAAACTGGGCTTCAAAACTGTCTCCATGGCGACCTGGTACATGCGGCGATAGGGGTGGGAAAAGTCAGCGTTCTCGATTAGAATGTGTGTACTAATAGAGGCGCTGACCTGCGAGGAGCCGAGGACATGACCACCCAAGAAGTGCTGCCATACGCCACCATGCTCAGCTTTGCCCGGTATATCGGGCGCACCGGTCCCGCCAAGGCAACCTTCGTCGGGGGGCTGCGCAAGCAACGCGAAAGCGGCGGCGGTTTCAACCCGCACGGCCAATTCATCAAAGCCCTGAAAGCCGACATTCAGTTCCGCACCGGCGGCACCCACATCGCCAAGGTGGTGCACACCGTCCACCCGCGCTGGCAGCGCCTTTACGCCACGCTCGCCGAGGGCGCCAAAATCTACCTGCGCGATCTGGGCACCCCGGGCGACGCCAGCCTGCTGCCCGTCCACGACGCGATCGGCATCATCAGTGGACTTCCCGTCAAAGTCAGCGCCCACTTTGGCCTGTTGCGCGACAGCGGCCAGCGTGAAGCTGTCCGCCTTTACTTCGATGAGCACGAGCCCAGCGACGAAACGCTGACCGCCATGAGTCACCTCATGGCCAGCCAAATCGACCAGATTCTCCCGCAAGCCACCCCTGTCATCGTCGACATCCGGCGCGGCATCGCCCACCGTCCCACGCGAGCGTCCAAAGAAGACACTCAGCGCTGGATCGACGGTGAAGCGGCCGGCTTCCGCGCCATGTGGCGAGCGGCCTAGCTTTCTCCTCCAGCGGCCGGCCCGTGAGACCCTTCGGGCCGGCCGCCCCCACGAACTGGCAGCTCCCCGCTATCGTGCCGTCGTGACCTTGACCCCCGCCCGGCGTTTGCCATCGTCGCTCGCTTTGACACTGGCACTGCTTCTGCTAGCGCAAACCGTTTGGCAGCTATTGTTTTCCGCCGATGAGGCGGCTGTGGTCAACGGCGTGCTGCGCTTGGGGACGGGCGGCTGGACCGGGCTGATTTTGACCGTCGTGGGCTGGGTGTTTCTGATCGTGCGCGGCCTTATCGTGCTGGACGGCAAGGAATCTCAGCCAACGGCCCGTGCGCTCAAAGCCATGCCGATGGCCATCGGAGCTGTGCTGGCCAGTGCCATCGCATTGGTGCTGGGCATGCTGCTCATCGCCTTTCTGAGCTTCGGTCAGCCAATGTTGTTGCTGATCGCGGGCCTAGTCATCCTCATCGTGACCTTGCGCCTCATCGCCCCGCTCTTAGTGGCCATTCCGGTTGCGGCGCTGGAACAGCCTCAAGGTGCGCTGAATCGTGCCGTGACGCTGATGCGAGCCAATGCCACCTCCACCGTGACGATGAGCTTCGCCGGGCTCGTCCTGCCGCCAGCGGCGGTGATCTGGCTACTCAACGAGGCGTCGGCCAAGCTCGATGGCACCGTGGGCGGATTCGCCCTGGTGCTGGCACAGACCCTGGGCTGCGGCATCGTCGCTTACCTTCAGATCCTCACGCTCTACTGGATGCGCCAGCAGCTCCTGCCCCCGCTACCCACGCCAGCCCGTGCGCCGCACCCGCATTCAGGGCTTCGATACGTGCCTATGGTCGTTGCTGGGCTCATCGCACCGGCGCTGCTGGCCACGGCGGTCAGCCAATCTGGCACGTTGCCGGGCTTGCAGGTTGTAACGGTTCAAAGAGCCACGGAACCTATGCCTTATCAGCCACTCGCGGTCGCCTGGCCGGCCGGTGGCCATCCAGTCATCGTTGGCGGCGAAGCCATTTACGACTGCCAGGACGAGCGCTGCCAGGACATCGACCCCACCGCGTTGCCGCATCGCGCCAGCGGTGCCGCCATCAATCGTGACGGGGTGGTCTTCACGGTTGGATACGGGCGCTTGCAGCGGTGCACCACGGGCCTGAGGCTATGCGCGAGCACGCAGGAACCTCTGCCAGCGTTGCGGGACGTCAGGATGACCGATCTCGCTCTGTCGACGGTCAACAGCACTTTGATGATTCCCACCGTCAAAGAGGTAGACGATTCCATTGAGCTGGGAATGGTCCGCTGTACTGACGAGGTGTGCGCCGATCCAGGGATTACCGTTTTCGGAAAGATCCCGGCCAGCACCGACCGCAGCGAGACGCGAGCCGTGCTATCGGACTATCTCGCGGTCGGTTCTGCCCGTGACGGGCGGCCTATCGTCTTTTTCCGGCCACCGTCACAGCCCCAGTCCGCCTGGGTGGCCTGGTGCGAAACCATAGGATGTGTCCACTTCGGACTGGCTGAGTTCGGCGCTACCGCGGCGGGAATGCCATCGGCTGACGATTTCATGCCACTCGCTCAGAAAGTCCCACCGCCCTGCTCTTCCACCTGCGACAGGGCCCACGAACTGCTCGCCTCCGCTCCTGCGGGCGACCGTTTTACCGCCCTGTCGCTCCGCCGCACAAAGGAGCCCTCGATTCATGTCGGTGAGCCGTCAGCGGTGCGCAGCTGGCTCGCCCTGCACACCTGCCAAGACGCGACGTGCACGGAACGTGACAGCACTTCCCTGCTCGCGGTCTTATCGCCAGAGGGCGGATTCGCCGCTCATACCCCACCGCCGCGCTGGCTGATGGCTGCCGACGAGTCTGGCCGGAACCTGCTGATCATCGCTCAAGAGCAGTTGCACTTCGAGAGTCGGCTGCTGATTCTGGCCACACTTCCGTAGCCTTGAGCTGTGCCTGAAGGCGACACCGTCTGGAATCACGCTCAGCAGCTGAATGAAGCGCTCGCGGGCAAGGTGCTGTCCGGTTCGGACTTTCGGGTGCCGCAGCTGGCGACGGTCAGTCTGGTGGGCTATACCGTGCTGGAGGTCGCGTCCTACGGCAAGCATCTGCTGATGCGGCTGGCGTCGCCTCAGGACCGGCGGATGACGCTGCATTCACACCTGCGCATGGACGGCACGTGGCGGCTTTATCAGCCGGGCCAGCGCTGGGGAGCCAGGCCCGCCCACACCATCCGGGTGGTGCTGCGCAGCGGCGAGGTCACGGCCGTCGGTTTTCATCTTCACGATCTCAAGTTGGTACGCAGTGAGCACGAGCACGAACTCATAGGTCACCTGGGCCCCGACTTGCTCGGCCCCAACTGGGACGCCGATGAGGCCGCGCGCAGGCTGTCGGCTCACGGTTCGGAGACGATCGCGCAAGCGCTGCTCGACCAGCGCAATCTGGCCGGGATCGGCAACCTCTACAAGGCCGAAATTCTGTTCCTGCACAGGGTTTCGCCGTGGGCTCCGGTGCGCGAAGCCGGTGATCTGCGTGCACTTGCCGACACCGCGCACCGTCTGCTGACCGCTAACAAGGGCCGCTGGCTGCAGAGCACCACCGGATCGGTGCGTCCCGGCGAGACGACGTTCGTCTACGGCCGGCGTGGGCTGTGCCGCCGTTGCGGCACTCCCATCAAACACACCGATCTTGGCGAACGTGTCACGTACTGGTGCCCTGGCTGCCAAGGTCCTAAACCGCCCCGCTGAACGTGTCGCACGACTTGCCGTCACCGCTCTTGTAGCCGGTGCTAAACCAGCTGCGCCGCTGCTCTGACGTGCCGTGGGTGAACTTGGACTCGTCGACCTGCGTGCCTGACTTCTTCTGAATCGCGTCATCGCCGATGGCGGCGGCCGCTTCAAGGGCCTCGTTGATGTCGGCTTGGGTCAGGCTCTTGAAGATGGGCACGCCTTTGGTGTCGGTGGTTCCGGCGGCATGACTGGCCCACACGCCGGCGAGGCAGTCGGCCTGCAACTCCATGCGCACGGACAGTTCGTTGGCGTTGCCGGGATCGCGTTCCTGCTGACGGCGTACGTCAGCGGCGGTTCCTAGCAGGTTCTGCAAGTGGTGGCCGTATTCGTGGGCCAGCACGTAGGGCTGGGCGAAAGCGCCGTCGGCGCCGAAGCGGCGGGCGAGTTCGTCGTAGAACGACAGATCAATGTAGACAAGCTGATCGAGGGGGCAATAGAACGGGCCTACCCCGCTGTCGGCGTTGCCGCAGCCCGTGGAAACCGCCTGGGAGAAGAAGACGGTGTCGGTCTGCTTGTAGGGCTTGCCGAACGTTTCAGGCATGGCCGATTGCCAGTAGGCCTGGATCGAGTTGACATAGAGGGTATTGCGGCACTCGGGAACGGACAGCCGGTCGGGGTTGGCCGTGGAACAGGCTTGCGCCACGCCGGGTCCGCCTTCGCCGCCCAAATTCGGTGCAATGAACGCTCCGGCGATCACCAGCCCGATGACCAGCAGCGTGCCTAGCAGGCCGCCGCCGACGGGGATGGGGATCCCGCCAAATCCGCTGGAGCCACCGCTACCACGGGCATCCGTGACTTGGCTCGTATCAATCTCAGCATCTTTGTTCAGTTCCACGGCAACAGGGGTACCCAGAACGCGAAAACCGAACCATGATGGGGATATCGCAGCGAATACGTTATTTGAGCACCTAGGCGCTCCCTACCGGAACGTCCACGACTACCTGTCGGTGACCGTGGACTTTGCTGAGCATGCCCTGGCCCGGGGAAATCCGGTGCTGGTAGCGGTTCCCGGCCACAAGGTCGACGTCATCCGGACGGGTCTGGGCGCGCAGGCGGGCCAGGTGAGCTTCGCCGATATGGCCGTGGCCGGGCGCAACCCCGGCCGGATTCTGCCTGCTGTGCTGATCCGCTTCGCTGAGCAACATCCCGGCCAGCGGGTCAGCGTGATCGGGGAGCCGACGTGGGCCGGGCGGTCCGCGGCGGAGTTCCCGGCCTGTGTCACGCACGAAGCTCTGATCAATGAGGCGTTCGCCGGGCGCGACGCCGAGATCCTTTGCCCCTACGACATCAGCGCTTTGGACCCGGCCGCCATCGCCGACGCCTACAGCACCCACCCGCTGTTGCGCGACAGCACCCGCACGTGGGTAAACACCGGTTATGAGGATCCACAAGCGACACTCGCGCGGCTCAACTTCGCCCTGCCCGCACCGTTTCACGCCCAGCGGCTCAGTTACGCCCTTCCCGAAGACCTCGTGATGGTACGCAAGTTCGCCGCCAGCCACGCGGAGGCCGCTGGCCTGAGCCAAGACCGCATCGAGGCGCTCACCATCGCCGTAAGCGAACTGGCCGCCAACACCACCTTGCACACCAAGGCACCCGGCGAAATCGCGGTATGGGTGGAAGACGGGGCGTTTATCTGCCAAGTAACAGATTCCGGCTATCTGTCCGATCCGCTGGCCGGGCGCGTGCCGCCATCGAGCATGGAGGTCGGTGGTCACGGCCTGGTGCTGGTCAACCAGCTCACCGATCTGGTACGCGTGCACACCTCACTGCTAGGCACGACGATCCGCCTGCATCAAAACCTGGATGTGGTGGCATGATCGGCATGTGCATGGGACAGTCACGCGGTGACTAAACGCCCGCCGGGACCCGAGCGCCTTTGGCGACCGCAAAGCATCTTCCGCTTCGCGGCGGGGATGGCTTGTGCCGTCACACTTCCCGTGCTGGTCACCAAAGCTGTCCTAAGTGGATACACCGCACAGTTCCCTTCGCTGCCTTACATTGTGACCGTAGTGATCGCCGCGATGGTCGGCCGTTTCCTCGCCGGCGCTGTCGCGACCGCGGTCTCCCTAGCACTGATTTACTACTACGTTCTCGTGCCCACGGGCAGCCACCCGCTCGATCTCGCCGTCTTCGGTTTGGTCGGACTGCTCATCGCCGGTGTCCTGGCCGGGACGGACCGCTCACGGGGCGCAGCATTGCTCGCCAGGCAGGCCGCCGACGCCGCCCATCAGCGCGTCACCATGCTCGCCGAGGCGTCGCGCATCCTTTCAGCGTCCTTTGACCTCAAGTCCACGATCGCCCAAGTCTGCGAACGCGTCGCCCACGATGGCGGCTGGTATCACGTGATCGTGCTGCAGCAGGAAAACGGCGGGCTGCACTACCTTGGCGGCGCTCACGCTGGCGGGGCGCGGGAGGCCGATCTGGAGGCGCTGGAAGCGCCGGAAGCGGTGGCCGCCGTTCAGTCACGCCAGATTCTGGTGCTCGACGCGCCGGGCTGGCGTACCAGCAAATTTGGTCCTTGGCGTTTTCGAAGTGGCCTGGTCGTGCCGCTCATCTCCGGCGCCGAGACCCACGGGATCCTGATCCTGTTGCACGTGGCGAAGGGACACACCTACTCCCCCAACGATTTGGTCTACGCGGGCGAGATCGGCGGCCGCATCGCCAGCTCCGTCGAAAACGCCAGCCGCTATCACCAGCAAGTCCACATCGCACACACACTGCAGCAAGGTTTGCTGCCCCGCAGCGTCCCAGACATCAAGGGCGCCAACGTTTACGTGCGCTACCAAGCAGGCGCCGGCACCGAAGTCGGCGGCGACTTCTATGACGTGTTCGGCATCGGCGACAACCGCTGGATGGCCATCATCGGCGACGTGTGCGGCAAAGGACCCGAAGCGGCGACCGTCATGAGCGTCACCCGGGCGACGCTGCGGGCGCTAGCCCTGCACGAGCCGAGCCCCAAGCGGTTGCTCGCCAAGCTAAATGAAGCCCTGATAACCCTGGTCCCCGACGACCGGTTCGTCACCGTCAGCTGTGCCGTTTTCGAGATCATGCCCGAGGGCGGCGCTCGTGTGCGCCTCGCCAGGGCCGGGCACCCAGCGCCAGTCATCACCACCGTTGGCCAGCCGCCACGGCTGGCCAACGGCAAGAGCGGCATGCTACTCGGCGCTTTCCCCGAGGTCGTCCTGCACGAGAAGGTCGTCGAGCTGGCACCCGGTGAAGCCATCACGTTCTACACCGACGGCATCGAATCACGGGACATGGCCGCCGAAGACAAAGCGATGCAACTGTTACGCGAACACGGCGATGACCCAGCCGACAGCATCGCGGCCCGTTTCGCCAACGCGGTGCCTGGTGAAATGGGCAGCAAAGCAGACGATCTCGTGGTGCTGACCTTCGAAGTGGTGGCGGCGCAACACCCAGCCCGCGTCTAGCCCCCGGCCGGAGTCGTCAGCAACCCGAACACACCAGTCAGGCGCAGCACCATCTCGACCCGCGACCGCACGCCGCTAATCCACATGACAGCACCCACGTCGTTAGCGGCACGCTGCGCTAACACCAGCGCCCGGATGCCCGTGGAATCCAGGAACGTCACCGCGCTCAAGTCGACCTCAGCCTGACTCGCCTGATGCGCCGCGATGCCCTCAGCGATCCACGATTGCAAATCACTGGCGACCGCCAGATCGATCTCGCCGGTGACCCTAATGCGGATGCCACCAGCCACAACCTCGACCTCATGCGTTGCCCGCCGCGACTGCTTCACCCGCTCATTGTCCGCTGACCGGACGGTAAATCCTAGTCGCCCTGCCTTGGTATATAGGATCGCCGGGTCGTTTGTGGACTCACCGCGGTCGTTTTCACCCTTCGGAGCGCCCCCATGCAGGACCTTCTGATCAACCTCCTCGCCAGCGTCATCGCTGGTGCCGCGGTCTGGCTCACCCAGCGGCTCCTGCGGCTGCGCCGGCTCGCCCGCAAGCAGGCGTTCTTCGGGGTCCGGCCCGGTGACGAGGTGCTCCTTTATGTAGCCCGGCACGCCTCATCACACCGTGAGAACAGCGTGCACCGCGCCGACGTCGCCAGCCTGATCGAGCTCGCTTCCGTGATCCGGGAATGCGGCGGAGTGCCTTCCCTGCTCGCGCCGGACGAGAACCGCCCGCAATCCGGGCGGGTCGCCGAGTATTGCGTCGGCGGGCCACTGACCAACCCGCGGATGGCCGCCTATCTGCGGTCAGAATTTCCTGGTATCACCTTCGCGCAGCTGCCCGGAAAGAACGAACAGCTGCCTTTTTCCGTCGGCGGCAAGGAATACCTGCGCACGGCCGACCGCGAGGAATTCGTCCTGCTGGCTAGGGTCCAGGCGCCCGAGCCAGCCCGCCCCGCGTTCCTCCTGATTGGACAGACGGCCGAGTCCAACCTCGCTGCCGCCCGGCTCCTCGCCGAGCGGCACCGCGAGCTGACCGCCACCTACCCACCCGGAAGCACGTTCTGTCTACTTTTACGCATTGGAGAACCGGCGGCATTCGGCACCGACCGGGTGGAAATCGCCGCAGATGTCACCCTTGCGGCTCAAACAGCGGCCGAACCCGTGGCGAACTGACGCGCCTCGATACCAAACCAGCGGTTCGTCAGCCCCTCCTCAGCCATCCCCAGCCGGCCTGCTACCGCCTTGGACGCGGTGTTACCGGGATCCGTCAAAGCGAGCACCCGCGGCAGGCCAGCCCGCTCCAGCAAGGCCCTGGCCGCCTCGGTGACCAGCCCCTTGCCCTGAAAGTCCGGGTGCAGGTGCCAGCCGATCTCGACCTCATCAGTGAGCCCATGAGCGTCATGCAACGGCATGAGCAGCACCGTCCCGACTGGACGGTCCTGCCCCTCCAGCGGAACCAGCGCCCACAGTCCTTGCGGCGGCTCGATGGCAGCCGTCCGCTCCGCCCAGCGTTCTAGTCGCTGCTTGGCCTCAGCCTCATCCGCGATCACGCGGCGCGGATGTGGCCCTAACCACCTCATGATCTCCCAACGGGAGTAGAGGTCATAGAACGCGGCCAGGTCACCGGCGTGCCACTGACGTAAAGCGACCCGCTCCGTGCGCAGCAACTCCATCGCTCCGACCGTCCTCTCAGCTTTCATACAGGAAACCGTGTCACCCTCTTGCCTCATTAGACAGTGGGGAAATGGGGAAAGGGGTAACCATGGCTGGCATCACCGACTACGACGCACCACGCACCCTGGCCAACGAGCCGGCGGCGGACAGCCTCGACCTCCTGCAGGAACGCCGCAACGCGGGTCCTGAGGAAGATTTGGCTGAACCCGAATTTGAATTGCCCGCCTACGACATCATCGACGAAGAGCTGACCGCGCCGGTCATACCCGTGCGAGCCGACGAATTCCGTTGCGGCCGTTGCTTCCTCGTCTTGCACCGCTCGATGCACGCCGGCACCCGCAACGGTGCTGACACGTGCCGTGACTGCGCCTAAATCACGGCACCAGCCCTGACCACCCCCACCGTGGGGACGATCCCGGTTCGCCGAGGTCCGTTCCCACGGGCAGGGCGGAGACTTCCACCGCGATCTTCGTACCCCAGTCGAAATACTCCAGGACACGCTGGCGCAGGAGTTCGTTTTCCGGCAACTCCTGCTCCACCGCGACCGCCATCAGCTCAAGCCACCGCTGCCGGTGCTCCTCGGTGATGCCCAGGCCAAGATGGCTGTGCAGCAAATGCTGGTGCCCGCCGACGTGTGCGGTGAACTCGGCGGGCCCGCCAAAGACTTCCGCCAGCCACACCGCCACATGATCGGTGTGCTCAGCGGTAAAGTTCGCGAAAACCGGTGCCAGTAAAGGATCCTGCAGCACCTGCGTGTAGAAGGCACTCGCTAGCTTGCGCAGGACCGGCATTCCACCGATCGCGTCGTACAGCGACTCAGGTTCCGTCATGCCCCATTTCTACCTGGGCTCATTCACGTTCTGCCACCAAACGGGTGGCCTTGTCCTGGCGCGGGCGTGGCTCGGGTGGCCAGGTATCCATTAAGGACGCCCGGTGAACCTGGGTGGTCGTGGACCGCAGTGGCTGCGGCACATCCACGAGCGGGTTCCATCGGCCCGGGCCGTGCCAGCGTGGCGGTGAATACTTCATAGAAGGGCCTCTACCCCATCGGCTGGCACCCAAACGTGGCGCGGTGCCGTTATGCTGCCGTGTCGCAGCTCGTTGACCTGGCACACACCGCTGTAACAAGACCATGAGGAAGAACTTCTTGGACGGGTGCAACTTCGACAACACGATCTGTGACAATGTCGTGGTTCACGAGGTGGTCCAGCTAGTTCAGCATCAGAGCCCGGCGGGCTGGGGGATACCTCACATTTGGGTTTGGCGAGCTGATCATTGCGGTAATTGGCGAAACGTGAATTCGTACCTGCCGATCGTCTTAGGCGACAATGTCAGCTCGCGCCCCAGCCTGGCTAAGGCCGAGAAGCTAGCCGAATTAGCGGCAGAACACGAACTTATCGACCGGCTGTGCGCGGATCTGCTGGCTAACCCCAGCCGCACCGGCAGCGAGGCACTCGCCGGCACCGTCTTGCGGCATCTTGTGAGCGAGCAGCTGTTCTTCGGCACCGATGCGGGCCCGGGTCTGCTCGACGCCGCGCAGATAAAGTCCGATACCGACATTCTGCGCTGGACAGACCCGGCGACAGACCTTTGGGATGAAGCGCTGTCGCGTTTGGACAACACTCTGCGTCTGCACCGTGGGCACTTCCGTGACCTCATCGCACCGGCGCACGCGCGCACCAGCAAGCGGCTGCCGGTCACCTCCCACCATGGATCGGCCCGTCACCTGCCCAGGCAGCGGCACGCCCCGGCGGACCGGACGCGTCCCGCTGCCTAGCTCAGGTCACTTGCGTGCGCGCTTGGCCGGGGCACCCACGTAGGCGGCCAGGTGCTCGCCTGTGAGGGTTTTGCGGTCAGCCACCAGGTCGCTGGGTGTGCCCTCGAAAACGATCCGGCCGCCATCGTGGCCAGCGCCCGGACCGAGATCAATGATCCAGTCGGCGTGCGCCATGACCGCTTGGTGGTGCTCGATGACGATGACGGACTTGCCAGAATCCACGAGGCGGTCGAGCAAGCCGAGCAGCTGCTCGACGTCGGCTAGGTGCAGGCCACTGGTCGGCTCGTCGAGGACATAGACGCCGCCCTTTTCGGCCATCCGGGTGGCCAGCTTGAGCCGCTGCCGCTCGCCGCCGGACAGGGTGGTGAGGGGTTGTCCGAGGCTGAGGTAGCCGAGCCCGACGTCGGCGAGCCGGTCGAGGATGGCGTGCGCGGCGGGGGTGCGTGCCTCACCGGCGCTGAAGAACTTTTCCGCTTCGGTGACGGACATCGCGAGTACTTCGCTGATGTCACGCCCGCCGAGGTGGTATTCCAGCACGGAAGCCTGGAAGCGCTTGCCTTCGCACTCCTCGCACGTGGTCGCGACTCCGGCCATCATCGCCAGGTCGGTGTAGATGACACCGGCGCCATTACACGTGGGGCAAGCACCTTCGGAGTTGGCGCTAAACAAGGCTGGTTTGACACCGTTGGCCTTTGCGAAGGCCTTGCGGATCGGTTCGAGCAGCCCCGTGTAGGTGGCCGGATTGCTGCGCCGTGAGCCGCGGATGGCGCTCTGGTCAACGGCGACAACACCTTCGCGTTCAGACACTGAGCCGTGGATCAGCGAACTCTTGCCCGATCCGGCGACACCGGTGACGACGACCAGCACCCCGAGCGGGATGTCCACGTTGACTTTCTGCAGATTGTGCGTTGTCGCTCCGCGAATTTGCAGCGCGCCCTTGGATTTGCGCACGGTCTTCTTCAGCGACGCCCGGTCGTCCAGATGACGGCCAGTGATGGTTCCGCTGGCGCGCAGGCCTTCGATGCTGCCCTCGAACACGACTTCACCACCGGCGGTGCCGGCACCGGGGCCGAGGTCGACGATGTGGTCGGCGATGGCGATCGCTTCGGGCTTGTGCTCGACAACGAGCACCGTGTTTCCCTTGTCCCGCAAGCGCAGCAGCAGTTCGTTCATGCGCTGGATGTCATGGGGATGCAGGCCGATCGTTGGCTCATCAAAGACGTAGGTCACGTCGGTCAGCGATGACCCGAGGTGGCGGATCATCTTGACGCGCTGGGCTTCACCGCTGGAAAGGGTGCCAGAGGGCCGGTCGAGGGACAGATAGCCCAGTCCAATCTCGACGAACGAGTCGAGCGAATGCTGAAGCGCGCCAAGCAATGGCGCGACCGAGGAGTCCTTGACTCCGCCGATCCACTCGGCCAGATCGCTGATCTGCATCGAGGAGACGTCAGCGATGTTCTTGCCCTTGATCTTCGACGACAGCGCCTCTTTGCTCAGCCTGGTGCCGCCACAGTCGGGACAGGTGGTGAACGTGACAGCCCGCTCGACGAAGGCCCGGATGTGCGGCTGCATCGTGTCGACGTCTTTGGACAGCATCGACTTCTGGATTTTAGGGATCAGGCCTTCGTAGGTCAGATTGATCCCGTCAACCTTGATCTTGGTCGGCTCCTTGTAGAGCAGGTCGTACTGTTCCTTCTTGGTGTACTTGCGAATGGGCTTGTCGGGGTCGAAGAAACCGGCGCCCGTGAAGATGCGGCCATACCAGCCCTCCATGCTGTAGCCCGGGATCGTGAGCGCACCCTCGTTAAGCGACTTGCTGTCGTCGTAAAGCGCCGTCAGATCGAAGTCGGTCACCGAGCCCATGCCCTCGCAGCGCGGGCACATGCCGCCGAGACGGGTAAAGGTCACCTTCTCGGTCTTCGTCTTGCCCTCACCTCGCTCCACCGTAAAGCCACCGCTGCCGCGGACCGAGGGAACGTTGAAGGAGAACGCGTTGGGCGGCCCGATGTGCGGCTTGCCGAGGCGGCTGAACAGAATGCGCAGCATGGCACTGGTGTCGGTGACCGTGCCCACCGTGGACCGGGCGTTGGCGCCCATTCGTTCCTGATCCACGATGATCGCCGTGGTCAGACCGTCCAGCAGGTCGACTTCTGGCCGCGCGAGCGTTGGCATGAAGCCCTGCACGAAAGCGCTGTAGGTCTCGTTGATCATCCGCTGCGACTCGGCGGCGATCGTGCCGAACACGAGCGAACTCTTACCTGAGCCAGACACGCCAGTGAAGACGGTCAGCCGGCGTTTTGGCAGCTCGACGCTGACGTCCTTGAGGTTGTTCTCGCGGGCGCCTTGCACACGGATCAGATCGTGGCTGTCGGCGGGGTGCAGTGCAGGCGCCTGCTTGCCCGCCTTCGTAACCTTGCTCATCTTGTCTCCATCCCGTCTGTTCGTCGCCTGCCTAGCTTGATCTAACCAGGCACAGCCCCTACGCCCAGGTCCCTTTCCACTTGGTCACGTAGGGCAGCGCGAACAGGTACAGGCCGGAAAACATGAGCAACCCGAGCGGAAGCAGCGGCGTGAAGAACACCCACTGCGGGGGCTCTTCCTGTGCCACAGCGATAAAGCACGCGATGACCGTTACGGTAAAAGTCATAGCCAGCCAGCGGTGCGTTTGGCGAATCCGTGCACTCCAGCTCATGGAGAACCCTCCTTAGGGCAGCGATTAGCGTCGAATTCACGCTAACCACGCCTCAAGCGCGCCCGCTTCTTCATTCCTGACCGGTTGGCGATGCGTCGCCTAGAGTGGGGCGCATGCGCGTCGAGCCGGTCCGCCGCCTCAACGACGACCCGTCCGCGGTCGTCATCCTCGCCCACGGCGGCAGGGCCGATAGCCGCGAACCCACGCGCAACCGTCAGCTGACCTATCTGTGGCAGCTTGCCCACAGCAGGTCGCTGGCTCGTGCACTCACCGGCACCAACGTGCAGATTTGGCGCCTGCGATACCGCTATCGCGGCTGGAACGGCAGTGCACAGGACCCGGTTCACGATCTGCGCTGGGCTATCGACCACGCGTCGGGCCCGGTTGTCCTGGTTGGACACTCGATGGGCGGCCGCGCCTGCACCTATGCCGCTTCTTCGCCGAAGGTCATAGCCGTTTGCCTGCTCGCGCCATGGCTTGAGCCGGGCGATCCCGTGGGAAACCTTTCCGGGCGGCCCACACTCATCATCCACGGCAGCGCCGACCGCATGACGAGCGCTGAGCGCTCACGCGCCGCCGCGCAGGCAACCGGCGCCAGCTATCTGCTGCTTCCAGGCGCTGGGCACGCGATGATCTCACCCAAGGTGCTCTCAGCGGTGGCTAGCTTCGTCCGCGAGGCCGTTACGAACCCAGTCGGCGGCGAGGAGTCCAAATAGGACGTCGTCGGTCCACTCGCCTTTGATCCAGGTGTGCTGACGCCGCAAGCCTTCGCGGGTAAAGCCCACTCGCTCCAACAGCCGCGCTGATGCCGTGTTGCGGGCGTCGCATTCAGCGGCCACCCGGTGCAGTTTTCGTTGTGTGAAAAGATAATCCAGCATCGTGGTCACGGCTTCGGTGCCCAAGCCCCGGCCATGAAACGGTGCGGCGACGGTGAAGCCGAGCTCAGCCTGCATCAGGTTGTCGCTGAGGCAGACCCCGATGTCGCCTACGAGCTGGCCCGTTTCACGGTCCGCTAAGGCGTACTGAAACCAGCCGGGCTCGTGCGGGTCGCCTTCGGCGAATTCGGCCACGAGGCGCTCGGCGGTCTCTTCGGCGAAAGGGACCGACCAGGATTGATACCTGGCCACGTCAGGGTCGGACCGGTACGCGTGGAAAGCGCTCACATCAGCCGCCTGAAACCGCCGGATGCTCAGGCGCGGGGAAAGTAGCTGCACCCGTCCACTATGCAACTGTCCAACAGATCAACGTGATGTAGACCTTTGGATATGGACGATTCAACAATATGGGGCATATCGTGGTGCTCTGAACATTCGCGGCGTGGCACCGACGGCCCGGTTGTGTGCCCCGTGAGGTGTTCTGGGGATGGGTAACCGCTCCGGACGGGGGTCGGTGCGGCTGCCTGCATAGCGGGTGGGCCGGCACGGGGCGCTTTAAGGCGCTTCTAGGGCCGGCCTACCGGCCTGAGAACCCGCCTTATCTGGCTGTCCTTTTTTGCCTATTTGGCCTACCGCCGGCGCTGGTCAATCGCGTTACGTTTACGTGAAGCCGGGCGGCTCCCCCCGTGGCCGCCCGGCTTTTTACCTGCTCACAGGCGCCGACAGCGCGGTGAAGAAGCCCGAAAGCTTGGTGTGCAGGCGCGCCACCTGTTCCGCTTCACTAAGCGACTCTTCGATCCGGGACCCGTTCACCGGCGTCTTCTTGCCCCGCAGATATAGCGAACACGCCAGGTCGGTGCACACGTACAGCCCCGCGGAGTTGCCCAGCCTCCCCTGCTCGCCGGTCTTGCGAGCCGTCATCATCGACACACCGTTGCCCGAATGCGCCGTCAGGCACAGCGAGCAGATGTTGGTGTGCATCAATCCACGCTTCTGCGTCGCGATGCGCAGCGCGATCCCGGTCAGGTCACCGGCTAGCTCGGCCACCAGATAACTGCGCTCGGGCGCTTGCGGGTCATGCCAGCCCAGAAAGTCCAGATCCTCCCAAGGCTGCGTGGCCAGGTTCCTGGGCACGGGAAGCCGCTTGGCCTCGCCCTTGGAACAGTTGATGAACGAGTTACGGATGTCCTGTTCGCTTGCCGATCTCACGACACCGCACCGTACCGGGTCGCCGCCGGCGGAGAAACCGACTTTCACGCATCGCCGTGCGGTGGTGAAGCAGGCTATGCTGCGCGGCCATGAGCGTGCGTCGCGTCATCGTCGCCCTCGCCGTGGTGAGCGGATGGTGGGTGGCCTGGGGGCTGATCGACATCATCAACCTCGGCCAGATGCACCTCGCCGGGGGTGAACCAGCGCCTTGGGCGCATTTATGGCGTACCAGCATGGCAAGTAATTTGCTCTGGATCCCCACCACCCTGGCCGCGCTGTGGCTCGCGGCCCGGTGGCCCTTGGGCCGCACCGGAATCGCCGGGATCGGTGTGCATGTGCTCGGCCTCGCGGCCACCGTTTTCGGCCGGGCCGTCGTGGTAGCGCTTTTCAACCCCTTCATCGGCTGGTACGCCGAAGCTGTGCCCCCTTTCGGCGAGCTGATGATGATCAGCGTCTATAACAACCTGTTCCTCTACGGACTGATAACCATTGGGGCACATGCGCTTTACTACGCCCGCGCGCATCGCGAGCGCGAGGCGCAGCTGACCCAGGCCTCGCTGCACGCTCTGCGCACCCAGCTGCAGCCGCATTTCCTGTTCAACACCCTCAACGCCATCGCCGCCCACGTGCACGATGACCCCGACACGGCCGAACGCATGATCGCCGGGCTCGGTGACCTGCTGCGCCACAGCCTCGACAGCGACGGCAGACTCCTTGTGCCCCTTGACGAAGAGCTGGCTGTGCTGCGGTCCTATGTGGACATTGAGCAGATCCGTTTTGCCGACCGGCTGACCGTCACCTGGGACATCGATCCCGGGACACTGCCGGCCGCGGTGCCGCCGCTGCTCTTGCAACCGCTGGCCGAAAACGCCATCCGCCACGGGTTATGGCCGCGTTCGGCACCCGGCGTGCTCGCGATCAGTGCCCGTCACAACGACGGCCAGCTCCTGCTGACGATCAGCGACGACGGCGTCGGCATCGCTGCCGAGGCGGCTCACGGCATCGGGCTGAGCAACACCGCGGCCCGGCTACGCCGCCTCTACGCGGGAAAACACGATTTCCGCGTGCGGCCGGGCCAAAATGGCGGAACCGTGGCCACCATTCGCCTGCCCTTCAGCGTCATAACAGGTGATGATTCGCACCCTGGTGATAGACGACGAGCCGCCGGCCCGGCGCCGGTTGCGTGACCTGCTGCGCGACTGTCCCGACGTCGATGTGGTCGGCGAAGGCGGCACGGTCGCCGAAGCCCGCGACCTTATGCAGGCGACGCAGCCGGACCTGATCTTTCTGGATGTCCGGATGCCCGGCGGCGACGGGTTCTCCCTCGGGACCGTCGCGCCAGAGGTCATTTTCGTCAGCGCGTTCAGTGAGCATGCCTTGCGCGCATTCGAGTTCGAGGCCCTCGACTACCTGATGAAGCCGTTCACGCGCGACCGGCTGGCCCAGTCGCTCGATCGCTATCGCCAGCGGCGGCCCGTTCAGCCGGTCACCCCGCTGCGACGGCTGCCCGTTGACGTCGGCCGGACGATCCGTTTCGTTGACGTCGATTCCATCGACTGTGCGCGGGCCGAAGGCAATTACGTGCGCGTGCACTCCGGCCAGCAGTCCTACTTGCTGCGCGACACCCTGGCCAACCTGTGCACACGGGTGGGTTTGCTGCGGGTGCACCGATCCTGTGCCGTGCGGCCCGATCAGGTGCGCGAGGTGGAAACCCTGGCGCACGGTGAGTTCGTGCTGCGCCTCGGTTCAGGAGCATCAGTGATCACCGGCCGGTCCTACCGTGACGCGGTCCGCGCCGCCCTCGGACTGTCCGTCCACTGATTTCTCCCGTTCGTCACAACGCTTCTACCGCAAGCTCTGGCGGGTTCCTAACCTCTGGCGCATGAAACTTGTGTTCGCCTCGGCCGTGCTGTTGCTCAGCACGGTTGTTGCCTCGCCGGCGCAGGCCAAGCCCGGCACCGGTGACGTCTTCGCCCCTGGGGTCATCTCCACCGACGCCGAGGAGTACCGGATCGTTTTCGATCTCGACGGCGACACGGCTTATTTCGGGCGCGGACAGGACTTCTTCCCCATCTCGCGCGAAGCCACCATCATGGTGTCGCGCAAGGTAAACGGAGCCTGGACGGCCGCCACCCCCGCCCCCTTCTCGGGCACACACAGCGATCTCGACCCGTTCATCACCCCGGACGGTTCGCGGTTGTTCTTCTCCTCGATCCGCCCCGTCGGCGGTGCCCCACGCTCCGATGTGGACCTGTGGATGGTGCGGCGCACCAGCTCCGGCTGGTCGTCACCCCAGCACCTCGGTTCCGTGAACAGCCCGTCCGACGAGCTTTACCCCTCGGTCGCGCTCGATGGCACGCTGTATTTCGCCAGCGACCGAACGGGCGAGTTCGACATCTACCGCTCCCGCCCCCTGGCCGACGGCACGTATGGGCCGGCGGAAAGCCTTGGGGCACCGGTCAATACGGCCGGCTGGGAGTTCAACCCGGTCATCCTGCCGGGCGGCAACGTCTTGTTCTTCACGGGACTGGAACGCGCTGGCGGGCAGGGCCTGGGCGATCAGTGGGTATCGGTTCGCATCGGCGGCAGGTGGACCACACCCCGCAACCTCGGACCGGCCATCAACACGGCGGCAGACGAGTACCACCTGTCGTTCTCGCCGGGCTATGACCGGGTGTATTTCGTCCGGCACACCTACGACCCGTGGGTGCCAGGCGACCTCTACACCATGCCGACCTGGAAACTGATCGGCTAGCGAGGAATTAGCTGCCTTCTGGTGCGCCAGAAGGCAGCTTTTCTTTCAGCTGGTGCCGGGAGTTCACGTTCAGCTTGCGGTAGGCGTTGCCGAGATGGACTTCCACGGTCTTCGGGGTGATGAAAAGCTCTTGGGCTATCTGCCGATTCGACAGTCCCGTTGCCGCCAGCTCGGCCACCCGCTGCTCGCTCGGCGTCAGGGTCGCGGCGATGCGGTTGGCGTGCTTGCCCGGATGGCCGCCTGCGGCTAGGAGTTCAGTGGTGGCCTTTTCGAGAAGAGGCGCTGCTCCGCACTGCTGGGCTAGCTCAACAGCACGGCCCAGCGGCATCCTGGATTCACCACGGTGCCCGGAGCGACGCAGGGCGGTGCCGAGATCGAAAAGCGCGCGGGCGTGGTCCAGACTCGCTGACGACGTGGCAAGTTCGGCCACCGCTTGGGTCATCAGCTCGATCCCCTGATCTCCGGCGCGGGCCAAGCCCAGCACATGCCGGGCCCGGCCGATGGGGCCAGGTGCCTTCCAGCGCAGAGCCCCGTCGAGTTCACCTGCGGCGAGCCCAGCTGCCTCCTCACGCCTGCCAAGCGCGATCAAGTTCAGCGCGGCCTCGGTACGCCATGGCAGGACAGCGGGATTGGTCCCGCCCCGGGCTTCCTCGGAGTGGCCGACGCGCATCGCTGAGTCATAAGCGCGAGTGTGGTCACCTTGGGCACGGCGCAGCCGGGCGAGACAGAGCAAGGTGATGTAGCCCGACGGGTGGTGTTCGAGGGTGGCCATCATTTCCGGTGCGGTGGTCCGGGCGAGCACCTGCGCCGCCTCATCGATGCGGCCTTGTTCGATGAGTGCGCCGGTCAAGATGGTCAGGGCATGATGCCGTGCCGATTCCACATGTGTCGCCTCGATCAGCGCGAGAGCCTCGCGCGCGTCTGCCTCGGCGTCGGCCAGAGCACCCCGCGCCAGCCAGGCAAGTGCCCGGAACATGGTGGCGACGGCGGCTCCGGTTGACGAACCATGCTCGTGCACCTGGGCCACCGCATCGTTAAGCGCGCCAATTGTTTCGGGAGCGTCTGCCGCGATGAGGGTAATCCAGATCGCTGGGACCGCTTCGGGTGCGACGTCGAAATCCAGCAGGCCGCCTTGCAGCGCACGGCGGGCTCGAGCCACCGCGGATGGATCGCACGCCTGGCATTTCCACATGGACAGCACCGCGTCGAGCAACTTGCCGCCATAGGTCGCTGCCGGCGGCAAGGCCAGGCATTGTTCAAGGAAGGACAGCCTTTCTCGGTCAGGGGGAACCATTATCGACACGATCGACAGGGCGGCCAGGCACCGGCGGCGCACATCTTGCTCCTCGGCGGGTAGCAAGTCCATCGACCGGCTGAAATAGTCCTTGCCCTCGTTGAACTGTCCTGCCCGAAGCAGCCCAACTCCTAAGTCCGCGGCCAGGCGCGCCTTTTCCAGGGGTTCAGTTTCCAGCTCGTAAGCGTCTTTGGTGCAGGCGACGAAGGCAATGAGGTCGACGGCACGCGCCACCGATTGCGCTTGCTTTAGGAGTTCGAGACGCCGTCCACTCGGCATCTGCTCGGCAAGGGCACGCTCGAGATAGCGGTAGGCGTTGCGGTTAGCGCCGCGGGCCAGCGCCTCCGCCGCGGCACGCGCTAGACCGTCGGCGACCTCGAGGCTGTCCGCTGGCGGAAGCTGAAGCAGATGCGCGGCAACAGCTTCAGCCGAATCACCACTGTCTGACAGCAGCCGCCACGCCCGCCGATGTCCGGCGAAAAGGTCACCCGGCGCGATGCTGGTGTAGATCGCCGTTCGCACCAAGGGATGGACGAAGCCGCACACCTCCGGCCGTTCGGCGTTCTCTGACGCCAAGATGTCCGCGGCCTGAAGCCTTCGCACCGCGTCTTGCACTTCGGGTTCGGACAGCCCGGTCAGGCCGCGGATGTTCGTGATGGTGGCGCTGTCGCCGAGCACCGCGACGGCCTCACACACCTTCACGCATGCGCCCGGCAAAGTGCGCAGCCAGCCCCGGACTCTGCGGGTGAGCATGTCACTCGTGCCGGTGGTGATCAGCTCCTGGTTTCCAGCAACCGGGGCGATTCCCTGCGCCCGCGCGGTTTCGGCGCATTCGAGCACCAGCAATGGATTCCCGCCACAGGCCTCGTGGCAAGAAGCCGCGAACGCCGGATCCGCTTGAGCCGAAACGACTTCGCTAATGAGCATCGCTACGGAGTCAACGGAAAGCGGCCTTGGCCGCAAGGTCACGCAAGCGGGATCCGTGGTAATCAGATCAAGCAGCTCCTGGTTCTCGCCCGTCGCCGCCCCGGGCCGCAAAGTAGCGAGCACGATCACTGGAAGCTCGCTTAGGCGTGGCAGCAAATGGGCCAGGAACCGCAGCGACGATTCATCGGCCCAGTGCAGGTCATCGCAGATCAGCGCGAGTGGCTTGTCCTGGCAAACGTTTAATGTCAGCCAGTACAGGCCATGCAGCACTGCGAAGTCACCAACGGGTTGTGCCGCAAGCGTTTCGTGGCCAACCGCCGCCGTCGCCTGTGCGGCCGGGCCAGACAACCATTGCTGCCGCTGGGTTTCGCCCGCCTCGGCCAATAGCGGATCGAACAGCTGCCTGACCAGGCCGTAGCTGTGATTCTGCTCGAGCTCTGAGCCACGTGCCCTTCGGACCGTTGCTCCGGCGGTGGCCGACATCGCCGCAGCCTCGGCTAGAAGCCGGGTCTTGCCTATGCCCGCGGCACCTTCAAGCGCCACGAACTGCCCTTCGCCCGCGGCTGCGGCTGCGGCTCTGACGGCCTCTTGCAGCGCTTTCAGCTCGTCCACCCGGTCGCAGAGGCCAGCCGGGTCAGTGTGACCCATTTAACCAGCATAGGGGTGTTAGGGGCCGTATACGGGACATGCCTAATGCCGGCGATCTGCCCGAACTGCGACGCTTAAGACCTCCCCCGAGAAGGCGGCGGAGACCCGGAAGGTTAGTGCAGACCCGGAACTTCGCCGCCGGAGCTTTCATCCATCTCCTCCCTGGGGAAGACCTGGGCCGCCACCGTGGCCCAGGTCTTCCCCTTCGCATGAGGGCAGCCGGCGCCGCAGGTATGCCGTCCAGTCCGTCCCATGCAACGGATCGGTTCTTGTGCGCCGGCCGACACCCGCCTAATTTGTGGCGAACAAGTAATCGCCTTCTGTCGCGGCCAGTAGGGCGATGGCGAGGGCCGCGGCGCACGCCACACGTCACCTGGAGCGACAATCATGCGTCACAGCGGAAAAGCACTCATCGTCCGTGGAGGCTGGGAAGGGCATGATCCGGTGAACGCCACCGACATATTCATCCCTTTCCTGAGTGCCCATGGCTACGAGGTACGCGTCGCCGGCTCACCCACCGCGTACCTCGAGGATCTGTCTAATGTCGACTTGATCGTCCAGTGCGTCACGATGGGCACTATCGAGCCCGCGGAGCTCGACGCTCTGCTGGCTGCTGTCGAAGCCGGGACAGGGCTAGCGGGATGGCACGGCGGCATCATTGACAGTTTCCGCAACGCGAGCGGATACCTGCACCTGACCGGTGCCCAGTTCGCCGCTCATCCTGGCCCGGAGGGCGGGCAATCGGTCCGCCACACCATCCGGATGACCCCTGCTGGCAAAGAGCATCCGATTACCACAGGTCTCAGCGACTTTGACCTCGTAACCGAGCAATACTGGGTTCTCGCCGACAGCTACATCGATGTGCTCGCGACAACCACTCAGTCCTGTTCGGACGGTGACCCGTGGCACCGTGAGGTCACCTCGCCAGCGATCTGGACACGCCAGTGGGGCCGCGGCAGGATCTTTGCCGCTACCCCAGGACATTCCACCGCCGTTCTGCAGCACCCTTCCGTCCGTACCATCATCGAAAGAGGCCTGCTGTGGGCAGCCACGAAGGACACCGAATGAGCCAGGCACAGGGCATCGGCATCATCGGCTGCGGAACTATCGCCACGCAATACGCTGGCACGCTAAAACGCCTGCCGTTGCTGGATCTCATCGCGGTCGCTGACCTCGAACCGTCCCGCGCCAAAGCGTTCGCCGCGGTGCACGGCACGAAAGCTGTCCCGGTCAGTGAACTGCTGGCTGACCCCTCCATAGCCACGGTTCTGAACCTCACTGTGCCGGCGGCGCACGCCGAGGTCGCCATCGAGATCCTCACCGCCGGCAAACACGTGTACTGCGAAAAGCCGATCGCGACTAGTACCGCCGATGCGCACCGCATCCTCGCTGTGGCCGAGAACGCCGGGTTACGGGTGGGCTGCGCGCCGGATACCGTCTTGGGCTCCGGCATTCAGACGGCCCGTAAAGCCATCGATGACGGTCTCATCGGCCAGCCGGTCGCAGCCACCGCGACGATGGTGACCCCTGGGCATGAGACCTGGCATCATCAACCCGACTTCTACTACCAGCCCGGCGGTGGCCCGCTCTACGACATGGGCCCCTACTACCTGTCAGCCCTGGTTCACATGCTTGGGCCGGTGTCATCCGTCATCGGCGCTTCAAGCCGTTCCCGCGACAGCCGCGTGATAGCCACCGGACCCCGTGCCGGGCAGCCGATTCCGGTCGGCGTCGACACTCATGTCACCGGCGTGCTGACCCACGCATCCGGAGCACTGTCCACCATTGTCATGAGCTTCGATGCTGTCGACACGGCGGCAGCCAAGCTGGAGGTCCACGGACAGGACGGCTCACTCATCGTCCCGGACCCCAACCATTTCGACGGTGACGTTCTGCTCAAGCCCAATGGCGCTGCCCAGTGGTCCACGCTTGCTCCTGCGGCAGGTTTCCTCGGCGGAGGCCGGGGTATCGGCCTCATCGGCCAGGACCGGGCTAGCGGCAAGCTGGCCCTCCACATCCTCGACATCATGGAATCGGTGCTTCGGGCAGCCGCATCCGGCCGGGCGCAACCCATTGAGCACCAAGCTGAACGGCCACTGGCAGTCCCGTTCAGCGTGCTGCGCCGGTAACGAACGTTGGCGGCTCGCCTTTGCGGGCGAACCGCCCACCGCCCATTCTGCGTTAGAGCTGGCGGCACAGCAGCGCGTCGGGGACGCCACCGTGGTTCCACCTCCAGGTGTAGGCGACTCCCGCCACGTACTCATTGTCGGCGCACTGGCCCTTGTAGTAGCCGACGGACCAGTCGCTGGCGGTCGAGCCGCCACCGGAAGGCCGGTTGTCGCCATGGTCGAACCAAACGTTGCGCCCGGTTTTGGAAAGCGCACGGGACGCCGGCGCACACAGGAGAGCCGCCATGGAGTTGCTACGGACGGCATAGCCGACAGCGAAAGAGTTGGCCGGGCACTGCAGCTTGTTATAGCCCCAGGCCCAATCGCCATCGGTCACATACCGTTCGTCGCTGACGACGACCGGAGCGACGGTCGCGCGGGCGGGCGCGTTGAGGTCACCGCACAATCCACGGCTGCTGCTTCGGGCCACACCGGCCAGGCGCTGGCTGTCCGGGCACGTGCCCTTGCGGTTGCCCACGGACCAGTCCGGTTGCGACAGCATGGTTTCCGAGGCGTTGTGGTCAGCGAAATCCAGGTTGAGCATGTTCCAGCGCGGCGGTGCGGCCACGAAACCTGTCCTATGTGGAGCGTTGAGGAGCTTGTTCCAGTCAGCGGTTCGCCAGTCGCCCGGATCGTTGACGCCAAGGCGACTGCCATCAGCGGCATAGGACAGCAAAGCGTAGGTCTCGTTGGGCACACCGTTGGTGGACCAGCCGATGGCCGGCCAGTAGGCGAAGTCAGCGTCGTGGCGTACCAGCAGATCGGTGAAGTTACGGAACCAGGCTTTGTCCAGTGCGCTGGTTTCGACACGGCCGCTGACCCCGAATTCGCTTATCCAGACAGGGGCGGTGAAATGCTGGCCGTCTTGGGTCACGAAGAGCGACTCGTCGTTGACCACCGATGCCAGTTCCGCAGCGGTGAAGTCACGGTAGCGCGGGTCGCTCGTGGCGCCCCAGCCACTGTCGGCACCGCTGTTGGCGGGCCCGGTGAACCCGTAGTAGTGCGCTGCGTAGACGAGCTTGTCCGACTTCATCAGCGTGTGCGAAAGGTTCCGCACTGGCTTCAAATGTGGGCGGCCATGGGAGAAGAGCACATTCGGGATGCCGTACCAGTTGATGCCCTCCATCACGATAAGCAGATCCGGATTCGCCCGCAGGATCTGCTCCGCCGCGCGCTGATAGGCCCAGTACAGGTCGTGTTCGTTGCCCCAGCCCCAGTTCGGGTCGTCCCAGGTGTCGCGGCGAACCTCGTTGCGCAGGTCAACTCCCGCGACGCGCTTGTTGGTCTTGTAACGCGCTGTCAGGAATAGCCAGTCGGCGATCCACTGCTCCGTTGACTGGCCACTGTTCCAGCGCTCGTTTCCGTCCAGTCCACAGCACCAGCGGTAGGTCGTGTTGTGGTTGTTGAGAATCACGGCGAAGCCATCGGCGGTTAGCGCGGCGACGACGGCGTCGAAGATCTGCAGCGGTGTCTTGCCGCGCAGGTGGGGGTTCGCCGCGACCGCCGCATCCGGCACGGGAGTGGTGTCACGGATCAGGGCGTTGGCGAAGGGCAGCCGGATGCTGTTAATTCCTAGCGAATGCAGGTCTGCGATCAACGTCGGCAGTGGAACGCGGTCGAGCCCGGCCGGGATGTTGTGCGACGGTGAACGGCCCGCGTGGTTGGCTGGATCAGCCGGGTCACCTGAGCCCAGATACGTGCCCTGCGCACCACTCCAGTTGGCTGACACCAGCTTGAAGCGCTGACCGGCCGCGTCAACGACATACCTTCCGCGGGTGCTCAACGGTGCTGTCCAGGAGGAAGCCGATGCTTGCCCAGGCGCCGGGTCAACGGCTTGGGCAGGCAAGGGTGCTCCAATGAGGACGCTCAGCACCACAACGCCAAGGGTGAGCGCGCGCCGAGCGAAACGTGTGGCCCTCATGGTTTCCTTTCATGGCAGGAAATCGATGCGCATATGACAATACATGGAAGCGCATAGATGCATCGAGCCACGGGACCGGTTAGCGCACCTCGGCGCCGCACGAGGTACGCACCTTGAGCGACGGCAGAAGGGACACATGTTGAGTGGGTAGCTCGTCACGGCGGTTGAGACGGCGCAGAAGCAGTTCCATCGCGACTTGGCCAACCGCCCGTTTGGGCGGCGCGACCGCAGTCAGCGGTGGATCGGCCAGAGTCGCAAAGACATCGTCGTAAGACACAAGCGCAAGATCGCTCGGGATCCTCACCCCGCGAGCACGCAACAGCGAGGTGAGCTGGATGGCGGCGTCATCGTTGTGCACCAGCACCGCGCGCGTTCCGCGAGCGATAACACCGCCGATCTGGTCGGCGACACCCTCCATATTGGACGAGGGAATGTCCACGACCGGCTGCTTACGCAGGCCCAGGATCTTTACGGCAGTGGCATACCCAGCGCGCACATCGTGCGCGGTCCAGGTGTCACGCCGGGCAGCTAGTGCGATCGAGCTGTGCCCGAGTGCTGCCAGGTGACGAAGGGCGATCAGCACGCCGTGTTCATGGTTGGAGCTGACCGAGTCGAGCTCGGCCGCAGGTGTCCCTGGCGTTGGTGCTCTTTCGGCAAGAACCACCGGGACCGAAAGATCGCCCATCCATGCCGAGTCGCGAGAGTCGCCGTCCGGAGGCCAATTGGGGGTCAGCAGCAACCCTTGTGCCCCCGATTCAAGCAGTTGCCGAGCCGCTGACTGATCGTCGGCAGATTCATACGGGGCAATTCCCAGAATGAGCCGGGTCCCCGCCGCGGCCGCCACTGCGCGGGCACCGTCAATCACTTCGTCGAAATACTTGACCGCCGTTGGCACGAGCATGCCGACAGCGCCCACTGAGCTCGGTGACCCGTGGGATGAGGGCACGGAGACCGCGCCATGGGTCCGGTGCAGCAGTCCCTCTTCGGTCATCGACGCGACGTCGCGCCGAACGGTGACCTCCGGCTGCCCCAGCCGGGCCGCGAGATCCGCCACGCGCAGAGTGCCCTGAGCACGGACCAATTCCAGGATCCGTGCGCGCCGCTCAGTCGCCGTCACTGTCATGTCGCCTCCACGGGCGCACTGTAGCAGTCGACTGGTCGATCAAAGAATACCTTTATCCGATCAAGTTTCGATCGAACGATCTCTTTTGCTTGACTTCGATCACGATGGGTGGCGACACTCTCGGCTATGAGCCGCGGTGTCTATCTCAGCGAAATCGTTCTGCCGGTCGCTCGGCTAGGGCAGGACAATCCCCTGCCCTGCTTCAGTAAACCGCGCCACGTCAGCCCAGGGATGGACGCTGGCGAAGCCGACATCGAAATGACCCGAAACCTCGCCTATGGCCGGCCACTGACCATGCTGCCCTACACCGTCCAGGATAGATACACCCGCGACCGCCTAAACACCGTGCTTAAGACAGCGGTGGTGGAAAACGAGTTCATTCGCGCTGAGTTCCTGCTCGATTACGGCGGCCGCATGTGGTCACTGATCGACAAGCGCTATGGCCGGGAACTCCTGCATCGCAACCCGATTCTGCAACCCGCCGACCTAGGGCTGCGTAACGCTTGGTTCGCAGGCGGGGTCGAATGGAATCTGGGGACGACCGGGCACTCGCCGCTCACGTGTTCGCCCGTTCATGCCGCCCGCGTGGGCAAGAACGTATTGCGGCTGTGGGAGTTCGAGCGTATGCGAGAACTCGTCTACCAGCTCGACATCTGGGCCGAGGACGCCACGCTGTGCGTCCAGGTCCGGGTCACGAACCCGTTCCCCAAAGAAACCGCGGTCTACTGGTGGTCCAACATCGCCGTGCCTCAAACGCCGGGCATGCGGGTGCTCGCACCAGCGTCACAGGTATGGCAAGTCGCGGCCGATCGGAAACTGCGGAAAACTAAGACGCCGCAAAGTCTTTCGTTCCCTCAGCCCGTCGACTTGTTCTACGACATTCCTGAGAGCGAAACGCCATACATCGCCGCGCTTGACACCAAGGGCATCGGGCTGCTCCACACTTCGACGCCGATGCTCGAGGGCCGCAAGCTTTTCCACTGGGGAGACGGCGAGCGTGGGCGGCGCTGGCAAGATTGGCTGTCCCCTAACGGAATGCGCTACGTGGAGATACAGGCCGGCCTTACCCGGACGCAGTTCGAGCACCTGCCAATGCCAGGTGAGGCCCAGTGGACCTGGCTCGAGGTCTTCCGCCTCGCCGACGGCGAAAACCTCAACCTGGCTGTGCCCCCAATAGATCTCGCCGTCGCCGACCGTGTTCCGGATCAACGCCTTCACACCGGCTCGGGCTGGGGTGCGCTCGAAGGCCTCCGCTTGCCAGCCACCCCGTTTGACGACGACACCTTAGGCCGGGACCAGCAGAGCTGGCTGAGCCTGGCACGGTCGGGCACAATGCCCGCACCCGCGCCGAGGCTGGCGCCCGCGTCGTACCAGGTCGCTCCACAGTGGAGAGACAGGCTCGAAAACGCTTCCCCGCATAACTGGTTCACGCTGTATCACCTTGGCGTAGCCCGCTGGCAGGCCGGCGACCACGAAGGCGGACGCGTCGCGTGGAAAAGTTCGTATGAGAGCGCGCCGAACCCATGGGCCATGCGCAACCTGGCCTTCGCCGAATCCGACATCCATCAAAAGGTAGAACTCCTCAGAGGAGCGCACGCCTTGGTGCCCACAGCAAGAAGTGTTGCCGTGGAAGCAATCCAGGTGCTCCTTGACGCGGGGAGGCCTGCCGAGGCGCTTTCCCTCATCGACAGACTCATCCCGGATCTGCGCATAGACAGCCGAATCCGTTATGCCGAATGCCGCGCTGCGGTCGACGCCGGGCAACTGACTCGGGCCTCCCGGCTTCTCAACGCCGGCGTCGCACTTGACGACCGGCCCAGCGGTGACTTCTGAACCCCTGTGTAGGCAGCACTAGATATGATCAGAAAGGTTGATCGTTCGCTCATTCGATCGCCCATCCGATCATTTGCTACAAAAATCTTGACTCTGATCTAAAGCGGTCGCAAGATGTCACCACCGAAGCCTCCGGATACCCGGGCCGGGGCATTGGACGGGGTTCCTATTGCCAGTCCCTCAACATCGCCCGAATATCAAGGAGTTCCGTATGGATCCCTCCAAGCTCCTCGTCTACGGCTCCCACCGCAGAGTCATCGCATTTCTTACCGCAGCGGTGGCTGTCAGTGCCTTAGCCATAACGATCACCGCGCAATCAGCGACCGCACTGTCGCGAACAGTCCCGGCCGACACCGTCAACATCGATCACTCCTATGCCAAAACACCGCGCATGATTCTGCGTTCAGAATCCTGGACTCGAACCACCGCGGCCAGCATGAAGAAGACGGCCGATGACGCCGTCGCCACCGGCCTCGCCACCTTGGGCTGGAACACGGTCTCGTTCGACGACACCTGGGCCGTGCGGTCCGACTGCACCGACTGGGACACCGCCGCTACGGTGGTGCCCAATTGCAGCAACGGACGTAACACCACGACGGGCAACCTGATCCCATCGCCGGCGAAGTATCCCAACGGCCTCAAGGATGTTGGCGACTACCTGCACAGCAAGGGACTGTTCTTCGGCGTATACGCCAGCGGCGGCAAGTACATGTGCGACTACGGCAGCAGCGGACACCCCGCCGCACCCGGAAGCTTCGACCATTTCGAGACCGACTTCAGGTTCTTCGCCAGCGTCGGCGCCGACTACATCAAGCTCGACTACTGCGGTGAGCCGAACACGACCAACAAATGCTGCTTCACCGTCCTCGATAGCGACCTTGAGATCAACACGGCGATCGAGTCATCACGCCGGGCAGCGAACGCTATCAACGCGATCAAGGCTGACCCCGATCCCAGCAAGCGCAGGGCGATGGTGCTGAACATCTCCGCACCGGCATATGCGAACTGGGACAACGACAATTTCCCCACGCCGCTTTTCCAGCGCATGATGAACAGCATCGTGCCCGCCGGGCACGCCTACCGCGTCGGCGGCGACGTCGGTGGAACAAGCTGGGGGTTGACCACCACCCTCGTCGATATGATCGAAGGGTTGCGCCCCTTCGGCAAGCAGGGTCACTTCCTCGATCCCGACCGGCTGTACTTTGACGACACCGTCCTCACGACCGATAACAAGCTTGGCGGCTATGTCATGTGGGCGATGCAGAACAGCCACATGGTCGCGATGATCCGTAACTCCAACGCCAGCGGCGCGATCTCCTCCGCACAAGCCAGCCTCATGAACAAGCCCGGCATTATCGCGGTCGGCCAGGACGCGCTAGCGGCGACAGCCAAGCGTGTCGCCCGGGGCACCGGATACGACGTGTTCGCCAAACCGTTGAGCAACGGCGACTACGCCGTCGCCATCATGAACCGGTCGAACACTTCAGCGGTCACCGCGACAACAAGCGGGACGGTTATCGGAACAACCGCGCGCACGTTCTCGCTCACGGCGATCAATGGGCCCGCTGTATCCCCTGACGCCAACGGCAACTTCAGCGTCACGGTCCCGGCGGGAACCGCGGTCATGTACCGGCTCAAGCCGGCTAGCGCCTCATTCCACACCGCGTGGACCTTTGGCGCCAACGGTTCCACCTCGCGCAACTCCACCGCGATCACCGATGGCGACGCGCCCACCGCGGGAAGCCTGGACGCCAGCGGCCGGACCCTCTCATCAGACCGCCTGGCCAACAACACCCAGCTGCCCAACGGAAGCGCGCTAAGTGTGCGGGCGGGCCAGACGGTCACGATCGGCGGCGTCGCTTACGTCTGGCCGAACACGACGTCTGGTCAGTTCGACTCCATCAAACCGACCGGACAGACGATCGACTCGCAGTTTTCCGGAACCCAGGTGAACTTCCTCGGTACCTCCGGCATCGGCGAATCTGGCGGAACCATCCGCCTCAATTACTCCGATGGCACCTCGAGCACTGCGGCGTGGGGATTCCCTAGCTGGAGTTGTGCGCCGGCGACGGCCTACCCCGCGACCGTCGCGTTCCGGGTGTTCGGGCGCAACGACACCAACGGGTTGACCGACACCAGCACCGGATTCTGCGTCTACACCAGATCGGTGCCGATCACCGCCGGTAAGACCCTGCGGTCAATCACCCTGCCAGACGCGCCGAACGCGCGCATCTTCGCCGTCAAGGCGAGCTGACCCGAGCGAAAGCGGAAGCAGGATCTGGGAACTTGTTCTGTTCCCAGACCTGCTTGAAGCAGGTCATTGAGGCCGTCAAAACGCAGCAACGTCGAAGGCGCCGGGGACGGCAGCGGCGAGCCGGTGCTGCCGTCGCTTCACATCCGGCGGCACGCTGATCGGCAAACTGCTGCTTGCCCGAATCCATTGCTAACCTCACCTTTGGCGGACCCAAGCGCAACCACCTGTTCATCACGGCAGGCACCAGCCTGTGCGCGCTGCGCGTGACCGTCAACGGAGCCAAGTATCCACAGCAGACAGAGGTGCACGCGTGACAGCGCAATGGCAGCAACAGATCGCCGAAGAATTGACGGTAGCCACCGGATTCGACGCCGCCGCCGAAGCTGACCGGCGTGCCCGGTTCCTGGCTGAGCGGCTCCTTTCGACAGGCCGTCAAGCACTCGTCCTGGGCATCAGCGGCGGTGTCGACTCGGCTTGCGCCGGCAAGCTGTGCCAGCGCGCTGTGGAAGAAGTCCGCCGCGACGGCGGCCAGGCCACGTTTGTCGCGATGCGGCTGCCCTATGGCACGCAGCGAGACGAGGACGACGCCCAGCTGGCCCTCACGTTCATCGAGCCCGACACCGTGCTGACCGTCGACGTCCGGCCCGCCAGCGACGCCGCCTTGCAGGCCCTGTTAACCGCCGGGTTCACCTTCCGCGACGCGTACCAGCAAGACTTTGTCCTTGGCAATATCAAGGCCCGGCAGCGAATGATCGCCCAATACGCGGTCGCCGGGGCACTTGATGGTCTTGTCGTCGGCACCGATCACGCCGCCGAAGCGGTGACCGGGTTCTTCACCAAGCACGGAGACGGCGCGGCCGACATCCTGCCGCTGGCCGGGCTGACCAAGCGCCGCGTTCGCGCCATCGCTAGCACGCTCGGGGCACCGGATCGCTTGGTACACAAGACACCTACCGCCGATCTGGAAGATCTCGCGCCCGGTAAGGCAGACGAAGACTCACTGGGGCTGAGCTACGCCAGCATCGATGACTTCCTGGAGGGCCAGCACGTGAGCCCGGAGGTCGCCGACGCGATCGTCGCCCGCTATCAGCTCACCGTCCACAAACGAAACCCGCCGATCGCTCCGCAGCCCTAGGCCTGCCGCAGCAAGGACCGCAGCTCCTCGGCGTCGGCGGCGAGGTCGCCACGGATCGCCTGGCCGAGGATGGCCAGCCGCGGGTCTCCTGCGGTCAGCCACCGGTCCGCGAGTGGAACCCACATCCGGCGGGCCTCCGACATGGCGGTCAGTTTCAGCAGGTCACGGATCGGGCGTTGCGACCACAGGAGTCCTTCATCGTCGAGGGCATCGTGCAATTCGTCGGCGAAGGCAGCGATCAAGCCCGGCACCGTTGCCGAATCACTGGACAACGCCACCAGCGCGAGGGTCAGGAAGGGCCGTGAGGCGAGGTCATCGCGCCAGTCCCCCGGCTCGTTGAGGCGGCACCAGGCCAGGAAGCCGCGGGCCGCTTCAGAAGCGGCTGGCCCCAGCGCGACGGCCGACTCCACCAGCGGCATCAGCGAATCGACTGGCCTGCCATCCGAAGTTGAGGCGCTCACCAGCAACGTGCAACAGAACAACCGCATCACGTGCCGCCGGCGGGTTTCCTCGGGGCCCAACTCCGAACTGTCCACAGTGGACCAGCGAGTCAGCGCCAGCACCTCCGCCGCCGGATGCCCGATGAGCTCACTGGGCAGGCGCGAGACGAGACGCAGCTCCGCGACGGCGTCGCGGTACTCGGCCACGCCAAACCCGTAGTCAGCGGCCGCTATCTCGTCCAGCATCGATGAGTCGAGCTGGGAGGCGACCCAGTCGCGCAACACCAGCTCGGAGGGGCGCAGGCCGTCGAGCAGCCGCGTCAGCCCGGAATCAGCTGCCACCAAGGTCACCAGCCTCCAATGTGGATGTCCTGGGCGACAGTGTGCCAGCCGGGCTCAAGCTACGGCAGAAGCACCTCGACATTGAAGTATTTGCCCGCGTTCTCGCCGTACAGCTCCACGCCGTAGACCTCAATCGTTTTGCCCGCGTTAGCCTGCGCGATCTCGCAGTAGTACTGGCCCTGAATCTGCCCGCTGCCTGCACCCGCTCCGGTCACCGTGTTGATACCGACAAGTTCACGGGCGCTGTTGAGCAGAGGCCCGCCCGAGTTGCCGTGATTGAGTGGCGCCTGGTGCAGGATCAGCGACGGATGGCGTGGCAGGTCACTGCCGACTACCGTTGGTGTATCCGGTTGCGAGACGGGCCCGCTGACGGCGACCAGGCGAGGTGTTTCCGCGCTCTGGTCAATGGTTTCTGGGTAACCAAGCGCGAGCACTTCTTCTCCGGCTTTCAGCTCGCGGCTGCCGCCGCGACCACAACCACCGCGACGGTTAGCCCGAGCGCATAGGGTTCATCGCCAGCCCTCCCCTTCATGGGTAGATCGCTGACTAACTCGATTGCACCACGCTCGGCTCCTTCCCGCCCGGGATCGAAGAGGAACCGCTTCTTTGGGGTGACCTAGGGGTGTTGCCGAATGCCGTTCGCGCTCAGCGGAGCGCATATTTGAGGTACGAGCACCTTCAGCAAGTTAGAGGTGGTGTGCGAATGTCCAACCGCAGACCCGGCCTGACAACGGCCGACAAGGCAGAAGTCCTGTTCGCCAGTCCCCTGCAGCCCTCCGACGAGCCAACCTCGAAGCAAGTAAGAAGCGCGATCCTCCACACCCTCCGCGCGAACGGCGGCGTGAAGGGATGCGTCTCGCTCGTCGCGGCGGAGTTTGGTGAGCACCCCGAAACCGCGTGCCGGCGTATGCAGTGGGCACTCGGCCTGATCAAAGCCGCGTAGTTAGACGCGGCGCATCACCGACACGACCTTGCCGAGGATGACCGCCTCGTCGCCGTCGATGACGTCGTAAGCCGGATTGCGCGGCTCAAGGTAGACGTGACCGCTGCGGCGGCGGAACACCTTCACGGTCGCTTCCCCGTCGAGCATCGCGGCCACGATGTCACCGGTGTACGCGTCCGGCTGCTGACGCACCACGACGATGTCCCCGTCGCAGATCGCCGCGTCGATCATCGAATCGCCTTGTACCCGAAGGCAAAACAGCGTTCCTCGGCCGACCAGTTCCCGGGGCAGGGTCAGCATTTCCTCGGTGGACTGTTCGGCCAGGATCGGCCCGCCGGCGGCGATGGTGCCCAGCAGCGGCGCCAGCACCGGCTCCGGGGCGTCGTCTTCGGGACTTGTGCGCTGAAGGAACATGCGAACGTCAACCGGCCGGGTCAGCCCGGGTGAACGGCGCAGAAAGCCTTGTTCTTCAAGGTTTTTCAAATGTGCCGACACCGCTGACGGCGACTTGAGCCCCACCGCCCGTGCGATCTCGCGTGTCGTGGGCGGATAGCCGTGCCGGACAATCGAATCCTGGATGGTGGCCAAGATCTTGCGCTGGCGGGGGTTGAGCGACGAGGTGTCAGTCACCCGGGCAGCCTAAGGCATGATCGTCGCCCGGCTCGGCCGTGACGCGCCCGGTCAGCGGCGGATGAACTCCGCGACCCAGTCAATGACCTCTGGGCGGCGTTCGACCGGGGTGATGCTGACGGTGTCGAGCCCGTTGGCCGCGAAGGCCTCGATGTCAGCGTGCGTCATCCGCCACGGCGGCCCTTCTTCCAGCGATTCTCCTTCGTCTTGGCGCCCGGCGATGACGACGAGCCGCCCTCCTCCCGCGGCGACGAACTGGCTGACGCTGGCGGTCAGCGCGGGCCGAAGCTCACGGGGCAGGGCCTGGACAGTGAAGATTTCCACCACGAGGTCGAAGGCGTGGTGCCAATCCGCGGGCGGGTGCAGCAGGTCGGCGACGCGATAGTCCACAGTGGACTCGGGGTATCGCTCACGGGCGCTATCGATCGCCGTTTGGGAGACGTCGAAAGCGGTGGTGGCGAAACCGAGCGCGCTGACGAATTCCGCGTCGTTGCCCAGTCCACAACCGACCACCAGAGCGCTTTTCCCCGCGCTGGCCGGTTTGGTGGCCTGTGCCCAGGTGACCAGGAGGGGATGCGGCTCGCCACGGTCCCACGGCACGATCGCTTCACCTGCCGTGGCTTCCGTGTAGAGCCGGTCGAACCAGCCGATGGGGTCGCCTTCTTTCAGCGCCTCCTGAGCCAGGATGTTAACGCGGTCACGCGGATCCATAACCTGATCTTACTGCGGGACAACCAGAATCCGGGGCACCACCGCGGGTGCCCCGGGACGGTCTATCCAGCGCGGCGCAGCCGGCCGAGCATGCCATTGAGGTCGTGGACGAACAGTTCGTGGCGGAAGTAGTGCCCACCCGGGACCTCGTGCCATTCGTGCGGAATGCCAGCCCGGCCCAGCTCGGCGCGGAACTCCCGCTGCCCGGCGAGGACCTGTGTTTCGTTGACGGAATCGAACCAGTTGACAGGATCCGGTGAGGTGCCAGCGGCCAGGAAGATGCGCTTGTTGTGGTAACTGCCAATGCGCTGCACCGGGTTGTCAGCGCTGACGCGGGCCTCGTCCCAGAACGGTGCGCCATATACGGTTGCGCCGCCAAGGTCGAGCGCCGCGGAAGTCGCGTTGGCCCAGTGCACGACAAGGCCGAAGTCGCGGCGCAGGCTCGCCGGCCCCGAATGTGAACTGACCGAACAGAAATGCCCGTAGTACTTAGCCGTGTATTTCAGCGCCCCGAACCCGCCCATCGAGAAACCGGCCACGGCACGGCCGTTGTATTCGGGGAAGGTGCGAAAGTTCGACTCGATCCACGGCAGCAACTGTCCGATGTGGAACGTCTCCCAGTTGCGCGGGCCGGTGTTGCTGCCGACCGGGTTGCAATACCACCCGGTGGACGCGTCGGGCATGACGACGATGATTTCCTTGCCCGCCGTCAGGTTGATGATGTTGTCCTGCATATGGAAGGTACGGAAGTCCGCGTTGCCTCCATGCAGCAGATATAGCACGGGATATCGTTTTCCGCTCCAGTGGTATCCGTCAGGCAGCAGCACGTTGACCGCCGGGTCCCACGCGATCGCGTCGGTGGCGAACCGGTAATACTGCAGGCGGCCGCCGTTTTCGTTGCGGTCCACGATGCGCAGGCCATGACCGTCACCAGCGGCACTGGCGGGCAGGGGTGCGGCCAGTGCGCCGCCAACCAGGCCAGCCGAGCCCAGCAAAAGCGCCCGCCGGCTTGTTTTCGAAGTGATGCTCATGCATGCCAGGGTATGAAGAAAAGTTTCAGAACGGAACCCGTAAATCGATTTCTGTCCTATTTGTACTACTACTTCTTACGACCGGAACGTCCGCCGGTACATTTGCGGCGAAATTCCACGCCGGGCCGTGAACTGCTCACGTAACACCGCCGCGCTCGCGTAGCCGACCTGACGGGCAACCTCCTCTATGGACAGTGCCGTTGTCTCGAGGAGATCCTCGGCCCGTTGCAGGCGCTCGGCGACCAGCCAGGCGTTCGGTGTAGTACCAGTGGATGCTTTGAAGGAACGGATAAACGTGCGCTTGCTCATCAGCGCGTGCCCCGCGAGATCGTCAATGGTCAACTTGCGATCGAGCCGGCTACGCGCCCAGTCAAGGACTTTCGCCATCCGGTCGTCGCCGCTGCCCGGCACCGGCGACGACACGAACTGCGCCTGGCCGCCCTCGCGATGCGGCGGGATCACCATGTCCCGCGCGATCGCGTTAGCCGCGGCGGCTCCATGCTCACGCCGCACCAGGTGCAGCAACAGATCCGCACCCGCGGCCGCGCCAGCTCCGGTAAGAATCCGGCCCTCATCGACGTAAAGCACATCGGCGTCGACATCGACCTGCGGATGCCGTTGCGCCAGCAGCGCCGCGAACCGCCAGTGCGTCGTGGCCCGGTGGCCGTCCAGAAGCCCAGCCGCACCAAGCAAATACGCCCCGACACAGATGCTCGCCACGATCGCACCACGCTCATGCGCGTTCTGGAAGGCTGCCACAGCACCAGGTGCCGGGTCGGCCCGAAACTCGTTGCCAGGCAACGCGAGCACGAGATCCGCCCGCGCCATCGCCTCCAGGCCCGCATGAACTTCAACCCCAAGACCGAGATCAGTGGGTACGCTGCCCGCCTGATCCGAGCACAAAGCAAACGTGAACGGCGGCAACCCCGGGCGGGGGCTGAACAACTCCCCCACCAGCCCGAGGCTGAGCATGGTCACGCCCGCGGGCGCGTAGGCGGCGATCGACTGAAACGGCACTCTGGCACGATACCCGCGCACATTGGCAATCGTGCCAGTTTCGGGTCTGAGCTCACACGGTGCATGATCGTCACCATGACCGACGCACCCCTGGCCCGCACCGCGGCCTACCACATCCTCAACACCGGCTACACCAGCTCGACCGGGCCGGGCGTGGCCGCAACGGTCTCCTATGTCACCGACGGCGAGTTCCACCTCATCGTCGACCCAGGCATGGTCGCCAGCCAGTCAAACATCCTCGAACCCCTGGCCGCCCTTGGCCTGTCAGCCGCCGACATCACCGACGTGATCCTGACCCACCACCACCCGGACAACATCGTCAACGCTGGCCTGTTCGGCAACGCCCGCATGCACGACCATCACGCGATCTACCACGGCCACCACTGGACTGACCGCCCCGCCGAGGGCTACGAGTTCACAGCATCGCTGCGCCTGATCAGCACGCCCGGCCACAGCCGCGAGGACATCACGCTGCTCGCCGGCACGTCAGAGGGCATCGTCGCCTTCGCCGGCGACGTGTGGTGGCGGCCAGACGGCCCGGCCGACGATCCCATCACCCCCGACCGCGAGCAGCTGGCGCTAAGCCGCAAACGCATCCTCGCCGTCGCCGACGTGATCGTCCCGGGACATGGCGGACCGTTCCGTCCAACCACGACAACCCCGGTCTAGTCCTCCGCCTCGGCCGGAGCGTCAATTCAAACCCGCCGATCACATGAAAAGCGACGCGATCCACATAGGCGAGCCGCCTGGGTGGATGACCCACGACCAGACGAGCGGCACAGCCAACGGCATCACCAGCAGACCGGCGCCCCAGCCGAGAAGCATGCCCTTGCCTACCGGCCGCCGGGTGCGCGATACCAGCGGCACAGCTATGAGCAGCACGATTTCGGCTAGCAGCATGCCGTAGAGAAAGAACCACGTGCGGTCCTCGTCATAGGCGTTATCCGGCGCGGCGAACGCCAAAGCGAGCACGGCGCAGACAATCAACGCCAGGACGTGCCCGCCAACAGCAACACTTGCGCCACTGATCCTGCTTCGCATCCCCGGCAGTCTACTGTGGACAGAGCCAAGCGTGGGCCCGGCTGAATTAGCCGGGCCCACGAAACAACTCAGACGACGGTCAAGCGCCAGCGCTGGTTTTGGCCGGTGTGACAGGTCCATTGGATCAGAGCCGCGCCGTCGGCGGTTGAGCCGCCGTTGACGTCGAGGCACTTGCCGCTGTGAACCGCCTTAAGGGCATACACCCCAACGGTTGTCGTCGCCACAGCTTCCCACTTCTGGTTGTTTTGGTTGTTACACGTCAGCTGCACGATCGTGGCACCATCAGCGCTGGAGCCACCGGAGGCGGCCAGGCACTTGCCGCTGTGCACAGCCTTGAGGTAGACGTAACCGCCGCCCGCGTCGACGGCTTGCCACTTCTGGTTGTTGCCGCCCGTCGCGGCCCACTGGATCGCCGCCGCGTTGTCCGCGGTGGACACCCCACTGATGTCGGCGAGCTTGCTGCTGTGCTGGGCGGTCATCGTGTAGGTCTTGCCCGCGATGCCACCACTTGGCGTGGTTCCCACGCCCGCCCCGCCAAACGTGAACGAGTCCACATCGAACGAGTTGTTCTGCGAGGACTTGAAGACGAAATACAGGTTATGCGTCCCGGAGAGGGCTGAAACCGGTACCGCCGCGAGGTTTTGGTAATTGTCCCAGCCCCCGGTGTTGGGAACTGGCACGGTGGCCAGAAGCTGGCCCGTGGGTGAATCAGCACGCAACTCGACTGTTGAGCCGCCGTTGGGAGACGACACCCGCAAGCTCAGCGTGTTGATGTTCTGCAGGCTCATCGGGCTGAACATGATCCAGTCGTTGTTGCTGATGTCCCCGATGCGGTTTCCGCTTTCGGCGCCGGCCTGTGCGACGACCCGGATGCCGGACTGTGCCGTGAAGTACTCAGCCTGCTTGTGCTTAGGCTGAAGGACCGCCGAGGCATATCCGGTCAGCGGAGACACCGAGCCGTTGCCGTTGTCGGTGTAGCGGGCGTTGAACAGATAGAACAGGTTGGCTCCGTCCGGATGACCGCCAAGGATGGTGGTGTCAACGGTTCCCGAACATCCCGGCATGTCGGTTGTCGGGTGGGCGTGGTCATCGTGGCCCAAGGCGGGGTTCATGATGACGCGGCTGCAGTTGATCGTCCCGTCCTCGGGGTCGGAAACGCTTACGGTGTAAGCGACGTTCTGCCCGAAGTCGAGCATGCCACCGTTGGGAGGCATCGTGATGTTCACCGTCGGAGCACGGTTGCCGACCGTGATCGGGATAGCGGCGACGTTGGTGAGCCCGCCACTATCGCGCACGGTAAGCCGGGCGGAATAGTTTCCGTTGGTGGTGTAGGTGAATGACGGGTTGGGGGCGGTGGAATCGGTGGTGCCGTTGCCGTCGAAGTCCCACGCGTAGGTGATGGTGTCGCCACTGTCGGGATCGCTGGAACCCGTGCTGGAGAAGGCGACGTTAAGTGGCGTGATGCCGTTGGTCGGTGTCGCGCTCGCTCTGGCGACCGGGGCACGGTTACCGCGTACGTAATCGATGCGGTAAAGACCCGAGTCGGCGTTTCCGCCGCCGAAGCCTGATCCCCACTCGATCAGATACATGGCCCCGTCCGGCCCAAAGCGCATCGCCATCGGTTTGACGAACGTGACGCCGGGCAGGAACGGGTTGATTTTCACCAGGTTCCCGGAACTATCGAAATGGATTTCCTTGATGTAGTTACGCATCCACTCGAAGAAGAAGTGCGTTCCGTTGTAGTAGGCCGGGAATTTCGTCGCCGAGGTGCTGGCGGCGTTGTAGCGGTAGACAGACCCGCCCATGGGACCGGCACCGCCCGTGCTCATCTCGGGGAACTCGGCCGAAGCGCCGTAGCCGTACCAGATTTGCGGTTGCACGAGTGGTGGCAGGTTGCGCAGGCCGGTGTTGTTGGGTGAGTCGTTGACGGGGGCGTTGCAGTTGAACTTCGCGCCCACCACACCGGTGTCGGGGTTGTACGGTGCGTACGGCTGGTTGTTGCCGTGGCAGAACGGCCAGCCGAAGTTGCCGGCTTGTTTGATGACGTTGAGCTCGACTAGGCCTTCGGGGCCGCGGTTGGTGGTGCAGCAGCCGCGGTCGGGGCCGTAGTCGGCGACGTTGAGCCATCCGGTCTGCTGGTCGACATCGAAGCGGAATGGGTTGCGGAAGCCCATCGCGTAGATCTCGGGCTTAGTCTGCGCGGTGCCCTGGGGGAACAGGTTCCCGGCCGGAATCGTGTAGGTGCCATTGGTTTCCGGGTGGATACGCAGGATCTTGCCACGCAGATCGTTGGTGTTACCGGCTGTTCTGGCGGAGTCGAGCATGCTCTGCCCTGGGCGCCAGTCCAGTGGCGCGTAGCCTTGCCAGTGCGTGGACAGGTTCGGCGGGAC
>NZ_KB903289.1 GCF_000379685.1 Catelliglobosispora koreensis DSM 44566 | reverse complement strand
ACGGCTCATCTCGTGAATCAGGGCAAGCTGACGGCCCAAAGCGGCAGAAGCGATACGCCCTTCCGCGACAATCCGCTCAGCCACATCCACAAACCAAAGCCTAGAACACAAGTACGACAACAACACTGCGGATATTCGCAAGGCATGATCGTCAGATGACAGAACGAAGGCGTGCGGCTGCGGCGATTATTCGCGACGGCAAAGTGCTGATGGTGCGGGAACGTTCAAAGAGCGGCACGGGCCGCCACGACGGACCGGTTTACTGGACGCTTCCGGGCGGCGGTGCTCAAGAAGGCGAGACCGACGAACAGGCCGTTCGCCGTGAGGTGGCTGAGGAAGTGGGCCTCACCATCATCTCCGCCACGTACATCCGGGACGCGCACTATCCCTCTGGGATGACCGCCGTCTTCGCGGTGACGGTCGCCGATGGCGAACCCCGGCTTGGTGCCGACGATCTTCCTTGCGACTGCCCGCGGATGATCGGCCTGGATTGGATGCCACTGCTAGACAAGGGTGTCCTGCCTGCCATGCTCATCGAATGGCCAACATGAGATCGCAGCGGGCGGCGCGGCTGGATGACGCATCAGCGATTCACCAGTTGATGGGGGCGAGTTCACGGGACCTTGACGGGATGGTGGAGGTGACGCTTGAGCGTGTCATCAGCGACCTGCAAAGGCCGGCGATTCAGCTGGACAAGGACACCTTGCTCGTGCACGACCACGACGGCCGCCTTATCGCCCGCGCGTGGGTGCACCGGGGAAGGCGGGCCGAGGTCACGGTTCACCCGGCCAACCGGGGCCAGGGGCTCGGGTCAGACCTGCTCGCCTGGGTGGAGAAACGCGCGGTAGACGTGGGCAGTGAGCGGCTCGGCCAGACCATCTCCGACGCCGATCACGGTGCCGCCGCGCTTCTGAGCTCGCGTGGCTACGAGCCGAAAGCGACCCAATGGCGTCTGGAAATCACGTCCAGCGAACCGCCAACGCTGCCAGCACTCGATGCCATCACGGTCCGTTCGTTTCAAGTGGGCGATGAGTATGCCGTTTACGAGATGGTCGAGGAAGCGTTTAGCGATTGGCAGCAACGCCGCCGCGACTTCGAAGAGTGGTCGCACGAGACGATTCGCCGGCCGGATTTCGCGCCTGCCTTGTCCCCGTTGGCTTTCCGCGAGGGCCAGCTCGTCGGTGCCGTGCTGTCGCTCGACGATCCGGCTCAGCCCGAGGGCTATATCGAGCGGGTGGCCGTTCACCGAGACCACAGGCGCCAGGGCATCGCCCAGTTGTTGCTGCGGCAAGCTTTCCGGTCCTACTACGAGGCCGGCAAGCAAACCTGCTACCTGTATACGCACTCCGAGACCGGTGCGGTAGCGCTCTACGAACACGTTGGTATGACCGTGCGTACCACCGCCACGCATTTCAGCAAGGCTCTGCGTTTTGAATAGACCCCAGGGGGTACGCCCTGAGGATGCCGCACTATCCGATTAACCATCGCCTGAGCGGAACCTATCGCGTGCTGACCGTGGCGGTGTCGTTGCTGATGCTGGTGTGGGCCGTGATCGGCGTGGCGCAGACGAGGGGCCAGGCCTTGTTCCGGGACGAAGGCGCCACGGTGCTCGGTCTCAGGGCTGGCCTGGGCATGTTCCTGCTGGCCGGCCTCGCGGCCGGAGTCGTGCTCGTGAGCATGCTGCTCGGCCGGGGCCGTCAGCACTTCCTGACGGAGGGCGCTGGCGCGTTCGTGATCGTGCTCGGCATGGCTGGGCTCACGTTGCCCTCTTTTCTCGGCGTCGGCGTCGCTGGCTGTATCGCCGCTTTCCTTGCCGGAAGCTTCCTGTTGCTCGCTGGCATGTACACCAAACCTGGCACCCAGGCACAGGCCAGGGCCGAAGAGGTGTACCGGCACAGCAGCTATGGGCGGGTCGCGGAACCCGCCAAACTGATTAGCTCCCCCCAGACCAAATCCGGCGAAGTCAACGATTGACTGGAGGAAAACGATGCAACCGTTCACTCCCTGGGCCTGGCGTGATCCGGCGTGGTTCATGGGCATCCCGCCTGTGGACGAACCGGAGCTGACCGAAACGGCCCGCCGTGGGCACGCGGATCTCACCGGATACGAAGTTGAAGCGACCGATGGTTCGATCGGCGAGATCGACGAGGCCAACCACGAAACGGGCAGTGCCTATCTCGTGGTTGACACTGGCCCGTGGATCTTTGGGCGGAAGGTGATTCTGCCCGCTGGCACGATCGAGCGTGTCGACCACACGGACCGCAAGGTCTATGTGGACCGGACGAAGGATCAGATCAAGGACTCGCCACCTTATGACCCGGAGACCTTCGGCAAGCCCGACTACCGCTCCGAGGTTGGCTCCTATTACGAAGAGACCTACCGTAACTATCCGCCAGCCATGTGACGGCTGACAGCGGTGGAGGCGGCCGGATCAAGGGCGGCCTCCACCGTCACGGCCTCCATTTTGGACATGAGTTCCTTGAGATCGTCGAGGGCGAAATAGTGGGTGTCGGCCTCAGCCGTCACCTGGATCTCGCCATTGATCTCGTCGAAATTCACCATCAGCTTCTCGTTGAACAGCCGCAGCTCGGCTTCCCAGAGCAGGCTCGTTTCGCCAAGGGCCGCAATGATTTCCTCCGGTGCTGGCGGCAGATCGAGTGGTGCGCTCGGTGCCATGCCACGCCGGTCGTTGACGAAGTGTGCGAGGTCTAGCCGCTCACCACGCTCCGCGTTGATGCGGTTGAGCAGTTCGTCTCGGGCGCGCGGGTCGTAATAGGCGAACTTAGCGGAGTTGATCGACGCCTTACGTGCCCGGTCGATTGCCGAACCCAGCGTGATGTCAGCGACGTCGATGACGCACAGCCCGTTCTGATTGAGCGGACTGACCATATCGGACAGTCCCGGCCGGAACCGGTTGTTCACGATCGTTTGCGCGACATAGGGGTTCGCTCCCGTCAGCCGCGCGAGCCCGACCGCCGCGGCGGCAAGGAGCACGGGGCCGGTGTCGACCTGGTCGCGGACTGAAATCGCTTGCAGCGCAAGCAACATAGCGCGCGATTTCCAGCATATCTGCTGGAAGCGCCCGCTCGCGGGAGGGCTGGCGACAGCGGGGAAGCGGATAGTGGGAATGGCCCGCAAGTGGGTGTCCCAGTAGCGCATCGCCGAGTCGGTGTGGCGTTTGGCGGCCGGGCTTTGCTGCCACGAAGCGAGTTCCAGCGGCTGGATGCCCATGTGCGGGGCTTTGGGCTCAAGGGTCACCGGGTCGCGCTCGTGCAGTTCGCGCAACATGGTGCCGACACCAACAGCGTCGGCGGCGATGTGGCAGAGCATCGCGATCACGTGCGTAGCCACGCCGTCTTTGCGCATCACCGCCAGCCGCATCGGGAACTCGTGCTCGTAGTCGTACTTCGTCGCGCGCCATTGCGCGAAGAGGGCTTCGGCCGCTTTCTGCGGATCATCATCGGTGTCGTGGACCTCGACCCACGTTTCACCGGAACCGGCGACCACTTGCGTGACCTCACCGTCGGGCCCGAATGCCAGGCGGGTGCGCAGCGCCTGGTAGCGGTGCAAGAAGAACCGCAGTTCCTCGGCTTTGTCTTGCGGTGTGTGCCCGGCCGGCATGGGAACCACGCCGCCAATGCCTAAGGACGAGTCCATTTCGACCATGGCCCGCCATAACTGCTGCTGACCCCAGGTCAAGGGGCCAGCGGCAGAGCTTAAATCTGAGAAGGATACGACGATCCGTTCAACCATGCGCGACATGGTTCCATAGGAATAGGCGCCTTCATAGATGGATCGGCCGTTGGCTAGTCGTCATCCTCATGGTCGTCGCCGCGGCCTTTGCCCTTACCTTTGCCCTTGCCGCTGGAGTCGCTTTCTTCAGCGACGAGCACCACGGCCGGGGCGCCGACCAAAGTGGACGTGCATGACGAGCCGTTCCAGGCGAAGCTGGCCGGAAGGGCGTTGAGCGCGCTGTAGGTGCCCGACAGCTCGATCCGCTGCTGGCCTGGGTTCGGCTGGACCACGACCTCGCGCCCGCTCTGGTCCCAGTGCGCCGCGGCCGCCTGGGTCATGTGCTGATCACCCGGCCACGGGAACCGCAGTTGCGACGCGGGGCCAGTTTCCGTGCTCTGCACCGTGACGTTGGCGGCGAAGTTCGCGCCATCGTCACGGGTCACCTGAAACGTGACGTGGCAGGCCGCCGGGGGAGGTTCGGCGGCTGCCACGGGTTCGTGCCACTGCGGTCGCGGGCGGTCCGCGGACGACATCGCGGCTCCTGAAGCGGCGAGCACGGCAGCGGTGCCAGCGATGGCGACCAAAGCGGTGCGGCGCTTGCGCTTAGGGCGTTCTGCCTGCGTGCCTTGCCAGGCGAGCACGTTCGTCTTGGTTTCCTCGCGGGCGGCGCTTGTGGCTGGAAGCACCGAGATGACGGCTGATCCGGCCAACGTGGACAGACGTGTTGCCAGCTCAGCACTGTCGGGGCGGTCGGCTGGCTCCTTGGCCAGGCACTCATAACACAGCTGCCGCAGCTCATCGGGAAGGTCTGGATCGTCCGGCAGTTCCGTGGGCGTCAGCCAAAGGTGAGCCGTGAACAGTTCTTCGGTGTCCCCGGCCGCCCAGGGCAAGGCGCCGCGAAGGCAGCGATAGAGCAAGATGCCGACCGCGTATACGTCTACGGCTGGTGTCACGTCGGCTTGCCGCAGCCGTTCCGGTGCCACAAAGGCAGGGGTACCGAGCATCTGCCCGGGGTCTTCCGGCTCGGGTTCGCCAGCTAGCGCCGAGATGCCGAAGTCGAGAACCTTGACGCCTGAGGACGTGAGCATGACGTTGTTGGCAGTGACGTCACGGTGCACGATGCCGCGCTCATGGGCGGCGGCTAGCGCCATGGCGACCTCGGCGCAGATCGCGGCGGCCTGCTGCCACGGCAACGTCTGCCCATCACCCAGGACCGAACTAAGAGTCGTTCCCTCCACGAGTTCCATCACCACATACGACGGACCGTAGTCATGCACTGTCGTCAAGTGAGGATGCGACAAGCGGGCGGCCGCTTGAGCCTCGGCTCGCAGCCGCTGCCGGAACGCGGCGTCCGCCGCGAGCCCGGGAGCAGGGACTTTGATCGCCACCTGACGTCCCAAGACCTCGTCATAGCCCCGCCACACCACCGCCATGCCGCCTGAGCCCAATTTCTCGACTAGACGGTAACGGCCACCAAGGAGATTTCCGGCCATGACATCGAGGTTCCCTTTGTCGCTGAAGCTAAACGTTGCCGCCTGTGTCCGTATTTGGCGTCCGGCGAAATTGTGGCTGGCTTGTAGGGCCGCCTGAGCACAATGGCGGCGTGATAACGACCGGCCTTGATCACCTTGCCGAAAACGGCTTCAAGTCCCTGCTCGGCCAGCGGGTAGGGGTCATCTCCAACCCCTCCGGTGTGGACCGTCGTTATCGGCATCTGGTCGATTTGCTGCATGCTCACGGCGTACCGGTGAAGGGGATTTTTGGTCCCGAACATGGGTTTCGTGGCAGTGCCCAAGACGGGGCGAGTGAGGGCACCGCGATCGATCCCCGGACCGGGATAACGGTCTTCGACGCGTATGGGGCCGACGAGGACAAGTGGGCGCAGATGTTCGCCGACTCGTCGGCCGAGGTGATCGTCTTCGATATCCAGGATGCGGGAGCGCGGTTCTACACCTATATATGGACGCTCTACGATGCGATGAGCGCGGCGGCGAAGCTGGGTTTGCGGTTCATTGTGCTGGAACGACCGAACCCCTGTGGTGGCAAGGCTTCCGGCCCGGTGATGCAGCCGGGATTCGAGACGTTCGTCGGGCGCAAGGCGATCGCACAGCAGCACGGGATGACAACGGGCGAACTCGCGGGGTTCTACAACGGAGAGTTCCTGCCACGCGAGCTCGACCTGGAAGTGGTGCCATGCCTCGGGTGGGAGCGGGAGATGACCGGGCGGCTGGAGGGGGTGCCGTGGGTGGCACCGAGCCCGAACCTGCCTACGCCTGAAACCGCTTTGGTGTACCCGGGGACCTGCCTTTTCGAGGGCACGAATCTTTCCGAGGGCAGGGGCACGACACGGCCGTTCGAATTGATCGGCGCCCCGTTCCTGGACTACCGGTGGGCAGACGGGCTGGATGTGTCCGGAGTGGACTTCCGCGAGGCTTATTTCGTGCCCGTGCTCTCGAAGTTCAGCGGTGAATCCTGTGCGGGCGTGGAAGTCAAGCCACACAACGGTTTTGACGCTATCGAGACCGCTGTCGCGATGCTCATCGGCGCACGCAAATATGAAGGCTTCGCGTGGAAAGAGCAGTGGATCGACAAGCTCAGCGGCTCATCGCGGTTGCGTGACATGGTTGACGCCGGCGCTGATGAAACTGAGATAACTGAGTCGTGGTCGGACGAATTGACCGCCTTCGAGCTGCGGCGACAACCGTACCTGCGGCATCCATAGTGGATCTAGGAGGAATTTTTTAACGAAACGGAGTCGTTGTTCGTAACTTATTGACGAGCCAGCCGCGGGAGGCATAACCTCACGCCAACTTTTCCCTCAGGAGGTGTTGTGAAGAGGTCAGTCATTGCTGTCGCAACCGCACTGTCGCTGGTGCTCACGGCCAGCGCATGTGGTGACAGCAAACCGCAAAAAGGCGGTGGCACCTACACGACCATCGACGGTAACCACGCGATCGACGCACAGGCGCCGATCAACCCATATGCAGGCAAGGGCAACGCGTTCAACGGCTACAACGCGATTCCGCTGGGGTTCCGTAAGAACCACATGACCGACCACAACCAGCACTACCCGGCGATCGCTGAGAGCTGGCAGGTCAACGCGGACCAGTCCGAGATTACGATCAAGATCCAGCCGAACGCCAAGTGGTCGGATGGCACCGACGTGACCGCCGACGACATTCAGGTGTCGGCAGCCGTCGCGTTCACACAGGGCGGTGGCGTTTTCCAGGTCACCCCAGGCACCACCGGCGCCCTGGGCGAACTGACCATCGTGGACAAGAAGACCGTCAAGTTCACGCAGGCGGCAGGCGCCCGCAACAACACCTTCCTGTTCAGCGTGCTTTCCCTGTGGGTGCTTCCCAAGTCGGTGTGGGGCCCACAGTTGCCAGCCGATTTCTGGGACAAGGTGAAGCTCGGTGGATCCGCGGACCCGGCCAAGGCTGACGCCGCGAAGGCCGCCCGCGACGAGATTTCGGCTCTGGGTAAGAAGCTGATCGCGTTTGGCCCGGCCAAGGACGTGACCGCGGGCCCGTTCGTGCTCGAGAGCGTCAACGCCAGCGAGGCGATCCTGGTCAAGAACACGCACTACTTCAACGCTTCGAAGATCGGCCCGGAGAAGGTGCGCCTGCGCAACTACACCGGCAACGAGCAGATCTGGAACTACCTGACCGCTGGCGAGCTTGACTCGGCGCCGTTCACCGCGACGCCGACCAACGTCGTGGAGCAGATCCTCAAAGTCAACGGCAGCAAGCAACTCAAGGGCCTGTCGCACGTCAGCGGCGCGCTCGCGTTCAACCAGAAGTTCGAGCCGTTCAACAAGGTCGAAGTGCGCCGCGCCCTGGCTTACCTCATCGACCGGGCTCAGGCGACGAAGGTTGGCTCGCCCGACAGCGGCAAGGCCGCCGAGACGACGCACGGCATGATTCAGGAAGCCGCCAAGTCGTGGATCGGTGAGGCCGAGCTGGCCAAGCTCAACCAGTACAACCTGGACAAGGCCAAGGCCGAGACGCTGCTGACGCAAGCCGGGATGACGAAGAAGGACGGCAAGTGGATGCTGGCCAACGGCCAGCCGTTCTCCTTCAAGATTCAGGCCCCCAACGGATTCTCCGACTGGATCGCGACCGGCAGCAACATCGCCAAGCAGCTCACCGAAGCCGGCATCGCCGTCGAGGTGCAGACGAGTGCTGACTTCGCCGTCTACCAAAAGGAAATGGCCGAAGGCAAGTACGCCGTTGGCTTCTGGCTGATCGCCCTCGGGCCATCCACCTACAACGCCTACGCCCGCCTATACGGTGCTGCCAACGGGTGGACCGCGTTCGGTGGCAAGCTCACCCACGCCGCGCCTGGCGAGAAGGGCAACTGGATCGGCTCACCGGAGACCGCCACGATCGAGGGTGCCGGCACCGTCAACCCGGGCGAGCTGACCTATCAGCTCAGCCAACTGCCGGTGGACCAGGCCAAGGACACCATCCTGAAACTGGCCAAGTACACCAACGACCAGGTTCCGATGATTCAGATCTGGAACTACGTCAACGTTCAGTTCATCAACGAATCCCGTTACACCAACTGGCCCGAGGCCAACTGCGAATGCCTGCGCCTGTCCCATGGCGTGTGGATGCAGCTCGGGTATATCCAGCCGAAGTAATGATGACGGGTTTCGCACGACGGCTCGCGGGTCACTTGACCCGCGGGCTCGTCATGATCTGGGTAGTGACCACCTTCACCTTTGTTCTCATCCGCTTGATGCCTGGCGATCCGGTCCAGGTGCAAATCGAGCGGAACATCGCGATGGGCATGCCGCCCGACCAAGCGGAAGCGGCGGCGGCGGTCACCTATGGTTTCGTCCCGCACGGGCCTATGTGGAAGCAGTACCTCGAATACATGGGCGGCATCCTGCGCTTCGATCTCGGGGTTTCCGTTGAGTCACAAGGTGTTCCCGTGGCGGACCGGGTGCTCGGCGCGATGCCGTGGACCGTGGTGCTCGTGCTCACGGGCATCCTCGTGAGCTTCCTGATCGGCGTGGTCCTCGGCGTGATCGCGGCGATCAAGCGGTCCACCGTGGTCGGTCACAGCCTGTCGATCGCTGGATCGCTGCTGCACGGCGTGCCACCGTTCGTCATCGGCATCATCCTCGCCGCGTTGTTCACCAGGCAATGGCGCCTGTTCCCCAGTGGCGGGGTCTACAACGCCGACGAAGTCGCCCCAGGACTGTATTTCGACTTCATCGGCAACGTGCTCTATCACGCGGCGCTGCCCGCTGCCGCCTATGCCCTGGCGACCTATGGCGGCTGGCTGCTGGCGATGCGCTCGTCCGTGGCCAGTGTGCTCGGCGACGACTTCTTGCTCGCGGCTGAGTTGCGTGGGCTGACGTCGCTGACCCGGTTCCGTTATCTGGCAAGGAACGCGATCCTGCCCTTGTTCACGGTGCTGGCGATCTCGTTCGGCCTCGTGTTCGGCGGGTCGATCTTCATCGAGCGGATCTTCAACTATCCCGGTCTGGGCATGCTTTTGTTCTCCAGCATCGGTTCCCGGGACTACTCGATGATGAGCGGCGCGTTCTTGATGATCACGGTCGCGGTAATCGTGGCGAACATCCTGGCCGATTTGCTCTACTCGGCCATCGATCCCCGGGTCAGGAGGCAGGCATGACCGAGCGGGTCGCGAGAGTTAGTGTGCGCAAACAGTTCTGGCGCGGGGTGTGGCGTGCGCTGCGGCGCCGTCCGAGCCGGCTCATCGGGCTGTTCATCGTGCTGCTGTTCATCTTCATGGCCATCGCTGGCTCATGGTTCTATCCAGAACGCCTGCCCTATGACGCCGAGAACATCTATGCCCCGATCAGCTGGGAGCATCCACTCTCGACGGACTTCGAGGGCGTCGATGTGCTCGCTCTTGTCATTACCGGTACTCAGGGAGTCCTCCTCGTCGCCGGCGCGGCCGGACTGCTCACGATGCTCATCGGTACCGCCGTGGGTCTGTACTCCGGCTACAACCGGGGCATAGGCGATTCCATCCTGATGCGCATCGCCGACTTCGTGCTGACGATTCCGGGATTCCCGTTGCTGATCGTGCTCACGACGACGATCAGTCTCGGCTCGTGGTGGAAGATGTCGCTCGTCTTAGGACTGATCGGCTGGGGCTCGCTCGCACGGGCGGTCCGGTCACAGACGCTTTCCTTGCGAGAGCGCGGATTCATCGAGGCCGCACGCGGGCTGGGATTGCCGACCCGGCACATCGTCACGAAGGAATTGCTGCCTAACGTGGCACCGTTCATCGCGACGAACCTGCTGATGGCCGTCACCGGATACATCTACGCCCAGGTCGGTCTCTACTTCCTGGGTGTGCTGCCGATCGACACCTCGAACTGGGGCGTCATGCTCAACGCGGCCGTGTTCCAGTCCGGTGCCCTGATCTCACCTGACGCGCTGCCGTATCTGCTCGCTCCACTCGGGGCGATCCTCTTGCTGACACTCGGCGTGGTGCTCATCGTCGACGCGCTGGAGGAGATCTTCAACCCACGGCTGCGGGAGAGCTGATGACGATAACGATGGTCAAAGCGCCCGCGGTTTCCATCAGTGGCCTCACGGTGGCCTACAAGACCGATGCTGGTGAGCTGCCAGCGGTGTCCCAGGTCGACCTGGAGCTCGCGGCGGGCACGATCACGGGACTGGTGGGCGAGTCAGGGTCGGGCAAGTCAACGCTCGCCTTGTCGTTGCTGGGCGCGGTGCAAAAGCCGGGCCGCGTCACGGCTGGATCCGTTGTCGTGGACGGCATCGGTGACATGGCGAAACTGGCCGGCGAAGAGCTGCGCACCGTCCGGGGTGCCAAGATTGGCTACGTCTTCCAGGCCGCGCAGAACTCGCTAAACCCGCTCAAGACGGTGGGCAAGCAGCTGCTCGATCTCGGTAAGGCGCATAAAGTCCGTGATCTCAAGGGACTGCTGAGGCACGCCAAGGATCTGCTCGACCGGATGGGGCTCAACGCCGACCGCGTGCTCGACGCCTATCAGCACGAGCTGTCGGGCGGCATGCGCCAGCGCGTGGGCATCATGTTCGCCTTGGTGCTCAACGCCCACGTGCTCGTGCTCGACGAGCCGACCACGGCTCTCGACATGATCACGCAGGCGAACATCCTGCAGATCGTGCGCGACGTCCACAAGGAACAAGGCTTGACCACGCTCGTCGTCACACACGATGTCGGGGTCGTGGCCGAGGTCGCCCACAAGATCGCTGTCATGTACGGCGGGCGGATCGTCGAGCACGGGCCGGTGACACAGGTGCTCGCCGAACCACGGCATCCGTACACCCGCGGTCTTATCCACGCGATTCCACGGCTGACCGGCGATATCAGTGCGGCGAAAGCACTTCCGGGCACGCCGCCGACCCTGGGCACGATTCCCAAGCAGGGCTGCGTGTTCCGGGAACGGTGCGCGCTGCGCATGGAAGTGTGCGAAACCGTTGAGCCACCGGCTCAGAGGATGCTTGACGGGCGCACGGTCGCGTGTCACGCGGTGAAGGAAGGCGCGGCATGATCGAGGGCCGGGGAATCACGAAGACGTTCCACACCAGGGGTGGAATGCTGGCCAGTAAAACGGTGACCGCGTTGCGGGGAGTGGATTTCGCCATCCCGCGCGGTGGAGCGGTCTCGTTCATCGGCGAATCCGGTTGCGGCAAAACGACTTTGGGCCGCATCCTGGCCGGGCTCGAACCGCTCGAAGGCGGCAGCCTGATCATCGACAATGTGGATGTCAGCGCGCTCAAGCCGAAGGCACGTGAGCCCTACTTCCGCAAAATCCAGCTGATTCACCAGGATCCATATTCGGCGCTCAACCCGACGCGCACCATCGAGTCGACGTTGCGTGACCCGTTGCGGTTGCGGGCAGCCCAGACCGGGCGGCCCGAGTCGTGGGTGAACGAGCAAACCGAACACCTGCTGTCGCTGGTCGGGCTCAACCCCGGCTATGTGCTGCCGCGCTATCCGCATCAGCTCTCGGGCGGCATGCGCCAGCGGGTCGTCATCGCCCGTGCGCTAACGGTCGAGCCCGAAGTGCTCGTCGCTGACGAAGCCGTGTCGATGATTGACGTGTCGCTGCGCCTGGGCATCCTGGCGCTGCTGCGCTCACTGCGCGAAACCCTTGGCGTGTCAGTGCTTTTCATCACCCACGACGTCGCCACGGCCCGCTACATCGGCTCGGACGGTGAGCTTTACGTGCTCTACCGGGGGTCCGTGGTGGAGCGCGGGGCGGCGGAAACGGTGCTCGCCGGGCCGGTTCACCCGTACACCCAATGTCTGCTGTCGGCGATCCCGGTCCTGCACGGGCTCGAAAAACCGGGACCAGACCGGCTCGTACCCAATGAGCCGCTCGACGAACGCAAAGAGCCACCGGGCTGCCTGTTCGAACCCCGTTGCCCCTTCGCGACCGCCGCGTGCGCGCAACGCCCGCCACAGCTTGGCCGGCTGGGCGACACCATCCAGGATCACGCGTGCCTCTACCCGGCTACCCGTCATGTGGTGGCTGTCCCCGCCGGTCATGGACACTGAGCTACGGCGGATTCTGCTCGCGCATAGCGGCGGTTACAGCGCCGCCGCGGCGGTTGTCGTGCACCGTGGTGAGACGGTGGCTTCCGCGGTGACCGGGCAAACCGCGTTCTCGCATGGTTTCCCGGTCACCCCGGCGACATTGTTCGACTTGGCGTCGCTGACGAAGATGTTCGTGACGGTGGCGGCGTTGCGCGTCGGACCGTCCACGGTGGACCTCGACGAACCGGTCGCCCGCTGGCTGCCGTCGCTGAAGGCGGGCGAGCAGATCACACCCCGGCAGCTGCTGACGCACACGTCAGGCCTGCCGCCCGTGATCGACCTGGTTTCGCTGCCGGACAAGGAGTCCCGGCTAGCGGCACTGTTCGATACGCCGTTGAGCACGGCGCCGTTCGACTATTCGTGCGTCGGGTTCATCGTCTTAGGACTGCTGCTGGAACGAGCGACGGGAACGGGACTGGCCTCCCTCGTGCACGAAGAGGTCATCGCGCCCCTGGGCTTGTGCAGCACGGGCTATCTGCCGGACGAGGCGCACGCGTTCGCGGCGACGGAGTACCAGCCGACGCTCGGGCGTGGGCTCGTCAGCGGCATCGTGCACGACGAGACGGCCTGGTCGCTCGGGGGAGTGGCCGGAAACGCGGGCATCTTCGGCACTGTCGGCGAGCTGGCCCGCTTTGGCGAGGCACTGCGCGATGGCGAGCTGTTGCCTGAGAACGTCATGGCCGAGATGACCCGCGACCAGCTGCCCGCGCACGTCGACCCAGGTTTCCGGCATGGACTGGGCGTCCGGCTAAACGCACCGTTCATGGGGCCGCTCAAAGGCTTTGGCCACACCGGTTTCACCGGGACGTCCTTGCTCGTCTCTGAGGAACACGAGCTGACTATCGCGTTGCTCACCAACCGGGTGCACCCGCACCGGGACCTGTCCGACGTCTCGCAGCTGCGCATCGACGTGGCGGAATGGGCCAGCCGATGCGTGTGATGGGGATGATCTCAGGAACGTCGCACGACGGGATCGACGTCGCGGTCGTGGACTTCACGCTTGACGGCACGCTGCTGCACGGATCGGTTGTCCACACCGGCTGCGTGCCCTACTCGCGTGAGCTGCGTGCGCGGCTGCGCAGCGCCCTACCGCCCGCGGCGGTCAGTTTCGCGGAAGTCTGCGCGCTGGACACGCTGATCGGGCAAGCGTTCGGTGAGGCGGCCCGTGGCATCGACGCCGACCTCATCTGTTCACACGGGCAGACCGTCTATCACTGGGTTTGCGGCACCTCCGTGCTCGGAACGCTCCAGATCGGACAGCCCGCCTGGATCGCCGCAGCGACCGGGCTGCCCGTCGTGTCCGACCTGCGTTCAGGCGACGTCGCGGCGGGGGGACAAGGTGCGCCGCTGGTGGCGCTCATGGACACCTTGCTATTGCGGGGGATTCCCGGCCGGGCTGCCGCCTTGAACCTTGGCGGGATCGCCAACATCACGGTCAGCGGTGACCCGCCCGTCGCCTATGACACGGGGCCGGCCAACGCGCTCATCGACGCCGCTGTCTACCGCATCACCGGCGAGTCCTATGACGCTGACGGACGGCTGGCACTAGCGGGCACGGTCGACGAAGGACTGCTCAAACACCTGCTGAACGAGCCGTTTTACGCTCTGGACCCGCCGAAGTCCACCGGCAAGGAACTGTTCAACGAGGCCTACTTGGCCGACTTGCCCTTGGACAATCTCGTCCCGACACTGACCGCCCTGACGGCGGAAACCGTTGCCGGGCAAGTGTTGCGCCACGACGTCGACACGCTTGTCGTCTCGGGCGGGGGCTGTGCCAACCCGGCCCTGATGGCGATGCTCCGTGACCGTATGCCCGGCGTGGCCTTGGTGCCATCGAGCCAGCTCGGTGCGCCCGAGAACTTCAAGGAGGCCATCGCGTTCGCGTTGCTGGGGTGGATGACGGCTCACGGGCTGCCGGGCAATGTACCGTCCTGCACGGGCGCCACACGCCCGGTGATCCTCGGATCGGTAACCGGCCGCCTGCCGCTGCGTGACGCTCTTATGCCGAGCCAGCTTCGCCTGCGCGGATAGGTGCGTCAAGCCAGTTTTCCCTTGGCGCCAAAGGGCAAACCCACGCGTCGCTATAGGCACACGAGGGGTTGTAGGCGTAGTTGAAATCCAGCCGGGCCACGCCTGGATTCACGATCGTCAGCCCGCGGCCGAACGTTCCCTTGACCGTGTCGGTCAGGTAACGCCCGCCGCCATAGGTCTCGGCGCCACACGTGCTGTCGCGAAACGGCAGGAACAGGCCGCCGCCGTAAGCCATTATCCACCACAGGGTGAGCGGGCCGAACGGTGTGCGCAGGATGGCCACCCGCTCGTATGTCACGTCACCGTCGGTGTCGCCCGTGCCGATCGTCAGGCTGCCTTCGGCCGCCTCGATCGTGGCCTCGACGATGAACGCCGGATCGGGCGCGAAATAGCGCGGGCTTTCCCGCGTAGGCGACTGTGGATGGGTGTGGAACAGCTGCTCACGCCCGGCACGGAAGCCGTCTATGTCCACATCGGACAGATAGAGTGCCGCGACCTTCTGCCGCCAGTCCGCCAGCTCCAGCACCGCCTGCGTCGCCATTTAGCCGATCCTACCGGGACCGGCCGGGGCAAAGGTGCCACCGCCGGCCGCGCCGTTAGGATCTAGAACAAGAGATTTGCTGGGGTACTCCGTTAGGATCTTCATCGCCTTGCCATGAGACTTCCCCTCGGGGGTAGTGCACCGGCGGGGTGAGTGAAAGGCCCTGGCTCCCGTGCGAACATTAGCATTGGGAACCGTGTCCTCGGTCGCTACGCTTCACCTCCTCCGGACGCCCGATTTGCCCATTGTGGTGGCAGCGGGACCGTCCGGTCTGCTGGCCATGCTGCGAGATATAGGCGCGGAAGCCGACGATGAGTATTTCTGGCCCGGCGAGCACCTCCTGTTCGTGATCCAGCAGTTGTGGAACCGCGACCAGGTCTCGTTCTTCTCCTCGCTCTACCCGCAGGAGGAGCGGGCGCTCAACGATGACGCTCGCGTGACGTTTCTCATTGGTGAGGAACATCGCGAACTGCTGCCGCGGCTGCAACCGTCCCTTCAGGACAGTTCCGAGCTGGCGAAAGGCCTGGTAGCAAGGGGTGTACGCAGTGCCGAAGCGAGACTGGCCGCTCGCGATGCCGTGACGTTGCTGTGTGAGCAGATCGCCGCGTTGCCGCCCGGGTGCCTGCTTGTGCTGCATGTGGCGCCGACAGACATGTTGTAGGCTGCACAGGCTTTGCTACTGGGGACACGGGGTTGGGTAGAGCTTTGAAACATCAGTCCAGTGCCCGGATTTTCGCTGATCCGGGTGGGCGCCGCCGTCATGTTGTCATCACCTTCGGGGTATTGGCCGCCGGTGCGCTAGTCGCGTGGCTGGTCGCTGTCGTTGTCGGCTTGGCAGGAGCTGTAAGCGGGCCGGCCGGTATCTAGCGATATGGTTCAGCGGCATCGTTCGCTGCGTCCGCGTGCGCATTGGCTGCTGCTCGTGCTCAGCGTGCTCAGCCTCATCCTGGCGCTCGTGGCGGCAGGTTTCTCCCGGCCGCGCGAGAGCGGCACCAGCGCGACGGGTCTGTTCACCATCAACAGCGCCGCAGAGGCACTGGCCGGCCCGGTTGTTGACGTCACCGGCACGCAGGTTACCGCCCAGCGTTTGCCGCCGCGCACGGTCGCGCTGACGTTCGAGGACGGTCCCGATCCTGAGTGGACGCCAAGAATCCTTGACTTCCTTGCCAAACATGGCATCAAGGCGACCTTTTTCGTGGTGGGAAGCAGGGCGAGCCAGCACCCGGAGCTGGTTAGGCGCATCGCCGCTGAAGGTCACGAGCTAGGGCTGCATTCCTATAACCACGCTGACTTCGCCCGCATGTCTTCCTGGCAGCGCCGTTTGCAACTCGCGCTCAATCGCGACGCCGTGGCACGGGCGGCCGGCGTGGATGTGCGGCTCGTGCGGCTGCCGTTCTCGTCCACGCCGGCCACGCTTGACCGCGATTCCCTTGCCGCGGTTAAGGAAATCGGTGGCTGGGGCTACCGGGTCGTGCTCGCTGATCTCGACTCGATGGACGCGCAACAGCCTGGTACCAACCTGATTGTCGTGTCGGCGGCACCGCTGGCTGACAACGGCGCCGTGGTGCTCATGCACGACGGCGGCGGCAGCCGTCAGCAAACGGTGTGGGCGCTAGAAACGCTGGTGCCGGCGCTGCAAAAGCGGGGGTACAGCTTCACCACCGTGTCCGGTGCGGTCAGTGGCGGGCCGGTCACGGGCCAGGCGACGGACAGCCAGCGAGCCCGCGGTGAGGCGGCCGCGATCGTGCAATCGGTCTCGACCGTCGTGGCGGACGTGCTTTTCGTGCTGCTGGTCGCCGCCGCGATCCTGATCGCGGTCCGGGTGGCGATCCAGTTTGGCTGTGCGTGGCTGCACAAACGCCGGCGCCCCAAAGCCGCTGACCGTGATTTCACCCCGCCGCTGTCGGTCATCGTGCCCGCCTACAACGAGTCAGCTAACATCGCCGCGACGGTCATGTCCTTGGTGGCGACCCGTTATCCGGGGCTCGAAGTAATCGTGGTCGACGACGGTTCGGCCGACGACACGGCCGATATCGTCGCGCGCCTTGGATTGCCGGGAGTGCGCCTGATCCGGCAAGACAATGCGGGAAAGCCCGTAGCGTTAACGACCGGCATCGCCAATGCCAGCAATGATCTGCTGGTACTCATCGACGGTGACACCATCGTTGAGCGCGAAACACTGCACTTGCTCGTGCAGCCGTTCCAGGATCCAGCGGTCGGCAGCGTCGCCGGCAACGCGAAGGTCGCCAACCGGGCCGGGCTCATCGGCAGGCTGCAGCACGTCGAATATGTCGTCGCGTTCAACCTGGAGCGGCGGGTCTTCGAGATCGGCGACTGCATGCCGACCGTCCCCGGGGCACTAGGAGCCTTCCGCCGCAAGGCTTTGCAGGACGCCGGTGGCATCAGCACAGCGACCCTCGCCGAGGACACCGATCTCACGATGGCCGTCTGCCGGGCGGGCTGGCGCATCGTTTACAAAGACGACGCTTGCGCCTGGACGGAAGCTCCGGGCACGTGGCGTTCCCTGTGGCGGCAGCGATCGCGCTGGAGCTACGGCACGATGCAGGCGATGTGGAAGCACCGGGCGGCGGTGCTGGAGCGTGGAGCCAGTGGCAAACTGGGCCGCCGGGGGCTGCTGTATCTGCTGGTGTTCCAGATCCTGCAACCGTTGCTGGCTCCCATCGCTGACGTCTATCTCGTTTACAACCTCGCTTTCGAGCCGTTCAGCTGGATCGTGCTGATGTGGGCGGGGCTGACCGTGCTGCAGCTGGCTATCGCGATCTACGCCTTCCGGCTCGATCACGAACGCCCCGGTCCACTGTGGACCCTCGTGCTGCAGCAGATCCTTTACCGGCAGCTCATTTACCTGGTCGTCATTCAGTCCGTGGTGGTCGCTCTGGTGGGCTCGCGGGTCGGGTGGCACCAGCCTGCTCGCAGCGGGCACGCCGCGGCCCTGGCTGACAGTTCCGATCTGGCCGATCAGGTCAGAAAGCAGCAACTGCGGCGCAAACGCAAACGGTCACCACGATGGGCCCGGGCGTCGGTGTGGGTGGGAACACTGCTCATGGCGATCAGCGGCGGCACCATCGTCAGCGCGCAGGCACTGATCGCCGGGCTGGAAGGCGCGGTCAACCAGGCCGACCTGCTGGGGTCGGCGGCGACCTTCCACAATGGAGGATCGGGTGGCCTGCAAACCGGTGCGCCGCTTAACGTTCTGATCGCTGGACTGGACTGGCGCAAGGATGAGCCAGGCCCGATCCGGGCGGACAGCATCATGGTCATGCACATTCCGCGTGAGCGCGATCGTGCCTACCTGCTCTCGCTGCCGCGGGACACGCTCGTTGAGGCACCGCCCGCGCCACGGCTGAATTTCCCGGGTGGCCGCACCAGACTGAACGCGGCGTTCGCCATTGGGGCGGGGCCGGAGCTCAGCCGAGTACACGGAATGCGTTATCTGGCCGAACGAGTGCGTGACCTGACCGGCCTGCCCGGGTTCGACGGCGCTTTGCTCATTGATTTTTACGGGTTCATGGAAGTCATCAAGGCGTTCGACGGCGTGGACATCTGCGTGGACGCGCAGACCACCTCTATTCACACGGGAGTGGTCTATCAGCCGGGCTGCACGCGCATGGACGCGACGTCGGCATTGGACTATGTGCGCCAGCGCAAGTCCCTCAACGATGGTGATTACGCGCGGCAGCGGCATCAGCAGCAGTTCATCAAGGCGATCGTGAACGAGGCGACGAAGTCCAGTGTGCTGACCGATCCCGCCCGGCTGGACCAGATCGTGCGTTCGGCGGGCAGTTCGATGACCGTGAGCACCGGCCCGGTGAGCCCGGTCTCGTTCGCGCTGGAGTTGCGGGCGATCAGCGGTGAAGCCATCTCGATGATCCGCATGCCAGGCGTCCCTGAAACGGACAGCCAGCAGCGCTACCTGGGGGAGCAGCTCACGGACGACGCCAAGGGCCTGTTCGCGGCGCTGCGGACGGGGGAGTTGCCCGGTTATCTTGCCGCGCACCCGGAACTCGTCGCACCTTCGTGAGAGGGTGGCAGAGTGAGCGAAGACGTCACCCTGACGAATCTCGATCAGCCACTATTCGAAGGGGCCACCAAACGCGATCTCGTCGAATACCTCGACGCCATGCACCCGCAGCTGTTGCCGGTCCTGCGTGACAGGCCGCTGACGGTGGTGCGGATCCTGCGGGGGCAGGGTCCCTTCATGCAGAAGAACTTGCCGAAATACACGCCCGAGTGGGTGGCTTCGGTGAAACTGTGGGCTGACAGTTCCCAGCGTGAGGTCCGTTACGCCCTTTGCAACGATCACCGGACCCTGCTGTGGTTCGCCAATCAGCGGGCGGTGGAATACCACACGGCATTGATCCCGCTAAGTGGGCACCAAACGCACCTGATCATGGATATCGACCCGCCGGAAGGCGGCGATTTCTCGGTCGCGGTGGCCGGGGCCCGGCTCGTGCGCGAAGCCTTGCGGCAGTGCGGGCTCGACGGCGCGGTGAAAACCAGTGGTGCCAAAGGACTTCACATCTTCGTACCCATTGAGCCCGCCCCCATCGAAGACGTCGCCGCCGCGACCCGTGCCGTCGGCGCGCGTGCCGAGCGGCTTGACCCCGAAGTGGCCACGACCGCGTTCCTGCTGGAAGACCGGCACGGCAAGGTGTTCCTGGATTCGACGCGGGCGGCGGGCAACACTGTGATCGCCGCCTACAGCCCACGGTTGCGGCCAGGGTTGCCGGTCTCGTTCCCGGCCGGGTGGGACAACCTCGACGGCATCACGCCAGCGGATTTCACCGTCCGCAATGTCCCCGCCCTTCTTGACGGCAAGGATCCGTGGGCGGAGCAAATGCCTGAGCCACAACGTCTTCCGGCCGACCTAGTCGCCGAAGGCCACACGATCCCGATCGCGCGGGTGGCCGCCATGCACGAAGGGAAGCGGCGGGCGCGTGCCCGCCGCACCTGATCCGAATCGTCACGCTGAGGCGTGCGCGTCCTCCAGCGCCTTGACGTCGATCTTGCTCATTTTCAGCATGGCCTGCTGCACGGCGCCGGCCTTGGCGGGATCGGGGTCGTTCATTAGTTCCATCAGCTGGCGCGGAATGATCTGCCACGACACGCCAAATTTGTCCTTTAGCCAGCCACATTCACCAGGCTGACCGCCGTCGGCGGTGAGACGGTCCCATAGCTCGTCGACTTCTTCCTGTCCCGTGCAGTCGACGAATAGCGAGAAGGCCTCATTGGGCTGGTAGTGCGGCCCGCCATTGAGGGCCATGTATTCCACGCCGTCGAGTTCGAACGTGACCACCATGGGGTTGGCGCTGGTGACACGAGAGTTCTTGATCAGCGTCACGTACAGGTTCGCTGCTTCTTCGGCCTGGTTGTCGAACCACAGGAATGGCTTCACCTTGGACATCTCATGCTCCTCTTCTAGGGCTTCCTATACCTTCGTCGAACGAGCGAGACGGGATTCGACAACCCGGCCAAAGAATATTTCTAGCAGAGGGGAACGCCCGGGAGCTGCGCCGCCGGATGGTCGATGTAGATGTTGGTGATGAAGCCTGCCGGTGAGGCGAGCTTGGACCACCAGTTGTTGCTGTAACCCTCGGCGTTGACCCAGTCACCTTGCTTCTGGCAGATCACGCGTACATAGGTCGGCCCCGCTAGCGTGGCGACCACAGGCGCGGCCAGCCGGGCGTCGGAGCGCACGCGCACGCCACTTCCCCAAGTCCAGAAGTTGGTGCCACCACCACAACCGTTGTCACTGGTGATCGCCTTCTGGCCGTAGGAACCGGGATAGGGAGCCAGCGACACGCCATTGATGTGGATGGTCTGGCCGACCCCGTTGTAGAGCTGCTCGTAGTGGATGTGCGGTCCGCTGGAGTTTCCAGTGGACCCAGTCGTGCCGATCTGCTGCCCCTGCGACACGGCCTGGCCGTGCCCAACCGAGTAGCCGGCGAGATGGAAGTAGTACGTCTTCCAGCCGCCGCCGTGCTCGATGACGATGTAGTTCCCCGCGCCACCAGCCTGGTAGTACCGGTATGCCGTCCCGGAAGCGGACGCGAGCACCGGGCTCAGATTGGTGGTGCCACCGTCGTTGCGGACAAAGTCGAGGGCCAGCCGCACTTCAGCGCTGTGATGGCTGTAGGTCCAGCGTTGTCCGCAAGCGAACGGGGCTTTGAAGTTGGGTGCCGCCATGGCCGCCGGTGGGCTGACCACGACCGCCACCGCGGAGGCGGCGACCGACAGAAGGACGGCGGCAAAACTTCGCCAAGCGCGCATGGGGGTGTCCTTTCCATAACTGGAGCGTTTGCGCTTGGCGACAACCTAAGGGTGCACACATATCGATGCCGGACAGCTTCGGCTATGGGTGAAACATGCCCCGTCCTCCTATTTGGAGAGCCTGGTGGTGGGAGCGTGGTTGACAGCGTCTGCCATGCTCGGGCGGGTGACCACCCGCAAGCGCGCCATCCTTCTCGTGCTGGCATTTGCCACCGCCGCCGTCGTGATCACGGCCGCGTTCATCGTCGTGCCGATGTTGCTGCCGCCCGGCCCGCGGCCGCTGTTTCAGCTCCCGGTCGCCTGTGGCGAGACCTGGCAGCTGAGCACCTATCCCGGCCACGATGACTTCGACGTGGACTTCTATCCCACCGAAGGGGAAGGCTGGGGCCGGCCCGTGCTGGCTTCCTTCGATGGCACGGTGTCGGAAGCGGGAGTCAACGGCTCGGTTGGCGGCCGCACGCCTGACAACCCGAACGGCCCAAAGGGACGCGGCGGTGGTTACCTGGTGAAGATCGACCACGGCGGCAAGTGGCAGACGCAGTACCTGCATCTCCTGGAACCGCCGCTGGTGACGGAGGGGCAGAAAGTCGTTCAGGGTCAGCAGATCGGCCGCCTCGGCAGCACCGGTAACTCCGGGTTTCCGCACTTGCATTACGAACAGCGCCGCGGCTGGGAAAAGATGGAGACCTATTTCGACGGTCAGCCATCGGGCATCACGACTGACGATCGCGAGTACACCCTCAAGCTGAAGAGCAACAACTGCCCGGCCGGCGCCCGTAAGTGAGCACCGGCCGGGGCAGTGGCCATCTGTTAGCCGACGCAGATCGCCATCACCCTTGAGGTCCAGTTGCCGCCGAAGTTGCCGACTTCCCGGACGACTGACTCGCCCGCTGTCAGCTGTGGCCGTGGGTTCAGGGTCGCGATCGATGCCGCGCCCAGCGCCCCGTTGATCTCGGTGCCTACCGCGGAAACCTCAGTTCCGGCAGGGCACGCCGGGGTCGTCATCGTCTTGGGTGAGATGGAATTGCTCGCCGACAGCGACGTCTGCAGCGACCGTGTCAAAGGGTCGGCGCAAACGGCCTGCACGGTCAGCGTGTAGTTGCCCACGGCGGCGTTGTCGTAGGCTGTCACGCTGAGCGAGGTGAGCGCCGCATTGTATTCCACCTCATCGATGGAAACATTGCCGAACGCGTTGTCGAGGAGGTATCCGCCACCGACGATGTTGTCCCCGGCCGGGCAGACCGCGGTTTCGGTCTTGTCGCTGTTGTTGAAGGCGGACGTGATTTGCACGATGCTGCGGTTCGTCAAGGCGCCGGCAGGTGCGCACACGGCGAACACTTCCACACTCCACGCGGCGGCGGTCGCTATCGCTTCGATGCCCGAAGCGGTCGCCACTGTCCCGGTTGGATCGAAGTAGGCGCGCGTGAGCACCACGTCGCCGGCGCCGTTGTTGATGCGCCCGCCGACGCTGAGCATGTCGTCGCCGGCGGTGCAGCTGACGGAGACGTTCTTCGGAGAGGTGCCATTCGCGGCACTGATGTTGTCGACCCGGTAGAGGCCAACGAGGGCGTGTGCCGGCGTCACCGTGCTGATCACGACCGCCGAACTGGCGAGGGCAAGCAGCGCGGCGAACCGGGCGGCGAGTTTGTGTGTCATGCCGCGAAGGGTCCGTGAGGTGGTCATGGCGCCATCACGGAACGGTCAGCGCGCTCACCATGACGCCACCGTGACGGGTGGGCCGATGATCGGGCACATGCGAATACTGACCGCGGCAGCCGCCTTCTTGGCCCTCCTAGTCGTGCCCGCACCAGCGCAGGCGGCTCCGCTGCCGTCCTGGGTCCAAGACGAGACCAGTCTCGCTAACGCGCAGCTAAACAAGACAGTGACCGCCTTGTGCCCCGGCGACAGAGTGGTTTACGGGGCCGGTGGCTGGACCTATCCGGGTGGGCAGATCCTCATGGGAGTGGTGCCGAGCGCGGATCTGTCATCGGTAACCGTGTCGGCGCGGCAACGGCCGGGTGGCAGCGGGGACTGGGTCCTGGGCGCCCGTGCGGTTTGCGGGCCGGCCGGACCCTACCGCCGTGCCGCCATGGGTTCCGGGTCAGCGTCCGTTGGCTGCGAAGGCACTGACATCGTTTACAGTTCCGGGTTCCAGATGCTGAGCGCGGGCGTTGTGCGTGGCATCGTGCCGACCCTGGCGGCCACTGAGGTGAGCGCGACGGCCGACGTCGCGGCGTTCGCGATCTGCGGTGAGCGGATGCAGAGCCAGCAGCGAACCCCGGCTGTGTCCGCTTTGGACGCTAGCCAGAGCAAACTGGCCATCGCCGGTAAGCCAAGCGACATCAACTACGACTGGGGCAGTGCCATCTTCGGCGGCGGCATTCTCATCCGCGACGACACCGCATTCGTTGACGGCTTCACCCCAAACGCGACTCTCGACGCCTTCCAGGCCCGCGCCTTCAAACCTGTGCTGCCGCAAGGCATCGCGCTGCGGGTGGAGTCAGCCGATGACTGGGACACGGTCGTCTTCAGCACCTGCATCGGCCACTGGTACTAAACGTCAGGCCAGCGACGGCTGGACCCCAATCGCGCGCATGGCTTGCTCATAGCGGCCTTGCGCGCGTTTGGCTTCCCCGTGCTGACCGCTGGCCGCGAGGGCGTCGATGAGGTCAAGATGTGCGGCCTCGTCATAGGGGTCCATGGCCAGCAGTCGCAGGAGATGCCCGACCGTGGCGGCGACGTTGCCCTGCTTACGTTCTCCCCAGGCCAGCAACCGCAACGCCGACAGGTAGGCGGCACGGGCCTCCTCCCGTAGCGCGCTCGCCCACTCCGCGTAAGGGTCGTCATCGAACACATCGGCCCGGTAGGCCTGAACGGCGACAGACAGCAGCCGGGTCGCCTCACCGGGCAAGCCTTTGTCCCACAGCCGCCGGCCGTGCGCGGTGTCGCCGAGAAAGTTCTCGACATCGATGTGCAGGTGAGCGATCTGCAGCCGCAGGCACGACTGATCCGCGGCCAGGAAGTGGTCGGCCGGGTAGGCGCGGGACGGATCGAGCACCCCGCGAATGATCGATAGCAGCACGGACAGCCGGTGCCCCGTACGCGACGGATCGTCATCTGGCCACAGCAGCTCCGATAGCTCGCCGCGCGGCACCGGCCGTCCACGGCGGGCGACCAGTATGCGCAGCAGGTCGCGTGCCTTGCGGGACTGCCACTGTGCCGGCGGCACCACCTCTCCGCTCAGCCAGACTTCGAAGCGCCCGAACGCTCTAATCTCGACGGTGCTCGCGTCCTTGTCGTGCCCGGGGATTCCGGCCGTCGCCAGCACTTCCGCGGCCATCAAGGACGCGAATCGCTCGTCGGCGCTGGCGTACGCGAGCGCACCCATGCTGGACTGCACGCGGGCGGCGTGCACGGCGCATCCGGCAGCGGTCCATATAGCCAGTGCTTCCCGCAAAGCTGACCGTGCGCGCTTCACCTCGGTCTCGCTCGCGGCCCGCAACTCCAGACACTCGGCTAGCCCGACGGCGTAACCCTCGTCGCGCGCGATCGTGGTGCTTTCCTCGGCGATCGCGGCCGCCGCGGCCGGGTCTCCTGCTCGCAGGGCGACCCAGCCCTTGGCGACCAGAGCCTGTACCAGAAGGCGGCCGGAGGCGAGCTCGACCGCCTGCTCCGCCACCGTCGCCGCGGCGGTGAGATCTTCGGCCAGGTGCGCTCGTGCTAGCCCGGCGAGCGCTCCAATGTGGATATCCCGCTGGCCGGTCTGCTCGGCTAGCGCGATCGCCGCTTCGAACGCGGACCGGGCCTGCTGCGTCCAGCCGCGCTGGCGGTAGACCTCGGCGAGCCCAGCTTGCGCGGCAGCGTTGCGGCGCGAGCCCATGCGGGCTGAAAACGCTTGCGCCCGCTGGTATTCACGGATCGCGTCATCGAAGCGGCCGAGCATCATCAAGATGTCGGCCTCGTTGTGTACAGCCACGAGGCGCATGTTGGAATGGCCAGCCGCCGTCGCGCATTGCCGTGTCCGCCGGGCGGACTCAAGGGCTTCCGGAAACCGGGCCTGCCCGATGAGCCGGAATGTTTGGGTCGTCAGCACCCGCGACCTGATGACGATGTCGCCGGACTCTTCGGCGATAGCGAACGCCTGGCCCAGCAATTCGTCAGCGTCGGCGGCATTGCCCGCGACACTGTGACACAACGCCAAACTGATGTAAGCGGTCGCTTCCGCTGCGGGCTCTCCCGAGGTCACCGCGTGTCCACAAGCGATAGTCGCGCTTCGCGTCGCCTCGGCCACCCTGCCTAACTGCAGCTGGGCTGAGGCTTTCCACGCCAGCAGCATGGCCGAGTCCGCGGTGGCCGCGACGTTGTCCGGTGCGCGGCCGAAGGCCTCAAGCGCCGCCAGCGAGTCGCCCCGATGATAGTGAATCTGCCCCATTCGCCAGGCCAGAGCCATGTCCCACACCGGCTCGGCGTCGGCCACGACGGCATAGGCCTGTGCGGCTTTCAACGGAGCGCCTAACGTGCGCAGCGCGTCGCCGAGGAGCAATTGCCTGGCGCGCGTGCGGTCGCCAGGGGCCAGACGGGCCAGGGTTTCGGCCACCAGCGCCGCGTGCCCTTGGGACAGCAGCTTGGCGCCATGTGTGTCGAGCAGCTGTCCACATTGGACGAGGTCGCCGGCCAGCGCGAAGGTTCTCAAAGCCGGGGCGGTCAAACCCCTTTGCTGGTACCACGAAGCCGCGAGCGATAGCGGCGGGCTCGCCTGACATCGGTCCTGGCAAAGGCGCGCGATCACCGGAACCACCGCGCCACGGCGCAGCACTCCAGCCGTGATCAGTTCCTGAACGAGCGCGCCCTCGTGGCCGAGTGCCTCAGCGAGGCCGGGGCTGATGGGCGATAAGCCGGCCACATCGTCGAGCAGGCGCCGGGCCGACGGTGACAGGCAGGCGAGCACGTGCTGGTCCACATAGGCCGTTACCGGGCTGTCAGCGGCGGTGAGCCAGGCCAGCAGCGGCAGCGGCGTCTCGTGCGCGGTCAGCAAGCCGGAGGCGATCTCGGCGAGTTCAGGCCAGTCCGCGGTTAGTTCTTGCACTTGGTCGGCTAGATCAGGGGGGAGGGCCGGCACCATGCGTTAAGCGTGGGTGCCGGCCCGCGTGGGGACAACGGAACACTGGAAAGCCGACAGGGCGGGCTCAGCCCTTGACGGCTCCTGACGTCAGGCCGCGCATGAACTGCCGCTGCATGGCGATGAACGCGATGACGCTGGGCAGCATGGCGAGCAAGGCCGAGGCGAGCAGCACGCCAATGCCGACTTCCTCATCGGAGCGCAGCGTGCGCAGCGCCAGCGGCAGCGTGAACTGCTGGGCATCGGTGGCCACGAGCAGGGGCAGCAGGTACTGATCCCAGATCATCGTGAAGCCGAAGATGCCGATGACGCCAAGAGCGGGGCGGCACAAGGGAAGCACGACCGACCAGAAGATGCGCAGATCTCCCGCGCCGTCCAGCCGGGCGGCCTCTTCCAGCTCCATCGGGATCTCCTTCATGAATTCCGCCATGACGAGGACGGAAAACGCCCAGGCCCCCACCGGGATGATCATGCCGAACAGGGAGCCGACCAGATTGAGATCCGAGAGCACCAGCGATAGCGGGATCGCCAAGACCTCTTCGGGCAGCATCATGGTGCTCAGGATGAGCAGGAAGACCAGCCGCAGTCCGGGAAACTTCTTGCGTGCCAAGGCATAGGCGGCCGAGATGCTGACCGCGATCTGCAGCAGCAACCCTCCACCCACGACGATGAAGGAGTTGCCCAGATACAGCAGCACATCGCGTTCGAACGCGGCCCGGAAGTTGTCCAAAGTGGGCTCTGAAGGCCACAGAGTCAGCGACGTCGGGTCGGTAACCCGGGTGAACGAGCTGACCAGCAGCGCCAGCAACGGCCCGGCGAACACCATGACCAGCAGTCCATAAAGGACCCACTTGCCCAGCCGCGCCCACCGCGACCGTAACGTGTGCAGCCCCAGGGCGGTTTCCAGCGCTTCAGCGCGACCAGCTCTCATCGCTTCTGTCCTCTCGCGCGGCTGAACTGCACCGCGAGCGTCAGCAAAACGGTGGCTAGCAACAGGATCATCGACCCGGCGGCCGCGACACCCAGCTCACCGCGTTCCAGCCCGAGCTTGTAGATCAGCGTCATCAGCACTTCGGTCGATCCGTTCGGCCCGCCGTTGGTGAGCAGGAAGACTTCAGTGAACACCCGCAAGCCACGAATGGCCGCGAGCGTGAACAGGATCGCGAACACCGGCCGCAGCGACGGCAGGGTCACGTGCCAAATCCGCCGGAAGATTCCAGCCCCGTCGGCAGCCGAGGCCTCGTAAAGGGTGCGGTCCACGCCCGCCAGGCCCGCCAGGAAGATCATCATGTCGTACGGAGCGCCCCGCCAAATGCCAACGGCCATAACGGAAAGCAGTGAGCTGTCCTCACCGTTGAGGAACTGCGACGGTCCCGCGCCGAGCCAGCCGAGGATGGTGTTCATCGTCCCGTCGGGCGCGGGGTAGTAAAGGATGCGCCACACCTCAGCCACGACAGCCATCGCGGCCACCGTGGGCAGGAAGACCGCTGTGCGCACGATCCAGAGCTGCCGGGCGCTGCCTTCGAGCAGCAGAGCCAAGGCGAGGCCGATGATGATTGACCCCGCGGTCTGCCCCAGAGCCAGGACGATGGTCTGCCCGATCGCGGCGAGGAAGTCCTCGTCGGTCGCGACCTGCTGGTAATTCGCCCAGCCGACCCAGCGGTCACCGAGGTAGGGCCGGACCTCGTGGAAACTCATCTCGATCGCACGCCACATCGGCGTGAACTTGAAAGCGGCGAAGAGCACCAGCGCCGGGGCCAGGAACAGCCACGGCGTGGTGCGCGTCATGAGTTTGGATTTCAAGAACCCGTGCCTTGCTTCTTGAGCTCGGCGGCGAATTTGTCAGCGAGTTTCGTCAGCTCGCCCTTGGTGTCTGAGCCGCAATTGGCGACGATGGCGCTCAGGGCCTCGGCCGAGGCCTGGCGGAACGGCGTCCACTCCGGAACGACCGGGTTGTAGCGCCCAGCGTCCTTGTAAACCTTGTCGAACACGAGCCAGCGCTTGTCCGCGCGGACCTTCGCCAAGTCGACGTTCTTGTTCACGGGCAGCCGCACCACGTTGCCGTCGGTGTCAGCCGCCATGCCGATCGTCTGCCCGTCGACGCCAATCAGGTACTCGGCGAATTTCTCTTGTCCCTCAGGGTTTTTCGACCCTGCCATCAGGTAGACGTTCTCGCCTTCGGCCAGTGACGCTGACTTGCCGCCGGGGCCCGCGGGCAGCGCGACAACCTCGTACTTGTCCTTGCCGAGGCTCTTGTCGAACCGCGCCATGTTGTAGGGGCCGGTGAAGTAGATGCCGCCCTTGCCGGTCTCGAACATGGGGTGCGCCTGAGTGGTCTCTGACGTGATCGCTCCAGGCACGACACTCTTGTCCGTGCAGAACTGGTCTTTGAGCCACTGTGCCGCCGCCACTGACGGCGTGGAGCTGATCGCCGGGCTGAGACTGCCCGTCTTGCCGCTGAAGTAGTCGCCTCCGGCTGCCCACAGGAAGCTGGAGAAGTACCAGTCGAGGTATCCCCGCTTGGTGGAGCCGGGAATCACGTACCCATAGGTGTCGGGTTTGCCGTTGCCGTCAGGGTCCTTGGTAGTAAAGGAGGTGGCCAGCTCGTCGAGCTGGTCCCACGTGGACGGCAGCGGAGCCCCCAGCTTCTCGCGCCAGTCCTTGCGGATGAACAAGGCGAACGATTGCGCCGAGAAGGGCACGGCATAGAACTTGCCGTCAGCACCCTTCGCCGCGTCCCAGGCGGCAGGCGTCAGATCGCCGGAACCGTCGATTTTGGACTGTTCCACATCGCGCACCAAACCCTGTTTCACGAGGGTACCCAGCTGAGCCGTGTCGTTGACGACGATGTCAGGCAGTTTCTTCTGCGCCGCGGCCTGCTGGAGCTTGGTCTCAAAGTCATCGAAGAGCGCCGTCACGTTGGCCTTGATGCCGGTCTTCTCGGTGAACTTGGCGGCTAGCGCGACGTGTGTCTTCTCGGTGTTGGAGCCGGGAGGTTTGCGCACCCAGATCTCGATCGGTGCGGTTGGGTCACCGGCCGGGGCGGCCGGGTCGGAGCCACAGGCGGACGTGCCTGCGAGCGCGAGGGCGGTCACCAGTGCAGCTGCGAGCTTGGCCGCTGGTCGACTGAGCATCGGTTGCTGCCTCCTGTCTACGTATGTGGACGAAATCTTCTAATGTGACAGCGGTGCAACGACAAAGTAGCGTCCGCTATCATGGCCGTCAACACTCCCGAAACACTTCTCGTGGACGGTGAACCCATGCGCGAAACGCAGGCGGACATCTCGCCGGTTAAGTCAGCCGAACGGACCGTGCGGATCCTGGAGACGCTCGCCGCGTCGCCGACCCGGCTAACGCTGTCTGAGCTTCAAGAACGTATGGGCTATCCGCGCAGCAGTCTGCATGCGCTAGTCCGCACGTTGCGGGAACTCAAGTGGGTGGAGGCCGATGAGAGTGGTTCGGCCTTTGGGCTCGGGCCGCACGCGCTGCTCTCGGGAACGGCTTATCTGGACCGGGATCCGGCCATCCCTCATGCTTTGGAAGCACTGGAAGACTTGCGCGCGGAAACCGGGTACACCGTCCACTTCGCCCGCCGCGACGACGCGCATGTCCTCTATCTAGCGAGCCGTGAATCGCGCGACGCGGTGCGAGTCGTTTCCCGGGTCGGGCGGCGGCTGCCCGCGCACCTGACGGCCCTGGGCCAGGCGATGCTGGCGGAGCTGACTACCGAAGAGGTCGACAAGATCCTGCCATCGAAGCTGGAATCCTTTACCCCGCATACGATTACGGACAAGGCCAAGCTGCACAAAGAGCTGGCCGTGATCCGCGACCGCGGCTGGTCACTGGAGCGGGAGCAAGGCACTGAAGGCGTGGCCTGTGTCGCGGCATCCGTGCACTACCGGATTCCCGCGACCGACGCGATCAGCTGCTCCATGCCGGTCGCCGCGGCCACCGAAGCCGAGATCGCCCGCGTCGCCAAAGCGGTCGTCGATCACACGACCGCTCTGGCCAGCACGCTGCGCCGCAACGGGATTCGCTAGCGACGTTTCGCGGCACGGACCCGGCGGCATCGCACGCGGCGCGCCGCCGGCCGGTTAATACGGGACACCAAGCGGAATGTCGCACCACTGCCCGCCCACGCGCGTGAGCACGGGATCGGCCCGGAAGTCGGGCTCCCCGTGCTCGGCAATCAGCTCGTCGGCGAAACCTTCCGCGTCGTCTTGCGGGTAGTAGCCGATCGCCTCGCCTTCGGCCAGCGACCACCAGCGGCGGGTGTTGCGGCTGATACCCCAGACGATCCGGAACCCGGGCGAGGGTGCCGACAGGCAGGCCTCGACGAGACGGTTGCCATCAGCGGGGGACAGCCACATCGCCAGGCCCCGCAGCCCTGGGGGCTTGGGAAACCACAGACCGATCCGCAGGCAGATGATGTCCATGCCGAACCGGTCGGCATAAAGCTGGCCGCACGCTTCCATGGCCACTTTGCTCCAGCCATAGATCGTGTCCGGGCGGCCCGGCAAACCTGCGGGAAGCGGCTCGTCGCCGCGCGTGTGGAAACCGGCCGCGTGATTCGACGACGCCAGCACCATGCGGTTGATGCCCGCCACCCGGGCCGCTTCGAGCAACAGGTAGGTGCCAAACATGTTGGCTTCCAGCACATCGCGCGCGTCGGACTCGCGGCTCTGCCCACCTAAGTGGACGATCGCGTCCACCCCTTCGAGCGCCTTGGCGAGCGTCGCCGCGTCGGTGAGAGAACCAATGACGGTCTCTTCGGTGCCTGCGTTTTCCAGGGGTTTGGGCTCTACGACGTCGAGGAGCCGCAGAACCCGGTCCGGCCGGGCAAGACCGGAGCGGAGCAGGGTCGCCACTTTCCCTGCCCCGCCGGTCACCAAGATTCGCTGCATGCGTCTGAGCTTAGTCACATGCCCGTCATCTAGCCAAGATGAAGTTTATTGTCCAGATACGTGGATGGCGATCGGCTGCCCCAGCCCGGAAGCGTTGAACCCGAAGTCCTCTTCCTGCCCAGGATTGATGTCGCCGTTGTACGAGACGTTCTTGAACGTATAGTGCTGTCCCGCAACGGTTCGCACCGACGACCAACTGCTCGACACCGTGGTGCCAGCGGGCAGGTCAAATTGGACCGTCCACGTGAGCGTCTTCGTGGCGCAGTTGTTCTTGATGAACACATCCATGCCATACCCACTGCTCCACGCTGAAGTCTGAACCGTGCGCACGCTCAAGCACCCGCTGCCCGTCGGACTCGGTGATACCGACGGCGAAGCCGATGGCGACGCGGTGGCGGTAACTGTCGGTGTCGGAGAAGGCGACCCGGGCGTCAGCGTCTTGAGGAACAAGGATGGTGCCGCGTCTGTGCGCGTCGCGTCCACGCCGTGCCCGCCGGTGTAGTTCAGTTGCTCCCGGCTCGCCCAGTCGGGGATCGGGGTTCCGTTGACATCAAGGTGTTTCCACCCCGTGCCGTTCCAGCCGAACTGGTAGATCCGCTGAAGGTCGGCGTAGTAAGGGGTATAGGCCGCGCCCGCGGTCACCTGCTTGGTCATGGTGTTGCGGAAGAAGACGTTGCGCGGGCCGCTCGATCCCGACCACTTCACGGCCTTCTTACCCGCGCCCCACCAGATGGGGAACCACGTCGAGCTGTCCGGGGCACCGCCGCCTTCCTCGCCACAGTTCGACAGGCAGTTGCCGGAACGGTGAGCGAACGGGACGGTCACCGTGTTGTTCTCGAACAGGTTGTGCCGCTCCCAGCCCCCGTGCAGGTTGAGGTCGGAGTCGAAGTCATTGCCAATCACGACATTGCCGCTGGCCGACCACTGGAACGTGAAGTGACGCAGGTTGCGGCTGACGTTTCCGGCATAGAGCGAATCCCAGACCCGGGAACCGCGGAAGTAGCCGTTGCCGCCCTTGCCTTTGTTCCACGAGCCGTCGAGGTAATTGTCGACGATCTGGAGGCGGTAGGCCTCCTCGGTCACGATCGGATGTGATCCTGTCATCTCGGCGCGGATCCCGCGTACCCACGAATTGGCGGCCCACTTGAACACGATCCCGTGCATCTCGTCGGCCGGTGACATGTTGCCGTAGTTGTTGACCGACAAGGGCCGGCTGAGCCCTGGCATGTCTTGCGTGAAAGCGAAGTTCTCAAAACCCACGCCCAGCACGGGGTCCACGAGCGGGGAGGCCTTGGAGTCGTAGACCACCCCGTCGATCGCCGCCGAGCCGTCCGAAGTGGACGTGACCGGAACGTCGAATTCCAGCGGCTTGTCGAGCGTCACGGTGCGGTTGGTGGCGTCAACGGCCGCGATGGTGAAGATCTGTTGCCGCATATGGATGTTCTGCAACGTCCCGTCAGCCGGCGTGATGTCCTGCGTGGCGTAGAAGTTCAGCGAGTTGGCCCCACGGATGTTCACCAGGCCGCCGACGGTGAAGTTGGCCAGCGATCCACTGGTCGCCAAGTGGACGACAGTGTCCCCGGTGCGGGCCGCGAAAGCGGTGTCGCCGGGCTTGCCGCGCAGCTTCAGCCCGGCTTTCCAGTGCACGTTCACGGTGCCTTCGAACAGGTCCTTGCGGTTGGCCGGAGCCGCCGCGTATTCACTGGCGTAGCTCGTGTGCACACCGCGCGACTGCACGCGGAACAGTCCACGGCCGGGCCAGATCCAGCCGCCCTTGGCCGAACCCGAGGTCATGCCGTCTTCGTCCCAATCGGAGCCATCGGGAGTCAGGGCGTCGTAGCGGGTGTTCGCGTCAGGGCGGAACACGATCTGCGTGCCGCCGGCCCCGTTGCCCGCTCCACGCAGGATCAGGTAATCGGCGTCCACACCGAGCTGCCGCGAGACATTCAGCGTCCCAGCGGGGAACGTGATCAGGGAAAGCTTGGTGTAGCTAGCGCTGGGGGAGCAGTTCGTACGGATGTTGTCGATCGCGGATTGCAGGCCAGTGGAGTCGTCGGCGCCGTCGTTGGCGGTGACTCCAAATTGGCTGGCCAGTTCAGCGGCGGTGATCTGGCAGGCCGCGTTGGGATTCACGTCGCTGGCCCCGGGCAGATTGGCTCCGCCACGGAAACCAGCCTTGGACCAGTCGTAGAGGCCAGCGACCGGGGCGCGGCGGTTGGCGGCGGAAAGGTCCAATGTGGTCAGTGCCGCCGCGGGCGCGATGACAGGCGCTGATCCCTGGCTCGCGACGGTTAACGCTCCAGCCACGACAAGTGCTGCCGTAACACCACTTATCAGCCGGAGGGGACGGAAGGGCGTTGTCATGCCGCCAGTTTGCTGACACCCGTCCATCTGGTCAATAGCCGTCTTCAAACTGACACGGCGTCTATATATGTGAATGGTGGGAGCGCTTCCGGAAGATCACCATCGCGATAGGACACTCATGGCGTGAACGAGATTCTGGTGCCGTTTCACGGGGAAGGCTCAGGCGTCAGCGACATGACGTGGGGGCAAAAGGAAATCTGGTGGACCATGCAGCGAACAGGACGAACGCTGAATATCGGTGGCGCGGTGGAGCTTTCCGCCGGACTGCGGCTCGACGAGGTCACGGGCATGCTGCGGTTCCTCGTGAGCCGCCATCAGGCGTTGCGGACCAGGCTACGGTTTTCTGCTGAGGCGGCGCTGCCTCAGCAAGAGGTCGCCGCTTCGGGCGAGGTTCCGCTTTGGATAGTGGACGCCGAGGACGATCCAGCGGCGGCCGCTGAGGCGATGCGGTCCGGATTCGAGACGGCCCCGTTTTCGCTTTCGAGCGACTGGCCCGTGCGCTGGGGTGTGGTCCGGCGCGATGGTGTGCTGACGCATCTGGCCGTTCAGTACAGCCATGTGATGGTGGATGGGTTCGGCATCGCCGCTCTCGTCAGGGATCTGGCGTTGTTAGGCAGCGGTCAGCCCGCGCAGGGCACCCGGCCGCTCAGCCTTGCCGCGGTCCAGGCCAGCCCGGCCGGGCACCGTCAGAGCCAGAAGTCCTTGCGCTATTGGGAAAATCAGCTTCAGCGGGTACGCCATGAGCCCGCCCGTGCCACCGGAGATGAGCAAGAGCAACGGTTCTGGGAGATCTTCTGCTACTCACCGGCCATGCACCTTGCGCTTCAGGTCATCGCCGCCCGCACCGGAACCGACACCTCCCACGTGCTGCTGGCCGCTTGCGCGGTCGCGCTGGCCCGGGTCACCGGCCAGGACATCAGTGTGCTGCAAGTGGTGGTGAGCAACAGGTTCCGGCCCGGATTCCGTGACGCTGTGGCGCAGTTATCACAACCCGGCGTTTGCGTCATTGACACGAGTGGATGTAGGTTCAACGAAGTAGTTGCCCGTTCATGGAAAGCGGCCACAGCCGGAACCCTGCACGGATACCACGACCCCTATGCCCGCGCGGCGCTGCTCGCCAAGCTGGCTCAGGACAACGGAGGCGAGTTCGATATCTCGTGTTTCATCAACGACCGCAGGACTCCCGAACCGTTGCCACCGGTGTTGCCGGCCGTGACGGAGATCCGGGACGCGATGAGCCGCACCGTCGTGCGCTGGGACCGTAAGCAGCCCACCTTCGATGGACGCTTCTACCTGCAGGTCGACTCCGCTCCGGACGCGAATGTCCCGGGGCGGCTAAATGAGGCCGAGCGAGAGCAGCCCGCCGTCTACTTCGCCCTGTGGGCGGACACGCGTTATCTGTCCCCGGCCCACATTGAGTCCTGTGCGCGGGAACTAGAAGCGGTGACGGTCGAGGCGGCTCTTGACGCCTAACCGATGCTGACGGATCCCACGGCCAGGCGATAGCCGAAGCCGTGGACCGTTTCGACGTGGTGCTGCCAGTCGCCTAGCTTGGTCCTGAGCCGCCGGATGTGCACGTCGACCGTCCGCTCGCCGCTGCGCTGATGGCCCCAGACGCTGTCCATGATCTGCTGGCGCGTGAACGCCTTGCCCGGGTGCCGGGCCAAGAACAGGAGCAGGTCGAATTCGCGTTTCGTCGTGACGATTTCGTCCCCGTCGGCTTCGACTGTCCTGCTGCCGGTGTTTATCCGGATTGGACACTCCGCCTTAGAAATCTGCTCGGCGCCCGGTTGGGCAACGACATCGAGCGTAGTTGCCCCAAGACTTCTGGCTAGCTGAGCCAGAGCCTCTTCGGGGCCGGTCACGGTCACGCTGAGGGTCACAGAACGCAACGAACTCTCCTTTCTGGAGAGTTATCACCTTAATTCATAATTGCACATACTTCGCGGTAACTTCCGGGTGATGTATATCGCTCCCCGCTACCGATCATAAACAGATAGTGTGCGCGCCCGCTCTCCCCAGGCGTAAATGTTCAATACAGCCTTACATAGGATTCATACGCTCTTTGGCATGACGGACATGACTGAACACGTGCTCACGGGCACTTTTGACATCACGGCCTGGGACGAAACCGTCTATGACGCACCAGAAAGCAGCCCACCGATGGCCAGAGCGACGGTGAGCAAAGCGTTTCACGGCGACCTCGAAGGCACGAGCGTAGCGGAAGTCCTCACAGCGGGTTCAGCTGAGGGGCGGGGATACGTTGCCTCAGAACGATTTAGTGGAACCATCAACGGTCGCGCCGGGACGATCGTCTTTCAGCACGGCGGCATTGACGACGGAACCTCCGAGCCATTCACCTTCGGCCGCATCGTCGCCGGGACGGGAACGGCAGGGCTAGCAGGCCTTTCAGGCGAAATCACCTATGCCCACGACGAGCACGGTGCTCGCGTCACCCTGAGAATCCGCGCCGGCTCATAGACTCGCCCTTATGCGTTTGCAGCGGTACCGGCACCGGTGCAGGTCATGCCAAACCGAATACTTCCTGCCGTGGGCCGACCTCTCCTTCTTCTATGGAACGTTCCTCGGCGTCACGAGGCGTGGCGAAGTCGCGGTGCTCGACTCCTTCAGCGATCCGGTCTTCGACGAAGTCAGCATGCTGGTCAGCAACTACCTTGGCCCGCAGGAGACCTATGAGCGGGGAGTCGTAGTCCGTCAGGTGATTTCGGCGATCAGTGACAAGGACCCGCACGGCGAGCCGTTCGTGCTTGACGGTCTGCCGGGGTGCCCGGAGTGCGGCAAGAAACGGACCGCAGCGCCGAAGTTCACCGGCGAGGAGTGGATGGCTGACGTGCCGCCGTTGTCGCACGAGCAGTGGGACAACTGGCCGTTTCTGCAACGGGCGCAAACCGTCAAAGCACTGCTCGCCGAGATGGGCCTGAAGGAGCCGCCCTAGCGGTGGGCGGCTGCCAGACGTTTCGGAGCCGACAGCCGCCAGGCGGCGTCGAGCAGTTCTTCGAGCTCGCCCCGGTCGACTTTCGCGAGGTTGACCCGGATCCAGGCGAACTGGCCACCGGCCCAGGCTGGGCTGAACGTCGCGGGATCGCTTGCCACCGTGGCCTCTTGCTCTTCCCTGGTGGCCTTGAGGGTCACGCGAGTGTCGTCATCGGACAGATAACAGAACGCCTTGCCACGCACGCGCAAAGACCGGTATTCCCCCGCGACCCGCAGTTGCGTCTCCGGCAAAGACTCAGCCAGCTTGATAAAGGCCGCCATCTTCATCCCCATGCCGGGCACCCTCTCACACGGCTACGACACTCTCCCGCACGCGCGAGGCCAGCAGGGCCTGATCGAGATCGCGCCACAGGTCGCTTACGTCCTCCAGCCCGACCGACATGCGCAGCAGGTTAGGCGTGATGCCACCCGTGTCCTTGCCCGCCTCGTCCACGAGACGGTGCGTCAGACCGGCCGGGTGCTCTATCAAACTGTCCACCGACCCGAGACTGACCGCCGGAGTGATCAGCTCCAGCGCCTTGACCATCACGGCCGGGTCCCCGAGTACCTCGAAGGCGATCATCGCCCCTGGCCCGCGCATCTGGCGCCCAACGAGTCCACGCGCGTCGGCACCAGGCAGGCCGGGATAGTGAACTTTGGACACTGCCGAGTGGACCGCCAGGCGAACAGCCAGGCTTGCGGCCGTGGCCTGTGCCGCGTTGACCCGCAATGCCAGCGTCGGCAGCCCGCGGTGCAGCAGATAGCCGGACAGCGGGTGGAGCACAGCACCGGTCAGGATGCGCAACTGCCGCAACGGTGCCGCGCGGTGTTCGACACACGCGACCACACCGGCAAGCACATCGCCATGCCCGCCAAGGTATTTCGTGCCCGAGTGAATCACATAGGCGGCGCCGAGCTGAGCCGGGTTCTGCAACACCGGTGTGGCGAAAGTGTTGTCGACGGCGACGGGCACCTGGCCGGCCTGAATGACGACGGTCGCGATGTCGGTCAGGGTCAGGGTCGGGTTGCCCGGGCTCTCGATGAAAACCAGCCCGGTGTCCGGCCGGATCGCGGCCGCGACTTCGTCTTGCCCGGCCCAGGTGACTTCCAGGCCAAGCAATCCGGACGCGAGCAGGTGGTCGGTTCCGCCATAGATAGGCCTAACCGCGACCACGTGCCGCTTGCCCGTCATCATGCACGCGGCCTGGAACACAGCCGTGATCGCGGCCATGCCAGAGGAGAACGCGACCGCCGCTTCGCACTGCTCAAGCTGGGCCAAAGCGTCCTCGAACCGGGCAACGGTCGGGTTGTGCAGACGGGAGTAAACAGGAGAAGCCGCCGTCGCCGCGCCATCGGCGAACTCCGCGAGCGCCTGGCCGCCCAGTGCCTGATCCGGGATCGGGTACGTGGTCGACAAGTCCAGCGGCGGAGCGTGTATCCCGAGGAAAGCCAGATCGGCCCGGCCGGCGTGCACGGCCTGCGTCGCGAATGCGTGCGTCATGGCGGCAGCATCGGTCATCATTCCGGATCCAGGTTCATGATCCGCATATAATTCGGGCTGGAAGGGAGAATCACATGCTCGATTCGGTGGACGCCGCCATCGTGCGCGAGTTACAGAACGACGCACGGATCTCCAACAAAGACCTAGCGTCCAAGGTCAATCTCGCGCCATCGACGTGCCTCGAACGGGTCCGCTCGCTGAAAGCCCGTGGTGTCCTGCGCGGGTTTCACGCTGATGTGGACCTGGGCTCGCTGGGCCGGCCGTTGCTCGCGTTCATCGCGGTCCGCATCCGGCCGCACACCCGTGAAGTGGTCGATCCGTTCATCGCCTACACCCTGAAGCTGCCGGAGACAGTGGCACTGTCGCACGTCGCGGGGCCGGATGACTTTCTCGTTCAGGTGGCGGTCCGCGATGCCGCGCATCTGCAGCGGCTGCTGCTCGACGGCTTCACCTCACGGCGCGAAGTCGCCCACCTGCAAACGCACCTGATCTTCAGTCACGTTCACAAGTGGGCGACAGAGCCCTATGGGCCTTACGGGTTGGAGTAGCCGAGCGTGTAGTTGCCGCCGCCGCTGTAGGCGAGCACGCGGTAGCGGTAGTAACCGGCCGTTCCGTTGTAGCTAACCGTTTCCTGGTTGGACGGTGTCGTGCCAGAGGCGACGTTCGCCCAGGCGCTGCCGTTCCACTTTTGCAGGTACAGGTCGAAGTCCGTGCCGGAGGGGCCGACCACGCAAGCGCGGTGGGTGCCGGAGGCGGACGAGTAGTAGTAGCTGTTGTTCGGCTGGTAAGCGCTGCCGCCACTGGACAGGGATCCGCCAACCGTGAACTCGTGGCCCGAGCACCCGGTCGGTGGCGTGGTCGGCGGGGTCGTGGGCGGTGTTCCGCCACTGGTCACCAGCGTCAGGCTGTAGACCTGAAGGATTTCGTTGACGGGCTGGAAGTACGTAGTACCCCCTGAGGAGCAGTTGCCCGATCCACCGGAGGTGACCCCCTGAGCCTGGTTGCCCGCGATGAGCGAACCACCCGAGTCGCCTGGCTCGGCGCAAACGTTGGTGCGGATGAGGCCGCTGACCGTCCCTTGTGGATAGGTGACGGAGGCGTTGCGGGCCTGAATCGTCCCGCAGTGCCAGCCGGTCGTCGAACCGGAGCGGCAAACCGAGGCGCCAATCGCGGCGTCGGTCGAACCCGCGACGGCAACGGTGCCACCGGCGTAGTTGTTCACCAGGCCGCGTGGCGTGTTGCCAGCGTTAACGCGCACCCACGCGTAGTCGTTGCCGGGGAAGGAGGATCCGGCGAACTGACCACTGGGCTGCGTCGTGGTGGCACCGTTGCTGCCACAGTGACCGGCCGTGACGAAGCCACCGTTGACCGAGAAGCCAACCGAACACCGGGTGCCACTGCCGATGTAATAAGCGTTGCCGCCGATGACATCGATGAACGGGCGTGGGTCTTCGTTCGACTGTTCAATCCGGACAGCCGACGGGTCGGCCTTGGCGAGCTTGACGAACTCTGCCGCGTCGGTCTTCGAGCGGGCCAGCACCACGACCTGGTTACTGGCAACGTCGACGTACCAGCCAGGAATGGTCTTGGGGGCCTTGGCCGCCAGCCCATCCAGGCCGTCCTTGATGGCGTCGAGCTGGGCGAGGCTGCGTGAAACTACCTTGGCCTCGGCACCCGTCTTGGCCACTTCGGCGGCTTGAGCGGCGTCGGTGACAGCGATGGTGAACTTGGTAGCGTCCGGCGAAAGCCAGGCTCCACCATAGCTGTCCTTGAGAGTCTTGCGCAGTTGGTGATCCGCTTTGGCTGCCTTGGCCTCGCTGGCGAGGCGAGCGGCCACAGCTGCTCCGTCCAGCTTCAGATCACGTTTCAGCGCCTCAACAACCTGGGGCGAAATGTCGGCCGGGATCCCCGGCTGAGCGGATCCGCCCGGGCGCTGCCCTGCCAGCGCCGGAATCGTCACCGCGGCGACTAGTCCGGCGGTGGTGACCGCGACCAGCGTCGCAATTCGAATTTGTCGATCCATGCCGGGAAAGTATCGATGTTAAAGCGATGTTCATAGATACCGTTTAGGTCATATCATCCGGCGGGCCAAACCCTGGGTTGCGCTTCAGCCACTGGCTGTAGACCGGATTGCGCCCGGCGGTGTCCCGGTAGGCGGCGACGGCATGAGCCACGGCTATCGATGCGAAGCTAGCGGCCGGACCGGATGGATGCCAGCCCAGCAAATGCCGCCAGCGTAGCGGAGTGCCCGTGATCGGGACGGTCACCAGCCCGTTGACCTGGCGGAACGTTCCTTGGCACAGCCCGAGCGCGTGTCCACTTTGGACGATGTCGATGCAGCCGCTGACATCCACTTCATAGAGCGTCTTAGGGGCGAAACCCTCTCGCGCGCAAGCCGCGGCGAAGCAGTCGCCGAAACACCCATCGCCTGGTGTGGCCACCCACAACGCGTCGGCCAGCTCGCCGAGCCGGATCTCTTCCCGGTCCGCGAACTCGTGCCACGACGGCAAAATGATGAAGACCGGATCGATGCCGATTTCTTTCCAGATCAAACCATCATTGGGCGTACCGGGGACGGTGTCCCCGCATGAGCCAGCGACACAGAAATCGAGCCGCCCGGCCAGCACCATGTCACTGAGTTCGTCCACTGACCACGATGAGTAAGGCGAAATCATCGCGGTGGGGTGCTCCTCGGCCAGCCGTGTCATCATCCCGCCGAGGATGGGACCGTTTGAGGCGCCAATGCGGTAACGGCTCGGCGTCTCGTTCGCGCCAGCGAACCGCGCCGCATCGTCTTGCAGCCCTTTCATCGCCGGCAACACCACGCGGGCTCGTGCCAGCACGAGTTCACCGAGCGCCGTAGGGGTCGTGCCGCGACGATTGCGTTCGAACAACGGGCCGCCAAGAGTGCGTTCAATGCGCTGCAATTGTGCGGTTAGCGCGGGCTGGGCGAGCCCGAGCAGCGCCGCCGCCTTGGTGACACTGCCCGTGTCGGCGATGGCGCAAACCACCCTGAGATGACGCAGCTCAAGGTTCATATGCCTCCCGGGCGATCCCGGGTGGATTTTACGCGGTTATACTCCTTCTGTGCACCAGTGGTTTCCAGTAACTCCACCACCCCGCTTCTAGCGGGGCCTGCTTGGTGCGTGCACGCCCCGCTTCCGCGACCTCCTTTCCATCTCGTCGCAGGAGCGATTCCTTTGTTTTCCCTTGTCATATCCGGCATTCTTTGGGGCACCGGCGGTATCGCGGGTGACCTCCTACGCGAATCGGCCGGCCTTTCCCCGTTAGCGATCGCGGCCTACCGCCTGTGTGTGGGCGGCCTGCTTTTACTGTCCGTCTTTGTCTTCCGGCGCCTGCCTCTGCCACGAGGCGTGGCCGCTTGGCGCCGGATCGTCCTCATTGGCGTGTTAGCCGCGGTCTTCCAGGCCTGCTTCTTCGCGTCGATCTCGTTCACTTCAGTCAGCGTCGCCACCCTGATCACGATCGGTGCCGCACCTGTTTTCGTGCTGCTTGGTTCGGGCACGTTCGACCGGCGCGCGGTGGGCACGGTGTGCTTGGCGCTCACCGGATTCGTGCTGTTGTCCGGTGCTCCGACAGGCACGATGTCGGTTCCCGGCATCGGCCTGGCCCTGGCGGCCGCCGCCGGATTCGCCCTCATGACACTGGTCAGCGCCCGCCCAGTGTCCGGATTGGACGATCTAGCCGCGACAGGTTTCGCTTTTACTTTGGGCGGTCTGCTCCTGGCTTGCTTCGCTGACCTTCGCTTCAACCCGGGCGTGGGTTCCGTGAGCTTGCTGCTGTTCCTTGGCATCGTTCCCACGGCACTGGCGTATTCGCTGTACTTCCGTGGGCTGCGGTCCGCTCCGGCCACAACCGCCGCCTTGATGGCGCTGCTCGAACCGCTAACCGGTGCCGTCCTGGCGGCCACGTTGCTGGGCGACCGGCTCACGGTATTTGGCCTCGTGGGCGCGACACTGCTGGTGGCAGCAGTCGGCCTAGCAGCGCTTAACCCACGGCGGCCAGCCGTGACATAACCCCGACGTGCCCTGTTTGCCGTGCCGCCAGACCCATCGCCCCGGCGGCACGGCAAATTCCGGTGCTGTCGCCACGGCGGCAGGGCATGATCACGGCATGGATTTTTCTGTGCGGCGACTCAAGCCCGGTGAGTGGCGTGACTATCGAAACCTGCGGCTTGAGGCATTGGAAGCCGAGCCCCTGGCTTTCGTCGAGCAATACGCCAAGTCGGTGCTGGAGCCCGACGAGTTTTGGCAGTCCCGGGTGCTGAAAGGCGCTACCGATCCGGCCTTCGCGACCTTCGTCGCCATTCACGATGGGCAAATGATCGGCAAGGCAAGCGGTTTCGTCGACAACGAGATGACCGAACCAACGGTCCACCTTGTGGGTGTTTATGTGCAGCCGGCGTTTCGCGGCGCCGGCATTGGCGTGTCAGCCGGAGTCGTGACAGCGGTCATGCGCTGGGCGCGCGATGCCATCGAGGCTAGCCAGGTCAGGCTTTATGTCACCGAAGTAAACGGGCGCGCGGAAGCCTTCTATGCCCGGCTTGGCTTCACCCGCACCGGAAACACGATGCCCTATCCACACGACCCGTCGATCACCGAGTTTGAAATGCTGAACGCCAAACTCGACTCCGTCTAGGGCGGCGGTTCCGGCTCGACCTGGTAGAGGCGGCCAAGCGGGCCGCGCCAGACATATCCGCCGCGTTTGGTGCGCCAATAACGCCAGCCGCCTTGGTGTTTGGCCCGATGATGGAAGCGGCACAACGGAACCATATTGCTTGCGTTGGTGCGCCCGCCGCGAGCCCAGTCGACACGATGGTCCAAATCGCACCGTGACGCGGGCACCCGGCAACCAGGTGCCCGGCATCGCCTGTCCCTCGCCCGCACGACCCGCGTCACCTCCGCCGTCGCCCGCCGCTTGCCGGCACCGCGCGACTCTTCCGGCTGCTCGTAACTTCCGGCCGGTGGCACCGCACTCGCCGATGCCGTCTCACTGTGCTCGGTGTTGGCCGGCGGTTGCGCGACTGGCGGACTGGATGGTCGCGCGGTTGGGTGAGGGTCTGATGTGGAGGGTCGGGCGCGGGTCGTGCCGTCGAAGACTTCGCCTGATTCGGGGTCGTGCACGGTATAAGTCCACGATGCTTTCTGTTGCTGCGCGGCGACTTTGCGGGCGATCTCGGCGATCACCGGGCCGTAACCCGCTAACTCGCCTGGAGTTTCAGCAAGCTTCGCGAGGGTCTGCACGGACGCCGTCAGCTCGACGCTGCCGCCTCGGCCGCCGGAAGGCTTGCCCGTCAACAGGTTGAGGAAGGCATCCGCCCGCAGTTGGTCCATCGTGCGCTTGTCGCCAAAGGCACTGGCAAGCCGAGCGTGAGCGTGCACGACATTGGCGGCCGCGCGGGCTTTGTCGGCCGGCAGGTCGAGGCCAAGCAGATTTGCGCAGCCGTCGCGATCGGGCTCGAATATGAACCGTCGTGACGCGACTTTCTCATTGTGCCGCGATGTTGCCGCATCGGGGTCTTCGCCGAGGACGAGGCGCATGAGCTTGGCGCGCAACTGTCCGGTCGTCAACGACGGTGCTTGGGGGAGAAGCACAGCGCAGACCTGCTCGGCCTTGGCCGACGGCAGGACGCTGGTCTCTTCGCAGAAGACACGAGCCTTGGGCAGGTCGATGTCCCCGCCCGCGAGAGCGCCGAAAACGTTGGGCAGGCGAAACAATTCGTGTGCGAAGGCAAGACGCGAAGCGGCGGCCTGACGGGACCATGCGACGGCAGCGGCGATCTCCATGGGGGCAAACTCGCGAGCCGGTAAAGCGTCCTCGACTGCTGTGACCGCCTTGAGCACCCGAGCATCGGCTATCGCGGCGGAGCGGACGGCAGCGATCAGCTCCTCAACGGCCGCATCACCAACCCTTCCCACAGCAACAAATCTAAGCTCCACCACCGACAAAAACCCAAGCACCCCATCAGGATCCCGGTTGCGGAAACCCGCAACGGGATCAGGCGAGGGTCTGGCGGATCTCCTTCAACGAGCCGTCCACGACGACTTCGGTGAGGGCGCCGTTGACGAGGGCTAGGTGGGGTGCGACGTGGCCGCAGTCGACGTCGAGGACGATGGGCAGGCCGAGGTCGCCCAGGGCGCTACGGACGGCGTCGACTTGGGTGAAACTGCCCGAGGCGGGAGCGTTGGTGCGTCCGATGAGGATGGCGTTGGCGTGGTCGAACCAGCCTGCCAGGCGCAGGCGCCACAGTGAGCGTGCGATGTTGAGCGCGTTGTCTTCGGCGGCTTCGAGATAGACGATGAGGCCCTCGGGCGCGTGCGCGGCGGCAAAGGAAGACAGCGAGCCGAAAGGTGTACCAGCCAGGATCGAGACCGTCTCGATGCAGCCGCCGATGAGCCGGCCGCGGGCGCCCAGCGGGCCAGTGGACGGGTCGAGCAGTGACCACGTGCCGGGCAACGTCAGCGGATACTCGGTCAGCTCGGGATCGCCAACCCAGTCAAGGAAACCCTGGGGTTTGTGCAAAGTGGACGGTCCTTGGACCAAGGGCGCGCCCGTGACCACGGAAAGCCACGGCAGCAGGGGAGAGGGCACCTGTAACGGTGTGTCCATGAGGTTCTGCCCGTGCAGGGTCGCGACGCCCGTGAGACATGTCAACGGCAGCAATAGCGTGGACAGGTCGGAGTAGCCGATGAGCCACGGAGGACTGTCCGTCGCGAGGGCGGAAAAGTCCAAGTGCGGGAACAACTCGATCGCCAGCTCGCCACCCCACGGCGGAATGATGGCCCGGATCGTGGGGTCCGTCATCATGGCGGTCAGCTCGGCCGCGCGGTCCGCCGCCGGTGCGCTCACGACACCTGACCCGTCCATGCATGAGCCGACCACGACGTCATAGCCACGCGAGCGCAGATAGGACACGCAAAACTCAAAGCGCGGCGTCAGGTCAGCGGGCACACCACTGGATGGGGACGTCACGCCGATGCGGTCGCCGGGCTGGAGCAGGGCAGGATAGCGAATCACGCCGAAATCATGCCATAGTGTCAGGTATTTGTCGGCATGGATGGATAGTTAGCGCTGCCTGAAGAGAATATAAGGCATGATTCCCCGCGCTGAGAGCCCGTTCCTGGTCCGGTCCGTCTCTCCGACAGGGCTGGGCAGCACGCTCGCTGAACATGGGCGCGAACGGCCGGTGGTGTTCGACGAATTGATGGGTGCGCCGCTGGTGTTGCGGCACAAGGATGTTTCGGCCGCGCTGCGCGACACGAAAACGTTCAGCACACAGTTCTACGGGATGGGCCCCATGGCCACCGCGATGATCGCGCACGACGGGGTGGAGCACGCCCGCCAACGGCGTATCCACAACAGGTTCTTCAGTGCTTCGGCGAGCGCGCGCTATGCCGAGATCGTGCGACCTATTGCGCAGCAAGCGTTTGGCGGGCTGTCCGGCAAGAGGGAGTCCGAGTTGATCGGGGACGTGCTCGCGGCGTACCCGATGAAGGTCTTCTTGGAACTTCTTGGCGTGAGGGATGACGTCGGAGATCAGGGGCTGGCGTGGGTGCGGGCGATCATCAGCTGGCTCGGCTCGCCCATGGACGAGAGCCTGACCGCTCCCGGGCTTAAGGCGTTCGCGGAGATCAGCGAATACACCACGAGACTGGTCGAGCACGAGCGCGCGCATCCCAGCGACAACATGCTCGGCGAGATCGTTAAAGCGCATGTCGATGAAGGTGAATACACGCCGGAGGCGGTGACCGTCGCCGTGGTGAGCCTGCTGCTGGGTGGATTTGAGACCACCATTCAAATGCTCACCGGTACTATCGCCGCCCTGCTCCTGAATGATGAAGCGCTGCAACGGGTCCGGGCGGATGCGTCGCTTTATGACGCCGCGCTCGACGAGGCGTTCCGCTGGGCGAGCCCGTCAGCGGGGCTCTACCGGCTGGTGCTGCGCGACACCGAGATCGGTGGCACCGCGGTCAAGAGCGGCAGCATGGTCTACCTGTGCATCGCGGCCGCTCACTTCGACGGCGACGTCTACGCCGACCCGGCCGCGTTCACGCTCGGCAGGCCCGGAACGCATCTTGGATTCGGCCTCGGCCCGCACTACTGCGTCGGGGCACCGCTGGCGCGCATCGAAGCGAGAGCGGCTCTAGCCGCTCTGCTCGCTATGTTCCCGGAGCTGAGGCTCGACCCGGCCGCCGAACCGTCGTTCTTCTACGGTGCGCGAGGGTTCGTGCAGCACGGGTCAGAAGAGCTGCGCGTGCTGCTTTAGGGGCAAGACCGGCTGGAATCGAACCAGCGTCCCCCGCCTTGAGAGGGCGGTGCGTCGACCTCTGCGCTACGGCCTCGCCGCGACGCAGCCTACCCGACGCCCCCATTGGTCGTCGCAGAGGCTCTGGGCAGGTAAAAGGCCGATGTCGGCGTCTGCTGTTTGTCCACAATGGGGCATATAATGATCATTTGTGAAGCAACTTCTTGCCTTGGCCGTGCTGGCCACCTCTGTCGTCTTTGGAGCGCCGGCGGCTCATGCCGCGGAGCCTTGCGCGGCCACCGTCAGCAACACACAGATCGATGCGGCGGTCCGCTTCGACGTGTCGTTCGCCTGTCCGAAGGTGACAGTGGAGTTCATGTCCACCGTCACGCCCGCCGAGGGAGTCACGTGCGCCCCTGACCCGGCGCCAGACGTTGACGTCGATCCGGCCGGCGGCATAGCCGAACTGAGCTGGCTCGCGGAGCAGCTCTGCGCCGGAAGCGGCGACGTCACCGCGGACAACGTGCTGAGCTTTCGTAAGAACGGCACGGTCGTGCACCAGGCGACGAGCACCGGCGTGTTCGCGGCGTCGGCAGCCATCGCCGTGACCGGCGGTGGTGAGGTGCGCCTCAAGAACCACGGCGCTGAGGCACACGGATTCACTTCCAACGAGGCTGGCACCGGAAGCGGTGTCAGCCTTTCACGAGGGTGACGCGATAGCCGATGCGCATCGCCGCGGCCGCGTGCGCGGCACCGCTCAGGTAAAGCCACCTGGCGGTGCCGCCGCGCGGGTCTGGCACGAACGCCGCGGTGACCCGGTCAACTCCCTGCACGTGCAACGTGCTGGTGCCCAGCGAGGTGAGGGCCATCAGGGAAACCTCGGCGACCGCGACCGGCTCGGCCTCACCTTCGGCCAAGGGCGTGGCGTCGGGGACATAGAACCCAAACTCCTCAGGTGCGCCGCCAGAGCGCACGACGACGACCGCCCCCTGACTGCCGCCCAGCTGGGCTGTTCCACTGTGGACAGTGACGGCCGTGCCCAGGCTCAGCACCGCGTTCGGAGTTACTTCCGCTACCTGTATCGCCATGGCATGAATCTAGTGCCCCGTGGTCAGCATTCCTTCAGCCGTGTAACGGGTTCCGGCGACCGCCGCGGCCGGGACCGCGGTTTCCAGGGCCAGCAGGTGCGCGGAGGTCAGCGTTATGCCGGCCGCCGCTGTGTTCTCCTCGAGATAGGTAACGCGCTTCGTGCCCGGGATCGGCAGGATGTCGTCGCCCTGGGCCAGCACCCAAGCCAGGGCGGCCTGCGCCGGAGTGCAGCCGATCTCGGCAGCCACCTGCGTTAGCGCGGCGACGAGAGCCTCGTTGTGGTCGAGGTTGTCGCCCGTGAACCGCGGCAGGACCCGGCGGAAGTCGTCTTTGGACAGCTCGTTCACGTTGACTTTGCCGGTCAGCAGGCCACGGCCCACTGGCGAGTAGGCGACCAGTGCGACGCCCAGTTCACGGCAGGTGCTGAGCATCTCGTCTTCGACGTCGCGTGTGAACAGCGAGTACTCCATCTGCACCGCCGCGATCGGATGGACCGCGTGAGCTTTTCGCAAGGTGGCCGGGCTGACTTCCGAGAGCCCGATCAGCCGGATTTTTCCTTGCTCCACAAGCGAAGCCATCGCCTGGACGGTTTCCTCGATCGGCGTGCCCGGGTTGCGGCGGTGCATATAGAACAGGTCGAGGTGATCAAAGCCAGTGCGCCGCAGAGCGGCATCGCACGACTCAATCGCCCACGCGCCTGAGGAATCGACGTAGCGCGAACCGTCCGCGGCCATGCGATGGGCGAACTTCGTCGCGAACACGAACTCGTCGCGGCGGGCGCCCAGGCTGCGGCTGATGAGTTCTTCGTTGTGTCCCCAGCCGTACATGTAGGACGTGTCGAAGTGGGTGATGCCGAGGTCGAGTGCCCGCAGGAGTGTTTCGGCAGATCGCGTGTCGTCACGCTCACCGTAGAACGCGCTCATGCCCATGCAGCCGAGACCGAGTTCTGAAACGGAGGGGCCACCGGCCCCGAGTTGACGGTACTTCATGCCTCCACCCTTGCGTTTAGAGTGCACTCCAAGTCAAGCACCCCGGGAGTTTATGTGAGCGGATGGGCGTTCTTAGCGCTTTTGGCGGTCGTGCTGGGGCCGTGCACCTTCTACCTCTGGGTGCGTCTCGTCCGCGATTCCGGTCCGCTCACGGAACGGGCGTATCGTTGGCACGGTGATCTTGCTCGTGTTGACCGGCACTCCTGATGGCGTTCAGTGCCCGGGTGCGCGACTACTTGCCTTGGGCGCCAAAGCTTCCTGGCTACCTGTGGGTCGCCGTGATGCTCTACCTAGTGCTAATGCTGGCCGTGCTGGAGGTGCCGCGGTTCTTCGTGCGGAGGCGTGTGCCGGACGAAGGCCGCCGGTTGCTGTTAGCGCGCGGGACGGCTGTCGCCGCGGGGCTGATCGCCGGATCGACTGTCGCATTTGGAGCGGAAACCGCGCTCGGGCCGCCCGTGCGTGTGGGTGCCGCGCCAGACGTCACGCTCACCGAACTAAGATCGACTGCGTGACCACCTGGACCGCCCCTGCCGTAACCCGCCCCTCCGGATCGTTATCCGCGCCGGAGTCCGAACTCTTGCCGAGCCTGCTCGACTGGCACCGCTCCACTTTTCTGTTCAAGTGCGCCGGGCTGACCGGCTCGCAGCTCGCATTGGCATCGGTCGGTGAGTCGAATCTGTCGCTGCTCGGGCTGATCCGGCACCTGTCGAAGGTCGAGCGGATCTGGTTCCGTGAACGGTTCCGTGGCGAGCCCATCGAGCGGCTTCACTCCACTGTGGAGCACAAGGATGCCGACTTCGAGGTGCTGGACCCGGCGCTCGCTTCCCGCGACTACGCGGTGTTGCTTGAGGAACAGGAAGCGGCCCGTCTCGCTGCCGCTGGTGCGTCGATGGACGACATGGCAGGGGAGTACTCGCTCCGGTTCATTCACGTGCACATGATCGGCGAGTATGCCCGGCATAACGGCCATGCTGACTTAATTCGCCAAGGTGTGGATGGCGTGACGGGCGCTTAAACTGAAGCCTTGGTGAATTACCGAGAGCCTAAGGCGAATATCGACCCAGATACCAGCAAGTCTTGGCTGCGCCGCGCCCTGCCCGTGGCGCTGGCCCACCGCTGGCTGCTGCTGACCTCACTCGCGCTTTCTCTGGCAGGCTTGCTCATCCAGGTGCAGATCCCCAACCTGGTGCGGTTAGGGATCGACGACGCGCTTGTCGCGCGCGCGGCGAGTCTGCAGAAGTACTTCTGGCTGATCGCCTTGTTCGCGGTGGGGCAGGGCATCGTCAACTACTTGGCGCGCCGCTATCTGCTCAAGACCGCCTACGCGGTGGAATACGACCTGCGCAACATCATGTACCAGCACCTCGTGCGCATGCCGTTCGGCTTCTACGACCGGGTGCAGTCGGGTGAACTCATGTCACGGTCCAGTTCGGACATTCGTGCCGTGCAGATGTACCTGACGTTCGGCCCGTCGATTCTCGTGCAGTGCACGATCGCGGTGTTCGCCTTCGCGCTCATGTTGTCGGTGAATGTGCCGCTGGCACTGGTCGCCATGGCGGCGCTGCCGGTCGTTGGGGTGCTTGGCATCTATGCCAGACGGTCCATCTTCCCGGTGTCGTGGCTGATCCAGAGCCGCCTCGCCCAGGTCGCCACCGTCGTCGACGAGAACACCAACGGCGTGCGGATCGTCAAGGCGTTCGCCGCCGAGCAACAGCAACTCGAGACCCTCGCCCGCGAGGCCGACAAAGTCCGCTGGGCTTACCGCCGTGAGGCCTCCATCCGCAGCTGGTGGTCGCCGACGCTGGAAAACTTGCCGCGCATCGGGTTAGGGCTCGTGCTGCTGCTCGGCGGCTGGATGGCCATACAGGGCAAGGCTTCCATCGGCACGATCGTGGCGTTCAACGCCTACGTGCTCATGCTGCAGCCACCGTTTCGGATGCTGGGCATGCTCATCATGCTGAGCCAGCGCGCCGCGGCCTCGGCACGCCGCATCTATGAGGTGCTCGACACGCACTCCGACATCGCTGACGGCACGGTTTCGGCCCGGCTGCGCGGGCAGATCTCCTTTGAGAACGTCAGCTTCAACTATCCGCTGGGGACTTCCGCTATTTCGGGCATGTCGTTCACCGTCAAGCCGGGCGAGACGATCGCAATCGTGGGCAGAACCGGCAGCGGCAAGTCAACGATCGGGCGGCTGCTCGCGCGGTACTACGACGTGACATCGGGCCGGGTATTGATTGACGGGCGCGATGTGCGTTCCTTTGCGCTCGCGGGACTGCGGGACCAGGTCGGCATCGTGCCCGACGAACCGTTCCTATTCTCCGTGTCCATTCGCGACAACATCGCCTACGGCCGCCCAGACGCGTCCATGGAAGAAGTCATCAAGGCGGCCAAGGCCGCTGGGGCACATGATTTCATTCAAGAGCTTTCTCATGGGTACTCGACGAAGGTCGGCGAACGCGGATATACGCTGTCCGGCGGTCAGCGGCAACGGATCGCCATCGCGCGCGCCTTGCTCGTGAACCCGCCGATCCTGGTGCTCGACGATGCGACAAGTGCCATCGACGTCTCGGTGGAGCAGCGCATCCACTCATCACTGAAGTCCCTTTTGGACGGACGGACAACGCTCATCGTGGCGCACCGGCTGTCCACCATCGCGTTGGCTCATCGCGTTTTGCTGGTGTCTGAAGGTCGCGTCATCGCGGACGGGACCCACGCGTCGTTGCTGGAGACGTCACCTGAATACGGCTCAGTGCTCGCGTCCTCGCTTCAGGACGACGAGGTGGCTTCAGTGCCGCTTGCGCGCGGTAGTGATCCGCAGACTGGGGTTTTGGCCTCGGGTCTGCGCGGCGCTGAACGGGGGAACACAGCGTGAGCATGTATGGGGGTGGGTTCGGCGGGCCCGGTAACGCGCCGGGGATTGGCGGGCTCGGGGCACGCAAGGCACAGCAAGGCGGGCAGCCGTTCGCGGGCATTCCGCTGGATCTCGTCGCCGCGGTGGAAAAGCTTGAAGCGGGGGAGCCCGATCACGGAGACCCTTACGTGCGGTTCGAGCAGGCGGCGGCGAGCGACGGCAAACTGAGCATGTGGCGCCTGGCGTTCACGCGCCGCGGCTCGTTCCTCGCCGCGGCTGTCCTCGTGGTCGTCGAAACGGTGCTGTTGCAAGCGGGCCCGTTGCTGGTGCAGCTCGGCATCGACGACGGCATCGTGCCCCGCGACCTGAACGTGTTGTTCCTCGCTGCGGGCGCGTTCCTCGTGACGGTCGCGCTGGGCTGGGTGGCCACCTCGGCCCGGATTCAGCAGTGCGGCAGGCTCGCCGCAGACACGATGCGCGACATGCGGGTGCGCGTGTTCGGGCATCTGCAGCGGCTGTCGATGGACTACTACACCGACGAGAAGGCGGGCGTCATCATGACCCGCATGTCGTCGGATATCGAAGCGCTGCAACAACTTTTCCAGGAAGGTCTGGCGCAGTTCGCGATACAGGGGCTGACGATGATCGTGGTGACAGCCGTGCTGTTCACCTACGACCCGTCGCTGGCCGCCATCACGTTGCTGCTCGTGCTGCCGCTGCTGGCCGGGCTGACGTGGTGGTTCCGCGTTCAGTCAGACGTCGGTTACGGACGTCAGCGCGACACCATCGCGGCCATGTTCTCTGATCTGTCCGAAAGCCTTTCCGGCACCCGGGTCGTCACGGCGCACAACCGGCAGGACCGCAACATCGTCGCCCACCGCAGGTTCACGGGGCGCTACCGCGACGCGAGCGACTTCGCCGGGCACATCTCGGCTATTTATGGCCCGGCGACTTCCGTCATTGGCATGGCGGCTATGGCCGCGTTGTTGCTGATCGGTGGCACGCGGGTCGTCAACGGCACACTGAGCCTCGGCGTTCTGACCGCGTTTGTGTTGTACCTCAACGCTTTCTTCGCTCCTGTGCAGCAGCTCGTTCAGCTCTATACGAACTATCAGCAAGCACGGGCCGCCGTGACCAAACTCGGGGAGCTGCTTTCGCTCGCGCCCTCAGTGCCCGAGTCACCGTCCGCCGTGGACTTACCGCCGGTCTCGGGTGCTTTGACGTTTGAGAACGTGTCTTTCGGCTACAAGCCAGGGGTACCGGTTCTGCGGGACGTCACGCTGACGATCGCGCCGGGGGAGACCGTCGCCGTGGTCGGGCCGACCGGGGCGGGAAAGTCCACGTTGGCCAAACTCGTGACGCGGCTGCACGATCCGTCAGCGGGACGCATTCTCATTGACGGGCACGATCTGCGGGACGTGACGCTGGCGAGCCTTCGGCGCCAGATCGGCGTCGTGCCACAGGAACCGTTCATGTTTGCCGGAACGTTGCGGGACAACATCGCTTTCGCACGGCCATCCGCGCCGGAAGAGGAGATCTGGGCCGCCGTGGACGCGGTCGGCTTGCGGTCCCTCATCGAGCGCACCGAACTCGGCCTGGACGCACCGCTGCACGAACGCGGGCAGTCGGTGTCGTCGGGTCAGCGGCAGTTGCTCGCCCTGGCGCGTGCTTTCCTTGCCCAGCCACGGGTTGTCGTGCTGGACGAGGCGACGTCCAATTTGGACCTGCACTCGGAGCTTCTCGTCGAGCAGGCCCTCGACCGGCTGCTCGATGGGCGGACGGCCCTGCTGATCGCCCACCGCTTATCCACCGCCATGCGCGCGGACCGCATCATCGTTGTCGACGAGCACGGCATCGCCGAAACCGGTTCACACGCTGAACTTGTGGCCGCCGAGGGGCGCTACGCCGAGCTTTTCGCGACGTGGTCAGCGCACTCCCACTAGCAGGCGGTCGAGGGCGACATCAACGACGGCGGTTAGGGCGGCTGGGTTGTCCAGCTGCCCGCCGACGGCCAGCCCGTCCCGCAGAATCATGAGCAAGTCAGCGGTCCGTTCCGGGTCGGGATGCCTGGCTTCGGTGAGGTAGTGCAGCATCATGGCGTGAAACCACGACCGGTAACGGTCGATGACCAGACGCACAGGGTGTGCCGGGTTCGGGTGTTCGGCGGCCGCGTTGATGAACGGGCAGCCCCGGAAGCTCGGTGAGGCGCCGATCTCGCCCATCTTGGTGAAGATCAGATGGAGCATCTCCAGCGGTTCGCGCTCTGGCAGCGCGGCAATCGCCACTTGCTGCTGGTCGATTCGCTCCTGCACGTAGGCCGCCACGAGGTCGTCTTTGGACGGAAAGTGGTGGTAGAAGGTTGCTTTCGCCACTGCCGACTCGGCGATGATGCGGTCGATGCCAACAGCGCGAATGCCTTCGGCATAGAACAAGATGCCTGCCGTGTCGAGGATGCGGCGCCGGGCCGGGCGGGTGTCAGCCATCACTTGACAGTACCAGACAGGTCTGTCTAGTGTCGGGTAGTCTGCTAGACAGACCTGTCTACCTAGAAGGGTTGCCCCCGTGAGTGCTCTCTACACCGCTGTAGCTACCGCAAGTGGCCGCGATGGCCGTGCCATCACCTCCGACGGCCAGCTCGACCTGACCCTCGCGATGCCCAAAGCCACCGGCGGCACGGGCGAAGGCACCAACCCCGAGCAGCTGTTCGCCGCTGGCTACGCGGCCTGTTTCGCCAGCGCGATGAAGCTCGTCGCCAAGCGGATGCGCATCGACGCCGACGACGCTTCGGTGACGGCCGAAGTGGGACTGCACGGCCCAGACGTCAAGGGTGGATTCAGCCTGTCGGTCGTCCTGCGAGCTGAGCTTCCCGCTCACCTCGACGGCGAGACCGGCCGCGCTTTGGTCGAAGCGACGCACCAGGTGTGCCCATACTCCAACGCCACTCGGGGCAACATCCCTGTCGACATCGTCATTGAGTAGGCACGTCTAACTGCGTAAAGTGCCGAGAGCTGGCACCGGGGAACAACTTCGCTCAGAAGGGTTCGCCTTTTACGCATGAAGATCCTAATTCGCTCCGCAATGGCTGCCGTCCTGGCCGCCGTGACCCTGGCGGCCTCCGCGCACCCGGCCGCCGCGATCACGGGCGGCGAGCCTGACGGCAACCGTCACCCCAACGTTGGCTTGATCCTGTTCTACGACGCGGAGGGGCGCTTCCGCTGCTCCGCGACACTGGTCTCGCCAACGGTGCTCATCACGGCCGCGCACTGCACGGCCGGAACGCTCGGAAAGACCCTCGTCACCTTCAACTCGGTCATCGCCGAGCAGCCGCCCAGCGGCCTGCCGGTGGCGGCCGACCCCAGCGTGGGTTACACCTCCGCTGAGCTGGAAGCGGCCGGCTTCCTCGCCGGAACCGCCTACACGCACCCGCAATACTCCAACTTCACCGATCTCGACAACTGGAACGACGTCGGCATCGTGGTGCTGGACAAGCCGGTGACCACCATCGCTCCCGCGACGCTGGCCACCGGAAACTACCTCGATCAATTCGCCCAGCCCACGCTGAACAGCACCGTTTTCGATGTGGTGGGCTACGGCACCGAGGTGCGCAAGGCAGATGCTGGACCGCAGAACCCGCAGCCGATGAGCTACCCGCTGATCCGTCGTTACACGACCTCACCCGGGCAGAAGCTGACGCCGCAGGTGCTGCAAATGAACGGAAACCCCAATGACACCCGTGGTGGCGGTGGCACCTGCTTTGGTGACTCCGGCGGTCCCGTGTTCCTCAACGGGCTGCTGGTCGCCGTCACCAGCTACGGCTACACCCAGAACTGCCGTTACCTCGGTGGCTATCAGCGCATCGAGATCCCGGTGGTCGAGGAATGGCTGGCCTCCTTCTAGGAGGTAATAGATAGGTTCCCTTGAGCTAGCGCCCGGCCGGTTCCGCCTTCGCGGGGAACCGGCCGGAACTCATCTGTGTGGCACAATGCGCACTTGTGCAGATGAATCCATCCGACGTCACCTCGCTGCTCGACGACCTGCTGACGGGCGAGGGCGAGCAGGACGTGCTCGCATCGCGCCTGGCCGGGGTGTTGATCGAACACCTCGACGGGCCAGCACTGGCCGCCGGGGTCCGCTATCTTCGCGAGCGGGCGATTCAGGTGCCCGAGACGGAGTCCACATTGGACATCGTGGGCACCGGTGGCGGCCACTTCCGCCGCGTTGGCGCACTGAACATCTCGACATTGTCGTCGCTGATCGTCGCGTCATCCGGTGTCGCCGTGTGCAAACAGGGCAACCGCAAGGCCACGTCGACGAGTGGATCCTCGGATCTCCTTGAGGCGCTGGGCATTCCGATCGGCCTCGGGCCCGAAGAAGTCAAGGAATGCGTGCTGCAGACCGGATTCGGCTACTGCTTCGCGCCACGCTTCCACCCTGGGCTGGGCAAGATAGCCCCGATCCGGCGCGCTCTGGGGCACCCGACGCTCATCAACTGGATGGCGCCGCTGGCCAACCCGGCCCGGCCGCGTTACGTGCTTCTTGGTACGCACGATGTTGATTTGGCCCGGCTGATGGCCGGAACGCTGCTGGAGCTAGACGTCGTGCGGGCGACCGTCGTTTGTGGACCGAACGGGCTCGATGAACTGTCCGTCGTTTCCCCGTCGGTGATCTTTGAGGTCGACGGGCACGCCAAGTCGGTCACCGAGCGCATCATCGACCCGGCCGCCGAGTTCGGCATCGTCTTCACCTCGGAACCGGTCGGCGGGGACACCGACTGGAACCTCAAGCTCGCTGAGCAGGTCATCGCGGGGACGTGCGAGTCGCCCTACCGCGAGACACTCGCCGCGAACGTGGCTTTGGCTCGCTACACCAGAGGGCTGGAGGCGACCCTGGCCGAGGCCTGGGCCACCGCGCTCCCCCTCGTCAGTGCTGGGATCGCGCCGTGGTTCCAGGCCACCAGGACCTTCCACCAAAGTCTTGTCAGTTAACCCGGGAGCGCACGTGCTCGATCAGTGAGATCAGCACTTCCCGGCCCGACATGCTATCCCGGGCGTCGCACGAGATAACGGGCACGCCCGGGTCCAAGTTGAGTGCCGTGCGCACCGCGTTGACACCGAACGGCTCTTCGCCGTGGAACTTGTTGACCGCCACGAGGAACGGTGTGCCCCGTTGCTCGAAATAGTCAATGGACGGAAAGCAATCGGCCAGTCTGCGGGAGTCCGCGAGCACGACAGCGCCCAAAGCGCCGAGCGCCAGCTCGTCCCACAAGAACCAGAACCGGTCCTGTCCAGGCGTGCCAAACAGGTAGAGCACGAGGTCATCGCGAAGATAGATGCGGCCAAAGTCCATCGCGATGGTCGTTGACGTCTTTCCCTCCACTCCGGACACATCATCGGAGTCCATGCTCGCCGAGGTGAGCACTTCTTCGGTGTGCAATGGCATGATCTCGCTGACCGACCCGACCATGGTGGTCTTGCCAGCGCCAAACCCGCCTGCAATCAAGATCTTGACTGTTGTGGGAACAACAACGGGCCTAGCCTGCTGCTCGGAGGCCATCGATCACCGCCTGAAGAATCCGGTCGTCGGGACGATTCGCCGTCGGAGTGGGGGAGTATTTCGTGATGGCACCCATCTCCTGTAGGTCGTTGAGTAACACCCGCACCACACCAAGTGGCCGGGAGAGGTGCGACGCGATTTCGGCCACGGAAGCGGGCCGCTCCGCGTGCTCAAGAATGCTGAGATGCTCCGGCTGCAGGTGCAGCCCGGAGTATCCCGACGACCACGGCACAGTCACCACGTAAGTCAGCAACTCAAATGATTCCGAGCCAGGGCTTGCCCGGCCTCCGGTGAGCGCGAAGGAACGCACCAGAGGACCAGCGTCCTGATCCATCCAGTTGTGTGCGTTCGCTTCGCCTCTGTCCTCAGTGGACATCGGCCGGCTGGGGGACGGGCCGGGGTGGCGTGGTCAGGTTGTGCCCGATCCGCTCGATGAGCAGCGCCATTTCGTAGGCGACCATGCCGATGTCAGAGTCCGCGGCGCTGAGGACGGCCAGGCAGGCCCCAGCGCCTGCCGGGGTGACGAGCAGAAAAGCTGACTCCAGCTCGATAATCGACTGCCGGGCCGGGCCTGCTTCGAAATGGCGGCCGGCGCTGCGGGCAAGGCTGGCGAACCCTGCCGCCACGGCGGCCATGTGCTCGGCGGAGGCCTGTTCCATGCCGGCCGAGGCAGCCATCAAGATGCCGTCGACGGAAAGCAGGACGGCCCGTTTGACCGACGGCACCCGCTGAACGAAGTCACTTAGCAGCCAATCCTGGCTTTGCCGGGCTGTCATTGGCCCTCCTCCCCATTGCTGTGGTCCGGTGCGGTGATGTGTTCTGAGGCCTGCCGGCCCCGGTTGACCCCCTCTTGCAGGGAGGACAGCAGTGCCCTGCTTTGCGAGGGTGCGCGTGGTGCCGGGATGGGCTCGGCGGCTGGTTCTGTTAGCGGCTCACGCAACTGCGGCGCCAGGCTGGCCTGACGGGCACGCACCGGAAGCCCATCAAGTGCCGCTGACGGCGCTGGTTCCCGGCGGGCCAGCACGGGTGTGGCCAGAGTCGGGGTTTCTGCCGGGCTCAAGGCCCGCGCCTGTGCGGGCGTGGTGACCTGAGCATGCACCGGAGCCGGAGCGATCGCCTTCGGCGCGGTGCTGTCCAGTTTGGACTGTTCGCTGGACGAAACGATGATGTCGTTGGGCAGCAAGGCCACCGCGGTCACGCCGCCATAGGGCGAGGCTTGCAGCGTCACCTTGATGCCATGCCGGGCCGCGAGCCGCGCCACCACGAACAGGCCGAGCCGTGCGCTTTGCGCCGGGTCGAAGTCGGGCGGGTTGTTGAGGCGCTCGTTGGCTTCAGCGAGCGCTTCGGCCGGCAAGCCCACACCCCGGTCTTCGATCTCGATGGCGAATCCGTTTGGTACGACCTGGCCAGCGAGCCTGACACGGGTGTCGCGTGGTGAGAACGCGGTGGCGTTTTCCAGCAGTTCGGCCACGAGGTGGATGACGTCGCTGACCGCCCGGCCCGCCAATGACGCGGGTGGGGCGGGCACGACCGTGATCCGGGTGTAGTCCTCTACTTCGGACATCGCCGAGCGCAGCACGTCGGCCAGCGGCACCGGGTTGCGCCAGCCGCGGCCGGGCACGGCGCCAGCGAGGATGACAAGGTCTTCGGCGTAACGGCGCATGCGCACCGCGAGGTGGTCGACCTTGAAGATTTCCTCGAGGTGGTGCGGGTCGCTGATGCGCCGTTCCATCGTCTCCAAAAGCGACAGCTGACGGTGCACCAGTGTCTGGCTGCGCCGCCCGATGTTAAGGAAGACTTGGTTCAGCCCGCTGCGCAGCGCCGCTTCCTGCACCGCGGACTCGATAGCGGTCTGCTGCACGGCGCTGAACGCGCTGCTGAGCTGGCTTAGCTCATCGGTCTGCGTTTCGGCGGCCGGTGGCGGCGGGATCTCGACGTCTTCACCGCGGCGCAGCTTGGCGACCGTCATCGGCAACTGCTCGTGCGCCAGGTTGAGCGCCTTTTGCCGCACGTCGTTGATGCGCCGGATAAGCGAGCGGGCGATGCGGCTCGACACCCAGATGAGCATGATGATGATGATCAGGCCGAGACCACCCGCGATCCCGAGCCGCAGCATGACACCCACGGCGATCGGAGTGGCCGCGCCCAGGGCTCGCTGCGCACCCTCGTCACCGATTTTGAACAGGGCGTTGTCGACCTCGGTGAAGGTGTCCTTCCACCACAGCCCATCCACCGGCAGCGGGGCTCCCGCGACACCTTCGTGCTGGACTTTGTCCTCGATGGCCCGCAGATTTGAGTAGGCGGTCGTGCCTTGCAGCGCGCGGTAACTGGCGGCTTCTTCGGGCGTGAGACTGCGTACGACATCGTTGAGCATATGGCGGTTAAGGCCGATGTATTCGGTCAGGCGCACCAGCTCGGGGCCGGTTGGCTTGGGCCCGTTGAGGATCGCGTTGATCAGGGCGTCTTCGCGGTTCATAATTTCGCGCGCCCAGGTGAGCCCCATGACCGCGTCGACCTGGCGGGTCAGCTCGCGATTGTCGATCGTGGAGATCGTGGTGTACATGACGTAGGTCCGGTCGACGATGTCGGAGTAGAAGTTCATGGCGTCAAGGCGCGTGAACTTGCGGTCATCGACGGCGTCGCGGCCGACCTGAAGCTGGTCTAGCGCCTCGTTGAGCCGGGTCAGGTGGTGGCGCGTGAGGTCGCTGATGGTGTCCTGGAGCGAGTCGGTGGCCGACAGCCGGCGGAATTCTTTGATCGCGGCATCGGTCCGGCCGCGCTGCACCTTAAGGTCTGGCCCGCCGCCCTTAGGGGTGCCGACGGCGACCATCGACAGCTTGCGTTCCGCCTGGATCTCGACCACGACAGGGTTCGAGGGAGTTCCGGCGTTATCCGCTTCCACCTTGGCATTGAGCAGGCTCACCGCAGAGTCGAAGGAACCTGCCGTGCTGAACACCCAGATGCCGATTAGAGGCAGCAATGGTGCGAGGAGCAGCACGAGAATCCGGGTACGTATGGACCAGCTTCGTTTCTTCATCTGTCCTCTTCTGCAACGCCTACGCCCCCGCTCGCAGGGGATAGTATCTTGCCTTTCGCGAGGCACGAAGCCCCAATGTGGAACAAAATGTAAGCTGGCGACATGGTTGCTGAGGTAATGGGGGCAAGCGAAATCGGCCAGCGGCTGTCCGAACTGGACGGCTGGGTTTTGGCTAACGGGGCGATCACCAGGACCGTTGAGATGCGCGGCTTCCCGGACGCGATCACGTTGGTGGACCGGGTGGCCGTGGTCGCGGAAGAGCTGGACCACCATCCCGACATGGACATTCGCTGGCGGACCGTCACGTTTAGCTGCGTCACGCACTCGGCGGGCGGTGTGACCGCCCGTGATTTCCGGCTCGCCACCCGCATCGACGAGATTATTAAGGGTTTCACCGGAGGCAACTGAGCCGGTCAGACGTCTAGCGTGACGTCGTGGCACTCATTTCGACCAGGTCGCTGACGAAGACCTACCCAGGTGGAGTGACCGCTTTGCAAGACCTCACGCTAGAGGTCGAGCCGGGCGTGATCGGGCTCGTGGGCGCTAACGGCGCCGGGAAATCCACCATGATCAAGACATTGCTGGGCCTGCTTGAGCCGACGAGCGGCGAGATCAGCGTGCTCGGCCTCAACCCGGTTAGCGACGGAAACGCGGTGCGAGCCAGGGTCGGCTACATGCCGGAGCACGATTGCCTGCCGCCCGACATGATCGCGGCAGAGTTCGTGACGCACATGGGCCGGATGACCGGCCTGCCGCGAACGGTCGCCCGCGAGCGGGCCTCTGAGGCGCTGCGTCACGTCGGGCTCTACGAAGAGCGCTACCGCCAGATCGGTGGGTACTCGACGGGCATGAAGCAACGGGTCAAGCTGGCGCAAGCGCTCGTGCATGACCCGGATCTGCTGCTGCTCGACGAGCCGACGAACGGGCTTGACCCGGCTGGCCGTGACGCCATGCTGAGCCTCATTCACCGCATTGGCACCGAGTTCGGCATTTCCGTGGTCGTCTGCTCCCACTTGCTGGGTGAGGTCGAGCGGATCTGTGACTCGCTCGTGGCCATCGAAGGCGGCAGGCTGTTGCGGGCCGCCCGGATCGAGTCGATGACCCAGGGCATCGATGTGCTCGCGATCGAGGTCTCCGAAGGCACGGCCGAGCTCAGCGAAGCGCTGACACGGCAAGGGCTTGTGGTGCAGGCCGACGGCAGGGCGCTGCTGGTCCGGCTGTCCGATGAGGACACTTATGACCTGATCCTCCGCACGGTGGCGGAGCTAGATCTTCCTCTGCACCGTCTCGACCAGCGCCGCCATCGCGTGGCGGAGCTGTTCGCTCAGGACCGGGAGGCCGCTCATGTCTGAGCAGTCGATGATTCACGATATTGGTTACCAGCGGTATCAAGGCCAGCGCCTCGGTCCCCGCTCGATCTTTGGCGCGCTATACGTGCACGGCCTGCGGGCCGCCTTCGGCCTGGGCCGCAGCGCCAAAGCCAAGATCTTCCCGTGGATCGCGGTCGGGCTCATCGGGGTCATCGCCCTGGTCATCGCCATCGCCCGGTCGCAGGGCTCCGATGACGTCGGGTACGCCGATCTGCCCTCCATCGCGAGCGTGGTGGTCTTGGTCTTCCTCGCTATCGTCGCCCCCGAGCTGGTGTCGCGGGATCTGCGCAACAACTTGCTCCCGCTCTACTTCGCCCGCCCGGTGAGCCGCGCGGCCTATGCCGGAGCCAAGCTGCTCTCGGTGGTTTCGGCGATCTGGCTGATGATGGCCGGCCCGCAGACCCTTATCTTCGCGGCAAGCGCGTTCGGCCAGGGCGATGTGTTCGGGGAACTGCGCGGTCTGCTTGGCGGGTGGCTCGTCGCCGCCGTCTACGCGTTCGTTTTTGGCGGCCTCGGCGTGCTGATCGCCTCCCTCGCCAGCCGTCGTGCCTTCGCGGCCGGTGCGATCGCGGCGGTCTTCCTGGTGACGCTGCCGGTCGCGGGAGTCCTTATGTCTCTGGGCAACAAGACGTTGGAGTCGCTGGCTCCACTGGCGTCGCCGACGATGCTTCCAGAAGGCGTTCGCGAGGCTTTGTTCCCGGCCGACAACATGCCCATCGGAAATTACGGCCCGGTTTACCTGGCCGCTGGCGTGCTCGTGCCAGCGCTGTGCGCGCTGCAGCTGATCCTGCGTTACAAGAAGGTGTCGCTGTGAGCACTTTGGACCTTCGCGGGGTATCCCGCTGGTATGGCAATGTCGTGGCGGTAAACGACATCACGGTGAGCCTGGGGCCGGGCGTGACGGGTTTGCTTGGCCCTAACGGGGCGGGCAAGACGACATTGCTGCACATGATGGCGGGATTCCTTGCCCCGTCCCGGGGTGAGGTCGTCCTAGACGGACAGCCCACCTGGCGCAACCCGGAGATCTACCGCCACTTGGGCCTCGTGAGCGAAAGGGAAGCGGCGCACGGGTTCCTGACGGGCTGGGAGTTCGTCTACGCCAGTGCGAAACTGCACGGCCTGAGCGATCCGCGTGCGGCGGCCCGCAAGGCCATCGAGCTCGTCGAGATGGCACCAGCGCAGGACCGCAAACTGAGCACCTATTCCAAAGGCATGCGCCAGCGGATCCGGGTCGCGGCGGCACTCGTCCACGAACCGAGCGTGCTGTTGCTCGACGAGCCGTTCAATGGCATGGACCCACGGCAGCGCATGCACATGATGGCGTTGCTGCACGACCTCGGCGCCGCGGGCCGGACCGTCTTGTTCAGCTCACACATCCTGGAAGAAGTGGAGCAGGTGTCGGGGACCGTTCAGGTCATCGTCGCCGGGCGCCTTGCCGCGTCTGGGGATTACCGCACTATCCGGCGGCTCATGACCCACCGGCCACACGTGTTCGCGGTCCGCAGCAGTGATGACCGCAAACTGGCCGTTTCCTTGATGGGTTCGCCGTCCGTGGCCGGGGTATCCCTCGACGCCACCGGGCTGACCGTCCACGCGAGCGACTACGGCACATTCACCCGGGAACTCCCGCGGATCGCGCTGGCGGAGCGGATTCGCGTGCGCCAGCTCGTCCCATCCGACGAATCGCTGGAAAGCGTGTTCTCCTACCTGGTTTCGGCATAGGGGCATCATCATGAATTCAACAATCGCCTGGATCACGGCTCGCGGGCTGTTCGGCCGCCGCCGGTTCCTGCTGCTGTTCCCGCTGCCGCTGATTTTCATTGGTATAACGGCACTCGCCGCCTCCATCGACACCGCGGACGAGTTCGCGACGCCGGTGCTCGTTGGTATCGGGGTCGCGGTCGTCCTGCCGCTCGTCGCCTTGATCGTGGGCACGGGCGTGCTCGGTTCGGAGATCGACGACGGCACGATCGTGCACATCCTCACCAAACCGGTGCCGCGCTGGAAGATCGTACTGTCCAAAATGGTGGTCGCCTCCGCGGTGACCGCTTTCGTGGCCGGCGGTTCAGCGTTCGTCGCGGGATGGATGACCGACGGCCCGAAGCTGGGGCTAGCCCTGGCCGCGGCGATGGTGATCGGCGCGATCGCCTACTGCTCCTTGTTCCTCGCGCTCAGTGTGGTGTCCCGGCGTCCCGTCCTGATCGGCTTGCTCTACATCGCGATCTGGGAAGGCCTGCTGTCCAATGTGGTCAGTGGTACGCGGGTGCTGTCGGTACAGCAATACGTCGTGACTCTGGCGCAAAAGCTGGCCGGCACGGATCTGCTGATGAGCACGGTGAAACTGCCTGCTGCCATCATCATGACCGTGGTGGTCACGCTGGGCGGGCTCTACCTAGCCATCACCCGCCTGCGCTCGTTCTCGGTCGCGGGCGAGACCAGCTAACGCACGCTGACTCCCCGGGCCGCCTGCCGCCACGCCTCGCGGCCCGGGACCCAGCTGGCTAACGTGGAGCGAACTGCGCAGACCGAGACATGGTCGGGGAGTGGGCCAATAGCCCCACGCCCACCGCGAGCAGCCCTCCGGCCAATGCCAAAGTGCCCACAGCGGCAGGGGTTTCAGGCGGGATCTGGTCGAACAAGATGGCGCCCCATAGCCAGCTGACGATCGGGTCAGCGACGGTCATCGCTGTCAGTGCGGCGGGAAAAGACCCGCTCGCGAACGCGTCCTGCGCCAGGATCGCCGCGACGAGGCCGGAAAGCGCCAGCCCGTAAACATTCCAGTGGGTGAAGACGGCGGCAGGCCCGAGCCGGACGGTCTGATCGGCGACGACGATGATCAGAACGGCGGTCAGGCTGAATCCCGTCCCGGAGGCTATGCCGATCAGGGCAGTTCGGGCTGTGGCCCGTAATAGCCGGGCCACCACCAGCAATATCCCGATCAAAAGCAAACCCAGCAAACATATAGCTGGTACTAAGTGATGGCGCGACTGCGTCTGCGGCACCGATCCGCGCGCGGCGACGAGCATGGCCACCCCAGCACAGACAGCGATCGTGCCCGTCCAGTCGCGCCCGAGCGGGAGGGTCCGCGCCCGAGCCGTGGCGAACGGCAGGGCGAAGAGCAACTGCACACACAGCAACGCCTGCACGATGGTGATCGATCCCAAGTGGAGCGACATCGAGTGGAACACGAAACCGCCCACGTTGCAGGCGAATCCGGCCCACCACACACGCCGGCTCAGCATCTGCGGCAGCATCCCGAGCACGGGCAGCAAACTCTTGCTGTCACCGCGTTCCCGGGCTACGGCACGGGTCACGGAGTGCTGCAAGGCACCCGCCGCGGCGAAGCACAGGGCGGAAACGAGCGCGAGAATGATGCCAGCCAGCACGCGCTGAGCATGGATCTGCTGATCAGCTTCCAGCTGGCCGGGCCGTGAACGACGGCGGAATCTCCTTGCCGTGCGGCGTTAACGCCTGCAGAACCGCGCGCACCTCAGCCGCCATTTGCAGGTCGAGCTGGCTAGCTAACCCGCGCCGCATCAGCCGCCACTCGTGCGCTGCCAGTCCCATCAACTGCGGCACCAGATCAGTCGACCGCGCGTAAAGCCACTGTGTGCCTTTCGTCGCCATCCACCAGGCTTGGGCACGGCGGCTGGGCACCGGGTTCAGCGGTTCGAGCCCTGGACGAACGTGGCCGGGCCAGCCGTCGCGCGCGAGCGCGTCATAGGCCATGGCGGCGAGCCAGCGATGCCCACGTTCACTGGGGTGCAAGCGATCGATGCTCCACATCCGGCGGTCCGCCACGATCTCATCACTCGTCAAATGAACATGCGTCACGGAGTACCCCCTGGTGAGGGCATGAATGATCGCGTTGATGGCGTGCACCCGGCGGGCCAGGGGGCGCGCGAGAGCTTGCGGTAAACCCAGCATGCGGCCCGGCTCGGGCAGGCACGCCAGCACCACCCGGCTGCCGGACGCGCAGAGGGCATCGACCGTGGCGTGCAGGCGCTCGCCGATGGTGTTGATGCTGAACGTTCCGCGCAGGCAGTCGTTGACGCCAACGAGAACGGTCGTCAGCGCCGGCCGGAACGCCAATGCCTGATGGAGTTGCGGTCCGGCGACATCGCCGGATAGCGCGCCGGAGGCGGCGAAATTGCGAAACTCGGCGGACGGATACGAAGCGGCGAGCAGAGCGGCCCAGCCGCGCCAGCCACCAACTGGAGCCGGGTCGCCCATGCCGAACGTGATGGAGTCGCCGAGCGCGGCGATGCGGGCCATGGCCGCAGGGTACGAAGATCAGTTTGAGGGGCGACTGAACGGCGGATGAATGTCCAAGGATTAACCTGCTGTTCGCCCGCTATATGACCATCAAACCCGGCGTTAAGACCGCAGTGGCGTCACGCTTTTGCTATGACGTGGGACCTGCACGACTACCGCTTGGTGACCGCGAGCGCCTATCCCGGCATGATGGCGCCGCTGACCGGGCATCCTTCGTGCGTATGTGTGATGTCGGGGGATGCCGCCCCCGGCGCGCTGTCGCTGGAGTCGCTCGACGGAGTCCGGCGGCGCTGGCGCTTCGGTGACGTGGCCCGGCTCGCCGACTTCGTGCCCAAGCTGCTGGCCGAAACGCCGCCGGACGAACGTCCGCTGCTGCTCGTGCCGCCGCGCTCAAGCATGGCGTGGGAGGCCGCCGCGGCCGCCTGGCCGGGCGAGGTCAAGCTGGCGGGCCGGCCAGCCGTGGTGACCAGCCGCATCGCCGAGGACAAGATTTTCGTACGCGAACAGCTTGCCGCCCTTGGCGTTCCGGTGCCCGAGGCGGTGGTGTTGCCATCGGCCGAGATCCACTTTGGACTGACGGGGACCCGGCTCGGCGTGCCGTTCGTGATGCAGTCGCCGAATGGGGCGGGCGGACAGGGTACCCACCTGATTTTGCACGAAGCCGGACTGCTCGCGGCCTTGCGTGAACAGCCGCACGTGGAAAAGTGGCTGCTGTCGCGGTTCGCCGGGTCGCTCACCATCAACGCCGCTGGCGTCGTGCACGCCGACGGCGTTCAGCTGTTGCCGATCTCCGTGCAGTCGAGCGGCATAGCCGAAGTGGGCGCATCGTTTGGCAGCTACTGCGGCAGCGATTTCGGTGCGGCGCAACAGCTTCCTTACCGTGTGACGGCCCAGGCGCTTCAGCACGCGGCCGTGGTCGGCGAGTGGCTGCGCGGCCAGGGTCACCTTGGCCTGTTCGGCGCTGACATCGCCGTTCACGGTGACGAGATCGCTTTCCTCGAAGTCAACCCGCGCATCCAGGGCTCGTCTTGGCTACTGAGCAAACTTCAGCGGGAAAGCGGCCAGGACGCTTGCCTTGAGGAACATGTGCAGGCCATCCTGGGAGCCCCCCTTAGCACCCGGACCGGTCCGGCAGCGGTGGGGACCGGCAGTCATCTCATCGTGCGCTGGACCGGGCCGGCGGGAACGATCCGTCACGTGCCAGACGGTCTCGAAGGCGTGAGCGGACTGCCCGCGCTCGGCGGGACCATCCTTCCCGGAGCGATCCTCGCCCGCCTTGAGTCGCCGGGAAGTCTGTCCACACCCGACGGTCACGGGCTGCGGCCCGAAGCCAGGTTCCTGCTCGACCGCCTGCGGTCCGATCTGGAGATCAGCTAGACGAAGGCCTGCCAGAGCCGGGCCGTCTTGTCGACGCTGCCGGTGGCCAGGCGCCTGCCATCGGGCGACCAGGCCACCGTGATGACGTTGTTGGTGTGCTGGGTCAGGGTGGCGAGCTGTGCGCCATTGACATGCCAGATCTTGACTGTCCTGTCCCAGCTCGCGCTCGCGAGATGGGCGCCATCTGGCGCCCAGGCGACGTCGATGACTTCTTGGGTGTGGCCGGTGATCGTGCGGACGTGAAGCCCCGTTCTGGTCCAGATCCGGATGGTGCGGTCATGGCTCGCTGTCGCTAGATACTGCCCGTCGGGGGACCAGCTGACGGCCATGACATTGCCGTGGTGTCCCTTCAGGACGTGCTTGAGCGTGCCGTCAGCCGTCCAGATGCGGGCCTTGCCGTCTCCGCTCGCCGTCGCGATCAGGTTCCGCGACGACCAATCCACGCCCATCACCCAGCCCGAGTGTCCGCTGAGGACACTGATGGTGTTGTGACTAAGCCAGACGCGCGCTGTCTCATCCGCGCTGCCTGTCAGCGCGTACTGCCCGTCGGGCGACCAGGCCACGGAACGGATAGTGTCGCCGTGGCCGGTGAGGAACCGGTCTTGTTCGCCGCCGGGCGTCCAGATCCGGGCCGCTGTGCCGCTCGCTGTTAGCAAATGCCGGCCGTTGGGCGACCAGGCGATCGCGCGAATATCGTCGGTCTGCGCGGTAAATGTGCGCGTCAGCTGCCCGTCGGGGCTCCACAAACGAGCCGCGTTATCGGCGCAACCGGTCGCGAGCGTCTGACCGTCTGGCGTCCAGGCCATGGCTAACACCATGTCCGGATGGTCCATCACCTGGAGTAAATGGCCCCTAAATCGCAGCATGAGATCGGTTTCCTCGAACAGGCTTTCGTCCCGTTGCGGCGGTGCGGCAGCGACGACCGGCGCCGTTCCCGCCAGCTGGCGCAGCTTCGCGATGTAGCGCGGTGGCGGCATGCGACCGTCGGTGACATCTTCGTGGTGCGTGTGCGACAGCCGGAAGAACACACCGCCCCTTCGCAGCAACGGCAAGATCGGCTTACCCATCGCCTCGGCACGTGCCAGCTCACGCTCGACCCACGTGGACTCTTCGGCATCCGGCGTCATCACCACCGCGACAGCCACGCACGCGTCGATCTGATCGCGAATCACCCGGGCCCACCGGTCGCCGTAATCGAGGTCGCCGTCCATCCAGACGCTCACGCCAGCACCCGCGAGAAAAGCCGCCAGCTCCTTGACGTAAGTCGAGTCTTTCCTGCTGTAGCTAATGAAGATGTGCCGCTCACTCATGCGATGTGTCAGGCCTTCCAAATGCGAATCGCGCCATCACCGTGACCAGAAGCCAGCGTCCGCCCGTCTGGCGAGTAAGCCAGATCGTAGATGCCGCCCGCGCGGTTGGTAATGCACATGATGTGCGCCCCAGTGGTCGCGTCCCACAAGCGGATAGTCTGGTCGGTGCTGCCCGTGGCGAGGCGGTAACCGTTGGGGGAGAAGGCAACCGCGCGAACCGCCTTGAGATGTGCGCCGAGCACGAATATCTCGTCGCCAGTCTTGGCGTTCCAGATCCGTGCGGTGTGGTCTTCACCCGCGGTCGCGGCGAAGCGGCCATCCCAGGACACGGTCACGTCATGCACCGGTCCTTTGTGGCCTTTCAGCGAACCGATCTTGTTGCCGGTCTGCATGTCCCAAAGTCCGGCGCCGAGCCTGCTTCCAGACTCGGTGGGCGCGACGAGCCAGGTGCCGTCTGGCGAGATAACCAGAGGTGAGGCTGGTTTCACCCTGCCGGTGAGGGTGCGGATCAGCTCACCCGTGCGCAGGTCCCATAAATGTTCCGAGGTGTCGCCGCTGCCCGTCACGAGCACGGATCCATCAGGAGAGACCGCGACCGAGGTGAGCGCTTTCTTATGTGCGCCAACCTGTTTGATCAGTTCACCGGTCTCGGTGTTCCATACATGCACGGCATGGTTAGGGCCGCCGGTGGCGATGTAGTCGCCGTCGCGGCTGAATGAGACAGGCCAGGTCGCGCCCTGGATCTCGCGTACTAGCTCTCCGGTGCCGGGGTTCCAGATCCGCACGCACATTTCGGGGCCCGCACTCGCGACCAGGGCCGGGTTTCCCGACGGGTACGCCACTGAGCGCACGTGACCTTGGTGTGCCTTCATCTCGTGCTGGAGCTCGCCTTCTCCGACGAGCCGTCGCAGCCGCTTGACGTAATCGTCGCCGGGAAGCGCGCTGTCCTGGACTAGCTCGAACTGGATCGGCCCCAGCCCGAAGAATTTCTCGCCAGACAGGGAGATCGGCATCAAGTCCCGCTCTTGCTCCATGGCGTAGTCGAACTCGTCGCGCACGAAGTTTGACTTCCTGCCAGCGGGACTCATGACCAAAATGAAGGCGGAGCATTGGCCGATCTTTTCTACGATCTCGTCGTCATAACGACTGCCGGCCATCAGGTGGGCGTCGAACCAGACGTTTACGCCTTCGGCTTGGAGGTGTTTCGCGAGCTTCTCGACATACTCGCCGTCCTCACGGGCGTAACTGATGAACGCATACCCGGACATCTTTGCCTCCTTGCCCGCGGATTCCCGCGCTGCAGCCAGCGTCGCTGATCGATCATCGTCATTCGCTGGCTACACACCTGGCCAGCATTCGTCCATTATGGACCGGTGGGCCATACCCGGATGTCTCGTCCAGCGGACGCGAATTCAGTGCCGTTCGGGTGAAAAGCAAGGGCGTATGCCCTACGCGCTTCTCTTCTGTCTTATTGACGACTGTGGGTGGATCCTGTTAGGAAAACTAACTAACAGAAGGGAGTGTCCATATGCGACGACTAATGGCGGGGGTGCTGTTGGCGGGCGGGCTCGCCGCGATCGCGCCAGCCGTGCCGGCGAATGCGGCCAGCTTCAGCGAGATCGTGCCCGTGCCGGTCACCGCGACTCCGGCCTCCGGTGTCACGTTCACCTTGGGCTCCGGAACCGGGATCTTCACCGACTCCCTGGCCGTGGGCAACTATCTTGCCGGGATCCTGCGGCCATCAACGGGCTACGCCCTGCCGGTGGCCACAGGTGCCGGGACGGGAATCGCGTTGCGGCTCAACGGGTCTGACCCGGCAGAAGGTTACACGATGAATATCACCGCGGGCGGCGTCGTGATTCAGGCGTCGAGTGCGGCGGGTCTGTTCCACGGTGTGCAGACGTTGCGTCAGCTGGTCCCGGCCAACATCGAGAGCGCGACTGTCCAGCCCGGACCGTGGCTGATTCCCGGCGGGCAGATCGTGGACTATCCGCGCTTCGCCTACCGGGGCGCGATGCTTGATGTGGCAAGGCATTTCCATCCCGTCGCCGCGGTCAAGCGGCACATCGACCAGATGGCGCTGTACAAAATCAACTATCTGCACCTGCACCTGTCCGATGACCAGGGCTGGCGGATCGTGATCGACAGCTGGCCGAGCTTGGCGACATATGGCGGGAGTACCCAAGTCGGTGGGGGACCGGGTGGTTACTACACCAAAGCGCAGTACCAGGATCTCGTGGCCTATGCCACAAGCAGGTTCATCACCGTCGTGCCGGAGATCGACATGCCTGGGCACACCAATGCCGCCTTGGCTTCCTATGCCAGCCTCAACTGCAACGGCGTCGCGCCACCGCTCTACACCGGCACCAACGTCGGGTTCAGCTCACTGTGCACGAGTTTGCCGGTGACCTATACGTTCGTGCAGAACGTGGTCAGCGAGATCGCCGCGATGACGCCCGGGCCCTACTTCCATCTCGGCGGCGATGAGGCCGACGCCACGAGCCCGGCGCAATATGCCACGTTCATGAACCAGGTGCAGCCGATCGTTACGGGGCAAGGCAAAACCGTCATGGGCTGGCACCAAATCGGTGATCCGGCGGTGAATCATTCCGCCAGCAGAATCGTGCAGTACTGGGGAACGACCACCTCCGACACCGACGTCACCAGTGCCGTAAACCGTGGCGCGAAGGTCATCATGTCTCCGGCGAACAAGGCTTACCTGGACATGAAGTACAACGCGCAGACCCCACTCGGCCTGAGCTGGGCCGGATACATCGAGGTGCAGACCGCCTACGAGTGGAACCCGGGGACGCATCTCAGTGGCGTCGCGCAGTCAGCCGTCCTGGGCGTCGAGGCTCCGTTGTGGGCGGAGACGATCGTTACCACCGATCACATCGAGTACATGGCGTTCCCGCGCCTGCCAGCGATCGCCGAGCTCGGCTGGTCGCCGTGGTCGACGCACAGCTGGACCGCGTTCCGCACGCGGCTAGGCGCCCAAGGTCCACGTTGGACGATCATGGGAATCGACTTCTACCGCTCGCCACAGATCCCCTGGGCATCGCCGCCCGGGCCTGGCAACCGTTTCGAGGCGGAAAACGCCACGATCTCGCAGGGCGTCGTCGCCTCCAATCACGCGGGATTCAGCGGGACCGGATTCGTGGACTACAACAACGTCACAGGTTCATACATCCAATGGACCGTCAACTCGGCGGTAGCGGGACCGGCGACGGTCCGCTTGCGTTACGCCAACGGGACGTCGGCGAACCGGCCGCTCAACATCAACGGTACGGTCCATGACTTCACGGGAACCGGGGCATGGACGACGTGGGCTACGCGCACGCTCACCGTGAACCTGGTGGCAGGCAACAACACCATTCGGGCGACGGCGACAACCGCCAACGGCGGGCCAAACGTGGATTACCTCGAAGTCGACCCGGTCGTGCCCACGACCCGGTCTGAGGCTGAGAACGCCGTCATCTCACAAGGTGTCGTCGAGTCGAATCACGCTGGCTTCAGCGGCACCGGATTCGTCAACTACGACAACGTCTCCGGCTCCTATGTGGAATTCACCGTGAACCGCACGGCCAGCGGCCCGGCCACGATATTGCTGCGTTATGCCAACGGAGCGTCGATCAACCGGCCGCTCAACGTCAATGGCACCATGCTCGATTTCGCCGGAACAGGGGCGTGGTCGACGTGGGCGTCTAGAACGTTGACGCTGAACCTCAATGCAGGGGCGAACCTCATCCGGGCCACCGCGACAACCGCGAACGGCGGCCCGAACCTCGACTACCTCGAAGTGCAGTGAACGGTCAGTTGCTCGCCGCGTGCTGCGTGGCGGGCAACTGCACCCCGAAGTGCGCCATGAGCGCGTCGAGCTGCGCACCTTGCCGCGCCAGCGTCGCATCCACCTTCGTAAACCGTTCATCCACGGTGTCGAAGCGCTTGTCGACGGCGTCGAAGCGATCGCGGACCTCGGTTTTGAAACCGGCGAGGTCGATGCGCAGGTCGCGCAAGTCTTGCAGGGCTTCTGAAAGCAGCTCGGCGTGCAGTTTGCCCTGCTCTTTGAGGGCGGTGACGTCAGCGGTCAGCCGGCCGACCTGATGCGTCCCCTGGAAGACTTCGCTTTCCAGATCCGTGATGCGCTGTGCTGGCGTTGTGAAAGCCATGGTGTTCATCAAACTCCTTCATACGCCGGCCGCACCCCGGGAGCGGTTTAGTTTAAGCCACCGCCCGGTGATCGTGTTCGTCGCCCTTGGCGCGTGGCGCCGTCTCGCTCGATCCACTTAAGACGCCAAAGCGGAACTTGTCGAGCTGTCGCATCGTCTGCTGCACCCGGCGCTCGTAGGACACGTCGTCGGACTGCTGCCGGTCGAGCGCGGCTTGCTCGCGCCGCCGGCCTTCGGCCTTGATCGCCCGGCCTTTGGCTATCGCCTCGGCCGCGACTTGCCGCGCTCCGGACCGGGCTGACCCCTGCGGGTTTGGTGGGCGGGAAGCGATCTCGGCCAGTTTGGTGCGCGTCAGCCGCTGCCGCTCGCGCAGCCGCCGGTTGCGGGCAGCCGCTTGCTGCGAAGGAGACGGCAATGGCCGGCCGTGCTCGTCGCACCAGGACGACAGCAAATTGAGGACGCGGCGTTCGAGGAGGTCGGCGGAGTCGTTTGTGGACGCAACCGCCCGCACCCGGCTGCCGTCGGGATCGAAGTCGAGGGCGTGGATGACATCGAGGGGCGTCCAGCCCTGCTCGAAGAACGCGCGGGTGCGGCGGCGCAACTCCACCACCGCGAGAGCGCGCAAGCTGACCATTTCATACATCAGCCAGCGGGCGGCCCGTTCCTGCTCAAGGCGGGTCGCCGGGACACATGTGGGATCGATGGAGGAGTGCCCGAAGGCCCAGTAAGGGTGGCAGTCTGGGCAGCGTTTTTCGAGGTCACCCAGGTTGAAGCGGCGTGTGAGGGGATCACACGCGCCGCACCACTCCGGCATCTCGATAGCCATGGATACCACGATAGAACCTATGTACGACATTTTTTAGAGCCAGCTTTCGGGCAGGCGCGCTAACCTGGCTCCGTGACGCTGCTGGAAGAGATCGCGAAGAGCCCATATGCCCTGGTGACGACGTTTCGGAAGAACGGGAACCCGGTGCCGACGCCGGTCTGGATCGTCCCGTTCGAAGACGGGCTCGGGGTCTGGACGGTGCCGCATTTCGGCAAGGTCAAGCGCATCCGCAAGAATCCGGCTGTCACCGTGGCCACTTGTGACCTTCGGGGCAACAACGCCGGCCCGTCGATGAGCGGCACGGCGTCCCTTTTGGACTTCGCGGGCACGCAACAGGTGCGTGCCGCGATCCGGCGCAAGTATGGCCTTGTCGGCAGGCTAACCCTGCTTGGCAGCCGCATCCGGCGGGGCAAGGATGGCGTCATAGGTATAAAAATCGTCGCCGCCGCGGAATAGGGTAGAGGCCATGGCGACGTGGGTGGATGTAGGGCGGATTGTCGAGGGGCTGCCAGAAACAGCGCAACGGTCCTCCCATGAGTGGCGGGTTAAGGACAAGTTGCTGGTCTGGGAGCGGCCGTTGCGCGCGGCCGACTACAAGGTGCTCGGCGATGACGCGCCCGAGGGCGAGATCGTCGGCATCCGCGTGGCGAACGAGGGAGTGAAGTTCGAGCTCATCGCCGATAAGCCCGAGGTCTTCTTCACCACGCCACACTTTCATGGGTACCCAGCGATTTTGGCCCAGTTGGAAAAGCTTGACGCGGCGGAGCTTGAAGAGCTGGTGACCGATGCTTGGCTTGTGCTCGCGCCCAAGCGGGTGGCCAAGGAGTTCCTGAGCAACCGTGACCTTTGACGTCCTGGTTCTCGGCGGCTGCGGGGTCGACACGATCGTTTACGTGCCGGAGCTTCCGTTGCCTTACGCGGATAGCTACATGGTTCCCGCGATTGAGGCCCGGCCCGGGCAGACTGGCGACAACGTCGCTCTTGCGCTGCACCGGCTTGGCCTGCGCGTGCACCACCTCGATGTGATCGGCGACGATCACGAGGGCGAGCTGCTCCGTGAGTTACACCGTGCCAACGGCGTGCCGTTCACACCGGTGCTGACGAGCGCGGGGACGAAGCGGGCCGTCAATCTGGTCGGGCCGGGCGGCCAGCGGCTGTCGTTATACGACATCAGCCGTGGCAACGATGACGACCGCTTGCCCGAGGCTGAGCTGACCGCGCTCGTGCGGCAAGCCCGGCACGCGCACGTCTCCATTACCCACCCGTGCCAGTTCGCCCTTGACCACCTCACGGGGCTGACCGTCTCGACCGATCTGCACAACTGGGATGGCCACAATCCTTATCACGAGCAGTTCGCCTACCGGGCTGACATCGTGTTCCTGTCGGCGGCTGGGCTGTCCGATCACGAGAGGGTGCTGCGGCGGATCCTCGACAACGGCAAGGCCGAGGTCGCGGTGGCCACGGCCGGTGCCGACGGGTGCTTCGTGCTGACTCGTGCGCACGGGGCGGTGGTGCATGTTCCAGCCGCGCCGTTGCCCGGCCCCGCCGTTGACTCAAACGGCGCTGGCGACGCGTTTGTCGCGGGTTTCCTGCACGCTTGGCTCGCCGGAGCGTCCGCTTTGGACAGTGCCCGGGCGGGTGCCGTCGCGGGGGCACACGCCTGCACCGTGCGTTAGCGGTGTTCCATCACCAGGACGGCCCAGGTGTGCGGCTCTAGCGCCTCATAGATGTGCGGGATGTCGCCGGGGAATGTCGCGTAGTCGCCTTCGGCCAGTTCCACTTCGCTGCCCGTGGGGCCGGTGCGCAACCGTCCTTTCGCGACGATCACGTGCTCGACGCTGCCGGGGATGTGCGACTCGGCGTGCCGTGTCGCGCCGGGCTCGATGTGCAGCTGGTAGATCTCGCGGCTGACGCCCGGGGGACTGCTGGCCAGGAGCGTACCGGCGAAGTTCGCCTCCTCCGCGGGATAGCGCACCCCTTCGCCCGCCCTGATGATCCGCACCGGTGTGGCCGGCGTCTCAATGAGCCGGCTGAAGGGGACGTTCAGCGCCACTGCCAGCGCCCACAACGTCTCCACGCCGGGGTTGCCGGAACCGGCTTCGAGCTGGGAAAGCGTGGATTTCGCGATGCCCGCGCGGCGGGCCAGCTCGGTGAGGCTGATGCCCGTGCGGGCGCGCTCACGGCGCAGTGCTTCAGCGATGGTGGCCAATGGGGAACTCATGTTCGCTCCATCCGACGATCTGTTCGGCTTGACGAACGCCAACGGGACTGTTCATTATTGTGGACTATGCGGAGCATTTGGCGAACACCCGACGCGGATCTGATCCGCGACGCGGCGGCACTCAGTGTCGCGGCAGGGGTGATTGGCCTGTCGTTCGGGGCGATCGCGACCGCTTCTGGGCTGGCTTACTGGGTACCCATAGCGATGTCTCTATTTATTTTCGCTGGTGGATCGCAGTTCCTCGCCGTTGGGCTGCTGGCGCTCGGCAATCCGCTCGCGGCGGTGCTCGGTGGCCTGCTGATCAACGCCCGGCACCTGCCGTTCGGTTTGGCGGTCGGTCCCGTGATCGGGGACAAGACGTGGACCCGGCTCCTGGGCAGTCACGTCCTGATCGACGAGAACACGGCGTTCGCGATGGCACAGACCGATCCACGGCGCCAGCGCCAGGCGTTCTGGCTCGTGGGCGCGCTGTTGTTCGTGACGTGGAACGCGGGCGTCGTCCTCGGGGTCGTGGTCGGTGGCATGGTGGGTGACCCGGCGACCTTCGGCCTGGATGCCATGTTCCCGGCGGCGCTGCTGGCCTTGGTTCTTCCGTCCTTGAAGGACAAAGTCACGCGAACGGCCGCTCTGGCAGGAGCCGCGATCGCCGTCTTGGCGACCCCGGTGCTGCCCGCCGGGTTGCCGATCCTGGCTTCACTGCTTGGCCTTCTTCTCATCCCGCTCGTCCAATCACGACAGCCGGTGACGGTATGAAGCTCGCCAACTCGACGGTGGCCCTGGTCATCGCGGCCCTCGCCGTGGGCACCTACGCGATCCGGGTAAGCGGGGTGATGCTGCGCGACAAGCTTAAGCTGCCCGAAGGCGTCCTGCGCCTGCTGCCCGTCGCCGCGACGACGATGTTGCTGGCGCTGATCGCCACGGCCGTGCTCACCAACGGCGACAAGTGGGAACTCGGGATCGCCCGCCCGGCGGGCGTGCTGGCCGGGGCGTTGCTGGCCTGGCGTAAAGCCCCGTTCATCGTGGTGGTGCTCGTCGCGGCGGTAACGGCGGCCGGGCTGCGTGCCATAGGCGTCGAGTAATTCGGTGTCGCGGCGGGCAGCCGCTCACTAGTCTCGCGCCGTGGATGACAAGCGTTGGCGTGATCCCGGCTTTCTGGCCGCGGCACAGGTGTGGATCGACGAACGGCTCAGCGAACTAGGCATAACCCGCACCGGCGAGCCCAGTCAGCCGCATGTCTATCCGTGGTCGACCGTGCTGCGGGTGCCCGCCGAAGGCGGCGACGTCTGGTTCAAGGCCAACGACGATTCACTGCGGCACGAAGCTCTTATCGCGCAGCGTCTCGCGGCCCGCCGCCCCGAGGCCGGCCCGCCGCTGCTGGCCTCCGACGCGGCCACCGGCTGGATGCTCCTGGACGACGCGGGAGACAGCTTGCGTGCGCTGGTCGAGCGCGAACGCAGCCTGGACCGCTGGCTCGACGTCCTGCCGCTCTACGCCAGCGTGCAGCTCGACCTCGCCGCGGACGTGGAAGACCTGCTCCAGGCTGGCGTGCCGGACATGCGGCTGGCTGTCTTGCCTGAGGCCTACTCGCGATTGCTGGACGAGGTCGGGGCGGAGCAGCGTTTCCGTGACGCGGCACCGATGGTGTCGCAGCTGTGCGCCGAACTCGCGTCCTACGAGTTGCCGGAGTTGCTTCAGCACGACGACCTGCACGACGGGCAGGTGTTCTTCCACAATGGACAGTACCGGGTGCTGGACTGGGGCGACGCGTGTATCTCGCACCCGTTCTTCACGCTATCGGTGACGCTTGAAGGCGTCCTGTCGTGGGGACTCGATGACATCGCCGATTCGGTTGACACCACACCGTTCCGCGATGCCTACCTGTCGGGGTTTGGTGGTGGCGACCTCGCCGCCGCCGTCAAACCGGCGCTGCGGCTGGGCTGGGTGTGCCGGGCCATCAACGGCCACATCCCGGGCGATGACAAGGCGACGCTGACCCGGCTGCGCATGTTCCTGGATGGACACCCGTAAGCCTGAGCATGGCAGGATAGAGCGATGCTGACGGGGTGGAACCTTCGTGTGGTTGGGGTAGCGACATCGCTTGTCGTCATCGCGGTGCTCTTGTTTCCGCCACAGGAAACGAGTGGCTCCACCGGTTTGCTGCCGCGTGAGGCGGTCGTGCCGAAGCTAGCGATGACCGACCTGCGGCCACACCTTGAGGCCTTCGAGCAGATCGCCAAGGACAACGGCGGCAACCGCGCACATGGGACGCCCGGCTATGGCGCGTCACTGGACTATGTCGAAGGCAAGCTGAAGGAAGCGGGCTTGGTCACGGGCCGGCAGGACTTCGTGTTCGGCAACGATGTCACGGCCAATCTCATCGCCGAACTGCCCGGCGGCGACCCGGGCCGGGTGTTCGTCGTGGGCGCGCATTTGGACAGTGTGCGCACGGGGCCTGGGATCAACGACAACGCGACGGGCAGCGCGGCGATCCTCGCCATCGCGCTCGCGATAACGAAAGCCGGGCACCGCCCGCCGGTGAAGCTGCGGTTCATTTGGTGGGGCGCTGAGGAAGTCGGCCTGCGCGGCTCGGATCACTACGCCAAAACCCTTACGCCAGAAGCGAGAGCGGCCATCACGGGTTATCTCAACGTCGACATGATCGGCGGTCCCAACGGCGGCTACTTCATTTATGACGGCGATGACTCCAAACGCGAGGGAGCGGGACCAGGCCCGGCTGGGTCAGACCGCATCGAAAAGGCGCTGACCGACTACTACACCTCGGTCAACATCGTGCCGTTCGAGCTGGATTTTGGCGGCCGTAGCGACCACGCCTCGTTTTTGAAGGTCGGCATTCCCGCGGGCGGGATGTTAACGGGGACGAGTGAGTGGATGCCGGAGTTCCTCGCCCAGCAATGGGGCGGCCAAGCCAACGTGCCGTTCGATCGTTGCTATCACCGGGCTTGCGACACGAACGCGAACGTGAACGAGAAGGTATATCTGCACCACGCCAACGCCGCTCTGCATGCCACTTTGGAGCTTTCCAAGCTCAGAGCGTAAATAGCCGTGCGTGTCGGCAGGACGTTTCCCCTGGTGAACCCGTAGAAATCTGCGTAGGCGGGGTAAACCGGGGGAAAAATACATGGCTGACATAAGCCGCAGGCAGGTTTTAGCGCTGCTTGCCGCAGGAGGCGGCGTCGCGGCCGCTGGCAAAGCAGGCGCGCTCGATCAGATTCCGGCTCAGGCGGCCGGCTGGGCAGGCGAAGTCATCGGCGGGCAGCCGGAGGCGGGCGCCGCGGTGCTCGTCGCGAGAGCGCAGGATGGTCTGCTGTTCTCGCTGTCGCTGAGCAACGTGGAGATCAGGCCTGGGGGGATTTTCACCGGGCCGCGGCTCGCCCTCATTGATGAAACCATCGATGGGTACGTGGTCATCACGCTCGAAACGCAGAGCGTGCTTGAACCGGCCGTCTTTGACGAGGGGCTGGGTTTCCCCACGCCCGTGCCGCCGATCCCAGCGCTGGCCTCAGGACCGAGCCGCATCGTGCTGAAGATGGCGGCAAATAGCGATCCCATCGACTACGACCTGGACACCCTGCTCGATCTAGATGACTTCACGCTCGCGGTCAGTGACGCCGCTGAGAACGGCACGGGTCAGGACACTCCGCCCGAGCCGGGGCCGAATGACACGGCGATCGAAGCACCGCACCGGCTTTTCCTTTCGCCCCAGGCGAATGCGGCGTTCACGGCATTGACCGCCCCGGTTGTGCGCAATGGGCGCACCGAGTTGTGGCATGCGCGTGCTGTCATCCGTGACGACCAAGGCGTGCCGGTGCTCGACCCGGCACCGGTTCCGGTCCGGGCGATCTGGAGCCCGGACCTGCCCGGCGGCACACCGATCGAGGGCGCGCCGTGGGCTGAAGACGACAAAACCGTCTCACTGTCTAAAAAGGATCGTGCCGACATCGTCGCGGCGACGACCGGTGGGCCGGGCTCGAATGCCGTGGCCCCGGCGAACGCCGACTTGCTTCTCGTCTCGCCGATGGGCGCTTCGCTTGACGTCAAAGGCTCGTGGGAGAAGGCTGTCGACCTGACCGCCTGGCGTCACAAGATGTACCTTGGCCGCGAGAACTATGTCAAAGTGGAGCGGCGCGGATTCCTTTTCCCGCTTCGGTTCCCGGCCGTTCAGGTGAGCATCACCGAGCGTGTGCACACCGAGGGCGTCGCCCACCTGCGCAAGCGGATGTTCATTGTCGTCAAGGTGCCGCTTGCGCCGTACCCCGGGGCCAAGCAGAAAGACGAAGGCCGGGAGTGGCCGTTCACGGCGGCTGAGACGACCACGATCGTGTCGCCACCCATCGTGCACCCAGACGACGCCGACAAGCTCGGCAAGGGCTACTGGGTTCAGGTCCGCGACGCTCAAGGGCAGAAGAAGGACCTGCCGTATCACGTGTTGCTGACGGGTAAAGGTGGCGAGCCGGTCTCGGCGCACATCCCGCTCGTCTTCATTCCCGCCGCGGATGCCTTTGATCCTTCAGGTCTGGGCGGCACGATTGGGCTTTACAACGGGCTGCCGTTGCAACGGCGCCGGTTCGCCTTTGGCGGCCAGCGGTTCTCCTTCGTGCCACCGAAGGCCGAGGATTCTTCGCTGCCGGTGTTCGACCTAGTGCTCACGGCGCAGCCCGCGACCGCGAACACCGCGGCCGACCTCGAACTCGCCGCCTTCCCGGCGATGGGGCACGCCAACGTGCACATCGAAGCTCTGGCAACAGTTGGCGGTGCGGCGGCAAGCCAGACGCGCATTCAGATCGAGCCGAAGTATGTCGCGCACAAGTTCGACGCTCCACATAACCATGGCGAGGTCTGGGCGAAAATCATCGCCCCCGAAGCGGGACCGTTGCCCAAACTGACCGTCCCGCAACAGACCGGTGGCGGGCTCGCCGCTCCGGCGCTGAACCTGGCGGGACTGTCGCTGGCACACGGTCCGGTCGCCGACATCGACACCATCGCGGCCGGAACGTTTGACCCCACCAAGTACTTCCCAGATCTGGACATCACGCTGCTCGGCGGGATTCCCCTCAGGACAGTGCTCAAGCTGGTTCCCGAGATTCCCAACCCGCGTACCGGGGACGACGCGCCCAAGGTGATCACGGTTCGAACGCCGCAATACGTCGAGACCATCGTGACTTGGAAGCCCGAGCTGCAGAACACGCTCGACGGCCTCTTCGAACCGGCCACGACCGAGCCGGACAAACGTCTTGACCTCAAGGCGGTCTTCCACACCGATCTCGGCACCGGGCAGACCACGACTAAGGTCACAGGCGACCTGCGCAACTTCAAGCTCAACTTCGTCGGCAAAGACCTGCGCTTCATCACGCAGCACGTCACGCGGATGCACTTTGAGAGCCAGAACGGCGCGAAACCCTCGATCGACCTGCAGCTCGGCAAGTCCGAATTCGTTGGCGACCTTGGCTTCCTGACCGACTTGCAGCGTTTCCTTCCCTCGCTGCCGGGTGGCGTGAAGATCGACGCGAGTCCGTCGGGGGTCAAGGCTGGCCTGACCATCGCCGTGCCCGCGGTCGGCATCGGTGTCTTGCTGGTGCGCAACTTGTCGATCGGGATCCTGCTCGACTTGCCGTTCACCGGCGAACAAGCCGTGCTCACGTTCAGTTTCGCGACGCGGGAGCATCCGTTCCAGGTGACGGTCAGCGCCCTGGGCGGTGGGGGATTCTTCGCGGTTGGACTTGGTACGCGCGGGGTTCAGCAGATCGAGGGGTCGATTGAGTTCGGTGCCGCGGTCGCGATCGACCTGGGTGTCGCTAGCGGCTCGGTCGAAATCATGGCCGGCATTTACTTCAAGTACGCCCAGAAGCAGCTGCCGAACGGGCAGCCCAGTGGGCCGGCGGGCAAAACGCTTGTCATTACAGGCTATGTGCGCGCGGTCGGGAAACTGTCCGTGCTCGGGCTCATCCACGTCTCACTCGAGTTCTACCTCGGCCTGAGCTACGTGAAGCAAGACGGCCGCAGCCGCGTCGAAGGTGTCGCGACGCTGTCGGTTCGCGTCGAGGTGCTCTTCTTCAGCACTTCGGTCAGCGTGACGATGCGCAAGGAGTTCGCGGCCGGCGAGGACCCAGGGTTCGGCCAGCAGATCACCTCGGGCGACTGGGCCAAGTACTGCTCCGCCTACGCGGCGGCCTAGAGGAGAATTCGATGGCAATCTATACTGAGACATTCTTGTTCACGCCGCTTCCGGCAGGCAAGGACGGCACCAAACTGCGCATCGCGGTGCTGGTCAGTCCCCGGCTATCCAGCGATGACCTGGCGTCAGCCGAGGCGGATCTGAACAACTGGCCCGATGCCCGGGACTGGCCGAGCATCAGTCCTACGTGGAAGGTTCAGGTTCAGCACGGGGGCAAGACGGTTGTCTTCGACGCGACCGAGATCAAAGACGCCGCGTATGACTTCGCGACGTGGCAGCAGATGTTTCCCGGGACCAGCAAAGTGATTCCGTATCAGCCGGATGACAAATCCAAGGCGCCGATCTTCTCGTACCCGGTGAAGAAAGTCATTGACACGGCGAAGGATCTGCACGCGAAGGTCCTCAAAGGACACCGGACGGAGTTTCCGTCTCTGGAAGCCCTAGAGGCGTTTGACAGTTTCCAGGAGCTGAAACAGGCGGCGAATCAAGGGTTCACCGATGAGGTCGTCTGCACTCAGCTCGGCGGCCCCGTGTCAGACTCGGAACGCGGCATCGCGGACGCCTTTGGGCTTGCCAGCGGATTTCACGGCAGTAGGGCCTGCTCGGAATCGTCATCGCCGGTCCCGCACATCGACTCCATTTCGCCAACTTCAGGTGAGAGCGATGGCGCCGAGACCGTCACCATCTTCGGCAGCAACTTCGGCTTCGGCAGCATTCCGCTCTTTGATGGGCTGGAAGCCACCAATATCTCCATCAGCGCCGGCGAAGACGAAATCAGCTGCAAGACACCGGCGCACACGACCGGCAAGGTCAACGTTTTCGTCCGCCTGGGCGACCTGATCAGCAACGGCGTCACCTTCACCTACACCCCAGACACGGATCCGAAGTAGCCATGGACAAGCCAAAATTTGATGTGCAGCGCGCCCTCGCGGCGATGGCGGACTATCCAGCGGTGCTGCGCCGCTTCGGGGTAATCCGGGTGCTGGAAATAGACCTGGCCGGGTCGCAGATCAATCCGGCCACGGCAGGGGAGGCCAAGATAACGGCGACTCCTACGTGGACAAAGAAGATCGAGGGGGACCGCCTTTTCCCCGCTCCGATGACGACGCCGGCCTACCTGTCGGCGACGCAGTTCGCGCTCACGCCAGACAGCCGGATCGACTTGGCCACCGCGAAAATCACAGTGTCCGAAGTGGACAGTGACAGCGCGGCCGCTCGCTTGCTAGACCTCGCGCGGCAGGTCGTCAACGCGGAGCAGGCCAATGAAGAGGCTAGCGACGCGGGCTTGCTGCCGCCCATGAACAAACCAAAGCAGCTCGCCCTTCCGCCGATGCGCAACGCGGGGCTCGCGCTCGCGCAAGGGGACCGGGCGTCGGAGCTACGCCAGCAACTGGTGGACGGGCAGCCGTTCCACCGTGCCATCGGGCCCAAGACCCTGGCGAACCCGCAGCAGGGCTATATGGGGCAAGTTCTGGATGTGTGGGACGACCGCACGAGCCGGTGGCACACGGTGTGCGCGCGGCGCGGGACCTACAAGCTGCCGGGTGGTGCGACCTTCACACTCGACGACGAAGGTTCCATTTCCCTTGGCGCGACGGCGAAAGAGGACGCCAACAGTTTCTCGACGATGTTCCTGCACCAGTCGCTCGTGCGCTGGACAGGATGGAGCCTTGTCGCGCCCCGGCCGGGCAAGCCCGTGCCCGAAGATGACGCGATCGAGCCGGATCCCGGCGACCCAGCGCTGCCAGGGTTCGAGCCAACGTTCGAACCCGTGCCGGGATCGCTTCCCACACTGAGGTTTGGGGTGGGGTACCGGTTCCAGCTGCGCCGCATGGATCTCGTGGGCCGGGCCGACCCACTCGTGCCCACGTCCACCGATTTCAGCCGCGCGACACCGCTGGTGAAATACCGCCGGTTCGAGCCGGTCGTGTCGCCCATCGTCGTGGCCGCCGCGCCGATGACAGAAGGCGAATCGATCGAAACGCTGGTACACCGCCCAGAACCGTGGGCCGGTGGTTCGCAAGGCAGCGACTTGTCGCCGATTCCCAACGCGCAGCCCATGCGCCACATCGTGCCGCCGAAGGTGCCCGTGCTGCTGTGCGAGGAGCACGGCAAGTTCGACCGTCCTAACGGGACACCCGATCCGGCCAAGTACCAGATGATCGCGACGCGTGACGCGGCTGGCGTGGAAACGATGGGCCAGCTCGACCCGGGCCGGCCGAACCAGCGTTACGTCTCGGCCAACTCCGTGCCCGTCACGTGGCTGCCCGATCCGCTCTCGCGCGGTGCCGCTCTTTCTGGGCTGCCGACGGGCCTATTGAAATTCGGCTTCGAGACGTGGCCTGACGGCAAGTCGCTGCGAATCCGGCTGCAGTCGGGCAACCAGCCGCCGCAATGGGCCAGTGGCACCCGCATGCTCACGATCTACATGCCGTCAGGCGAGATGCGCACTGTGCGCTTGAGCAGTTATCTCAACGACGCTGACCTCGCGCTGCTCGGTCAGCTCGCGTGGCTGGCCGAGAGCGGAGCGACCCAAGCGGAACTGAACGCCGCATCGGCTGACATTCTCAAGGGACAGGCGTGGCAGATCACGCCGTACCGCACGCTGACGCTCGTGAACGCCGTCCGCGTACCGGTGACGGCCCCGGCCCTGACCGCCGTAGAGCCGAAGGCGCGCCCCGAAGGCTCCACGGAACAGGAACTGACCGTTAAGACGAGCTTGCATCAGCAGAGCACTGGTCTGCTTAGCCTGCACGCCAAGTGGACCGATCCGGTTGATGACCTGTCCCAGGACGGTCCGTCCACGGTCACGGCGAAGGCCACACCACTGGTCCTGCCGGTCGACTACGGCACCGCGCCCACTATGGATTTCCCAGCCAAGCACGCGTTCGGCGATACCAAGCGGCACAAGGTGGATTACACGATCGAAGGCACGACGCGCTACATGGAATATTTCGTGCAGCGGGGCAAGATTAAGCTCACGGGCACGGCCGCGGTGGAGGTGGCCAAGTCGGGCATCGCGACCGGAAGCGATGTCGTGAAGTCTCTCGATGACACGAAGACGTTCCGCCGCGACCAGGACTACACGGTGACCGGTGGCAAGATCGCACGGACACCGTTGAGTGAGATCCCCGACGGGGCAACGGTTAACGTCGCTATCGTCGCGCTGCCGGTGAGCCGCGTCTCGGCCGCGGCAATCACGCGCGACCTGCCCAGCACGGCAAGGCCCTTGCCGCCCAAGGTTTCCTGGATCGTACCGACGTTTGGATGGAAGGAGTCCAGCAGCAACCTCGGCCGGACGAAGTCCAAGACCCGAAGCGGCGGCGGGCTGCGGGTGTTCCTCGAGCGCGGCTGGTATTCCTCCGGCGTCGGCGAGCAGCTGGCCGTCGTGCTCAGCAACGGCGGCACGCCATCGGATCCGCGGCTGCTGGCACTGCTGACCCAGGCCGGCGCCGACCCGACCGTGAAAACGAATGCGGCGCAACGGTTCCCAGTGGCGACAGAGTTCACGCTTGGCACGGCGCACAAAGACATCGTGCCCGCCGAACTGGACACCTCACTGGTCTCGGTCGCCGCTCACGACGTCGTCTGGGACGCGCAACGGCGGCGGTGGGCGTGCGACCTCGTGCTGCCACCGCAAAAGGTCTATCAGCCCTTCGTCAGCCTGATGCTGGCCCGGTTCCAGCCGAACTCCATCGCGAAGATGCACCTGTCACCGATCGCCAACGTCGAGTGGGCACAACTCGCCCCCGACCGGACCGCGACGGTCGCGATGGACATGCTTGACCTGACACGCGTCAAGGTAACCGTGGCCGGACAGTCCGGCACCGGCACCGATGCCGCGAACACCAGCCCCAACCGGGTTTCCGTGATCGTGCAGACGGCGTTTGGCCTCAACCCGCGCGACCTCGACTGGCAGATCTCCGCTCCCGCAACGGGAACCGAGCTCACGGCGACGGTGTCACCTGATGGCTTCACGACGTGGACAGGCACGCTGAATCTGGGCATCTCCCGGCTCCTGCGGCCACACCGGCTCGTCATCGTGGAGCACGAACGCAACAGCGGCGGCGGCAGGCTGATCTACTCCGACGTCATCCGCATCTAGCTCGCCTTCGGGAGTGTCAGGACAGCCAGAACGTCTTGACGCTCCCAGCCGGAGGCAGACCGGTGTGCATCAGGGTGACCACGAGGTGCTCCGACGGCACAGTGTCATAACGGAAGGCTTTGAGCTCGGGTTCGACGGTGGTGCCTTTGTAAAGCCCCGTCGTGCGGTGTTTGGCATATTTCTGCTGATCCTGCTTGCGCCAGTGGGCGAGGAGGGGACCGGTCCAGCGACCCTCGTCGAAATAGAGCGGCCCAGCGCCGGACAAGTCGTCGTAAGTAATGTGGACGGTGTCGCCATCGAGCGCGATGCGGTGCAGGAAGATGTGCGCCGGCAGCGTGAAGTCGCGATTGGCCTTGTCCACCACCGCTTGCAGGACCTTGGTGAAGTCGGCACGGATGGCAGGCTCTAGCTCCGCCAGTTTCTCTTGCGCCAGGGCGAGCGTAATCATGTTTCCGCCAATGCTTTTTGGGGTTCTCGCTGGTGAGAATAGACGGGTGTGAGCAGAGCCGAAAGCGCGATCAGCACACAGGCCGCGCCGGAAACGAAAAGTGTTGCTGTCGTGCCATATTTGCCCGCTGCCGCGGCGAGAAGCGCGATGCCGAGGGGATTGAGGGCACCGTGCAGGGTCCAGAACGCAGACGTGACCCGGCCGAGCAGATCGCTGGGCGTGATTTCCTGCCGTAGCGACATCGAGGAGATGCCAGCTATCCCCGTCGCGAGCGCCATGCCAGCGGCCATGAGCCCGATCATGGCGGCGCTCGTGGACCAGGCCATGCCGAGGACCGAGAGTCCACAAAGGACACACGCGCCTATCCAGGTGGTGCCGAACGCGAAGCGGTGCCTGATCCGCGCCACTCCCAAAGATGCCACGAGGGTACCAGCGAAGCTTGCCGCCATGACGAATCCGATGACGCGATCCGGCTGAGCCAGGTCGTGTTTGAGCCGGAAGATGAAGACGTCGGTCAGTCCCATCGTGATCGACGTGAACACCGCGAGCAAAATCGTCAGCGAACGCAGGACGGGTTGGTGCCAAAGGAATTTCGCGCCGGCGAGGAACTGCGCCGTCTTGCTTTCGGTGCTGGGTTCCCGTTGCAGGCGGGGCAGCTTGATGAACGCGAGCCCGGCAGCGGATAACGCGAAGCTGGCGGCATCCACGGCGATAGCGGTCTGTGGGCCGAGGGAGCCAGACACGAGACCGGCCAGCGCGGGCCCGGCCAGGTAAGCGGTCGCCGTCGAAGCGAATAGATGGCCGTTTGCCTTGATGATCTGATCCTTGGGCACGAGCCCCGGCACGACGGTCACCTGCGTGACGCGGGCGAGCATGCCGCACGCGGCCGAAAGCGGGACGGCCAGGTACAGCAGCCACAGCTGCGGAGCGAACAGCCAGGCCACCGGAATGCTGGCGTGCAAGACGAAGCGGGCCACGTCGCTGCCGATGAGCAGGGCACGGCGGTTGACCCGGTCGGCGATGAACCCGGCGAAGACACCCATGATGAGCGAGGCCGCCCCGCCGAGACCGGTGATGAGGCCCATCTGCAGCACGGAACCCGTCGTGTGCAACACGAGCAGGGGAATAGCGATCAGGGAGAACGAGCTGCCGGTGGCGGAAAGTGTCTGTACCGCAAGAAAAGTAAGAAACGGCCTTCCGTAGCCCAAGGAGCTTCCCCGATTCGGTTCGTGCCCGCGGGTTGACCCTGACACAGTGTGAGGGGCTACACCTGGAGGCATCATGTTCAGTATTGGAGATTTCGCCCGGCACGGCCGCGTCTCGGTCCGCATGCTGCGGCACTATGACGCGATCGGCTTGCTGCCTCCGGCCTATGTCGATGAGGCGACCGGTTACCGGTCATATGACGCTGCTCAGCTGGCACTGCTGAACCGCATTGTGGCGCTTAAAGATCTGGGCTTCACGTTACAACAGGTTCAGAGCATCCTTCACGACAAGATCAGCGTGGAGGAACTGCGCGGCATGCTGCGGTTGCGCCTGGCCGACCTGCATACGCAGATAGCGCAGGACACGGCCCGGCTGGGACAGGTTGAGGCGAGGCTCCTGATCATCGAGAAGGAAGGCATCATGCCGCAGCAGGACATCCAGGTGAAGACGATCCCGGCGGTGCGGGTCGCCGAACTTTCCGCCCCGGCGGCCAGCTTCGAGCCGGAATCGGTGGGGCCGGCCATCAGCCCGCTATATGACGATTTGTGGGTACGCCTCGATCGGCGCGACATTCAGGTCGCCGGCCCAGCGATCGCATATTACGAAGACGCCCCAAACAGCGACGGCATCATCGTGCACGCGTGTTTCCCGGTGAACATCCCGGCAGATGGCGACTATGACTTCAAGGTCGTCGACCTGCCCGCGATCGAACGGGCCGCCACGATCGTCCACCGTGGAGCGATGGACAACGTGATGTCAACGATCCAGGAGCTCGCCCTCTGGATCGACGCCAGTGGCTACAAGTCGGCTGGCTACAACCGTGAGCTCTACCTGCAAGTGGGCGACGATAAGTCCACGTGGGTCACGGAGTTGCAGGAGCCGTTGCGGTAGGGGCTATCTTTCGCGGGTGACCCTTCGCATCGGCGTGCTCGGCGCTGCCCGCATTACTCCCACCGCGCTGATCAAACCCGCGGCCGCCGTTGACGGGGTGACCGTGACGGCCGTCGCGGCACGCGATCGCTCCCGGGCATCGGCTTTCACCCGCCGGCATGGCATCCCCGTCGTGCACGACAGCTATGCCGCCCTGATCGCGGACCCTTCCATCGACGCCATCTACAACCCGTTGCCCAACGGCCTGCACGCGTCGTGGACGATCGCCGCATTGCAGGCCGGAAAGCACGTGCTGGGCGAGAAGCCGTTCACGGCCAACGCGTCCGAGGCCCGTTCTGTGGCGGCCGCCGCCGGTTCACTGACCGTCATGGAGGCGTTTCACTACCGCTATCACCCGCTCGCCGGCCGCCTGGCTGAGATCGTCCACAGTGGAGAGATCGGCACCGTGACACAGGTCAAAACGGCGATGTGCTTTCCGCTGCCGCGCTTCGGCGACATCCGTTACAACTTCGGTCTCGCGGGCGGCGCCCTCATGGACGCTGGCTGTTATGCCTTGCGCTGCTTGCGTTTGGCTGGCCCCGGCACCCCAACTGTCGTGTCAGCGTCGGCGAAAACCCTGCGCCGCGACCCTCGTGTCGACCGGGCGATGCAAATCTCGCTGTCATTTCCGGGCGGAGCCACCGGTCACGTGACCACCTCGATGTGGTCGTCGGCGCTGCTCAAACTGACCGCACACGTCACGGGCACGCTCGGCTCGGTGCGGGTGGTGAATTTCGTTGCGCCACAATACTTCCACCACTTCACTGTCCGCACCGGCGGCGCGACGCGGCGGGAACGGTTCAGCAAGACGCCGACTTACACCTATCAGCTGCAGGCCTTCGCCGACGCTGTCCGTGGCGAGGACACCAACCTGACCCCGCCCTCGGACTCGATCGCCACGATGGAACTGATTGACGCCGCCTACCTGGCCGCTGGTCTTCCGGTGCGGGGCTAACATCTTGTCCATGAACGAGCCTGCCGCAGAAAACGACCGGTGGAAGCGTAACGACTGGTGGGGCGTCGTGCTCGACTGCGCTGATGTCGCACAGCTCGCCCATTTCTACGCTGAACTGCGCGGTTGGAAGATCCACAAGATAGACGAGAGCGACGCGTCCCTCGACGCCGGCGAGGGTATCGCCTACCTCAGCGTCCAGCGCAATCCCGGTTACGTGCGCCCGTCGTGGCCGGCGCAGCCCGGGCAGCAGCAAATGCAGCTGCACCTGGACTTCGAAGTCACCGATCTCGCCGCCGAAACCGCCCGCGCCATCGCCCTCGGCGCCACCCTCGCCGAGTATCAACCGCAAGAAAACGTCCGCGTGCTCCTTGACCCCGCAGGCCACCCCTTCTGCCTCTACACCGGCTAGGGCTGGCGGTTCAGGGGGTCAGGGTGGTGTAGCTGCCACGGTGGTAGAGCAGGGGCTCGCCAGGAGTTTGGCTCGCACTGACGGGGGTGCCGAGGACGACGATGTGATCGCCGACGGTAAGGCGGCCGGTGACGGAGCAGATCAGGACGGCCAGGGCGTCGTGCAGCATGGGCAGGCCGTAGGGGCCGGGACGCCACAGAGACTGGTCGGCGAAGCGGTCGATGCCGGAGGTCGCGAAGACGCGGGCGACGTTTTCCTGGCCCGCGCGCAGCAGGTGAATGGCCACATAGGAGGCTGATTCGATCGCGGGGCGGGCTGAGGCGGTGTCGCCGATGATGAACGAAACCAGTTGCGGGCGTAGCGATACCGAGGTGAACGACGTGACCGTCAGGCCGGCTGGGCCGGGTGCGGTCACGATGGTGACTGAGGAGGCCTGGTTGCGCAGGACCGCGCGGAACGTGTGCGGGTCGATGCCAGTGGGCGCGTCGGTCGTCTGCGTCATGCCGTGCAGTGTAAGGAAAAGTTTCGAGCATTGCGTAAGGGAATTCTATTAGATAAGTTTCCTAATCATTAGTGTTCGATGATTAGGAGTGTGAATGCGCCTACGACCACTAATTGCTCTGCTAGCGGCCGCGACTGCGGTGGCGGCGGCAGGGATCGCGGCACCCGCCGCGCAGGCTGCGAGTTCCGGCTCGACTAGGCCGAAATTGCGCCAGGTTGGCTACTTCACCCAGTGGGGTATCTACGGCCGCAATTTCCATGTGAAAGACCTGGACACCTCAGGGGCGGCAGCGAAGCTGACGCATATTAACTATGCGTTCGCCAACGTGAGCCCCGAAGGGCTCTGCTTCCAGTCCGCGACCCCCGGTGAGAGCGACGCGTGGGCTGACTATCAGCGCACTGTTCCGGCTGAGCAATCGGTGGACGGCGTCGGTGACACCTGGGGTGAACCGCTCAACGGCAACTTCGGCCAGCTGCTCAAATTGAAGCAAAAGCACCCGAACCTCAAGGTGATGATTTCGATCGGCGGCTGGACCTGGTCCACCTACTTTTCGAACGCGGCACTCCCGGAGAACCGGGCCGCATTCGTGTCCTCCTGCATCGACATTTTCCTCAAGGGGAATCTGCCCATTCTGGACGGTGGCAGCGGGGGACCAGGAGCCGCGGCCGGTGTCTTCGATGGCATCGACCTCGACTGGGAGTGGCCGAACTGGAACGGTGAACCAGGCAACGTGATCCGCCCGGAAGACAAGGTCAACTTCACCGGGCTGGTCGCCGAGTTCCGCAAGCAGCTCGACGCACTGGGCCAGAGCAACGCCAAGAAGTACGAGCTGAGCGCGTTCCTGCCGGCCAACCCGGCCGCCATGGACGCTGGCTTCGAAGGCAAGAAGATCTTCAAGTACCTGGACTTCGCTACCGTGCAGGGGTACGACTTCCACGGCACTTGGGAGACGGTGACCAACCAGCAGTCGGCTCTGCGCCGTCCCGCTGGCTCACCGGACAATCCTGACTTCACCCTGGAACGCACCGTGAAGTCGTGGATTGAGCGAGGAGCTCCACGGCAGAAGATCGTGATCGGTATCCCGTATTACGGCCAAGGCTGGACCGGGATCACCGCTGGCGGTAACGGCTTGTTCAAGCCCGCGACCGGGCCCGCGCCCGCCACGCACCAGGCTGGTTTCGAGGACTACAAGGCCCTCAAGACCCTGGGTTACCCGGTTTACCGGGACTGGCAGGCCGGCCACGCATGGCTCTTCAACGGGACCACCTTCTGGACCTATGACGACCCGCTCGTCGTGCTGCAGAAGACACTCTGGTCTCGGTCACAGGGGCTAGGCGGCGTCATGGTGTGGTCGCTTGACGGCGACGACAGCAACGCCACGCTGACTAAGACTATCCATTTAGGACTTAGCTAGCGTCGATGCGGTCGCGCCGCCCCGGCGTTTTCGCTCGGGTGAGCGCGGCCGCATCGATACCATCTCGCCATGGAATTCACCGTCGACGCTTCCGGTCTTTCCCTACCCGCCACATTGGACGAACCAGCGCGCGCGGCGCGTGGCGGGGTTGTAGTGCTGCACGCGGCGGAAGCAGGCGAACGGTCTTTTTTCCTTTACCAGCACTTAAGTGAGGCATTGACCTCTATCGGGGTGGCGGTGCTGCGGTATGACCGGCGGACAAGCTCTAACGGCACCGTCCACGTAGGACACCAGGCCGCCGACGCGGTCGCCGCGATCCGGCTTCTGCGTGATCAGGCTGGCGACGTCCCGATGGGGCTGTGGGGGCTGGGAACGGGAGCACTCGCCGCCGCTGCGGCCGCGATCGCCTATCCCGCCGAGGTTGACTTCGTCATCGCGGTTTCCGTGCCCGGCGGGGGTTTCCGGTTGTCGATCCCGGTGCTGGAGTTTCAGGGCAAGACGCTGCTAAGCGCCAGCCAGCCCGACTCGGAGTCGGTGGAACTGCCTGGCTGCACCTATTGGCCCGCTAACGGCGAGACCGTTAGCGAGGTCTACACCAGCGCTATGACGGCTTGGCTGGCCCGGCTCCTGGGTTAGGCACGAAGCCCTGCCACGGGTCATAATTGGCTTCCAAGGGTTCCTGTGCGGGACGTTCCGCTTCGGGGACGTGCTGCAGGTTGACACGGATGCGGTACCACAGCGAGCTGCGGCCACGCATGCCGTCAACGAGGACGTCGGCCGGCTCCAGGTGCTCCACCGCCTTGGGGTGCTTGGCTTTCCACCGCTCCAGTGCTTCCAGGGCTTCAGGCTTGGTTTTGGTACGGGCGACTTCGATCAGCGGCATCGTTTGCTGCCGCCTGCCCTGACCCTTCGGCGGTTTCTCCGCGGGACCCATTTGCTTAGCGAGCTCCAGCAGCGCTGTCAGTGAGCCGGGCGCCTCTTCGATGTCCCGGTGCGGATCGCCTATCTCGGCGAAACGCGGCAACATGGTGACCGCTGTGAACTTCTCCGGATGACAGTCGCGCACTTCATCCCACGCCAGCGGCGCCGAAACCCGGGCGTCCGGCACGGCACGCACGGAGTAGGCGGAGGCGACGGTCCTGTCTTTGGCGTTCTGGTTGAAGTCGACGAAGACCTTCTCGCCGCGTTCTTCCTTCCACCACTTGGCCGTCGCCAGCTCGGGCGCCCGGTTCTCCACTTCGCGGGCCACTGTCTCGGCGGCCAGGCGAACGTCCTGATAGGACCATCGCGGGTCGATCCGGGTGATGATGTGGAAACCCTTGGAGCCGGAGGTCTTGGGCCAGGCGGCGAGCCCGTGGTCTTCCAGCACCGCCTTGGCGACATAGGCGACATCAACGATCTGGGACCACTCGATCCCGGGCATGGGATCAAGGTCGATGCGCAGTTCGTCGGGGCGATCGAGGTCCTCAGCGCGTACCGGATGGGGGTTGAGGTCTATGCACCCGAGGTTGATGACCCATGCCAATTGCGCGCTATCTCGCACAACGACCTCTTCGGCCGATCTGCCCGATGCGTAATGCAGCTCGGCTACTTCAATCCAGTCTGGGCGGGTCGACGGCGCGCGTTTTTGAAAAAACGCTTCCTCGTCAATTCCTTTGACGAATCTCTTGAGAATCATCGGCCGGCCGGATACACCTCGCAAAGCACCATCAGACACCGCAAGGTAGTAGTTAACAAGGTCAAGCTTGGTAATTCCGGGCACGGGAAAGACCATCTTGTCCGGGTTAGTGATTGTTACTTCCCGGTTCGCGACTTGCAGAACTCGTGACTTGGCCACAAGAGCATCTTAAGCAGCAGCTAGATCCACCGCTGGCTATGTTTCTGATTGGTAACTTTAAGCCGTTCGTATGTGGTCAAGCAAGGCTGCCTTAAAGAAGTATTGGCACTCGTGTCAGGCCGCCACCGTAATAGACGTAAACAGCCATTCGGCGCTGGAGCCATCGCAGCGGGAGTGGCGTTAACCGTCGCTGCCATCGCCGGGGTTGTTGTCGTCGCCTACCAGTTCGTCGCCAAGCCCGGTTGCTCCGGCTCCGCCCCACTGAAGGTTGCCGCGGCAGCCGAGATCGCGCCAGCGATCAAGCAGGCGGCCGCAGCGTTGGCCGCGCGCAAGGTCGAAGTGGACGGTGCGTGTGTCCAGATCGAGGTCACCGCGGCCGATCCGGCCGACATAGCGGCCGCTCTCGCGGGCAAACAGAACGTGGCGATGGCCGGAGTCGGTCAGGCGAGCGGGAACATCGAAGTACCCGATGTCTGGGTGCCGGACTCGTCCATGTGGCTCGCCCGGCTGGCTAGCGCCTCGCCGGTGCTCGCGATCGGTGACGCGCCTTCGATCGCGCGCAGCCCTGTCGTCATGGCGATGCCAGAACCCGTCGCGGCCACTCTCGGCTGGCCTACCAATGCTTTGACGTGGCAAGCGCTGCTGCAGCGGATGACCACCGACACCAAGATGAAGATCGGCACTGTAGAGCCGACCCGTGACGCGGCAGCCCTGTCGGGCCTGCTCGCGCTGGGCGCGGCGATGAGCGCAAACCCGAACGGCCAGGCTGCCGCGACCGGGGCATTGCGTGCCTTGGCCGCTGGACGGTCCGCGCTCAAGCAGGATGTGCTCGCGCGCTTCCCACGGTCGTCGGAACCAGCCGCGATCGCCTCCGGGCTGAGCGCGGCGGCGTTGTCGGAGCAGTCCGTCATCGCCTTCAACGCCGCTAAGCCGCCGGTCCGCCTGGCTGCTCTCTATCTGGACCCGGCGCCGCTGGCCCTGGACTATCCCTACGCCGTGCTGCCGGGCATCGAACAGAGCCGCAGCAACGTGGCTGCCCGGTTGCTCGAAGAACTGCAGGGCGGCGAGTTCCGCAACCGCCTTGCCGCAGACGGGCTGCGCACAGCCGAAGGCCGGACCACCGACGGCTTCGCGTTGCCGTCAGCGGCGCCCATGCCCACCGCGACGCCCGCCCCGACCGCGACCGAGCGTGCCGCCGCCGCCGCTGCCGTAGAGAAGGCACTGTCGTCGTGGATCGCCGTGACGCTGCCCGCTCGCATGCTCGCCGTCATTGATATCTCCGGAACCATGGGCGCCAAGGTTCCCAGCGCGGGCAACATGACGCGCATCGATCTCACGCTCGAGGCGGCCCGCCGTGGTGTTGGCCTGTTCGACGACTCGTGGGCGGTGGGCCTGTGGGTCTTCTCCACCGAGCTCGATGGGGCCAAGGACTACAAGGAACTCTCGCCGATCGAGCCGCTCGCGTTGCAGCGCACGAAACTGTTGCAGGCACTGAGCACCATCAAGGCCAAGCCACAGGGCGACACGGGTCTTTACGACACGGTCCTGGCGGCGTACCAAGCGGTGCAAAAGGACTGGGATCCGGGCCGGGTCAACTCGCTCGTGCTCATGACCGACGGCATCGGTAACGACGACGCCAATGGCATCACCCATGCCGACCTGCTCGCCAAGCTCAAGCAGATCCAGGATCCGAAGAAGCCGATCCAGGTGATCTTCATCGGCATCGGGCCAGACGTGGTTCCCGGTCCGCTGGAGGAGATCACCAAGCAGACCGGTGGTGGCGTGTTCGTGACCCCGGACCCCGCCAAGATCGGCGAGATCTTCCTCAAGGCGATCTCGTTGCGGACCGCTCAGTAGTACCTGATGGGGCGCGGTTTGAGGCCGCCGAAGAGCCAGTTGCCTGGCGCGTGTGGGTCGTCGCTGCAGACGAACTCACGGCACGCCTGCATGAGGTCTTCGGCGGTCACGAAACCGTCAGCGTCGCGGTCGATCGCGAGCAGGCCTATGCTGGCCTGCTCGGGCGCCACCCCTAACGCGGTTTGAAAGGCTAGAAACTCCTTGGCGCTCAACCGGCCATCGCCGTCGGCGTCATACAGGACCAGAATCGCTCGCGGCATTTGCGCGATTCCCTCGTCGAAACCATGGGGCGACGATTTGGCTACCGCCTCAATGCCTTCAATGTATTCGTCACGGCTGATCTGTCCGTCATCGGCGACCTTTAGCTTGCGGCACAGGTCTTCCCAGAACTGAAGATAGGCGGAGACAACGATATGCATGTCTTCGTTGGAGGCGGAGCGGGCTAGGCGCTTGGCGATGTCCTCGAAGTCGCCCCGCTGGAGGTATCCGTTTCGGTTGATATCCAGAAAATCGAATGTTTGCCCGTGTTTTTCGGCAGCAACGTCGCTAACCATATCAAACATGGTAGTCACGGATAGTGAAGAAACGTTCCCGTTCAGTGCAGGAAATCAGCCCGCAATGAGAGCCATCTATGGTCTGGCCCACGAGAGTGGGGTCTGCCATGACTTTCAGTTCGCTGGTTGTTGACGTTGGTGCTAGCCCGGCCGTCGCGGCAGTGGTCGCCGCGGAACAGGTCCATTACCTCACCTGGACACAGGCCGCTGATTTGCGTGGGCTGGCCGCTCACGCGGAAAGGCAATTACAGGCCCAGATCGGCAAGCTCGTGCTCACGGTGCCGAGCGGCACCGCGAGAGCTGGTTTGCTGGCGGCCGCGACGGCAGCCGGGTTCCCGGACGCGGAGCTGGTCAGCCAGCCCGTGGCCGCTGCTGCCGATCCGCAGGCCAGGCCGGATCTGCCGGACGACGCGCTAGTCCTGGTCTGCGATTTGAATGAGGCCTGGTCGGCCGCGCTCGTCCGGCTTGATCCACAGGGTTCGGTGTCGCTGGCCGAGGAAAGCGCCAGCCACACGCTCACGCGCGACGGCGTCACCGACGCGGCCCTGCGCTGGCTAGCGGCGAGCTGCCGTGCCTTGGCCGCGCGGGCGGGCGTGAGTCTGGCTGACGTCACCGCCGTGCTCGTGACCGGTGGCGGAGCGCGGATCGCCCAGGTGCCCGCGACGTTGCGGCAGGAGCTGGGGCGGCCGCTGCTCGTGCCGCTCGACCCCGAGTATGCCGTTATCCGGGGCGCTGCCCGCTGGGCGATGCAAGGCCAGCGGCGGCGGCTCGTCTCACAACCGGCCACGTGGCGGATCGAGCCGTTGTGCTGGAGCGGATTTCCTGAGGATTCCCGGCTGCTGCGCTGGACCGTCCAAGAAGGACAGTCGTTCGGGCACGGTGCGCTCATCGCCCAGCTGCGCACCGCCGACGACCGGGTGTTCGACCTCACCGCCGCCCGGGAGGGAATCCTGCTGGAGCAACGGACAGCGCCGGGCTCACCGGCGGTTCCCGGTGCGGTGCTTGGCTTCGCGCGGTCGGCTCAGCTGATTCAGAATGACCGGCCGACGAAACGCCTTGCCATGAAAGTCAGTGGAGAGTGGGTGCTCACGCAAGACCATCAGTACGTCGCCGAGTGCGCGGATTCCGGTGCCTACGTGCGCGTGCGCTCCATCGCCAACGGGTCGATCGTCGAGGAGGTCCGTCCAGCCAACGGTGCCGCCCCGGGCAACGGGCGGCTGTTCGTCGGTTCCGGAGGCTCGATGGCGCTCGTGACCTGGACTGACGCTGGGCAGTTCGCGGTCTGGGAGGTGCCGACGGGACGCCAGCTCGCCGAATTCCGCACACCGGCCCGCCCGCTGACGGTGGTGGTGAACGAGAACCAGTGGCAGCTCGCGTCCGAAGTGGACAAGCAAGTCAGTGTCGGCCGCTACCGCCGCGATGTCGCGGTCGTGTGGGATCTGCGGACCGGCGGGCTGATCGAGGAAATCCACGGTGACGATCTGCAACGGCGGTTCGCCGGGTTCACCAGGCGCACCACGGCACCGGGTTTCGCCGCCGAGGCGTGGAGCCCGGATGGCCGGCTGCGAGCTGGTTCGACTTGCCGCAACGGGCACGCCGCCATTTGGCTGCACCAGGCTGACACGGATGAGGAGCTGTTTCGTGCTGACCTCAGCACCGCTGAACCGGCTCGCTCGGCTTTCAGCGCGGATGGGCAATATCTGCTGGGCAACTGGTCCACACGGGACGTTTCGTGCCTTGATGTCTGGCGGATTTGAGGCTTAGCGCAAACTACGGACTGCCGGGACACGGGTCATACATTGTAACGTGTTCTAAAATTGGCGGCCCGGAGGAGACATGGTGTTCGCGCAGACCGCTGTCAGTATCAACGCTCCCATCGCGACGGTTTGGGACGTGATGATGGACCTCGATTCCTACCAAGAATGGAACCCGTTCATCGAACGTGTCGACCGCCGCGCCGCCGGCCCGGCGAAGGTCGGCGACAAGCTCGTGCTGCACGTGCGTTTCCGCGGCGGGAAACTGGTGGCCAGCCCGGAACGCATCACCCTGATCGACCCGCCTGCCCTGGATGGCGCCGTAACCAAGGCACGGCTGGAATACGAGTTCTACGGCTTCCTGCACCGCACCTGGATGATCCGCGGCCGGCGGGCGCAGTGGCTGGAACAAGACGCCAGTGGGGCGACCCGTTACCGCACGGAAGAACGCTTCCATGGCTTGATGGCCAAGTACACGCCGGTGCGTTCAGTGCAGGACGGTTTCGAACGGCACGCCGCCGCCCTCAAGAAGAGGGCGGAAGCGTCAGCCTAGGGATTGTCGCGCAGTCTGCGCAGCGAGCCGAAGAGCAGGAGCACGCCGGCGACGACGAGCCCGAAACCAAGTCCCATCAACGGGACTACCCGGCTTCCCGTAGTGGGCAGCGGAGCCGGGTTTGGCGCGTCTTCGCTAGACGAAGCCGTAGCCGTCGGGCTGGCAGTGGGTGATGCGCTGGGAGAGGCGCTAGGAGACGCGCTCGGTGTGGGAACGACGTTGTCACAGGACGGCAGATCGCCCGTGAACGGATAGCTGTGGAACTCGTTGCCGCTCGCCCCACCGGTCCCGCCGTGCACGATGCTTCCTGCCGTGAAGAAGCGGCCGTTCATGCCCGCGTTGGTGACAGTCGCCGTGCTGGCGGGGTCTCCGATCAGGACACTTCCCTGAAACTGCGCCGTCCCGCCGAAGCGGGGTGTGGTGGCGCTGGGAATGTTCCACAGCGTCTTCTCGCGCAGCGCCTCCCACGTGCCGTCGAAGCCGCCGCTGACGTTGGCATGCCAGTCCGGCTTCGTCACGTTGATGAGAACGGTCGCCCCGGCGGGAATGCCGACGAAGCGCAGATCGACCTGGCCGGTGCCGTTGAGCGCCACCAGATCCCGGTCGACGTAAAAGACCTGCAGCGCCGAGGTGCCGTCACCGGAGAAGATGACGCCGAACGGGTCCATCGGGTTGGGATAGACGATCGAACCGGTCTCCGGCACCAGGGCTTCGTCGGCATAGCACTGCGACGCTTCCTCAAGCTCGGTCAGCAGCGAGGTGTAGGGCGCGGTCGCGTTGGGATCCTGAATCAGATCCGCGGGGACGAGCACGCTGACCGTGCCGGTCACGGTGCCGCCGTAGCGAACTTTCCCGCCCTCGGCGATGATGCGCTGTGTAGGCGCGACCGTGATGTTTCCGCCGACGGCCAGAAAGTCGGTGCCCGCTTCCGGCCGCACCTGCGAGCCCACGCCCACGATGCCGACGTTGTAAGCACCGCCGGACACGGCGGCTTTGTTCTGGTCGAAGTCTCCTAAGACGACGATGCGGCCCTCGGCTTCGGCGGCGCTCTCCCGCACCTGGTAGTCGCCGCCGGCGTACACACTGATGGCGTTGTCGCGCAACGTGGTTGACCCGTTGTGCGGCGGATAGGGGTAGGGACCGCAATTGCCCGGAACGCAGGGCCCAAGACCTCCCGGCAAAGGTGCGGCCAGTCCAGCGCCCGCCGGAATGAGCGCGAGCCCGGCCGCCAATCCGGCCACGATGTGTTTGGTGCCCATTTTTCCCCCTCTGGTGCGGGGAAAAGGTAGCATTGCGGCCGGCTTCGGCCAGTGATCAACGCGCTAAAGACGCTCGAAGAGTGGCTTACGATGGCGGGCTTTGCGCCGCCCCGGGCGCAGGAAATATCCGGTCACGGTCGCCAGCGCCAAGACCATCCCGAGACCAATGATGAGGAAGATGGTGCCGGCGCTCAGGCCACTCTTACGGGGAGGCGCACCAGCGGCATCGATAAGATCAGATTCCTTATCTGGTACGGGATCAGCGCTCGCCGAACTGGAAGGTGATTCCTCCGGGGACGGCGTCACTGACGGCGACGGTGCGGCCGGCTTGGACGCGGCAGGGCTGGAAGGCTTGGGGGACAGGGATTCGACCGACACCTGCGCACCCGACGATGACGATGAGCGGACCGTGATGCTGATTTTGTTCGCCATGTCCTTGATGACGGTCCCCGCTGGCGCGAAAGGTGTGCTCGCCGTGCCGGGGTTGATGAGTGACCCATTGCGGTAGTCCGTTCGCGTCACGACATAGACGCGCACACCGGGGTTGCTGATCGCGCTGTCCACTCCGGACGCTGGCGCTCGCGTCTCCACGATGTAGGTGACCGTTGACGAGGCTTTGTATTCCAGAATGCGCACGCCCGTCACGCTCACGGCGGCGTGTAAGGGCTTGAGGGAGAAGGTTCCCGGGCTTGTCGCCGTTTGCTTCCAGCCCGGCTGGGCCCAGCCCGAGTGCAGCATCTCGACAGAGGAGTATCCGCGCCCAGAACCGCCCGAGCCCATCGGGGTGTTGCCGCTGTATCCACTGTCCTTGCAGACCGCCAGATCGCCTTTGGCGCAGTCCTTCTTGGACTGATGCGGGTAGCCCTGGTTGTGGCCGATCTCGTGGACGATCGCCGATAGCGAGGGCCGCGGCGGGTACCACGTGATCTTTCCGGGCACCTGGCCGAGCCCGCCCCAGCCGCACAACGCGATGTCATAGACGACCGCGAGCGCGTCCCAGCTCACCCCGGCCGCAGACAGGTGGCTCTCCGCGTTCGTGCGGGCGAGGCCGGTGTGGCAGCCGCCTTTGTCGGCGTTAGCCAGCTCGGTGCTGGGCGCCGCCGTGAACACCCCATCGCCCGCGGGCACATACGTCAGCTGACCGTGCGTCACCGCTGTCATCCACGTCGCCAGGGAATCGGACCCACCAAAGAAGACATTGCGGTAGTAAGCCGTGTCAGCCAGCTGCGTGCGCTCGTTGGCGGTATCACCGTTCTGGATGACGACGACGGCGATCCGTTTGGTGACGGGTGCTTGGGCACTGGCCGGACCGGCCAGAGGCGTGAGCACGAGCAGGGCGGCAGTGGCTAGCGCGACGGCGAGGGGACGGCGCATGCCCGGGACGTTACCGGAGTTTTAGAAGGTCTTCGAGCCGGGGCAAGACAGAACTCGCTTCGGGAAGAGCGGCGAACGCGGCGGCCATCGCGCGGGCACTGTCGCGATAGGACGGTCGCGTGAGCACCTCGTTCAGGGCCGCGGCGATGGCGCCGGGGGTCACGGTCAGTGCGTCCAGCACGATCGCGGCACCCAGGTCATGGCATCGATGCGCATTGGACGGCTGATCGGCACCCATCGGCAACAGCACCATGGGCACACCGTGCGCCAGCGCCCCGAGCACACTGCCCGATCCGGCGTGCGAGATGACCGCCTGGCAGCGGGACAGGAGTTCAGCCTGATCGACGTATCTGTGTGCCTCGACGTTCGCCGGGTACGCGCCGAGGGCGGCTGGGTCCAGATCGGCGCCCGTGGTCACGATGACGTCAACAGGCAGCGAACTCGCAGCCGCGATCGCGCGCGGGAAAAGGTCTCCGGACTCGACGTTGAAGATGGTGCCGAGGGTGAGATAGACGAGTGGCCGGGCAGTGTCCGCCGTGGACACGGCTGCCGTCGCGGGCCGGAAGAAGAGGGCATCGCTGGGCAACGCGAACGCCGGATCACGGTAGCCGGGCGGAAACGGGACCAGGACGGCGTGTTCGCTAACCATGCGCAGCTGTGGGTCGGGTGGCAGGCCGTACTCGGCACGGACCGCGTCGAGGGTGTCGCCGATGAGATCAGGGCGCACAAACGATCCGGCCGCGAGCGTGATGACGGTGGCGTGCGGGAGCCCGAGCTTAACCGCTGCGATCATCGCCCCGAAGTCAGTCTCGTCGCAGATCAGCAAGTCTGGCTGCCAGTCCTGGCACAGGATCGTCACGTCAGCGGCCCGTTCTCGGGCCATCCGCCCGGCGAACCCGTTGCGAAACGCTCGTTCCTCGCGGTCGAGGTCAAGCGCTTCGAGCGCGACGATTTCGGTGATGGTCCGACCATCACCGCCGCTGGGAAAACCAGTGAACCCAGCTGACCGCACCATCGGCATGACCTTGGGCCGTCCAGTGACCGCTACCTCATGCCCAGCCTCCACCGCGGCGCGCGCGAGGGGAACGAGTGGCTGAAAGTGGCCATTGCCGCCGGAGAAGGTGAACAGTATCCGCACATGATCACTTTGCCAGGGGGTCCGAAGGCTGGCTAGCGGATTCCGATCCGGCCCGTGCTTGCTTGATCCGCTCGGCGATGGCGTGACTCAGCTGACGGTTCACGGCGGTGGCGCTCTCGGCCTCGCGCAGCAAACGGTCCCGCTCGTCAGACATCGACCGCCCCCAAAGACTCGCCGCCGCGGCGATGACGATGATTTCCGGCACCCCCAGCCGTTTGGCGAGCCGGGCCTCGGCCTGCCCAGCACCGGCCTCGGCGGTGCCAAGGGTGCGAACGTCGACGTCGCCCAGGTTCGCCGCCCGGATCTGGCGCATCTTCTCCACCGCCGCGACGTTGGCAGCCATCAGCAACGTGGTCGCGTCAGCGCCGACTGTCGCGAATGGACGGTGATAAGGCGTGCCGGTGACGATGTCGCGCACGTAGCCCGGCGGCAGCGGATCATGATCGGGCGCCAGCGCGACCGGGCTGTCCCCGGCGAGCAGATCCGCCAGCGAAACGCGGTGCCCGAGTGCCATGCTCAGCACAACCGGCAGCGCCAGTAACTGTTCGGCGCTAAGGGAACGCGTGCCGTGCTCCATAGACGACACCCAGTTCGCGGTCCAGGGCATACCCACCAGCTGGGCCGTTTGCGCGACTGACTCGACGGCGACGTGCGCCTGCTGGCGCAACCGGGTCACATTGCCCGCGACGAGGGCCCGCAACGACAGGGCAGATTGACTTTGCACGCACACGGCCATAACCGCGGGACATCAATTCCAAACATGAAGGGTTGGATGTGTATGCGGGCGGGTAACCACAGCCGCATGCGCATAGCCATGATCTCGGCTGGCCGGGCCGGGCGTCAGGAACAGTATGTGGCGCAGCTGACCAGAGCCCTGACCGGGCTGGGCCACCAGGCCACCCGGCACACCCCACGGGCCTCGGAAGTCGCCGACCTGGGCCGGTTCGGAAAACGGCTCGCCGCTCGCTGGGCCGACGAAGGAGCGCCCGACGTCGTGCACGTCCACTCGTGGATGGACTGCGCCGTCGCCCTTGCCGCGACCCGGCTGCCCCTCGTGATGACCGCTCACAGTGTCGATCCCATTCCGCAGGACGCCGTCTGCGGCGCCGCCGACCACGTCATCGTGCAAAACGGCCGGCAGGCCGACGGGTTCGGCCGTCTCGGTGTGGAAGAGGACCGGATTTCCATTATCCCGTCCGGAGTCGACACAGACCGCTTTCAGCCCGGCCACGTGGACATCCAAAGTGGACCGTTGCATCGCATCCTCGCCGTAGGGCTCACGCCCGGAGACGGTCTGTTCAGTCTGATCCGCGCCCTGCCCCAGCTGCCTGAGGCGGAACTGACGATCGCCGGTGGCCCGGAGCGGGGACGGCTCACCACCGACCCGCTCGTGCAGCGGCTCATCGCGCTAGCCAAGGACCTGTGGGTGGAAAACCGGCTCCTCATGCTGGGGCAGGTTCCTCGCGACCGCATGCCCGCGCTCTACCGGTCGGCCGACGCGATGGTCACTGTGCGCACCAGCGGTGGATTCAGCTCAGCGATGCAGGAAGCCATGGCCTGTGGCGTGCCGGTCGTGGGCTACAGCAGTGAAAACGCTCAGCGCACCGTCGTGAGCGGCCGCACGGGATTGCTAACTCCCGCGGGCGACATCTTCGCGCTGACACAGGCTCTCAGCTGTGCGCTATCAGACCGCATGACCCGGGTCCACTGGGGAAACGCCGCCCGCAGGCGGGCCGAAGAGCAGTTCAGCTGGCCACGAATCGCCGGGCAGGTCACCCGGGTCTACCGCGCAGCGGTCGCCAGCACGCAGGCACATAAAAGTCCCGTGAACACCTGAGACGATGCGTGGCGGACAGGTGTCCACGGGACCGGTCTAACGTGGTTTAGCTGAGATCACTATTAACGGCTGCCTTGGCCTTCTCTACAGGACTGGCCTGGACCGATTTCGCGCGTGCGATCCGGTCATCGAGATTCTGCTTCGCGTGCTTCAGCTCACTGCTAACCGCCGACACCGCCCGGTCAATTTCCGGCCGCCGCCGGCGCGCGATCTCCGAAGCGATCCAGCCCGCTGCCAGACCGGCCGCCAAAGCGCCGGCCACTGGCCATACCGAAGACCGCTGAGGCCGTCCGGCCAGCACATCCCAGGCAGCGATAGCTCTGCGGCTCGCCTCACCACTTAGGCCCTTCGCCCGCTCGGTTGCAGTGTCGCGAGTGGACCCTAGCGCTTCAACCAGCTCGTTCCAGGCAGCTGCCGCATGGTGCTGCGCGTCGTGTGCCTGCTTGCTGCCAAACACGATGTTCTCCTTCCATGCCCGGTCAACCCTTTTTGGCGGGGGTTAATGCTTTTGGCGTACCCGCTGTGGGCGGTGCCAAACCCAGGTTTGCCGAACGTTGTGCCTGGGTATCCCGCCGAGGTGATGGTCACCACGACAGAAGGGCTGCCGGGCTTCCGGGTCGACCGGGTGCTCGGGCCGGTAATTGGTATCGCCGCGCGATCGTTCAGCCCTTACTCCGAGGGGCTGAAGTCACTAACTGATGGACACGGTGTGGATCCAGCACATCGCATCGAGGTGCTCATGAATTACCGGGCGGAGGCGGTGGAACGCATGCTCGCCCAGGCGGCGCGAATTGGAGGGAACGCGGTCGTCGGCATGCGGTTTGATCATCGCTCGGTGACGGAATCGTGGAATGAAATATGTGCCTATGGCACCGCGGTCATCGCGACACCCGAACGCCAGACAGGAATTCCGCGGAGCAGACTAAACGATGCTCCCGCCGGCAGCGTAGGTTAAGGGAATGTTCGGCGTGGAGCAGGTCTCGGGCAATGGCGCGGTAACGGTCAAGATCTCGGGCGACATCGATTTAGCGACAGCGGATAAGGTCGGCGACGCCCTTGCCTCGGCCCTGGGAAGTTCCGCTAACGTACGGGTCGACCTATCCGGCGTGACGTTCCTCGATTCGACCGGCATCCGGGCCTTGGTGCAGGCTTACCGGCTGGCCTCGAGCAAGGGTGGCTCGTTGCACGTCTTCGGAGCTAAGCACTGGGTCGCGAAAGTGCTTGATGTTACTGGGGTTGGGCCGTTGCTGTCCGCTCCAGCCGAATGACCCACACCCACCCTGGGGGAACACTAAATGGCGCTGACCTGGCAGGTCCGGGAAACCTTCCCGGTGGCGGTGCTATCGCTATCCGGAGAGCTCACGGCGCACGACTTAGGCGACGCTGAACAGATCATCCTTGACAGCCTCGCCGCGATGCCCGCCGCTCTCGTCCTGGACGCGGCCGAGCTCACGGCCGCCGCTGACGATGGCCTGGATCGCCTCGGCGAGCTAGCCGAGTCCTCAGCGAAGTGGCCCGGGGTGCCTGTGGTGCTGGCCGGGCCAGAATTCGACGTCACGCCCTGCCGGCGTTACCTGATTTGCGTGCCGACCGTCGCCGCCGCCCGTGAGGCGCTCGCCGGTGTCGTGGTTTCCGCCCGTGAGTACATTGGCCTGCCCCCAGATCCGTCCTCGTGCGGGCGCGCCCGCGAATTCGTCGCCGCCGCGTGCGCTAAGTGGGGCGTTCGCCGTTCGGCCCGCCTGGCGGAACTGGTCGTCTCGGAACTGGTCGCCAACGGCGTGATGCATGCCAAGACTCCGCTTGCCGTGACGGTCCGCAGACAGGACGCGGGCATCGAAATCAGTGTCCGCGATGACAATCCGGTCATGCCGTCAGATAGCTCCGGCGACCCGCGTGGATTCGGGCTGCAGCTGGTGGGAGCGTTGTCCGAGGACTGGGGGATCGCCCGGACAGGCCGCGGAAAGGTTGTGTGGACGAAGCTGACCGGCGTAGGGTCAAAGGAAGGCGCTCCAGAAGGCGGGCGCCTGAGCCAATTGACCTAACCGGCCGGATAGTGGCGCGCGGTGGCGTGCGTTGAGGCGGCCCTGGTCGTGGCGGTGAGCCGTGAAACTTCACGACACAGCACTAACGGAACTTGAAGCACAAGCCGAGCTTGAGCGGATGCATGAGCTGACGCCAGGCGAGCCTGGTTATGCGGAGCTACGAGACGAAGTCATCGCCACGTTCGCTCCGCTCGCGCGCCGTGCGGCGCTGAAATTCCAGAACCGTGGCGAAGAACTCGACGACCTCGTTCAGGTCGCTTTGGTTGGCCTCATCAAAGCCGTCGACCGGTTCGATCCGAGCCGGGGAATCCAATTCGTGCACTATGCCGTCCCGACGATGACCGGCGAACTCAAGCGGCATTTCCGGGACCGTGCATGGTCCGTGCGGGTCAACCGGCGTCTGCAAGAGTTGCATCTGCGCATAGCGAAAGCCGTGCCGGAGCTGAGTCAGCGGTTGCAGCGCATGCCATCCGCCGAAGATCTGGCGGAGTATCTCGGTGAGACCGAAGAGGACATCCAAAGTGGACTGCGTTGCGCTGGCGCCTATTCCACGCGGTCGTTGAGTGACACCGTGCCCGGCAGCGACAGCACGCAGCTGGCCGAACTCATGGGAGAACTCGACCAGCAAATCGAAATGGTCCCCGACCGCCTCGCCCTGCGCGGCGTGATCGGGCGGCTGCCCGAGCGGGAACAGCACATCCTCAAACTGCGGTTTGAAGACAACCTGACCCAGGCCGACATCGCCGATCTCATTGGCGTGTCACAGATGCACGTGTCCCGGCTTCTGGCCAAAGCCTTTGCTGAGCTTAAAGAAATGCTGGTGCAAGACGATTAGCTTTCGGCCACCCAACCCGGTGGCAACTCGACGGCCTGTGCTTGGCCAGCGCAGGCCGTTATTCTGACTCGGTTTCCGCCGAGGGTCAGCCGGTCGAGCGTGACGGCTCCCCACTCGTGCGGAAGGTGCGGCGTGACTTTGACGGTCCGTTGCGGGACGTGTGGGTCGAGGCCGAGGAAGGCGCGCAGCACCATGAAAGGTGCGGCGCTGGCCCAGGCTTGCGGCGAACATGACGTCGGGTAGGGGACCGGCGATTCAAATGAGTCGGAGGGAAACCCGCAAAACAGCTCGGGAAGCCGCGCTCCAAAAGCGAGACCCGCGCGCAGCAAACCTTGAGCCAGCCGGTGAGCGAGTTCAACCGCGCCCGGCACGTGGGCGTAGCGCATGAGCCCGGCCACCGCGATCGCGGTGTCATGGGGCCAGACTGAACCGTTGTGATAGCTCATCGGGTTGTAGGCGCCCATTTCTTCAGAGAGCGTGCGCAAGCCGAAGCCACTGTCCATATCGGAGGCACTGAGCCGGGCGATGAGGCGTGCGGCATGTTCGTCGCTGAGAATCCCGCTCCACAAGCATTGCGCGGCGTTACTCGTCAGCGAATCCACGGGGCGTTTGTGCCCGTCTAGGGCAAGCGCGACGTAGCCGTCTTCGGGGAGCCAGAAGGCGTCGGCGAAGCGCTTACGCAACGCGGCCGCCTTGACGGTGCAACGCTCCGCCGTGGATGTATCCCCAAAGTGCGCGGCCAGTTCGGCACGAGCCAGCCACGCCAGGTAGGCGTAGCCCTGCACTTCGGCCAAAGCGATAGGGGTGTCCGCGAGGCGGCCCGACGAGTCGGTGACCCCATCCCAGCTGTCTTTCCAGCCCTGGTTGGCTAGCCCACGATCGGTGGCGCGCTGGTATTCCAGGAAACCGTCGCCATCGCGGTCACCAAACTGCTCCATCCAGGACAGTGCCTTGTCCATCGCCGGAAGGAGTTCCTTGATTTCGGCTTCGGGCGCTCCCCACCGCCACGCTTCAGCGATCAGAGCCACGAACAACGGTGTCGCGTCAACGGTGCCGTAATAGTTGTGCCCGCCGATCGCGCTGACGCTGTCGGGACCGAGGCGGGACTCGTGCAGAATCCGGCCTGGCTCCTGTTCGGTTTGCGGATCGATCTGGGTGCCTTGCAGTGACGCGAGGGTGTGCAGCGTGCCTAGGGCGATCCCGGTGTCCAGGGGCAGCAGCATCCATGCCGTGAGCAGACTGTCCCGCCCGAACAGCGTCATGAACCAAGGGGCACCGGCGGCCATGAAGACACGGCGCGGGTCGGCGGCGCTTTCCATGCGCAGCGCGTCGAGGTCGTGCAGACTTTGCCGCAACACTTGGCCGAGCCCAGCATGGTGCGTCTTGACCGACGTCACCCCGGTCAGCCACGGCGACTTTCCGATCGCCGCGCGCCCGCCCCAGCCACGGAACCGGGGCTGGACCGGGCGCCCAGTCACCACGGCTTGCGTGATGATCTCGGCTTCCCACTCCTCTCGCGGCCCGATGATGGCCTCCCAGAGCAGGCCAGCTGGACTGGACACCGGTTCCCTGGTCGCGTGGATGAAGATGCCGCGCTGGCCGTCAGAGCGGCTGAAGATGAGCTCCGTGCCGGGCGCCGATGAGCTATAGCCCTCACCGGCGCCGGCCCGGCCCTCTTTGACCGCGAACAGGTCGGCGAAATCGGCCGCGATTTGCAGCTCCACCTTCACCACCGTGGTCTCACGGCCGACATTGCGCAGCGTGATGATCTCCTTCATGCCGTCACCGACGACCCGGCGGCGCACGACCAGCAAGGTCGAGTCGGCCAGGCCCGCGGCCGGGGCCCGGCGCAAGACGAACCGGGCCTGGTAGGCATCGGGATTGGCGACGGACAGCCCCTGTGCGGGCAGCCCGTCGAGCCGAAGCTGCCAGCGCGAGATGATCCGCGAATCCCTGAAGAAGAGCCCTTGCGGTGTGCCGGGTTCGATGTCGCCGCTGGCCGCGCAGATACAGAACGTGGTGCCTTCCACCATCGTCACGTAATCGCGCCCGGGTGGGGCCAGCGGGACCGGTTCTCCGGCATTGAAGGGCGCGGGGCCGGTAGTCATACCCTCATCTTGCGCGAATGCGCGCGAGTCCGGGCCGCAATCGCGCGACGAAACGCCAGAACATAACCGGCCGACATGCGCTTGGCGCTAAAGCGCCGGTCCACGTGCGCACGGCACGCCTCGGGGTCCAATGTGGACACCTTGGCGATCGCTTCAGGCAGCTCCTCCGGCGTGTCGCAAATGAACCCGGTGACACCGTCGGTGATGACTTCGGCTACCGCACCGCCACGCAGGGCGACGACTGGCGTACCGCACACCATGGCTTCGATCATCACCATGCCGAACGGTTCTTCCCATTGGACCGGGAACAGCAGGCACCTGGCATTGGCCAGCAGTTCGCGTTTGTACTTCGCGTCAGCCACCCCGACAACCTGGTCCTGCGCGCCGAGCCGTGGTTCCACTTCGGACGCGAAATAGCGCTGTTCGACCGGCTCGGCGCACTTGCCCGCCAGGATCAGCGGCAGCCCAGCGGCGTGTGCCGCCTCGACCGCCAGGTGCACGCCCTTGTCCGGGTGATACCGCCCGAGGAAGAGCGCGTAGTCCTGCTTTTGTTTGGCGAACGGCCAGTGCTGCGGGTCGAGTCCATTGTGGACAGTTGAGATCCAGTTCAGCTCTGGGGCCAGACTTCGCTGCCGGTCGCTGATGGCGACCAGCGAGACGTCGGTGCCCAAAGCGCGATAGAACCGGCGCAGATCCGAATCGACCGGCCCGTGCACCGTGACGACCGTCGGCACGCCTAAAGCCGAGTAGTGCGAGGCGTTGAGCGGCCCGGCGAACGTGTGGTCATGAATCACGTCGAGTTCGCCGGAAGCCATCAGAAGTTCGACTTCGCGGCGGGTGAGGATGGCGTGCATGCCTTCTGGAAACGGTTCGCCGAGCCGCTCGGGGATCGTGCGATCCCAGACCGTCCTGTGCCTGGCTGCGGTGCCGTTCTTCCCGGCCGCGATGAGCGTGACGTCGTGCCCCAACGCCACCAGGCCGTTGGCGAGGTCGGCCACGACTGCTTCGACCCCTCCATAGGCCTGCGGCGGTATGTCGAAGTACGGCGGAGCGATCAGCGCTACACGTAGCGGTCTAGACGGTATCTCTTCGTCTTCGTGGGCCAGAAACAAATGCGATGAGCCGGAGACCCGGTCTCTGGAGCCTGTATTCCTCACGGGATTTAGACCTACCCCGATTGGCGATATTCAAATCATTTCTGGTCCGGTATGCCCCAAAAGAGGGATTATTTTGCGTGGCTTGTCCGGTTATGCTGGCCACTTGCCGGTAAGCTGCTTGATCCCTGTCGCGCCCCCGCGGTCGACCGCGGCTTTCACGATCGCGAAGATGGCGCCCTGAATCGCAGCCGCTATAAGGATTTCCGTCCAGGTGCGGTCTTCGTCTGTCGCGTTCGGAGTGTCGTCCTCGTCGGCGATCAGCCGCCACACCTGCTTGAACACCACGCCCGCGGCGATGCCCGCGAGCGCTCCGGCCACCATTCCGAGCGGCTTATAGACCAGCTTCGTCATGCTCGGCGGCTCCTTGTGACGGCGATGATGATCGCTACCGCGGCGGCGGCAGCCGCGGCGAGCAATAGCCACTGTGCTGTCGCCTGTGTCTTGACGGTTAGCGCGTCAAGCGTGCGGCCCAGTTCTTCGCGTTCCTGGCTGATCTCAGCCCGTAGGGCCTCGGTATCACCCATGCTTTCCTCCTAGCGTGTCAAGGTCGGCCTGCATGCTCTCCATCGCTTGCGTGGGAGCCAGCGGTGGAACCTGCTTGAGCTGGTTGCGCCCCGCCACCGCCTGGATCGCGGCGACGACGAACAGGACCGCTGCCACCACGAGCGCGGCCGCCCAGCCCGGCATGACGAGCGCCAAGGCCAATCCCGCCGCCGTAATGAGGGCAGCGACACCATAAAGAGCGGTCAAGCCCGCACCACCCAGCATTCCGGCACCGCGTGCCGCGTGCCGGCCTTTCTCGGTGATTTCCGCCCGTGCGAGCCGGATTTCGTCCCTGGCGAGCGCGGAAATCTGTTCTGCTGCCTGGCGTACCAACGCCGCCGTCGATTGCCCGGTGAGATCGGTCATCGGTTGAGCTCCTCTCGCTCTCACAGGCTGATACCCGGCAAAGGTCACTGATAACCGCCCTGAGCGGCCGCCAGTAGAGTCTGATCACGTGACACCCCCGCACACCAGTTCCACCAAGCCCCGCCGGCGCATCCTGCTTGACACCCGCCCGCTGCGGCACGTGGCGTTCCGCCGCCTTTGGCTGTCGACCATCGTCACCGCGATTGGCGGGCAATTCACCGCCGTCGCTGTGCCCAAGCAGATCTATGACATGACGGGCTCGTCGGCCTGGGTCGGCATCGCCAGCGTCACCGGGCTTGTGCCGCTCATCGTCTTCGCGCTGTGGGGTGGGGCGATCGCTGACACGGTTGACCGGCGCAAGATGCTGCTGTTCACCAACTCGGGCATCGCGCTTTTGCTCATCGTCTTCTGGCTGCAAGCCGCGTTCGATTTCGGCTCTATTCCGCTGCTGCTCGTGCTCGTCGCGGTGCAGCAGGCGCTGTTCGGGATGAACATGCCGGCGCGGACCGCTTCGGTGGCGAGGCTTGTTCCGGCGGCGGACCTTCCGGCGGCTGTCGCTCTGAACTCCACGGTGATGCAGGGAGGCCAGATTGGCGGACCGTTGCTCGCGGGAGCGCTGATTCCCCTGGCCGGTCTGCCAATGCTGTACCTAGTGGACGCCCTCGCGCTGTGCGCCGCGCTCTGGGCGGTCTGGGCGCTGCCCTCACTCGCGCCGCTCAACGGCGAGACCCGGCGGGCCCGCTTGCGGGATGTCCTCGATGGATTCCGTTATCTGGCAATGAACCGGCTGCTGCTCGCGTCCTTCGCCGCCGACATCATCGCGATGGTCTTCGGGATGCCCCGGGCGCTTTTCCCCGAGCTGGCCGCGACCGGTTATCCAGGTGTCGGCAACGATTTCGCGCTAGGCCTGCTTTTCGCGGCGGTTCCCATCGGTGCCCTCGTGGGCGGGCTGCTTTCTGGCCTGTTCTCCGGCATCCGCCGCCACGGCCTGATGGTCGTGCTGGCTGTCGGTGCCTGGGGAGCCGCCATCGCTGGCTTCGGCCTGAGCCGCTCGATCTGGTTCGCGGTCTTCTTCCTCGCTCTCGCCGGTGTAGCCGACATGGTGTCGATGGTCTTTCGCGGAACGATCCTGCAAGCGTCCGCGACCGATGAGATGCGCGGCCGGATGCAGGGCGTCCATACGGTCGTGGTGGCAGGCGGTCCCCGGCTGGCCGACCTCTTCCATGGCGTAGCGGCGGCGGGGACGGGAGCGGCCGTGGCGGTCACCGGGGGCGGCGTGCTCGTCATGATCTTCGTCGCGGTGCTGGCGTTCACGGTTCCGGTGCTCGTCAAATACCACGGAGCCCCACGCGGTTAGCCGTAGCGTTCCCGGGTACCCCCACGGGGACAGCAATTTCATAGCCAAGGAGGCATGCCATCATGCAGGACCTGTTGGTACGCGACGTCATGACGCCTAACCCGGTCTGCCTGCCGCCCTCGGCGACGCTTACTCAGGCCGCCGAAGCGATGCGGGCGCAGCACATCGGCGATGTCATCGTCACCCGCGGGACCGAGCTGGCGGGAATCATCACCGACCGCGACATCGTGGTTCGCGCGATCGCGATGGGACTTGATCCCACACGCAGCACACTGTCCGAAATAGCCACCTCAAGGGCCATCTGCCTAACACCCGAACAGTCTGCTTCGGACGCGGTGAGCCTCATGCGGGAGCACGCTTTGCGCCGGCTTCCCGTGTGCACCGAAGGAAATCAGGTAGTCGGCGTGGTGTCGCTGGGCGACCTCGCGACCGAGCGAGACCCAGCCTCGGCACTGTCCGACATCAGTGCCGCACCGCCCAACAACTGACGTTTAGGAACCAGACCGGATGGGCAACACGTAAGTACCCCATCGATTCTGGAGGTTAGTGATGTCGTTGCTGCTCTGGGTTCTTGCCGTCATCCTCGTGGTGTCCGGCATTGTCGCCCTCTTCCGCAGCCAGTTGCTGTGGGGGATCGTGCTCATCATCCTGGGCCTGGCGGTTGGCCCGGGCGGTTACAGCATCTTCAATTGATGCTGTACGCAAGCTCCAGGTGCCGTGCGGGAAAGGCTTTCCCGTGCGGCACCTGGTTTTTTACGCGCTTTCGCGATGTTCGAGACCGATCGCTTGCCGCAGTTCCTGGAGGTCTTGACGCAGCAGGGTGGACTTCGGGCTGCGGTGGGCCATGGACTCCATGAAGTCGGCCAGGCCATCGGCGATGGCGTTGAGCTTGTGCTGGGTCGCCTCATCGGATCTGCGCTGACTATTTTGGAGCAGCGCGACCATCAAGAAGGTGACGATCGTGGTGGCAGTGTTGATGATGAGCTGCCAGGTGTCTACGTCTTGGATGAGGAAATAGCTCGGCGCCCAGACGAGCACCAGGCTCACACAGATGGCGAAAAACCAGGGGCGCGAAGCGAACTTGCTCGCCGCACTGGCGAACTTGTCGAAAAAGGAAACCTCCCCGGTAACCGAAGAGGGCATATCTTCTTTATGGCCGGTACTCATCGAGCCCTCCACCTCAGCTGGAAGGGCGGCCAAAGCCCTTGCCGACTCTGACCGCCCTATCACGGCCGGGGCCACCCCTTAGGGCCCCGGTCATTCCCCACCAGCAACCAAGCCGGATAACCAGCAAGTACCCGGCTCCGTATGGTCTAAACACCTGATTTAGCTTTCCCCGCTGAGCACCCTTTCCCGCAGCTGAAGCATGGGAACCTCGGCTAAATCCGTGAAGTGAGCTCGCGCGAGAGCCGCCGCCCGGTCACCGTCTTGATCCACTATGGACTCGGCCAGCGCCCGGTGATCTTCCAGTGCTCGTGCCCGGATGTTCTGGTCGAATGGCAGGGCTCCAGTGCCGAACGTGAGCTGATCGCGCAGTTGGCTGTCCATGCTCACGTAATAGGGGTTGTGTGTGGCTTCGGCGATCGCTGAGTGGATGGCGTGGTCGGCCTGGCGCAGCTCGTCGCGCTCGATGGCGCTGGCATAGGCCGCGACTGCGGTTTCGATCGCGAGGATGTCGCTGTCGGTGCGGCGTTGCGCGGCTATCCGGGCGATCAGCGGCAAAATGGTGCTCGCCAGGTCGAACAGCCACTGCAGTTGCTGCCACCTGGGCAGCAGCAGATCACGGATGTGGCCGGGGGAGGACGGCCCCCAGGCGGAGTTGATCCACACTCCGCCCGACCGTCCACGCCGGATGGTCACGTAGCCGAGCGAGGCGAGCTGATGCAGCGCGTCGCGCAGGGTCGCCCGGTTGACCGACAGACGGGCGGCGAACTCCCGCTCCGGCGGCAGCTTCTGTCCTATGACGAGCTCGCCAAGGGCGACCGCCGTGATCAGCCGGTCCACCAGCTGCTCGGCCGCCGTCTTCGCCTTGAACTCAGAAAACCCTGGTCCGGGGCGCAGCTGAATGACCATCGCCTCACCTTAATGAACATCCATTGACATATTTGTGTTTATTCGAAAAACTCTAAATGGTTCGAGCATTAATCCATTTTACCGGAAGGAGTCCAAAGTGGCTCTTGCTCGAAGGATAGCCCTGGCTATCGCAACCGTTGCGGCGCTGGTGATCCCGGCCGCGCCGGCCCAGGCAGAACCCGATCTGCCGCAAGCCGTCGCCGCCGAGCTGATCGCTCTGCACGGCAGTCAGGCCAGGGAGACATTTCGCACCACGGCTCTGGAAACCCTCGTTGAGCCCAAGCGCAGCGAAGGCGGGTGGACGTTCGGCGGCAGCGTGATCAAGGTGCCATCCGGAGTGCACGGTTCCCCCATCACGGCCTTGTTCCTCGCCAAGCGCACCGGTGCTAAGTGGACGGTGCACCTTGAGGGAACGCCCGGGTTCAAAGCGGCTTCGCGTCAGTCGCCCGTGCTCGACGCGGGCGAACAGCGGTTGTTTGGCAACCAGGAAGTGACCGCCCTTGCCCCGACCGGTCTCGGCTTGCCCTGGAAGCAGGGACAAGGCTGGGCGCACTGGGGAGTGCACGGCAACTCCGGGACGTCGACGCCCTACAACTCCATCGACTTCTACGGTGGAGACGGTCGCGTGCTCGCTTCACGGGCCGGCAAGATGTACCGGTTCTGCACCAGCGGAACGTGGCCGTTCATCAAGGTGGTGCACGACAACGGTTACACGACCGGCTACTACCACCTGCGTAACACCACCACCAAGGGCGACGGGTCCAATGTGACCGAAGGTGAATACCTCGGCATGATCGCCGAACAGCTGCCCTGTGGCGGTTCGGCTAATGGCGATCACGTGCACTGGACGCTGTGGCAAGGAAACACGGCGGTGACCGTCGTCGGCAAGACGATCGGTGGCTGGACGTGGTACGCGGGCAGCCAGGCCTACCAAGGCTACGGGGAACGCAACGGCGTGAAGGTCTACCGTAGTAACTGCTGCCCGATCATCAACTACGGCTCGGGCGACACGACGCCACCGGGCACCGCGACGGGGACGGTCGATTCGGGGACGTTTAGCTCGGTCAACGTGCGGTCCGGGCCGGGCACCAGTTATAGCGTGGTGCGCCAGGCCTACGACGGTGACGTCATCCAAATCTCTTGCACCGCAAGGGGTTCGACGGTCACCGGGCCACTGGGCACCACAGATCTGTGGGACCGGATGCCTGACGGCGGCTACATCAGTGACGCCTTCGTCGACACCGGGACCAGCGATCCCGTCGCTCCTCCCTGCTAACTGCTTTTACTGGTAACGGTCCGGCTAGCTGCGCCACGCCGGCTAGCCGGACCGCCTCGGCGGGTCCGACACGTGGTACTCGTGGTATTCGGCGGCAAGCGTGAAGCCGAGCCGCGAGTACACCCCAATGGCAGAAGTGTTGCTGGCTTTGACGTTGAGGGTGATGGTGTCCACAGTGGACAGCAGCCGCCGGCACAGCTGGGTGACCGCTGCTCCTGCCAGCCCTCGGCCGCGCCACTGGGGATGTGTCGTCACATTGCCCAGTGCGGCCACCCGATAGCGAGGCGAGTAGACGTGGATTCCGGCGATGGCGGCCAGCATGCCGTCACGGCGGATGCCGATGTATTGCCCGGTTTGCAGCATCCGTGCGTCGAACCAGTTGCCTGGATAAGCCTCGGCGTAGAGCTGAAGGATCTCGGGCAGGTCGGCTCCGGACAGCACTTCGCCCTCGCCGTCTGAACCCGTCAACATCGCGAGTTTCATTTTCAGGTGAAGCCCGTTATCGGCCACCGTGTAGTGCGGTTCCAAGGCGGCGGACAGCCCGGGTGTCAGGTGCGCCTCGAAGCGCCGCGGCAGCAGGGGAGCGAGGTCACCCACGAACGATGGCGACGCACCCAGGCACAGCAGCACCGGGAAACCACCGCCGTGATAGATGAGCGCGACCGACTGTCCGCTGGAATACCAGGTGGTGAAGGGCCAGAAGAAGTCGTCGAGGTCACCGAGCTCATAGGCGTGCAGGGCCGGATCGCGGCTCAGCAGCGCGGAAAGCTCATCCCGGTCGTGGAGACTGCGCATAGCTATAGGGATAGCAGGCCTTGTGCCATCGCGGTGGTTACGGCGGCTGTGCGGTCGGACACGCCGAGTTTGGTGAAGGTGCGTAAGAGGTGGGTCTTCACGGTCGCCTCGCTCACGTGCAGAGCCGCCCCGATCTCCGCGTTGGACAGCCCGCGCGCGACCAGTGCCAGCACTTCGGTTTCCCGTGCTGACAAGCTAATCCCGGGCCGGGTGCGGTGCTGCCACAGCCTTCCCGCGACGGAGGGGGCGAGCACGGTCTCTCCCTTGGCCGCGGCACGGACCGCGGTCAGCAATTCTTGCCGGGACGCGTCTTTGAGCAGGTAACCGGCGGCACCGGCCTCGACCGCGCGCAGGATGTCGGCGTCGGTCTCGTGTGTCGTTAGAACAACCACGCGAGTGCCGAGATTCAGGGCGCCGATGCGTGCCGTCGCGGTGACGCCGTCGCCGTTGGGCATCCGCAAGTCCATCAGCACCAAGTCGGGACGCAACGCCTGAACCGCTGTCACGGCTTCGTCTCCAGAGGCGGCTTCGCCGGTGACGGCGATATCGGCTTCGCCGCTGAGCATGCCACGCACCCCGGAGCGGACGACCGGGTGATCGTCAACGATGAGGATGGAAATCATGTCGGCACCTCCACGGTGACGGTGGTCTCGCCGGGTGCCGACGTCACCGACACGTGACCGCCCGCCTGGGTGACTCGCGATCGCATAGCAGGTATGCCGTAGCCAGACGTGACCAAAGACGGGTCAAATCCCTTGCCGTTGTCCCGCACTTGGAGCCGGACAGTGCTTGGCGTGTATTGCAGTGAGGCGCTGATCTCGCTCGCTTCAGCATGCCGTCGCACATTGGCGAACGACTCCTGAGCGGCCCGCAACAACACGACCTCGGCCGGAATCGGCAGTGGGCGGGGCAGACCGTGCACCTGCATGGTGGTCAGATAACGGTCCGCCAGGCGGTGCAAGGCTTGAGGCAAATCCTGTCCCGAAGGCATGAGGGCATCGAGGACCGCCCGGATTTCCTTGAGGTTCTCGCGAGCGGTCAGTGCGGCCAGGTCGAGGTGGCGCCGGGCTTCGCTGGCATCGCGATCGAGTGCGGCGTCGGCGGCTTGCACCAGCATGACCACACTGGACAGTCCCTGCGCGATGGTGTCGTGCAGGTCGGCGCCGAGGCGCTGCCGCTCGGCTTCGCGGGACAGCCGCGCGACCTCCGCCTGGCTTTGCGCCAGTTTGATTCCCTGATCGATCACCTTGTCTAACGAGTACCCAATGGTGGTTGTCAAAACGATGGCCAGGACGCCGATGGCCAGCGGATGAATCCACGGTCCCGTGCGTGTCACCGCTTGGACCGCGGCCGGCAGCAGATTCAGCACCACCGTGGCGACCGTGCCCCACCGGAACCCGAGGGCCATGTGGGCCAGCGGCGACAACGCGAACAGGATGAACGAGGCACCCGTGTCGAACGTCAGCGCGACGGTGAGGATGACGCCTGCCCCGGCGAAGAAGACCACTGAGCGGACCGTCGGGTGGTCACCGTCAATGCAGCGCCGGCCCACGACGAGGTACCACGCGGCCATCACCGCCAGGGTGATGGCCGCTGGGCGGTTGACGGCCAGGAACATCGTCCCGGCCGCCACTACCCCGAAATACAGCTCCCACCAGGGCAAGCTGCGCTGCCAGGCTTCTAGCCCGCTTGGCGGCTGCGCCACCGGAACGTCGCCAGACACAGCACCAGCCCTCCTATGCACCAGGCCGCCAAGACCAGAGCGACGCGACCATGCTCCCACGATCCCGTGATTTCGTGGTCCAGCAAGCTGTCGGGCATGAACACCGACCGGAAACCCTGAGCCATCCACTTGAGCGGAAACACCGCTCCAATGTCGACGAGCCACTCGGGCAGGTTCTTGGCCGGGATGACGAACACGCCAGAGATGAAGCACAGCACCAGATAGGGCAGGTTCATGACGGCTGGCGCGCTGCGTGCCGTGCGGGGCAAGCTGCTGGCGGCCACGCCCAGCAGGCTGCACCCAGTTACGCCGAGCAGGAACACCCACGCGAAGGTCGCCCATTTGCTGACGTCGTTTGGCAGGTCAACGTCGAAGAGCAGGACACCGGCGGTCAGCATGATGACGACTTCGGCCAGGGTCACGACCAGCACGAGGATCAGCTTGCCGAGGAAATAATGGATGCGCGGCATGGGAATCCCGAGCAGTCGCTTGATGGTGCCGTCATCACGGTCCATGGCGATGCCGATGCCCAGATTGACAAACGTTGTCGACGCGATCCCGGCCGCGAGCATGCTCGCTGTGAACATCTGGCTTCCCGTGACACCGGTGTTGCGCATCTCGTCGTCGAAGATGCTGCCCAGCAACAAGAGCAGGACAGTAGGTAACGCGAAGGTGAACACCACCGCGTCACGCTGGCGGAAGAAGAGCTTCAGCTCGAGGATGCCGCGTCTCATTTGCCTTCTCCGATCAGCTGCAGGTAAACGTCTTCCAGGGACGGCCGGGTGACCGTGAGGCCTTTGACCTCACCGAGTGAAGCGACGAGAGCCGCTGGGTCGTCGGTCTGTGTTTCGCCGCCGTCCCAGCGCACGGTCGCCTTGGCGGTCGCCCTTCCCCCAAGGGTTTTCGGGTCGCCCTCGGCGACGATGCGGCCCTGCGCGATGACGGCGACACGGCTGGCGAGCGCCTCGGCTTCCTCCAGGTAGTGCGTCGTCAGGACGATCGTGGTGTCCTCAAGCGCCTTGATGAGTGCCCAGAAGTGCCGTCGCGCCTGCGGATCGAATCCCGTGGTCGGTTCGTCAAGGAACAGCAGCCGGGGCCGCCCGACGATGCCGATCGCGACATCGAGCCGGCGCCGCTGCCCGCCCGACAGGGTGCGGATGCGTGCCTTCGGTTGCAGGTCAACGAATCCAATGACTTCCGCTGGCGGACGCGGATTCGGGTAGTAGCTCGCGAAGTGCGACACCATCTCCAGGACGGTCAGATCAGCGGCGTCGGCGACTTCCTGCAAGACGATGCCAATCTCATCCTTGCGCGGTCCAATCTCGACGGTGCCCGCGTCCTTGGTGCGATGGCCTTCCAGGATCTCCACCGTGGTCGTCTTGCCCGCGCCGTTCGGGCCGAGCAGGGCGAAGCATTCGCCATAGGCGACATCCAGATCGAGGCCGTCGACAGCGACCTTGCCCCCGTAACTCTTGCGCAATCCCTTGACGTGGATAGCTTTTTCGGTCATGCGTTGATCGTGGCGCCGCGGCCATCGAGCCCGCGTCGCTCAGGTCACTGAATTCAGCTGTCCACCGACCGGTGGACAGCGCGCAGCCGGCGCAGCATCCGGGCGTCGGTGAAACCGACCGCGCGGGCCGCCGCCTCGACCGTGGCGCCGTGGCCGATGAGATGCTCGGCACGCTCGACGCGCAGCAATTGCTGATAGCGCAACGGTGTCAGGCCGGTCGCCTCGGTGAACTGACGGGTCAGGGTGCGCTCGCTGACCTGTGCGAAGGCGGCGATGTCAGCCAGGGCGAGCCGTCCGGTGAAGTGGCCGTCGATGTGGTCCTGTGCCCGGTGCACCGTGTCCGACAGGTGCGAACGGAACCTCAGCATCACACTGTCCTGTTGCTCCTCGCCATTACGCCGGGCGTAGACGACCATGTTGCGGGCGATGCGGGCGGCCGCTCCGGGACCGTGCCTGGTCGCGATGAGGTGCAGCGCGAGGTCGATGCCGCTGGCGATCCCGGCCGAGGTGACGATGCGTCCATCCACGACGAACAAGACGTCGCGGATCACGTGTGCTTTCGGGTAGCGGATCGCCAGCTCGTCCTGCAGCTCATGGTGTGTCGTGCACCGGCGGCCGTCGAGCAGGCCCGCCCGGCCGAGCGCGTCGGCACCCGCGCAGATGCTCGCCACCGTGCCGCCGTTGTCGTGGTGCGCCGCGATCCAGCGGGCCGTCGCCTTGGTCATGGGGCCACTGGTTTTCAGGGTTGGCGCGCGCCAGCCTGGTACACACAAAAGGTCTTGTGGGTCTAAAGCAGGCATGCCCACGGAAGCCTTGACGGGCAGGCCTTGCGCTGACCGGATCTCTTCCTGCTCCGCCACGTAATGCAGCTCGTAGCCCAGGCCGTAATTCGCCGCGATGGAAAACACCTGAGCGGGACCGGCCAGGTCGAGCAAGTGCACGCCGGGCAGGAGCAGGAAGACGATGCGGGTCATGCGATGGCTTCCGCCAGGGTCTGGATCGTGGCGAACCGGCCATCGAGCACGAACTCGGTGCGGGCGATGATGTCCGATGTGGACAGTGTGACTCCGTTGCGCTCAATGGGTTCCGTCGCGGTCGCCTCGGTCACGAAGTTCACCCTGTAGCCCAGATCCGAGGCGACGCGGGCGGTGGTCTCACAGCACTGCTCGGTGCGGATGCCGCACACGGTGACTTCGGTGACGCCGTGGGAAACCAGCAACTGCTGCAAGTTCGTTGTGGTGAAGGCATTGTGGGCGGTCTTGCGCAGCACCGGTTCGCCGTCCTTGACGATCAGCTCGTCCATGAGCCGCACGTGACCGGATTCCGGATCGAAGACCGTGCCCGTGCCCGGCTCGATGTGCAGCACCCAGATCACCTGGCCGCCCTTGGCCCGGGTCGCCTCAGCCAGCTGATTGACGCGATCAGCGACATCGGGCGTGGACGAGTTGGCCCACGAGGCGCGGGCGCGGAACGATTCCTGAACGTCAATGACGAGAAGCGCGCTATTCATGACCTGATCCTCCCGCCCGTGAATACCTGCCACCAGGCACCATCATGCCGCAGTGCGGAACGATCCGGTCAGCTTCGGCAAGTCACGCATGTCATAGAACAGGGTCGCGCCGTAGCCTTCCAGAGCGCTGGCAGGCGTCACTCCGCCCGCGTAAGCCAGACAATGCATGCCAGCCGCGATCGCCGCTTGCACGCCGGGCGCGCTGTCCTCCACGACCACACACCGCGCCGGGTCCGCGCCGAGGCTGCGGGCCGCGTGCAAGAACAGGTCAGGTGCGGGCTTGCCATGCTCGACCTCAGAAGCCGAGAAGATCCGGCCCTGGAACCGGTCATATAACCCGGTGCGGCCCAGGGTCATTTTCATTTTTTCGTGGGTACCAGATGAGGCCACACAAACGGGAAGGCTGATCTGATCGAGCGCTTCGGCGATGCCGTCGACGGCGACGACCTCTTCGGCGAGGACGCGATAGTAGAGCGCCCGGAAGTCGTCCATCCAAAGTGGAGCCCGCTGCGGCCCGAGCCAATCCGTGGCGATAGCCAGGATCGACGGCGTTGACTTGCCGACGAAGTTTTCGATGACCACCGCTTCGGTGGCCGTAAAGCCGTGCTGGGCAAGAGCTTCGATGTTGGCCCGGATGGCGATGCGTTCGCTGTCGACGAGCACCCCGTCGCAGTCAAAGATGATCAGGTCCACGCGGCGAACCCTAGCCGGCTAGCGTGACCCGGATGCACACGCGGATCGTGCTCGTTCGCCATGCGCAGTCAGTGATTCCGGTCGTGGGCGGGCCGGATGAATACACGCGTCCTTTGGCACCGCTGGGCCTCACGCAAGCGGCCGAACTCGTGCCCTCGCTGGCCTTGCTGGAGCCCCACGCGGTCTGGTCGAGCCCTTACCTGCGGGCGATCCAGACCGTGCAGCCGGTCGCTGATGCCCTCGGGCTGACCGTCGAGACCCGCGAGGATCTGCGTGAGTGGGATCACGGTTTTGAGCCGTCGCCACACTGGCTATCGTTCGTCCGCGCGAGCTGGGCTGACCCGTCGTCGGTCCGCCCCGGCGGCGAAAGCCTCGATGCGCTCGCGGCCCGTGCGTCATCGGCGGTCCGTTCCCTGGCGTCGGCCTACGAGGGACGGACCGTCCTGGTGGGCAGCCACGGCACGTTCATCTCGATGGCGTTGCGTGGTCTGGGCATTCCGTTTAGCGAGGATTCCTTCCTCCAGATGACCATGCCAGCGGTGTATCCGCTGACGTTCACGGCACTTGATGGCGTTCCCCTGGCTTCCGGTCCCGGCTTAGCTTCCGTGGAGAACAAGTAAGGGTAGGCTCACTCGAGTGGGTCACGATCACGAGCACGCGCAAGGCGCACATGCCGGGCACAGCCATGGAGTGAGTGCCGACGCGGACCGGCGATGGCTGCGGCTGGCCCTGATCCTGATCACCGGCTTCATGGCGATCGAAGTCGTGATCGGTGTGGCGGTCAAGTCGCTCGCGCTGATCTCCGACGCGGCGCACATGCTGACCGACGCCGTGTCGATCGTGCTGGCGCTGATCGCGATCGGGCTGGCGAAACGGCCCGCGCGCGGGACCTATACCTATGGGTTCAAGCGGGCCGAGATCCTGTCCGCCCAGGCCAACGGGCTTACCCTGCTGCTGTTGGCGGCCTGGCTGACCTATGAGGCCATCGAGCGGCTGATCCATCCGGCTGACGTGGTCGGCTGGCCCGTCGTGGTGACGGCCATCGCGGGCATTGGCATCAACATCCTCGCCGCGTGGGCGATCAGCAAAGCGAACCGTTCGAGCCTCAACGTCGAAGGCGCCTATCAGCACATCCTCAATGACCTCTACGGGTTCATCGCGACCGCGGTCGCGGGTGCCGTCATCGTGTTCACCGGATTCACACGCGCTGACGCGATCGCCTCACTCATCGTCGTGGTGCTGATGGTCAAGGCGGGCTATGGGCTGCTGCGCGATTCGGGGCGCATCTTCCTGGAGGCCGCACCGGCCGGGATCGATCCCGACGCGCTCGCGGACAAACTGCTCGCCCAGCCGTCCATTGTGGAGGTTCACGACCTGCACGTTTGGGTGATCACATCGAGTCAGCCCGCCCTGTCAGCACACATTCTCGTCGAACCGTCCGCGGACTGTCACGGCGCGCGGGTGCAGCTGGAAGCGTTGCTGCGCGACGACTACCACATCACGCACACGACACTGCAGGTCGACCACGTGGGCGAGGAACTGCTGCAAATCAACAAACCACCGGTGCGGCCGCATTGAGAGTCGTGTCCATCGTTCCGTCGCTGACCGAGGCCGTCGCGCTGACCGCCCCTTCGCTGCTTGCCGGAGCGACCGACTATTGCACGCATCCGGCCGGTTTGGATGTACCGCGCGTGGGTGGCAGCAAATACCCCGATCTGCCCGCCGTGCTCGCCCTCAAGCCCGATCTCGTGCTGATGAACGAGGAAGAGAACCGGCTTTCCGACGCCGAAGCGTTGCGGGCCGCCGGAGTGGCCGTGCACGTGACGTTTCCACTGACCGTCGACCAGGCACTAGCGCAGTTAAGCGAGCTGATGCAACTGCTGGGGCACCCGGATCCGGCGTGGCTGGCGGATGCTCGCCGGGCCTGGGCTGACCTGCCTGACTTGCCGCGGCGTGAGGCCGTGATCCCGGTGTGGCGGCGGCCGTGGATCGTGCTGGGCTCGGGAACCTTCGCGGGGGATGTGCTTGACCGGCTGGGCATCACGAATGTCTTTGGGACGTCACCGGAACGCTATCCCCGGCCAGCTTTGGGCGAGATGACGGCACCGCTGATTGTTTTCCCGGATGAGCCGTATTTGTTTACTTTGAACGATGGGCCGGAGTGCTTTCCTAGTACACCCTATGTCCTGGTTTCTGGAAGGCACTTGACCTGGCACGGGCCGAGCTTGGCGCAGGCACCGCGGGTTTTGGCCGAACAGCTACTCTCGGTGCGTGACCGAAGCTGATGCCGTCCCGAGTGGACTGTGGGAGCGGATGCGCCAGGATCCGCAATATGCCCCGGAACATCTTGCCCTGGAAGCTGTTCAGCGGATTGGCCCGGCTGCCGGTGATTGGGTGAGGTATGTCCGCAATGGTCAGCCACACCTGCACCCCGAACAGATAGCCGAGATCGCTCAGAAGAAGTTCACGAATATCGCTGGCCTGAGTGGCGCTGTGTCAGGCGCAGCTGGTTTGCCAGGAGCGGTGGCCGACTTCGGTTTCCTCGCGTGGACGCAAGCGCGGATGGTGCTGCACATCGCGGCCGCCTATGGCATTGATTCGGCACACCCCGACCGGGCACTGGATCTGCTGGTGCTGCAACGGGTTCACACCTACGCCGAGTCGGCGCGCCTGGCGCTCGACGTCGCCAGAGGCCGGGAAACGATCGGCGGGGCGATTCAGAAATCCAGCAAGGGCACCGGCAAAGCCGCCCTGATCGGCCAGCTCAGCGTCAAACTGGCCAAGATGGCCGGGATGCGTGCGGTCAAGCGGATCGCCGGAAAAGTCATTCCGGGCCTGGGCATCATCCTCGGGCACTGGGCAAACCGTTCCGCCACAAAGGAATTGGCTGTCCGGGCACGGGCACATTACCGGCAGGTGGCCTTCGCGATCCCGGTCCAGCGGCCGTCCTTGGAGCAGCGAGCGCCCCAGCAAGAAGAGGCTTAGGGTCAGAAATTGTCGGTCCCTGGTGCCATGATGCCGGCCATGGCGCAGGTGCTGGTGCGAGAAGAGAGCATGAGTGGGCGGGAGCTGGCCACGTGGGTGCTGCCAGACCTGCCCGAGTCGATAACCGCGCGGGAGCTCGTGCGGCTGCGAGTCCGGGAAGAAGTCGCGCGGGCCAACGTTTCCGGAGCGGCGCTCAGCTGGGAAAAGCAAGCAGACGCCGCGTGCGAAGCCTTCTACCGCAACGCTTTCGTGCTGCTGGCCGGCCAGCGCCAGATCGACAGCCTCGACGAGGTGATCGACCTGACCGTCGAGCACACCGTCTCGTTCATCAAACTAGTGCCGCTGGTGGGCGGATGAGTTCCTGGAGTGACCTGATTCCGGCCCAATCGGCCGAAGCAGCCGCGCCGATCGATGAGGCAGCGGCGCTGGGACGGCCCTTCGTCGTCGAGATCCTGGGCACCACGGCGAGTCACTACGGCGGCAAGGCCTCCTCGCTGAAGGTGTGGCGAGCGATAGAGGCCTGGCCGGCGCAGCGGCAGCGCGCTTGCGCTCTGGCCTTGCATGAGATGGCCTGCGGCGGCCTGCTGGGAATGTCGGAGCACGGCGCTGTCCTCAATGGACTGTGCGGGCTAGACCTTCCGTGGACCCGGGCGGATTTGATCTGGGCCCTGCACCGGGCGGCGCGGATGCGGGCGTCCGACCAGGCCACGTTGCACTATTCGCTGCCGGCCGCGATCGCTTCCAAACTCTCGTCATCTTCGCTACTTTCGATCGAGCCGGCGTTGTCGGCGCTGATGGCCGAGATTCACGACGACTATTTCGTGAGTGCCGAAGCCCACCGGCGCCTGACGCCGTGGCTCGGCATCGCTATCGCGACGGCAAAGGGCGCGGGCTTGCCCGCGTGGCTGTTTCACGATGGCGACGGTTTCGGGCGTGGCGTCCGCGAGGATCTCGGCGCCGAGCTGGCCGCCCCTGGGGTCGTTGACCTTCTTAAGCACTGCGTCGATCTGAGCAAGCCGGTGCCACCCGCCAAGTGGCTCAAACGTGCCCGCGAACTGTCCGGCATGGACGCGCACGCCTTGGTCCGGGGGATCCTGCGCAAGTTCATCACGTTCCCTGGCGGAGTGCATGACGACACCGACTGCCTGCTGCGGGGCATGATCTGGGTGGCCGCCGGGGATGAGGGCAAGGAAGCCACCGAGCTGCTCTCGCAGGTGCTCACCGCGGCGGCTGAAGCACCGAGAGGACCGGGTTATCCACGAGCGCCCAAGACCGCGGCGGCAGCCGTGGCCGCCTTGGTGCCGCGTCGTGGGGACACGCCGCTGATGGCAATGGCGCGCACGTCATTGGTGGTGCGCAATAAGGCTTTGCTGTCGCGGGTCCGGGCCGCGCTGGGCGAGCTAGCGGCGCTGCGGGGCTGGTCAGCTGACGAGGTCATGGAGCTCGCCGTTGACGAGCACGGGCTTGATGCCGAAGCGACGCTGACCGAGCAGGCCGATGGTCACGTGGTCACGGTCAGCATCGTGGACGGCAAGGCGAAACTGTCCGCTCCGGCGGCGGTGAAAGAGCACGCGACGGTCAGGCGGTTGCGCGAGCGGGTCAAGGACATCGGCAAGACACTGGCCACCGAACGGCTGCGCGTCGAAGGACTGCTGTCGCAGGAGCGGGAGTGGGCCTGGGAAACATGGGTTCAGCGCTATCTGACCCATCCGGTCACGTCCGTCTTCGGGCGCCAGCTGATCTGGGAGTCCACAACGGACGGTGTGTCGTGGCACGCGGGGGTTCCCGTCCGCGGTGATCACGGCTGGGAGCTATCCGGTGCCAGGGGTGGGCGTGTGCGGCTGTGGCATCCGGCCCGCGCGACGGCCGCCGAGGTGGAGCGCTGGCGAGCGCTGGTGTCCGAGGGTGGGCTGGCTCAGCCGTTCAAGCAGGCGTTCCGCGAGGTCTACCTGCTGACCCCGGCCGAGGTCGAGACCGGCCGCTACTCCAACCGGTTCGCCTCACACATCTTGCGTTACCGCCAGGCCAACGCGCTGATGCGCGTGCGCGGCTGGCACGCCGGTTACCTCGGCACGTGGGACGGTGGCTATGAAAGTGAAGCGGTCAAAGAGTTTGGCGGCGGTGACTGGCGCGCGGTCTTCTTCCACAGCCTGGTCGAAAACGAGGACCGCCACGACTACACCGTGCACTACTGCTCCACCGATCAGGTGCGGTTTCACCGCCGCTGCGGTGCGGCGTGGGATTGGGTGCCGCTCAACGACGTTCCACCGCTGGTGTTCAGCGAGGCGATGCGAGACGTCGATCTTTTCGTTGGCGTGACGTCGATCGCGGGCGACCCGGAGTGGGCAGACCGGGGCGAGAACCGCTTCCTCGACTATTGGCAGAGCACGACCTTTGGTGAGCTAACCGCGACGGCGGAGATCCGCCGCGACGCGCTGGAACGGCTCATTCCCCGCACCAAACTCGCGGCCGTGGCAGCGATCGAGGGAAAGTTCTTGCGTGTCAAGGGAACGCGCCGGGAGTACAAGATTCATGTGGGTTCTGGCAACATCCTGATGGAGCCCAACGACGTGTATCTGTGCATTGTGCCGTCCGGCAAGGCTGGACCCAAGCTGCACCTGCCCTTTGACGAGGATCCGGTGCTGTCGGTGATCCTGTCCAAGGCTTTCCTGCTCGCCGCTGATGACAAGATCACAGACCAAACCATCCTGCGGCAACTGTCCTACTGACCTAGGGTGGGTGGCGTGGCGAGGCACATAGAGTTCAGTGAGGTCATCAACTTCCGGGATATGGGCGGATACACAGGACACAACGGGTGCACGATCCCGTGGGGTGTGCTTTACCGCTCGGGCAACTTAGGGCGGCTCGAAGGTGAAGGGCTGCAACGCTTTCAGGACTTAGGGATCACCACGGTGATCGACCTGCGTTACCCGTCGGAGATCGAGCGCAATGGCCGCGTTCCGCACGCCGATGGGCTGACCTACCACAACTTGAGCATTGAGCACCGGCCCTATATGCAAGGCGACCTCGCCGAGGACGTCGATGCCGTTTCCTATCTGGCGGAAAGGTATCTGGAGGTCACCGAAGATGGGGTGGCCGAGATCCGGCAGGTGCTGCGGGCCATCGCCACGGCACCGGGGCCGCTCGTCTTCCACTGCGCCGCTGGCAAGGACCGCACGGGCATCATTGGCGCGCTGTTGCTGACGATCCTCGGAGTGTCCGAAGAGGACATCATCGCTGACTTCGCGCTCACGGAGCTGGCCACGCAGCGGCTAGTGGAGCGGATGCGGGCCAAGCGTGGAGAAGGCGCCTATCTGTGGCCCGGCTATGGCACCGCCCCGGCCGCGTTGATGGAGCTTTTCTTAGCCAAACTCAAGGCAGCGCATGGCTCGGTGGAGGACTATCTGACGCGGACGGTCGGGCTGACCCAGGCCGACGTCGACGCGATCCGTGCGCGGCTGTTGTCATGACGCTGCACGGCCCGTGGCCGGGAGAAGGGGCCGCGCCACGATACGGCGCCTTGGCCAAGGTGGCCGTCATAGCCGACGTGCACGGCAACATCCCCGCGCTGGAGGCTGTGCTCGCCGAGATCGACGCTCTGGGCGTTGATCTGATCGTCCACTGTGGAGACTTGACCTGGGGACCGGAACCGGAGCGCACGTTCAAGCTCCTGCGTGATCTGCCAGCCGTGTGCGTGCGTGGCAACGCTGACCGGGCCGTGGTGGAGCTGGCTCGCGGGCTGCGCGAGCCGGGGGACCGGCCACGTGACCCGTGGATGCCCGGCCAGCATTCCGAGGAGGCCGTCGCCTATCTCGCGGAGATGCCGTTCACGCTCGTGGTCGAGGTGACGGGCCTCGGGGCGGTCCGTTTCTGTCACGGGTCACCGCGCAGTGATACGGAATGTGTGACGCCGGCGACACCGGCCGAGCGGTTCGAGGAGCTGTCGGCGTCGGTCAGTGAGCAGATCATCGTCACCGGGCACACCCACCTTCAGTTCGACCGGCGCGTGGCCGGGCGGCGCAGCGTCAACCCGGGAAGCGTTGGCCTGCCTTATCACGAGGGCCCGCCCGGCACGGCCTACTGGGCACTCTTCGGGCCTGACGTGGAGCTGCGCCAAACACGCTATGACGTCAGTGAATCCGTCGCGAGAGCACACGAGGCGGGCGACCCGAGCGCGGACACCATCGCGCAGTTGCTCACGAAGCCACCGACCTCGGCAGAGGTGACGGCACACGCGGAAGGGCTCGTGTTTTCCGACTAGCTGGTTCCACTAAGGGGCAATCCTGAGGGCAGGCGTGCATGGACCTTCTACCGTTGAGTCCATGAATGCGAATCGTCCGCGTCTTGTCCGCCCACGTCATGGCCGCGTCTTCGCTGGCGTTTGCGCCGGCCTGGCCCGCAGGTTCGGAATCTCACCGTTCATGATGCGGCTGCTGTTCCTCCTGTCCTGCTTGCTTCCCGGCCCGCAGTTCATCATCTACATCGCCCTGTGGATCATCGTCCCGAATGAGGACAAGGTCTACTCCCACGCGTAACGGGAAGGCGCCATGGGCAGGAAGGCGCTACCTTCTTGCCCATGGATCAGATAGGACACCGGCGGCCACGCCAGGCCCGCTGGCTGGCGGCCAGTCTCGCCGGCGTGGGCTTGGCTGGCGCGGCCCAAGCAGTGGCGGCGATGTCGCAGAGCGCCCACTTGACGGCAAACCTGGCCGCAGCCCGGGAAGCGGCTCAAGGCCTCGCCGACGCCGAACGGGCCATCAGCTCGCTGACCGCCTCCGCGGAGCTCGGGCTGGTGCTCGGAATACTGGGCCTAAGCGGTGGGCTCCTGGCCTGGATGGTCTACACAGCCCGATGGAAGGCCCGTTTCATCGCCGCCGTCTGCGGCATCTCCCTGGCCACCGGGCAGCTGCTCCTCATGAGCGAAAATGTGGGACTGCGCTTCGTTGATGATGTTGACAACGGCGCACGGGCGGACCTCGTCAACTCGCTGCTCATCCATCCCGCCTACCTGGGTGTGTTGCTTACCGCCCAAATAGCGACGCTAGTGCTCGGCATCGCCGCGTTCATCCTGACCTTCCAGCCCGCCGTCGGCGAATTCCTGAGCATCAGGTCGGAACCAGCTCCCGACGACGAGTGGGACCGGGCTGTCGCCGCTCGCCGTCAAGCGGTGGAACTCAAGCGCGACAGCGTCTAGCGATCCCAGCCGGGACGGGCCGGGCGCAGGCCCGTCTTGTCGTCGCGGCTGCGGTAGACGAGGTACGGGCGAAACAGGTATTGCACGGGGGCGGCGAAGGCGTGGATGAGCCGCGTGAACGGCCAGATCGCGAACAGGGCCATGCCGATCAGGGTGTGCAGTTTGAACGCGAACGGCACCGCGGCCATGTCCGCTATCCGGGGTTGCAGGATGAACAGGCTGCGAAACCACGGCGCGACCGTCGCCCGGTAGTTGTATCCATCGCCGGAACCGTTGGCTAGCACCGTGGTCGCGAGCCCCGCGACGAGAGCGAGCACGAGCACCACGTACATCAGCTTGTCGTTCTTGGTCGTCGCCGCGAACACCGACCGGACCGTCCGGCGGCGGAAGATGAGGATCGTGATGCCAGCAAGCGTTGCTACGCCAGCGATTCCGCCGAGGACAACCGCTGTTAGGTGGTAGCCGTGTTCACTGATGCCGGCCTTGGCGGTCCAGGATTCTGGGATCACCAGGCCCATGATGTGCCCGCCGACCACGAGGAGAAGTCCAAAGTGGAATAGCGGGCTGCCGATGCGCAGCAGCCGGCTTTCGTAAAGCTGCGAGGAACGGGTCGTCCAGCCGAACTTGTCGTAGCGGTAACGCCAGATCGCCCCGCCCACCAGGAGCCCGATGGCGAGGTAGGGCAGGACTCCCCACAGCAACAGGTTCATCGCAGCCCCACCATCTCTAGCGGCGGCTGCTGCTGTTCCATTGGCGGGCCGGGCGGAACGCTGCGGATCACCGCCTCGACCGGGACGGCATAGATCGTGCCGGCCTTTTGCAACGCGCGGTGCAGGTTTTCCATCGCGGGACGATAGGCCGACAGGAACTGGCTGTCACCGGTGCGCGCGGAGTATTCGAGCACGGCCGGCAGGAAGTCAGGCAACTCGGCGTCGGTCAGCAGCAGGCCCGACTGGGCATAGGCGCGCTTGAGCGTGACAAGGGAGCCGCCCCGCCGCCGGGTGTCGCCATCGACGTGCCACGTGAGGTAGAGACTGTGCCGATTGGTGAAGTCGAACGTCTCCACGTAGTGGCACTCAAGGTTTTCCGATGTGAGCGCCAGATCCACGAACGACGGCAGGATATCGCGGACCAGGGACAGGTCATCGCGTACCGGATAGCGAAGACAGACCGACGCGGCCTGCCACAGCAGACGGTCAAGGCTGGTCACGGGTCTGCCTTTCCTTGGTGAGGTGGAAGCTTTCGATCGACACCGGCACGGGACGGCCCGAGTCACTGCCGAACGCCGCTTCACCACCCTCGTAACCGGCGACGCTGCACACCGCCTCTTCCAGCTGGTGTGCCTGCTCGGTGTGCGCGGCCGGAATGACATACCGCTCTTCGTATTTCGCGAGGGCCAGCAGGCGATAGAGCCGGTCCATCGCGGGGTCGCTGTCTGCGGCCTCGCCCAGGTTCTTCTTGGACATGTAGGCACGCATGGCGGCCAGGGTTTGCAGCGACCAGGTCACCGGCGCGGGATCACCCGCGGAAAACAGCGAGGCGAGGTATTCCACCGGGATGCGCAGCGAGCCGATCGCCCCGAACAGATTGCCTTGCGCTTCACCGTCATGACCCGTCTGGGCCAATGCGTTGACCATCGGCGACAACGGCGGGATGTACCAGACCATCGGCAGCGTGCGGTATTCCGGGTGCAGGGGCAGCGCTACCTGGTACTCCTTGACGAGTTGATAGACGGGCGATTTGCGCGCGGCGTCCAGCCAGTCCTGCGGAATCCCGGCGTTGAGAGCCGCCGCCGCGATCACGTCGTCGTTGGGGTCGAGGATGACGTCGAGCTGCGCCTGGTACAGATCCTGCTCATCGGCGACGGATGCCGCGGCGGTCACCCGATCGGCGTCATAGAGCAGCAGCCCGAGATAGCGCAGGCGCCCGACACACGTCTCGGAGCACACCGTCGGCAGCCCCACTTCGATGCGCGGATAGCAGAACGTGCACTTTTCCGCCTTGCCGGTGGAGTGGTTGAAGTAGACCTTCTTGTAGGGGCAGCCCGTCACACACATGCGCCAGCCACGGCACTGGTCCTGGTCGACGAGCACGATGCCGTCCTCGGCGCGTTTGTACATCGCTCCGCTCGGGCAGGACGCGACGCAAGACGGGTTTAGGCAGTGGTTACAAAGTCGCGGGAGATAGAACAGGAACGCCTCTTCGTATTCGAGCTTGACCTGTTCGTTCAGCTTTTCCAGCATCGGGTCCTGGTTGACCGGCCCGCCGAGCGCGTCATCCCAGTTCGCGCCGCGCGTGACCGCCATCGGCCGGCCCGTGATCTGCGAAACCGGTTGCGCGACAGGAACATCGTCGCCGGCCGGGGCATCGGTCAGCGTGCGGTAGTCGTAGGTCCAGGGTTCGTAATAGTCCTCTAACGACGGCAGTGTGGGGTTGGAGAAGATGGTCAGCAGCTTCTTGAACCGCCCGCCCGCCTTGAGTTTCAGCCCACCGTTGCGTGTGCGCTTCCAGCCGCCCTGCCACTTTTCCTGATCCTCGTAACGCCGCGGATATCCTTGCCCGGGACGGGATTCCACGTTGTTGAACCAGACGTATTCCATCCCCGTGCGGTTGGTCCACACCTGTTTGCATGTCACCGAGCAGGTGTGGCAGCCAATGCACTTATCGAGGTTCATCACCATCGCCATCTGAGCCATGATGCGCATTTAGTACGTCACCTCCTGCTGGCGTTTGCGGATGATGGTGACCTCGTCACGCTGATTGCCTGTCGGGCCAAGGTAGTTGAACGCGAAGCTCAGCTGGGCGTAACCGCCAATGAGATGCGTCGGCTTGATGAGCAGGCGCGTGAGCGAGTTGTGGATGCCGCCGCGTTTGCCGGTGGTTTCCGTCTTCGGGACGCCGACGAGGCGGTCCTGAGCGTGATACATGTAAACCGTTCCGGGTGGCATCTTGTGCGAGACGATCGCCCGCGCGGCCACCACCCCGTTGGGGTTCAAGGCTTCTATCCAGTCGTTGTCCTCGATGCCGAGCTTTTCAGCGTCCTCGTTGGACATCCAGATCGACTGTCCGCCACGGGAAAGCGTCAGCATGAACAGGTTGTCCTGATACTCCGAGTGAATCGACCACTTGGAGTGCGGCGTGAGATAGCGCACCTGCAGCTCACCCGGCCCGGTTTCCAGTCGTGCCATGGCTAGCGGCGGGCGATAGGTCGGCAAAGTCTCGCCGTACTCATGCATCCAGTCGTGGTCGAGGAAGAAGTGCTGCCGTCCCGTGAGCGTGTGCCACGGCTTGTCGTGCTCGACGTTGATGGTGAAAGCGCTGTAGCGACGGCCGCCGGTCTCGCTGCCACTCCACTCCGGACTCGTCACCACCGGCGTCGGGCGAGCTTGCGTGTCGGCGAACACGATGCGCTTGCCCTCGTTTTCGAGCGCGAGGTGCTTGAGGCCGGTGCCGGTGCGCTTTTCGAGGGTTTCAAAACCCTGCAAAGCCAAACGCCCATTGGTGGTACCAGATAAGGCCAGAATCGCTTCGCACACCGCGATGTCGGTCGCCAGGGACGGCCGTCCGTTGACTTCACCGTTGCGTCTCTTGAGTTCGGCGATCTCCTGGCCGACGTGATAGGTGATGCCCTTGGTAGTGACGCCCAGCTTGTCTGGCAGCGGGCCAAGGCTTTTCATCTTGTCAGCGATCGCCCCATAGTCGCGCTCAACAACCGTGAGCAGAGGCATCGTCTTGCCCGGAATCGCGGGAGCCCCGGCGCGCCAGTCACTTTCGTGGCCGCCGGGTTGCGCCATCTCGGCGGGGGAGTCGTGCAAAAGTGGCGTGGCGACAAGGTCTTGCTTCACGCCCAGGTGGCGGGCGCCCAGCTCACTGAACTTCTCCGCGATGTCGTGGAAGATGGCGAAGTCGGTGCGCGTCTGCCACGGTGGCGGAATCGCGGGCGTGAACGCGTGCACGAACGGGTGCATGTCGGTGCTGGAGAGGTCGTGTTTTTCGTACCACGTCGCGGCAGGCAAGACGACATCGGCGAACATCGTCGTGCTGGTCATCCGGAAGTCCAGTGCTACCAATAGGTCTAGCTTGCCTTCCGGTGCCGTCTCCCGCCAGGCGACGTCACGTGGCCGGTGGCCCGGCTCGGCGGGCGTGGCACGCAGGTTGGAATCGGTGCCTAGCAGGTGTTTGAGGAAGTATTCGTTGCCCTTGGCGCTGGAGCCGAGCAGGTTGGCCCGCCAGACGGTCAGCACACGGGGCCAGTTCTCCGGGGCGTCGGGGTCTTCGGCGGCGAACTTGATAGTGCCGTCCTTGATGCCCTCTAGCGTGAGATCTACGCCCTGCTCGCCGAGGTCGACGGGATTGCGGTTGAAGGTTGGGTAGGACGGCATCCAGCCCAGGCGGGCGCTCAGGGCGATCAGGTCGGCCGTGTGCCGGGTGTCCTGTTTGGACAGAGGACTGCGAAGCTGGCTGACGCTCGTGGAGTCGTAGCGCCACTGGCTCGTATTCAAGTACCAGTAAGGTGTTCCGGCCATGTGCCGGGGCGGGCGGGACCAGTCGCTGGCGCTGGCGATGGTTGCCCATCCGGTGACAGGGCGGCACTTCTCCTGCCCCACATAGTGTCCCCAGCCGCCGCCGTTGCGGCCCTGGCAACCGGTGAGCGTGAGCAGAGCCAGGAATCCGCGATAGATGGTGTCGGAGTGGAACCAGTGGTTCGTGCCCGCGCCCATCAGAATCATGCAGCGGCCGCCGGACTTGAGCGCGGTGCGGCCGAACTCCTTGGCGACCCGCTCGATCTGGTTCGCGTTGACTCCCGTGACGCCGTGTGCCCAGTCTGGCGTGTAGTCGCGGTATTGAGCCTTCAGCAGTTCGAAAACCGTCGTGACGGTATGCGGGCCGACCCGCCGGGTCTGAACCGTTGTTTCGCTGACGCCGTGGTCTTCCCTAAAGTGGGGGAGTTTGATGATTGCGGTCTGTTCTCCGCCGGTTAACGAGGGATCGATGCCGTTTAAGTCCAGGTTCCACTTGCCGAAACCCGTTTCGGCCCAACGGAACCCGAGCGACCCGTTAGGCACCACCGCTGTGTCGGCCTTGCTGTCCCACAGCACCGTCTTGAACGCTGAGCCCTCGCCAGCGTCGCCGAGATCCTTGGCGGTCAGGAACTTCGACGGCTGACCGTCCACAATGGTCACCAGAAACGGTGCGTCGGTGTACTTCTTCAGGTAGTCCTCGTTGATGAGATGGTGTTTGAGGAGCACGTGTCCCATCGCCATCGCGAGCGCGCCATCGGTGCCCGGGCGGGCCGGCATCCACTCGTCGGCGAACTTCACGTTGTCGGCGTAATCAGGGGACACGACAACGACTTTCTGCCCCCTATAACGTGCCTCGGCCATCCAGTGGGCGTCGGGCGTACGGGTGACGGGCACGTTGGAGCCCCACATCATCAGGTAGGCCGCGTCCCACCAGTCCGCTGATTCCGGCACGTCGGTCTGGTCGCCGAAGACCTGAGGTGACGCGACCGGAAGGTCGGCATACCAGTCGTAGAACGACAGCATCGCCCCGCCGATGAGACTGATGAACCGTGCCCCGGCCGCGTGCGACGCCATCGACATGGCCGGGATGGGGGAGAAGCCGGCGATACGGTCCGGGCCGTACTTCTTGATCGTGTGCACGTGCGCGGCGGCGACGATCTCTATAGCGGTCTGCCAGTCCGTGCGCACGAGACCGCCCTTGCCGCGGGCCTTCTTGTAGTCACTCTTTATGGAGGCCCACGCTTGCACTGGGTCGGCGGTCTTGCGCGCCGTTAGATACGCCTCCAGGAGCACGCCGCGCACGTAGGGATAGCGCACGCGCGTGGGCGAATAGGTGTACCAGGAAAACGCCGCTCCGCGCGGGCAGCCCCGGGGTTCGTACTCGGGCTTGTCCGGGCCGACGCTCGGGTAGTCGGTCTGCTGCGTCTCCCACGTGATGATGCCGTCCTTGACGTAAACCTTCCACGAGCACGAGCCGGTGCAGTTGACGCCGTGGGTTGAGCGCACGACTCTGTCATGACTCCAGCGGTCGCGGTAGAAGACGTCGCCTTCCCGCCCGCCTACTTTGTAGACAGCGCGCAGGTCCTCACTGGCGTCCCGGGTGAAGTAACGCCCGGTCTGCAAAAGGAGGTCTTCCACAACTGCCACATTTGGACCATAACGGCCGCTTCCCCATGAAACAGTAGCAATTGTGAAAAGAACTCGGCCTGCGGGCTCAGGTTCCGCCTCCACGCCGGTGCGCACTCCGGGTGCCGCCTGGGTTCAGCTGGCGTTGGCGACGCTGTTCTTCTTCATTGGCTTTTGGGCATGGTCACTGATCGGCCCGTTAGGACCGTCCTATGCCACCGATCTGGGGCTCTCGCCCGGCGCCCTCTCGCTGCTCGTCGCCGTGCCCGTGCTCGTTGGCTCACTCGGCCGCATCCCGGTGGGCGCGCTGACCGACAAGCTCGGTGGACGGCTCGTCTTCGCGATCGTTCTCTTCGCGACCATCGCCCCTGTGCTGTTCGTCGGCGCGGTGAGCTCCTACCCACTACTGCTTATCGGCGGGCTGTTCCTCGGGATCGGCGGCACGGTCTTCGCCACCGGTGTGCCGTTCGTCAACGGCTGGTTCCCGCCGGAGTCACGCGGCACCGCGGTCGGCATCTTCGGCGCTGGCATGGCGGGCACAGCCTTCTCGGCCTTCTTCACACCACGGATAGTGAACGAGTTCGGCCGGTTCCAAACCCATCTCATCGTGGCCATCGCCCTTGCCGCTTGCGGCGTGCTGGCGCTGTTGTTCGCGCGCAACGCCGCGTCCTGGAAACCGGCCACTGAACCGGCCATGCCGCGGATCAAGTCGGCGCTCAAGCTGAAAGTCACGTGGCAGATGATGGTGCTCTACGCGGTGACCTTCGGCGGGTTCGTCGCCTTCTCCACCTATCTGCCGACGCTGCTGAAGTCTGAGTACGGGTTCTCCATCACCGACGCTGGCGCGCGCACGGCAGGTTTCGCCTTAGCCGCCGTCATCGGCCGTCCCGTGGGCGGATGGCTTTCTGACAAGTTCCATCCGCGTACGGTCCTGATGACCTCGCTCGCGATCACCGGTGTCCTGGCGATCGCGGCCGCCTTCTCACCCAAGCCCGACATTGGCACCGCGCTGGTATACATCCCGCTGGCGTTCGGTTTGGGCCTGGGCACCGGAGCGGTCTTCGCCTTCATCACCAAGCTTGTCGAGCCCGCCCGCGTCGGCACCGTCACCGGTTTGGTCGGAGCGGCGGGTGGCCTCGGGGGCTACTTCCCGCCGCTCGTCATGGGACTGATCTATGGCCTCACGGGCAGCTATGACATCGGGCTGATGCTGCTGTCCGATGTGGCCTTCGCCGCGCTGGTGTTCACGTGGCTAGCCTTCCGCAACCCTAAAGACGCACCGCTACCACGTAGTCTTCCGGCAAATCCGTGACCGCCCATAGCTTCGGGTCGAACTGGGCGGGGGAGAAGCTGACCGTCTTGGGTGCCTTGGAGTAACCCATGTGGGTCGTCCAGGTCCACAGTCCGTCCTTCTTCTTCAGCACGAAGATGTCGATCGGGCCATAGCGCGTGTTGGCTGACGCCTGGCTGAAGGCCGCGGGATCCGTTGTGGCGGCAAGCTTGTCGAGCTCGGCGTGCCGCTCGAACGTATTGGCCAAGGCTCCGCCCAAGTCCGTGCCCAGGTAACCCGGCCACGGCAGGTAGGAGAACAACCGCTCATCGGCTGTCAGCGCGACCCGTTGGGGGTCAGCGCCGTAGACCTTCTCGACCGCGTCCTCGATCGGCTTGACCGGGAACCACGGCGTCGGGTTCTCCCCGGTCGTGTCAACCAGATAGCGCCCGTCTGGCAATGGTTCGAGATAGGCACGCTCGGTATAGGACGCGTAAACCCCGCCCAGCTTCGGCATCCAGTTCTTCGTGAACGTGAAGCCAGAGAAGGCGACCGCGACGGTCAGCGCGATCAGGCCGGCGAAGGCGGGTGCCTTGACGTCCAGCTTCTCGATGAGCCACGGCACGAAATGAATGACTGTCAGCACGCCTGCCATCACAAGCACCGTCGTGTATAGACGCGGCGCGTACTGGCCGAGCATCGTGTGATCCGTCACCACGAACATGACCGCGGTGACAGCCCGGTAGAGGTAGGCGCCGACCACAAGCGCGAGTAGGGGACTGGCCCACCATTGCTTGCCACGCAACCAGATCAGCCCGATGAGGCCGATGAGCTGAACCGTGCCGAGGAGCGTGAAGTCCAGGAACGGGAACATCTGGTCGAGAATGCTCGCCGTGCCATAAAGATCGCCGAGGGTCGCGCCGCCGTATCGCTGGCGTGCCACAAAGAACGGCACGATGAACCAGCTCGACACCACGAACGCGACACCGGCCACTTTGGCCAGATAGAGCAGATAGGCCTTGCGGTTGTCCGCCAGGAACCAGCTGCGGCCAAGCAGAGCCAGGATGCCGAAGATGCCGAAAATGACCCAGCCGTAATAGGTCAGCACGATCAGGCCACCGATGAGCCCGGAAACCAGCCAGTGCAGGCGCCCGCGCTCGGGACGCCCGAAGGTGCCCAGAACCCAAGGGACGAAAGCCATCAGGGTCAGCAGCTCATAGGACTTGGCCGCGATCGCGAACGCCATGAACCCGATGACCGTGACGGCCAGTGCCGTCCACGGCTTGACAAGCCGTTGCCACAGCACGAATCCGATGAGCAAAGCCAGCCCGGTGTAGATGGCTTCGGCCTGCCCGACGAGCTGCCAGGCCTCTTGCCCGGTCAGCGCGGCTACGCGGCCGATACTCCAGGGAAACATCGGGGGGTACTCAGCGGGCACGCCCGGAAGCAGCGTGTCCGAGCTAGCCCAGGTCGTGCTGTAGCGCGTGGCCATAGCGGCCAGGCGCCCGGCGTCGCCGATGAGCCCGTTGAACGGAAACGGTGTGCCCCGCAATGCCGCCGTCAGAATCATCGAGATCCAGACGGCGAACGCCCCGCCCGCCAACCCGGCGACCCAATCCCCAGAGCGCCATGCCGTTGGGTTACTTGCTCGCGCCGCGCTGACTGGTTGAGCAGCGGCCTGTTCCGCGTGACTGGCATCCGCTTCGCCAGCCTCGGAAGCGATAACCCCCTTGCTGCCGGCGGGCTTAGTGGCAGCAAGTGCCGTCTTGCCGTGGTCTGATCCGCCAGCGATCCCCGATGCCGCAACGCCTTGCATGGCACCGCGGGAAGTGACGCGGCGTTGTTCGCGCCAGGCGAGGAAGAGGACGACGGCCATGGCGCCGAGGCCGGCCGTGAGCGGGACCGCCCATGTGCGCAGGCCGAAGCCGGTCCACTTTGGAAGGCGGGTCGCCCAGATGCCCAGAGGGCAGCCGATGACGAAGATCAAAGTGGCCAGCAGGCCCGGGTTTTTCAGTTTGTCCTTGAGCGCACTCATCGCCTGACCGCTACTACGACGTTTTCTGGAAGGCTGTCAAAGATGACCCAGTGGGCTGGATCGAATTGCGCACGGCTGAAGTCGAGGTCCACATCGGACTGGTTGAAGCCGCTGGCGGCGGTCCAGGACCACCGGTCAGGGGTCTTCTCCCGCAGCACGAAGATGTCGATCGGGCCGTATGCGGTGTTCGCCGACCGCCGGGCGAAAGCGGTGGGATCCGTTGTGGCGGCTAGCTTCTGCAGCTCGGCATAGCGCTTGTCCCACTGCACGAACGAACCGTTGCGGTCGTTGTTGAGGTAACCGTGCCACGGCAGATAGGCGTAGAGCCGTTCGTCAATGGACAGGGAGACCCGTTGTGTGCCCGGCCCGTAGACGCTTTCCACCGCTTGCTGAATCGGCGTCACCGGGAAATATTCGGTGCGCTCCTCCTCGGCGATGGAATCGGTGTTGTACCTGCCGTCTGGCAGTGGTTCCCGGTAGGCCCGCTCGGTGTAGTTGGCCCAACGGCCTTCCAGTCCGGGGATCCAGGCCAAGGTGAAGGTCAGCCCGGCCCACGAAACCGCGACCGTGAGCCCGAGCGCCAGCGCGTCCCTGGGCGCCTTCCACGCCATCGCGTTGAACAATCTCGGCACCACGTGGAAAAGCGTCAGCGCACCCGCGGCGGCCAGGGCGGCGTTGGAAAGCCTTGCCGCGTAAGGCCCGAGGCCCGTGTGCCAGGTGGCCACGAAGAAAAGCAGGTAAAAGACGCGGTAAATGTAGGCACCGGCGGTCAGGTAGAGCAGACCCTTGGCCCACCAGACATCGTTACGCAGCCACAGCATCCCCACGAGCCCGATGAGCTGAACCGCACCGATGACGGACAGTTCCAGGAACGGGAAGAACCCGGTGAACAACTCGGGCGAGCCGTAAAGGTCGCCCAGCATCTCCGAGCCCATCGTGAAGCGGGCGTAGAAATACGGGACGATGAACCACGACGACAGAACTAGCGCGACCGCGGCCACCTTCGCCAGGTAGAGCAGGAAGGCTCGTTTGGCGGCCTCTTGCCGCCACGTCGCGACGAGCAAGGCGACGGCGCCGATGAGGGCGAAGACGAACCAGCCGTAGTAGGTCAGGAAGATAAGCCCGCCAACGATTCCCGCCGGGATCCAGTGCAGGCGGCCCCGGTCGGGGCGGCCGAATACAGCCAGAGTCCAGGGGATGAGCACCAGCAAGGTGATCAGCTCGTACGACTTGGCGAAGTTGGCGAACGTCATGAAGGTGGCCAGCGACGTCAGCAGCGCCGCCCACGCGGGCACGAGCCGTTGCCACATCAGGAAAGCGGCCACGATCGCGCCACCGGTCGCGAGACCTTCGGCCGCGCCGACGATGCTCCACGCGGGAACGTCCAAAAGCGACGCCGTGCGCCCGATGAGCCACGGGAACAGCGGAGGATATTCGCCGGGCAGTCCCTTGATCCACGCGTCGGAACTGGCGACCTCTACGGAGTACCGCGTGGCCATGGCTGTTATCCGGCCGGAGTCACCAAGAAGGCCAAACATCGGGAAGGGCGTACCCCGGGTGATCGTGCCGTGCATCAGCACCACCCAGGCGGCGAGCAGCCCGGCGGTCAGTCCCGCGAGCCAGCCCGGTGCCGTGCGCCGGACGATGACGAAGAGCACCACGGCGGCGGCCAGGATAGCCGCGATCGGACCGGCCCACGACCGTTGCCCCGCACCGTTGAAGGCGAGCATGCGGGGCACGGCGAAGGCGAGCGGGGTCGCGATGGCCCACGCCGCGACCGCCATGACCGCTGGCGACAGCAGCCACGAGGGGCGTTTCGGCGGCGCGGGCGAAGCCTCGGTATCAGCGGCCGGAACCCCGGCGCTGATCGTGCTCACTCAGCGTTCCTTGCCTGTTCCGGGCTGTTTGCTGACCACTCGAAGAGCAGCCCGCGCTCGCGGTTGACCAACTCCGCGTCACGGACCGCGATGGCACGGGCCAGCTCGGTCACGCGGCGGTCGGCCTCGCGCATCTTGAGGTAGAAGTTGAACACCGCGAAGACGAACGTGATGACCAGCAGGTAGAGGATGAGGTCAGCACCACGGCCGACGCCGAGTTGCTGGGCCACCCAGGTGACGTCCTGCGGGCGGGCGATCGCGTAGATGTTCATGCCGATGAACAGGATGAAGCCGATGCGCTTGTTGGCCTGAAGCTTGTGACCGTGCTCGCGGCGCACGAAGAACAGCAGCGCGACAAGCACCAGCGCGATGAGAAGGATCTTGATCCAGATCTGGGCCATCACTTGCCTCGCTTCGAGAAGAACAGGTCGAACAGGATGTTGACCCCGTTCATCAGGGACTGACCCTTGGCCCGGGAGTATTCGGTGTAGAGCACCGTGACCGGAACCTCTTTGACGGTCCAGCCGCCGCGGGTGAACAGCGAGATGATTTCGGTGCCGTGGGCCATGCCGTTCATCGTGATCTTCAGGCCTTCGGCCGGCTCGCGGCTCAGGACCCGCAGACCGTTGTGGGCATCGGTGAGACCGAGCTTGCGCGATGACGGATCGAGCCAGGCCACCGTGCGCAGCATCAGGCGGCGAATCCACGGGACGTTCTTCACCTGCTCCAGGAAGCGTGAGCCGATGACGATCTGGGCCGCACCGCTGCGGGCGACCTCAAGCATCTTCTGGGCGTCTTCCACCCGGTGCTGACCGTCGGCGTCGAAGGTGATGAAGTACTTCGCGCCCTGCCGGTTGAGGGCGTATTTGAGCGCGGTCTGCAACGCGGCGCCCTGCCCCATGTTGATGGGATGGCGCACCAGATGAGCCTTGGTGCGAAGGACTTGGGCGGAGGAGCCGTCGCGGCTTCCGTCGTCGACGCAGACGACGTTAGGAAACGTTGCCAGCACCTCGTCAACGACATCGGCGATTACCGGTGCCTCGTTGTAGACGGGGATGAGTATCCACGTATCGTCGTTAGTTGATGTCATCTGCAATCTTTCGCACTCAGGGTCGCCGGCCATGCTAACCAGTTCGCGGATGGGATGCTAAATCAAGTGCCGTGCGATTCCCCAGTAACCGGACATCACCACATTTAGTGGCTTGACCAGGGCAGCGGGGGCGAGCTCAGCACCGACCTCAAGCCGGGACGTCAGGATCTGCCGCATCCATACGCGGTCGCTGACGGCCTTCTCGGCCTTGAGGGCTTTGCGGCGGCTGCGCAGGTGACCCCGGTTCTTCCAGAGCCAGCCCCAGCCGCGCACCTTCTCCCGCACCCAGCCCTGCTTGATCGACAGCAAGAACATCGCCGCCTCAAGGCTGAGGAGAGCAGGAGACAGCACGAGAAGCGACCGTCCACCCCAGATGGTGCCGAGCAGGAGCAGCCGGTTGCGCTCGATGTAGTAGAACTTGCGCGAGTTACGGGAAAACTCATAGCGGTGCACCGCGATGGCGTCCGGCACGTAAACCACGCGCAAACCCTGACGCCACGTGCGGATCGAAAGCTCCGCGTCCTCGTGGTACATGAAGTATTCGGGATCGAATCCGCCGAGGCGCTGCCAGTGCGCTTTGGAGGTGACCTGGCACGCGCCGCTGGCGATCGTCACGTCTTGCGGCGCCGTCAAGTGCTCGGTCTGCCCCATCCGCCCGGCCCAGCTCAAGCCGAGCACGTGCATCGGGTTGCCGGCGGAGTTGATCAGATTCGGGTCCTCGGACAGCCGGACACTTGCCCCGGCGATGCCGACGCCAGGAGCGGACGCCTCGGACACGAGGGACGCGATGGTGGTCGGCTCAACAATCGCATCGTTGTTCACCAATGCGATGAAATCGCCCGTAGCGCGTTCCGCCCCGTAATTGCAGCCGGCCGCGAAGCCGAGATTGGCTCCCGGATCCAGCACGGTCACGCCGGGAACGCCGCGCAGGTTCTCCACGTCGTCATTGGTGCAGCCGTTGTCGACGACGATGACATCGACGGCGGCCTTCTCAGAAGCGAGCAAGGCTTCTACGCACCGCGGCAGCCACGGCTCGGTGGCGTAAGCCAGCACGATCGCGGTGACCCTGGGGAGTCCTTCAGTCATGCTCCGTTTGCCTTCCTGAATGACGAGCGAAGCCCGCAGATCAGCAGTATGCCAGTGACGGCGACGCCCGTGTACTGCGCCACTATCGCGGCGTCCACCGGGTCGATGGGCAGCAGGAACGAGGCGCCGAACGCGATCATCCCGCAGAACCAGGCGACAGCCACCCAGCGGTGCCCGGCCACCGAAAGCAACCCTTGCTGCAGCACCTGCTGCACGAGCATGAAGGCCGCTGTCCCCAGGGCGAGCAAAGCCATGACACCAAAGGAAAGGTTGTGCCCGGGCTTAAAGACAAAGTCCACAATGTACGGTGCGGCCACGAGAATGACGGCACCGGAAAGCAGGCCGAAGCCGACCACGATGAGAATGGCTTGCTTGATGGCCTTGCGGAGCCCGGCGACATCACCGCGGGCGGCGGCCCGGCTGAACATCGGCAGCAGCACGGTTTGCAGGCTGACGAAGATGAAGTGCGGAATCCGGAACAGCACGAAGACGAACGCGAAAACACCAGCGCGCTGAACGTCTTCGGTGAGAAGAGCGGTCGTGATGACCGGGCCCAGATTGGCCATGCCGAGGGCGAGGAACGATGAGGCCATCAGCCAGCCCACGGCGCTGATGAGCTCACGCCACGGCGTGCGCGGCCCGGAACGGTCCGGCCACACCCACTTGAGGCTGACCAAAGCGGCGGCGAGCGGGGCGAGCCCCCACACCCAGCCATACGCTGAGGCGGCCTTCACCCCGAGGGCGAAAAACAGAAGCGTCGGGATGAGGCGCAGCAACCCTTCGGCGACCAAGGTCAGCGCGAAACCGTTGAGCTTCTGCTGCCCGGCGAACACACCGCGCGGGAACGCCATGACGGCGTAGCCGACCGCGATGGCGCACAAGCTGCCGAGCAACGCCACGTTGCCGTTGAAGACCCGGGGAACGAGCACAGGCGACAGTGCTAACAGGACGATCAGCACGACGCCGAGCACGCTCGCGGAAAGCAGGCCCAGTTGCCGGGTCACCGCCCCAGCGCCTGCAGCGGTCGCGCCCCTGTGGGCGACGAGACGGCTGGTTTCCAGTTCCAGCGCACCGAAAACGCCGGGGCCGACGATCGCGGTCAGCAGATAGAGGCTGGCCAACGCGGCGGCATAGCCTGGTACTCCCGCGGTGACGGTGAGGAACACGTAGCCCGCCGCGCCAAGGATGCCTAAGCCACCGGCCACCCAGATGGTGCCGGTCATGCTTTTCTTGCTCAGCACCGTTGGCTCGGCGGCCTGTGTCGTCACGTGATTACCTCGCCTGGCTCAGGAGAGCGGGCAGCGCCGCCTTGAGCTGATCCTCCCACGGCGCTTGGGGCGCCAGCCCGGCCGCTAGCCACCTGCCGTGGCCGAGCACGCTATAGGACGGCCGTGGCGCGGGGCGGGGAAACGCACTGGAGCTGACCGGCCGGATCCGTTGCGGGTCAAGGCCAGCGAGCGAGAACACCGCCTGCGCCAAGCCGTGCCACGTCACCTCTCCAGCCGCCGTGCCGTGATAAACCCCGGGCGGGGCATCGCTAAGCCCAAGGGCCACAAGCTGTTCCGCGAGCGCCAGCGACCACGTCGGCTGGCCCAGCTGATCGTCGACGACATCGAGGAACTCCCGCTGCGCGGACAGTTTCAGCATCGTGGAGACAAAGTTCTTGCCGTGTTCGCCATAGAGCCACTCGGTGCGGATGACATAACCGCCCGCGATGGACAGCGCCGCCGTCTCACCCACGAGCTTGCCCCGCCCGTAAGCGTTCAGCGGCCCGGTGGGCGCGTCTTCCGGATAAGGCGACGTCGCGTGTCCATTGAGGACGTAGTCCGTGGACACCTGAAGAAGCTTGGCGCCGTTGGCTTCGCACGCCTGCGCGAGATAGCCAACGGCGACGCCGTTGATCAGCGTCGCCTGTTCCTCGGCGGTCTCGGCACCGTCAACGTCAGTCCACGCGGCCGCGTTGATGACGATGTCGTGGCCCGCGACGGCTTGGCTGACCGCGGCCGGGTCGGCGATGTCGAGCTGCGAGCGGGTCAGCGCCGTGACGTCCTCGTGCGCCAGCACCTTCAGCAGGTCATGCCCGAGCATGCCTCCCGCGCCGGTGACGAGCCACTTCACGCCAGCGCCTCCCTTCGGTCGGCACTGGCGCCAGAACTGTGCCCCGTGATGAACTCGGGCAAGCCCTCGTTCATGATAGGGCTGCCCGCTTCTTGAGTGGCTCCCACCAGGCCCGGTTTTCCCGGTACCAGGCGACGGTGTCCTTGAGGCCGGCCTCAAAGGACATGCGCGGCTCATAGCCGAGTTCCGTGGAGATCTTCGTGCAGTCGATGGCGTAACGGCGGTCGTGGCCCTTGCGGTCTTCCACCTGACGCACCATTTCCCAGCCAACGCCGCAGGCTTCGAGCAGCTTCTCGGTGAGCTGCTTGTTGGACAGTTCGGTTCCACCGCCGATGTTGTAAACCTCGCCAGCACGGCCCTTGGCCAGGGCGAGCGAGATGCCCTGCACGTGGTCGGCCACGTGCAGCCAGTCACGCACGTTGCCACCGTCGCCGTAGAGCGGCACCTGGTGCCCGTCGAGCAGGTTGCTGACGAACAGCGGGATGACCTTCTCCGGGAACTGGTACGGACCGTAGTTGTTGGAGCAGCGGGTCACCACGACGTCGAGCTTGTGCGTGCGGTGGTAGGCCAGCGCGAGCAGGTCTGAGCTCGCCTTGGAGGCCGAGTAAGGCGAGTTCGGCATGAGCGGGTAGTCCTCGGTCCACTCGCCCTCGTCGATCGAGCCGTAGACCTCGTCGGTCGACACGTGCAGGAAGCGGCCCGTGCCGTGGCGGTGCGCCGCGTCGAGGAGGACCTGAGTACCGACAACATTGGTTACCACGAAGGGCCCGGCACCGGCGATCGAGCGGTCTACATGCGACTCGGCGGCGAAGTGAACGATGGCGTCCTGACCAGCCGCGGCCGCGTCGACAGCCTCCGGATCACAGATGTCGCCCTGAAAGAAGGTGTAGCGAGAGTCCTCGGCGACCGGATCAAGATTGGCCAAATTGCCGGAGTATGTCAGCTTATCGAACACAGTTACTGAAACATCCGCCTGGGGGTCGTTCAGAACGGTTCTTACGTATTCCGAGCCAATGAATCCGGCGCCGCCGGTAACGAGGATCCTCACAAGACGTGGAGTTTAGCCTGACCCCAGAGAGTTCCAAGCTGCTGGTTAAGCTAGGCCACCATGCGCGGAATACTCCTGGCGGGTGGGACCGGGTCGAGGTTGTGGCCGGTAACGAAAGCTGTGTCTAAGCAGCTCATGCCGATCTACGACAAGCCGATGGTCTACTACCCCCTCACGACGCTGATCATGTCGGGGATTCACGAGATTCTCATCATCACCACCCCCGAGGATGAGGCGCAATTCAAACGGCTGCTCGGCGACGGGCAGGAACTCGGGCTTCGGCTCGAATACGCGACCCAGCCCCGTCCCGAGGGCATCGCCCAGGCTTTCGTGATCGGTGCCGACTTCATCGGCGACCAGGGGGCGGGTCTGATCCTGGGCGACAACATCTTCCACGGCGGCGGCCTGGGCACCCAGCTCAGCACGCACAGTGACCTCAAGGGCGGGCGGATCTTCGCCTACCCGGTCGCCAACCCGCGTGAATATGGTGTCGTCGAGTTCGCCCCGAGCGGCCAGGTCCTCTCGATCGAGGAGAAACCGCTCGCGCCGCGTTCGCGCTATGCCGTGCCCGGCCTGTACTTCTACGACAATGACGTGGTGTCCATCGCCCGCGACCTCAAGCCGAGCGCCCGGGGCGAACTGGAAATCACGGCGGTCAACGCCGAATACCTGCGCCGCGGCACCTTGCACGTCACCGTGCTTGACCGCGGCACGGCGTGGCTGGACACCGGCACCGTGAACTCGATGATGCAGGCTTCCGAATACGTCCGCGTGATCGAGGAACGCCAGGGCTTCAAGATTGGCTGTATCGAGGAGGTCGCCTGGCGAGCCGGGCTCATCGACGATCAGCAGCTGAGCCGGCTGGCTGAGCCCCTGGTCAAGAGCGGATATGGCACATACTTGATGGACCTGCTGGAAGGCTAAGCGCGCATGAAGTACAGGCAGTTGGAGATCGAGGGCGCCTGGGAGATCACTCCGGTCCAGCATGGCGATCCACGAGGTCTATTCATGGAGTGGTACCGGTTTGAGCCCTTCGCCGAGGCGATCGGCCACAAACTGGATCTGCGTCAGGCGAATCTGTCCATTTCGCAGCGTGGCGTGATCAGGGGCATCCACTACGCCGAAGTGCCGGCGGGACAAGCGAAATACGTGACGTGTGTGCGCGGTTCGTTCCTCGACGTCGTCGTGGACCTGCGCGTCGGCTCGCCGACGTTTGGCAAGTGGGATTCCGTGCTGCTGGACCAGGTCGACCGGCGGGCGATTTACCTCGGCGAGGGCCTGGGTCATGCGATCTGCGCGCTCGAAGACGATTCGGCTCTGCTCTACCTGTGTTCAGAGGTCTATAACCCGGCTAAGGAACACACGCTGCACCCGCTCGACCCTCAGGTCGCCATCAAGTGGCCGGTGGACAACCCGCAGCTGTCTCCGCGCGATGCCGAGGCTCCCACGCTGGAACAGGCTGCTGAGCGGGGCCTGCTGCCTGACTATCAGGTGTGCAAGGACTACGTCGCTTCGCTTTAAGTCCCTTTAGGGCAAACGTTAACGGCCCATGCGAAGAACTCTTCGCATGGGCCGTTAGTGGTTACGCGAGTGTGGCCGCGACCGTGATCTCGGCGCCCGGTGAGAGCAGCCGTGAGATCGGGCAGCCGGCCTTGGATTCCTGAGCCAGCTTCTCGAACTCGTCTTTGTCGATCCCGGGGGCGACAACGTCGCTGATCAGATCGATCTTGGTGACCGTCATCCCGGCGTCGGTCTTCTCCAGGTGAACGTTGGCGGTCGTCTCCACCGACGTCGCCGTGAACCCAGCGCCATCAAGCTTATTGGCGAAGAACATCGAGAAGCAGCTAGCGATAGCCGCGCCGATCATCTCCTCCGGGTTGGTGCCTTCACCTTCTTCGAAACGGGACGAGAACGAGTAGTTTCCGGCACCGAGACCAGTGTGGATGGTTCCAGAACCCTCTTTGAGGGTGCCCTGCCAGCGGGCGGATGCTTTGCGAATAGGCATGGCGAAAGCCTAGGGGATCGCGCCTAAACCGCGTGCCGTGGCACCTCGGGTTGTGCAAACATCCGCCCATGCGGAGCGAGATCACGGCTTATTACGAACGGCTCGCCGAACCTGGGCGTCTCGGCGCCACACCATGGGGGAAGCTGGAGTATCTGCGCACATGGGATGTGCTCATGCGGGAACTGCCCGCACCACCGGCCCAGATTCTCGACGTCGGGGGTGCCGCGGGTGTCTACGCGGCGCCACTGGGTGGGATGGGCTACGACGTGCACCTGATCGACCCACTGGACGAACACGTGGCGATGGCGTCCATTTTGGTTCGCACGACCGCGACCCTTGGCGACGCCAGGGATCTGCCCGTGCCGGACGCGAGTGCCGATGCGGTGCTCATGCTCGGCCCGCTGTATCACCTGACCGAACGCGCCGACCGGGTCAGGGCGTGGCAGGAGGCGGCGCGAGTGTCCAAACCGGGCGCTGTGATCGTCGCGGCGACCATTTCCCGGTACGCCTCCATGCTCGATGGTTTCGTCAAGGGTTATCTGCGCGAGCCCGCGTTCGGCGAGATGCTGGAGCGCACCCTCGCTGAGGGCGTGCATGAGAATCTCGGTGGCGGCAAGCCGGAGTGGTTCACCACGGCCTACTTCCACCTGCCCAACGAGGCGGCCGAGGAAGCCGCCGACGCGGGGCTCGCGGTCAAGCGGGTCGTGTCTGTGGAAGGTCCATTGTGGATGCTGGCGGACCGCCTCGACAGCTGGCTCGCCGACGATGAGGAACTGTTGCTGTCGTGGCTACGCCGGGTCGAGGAAGAACCCGGATTGCTTGGCTCCAGTTCACATTTGCTCACTATCTGCCGTAACCCGGGCTGAGTTAACGTGCGGGCATGTTCGCTCGCATTGCTATATTTACCTCCATCGCCGTATCGGCGACCGTCCTCGCTGTGGCCACGCCAGCCACGGCCGTGCCCACCGATGCCGCCTTGGCGTTGCGCTGGGCGCCCGTGCACTACCAGGACACCGATAGCTCCGACTACGACGCGGACTATCTGTCCACAGTGAACTTCGACAGCGACTGGGACGCCAAGAACAACTGGGAACGCCAGGACGACAACCTGTCCTGGCTTTCCGGCGCTGTCTATTACTCCGTGGTGGAGACGGGCACGCACTGGCACCTGGTCTACGCGTTCTATCACCCGCGCGACTGGGAAGACTTCCCGGACCCGTTCAGCCAGTTCACGCACGAGAACGACATGGAAGGCGTGCTGCTCACGGTACGCAAAGACGGCTCGGAATACGGCGTGCTCGAGTCGATGGTGACCGTGGCGCACAGCGACTTCTACTCCTACACGCCACCTGGAAGCCCGTACACCGACGGGCGCGAGAACATCGACGGCACGATCATCATGCAGAACTACGGCGGCTTCTCGCGGCCGACCACGTTCCAGGAAGCCAAGGGACACGGCATTTACCGTTGGGGCGGCGGCGATCTGGGCGACGGCGTGGTCTACTTCCCGTCCGGCGGAGCCGGGGAAGTTCCGTCTAGCGGCAATGACCGTTCCGTGGCGTACCGTCTGGTGCCGGTCTTCGCCAGCGGCGGCCTGTGGGCCAACCGCAACAACGCCCTGACCTTCGCCAGCTGGGGCACGTTCCGTGGCGACAACGGAAAAGACAACGCCGCCAACGCCCCCTGGGGTTGGGATGACGGCAACGACGGTTCCGATCTGCAACGTGGGCTTCTGGCCACCGACCCCGCCAAACTCGTGTCGATCTACTTTGGCAACGAGGGAACTTTCGCGCTGACCTACGTGCGCAATGGCTACGTGTAGGGCGCATACTGTGTTGCCATGTCACCCCTGCAGCGCCGCCACGGCCTCGCCGTGCTCACCCGGGTTAGGTCCCACGTGGACGCTGGCGACCTCCCCGGCGCGCAGGAGCTGCTCAGCGAGATTCTGGCGGAGATCCCGGCCGACCCACGTAAAGCCCGCCCGGCCGAGGCCGAAGCGGTAGTCCTGCAAACCGGCGTGCTGCTCAGCCTCGGCGAGCCGCACGCCGCTCGCGGCTGGGCCGCTTACGGCCACACGTGTTTGCGGCGCCTCTATGGCGATCGTGACCGCCGGACGCTGCACTCGCTCGGCCTGCTTGCCGCGGTCCTGACCCGCGTTGGGGCGCACAGCCGGGCGGTGCAGCGCTATCAGGAGCTCATCGAGCTGTTCAGCGAGCTCGACGGGCCGCAATCGGAACGTGCCCTCGCCGCGCAGGCGGACCTCGCGACCGTCGAGCACGCGCGCGGTCAGTGCCAGGCGGGGCGGGCCCGGCTGTCCATGGTGATCCAGCAACATCAGCAGGTGTTCGGCACGCGCCACCCGGTCGGCATCCGCATGATCGCGCGGCTGGCCGCCATGTGGCGTGACTGCGGTGAGGTTGATCACGCTCAGGCGCTGCTCACGCAGGCGCGCGCCTTCGCCACGGGCCTCCCGCCGGAAATCCACGATCTTCTCTCCGCTGTCGAGACCGCCCCGCCCGCGGAAGCTCATGTGTGCAGCGGACAGCCATTGCCCGAGGTCCCGCTGCCACCAGCGGTGCTTAAAGTCCCCGGGCCGATCGATGAAGATACGTTGCTGATGCCGGTGGCCGAAAGCCCGTTTGGCCGTCCCTTCAGCACGTTGTCGTATTTGCCCGCTCATCCGGAACTCGTGGCGTGGGAGCCGTCGCCGCGCACCGATGACGACGCGCCCGAACCCTCGTGGCGCCTCTCACCCGCGACGATGGCCCTGGTCGCGGCGATTATTGGCATAGTTGCCATAACGGTTTTGTTCTTGTTGCTGGTTTCCGCGGCGAAGACATCGTGAAGGCGCAAGTGCTCCTAGCGCGGGATGCGGTGCTTCGCGTGATAGAACTTGCATCGCATGACCGGCGCACTGTGGGAGGGGAGGGCCGGTGAAGGTGGAATCATCACATAACGCCATGGGCCGGGTGCTCACCATACCCAACCTCATCAGCTTCGCCCGGCTCGCCGGGGTGCCTCTGTTCCTCTATCTCTTCCTGGTCAGCGAGTCTTACGGCTGGGCGGTCGCGGTGCTGGCCATCGGCGGCACATCCGACTGGATCGACGGTTATCTCGCCCGCAAGCTCGGGCAGGTGAGCCGGCTGGGGGAGTTGCTCGACCCGCTGGCTGACCGGCTCTACATTCTGGCGACGCTGCTGGCTTTCACGCTCAAAGGCGTGCTGCCGTGGTGGTTCACCATCGCGTTGCTGGCCCGCGAAGCGGTGCTGCTCGTCACGCTGATTATCTTGCGGCGCAACGGGTTTGGCCCGCCGCCGGTGCATTACGTTGGCAAGACCGGCACGTTCATCCTGTTGTTCGCGTTCCCCGTGCTGCTGCTCGCGTGGGCCACGACCGGCACCCTGCACACGCTGTCCTACGCCTCCGGGTGGGCGCTGGCGCTGTGGGGCCTGGCGCTTTACTGGATCGCCGGTTTCCTTTACCTGCAACAGTTCGCCACCGTCATGCGGGAGAAGTCAGCATGACGGTCAAGAAAGAGCCGCGGATCTACCAGGCGGATTTCCTCACCGAGCTGTTCCGCCATCCGCTGGACCCCGCCTACGAGCAGGCGGCCGAAGCCCGCAAACGCAACGGCCCGCTCAAAAAGCCACAGCTGGTGGTGCGCAAGACCGTCACGTTCATCGTGCTGACCATCATCGGTGCGCTGCTCGCCGTCGCCTATCAGCAGGTGATCCGGGAGGCCCCGGACAAAGAAAAGGTTCGTGCGGGCCTCATCGAGCAGATTCTGCAAAAACGCGACAGCACCCGTGCGCTGGCCCAAACCGCCGAGCAGCTTCAGGCCGAAGTCGCCGCGCTGCGTGACGCGGCCATCGGTGACCCGGCGCAGATCGAGGCGCTGCGCCAGCTGGACGCGATCACGGGACAACGCAAGATCACCGGCGATGGTGTCGTCATCAAGATTTCTGACGGCCCGCACGCCGCCACGGTCCGCCAGCAGCAGATCAACCACTACGACCTGATGATCATCGTGAACCAGCTGTGGGCCCTGGGCGCCGACGGCATCGCCATCAACGGGCAGCGGCTGACCTCGCTGACGCAGATCAGTTCCGGCAGCGGCATCTCGGTGGGCTCCGAACTGGTCGTCAATCCGTATGAGATAGTCGCGGTTGGACCGTCCGACCTGGACAGGCGGTTTACTAAATCGGTCATCGGCGGGGTCTACCTCCAGTATCGCGACGACCCGCGATTCCGGTTCGGGTTCTCCGTCGAGGCCAAAGATGACTTAACGCTTCCGGCAGCGGTGCTGCCGCCGGAGCTGACCCACGCCAAAGTTCCGGCACCGGCCGGATCGCCGTCGGCAACGCCGTCGTCCTCACCATCCGGAGGTGGCAGATGATCGCTGTTCTCGCCCTGATCGCCGGAGTGGTGGCAGGGGTGCTCCTGGAACCGACCGTCCCGCTCGCGCTGCAGCCCTACCTTCCGATCGCCGTCGTCGCGGCGCTCGACGCGGTCTTTGGCGGCGTGCGCGCGAAACTCGACGGAATCTTTGACGACAAGCAGTTCGTCATCTCGTTCATTTCCAACGTGCTCGTCGCGGCGCTGATCGTCTACCTCGGCGACCAGCTCGGCGTCGGCACGCAGCTGTCCACGGGCGTCGTGGTCGTGCTCGGCGTCCGGATCTTCGGAAACGTCGCCGCGATCCGCCGGCACCTGTTCCGGGCGTGACAGGGGGAGTCACATGACGCAAGAACCGCAGGACGACAAAGAACTTCCCGAGGTCGCCGACGAACCGACCTGGTACAACCCAGAGGCGGATAACGAGGTGCAGCCGGAAGAGGAAGAGAACGCCGGCAGCCAAGGCGTTGAGGCCAGCGAAGACGAGGAGTCAACGGAACTCATCGCGGCCGCGCCCAAGAAGCGCCGTTTCAGCGGGGCCGGCATCACCATCGCGGTTCTGCTCGCCGTGCTCGGCTTCACGCTCGTCGTTCAGGTCAAGAGCAACTCCACCGACGCCGCGTTCGCCTCACAGCGTGAAAGCGACCTCGTGCAGATCATGTCCGATCTGGACTCGGCCGAACGCCGGCTCAACGATGACATCGAGTCGCTTGAGGACGCCCGGCGCGAATTGCAGTCAGGTGCCTCGAACCAGGCCGCGGCTCAGGCTGAAGCACGCAAACGAGCCGACGCGCTGGGGATCCTCGCCGGCACCCTTCCCGCCACGGGACAAGGAGTCGAGATCAGCATCGTGGCCGGCAGCGAGCCGGTGAACGCGAGCGACCTGCTGACCGTGGTGCAGTTGCTGCGTATCGGTGACGCGGAAGCGATTCAGATCAACGGCCGCGAGGCTCAGGTCCGGATCGTGGCCGGAACTTCCTTTGTGGACGCTGACGGCGCGGTGCGGGTGGATGGCATCCGGCTGACGGGTCCCTACACGTTGCTCGCCATCGGCGAACCGGCCCTGCTGAAAGGCGCGGTTGAGTTTGCCGGTGGGGTGGTGACGCGGCTGACGAGTACCGGCGGTAAATTGATCGTCGAAATCAAGGACCCGGTGGAGATCAAAGCGACCCGGACCACGTCGTCCTTGGTATACGCGGAACCAGTTTCCTGAAAGGGCAACACCGATGATGATTCCTGAGGACCTGCGCTACACCGCTGAGCACGAGTGGGTGCGCGAAGAAGGCGGCAAAGTGCGTGTGGGCATCACCGACTTCGCTCAGGACGCCCTTGGCGACATCGTGTTCGTCCAGCTGCCCGAGATCGGGGCTAAGGTTAGCGCTGGAGATTCGTTCGGTGAGGTGGAGTCGACCAAGAGCGTCTCGGAGATCTACGCTCCGCTCAGCGGTCAGATCACGGCGCGCAACGAAGCACTGTCCGATTCGCCAGATCTGATCAACACGGACCCGTACGAAGAAGGCTGGCTCGTAGAGATCCAGGTCGATGACCCCGCGCAGCTGTCCGCTCTCCTGGACGCCGCTGCTTACGGCGAGCTGACCAAGGGCTAGCCCTGGTCGCCGCGCGTTGCGGTTGACCACTCAAATCGGTCATGGCTAGGCTCGCCAGCAAGGTGAGCCCGGCCGGTAACGACTACTACCCACGATTATCAGGTGAACTTTTGAGGCACGAGGTGGTCCGATGACGCGTCCAGACGACGAGTTTCCCCAGCTCGACGTCACGTCTACCCTGAATCTCGGCTTGGACGAGATTCCTGAGGGTCCTGACGCTGATGTCGTGCCGGGCCGTGTCTCGAGCCAGCTTCCGCCCGGGATGGCGTTGCTCGTCGTGCGGAGGGGTCCCAATGCCGGGGCTCGCTTCCTGCTCGATCACGACGTGACCACGAGCGGCCGGCACCCTGACAGTGACATCTTCCTTGACGATGTCACCGTTTCCCGCCGTCACGCCGAGTTCCACCGTGATGGTTCGACGTTCACGGTTCGGGATGTCGGCAGCCTCAACGGGACTTATGTCAACCGTGAGCGGGTCGAATCAGCGACCTTGAACAACGGTGACGAGGTGCAGATCGGCAAGTTCCGCCTGGTCTATGTCGCAGGGCCGCGCACCGAGGAGGGGTGAGGGCGAGCCGGTGGCGGCTGAGCCTGCCGTAAAGGATTCGGCACTGCTGAGCATCGGTGAAGTGCTGACTCAGCTGCGGCCCGAGTTTCCTGACACCACTATCTCGAAGCTGCGCTTTCTGGAGACAGAAGGGCTGGTTCAGCCGCAGCGCACGCCTTCGGGCTACCGCAAGTACAGCAGGGACGATGTCGCGCGCCTGCGTTTCGTCCTGGCAGCTCAAAGGGACCAGTATCTGCCGCTGCGCGTCATTCGCCAGCAGCTCGACGACGGAGCGCATCTGCCACCCGCGCGGCCAGCGCTGGTAGCCGTTCCCGACGCGGCTCCCCGCCCGGTGTCTCAGGACGCCCGCATTCGCCGTGAAGACCTGTGTGAACGGGCGGGAATCGACGAGGCACTGCTCGCAGATCTGGAAGGGCACGGCCTGATTACCGAGCGGGCCGGCGGCTGGTACGACGCTGACGCCCTGACGGTCGCCGAAGTGGCCAAAATGCTTGCGGCATATGGGATTCAGGCTCGGCATCTGCGGCCCTACAAGGTGGCCGCCGACCGGGAAGCCGGGCTTTTCGCCCAGGTGGTCGCGCCTTTGCTGCATCAGCAGTCGCCCGCCCGGGAAGCCCGCGCTGATGACGCTCTGCGCGAACTGATGTTGCTCTCGCAGCGGCTTCACCTGGCCTTGTTACGGTCGGGTCTAAGCGAAACATTAGGTCCCTGAAGCTCGCCGCAGCATTGAGCGGGTAGAGGCGTGTAGCGTGCAATAGAGAGCACGGCAATGAGGGAGGCAGCGAAGTGCGCGAGCTGAGCGTGATCGGTGTTCGGGTCGAGTTGCCGACCAACCAGCCGATTGTGCTGTTGCGAGAGGTCGACGGGGACAGGTACCTGCCGATTTGGATCGGCGCGGTGGAGGCTACAGCCATCGCCTATGAGCAGCAGGGTGTTAAGCCTGCTCGCCCGCTGACGCACGATTTGCTGCGCGATTTGCTTGAAGCGCTGTCAGCGCCCCTGCAAGCGGTCGAGATCGTGGAGCTGCGGGAAAGCATCTTCTACGCTGATCTGCTGCTCGGGGAAGCAGGCGCGGTCCGGGTATCGGCCCGGCCCAGTGACGCCATCGCGCTCGCGTTGCGGGTGGGTGCGCCGGTGCGCTGTGCCGACGAAGTCCTCGACGAGGCCGGCATCATCATTCCCGATGAGCAAGAAGACGAAGTCGAGAAGTTCCGCGAGTTCCTGGAGCAGGTTCGCCCAGAGGATTTCGCTAGCTGACATCTGGCCCGGAGCGTCTACTAACGAGCGAATCGTCACCGGGTGACGGTTGCGGCAACGATTGTGGCGTGTCGCGGGCTCTCTTCCCCTCATCTGTGCGCTCAGAGCTATAGGGTTGCCGTAGCAAATCCAGCGGGAGGTTCTCCATGGTCGAGCCCCATGAGCAGGTGGCTGCGGCGTCCGATGTGGACGGAGCGGTTGGCTATCGTGGTGTGACTTCATGTCACGCGGTGGGCATCAGCTACCGGCAGCTTGACTACTGGGCGCGCACGGGGCTGGTGGTGCCAAGCATCCGCGACGCTTCGGGCTCGGGCACACAGCGGCTTTATTCCTTCCGCGATCTCGTGGTGCTCAAGGTGGTCAAGCGGTTGCTAGACGCCGGGGTTTCGCTGCAAAACATCCGCCGGGCGATTGAGACGCTGCGGGTCTATGGCGCGGAGGACCTGGCGACGATCACCCTCATCTCCGACGGGACGTCCGTCTACGAGTGCCGGTCACCGGAAGAGGTAGTCGACCTCCTCCAAGGCGGCCAGGGTGTCTTCGGCATCGCCATCGGTGGTGCTTTCAAAGAGGTGCAAGGCTCGCTGTCGCACTTGCCGGCCGAGCGAGGTGAGGGGCCGGATTTGCAGCCCGCTCCCTTTCCGGCGCAAACCGAGTCCTGGCAAACGGGAGGCGTCGTGGAAGACGAACTCGCCGCCCGCCGCGCCCGCCGTAAAGCCAGTTAGCGACATCACCGTTGACCTCAAGTTAACTTGAGGTCCTAGCGTTTCCTGGCATGAGACTCATCCGCCAGCACGCTTTTGGCGCACCAGATGTCCTGCGTTTCGAAGAGGTACCCGATCTTTCGCCCGCCCCCGGTCAGGTGCGCATTGCCGTTGCCGCCGCTGGGGTTCACATGATCGACACGACTATCCGCTCAGGCGGGCCGGGACCGTTTCCGCGGCCAGACTTGCCGATGACACCCGGTCGCGAAGTCGCTGGAGTCGTTGACGCCCTAGGGTCCGATGTGGACAGTGGCTGGCTCGGGCAGCGGGTCGTCGCGCACCTGGGCATGGCGAGCGGGGGATATGCCGAGCAGGCCGTTACGGCGGCCGAGGCGCTGTTGCCGATTCCTGAGGGCATCACCGAACCAGAAGCTGTCGCCTTGGTAGGCACCGGCCGCACGGCCATCAGCATTCTTGACTTGGCTCAGCTCAGCCAAACCGACGTCGTCCTCGTGACGGGAGCCGCGGGCGGGCTGGGCTCGATTTTCGTGCAAGCCATCAAGCACGCCGGAGCTAAGGTGATCGCGGCGGCTGGCGGGGCAGCCAAGCTCGCGACGGTCGACGCTGACGAGAAGGCCGACTACACGGCTGCGGACTGGGCCGAAAACGTGACCCTCAAGCCAACTGTCGTGCTCGACGGCGTCGGCGGCCAGATCGGGCGGGCCGCGCTGAAACTCCTCAAGCCCACCGGCCGGATCGTCATGTACAGCAAACCGGTCGACCTCAAGGGCGAGGACCTGTTCGGCATCACGGCCATCGGTGCCCTGGGCCGCCCGTTCGACCAGAAGGTGCTGGCCACCCGGGCGCTACAGGAGGCCGCGCAGGGACGGTGGAAGATCACACTGACAGCGTTCCCGCTGGCCAAGGCGGCGCAAGCGCACGAGGCCATCGAGACACGAGCCACTGTCGGTAAGACGGTGCTGATCCCGTAACACGCGGCTGGTAGCGTTGCTCACGCTGGTAACACATGCGCGAGAGTCCGCCGTTTAGGGCGGCGCCGAAGGGGCAATTCCTCCCCGGAACCTCTCAGGCAAACGGAGCGCGGTGTGTTGGCGACTCTGGAGCGAGCTATACGCGACAGAGGGGGAGGACGCTGTTTTGTCCTCTCCTTCATAGCCAGGGAGCGCGCCGCATGACCTTCGCCGACCGTCACATTGGCCCCAACGCGTCCGATGCTGAGCGCATGCTCGGCACCATCGGCTACAGCTCAGTCGATGAGCTTATGGATGCCGCCATTCCCGAGGTGATCCGCTGGCACGAGCAGCTGCGGCTGCCTGCGGCCGCCTCCGAGCCGGAAGCCATCGCCGAGCTGCGCGCGCTGGCCGCCAAGAACAAGGTCTTCACCAGCATGATCGGGCTGGGCTACTACGGCACCCACACGCCCGGTGTCATCAAGCGCAACGTGCTGGAAAGCCCTGCCTGGTACACCGCCTACACCCCGTATCAGCCTGAGATCAGCCAGGGCCGCCTGGAGGCGCTGCTGAACTTCCAGACCATGGTCTGCGACCTAACCGGGCTGGCCACGGCCAATGCTTCGATGCTCGACGAAGGAACGGCCGCCGCCGAGGCGATGACCATCGCGCGCCGCACGTCCAAGAACAAATCCAGTGTGTACGCCGTGGACGCCGACGCGTTCCCACAGACCATCGACGTGATCAAGACCCGGGCCGAACCCCTGGGCATCACCGTCGAGCTGTTCGACGGCGAGCTGCCCGCCGACTGCTTCGGCGTGCACCTGCAATACCCCGGAGCCTCGGGCGGGCTGCGCGACCACGCGGAGATCATCAAGCAGGCCCACGAGCGCGGGGCGCTGGTGAGCGTGGCGGCCGATCTGCTGGCTTTGACGCTCGTGCGCGCACCGGGCGAGATCGGCGCGGATATCGCTTGTGGGTCGGCGCAGCGCTTCGGCGTACCCATGGGATATGGCGGCCCGCACGCCGGATATCTGGCGGTGCGCGCGGGCCTGGAGCGCTCGCTGCCGGGAAGGCTTGTCGGGGTTTCCAAGGACGCGGACGGCAACCGGGCCTACCGGCTGGCGCTGCAGACGCGTGAACAGCACATCCGGCGTGAGAAGGCGACGAGCAACATCTGCACCGCGCAGGTGCTGCTGGCCGTGATGGCGAGCATGTATGCCGTCTACCACGGCCCGGATGGCTTGCGCCGCATAGCCCAGACGGCGCACAACATGGCCGCGACGCTCGCCAAGGGACTCCGCGACGGCGGGATCTCCTTGCAGCACAACGACTTCTTCGATACCGTCACCGCGGTGGTGCCGCAGCGCGCGGCCGAGATCGTGGGCAAGGCGGAGGAGCTGGGCGTCAACCTGCGCCTGACCGGCGCCGATCACGTGGGCATCGCCTGCGACGAGACGACGACGCTGGCCGACATCCGCAAGGTGTGGCAAGCGTTCGGGGTGTCCGAAGTGGACGCCGTGGACAGCGCGCCGGCCTTCAAACGGACGACGGATTTCCTTACCCACCAAGTGTTCCGCACGCACCACTCGGAAACGGCGATGCTGCGTTACCTGCGCCGCCTGTCCGATCTGGACTACGCGCTCGACCGGGGCATGATCCCGCTCGGCTCGTGCACGATGAAGCTCAACGCCACCGCCGAGATGGAAGCCATCACGTGGCCCGAGTTCGCGAACATGCACCCGTTCGCGCCCAAGGATCAGGCCAAGGGTTACGAAGAGCTCATCGCCCAGCTCGAGGACTGGCTGGCCGAGATCACCGGTTATGACGCGGTCAGCGTGCAGCCGAATGCTGGATCGCAGGGCGAACTGGCCGGGCTGCTCGCCATTCGCGCCTTCCACCTGGCTAACGGCGACGAGCACCGTGATGTGTGCCTGATCCCGTCGAGTGCGCACGGCACCAACGCCGCCAGCGCCGTGATGGCCGGCATGCGCGTGATCGTGGTGGCGTGCGACAGCGACGGCAACGTCGACCTCGTCGACCTCGACGCCAAGATCGATCAGCACCGGGACGCGCTCGCGGCGATCATGGTGACCTACCCGTCGACGCACGGTGTCTACGAGACGGGGATTTCGGCCCTGTGCGCGAAGGTGCACGAGGCCGGCGGACAGGTCTATGTGGACGGTGCCAACCTCAACGCCCTCGTCGGCTTCGCCAAGCCGGGCAAGTTCGGCGCGGATGTCTCGCACCTGAACCTGCACAAGACGTTCTGCATCCCGCACGGCGGCGGTGGCCCTGGTGTTGGCCCGGTGGCCGTGCGCGAGCACCTGGCGCCTTATCTGCCCGGCACCCAGGCGACCAAGGCCATCAGCGCGGCACCGCACGGCAGCGCCGGCATCCTGCCGATCTCGTGGGCCTACATCCGGATGATGGGCGCGACCGGCCTGGCCTCAGCGACGGGAATCGCGGTTCTGGCCGCCAACTACGTCGCGGCCCGGCTGCGCGAGCACTACCCGGTGCTCTACACGGGCAACAAGGGGCTCGTCGCGCACGAGTGCATCTTGGACCTGCGCCAGATCACCAAGGAAACCGGCGTCACGGTCGATGACGTGGCCAAGCGGCTCATCGATTACGGCTTCCACGCGCCGACGATGTCGTTCCCGGTCGCCGGGACGCTCATGGTGGAGCCAACGGAAAGTGAAGATCTCGCGGAACTGGACCGCTTCGCCGACGCGATGATCGCGATCCGGCGGGAAATCGCCGCCGTGGGAGAGGGCCAGTGGCCTGGGGAGGACAATCCACTGGTCAACGCGCCGCACACAGCGGCGATGGTGAGTGGTGACAACTGGGACCACGCCTACGCGCGATCAGTCGCCGCCTACCCGGCCGGGATCAGCCCGGTAGGCAAATACTGGGCACCGGTGCGCCGCATCGATGGCGCGTTTGGTGACCGCAACCTGGTGTGCTCTTGCCCGCCGCCGGAGGCCTACGCTTAGGGGAAAGCTTGGCGCGTCCCTGGTGGGCTATCGAGTTAGCCTGCCAGGGCGTGCAGGGCAGGACCGCGGTGAGGGGAAACGCTCGAGCCGTCGGGGAGCAGCTCGCCGGTGTCTTCGAAGACGATGACGCCGTTGCACAGGAGGCTCCATCCCTGCTCTGGGAAGGAAGCTACGACTTTGGCCGCGTCATGGTCGATGGCGTCAGCCGAGGGGCACGGGGGTTGGTGCTGGCACATTGTTGGTTTCTCCGCTTGTTCGGTTAGGGGCTCGCTCCACGGATGATCTACGTGTGGAGTTAGTCACATGAACAGTGACGCACGCTACCAATCAAAACGAGTCAATTACGAGCAAGTGTTCGGTATCTTGCTGACGAATCAGCCCTTTGGACGATGCCATTGAAACCGGTCAGCCTAGTAGCGCTCCGTAATCCAGCTAGCGCCGCCTCAAGGATTCCTGAGAGCTGCCGTGCGCACGCCGTCGAGGTGGCCCGCTTCGAATGGCACCAGGGAGACCCGGGCGATCCAGCGGTTCTCCTAGAGGAGTTCCTTCACCGTAACGCAGCGTTATCAGGGCACCCGGTGTGTGGCGCCGCGGTTCTGATCTCCGCGGCCGCCGGTGCCGCCATGATCGGCGGAGCGACTGGGGCACCCAGTCCGGCCCCCACGGTTCCAGACGTCGCAGCGGTCGTTTACCGCGCCGGGACGCCCGAGCCTATAGCGACCCTAGGTAACTGGGAGTTAGGGCCTTGGCGGGCCAGCTGGACGCCCGCAGGGCATGCCCGTGCCGTCGGGAGAGTGCGGGAAGCCATCGCACGCGGGGATGTCTATCAAGTGAACGTCGTCGGGCACGCGTCAGCCGAGTACGCGGGCGACCCCCGCCGGGCGTTACAGCGAGTAGCCGCCATCCAGGGTGCGCGTTACGCCGGCCTCATGTCGGGCGCAGGCTGGGCGGTCGCGTGTGCCTCCCCGGAAACACTGCTTGAGCAGCGCGGACGCCGCATCGTCACCCGCCCGATCAAGGGCACGGCCCCGGCGACGCCCGAGGGCCGCGAGGTGCTCCTGGCGAGCGCCAAAGAGCGGGCCGAGCACGTGATGATCGTCGACTTGGAACGAAATGACCTGGCGCACGTCGCCGTGACCGGCTCGGTCAAGGTGACCGAGCTGTTCGCCGTGCGGCGGTGGGCCGGGCTGTGGCAGGCGGAGTCCGAGGTGGAGGCACAGGTCCGTCCGGGCACGTCGCTGGCGGAGCTGCTACGCGCTGTCTGCCCGGGAGGGTCCGTCACGGGTGCGCCCAAGCTCGCCGCACTGTCCGAAATAGAGCGACTCGAGCCCGTTGGCCGTGGACCTGCTATGGGCGCGCTCGGCTGGATCGCCGCGGACTACCTCGATTTAGGACTGACGATCCGCACCGTGGCCGTGGACGAGCACCGGGTGCACGTGTGGGCCGGCGGCGGCATCACCATCGACTCTGACCCGTGGGCCGAGGTCGCTGAAGCTGACGCGAAACTCGGCCCGGTCAAAGCCGCTCTGGCTACTTGATATCGAAGATGGCCTCAAGCAGCACGCTGCTGATGTCGAAAGAGCGCGCGGCACTTTCCGGCTCGGTGCCGGTGGCGCGGGAGATCTCACTGAGGGCCTGACTGTCGGTGTCACGGCCTAGTGCGATCGTCACGACCTTCACCGGCTTCGACGGGTCGGCCCCCTTGAGCTTGCCGATGAGGTCGGCCAGTTTCGTCGTGCTGACCTTGTCGTCGTCGGCGCCATCGGTGAGCACCACGACGAGGTTGTCGGCGTCGGCCCGGAAGTTTTGCTGCAGATGCTGATGCGCGGCCCAGACGGTGTCGAACATGCCCGTGTTGCCACCAGGAACCAGCTTGGCCAGCTCGCTCTTGAGCTTGGCGCGCTGGTTGTTCTCGTTCAGCTTGACCGTCTTGATGAGTTCCTTGTGCGGGGAACCGGCGTTGCGGTCAGCGGAGGAGAAGCTCCACAGGCCAACGGACGACTGGTCGCTGAAGAAGTTCACGGCACCATCGGCCGCCGCCTTCGTCAAGTCCAGTTTGGTCTGGCCGGTGCCGGGCACGATGCTGCCCATCGAGCCCGATGTGTCGAGCACCAGCAGCACATTGGACGGCCGGGTCAGACCGTTCCACGCGCGCACGGTGCGCGAGATCGCCTCGGGCAGCAGCAGCGGCCGCGGCAGGGCACTGAGCTTGCTCACGACGCCCTTGGCCGGGGTCAGCTGCGACCCGGCCATGCGGTTGGAGTCGCGGAAACCTTCGGCCAGTACGGCGGAACGGCCCGCGTCACCCTTGACGAACAACAGGAAGTTCTCGGCGGCGCCTTGCCGTTTGGCGTCGGTCCACGGGGCGGAAGCCAATTGCAGGAACGGGTAGTCGGCTTCCGTCGTGGCGTTCGTCGGGTAGACCGCGACGAGCGGCAGCGAGGCGTTGGTCTCGTTGTGCTTGAGGATGTCCTGCTCGAACGCGGGGAAGGCGGTCAGCGTCTCGCCTTTGCCCGAAACGTATTCGGCGAACAGCTCTTCGCTTGTGGGCTTGTAGACCGCGATGCGCTGCTGGAAAGCGTAGACCCGCTTGAATTCTTCCGAGTCCACTTCGGAGTTGTCGTCGGCGTCGATGATCGACGACAGCGCTAGGAGGCCAGCGGTCGAGGTGGCCGGGTCGCTGATGCCGACTTTGACGTTGCCGTCAGCGGCCAGTTTGTCGAGCAGATCCCGCCAGGCGAGTGTCGCTTGTGGCCAGCCATAGGTTTCGGCCAGGGCACGGGGCATCGCGATGACGACCGGCGTGCGGGCGACACTGGGCAGGCGGTCGGGCATGAGTTTGTCGGCGATCGAGCTATTCGCGGCGGTCGCGCGAGCCCAGGCGCTGGATTGCGGAACCCAGACATCGGGCATCGTGGTGACGGTGCCATTCCATTCCTGGGTAAGCGATTTCGCCGTGACGTCAGCTTCCTCGTCGCGGATGTCCACCTTGGCGCAGGTGCCTTCGACTTGCGGCTTGGTCTGCTCCCACTGGGTGGCCAGACCGCGCAAAAGCGAAGCGGTGCGCGGGGGAGCCACCACGGAAGCCGTGACCGACCCGGAGCACAGGTCTTTGATGAAATAGATGTAACCGGCCGTCAAACCGCCTGCCACCAGCGTTAACGCGAGCGGGATGATGACCCACGGAAGGACCTTGCGGCGCGGGGTGACACGCCGGTGCGAGCGGACAGCAGAGCTGCGGCCGGTCGGCATTGAGGGCCTCCAGGGGTGGTGGAGCGCAACAGATCGGCCACAGTCTAAGACAAGATCACAAACGTCGGCGAGGGGTGCCGTAAGTATTGATGAGGGGAAATGTCCCAGCCGTAGGCGCCAGCTTTTGGGAACACGATCACATCACCGGCGCGCACCAGGCTCACCTGGGCGTCACGAGCCAGAATGTCGTTGGGAGTACACAATTCCCCGGCGATGGTGACCCGTGAGTCACGGACCTCTGGGCGGGGCCAGGGATGGGGCCACTCTTCTCGGGGTGCCACCAAAAAGGGAAACGATTGTCCATATGCGACTGGAGTCCGGAACTGATGCATACCACCCCGGATGACGACATACCAGTTATCGTGGTTCTGCTTGATATCAGCTACTTCGGCCGAATAGTGCCCGGCGTCCGCCACGAGCCACCGGCCCGGCTCGAACAGGACTTCCACTCCCGGCAGCGTGGGAACGTCGAGGCCGAACGGATCGAACTGCAACGGCCCGGTGTAGTCCACGCCGAACCCGCCACCTAGGTTGACCTGCCGCAACCCGAAGGAAGCCGCCCACTCTAGCGACTCTTTAATAAAGACGTTGTGCGCATTTACATCTAGATTTCCGGACATCGCGTGCAGATGGAAACCGGCCACGTCAATGAGCGGATACGACGCCGCGACGGCGAACGCCTCGGGAAGCCGCGTCTCGTCTATACCAAATTGATAACTCATCCGGTGCGAGATACCGGCAGGTAACGCGATCCGGCGATTGACCCGCAAGCAGACCGTCACCGCGACCCCAAGGGAGCCAAGGGCGTGCAGCTCCTGAATGCTCTCCACATTGACCGTCGCGCCAGCGGCGGCCGCGGCCCGCAGGAACGTGAGCGACTTGGCCGGGCCGCTGCACACGACACGTGAAAACCCATGGGCCAGCGCGATCTCCAGCTCGCCCGCGGAAGCCACGTCGACGCCGTCGCAAACCGTCGCCAGGGCGGACACGATCGCCGGGTGCCCGTTGGCCTTCATCGCATAGAAGATCGTGGCCTGGGGGACAGCGGACTTGAGCATCTTCGCCCGCGCCACCGCGACCCGGGTGTCCAATGTGTACTCAGCCATACAGTGGATTCCTCACCGGGACATAGACATCGCCTTGCCCGGCCAAGCGCATCCGGGTCAGGGCTTTGTGCGGAACCGTTGGGGCGGTGTAGAAAGCGTGGTCTGGATGCCCGTGCAGCACCTCGTCGACGATCGCGCGGACACTCGCCCACGCTTGCCGGGCGGGCAAACCCATGCGCAGCACTAATTCCCCGAGGTGTGCCTGGAACGCGGTATAGGCCACTTTGGACAGAACGACCGTGCGGTCATCGGTGCCGATAACCGAACCCGGATACAGCCGCGGCCCCAGCGGGGTGAACACGCGCATGCCCGCGAAATCGCGCAGCCCCATGCGATGCGGGTGCCCGTCAAGGAACGTGGGCACGCAGTTTTGCAGATGTGCCTCCAGGCCGATGCCGTGCTCGGCCGCCGCACGCAGCACCGGGCCCAGCAGCAAAGCCGCGTAGCGGCTGAAGAATTCCAGCGGGCTCAAGCCGCAGCGGCGCACGAGGCCGTCGATGACGGTCCGGCCGGTGATCGGATCGAGCTGGGTCAACGCGATGCCCGGCACCGGCAGCTCGCCGGGCTCCAGCACCCCGGCCAGCCCCTCACGCACGATCGTGCTCAGTTCCCGTCCGGTGCCCACGGTGCTGGCGACCCCCGCGGTTTCGGCGAGCAACACGACCGGCTCGCCTTTGAGCACCTGACTGACCCACGCCGACAGCACCGGGCCGTTGCGGGTCGACGCGATCGAGATCGTGCGCCGGGTGGAGGTGATCTGCACGTCCAACGAGAGCTTGAGATAGGTGCCGTCGTCGAGCAGCAGCGTGCGCAGGGCCGCGGTCGGCATCGCGTTTCGCTCGAACTCAGCCGGTTTTAGCTCGGGGTATTTGGCCCGCAAGTGCCCGAACTGCCACGCGTGAACGGGCAAAGCCGCATAGCCGTCTTTCGCCGGCAATCCGAGGCGCTCACTCAGGTCATCGCCAAGGACATGCTCATCTGGTACCCACAAAGCCTTGATCTTTGTATAAGACGTCTCCAGATCGTGGCTGATCATGTCGGCGACGGTCCAGCCGAGTCGCGTGCGCCCACACGGATGCAGGTTGTGCCCCTCGGTGGCGAGCTGCTCCAGCCTGGCGGTGCCAGCGTCGGCACCGAGCGCGGCGGCATAGCTGAGCATGTCGGCGTGCCCGGAGAGGCGGTGCTGTTCGTCAGCCAGTTCACGGCGCTCGTAGGCCAGGGCCAGCCCGGTCACCGCACTGGCAAGCTCCGCTTGCAACCCTGGATCGTCCACTAACGACATGGGATCGGCGTCCACGGGCGGCAGCACCACCCGGTCAAACGCGTGCACCTCACCGTGAAAGCGCTGCCGCGCGGTGCCGATGTCCTCGCGCCACAGCGCTTCGGCCAGTTTGGTGGCGACGGCGGAGCGTGCTCTGTCTTCGGTGCGCGTGTGACTCATCGTGCCAGCGGGTTATCCACGGTGGCCCAGATGTCCTGGATCGGGTTGGTGGCAAGGCGCATCGCGGTGGTGGCCTTGAGGGGCAACGGGGTGCGGAACAACGCGTGCGCGTCAGCGCCCGAGCTCGGGGGCAGAGCGTCGAAGACCTGTTCGGCCCGGTCTCGCACGATGCGCCACAGCTGCTCGGGATCGAGGTGATATTCGCGTGCTAGCACCGCGATCGGCTCACCGAGCGCGACCGCGATCCCTGAGGCGAACACCTTGGCCCGCAACTCCGCATCGTCATCGCTCGCGATGTCGCCATGCAACGGCGGCACGTCTTGATGGTGGCGGCGCAACCTTGCCGGGCTCACCCGCACGCCGCCAACGTCGCGATAGGACAGTCCCGTAGGCCGGCCGTGGGTCAGGGTCACGAGCAGGTTCTGCCCGTGGGCTTCCAGCGCCACCCCACGGTGCAGCAGCACCAGCAACGGCTGCAGCACAAGGGAAGCGAAGTCGGCGATGAAGCCCGCCGGGTGCCCGCCATAGCCGAGGGTGACCGCTTCCCTGATGAGCGGCCTGCCATTGGCGGGGGAGGGAGCCGCGAGCGCGGCGATAGGCAGGATGACCTCGCCATCGCGGGGGAGTGTCGCCCGCCGCGTCGCGACAGCCAGGTCCTTGAGCAGCATGCCATCGTCGCCAACGACCGCACCGGCCGCGGGCTCGGGCCAGATCGTCAGCCCCATGCCAGCGACGAGCGAGGTGAGCAGACTGCTCAGCACGGGCGCGTTGCGCACGGCCGCAGGCGAAACGATCCGCACCGCTGACGTCATCTGCACGCCAAGGGCCGTCTTGTAATGCTGGGTCGGGTCGGCAACGCTCGCGAGCGTCCGCAAAGACATCAGCGGCCGGGCCGGGATCTTGTTGCCGGTGCGCTTGAGGAACGGAAACGCGCCGAGCACGTGCTCACTTTGCCACGGGTGCACCGGAAGCCGCGGCGCCAGCCCGGCACCGGTGCTCAGCCAGCGGCCACGGGGGACTTCATAGATCTCAAGGGCGACAGTCGGCCGGTGCTCCGGCGCGTAAGCCAGCACCTCCTGCGCCGACATGCCCGTCCGGGTGCGACAGCACGGGTGCAGCGGATGTCCATCCACGACAGCCTGTTCCAGTAACGCCAGGCCGCCGGCCTGCCCGGAAAGCGATGTCAGGGCGTAGTCGCCGTTGGTGGGCTCGGGTTGCCCCGCTCGCGCCAGGGCCAGGAACGCCACACTCTGCTCTAGCTCGGCAGCCAGCCGCCCGGTCTCACCCGGCAACGTCAACGACCGCATGAGTGCCGAGGGATCGGCGAACTGCCCCTCGCCCGTCGTGACCCGGAAGTCGTCGCCTGCCTGAGTGAACGGCTCGGCCATCGCGGCGCGCCCCATGAGCCGCTGTCCACTGGCTAGGGTCACCATGACGTCTTCGCCGTAGCGCTGCCGCCCGGTTATCCCGGCGATCGGCTCGCGCACGAGGGCTCCCCAGAGCCGGGCCAGGACCGCGGCCTTCGCGCCGGGCAACTCCCGGTCCGTGTCGTGGGCGTTGATGGGGCTCCTCCTTCTGCGGTCCATTATGGACGGGTGATCACCATTCGAGCCCTCAACCGGGCCACCCTGGACCGGCAGATGTTACTGCGCCGCCACGACATAACCCCGCTAGAAGCGATTTCGCGTCTCGGCGGGATCCAGGCGCAGGCGCCACTGTCACCCTACGTCGGCCTGTGGACGCGGCTGAATGCCTTCGAGCCAACGTCACTTGCGTCACTTCTGGTTGACCGCCAAGTCGTACGGGGACTGCTGATGCGCTCGACCGTTCACCTCGTTCCCGTCGCCGACTACGTGAGCTGGCGCCCGCTCACGGCACCGGTGATCGCGCGCCAGTTCACCAACGGGCCATTCGGCAAACAGGTCGCCGACCCGGCCGCGGTCGTCGCCGCCGGGCTGGAGCTGCTTGCCTCAAGGCCGCTCTCGCTGACTGAACTGTCGGCCGGCCTGGCGCCGCTATTCCCGTCCGACGATCCCAAGGCGCTCGGTTACGCCATCGCGTTCTTGGTGCCGTTGATTCAGGTGCCCCCGCGCGGTCTCTGGCCCACGTCCGGCCCCGCGAAGCTGAGCCTGGCGCAGGACTGGCTCGGCCGCGAGCTCGGACCGTCGTCTGTGGACGATCTGATCCTGCGCTACTTCGGTGCCTTCGGCCCGGCGACCGTCAAGGACGCACAGCAGTGGTCGGGGTTGACCCGGCTTCGTGAAGTCGTGGAACGGCTGCCGCTCATGTCCTTGGGGGACGGTTACTACGACTTGCCTGACGCGCCGCGCCCGCCCGAGGACACCCCAGCTCCTGTGCGCTTTCTCCCGCAGTACGACAACCTGCTGCTGTCCCACGCTGTGCGCACGCGATTCATCACCGACGGACGGCGAGTGCCGCTGCCACCTGGCCACGGGGCGGGCTTCGGCAGCGTCCTCGTGGATGGCTTCTACCGGGCCGACTGGCGCATCACGGACGGAAACTTTTACGTAGAACCGTTTTCGCCCCTGTCCAAAGCGGAGCAGGCAGCCGTCGACGAAGAAGGCGAGCGCTTGCTGACCTTCGTTAACTCCTAGCGTCCTAGGATCACTTAGAGGTGGTGACGCTAGCTGAACCACTGGTCATAGGCGAGGCGGGCGATGAGTCCACAGACGACGGTCAGCAGGATGAGGCGCACGAAACCGGCACCTTTGCGGATCGCGAGCCGGGCGCCCAGCTGAGCGCCGATGATGTTGCCCGCGGCCATAGCCAAGCCGAGCGTCCACAGGACGTGGCCGTTGAAGGAGAAGACAATCAGCGCGCCGAAGTTGGTGGCGAGGTTGATGAGTTTGGCCATGGCTGACGCGTGCAGGAAGTCGGCGCCGATGGTGCTGACGAACGTCAGGATGAGAAACGTTCCCGTGCCAGGGCCGATCATGCCGTCGTAGAAGGCGATTGCCGCCCCGGCCACCGCGATGGCGAGGGTCCGCCTGGGCACGGTGTCGCGCGACGGATGAGCGATCGTGCCCATGGCCGGGCGGAAGGTCACGAAGACGGCGACGAACACCAGCACGGCTAGCACGATGGGCCGAAAGACGCTGGCGGGAATGCTTCCGGCGAGCCAGGCGCCGGAGCCCGAGACCGGCACGGCCAGCGCCATAGCCGGCAAGACCGTCTTCCAAGGGATCTTGGTGCGCCGGGCGAACGTGATCGCGGCGCTCGTCGTACCCGCGATGGCCGTGAGTTTGTTGGTTCCGAGAACGGTCGCGGTCGGCAGCTGTGGCGCCGCGACGAACATGGCCGGAATGAGGAGCAGGCCTCCGCCGCCGACGACCGCGTCAATCCACCCGGCGGCGGTCGCGGCGATCAGCAGGAGGGCTAAGTCACCCGCGTCCACGGCGCTTGGTGGCAAGGAACATGCCTATCGCGCCGATGGCGATAAAGACGAGCATGAAGCAGACGAGGGCCTTGAACACGAGGTGAACAATAGCAACGCCGCCGGCCCGGGGCCGGCGGCGTGATCGTGCAGAAAACTGCGCTTAGAAGTCGAAGTCCATGTCGACGGCTTCGCCGACCTCTTCGAAAGCCTCGCCGAGCAGCATGCCGCCGACGACACCTCCGGCGACGCCAGCGGCCACTCCACCCATGCCGATGCCGCCGCGGCGGCCGTGGCCCTGGTGCGGCGCGTGCCCGCCAAAGGAGCCGTGCTTGTCAGCGGCCTGCCGGATCCAGCCGTCGACGACGGAGGTCCAGTCTTTGCTGCCGACTTCGTCGTGACGAACGTGGTAGCGGCTGAAGCTGTCGTGTGAGCTGCCGAGGAATCCGCGCTTGTCGAACTCCAAGACGATGTCGACGCCGGTGGGGCTGGTCACGAAGGTGACTTCGAGCTGGCGGATACGCCCGCTGTAAGCGGGGGACGGGTAGAACTCGATCTCCTGGTAGAACGGCAGCGTTTGCTGCACGGTGTAGATGTGGCCGCGCTCAAGGTCGGCCCGGCTGAACCGGAAGCCCAGGCGCAGGAACGCGTCGAGGATGGCCGCGTGGATGGGCAGCGGCTGAATGGCCACGGCGTCGAGGTCGGTCTTGTCGACGGCCTTGGCCACGGACAGCTCGGTGTGCACACCCATGGTCATGCCGTGCAGGTGCTGGCCGTAGATCGACGTGATGGGAGTTTCCCAGGGGATCTCCAGGGTGAACGGCAGCGCTTGGGTGCTTCCCGCGGGCAACGTGAAGGCCCCGGCCACGTGTATGCGGTGGAACTCGACGTTCTTGCTGTATTCGGAGTCGCCGCTTTCCACTTCGACACGGGTAACCAGGCCAAGCGAGACATATTCGATCTGGGTATCGCGGTCGCCGCCCTTGATGTGCACCTGGCCGGTGAGCTTGCCGCCTGGCTGCACGCTGGGGCTGGCCAGGACGGTATCTACTGACGGGCCTCCGACGCCGAGGGCGGCGAGCATCTTCTTAAACACCATGCGTCATGTTTAGCAGGCTCTTGCCACTATCTCCGTGACCCCACGGCCCCGAAAAACCCCCTAATGCTGGCGGCCATTGACGGCTAGCATCTCCAGGCTATGGCCGCGATTCGTAACCTCACCCAGTCCGAAGCCGTTGACCGAGCCGCGGTCCTCGAGGTCCGGCACTATGACATCACGCTTGATTTGACCGGCGACGGCGCGACGTTCGCCTCGCGCACGGTGGTCGATTTCGCCTATCGCGGAACGTCGGGCGTCACCTTCATCGAAGTCGCGCCGGTGGTCTTGCGGTCGGCGACGCTGAACGGGGAGCCGCTGGATCTGGCCGGCTGGTCGGCGGACGCGGGGCTGACATTGAGCGAGCTGCGGGAGGAAAACCAGCTCGTGATTGAGGGTGACTTCCCGTACAGCACCTCCGGTGAGGGGCTGCACCGGCTGACCGACCCGGCCGATGGCGAGGTCTACCTCTACTCGCAGCTGTGCATGGCTCATGCGCAGGCGGTCTTCGCGTGTTTCGATCAGCCTGACCTCAAGGCTGAGCACACGTTCCGGGTGACCGTGCCCGCGCACTGGCAGGTCGCCTCGACGATGCCCGCCTCGCACTCGGAGGAAAAGCAAGGTTCGCGGACCGTCCACTTTGCCCGGTCGCCGCGGATGAGCACCTATCTCGGCGCGGTGTGCGCGGGGCCTTATCACGTGGTGCGGGACCGGCACGGTGACGTCGACCTCGGCGTCTATTGCCGGGCCTCGATGGCGCCGCATCTGGACGCTGACGACATCCTCACGGTCACCAAGCAGGGCCTGGACTTTTATGCCAGCCAGTTCGGCATCGCCTATCCGCTGCCGAAGTATGACCAGCTGTTCCTGCCCGAGTACAACATGGGCGCGATGGAGAACTTCGGCTGCGTGACGTTCGCCGAGGACCGGTTCTTGTTCCGCGCCAAGGCGACCGACGCTCAGTACGAGGACCGCGCGGCGGTTATTTTGCACGAGATGGCGCACATGTGGTTTGGCGACCTGGTGACGTTGCGCTGGTGGGATGACCTGTGGCTCAACGAGGCGTTCGCGGAGTGGGCGTGTTACTGGGCGGCCGAGGGCTCGACGCGCTACACCGAGGCGTGGGCGACTTTCCTTGCCACCACGAAGAACTGGGGCTACCGGCAGGACCAGCTGTCCTCCACGCACCCGGTCTACACCGAAGTGACCGACGTCGAGTCGTCAGTGCTGAACTTCGATGGCATCACCTATGCCAAGGGCGCCAGTGTGCTCAAGCAGCTCGTGGCAAGCGTTGGCGAGGAGGCTTTCCTCGCCGGGCTGCGGTCGTATTTCGCGGCGCACGCCTGGTCCAACGCGACGTTCGCCGATCTGCTGGGCGCGCTGGAGAAAGCTTGTGGCCGTGACCTTTCCGGCTTCGCCGAGCGGTGGTTGCGCACGGCTCAGGTCAACACACTGCGTCCGGAGGTAACGGTTGACGCTGACGGTCTGCTGACCGAGGTGGCTGTGCTTCAGGAGGCGCCTGCATCGCACCCGGCGCTTCGGGACCACCGCATCCACATTGGACTTTACGACCTTCAGGATCAAGTGTTGGTACGCCGTAAGCTCGTCGCCGCCGACGTGACGGGTGCCCGGACGGTGCTGCCCGAGCTGCTCGGTGAGCGGCGTCCTGATGTGTTGCTGCTCAACGACGACGATCTGACGTTCGCCAAGTTGCGCCTCGATGAGCACTCGGCGCAGACCGTGATGCGTCACGTGGCGGCTTTCCCCGGCGCGCTGCAGCGGGCGCTGGTGTGGTCAGCGGCGTGGGACATGGTGAGCGACGCTGAGCTGCCCGCCCGCGCCTATCTCGCTCAGGTGGCCGCCGGGCTGGCCGGTGAGCGCAACGTCAACATCGTCGAGGGGACGCTCACGACGGCGAAGCGCGCGCTAACGGAGTTCGCCGATCCGGCTTGGGCGGCAACGGGATGGGGGCTGTTGCACGCGACCGCAGGCACGGCTATTGCCGACGCTGAGCCTGGCAGCGATCGCCAGCTGCAGTGGGCCCGGCTGTTCGCCGTCTCCGCCCGCACGTCCCCTGAACTCGCCGCGATCAAGGGCTGGCTCGACGGGCAGGACGTCCCGGCGGGGCTGGACATTGACGTGGATCTGCGGTGGCTGGTGGTCAAGTCGCTAGCGGCAAACGGCGCGGCAAGCCCGGCTGACATTGACGCGGCGCTCGCGGGTGACGACACCGCTGGCGGGCGTCGCGAAGCCGCGACCGCGCACGCTGCCTTGCCCGATGCCGCGGTGAAGGCCGAAGTGTGGCGGCGCCTGACCGAGGAGCCGGATCTGCCCAACTGGCTGCAAGAAGCGCTCGTGGACGGATTCCAGCAGCCAGGGCACGCCGATCTGCTAACGCCTTACGCCGCAAGCTATTTCGCCGTGGTCGCGAGCGTGTGGGACCGGCTGGAGGGTGAGCCGCAGCGGACGTTCGCCATCCACGCCTACCCTCGTCTGGTGATTACCGAGGAAACGCTTGCGGCATCAGAGGCTTGGCTCGCTGAAGAAGGGCATCCGGGGCCGCTGCGCCGCATCGTCGCCGAAGGCCGCGACCGCGTCGCCCGTGCCCTCAAGGCCCGCGCCCGCGACGCCGCGTAAAGCCCGTTTGGGGCCGCTGGTAAAGCGGCCCCAAACGTAGGTGTCAGAAGGGATACGTGAAAGCGGGGTAGGCCAGGAACATCCAGAGCCCGAAGCCCAGCTTGAGAAGCGCGTCTATGACGCCGAAGACGCGCCAGTCGACGCGCTCAGCGCGGAAGCCGATGAAAGCGTTGAGGCAGCAGAGCACGCCGAGGGTCAGGATGAGCGGGCCATGGGCCAGGCCCATCGGGATGAAGTGCAGGCCGACAACGAACAGGATGGCCATCAGGAGCTTGCGGGTTCCCGCGTCTTTGAACCGGGTGATCGCCAGGTAGATGAGCCCCATTTCCAGCACCATCGAGCCGACGAGGGCGATGATGTGCACCGGGGCGATGGTGCCGATTCTGGGCAGCAGCGCTGAGAGCCCGCTGGCGATGAAGCCGGCCACGCCGCCGCCGATCGCGAACGGAATCCAGTGCTTGGGGAAGATCCAGCACAGCAGGAAGCCAGCACCGACGCACATGAGGAACAGGCCGCCGCCCCGGATTAGCGGATAGGGATGATCCAGAGCGGCGGTGTCGAGAAGGGCGATCACCCGGGCGACTATACGTGGCCCATCGGCATGATGATGGACTTGGTTTCGCAGAAGGCGTCCAGGCCCTCGGGACCGTTTTCGCGGCCGATGCCAGAGTTTTTGTAGCCCCCGAAAGGCGAGCCCATGTCGAAGGCGTACCAGTTGATGCCGTAAGTGCCTGCGCGCACCTGCTTTGCCACCTCGATGCCGTGGTCCACATCGGACGTCCACACCGAACCGGCCAGGCCGTAGGAAGAGTCATTGGCGATGCGGATGGCTTCGTCTTCGGTGTCATACGTGATGATGGAAATCACGGGACCGAAGATCTCCTCCTGGGCGATCTTCATGCTGTTGTCGACCTGATCGAAGATGGTCGCCTCGACGTAGAAGCCTTTGTCGAAGCCGGCCGGCCGGCCGCCGCCCAAGGCCAAACGGGCGCCTTGTTCTTTACCCGAAGCGATGTAGCCCTCAACCCGGTCGCGCTGGCGAGCCGAGATCAGCGGGCCGAGTTCAGTGTCCATTTCGGACGGATGGCCCATCTTCATTTCTGCGACCGCCGCCACGTAGGCCTCGGTGATCTCGGCGGCACGTGAGCGCGGCACGAGGATGCGGGTCTGGCCCACACACGCCTGGCCACTGTTCATGAGCGAGGCCATGGTGAGCATCGGCATGTACATGTCGAGGTCGGCGTCCTGCAGCACGATGGCCGCGGACTTGCCGCCGAGCTCCAGGGAGCAGCTCTTGAGCCGTTCGCCGCACAGGGCGCCGATGCGCCGGCCCACAGCGGTGCTGCCCGTGAAGGTGACCTTGTCGACGAGGGGATGGTTCACCAGGTGCTCGCCGACAGCCGCGCCGCCCGGCAGCACCGACAGCACCCCTTCGGGCAGGCCCGCGTCGGCGAACATTTGCGCGAGCGGGAAGGCTGACAGTGGAGTTTCCAGTGCTGGCTTGATAACCACGGTGCAGCCGGCGAGCAAGGCCGGGGCGAGCTTGTTGAACACCACGAACATCGGCACGTTCCACGCCGTGATGGCCGCGACGACGCCAAGAGGCTCTTTGACGACACGGGTTTGCCCGAACTGGCCCATGCGGGTTTCTTCCCACGGGAACGAGTCGGCCAGGCCGGCGTAGAAGTCCAGGACGGCGTGCGAGGGCGTGTTGCCCAGGGTGTACACCGTGGACAGTGGGGCACCCATCTCCTCGGAGATGAGGTGGGCCAGCTCGTCGCCGCGTTCGGCGAGCAGTTCCGAGACACGGGCGATGACCGCGCCCCGTTCCGCGGGCGACATCCGTGGCCACGGTCCGTTGTCGAAGGCTTCGCGTGCGGCGGCAACGCCCCGGTCGATGTCCTCGGTCGTGACGGCGGGAACCCGTCCGACGAACGCCTGATCGGCGGGCGACAAGACCTCTACGAAGCCGTCTGACGATGGCGAAACCCAGGTGCCGCCGATGAAAAGCTGGCTGTACTCGCGCATGTGATGCCCTCCCTTAGGCAGCGGTGTCAAGGAATCCGGTGAAGCCGTAGCCCGGGTGTGGGCCGATGACCGCCACCTCGAACAGTCCGGTGCCGGTGGCGGTTTCGCCGCGGCCGTGCAAGTCGAAGCGGCTGAGCACATCCACGGGGCAGAACATGCGTTCTGGCAACTCAAAGCCAGCGGTGTCGCGGCGGACCGTCTGGGTTCGCACGTCGGGGCCTTGCCACATGCCGTGGCGCCACTCGTCTTCCAGGTGCCCGTAGCCGGTAGCGACGCCAAGATGCGCGGGCAGCAGCAGGTCCACGTCGATGGTCAAGACCTCGGTGCCGGGTTTGTGGAAGGTCAGCGAAGCTGAGGTGACGTCACGGGTTTCGGGCGCGAAGCCTAAGACGTGCTCGGGGCGGCCTAGCCATTCGGAGGCACCCGAAGTCCACACACGCAGCCCTTCTTCGATCACGCGGCGGCCCTGGGCGTCTTCCTGGACGATGACCACGACGGAGAAATCGTCGAACTGCATGACGCTGTAAATCCAGAAGAAGGCGTCGCGGCCGCCACCTGCCTTGCGGCCCATGGGTTCTGGCTCACCGACCGGGCGGATCCCCCACGACCGGTCCCGGTTTCCGCGCCAGCCCTTCACCTCGTGGGTGACCTCGTCGACGGTCAGCGTGCCGGTCCAGTGGCCCGTCTGGGCGAAGCGGACGGTGTCGAACATGACGCGATCGAGTTCGCGTTTGAAATGCCGGGGTTCGAGGGTGGCCGGGATGTTGCCGTTGAAGGTCAGGTCGGCCGATAGGCCGTGACCTGCTTCAGCTGTCAGGCGCAGCGTCGAAAGTCCTTGCAGCACTTCAAGTTTCAGCGGCCCGACAGATAGGTCCATGCGGTCGGCGCCGAGTTCCTTGCTGGAGCGCAACACGAGATGATCGGTGCCTTGCCGCACGAGCACGAACGCGTCCATGACCCCGAGGTTCGGGTATTGCCCGAGCCCGGCCAGCAGGAACAGGTCGGCGGCGGGGGAGTAGGCGTTGAAGTAGTACCGGTCGTAGAAGTTGCGGTCCGACGTGCCGGGATGGCGCATCACTTCCGGCACCTGGTGCACCGGATAGTCGTCAAGCGGCGACAGCACGAACTACTTCACCCCGTCCCAGTAGGTGCCGGCGAGCATCGCTTTGAGCGTCTCCCGATGCATGATCATTTCGTCGGGGTCGGCCGGGACTTCGGCCTCTCCAAAGTGGATGGCACGTGCCTGGATCCGGAACATGATGATCGCGTGGCGCAATGCCGCATAGACCAGATAAAAATCCAGATCCTTCGGCTGGTACGCCGTGAGCCGCTCATAGGTGGCGCAAACATCTTGCCGCCGTAGAAAGTTCGGCATCCCTGGCAGGTCGAAGCCCGCGGCGATGTCTTCAAAGAAGCGGTGCAGGAAGATGAACCAGCCGAGGTCGACTTCCCGTGGCGCGAGCGCGGCCATTTCCCAGTCGAGCACCGCGGTGGGCGTGAAGTCCTGGTACATGATGTTGCCGATGCGGGCGTCGCCCCAGCTGAGCACGCTATCACCCTCGCCGGCGGGCCAGTGCTCGATCAGCCAGGCGAACCCTTGCTCGATCAGCGGGGAGCGAATGCCGTCACCGCAGACCCAGTCATAGAAGGCCCGCTGCGAGGCCACGTGCGCTGACAGTCCAGCGGGGCTAAGGAAACTGACCTGGTTCACATCGATGGCGTGCAGTCCGGCGAGCACGTTGACGGAGTTGTCCTGCAGGCGGCGCTGGTCTGCCTCGCTGGCCTCCGATAGCCAGGAGCCGAAGTTGTAGGGCATGACGTCGGGCGGCACCTCACCGTAGAGACGCTGCATGACGAAGAACGGCACGCCCAGGACACCGGTGTTCTCTTCGAGCCAGCGCATTTGCGGCACGGGGACCTGGCTGTGCTCAGCCACAGCGCGCATGACGCGGAATTGGCGGCCCATGTCGTAGGTGGGGAAGACCGGCACGGCACCCGGGTCGGGCGCGATCTTGGCCACGAGCTGGTGCTTGGCGCCGTCCCACGACGCGTCAAACAGGACGGTCTCGCAGGACATGCCGTTGGACTCCGGGATCTGCAGGTCCGTGATCGTGGCTTCGGCGCCGGCGTGCCCGGACAGCCATGGCCGCAGCCGGGCGGCGATCTCCTCAGGGTCGCGGTGGGTGCCGGCCGGACGCGCTACTCCTGAGTGTTCACCAGGCACCGCTACCTCCTCCATCATGGCCATTTCTGAAACACGTTCTAGCGCATTAGAGCACGTGGTTCAAACGGCTGTCCATGGCTGAGTTGATAGCTTGTTCTATGCTGTGGCATGGCCGAGCCCTCGCGTAGCCGGACCCTCGTCATTGGACTGGCGGCCGCCGCCGTCCTCATCGCCATCTTCTCGGCGCTCGCCAATATCCGTTGGGGTATGAGCCCGGAGGCGATCCCGTGCGTCGCGATCGTCCTTGTCATCGTCGCCGGCCTCGCTCAGGGCGTGTGGTTCTGGAAGCGCTCCAAACAATGGCGATTCTGGCTGGTGCCAGGCGGATTCGATATCCCGATGCCGACTATCGCGTTCAAGGCCGGGGCGCTGTTCCTATTCGTGGCGCTGCTCGCGGCCAGGGTCAGCGGTGCGGCGTATCGCGGCGACGTCATCGAGGCATCCGTCTTCGGCATCGCTGGCCTGCTCGTCAGCGCTCTCGCCGTTGTGGCAGGGGTTTTCGCCGCCCGGGGCATGACGTTGCGGCTCACGCCCGAGGGCATCGAGCAGCGGCTGCCCACGTTTCGCCGGCTCATCCCGTGGGTCGCGCTCGCCCCAGGCGGGCCGCCTGCGCCACCCGCCAAGCCGGTCATCAACGCCATCGAACTGGCTGTCACGGATCCTTCGCTCATCAAGCAAAGCGGTGGCGTGCTCGGCGCGGGGACGCCGCAGCGGCCTTACGTTCCGCATTCCACACCGGTGCACCCGTGGTTGCTGGCCGGGGCGATCCGCTGGTATGCCGAGCATCCCGAACACCGGACGGCCATCGGCACCCAGGCCGAACACGACCGGCTTATCGCCGTGGTGGCAAAGCCGTGAGCTTGCGGACGCCGGTGACGGCCGACAGCGGCAACGGCCCGTAGATGTGCGGGAACTCCTGATCCGCTCCTGGCGGGATCTCCCGCACAATGGGGGAGTCCACTTTGGACTCGTCTATCTCCAGCAGCAGCAAGTCTTCCAGATCGTCATAGACGAACTGCCGCACGGCTTCGACCTGCTCCAGTGAATCGCTGGCGTGGATGAAGCCCTCAGTGGCCAGGCTCCGGCCGCGCGTCGAGACCGTGTAAACGCCTTCGGCCTGAGCCGCCATCCAGTCACCGGGCAGGGCGATGTGATAGATCATGGCGGAAGGCTACACAGGTTCTTCACTCCGGTCGCGCCGGATCTCCGCAAGTGGCTGGTTACCTCAGCGGCATGCTTCAGCTGCTCTATGCCGCCTATGCGCGCCGCTTGACCCGGGCACTGCGCGACGCCGCCCTGCCCCGGCACGTCGCGATGGTGATGGATGGCAACCGCCGCTGGGCCCGGCAGCAAGGTTTTGGCAATCCCAGCGTCGGGCACCGCTACGGTGCCGAGCATGTCGAGGAGGTGCTCAGCTGGTGTGCGAGCCTGGGCATCGGTCACGTCACGGTGTTCGTCGCGTCAACGGATAACCTGCGCAAGCGCGGCTCTGAAGAAGTCAGCTACCTGATGCGGGTCATCGAGGAAGTGGTCGCGGAGCGGCTGGCCCGTCCTGGCGGCCAATGGCAGGTCCACGTGGCGGGCCGTCTGGACACGCTGCCGGACTCGACACGGGAAGCCCTCAAACGGGCTGTCTCGCAAACCGATGGCCCTTTCAAGCTCACGGTGGCGGTCGGTTATGACGGCCGCGACGAGATCGTCGACGCGGTACGGTCGCTTTTGGACACTCACGCTCTCGCCGGCACTCCGCTCCTGGACGTGGCCGACCAGCTTTCCGCCGACGCCATCGCCGCGCATCTCTACACCAGTGGGCTGCCAGACCCGGATCTCATCATCCGCACGAGTGGGGAACAGCGGCTGTCCGGGTTCCTGCTGTGGCAAGCGGCCTACAGCGAGCTGTATTTCTGCGACGTCTACTGGCCCGGGTTCCGCAAGATTGACTTCTTGCGCGCGCTGCGCTCCTACTCCAGCCGTCATCGCAGGCTGGGAGCCTGAACCTCATTTGACAAATTTTTCTGTCTAATGGGAAACTGCGGTCATGGGTGCCGCCGTTTCCCTGCTTGAGCAGCCAGACAAGGTGCGCCTGGCGCTGTCACCGCTGCGCCGGCAGTTGCTGGAGCGGTTGCGCACCCCGGGCTCGGCTGCCCAGCTGGCCGCCGAGTTGTCGTTGCCGCGTCAGCGCGTGGGCTATCACCTGCGCCTGCTGGAGCAAGCCGGGCTCATCGAGCAGACCGGCCAGCGCCAGCGCCGCGGCTGCCAGGAGCGGCTCATGCGCACCACCGCGGCCGACTTCGTCGTTGACCCGCAGGTCATGACCGACGCGCACACCGGCGACCGGGTCGCGGCAGAACAACTGCTGGCCGTGGCGTCCGAGACGGTCCGTCAGGTGGCGCGCATGCAAGCCGGTGCCGAACAGCAGGGCACCCGGCTGCTGACCTTCGCCGCCGAGGCGCGGGTGCGTTTCGCCGAGCCTGCCGACGTGCACCGGTTCACCGACGCGCTCGCCGAAGCCATCGCCCAGGTGGTGGCCACGTTCGATACCGAGGGCGGGCGGCCTTACCGCCTCATCGCCGGTGGGCATCCCGCCCCGGCGGCATCCGCGTTAGGAGCAGCATCATGACGTTCGAATATGAGGTCTTTGTCGACGCTGACATCGACACGGTGTGGCAGGCGTTTCGCGACAAGGACCAGTTGCGCCGCTGGCACGGGTGGCACCTCGACAGCCTCGACGCCGAGATCGACCTCATCTACTTCACGCACGCGACCGAAGACGGCCACACGCTGACGCTCGGAACGGGCGACACGTTCACCCTGACCGACGACAATGGACGGACGCTGGTGCGCATGGTGCGCGCGCCTAAGGGCAACAACCCCGAGTGGGACGCCTACTACGAAGACGTCAACGAAGGCTGGACCTCGTTCCTGCAGCAGCTGCGCTTCGCGCTCGAACGTCACCCGGGCGCCGACCGGGAAACCGCCTACCTCAGCGGGGACGCCGGAGACGCCAAAGTGCGCGAGCTGTTCGCGCTCGCCGGTGACATCGAGCCCGGAAAGCCTTATGCGCTAACGGCTCCCACGGATGAGCAGCTCGCCGGGGAAGTGTGGTTCCGTTCCCCGAACCAGCTGGGCCTCACCGTGTCAGGCTGGGGCGATGGGCTGCTCATCATCGGCACCGTCCCGGTGTCGCAGACCCACCCGGATGGTGGGCAGATGCTGATCGCCACCACGTTCCCCGGCAGCACCTTTGACGAACCGTCCTGGCGCGCTTGGTGGTCCTAACCTTCGGCGGGCTCCCCGTCGTCGTCTTGGCGCCACCGGAAGATCACCCACACGAGCATCGCCATCGCCACGGCGATCAAGAACGCGGCTAACCACACCCACATGCTCAAGCTGGAACTGGTGGCTGGCAACGTCACGATCGGTTCGGTGAACGTGGGCTCCGCCGTGATCACCGGTTCGCTAGGCGCCGGTTCGCTTGGTGTCACTGACGTTTCAGCCGAGGGCGTGGGTGATGCGGTCGGTGGCGCCGGCGTGCTCGGGCGCGGCCGCGGCGTCGGTGAAGCCGTCGTGGGTGCAGGCGACGGTGTCACTGTCACCTGACCGGCCCAGGTCGCGTAAACGGTGGCCGAGTTGCTGCTCTTCCACACCCGCGCGGACAGTCCGAGGCTCGCTGTGCCAGGCGGCATCTGCACACCCACGGAGAAGACGTAGTTGATGTTCCAGCCTGGCGCCAGATTGGCGTGAGAGTCAGGGAAGAACTTCACCCCCACCTGTGTGCCAGCACCGGTGTCCCACTTGTATACCGGGATGCTCGGCGCGGTGATGGTCACGTTGGCCGGGGCGAGCGGCTGCGCCACCCCGGCGCCGTTCTTCGCCATGATGTACAGCGCGATATCGGGGTCGACGATCGTGGTGGCCCCGTTGTTCGCGTAGTTGATGTTCATGGAAAAGGTGGCGTTGAACGCTATCGGCGCCGTCGGGGCGGTGACCGTTAGCGTTCCGGCCGCGGCGGCCGCTGGTGCGGCCACCCCGATTATCATCGCCCCAGCGATGATCACGGCGGTGAGCACCTTGCGCGCACTGTCCATTGTGGCCTCAGCAAACCTGATGCGGGATAAGGGTTGCCGCAATCTACAGCCACAACGGATCTAGTGCTGTCGTTTCCTGTACAGCTATGAAGACGCCAAAGCGCGCATGCTGTCATCCATCACGCGGTAGGTCGTCCAGTCATCCTGAGCCTGCGCGCCAAGGGACTTGTAGAAGTCGATGGACGGGGTGTTCCAGTCGAGCACGGACCACGCCACACCCCAGTAACCCCGCTCGACCGCGATCTGGGCGAGCTGCTTGAGCAGCGCCTTGCCGTAGCCGTGTCCACGGGCGGTGGGCCGCACGTAGAGGTCTTCCAGATAGATGCCGTGCACGCCACGCCACGTCGAAAAGTTGAGGAACCACAACGCGAACCCGACGGGCTCACCGGTCTCGCCGTCGCAGGCCATGTGGCCGTAGAGCGCCGGGGACGGGCCGAATAGCGCTGTGTGCAGCTGGGCTTCAGTCGCGATCGCCTTGTCGAGCTCACGTTCGTAGTCGGCCAGCTCTTTGATGAAGGTGACGATCGCGGGCACGTCGGCCGGGGTAGCGGGTCTGATCACAGAAGATATTGTCCACCCATGCATCCACTCGTCGCCGTGCCCCATACCCCGGTGCACCCGCTGCCCCGGCTCGCGAGCGCTCTAGGACTCGGTAAAGACCAGCTTTGGATCAAGCGCGAAGACCTGACCGGGCTGGCCGGTGGCGGCAACAAGGCCCGCAAACTCGAGCTTTTCGCCGAGCAGGCCACTTCCGGCGGGTACGAGGTGCTCGTCACCGGCGGCGGGCCGCAGAGCAATCACGCCCGCATCACCGCCGCCGCGGCCGCGCTGCTGGGCCTGGAGTGCGAGCTGGTGCTACGCCGCCCGGACCCGAGGTGGCCCGATGACGTGCACCCGAGCGGGAACCTGCTGCTCGACCGGATGCTCGGCGCGAACATCACCTGGGTCGGCGCCCTGCCGTTCGGCGAACTCAACCAGGCCATCGAAGACGCGGCCAAAGCCCATCCACGTAAGGCGCTCGCGATCCCGATCGGCGGCTCGTCACTGCCCGGCGCGACAGCCTATGCCCACGTTGGCGCACAGCTGAACGAGCAGCTCGACTTTGACCTCGCGGTGGTCGCGATCGGGTCAGGCGGCACCCATGCCGGGCTGGCCGCCGGGCTAGGCGATCACAGCCGGGTGCTCGGCATCAACGTCGGCGCGCAGGACGGCGTCGCTGAGTTCATCACCGACCTGGCCGCCGACACGGCCACCGCGCTCGGGCACGACGCGCCGGCCGGAGTGGTGCAGATCGACGATGACCATGTGGGGGAGGCTTACGGAGTACCCACAAAGGGGTGTGAAGAAGCCCTGTTGCTGGCGGCCCGCACCGAAGGGCTGCTGCTGGACCCGGTCTATACCGGAAAAGCGATGGCGGGCCTGATTACGCTGGCACGTAACGGGAAACTGGCGGGCAAGCGGATCGTCTTCGTGCACACGGGTGGGCTGCCCGGGCTGCTGGCCAGCCGCTACACGCAATGGATGGGCGGGCAACTGTGAGAATCCTGTCGGTGAACCTGGCCGTGCCAGAGGTCAGCAACGCCAAAGACGTTGGCATGACCGGAATCAACAAACGTCCCGTGGACTATCCCGTGCTGGTGCGGCCGCCGGGACCCAAGACCACCGGGCTGCACTCCGGGCTCGTCGGTGACCAGATCTTTGACATCAAGCATCACGGCGGCGACGACCAGGCTGTGTACGCCTACGCCCGCGAAGACCTCGACTGGTGGGAAACCGAAGTGGGGCAGCAGATCCCGGGCGGCAAGTTCGGCGAGAACCTGACCACGGCCGGAGTCGATGTCAACGGGGCGCTGGTCGGTGAGCAGTGGCGCATCGGATCGCAGCTGATCCTGCAAGCCACGTCGCCGCGCATCCCGTGCGCCACGTTCCAGGCCAAAATGGCCGTGCCGCAATGGGTCAAGCGGTTCACCGCGGGGGCCCGGCCGGGCGCCTATCTGCGCGTCGTGCAGGCAGGTGAGGTGCGAGCGGATGACCCGGTCGAGATAGTGCACCGGCCGGATCACCACATGACCATCGAGAAGTTCTTTCGCGCGTGGACACTCGAACCGTCGCTGTTGGACGAACTGGCCGCCGTCCCCGAGCTCGACGAAGAAACCAGAGCCTACGCGCTTAAGCGAGCAGCTGCCCGTCGAGAACCGTAACCGCCCGGCCGGTCAGCTCCACCCGCTCGCCGGTGAGAACACAGTGGACCAGCCCCGTGCGCGGGGAAGCCTGCAGCCCGGTCAGCGTCGTCTTACCCAGACGGGAAGCCCACAGCGGCATGAGCGCCGTGTGGGCACTGCCGGTCACGTGGTCTTCGGGCACCCCGACCGCGGGCCCGAAGAACCGCGACACGAAGTGGTAGGAGCCGTTGGCCGTCGAGCGGGCCGTGACGATGACGCCGCGCACGTCGACTTTGGATAGTGCCAGCAGGTCAGGTTTTAGCCCCCGGACCGTTTCCTCATCCTCAAGCTCCACCAGCAGATCGCCCAAGGCACCGGTGGTGTAGGCGGCTTGCACCTGCGCGCCCAGCGCTTTGGCGATTTCCGGGTCGATGGGTGCCGGAACGGGCCGGTTCACCGGGAAGTCGAGCGTGATCGAACCATCGGCTTTGACCGTCGCCGTGAGCACACCGCTGCGGGTCGCGAACCTGATCGTCCCGGCCCCGATCGCGTGCGCCGCTGCGAGAGTGGCGTGCCCGCACAGGTCCACTTCGGACACCGGGGTTAGCCAGCGCAGCGCCCAGTCGGCGTCGTCTTGGGTCAGCGGATGGGCGAACGCGGTCTCGGCCTGGTTGAGCTCCATCGCGACGTCGCGCATCCACTGCTCGTCCGGCCAGTCGTCGCGGTCGAGCAGCACGACCCCGGCCGGGTTTCCCGTGAACGGGCCATCAGCGAACGCGTCAATAATGCGGATTCTCATAGGGTTTCCACGATATCGGGCAGCTCATGCAGGCTGTCGATAACCACATCGGCTTTCGTGGCCTGTGGCCGCTGCGAGTGCAGGTAACCCCACGGGCCCCGGCGGATCAGCGCCGTGCGCATCCCGGCCTGCCCGGCGGCGAGCACATCGTTGTCGAGCCGGTCGCCCACATAGAGAATCTCCTGCGGCTTGACCCCGGCGACCTCGGCCACCTTGAGATAGAACGCCTGATCCGGTTTCTCCACGCCCCACTCGGCGCTCGTGAAGATCGCGTCTGCGGGAAGCCGCATTTTTTCCAGCGCCGCTTTCGCTTGCGGGGGCTGATTTCCGGCGATGATGACGGTCACTTTGCGCTGCAGCTTTTCCAGGGCGTCGCGGACGTCGGGATACAGGTCGCCGGCGTCGAAGTTCTCGCGCAGCCCGTCAGGGTCTTCTTCACGCCACTTCACGATCTCAGCCTCGACATCGGTGCCCGGCCGCAAAATCTCGAACGTGTCGCGGTGATGCCGGTCGAGCGCGGCCATCCCGCCGAGAACCCCCAGGAACGCCAGCCGCGGCACGCCGAGCCGGTCAGCCCACCGGCTCCAAATGCGCGTCTCGTCAATCAGGGTCTCGCCAACGTCGAACACCACAGCTCTGATCACCGTGCCAGGATAGCTGTCGTGACAACGGTTTTTGGTGACGTCGCTTCCTCATATCAAGACATCCGCCCCGCGTACTCTGAAAACCTCACCAGCTACATCAAGGCCTATCACAGCGGCCCGCTGACGTCGGTGACGGAAATCGGAGCCGGCACGGGCCTGGGCACAGCAGTGCTGCTGCCGCTCGGCGCCCCCGTCACATGCATCGAGCCCGACCCGCGCATGAGCGCTCTTCTGCCCTCAGCGGCGACGGTGTTCACGGGAACCTTCACCGACTGGACGCCCCCGCCCGGCGGTGTCGACCTGCTCGCGTGCGCGATGGCGTGGCACTGGCTCGACCCGCAAACGCGATGCGCCCAAGCGTTTGACGCACTCGCTCCGGGCGGGACGCTGGCTGTGTTCGGGCACAAGTATTGCTTCGCTGACCCGGCCCAGTCCGCCGCCCTCGATCCCGCTTATGCCGCGGGCGGCAACTATCACCGGGAGCGGCCGCAGTTCTGGGTCTACGACGACGTGACCGGCAGCGGGCTGTTCACCGGCGTGCAGTGTCACGTGCTCAGCCGGGACCTGACACTGACGACCGAGCAATTCCTCACGCTGACGGGCACGTTCTCGCCGTTCCTGCGCCGCCCGGCCGAGGAGCAGGCGACTGTGCTGGCCGTGCTGAAGTCCACTATCGACGGGTTCGGCGGCTCGGTGGCGCTGGATCTGCGTACCACCCTGGTCCTCGCGCGGCGTCCTTAACGGCCACCGGCGACACGCAGCACGGCACCGGTCACATAGGAGGCTTCGTCGCTGAGCAGCCATGCGATCGCTGACGCGATCTCTTCCGGCTCCCCGGCCCGGCGCAGCGGCGTGCCCGGGGCGGTGATCTCCGGGCGGCCGGGCATGCCGGAGCGGTCGTGGATCTCGGTCTTGATGGTGCCGGGCTGCACCGTGTTGACCCGGATGCCAGCCGGGCCGGCCTCTTTGGACAGCCCGAGCGTCACCGTGTCGAGCGCGGCCTTAGAAGCGGCGTAGTGGATGTATTCGCCGGGTGAGCCCAGCGTGGCGGCACCGGAGGAGACGTTCACGATGGCTCCGCCGCCGCTCATCCGGCGGACCGCTTCCTGCAGGCACAGGATCGCACCGGTCACGTTCACGTCGATGACCCGGCGCAGGTCGGCTTCGGACAGTTCCGTGAACGGGCCCGGACGGCTGATCGCTGCGGCGTTGTTCACAAACCCGGTGAGGGGGCCGAGTTCGGCAGCGGCGTCGAAGAACACGCTGACCTCGGCGGATGTCGTGGTTTCCAGCCGCAGCTGTGCTACAACAGCCCGCACACCGTGCGACACGGCATCGGCGGCGACTTGCTCAGCGGCTGTTTTCTCGCTGTGATAGCCGATGACAAGGTCATGACCCGCCGCGGCCAGCTGGCGGCAGGTGGCCGCTCCGATGCCGCGCGACCCTCCGGTCACTACAGTCACTTTCCGCATGAGGTGAGTAGATCACGAGTGTCGCTGCCCGCCTTGTCGGAGGGCTCTGGTAGAACATGCGTATCAATAATGGAGGAGGAGGCGAGGTCATGGGACTCTCCGCCAAAGAGCTTACGCAGATCAAGGAGACCCTCGCCGCTGGCAAACGGCCGCGCGTGATGTTCACCGAATCGGCGGGCCAAATCGCGGGCCAGATGGGCCACGTGGTGCAGCTCGATGATCCGGGCAAGCAGGAAGACTGGATCCTGGTTAAGTTCGGCGCTGATATTTTGCCGTTCCCGCCAGCCGATCTGGCCATCCCGCCGAAGGGGGCCGCTCCCGCCAAGGGCGCCCCGAAGAAAGCGGAGCCACCGGCGCCGCCGCAACCAGAGTTCAAGATCGTGCGTGAGCCCGCCCCCAAACAGCAGGCTCCCAAGCAGCAAGCCCCGATTCAGCAAGAGCCGCCGGCCTCAAAGCAGGAGAAGACCGTGTCCGAACCAGACAGTGCCCCGCCAGCCCCACGCAAGCCGGCGGCACCAAAGGGTCCCAAGGTCAAGCCGTTGCCGTCGTTCACGGTGACTCTGTCCTACACGGAAGGGGAGTGGACCGTTGGCGCGGTGCAGGGTGCTAAGACCCTCGCCAAGCCCTATCTCATCAAGCCGGCCGAGGCGCTGAAAATGGTTGGGCTGCTTGATGTTCCGGGCGTGCAGGAGGCGGTCGAGCAGATCTTGTCGACCGAGCGGGCCAGTGCGCAGGCACACGCGGAAAAACTCCGGGCCGAGCTCGCCGAGCTTGAGGTGAAACTCGCCGAACTCGGCGGCTGAGGGTCCAGCCCGGACAGTCCTACTATGTCCGGTATGAACCCATTCATTGCCCTCAGTGCGGCCGCCATGGCCGCACTGGCAGTGCCGGGCGCTGCCATGGCCGCACCCGGCACACCCAGCAACACTGTCAAGATCCCCCTGGTCAACGACTGTGGAAACGGCTCCATCAACGGCGAATGCCTTTCCCTTGACGCCATCGGCACCTTCGCCGGGGTGGTCAAGTTCCGTCATAAGGCCAACGGCGACCTGCGCCTCATGTTCAACATCAAGTCGGCACCCGCCGGGCTGAGCTACCAGCTTGAAGTCTTCTGTGGCACCAGCCCGGCGCGCACCGACGGCGTGATCGGCAAACTCGCCGACGCGGTCAAGACCGATGGCAACGGCACCGCCGTGGCAGGGCCGTTCGAGCTGCCCGCCAGCGACATCACCGCCGCCTGCGGCAACGCGGGCATCGGGCACGTTCAGCTCGTCAGCATCATGGGCGGGTCCATCCTGTCCGCAGCCCCGGTGCGACTGTCCGCTTAGGACACCAGGCCAGTCCCCGCGACTCGTGCTGTCGCGGGGACTTTCTTTTGGCCTTTGGCCATCAAACTAGCGTCCTAGGATCGCTTACGGGATGTGACATCACTAAAACCCTCAAATGCCTGCCGCTTCGCGGCAGTCTCACCAATAAAAGAACTCCCGCTTAGGCGGGAGCTCTCGATGTGGACCGCGGATCAGTCGGGGATGTGCTGCACGCCGATGCGCTTGCGGAACACCCAGTAGGTCCAGCCCTGGTAGAGCAGCACGATGGGGGTGAAGATGACCGCCACCCACGTCATGATTTTCAGCGTGTACGGCGTGGAGGACGCGTTGGAGACGGTCAGGCTGTTGGCGGCGTCCAGTGTGGAGGGCAGGACGTTCGGGAAAAGCGCCGCGAACAACGCCGCCACGGTGAAGGCGATGGCGGCCGCCGTTCCGGTGAACGCCCAGCCGTCGCGTTTGCGGGCCGCGGCGAACAGGCCGAGCAGCAGGGCGAGCGCGGCGGCGACGCCGAAGACGATGGCCAAAGTGGACGATCGCTGGGCGAAGGTCCAGGCGAGGAAGCCGACGGCGAGGATCGCTGAGGCGATGCCTGCGCGCAGGGCGAGGGCGTTGGCGCGTACCCGGATGTCGCCTGTGGTTTTCAGGGCGAGGAAAAGCGCGCCGTGGGTGACGAACAGGGCCAGGGTCGTGAGGCCGCCGAGGAGCGCATAGGGGTTCAGGAGGTTCCAGAATCCGCCTACGTATTCGTGGTTGGCGTCGAGCGGCACGCCACGCACGATGTTGGCGAACGCGATGCCCCACAGGATGGCGGGCAGGAGTGAGCCGATGAAGATGCACCAGTCCCAGCGGCGTTTCCAGTGGGCGTCGTGGCGTTTGCCGCGGTATTCGAAGGCGACGCCGCGGATGATGAGCGCGACGAGGATGAGCAGCAGCGGTAGGTAGAACCCGGAGAACAGGGTGGCGTACCACTCGGGGAAGGCGGCGAACATGGCGCCGCCGGCGGTGATGACCCAGACTTCGTTGCCGTCCCAGACAGGGCCGATGGTGTTGATGAGGACGCGTTTTTCTTTGTCGTCGCGGCCGAGGACGGGCATGAGGACGCCGACGCCGAAGTCGAAGCCTTCTAGGACGAAGTACCCGGTGAAAAGTACCGCGATCAGAAGGAACCAGATGGTGTGAAGTTCCACTGTGGACTCCTAGTAGGCGAACGCTAGGGGGCGGTCGGGGTCGTCGGTTTCCTGGGCTGGCTTGACGTCGGGCACGCCTGCCCGGGCGAACCGCAGGAGGAGCCCGACTTCGACGACGGCGAGGATGCCGTAGAGGAGGGTGAAGACGGTTAGTGAGGTGGTGACGTCGGCGGCGGTGACGGAGGGGGAGGCGGAGTTGGCGGTGAGGAGCTGGCTGAACACGATCCAGGGCTGGCGGCCCATTTCGGTGAAGATCCAGCCCATGGCGTTGGCGGCCAGGGGGAGTAGCGGCAGGCCGATGATGGCCCACTTGAGCCATTTGCTGGTTGGCGCGCGGCCTTTGCGGATGGACCACAGTGCCCAGAGGGCGAGGAGGGCGGCCAGCACCCCGAATCCGATCATGAACCGGAACGTCCAGTAGGTGACGGGGATGATGGGTTTGTAGTCGCCTTCGCCGTAAAGGGAGACGTATTCGGCTTGCAGGTCGTTGATGCCTTTGACTTCGCCGTCGAAGGAGCCGGTGCCGAGCCAGGACAGCAGGCCGGGGATTTCTAGTTGCCACACGGGTTTTGAGCCGTCGAGGGTGCCGATGGTGAGGATGGAGAAGGGTGCGGGCTGCTGGGTTTCGTAGAGGGCTTCGGCGGCGGCCATTTTCATCGGCTGGACTTCGGTCATGATCTTGCCTTGGATGTCGCCGGTGACGAAGAGCCCGCCGGTGGCCAGAATCGTTGTCCAGGCGCCGAGTTTGAGGGCGGAGCGGTAGGCGGCGGTGTCGGCGCCGGGGCGGCGGATGAGGTGCCACATGGCGACGGCGGCCATGAGTCCGCCGCCGGCGAGGAAGGCGCCGAACATGGTGTGGGGGAAGGTAATCAGCGCGACTTTGTTGGTGAGGACGGCGGCGAAGTCGGTGAGTTCGGCCCGGCCTTTCTCGGCGTTGTAGGTGAAGCCGACGGGGTTTTGCATCCAGGAGTTGGCGGCGAGGATGAAATAGGCCGATAAAGCGGTCCCGATCGCGGCGGCCCAGATGCAGGCCAGGTGGATGCGCTTGGACAGCTTGTCCCAGCCGAAGATCCACAGCCCGAGGAAGGTGGATTCGAGGAAGAAGGCCAGCAGGGCTTCGATCGCGAGTGGGGCGCCGAAGATGTCGCCCACGAAACGCGAGTAGGTGGACCAGTTCATGCCGAACTGGAATTCCTGGACTATGCCGGTGACGACACCCATGGCAAAGTTGATCAGGAAGAGCTTGCCAAAGAATTTGGTTAGCTTGAGCCACTTCTCGGCTGCTTCATGCCGCCCCTGGCGCGAGGTGCGAACATAGACGGTCTGCAGGATGGCGACGAGGAACGCCAGCCCGATCGTCAGCGGCACGAAGAGGAAGTGATAGACCGTGGTAATGCCGAACTGCCATCTGGCCAGCTCTGTCGCGTCCATATGCTGAACATTACGCAGCGTGATCCTTTCCGGAAGGATGTTTGATGGTGAAACACCCCACGCCACCGCTCGTCTGGCGCTTTGGCATGGCGCTGGGCAGGGGTATCACCAGGTTGCTGTCTAAGTTGGAGGTATCCGGTGACGCCCGTTATGAGACATCTCACGGGCTGATCCTGGCGGTCAATCACATCGGCAATTTCGACCCGATCGCGATTACGGCGGCGTGTTCGCTGCGGGGGCTGGCCCCGCGTTTCATGGCGCAGGAGGAGCTGTTCACGGTTCCGGTGGTGGGTGCGTTCATGCGGGCGTGTGGGCACATCCGGGTAGACCGGGATAAGCCGACGGTGACGAACTCGCTGACCGAGGCTGAGGCGGCGCTGCGCGACGGCGCTGCTGTCGTGGTCTATCCGGAGGGCAGGATTGGCCGTGATCCGCAGTTGTGGCCGGAGCGGGGTAAGACGGGCACAGGCCGGCTGGCGTTCGCCACGGGTGCGGCGCTGATTCCGGTGGCGATCTGGGGTTCGCATGAGGTGCTGCCTTATACGGCGCCTAAAGGGATGTGGCCGTTTCTGTGGCGCAATGTGCGGCGGCGCCCCGTGGTGAAGGTCCATTTTGGCCGTCCAGTGTCCACGGAGGGGATCGATGTGAGCCGGCCGGGAGGGGCGCAGAGGCTGACGGACCGTTTGCTGGACGCGATTGTCGCGGAGCTGGCGCCGTTGCGTGCTGAGGAGCCGTCGTGGCCGCGGTTCATGGATCCGACGAAGGTTTCTGAGACGCGCCGGTTGCACAAGCGGGCGGTGCCGTGATCCGGGTTGAGGTCGCCGGTGAGGTGGCGACGCTCTGGATTGACAATCCGGGCAAGCGCAACGCGATGACCGCCGAGATGTGGCGGGCCGTTCCCGTTGTTCTTTCGGGCCTTTCGGGGGTACGCGCTGTGGTGTTGCGTGGTGCCGGGACGACTTTCTGCGCTGGGGCCGATATCGGTGCGCTGGCTGACATTGGCGCGGCGACGGCTGGTGAGAATCTGGCGGTCGCGGCGGAGGAGGCGCTGGCGGCGTTTCCCGCGCCGGTGATCGCAGCGATCGAGGGCGACTGCATCGGTGGCGGCTGTCAGCTGGCGCTGGCGTGTGATCTGCGGATCGCGGCGGCCGGGTCCCGGTTTGGGATCACGCCGGCGCGGCTGGGCGTCATCTATCCACAAACGAGCATCCGGCGGTTGACCCGTGTCGCGGGGACGGCACCGGCGCAGTGGCTGTTGCTGACCGGCGAGCTGGTTTCCGCTGCGCAGGCCCGCTCGTTTGGCCTCGTGCATGAGGTGGTTGAGGACGTGCATGCCCGTGTGGCGTCGCTGGCGGCCACGCTGGTGAGCCGGTCGCTGCTAAGCCAGGTGGCGATGAAGGAGATGCTGGCCGGGCCGGTGTCTGACGAGCGTGCCGAGGGCTGGATGCGTCTCGTGCGCGATAGCGGTGAGGCAGCCGAGGGCGCGGCCGCGTTCCTGGCCCGCCGCAAGCCATCGTTCCCGTGGCGGCCGTGACGGTTTAGCCGCGTGAGGCGCGGTAGATCAGGACGAGTTCACGTGTTGTGGGCACGCCGGCTCTGCGGCGCAGATCGGCGATGCGCCGGTTGGCGGTGCGTAAGGAGAGGAACTCCGCGGCTGCCGCGGTGGCGATGGTGGCACCGGTAGCCAGCCGCTCAAGCAGGGCCCGTTCCACCGGGGACAAGCGGCGCAGCCAGTCGCTCGGCTCATCGTCGGGCACGTGGACCCCCATTAGATCGACTATCCTCAACGGAATACGGTTGGGACATTCTCACCGATGTCATGGGATGTTGGCGAGCCGGTCACCATATCGCACACATTCGTGCGATCCTTCGCGCTGTGACCAGCCCCTTGGACTTTCTGGATGATCCGCCGCTGGCGTTCGCCCATCGCGGCGGGGCCGCTGACGGTGATGAAAATACGGTCGAGGCGTTCGCGCGTGCCGTGGACGCCGGCTACCGGTATGTGGAGACCGACGTGCACGCGACCCGTGATGGGGTGCCCGTGGTCATGCATGACGCGTCGCTGGCGCGGATGACGGGTACGGACGCTGCGGTCAGTGCACTGTCCTATGCGGACCTTTCGGCTATTCGGGTGGCGGGCGCTTCGGTGATCCCGCGGCTGGAAGAGGTGCTGGAAGCGTGGCCGCAGGTGCGGTTCAACATTGATGTGAAGTCCACTTTGGCCGTTGCCCCGACAGCCCATGCGGTGCGCTCGTTTGAGCCGCGGGTGCTGCTGGCGTCCTTTTCAGACAGCCGCGTCCGGGCGTTGCGCGCGCTGACGCAGGGCCGGGTGGCGACGTCTTTGGCGCAGCGGGAGGTCGCGCGGCTGCTGGTCGCGTCGCGTACAGGGTTGCGGTTCAAGGCCCCGCCGACGGCTGTGGCGGCTCAGGTTCCGGTGCGCCAGGGGCCGGTGCGGATCGTGACCGGGCGGTTCATCGCCGCCGCTCACCGGGCCGGGATGCAGGTACACGTCTGGACGATCGATAACCCTGCCGAAATGAAGGGGTTACTTGATCTCGGTGTTGATGGCATCATGACCGATCGCATCCATGTGTTGCGCGATGTCTTCGTCCAGCGAGGCTTGTGGAAGGACCCCCGATGACCGACATGGTCACCGCCTCAGATCCGTCCCCGGAAACCATCGGCTACGGGTCCAGCACCAAACGCGAGCGCACCGGGTGGTACCTCTACGACTGGGCTAACTCCGCGTTCTCGGCCACGGTCGTCGCCGTGTTCTTCGGCCCCTATCTGGGCAACATCGCCAAGGTCGCGACCGGGGTGCTCGATGACCCGGCGACCAAGGCCGACGAGCGGCTGACCGCGCCGATCAAGGTGCTGTGGTTTGAGCTTCTGGCCGGTTCCTTCTACACCACCGTGCTGACCGTCGCGGTGATCCTCAATGTGCTGATCCTGCCGGTCATGGGCGCCATCGCCGACCGGTCGCCGCACAAGCGCCGCCTGCTCGGGATCACCGCCTATATCGGTGCCGGTGCCACGGCGGCGATGTTCTTCGTCTCCGGCACCGGGTACATGCTGGGTGGTCTGCTGTTCATCATCGCCACCGTCGCTTTCGCGGCCAGCATCGTGGTCTACCACTCGTTCCTTCCGCAACTGTGCAAAGAGGAGGACCGCGACAAGGTTTCCAGCATCGGCTGGGCGTGGGGTTACCTCGGTGGCGGTTTGCTGCTGGTGCTCAACCTCGTCGCCTACACCACGTTCGTTGACGCGCTTGGCGGCGAGGCGATGGTCGCCCGGTTGTCGCTGTGCTCGGCCGGTGTGTGGTGGGGCTTGTTCACACTGTTTCCGTTGCGGTGGCTCAAGGACCGCCCGCCGCTGGAGGGTGTGGCGCGCGGCAATGTGCTGACCGACGGGTTCAAGCAGCTTGGTCACACGATGAAAGGCATGCGTAAGTACCCGCTGACTTTGTTCTTCCTGGCGGCGTATCTGGTCTACAACGACGGCATCCAGACCGTGATCAACGTGTCGAGTGTGTACGCGGTGGAAGAACTTCAGCTGACGACCACGACGCTGACAATGACGGTGCTGATCATTCAGTTCCTGGCCTTCGGCGGCGCGCTGGGCATGGGCTGGCTCGCCGGGCGCATCGGTGCGAAGAAGACAGTGCTAATCAACCTGGTGATCTGGTGTCTCATCATCGGTGCCGCCTATTCGCTGCCTGTGGGCGCGGCTGGCCCGTTCATGGCCTTGGGCGCCACGATCGGCATCGTGCTCGGCGGCAGCCAGGCGCTGTCGCGCTCGATGTTCAGCCAGCTGATCCCCAAGGGCAAAGAAGGCGAATACTTCGGCTTCTACGAGATCTCCGACAAGGGCACGAGCTGGATGGGGCCGCTGGCGTTCACGCTGGTGTTCGAGGCGACGAAGAATTACCGCCTCGGTGTCAGTGTGGTGCTGTTCTTCTTCGTGCTCGGGTTCATCCTGCTGCTGCTGGTGCCGTTGCGGCGGGCCATCATCGCGGCTGGCAATAATCCACCGGAGCGGTTGTAGTAACGTCGCGATTCGTGTCTGAATCTGCCTGCACCACTTCGCTAAAGTTCTTCTGGGGACCGATGGACTGCGGAAAGTCCACGCTGGCTTTGCAGATCGGGCACAATCACGCCCGGCAAGGCCGGCGTGGGCTCGTGCTCACCCGCCTGGACCGGTCGATGAAGCCACAGGTCACGACCCGCATCGGCCTGGTCGCGGCGGCGATCGAAGTGGAGCCGTCGCTCAACCTGGCCGAGTTGGTACGCGAGCAGCCGTTCAAAGTGGACTATCTGATCTGCGACGAGGCGTGCTTTTACACCGTCGCCCAGATCGAGCAGCTAGCTGATCTCGTCGACTATCACGAAGTCGACGTGTACGCCTTCGGCCTGGCCACTGACTTCACCTCGCACCTGTTCCCGGCGGCACAGCGTCTGTTCGAACTGGCCGACGAGGTGTTCCGGCTGCAGGTCGAGGTGCTGTGCTGGTGTGGGCGTCCCGGCCGGCTCAACGCCCGCGTTTTCGGCGACACCGTGGTGCGTGAAGGCGAGCAGATCGTCATCGGCGACACCGCGGCCGACGACGATCAGGTTCGCTACCAGGTGCTGTGCCGGCGCCACTACCGTTCCGGGGCACTTGCCGCGGCTGCGGTCTGAGCAATGCTGGCGAGGAGAAAGCCTCCATTGGTCACGGTGAATACAGCCATCGCCCCTGCGGTCCACTGTGGAGCGAACGCGAGCACCAAACCCAACGCCAGAACCATCGCGCCGTAGTCGCGGACAAGTTTGAGCAGGCGTACCGGCAGCGAGGTGGATGGCATTAGGCTCGCTGCGCCTGGGCTTGAGGCCAGCACCGAGGTCAACAGGTTGACCAGCCAAGTGCCGGCGAAGGCTGCGGACAGCCACGGTGGGGCGCTGGCCGCGATGCTGACCGCTGTGACGAGGGAGATTTGGACAGCGACGTCGCACAAGACGTCGACGCGGGCACCGGCGGGGCTGGTTCTTCCTGTAACCCGCGCCAGTTGCCCATCGGCACAGTCCAAACTGTACGCAAGCTGCCACAGGACCAGTGCTAGCAGCGGAATCCCGGTCACCGCGGCCGCGGCTGCTACGAAGGCGACAGCGAGGTTGCCCAGCGTCAAGGCGGTCGGGGACAGGCCCAGCCGCGAAGCGGCGTAGGCGAGGTACGAGCCGGCCCGCTGATTGACGGTCTCAGTGAACAGGCCGCCGCCGCGATTGGCGGCGAAGAAGACCGCCGGGTTTGCGCAAATTGTCACGCTAGCGACCATAGCGATCGAGGTCCCTTTATCGTGAGAGGCCCATCACGTCAGTGCGCCGGCCGTGCCATGGGGCAGGCAGCGCTCGTGATGCCAGCCTAGAATGCTGGGACCATTTCCTTGATCGGATCCATCGAAAGCCTGGAAGGGCAAATGCACCCCACCACCGCCCCGCACCCTGACCAACCTCGCAATAGCCGATCAGACCGGCACAGCAAGGACCCGAAAGGTCGGGCAGGCGGCCGTCGGCTTTGGCAGAAGATCGCCATCGGGATTGGCGCGTTCCTGATCCTCGTGAGTGCTGGCGGCTTGATCGCGTTCAAGAAGCTAAGCGATCACTACGACAGCATGGTCACTAAAGAAGACATCCTGGAAGGCATTCCCACCGTCCCCGGTGGAGGTGAAGGGACCGCACTAAACTACCTGATCTTGGGCACGGACACGCGGGACAACGAGGGCACGACTGATTCGGAGGAGCAAGGCAACCGCTCTGACACGATCATGATCGCGCACGTCAGCAAGGACCGCCGGAGCGCTTTCATCTTCTCCATTCCACGAGACAGTTATGTGAACATCCCCGCCAGCGGTAACTGGAAAGGCGGAGAAAACAAGATCAACTCTGCCATGTCGTTCGGCGGGGCCAAGCTCGCGGCAAAGACTGTCTATGACCTCACGCAGATCCCTCTAAATGGCGCGGTCATCGTCAACTTCCAGGGAGTTCAGTCAATGGTTTCCGCAGTCGGCGGAGTGCGTGTTTGCATTCCCTACAGCGTGAAGTCCTCGTTCTCGACGAAAGTATGGAACAAGGGCTGCCATAACCTCAGCCCAGCCGATGCCGAGGAGTTCGTCAGGCAACGCAAGGGAACGCCCGGTGGCGACCTCGGCCGTATCAAGAATCAGCAGCACGTCATAAAGGGTCTCATCGGGAAGGTCAAGGAAAGTGGCACCCTCACCAATCCGTCGAAACTCAACAACTTGCTGACCATCGCGGCCAAGTCTCTGACCATCGACAAGAGTATGAACCTCATCGATCTCGCGAGCGAGATGAAAGACATCGATCAGGAAGCGATCAAATTCGCCACTACTCCAGTTGCTGGCACGATGACCACCCATGCCGGTTCCTCTGTCCAGCTTGACATGCAGGCGGCCCAGGAGCTCTTCGCCGCGGTCCGTGAGGACCGAGCCGAACAGTGGCTCGCCGAGCACCCGCAACCCGAAGTCGCCAGTTTGTAGCCGCACTTTGGGTGCCATCACACTCAGTGAGCTTGTTGTTGGAATCGGAGCACTACTCACGTAGCATGGCCACGCCGTGTGTCTGCGAGACGGGGAAAATCAAAATGGGGGAAGCGCATGCGCGCGTCCAGGGACAGCGTGAAGCACAGGTTCCGAACATCCTGATTCTGGGGACCGCAGAGTGGAATTCTCCGATCGCGACCAATCAGCACTACGTGACACGTGAGCTCGCTGCCATGGGGGACGTGACCTTCGTCGAATCACTTGGCCTGAGGCGGCCAACGCTGCGCCGGGCTGACGTAGTGAGGATGGCATCGCGCTTGCGCCGGTCTGTTGGCACCGGTCGCACGTCCTCCGCGGCCGTCAGCGAGCGGCCAAAGCCGGAGCGCTCCCGGGTCGTGTCGCCCCTTGTGATTCCGCTGCACCGCTATCCAACTCGCGCCTTGAACACCGCGCTCCTGCGGCGATCGACGACCCAATGGATCGAAAGTACGCGCCCGCGCGTTCTGTGGACCTTTACTCCTGTCACTTACGGGCTTGAAGCTGCGGCCGATGCAACCATCTACCATTGTGTGGATCTGCTGGCTAGCTTTCCCGGCGTCGACAAGGTCGCCGTGGAGCGGGGGGAGAAGTCGCTTTCCCTGCGGGCTGATCTGGCGATCGCGACGAGCAATGCGGTAGCCCGGCATTTGTCCACGCTGGGCTACCCAAACATCCAAATGCTGCACAACGTGGCAGACGCCGCCGTGTTTTCCGCTCAGAGCAAGCCGGCCGCTGAGCGACACCCTCACGTGCTGTTTTCCGGGAACCTGACCCTTCACAAACTGGACCTTGAAGTACTGCGGTCCGTCGCGATGTCTCTGCAAGGCAAGGGGAGGCTCCTGTTAGCTGGCCCGCTGTCGGCCGGTGGTGGTGACTTCACCGCCGCATTACGCGAACTTGAACAGCTAGGTGCCCGTTACCTTGGTGTCCTGTCCCATGAGGAGCTTGCGAAGGTCGCCGGAACCTGCAGCGCAGGCATCATTCCTTACTCCCTCAACGAATACACCAGCGGCGTCAGCCCTTTAAAGTGCTTCGAATACCTTGCCTCGGGGCTAACCGTCGTGAGCACCCACGTTCCAGCAGTAGACGAACTCGCGACCACTAACCCTTACATCCGTGTGGCAAGCACCTCCGAGTTCGCAAAAGTCTTGGCCGAAGTTCTGCGCATCCCGCCGACAACCCACGACATCGCGGACCGGATGGAGTTGGCTTCCGCAAACGGCTGGGAGGGGCGCGGGCAGGTCCTGCGCGAAATACTCAGCAAAACCATGGCTGGCGCGTTGGGCAGCATGGGCGCCCCATGAGCGTCTATGCGGGGCGCATAGCCTCAACATACGCACAGTTGGCCGCCCGCCTAACTTCCGCCAAGGTGCAGTGGATCCAAGTAGCTGTCGTTTTCTGCTTGTCCGTGCCCCTAATCTACGTCCTGCCCGAAGGAACCAAGGACATCGCAGCGAGCACGCTTGTCGTTGGCTTGATGACACCGGCGATCCTTATCGCGGTCTGGCAGAACGGCACTCATGGCGTACTTAAGAGCTCCGTCTTTAGCGCACTCGGTACCCTGCTCGCGGTAAGAGTCGTGGCGTTACTTTGGTCGCCGGAGCCGTCGGCAGGCTTGCCGCCAATCATCTTGCTCGCCCAGTTCATGCTCACGCTGTTGCTTCTGGCAACCCTGCCGCAGCCGATCGAGCAGGTCGCAAAGGTCCTGCAGCGGTTTTACTGGCCGCTTGTGCTCGGTCTCGCCGCGATAGTGGTGCTGTTCCGGGTTGCACCGGCGATCGAAGCCGCATATCTCGACTCTGTCGCCGGATTTTTCGCCGGGCACAACACCATCGGCGCGTTGTTCGGCGAAGGAAGAAACAACGTTTTGGATCCGGCGAAATCCGGCGGTCTGTTTGTCAATGCCAACGTTGCCGCGATGTTCCTTGGTGTCAACGGTCTTGCGGCTTTAGCTATCGCCACGCGTACCTCTTCGCGCTTCCTCCAGCTAACTGGTGTCTCACTGCTTGTCACCGTGCCATTCACTGGATCGAAGTCCGGCACGATGCTTGCCGTCTTGCTTCCAGCCCTAGCCTTCGCTGTGTACCGGCGGCGCTTTCCTAAATTCACTATCCTGAAGCGACATCCTGTCGCTTCAGTGGTGGGGTGTCTGGTAATCCTTGTGATCGCCGCAGGATTGATGATCGCCAGCAATATTAGTTTCAGCGCACTGAAATCCACGTTCGGCGAGCGGACCATTATCTGGGGATTCGCAGTGGAGTCGTTTGCCAGTAACGCACTTCCTGGCCTTGGGTTCGGCGGCTGGGCCGCAGAATTCCCCGCCTACGCAGCCGAGCATGGCCTGTACAAAGGGACCTTTCCGCCGCACAATCTGTTGCTGGCCGCATGGTCGAACACGGGCGCCGCAGGCGTTCTCGTTACCAGTGTCGTTGTCTGGATCATGCTGGGACTCGGCTTTAGGGCCTACCGGAAGGCGCCGGATGTCCTTGGATTCATCGCGTATTCAGGCGCAGCACTGACCTGGGTGGTCATCCACGGGATGGGGGAGAACACCGACGTCTTCGGCGACGTTCATTTCATACCTGTTGTCGCGTTGCTGATTTGCTACCTTATCCGTTTCGCGCAGACAAAGCGTGAATCGCCATGAGCGGTGCCCCCGTCGTCGGTATCCTTAGACACCAGCAGTTTCAGCCGTCGGAAACCTTCATTCGCAGCCAGGCACTCGCGCTAGACGGGTTCTCTCCGCTTTTCATCGGACGCGATCCATTGCGTTCCAGCGACCTCCCCGCCATTAGCGTCGCTGATTTCGGCAAGCGAGCCATCGCTGCCTACACCTTGACTGGCACGTGCCGGCCGCTTGTCTCCCAGCTCGCCAGGCGTGGAACCGTGCTGATTCACGCACACTTCGGCGTCGAGGGTGCGTACGCGGTCAAGACGGCGACCGCCCTTAACGTTCCGCTAGTAACAACGTTGCACGGTTTTGACGTAACGATATCCAAGCGCCAGCTGGTCGCGTCCAAACGCTTGTCGTGGCTGAACTATGTGGCATGGCGCAAGTCGTTGTTCAGCAAGGCCGCCGCCTTTGTGTGCGTCTCCAGCTATATCCGCCAGCGCGCCATCGAGTGGGGATATCCAGCCGACCGGACGGTTCTGCTGCCTATCGGCGTTGACACAGATCTGATCCAGCCGAGCCCACCGCAGCCTGAGCGCCCAACCATCGTTCACGTGGCGCGCCTCGTTGAAGTTAAAGGAACAGCCCTGCTGATCAAGGCTTTCGAACGGGTGCGAAAGCAGGTCCGTGACGCATCCATGGTTATCGTTGGTGACGGGCCACTGCGCCCGCAGCTCCAGAGCCTCACCAGTGAGCTCGGGCTCAGCGACAGTATCGAGTTCACCGGGGCCTTGCCACACGCCGAAACATTGAGGGTAATCGCGCAGGCTTCGGTGTTCTGCCTTCCCAGCGTCACCGCGGCCAACGGCGCTCAAGAGGGACTAGGGCTGGTCCTGCTGGAAGCCGCCGCAGCAGGAAAACCCGTCGTTGGCACACTAAGCGGAGGGATTCCAGAGGCAGTGCGCGACGGCATCAACGGATTCCTTGTGCCCGAGCGCGACAAGGACGCCCTCGCGGACCGGTTGATCACTCTGCTGGCCGACACAAGCCTGTGCCGGCAGTTCGGCTTGGCTGGCCGGGCGATGGTGGAGGCCGAATACAATCTGGGCACACAGAACCGCCGGCTTGAGGCCCTCTACAGGAGCCTCCTGTGAACGCGCTAGGTATGCCCAAGGCGGTCACCGAATGATCCAGATGTTCGTCAGGATGGCGCTCGGGGGCATTGCGGGCAAGATATTGGGGGTCGTGCGGGAGGTACTGCTCGCCGCACTATTCGGGGTGGGAAAAGTCGTCGCCGCCAACAGAATCGCCCTCACGGCGACGTTCATCCCGGTGAACTTCTTCACCTCGGACGCATTGACAGCAGGCTTCCTCCCGCTTTATATCACGTACCGGCGCGACAACCCGGAATACGCCGATGCCCTGTACCGCAGCGTGAGAATGATCCTGCTCGCCTTGTCCATATGCTTGACTGGCGCCCTTTTGCTCGGCAGTTCGTTGTGGGTCGCGTTTCTAGGGCCCGGTCTTGACCACACAACAGCAAGCATCGCGGCAACCATGTTGCAGGTCGCGGCCATCGGCATTCCGTTCTACGTGATGTACAACCTCAATGCTCTCGTCGCCTTGGCTCACGATGACGTCCGGCTTGTCAACATCAGAGCATCGTTCCAAAGCATCGGCCTGATCGCCGGGACACTTGCCGCTTATTGGACCGGCGAGTTCGCGATGCTCGCCTGGGGCTTCACCGTTCCGTACGCTGGGCTGGCACTTTGGGGCAGCTACTGGATCCGCAGACGAAAGTACCGCCAAACGGGTGGCGCCAAACTCATCTCACCCAGTCCACACCGGATAGTTCTAGCTGGATTCTGGCAACGGCTTCGGCCGCTGCTACTCGTGCCGGTCATTCTGCAGGGTTCGATCGCGGTGGAACGAATCGTCGGTTCGCTTCTGGGAATCGAGGTAGTCGCCGCGACAGAATATGCCAGGTACATCGTCGATTCGTGTATGGCGCTTCTCGCCGCACCGCTTGGCCTAGCCAGCCTCGCCTCGTTCTCGAGGCTCAGTGCATCTGAAGCAGCAAGCCGTTTACGGCAGCTGGCCCCGCCAGTTCTTCTAGCGATGCTGCCGCTGTCGTTGATGATTGGAATCAACAGCACGGAAATAGTCAGGATCGTGTATGGGCGCGGTCAGTTTGATCAGCAAGCGGTGGACGTGTCGGCGACCCTGCTTACTGGATTCGCCATCGGTATCTGGGCCCACGTCCTTGGATACTGCTTCGTCAAAGTTCTCAATGCCAAAGGCGCGAACCGCCGTGTAGCGATGATCATGGCGACCTCCTTCATCACCGCTATCGGGATGAATCTAGCGTTATACAAGCACTGGGGCGCGTTCACCATCGGGGCGGCTTACTCAGTTTGCGGCATCATCATGCTGCTCGCGTCAGCCTGGGCACTTTCAGTCGGGCGGTTCACCGTGCGCTTGCTTTGCCTGCTCAGCCCTGGCGTACTGCTCACGGGGCTGGCAGGCAGTGCCGCGAGCGGGCCCGGCCTCGCCCGGCTTCTCCTGTCCTGCATCGCGGTCGCGGTGGTCTTCATTGGATACTGCATCGCGATCCCCGGCTTACGCAGCTATCTGACGGCGGTGCTGGACTCCAGAATGCCGCGATCCGGCGGCAAACATCGGCGAGCGACACGTCTGCCAGATCCCACAACGTTAGCCGAGGGCCAAGTCAATGACGTTGCGGAGCAGCCGCCGCACGGCCCGGTCGGTTTGGAGCGCGCCGGTAAAGGTGATTGAACCGGCGCTGAAGACCCAGCCGTCCTTTGGGCCACGACGGAAGATCATTTCCGCCCCTCCCCGGGGGTTCAGGCCTTCCGCGATGACCTCTTCGGCGCTGGCGCCGCCCACGAGCCCACGGCGGTCTGCTTCCCAGCCGCTCGCGGCACCCAGTGACCCAGTTTCACCGAATAGGTCGCCCGGTTTGAGACCTGTCCCCTTTAGCAAAGGGTGCTCGCGCAACACCTTGTACGCTGCGCGCGTGCCGAATGAGGGTTCGTGATAACCCACACCGAGGAGTTCATGCTCTGGTTGTCCACTATTCCTAAAGAGGTCCCGTTCGCCGTCTGGGCGCCGGAATGTCAGAGCACCACCGGCGTTGCCGAACGTGACCCTCTCGTAAATGCCGTTGCCGCCAACATAAATCACCCGGCCGCCATTTTCCATGTACCGCTTGAGATTGCGCCGCATCTGTTCAGACCAGTATTCCGGGTGCATAGCGAGGATAAGTGCCTTGTAGGGGTCAAGCCACTCACCAGCTTCATGAAGGTCATGGTCGTGATAGCAGTCAAACGGGATCCGTTCCGATGACATCCATTTAAGAAGCATCAGGTCGCCAGTAATTCTGCGGTCGGCGGGACCATCCACATTGCTGAAGATGCTAGGGCGCTTAAACGTCAGCGTCCGCTGCTGTCCTTCTAGACCTTCGGTGTACTGGCTGTGCCCACCCCATTCGTTGTAGGCATTATATGTGTTGGTAGGCCACAGAAACGCCACAGGATTGGGGTCGCCGGCTGGGCGAACAGCAAACGGAATATCAAAATGTGTTCCGTCGTCAGTCTGCAACCGAGCCGCGTATAGGCCCGAGCGCCAGTCATCTGCGACCTTCACCTCGTACTGAGCGGTCCAGCCGCAGCCGTCCTGCTGATAGCTGCCAGGCAGGTGCTGCAGCCGCCCTCTGACACGCTGAGTCTCAGCCACCGTCGCTAACGGCTGCGTTCCACTCGCGAGCCGCGATACGGTGACCGAATAGTGCGAGTGCCCTGTGGAGACAGCCAATCCGAGTTTCTTGCCAGACGTTGTGGCCAGTCCCATGGCGTAGCCTTGCAGTCTCGCGAGCCGCTCGATGGTGAACCCGTCTGAGATGTCACGGGCTTCCCCGTACGGCCAAGATACTTCCTGGCCGGCTGGCCCGGAGTAGCGTCGCCACCTCAACTTTCCCGCACGCGCTATCAGATTGCCGCGCGCATTGTCGATGGAGTAGAGCACGCCACTTTCGCCAGCGCACACCCATCGCTGATCGGCCCACGCATCGCCGAGTTCGATCGGTTTGCCGCCGCCTGCCCATGCAGGCGCACTGTCGCTGCCTGTGTAGCGGCGTAACAGTAACCGGGCTCCATCGATCTCAAAAATCTGCCCATCAGCCGCCGCGAAAGGCGTGCCAGACAAGGGGTTGCTTATTCGCAACGGGCGTCCTGCCTGTGCCCAGCCGTCTGGACCGGCGGTTCCGTCACCCGCGGTATACCGGAACCGGTACAGACCATGGCCGTTGACGCCGTAAAGCACTCCGTCCCAGCCGCCGAACCAATGCCAATAGTCGCCCAGCTTCTGCCCGATGACGCTGCCGCTGCGCTGATCCCAGGTGCCATCGCCGGTCTTTGGGTTGGTGAGGATGTAGCGGTGCCAGGCGACATCGCCGTTGGCGGTTAGCGCCAGAATTTGCCCGTCGGCGCCAGGCAATATCCACCGGTACTTGAGCCAGCCAGTGCCGATCACCCGCGCATTTCCATCGTTGGCCCAGACAGGCCGCCCGTCACGCCACGCCTCGTGCCGCATCCAAGCCAGTGTCCCGTCAGACTGAACCCCATAGATCACGCCATCGGCGGCCGCGGTTAGTGCGACGAATCTCTGTTCAGGGTCAGGACCTACGGGGTCGACCCATTGGCTTTCCGCGACGTCATTGTCAGTCATCGCACTTAAGGCTGACACCCCAGCGATTCCGGTGCCGGCTACGGCGAGCGCCCCACCCAAGCGGATCACGTTGCGCCGGGGCATCCCGGCTGCGGGAGTCACCTTCGACGGATCGTCAGCAGACGTCGCAATCACCTTCCTATTTAGACGATGCTGGAGCGCTAATCTGGGTGAAAGCCCTGTCTAGCCCGGCTTTGAGCTTATGTGACAGCGGGCGCTCGACTATTCTATGCACTGCATAAGCAAGTAGCAGCATCACCGTAAGCAATAGCGCGAGCAAGAGAACATGATGCACGGTATCGCGCAGCCGGCTTACGATGACCCGACTGAGCTGATTGTGAAGTAAGTAGAGGGGGTACGTGAGTGCGCCAACCACGACGAGCCCGCGCCAGCGCAGCCAGGTGAACCAATGCAGTGAAACAGCGATCATGACAAGGCCAAAGAACAGGAAGATCAACGTGGCTGTCTGATACGAAATAGCTACGAACTTCGTGTTGTGAGGCTTGACGTGGAGCTCTAGGGTCGCAACGCAAAGGATGAGGGACACGAGGACCAGGCCAAATACCAGAAGGTTTGGACCGTTGCGGTAGAGCAGGTATAGGCCAATCCCAAAGATGAAGTACGGTGCGTAACCTGCCTCGGTCAGCTGCAGGACGGCCGCTGGTCCGAGGTAATGCGAGTAAAGGGCAGCCAGCGCCCAGACCGCGCAGAAGGCGAAGACCCGCTTGTAGGTCAGGCCAAACGCGACAAGCACAGCGAACACAATGTAGAACTTCAGCTCGACAAACAGAGTCCAGTAGACATTGTCGACCCCAGGTACATGAAAGAACTCGTTTAGCATGGCTGTGTTGAGAAGCACCTGGCGGAGCTGAATTGGCCGACTCGCCATGGGCCATAGCGTTAACACGGCCGCTGTCAGGAGCATGGCGAACAGGTATGCGGGCATCAGCCGCACGACTCGTGACGTGAAGAACTTCGACAGCGGGCGTCCCCAGGCGCTCATACAGATCACGAAGCCGCTGATGACGAAGAAGAACTCCACTCCTAGCCAGCCATAACGAAATGGACTGACAAGATGCTCGCCAAAGAGCGTCTTGGCGTTCGCGCCCCACATCCCACGGTTGTCAACAAGAAAGTGATAGCCCAGCACGGATAGCGCTGCCACAAATCGCAACAGGTCAAGGACATATAGCCGCGCACGCGCTTGGCTTACGGGCAACGCCGCGGAGACTTGCCGAGAATCTGGTCCTGCAACGACCTCAGCGAGCATCTTGCTCAAGCCATTGGGCGATGTTCTGAGCGAATGCCGCCTGTGAGAAGGCCGCGGTATGCCCTTGGATTGTTTGACGGCTCAGCAGGTCAGATCTGCCAACTAGCTCTGCATATCGTTGCGGATTGAGTGAGTCGACCAGAAAACCCGTCTCCCCGTCGGCCACCGTCTCCAGCAGCCCGCCACGAGCCAAGCCGATAACGGGTGTACCGCACGCCTGCGCTTCCACGGGAACGATGCCGAAATCCTCATGCGCTGGATATAGCAAAGCCTTGGCGCCCCAATAGAGTTCGCGCAGCCGGGGCAGGCTCGGCCGGACCTCGAATGACACCGGGACGCTGGCCTTAGCCGCCGCCCGCCGCAGGGCTGCCTCCTCTGGACCTGATCCTGCAAGAATGAGCGGAACACGGGCCTGCTGGGCGATCTCAATCATCAGCCCGAAATTCTTGTAGCCGATCCAGCGTCCAGCGCCCAGGAGGTAATCGCGTCCCATCTGGTTCATGCCTTGCGGCTGTTCAGAGAAGTAGGCCGTGTTCACCGGTGGATGGATCACCCGCGCGTCTCGGTGCCAGAATTTGCGGATCCGGGACTGAACCTCGTGTGAATTGGCGGCATAGCTGTGCACATGGGCGCTCATGCCTTTGTCGACTGCCTGCAGGACCTTTCGTGGGCCTGCGAGCAAGCCGCCTGATCCGCGGCCGTCGAAATCTGGGCTCCACACATACCTGGCAGGCGAGTGCACATAGCTGAGGTACCGGGTGTCGCGATGGCCGGCTTTTACGGTGTGCGCGAAGGCGTGACTCGAGGAAACAACCACATCAAACTTTGCGCGCGTAAGGCTCCGCCAGGCCATCGGCATTAGGGGGAGGGCGAGAGGTTTGGCGTGTCGCAAAGGGGTCCTGGCAAGCCATGATTCCCTAAGTCCGGACTGCTCAGAATCAGCATCTTTCCATAGAACGAAGCGTTCTGCATGCGGGATGAGATTAGCGATCTGAAGGAATACGGCTTCCGATCCACCAGTAGCCCCAAACCATTCATGGACCACGGCGACTGACCGCCCGGCTAAAGACGAAATTTCAGGCGTGATAACCGAATCCATTATTTTGCATGCCCCGTTCGCTTCCTATTTACTCGCGCCCGGGAACAATAAACTACGAAAGGCAAGCGCATGAGCCCGCCGAAGATCACATTTCGGTGATCCTCGTCATAAGACCTCTGGCCTGCATCATCTAAGTGCCTACAGCTGGTGATCAAAGGGCCGAACAAACTATTGTAGCCTCAGCAACCTGGCCTGTAATCTTCGCGCCGCAGCTGACGTAGCTCGCTGCACGGGTAACTACGGGGAGCAAACTGGATGCGCGGGAACACTGAATCGCTACGAGCTGCGATCAAAACGGAAAAATCTGACGTTTCTGACATCGTCGCGTCCGCCGTGGAAGATCCCGCCGAATGGCATCATCTGCACACTACCGAACTCCCCTTCGTGCCCACGCAACGTAGTGCGCCAGCGTCTAGCACCACGCTGGTGATGCCCTACATCGGTTCGAAGCATTCGCGGCGGACGCGGTCATTGCGCGCGTGGATGCTAACTATGCCGGTTGATGGCATAGCGATAATCGCGCCCCTGGCGTGGACAACCGCAAATTGGAAAGGCATCCTCGCGACAGCGGTAATCACCATTGGAATTTTCGCGTTGAGTGGCCTGTATAAAGGCCGGAGGCACTTCAGTATTCTCGACCTGCTTCCAGCAATCCTTGGGCGTCTGCTCATCGCAGCCGCAATCGTCGGAATAATTGCCGCTCAACGGCACGGCTCAGCGGAATATGTCGTGGAATTCATGCGGACTATTGCTGTCTCATGTGGACTGGTTGTCCTGGGCCGTACATTTACCACTGGTGTCGTCGTTCTTGCGCGCAAGAAGCGTTGGGTCGAGCATGGGGCAATCGTTGTCGGGAGTGGTCCACTCGCGGTCGAGGTCGCGCGCCTGATTAAGCGTTATCCACAATACGGGTTGCGTTTTAGCGGCTTCGTCGATGAATCGGAAGGCAATGCTGGGCACCCACTGCTCATCGGAACAGCTGACGACCTCGAAAGGCTCGTGCTAGCAGCCGAGACAGACGTTGTGATTATAGCTGACGCCCGGGTCAGCGAGACTAAGCTCATGGAACTCGTCCGGCAGCCAGTTCTGATGAGGACAGACGTGTTTACTATCCCAAGGCTATGTGACTTCCACAGCGCAAGCGGCGGGGTGAACGACCACATTGGAGCCATTCCCGTGGCCCGCCTACATCGTGCGACCCTGACTGGTCCAAAGTGGATGCTCAAGCGGTTCATGGATCTCCTCCTGGCCACCGTCGCGCTCATCGTCGTCTCGCCGGTGATGCTCCTGTGCGCTCTCGCCGTACGGATCGAAGGCGGTCCGGGCGTCATCTTCCGGCAGCAGCGGATTGGCCGTTGGGGTAAACCCTTTGACGTGCTGAAGTTCCGTTCGATGCGGCCAGCGAGCTCGCACGAGTCTCAGACAAATTGGTCGGTCGCTGACGACCCGCGCGTGGGTCCAATTGGGCGGTTGCTGCGCAAGACATCGCTAGACGAGCTGCCCCAGCTTTGGAACATCATCCGCGGAGACATGACATTCGTTGGGCCGCGGCCAGAAAGGCCCTTCTTCGTTGACCGGTTCTCTGCCGAGCATCCCGGATACGAGCTGCGGCATCGCGCGCCGGTCGGCCTGACCGGCCTCGCACAAGTCAGCGGGCTTCGAGGCGACACACCGATCTCTGACCGCGCGCGATTCGACAACTACTACATTGACAACTGGAGCCCGTGGCTTGACCTCAAAGTCCTTCTGCGGACGTTCGCTGAAGTCTTTAGAGGCGGCGGCCGCTAGTCGGTCTTCTCGGCGCCGTCCGAGGGCTGACGGAAAATGCTCATGTAGTCGTACTCGGCTGCTTGCCCCGAGTCATGGCCCGTTGCCGGACTATATCCAGCGGTTGCGGCAGGAGTTGCTGACCGGCGCTTGCCATTTAAGTAGAAGATAAGGCCAACGGCAGCGACCAAAGCCGCCGCGAGCGAAACGATTAGTGCTAGCGCCCATCCGGGAAGGCCTGAGTCTTCAGTCTTTTCGCCCTCCACCGCAAGCAGTTCCGCCGCGAACTTCTTGTAGGACGCCGCCAGCGGATGATCCGCGTGCGCGGCCAAGACGGCATCGAACTTGCCGCCCGCATCGCTGTACCGGCCGCTGAAGTAGGAGTTAAGCCCGGCGCGGTATGCATCGTCAGCTGGTGACGCCGAGTTCTGCGTGTTCGCCTGCGAGAGAATCCGTTTGATGTGTTCGAGATTGGTGACGTGATTGTTTACCTTGCTTGGCGCGCTTGGGTTCACGTTGATCATGCCGACCACACGGCCGCTCGCGTCGACAACCATTCCGCCCAGTGAAACTTCTCCGAGGTCGGCATCCATTTGGAATGACGGTGGCACCCGTGAACCGTACTCGCCAGTGATTTTGGCCGGTTTGAAACGTGGCAGGAAGTTGCGGCCATCGCTATCCACAGCGAGGCTGACGATAGTGGCCGGGCTGCCCGTTGACGTCCCGGCCTCGGCAAGCTGGACGGCAGGAATAGTTGAGGCGAACTTGAGAAGTACGACGTCGCCATCGGCTATGGACTGCGATGCAACCACTTCGGCCTCCAGCGCCTTTCCGGCCGGTGCTCCCGCCTCGCCCTTGTACGGCTGGCCCAGAACGACTGACTTCGCCTTCGATCCTTGGGTTTCTCCGGTGAAGTCGGTGCTGTCGAGTACCTCTTTGGCGAAAGCTTCCCGCTGGCCGGGTTGCAGGTGTCCGGCCCGTACCCGGCTGGCGGCGAGCTGAGATGCCGCGGTGCGGTGAACAGCATCTGCTGTGGGACGCACGCAGTGCGTAGCAGAGATCGCGTGGCCCTGAGCCGAAACAGCAAACCCGGTGCACTTGTTGCTCACCAGAATCGCGGCGGCGTCGAACTTTTCGCCGGTGTCTTTCCGCCGGAGGAATCCGGTTACCTGGGCCTCGAGGTAAATCAGTGACGGGCTCGCGACGGCGAACGCTCGCTCCTCAACCGTATATAGCGGGTCAACGGCTGACGCAGGGCTGTTAAAAACGCTCAATGCGATAGCAATCGCCGCGCATACAAATGAAGCGTTGCGCTGGCGCAGCAGCGACCGCTGGGGTGGCATTGATGGAACTCCTGTGGATCGGGGCGGCGGTTCGGACCGGTTACGAGTGTAGGTCCGCGTGCCCGCCCACGGTGGCCTCACCCTGTGCCGGGATGGCTATCCGCGCTGTGAGCTGAGACAACGTGGCCGCGAGCTGCCCAACTTGGCCTGTGAGTTCGTCCACTCGTGCCCTCAGCCCCGCGGCTTCGGCTTGAGCCGCACCACGTTCAGACTCCAAGCGCGCAGCAGTGGCCTCGTATTTGGTTACCGTCGTGTCATGTGCGGCGACAGCGGATTCCTGTGCGGCCAGCAGCCGGGAAATGTCACTCTTAAGGCGCGACGTGGTTTCCTCGTGCGCCGCTGCCATGGCAAGCAGATCGGCATCGCGTTTGGATAGCTGGGATCGTAAGACTTCGACGGCATGGGCACGTTCGCGGCGTTCACGCGCCAGTTCCTCGGCGGATCGGTTCGCTTCCGAGCGCAACGTTTCTGCCTCAGCCCGAGCTTGTTCGACGTTGCCCTCCAGCTTCTCAAAGCTGGCGCGCACGGCATCGCGGTCGCGATAGGCCTCAATGCGAAGGGCTTCGGCGGCCGCAAGTTCCCGCTGCGCCCCGTCGCGCGCAGCGAGTGCCTCCTTTTCGGACAATGCCGAGGCGGCCGCCTCGGCGGTGGCGGCGGCGGTGGCGGAAAGAGCGTCTGCGATCCGCGTGGCGGCTGATTCTTCGGCGGCCACGGCGCGGGTTTCGCTGGCGGTGGCGGCGGCCTCGGCGGCAGCGGCTGCCACCTGGGCGGCAGTGGCCAGGGCGCGGGCTTCATCGCGTTCGGCGACGTAGCGCACGATCTCGGCGTCGCGCTGGGCCTGCGCGGCGGCGATCTGTGCTGACGTTTCGGCCCGCACTTCGGCGAGCTGCCGCTCTACCCCCGCGGGGGACAGCTCGATGCCAAGAGCGTCGGTGAGCGTTTCGACGACCTGCTCGAGGCGGTCGACGACTTCGTGTGCCTTGGCGACCTGCCCGGCCAGCCCAGGGGAGTTGCGGTAACGCATGCGGTTGTTGCGGGCGGAGTTCTGGCAGGCGCCATCGTTGTCGCGGCAATACCTAAACGGCCGCCCGGCCGCGGCCCGCTGCGGCACCGGCTTTCCGCAATGTGCGCAGGGCCTGGTCAGATCGTCGTCAGTGGACACCCCAGCAGCTTATAGCCAGTGGATCGCCTGACCATGCGGTCCGGTGTGCGCCACGGGCGTGCCGTCAAGCGAAAGCACGAATTTGCCCGGCGCGGGGCTGTCGCCGAGAACGGACGGGGCCTCGTTGGAGATCCAGTGTCCTTTCAGGGCGGACATCTTCTCGCGGAACACCTCACGGTCGGCTGGCGAGACGTATGCCAGCACGGCGGTGTGGAACACGACGACCGTCGCGTCACGCGGCGCTTGCGCGATGAGGCCGTCAAGGTCGGTGAGCAGGTCGCCTTTGAGGATGCGGGGCGGGTCGGCGCGTACGATATCGATGGCTTGGCGCAGCCGGGCGACCCTTTCGTCTTGACCGGGCCACACGAGGTTTTCCAGCCAGGCCATGGCTTGTGAGTCGCGCACGTCCAGTGGGTTGAGGTCCAGGCCGGCCCGCCACGTGATCTGGGGCAGGGCATCGGGGACGGCTCCGTCGGTGACACACGGGAAGACCACGCTGGCATCGCCGAGGCGGGTGCCGCTGTAGGAATACGCGTAGCGGTCGGGGTAGAGGCACAGCCCGGCCGAGGCTCCGACTTCGATGAGAGCCAGCGGCTGCGGCAGCTGCGCCAGCAAAGGCAGCAGCGTGGCACAGCGAGCCGGCTCGTTGGTCTGCGTGCTGCGGGCCAAAATCGTCTGCGACACCTCGGCCCAGTGATCGGCAACGAACCGGGCGAAGTCCACATAGGACTCCAGCGGCGCCCCGTGCCAGCGGGCGGCGGCCAGGACCAGGTTGGGCTGGCGTTTGAGCAGTGGAAGCTCACCGATCAGGCCGAGCAGCACCGGGTCATAGGCGATCCCTGATGACAGTGCGAAGTAGACAGTGGACTGGCCGGCCGCCTCGTTCTTGGCGAAGGTCAGGTAAGTCTGGGACAGCTCGTGGTCTTCCCGCGGAATTCCGTCCATGGGCAGACCTTAAGCCTCGTTTATGTCGCCGGGATAGCCGATGCGGTCGAGGACACAAATCCGCCCGTGACCGCTGATAGCACGGCGACGTTCATCGCGTCGATGATGTTCTGCACGGCATGGCCGCACCAGTCGCCTTCGGTCAGCTCGGCGAGCCGGCGCCTATTCAGGCTTGGGAACAGGTGCTTGTCCAGACCGCACGCGTGAGCGAGCCCGATGAGCGCCACGGACCGCTTATCCGGGTCGGCCTGCCCGCCGACAACCTCACGCAGATGCTCTACCAGCTGCTTTTCGGCGGTCGTGTCGATCTCAGGATAGGTGGCGCGCCGGAACCGGTGCGGGTGCTCTTCCAGGATTCCGGCGGTGACGAGCTGGCTGAGGGCATGTTCGCGCCGGTGCGGATCTGCCAGGTGATAGACCCACCAGCCGGGTGTGTGCGCTGCCTTGGCGTCGATCTGGGTCAGCACGGGGTCGCGGCCAGGGTCGCTGGTGACCCGCAGCCGCTGGTGATCGATGGCGAGCCGCCCGGCGAAGGAGTGCTCCAGGAGCACCGCGCCCGCCAGCCCGTAGTCGATGTTCTTGAGCGGGATCAGCGGCTTGCCGGTCTCGTCGTCATAGCTCAGCAGAAGCAGCTGATCACCCAGGGATAGCTCCACGGTCACCAGTTTAGGCGAATTGTCAGTATCTAGTCACAAACACAACCCGGCCGGGCAGCCTGAGTTATCGAGGACATGAGAATCAGCCGCGCATTGGCGGCGCTCGCCCTCGCCGCCGCCGTCTTCGCTGGCAGCGCCGCGCTCCTGCTCAGCCCGGCAACGGCCACCGCGCAGGAGCCCGGATATGGGTACGGCAGCACGAGCCCGACACCGTCACGCTCCCGGCCCTCACCGTCGAGCTCCACGTCTCTTTCGATGTCGGCATCGCCGTCACCTTCGGGCACTTTGCCCGAAACGGGCACAGCTGCCACCGGGTCGCTGTTCAAGGCTGGGCTGTTGAGCCTGGCTGGCGGCCTTGTGATCGTCTTAGCGGCCGCGATGTGGCAGGCTCGAACTCGTGAGCACCGTTCTCGCGCACCTGAGCGACACCCACTTCGACGGCGGTGACCGCGCGTCATTTCGCGCCCGGCAGGCCATGGATCATCTCAACAGCCTGCCCGGGCACCTTGACGCCATCATCGTGACCGGCGACATCACCGATCACGGCCTGCCCAGCGAAACTGAGGAGGCCGAAAAGGTCCTGGCTTCGCCCACGGTTCCGGTCTACATGTGCCCGGGAAACCATGACGGCTACACGCCTTACGACGGTCCGCTCAACCGGGCGTTCGACATCGGGGGCATCCGGCTGCTGATGGCCGACTCGGTCCTGCAGGGCCGCGACGAAGGCCTGCTCGCCCCAGAAACGCTGCAGTGGCTGCGAACCGAACTGTCCGCCGCGGCCGGGCCGGTGCTCATCGGGCTGCACCATCCGCCCGCCGATCTGCATCAGCCGTTCATCGACAACATCAAGCTCAGCAACAGCGACGAGCTGGCCGCGATCGTGACCGCCCATCCACAGGTGCTCGCCGTGCTGTGCGGGCACGCCCACATGGCCGCGGCCACCACGTTCGCCGGGCGGCCGCTGCTGGTCGCGCCGGGGGTCACGTCCACGGTGCTGCTGCCCTGGGAAAAAGACGGCGGCGTCCCTATCGACAAGGGCATGCCGGTAATGATCGCCTTCCATGTCATCGACGACGGCGGGCACATCACCACCCACTTCCGCGCCTTCCCCACCGACTAGGGCGCTGTCCAAAGCGGACGTTGTATGTTGGGCCGTGCGGTTTAGCCGGATCTTCCTCCTTATCGTCCCGTTGATGGTGAGCGTCTCGTGCACCGCCAAAGACACGCCACCCGCTGCGGAGCCGTTCGTCGTGGTGGCTGGCGAGGACGGGGTCGCGCTGACCAACGGGCACTGGCTGGAAAAGGTCGCCGAGGCGACGCCAAACGAAGGCTGGGAGCCAGGGCCGCTGGCCGTAGCGCTGCCTGACGGGTCGGCCGCGATCGTGCGCAACGATTCCGTGACGCTGGCCAAGCCGCACACAGCGGCAGTCAGCAAGGAGTGTGCCGAGTGCGCCGGCGTTGCCGTGATCAACGGCGAGATCGTGACTACACGTAAGAATGGCCAGCCAGGCAACGGGTTTGACTTCGTGTTCTTTGACGCGAAACTGGCGGCGAGCCAGGTAGTGCCGGCCAGCCGGCTACCCGAAGAGGTGACCACGGACTATCCGCCGGAAAACACTGAATCGCCAGTGACACTCGCCGCCTCCGGCGACCGGATCACGGTGGCCTATCTGGCCCGCGACGGCGGTGCGCGGCGCGGGCCGTCGATCATCGCGCAGTATTCGCCCACGGGACAGTTGCTCAAGAGCATCCGGGTCAACGGCATCCTGCGCACGTCAGCGGTCTCACCCGACGGCGCGTTCCTGGCGGCAGGGTTCGGTGGGTCCGGCGGCTGGTGCGTGACGTCAGCTGAACTCGCCGTGGTCGCTCTAGACCGCCTTGAGGCGCTGAACCTGGGGCCAGCCCTGCCGAAGTTCTTCACCGCCGGCGGCAGCGCCTGGTCACTGATCACCGATCTGGTGTGGCGCGACGGCAAAGTCGTCGCGACGAGCCTGCTTTACGCCCTGGGGCCGCGCGAGGACTGCGATTTCACGCCGCAGCCGTGGACGCGCAGCGTGGATCCGCGTACCAGCGATGTCGTTGACACGCCAGGGACAACCGAGCTCGCGGCGCGGCGCATCGGGCCGGCGTGCGGCGACCTGCTGTCGGTCGTGCTGCGACCGTCCAAACCGGATGCTCAGGGGACGACGGAGCTGGTGGCCAGTGTCGGCGGCACACCGCGTTCGCTCGGCCGCTATGAGGACATCGTGCTGAGCCTTCCGTCACCGGAGGGCTGCTGATGGCTCCCACACGGCGGCGTCGTGGGCGAAGACGACCCGCTTCGGGTCAAACCCCAAAACCCTTTCAAGCCATAGGGGGTACTCCGGGAGCGGTGCCGTGAGCCCATCGCGCACCGCGGTCAGCCCCGTCACGCTGGCCGTGAACTCCGAGGCGAAGTCATGCGCCTGACCGGCCAGCACGACTGTCCCGTCCGGACGCACCACCACCAGCGACTGATGCCCGGCGGTGTGCCCCGGCGTGGGAATGATCCAGACACCGGGCAGGATTTCGGCCTCGCCGGATAGCTCCTGATAGGACACTCCCGCGAAGTCGGTCAGCTCGGGGAGCGTGTAATTCTGCCCGCGTGCCAGCTCCAGCTCGGCGCCCTGCACGAAGATGGGTTTGCCTGCCAGCAAAGGGTTTCCGCCGCAGTGGTCGAAATGCAAGTGACAGTTGACGACGAGATCGATGTCGCTGACCGTAACGCCGGCGTCAGCGAGCGCTTGCTCCAGTTCGCGGCGCACCGGGCGGTAGTGGGTGTTGAGGTCCTCGTGCCCGGCCCCGCCGATGCCGGTGTCGAACAGCAGGAGTTTGCCGTGGTGGTGCACGAGGTAGCCGAAGATCGGTTCCGCGCGGGGGAGACCGGCACCGTATTCGCGGCCCGGCCGCACTATGTAGCCATAGTCGAGCCTGCGGATCTCGTTCATGTCACGGTAGGTTAGCTTCGTGACCGAGCCACAGCCAACGAAACGACGTAGCTGGCCGGGGTGGGTTATCGCCGCGCTGGCCGCCATGGCCGCCGTGCTCATGATCGGTCACCGCTACGTCCCCAACAGGCTCGGCAACATAGGCAGTTTCCTGGAGACCTTCCTGCCCTGGCTCGGCTTGGCCGTGCCGCTGCTGCTCGCCGTGGCGTTGCTGACGCGGTCAAAAGTGGGCACTGCCGCGGTGGCGTTGCTCGCCGTCGTGTGGCTGGGCCAGTTCGGCCAGCTGCTCCTGCCCGGCAAAGGCGGCGGCGATCACGATCTGCGCGTCGTTTCGCACAACGTTGGAGCGTCCAATCCCGACCCCGCTGGCACCGCCGCGGCCCTGGCCGAAACAGGCGCCGATCTAATCGCCTTGCAGGAACTCAGCGACGCCTCGGCGTACCGGCAGGTTCTGTCCAAAACGTATCCACACTCGGCGACCCGCGGCACGGTCGCCCTGTGGAGCAAACACCCGCTGACATCGTCGTCGGTCGACATCGGCATCGGCTGGACGCGGGCGCTGCGGGCACAGGTGCAAACACCTGGCGGGCCGGTCGCGGTCTACGTCGCGCACCTGGCTTCCGTGCGCGTGGGCAGTGAAGGTTTCAGCTCGGAGCAGCGCAACACCACCATCACCGAGCTGGCTGACAGCATCGCCGGTGAGCGGCTGCCCAAAGTGCTGGTGCTGGGCGATTTCAACGGCACCGCCTATGACCGGGAGCTGGCCCCGCTGACCTACGGGCTCACCTCAGCACACGCTCAAGCCGGGTTTGGGTTTGGGTTCACGTGGCCGTCGGCGTTCCCGCTGGCACGCATCGATCACGTGCTCATCAAGGGCATGACCGCCACTGACGCCGCTGTCCTGGGCCGCACCGGCAGCGATCACCGGCCGGTGCAGGCAGACCTCAAACTGTGAACACCGTCTCGTGCGCCACGCCCGGCGCCGCGAACGACAACAGAAGCGACCCTTCGGCTTCCAGCTCTTTGACAGTGCGTTTGGAGAGTTTGGCAAACGGGGTGACGGTCAGCGTGGCGGCCTTCTTCGTGGCGCTCACCTTCCACGTGCCGGCCACGAAACCGTCCACCGTGAACACTCCGGGAAAGACGCCGTTGGGCGTGAGGATCCGCTGACGGTAGTCATCGCTCATGATGCGGGTGCGGTCGTCATAGGACAGCAGCATGTTTTCGAACTCGGCCAGATAGCGCACCGGCGCCGGAGTGTCCTCGGCCGGATGTTGCGCGCCGGGCAGGTCGAACAACTCCACGCCGTCAGGACTACGGAACACGCGCAGCCGTGGCCGCAGCTTGTCGGCGACCTCTTTGAGCCTGGTCAGCCCCGACCACACCTGAGCGTCCTTGACGCTGGCCGGGCCAAACGCGGCCAGGTAACGCAGGAACATGTCCTCAAGCGACGGTGCCGGGTGCAGCGGCTGGCCCAGCCAGTGCTCGGCCGAGGTGTGCTTGGCCTGGCCGGAAAAGCCCCACAGCCCGCGCGGGGGCACCTGCACCAGCGGGACATAGGTGCGGATCGCCTGCGCCATCGACGGTCCGTCAAGCTCGGGGAACTTCTCCTTGAGCCGATCGCCCAGCACGGCGAAGGTCATTGGTTCGGCCTCGGCCAGCTCCCGCCCAGCCTTGGCAATGCTGTCCAGGTCGGCGCCAGGCAGGTGCTTGCCCCAGTTGCCGGTGAAGCCACGCTCGTGCACCGGCTGCAATAGCGGCCGCCACGCGAGACAGTCAGCGGCGGTGACGAGATGAATCGTGCCGCGCATGAGCGAAATGCGCACCACGGCACGGTCCTGCACCAGCGTGATCAGATCCTGCTGGGTGAAGGCGGCCATCCGCGTCCACAGCCCGTAGTAGGGCGGGTTGGGTGCCTGGGCCTGCATGCCAGCGACCTGGTGCAGCACCTGCAGCGCTGTGAGCGGACTGCGCTGCAGCAGCAGCTGCCGGTGCAAGGTCGCGCGGTTCAGGGCACGAAGACTGAGCTGATCACCCACGCCCGCCAACCTATCTCAAGCCTGCCGTTTCGGGCGTACCGCGAAAATCAGCCGCACCGTCGCCACCTGCCTGCCCTGGCTGTCCGTCGCGGTCACGTGGGCGGTCAGTTCCACGGGCTGCTGTTGCTCCACTTTGGAGCGTGCTTGCGTGAAAGCTTCCGCGTCAACGGTCGCGGCACAGGTGACCGGCCCGCGCGCCGGGGCGAGGAAGTCTATCTGCGCCGTCTTGGCCACGACATAGGCGTTGTGCAGCAGGTCCATCATGCCACCGGTCACGGCCGCGCCAGCGGCGTATTCGGCTGCCCCGAACAGAACCGGCCCGTTGACCGTCTCGTTGTGGTTGAGATGAACGTCCTGCGGATCCAGCACCGCCGTGCACGTTCCGTCAGCGATATGAGTGATGTGCATTCCGAGGAACCGCACCCAGGGGAAGTCGAAGGTTTCCAGCATCCCTACAAAATAGAACACGTTCTAGAATTACGCTGTAGGGGTGCTGCTGACCAAATACACCCACGCTTGTGTCCGCCTGGAACAAGACGGCCGGGTGCTCGTGATCGACCCGGGTGTCTGGGCCGAACCGCAAGCCCTCGACGGCGCCACCGATGTGCTCATCACCCACGAACACGCTGACCACGCCGACCTCGACCGGCTCAAGTCCTTGCCAGACCTCAACATTTTCACCACCCTCGACCTGACCGCCCGGATCGGCTCGGCAAACGCCCAGGCCGTCTTGCCTGGCGACGAGTTCACCGCCGCCGGATTCCACGTCAAGGCGGTCGGCGGCAAGCACGCCGAAATCATCGACGGCCTGCCCGGCTGCGCCAACATCGGCTTCATCATCGACGGCGCGGTCTACCACCCCGGCGACTCGCTATTCGTGCCGCACGAGCCGGTCACCACCCTGCTCGTGCCCGCGTCAGGCCCGTGGCTCAAGTTCGGCGAGGCCGTCGCCTTCACCCGGGCGGTCAAACCGCGCCAGGCCATCGCGATTCACGACGGCCTGCTCAACGAGCGCGGCATCGCCAACTTCAGCGGCTGGATGGACAACAACACCGGCGCCGAATACTCCTACCTTTCCCCTGGTACCCACATAGATCTTTAAGCCGCCTGGGCGGCGTGCATGCGGGCGTAGAGGCCGCCGGTGCGGGTGAGCAGCTCGTCGTGGGAGCCGAGCTCCACGAGACGGCCGGCGTCGAGGACCACGAGCCGGTCGGCGGTGCGGATGGTGGAGAGCCGGTGTGCCACAACGAAAGTCGTGCGGCCCTTCATCAAGCGCGACAAAGCTTGCTGCACCTGGGTTTCAGACGCACTGTCCAAGGCCGACGTCGCCTCGTCGAGCAGGAGCACCCGCGGATTGCGCACGAGCGCACGGGCGATCGCCAGTCGCTGGCGCTGACCGCCCGACAGCCGTGCGCCGCGCTCGCCCAGGCGCGTGTGCCAGCCTTCGGGCAGCTCGGCGACGAAGTCCCACGCGTTCGCGTCGCGCAAGGCTTGCTCCACCGTCTCCGGCGCCACTGTCTCCAGCCCATAGGTGACGTTTTCGAGCACGGAACCGTCGAACAGCAGCGAATCCTGCGGCACCACCGACACGAAACCGCGATAGGTGCGCAGATCTATGTCCTGCAACGACTGGCCGTCCAGGAGCACCTGACCCGACGTCGGCCGGGTGAAACCGAGCAGCAGACTGAGCAACGTGGACTTCCCGGCACCGGACGGGCCCACGATCGCGATCGTTTCGCCGGGCCGCACCGACAGGTCCAGTCCGGACAGTCCAGTGGTTTCGCCGTCAGGGAACACGAGTGTCACGCCACGCAATTCGAACGCGCCCTGGACTTCCTTGAGGGCCGTCTTGCCTTCATTGTCTTCAAGGTCTTGCGCCTGAAGGACTTCGCCGATCGAGCGTACCGATTCCAGTCCCTTGGTGATGATCGGGGCGAGGCCGAAAAGCATGACGACCGACGAGGTCAGCAACGCGAAGTAGCTACTGAGCAGCACGACATCGCCGGCGCTGACCGGCACGGCACCACTCCACGCCGCCCACGCCGCGGCCACCAGACAGGCCGCGCCAAGCATTTGATAGGTCACCCACGACATCGCCCCGAGCCGGCCGTTGACCATATCCAGCCGCAGACCCGCCTCGCCAACGTCTTGCACCGAGCCGCCAATGCGCCGCAGCGCCGTCTTTTCCAGACCGTGCGCCCGCGTGATCGGCATCAGGTGCGTCATTTCCCCGACCCGTGCCGACAGTTGCTCCACCCGCGTGCGGAACTGCTCGTTGCGGATCGCCGCACGCTTGCGCACGATGCTGACAAGCACTGCGGCACAAGGAACAACAAGCAGGAACAGAGGAACAAACTGTGGTACTCGAAGAGCCGTCATCAACAGCGCGCTGACGAGAGTGACCACGGCTGAGGTTCCCGCTTCCGCGGTTTGCTGCAGCATCAGCTCAACGTTTTCCACGTCGCGGACGACCTTGTTCTGCAACCGCGACGATCCGGCCTTGGTGTGATAGCCGATGGACAGCTGCTGCATCCGCTGGGTCAGGGCTGAGCGCAGGTCGACGCCGATACGGCGTACCACCTTGCTGGAAAGCCGCACCCAGGCCACGTGGGTGGGCACGTTTTGCAGCAGCACCACCGACAGGATCGCCGCGTTGATCCAAAGCTGGGCCAGCGGCCGGTGTCCCACAACGACATCAATGATGTTGGCGGTCAGGATGGGCAGCAGCCAGACAGGGCTGTGCTTGACGGTGAACGTGAGCACCGCTAAAGCGATGCGCCATTTGCTGGGTGCGAGAAGTTTGAGGATGGCCCGGGCGGGTTTCTGGGCGTTGAGGGTCACGCCTCCCCATCCTCCAGGCCATCCCAGCGCACCTTCAAGCGTTAGCTACGTCACCTGCTAGAACAGACAGCGAGCTAGCTCCGAATGGTCGTACACCCAGAAGCCGAACGTGCCACTGGTGACAAACTTTTTGACGTGCCAGTACCGGTAGTTGTAGATGAGGTAGAACTGCCCGAGCTGGACGGTGTGGCTGCGCGCGCCCACGTACTGATACTGCGATGTGGACGTTGTGCCGCAACGGTCGCCACTGGTGGAGGTGACCGTCAGGTCGGCCTGCCAGGCGATGGTGTCGCCGCTGCAGCGAACGACATAGCTGCGGGAGTACGTTTCCGGGCTGCCCGGAATGGTGACGTGCCAGTAGCGGTAGGTTCCGACGGTGCCGACTAACCAGAAGGTTGTCGGAGTCGGGAACGGCTTGCTGTAGCTGCCGGCAGCCGAGCACGCCAGCCCGTCAGCGGCGGCATGGGCCGCCGTCGGCACGGCCAGAACCGTTGCCGCTGCGGCGATCGCGGTCGCGATTGCGAGTTTGAATCTCATGCTCCCGCAAGGTAGGCCCCAGCGGCCCATGAACGTATGTCTATGACACTATCCCGACAAGGACGCACAGGCAGGTCACGCAGCCCTCGAGTTTCTCGAACTCGCTGATGTCGACCACGACCGGGGTGAAGCCCAGGTCTTTGAGATGTTCGGCGGTCTGCGGCGCCGACGCGGCGATGAGGATCCGGTCGCCGCCCAGGGGCACGACATGACAGCCCGCCTCTTCGGTCACGGGGCGGACAGCTGGGAACAGCCCAGCTGGCACCAGGTCAGGCAACGCCAGGAACGTGCCATCGGGCAGGGCGGTGACGGCCGATTTCAGATGCAGCACGGCGTTGAGCGGCACCGGCACGACTGTCCGCCCCAGGGGCTCGACGATCTCACGAAACGCCCGGATGCCGTACCGGTCGGTGCGCCCGCCACGGCCCACGTAAATCGTGTTTCCCACTTGCAGCACGTCGCCACCGTCCAAAGTGGCCGGAGCGTCGATGCTGGCCAGTTTCAGCCCCGCCTCCCGTGCCGCCTGCGCGGCTCCGCTGACCTCCGCCCGGCGGGCCGGCGCACCCGGCCGGGTCGCGATCGCCACCTTGCCAACGACCACGAGAGCGTCCTCAATGAACACCGAATCGGGACAGTCATCGGCCGGTTCGGCCTCGATGATGGCGAATCCCGCGCCACGTAAGGCCTCAACGTAGGACGTGTGCTGCCGCAAAGCCAGGTCCACGTCGAGCGGGGTGCGCTCGATGTGAGTGACGATGCCTTCGGCCAGGCGCGGGCTGGGACGGCGGACGATCGCGGTGGGCGTCATGTCTATTTCACACGCCGGGTGGTCTTGGCGATGATGTCGTCGTATTCGTGGTGTGACTCCACCCAGCTGCTGATGAACGGGCACATCAGCACGACGGTGCGTCCCTTGGCTTTGGCGTCTTCCAGCACCGCCCGCGCCAGCTGTGACCCGATGCCCTGCCCAGCGAACTCCGGGATCGTCTCGGTATGCGTGTACACGACGATGTTGCCGGACACCTGATAGGTAACGAACCCGGCCAAGTCACCCTTGTCGTCGCGCGCTTCGAAACGTTCCTTGCCGGGCACATCGCTGATGGTTATCTGCACGCTCACCATCAAATCACGGTAGGCGGGCGGATGACGGCGGCCAAGCGGCTCGACGGGTGCCGGTCCAGTTGCAGGTCGGAGCGGTCGTAGCCTTCGGTCGTGCGCGGGTCCTCGTGCCCGAGCGCGTATTGCACGTCACGCAGCGGCGTCCCGGCGGCCAGGTTGCTCGTGGCATAGGTGGCGCGGGTCGAGTGTGGCGTGAGCTGGGCGACGACTTCGGGTTCCAGGCCGGCCCGTTTCGCACAGCGCAGCAGAATCCGGCGGACTTGCTTGGGGTCCAGCGGTTTGCCGGTCGAGGTCACGAACAAAGGCTGGGAGCGGGCGTTCACGTGGCCGGGCAGGGTGGGCAGCAGGTCGGCGGCGTGCGGGCGGCTGCGCAGATAGCGGTCGAGGCGCTGATAGACCGCCGGGATCACGGGCAGGCTGCGGCGTTTGCGTCCCTTGCCGACGATGCGCAGCACGGGAACGCCGGCTTCCTGGATGATGTCGGAGATCTGGGCGGGCAGCAGCTCGCCGATGCGGGCACCGGTGTAGAGCATCAGCGCGATCAGCGCAGAGCTGCGGTGACCGTCGGCGTCAGCGGCCGCCAAAAGCAGCTCAGCCTGCTTAGCCGACAACGCGGGCGTGTGCTCAGGGTTGGGGCGGGGCCGCTCCTCAGGCAGCAGTGTGGCCGGATTGCGGGTCACGACACCTTCCCGCTGCATCCACCGGTACCACGAGGAGATCGCCGACAGCCGAGCCGCCCGCGTCGAATCAGAAGCGCCCGCCTCCTGCAGGAACGCCAGCCACAGCGACACGTGCGCATGACGGGCCTCCAGCAGGTCGACGCCGTTGCCGGCGCACCAGTCGATCCACGTGCCCAGGTGCTGCTCATAGGCCCGGCGGGTGTGGGGGGAGCGTCTGCCTTGGATGAATACCTGGGCGAGGCCCGCGATACGCTGATCGCGGCCACCCGCCGCAACCGGCACCAGCTCAGAACCCATGGTCACAAAGGATACGCATTGTCAGGCAGCGGACTGCGAAACGTGAGCGGATACGCTCCACTAAGGACCATGAAGCGAGCTGCCCTCATTTTCGTCGTCTTGCTTGCCGCGGCCACTGGCTGCGGCAAGAAGTCCCCTTCTGCCGGGGAAAACCCGAACGCTACGCCATCGGCTACGGCAGCCGCCTCCGCTTCCGCCGCCCCTAGCGCGTCACCGTCGCCGCAGATCCACTTCACCGTCGACGGGGCCGGGCCTTACCAGCTGGGACTCAAGCTCGCCGACCTGCAAACGGCCGGGCACCTCGACGAGGTCAAGACCGGTGGCGAAATGTGTGCCCAGAACACGTTCGCCCGTGGCAAGGGCGTGTGGAAGGACATCCGCCTGTCGTTTCGCCCGGACGGCACACTGTATTTGGTGACGAACCGTTCCACCACGATCCCGACGCCGTCGGGCGCGTGGCTGGGCACCAACCTGGCGGGCCTGCAGTCGATCTATCCCGCGATCGGGGAGGACCTGACCAAGGGCTCGATCTACGCCTACCTCGTCACGACCGGCACCGGCCGCGGCATCTTGTTCGACCTCGACGGGGCGAAGAAGACCATCGCCATGGTCGCGGGTGAGGCCAGCTACCTCAAGTCCAGCTGGCAGTCAGGCACCGACTTCTGCTGACCGCCGGCGTGCGCGGTGGCAAAATGACCGTGTGGAAACGGGGCTGATTATCGCGGTGCCGGAGGCTGAACTAGCCGTCCGGCACCATCGGGCCACTTTGGACAGTTCAGCGGCACATGGAGTGCCCGCACACGTGACCGTCCTTTACCCGTTCCTGAAGCCGACCGAGATTACGCCGACGGTGCTGGAAATCCTGAGCCACACCATCGGCCGGTACGAGGCGTTCGCCGCCAGTTTCGCCGAGGTGGCGTGGTTCGGCGACTCGGTGTGCTGGCTCAAACCTGAACCAGCGCAACGGTTTCGCGAGCTGACCCTAGCCGTGTGCGAGGCGTTTCCTGGGTTCAAGCCTTACGGCGGCGAACATGATGATGTTGTGCCCCACTTGACCGTCGGACACGACCATCCGCTGCCGGTGCTGCAAGCGGCCGCCCAAGACGTCACAGCGGCGCTTCCCGTGCACGCCAGCGTGACTCACGTGCGCCTGATGGCGCGCACGGAGGCGAACTGGTACACGCTGTGCGAGTTTCCGCTCCGAGCACGATAAGCACCCTGTTGCGGCTAATGTACGAATCATGCGCGTCGACCGGGTCATGCGTTTCCTGCCCTGGGTGCTCGGCGCTGCGGTCTTCCTCCTGTCCGGCGTCACCATCGACAACGGGCTGCCCTCGTTTCTAGGCTGGGACGCCCCGCTCACGGTGCTCAACGGTGCCGCCGTGGTGCTGGCGGCGCTATCTGGCGTGGCGGCCGCCTACGCGCACCGCTACACCTGGCCGGTTCTGGTCATGGCCATCGCGGGCTGGTTTCTGGCGGGACTGTGGCCGGCGATCTTTGTCGCCTCGTGGTGTGTCGGCCTGCGGCTGCGCCGGGCGTGGGCGATCGTCTATCTCGTCGCGGGTGTGCTGCTGACCAGCATTCCGGTGTACGTGGCGGCCACCCGCGTGCCGTGGCCGAAGTTCGCCGCCGCCTACTACGCGGCCGCGTTCAACATCGTGCTCGTGGTGCTGCCGGTGCTGCTCGGGCGGATGTACCGCACCCGCACGCAGATGATGAAAGACCTGACGTTTCGCGCGCTGACCGCCGAACGCAACCAGAAGGCACGCGAGGACAACGCCCGCGCCGACGAACGTGTCGCTATCGCCCGCGAAATGCACGACATCGTCGCCCACCGCGTCGCGCTCATCACCTTGCATGCCGGGGCGATGCAGCTCAGCGCCCCGAGCCCGGACACCGCCAAACACGCCGCTCTCATCCGGACGCTGGGCCGGCAAGCCATGACCGAGCTGCGCCAAATGCTCAGCGTCCTGCGCGCTGACGGCAGCGCCTCGCTCACGCCACAGCCGAGCGCTGCCGATATCGACCGGCTCGTCGGGGAAACCAAAGACGCTGGCCTGATCGCGGTGCTGCACCGCACAGGTGACCCGCGGCCGCTGCCGCCAGCCATCGAACTCACCGTCTACCGCGTGATCCAGGAAGCCCTGACCAACATCGCCAAGCACGCCGGCACGCCACCAACGACGGTCAACCTGCATTACGGCGAAAGCCAGCTCGACATCACCGTCAGCAATGGCCCCGCGACCGGGCCGAGCGCTGAAATGCCCTCGGGCGGGCTCGGGCTGATCGGGCTGTCCGAACGCATCACGCACATGCGCGGCACGCTGACCACCGGGCCGCGCGAGGACGGCGGCTATACGCTGCACGCCGCTTTGCCGCTGCCGCCCGGGGAGGAAGAAGAATGCTGACAAGATGGAGTAATGGGGCAAAGGCCTGACGAGGGCGTACGCAGCACAAGCGACTGGATGGCCAGCATCCGTTACCGCGAGACGCTGCGGCCCGACGCCTTTCTGAGCGACCCGTGCGCGGGTGTGCTGTGCGGGCACTCCACGGAACCAGCCGAGCTGCTGACGGGGCTTGGCGGCCCGTCCGAAGTCGTCATCAGCCGGGGCTGGCTCGGCGACCAGCTCATTGGCGACGCGGTGGCCGGCGGGCTCGACCAGGTCGTCCTGCTCGCCGCCGGCAGTGATGCCCGCGCGTGGCGTCTCGGGCTGCCCGCCTCCGTGACGCTGTTCGAGGTTGACCTTCCCGGCCAGCATCCGCACAAGACGCAACTGCTTGCCACGGCTGGATTCGAGCCCACGTGCCGGCTCATCCGGGTACCAGCTGATTTGAGGGATCCTGAATGGATGATGGCCCTGCGGGCTGCCGGATTCGACGTGGCGCGCCCGGCGGTGTGGCTGGTGGAAGGTCTTTTCTATTACACCTCAACCGATTTCGCCCGCGACCTGATCGCGAACCTGGTCTTTCCCGGCTCGTGCCTCGCCTTCGACATTCCGCACGAGGCGTTCCGCGACGAACCGTCCAATCAGGAGTTCCTGGCGTTCATGGCTCAGCGCGGCTCGCCGTTCACCGGCTTTAGCAGCGACCCGGCCTCTTTGGCGCCCGCTTGGGCCACCCGTTGCTACCTGGCCGAAGACCTCCCGATCCCGGACCGCCTCATCCGCGCCCAGCACCCGATCTGGCACGTCACAGGCACTATCGCGCTCTAGCCGGCCGGGGGCATACTGAGGTCAGCGGGCCAGTTCCAGGCCGCGGACGGGGGAGTCCAGGGCGGTACGCATGACGTCCACGAGCGCTCAGCCACACTTGGTTTCCGAGCCGCACCCAGCGTTCACTGAGGCGCAGCAGCTGCTTCTTGACGCTTTGAGCGTCGATATCTGGTCTCTGCCTGAAGCCAGTGCCAAACGCCTGGCCGAAGGGCTCGCCAACGCGGAAGCCGGGATGCGGCTGAGCAACGGCGATCCGATCGCCCAGGAGGCGTTCAAGGCGCACGGGCGGGTTGACGCGATGCTCGATTCCGGTGGGGGAGCTGAAGTCTTTGTCTCCGGCCCCGGTTATGAACTTCGGGTCAGCTCGTCGGGTTCCGGGGCGTATGCGCTGTCGTTCAAGGACCGCGACGGGGCGATGCTTTCCGTCTCCGGTGACGGGAAGGCTTCTTCACCTGAAGCGAGCGCGGTACGCCAGTACACCGGGCAAGCCCTGGAACGCGAACGCGACCCTGAGGTAACCGCCCGGTGGGAGCAGGACTGGATGTTGTCCTACCTTGCGACGGCCGAAAAGAAGCTGCGCTCAGCGAACCTGCGCACCCCGGCGGGCGAGAAGCTGGAAATCGTTGAGGTGTACGCGGTTTCGTGTGCCGACAACGCGATGGCACCGCCGAAATACCAAGACGAGCACACCGAGTCTGACCATCCGCGCAGCCCCTATGACGGCAAACCCATGAACGTGCACGACATCCGGGCCAAAGTCACGTGGACTGAACAGGTTCCGCTGCCGTTCAAACCTTCTGAGACCGTGCCCGTTGAGCGAAACGCTGACATCAAAGTTGGCTCGGTGGTCCCGGAAACCGGTGAGCCACTGGAAAACCACACCCGCGTTGCCGGTGAGCCGGGCCTCGAAAGTGAAGGAATCGGCCCGATCGAATGGGTCATCGACGCTATCGACGGCGTCGGGTTGGTCAAGGCGGGTATGAAGTTCGTGGCCAAGGAGTTCGCCGAAAAGGGTGCTAAAGAAGGCGCCGAAGCGGTGGCCCACTCCACCGATGAGGTCGAGCAGATCGTGGCCGGCATTGTCGAAACCGACGCGATGCAAGTCGCGCACCGCGACATGGCCAAGCACCTGGCCCGTGGGCACGAGGGCGAACAGGGGATGGGGTTTTTCTACAACCAGGAATCGGGGTGGGCGTTTCTGGAAGGGCCCAGCGGAGCGGCCGGGCACGCGGCCAGCGCCAGGGGTTTCGACGGCGTCGCGTTCAAGACTGACGGTCCACTGGAGATTCATATCTTGGACAACAAGTCGCTTAAGAGTGACCGTCCGATAAGCGGTGCCAGCGCACTGACGAAGAACCTTGAGGTCAATCTCGACAACCTCGCGGCACGCGCCAACGACAAGGCTTTTGACGATGTGCCACGCATCGCTGAGGTCCGTGAGTCCATCTCCGCCGCACGGGAAGCCGTTTCCACCGGAGCACCCATGCCGTCCGAGGTCCACCTCGTCGTGACCAACTCCGGCAGTACCCATGTAACCGGCATCTCGGAAGGCTTGCAGAAACAAGGTATCGAGTTCCGCGACATCCAGACGCCCCCGGCGGGGGCGCCGGACAGCCCAGGGGCTGGCTTCTTTGGGTTCGCCGAGTTGCCCGATGGCGCTGACCCGGAAGGCAGCTGGTTTCGTGAGCCTCCCGATGCGAACACGCCCGGCAACGGTGAGGATGAGGCACAGGAAGGAGATTGAGCATCATGGATGGCCACCTCAAGCTCGCGGACGGCCTGATGCGGGCTGGCAGTTACGCTCCGGCCGCCCAGGTTCTCGGCCACTATCTCGGTTCGCATCCCAGCGACCCCGACGCCTTGTACGCCTATGGCACCGCGATGTACCGCACAAACAACCTGCAGGCAGCCGCTGACGCGTTCGTCAAGCTAGTGGCGTTGCGGCCCAACGATCCGTGGGCGCACTACAGCGTTGGCATCACGATGCTGGCCATGGGCGACAAGCAAACGGCACGGGAAGCGTTCACGACGGCGTTGCGTGTCGCCCCTGATTTCTCCGCCGCCAGACAGAAGCTCGCTCAGCTCGGCCAGTCCGCCGCCCCGCCTCCGAATGGCGGGGCGGCGGACCCTGGAGCGGCCAAAGGGCAACTTGTCGTTTCTGGGCGCCGCGCGATCAGCTCCTTGCTGGGACGGTTTCTGTTAGCCGCTTTGCTTGGTGCGCTTGGGTTTTATCTAGTGGTGGCCCGGCCGACGGCTGGACTTCGCGGTATCGCCGATTTCTTCTTTTTCCTGACCCCGGGCCGGCGTGCCTCCGATCTGCGCGAACAGCTGGAGTTCATGCAGCGCAGCGGGGCCAGCCAGGCTCAGCTGCGGGCGGTACGCGAAGAGCTCGCCGCCGCTGAGGCGGCCCTTGACGTGACGGTCAGCCGCATGGCGTCCGCGTTGCAACTACTGGGTTTCCTGCTCGTCGTCAGCGCCGCGGTCATGATTTTCCACGGGGTGCTGCTGGCGCTGTCGACCCGCTATCAGATCTTTGAAGGCCGCATCGACATCAAAGAAGGCGTCCTGACCCGCCGCCTGGACTCGGTGTGGCTCTACCAGGTCGCTTCGGTCCATTTCGAACAGCCGCTGTGGCTGGCGCTCGTGGGCCATGCCCGGTTGCGGCTCGTCACCGACAAGATCGGCCGTCGCGGTAAACCCGTCACGCGCACCATCGTCGGCATGACCGCCACCGAACCGCCGGTGCGGGAGCGGCCCGCCGCGTTCATGGAAAATTTGTTCCACGAGTTACGCGACCATGCGCTCGGTCAGGGCCTGACCATTAAGAAGTTCTGGGTCCAGTGACTACTCGCCCAGGGCGGTGGACAGGCGGGTGGTGACATGGACCATCAGGTCAGGGGTCTCGCGGTCGATGCCGTAGACGTAGCCGGGGAAATCTAGCGGCTTCTGGGCGGCCCAAATCTCCTCGTGCTTGTCCGGCGACAGGATCTGGCCGCCGACAGCGACCCAGCCGATCGGCACGACGGTCGATGGCGGCAGGGTCGTGCGCAAGTGGACGGTCGCGTGGACGCGCACTTCGCTGCCGCGGCCAAGGTGGGCACCGTGAAAGACAGCGGCGCTCGTGGCGATGAAGACCTGATCCTCCAAGGTGGCGCCGACGATATGGGCGCTGGGGCCGATGAGGCAGTGGTCGCCGATGACGCACGGATGGCTGCCGGTCGCGCGGATGACAGCGTTTTCCAGCACGATGCAGTTGCGCCCAAGCGTGATGGTGCCTCCTGATTCGGCGACGACGCGGGCACCGGGCATGATGCGGCAGCCATCGCCGAGGGTCACGTTTCCTTGCACGGTCGCGTCAGGCGAGATCCAAGCGGTCATGACCTCAATTATTGTTGCCCGGCGGCGACGCCGAAGAAGTCGCCACCCTTACGGCGCACGTCGTCACTGCCCCACGCGCGTGTGCCGGTGTCGGCTTTGGATAGCCGGGGAATGTGCTTGGCGCAGTGCACGTAGGCCTCGTGCACGTGCACGACGACCCACCGTTCCGGGCGGCGGCCGGGAGCCGGATCCAAGGGCAGGGCCGGGCGAGCCAGGCGCATCTGGGCGTCGTCGACGATCGTGGCGCTTCCGTTGACGTGCAGCCCGATGACGTTGCGGAAGAAGTCGACGAACAGAATGCCGACGTGCGCGTTTTCGGTGATGTTGCCCAGGGAGGCCATCACGCCGTTGCCGCGGTATTCCGGCCAGGTCAGTTCGGTGTCGCTGAGCGTGTGCACGAAACCGGGCGGCCCGGCGCGGAAGGTGTTGTCGCAGTCGCCTGCCGCGTTAGCGGTCGCCACGAACATCATTTCCTGTTCGGCGATGAAGGCACGCATTTTCGTGTTCAGGCGCGAGGTCATCTGGTCGCGGTAAAACCGGGTGGCCCGTTCGGTGGTGCCGAAACGTTGCTGTAGCTCATGTTCACCGGTCTGTGGGAGAAGGGCGCTCATGCGTTGCTCCTCAAGGGGTGTTAGGCGAACGTGTCGTACCTGACGCGCATCCGGGGCACGTTCATGTCGCTGATGGCCCGCAGCGTCGCTGACACCATGGCGGGGGAGCCGCAGACGTAGAAGTCGTGGTTTTGCCACGGGCCGGTGCGGCGCAAGACGTCGGAGACGTTGCCGTGCTCGGCTTCGGCGAAGGTGGGATCGTCGCTGACAGCTCGCGTGAGCACCAGCCACGGGTAGGCGGCTACCAGCTCGTCGAGGTGTGCCCGGTCGTAGAGGTCGTCGCGCGTGCGCACCCCACGGAACAGGTGCACGAACCGCGACCGGTTGTGATGCCGGCTCAGCTCATCGATGATCGCCTTGATCGGGGCGAGCCCGGTGCCGCCGGCCACGCACACGATGTCGCGTTTGGACTGGCGGTCCAGCGTCATCGAGCCCATGGGCGCGGCCATTTTGATCAGGTCGCCGGGACGCAGCCGCCACACCAGCGGCCCGGAAACCCAGCCGGAATCCAGGGCACGCACGTGAAAGTCGATGGTGTTATCGGGGCGGGGAGCGTTGGCCATCGAATACGTGCGCCACATGCGTGGCTGGTAGTGGGTTTCGAGGCTGCAGTACTGCCCGGGCTCAAAGAGCATGGGCCGCAACGGCCGGCACGTGAACACGGCGACGTCACGGCCGCGGCGTTCGTGGGCGACGACTTCGGCGTACCAGTAAGGCGGTGAGTCGTCCTCGTTGGCTCCGGCGATCATCTTCGCGGCGATCAGGTCGTAGACATCGCTCCACGCTTGTTCGAATTGCAGGTTCCAGCCGCCGCGGGCGTAGTAGCGCAACGCGCGCAGCAGGGCCGATTTGACCAGCGCGTAGTGCTCCGGCTCGACGGAGAACTTCTTGTGGTCGCGGCCGAGCTGACGCAGGTAGGTGTCGGTGCGTTCCAGGTCGTTGAAGCCGTGCACGGTGGACACGATCGCCGAGAGCAGCCGTTCGCGTTGCAGCTGCATCTGCACCGGGAACATGTCGCGCAGGTGCGGATGAGCGGTGAATATGTGGGCGTAGAAGTATCCGGCGACTCTTTCCTGGTCCTCCTCGACCAGGGTCCAGCTTTCCTTGAGTAATGCTGATAGATCAGCGCCCACGAGCCTGGTTCCTCCCGGCCGGGAACATCGTCAGACATGTATGACAGCCGCACCCCGGCCGATGTCGCACACGGTGTGCGATATCGGCCCGGTGCGAAACGTGGCGGCGCTCGGGATCGGCAACCGCATCCAGCTCGCGCTGCTGTCACACGACGCCGAATAGGGCAGAGCGGGTACAGTTGTCAATGCGTCAATGCGGACGTGGTGTTAACGCAAGCCGCAATCCGCATGGGGGACTTCATGAACTGGCGCGTCCTGGGCCCGGTCGAGGCTGCCATCGGCGGGCAACCGCTGCCGGTCAGCCGTCCACAGCACCGCGCGGTGCTGGCGTACCTGCTGCTCAACGCCAACGTCGTGGTGCCCGCCGAGCAACTGGCCGAGGCGCTGTGGGGCGGCAACCCGCCAACGCGGGCACGCACCCAGATCCAGGTGTGCGTGTCCCGGCTGCGCCAAGCTGGAGCGGCAGACCTGCTCGCCTCAACTGCCGGCGGCTACCGCCTCACCGTCTCCTCCAGTGAACTCGATATCGACGTTTTCAACACCCTGACCGCCCAGGCACGCCACGCACCGCCAGCACAGGCCGTCGAGTTGCTCAACCAAGCACTGGCGTTGTGGCGCGGCCCGGCGCTAGCCGGAGCGTCAGGCGCTTTCGTCACGGCGGCCGCGGCGAACCTGCACGGGCAGAAACTGTCCGCTCACGAAGACTTGTTCGATGCCGAGTTCGCGCTCGGACGGCACGCCGCCGCGGCCGCGCCGTTACGTGAACTGCTCGCCGAAAACCCCTGGCGGGAAAGGCTCGCCGCCCAGCTGATGACCGCTCTAGCCCGCTCAGGCCAGCAAGCCGAAGCCCTGCGCGTCTATGAGCAGACCCGCCGCCGGCTCGCCGAAGACCTCGGCGTGCAACCCGGCGCGCAACTGGCCGAAACCCAGCTGCTCGTGTTACGCCAGCAGGTGCACTCGCCCCGGCCAGTGCAGCCTGGCGGCCCGGCGCAACTGCCCGCGGATCTGTCCACGTTCACCGGACGCGGCGAAACACTGTCCACCTTGGACGCCATGCTCGGCCGTGCCACACCGGTCGTCGCGATCGTCGGCACCGCGGGCGTGGGCAAGACCGCACTGGCCATCAAGTGGGCCCATCAGCTGCGCCAGCGATACACCGACGGGCAGCTGTTCGCCGACCTGCGCGGCTTCTCACCCGCGCAGCCGCTGACCGCGCTCGAGGCGCTATCACGGTTCCTTCGTGCGCTGGGGGTGCCAGCTTCGCGCGTACCAGCTGATATTGAAGAAGCGGCGGGCCTTTACCGCAGCATGCTGGCTGACCGGCGGGTCCTTATCCTGCTCGACAACGCCCGCGACACCGCTCAGATCAAGCCGCTGCTGCCCGGCGGCCCAGGCTGCCTGGTGATCGTGACCAGCCGCGCCCGCCTCGACGGGCTCATCGCCAGCCATGACGCGCAACGGTTGTCCCTCGATGTGCTCGCCCCGGGCGAAGCCAGCCAGCTGCTCACGAAAGTCATCGGCCCCGGACGCCTTACCGGGCAACAACAAGCGGCCACCGAACTAGCCCAAGCCTGCGCCCACCTGCCGCTGGCCCTGCGCATCGCCGCCGCCGATCTGCATAACAGGCCACATCAAACCATCAGCGGGTACGTGGCACAGCTGCGCGAGGGCGACCCGCTCACCATCCTGACCGTCGGCGAGGACGCGCAAATCGCGGTGCGCCACGCGTTCACGGTGTCCTATCAGGCCCTGCCAGCCGACGTGCGACGGCTGTTCCGCCTGTTCGGCCTGATACCCGGCAGCGACGTGACCGCCGACTCAGCGGCCGTCATGCTGCACTGCCCACCGTCGGCCGCCGCGAACCTGCTGTCATCCTTGGCTAGCGCGCACCTGATCCACGAACGCGCCTCCGGCCGGTTCACCACACACGACCTGCTCAGCCTGTACGCCGCACAACTGGCCACCGACCGTTCGCCGCTTGCCGACCTGCTCTCCTGGTATCTCGACACGGCCAGCGCAGCCGCGGAACGCCTGTGCCCACAAGTCCTGCGGCTACCGACAGCCACCTCACACACCTTCGACTCGCATGTACACGCCCGCTCCTGGCTAGACGGATACCTGCCCAACCTTGTCAGCGCGATCCGTCACGGGGCACAGCAACGACAACACACCTTCGTCTGGGCCCTAGCCGACGCCCTGCGCGGGTACCTATGGCTGGGCATGCACACCACCGCCTGGACCGAAGTCGCTCACCTCGGCCTGGCAGCGGCACAAGCCGACCGCAACCGCCAAGCCGAAGCCGCCGCACACCTGAGCCTCGGCGCCCTGAACTGGCGACTCGAACACTTCGACGCCGCGATCGCCGACTACCAAAGAGCTGTCGCGTGCGCACGCGACGCTTCCTGGCCCGAAGGGCAAGCCGCCGCCCTCGGCAACCTCGGCCCGGTCTACCGCATGCAAGGCCGCCCACAACACGCGTTAGACACCCTCGGCGAGGCGCTAACCCTCAACCGGCGCACCGGCCGCGTCGCCGGAGTCGCCGTCAACCACAACAATCTCGGCCTCGTCTGCCTCGACCTTGGCCGGCTCACCGAAGCCGCCGCACACTGCCAAGCCGCCCTAGCCCTTGCCCGGCAAGCGAAATCGGTGCCCAGCCAGGCACTCGCGCTAACCAACCTCGGCGACGTCTACCACCTGCTCGGCCGCTGCGACGAAGCGTTCCAGACGCTGGCCGAAGCCCTGCGGCTGCACGAGCAAACCGGCAGCCGCGGCCGCGCCGCCACCCTGTGCACCCTGGCCCGCATCCACGCCGATCGCGGCGACCGTCCACAAGCGACCCGTCTCGCCCAGCAAGCACTCACCATGGCCCATGACCCACCCGAACCACGGCTGGAAGCCATGGCCCGCCACACCCTCGGCATCATCGGCACCAACGCTGAAGTTCTGAAGCAGGCCCTGGCCTGTGCCCGCACCGCAGGCGACCGCTACATCGAAGCCGACATCGCCGTCAGCCTCGGCACACCATCGTGGTGCCGCACGGCGCTATCGATCGCCGAAAATTGCGGCTACCGCGTCCTGCAAGGCCGGGCCCACACCGCCCTGGCCACCGCCCACTACCTGTCTGGCGACATGCGCAACGCGCTAGTCAGCGCACAGCTCGCCCTGGACCTGCACACCGCCACCGGACACCAGCCCGGACTGGAACAGACCGAAAAGCTGTTAGCCCGCCTCAGCGCTTAACACCGTCTTGAGCTCCCGCCCGCCAACTGTCGCCGCCACCGCACACACGACCGTCCAGCCGCAGACAATCCAAATGAACACCGCCGGCGAAACCACCGCACCCAGTAGACCGAACGGTAACGCCAAAAACGCCAGTGCCAGCCGGAACCACGACCCCGGCGACGTGCCCACATCAGCACGCGTCCCCAGCAAATACACACCCAGCCCAGCACTGACAAACCAGTAAGCCGCCATCGTCGCGTGCCCTTCCAGCAACAACGTCAGCCCGGCAGCGATCACCACCAGCGCGAACGCCGGAATCATCCGCCCAAACGCGAACATCGACCGCGCCATCTGCGGCGACCCGCCCGTCAGCTCCAGCAGCCGCTCATTGTTCTGGGCCGCTGAGTCAAAACTGACCCACCACAACGCCCCCGACAACACCAGCACCCCGGCCAGCGGCCACCACGGCACATGCCCACCGCTTAGCGCCCCACGCCCAGCCGACACCAAAACCTCGCCGAGAACGATAATCATGAACAGCCCGAAGCGTTCCGCCAGATGCGGCACATTCAGCGCATAGGCCGGATCCGTCGGCTTCATCAGCCGCAGACCCTTGACCCAGTCACGGGTCAAAATCTTCTCGTCGGCACTAGACAGCTTGCGCGACGGCCCAGCAGCGAACACAAATAGCGACTCCACCACGATCGCCGCCGCCCACAACAACCACCACCACGGCCCCTCCAGCGGAATCGACGCCACAATCAGCACCGCGGCCACACCATAACCAGCAGCGATCTTGCGGGGGAGAACCCCACCCCGCATCAGGTTCACGACCGCCAGCACCACACGCACACCCGCCAGGCTGAGCGTGAAAGCGGTCCGCTCACCATGCGCGATCTCGTACACCGCGATCGCCGCCAGCCCGCAGGGGATCGTCGCCACCACCAGCGCGAGCCGCTGCCACAGCACGTTCTCATCGCCGAACCTGTTGTAGAACAAGGCGAAACCGATCCACGTCCACCACAGCACCGCGAACAACCCCAGCGCCGGCCAGACCACCGTCCACCGCGAACCGCTCGCGATCATATGCGCCACCTGGGCGATGGCCAGCACAAAGATCAGGTCAAAGTACAGCTCGACCCACGAGGTCTTCTTCTCTTCCACGGTCTCGGTGATCATCGGGCCATTATGGCCTTGGCTGCGGTCACGAGTCCCGCACCCCCATTCATCGACCACTTTTCGCGGCCAGCATCCGACTGACAGGCATCCGTGTGCCGGTGGCCGGTCATACTGGCTTTGTGGGATCTACGGTGCGGATATTCATGTACGTCGCGGCCGTCGTGGTTTTCGCCGCATGCGCTTCGGCCAACCCACGCTCAGGCGACAAGCCAAACGACGTCGTCGCTAGTTCAGCAACGCAGCCCACCCCAACGGCAGCCGAGCCAAGCCCGTCGGGCCCTGCTCCAACTTCGTCCAAACCGGAGCCGACGGTTGACTTCACGATGCCGAACTTCAGGGGAATGAACCTCCAGGACGCTCAGAATGAGGTCCAGAAGAACGGCATCTTCTTTTCTCGCTCCCATGACCTGCGAGGAAGCCGCAACCAGGTCCTGGACTCGAACTGGCAGGTCTGCACACAGACTCCGGCAGCGGGGAGCCACATCAAGGGCAAAGCCGCGGATTTTGAGGGTGCGATCGACTTCGGTGTGGTCAAGCTGACGGAGACCTGCCCATGATGTGGTTCGGCTCATCGGAATAACTGAAGGTGCTCGGCCGCCCAGGTATCAAAGCCACGCAACGGCCGGCCAATGATCTCGCGCACCGACGGCCGCTGGTCGAGCGTCCACTGCGTCAGCTCTGACAGCCGTGCGCCGTACTCCTCAAGCGCATACAACGTCACATCGATCCCGCTATCGGGCCAGCCGCGATCACGCCACACCTGGTGGCTTTCCTCCGGCGTCAGCTCGACCGCCGTGACGTCGGCGCCGATGGCCTTCGCGATGCTGTCCACTCGTGACCGCGTGCTGATCGGCAACCCCACCGCCTCAAGCACGCGCCCGGCGTACCGGCCGCTTGTCAACGCCGCCAAGGCAACCGACGCGAGATCGTCCTCGTGAATAAACGGATAGTGGCCGTCGTTCGCGAACGCCTCCCGCACCATGCGCAGCGCCCGGATCGTCTCCGGCCAATCCGACCCCGTCGCCGGATACGTGCCCTCAACCACCGCACCCATCACCGCGGACGGGCGGATATGCGTCCACTCCAGACCCGAAGCCTCAACCGCCCGCTCGATAGCCAGCCAGAACCACGTCTCCGGCGGATAGGCCTCCTCATACTCCGGCCCATGCGACGACAGGACGACAACCCGTCCCGTGATCAGAGCCAGCGCCTCACGGACCGTCTCCGGAACAGCACCGGCCAAAAACACGGCCCGCACGCCGTCGAACACCTCAGCATGCTCACCCGGCCGCGTAATCGACCCTTCGACGACCTCGACGCCATCCGGCCAGCCGTGCAGTTGTTCCGGCTCGGCCAGCACCCGCACCGAATCACCAGCCTGCAGCAGCTGCCGCGCCAAACTCCGGCCGACGATCCCGGTGGGGCTGCAGCCGGCATCCTTACGCGCTTTGACAGCAGTCAGCAATACATCGCCCATGGCAAGACCCTCCAACGCTAAAGCGGAGATCTTGCGCCTCCGTCATTCCGGAGGTTGCGGATCCGAGACGCCAAGATTATCGCGCGGCGGAGGTTGCTGAAGGTCCACTTCCCTATTTTCTTAGTGTCCCGATAACTGGAATTATCGGGACACTTGTTTTTATCAGGAAGAGCGGATTAACCATTTATTTAATTACCGATATTCCTAAACCAATAATCAAAATAATCAGCTGGTACGCGGAAAAGCGCGCGCATCGCGGAGGAGTTACGCGATACCGTCGGCGCGTGATTGATCAGGACGGGTACTTCGGCAAAGGCGTCGCTGAGACTTACGACGACCCCGATTCGGAGATGTTCCAGGCGGAGGTGATCGACTCCACTGTGGACGTTCTCGTGGACCTGGCGCGTGGCGGCCGGGCGCTTGAGCTGGGCATTGGCACTGGCCGGATCGCGTTGCCGCTGGCTGGGCGTGGTGTAGAGGTCCACGGGATCGATATGTCACGGGCGATGGTCGACCAGTTGCGGGCCAAACCCGGTGGTGACGCTATAGGTGTGACGATCGGCGACTTCGCTACGGCCACTGTGGACGGAACGTTTTCGCTCGCATATCTAGTGTTCAACACCCTCATGAACCTGACGACGCAGGAAGCTCAGGTCGCGTGTTTCCGTAACGTGGCCGCGCATCTGGAGCCGGGAGGCTTGTTCGTTGTCGAAGTGATGGTGCCCGAGTTGCGCCGTCTGCCTGCCGGTCAGCGGGCCGTTCCATATCGCACCGGTCCCGAGCGCTGGGCGTTCGACTTGTACGACGTGGCGACGCAGACGATGAGTTCGAATTACATCAGCGTCGCCGACGGCCGCGTGTCGGTGTGGTCGATTCCGTTTCGCTACGTGTGGCCGGCTGAGCTTGATCTGATGGCCCAGATCGCTGGACTGTCGTTGGTGGAGCGTTGGGACGGCTGGACGCGGGAACCGTTCACAAATGAGAGCGCGCAGCACGTCTCCGTATGGCAAAAGCCGCTCACATAGGGCCTCTGACCAGGCAAAACGCTCTGAGAAGGCCGTAGCGGCCCTAACTCGGCCCGGTGTGGGTGAGAGTTAGGGCCAAACGCGTTTTCAGGGTCCATTCTGGCAGGTCAGAGCCGAGTGGGGAGATCTTGCCGGTATCGCCGTCGCGGTTTGTTGTGCGTGTCAAGGGTGACGAACTATGCGGCACCGCCAAACTACTTTTCAGCAATCCCATTGTCGTCCTAGGAAGATCGCGTCCTGCTTGCGAGACGCGCTCCGATGAGGATGGCTGGCAGGCTCAGCGCGGGAATCAGGATGGAGTACCACAACGGCGCCATGTCACCGGCGGCGAAGATCCCGGCGGCGCCTCCGACGGTGCCAATGACAGCAAGGACAATCACCGGCGTTCGTGTGCGCCCGATGCGCGCGGCGACGTATCCGCCAGCGACAGCGGCGATCGTGCGGTAAGCAAGCGCGAGCCCAACCATCCACGGCGTGTGGAACCCATAGGTTTGCTGGTGTGTCCAGGATGGATAGACGCCAATGGCTTCAAGAACGTAGTCGGTGCCGTTGGACAGCACGACGATAGTGACAATCCCAGCGATGACAGCGGCCGTGCCGCGAATAATCTGCTTCATACCAAGGCGTCGAATGGGCACCTCAATTTTCGACAGCCCTCTCCCCTGCGATCCAGATAACGAACGATCCTCTGATTCAGCATGATCGGAGCCGTGACATCAGTCGGTGCTGGCTGACGTCCAGGCGAGTCCGGCGATGGCGAAGATGAGTGGTGGCAAGGGTGCGCCTTCGAGGGCGTTGGAGAACACGGCGGTGATGAGGGCGAACGCGATCGCTGCCGGTGCGAGGACGGTCCACAACGACGGCACCCGTGGGGTGCGGGTGAGGAACCAGAACCACGCTAGGAAGGCGGAAAGTCCGAGCAGACCGGCTTCGACGAGCAGGTGCAGCAGGAAGGAGTCGACGGTGCGGCCGTGGAAGCCGTGCAGGGAGAAGCCGCCGGGGCCGAAGCGTGGGTGGCGGTTCCATTGTGGATCCTGCGCGAGGGCGACGGAGCCGCCGAAGGTGCCGGGGCCGTAGCCGGTGATGGGCCGCTGCTGCAGCAGCACAAAGGATTGCTTGGCGAACACGACGCGGATTTCTTGTTCTGGTTCGGTGCGACGGCACTGGCTGCCTTTGACCGTGTGCACAGGTGGTGGTGGGCCGCATTCGGGCAGGCTCAGGTCGGCGGCTGGCTGGGCGATGTTGAGGCCTAAGGCGGTGCCGAGACCTGTTGCGCGGCGGGCGACTTCGGCTCGGGCGCCGGGAAGCAGGGTGAGTGGCAGTAACGCTAGGACGCTCATGACGGCTAGCACCGTGGCGGCCTTGCGCACGGGCAGGCGCATTTTCACGGCCACGACAATGATCGCGGCGCCCGCGCCCAGGAGGGATTCGCGTGATTGAGTGGCGGCGAGACCGGCCGCGCACAGCAGCAGCATCGCCGCGGAAGGCCAATGCCAGCCCCGGAACATGAGCCAGGCGAACAGTCCCACGACAGTCAGGCCGAGCAGATGGCCCAGGTCGTTCGGGTGTGGATAGAGCCCTTGGGCGCGGTGAATCAGCGCCATTTCAAGATCATTCCAGCCCATCATCGTGTACGCCGTGGGCCCGGCCACGATCTGGATTAGTGCCAGGACGGCGTTGAGGCCCGCCCACGTGAGCGCGCCGATGGTGACGCGGCGAATCCAAGGCGGGCCTGGCCGCAGGACGCGAAGCGCGTAGAACACCACCGCGGCACGAAGGTAGACGTAGGAGCCTTGGGCGGCTTGGGTTGCGGGCGCGTCAGAAAGCACGGCGCTAAGGGCGAGTGTGCCGGTGAACACGAGTAGCGCGATGTCGGCCGGCGTGGTGAATTCGCGCCAGCGCCGTTGCCGGATGACTTGCACGGCGACGGTTATGGCGATCAGCGCGTAGAGCGCGTTCTTGCCGGTCTTTAGCCAGGGCCAGCCCGTGATGGTTATGGCCCATGCCTCAACAGCCGTGTCCAGCAACAGCAATGACACCAGCGCCCCCAGGTACATGGCGCTGATTATCGATCAACGTGGCTGTCCCCCGCTGTCCCGCTGAACCTACGCTGGGGTGTAGTCGGTGATCACGTAGCAGAGTTCGTCGTCCAGGGCGTTCTTGTCGTAGTCGATGGAGATGCGCGACGGGTGCCCGGCCGGGGCGTAGTCGGCGTTGGCGAGTGCCGCTCCCCTGCTCACGGCCTCCTCGTATTGGCGGATCAGTGCCGCGAGCGTGGGCAGGCTGGTCAGTTTGGCGGCTTCGACGGTGCGTTTTCCTGACTCGTCGAGGCCCACAGCGGCGGTCGTCTGTCCATTCTGGACGGTTATCTTCATGATGCCGTGCAACAGTTGTTCGCCACATGACGACTGCAGCGTGTAGGTGTAGCTGGAGGTGGGCTGCCACGTCGACGTGGGCGCGATGGTGTTCTGTGGGCTAGTGGTGGAGCAGCCGGCTAACGCCAGCACGGTGGCGAGCAGGATAGGTCTCATGCCGTCCTAGACGAACGAGGGGCCTCCGGCGTTGCGTGCGCTTGCTGTTGGCGCAGTGTCTCGAGGGTCTCGTGGAACGTCGCGGACAGGATCATGTCACCGGTTGTGCCGTGTGGGCGCGTCCATCGGCTCATCCGTCCATTGTGGAGGCCGCCCCACACAGCGTCGAGGGTCAATGCACGGTGAGCAGGTCGCCGGGCTGGCAGTTGAGTTCTCGGCACAGGGCGGTCAGGGTGCTGAAGCGGATCGCGCGGGCGCGGCCGTTTTTGAGGACGGACAGGTTGGCCAGGGTGACGCCGACGCGGTCGGCTAGTTCGGTCAGGGTGATGCCGCGTTCAGTGAGCAGCCGGTCGAGGTGCACGTCGATGCGGTGGTCTTCTTCCGGTGGCATTAGACGAGGGTTTCTAGTTCGGCACGCATGGCCAGGCCACGGTTGATGATTTCGGCGATGGCGAAGAAGCCGAATCCTGCCAGCAGGAACAGTCCGGCCGAGGCGAGATCGAGGGTGGTGCTCCAGCCGCCGTCGGGCAGGACGTTGGAGCTGAGCCAGGCGGAGGCCGCGGTTTCGATGACCTGGGCGAGGATGCCGGTTACGGCGACGGCTCCGATCACGCGCAGGCTCCGGACGGTACCAGCGGAAAAGGGGTCTTCGCGACGGGCGCGGCGCAATGCTTTCCAGAGCAGCGTGAGCACCGCGGCGGCGACGGCGAAGGTGGGCAGGCTGGTGAGCTGGTGCGCGACGATCTGTGCGGTGGTGGCATTGGGGATGAGGACGTCGAGGTCACCGGTGGGTGTCGCGCCTGCGGGCAGTCCCGCGGTGATGGTGCTGGCCGGGACGGTGACGACGATGTCGCGGCTGAAGGCCAGCGAGGCGATGCTGAAAAGGGCGACGGCGCCGAGCACGGCGAGGACAACGGTCAGCAGTCCCTGGAGTTCGGCGAGCCAGTCTGGTTTGCGGGTCACGATAATTGCCTCTCACTTATCGATTAACGATATCTCGATAATCGATAAGTGAGAGGCGTTTGTCAAGTCAGCCAATGAACGAGACGTTGAGCAGCACAGCCGGGTTCGGCACGCCGATGTTGCCGTCGAAACAGCTCACCAGCAGATGCTGATCCCCCGCCGCCTGCCACCACGACTGGATCGTGCAATACATCGGCGGCGTGCCCATGATGGACGCGATCGCGTGGCCCTTCGGGTTGCCCGCGTTGGGGAACACGACCTCATATGTGCCGGGGACGATCTGTGTCGCGGTCGGGACACCACCGAAACTGTTCGTCCAGCCGCGCATCACCGGACCTGGGCCGGACAGATCCACGGTGGCCGTCGTGCGGGTCCCGCTGCCGCCGAGCATGGCGACATTACGGCTGTAGGTCAGCGTGAACCGGGTGTCCACCGCCGAACCCGTGTCGTCATAACACCTGACTTCAATCAACTGCTCATCTGGTACCAGCAAAGGGTCCAGAATCTGGCAATGACGCGCGGCCGCACCGTAAGGCGTGACCCGCAAGTATCCGGCGGCCCATGGTCCTGGGCTGTCGGCCTGGAAAGCGCCGACCCGAACCCGGTAGCGCCCTGCGGCACTGCGCCACACGGTCATCGGGGCGCCCGTGGAATCGTAGGAGTATGCGGCCGCTGGCGTGTGCCCAGCCGGGCCAGGCACGGGATTGTCGTTCCACAGATAGGCGAAGTGCCCGGCACCCGGGTTGCGGTTGGTGAAGTTGACGGCGAACCGGCTGTCGATCAGTGCGCCGGCGTTGTTGTAGCAGCGCACGTTGACGATCTGATCGGCGGCAGCCTGCGTCCAGGAAGCGATGGTGCACAAGGCATTGCTGCCATACGAGCTGACGTGCGCGACACCTCCGGCTGTTCCCATGCCGAAGAACTTGACCTGATAGGTGCCCGGGAAGCCGCGGGTGATCTGAATCGGCAGCCCGGCGGAGTTGTACTCGTAGCCCGAGGCCAGGAAGTACGCGGGATTTGCCGGATCGTAGGCCCAGGCGAACCCGGCCGCCGACACGACAGCGTGCGCTGGTGCCGCGAGGGTCGTGCTGAGCACGGCCGCGGCGAGCAAAGTGGAAAGTCGTCTCATGCCAGGTATGAGGCGGCAGGTGGCGTGGGGACAACACTTTTCACGGTGCCGTCCCCACACTGTCAGCTACAGGACGTCAGAGTGCCCGGCGGCCAGGCGGGCCCACTGCGCGGTTGGCCGGCCGTCCTTGCGGAACTGCCCGCCACTTTCACCCCACTGCTTGGGCCAGCCGTCAGGCGAATCTTCCCAGTGCTCCTGCCGCCCGAACACGGTCATGTCCAGCAGACCGTAGGACGGGGCCATCGCTTCGGTGCCGCGGCCACCGTTCCAGTACGTCTCGTACACGCGGCCGCCATCGCGCACATAACAGACCAGCATCCCGAAACCGCGTCCCGCCAGCAGGGCATCGCCGGACTCGGCAGCCGAATACCAGGGCACGTCCCAGCCCATGAACGCGCGGTAGCGCTCGGTTTCGGCGTACGGGCCCTGGCAGAACGTGGCATAGGTGACGTCTCGGGAGTGCAGATAGGACAGTTCGCGAACCTGGCCGTTGAAGAACGTGCAGCCTTCGCACTGCTCAGCGGCCGCCTTACCCGCATGCCACATGTGGTAGTAGACGACCAGCTGGCGGCGTCCCTCGAACACCTCCAGCAACGTGACCGGACCGTCCGGCCCGATCACCGTGGCCGCCGGATCCACCGCCACCATCGGCAGCCGCCGCCGCGCCGCCGCGATCGCGTCCCCGGCGCGGGTGTGCGCCTTCTCCCGTACCAGGAGCTTGTCGAGTTCTGACTGCCAAGTGTCCCGGTCGGTCACCTCGGGCAGGGCAGGAGTTATCGCCTCATCGTTCATGAGGGTAAGACGAACGGGGCACCGCGAACTCATCGGTCTAGCCGGCCCAAACCTCCAGGCCTTGTTTGATCACCGCCGGGTCTGCCGCCAAAGGGATGGGCCATACCCATAGCTGGTACTCCAGGTGCTCGCCCTGCCCATCGCTAGGTTCCGTGGCTGGTGTGTAGCCGACGCGAATCCGGTAGCGGCCTGGTGCCAGCGGAATCCGGGTTGGACTGTCCGAGGCGACACCATCGTCGAGGTGCATGACACCGCTGGGGAGCAGAAGGTCGGCCTCGTCGACGTGGCGATACCGGCTGAAGTCCAGCTCAGGCGCGCCTTCCACGAGGTGCACCGCGACAGGCACTACCGCGTAGCGGGCCGTGCCCACCGCGATCACGTGAACGGCGGTGGCCAGCCGCCGGTCCGTTGGCAGGTCGGCCCAGGCATCGGCGACATCGCAACAGTCGCAGACAACCGAATCCTCGACCCGGAACTGAAAATGGCTGGCATACGGGGCAACGTGCAGCGTGGTCATAACGTGCGCATGCTAGCGCTTCCTGGACGGAAGGCGCCGGTTAGCCTTGAGCGCATGGCCAACGCCAATGACGTACGCAAGCTGGCGCTTGCCCTGCCCCACGTGGCCGAGATTCCCAGTGAGGGCTTCGATTTTCGCGTGGGTAACAAAGGCTTCGTGTGGTCCTACCCTGAACGCCAGCCCGGCGGGCCACGCGTGATCCGCACCGACATCGCCGTGCTTTACGTGGGCGACGAAGCCGAGAAACAGGCGCTGCTGCTCGGTGAGCCGGACATCTTTTTCACCACGCCGGCCTACGACGGACTGCCGCTGGTCATGTTGCGGCTAGCGAAGGTGACCGTCAAACGGTTGCGCGAGCTGGTGACCGACGCCTGGCACATGCGCGCTCCCGCCGAGCTGCTCAGCGATGACGTCCCCGGATGAGCACGAGAGCAACCGTGCTGGCTGAACTGGCCGAACTGGTTCTGGCCGCCAAACGAGCGCATCCACTGCGGGTGGCCGTCGATGGCTGCTCCGCGGCCGGAAAGACGACCTTGGCTGGTGAGCTCGCCGCCGTCCTGGCCGTGCGAACCACGCGCGAGATCATCCACGTGGGCCTGGACTACTTCAAGCTCGCTGTCGAGAAGCGAACGGCCTATCCGCAGGCCACCCCGGAAAGTTACTACCTTGACTCGTGGGACAACGACGCGATCAGAGACCGTCTGCTGATCCCTCTTGGACCCCAGGGCAGCCGCCACTATGTCAGCGCCGTCATGGACCTGCCGGCCCGTAACCCCATCACCGCCGAGGTGCTTACCGCCTCAGAAGACGCGATCCTGCTAGCCGACGGCGTGTTCCTGCAACGCCCAGAGCTCAATCCCTTCTGGGACTTAAGAATCTACGTCGACGTCAGCTTCGGCGAAGTGTTGCGCCGTGGCATCGCCCGCGACCAGCGATGGATGAACTCGGCGGCCGAGGCCGAACACCGCTACCGCACCAAATACATTCCCGGCGAAAAGCGCTACGTCGCCGAGGTACGGCCGCGTGAGCACGCCGATATCGTGGTGTCCAATGAGGACCCAGCCGCACCGGTGCTGACCGTGCGGGCCTAAGAAGGGTGTGGGCATGGGCAGACCGGCCGGAGTTCGGGCGACGGTACGCGACATCGCCGCCGAAACGGGCCTGTCGATCGCGACCGTGTCACGGGTGCTCAACGGCGCGGCCAATGTCGCTCCGCAAACGCGGGAGCTAGTGCTGCAAGCGGTACGGCGCCGCGGCGATCGCGGTCCGGTGCGCCGTGGAGAGCAACGGCCCGCCAGCGGTGCGGTCTTCGTGCGATGCCCGTATGTGCTGACCGACTACTTTGGGCTGATCGTCAGCTCGATCGCGGAAACGATTGAGCTGCACGGCCGGCAGATGGTGCTCAACGCGGGCGAGGCCGCGCAAACGGCAGTGGTGCTGCCTGCGCTGGCGGCACGCCCCGACGTCGCGGGCGCGATCCTGATCCTGCCGCCGGAACCGCCCCAAGACCTGGTGCGGCTGCGCGATCAGCGGTTCCCGTTTGTCGTCATCGACCCGCGCACGCCGGTGCCCAAAGACATCGTGACCGTGTCGGCCGCACACCTGGCCGGGGCACGGCGGCTGATGTCGCATCTGGTCGAGCTGGGCCACCGCCGGGTCGGCATCATTGGCGGGCCAAGGGAATGGCTGGCCAACGACGCGAGGATGGCCGGCTACATCGCCCCACTGGCCGATGCCGGTGTCCTGCCCACGCCGGAACTCGTGCGGCATGTGCGCGAACCCAACACGGCCAACGGTTTCCAGGCCGCAAGCGAGCTGCTCGACTTGCCGCAGCGGCCGACAGCTCTGGTCGCGTTCAACGACAAGATGGCCGTCGGTGCCCTGGCCGCGGCGGCACAGCGCGGACTGCGGGTGCCGCAAGACTTGTCAGTCGCGGGTTTCGACGACATCGACATGAGCCAGGCGACCTCGCCGTTGCTGACCACCGTGCGCCAGCCGTTGCAGGAGATGGGCCGCATGGCCGTCACGATGCTGATGCGGCTGCTGGAACGCCACACCCTCGAAGCGGTGCACGTATCGCTGGGCACAGAACTGGTCATCCGCGACTCCACCGCGCCAGCCGGCCATACTGGTCGGCCGTGGACCTAGATGAGTATCAGCGCGGCGCCCTGCTAACCGCCGCTGCACGTGACAAGCGCAACGAACTGCTGCACCTGGTGCTGGGGCTAGTCGGTGAGTCGGGTGAGATCGCCGAGAAGTTCAAGAAGTGGGTACGCGATCTCGACAGCGACGAATCGCGCATCGACCGGGCCAACATCGCCAAGGAACTCGGTGACGTGCTCTGGTATGTGGCCGTGCTCGCCGACTACCTCGATCTGTCGCTCGACGACATCGCGGCGGCCAACTTGGCCAAGCTAGCCAGCCGCCAGAGCCGTGGCGCGCTGGGCGGCAGCGGCGACAACCGCTGAGCATTGATAGCCTCAGCGGGCGGCGAAATCGCGACGGAAGGGCCATCATGAAGCTTCTGCTCACCTCCGCTGGCATCAAGAACGCGAGCATCCACGAGGCGCTGGTTGGCTTGCTGGGCAAGCCGATCGACGAGTGTCGCGCCCTGTGCATACCGACCGCCTCGTATGGGCATCCGATGGTCACGCCTGAAGCGGCGTGGCGTTTCATTAGCGGGCAGGAACCCCGGTGCCCCATGACGGAACTGGGCTGGAAGTCCTTGGGAGTCCTGGAACTCACCGCGCTGCCGAGCATCGGCGCCGACCGCTGGATCCCGTGGGTCCAGGAGGCCGACGTGCTGCTGGTCAACGGCGGCGATCCGCTATACCTGACGCACTGGATGCGCCAGTCAGGGCTGGCAGACCTGTTGCCGTCGCTGCCAGACACGGTCTGGGTAGGACTAAGCGCCGGGAGCATGGTGATGACCCCGCGCGTCGGGCAGGACTTCGTGCGCTGGACGCCACCTTCCGGCGATGACAGCGCGCTAGGCGTCGTCGGCTTCTCGATCTTCCCCCACGTGGATCACCCGGAGATGCCGGATAACTCGATGGCGCACGCGCAACAGTGGGCGGCCACGATGCCGCATCCGGCGTATGCGATTGACGACGAGACCGCGATAAAGGTCGCCGGCGGCGAGATCGAGGTCATCTCTGAAGGGCACTGGCGCCTGTTCGAATAGGACAGCACAGGCTGTGGCGCAGTTTCATTTTGTTACAGGGGTTCGGGGCTGCTTTCGGCGTACCAGCTGATGTTTTTCCAGGTCTTGACAGTTAGTAAAGTTACATGTTTCATTGCAGTCAACCGTCCCAATAGGTCATTTTGTTTCATCTGTTACATCAAGCCGGATCGGCACCGGCTCATGAGCCATGTCTGCCGAAAGGAGTACGGCGTGTTCCGTCCCCGGTTAGCAATCGCCACGGCCGCCGCCACATTGCTTGTGGCTGGCACACTGATCGCGACCTCCGCGCAAGCCGCCAACGAAACGGTGAGTGTCTGGCTCACCACGACGTCAGACTCGGGTGGCCGCAATGTCACCAGAGGACTGCAGCAGCAAGGAAATATCGCCTTCGGCCCGCCGGGCGGCAGCGCCAATCACACCATCAACGTCAACGAAGGCACGGCGTACCAAGTCTTTGAAGGCGGCGGTGCGTCCATTACCGACACCACCGCGCACCTGATGCGTGGCGGTGCCATCAGTGCCGCGACACGTGATCAGGTGATGGCCAAACTGTTCTCCCCCACCACCGGTATCGGATTGTCGTTCGTGCGCAACCCGATCGGTGCCTCGGACCTGTCGCGGCCCGGCAACGTGTCCCTTGACGACACGTGCTGCAACCTCAACGACTTTGGCGCCAACGGCTATGACACCAATGTGCGGCTGCTGACCCAGCAAGCCAAACAGCTCAACCCGGCCCTGCGGATCAAAGGCGTGCCGTGGAGCGCGCCGGGCTGGATGAAAGATAACGGCCGCATGGACCAGATGGGCTGGCTCAAAGCCGAGTACTACCCGATGTATGCCCAGTATTTCGTCAAGTACATCCAGAGCTACCAGGCTATCGGTGTGCCGGTGAACTACATCTCGGTGCAGAACGAACCTAACTGCTGTCAGTCAGGCAACCCGACCGCGATGAACTACCCCGGCATGAGCTGGAACTCCTCAGGTCTCATCGAGCTGACCAAGAACCATGTGTACCCGGCGTTTCGTGCCGCGGGCATCACCACCAAAGTGCTTATCCACGACTGGAATTACGGCGACTACGCCAGTATCGGCTCGGCGATCCTTGCCGACCCCGGCATCCGCAACGATCCGCTGTTTGGTGGCATCGCCTGGCACGGCTACTTCGGCGACCCTGGTATCGGCACGCAGGTGCGTAACCAGTACCCGTCGGTCAAACAGTTCAGCACCGAACACTCCGGCGGCACGTGGATCGGCAACCAGCACAACGAAGACCTCGCCGATATCGTCAACTACGCCCGTAACTTCAGCGGCAGCCTCGTCAAGTGGAGCCTGGCGCTCAATCAGTACATGGGCCCGCACAACGGCGGCTGCGATGTGTGCACGGGACTGATCACCGTGCAGGAGGGCGGCCCGCGGGCAGGCCAGGTCGATTACACCATCGAGTACTACACGACCGGCCATCTGACGAAGTTCGTCAAACCCGGCGCGGTGCGCATCGAGTCCAACAACACCGGTGTGTCCAACGTGGCGTGGAAGAACCCGGACGGTTCCAAGGCACTCATCGCCCACAACGGTGGCACCTCGGCGCAGTCCATCAGGGTGAACTGGAACGGACAGTCCTTTGTGTACACGCTGCCCGCGCGCACCACGGCGACGTTCACATGGCAGAGCAACGTGACCGGCCCGACGCCAACGCCGACTCCGACGGGCAATCCTGGTGGCACGAGCCCGATCGTTGGCCTGGCGGGCAAGTGCGTCGACATCGCGGCAGCGGGCACGGCTAACGGCACGGCCGTGCAGCTTTACACGTGCAACGGCACCGGGGCGCAGTCCTGGACGCGTCACAGCGACGGGACCCTGGGCGCTTTGGGCAAGTGCCTGGACATCAACGGCCCCAGTAGCGCAGACGGGACCGTGACTCACCTGTGGTCGTGCCATACGGGCAGTTCACAGAAGTGGACGTACAACGCGGCCACGCAGCAGTTCGTCAACCAGTTCGCGGGTAAGTGCCTGGATGTCACGGGCAACAATTCCGCCGACGCTACGCGGCTGCAGATCTGGAGCTGCACGAGCGGCGCCAACCAGAAGTGGACCTACTCGTAGTGCGCTGGGCCGCCGGTTCACAGCGATCCGGCGGCCCAAATCCGGATCTGCCCGTCGCCACCGCCCGAGGCCAGGATGTTGCCGTCTGGTGAAGACGCTAGTGCGTAAGCGGTGTGCCCGCGCAGTGTCCGCAATGGATTGTCGCTACTGGCGATCCAGATCTGAATCCTGCGGTCGGTGCTGGCGGAGGCGATCAGCGGCGAGGTGGGGCTGCACGCGAGCGCGGTGACGCGCCGGGTGTGGCCGCGAAGGGTTCGCACGAGCGCACCCGATGTGGTGTCCCACTGGCGGACCGTCGTATCAATGCCCGCGGTCACCGCGGATTTGCCATCAGCGGCAAAGGCGACCGCTGTAATGAAATCGGTGTGCCGCGCGAACCCGTGTATGCGTTGCCGTGAGGCCGTGTCCCATAGCCCGGCCGTAGGGCCGCCGAAGTGGGCGATGACCAAACTAGCGCCATCAGGGCTGAAGGCTAGCGGCCAGCCGGGCACGGCACGTCCGGCGATGAACCGTCCCATCAGGGCACCGGAAGCCACGTCCCACAGGCGTGCCGTGCGGTCGTTGCCTCCGGTCGCGAGTTTGGTGCCGTCTGGTGCGAACGCGAGATCGCAAATGTCGTTGTGGTCGCCCGCTAGCGTGCCCGATGTCTGGCCAGTGATGGCGTCGATCAGTTCAACACCGCTGCGCTGGAAGGTGGCGGCCGCGAGGGTGTGCGTGCCGGGCAGAAACGCCAGTGGCCAAGCGGCTTGGCTTGGCGTGGTGATGGTGGTCTTCAGCGTCCACGTGCCGGTGTCCCAGACGCGGATCGTTCTATCCTCGCTGCCGCTGGCCAGCAAGGTGCCGTCGCTGGAAAACGCCAGGCCCCGCACGGATCCCGAATGCCCGCTCATGCTGGTGATCAGGCCAGCGAACGCGCCATTGCCAGGCTCGGCGCTGACTTGCTCGTCAGGCTCTGGCTCCAGCTTGGCACTGGTGCCTGAGACGAGGGAACGCAGCCGCTCGATGGCGGATGGAGGCGGTAGCTGGCCTCCGGTCACGTTTTCGTGGTGCACATCCTGAAGCCGCAACGGTTTTTCGCAGGACTGCAGAATCAGTGGGACAAGCTTGATGTTGGCGTCATCGGCGCACGCGATTTCCCGTGAGACCCACTTGGAGGCGATCGCGGCTGGTGACAGCACGACGATGACGGCCGCGCTGGTGAGGATTTTGCTCGTCAGCTCGGTGTCGAAATGCTCGCCCGCGACAAGCTGGTAGTCATACCAGACGCCAATGCCGTGCAGTTCCAGGTGCTCGGCCAGCCGCGCGACATAGGACCGATCAGACCTGGCGTAGCTGATGAAGATATGTCCGGGCACCGGTTTACCGTAGTAGACCAGCTTGTCATCTTGGTTCGTCTATATGGACCGTCCACTATGCCCGTGTCACGGCTTGACAGCGGCGATGGCTGTAACAGATATTGTTACAGTGGCGGCGAACAGCAGAGTGACGATCGCGGTGCACGCGCTGACCTGGATGGCGTTAGCCGCGCGGCGTGGGCAACCGGTCATGACCTCCGACGAGGTCGCCGCGAGCGTGAACACCAACGCCGTCATCATTCGGCGCAGCCTCGGCGACCTGCGCGGCAAAGGCCTCGTCGAGGTCCGCCACGGCGCCGGGGCCGGCTGGAGCCTCGCCCGCGAACCCGCCGAGATCACGCTGCTCGACGTCTACGACGCGGTCGAGCCAGGACCGCTATTCGCGCTGCACCACAGCGAACCCAACCTGCGCTGCCCCGTCGGCAAAGGAATCCGCCCCGCGCTGACCACGATTTACGGCGGCGTCGAAGACGTGCTGCGCCGTGAACTTGCCCAAACCACTATCGCCGATGTGCTCCGGGAGACTGTCGATGAACGTCCTTGAACTACGCCAGTACACGCTGCACCCGGGCCGCCGCGACGATCTCATCGAGCTGTTCGACCGCGAGTTCGTCGAGACGCAGGAGGCCTGGAACATGGCCATCCTGGGCCAGTTCCGCGATCTCGATAAGCCCGACAGATTCGTTTGGCTCCGGGGGTATTCAGACATGCGCGCCCGCCACGACGGCTTGACCGGTTTCTACAGTGGGCCAGACTGGAAAGCCCACAGCGCCAAGGCCAACGAGACGATGATCGACAGCGACGACGTGCTCCTGCTGCGCCCCGTGGGCGATGGTTTCCCGCCGCCCGGCCCCCGCGGCGACCTCGGCGAAGCACAGCCGGTCGTTGTCACCATCTGCCGCCAGGACGCCCCATTCACGGACACTTTCGCCGCGCAGTTCACCGGCGCCATGGCTTGTTACACCACTTTGGACGAACCCAACACGTTCCCTGGCTTGCCTGTGCGCACGGATGCGTTCGCGTTTGTGGCCTTTGGCCGGGAGCCGTTTGCTGTCACTGGTTTCCAGCCAGAGTATTTGCGGCTGGCGCCCACAGCACGGTCCTGGTTGCGCTGAAACGGGGCTGCGGCGCCATGGCCGCACAGTCCACAATCGAGCGCATGCGTGCACGGCGGAGAAACCTGATCATCGGTGGGGTCGCGGGGCTTGCCGCCCTTAGCGCCGCAGGCGTGTGGGGCGTGGCCAAGACGCTGTCGTGGCTAAGCGCCGACGCCCCGCCCGATGACGAATACGTCTCCCGCGACGTCAGCCGGATCAAACCCGAGAAGATGGCCAACGTCGCCAAGACCGCCGAACTCGTCTTGCCACCAGGATCCACATGGATTGATGGCTATTACTATTACTGGCAGGAATTCCACATCTGCGCCCGGTTGCGCCTGCCCGCCTCCGAATTCGAAGCGCTCGTGCGCGACAGCAAACTCGGCACTCCCGTGCCCGGTCTGCGGCCCCGCGAGATCATGAACGCGGGCCATCCCGCGAGCAAACATGACAACGGCTGGCACCCAGACAAGCCCGTCAACGTCAGTGGTGTCGCCTTGCAAACCTTGACCAGCGTCCACCGTGAGCTGATGTTCGACCTCGACAGCACCGAGACCGTAACGGTCTACCTCATCGTCTGGGACAACGACGGTGCGGCCGGCCCATCGGCCACCCCGCCTACGACACCGGCCTTTTAGCTAATGGCCGACCAGGGTCCGGGCGAAGGCGTTGAGACGATCCCCCGCCGCCGGGCCAAGCGCGGAAATCTCGGCCAGCTGCTCACGGGTCAGGCGAACCGCATCGGCGGCCGTGTTTTCTTCAAGGTACGCAATGGTTTTCGTCCCCGGGATGGTCACGATATCGTCGCCCTGAGCCAGCACCCACGCGATCGCCAGCTGCGCCGCGGTGCAGCCGGCCTGCGTAGCGATCTCGCGCACGCGCTCGACGAGAGCGAGATTATGGTCCAAGTTGGAGCCATCGAACCGCGGATGGTTACGCCGCGAATCAGTATCCGGCAAGGTCTCCACCGTGGTGACCTTCCCGGTGATCAGGCCACGGCCGACCGGCGCGTAGGCGACCGTCGAAATCCCCAGCTCACGGCACACCGGCAGCACCGTTGACTCGATCTCCCGGCTGAACATCGAGTATTCGATCTGCGACGCCGCGATCGGGTGCACCGCATGAGCCCGCCGAATCGTGTCAGCGTTCACTTCCGACAGGCCGAGGTGGCGGACTTTGCCGTCGGCCACCAGCTGTGCCATCGCCGCGACTGTCTCTTCGACCGGCACCGAAGGGTTGCGCCGGTGCAGATAGAACAGGTCGATGACGTCGGTGCCCAGCCGTGCCAGAGACTGCTCACAGGACTCGCGGGCCCACTGCGGGCTCGAATCAACCCGGTGCACCCCACCGTCACGGCGGATCGCGAACTTGGTCGCCAGGAACACCTGATCACGCCGTCCGCGCAGGAACCTGCCCAGCAGCTCCTCGTTATGGCCGTCGCCGTAGGACGCTGACGTGTCCAGGTGAGTGACGCCAAGCTCCAGCGCACGCTCTAAGGTGGCCAGTGAGGCGGGCTCATCGCGTACCCCATAATGCATGCTCATTCCCATGCAGCCCAGGCCAATGGCGGGAATCTCAGGGCCGCCGCGGCCCAGCCTTCTTGCCTGCAACACCTTCGAACCCCCGGTAGCGGTCGATTTTGCGGTCGATGACGGCCAGATCTCGTTGCAGGTCATCGATTTGCTGAAGCACAGCGGTGCGGTGGCGTTCCATCATCGCCAGCCGTTCGGCGCGCGTGGCATCACCTTCGCGCACCAGCGTGATGTAGCGGACCATGTCCCGCACCGGCATGCCCGTGGCGCGCATCTTGGTCAGCAGGTCCAGCCGCTCGATATCGCTTAGCCGATACCGCCGCCGCCCCGCACTGTCGCGCGGAATGGGTTCCAGAAGTCCCACTTGTTCATACCAGCGCAGCGTGTACGCCGTGAGCCCCACCTTGGCGGCAGCTTCCCCAACGCTCAGGCCGTCTTCCATACCGCAAGCCTTCCAGCTCGAGTGCGCTCTAGGTCAAGCCGGCGCTGATGTGTATTCTGGGGCGCAGCGCGCACCAGGGCGCCTCCCGTCCGCGGCAAGCACCGAGTGCACCTGGATTCCTTCACCACTTTGCGTAGCCATGCGCGTTGACCCTGTCGCGCCCGGTCGCAGCGGACCCGGGTGACGATGGAGACAACATGACAGCCAAAACACTGCCCGCCAACGCCGACGCCGGTCAGCTGCGTGCCCAGGCCAAAGAGTTGCGCCGGGCTTACGTCGGCGGCAACCCGGCCGCCAGCGCCCGCATCAACTCCGTGCACCCGGACGCGGCCGGTGAGATCTCGTTGCGCGACGCGCAGCTAGTGATCGCCCGTGAGCACGGCTTCGCGTCCTGGCGCGATCTCGTCGCCGCCGTGGTCACGCAGCAAAGCGGCGGCAAGGACCTCAACCGCTGGTTCGCCGTGGAGCTCAACAACGAAACCTGGGACCTGCTCGACGGCGGCCTGTCCGCCGCGAGCCCGGCCGCTGACCGGGAACAGGCGCTTTACGCGGCGTACGCGTCGACGTATCACTGGATGCAAGTCGGCACGGTCGCCAATCACGGCCGCGGTGAGCACCTGATCGCCAGCGTCGCGGCCGCGACCGGCCTGCTCGACGTGGCGGCCCGGCACGCGGCCCGCTATGCCGAGCTGATCGAGGCACACCCGGCAGCGTTCGCCGACTGGGACCGTGCCTTCGCCGCCGAAGCCCTGGCACGCGTCGCGTCCCTGTCCGGCTCGCCAGACTCCGGCCGGCTTCGCACCGAGGCCGAACGGGCCGTGCAAGCCGTCGCCGACCCAGACGACCAGCGCATCTGCGCCGACCGCCTGGCCGCCGCACCCTGGTAAACCGTGAGCGTGTGGGGGTCCACATTGGACTCCCACACACATGGGCAAAAGTCCCGGTGGCGCGGCAAGGTAGCGGAGCGTTAGGTTCATCTTCATGCTTGACGTGAGCTTCTGGGAAAAGATCAAGGCCGACGATATGCGGCCGCCAGCCGGGTATCAGATCGATGCGCTGATCGAAGAGCTGGAGCACATGCTGCGCTCGCCAGACGAGAAACTGCGCGACAAGCTCGCTTTCGAGATCTTCAGCGACTGGGTGCTCAACGGTTACTGCGACCACGATCTGATCGAGATCGGTGACCGGCTGTGCGCGTCGATGTTTCGCGGTCTGGGCGACCGCGGCAATGACACCGTGTTCGGGCGGTCGTTTTCGGCGCTGATGCTCGGTCTCGCGATCGAACGCGACAACACGGCCGGTGTGGCTGGCGGCGAGACCATTCAGCGGTGGCTCGGCGCGCTGATGATGTGGTGGGAGCTGGAAGCCGACCTGCGCGGCATCGTCAACCGCGAACACGGTGTGGCACATGCCGTCGCGCACGGAGCCGACGCCATCATGGCTGTGGCCCGCAGCCGGCACGTCACGCGGGATCAGGCCAAGGTGCTGCTGGGCAGCATCGTGGTGCGGCTGCGCACGAGCGACGGTGTCGCTCTCGTGCTCGGTGAGGATGACCGGCTGGCCTACGCGACGATGGCACTGCTGCACCGCGGTGACCTCTCAGCCCAGGACCTGGCTGAGGCTGTCTCGCCGCTGGCCCATATCGGCCGCTCTGAGCAGCGGTTCGACCTTGACCCGGGCGCTTACACGCGGCTGAACACGCTGAGCTGGCTGCGTGCGCTTTACCTGCAGCTGCGCCTTGGGGTGCAGCCGATGCCGTGGCACGCGGACAGCAGTCACTTCGTGCGGCCTATCCCCCAGCGCGACCAGATGGTGGCCGTCCTGGAGGCCACGTTGCGTTACTACTCGGAGTGGTTCGCCGACCCGGCGGCGTAGGCTAAGGATCATGGCTAACACTCAGCTTTGGTCCAAAGTAGACGGTTATATCACCGACAACCTGCTGGGACACGATCCCGTGCTGGAAGAGGCGCTCAAAGCCAGTGACGCGGCAGGCCTGCCGCAGATCGCCGTGTCCGCGCCACTGGGGGCGATGCTGCACCTGCTGGCCCTGGGCTCGTCGCGGATTCTGGAAGTGGGCACCCTCGGTGGGTACAGCACGATCTGCCTGGCGCGGGCGCTCGGTGACGGCGGCAAACTGATCACGCTGGAGTACGACCCGAAGCACGCCGAGGTCGCGGAAGCGAACATCGCGCGGGCCGGGCTGGCCGACAAGGTCGACATCCGCGTGGGTGCCGCCTTGGACACGCTGGCCACGATGGAAGGCGAAGAGCCGTTCGACCTGTTCTTCATCGACGCCGACAAGGTCAACAACCCGAACTACTACGCGTGGGCGCTTAAGCACTCCAAGCCCGGCACGAAGATCATCGTCGACAACGTCATCCGCGGTGGGGCGATCGTGGACCCGTCGGACACCTCAGAGGCGGTCGTGGGCACGCGGGCGCTGTTCGAGGCGGTCGGCCCGCAGGTCAAGGCGACCGCGATCCAGACGGTCGGTTCCAAGAGCTACGACGGCTTCCTGCTCGCGATCGTCCAGTAACGCCACGCGCGCATCCCCCGCCCTCGCAAGGCGGGGGATCTGAGGCTGGATCTCGCTCATAAGCATGGGCGACGTCCTGTTGTGGGCCAAGGACTTGCGGTGGGCGGCCATGGTGCTGGCCCTGTGCGGTTTGGTGCTTGTGGCGCGCGGCACGTACTGGATGCTGGCTTTCACGGTTCTGTGGCTGACTGGTGACGTCGTAATGGATCGCGCGAATGTGGACGGCTGGCTCGCGATGGCGATCTCGTGCGTGGTGGCCGGCTCGCTGCTTGCCTTAGTGGCGAAGGCAGGTGTGCGGGACCGCGGCACGCCTGTTGGCCGCGGTGTCGCTCTCACGTGTAGTGCGGTCGCGGCCAGCCTCGCGTCGGTGTTGTTCTTTGTAGAGCCCTCTGCGCAACATGACCTGCCGAACGGGATGCTGGCCTTCGCCGTGTTTCTGAGCGTCTCATTGCTGAGCACGGCTGTGGCGGTGGCGCTGGCGACACGGTCGGCGGCCAGCCCGCATGCGGTGCTCGCTGGTGTTGGGCTGGCCGTGCTGGTCGGCCTGCCTATGATCGCGTGTCTGGTGTGGCTGATGTTGAACGAGGTAGAACCTGGCGTTTTCGGCGGCGCCGTTCTGCTGGTGCCGATGCTGGGTGTGCCTTTGATTGTGGTGGGCTGTCGGCTGCTGGTGCGTGGCGTGCCGGCGGCGGTGGGGTGGCTGGGCTATGCCGGGCTGACGGTGATCGCGTCGGGGGCTTTTGTTGTTGTCTTACTCGCCGGCTTGGCTGTCACATACACGGTGCAGCCGATGGTCTTCGCGGTCCTTGGGGACAAGAGGTCTTTGGGGGTCGATGGATACCTGACGCCTTTGGCGGCGCTGGGTGCTGGGCCGCGATCGTCAATGTTCAAAGGTTCGGCCGGCGCCAGACGGTGTAGCCGCGGCGGGTGTGTGTCAGTGGCTGGTGGCAGGATCACTGGGTATGGCGGGTGTTAACAGTTTTCAGCTCAAGACCGTGGTTTTTGACGCACCAGATCATCGGGGTTTGGCCCAGTTCTATGTCGCGCTGACCGACGGCGAGCAAAAGTATGCCGACGACGAGTGGGTGACGGCGTTTACCGGCGATGGCTGGCGGCTGGGCTTTCAGGCCGCCCCGGATCATGTGGCGCCGCAGTGGCCTGGGCAAGAGCATCCGCAGCAGATGCACCTGGACTTTCAGGTGGCCGATCTGGCCGCGGCCACGGCTGAGGCGGAAAAGCTCGGCGCGCGCAAGCTCGGCGGCGGGGACACGTGGAATGTGATGGCCGACCTGGCTGGGCACCCGTTTTGCTTGTCCGCCAACGAGCAGGCCGAGCCGATCACGACGTTCGCGGTCAACATCGAGTGTGCTGACGCGGGACTGTTGTCGGCGTTTTACGCGGCGATGCTCGGATACAAGGTCAAGCACGAGGGCGAGAGTGCCTGGATCGGCACGCAGGAGCCGGCACCGATGGGCGACATCGTGTTTCAGCCCGTGGACGGCTACAACCCTCCGCGGTGGCCGGATCCGGCGCATCCTCAGCAGCTGCATTTGGACATCACGGTCGATGACATCGACACGGCCGAGCTGCGGGTGCTGGAGTTGGGTGCGGCCCGGCTGCCAGGAGAAGGCGAGAACTGGCGTGTGTACGCCGACCCCGCGGGTCACCCGTTCTGCCTGCTCTGGGGCGTCTGACCACTGGGCAAGCCGATGCCCCCGCTGCGCATGAGCGGGGGCATCGGCTGCTTCTTAGAACGTGTACGCCTCGGCGAGCGTCTTGTATTCGAACTGCTCACCTTCGCCGAACCATAGCGCCACTTCGTATTTGGCTTCGTCGACGTTGCCGGAGGCGTGGACCAGGTTGGCCACACCCTTGTCCAGGCTCATCGCGTAGGCCTTGGACTGGTGGGCGAAGTCGCCGCGGATGGTTCCGGGCGGGGCTTCGTTCGGGTAGGTCCCGCCGACGAGACGCCGGACGTTGGCGACCGCTTCCACACCTTCGATCACCATCGCGATGACCGGGCCGCGCTGCATGGCCCGGGCGTTTGCGTCATAGATTTCCTTGCCGAAGCGCTCTTCGAGGTCGAAATAGTGCTTGCGGGTCATGTCGTCGTCAAGCTGGGCCATTTTGACGCCGGTGATCTTGAGGCCGGCGTCTTCGAACCGCTGAATTAGCCTGCCCACCAGGCCCCGGGCCACGGCATCGGGCTTGAGTACTACCAGGGTCCGTTCCAGTGTGGTCACAACACTGCCTTTCGCATCTTAGTCAACGCCGCCTAGCCTACCGGCAAGGCCAAGCAGGCCGGCCTTTGCGTCATTGCAGCGCGTGAGCCATGGCTACCACGATGGGGCCGAGCAGCGGTAAGACCACATTGGACAGTGCGTAGATGACCGTGTAGCTCATCAGTGGTGTGGTGTTACCCGCATTCGACTGCACCGCGGTGATCGCTGGTGTGCTGCACTGCTGGCCGCAGACCGCGCCTAGTGCCAGTGGTGCCTCCAGTTTCATCAGCTTCCACGCCACGAACAGTGAAATGGATGCTGGGATCAGCGTCATCAGGATGCCGGTGATCGGCAGTGCGATGCCGAAGTCCTTGATCAGTGCGACGGCGGTCGGGCCGGAGCTCAGCCCGACGGCGCAGATGAAGGTGGCCAGGCCGAGGTCTTTGACCACCGAAGCCGCTGCCGGGTGGTACTGGCCGAAGGTTGGGTGCTTGGCGCGCAGCCAGCCGAACAGCAGACCGGTCAGCAGGCAGCCGCCGCCGGTGCCCAATGACAGCGGGATGCTACCCAGGTTCACCGTGAGCTTGCCGATGAGCATGCCGAGGAAGACGCCCAGGCCGATGAAGATGAAGTCAGCCTTGACCGCCGGGTCGATTTTGAAGCCGACCTTGGGCAGGAAGCTGTTGAGGTCCTTCTTCGTACCGGTGAATTTGAGCGTGTCTCCGGTGTTGAGCTGGGTTCCGTCCTGCAGCGGCAGCGGGTGTTCCATCCGCGATACCCCGCTGAGGAACACGCCGTGGCGTTCGCCGGGCGGGATTTGCTGGCGCAGGTCGCCGATGGTTTTGCCGCTGGCGCCCTTGGCGGTCAGCACGGCTTCCATCGAGTCGATTTCCAGGTCCATGCCTTCGGCCGGGTAGATTTCCGGCCCGATCGCCGCGTCGCCGGTGATGAGCGCGTCACGGCGGCCGACCAGCAGCACGACGTCACCGGTGGCCAGTTTCAGCGCGGGGGTCACGTCGAGGTTGGTGCCGGCCCGGTTGACCCGCTCGACCGTGCTGCCTTTGCCCAGCGCCGCTTCCAGTTGCGAGATGCTCTGTCCATCCGCGACGGTGACGCGGTGAGCGCGGCCGACCAGCTCGGGCAGGGCCGGGGCGGCGCCTTCGTCGGTGGAGCCGCCGCCGAGTTTGCGCCACAGCTTCTCGGCCTCGTCACGCAGATTTATCTTCATCAGGGCCGGGAAGATCTGGCTGGTCATCAGCACGATCGTGATCAGGCCCATGATGTAGGAGATCGAGTACGCGGTGCCGACGTTGTCTTGCCACGTCTTGATCTGGTCGGCCGGTGCGTCGAGTTTGCCGATCGCGTCGGTCGCGGTGCCGACGACGGCCGATTCTGTTGCCCCACCGGCCATCAGGCCCGCCGCGGTGCCCAAGTCAAGGTTGAGCGCCACGGTGGCGATGCCGGCGATGGTCAGCACTGACACCGCTTCGATGGCGGTGAACGTGCCGTAGCGCAGGCTCTTGCGGTTGAGGCTGGCGAAGAACGACGGCCCGGACAGGTAGCCCAGCGTGAAGATGAACATGGCGAACGCGATGTTCTTGACCTGGTCGTTGAGGGAGATTTTCGCCCACATGCCGACGAAGATCGCCACGATCAGGGTGCCGGCGATGCCGCCGAGCGAGATCTTCCAGAACTTCACCTTGCCTAGCGCGTAACCCAGCGCCAGGCAGATGAACAGCGCCATTTCTGGCGTCTTATGCAGGATTTCTTTCACTTCGCGGCAGCCTTCTTAGCGGGCGCCTTCTTGGCCGGGGCGGCGGTGGATTTCTTGCCGCTGGCCTGTTTCGGTGAGGCGGCTGTCTTGGCGCGTTTGGCCGGTGCTTTGCCGCCGGAGGCTTCGAATTCGGCTAGGTAGCCTTCCATGACTTCGCGCAGCCATTTGCCGATCTGTTCGTAGTCGGCCATTTTGAGGTTGGCCAGGCTGACCCGCACACTCCACTCGGGACCGTCGAACCCGCCGCCGTTCATCAGCACGATGGAGCTTTTCTCGGCCAGCCGGAATAGCGGGTCGACCGGCTCGAAGTTCGCCCGCATCCACGCCGCGAACTCGGGGCTTTGGGTGGTTTCGATGTAGCGCATCAGGTCGAGTTCGATGTAGTAGTGCGCGGCGTACTTCGTCGGCGGAACCTTGACGCCCATGCCCTTGGTCAGCGCGTGCAGGCGGCGGTCGATGATGGCCTGGCAGTTGCTCTTGTACTTGTTCGTCTCGTCGCACACGGCGAACATGGAGAACAGCATCATCTGCAGCTGTTGTGGCAGTGAGGCTCCGGCGGTGTGGTTGAGCGCCACCGAGCGTGAGTCGGCCACGATCCGGTCAATGAACTTGATCTTCTCAGGTTCCAGGGTCAGGGTGCCGTAGCGTGCGTTGAGCGCCTTCTTGTCGGCGGCGGGAAGTTTCTTGAGCGCCGCGTCGAAGATGTTGTCCTGGTTGATGAGAATGACTCCCAGGCGCCAGCCGGTGCAGCCGAAGTACTTGCTGTAGGAGTACACGCCGATGGTGTTGCGCGGAATCGTCGACATCAGCGATTCGAACCCGTTGATGAACGTGCCGTACACGTCGTCGGTGATGATGGTCAGGCCCGGGTTCGTCGTCTCGGTGATCTTCTTGATGTAGGCCATAGTGTCTGGTGGCAGCATCATCGACGGCGGGTTGGACGGGTTGACCAGGAACAGCGCTTTGATGCCGGGGTCGGCGAGCTTGTCGAGTTCCTTTTCGGTGTACTGCCAGACGTGCAGGCCGTCCTTGTTGAGCATGTCGGCTTCGACGTGCACAACTTTGAAGTTGTATTTGGCCAGCTCAGGGATCTCCAGATAGGGCGTGAAGATCGGCGTCATGATGGCGATGGTGTCGCCCGGGTGCAGGATCTTGTTGACGATCGCCGAGTCGAAGATGTAGCACATGGCGGCGGTGCCGCCTTCGGTGGCGAACAGGTCGAAGTCCGTCTTGGGTTTCTTGCCGGCGAACATTTCGTTGGTCAGGTACGCCTTGGCCCACTGTTCGGCGTGGTGCAGCATCCGTGGCGGTTCCGGGTAGTGGTCGCCGATGATGGCGTCGGCCATCTCCCACACGAACGCGTCGGCGTCGAATCCAAGTTTGCCGACCCCGTGTTCGAGGCCTTTCTTGAGCAGGCTGGCGCCGGGTTCTTTACGGTTGGTGTCGAGGAACTTTTCGAACCGGGCGGCGATGCCTTTCTTCTGGGGCATGCCGCCGATGCCTTCCCATTCGTCGAAGTCGAGCCGTGACTCGGCCAGGGCGAACTTGCCGAGCAGGAAGAAAGCTTCGCGTGGTTCGGTGGCGATCCAGTTGGGGTTGCCGCGCCCGGCGTTGAGGTAGGCCATGTCGGTCGCCCGGGTGTTGTCGTTGGCCAGTGAGATCAGGGTGTCTTTGAGTTCGAACGGGCTGAGCGATTCGAGGCGTTTCTGTTCCGCGCGCGAGGTTTTCATTGTTGATCTCTCCAATCAGGATAGTAAGGCGACGATGACCGAGCCCCAGATAGTGAGCAGGACGTTGCCGATGGCGTATGGAACGGTGTAGGCGAGCACGGGCACGCGCGTCTTTGCCACATCGCAGATCGCGCCGATGGATGCGGTGGTCGTGAAGGTGCCGGCGGTGGCGCCGGTGTTGGTCAGTGACGGCCACTTGAACACCCACTTGCCCAGGGCGAGCGTGACGAACATCGGCACCAGGGTCACGATCAGCCCGGCGCCGACGAGGCCCAGGCCTTCGCTGCGTACGCCGCTGATGAAATTCGGGCCGGACTGGATGCCGACGATGCCCACGAACAGGCACAGCCCGCCGGTGTCCATGAGCCATTCGGCCGCGGGCGGGAAGTGCCCGAACGACGGCGAGCGTGACCGCAGCCAACCGAAGATCAGCCCCATGATCAGGGCGCCGCCCGAGGTGGTCAGGCCAATGTCGGCTCCCGCCAGGGCGATGGTGGGGATGCCGATCAGTCCACCTAGGACGATGCCCAGGCCGATGTAGGAAAAGTCGGTGTCGTCGCGTGAGCGGTTCGGTTTGCCGATGCGCGGGACCGCTTTTTCCACCAGCTCTTTGGGGCCTTCGATGGTCAGTTCGTCGCCGCGGTGCACTTCGGTTGCCGGGCCGAACGGTATCTCCACGCCGGTGCGCACGATCTTCTTGACGAACAGGTTGCGCGCGGCGCCCGAGATGGCAAGCTGCTCAAGGGTTTTGCCGTGCAATTCTTTGGCTGTCACGACGACGGCCAGCTGTTCGATGTCGTAGCCGAGCAGGCCGGTGTCGTTGACCTCCTCCCCCACCGCCTCCATGCGCCCGTCGATGAAATCGGCCTGGCTGGCCGTCACGGTGACGACATCACCGGCGCGCAGCACCGTGTCCGGGGTGGTGTAGGCCATCTGATCGCCGCGGCGGTAGCGCTGCAGGAAGATGCGCCGGCCACGCGAGGCGGCAAGGGCTTCTTCAGCTTCGACGGTGCTGCCGTCGAGTTCGCTTCCGGCCGCGACCCTGAAGGTGCGCCGGACAATTTGCTGGTACGCCGAAATCGTGTCCGCTGCTTTGAAGGTGCCGAGTTTCTTTTCCATCGCGGCACCTTCGGCGACAACGTCCTTGGTGCCCAGCAGTCTCGGCGCGATCGAGGACAGGAAGTAGGCCGCGGCGGCGGTGCCGACCAGATAGCACACGGCGTAGCCGACCGGGATCTGGTCGATGAACGTCTGCTTGTCGGCGTCTGGGATGGACGTTGAGGACTGGATCGCCGAGGTGGCCACGCCGATGACGGCTGACTGGGTCAGCCCTCCGGCGAGCAGCCCGGCACCCCATCCGGCGCCGTATCCCATGATTTTGGCCATCGCGTAGGCCACGAGCAGGCCGACGACGCAGCCGATGACGGCCAGGATGACCTGCGGCACGCCGCCTTTGCGTAAACCCGCGAAGAACTGCGGCCCGACCCGGTACCCCAGGGCGAACAGAAAGCCAATGAAGGCAACGGTTTTGACGAGATCCGGGATGTTGATCGTCATCTGGCCGATGAGCACGCCGGCCAGCAGCGTGCCTGTCACCGCCCCGAGCGCGACACCTTTGATGGTGAGCTTCCCAATGAGGAAGCCCAGCGCCATCGCAGCGAAAATCGCCAGCTCAGGGTGGTTCCGGAAGGCATTGACGAACCACACATGGCCCAGACTATTTAGCAGCAAGGGTCCTATTTGCCGCTTTGGCGAATTTAGCTGATGCGGCCCAGGACAGGCTGCTGGCGGGTATGCTTCTGGGCCGCTTAGACCGGCCACGATCCCGGGTCGAGCGCTTGCTGCGGCAGACCCTGGGTCTGTCCTTTTAGCTGTGCCCAGTGCCGGTGCGTCATGGCGGCGCCGGTGATGATGAGCTCGCCGACATTGCTGTGCTGCAGGACGATCTGCTTGTTGCCCATGTGGGACAGGTACTTGACCTGCTCGACGATGTCCGCGTCGCGGCGGAACCGCTCCTTGGCCCAGGTGAGTGCCTCGGCGGCGGCAGCGGGCACGCGGGCGGTCGGGCCCTCGCCGCTGGGAATCCACCAGTGGTTCTCAAAGCGCAACTCGCCTTGCATCGGCAAAGGCCCTGAGGTGCCAAGGTATTTTGACAGCGGATCTTCTGCGCCGGTGGGTTTGTTCTTCAACGCGCTGCTGGTGAATTGCGCGATTCTTAGCTGCTGGCCGCTAACGCTGACCCGGGCGGCCACTTGGAACGCGTAGTGCACGTCGCCGGAAACAATGGCCACGGTGGACAGCCGTGCCTCAGCCAGCAGCCGCATCAGGTCGGCGAAACTGTAGGGGTTGGGCCGCCACGATTCGAGGTCGGCCGCGGCGGCACCCTTGATGACCGCATAGACTTCGATGCCTGTCTCGATGGCGTCGACGCCGAAGACCGGTCCCGGGGCTACCACCACCATCATCTCCGCTCCGGCGTGCGGCTGGAGAAGGCCAGCGATCCGTGCCCGCTCCTGCGGCCCGAGTAACCGTGGCGCCCTGGTGTCGCGGCGGAAGAAATGCGGCTTGCCCTCGTCGACCCGCCAGTCGGTCTCCGGTTTGGTGCCTTCACGCCCGGTGCGTGAGTCGAGCACGAGGACCGGCGGGTTGGTCGGGGTCACATACGACCATTCCTTGTACTCCAGCACCGCCTTCTCAGCCGCCGCCTCCCCCTGGCCAGTGCGGCAGTACTCACTGATGGGGTTGAGGAATGTGGCGATGTCGAAAGCCTGCGGTGTGTTGCCCCAGGCCTGAAACGCCCAGTAGGCGCACAGCGCGTTGAGGATGATCCGCTTGCCGGTCGCGTTTCCCAGGAACGCCTTTGTCCACTCGGGATTGAGGTACCAGTCGTCGGTGACTTCGTGATCGTCGAAAATCATGTAGGTGGCGATGTTCGCCAGCACCCGGCGCGCGGCTTTGCTGCCTTTGCGAGCCTCGTCGAGTTTGGCCTTCTGCTCGACGAGTTTTTTCTCGAACCCGCTTGGCTTGTCCTTGGGGTCGACGGCGAGCACCGGGTCCCACAGGTTCGGCCACAGCTCCGCGTTCCAGGCCAGCAGGTACATCGCGGCGAATTCGCCAAAGGTCAGCAGGTGGTTGTGGGCAGCGGTCGATGTGATCGCGCCAAACTTGGCTTGTTCCTTGAGATACCGGGCGCGCCCGCGCACGTTAATCTTGCCTGGCTCTGGTACGCCTGGCAGGCTCTCGGCCCGGCCTATGAGCTTGGTGGCCCACTCGTTCAGGGGTTTGGCGAGCACATCGGCGACGTCATCGGCATAGATCTGATCGCCGGTAAGCAACAGGGTCGCCGCCCGCTTCGCCGGGTCTTTGGCGTTGCGTTTCAGGAGTTCTTCCGCGGCTAGCATGGCGTCTTCGCCGTCTCCGTGAAACTTGCGGCAGGAGGCGTAGACGATTCGGGCGGTGGCCTTCGGCCCGGGCAGCACGAATGTCGGCAACGGAAATGGGTCGATGATCAGGTCGCTGAGGCTGGTGAGCTGGCCCAGTTTGCGTTTGCCGCCGTCCTCGACGATGTCGTAGGCCAGCAGCTGGTCGACCGGGAAGGTGTCCTTTTCGGAGCGTGGCACGACGTCGAAAAGGTGGATCCAGAGGTTCTTGCCCAGCTGCAGCGGCGTGGTCTGGGCTGGGCCACGTGTGGAGATCGCCTGCGTGACCGACGGAGAATAGCCCGACGGGTTGTTCACGCTGTAGATCTCGGCGTCGAGCTTGAGATCCTGCGAGGTCGCCAGCCACAGATGGATGCGCTCAGGGGTGGCCCGCCGGATGATGGGCCCGGCCAGAATGACCGGCTCAGATGGTAAGCCGGTCATAGATGAAACCTTCCGTCGGAACGGTCACGTCGAACTCGTCGATGATGGGGTAGACGTCCTGCGGTGTGAGCGGCTGGGCTGGAGCGCCCACCGGTGAGTCCACCGCGACGTAGTTCGGCCCGGTTGGCGTGACGGCCCGCTGCTCGCGCCGGGTGGCTTCGATGTCTTGCAGGACATTGGCCAGCGGGCCGGTCTTCGGGTCGTATCCGCGCTCGCCCTCGATGTGCTTGGCCAGCCAGGCGATGGCTTCGCGTTCACGGCCAGGGCGAATCGGCAGGCAAGCGCGAACCCATGGGCTGTTTAGGAATTCGTTACGGCGGGTGTCGCCGTCGGCCTGGATGCACCATCCGATGGAGCTGCCCATCGGTGCAGGTTCGCTGTCGGCGGTGATCGCGTATTCCTGACGGCCAAGCCCGGTGGCCACCGGTGCGTAGCGCGGTTTCCACCAGCTGGGGTGGGTGTAGGTGAACATCATCTCGATGTCGAAGTAGCGGTGGAAATACTCGATCTCCAGCGGGGCCGGGTACGAAGCGTCGTCGCCGCGTGCGAACAGCTGCGAGACCATCCGGTTCATCACCTCGTAGCGTTCTTCGCGGCGCAGGTCCGAGGCGGGCCGTGGGCGGATCTTGCTCATCTCGGTGAGCAGCGCCTTCTCCCGTTCGAATTTCGCTTGCGCCGACTGTTCGGTGAGCTGCTGCCGCAGCGTTTCGACGTCGGCGTCCCAGCGGTCGAAGGCCTCTTGTGTCGGCTCCCAGGTGTAGGTGTAGCCAAGGTTGACGGCGTTGGAGTCTCCTTTGTGGACCGCGATGTGCACGGTGTAGGTGCCCGCGGTCTCGTTCCAGCTCTCGCCCCATTGGATGGCGTTGAGCGGTGCCGGTGCCGCGTCGTCCTTGCCGCCGCTGCCTTCTAGGTCGGTGATCGAGTCGACGGCTACTCCGGTGACCCTGCGCCCGGGACCTGGCGTGATGACGAGGTCGATAGTCGGGATCCGCACACCGGCGAGAAGGCCTGGTGCCGGGGCGTCGTAGACCGTGGCCGACGTGTTGCCGGTGTCTGTGCCACCTTGCGGGCGGGGCGGCGAGCCGGGCGGCACGTCGGGGATGGTGATGTCTTTGGCCTCCCGGAAATGCACGAACTTGCTGCGGGCCAGCCCTGCGCCGGGATCGCACACGTACACCTGCCACACCAGCTGTGGCCCGAGATCCTGCACTTTCACGCGGACCTTACGCAACACCCGGCGCAGGCCATAACTGACCGGCTCCGGCGAGTCGTTGCGGATGACCCGGCGGGTCAGGTTGGTCGCCGTCACATCGGTGACGTCGCGGATCTTGAGGCTGAACGACTTGGTGATCCGTTCGGATGCCTTGGTGGTGACCTCTTTGAGCCTGCGGGTGCTTTCTTCCCGCCCGTTCTGCGCACTGGCCTTGATGTTCGTGGTGGCCGAGGCACCAGCCTGCCAGATGCCCGCGGCACCACCGGATGCCGTCACCGACATCGCTACGGAGTTATCCCGCTGCACCAGCGAGGAGACCTTGTCGGAGACTTCCTCGAGGTTCTTTTCCTCAACCGCGTTCTCGCTGACTTGCTCTGTCCCCAGCTCTACTTGCTCCTCGTGGATTTGCCGGCGAACCGACTCGTAGAGCACCTCAAGCGTCTCCAGTGGAGCGACGGTGAACGCTTGCTCGATGGGGCCGTAGCCCTCTTCAAGGTTGAAATAAAGCTGCCGGTAGAAGTGGGCCACGCCGATCGGTGACAGTGCCTCCTCGATGGACCCGGGCGGCAGATAGTCGTAGATCCGGTCTCCGATCGCCTTGGCCAGCCGGGCGGACAGCCCGGCGCCGCGCGGGGATTTGACCCACGCGTCCACGGTCGTGGTCATGTCCAGCAGGAGCCGGGTTTGCGTGGCGTGAAAGTCGAAGTCGGGTGGGACGCTGCCCAGGCCACGGTTAATGATCGTGGGCACGAACCGCGCGAGGTTGTCGGCCGACCGCAGTTCCCGCAACGCGGTGCGCCAGCCGGCGAGTTCACCGGACCTGACGCGCCGCAGGTCACCTAGCTCGCTGGGGCTCGCGCCGGCCGGCGTCACCGGCGCGTCCGGCTCCAGCATCCGGCGGGCGGCGTTGACTCTCATGGCTGTCGGCAGATCCGTCCGGACCCGGTGGGCGATGGCACCTTTCGGCGCGCGCCAGGCCACGACGGCGGCGAAAGTGCCCAGGGCCCAGTCCGAAACCCATCGCAGGATCAACGGCTCATACACGGCCACCGTCAGGGTGGAGTAGGCGTCTTTGAAGGGCGGCAGCTGTGTCGTCACATCACCGTCCAACGAGGACCTAGGCCACGGCGATCCGGCCTTCTGAATGCCTTTTGCGCAGGCCGCGGCGCTACCAGGCGGCGGCGATGCGTTCGGCGTAGGACTGGGCTTCGTCATCGCCGGCGTATTTGGTGCGTGGCCAGAAGAACCCTTTGAGCCCGTCGCCTTTCGTGCGCGGGACCACGTGGGTGTGCAGGTGCGGCACGCTTTGGCTGACCCGGTTGTTCATCGCCACGAAGGTGCCCTGAGCTTGCAGCGAAGACTCCACCGCCGCGGCACAGGTCTTGACCCGGTCGAAATACGGTCCCGTCTCGGCCAGGTCGGTCAGCACCGGCACGTGCTCCAGCGGGATGACGAGCACGTGGCCTTTGAACACCGGCCGGATGTCCAGGAACGCCAGCACGAGGTCGTCGCGGTAGACGGTGAACGCGGGTGTGCTCCCGGCGGCGATCGAGCAGAACAGACAGTCGGCCATCTGCCCATCATGCCCGCAGAACCACCGGGCGCTGGCAGCCGCCACTGGTAACGTCGGCTAGATGGCTGACGACAATTCGCGTCCCTCCTGGCTTCTGCCCGCACGTGCCGATGGTGATCCCGGCAAACTCGCGCTGCTGATCCCGGGCGGCGGCTACTCACCGGATCGGCCTCTGCTGCATTTCGCCCGCGCGGTATTCAGGAAACACGGCTGGAGCACGCTTGACGTGTGGTGGCCGCACGTGCCGCCGCAGGCCCCGCCGGGCAAGCGTGGCGCTCAGCGCACGTGGGTTGACGAACAGGTCAGCGGGCTGCTCGACGGTGAGACGGCGGCACAGATCGTGCTGGTGGGCAAGTCACTGGGTACCCTCGCGGCTAAAACAGCGGCCGACCGCGGCCTGGCGGCGATCTGGCTGACCCCACTGATCAATGAGGACACCATTCTGGCCGACCTCGACCGGATGAGTGAGCCTTTTCTGCTCGTGGGCGGAACGGCCGACCCCAGCTGGAACGCCAGCACCGCACGCAGCTACGGCCAGCCGGTGTGCGAGATCCCCGGCGCCGACCACGGCCTGGAAACCGATGACGACCCGGCCAACTCGGCGCTGATCCTGCGCGATGTCACCGTGGCCATGGACCGTTTCGTGAGCACGCTATGACCTATGAGGACTGGATCCGCGGTCACGTTAAACCTGTAGGTGAACTTGAGGTCGTCAAAGAGCGGCCGTGGTCGTTCGTCGTCAAGGTGTCCACGGCTGACGGTGTGTTCTGGTTCAAGGAGAACCGCGGCGCTACGCGCTATGAGGCGTCGCTGATGCGGGCCTTGGCGCAGTGGGCGCCGGGGCGGGTGCTTGAGCCGGTCGCGATCGACGCCGAACGAGGCTGGTCACTGCTGCCCGACGGCGGGCAAACCCTGCGCGACAACGGTGGCGGCGACTGGGATCAGATGCTGGCCGCCCACGCCCAGCTGCAGCGTGATCTGTCCGTCCACAGTGGGCAAATGCTTTCCTTGCGGGTACCAGATCAGCGTCCCGAAACGATGCGGGCGTGGGCCAAGGCCCGCAACGCCTTACCGCCCCCGCCGTTTGAAAGCAGTGTCCCGCTGACCCTTCAGCACGACGATCTGCATGACGCCAACGTGTTCGCCGACGGGCGCGTCTTCGACTGGGGTGACGCGAGCGTGTCGCACCCGTTCGGTGTGCTGCTGGTGTCGCTGAACGTTTTCGCCATGCAGCACGACCTCAAACCCGGCGATGCGGCTATCACCCGCGCCCGTGACGCCTATCTGGAACCGTGGACGGATCTGGCCCCGGCCAGGCATCTGCGCCACGAGGCCAGCCAAGCTGTCGAGCTGGCGAAGGTGGGCCGGGCGATGTCGTGGGAGCGGGCGTTAACGCAAGCCACCCCGGCCGAGGTCGCCCGGTGGGACGACCCGGTCGCGGGGTGGCTTGCGGAGCTGGGAAAACCTACGCTCGTTTGACCGCGTCGCGGTAGTCGCGGTTCAGCCGCGCGATCGAGGCCAGCGGAATGCCTTTCGGGCACACCTGCGTGCACTCGCCGGTGTTGGTGCAGCCACCGAAGCCGGCCTCATCGTGGGCGTGCAGCATGTCGATGACACGCGCGTCCCGCTCGGGCTGGCCTTGCGGCAGCAACCCGAGGTGGGTGATTTTCGCGGCGGTGAAAAGCATCCCGGACCCGTTGGGACAGGCGGCGACACAGGCACCGCAGCCGATGCACGTCGCGGCCTCGAACGCGTCGTCGGCGTCAGCTTTGGGCACCGGTGTGGCGTGCGCGTCGGGCGCCGAACCGGTTGGCGCGGAAATGAACCCGCCGGCCTGGATGATGCGGTCGAACGCGGAACGGTCCACGACCAGGTCTTTGATGACCGGGAACGCCCGCGCCCGCCACGGCTCGATGTCGATGGTGTCGCCGTCGTTGAACGAGCGCATGTGCAGCTGGCACGTGGTGGTCGCTTTTTGCGGACCGTGCGCGGTGCCGTTGATTACCAGTGAGCACATGCCACAGATGCCTTCACGGCAGTCGTGGTCGAACGCGATCGGCTCCTCACCTTCGAGGGTGAGGCGCTCGTTGAGGACGTCGAGCATCTCCAGGAACGACATGTCCGGTGAGACGTCGTCGACCTCGTAGGCCACCATTTCGCCGCGCACGCCGCCGGAGGCCTGCCGCCACACCCGCAGATGTAGTTTCACTTGTAGCTCCTCTGCGACGGCTTCACGTAGTCGAACGTCAGGTTTTCCTTGTGCAGCACGGGCTTTCCGCCCGTGTACTCCCACGCCGCGGCGTAGCTGAACGTCTCGTCGTCACGCAGGGCTTCACCGTCATCGGTCTGCGACTCGGCCCTGAAATGACCACCACACGATTCCGTACGGTGCAATGCGTCGACACACATCAGCTCGGCGAGCTCGAAGAAGTCGGCGACCCGCCCCGCGCGTTCCAGGGACTGGTTGAGGTCACTGCCCGATCCGGGAACGTTGACGCGGGCCCAAAACTCGTCCCGAAGGTCGCGGATGAGCTGGATGGCCTTGCGCAGCCCGGCGTCGGTGCGTTCCATGCCGCAGTAGTCCCACATGATGCGCCCAAGTTCGCGGTGGAACGAGTCGACGGTCCGGTCGCCGTTGATGGACAGGAACTTGGCGATGCGTTCCTCCACCGCCCACTTCGCCTCCCTAACGGAAGGGTGTTCGCCGGACAGTTTCTCAAACGGCCCGTCGGCCAGGTAGTCGCCGATCGTGTTGGGCAGCACGAAGTAACCGTCGGCCAAACCTTGCATCAGCGCCGAAGCGCCGAGCCGGTTGGCGCCGTGGTCGGAGAAGTTGGCTTCCCCGATGACGAACAGTCCCGGGATGGTGGCCTGCAGGTCGTAGTCGACCCATAGCCCGCCCATGGTGTAGTGGACCGCCGGGTAGATACGCATCGGTGTCGTGAACGGATCCTCCCCGGTGATCCGCTCGTACATCTCAAACAGGTTGCCGTATTTCTCTTTCACGGCAGCGTGCCCGAGCCGTTTGATGGCGGCTTCGAAGTCGAGGTACACGCCCAGCCCGCCAGGCCCGACGCCGCGGCCTTCGTCGCACACGTTCTTGGCCGCCCGTGAAGCGATGTCGCGGGGCACCAGATTGCCAAACGCCGGATAGATGCGCTCGAGGTAGTAGTCGCGCTCGTCTTCAGGGATCTCGCTCGGCTTGCGCGCGTCACCTTTCGCCAGCGGCACCCACACGCGGCCGTCGTTGCGCAGCGACTCCGACATCAGCGTCAGCTTCGACTGATGGTCCCCAGACACCGGAATGCACGTCGGGTGAATCTGTGTGAAGCACGGGTTGGCGAACAGCGCACCCTTGCGGTGCGCCCGCCACGACGCGGTAACGTTGCAGCCCTTGGCATTCGTCGACAGGAAGAACACATTGCCGTAGCCGCCACTGGCGAGCACCACGGCGTCGGCGAACTCGGTGGAAACCTCACCGGTCACCAGGTCACGCACGACGATCCCGCGTGCCCGTCCATCCACGACGATCAGCTCAAGCATCTCGTGCCGCTCATGCATCTCCACCGTGCCAGCGGCGATCTGCCGCTCCAGGGCCTGATAGGCGCCAAGGAGCAACTGCTGGCCCGTTTGCCCACGGGCATAGAATGTGCGGCTCACTTGTGCGCCACCGAAACTGCGGGTGTCCAGCAACCCGCCGTATTCGCGCGCGAACGGAACCCCTTGCGCCACACACTGGTCGATGATCTGCACCGAGATCTGCGCCAGCCGGTGCACATTGGACTCGCGGCTGCGGAAGTCACCGCCCTTGACCGTGTCATAGAACAGCCGGTACACACTGTCGCCGTCGTTGCGGTAGTTCTTGGCCGCGTTGATCCCGCCTTGCGCCGCGATCGAATGCGCCCGCCGCGGGGAGTCCTGATAGCAGTAGGACTTAACCTGATAGCCCAGCTCCCCCAGCGTCGCCGCCGCACTGCCGCCCGCCAGCCCCGTGCCCACCACAATGACGGTCAGCTTGCGTTTGTTGGCCGGGTTCACCAGTTTCGCGCCGAAACGCCGCCGCTCCCAGCGCGTCTCGATCGGGCCATCGGGCGCCTTACGGTCCGCGACCGGCTCACCTTCGGTATAGAACGTGTCAGGCATTGAAACCCTCATCTCCGATGTCCGCGGCGGTCACGACCGTTCCTCCCGCGAGGCCGTCAAGGTCCGCGCTTCCCAGGCTCAGAGCAACGGACATAGAGGCTACAAAGTGGATATCCATCGTGGACGCGATCATTTGATGATTCCGAACATTACGGACAGCGGCACCATCAGGAAGCCCGCGCAGAGCAACACACTGACCGCCAGGGCGACGGTGCGCGGGAACTTCCAGCCCAGCGTCTGAAACGCTGACCAGACACCGTGGCGCAAGTGGAAGCCGAGCATCACGACCGCGAGCGTGTAGAACAGCGTCACGTACCAGCGCCCGGGCGCGAAGTCAGCGGTGACCGCGCCGAACGCCTGATTCGTGTCAGCGACCGGGTTCAGGTGCCGTGTCGTCAGGTCCAGCAGGTGGTAGACGACGAACAGCGCGATGATGACCCCACCCCAGCGCATCGTGCGGGCCGCGTAGCTGCCCTGCACCTTCGGCCGGTGCGCGTAGGCGACCGGACGGGCCTTGCGTGCCGCGATCGCCAATGACGTCGCCGCCCAGATGTGCGCACCGATCGCCACAAGCAGCACGACGCGCTGAATCCACAGGAACCCGCTGTACGGCAGGATCGGCTCACCGATCTTGCGCAGCCAGTGCGCGTACGAGTCGAACGAAGACGCCCCGAAATAGATCTTCAAGTTGCCGATCATGTGGAGAAACAGGAAGCCAATGAGCAGCGCTCCACTCACCGCCATGATGATCTTTTTTCCTACAGAAGACCTGGTCAACTCCACTCTCACAGCGAACACCCAGTGTGAGCTTGCGTCCAATGCATGGCGACCGGGGATGCGATAGCCATAGGCTATCGACGTGCAGCTGCAGCAGCTCAAATACTTCGTAGCGGTAGCCGAGAGCAGGCATTTCACCCAGGCCGCCGAGATCACCGGTGTGAGCCAGCCCTCGCTGAGTAAGCAGATTCACGCCCTCGAAAAAGACTTAGGCGCCTCTCTATTTACCCGGGTCAGAGGCAACATCTCCCTCACCCCCGCCGGAGAAGCTCTGCTCCCCCGCGCCCGGCGCATCCTCGCCGACGCCGAAACCGCCCGCCTCGAAATCGACGAACTCATCGGGGTACGCCGCGGCCGGCTGCGCCTAGGCGCCACCCCCAGCCTGTGCACCAGCCTCGTCGCCCCCGTGCTGCGCCGCTACCAAGAGGGCTACCCCGGCGTCCGCCTGCAGATCGAAGAAGGCGGCTCACAAGACCTCGTCGGCAAACTCACCCGAGGCAGCCTCGACCTCGCCCTCATCGTCCTGCCGCCCGACGGCACCGACCCCTCCCTGACCGCCGAGCCCATCCTGCGCGAATCCCTCGTCGTCGCCTCCGCCGCGACCCTCCCCGAACTACACCCGGGCCCCACATCCACCCCACGGCTTGCAGAGGGCACGCCGCTTCCTGCCACACAGCATCCCGAACCCGCGCCGCATGACCCTGGCCGCGCCCAGCGCCGTCGCGCACAGCAGTCGCTGACCGAAGCCGCCGCACACGCCATGCGCCGCAACGCACCCGTGCCCCTAACCGCCCTGCGCGAACAGCCGCTCGTCATGTTCCGCCACGGATACGACCTGCGCGACGTCACCCTCGACGCCTGCCGGAGAGCCGGATTCGAGCCCACCTTCGCCATCGAAGGAGGCGAAATGGACGCCGTCCTCGGATTCGTCGAAGCCGGGCTAGGCGTCGCCTTAGTACCCTCAATGGTCCTTAATGGACGGCCCGGCCTGCGTTCCACCGCCCTGCAATCCCCTGGGGTGCAACGCACCATCGCCCTGGCACACCGCCGCGATGTCACCCCGACCCACGCCGCCCGCGCCCTGCGCGGTGTCCTGCACACCTACCTCACCGAAGCCGCCGCCTGGCGCCGCCTCCCCGCAGGCGTCGAGCCGATCTAACGCGCCATCAGCCCGTCGATCACGGCAAGGATCTCGTCACGGTGACGCCACGCCCGCATCCCGCTGGCGCCGCCCCCTTACCATCGGCGCGTGCAGTTGATCGGGACCGGCCGCGAAGCAGACGTCTACGCCATCGGCGACGGGCGCGTCCTGCGCCGCTACCGCGAAGGCGGCGATGTCGCCCGCGAGATGAGTGTGATGAAATACGTTGCCGCACAAGGGTTTCCTGTGCCCGAGGTGTTCTCAGGCGACGGCCCCGATCTCATCATGCAACGCGTGGACGGGCCAACCATGCTGGCCGAACTGTTCGCCGGGCGGCTCGATCCCACGTGGTGCGGCGAAACCCTGGCCGACCTGCTCAACAAGCTGCACACCATTGCCGCTCTATCGTCGCCCGACCCCACCGATCGCGTGCTGCACCTCGACCTGCACCCAGACAACGTGATCCTCACCGCGGCCGGGCCAGTTGTCATCGACTGGCGCAACGGCACCGACGGGCCGCCCGGATTCGACAACGCCCTGACCGCTGTCACCATCGCCCAGGCCGTGCTGTCCGGGCTCGTGGACGGCGACCTGGCCGAGGCGGCCCGTGCCCTGCTGCGCGCCTTCCTTCTTGGCATCGACTCCCCTATCGACGCTCACGTGGGCCGTGCGATCACGATGCGCCGCAACAACAACACCATGACGGCGCATGAGACCGGCGTACTCGATCAAGTCCCGGAAATGCTCTTTTTGATGAGGCCGTAGCGAAGCGGAGGTCCAAATAGGCTTTTCTGCGCAGGTCACTGCGCGTAGGAAATCCTAGGACGCTAGTTTGAAAGGTAAAAGCATCCTCAATGCCGGCCGGGACGTCACCATCCCTAGCGATCCTAGGACGCTAGCCTATCGGGGAAACAGACTGGAAACGAGAGCTGCCTATCGTGGGCGCATGCTGATCAGACCCATGACTGTGGCTGACGCTGACGAGGTCCTGGCGATCTACCAGGCTGGCCTCGACACCGGCAACTCCAGCTTTGACACCACCGCTCCAGACTGGGCCGCCTTCGACGCTTCACGGCTAACCGGGCACCGGCTCGTCGCGGAAAAGGACGGCATTCTCGGCTGGGTGGCCGTGCGCCAGGTCTCCCCCAGGCTCGTCTACCGCGGTGTCGTTGAGCACAGCGTTTACGTTGCGCCCCAAGCACAAGGGCAAGGTGTCGGCAAAGCGCTGCTTTACGCGCTGATCGAGTCAACCGAGGCGGCAGGGATCTGGACCATCCAATCCGGAATCTTCCCGGAGAACAAGGCGAGCCTTGCCCTGCACGAAAGTTGCGGCTTTCGTGTCGTTGGTGTCCGCGAACGGATCGCCAATCACTTTGGCACCTGGCGCGACGACATCATGGTGGAACGGCGCAGCCCGCTCATCAACTGACGCGACTGTCCTTTCGGGACTGACGGCGTGCTCCGGCCGCCCGCGTCGTAGCGTGGCGCTTGACACGGTTGGGCGATTGCGGCCGCCTCGTCGCGCGCTGAGCGGTTGGCAGTGGCGCCTTGGCCCGCTTAGTCGCCGGAGTCGCTGTGTCACGGGCGGCCCGGGTTTCGGCGATGCGTTCGGCTTTGAGCTCCTGAGCTGTCGCCCTGGCCGCGGCGGCGAGGCGCCGGCTCACACGCGCTAGGGCGTCTTCGAAGACTTCTGCCTTGCCCCGGTCCATGGTGCCCTTGGCGAACGCTTTGCCGCGCCCGCCGGATCTGGTGACTCTGCTGGCCGACTGGCGCCGGTACAGCGTCGTGTATTTATCGCGGGCCCGCCGAACCCGCACGAGCAATGCCATGAGCTCGTCTTCGTCGAGCCCTGCCATCTGGTCGCGCTCGGTTTGCCGGACCAGTGCGCGTTCCGCCTCTGTCAGTGACACCAGCAACGCCTGCATAGGCTGATTATTCACCGCATCTGGGCAGCTGGCTGGGCGATCACGACGATCCGACTGTTACCTTGGTACTATGGTAACAGTCGAACGAGTCCAGACCGGGCTGCGGATAGAACGCAACACGCTGAAGGTGCTTAAAGCGCTCGCCGAATATCTCGACCTGTCCCTCGGCGATCTCGTTGAGGGCATCGCACTGCACGCCTTCGAAGGCAAAAGCCCTTTCAGCAAAGAGACTCTCGCCAAGATCGATCAGCTCAAGTCGGTCTACGGGCTCACGCTCACGGCCGCCAGCTCACACAAACTCAAGGAGTAATGATGGTCGCCCTCAGTGGCACCCTGACCGTGCCGTTGCCGGTGCGGCAAGCGTTCCGGCTCTTTACCCCACTTGGCGAGCAGGACTGGGTACCCCATTGGCATCCCGTCTTTCCCGGTGGGCGGCCTGAAGACGACACCGATCCCGGCACCGTGTTCGAAACGCGTAACCACGAGCGGCTCACGACATGGGTTGTCGTGGACCGTGAGGTGGGCAGGCGTGTTCGCTACGCGCGCGTGATCCCGCAAGTCAACGCGGGCACGGTAACCGTGACCCTCGATGAGGTCCACGATGGACACAGCCGCGTGACGGTTGACTACGACCTCACCGCTCTAAGCGACACCGGCGAACGCGAGCTGGCCGAATTCGCCAGCGGTTACCCCGCCTTCCTCCGATCGTGGGAAACAGCGATCGCCACCGCACTGGACCGCACCGCGCCCTAGCAGTGCCAGACGGTGGCGGCGTTGCCGTGCTGCCCGGCCAGGTCGCGGACCTCGTCGGCGACCGAATGAACGGTCAGCCCGGTCGTGTCCGGCAATGTGTCCAAGGTGAAGTAGCCGGTGGACCGCTCGACCTTCTGCCCAGCGGGATCGAGGCGGTAAGGGACGCGGGTTGGCGAGTAGGTCCACCCCCGGTCAATATCCGGCAGCATTTCCGCCGCGGCCCTGTAACCGCGGGCCAGATGATAGGTGGCGTACTGCACCGGTTCGCCGGGCACCACGACTTGCAGCACAATCAGTGAGTCGCGAATGGACAGCGGCATGACCTGCGCTCCCTGTGGCAGCCCGCCAGGCATGAAGACGGCACTGCCGCCCTTGTGCCAGACTTCCAGCCTGCCTGGGATCGTGGAGTCGCCTTCGTAGTTCACCCCGACCGCGGTGCTGTGCTCGTCGAGATCGATGACAGTGCTGTGCTGGTTTCCCTGATTGACGCTGCCAAGCAGGATCGGGCCATCGTGGCGGGTGCCCTCGTAGAGGATGGCCGCCTTTCCCTTCATATGCCCAACAGCGCGCCCGATGTCGTTGATAGCCACAGCCTCGGCGAACGGCTTGAAGTAGCGGCTGTTGGCGAACACCCACGTGTAGGCACCGTTTTGCGCGACCAGGCTGCCAGACGCGCTCACGTCACGCACTTCGACCTGAGAACCGGAAATCGTTAGCAGCTGCGGCTTTCCCTGGTTCCACAGCACGGCCTGCTGCTTGCCGGACGCGTCGGTGACGATGCCGCCCACGACTTTGCCGGACGGGTCGATGCGCTGTGCGGTGCTGGAAACCCAGGAACCGGGCGGGAGGGCCAGTTTGGTGACGCCGCACCGGCCGAGAAGGGCCGGCGAAGGGGAAGCGGACGGATCGGTTATCCCTAACGATTGCGGCACTGGGGACGGAAAGTTCATCAGCACGGTCGTCACGATCCCGGCCGCGCACAACGTCGCGACAACGGCGATCACGAGCCGCCGGCGCCTGAGCTTTCCCTCTTTCCACGCTTGCGTCGTGACCTGATAGACCCGTGCCGCATCAGCCTGGACTGCTAGCACTGACGTGAGTTCAGCCAACCGGATCTTCTCGGTGGCCGCCTGAAGGAGCCGCTGCGCCTTGGCTTCCCGCCAGCCAAACAGCTCAGCGACCTCTGCCGTAGGCATGCCCTCGAAATGGTGGGCGACCACGGCCGCCCGGATTTCCTTGCTCCTGCTGGCGCCGCCGTGCAGCGCCTTAGGCCTAGGTTGCCCAAGCGACAGGTAGTCGCGGTACAACGGTTTGAGGACGGTGTAGTCCAGGCGCCCCACGTCGATCGAGCCGCGTTGCGCCGCTGCCTTGGCTAAGGCTTGCCACACCAGGCGTTCGGCGCGCGCGTGCTGTCCCGTGAGCAGATAGGCCACCTTGGACAGATGAGGCAGCCGTGCCCGGGTGTACTCGCGTAAGGGATCTTCGTCCACAGGCTGGATTATGCCCGCGGCGCCCGCTGCCGTGTGCCCGTGCGGACAGACCAAGCTATATGTGAGTCTTCCGGATCATACGGCCGTCGGATTAGTTACTGCGCATTGATTTGCCTCAACGGACCTCGCAAGGTGTAGCTGCCGTATCTAACGATGGAGGCCATGTGCGCAAAGCTTCGATGGCGATAGTCGCCCTCACCACCGCCGTAAGTTTGGGCTGGACAGCGCCTGCGGCGGCGGCCGATCCCCCGCCCAATCACGACGCCCTCGGCTACGCCGAACAGCGTGGCATCAGTGTGAAAGAGGCGGAGCTGCGCCTGCATCGCCATTCGCTGGCTCCCGATCTGGAAGAGCGCCTGGAAACCGATCTCGGTGCCGACTTCGGCGGCGTGTGGATGGACGCGGAAACGGACCGGGTCAAGGTCGGTGTCGTCAAAACGGTTAGCGCACAACACAAAGCGATCGTTGAGCGGGCCGCGCAGGCGATCGGGCTCAGTGGCTATGACTACGCTGTGGTCGCCCGGCCGTGGTCGATGTTGCTGAACCACAACGCCTGGCTGGCCCGCGAAATCGTGCGGGTCAACCAGGGCGCTGCGGTCTATTTGTCGGCGGGGATCCGCACCGACCTCAATCGCGTCGCTTTCGGCGTACCCACCGAAAACCTGACCCCGGCGCAGCAGGCGCTGGTCAAGCAAGCCCGGGCTTCCCTTGGCGATGCTCTGGTGCAGACGGCGCCGCGGCGCTTCAAGTCCTACATTTGCGTGGCACCTTACTGCGACTGGCCCTTGCGCGGCGGCGTGAAAATCAACTACCCGGGCACGTGGTGCAGCAGTGCTTTCATGACACAGTCCAAAGTGGACACCAAGAAGTACCTGATGACCGCAGGCCACTGCATCACCGGCTGGACTGCCAACTGGAGCACCAAGGACACCGACGGCGTATCCAAGGACATCGGCCGAACGTGGAGCGGATATGTCGACACCTACATCGGCGACATGGCCATCATCCGCGTCAACGACCCGGTCGACTGGCAACCGCAGGCGTGGATCCAAGTGCCTTGGGGCCCATACGTTTACCCGAACGCCAACTACACCATCCGGGCCGACAAACGCAGCGTGCTGGGCATGCGCATTTGCGCCCAGGGCGCTGCGAGCAAGATAACGACGTGCGGTGAGGTGGAAGAGCTGGGGCTGACGGCCAATGTCGACGGGCTCACCATGACAAACCTGGGTTACGCCACGGCTTGCGGCCAGCCCGGCGACAGCGGCGGCCCGATGTTCGCTAGCCACAACGCTTACGGCATCCTGATCGGCGGTGTGGAAGGCGAATGTGAGGTTATCTATCAAGGCGTGCGGGCGGTGGAATCCACGCTCAACGTGAACGTGCTGCACACGGGCGCCTGAACACCAGTTATCTCCCTGGAAACTCCGGCATAAAGGGAGCCGGCCGGTGCAGCGAGTGGAAGGCCCGCTCGGCGGCCATGGCACACACGGCATCCCAAAGCTGGGCAGCGGCGGCACCTTTGGGTGCCGCCGACAGCACCGGGCCAGCCAGGGCCATGGCTGTCTGTCCCGTGAGCACCATCGTTGGCGTAATAGGTGTTTGCCCGAGGGCCGAAGCCGCCGCCTGCATTGACTTCTGAATCTGTTCGTCCCAGACCGGATCATCCAATGCGGACACTAACCGCTCGGGCACCTCATGTTGCCGGGCGAGCTCGCTGATGAGCCTGGGCTCTGGTGGCGCCGGCGGGCCGGGCGCGAAGACACGCTGCCCCAAGCGAAGTAGAGCCGCTCGATCAGGGCGGTGTCGCCGTCGTGGCGCAGGGCCTCGAAGAGGCGAAGCAGCCGCAGGGACTGGCGTGAGGCTTGCAGGGCGATCGCGGCGATTTCTGGCGGCATGCCAGCCGGAGCGTGGTCGCCGTCGCGTAGCAGCAAGCTAAACGACCGCCAGTTCACCTCGATGTCGCGGACCTCGCGGACCTCGGTCAGCCAGTGCGCGGCGACCCAGCTCCACGGACAGGACGGATCAACGTAAACGTCAAGCAGCACAGCACACCTCAATCGTCAGAGCATCGGTATGTTCGTCATATCAGAACTATCATGAACAGACTGCTACGCTGCCAGCGTGGCTGTCAAGAGGGAAGGCCCGACCCACCGCCAGCGGCAGGCAATGGCGACGCGGGAGCAGATCGCCAGCGCTGCCCGCACCTTGTTCGCCGAGCGCGGCTACGCGGCCACGACGATCGCGGGGATCTCCGAAGCGGCCGATATCCCCGTCCAAACCATCTACTCCGCCTTGGGAAGTAAAGCGGCGATCCTTGCCGAGATAACCCGCATGTGGATGGCCGAGTCCCAGACACCGCAGCTGGCGGCCGACGCCCTATCGGAGCCGGATCCCCAGGAGCGGTTGCGCATGACCGCTCATATGCAGCGCCGCCAATACGACGTTGGCAATGACGTCATCGCGATCTATCAGGACGCGGCCCGCACCGACTCACAGATGGCCGAGGTGCAGCGCCAAGTTCTCGCCAGCCGCGACCGCGAAGTCGCCAAGCTGATTGATTCGCTTGTCCCCCACCTGGCCCCGGGCCTGACCCGTGATCAGGCGATGGACCGCTTTCTCACCTGCACCCTGGTCGAGATCTACCGCACGCTCATCCACGAACGTGGCTGGACGGCAGACGACTACGAGCAGTGGCTCACCGATTTGCTTATCAGCCAGCTCCTTTGACCACGATCGTGGCGCCGGCTCAGCGCCATCTTCCTCCCACGACGCTGACCCGTTATCGTGCTGACGATGCTGGCTGTGGTGATGCTGTTGCTGGGGCTGGCGGTGGGCTCCTTCCTCAACGTGGTCATCCACCGGGTGCCCAGTGGCGGGTCGTTGCTGCGGCCGCCGTCGCGCTGCCCGGTGTGCGAAAACCCGATCCGGCACCGGCATAACATCCCCGTCATCGGCTGGCTGGTCCTGCGCGGCCGGTGCGCTGACTGCGGCACCGGCATCAGCGTGCGCTATCCCGTCGTGGAAGCCGCCACAGCCGTGCTGTTTCTAGGCGTCACCGTTCAGCTGAGCCGCATGGATTTGCTGCCGGGGTTGCCGGCTTACCTGTTCTTCACCGCCGCGGGGGTCGCGCTCGCGGTCATAGACATTGACCATCGCCGTCTGCCCGATGCGATTGTCTTGCCGTCCTATCCGGTGCTGGCCGTCCTGCTGGCCATCGCTTCGGCGATCAGTGGCGACTGGTGGGCCCTGGGGCGGGCCGGGATCGGTGCCGCCGCACTGTTTCTTTTCTTCCTCCTGCTCGCCCTGATTCACCCCGCTGGCATGGGCTTTGGCGATGTCAAGCTGGCTGGGCTCATCGGCGGCGTCCTGGCCTACATTTCGTGGACAGCACTCATCGTTGGCGGGTTCGCCGGGTTCGTCTTCGGTGCCGTCGCGGGCGCGGCGCTCATGGCAGCCCGCCGGACCGGGCGCAAAACGGCTATTCCCTTCGGCCCCTTCATGATTGGCGGAGCTTTGTTCGCCCTGCCAACGGCCGGGGCCGTCGCGTCGCTCTATCTTGGACTGTTGCCTTAGCCTCGCAGCACACTCCAGCTGTAGACGGTCACCTCACGTGCGCCGGCGGCCGGAATGCCACTCGGATCCACGAGAGCGACCTTGACACTTAGCCGTTTCAGCCCGGCGCCCACCGTGCAGCTATTGGCACCCGGGCAGATGTAGACGTTGAGGTAGATAACGCTGCGCATGCCCGCGCCGTTGGTCTCGTCGGGCACTTCGATGACCGGGCCAGACAGGTCAGCACTGCCGGTCGGTGCCAGCAGCAGCGTCCGGGCGATGATGCCGTAGCGGAAGACCTGGCCTGTCAGGTTATTCAGCGAGATGTCAAAAGCGGCCCGCGGCGCATAGGTCGTGCCCTGGATGTAGACCGCGCTATTAGGAGAGTTGTCCGACTTGATGACCGCACAGCCGGTCGACGGATAGGGCGTGGCGGTGACGCAACCGCTCTGCGCCGGCACCGAACCAACGGCCGTCTTGAGGCCGTAGACCGCGATCGGCGGGCTGGTCGTTGAGTACGTGCCGCAGATTTCGACTTCAGCGGCCTTGATCCGTACGCGGCTCTGTCCACCGAAGACAAACTGGACCCCAGCATTAGGTCCTGGCCGCACCCAGCCGCCCGGAGGAATGGGGTTGGGCGGGATCGGGCTCTGGCAGGCGCCCGGGATCGACGGTGCCGTGCCAGCCACGAGCGGTGAGGTGGGGGTGCCGGCGACGAGATATCCCGTGTCGATGAGCCACTCGCCACTGCCGGGGAAGTTGAAGTAGTAGGTGCCCGGCAGGAAGTGGAAGATGCTGTCGCGGCAGCCGCTGCTGCGCATCATGTTGTTCAGTCCCACCAGATCGGTGTAAAGCCCGGGGCTGAACGTGACGAGCTTGTTGGCCCCGCTGCAAGGCGGCACGGTCCTCGGCGTGGCCGGTGCGGTTGGGGCCGCGTAGTTCGGGTCCACACTGCGCGGGTCGGGGCCTGAGCCGAGGCCGCACTGCGGGGCGGGGGTGCTGGTGATGGTGCCGCTGCACGTCCCCCTGGCCCGCACGGCGGTGTTGGTGACGAGGCTGCCTTGCACCACGTTGATAGTGCTATTGGAATAGATATCACCGTGTACGCGCAGCGTTCGCCCACCGGCCACATCGAGCCGGATGCCGTTCTCACTGGAACCCAGTGGTGACATGGTGAGGATGGCGCTGCCGGGCCTGTTCGCGGGAGTGATCGCCAGACCGTATTCGGTCGCGCTATGTGTCACATCCGGTTCGCACGTCACGACCGCCGCGATCGGGTTAGCTCCGGCCGGCTGGAAGTTGGGTACCGCGAAATCCGGTGCCGTGCCAAAGCAGTTCCCGCCGGCGTAGCTGTAATCGCCGTTGCGGAGCTGGTTGATCGCCAGCTTCGCCGCGCCGTCAGCCGCGGCGGCGTTGATCGCCTGCTGCCGCACCGCCATCGTGGTGCGCATGCTGGCATCCGCGAACGTGAGGATGGCGCCGAGGGCGACCGCGCCCACGACGACGAAGATGAGGGCGAGCACGAGTGAGGTTCCGCTGTCGCGGCCACCCTGCCTGAGTCGCGATACTGCCCTGGAGATCATGTCTGCCTCCGCTGAGCGGTGAGAGTGACGGCTAACGCCGCGCCGGTGTTGCCGGGATCTTTGATGTTCAGCTGGAGCGACACAGTTTGTGGAAGGGGCACCGTGGTGCAGTCAGCGGGCGTGGGACAGCCCGGCGGCGACAGTACACCGTCAACGTTGTGTGCCAGCACCACATCGGATTGCACGACACCATCGGCACACGTGATGCGGTGCAGTTGCTGTTCCAGGCCGTCGGTGCTCGGCATGACCACATAGGACGCGGCGATCACGACGGGATTGGCCGCGGCACTTCTTGGGTCGTCCCAGGCGAAGCGCACCAAGGCATTCGGGGTCCCCGTCGCGCCGCATGGGTACAAGCCACTGTTGAAGGGTGCGTTCAGTTCGATCGACTGCCGCAGGCGGTAGGGCGAGGTGCTCCAGTCCCGCACACCGATGGCTTGCACGTCCTGAGTGAAGTAGGCCGCCGTGATCTGCACGTCGTGCGACTCGTCCATGCGCCTGGTGGTGTCATCGGTGTTGCGCAGAAAGGCGATCAGCGCGGCGCTTAGCGGAGCGATGATGATGCCCAGAATCACCACGGAGACAAGGACTTCGATGAGGGTCACACCACGGTCGTCGCGCTTTAGCTGCATGCCGCGTCCAGGGGATAGTCGATGCTGGACCGGCATGGCTTGCGGATGACGACAACAAGCGTTTCACTGACCCGGTTGTCACTGCTGTCTATCCGCAGCAGCAACTGCTGGACTCCTTTGTCTGCCGTGCAGCTGGCGCCGAAGGTGGTGCCGTCCCAGTACTTCACGGGTGTGGGCGTGGGCCGGGTGAAGGAACTGGGAAGCGTGTAGTAGGAGTCATAGGTTCCGGCAGGCGCACAGGGCACGTAGCCCGACGGCGTTGCCATTACCGCCTTTTCAACCGCTTCGGCGAAGTCGCGAATGTACGCACCGGCTTGCGCCTGCTTTCGGTGAACGTCTGACATCCGGATGCTCACCGCGATGCCGCCGGTGACCGCCACGACAGCGATGCCCATGACAGCGACCGCCATCAGCAACTCGAGGAGGGTGTCGCCACGCTCGGCGCTCCGTCGTTTCGCCATTAGATTTCCACCTGCGAGAACACGCCATACATGGCGCGCACCAAGGCGATGGCGACGAACCCGACGACGCCTCCCATGACCAGAATCACGGCTGGCTCGAACAGGGCGGTGAGCTTCTTGAGCCGGTAGTCGAGCTCGCCTTCGTAGTATCTGGCGGTCACTTCCAGTTGTGTCTCAAGGGTTCCGGTCTCCTCGCCGACGCGGATCATCCGGGCGGCGGTGGGCGGAAAGACAGCTGTGCGGGCCAACGGCCCGGCGAGCCCTTCGCCCCGGAGCATCGCCTCGCCGACGTCGTCGAGCGCCTGCATATAGACCCGGTTGCGCAGCGACTCCTTGGCGACCCGCAGCGCTTCTGGCAGCGCGACCCCGGCACCGGCCATAGACGACAGCACCCGGCAGAACCGCTCGATCAGGGCATAGCGAATGGTCAGCCCGATCATCGGTATCCGCAGCACGACGCGGTCGCGCAGACGCCGGCCGGGATTCGTTCTCAGGATCGCGAACACGAGTGCCCACAACGCCACCGCAGCGGCGATCAGCGCCCACCACCACCGCGTGACGAAGCGGCCGGTTTCGAGCAGGAAACGGGTTTCCCACGGCAGTTCGGCGTCTAGGCCCTCGAAGAAGACTTCGAATCTGGGCAGCACGAAACCGGTGAGGATGACGACGGTTACCACCGACATCACCGCGATGACGGCCGGATAGATCAGCGCCGACTTAATCTTGCGGCGTGCTTCGATATCGCGTTCGAGGTAGCGGGCGAGCTGGTCCAGCACCGTGTCCAGGCGCCCGGTGAGCTCAGCGGAGCGCAGAATCCCGCGGTAGAACTCCGGGAAGATCTTCGGGTGCCGGTTGAAACAGTCCGAGAGCTTCTCGCCCCGGCGCAGGCCTTCCTCGACATCGGACATCATCCGGCGTACCGAGGTGTTCTTCGCTTCGGTGCCAAGGATGTGCACCGCCTCGATGAGCGGCAAACCCGCCCGCACGAACGCGCCAAGCTGCCGCGAAAGATGCATGACCTCTTCGCGCTTGACCCGTGCCGGAGTGATTTCGGCCTGCAGGAAGCTCTTCTTATCGTTGAGCTGAATGATGCGCAGCCCGCGGCTGTTGAGTTCGGCCTCGGCCGCGGCACGGTTAGCCGCGCTGTGGGTGCCCGCGGCCTTGCGGCCATCGGCTTCTACAGCCACATAACTGAACTTGGCCATCAGCTCCCCATTACATAGATAGAGCGGAGCACTTCGCTCAACGTCGTCACTCCGGTTTGGACTAGCCGTGCGGCCTCATCGTTTAGCGTCCGCAGTCCTTCGGCCTGTGCCGCCTTGCGGACTTCGTCATGTGAGGCGCGGTCCAGGATGAGATCGCGGATCCGGTCGGTCACCGGCATCATCTCGTAGACACCGATGCGCTCGAGATAGCCGGTGCGGGCGCAGAAGTTGCACCCGTGACCGCGTTCAAACCCGCCCAGCGGTGCTTGTCCCCCAAGGGTTTGCAGAAACGCCAGCTCTTCGGGCGACGGTTGGTAGGGCTCCCGGCAATGCTGGCAGATCCGCCGGACCAGCCGCTGCGAAATGACCGCGGTAACCGAAGACGCGATCAGGAAACTTTCGATTCCCATGCCGCCCAGCCGTTGCAAGGCCGCGGGCGCATCGGTGGCGTGTAGTGAAGACAGGACGAAGTGGCCGGTGAGCGCCGCCTGCACCGCGATCCGCGCGGTCTCGATGTCGCGGATCTCCCCCACCAAGATGACATCGGGGTCCTGGCGCAGGATCGAGCGCAGGCCACCGGCGAAACTGATGCCGGCCGCCTCATTGATCTGGATCTGGTTAATCGACTCGACCCGGTACTCGACCGGGTCCTCAATGGTCATCACGTTGCGTTCCGGCGTGTTGATCTCAGCGAGTGAGCCGTAGAGGGTCGTGGTCTTGCCGCTTCCCGTTGGCCCCGCGCAAATCACCATGCCGTAGGGTGCGCGCAGCAAGGCCGTGTACCGCGACACCATGTCCTCGGGCATACCGAGCTGGCCGAGCAGATACATGCGGCGGCTCTTGTCCAGCAGACGCAGCACCACCTTCTCACCTTCGAGCACAGCGGTGGTGGAGACGCGAATGTCGACGCTGCGGCCCTCGATCTCCATGCTGATCTGGCCGTCCTGCGGGCGGCGGCGCTCGACGATGTTCATCCCGGCCAGGATCTTTAGCCGGCTGGCGATCACCGGTCCCATGACGACGGGCAGTTCGAGCACATCGTGAAGAGCGCCATCGATGCGGTAACGCACCCGGATCTGATCGGCGTGCGGTTCGATGTGGATGTCGGACGCGCGGTCCCGCAACGCCTGAGTGATGATCATGTGGACGACCCTGACCGCGGGCGCGTCGTCATCGCCGACGGCGGTGTCGGTGCGGCCAACGTCGATGCGCCGCTGGGAGTTTTGCGCCTCGAACACCCGCACCTGAGTGCTGATTCCGGTCAGGGCACGAAATGTCGTGCCCAGCGCCTGAACGATTTCCGAATAGGGCGCGACCCGGAAGACAACCGGCCGGCCGAGCGCTTCCCTTAGCGCGGCAAGGTTCGCCGCCGATGGCACGGCGATGGCGACCAGAACCCGTTCGCCATCAACGGCTACGGGGATGGCTTTGACCCGTCGTGCGGTGGTTTCGTCGAGCAGTCTGGCTGTGGCGGGGTCCAAAGTGACCTGACGCAGATCGAGAACCTCCATGCCGTATTGCGCGGCCACGACACGGGTGAGGTTGCGCTCATCGAGCAGCCCGGCGTTGACTAGGCGCTGGCCCAGCAGGGCTGGCTGCCCCAGCCGGTTGTCCGCAAGAGCCGACATCACCTGCTCGCGCGTTACCAGGCCCTGGTCGACCAGACGTTCGCCCAGCCTTGGACCGCCCGGCAGGATGCTCAGGTCGGCTGTCACCGGGGGCGCTGGCGCCTGCAACTCCTCGGCCGGGCTGGCTTCGCCGGTCTTGAAGAACTTCCGCAGGCTCATGCCGATGCACCCGCTGGCAACATGGGCCTGTTCTCGACTTCCTTCGGGTGAAGGCTATAGGCCACCGCGTCTTCGTACGTCACAGCGCCGGCGCGCAGCAGGATCGACAGCGACTTCTCGAAGGTCATCATGCCCTCCTGCTGACTGGTGAGCAGCACATTGCGCAACTGGTGGGTCTTGTTCTCCTTGATGAGGTTGCGCACCGCGGAGTTCGCCAGCAAAACCTCTACCGCCGGGACCAGTCCGCCGCCGGAGCGAGGCAAAAGCCGTTGGTACACAATGCCTGTCAGCGCGGCGGCGAGCTGGGTGCGGATCTGCTCCTGCTGCTCGGCCGGGAAGACGTCGATGATGCGGGCCAGGGCCTGTGCGGTGTCATTGGTGTGCAGTGACGCGAACACCAGATGGCCGGTTTCGGCGATCGTCAGGGCGAACCGGATCGAGTCCAGGTCACGCATTTCGCCGACCAGCAGCACGTCGGGATCGGCGCGCAAAGCCGAGCGCAGAGCATCAGGAAACGTTCTGGTGTCGACGCCCACTTCACGCTGGCTCACCATCGCCCGCTTGTGATCGTGCAGGTACTCGATGGGATCTTCGATCGTGATGATGTGACAGGCCCGCTCGCTGTTGATCTGATCGATCATCGCGGCGAGCGTCGTTGATTTGCCTGAGCCGGTCGGGCCCGTGACGAGCACCAGCCCTTGGTGCCGCCGGGCAAAGCCACCCAGAACCGGTGGCAGGCCAAGCTCATGAATCGTGCGGATGGCACGGGGAATCACGCGCACGGCCACGGCGATGCCACTGCGCTGGCGGAAAGCGTTGCAGCGCAAGCGAGCTAGGTCTCGCCACGTGATGGCGAAGTCGTGCTCCATGCGATCGTCCATTGCCGACCGTGGAAGCCCAGCGATCAGCTCACCGAGCAGTCCGTCGGTGTCGCTGTCGCGTAGCTCGCCGCTGCCGGGCACGGGCCGAAGCGTTCCGTGCACTCGCATCTGCGGATACGCACCGGGGGTGAGCAGCAGGTCAGTGCCGCCTGCCTGCCATACCTGTTCCAGGAGCGCATCAATGCGCGGACCCACGTTAGGCCAGCCTCTCCATCACTGCTTCGTGGTACCGAAATCCTTTGGGCGAACGGCAAACCGCTTGCCGTTCGCCCAGAAGGCGGATCAACAGCCGACGGACGCGACGGTGCCGAGGTTGTCGGAAATGGTGATGGTGTAGTCCGGGGAGGAAGGCTTCTCCCGCAGGTAGTTGCTGGGGCCGGTGGTCAGCAAGGCGAAACGGGCGTCGCTGTCCAAAGCAGACGGATAGTTTCCAGTCTTCGCCCGGTAGGCCTCAACCGCGACTTCGACTGCCTTCTTGTCGGACTTGCAGGCCGCTGTCGTGCCGCGGTCGCTGAAGGCGCCGACCGCGAAGACCACAATCCCGGTGAGGATACCGAGAATGACAATGACGATCAGCAGTTCGGTCAGCGTGAAGCCGCTGTCGTTCGAACGCAGATTCCGGAAACGCTGAGACACGTGTTCTCCTGTCGCGGACAGGCGGCATGAAGCCACCGACATTTGGAAGAGTCCCCCGCGCACCAGGGGTGAACTGAGCAAAATTCATCACGGCTGACGGGTTCTTGCGCCCATTCGCACCGCATCGGCGACGGTACGCCAACTGTGTTGGCTAACTCCAGCCCAACCACACGATTAGCGACCGTCCCAATCTGATCAGTTACCAGGGTGAGGCAAACGGTCACCCCTACAGTCAGAAAGCAGTCAGCCCTCACCTGGACTTTCACCAAGATGAGGGCTGTGCTTTGTGGACTTGACGTTGGACAATCCGGCGCTATCTCGGCGCCAGGGCGGCGAATACCTCAGGCCAGTTCGCCGGCAAATTGCCAAAGATGAATCGCTGGTACGCCGTCATCACTTCCGCGGCGGCCATGCTCACCCCGGCGTCGCCGGAGCCGACCGCCGCTATGCACTGGTCGAGACACTCCCAGTCTTCGCGGTCCTGCTCCTTGACACCGATCGTGGCGAACGCGGCTTGCACGGCGTCGTCTTCGAAGAACAAGTCGTTCCACGCCGTCGCCGCGCCCATCAGGTACATGAGCTGGGTGCTGGGCGTTAGCCGTTGTGCCGCAAGGGTTTCACTGTCGAAGGTGCGGTCTTCGTCCTCACCCACGATGTCCGACATCTCGACGGAGGAGTCAACGAGGTCGCGCCAGTAAGCGGCGTCGTGTGGGCCGTCGGTTTGCAGCATGTGCTCACTGGCGAATGCCGCCATGCGAGCCGGATCGTCGATGAGCGGGGAGACCGCTGTGTCCATGCTGTAGTCGAAACCGAAGAACCACCTGCGCCCGTCGACCGTCATGGATTCGATGCCGCCCACGTGGCCTACCCGCCCGGCGATCGGCTTGATGTCTACCATGACGCGCGAGCTTACCGTTCAGCCGGTCAGCGTCATTAACTTGCCTATCTATATATAGATACAATCAAATTGACTAGGTTACACTCCGCGCCATGAAGAAATGGATCCTGACAACGGTGGCGGCGGCGCTGTCCGTGCCCCTTGTGCCAGGGGCGCCGGCGATGGCGGCCTGCACCTGGAGCGCCACGCAATTGGCTGTCCCCAGTGGACACTCACGCGTGGTCGTCAGCGGGGCCGCACAGAACTCAGCGCTCATCGCCGGGCACGCCATCCGGACCGACGGAACCGGCAACAACGCGGTCGTTTGGCACGATGGGGTGCCGCAAGTCCTGCCGAACCCGGTCGCGGGCAGCGGCTCTAACCGGGCCGACGCCGTCAACGACAGCGGAGTGGTCGCCGGCGTGTGGCGCGGGCCGAACAATATGGACACCGCGTGGCGCTATCAGAACGGCACCTACCAGATGCTGCCGACGGTCGCTGGCAGCATCGTTTATACGAACCTGGCGATCAACAACCCCGGTGACATCATCGGGCAGGCCTACTGCTTGTTCTGCTCCCCCATAGGTGCGCTATGGCGGGCCGCGACACCGGGCCAGGTCACCACGCTCGGATCGGGCGTTTTCGCCGTCGGCATCGATGACACCGGCAGGTATGTCACCAACACCCGGGTCATCGTCAACGCCGACGGATCGCAGATCACGCTGCAGCGCGATGTATTCATGCGCGGGTTCAGCCGGGGCCGCATCCTCAGCGAGGACATCGACACTGACCGGATCGTGGAATGGAACGTCGCCGGCCAGATCACGCGCGAGTTCCCCGGCCAATACCCGCACGCGGTCAACACCGCGGGACTGATGGTGGCCTCCCCACCGAACAGCGTCTACATGTCCGTGCGCAACGGCAACTCGTGGCAGCAGCTGAGCCCACTGAACACGGGAACAGAGGACATCACCAACGGAAACGTGATCGTGGCCAACTACAACCATGACGGCAACGTCAACACCCCGTACGTCGGCGGCACCTACCGCCGCATCTGCACCTAAGCCAGGCAACGAGGGCGTGGCTTGGCGACAGCGTTGAGCCACGCCCTCGCCGTCAACGGCAAGCCGTGTACGTTCCCTTTAACGCGTTGCCGTTGATCAGGGGAAGTGAGCCGGTGAGAGCTGTCTTTATCGCTACCGTGGTGGCGTTCCTGGTTTCCCTCTTCGGGACGCCGTTAGCGATCCGGCTTTTCATCCGCCTCAAAGTGGCCCAGCCCATCCGCACCGAAGCGGCGGTCGGGCCGGTGCCGCAGCATCAGGGCAAGAAGGGCACCCCGCCCATGGGCGGTGTGGTGTTCATCGTCGCCACCATCATCGCCTATGTCGCCGGGCACTTCGCGCTGCTAAGCGTGCCGGAGCGGCAGATCGCGCAGATCCCCCCATCGATCACGGGCCTGGTGCTGCTGGGGCTGTTCGTCTTTTGTGGAGCGGTCGGCTGCATCGACGACCTGCTCAAGGTGCGCCGGCGTAACAGCGGTGGCCTGAGCAAGAGGGGCAAACTCATCGGGCAGTCGCTCGTCGGCGCGGTGTTCGGCGTGATCGCCCTCTACTTCCCCAGCACGAACGGGCAAACGGTCGGCTCGACCAAGATCTCGTTCATCAGGGACATCGACTGGCTCGACATCGGCAAGATCGGCGCAGTGGTCCTGTTCGTGCTCATCATCATCGCCACCAGCAACGCGGTGAACATCACCGACGGCTTAGACGGTCTGGCGACCGGGTCGAGCGTGATGGTGCTGTCGGCCTACAGCTTCATTGGCGCCTGGCAGTATCAGCACTGGTGCGGCGACCGGGGCTACACGTCCAACCCGGACGCGCTGATCCCCTATTGCTACCAGGTTCGCGATCCGCTGGAGATCTCCATGATCGCGGCCGCCGCGGCCGGGGCGTGTGTCGGCTTCCTGTGGTGGAACGCCTCACCCGCACGGATCATCATGGGTGATACCGGCGCGTTGGGCCTGGGTGGGCTCATCGGTGGCCTGGCCATCGCGACACGCACCGAGCTGTTGCTGCCGCTGATCGGCGGGCTATTCGCGATCCTCATGGGCTCGGTGATCCTGCAGATGATCTCGTACAAGACGACGGGCAAACGCATCTTCCTGATCTCGCCGATGCACCATCACTTCGAGATGAAGGGCTGGAGCGAGGTCAACATTGTCATCCGGTTCTGGATCATCGGCGGCATTTTCGTCGCGGCCGGCCTGGGTCTTTTCTACGCCGATTTCCTGCGTGTCATGGGGAACTAGCTCGAATTGTAGGATTTCTATATCTCTACGCGTCAGGATGGGCCGGTCAGATCAGATCATCCAGAGGCAAGGAGGTCTCTCTATGCGGTTCACCCTCGGAAGAAGACTCGCATCCCGTGCCGCCGCGGTCGCCCTAGCGATCGGTGCCGCGGTATTTAGCGTTCAGTCACCGAGCATGGCCGATGACAGCTACTTCACCTGGTGCGGAAGCTCGAACGTCTCCTGCCAGACCGGTGTTCAGGTGAGCGGACCGTCCGGGCAGGACACCTGCCTTACCGACCCCAACCGCAACACCCGGGTCTGCATCAACTACGCCGGCGACATCGTTTATGTGCGCGATGGCTCCGAAGACACGCACTCCGCGATGGCGCTGATCACCGCCTCGGCGGGTGTCGCCGACCGCTGGTGCCGCAACCCGCACGGAGTCGGCTCGTGGGCCCGGTGCAACTTTGACTGGTCAGAGACGGCCAACAAGAACGTCTATGGCGGGGTCCGGATCAACGCCGGCGACGCCCGGATCACCTACCTGTGGAGTTTCGTCAACGGCTGAGTCCTGAGTGGACAGTGGCCGCCGCCTCGCGAGGGTGCGGCGGCCACTCCTTGCTAGGCATGGCTATCGATGCGGCCCATCTCCTGCTCCGTCAGCGTGAAACCGAAGATGTCGAAGTTCGCGCGGATGCGTTGCGGGGTAACCGATTTGGGGATCACCACGGTCTCGTGCTGCAGATGCCACCGCAGCACGACCTGAGCGCCGGTAACACCGTGCCGCTGGGCGATTTCCGTTAGGACCGCGCTGTTGAGCTTCGTGACCCTAAAGGCGCTGTAGCCCTCTAGCACGATGCCGCGTTCGCGGTGAGCGGCCTGAACTTTGGCGTCATACAACGGTGGACCCCATTTGATTTGATTGAGTGCGGGCAGTTCACCGGTGGTTTTGACCAGCTGATCGATCTCTGTGATGGAGTAATTGCTCACCCCGATTGCCCGTGTTAGACCAGCGTCGCGTGCGGCGATGAGTTCACGCCAGAGCCGCTCTGACTGCCCACGCGCGGGCGGCCAGTGGATAAGCCACAAGTCGACCTGATCCACGCCCAGCGCGCTAAGGCTTTCCTCAAGTGTTTGCCGCGCATGCCCCACGCGGTCCGGCGGCACCTTGGTGGTCAGGAACACCGACTCACGGGGTACCCCGCTGTCGCGAAGCGCGGCACCCACCTGCCGCTCGTTGCCGTAGATCGTGGCGGTATCGATGTGCCGGTAGCCGGTCTCCAGAGCGGTCTTTACAGCCTCGTATCCGCTCTTGCCGGTTGCTTGCCAGGTGCCGAAGCCCAGCAGCGGGATGGCGCCCCCGCCTGGCAAGGCCGCGGCCGGTTGTGCGTGTGCAGTCATGATTCGATTCTTCCCCGAACATGCGACGATGGGGCAATGGCCTATGACGAGGACCTGGCGAACCGCGTCCGCGAACTCACTGGCAAGGAAAAAGGGCTGACCGAGCAACGCATGTTTGGCGGGCTGGCCATGCTGCTCAACGGAAACATGGCCGTAGCGGTGCGGGGGCAGGGCGGGCTCTTGGTGCGCATGGATCCAGACACCTCTGACAAGGTGCTCGACGAGCCGGGAGCCGCCGAAATGGTCATGCGCGGTAAGCCGATGCGAGGCTGGATCACCGTTGACGAATCAGCCTGCCGCAAAGCCGCCGACCTAAAACGCTGGGTTACCCGCGGGATCGCCTTCGCCCGGACCTTGCCACCAAAATGACGTTCAGGCTTTGAACGAGGGCCCGGACTGCCGGTTCCGGGCCCTCAGCTCACAGGCTCGCCGGGGTTGGTATGCAACGAATATGCGTCTGCGATGCGTCCTGTTGGCATGCGGTTTGGGATTCTCGGGCCTATTGAGGTGAGCGACGGCGAGGCGATTATCGCCGCAGGACGGCCACGCCATCGGGCGTTGCTGGCGTTTCTGCTGCTCAACACCGGGCGCACGGTCACCATCGACGGCATCGCCGAGGCGCTGTGGGGCGGCATTCCACCGGCGACGGCCCGCTCCCAGATCCAGGCCATGGTCTGCACGCTGCGGGAAATCACCGGCCGGAAAACTATTGAGACCAAACAATGTGGGTACTGCCTGCACGCGCCCGATTTCGACCTGACTGACTTTCAGCGGCACCTGGCTGATGCCGCCGTGGCCGAGACAGCTATCGCCGCCAAGCATCTGCGGGCCGCACTGGATCTGTGGCGTGGCCCTGCCCTGGCCGGGTGCGACGCCCCGTTCGCCGAGGCGGCCCGCGTCTACCTGGAGGAACAACGGCTAGTCGCGTGGGAACGGCTCGCGCAAAAGGAACTTGAGCTCGGCCGCCACGAAGAACTGGCGGTGGCCTTGAATCCGGTGACCACCGCCAACCCGTTACGCGGCAAGCTCATCGAGCTGCACATGCTAGCGCTCTACCGCTGCGGGCGGTCACACGAAGCCCTCGCCATCGGCCGCCGCTTCCGGGCTGGCCTGGCCGATCTGCACGGTCTGGACCCCGATGCGGGGTTCGCCGGGCTGGAACAGGCGATCCTGCGCGCTGACCCGAGCTTGGACCGTCCACACCAGATGCCCAGCGCGCCAACGCCGCGCCAGTTGCCGCTGACGGTCAGCGACTTCACCGGCCGCGCCGAGGAGGCCGCTCAGCTGACCGCCTACTTGGCTCAGGGTGAGTCCCTGGCCGCGATCACCGGGCCGCCCGGGATAGGCAAGACAGCACTGGCTTTGCGGTGGGCTCACGAGCACGCTGACGCCTTCGCTGACGGTCAGCTGTTCTTCAACCTTCAGGGCACTGAGCCCGTTGCCGTGCTGGCGTTTTTCTTGCGCAGCCTGGGTGTGCGGAGTCTGCCCGTGGACGTCGAGGAGGCAAGTGCCGCATACCGTTCGGCACTGGCCGGTAAGCGGATCCTCATCGTGCTCGACAACGCGGCCAGTGCCGAACAGATCCGGCCTCTGCTTCCCGGCGGCGGAACGTGCTTCACCCTCGTCACCAGCACGAGCCGGCTCGCCAGTCTGACCGCGACAGACGGGGCCCGCCGCATCAGTTTGCCGTGCCTGCCAGAAGCAGAAGTGCACGAGCTCGTTGGCCGCATCGTCGGGGCTCAGCGGGCCGCGAGGGAACCGCACGCCGTGTCCGGGCTGGTGCGCGCGTGTGCTGGGCTGCCACTGGCCGTCAGGATCACCGCCGCTCAGGTCGCCGACCAGCCGAGTACACCCATTGAAGCCTTCGCTCAACGGCTGGCCACCGATCCGCTGTCGGCCATGACCAGTGCCGATGACGGCCACATCGCGGTGCGTCAGGCGTTTAGCCGCTCCTATGAGCGCCTGCGCCCGGCCGAGCAGAAGCTGTTCCGTCACCTCGGGCTGGTGCCTGCGACCGACTTCAGCGAACCCGCGGTCGCCGCGCTCGCGGGTCAGCCGGTGCTGGAAACGACAGCGCTGCTACACCGGCTCGCCGGAATCCACTTGCTCGAATACGGCGGCGTTGGGCGGTATACCTTTCACGACCTCGTGCGGGCATACGCACACGAGCTCGCCGCTGACGATGACAGCTCGCTGAACCGTTACTACGCCTGGTATTTAGCGCACACCGACGCCGCCGCACGCGCGCTGTACCCGCACTTGGCACGGCTCAGCCGTCCGGAAACGACGGTCACGATGACCTGCGCCGAGGCACTGTCGTGGCTGGACACCGAACGCCTCAACCTGCTGGCCCTGATGACCCACTGCGCCCAGAACGGACCGTTTGACGTGGCGTGGCTGCTAGCTGACGACCTGCGCGGCTACTTCGCCTTACGCCAATACAGCGTGTGCTGGCGCACGGCAGCCACCGCGGCCGTGCGAGCGGCACAAGCGGCCTCGAACCTGAGCGTGCAACGGCACTTGCTGGCGGTCTTCACACCGGCTGCGGCCACCTAGTCGCCGCTCCAGCCCAGGAAGAAAGCCGAACCTTAGCCTACGGTCTGCGGCTTTGCACGACGTCGCTCACGTCGAAGTGGACGACCCGTTCGGCGCCTTCGAACGTGGCTGCTGCTGCGGGGTCCCAGTCGACGCGGGCGGTGCCGGTGAGGCGCAGGTGCTCGCCGTTGACGCGATCGGGGATGAACAAGCCACAGGCCGGGTCTAGCTCAAGGTTGCCGAGCGTCATGAACATGGCGTTGCCGCGATAGTCGGGCCACGACAGTGTTTTCGGGCCGGTGACGCGGATCTGGCCGCCGCGGTGCGAGGCGTCAGCGCCGTGACCGTCCACATGAGACGCGACGAAGAACGTGTCGATGGTGGCGATGAAGGCCTGCTGTGCTAATGATAGTTCAGTGGACCAGTCGCGTTCGTAGCCGGTGTCCGTGGCGCCGAGCGGCGTTTCCGCGATGTATTTTGGGCAGTTGGCGAACACCTGGTCGGGCTCGATGACGAGGTGGTCACCAAGGTCGTGCAGGCGGCCGTTGACGCGCATGCGCCGGCGGGTTTGGGGCTCTATCGCGATCGCGCCCACGTCGGCTTGGTGCCGCAGCGCTAAACGCAGCGGGTCGGACTCATCTGGTACCACATCAAGGGTTATCAGGTTTTGGTTGTTGGCTTGGAGAAAGCCTTGCGGGCCATAGAGCGCTCCGGCCCACACACGGCCGGAAAGGTCGCGGCCACCGAGGATGATCGTTTGCCGCTGGGCCAGGAAATCGCGGGCGGCATCGGGTAACCGGACCCCGACGCCGCCGTTGCGGTGATAGCCGGCCCGTTGCTGGACGGCTGTTTCGCCTTGGTGCCAGGCACGCATCAGAAGAATCCGCACGCCGGCTGCGAAGTGGCCGCCCGGGGCTTGCCTGGCGTGAGCGAGTAGACCTCCAGGCGAATGCCATCAGGGTCGTGGAAGAAGATCTGGCCGCTTTCGGAAACCTCGCTGGGCACCCCGCTGTCATCGCGGATGGCCACGCCCATCTCCCGCAGCGTCGCCTCAACATGCTCCACGGCCGGGATGTCGGGCACGGCGAAGGAGAGGTGGTGCAGGCCGGGCCGGTCGGTGGCGAAGCTTTGCGTGCTCTGCTGCCACAGCGTCACCATGAGCACACCGTCGTGGTTCAGGAAGGCGTAGCCGTCGAAGCGCCTGGTGCTGAACCCGAAAAGGCGCTCGTAGAAGGCCACGGATTGGTCGAGGTCGGACACGTTCAAGCCGATGTGGCCGGTTTGGAGGGATGCCACCGGAACAGCCTTTCTAACGGGTTAGCGCTTCTGCACCCATTAGACGCCTAACGGTTGAAGCCGTCAAGTACCATGAGAATGTGAAGTTGCCCGTCGCCCTGGCCAATACCCGCTATGTCGCCGTCGCCCAGGAGCAAGACGCGCTCGTGACTCCGGCCGACTTGGCCGCCTGGCTGCGCGCGGCGCGTCCCGAATTGGCCACGCCGCTGGCCGAAGCCGCGCTGGCGAGCGTCACGGACCGTCACGTTGAGGCCGCCCGCTCGCTTCGTGAGGCGATACGTTCGGTGGCAAGCGCCAGCACCGGTGGTGAGTCGGTCTCCCCCGCCGAGCTTGAGGCCATTAACGCCGTCGGCCGGGCGGCCAGCATGTGGGTGGAGTTACGTGGCAGCCGCGTGCTGCAGGTGGTGCCCGTGCACAGCGGCGACGCCGTTGACGCGGCTCTCGCTGAGGTCGCTCACAGCGCCGTGGAAATGCTTGCCGCCGCTGAGATCTGGGCGTGCGGCGCTCCTAGTTGCATCAAGTTTTTCGCCAAGGACCACCCACGCAAGGAGTGGTGCAGCGACTCGTGTGGCAACCGTGTGCGGGCGGCACGCCACTACGCCCGCACACGGCACGCATCGGACTAACCGTTACGGCGCCAGGCCCATGCCGAAGAAATGCAAGCTGCTATTGACCGGCAGCGTCACCGTTTCGACAGTCTTGGCGTTGTTGAGTGCCACCGAGTGCGCGAAGATCGTGTAGTTGTAGTTCGTGTCGCCGTAACCGCTTTGGCGATTGCGGCCGACGACGGTCGCGACCGCGGTGGCGCCATTGGACGCGGGTTGGGTCCAGTTAGGAAACGTAATCGTGCCCTGAGCGGTGGTGCCGTCGGTGTACTTCACCACGACCGCGCCGCTCGGCAGAGAACCGATGCCTGACCCCAGAAGCACGAGCTTGCTTCCCCGGCCGCTCAACATGATGACTTGCCCGCGGCCGACCGCGTTGTTGTTGGCGCCGACCGCGCTGGGCCACGTGATGCTGGCGCCGAGCGCACTGACGGTGGCGCCGGGAGCCAGCCCTGCGGCGGTGAGCTTGTCGGCGGAGAAACTGTTGCCGTCGCCGTCGAAATTGCCCGGCGTCGTATTGGACTCATAGGTGGTGCCGACGTTGTCGAAGGCTGCCGCCAAGTTCGGCAGCGGCTGCGTTCCGCCACCCCCAGGCATGTCAGACGGTGGTGAATCCAGACCGGGGCGTATCCGGTTCCAGTCGCCGCGCGTGAAATCGGGGACTTGCACCGCTGCTCCGCCAAGGGCCAGCGAGTCGGCGCTGAGCGGGATCAGCGCGCACCACGCGGCCGAGTCGTAGACATCGATGTCGGGCACCAGACCCGCGCGCATGACCTGGATCGTGCGCCAGCACATGATGAAGTCCATGCCGCCATGGCCCCCGCCGGAACCGCCAAGTTTGGTCCACAGCCAGTGTTTGTACTGGTCCCGGTACGGGCCAAAGTCACGCCAGCCGTGGTCACCGAACGCCGGTTCAAAGTAGATGCGCGACGTCGATGCCGTGTTGGCATAGCCTTCGAGCAACCCGCGCGTCCCGGCGATGCTGTTGATCCGGCTATACGGCCGCGGTGTGCTCACATCGTGCTCGGTGCGGATGGCATAACCCTTGGCCGTCTTGATATGACACGTGACCAAGTCACCGTTGATGTAGGTCTCGTTCCACGACCGGTGCCCGGCTGGCACGAATCGCTGCCGGTAATCGGCCAGGCCACGCGCGACCGTGGACGTGGCGCTGACGGTGGCGAAGCGGTCGCCGCGGTTGATGTCCATCGCGGCGGCAACCGGGGCGAGACCGTGCATGTGATAGAAACTCGCGGTGCTGCGGGTGTGCCACAGCCGGCGCCAGTCGTCGGTGTAGTAACCGTCGTTGAACAACAGGGCCCGCAGATCGTGCAGGTAGCCGCCGTGGCCATTGGTCACCTCGCCAAAGACCTTCGCGTGCGACATCTTCAGCATCGCCAGCTCGTGCTCGCCATAACAGCAGTTTTCGGCCAGCATCAAGTGTTTGCGCGTCTGCTCGGAGGTGTCGACCAGGCTCCACAGCTCGGTCAAGGTCGTGGCGATGGGCAGCTCCACCATCACGTGCTTGCCCGCGAGCATCGCGTCGCGGCCCTGGGCGTAGTGGAATTCCCATGGTGTGGCGATGTAGACGAGGTCCACATCGGTGCGTGCGAGAAGTGCCTGATATGACGACGCGGAACCACCGTGGATGGCGGGCCGGGGTTTGCCTGAGGCGACCAGCTGATCGGCCACGGTCTGCGCGCGGGCGCTGCGGATGTCGCACACGGCGGTGACGACGCAACCTGGCACCCGCGCCCATTCACCAGCCATGGACCCGCCGCGATTGCCCAATCCGATCAGTCCTATGCGGACGGTGGAACGCGCGGGGAACGCGACATCGATCATCGACGTCTGGCCCGGCGGACGCGGCGGGTCCGCGAGCGAAGCAGCCGAGGCGAGCGACGCGCTGCCCACCCCTATCGCCGCCGCACCGGTAGCAAAAGCGCCGCCGAATAAGGTTCGGCGGTTGATTTCAGTCATGAGACTCCTTCACGGTTGAGCGATGAAGGCGGCTACGCCGACACAGCCCCTGAGGGATTTGCGCATGACCTTAGATGCATAAATCTGCAACTTCAAGCCCTGAATTTTACAAATCTAAGCAACCGTTCGCAGTTCTCTGTCAAGGCGCTCAGTGTCGCCCGCACACGGTTGAGTCTGGGTTCTAGCGCTCAACCACATAGAGGCGCAGAAGATAGTTGTTTACAAGAACCACTCGGCCATCTGGATGCACAGCAATGGGATCCTTGTAAACCCACGGCGGCGAGTGCAGGTCGAAAGGATACGGCACGAAGGGAACTGGCAGGAAAACGCGGCGCTTGACCTCACCACAACGGCTATCGGCGCAAATGAGTAGGGCATCGCCGGACGACGTCGACATGTGCTGAATCGCCTCAGCTCTGGCCGACATAAATCCCAGCGCGTAGTAGCCTTCCTTTCCGACCGCCATCTCAGCCCCGCTGTCGACATGAGCTGCACGCCGTTGGTAAGGCCACCCATGGAGATCTAGCATCTCCTGGTGCTGATGCGCCTCAGTGGCTTTAGACAACCTGCACCCGGCTGCAGGGCAGTGTCCAACCCAGAAGGTGTCCTTGCCAAACACGATGAGACCTGGGATCCCGGCCTCACCGATGCCGATCCTGATCTGGCTGTTGTAAGTCTCGAGCACGCCTGTTTCCATCTGGCCGAGGTCGGCGACAGTCACCTCAGCGCAGTAGGGATCCGCACATTGGACGATTGCCAGCTTCAACCAGGTTGTCGTTTCATTCGCCGACACCACCCATGCGGCGCCGAGGACAACGGCACCGTTCGCTGACACAGTGACAGCGCTAAGCGCCGCGCCCTTGAGCGTGACAGGAGAGACTTTTCTGCACGCCGACCGGCCGGCGTCGCAATGGATGAGCTGCTCTCCGTTAACAATCGTGACCGCGCCATCTGCGGCGATCGCAGCCGTCGGATACGACAGCCGGTCTTCCACGAAAGCAAATCCGATCCGGATCGTGTCAGCACTTTCGCAACGGTCGTCGAGACAGTCGGTAATGAAGCCGTTCCCGTGCGCAAAAACGGGATGACGCCCTGCTGGCCATCCGGCAGCGAGCGCCGACCAGCCATCGCGGAACCACACCTGTGGCAGGTTTGCTGTCACCGCGATGACAGCAGCCGCCGCGCCGGGTAGGAGGATAACGGCCGCCGCTGAGGCTGCCACTATTCGTTGCAGCCGCGGCGAACCAGTCGCGTCATCGACGCCCATCGGCCTGCCGAGCGACTGACGAATCGCGGTTGCCTGAATGAGCGCGACGACGAGGAGCACTAGGACGGTAATTGGCGACGTGACCGGTGGCTCGGGCCACCGCAGCAACATCCACCGAACGGCGATAAGCGGCACAATCACGCCGACTAGGACGACAGGCACATAACGCAGTCGTCGCCAGGCCTCTGCCAGATCCGTCTGCTTGCTCACGAATACATCCACGATGAGGGGCGCCGCGATGGCGATACCTATCGCGGCGAACAACCCGCCTAATGACAGCCTGTCGATTGACTCCACCGAGCAGAACATGATGGCGACACCGGCCGCGGTAAGCAAGAGCGTCTGCGAGACGAGTTGTTTCCTGCGGCCCGGCCCGTCAAAATCTGCCCGCCCCATGACCGCGAGCAAGACGGCCAGCAACAGAGCCCAGAAGGGGAGGACCACCATGATTTCCGTCCAGCCCAATGGCGCCAGGCCCAGCGACCCATTGGCGACAATCGACAAATCAGGATAGGCATACAGCCGCCAGAACAGCCTGACCAGCGAAATCACGACCAGCATCAACGACATTCCTAAGAAGATCCATGTTGGCCTGGTCAGCTTCATTCGTGAACGCTAAGGCAACCCAACCGCCGATGCTGGCCCGTCCCAACGATCTTTCGTCACGTTACGGTCTCAAAACCAGTTAGGGTCAGACCACGGTCGCGATGAGACGGACGGCTTCGCCGAGGCGGTGTTCGGGTTCGACGGCGAATCCGAGGACGAGGCCTGGTACCCCCTGATGGGTCTGCATTGGACAGAGCGGAGATGTGGTCACGCCTAGCTTTAGCGCTTTGGCGGCGATGGCTTCGTCGTCTGTGCCGGCGGGCAGCTCGGCGAGCAGGTGCAGCCCGGCAGAGATCCCGCGCACTTTCGCCTGCGGCAGGTGTATGGCTAGTGCGTTCGCCAGGGCGTCGCGGCGGCGGCGGTAAACCTTGCGGGCCCGGCGCAGGTGCCGGTCATACCCGCCGTCGCCGAGGAAGCGTGCCAGGGCATGCTGTTCCAGCACGGGCGAGCCGAGGTCGAGCAGCTGGCGCAGCCGGGCGACTTCGGCGGCCAGCGGTGGCGGCGAGACCATCCAGCCCAGCCGCAGGCCGGGGGCAAGGGATTTGCTGACCGATCCGGTGAGGGTGACGTGGCTAGGCAGCAGGCCTTGCAACGTGCCCACGGGTTCGCGGTCGAAGCGGAACTCGGCGTCGTAGTCGTCTTCGATGATGTGCCCGCCCGTTTCGGCGGCCCAGGCCGCGAGGGCGGTGCGCCGGGCCGGGGAAAGCACGACACCGGTTGGGAATTGGTGCGCAGGCGTCAGCAGGACGGCGTGGGCGCCGGAAAGGCTAAGGGCCGCAACACTTATGCCTTCGTCATCGACCGGGATGGGCACGAGCCGTGCGCCGGAGGCGGCTAGGAGCTCTCGTTGCCCGAGCCCGCTGGGGTCCTCGATGGCGATGAGGTCGCGGCCCTGGCTGGCGAGTGCTCTGGTGACAAGGCTTAGCGCCAGCGCGACGCCGTTGACGACGACCATGTGCTGCGCGTCGGCGCGGGCTGCCCGCACCCGGTTGAGGTAGGCGGCGAGTTCGTCGCGCAACTGCGGCACCCCTGCCGGATCGGGATAGCCCAGGGCGTCGTGCGGGATCGAGGTCATCACGTGGCGCAGGGCCGACATCCATGAGGATCGGGGGAACAAACTCAAATCGGGGGTACCAGGGCGAAGCTGATAGCGCACGGCAACCGCACCGGGCTGAACCGGACCGTCCACTGGCGACACTTCCGCTGCTGTCGCGCAGGCCGACACCATGGTGCGTGCTCCCGGGCGGGCGATGACAAACCCTTCGGCGGCCAGCTGACTGTAAGCCTCGACGATCACGCCCCGGGACAGGCCAAGGTCCTGGGCCAGCTGACGGCTCGGTGGCAGGCTGGTCCCGGCACGCAACGCCCCGGAACGGATGCTGTCGCGCAGCGCCGAGGTGAGCTGGACGGTGACCGCACCGGCCGAGTGGTCGATGTGCAGATGCAGGTCCACGCGATTGGTCCTCTGGATCGGGTGCCGATTGGTCCTGTCGCGGGGACCAATGGCATCCTACCTTGAGAGGCATGGGAGATCTTCGCGCCAGCCTTTCCGCCTCCGGGGCCATGTTCCTCGTCGGCACCCTGGCGGCAGTGTCAGCCAGCGTGTCCAGCTACCCGGTCTACGGCGGGCAGGCGGTGCGCTACATCCTGGCCGCGCTCATCCTGTTCGCGGTCGCCCACGCCCGTGGGCACGGCCTGGTGCGGCTCACCGGGCGGGAATGGGCGTACCTGCTGGGCCTGGCCGCCACCGGCATCGTCGCGTTCAACGTCTTCGTCGTCGAGGGCACCCGCTATGCCAGTGCCGCGTTCATCGGCACGATCGTGGGCACCGTGCCCGTCGTGCTGGCCGTCATCGGGCCGCTGGCGGCGGGAAAACGGCCCTCGCCCAGAGTCCTCATCGGAGCGCTGGTCGTCGTCGGCGGGGCCACCCTGGCCACCGGTCTGGGCACCGGCACCCCGCGCGGCATCCTGTTTAGCGTTGGCGCTCTGGCGTGCGAGGTGTGCTTCTCGATGCTGGCGTTGCCGTTGCTGCCAAAGCTTGGTGCGATTAGGGTTTCGGCCTACGCCGGCGCGGCTTCGGTGCCGATGCTGCTCGTGCTGGGGTTCGCCACCGCCGGCACGGACGCTTTGCGGATGCCGACGATGCCCGAGGCGCTCGGGCTCACCTACCTCGCCGTCATCGTCAGTGCCGGAGCTTTTCTTCTTTGGTACTCAGCACTGTCCACCCTGGGCGCCGACCGCGCTGGGCTGTTCGCCGGCTGCCTGCCCATCGGTGCCATCGTGACCGCGGCGTTGCTGGGACAGGGTTTGCCCGCCGTCGCCGAACTCGCCGGTGCCGCGGTAGTGATCGCGGGCGTTCTCATCGGCATCCGCCCGCGACGCCCCGCGACGGACCGTCTCACGGTGCTGGCTTCGCTCACCTAGCTCAGGTCCACCGGGCCATACCGCGTCGCGGCAGCACCCGTGCTAAGCGCCCAGTAGCGGTCGCCAAACGACCAGTGCCACCACTCGGTGGGGTAGTTCACCAGCCCCACCGAGGTGAGCGCCTGTGACAGGATGCCGCGGTTGACGCGTGCCTGCGGCGAGATATCAGGCGAGGCCGTGAAACAGGCGTTGGCGCTGGCGATCGGGCTGGCGTTGACGGCGGTGCCCATATCGAGCTCAATGCCGTCTTCGGTGCACAACGTCAGGTCGGTGGTGCCACCGGTGCTGTGCGGGGCGACCTCGGGCGGCGAGACGTATTTGCTGGCCTCCGTGTGCAGTCGCGCGGGGGTCCAATGTGGATAGTTAGCCCGCAGCTCAGCTTTGTAGTCCTCGAAATAGGTGGTCTGCAGGCTTAGCGGCCGGTATCCCTCGATGATGAGCAGCCGCAACCCATAGGGCAGGCGCCCTTGCGCGCTGACCAGGCGAGCGACGGTGTCTTCTCGCAGATGCGCGTAGGCGCCAGCCGCGTCAGCGAGCCGGGCGTCGACCCGCAACTCGTCAACGTCGCGCAGGTCGACCATGACTTCACCGTTGTCGCGCAAAGGAATGACGGAAACACGGCGATCGGAAAGCAGGATCATGCGACGGCCTCGGAGGTGAGTGCGCCGGTCCGTTTGGTGAGCGCGCCAGCGATGAGAATGTCGAGCAGATCCGGGAACTCGATGCCGGCCCGTTGCCAAATCTGCGGGTACTGCGACGCCTTCGTGAAGCCAGGAAAAGTGTTGATTTCATTGACGACCGGTTCGCCGTCCGGCTCCGGGACGAAGAAGTCGACGCGCAGCAGGCCCCGGCAGCCCAGCGCGTGGAACACCTCGACGGCACGGTCTTGCAGACGACGTGTCATGGCGGGGTCGAGTGGGGCCGGGAGGTGAAAGACCGCTCCCCCGCCGTATTTGGCTTCGTAGTCAAAGAATGTCGCGCTCGGCACCCGGATCTCCAGCGGCGGACCGGCGGTGACCGTGCCGTCCGGGTGTTGCAGCACACCAACGTCGATCTCGCGCCCGGGCACGGCCCGCTCGATGAGGACCTTCGTGTCGCTTTCGCGAGCCAGCCGCAGCGCGGCCGGCAGCTGCGGCCACTGCTCTACTTTGGACACACCCAGGCTGGACCCGGCGCGGGCGGGTTTGACGAAAACGGGCAGCGCCAACCGCTCACGGTCGGCTTCCGCCAGGTCATGCCCCGCCTGCAGCACGACTCCGTCGGCGACCCGCAAACCTTGTGCCGCAAGGAGTTTCTTAGTGATCGCCTTATCCATGCCGGCCGCGCTGGCGAACACTCCGTTGCCGGTGTAGGCCACGCCGAGCCATTCGAGCATCGACTGGATGATCCCGTCTTCGCCGTAGGGACCGTGCAGCGCTGGGAAGACCACGTCCTGGGCGCGCAGCACCCGCAACGCTTCGGCGAGGGTGGCGTGGTCGCCGCCGACGCACCACTGGCCGTCGCGCTCAATGAGCACTTCGGTCACCTCATAGTGGGCGGGGTTGAGGTGCGCCAGGATGCTTTGCGCTGAAAGGCGCGAAACGTCATGCTCGCCGCTTCGCCCGCCGAACAGCACAGCCAGCCGGGTTTTCATCTTGTCCGTGCCTCCTGAGGTGTCACGCGGGCTACCCGCGCTCCGATGCCGGTCAAAATCTCGTGCGGATTGGTACGGGCCCAGTGCGCCCAGTCCTCAACCGCCGGCGGGCGTTCGCCCGGGTGAGTTCCGGCGCCGAAGACGATGACGGGGTCGCCGAGGCTGACCGGCAGATCGCCAGCGTTGACAACGCATTGGTCCATGGAGATGCGCCCGACGATGGGGCACCGCTGCCCGGCGAGCCACACCGACGCGCGGCCTTCGGCGGCGCGGGGCAGGCCGTCGGCGTAACCCAGCGGAATCAGGGCGAGCGTGGCGGGACGGTCCGTCACGTAGTCAGGCCCGTACGAAACACCGGTTCCCGCAGGCACCCGCTTGACGTTGACGACGCTGGTACGCAACGTCATCGCCGGCTGTAGCGCCCGTTGGCTCACGCCTTCGCGCCAAAACGGATCGACACCGTACATGGCCAGGCCAATGCGGCACAGGTCAAACCGTGTCTGCGGGGCGGCCAGAGCCGCACCGGAATTGGCCAGGTGCACCACGTCAGGCGTCAGCCCAGCGCCGTGCGCGACCTGTAGCGCGTCATGGAATCTGGTGACCTGTTGCCCGACGCTGGGGCACCCCGCGACGTCGGCATTGGTGAGGTGAGACCACAGTCCACGCACGACGACGCTGCCCTCGGCCTCATGTTTGCGGGCGTAGGTAACGAGTTCGGTCCAGTCGTCGCCGAGGATCCCGTTGCGTGACAGACCGACGTCCACTTTCAGCTGGACGGCCGCGGGCAGGCCCGTGCGCGCGGCCGCCTCGGCGATCCCGTGCAGATGCGCCAGACTCGATACCCCGATGTCGACGTTGGCCGCAATCAAGTCCGCAAATTCCTCGTCTGCCCGGTGCAGCCAGCTCAACATGGGCGCGGTGATCCCTGCCGACCGCAGTTCCATGGCTTCTGCCGTGGACGTCACGCCCAGCCAGGTGGCGCCGCAGGCGAGCGCCGCTTCGGCGACGGTCACCGCGCCGTGCCCGAATCCGTTGGCCTTCACGACGGCCATCAATGGCGTACGCGTCTGCGCGGCGATGTGCCGGATGTTGGCGCCAATAGCGACGCTGTCGATCACGGCCTGGCCCAGCGACATGGTGACGTTGCTTACCTGCCGCCGCTGGCCGCGGCTGCCCTGCGGACCGCCAGCGTTTCGCGGATTCGCCGCTGGGAAGCCAGCCGTTGCTGCCGTGCGGCGGCCGCTACGGGCGCCACCAGCACTTGTGCGACGAATATCTCCAGCTCGCGGACGCAAGTCATCAGTCCTCCAGTCACATGCGGTTCTGACTGACTGAAGCGTCGCGGACTGCTGACCCTGGCCGCATCAGCCCGTGGCCAGATCTCGGTGCGGCAGGGTATGTCTTTTGGCTGATCTAGATTCGCCGGCGCGCTAGCTACGCTGGGTCACGATGATGACTGACATTCCTGGGCGATGGTGGGTGCGGCTCGGTCAATTCGCCGCCCTAGGCACGCTGGCACTCGTGGGCAGCATCTTCGATGTTCCGCTGGAGATGCTGCCCTTCTCCAGCCCAGAGCGCCTGGTGCTGATTTCGGTCCAGGTAGGGCTAGCGGCCGCCGCGGCGGCGGTCTTCCTGCCCATTCACCGGCAAGGATCCAAGCGGCTGCCGCAGGCCGCGCTCCTGGTAGCCGCGGCATCCCTTGCCGTCACCGCCGGAGTTGCCGTTGTCGATGTCCACCTCTATCGCAGCTGGGGTCTTGCCGAATCGCTGGGGCTGCTGGGCGTGATATTCGTCGTCGCCCGGCGAGGTGCGGCCGGCTGGGCGCCCGTCGCGGTGACCGTAACCGTCATCGCGGTGGCACTGCTTCCCTTGCGGGGCCTCGGCCCTGACTGGGTCACGTTCGGGTTGCTTCAGGCCCTCGGCGCGGCGGGCGCGGTGGCCGGAGGGACTTACCTGCGGCTCCTAGCCAGCAACCGGGAACGCGCGGTCGCCGCGCTTCGGGTTGAGCAGCGCGCGGAGTTCGCGCGCGACCTGCATGACTTCATCGCTCACCACGTGACGGGGATCGTGGTCCAGGCTCAGGGCGCACGATTCGTCGCCGAGCAAGACCCACAACGGGTGCTGGCCGCGCTGGAACAGATTGAAGCCGCTGGTTTGGAGACGATGACCTCGATGCGGCGGATGGTGGGTGTGCTGCGAAACCCCAACGCCAGACCGGAAGTGCCGCTCGCTCCTCTGCCGGGGATCACGGACATGAGCCGTCTGCTAGACAGTTTCCGAAGCGCCACGACCACTTTGGTGCGCCCGCATATTGACGGGGATTTGGACGGCTTGCCCGTTGAGATCTCGACATCGGCGTACAGGGTGGTCATGGAGGCGCTGACCAACGCCCGCCAGCACGCGCCGAACGCCCGGGCGGTTGACGTCCTGCTGCGCCGGACCCCCGATTGGCTGCTCGTCCGGGTCGTCAACGACGGCGTGACGCGGCACGTTCCCGCCGCCCGTGGGCACGGCTACGGGCTGATCGGCTTGAGCGAACGGGTCAGTGCTGTTGGCGGGACCATCACCGCCGGGCCTGACGCCACCGGCGGCTGGGTCGTCGACGCGGCCCTGCCGTTGCGCAGCCAGGTGGCGGCATGATCCGGGTGCTCATCGCCGACGACCAGGCGATGGTCCGCACCGGATTCGGCATGATCATCGGTGCGCAGCCCGACATGGAAGTGATCGGCGAGGCCGAAGACGGCGTCACCGCCGTGGAGATGTGCCGGCGACTGCGGCCCGATGTGGTGCTGATGGATATCCGCATGCCCCGCCTCGATGGACTTGAGGCGCTGCGTTTGCTCGCCGGGCCCGGTGTCGCTGAACCGGTCAAAGTCGTTGTGGTGACAACGTTTGACCTCGACGAGTATGTGCACACGGCACTGCGCAACGGCGCCTGCGGCTTTCTGCTCAAGGACTCTGGCCCGGCTCTGCTCGTGGAGGCCGTGCGCGCGGCAGCCACCGGCGACGCTCTTATCAGCCCTTCCATCACGGTACGGCTGCTGGCGCACCTGAGCACCCCGGCGACCGTCCACGAGGACGTCGGACTGTCGCCCAGGGAACTGGAAGTCGTGAAACTGGTCGCGCAAGGCCTGACGAACTCCGAGATCTCAGCGCAGCTTTTCATCGCCGTGGGCACGGTCAAAACCCATCTGGCGAGTGTGCAGATGAAACTCGGCGCCCGCAACAGGGTCGAAACCGCCGCGTGGGCTTGGGAAAACCGGCTCGTCGGCTAGCGTCCAGGTTTACTGGCGGTCGGAAAGCACCGCGGGGGCAAGGATTTCCAGCGCTCTCGCGAGACGCGATGACGGGCGCGGCGCCACGTCGGGAGGGCAGCACACCTCGCTGGAACCCTCCCCCGGCAACGGAAACCATCTGATGTCTTCGAAACCCGACGCTTCGGCGGTCAGATCACGAGGGTGTGGCGTCGCCTGGGCGAAAATGTCCATAGCTTCGCTCAGGTAGCGCTGCAGATCGCCGTCGTCGCGGCTGCCCTTGGCTAGCTCCGGGACTGATCCCATGAGCAGATCGGGCAGCTCGACCCGCTTGCGGGTGACCAGCGAACGGTGCCACCACAGTCCGGAGACTTCGTCGAAGTCGTACTGGGGCAACAGTTTCCAGGCGTGCTCAGCAAGCAGGTGCACCGCTTCGATGAGGTAGCCGACCTGTTGGTCGCTGGCGAAATACGGAAAGCCGATCCGGGTGAACGACAGCTTCGCTCCCATCTGCCCCTGGGCTGTCGCCTCGTCCATCCGCTGTGACCACGCGTCGCCGATCGGGAAGCCACGATGCAAGTAGGGCCCGGCACAGAAACAGCCGCTGCGAGCCTGGATTCCGAACACATCGTTCAGGAGTGCGGCGACGAAGTTGCCGTGCAGCATGCCCCGGCCGTTTTTGAGTCCAAAGGAGACGATCGCGAGACGTTCGGCTTTGGTGTTGCCCAGGATGGCGATTCGCTCGTCCCGTGACCACGACTCAAGGGCACGCTGGGCGAAGCCCGATTCCCGGCGGCGGATTTCCTTAGTACCCACGGAGTCTTTGATGGAAAAGGCGAGGCCTGCCCGGATGGCGCCGATGATGGCTGGCGTGCCGCCTTCCTCGCGGATGGTTGGATCGGGGTGATACGACTGCCTTTCGTGGCTGACGAACAGGATCGTGCCACCGCCCGGGATGACGGGCACAGGGCGGTCAAACAGGTGCCGTTTCGCGACGAGCACGCCTGGTGTGTCCGGCCCGCCGACGAATTTGTGCGGCGAGATGACGACAGCATCCTTGTAGGCCAAGGGATCGGAGTCCGGGTTCATGTCAATGTGGACGTAGGGCCCGGCGGCGGCGTAGTCCCAGCACGCCAGAGCACCGTGCAGATGCAGCAGGCGCGAGACCGCGTCAGGTTCGGTGAGGATGCCGGTCACGTTGGACGCGGCCGAGAAACTGCCAATCTTGAGTGGCCGCGCCGCATAGCGCGACAGCTGATGCGCCAAGTCTTCCAGGTCTACGCCGCCGTCGGCCGCTTCGCGAACCGGCACAACATCGGCGATGGATTCGCGCCACAGCAATTCGTTGGAGTGGTGCTCATACGGTCCGATGAAGACGACCGGGCGCTCTTGCGGGGGCGGCCGGTCGCGCTGACCCGTCAGGCCGAAAAGGCGCACCAGCCGGTCGATCGCACCGGTCACGCCCGTGCCACAAAACACCACCGCGTCCTCGTCGCTGCCGTTGACGCTGCGGTGAATGAGCTGGCGGGCGTGTTCGCGCAACGCCGTCGTGTGCCTGCCGGTCGCGGAGGCCTCGGTGTGCGTGTTGGCGTACAGCGGCAAGACGTGCTCACGCAGATAGTCTTCGACGAAGTCGAGCCCGCGACCTGACGCGGTGTAGTCGGCGTACATGATACGCCTTGGCCCATAAGGACCCTCGATCAGGACATCGTCACCTATCACTGCCTGCCGAATCCGGCTGATAAGCGCGTCCGTCGCTGTCATGTGCGGAGAATAGGGCCGTAACAATCCGTTAACTACCGGATCATGGACACTCGCTCACCCCATGTCCGTGGTTGAAGCCAGGCAGCCGGGGGTACTTGTCGGGACGCATTCGCGATCGTGTATAAAACTGGCTGACTTATGCAAGCATTCTCGCTTTTGGACGGATTATGTCAACAATATCTGGGGTCAGCCCGGCAGAGCTGGCCTCCGCACTGCGCCAAATGCCTTCATACCGCAGTCTTGTGTGGGCAATGCGCGTCACGATCGTCGCGATCGTGGTTTGGGTGGTGGCCGTGTTCTCCGGCGCCGGTTTGCTTGCGGTAGTTGGGCTCGCGTGCCCTGCCGTGTCGCTCCTGCTGCTGCTCGCCATGCTCCTAGCCGTCGTGTTCTCCCACACCACCGCGGGAACACGTGACGATTCTCTGCCTGAGCCGGTGACACTCCTGGTGGGCATCTGCTCCAGCGCCATCAAGGACACGTTCCTGTGGAACGGAAAATCAAGCTAGGCTTCAAGGATCGATCGCTTTGATCCTCGCGAGGTGTTTGTTTTGCGCGTGACTTTGGCCCTGTTGCTGGTGCTGGCCGTGACGGGCTGCACGCCCGCCGTCGAGCAGCAGCACTCCAGCGACCCGAGCCTGGCCACGCTGCGTCAGGTCGACGATCTGCCGCTGTACGAGATGACGCTGATTGGCGATTACGACCCGTTTGCCGACGTTCAGGCCGCTACGCCGGCGAGTCCGTTCGGGTGTTCGCTTTTCCTGGCGGCTGGCGACCGCGAGCGGCCCGTGTTCGCACGCAACTTCGACTGGGACCCGAATCCGGCGCTGTTGCTGCATGCCGATCCGCCCGACGGGTACGCCTCGATCTCGCTCGTGGACATTTCTTACCTGGGCATAACAAACCCCATGGCACGGCCGAAAGAACTACTCAAGGCCCCGCTGCTGCCCTTCGACGGGATGAACGAGAAGGGCCTGGCCATCGGGCTGGCCGCTGACACGGCCGGGCGGGCTCCAGCCGTGGCGGGCAGGCCGACGGTGGGCAGCGTGCGCATCATTCGCCTCATGCTTGACCATGCGGCCACTGTTGACGAGGCGTTGCTGTGGTTCGACAAGTACAACCTGGATTTCTCTGGCGGCCCGGCGCTGCACTACCTGATCTCTGACGCGGCTGGAAGGTCAGCGGTTGTTGAGTTCATTGACGGCCAGTTGCGCATCGAGAAGTCTGCCGGGCCATGGCAGGCGATGACTAACTTCCAGCTTGTGCCGGCCGATGCCGCGACCCGTGCCGCAGACCGCCGCTACGCCATCACGTCCGGTGAACTGTCCAAAGTGAACGGTGCCCTGGGCTGGCAGGGCGCGATGCGGGTGCTGCAGGCGGTCGCTCAGCCGCACACCCGCTGGTCGGTCACCTATGAGCTGCGCACCGGCGACGTACACCTCATCACCGGGCAGAAGTGGGACCGCATCCACACGTTCAAACTGGCCGGCGTCTCCCCCGCCAACTGACCGGCCGACGTTTCCCAGGTCAGAGCACTACTTTTGCCGATCATCTCCGTTATCGGAGTATGGGACTCAGCCGCGCTCTAACAGCGCTCGCGGCCGGCGTGGTGACCTTCGCCGGTGCCGCTGCCTTGATGCTTGGCCCGGCCGGGGCAACGGCCCAGGAGCCGGGGTACGGCTACGGCAGCACGAGCCCAACACCGTCGCGGACTAGACCCAGCCCGTCAACCTCGGTGACGGCCTCGTCCTCCACAACTCCCACGAGCTCGGTGTCGCCTTCGTCGTCGACAACAGCCTCGTCTTCGGCAACGCCCTCATCTTCAGCGACGCCGTCCGGCTCAGTCACGCCGTCCAGCTCGGTGACACCACCGGGTTCGGTGACGCCTTCGCCGTCGGGCACGCTCCCCGTTACAGGAAATAGCGCCAGCTGGCCCATGATGCAGGCCGGCCTTATCAGTGTGGCGGTAGGGTTTGTCATCATCCTGGCCGCTGTGATGTGGCAGGCACGAGTACGCGAGAATCGTTCCCGCACGGCCAGGTAAGCAGAATATTCATTGCGGGCGCTGGGTTTTCCTGCGGCGGTCTACGACGGTCCACACGACTCCGGCGATGATGAAGGCGCCGCCCGACGCGATGAAGATCTTCTCCGCGATGGACTGGTGGAACTTCTCTTCCTCAAACGTGTTGACCACCGCGCGCCGTTTGCGAAGGTGGCTGCACGTGTCATCCGGCGACATTGGCTTGCCGTCACACATGACTTCGCCGCCGCTAGTGGCGAGGCCAATCGCTAGGAGCGCGGCTCCGATGACGAACATGCCCCACTTGTTCCACAGGTATTTAGAGACCACGCCGTCCACAGTCGTTCAGCGCGTGCGCTCTGTCTAGTCCTGCCATAACCATGGGGTTATCGGTCATGCCTGAGTTCGCTGTTGATCACGACCTGCGGTGCCGGCAGGCTGGTCAGGTGGCCCGTGTCGGGGCGGTGTCAGGGCCGCGTCAGGTCGGGCACGCATGGTTTGGACAGCGAACACACGCACACGAAGGAGATTCATGATGGTGCAAGGCAACGGCTTCTCCGAGACGGGACTGCGCAGGCTGCACGACGTGCTGGCACGGCACGTCGAATCCGGGAAGATTCCCGGGCTGGTGGCCCTGGTCAGCCGCGGCGGCCAGACACACGTCGAAGCGCTCGGGACGATGCAGCACGACGGTGGGCCGCCGATGCGCCGGGACACGATCTTCCGGATGGCGTCGACTTCCAAGCCGGTCGCCGTCGCGGCCGCGATGGTTCTGCTCGACGAGTGCCGGCTGCGGCTGGATGACCCGGTGGACCAGTGGCTGCCGGAACTGGCCAACAGGCGGGTGCTCACGCGGATCGACAGCGCGCTGGAGGACACCGTGCCGGCGCGGAGGCCGATCACGGTAAGGGATCTACTGACGTCGACGTTCGGGCTCGGCATGGACATGACGGCGCTGGGCACGCCCATCATGGGCGCGATCTTCGAGCAGGGGCTGACGCCTAACCTGCCAGAGCCGATGCCCGAGCCGGACGAGTGGATGCGCCGTCTTGGCGAACTGCCGCTGATGCACCAGCCGGGTGAGCGGTGGCAGTACCAGATCAGCAACGACCTGCTTGGCGTGCTGGTCGCCAGGGTCACGGGTCAGTCGTTCGAGAAGTTCCTGCGGGAACGCATCTTCGACCCGCTCGACATGAAGGACACGGGTTTCCACGTACCCGAAGACAAGATCGACCGAATGCCGACGCTATACGCTCCCAACCCGCAAACGGGAGAGTTCAACGTCTGGGACGAGGCCGTGGGTGGCCGGTGGAGCCAGCCTCCAGCGTTCCCTGGCGGCGGCGGTGGGCTGGTGTCCACAGTGGACGATTACCACGCCTATTTCCAGATGCTGCTCAACCACGGCATGCACGGCACCGAGCGGATCCTGTCGCGGCCCGCTGTGGAGCTGATGACCACCAACAGCCTCACGCCTGCGCAACTCGCCGACCGGGAAGCCATGGCCCGCGACAACGTTCACATCTCATTCGGCCAGGGACAGCACGGCGGCTGGGGTTACGGGATGGCGGTGCGCACCTACCGCGGTGACTACGCGTCCGTCGGCCAGTTCGGCTGGGACGGCGGCAGCGGAGCCTCCGCTTACGCCGACCCGGACAAGCAGCTCACCGGAATTTTGCTCACCCAGGTGGGGCTGACCGTGCCGAACTCGGCACATGCCATCCACGACTTCTGGACCACCGTCTACCAGGCCATCGACTAACAGCGCCGCCGGGACCGGACAGAACTCGATTTCTGTCCGGTCCCTTATCGCTCCTGGGTCAAGGACCAGGTCTGGCTCGGCAGATCCAGGACGACTTGGTAAGGCATGGAGTCCGGCAGCGGATCGGAGTGGTCTCGACTACACGTAGCAGTCATCGTGACCGCCGTAATACACCTGCGCGCCTGGGATGGCTGGCAGCACAGGTGTCTTCATGTCGTGTGTGTTCACTGTGAGCGCCAGCTCGTCGGCCTCAGCCGAGGTCAATGGCGCGGCGACATCGAACACCTCGATTTGGTAGTGACCCCAGTCGTCGAGGAACTTGGGCATCTCCAGCCATGGCATGACCAGCAGATCATCCGACATGTGCCGAGACGCTGCCCACCGGATGTCGTGGACGGTCGCGTCAACGCTCTGCGCACGCGCGATCTGGCCCAGCGGCCACGGTGAAGCGTCGTCTTCCAGGAAGCTGTTCGTCCCCACATTCACGACAACCGCGTAGTCCTTGGCATGCGCGGCTAGCAGATCGACCAGCTCCACCGCGCGGGCGGCCGTCGCGACAATCGAATACACGCCGCCAGCGACGGTGGAACTGAACGCCAGCGGGAACGGGTCTTGTCGCATACCGATCGTGTTGACGTTGAACGCCATCCACCGGTCTATCCGCAGCTCCTTGACCATGCACGGAGTGTAGGGCCGTTGGGAACGGCTCGTTGACTCAGCGAAGGGCATCCGCGCGACTGCCGGTTAGGTGCAGGACCAGCGGACCGCGTACATGTCGTGAGTCCCGGCGGAGATGAGTATTTCTCGGCGTACCCGTCGCGACACGCAGCCGCCTCCAGCGGGAGTGAGCCAGGTTGGTGGCGACCCGACGGACCCAAAAGACCGGGTTGTCGTAAACGGACACCGTTGACCACCGCTGCCAAGCCCGCGAAAAGGCTTCCTGCGCGATGTCCTGAGCCTCGGTCAGGTCGCCGGTGAAGCCATAGGTGATGGCCACCGTCTAGCGAAAATGGGCCTGGTAGAAGCCATCAAACTCAACAGCTGGTGCGGTCATGACGGCACACACGCCCTAGGTGCGCCGCAGGTTGCACCATTCGCGGGACAGTTCCTGAACCGCTTCGGTGAACCCCTGTGCTTCCTCGGCGACTTCGATGTACTCGCCCCACGTCAGGTCGATTACCAAAGTGGTCCATTGCTGACCGTCGGGCGGCAATTCGATGACGGAGAAAGACACGTCGGCGATCTCGTGCCACGCCAGTTCCTGCACGACGGTCGGGCCGGGCCGCATTTCCTTGCCGTGCATGGAAATCAGGGGTTCGGTCACCGAGGTGACCGTGATCCCGCTGGCGGTAACCTCGATGCGCTGCACGCCGGCATCCTATGCAGAAGGCCGACCGCTCTCATGAGCGGCCGGCCTTGGCAGTGCTAGACCTTGGCGAGGCGTTCTTCGCGTTCCTGTGCCCCGATCAGGTCATCTGGCAGCGAGTCGGGCACGTCGAGGTCGAACCGGCGCAGCATCCGGATCATGAAGCCGACGACGGTGATGACCATGAGGGCCACGCCGAACACGATGTAGGCGAAGCCGATCCCTCGCCCGGGGCCGGTGCCGATGATCTGCCCGACCGAGGACGCCAGCAGGCCGCCCGGGGCGAACCACGGTTCGAACAGCGCGGTCGAAGCAGGGGCTAGCAGAGCGAACCCGATCGGCAGCGTCGACCAGGCCATGGTCTGGTTGATGGCGAACACGCGGCCGTGGTATCGCTGCGGCACCTTCACCTGAACGATGGTGATGTAGATGCCTTGCGCGACCGACATCGACATGGCCATGAAGAACGCGGCCGCCGCGATCGCTGAAACCCCGGCGTGCAAACCGATCGCGGCGCAGCCGATGGCGGTTCCGAAGTTGGCGATGAGCACGCCGATCATGCGGCGCTTGCGTGGCCCGCCCCAGATCGACATGAGGATGCCGCCCGCGGCCATGCCTAGGGCTTCGGCGACGGCGACCTGTGCGACATCGGTGACGTTGCCGAAGGCGAGCACCAGTGGGGTGAACAGCACCAGTGCCGGGGCGAGGAAGATGTTGCCGATCGCGAAGTAGCCGATCATGAGCCGGAAGCCGCGGTGGTTCCAGGAGAACCGCATGCCGTTGGCGATCGCGGTGAGCAGCGGCTCGCGTGGCCTGAAGCCCAGCAAATCTGGGAAGCGCACTATCGCCAGCGTGCACACGGCCAGGATGTAACCGCTGATCGTGATGAGCACGATGCCGTGAAGGCTAATGGCGGCAAGCAAAGCCGCGGCCGCCAAGGGCATGAATAGCATGGCGAAACCGTTGGTCAGCTGCGCGATGCCCATGGCGTGACCGAGGTAGCGCTTGGGCACCAGCTGTGGCATAGCCGTCTGGAAGGCGATGCGCTGGAACGACGCCGAGACCTGTGTTAAGGCGACGAGGACGTAGATCTGCCATAGCGTCAGTGATTCGGTCCACAACAGAGCGAACAGCACCAGCTGCAGCGAGCCGGACACACTGCTGGCGATCATCATGATGCGGCGGCGATCGGCCCGGTCGGTCAGCGCACCGGCGACTGGCAGCGTGATAACGCCACACAGCAGCGCGATCGCCCACAGCAGGCCGAGGTTGGTGACCGACCCGGTTTGGGTGTAAAGCCAGATCGGCAAGGCGAACGCGGTCAGCGCGGCGCCAGTCGTGGCGATGAACTGGCCGAGGGTGATGGACAGGAAGCGGCCCATGCTGGGCTTGACCTTCGGTCCACTGCCCAGTTGCTGCGGGGTTTTCCAATCCCGCAAGGTCCAGGCCGCGTCAGCGCCACGAACGGCCGGGGTCAGCGGCTCGGTGTCGCCGGTGTCGATGGCCCGGTGGGCCGAGGTGACGATCTCGGCGAGTTCGTTCGCCCGGTACTTAAGGAAGAAGTGCCCCGCCCGGTCAAGCACCACCAGGCCGAGCGTCTCGCTGAGGAACTGCCATTCGGCATACCGCTCGGTGAAGTAGTCGGTGACCGGGTCCTCCGACCCGACGACCGAGATGATCGGCGCGCGCAGCTTGTCGACGCGTTCGTCGAGCAGCCGTGTGAAGTATTCCTCTGACGCGCGCGAGTCGGCACGCATGTTGCTGATGATCCGGTCAGCCTGCTCGGGGTCCAGCTCATCGGTGTCGACACCCATGGACTTGAGCCAGCTCGCGTAGTGGCGGTTGCTGCGCAGCTTCTCCAGTTTCGTGCGCAGCCGCGAGAACGGGCCCTTGGGGCGGGCGAAGGGGAACATCGCTCCGATGTAGACGGCCTCGAGTTCGCGGCCGGCGCCTTCGAGCTTGCGGGCGACCTCGGCGACGATGGCGCTGCCGACACCGCAGTGGCCGTAGAGGGCGATCGGGCCGGTGACCCGTTCCAGAACCTCGGTGGCCACCCGGCTGGTCAGTTCGTCGAACGGCAGCGCTGCTTCGTCGAGGCCGACGTCGTGACCCGGAATCGCCAGCGCGTAAAGGCCGTGCCCAGACGGCAGTGCTTCGGCCAGCGGCTGGTAGACGATGGCGCTGCCACCGCCGTAGGGCACGCAGATGTAGGTCAGCGTCCGGTTTTGCACCTGCGGGTTGAGGTCGTAAAGCAGGTTGCGTGGCCCGGTGTCGCCTTCGCCGTCGATCAGGGCACCAAGCTCGCGGATGGTGCGGGCCTGGAAGAGGTCCATCACCCCGACTTGCCGGCCGGGGCGGCCAGCCTTGCGGATTCTCGCGATGACCTGCGTGCCCAGCATCGAGTGGCCGCCGAGGTCGAAGAAGTCGTCGTCGATCCCGACCGCGGGAAGGCCGAGGACCTGTGTCCACAGTTCGGCGAGGAATACTTCGGTGGGTGTCGTTGGCTCAGCCATGGCCGTGTCGCTGTCGCGGGTGGCCACCGGTGCCGGCAGGGCCTTGCGGTCGAGTTTTCCGTTGGGCCCCAACGGAAGGGCGTCGAGGGTGACGAAGGTGGCCGGCACCATATAGTCGGGCAGCCGTGTCTTGAGAGCGGCCTTCAACTCGGTCGCCGTCGCCGCGCCGACGATGTAGGCGACGAGCCGCTTGTCGCCGGGGGTGTCTTCGCGCACGAGCACGACCGCGTCGCTGACGCCGTCTTGGTCGCGCAGGGCGCTTTCGATCTCGCCGAGCTCGATCCGCAGGCCGCGCAGCTTGACCTGATGGTCAATGCGGCCCAGGAACTCAATGACACCACCGTTTTCGGCACCGCGCCAGCGCACTAGGTCGCCGGTGCGGTAGAGGCGGGCGCCTGGCGTGAACGGATCGGGCACGAACCGCTCGGCGGTCAGCCCCGGGCGGCCGAGATAGCCACGGGCCAAACCAACGCCGCCGATGCACAGCTCACCGCTGACGCCAACGGGCACCGGGCGCAGCTGCGCGTCGAGCACATAGGTGCGCAGGTTGCTGATCGGCTGTCCAATCGGGACACTCGTCAGCCCCGCCAGCGCTGAAGGCGCACACTCCCAGGACGTGACATCGATCGCGGCTTCCGTTGGGCCGTATAGGTTGTGCAGCCCACACCAGGGCAGCCGGGCGGTGAAGTCCAGCGCCACGGCCATCGGCAGTTCTTCGCCGCTGCAGATGACACGGCGCAAGCTAGTGGCCGAATGGCCGTCGAACTCGCTGAGGAACACGGCCAGCATCGACGGCACGAAGTGAGCCGTGGTGATCTTTTCGGAGTCGATCAGCTCTTGCAGGTAGCCGGCGTCCTTGTGCCCGCCGGGGCGGGCCAGCACGAGGCGGGCGCCGGTTTGCAAGGGCCAGAAGAACTCCCACACCGAGACATCGAAGCTGGCGGGTGTCTTCTGCAGCACCGCGTCGCTCACACCGATCTGGTACGTGCGCTGCATCCAATCCAGACGGTTAACGACCGCCCGGTGGGTGTTGGGCACGCCCTTGGGCCGGCCCGTGGAACCAGACGTGTAGATGACGTAGGCCAGATTCCCCGGCCCGCTAAGGGATCCGGGCACGGGACCTTGCTCCCACTGCGCGGCATCGTCGAGATCGAGCACCGGAACGTCAACGGCGGGCAGCAGATCGCGCAAGCGCCGCAACGTCAGCACGACCGAGGCGGCGGCGTCTTCGACCATGAAAGCGATCCGGTCGGCTGGATACTCCGGATCCAGTGGTACGTAAGCACCGCCAGCCTTAAGGATGCCCAGCAGTGCCGCGACCAGTTCGACGGACCGTTCAGCGAACACACCGACGAGGGTTTCGGGCCCAACGCCGTTCTGCCGCAAGCGGTAGGCGATCCGGTTAGCCAGCGCGTCAAGCTCGGCATAGGTCACCGAAGCGCCCTCAAATGTCACCGCCACAGCGTCAGGTGTGCGCGACGCTTGTGCTTCGAACTGCTCGTGCAACGTGACCGCGTTCGGGAACGGCAGGGCGGTGTCGTTCCACTCCTGCGTCACCAAAGCCCGCTCGGCGACATCCATGATGTCGAGAGCGGACACCGCTGCCTGCGGGTCAGCCGCGATCGAGCGCAGCAACGCGGTCAGGCGGCCGGTCATTTGCTCCACCGTGGAGCGGGTGAACAGGTCGGTGTTGTAGACCAGCTTGCCCCACAAGCCATCGCCGACCTCGACCAGGTGCAGCTCAAGGTCGAAGCGGGTGGCCTTAAGCTCCATCGGCATCCACGTGAACGTCGTCTCGTCCTGCCCGGCGACCGAGGCGAACCGGCCCATCTCATAGTTCTGCAGCACGAACATGGACTGGAACACCGGTGAGCGGCTGACATCGCGGGCGACCCGCAGCTCCTGCACGACTTTGGCGAACGGCACGTCGGCGTGCTCGAAGGCGTCCAGGACGCTCGCCTTAGTACGAGAGAGAAGGTCTTTGAAGGCTGGGTCGCCGGAGACTTCGGCACGCATCGGGAGCATGTTGATGAACATGCCGATGACGTTTTCGAGTTCCGGTGCCGAACGCCCGGCGACCGAAACGCCGACGGCGAAGTCGTCTTGCCCGCTGTGCCGCGACAGGAAGACCTGCCACGCGGCAAGCAGGGTCATGAACAGAGTGCTGCCTTCGGCGCGGGAGAGCGCTTCGAGGCGGCCGGTCGTGCGGGCGTCGAGGGTCAGCTCGACAAAGTCGCCCTTGTAGGTTTGCGTCGCCGGGCGCGGGTGGTCCAGCGGCAGTTCCAGTGGCGCGACGCCCGACAGGCGCTGTTTCCAGTACTCCAGGTGCTGTGGCAGCCCGGCGGTGTCCTGCGCCTCGTGGTAGGCGAAGTCTCCATATTGGATCGGCAGCTCGGGCAGGTCGCCGCCGCGGTAGCAGGTGATCAGGTCGCGCAGCATGACATCGACCGACCAGCCGTCGCTGATGATGTGGTGCATCGTCAGCAGCAGCACGTGGTCGTCGCCGGCGATCGTGATCAGCAGCGCCCGCAGGAGCGGGCCGTTGGCCAGATCGAACGGTTCGGCGACCGTGGTCTCGACAAGTTGTTGTGCCGCTTGCCGATCGGGTGCCGTGGCGAACCGCAGCGGCGGGCTGACCGTCGTCTCGACGACAGCCGTGGGCTGACCGTCAGCATCGGCCGGAAAGCGGGTGCGCAGAGACTCGTGCCGCAGCGCCAGCTGGTCCAGCGCGGCGCGTAAAGCGGTGGTATCCACGGGTCCGGCGACACGCACCGGAACGGCGATGTGATAGGCCAGCTCACCCGGGGCGACCTGGTCCATGAACCACACGCGCTCCTGGGCCCAAGACAGCGGAGTGACCGCGCCTTCGGGGCGAGGGGCGATGGTTGGCAGGACCGTTTCGGGCGCGCGACGGCGCAGCCGTTGGGCGATAAGGGCCTTGCGGGCCGCTTCGCGGTCAGCGGTTACAGGATTGGATGTCATGCTGATTGCCCTGTCTCGGCGTCGAGTAGCGCCGCCACTTCGTCATCGGACAGCTGGTCTAGCTCTGCGGTAATGAGCCGTTCGATTTCCGTGGCCAGGTCTTGCACCACGGGGTGGGCGAATAGGGTGCGCACCGGCAGGTCGACGTCAACGGCCGCCCGCAGTTTTGCCATGGCGCGCATGCCACGCAGCGAGTTGCCGCCGAGGGCGAAGAAGTCATCGAGCGCGCTGACGCGGTCGACCTGAAGGATCGCGGCGAACACTTCGGCCACTAGCGCTTGCGTGTCCGTGGCCGGAGCCACATAGGCCGGCGCGGAGACCGTGGTTTCCACGGTGGGTGCGGGGAGCTTATCGCGGTCGACTTTTCCGTTGCGGGTCAACGGGATCGCGTCAACGGTGACGATGGCCTTGGGCACCATGTAAGCCGGAATCAGCTGCGCCAGCGTTTCCGCTGCCACTTCGTTGCCGACGATGTAGGCGATCAGGTCGTTGTCGCCGTCGGGGCCTGGGCGGGCGATGACGACGGCTTCGCTGACGCCAGGCTGTGCCAGCAGAACGGATTCGATCTCGCCTGGTTCCACGCGGATGCCGCTGACTTTGAGCTGCCGGTCGGCACGGCCCAGGTATTCGATGGTTCCGTCGGCGCGGTGGCGGGCCAGGTCGCCGGTGCGGTACATGCGCTGGCCTGGTTCGCCAAACGGGCACGGCAGGAACCGCTCGGCGGTTAGCCCGGGGCGGTTGAGGTAGCCGCGGGCCAGCTGCGGACCGGCGAGATACAGCTCACCAGCCACGCCGGGTGGCACCGGCGTGAGGGCCTCATCGAGCAGGTAGGCGCGCATGTTCCAGATCGGCCGGCCAATCGCGACTGCCCCTGCGGGCAGATCCTGACCGGGTGGGATGACCTCAACAATGCAGCCGACCGTCGCCTCGGTGGGGCCGTATTCGTTGATGACCGTCGCGTTTGGATGCGCCGAACGCCACGCCTGCAACGCTTCTGCGGTTAAGGCTTCGCCGCCGAGTACCAAATCGTTGGTGGGTGAATTCTTGGCGTCTAGCAAGGGGACTTGCCCGGGGGTCGCCTTGAGGAAACTTGGCGGGGTGCCGGCTTCGTCGAGGGCGGCCAGGCGCACAGCTCCCCCAGTCGTTAGCGGGCCGAGGAATCCGGTGACGGTTAGGTCGAAGGTCAACGGCGAATGCAGGTGCGCGACGCCGGCAAGGCCCGGATATGCCTGCCTTGCCCAGTTAAGGTAGGCATGGGCGGAGGCGTGCTCGACAACGACACCCTTGGGGCGGCCAGTCGACCCGGACGTGTAAATGACGTAGGCCGGGTGACGCACCTGCAAAGGCGCGAGCCGGTCCGCGTCAGTGACCGGCGTGTCATTCCCATCGGCAAAGTCAAGACTGTCAAGCGTCAACGTCGCGCCGGCATCGTCGATCAGCGACAACCGCCGCGAAAGCGGGCTCGACAGGTCAACGGGCAGATAGCTTCCGCCAGCCTTGAGCACCGCTACGGCCGCGATCACCAGATCGAGCGATGGCGGCAAAGCGAGTGCTACCAAGCGTTCTGGGCCTACGCCCCGGCTGATCAGCCCACGGGCGAGCCGGTTGGCCCGCGCGTGCAACTCGGCATAGGTTAGCTGCTGCCCGGCGTGCATGACCGCGACAGCGTGGGGAGTCTGAAGAGCCTGGGACTCCAGCATCTCCACGACCGTGACCGTGCTGGTGTCGTGAGCGGTGTCGTTGAACGCCTGGGTGACGAGCGCGTGTTCGCTGTCGCTGAGCAGCGGAAGGTCGCTGATCCGCTGGCCCGGTTCGGTGACCGCCGCGGTCAGCAGCCGCAGGTACCGCGCGGCGATAGCCTCAGCGGTGGACGCGTCGAAAAGCGCCGTGCGGTAAAGCAGCCGGCTGGTCCCCGGCGCGATGTCCATCGCCAGATCGTCTTTGGTCGTGCCGAGCTGAATGTAGTCGATTCCCGAGTCGGGGATGAAGTTGAACGCCGCCTGGAAAATGGGCGGTGCCAACGGATCCCGGGCCGGGGCGACCGCGTCCACGACATGCTGGAACGGTGTTTCGCCGTGCTCAAGGGAATCAAGCAGTTCGGCCCGAACCTGGGCGAGCACGTCGCCGAACGACTGCTCGCCACTGATCGCCGTGCGCACCACGACCGGGTTGACGAACATCCCGATGAGCGAAGCGACTTCCGCGCGGTCGCGGCCGCCACTCGAAACGCCAATGACGACATCGTCCGTGCCGCACAAGCGCGACAGCAACACCGCGTAGGCGCTGAGGAACACCATGAACGGCGTCGCCCCAGCCGCCTTGCCGACCTCGGTGGCACGGTCGAGCAGCTCGGCCGGCAACGGGAAGTGCACCTCGGCACCGGCGAATCCGGTGTCCTTGTCACGCGGCCGGTCATACGGCAACCCGAGCACCGGCGGCGCATCCGCCAGCCGGGACGTCCAGAACGCGAGCTGCTTGCGGTGTTCATCGCCGGTCAGGGTCTCGCGTTGCCACGCGGCGAAATCGGCGTACTGAATGGGTAGTTCCACAAGCGGCGCAACGGTTCCAGCAGCCGCCGCCTCGGTGAGGGTCTTGAGCTCGTGCTGGAAGATCACGTGCGACTGGCTGTCGAAGATCGCATGGTGGGCGACGAACAACAACACCCATTTTTCTTCGGTACGCCGGATGAGTTTCGCGCGCCACAACGGCGGCCGGTCAAGGGCGATGGCTTCCCGTGCCAACGTTTCGGCTAGCTCGCTGATGATCCGCGAACTCTCCTCCATGCTGGTGTGGCGCAGATCCAGTTCGGGCAAATCCAGCGGCTGCGGGTCGGAAACGACCTGAACCAGGGCGCCCTCTTGGATCCTCAGGTGCGTACGCATGCTTTCGTGCCGGGCCACGATCGCGCTCAGCGACGCGGTGATGTGCTCTCCCGTGATCCCAGCCGCGAAGAAGGTGGGGCTGGAAACGTTGTAGACCGGGGAGTTCAGGTCCAGCTGGTTGGCGATCCAGATGCGCTCTTGCGCGAACGACGATGGGGCAATCCACCCGTTGTCAGCTTGCGTCACGCTGAATCCTTTCCGGGGGCATACGCGTCAGCCATCGCGACGGCGATCTTGCGGGGACCGGTGAACGGCTCACGCCCGTGCGCCGCGGTCATGTTGTCCACCACCACGACGTCGTCACGGTGATAGTCGAACCGCGTCGTCGCCTGACGGTAGGCCGCCCGCAGATGCTCCATTGTCGACGGATCGATTTCCCCGCCGTCGCCGTAATAGGTGTTCGACGGCAGCCCGTCGGCACCGAGCATGTCCACGAGCGCTTCCTGCACATCGGCCGGCATCGACGTGACGTGGAAGAAGGTGGCGTGGTTGAACCAGCGGGGCACATCGCTGCCGGGACGCAGATGGATCGCGTCACGGACCGTCCTGGTACGCAGGTTGTCCTTGCCGTGCCACTCGGTCGCGATGCCGTTGGCGGCACAGTAAGCCTCAACCTCATCGCGGTCGTCAGTGTTGAAGACGTATTGCCACGAGGTGCCGAAGTCGCTGTAGAAGTTGCGCACGAGCATCCACCGGCGGCGGGCGAACTCCTCGCGTACCGCCGGGTCGATGTTGTTGTACACCTGGCGGATGTCGGCCAGTGGCGTGGCACCAAGGCTGTGCGGAGGCTCCACACAGTAGAAGAACAGCGTCAGCGGCCAGCTGGCCTGATAGGAATTCTCGTTGTGCAGGAAGATTTCCTCATCCGGCGGATAGTCGGTCGACGTGTACACGTCGCCTTTGATGGTGCTGCGCGGTGACGAACGCTCGGTGTAGGTCAGGGCCTGGCCGGAGAAGCTTTTGACCACGTCGCTGAATCCGTCGACGCCGCCGACCTCGAAACCGCGAAACAGCAGCGCTCCGTGGCTGGCCAGCGCTGAGGTGAACTCATCGTGGTGCTCGGCGATGAGGTCGGGCAGTGAGCCCGAGGGTCCCTCAGCCGAGATCACCAACGGCAAAGTGTTGTCTGTCATCGGTTTCTCCTAACGCACACTGAGGGGACGCATGTCTGTCCACACGGTCTCGATATGCGCTAGGCACTCGTCTTTAGTGCCTTCGAAACCAACGGCGGTCCAGCCCGCGGGCAGGTCGCGGCCTGCCGCCCAGATCGAGTACTGCTCCTCGTCGTTGCGGACGACGGTGAACCGGGGCTCGCTCATATGGTGCTCCTCGTGGCGTCAACAGTGGTCTCGGTGCTGCGTGGCCTAGGCAACCGTGGGATGGCTGAGGTGATGGCCGGTGGGCCTTGTTCCTCAGTTTTGAGGCCTTCCACGAGCCGGGCCATGCCCGCGACCGTGGGTGCCTCGAACAAACTGCGCAGCGGCAGCTTCACTCCGGCCGTCTTGCGGATCTGTGAGATCAGCTGCACGGCGATCAGGGAATTGCCGCCAAGTTCGAAGAAGTCGTCTTCGGCGCTGACCGCGTCGACACCGAGCACCGCACCCCAGACCGCGGCCAGTTTCGCTTCGGCCTCGGTGCGCGGGGCGATGTAGCCTTCGCGCTCCGATGTGGACGCTCCGGACGGTCCGGCCTCGGCGAGGTCGTCGATGACGGTTTCCTGCGTTAGGCCGGCGACACCGGCCAGGACCCGGTGCAGCGGCTGTGCCGTGATGACGACCTGACGGCCCAGATCGCGGCCCAGCGCCCGCCGGAACGCCTCTGCCCCATCGGCGCGGCCGATGCCAGACGCGGTCGAAGCGGCGGCCTCCGGCACGGCGGCGACCGTGTGCCCGACGCCTTGCATGTTCTCGCTCATCGCGTCACCGTCGATGCGCCGCAACATGAAGTCGCTGATCGTGACCAGTTCCTGCCCGGCCTCGTCGTAGAGCGCCAGGTCGGCGGACACGATTTCGCTGTTGACACTGGGGTGTTGGCGCAGGTGGCTGTAGAGCCGCGCCGGCAGTGCACCGCGCACGAGCAAACGCCCGTAGCCCATGGGCAGATACTGGCCTTCGCCAGTGCCGCGAGCGAACGCGGTCGCGACGTCGAGCAGCGCCGGGTGCAGCACCCAGCGGTCCAGATCGGCCAGCACCGGTGCCGGTGCTTCCAGAAACGCGAGCTGTTCTTCCGAACCGACATCGATGCGGCGCAGGCTAGCCCAGCGCGGCCCGAAGGTGAGGATCCCCGACTTTGACCGGTCGCCTTCGGCATCAATGTCGTAAGTGGCCAGAGCACATTTCGCGCGCACGGTTTCGATGTCGACGGTGGTGGCCGCGGCTGGTTCGGTCCAGCGCACGGTGCCGCGCACGTGGGTGACGGTCGCGCCGGCGGTCACGCTGATGACCTGGAAGTCCAGGCCGTCGGTGCCATCGCTGAATTCGACCCGCAGCTCGGCCGCGCCGCCGTCGGAGACCGCCATCGGTTGCAGGAACACGACATCGCGCAGTTCCACGCATTGGCCCGCTGCGCCTGGTGACACGGAAGCGAACGCGGCCCGCACGGTTTCGAGCTGGCCGGTGCCGGGCATGACGGGCACGCCGGAGATCCGGTGCTCATCGAGCACCCAGTGGGTGGCCGGTGCCACGACACCACTGGCCCAGCCGGGCTGCCCGGCTTCGCCGGTGTGCCGTGAGGTGATCACGGGGTGCTCGACCGCGGCGACCCGGTCGCCGCGCTGCAGCGCCCGGAAGGCTTGCGGGGCAACGACTTCGGCGGCCATGCCGACCTCTAGCCAGCCGCCCCAGTTCATGGAGGTGACCTGGGCGTTGAAGCCGTGGGCACCGCGGGCGAAGCTGTCGAGGAAGTTGTTGGCAGCACAGTAGTCGACCTGCCCGAAGCCACCGGCGACCGCGGTCACCGACGAGAACAGGGCGACGAAGTCCATTGGCAGGTCGGCGAAAACCTGTTGCAGGGCAAGGGTTCCCCGGATCTTCGGGGCCAGCACGGTTTCGGCGACGGCGCGTTCCTTGACCTCGGCCATCCCGCCACCGGCGACACCGGCAGCGTGGATGATGCCGTCGAGACGGCCAAATTCGGCGAGGGTACGCTCACGGACCGCCTGCAGATCCGAAACGCGGGTCACATCGGCGGCGAGCACGAGCACCTGGGCGCCAGCGGCTTCCATGCGCCGCACGGCCGTGATGGCCCGCCCGATGCGGTCTGAGGCGCCGTGGATGCTCACGTAGTTGTTCCACTCCTCGCGCGGAGGCAGCGGTGAGCGAGCCAGCAGCACGAGCCGGGCGGCGAACTTCTCCGCCAGGTCTTCGGCCAGCGTGATGCCCAGGCCGCCGAGACCACCGGTGATGAGGTAGACGCCGAGGTGGCGCAGTCCGGTTTGCTCAGTCTCGGGCACGTGAGCCTGTTCGTAGTCCTGGACCCAGCGCCGTCCCGCCCGCAGGGCGACCGAGACGGCACCTGTTTCGGACGCTAGTTCGCCGAACGCGGCCTTCAGATCGCTGGAGGCGCCGAGGTCGATGTGGCGCACGGTGACCGTGGGCGATTCCAGCGGCACGACCTTGGCGATGCCGGCGACGGTCGCGTGCTCGGGACGGGTGGCGTCAGTGCCGGTCACGTCTTGGGTGCCGATGGTCAGCACGTCAATGTGGACGGTCAGTTGTGCGGCGGCGACCGCCTGCACGAGGTTGAGCAGGCTGAAGAAGCCGTTGTCTTGCGCCTGCCAGGCACGGTCGGGGTCGCCGGCGGCCAGCTCGTCATCGAGGGCCCAGGCGTGCACGACGTGCGTTGGCGGATCCTCTTGCGCGGCAAGGGTGCTCACGAGCGAGTCGTAGTCGGCTCGCTCACCGGGGCGCACGTGGAAACGGCCGGGCTCTTCGGCGTACCCACTGCTGGGTTTGATCTCAATGACCTGTGAGCCGGCGGCCCGCAACTCCTTCGCGAGTTGCTCTCCGGCCTGCCCGGCACTGAAGACGAGGTACTTGGCGGCGGCTGGAACGCGCGCGGCGGCCAGGGTTTGCTTCCAGACCGGCAGGGTGAACCACTGGTCGACCGAGCGGGGGCCAATCGGTTCGGGGCGTGGCTCGTCCATGCCCTCGGGGATGATGGGGTCGACCCAGTAACGCTTGCGCTCATAGGGGTAGGGCACGAGCGGCACGCGGTAGCCGTGGTCGCCGAAGGTCTTGGCGTTCAGCGCGATCCCGGCCGCCCACAGCTGACCGGCGGCCGCGTAAAGGGTTTCCAGGTCGGTCTTCTTCTCCCCCGGCGCGGGCAGGCTCGCCAGCGGTGCGATGGCCTCGCGTGGGGTGTGCATGCGGGCCAGGCCGGCGAGCTGACGGCCGGGGCCGCACTCGACCAGCAGCCAGTCACCGTCAGACAGCAGCGTGGCGACACAGTCTCCAAACCGGACGGCTTCGCGCAGATGCTTGGCCCAGTAGGACGGGTCGGTGGCGTCTTCGGCCGTCATCCAGGTGCCGGTGACGTTGGACAGGAACGCCGCCGATGGGGCGTGCCGTTGCACTCCGGCGGCGAGCTCGCGGAACTCGGCCAGGATCGGTTCCATCATGGGCGAGTGGAACGCGTGCGAGGTGCGCAGTGCTTTGCTGCCAACGCCTTCACTGTCCAAGGTGGCGGCGAAACTGTCGATCAGCGGGGTCGGCCCAGCCACGACGCAGGCCATCGGCCCATTGATGGTGGCGATGGAGATGCCCTCAGGCAGCCGCTTAATGAGTTCGCTTTCCTCCAGCCGCACGGCCAGCATCGACCCGGCAGGCATGGACTGCATGAGCCGCCCGCGTGCCGCGACCAGGCGCAGCGCGTCGCCGACGCTGAACACACCGGCCAGCGTCGCGGCGACGTATTCGCCGACGGAGTGGCCGATCATCGCCGAAGGGCTGACGCCCCAGGACTTCCACAGCTGGGCTAGGGCGTATTCGATGACGAACAGGGCCGGCTGCGTCATTTCGGTTTGCGCCAGGCGTGCGTTGGCTGCCTCGTCGCCCGGCTGGCTTTCGGTCAGCAGGCCCAGCAGTTCGCGGCCGAACACGGCGTCGAGGTGTGCGACGCATTCGTCGATGGCGGCCTGGAACACGGGCTCTTCGCGGTAAAGTTGCGCGCCCATTCCGGCATACTGCGCGCCTTGTCCAGAAAGGAGGAACGCGACGCGTGGGCGGGCCGTCGCGTTGCCGTTGACGCGCCGTTTGCGGTCCGCCAGAGCGGCCGCGGCCTCGGTGGCGGTTGAGGCGACAACAGCGGTGCGGTGGGCGTGTTCCTTGCGGCCCACCCGCAGGGTATAGGCGACGTCGGCCAGATCGAGACTCGGGTTGGCCGCTAGGTGGGCTGAAAGCCGTTCCGCCAGTGCCGAAAGCGCCGTGTCGGTGTGCGCGGAGACTTGCAGCAGCTGACTCGCGCGAGTGGCGTGGCGCTCGCGGGCGATCTCGGGTGCTTGTTCCAGCACGGCGTGGGCGTTGGTGCCGCCGATGCCAAACGAGCTGACGCCCGCGCGCAGCGGCCCGCCCGGCGCTTCCCATTTCGACAAAGTCGAGTTGACGTAGAACGGGCTGGAGTCGAGGCCCAGCTTCGGGTTGGGGCGCTCGAAGTGCAGGCTCGGTGGGATCAGCCGGTTCTCCAGCGCCATCGTGGTTTTGATGACGCCGGCGATTCCGGCGACCGGGCCGAGGTGCCCGATGTTGGTTTTGACCGAGCCCAGGCCACACCAGCCGGTCTCGTCAGTGTTCTGGCTGAAGACGCTCGTGAGCGCGGCGACCTCGATCGTGTCCCCGAGACCGGTGGCCGTGCCATGTGCCTCCACATAGGACACCGAGCGCGGGTCGACTTCGGCGATGCCGAGTGCCTGGGCGATAACGGTTGTCTGGCCTTCCATGCCCGGAGCGGAGAAGCCGACCTTGTCGGCGCCGTCGTTGGTGACCGCGCTGCCGCGCACGATCGCGCGGATGTTGTCGCCGTCGGCGATCGCGTCAGACAGCCGCTTGAGGACGACCACACCGCCGCCGCTTGACCACACGGTGCCGGCGGAGGATTCGTCGAACGTACGGGTGTGCCCGTCGGGTGACATGATGCCGCCGTCGGCGAAGCTGTAGCCCCAGCCGTGCGGCAACTCGATGGACGCGCCACCGGTCAGCGCCATGTCGCATTCGCCGTTGCGCAGCGCCTCACACGCCAGGTGGAACGCGACCAGGGTGGTCGAGCAGGCGGTGTGGACGGTCATGCTCGGCCCGCGCAGGTTCAGGTTGTACGACACGTGCGTCGGCAGGTAGTCGGGGTGACAGCCGGTCAGGATCGACAGTGAACCGGCGGCACCCATCACGGCCGGGTTACGGCGGATATTGCGCCACTGGTATTCGTCGCCGCCGATGCCGCCGTAAACACCGATCTCACCGTCGTAGCGGGCCGGGTCGTAGCCGGCGTCTTCGAGCGCGGTGTGGCTGAGTTCCAGGAACAGCCGGTGCTGCGGATCGCGCAGCTCGGTCTCGCGCCGGGACATGCCAAACAAGGCGGCGTCAAAGTTTTCGACATCGTCGAGGACGAACGCGGCCGGAACGTAGTTGGGGTCGTTCAAGTCGTATTCGGGGACTCCAAGCGCGGCCATGTCGGCCAGCGATGACCGCTTTAGCGCGTCCACACCTTCGACAAGGTTGCGCCAGAATTGCCCCGCTGATCCGGCACCCGGCACCCGGCAGGCCAATCCAACAATGGCAATAGGTTCCACTGATGCGTCTTCAAGCATCACTGCCTGCCTTTCTCGTCGGCGAGTCCCCGGTTATCTGCTGATCGGCGCCGGGTTAGGTGTTTACGGGCCGCGATACGTTGTGCGGCCCGGTCGAGCCCCGGCTTGGCGGCGGTGCCGTCTAGGTGTGCGGCGAACCCCCGGATAGTCGGGAAACGGAAAAGATCGACGATGTCGAGTTCCCGGTCGAGCAAAGTGGACAGCCGGGCCTGGACCATGACGATCGCCATGGAGTGCCCGCCGGCCTCGAAGAAGTTCGTTTTGACCCCGATGCGGGGCAGGCCAAGGACTTCGCGCCACACGCCGGCGACGATCCGTTCGGTGGGGGTATCGGGTTCATCAACGGAGGTTTCCGGCGGCCCGGCCACGGGGCGTGGCAACGCGGCGCGGTCGACTTTGCCGTTGGGGGTCAGCGGAAGCACCGGCAGGAGCATCAGCGTGGCTGGCATCGCGTAGTCCGGGAGCAGCCGGCCCAGGTAGTCGCGCAACGCCTCGGCGGTCAGGCCGGGCCCGGACGCCACGGCGTACCCACGCAACACGAGCTCGGCCGGGCCGGCATCGGCGATGACAGCAGCACTGTGCACGCGCGGGTGAGCCAGCAGAGCCGCTTCGACCTCACCGAGCTCAAGCCGGAAGCCGCGGATCTTGACTTGGTCGTCTTCGCGGCCGGCCAACGTGACCGCACCGTCGGGCTCGTAGCGTCCGAGGTCTCCCGTGGCATACATGCGGTCCTCCTCGTCGTGGTTGCCACCAAACCGTGCGGTGGTGCTGTCGTGGTCCAGCACACCGTCGCGCAGGTATCCGGTGGCCAGGTAGCGGCTGCGGATGGTGACCCGGCCCAGTTCGCCGATTCCGGCGGGCTGTCCCTCGGGTCCGAGCACGAGCAGTTGCACGCCGTCGATGCCGTGGCCGACCGGAACCGGGCCGGCTTTCTCGGCCGGTGTCACGACGTGGTACGCCTGCGCCTGCGGGGTTTCGGTGGTGCCGTAGAAGTTCACGACCTTCGCCGCTGGGGCCAGCCGGCTGATGCGGGCGGCGTCGGTGTGGGTCAGCTGATCGCCGCCGATGGCCACGAGGCGCAGGTCTGGCAGGTCCGCGCGGGCGCCCGCCAGCAGGAGCCGGATCAGCTGCGGGGTGGCGTGCAGCACGGTGATGCGTTCACTGGCAAGCCATCCAGCCAGGCGCACCGGGTCACGTGCCAAGTCGCCAGGCGGGACGTGCAGCACGGCCCCAGTCGTGAGTGGAGTGAAGATCTCGCGCAGCAGCGGGTCGTGTGACAGTCCGCCGAGAAGCGCGAAGCGATCTGTCTTTCCCAGGTTCATCGTGCGGGCGTACCAGTCGGCGAAGTGTGCCAAGGGTTTTTCGTTCGTGAGCACGGCCTTGGGCTCGCCGGTGGTGCCAGAGGTGAACGAAATGTAGCCGCGTTGGGCAGGCTCGACAGCCGTGGCAGAAGTCCCGTGCGCGGGCACGATCACGGGCAGCTCGTGCAGCCCATCAGGAATATCGGTGTCTGGGCAAACCAGAAGTGCTTGGCAGCCAGCCACTTTCGCTTGTGCCACCAAACGCGCCTCGGGCAGCGACGCGTCCAGGATGGCCCACCGGGCCCCACTGGCCAGCACACCGAGCATGAGCCCTGGCAAGGCGATGTCCCGGCTAGAGAGGATGCCAACCGCCGCACCATTTGACAGTCCGGCCGCCCGGATCGCGGCGGCGACGCGCTGCTGCTGGGCGGTAAGGTCCTGATAGGACAGTCGCTCGTCACCGCCGCTGACGGCAACACCATCGTGGATCGCTATGCGTTCCAGCACACCGTCTCCGGACCACGCCGCAAGCTCGGCATCAGCGCCGGCCAGCGATCCACGCATCGACGCCGCGCCAGCCGGCCGGGCCGGGTCGCCGACGAGTTCGCGCAGCACGTGCGTGTAGCCGCTCAGCATCGCCTCAACACGTGCGGCGGTGAACAGATCCGGGTTGTAGACCGCCTGCAAGCCATAGCCGTCAGCGTCTTCAGACACATAGAGCGTGAAGTCGAACAGCGAACCTGGCAGCCCGGGCCGCTCCGGCCGGGCGGTGATTCCCGGCAGCGTCAGCTTGGGCTGGGCGAAGTTGTACATGTTGAACAGCACCTGAATCAGCGGGTTGCGGCTCAGGTCCCGTTCGGCACCAAGGGTGGCGACGATGCGCTCCAGTGGAGTGTCCGATCGCGCCAGCGCCGAGGTCACCGCGTCTCCGCACGCGCGCACGTGCTCAGCGAAGTCGTTGTCATCGTTGACGGTCAGCCGGATCGGGACTGTGTTGACGCAGAAGCCCACCATCGGCTCGAAGTCGGGGTGACCCCGGTCGGCCACCGGCGCGCCAATGATGACGTCGCGCTGCCCGGTCAGGCGGCGGGTCAGCTGAGCGAAAGCCGCCAGCAGCACCACATAGGCGGTGGTGTTGAGTTTGCCCGCGAGCGCGTGCAGGGCGGCGGCCACCTCGGGCTGAATCTGTGCCGAGGCTGACGCGCCGCGGAACGTCTGCACCGGTGGCCGGGCACGGTCACGCGGCAAATCAAGCACCGTGGGCACACCTGCCAGACGGTCCGTCCACCAGGTGAGGTCTTGCCCCGACTGCTGTTCGTCACGCTCACGCAGCCAGCTGGCGTAGTCGGCGTAACTGGCGGGCAACGGTTCCAGGACCGGCTCGGCGCCGGTGACCGCCTGCGCGTAAGCGACAGCGAGATCCTGGTAGAGCACCTCTTGCGACCAGCCGTCGAACACGTTGTGGTGCACGGTAAGGGCCAGCACATGCTCGGTTTCGCCGAGCCGGATGAGCTCAACGCGCCACAGCCGGTCGCGCGCCAAGTCGAAGCGCTGATTGGCTTGCCGCTCAAGCATTTCAGCGAGTTTCTCTGGTTGGCCCAGATCAGTGATCGTCAGCCCGGCGTCGTCAGGAACGGGATCGACAACCACGAACGGGGTGCCATCGGTGTCGGGGAACCGCCACCGCAACACATCGTGGCGGGCCAGCACCGCCCGGAACGCGGCAGTGAACGCGTCGTAGTCGAGAGGTCCGTGCAGGCGTTCGGCCATCGCGATGTTGTAGGCCGGAGAGTCCTGGACCAGACGGTCCACAAACCACACGCGCCGTTGCGCGGGCGATAGCGCGGGCCGCTGCCCACCCTTCACCTTGACGCCGGTGACCGGTGCGGCCTCCACGCGGGCGGTGAGTTCAGCGACCGTTCTGCCCTCAAAGACATCCTCGACCGTGACCGCCCGGCCGAGTTCGGCCCGGATCGCCGCGACGAGCCGCATCGCCAGGATCGACTGGCCACCGCAGGCGAAGAAGTCGTCGCCAGGCGAAGGCATTGGCGTGCCCAGAATCCGGCTCCATAGCGCACCGACCGGCGAGTGCTCTGCGGCCTCGTCGGCGGCGGCGGGAGTGTTCATGGCACGCAGGGCTTTGACGTCAACCTTGCCGGACGCGTTGACCGGCAACATATCCAGCACCACGACCCGGGTCGGGATCATGTAGGACGGCAACCGATGCGCGCAATACTCCCGCAGCGCGGCCAGATCCGGAGCGTCGCTTGGGGCGAGGTAGGCGACGAGTTCACCACGGCCCGGCTCGACGTCGGTAATCGCTTGCGCCACTTGCGGATGCGAACTCAGCACCGTCTCGACTTCGCCGAGCTCGACCCGCTGACCAGAGATCTTCACCTGCCGGTCGAGGCGGCCCAGGTAACGGATGCCGTGCACAGGATCCTGCACGACAAGGTCACCGGTGCGGTAAAGCCTCGCCCCCGGCACCCCGCTAAACGGATCGGGGACAAAACGATCGGCAGTCAGCGCCGGGCGGTTGACATAACCGCGCGCGACTTGCACGCCGCCGATGCACAGCTCCCCGGCCACTCCATCGGCACACAGGTTCAGGTCGCCATCCAAGATATAAGCCAGGCAACCCTTTAGGGGGTACCCAATGGGCAGTGCCTGTTCCCAAACGCCCTCAAGGTCGGCGCCGACGACGCAGACCGTGGCCTCAGTGGGGCCATACCAGTTGTGGAAACGGCGCTCGCCCGTTGACCAGCGGGCGACCTGTTCGGCGCCGGGCGGTTCGCCACCGGCGAAGATGTGACGCAGGCAGGGCAGCCGGTCTGGGTCCACCAGCGGCAGGATCGCTGGCGGCAGCCAGCCCCACGTGACGCGGTGCTCTTCGAGGAAGTGCTGCAGCCGGGCCGGGTCGATGCGGTCGTTGTCGCCGAAGAACGCCACGCTGCCGCCAACGATGAGCGGGCAGAAGATGTCGAAGGTGGACACGTCGAAGCCCAGTGACTGAAACCCAATGCTGACCGTGGTTTCGTCCAGGGCGAACTGTTGCGCGGTGGCGGTGATGAAGCTGACCGTGTTGAGGTGCGACACGACAACGCCTTTGGGTGTGCCCGTCGACCCAGAGGTGTAGAGCACGTAGGCGGCGTGGGCGCCGGTCGCCTTGTTGGGTGGCGGCACCGCACCGGTGGTGCGGCCCGGCTCGCGCACTAGGCGCACGCCGGTGCCGTCCAGGGCACTCGCTCCGGCGTCATCGACGACGGCGATGGTGATCCCGGCGTCGGTGATGACGAAGTCGCGGCGTGCCGCCGGATGCGACAGGTCCAGCGGAACGTAGGCGCCACCGGCGAGCATGATGCCAAACATCCCGACCAACGTGCCTGGTTCCCGCCGGCCGCACAGGCCGACCCGGGTTTCCGGGCCGACACCTAGCTTTTGCAGCTCGATGGCCAGCGCGCTAGCCCGGTCGATCAGCTCGCGGTAGGTGATGGTCTCATCCCACTGCCGGATAGCGATCGTGTCCGGGTTCTTAGCCGCCTGTGCCACAAGATGGTCAAACAGCAGAACCTCAGTCACCGGTGCCTCCGTAGCGCACGGGTTCGGGATCGCAGATGTGCATGCGCAGTTCGGAGAAGTAGGTCTCGCCGTTGGCGTCGGGCACCCACGTTTGTTCCGGAGTGGGCAGCATTTCGGTGACGGTGACGCGCACGTCCGCGCCGGCCGCTGTCCGGGCGCCACGCAGGATCGCGCAGAAGGCACTCACGAGCGCCGGGCTGCTCAAGTCCACGAACGACGGTTTCGTCTCGGTGGCCACGGAGACGAAGACCCGGTCGGGCAGCCCGAGGGACTCACGCCACCGGCGCGCGGCCAAGTATTGCTGCTGTTCACCTTTGGCGTCAGCGAGCCCGGTCGCGCCCACGGTCGTGCGCCACGTTTCGCGGGCGAGCACCATCCGGTCGACGGTGATGCGCGGGGTGTAGCCGGTGGCCTCGACAAGTTTGAAGGCGCCTTGGGTGTGGATGGAAATGAGTTCGGCGAACATCTCAACGATCGGCCAGCTTTGCTCGCCGTCACGGACCTTCAAGTAGCCGTCGGCGTCATCGACGGTCAGCGCCGCCAGGCGCAGCAGCCGGCCGGGTTCGGCACCGGGAGCGGGCATGAACCCCAGCTGTTTGTCGGTCTCGTTATAGAGCGTGTCCGCCAACCGCGCTGACAGTCGCGGCCACGTCAGCGGATACAGCGGGATGACCCGGCCCGGGGCGAGGTCTTCGAGCAGCTGTGCGCGCATCTCTTCCACATTGGAGGCGCTGAGCAGGAAGCCGCCAACGTCGAGAGCCTGCCAGGCGGCATGCATCTCACCGAGCACGACGCTGAAATCGCCGCGCCGCAACGCTTCCACGCTCTCAGCACTGATGTGCAGATCAGGGCTGTGGATGCGGGCCGCTGACCAGGCCGGCGCCGTCGCCGGGAAGAAGCCGGCGATGCCTTCGGCCAGATCCGTGCTTTTGAACGTCACCGAGCGGGTGCCTTCGGGCAGGTGCTTGAGCCCGAACAACTCCGACCAGCGGCGGGCGAAATCGGCGGTCACCGCGTCGATAGGACGATCGGTTTCACCGAACAGCAGACCCTGGGCTAGATACCACAGTTGCCCGAACGACACGCTCGCCGTGGCATTGTCGCGCGCCAGTTCCTCGTAGATCTCTTGCAGGATCGCCAGGTAGGCGTCAGCGGCAGCGGCGGCCAGCCAGCGCGAGGCTTGCAGAAGCAGTCCCATGGGTGCGGCGATGGCCTCGATGACCTCACCGCCGATCGTGACGTCAAGGTCACGTGCGCATTCCTCAACGACGAGCGTGCGCCCCGCATACATTTCGCCGTGGCGGCGCTGGGGTTCCAGCCCGGTGAGGTCGCGGAACACATCGTCGAGCGCGGCGAGGGCGGCGCCGAGTTCTTCTGGCTGGCCTGCCGCTGCCGAAACCCGGTCGCGGGCGCGCTGCAACTGGGCCAGGCCGGACAGCGCCTGCTCGCGCAGGGCGGCGTCGCCAATCGCCGTAAGCCGTTGCTGCAGCACCTTTTCGGCGGTCAGCAGCACCGGCAAGTCGACGTCCCAGCGGACGATGCGGCGCTCGGCGAGCTGGCCGAGCAACATCAAGGCATCGGGGGTACTGCGAAGCAGCGACGAGGAATCGGCCACCGCAGCCTGGGCGACCTCAACGGCGGGACGCTTGCCGTCGCACGCGGCCAAAAGCGCCGCTTCGGCGGGCGTCACCGTCACCGCGGGCTGCGCCGGGCGCAGCAGTTGCCGTCCGGCCAAATGCAGCTCAGGGGAAACCGTGGGCGCGAGCCATTGCCGGGCTTGCGGATCGGCGGTGACTTTGTCGCCGTAGGCCGATAGTGCCCAGTGTTCAAAGAAGACCCACCGGTCACGCAGCAGACCCGGCCCTGGTTCGACGGTGATGTTGGTGGCGGAGTCCTGTGGCTGCAAGGTGATCCACGAGGTCGGCCCGAAGAAGCCGACGGTCTCATTCTTGGCGCAATAGCGTTGCCAGTATTGCGCGATCGTTTCTTCGCGCTGGCGCCGCTTGGAGTTACGTGCCGCGGCGGCGCCCTGTTTGCGGACGCCTTCGACGGCGTGCAAGGCGGTGCGGTTCTGCCAGGTGACGGCTTCACGAAACAGCGGATCGTCGGCGATGGCCCAGATGTGCGCGGAAGTTCGCTCCCCTGCCTGGGTGAAAGCTGTAACGTAGGCGGCTTCGTCGGCCTCGCCCCGCAGATGCGCGTCTGCCGTGGCGGCCAGTTCGGCGTCGGCTAGCCGGTTGAGGCCGCTCGCGGGGAAACCGGTCGTGCGCAGCAATGCGGTTTGCCAGGTGTGCCAGCCGGTGTCAGCCAGGGGAACGAGGTGCTTTCCGGGCTGTGGGCGTGCTGGCGACTCACGAAGATCCTGGCGAATCATGCGAGTGACCTCGTCTGCGTTGCTGTGCAGGAAGAAGTGGTCCCCGGCCACCGTGTGCAGGCGGAACCCTTCACTGGTGTGGTCATCCCAGCCTCTCATCTTCTCCGCTGGGACTGATCCGTCGGACAGTCCGGCGAAGCCGACGATCGGCACTGGCAACGGTTCGCCAGGCTGATACCGATAGTTGTCTATCCAGTGGAAGTCGGCCCTTAGTACGGGTAGGAGAAGCTCACGCAACTCAGGGATGTCGAGGACGCCGGACGGCGTACCGCCAAGGTTTTCCAGTCGCGCCACAAACTCGTCGTCTGGCAGATCGGCGATGCGAGCGATCGGCTCGAATTGGTCTGGCGGCCGGGATGCGGCGACGTAGAACCGCTTGGGCATCGGGGCGCCGCGGTGGCGCAGCACGCGAATCACGTCGAACCCGAGCCGGGCGCCCATGCTGTGCCCGTAGATCGCGTATGGACGGTTGATGCGGCTGAGCATCGCGTCAGCGACCTCTTCAGGGTCGATCTTGAGCGGCTCGGTGATGCGGTTTTCGCGGCCCGGCAGCTGAATCGGCTGCAGGTCCACTGTGGAGGGGAAGGCTTGCTTCCACGATCGGAAGGCGGAAGCGCCGCCACCGGCGAAGGGAAGGCAGAACAGCGTCACTTCTGCTTCCCCGCGTGCGCTTGCGGTGAAGTATTCCTCCGCCGTGCCTTTCATGCCCGCATCGTCCGGTCGAGATAGTTGAACGTCTTACTCTGTTTCACAAGTGCTCCCCGGGGCGCCTCATTACGCCCCCACTACACGCTTCAGCCACGCACCGGCGGAATGCTCAATTTCTGTTGGCGCTGCGAAGGTTAATGGGAACTACAACGTCGCGGGAAACTCAAACTTGGCTCCGCATTGTTACGTTGGAGTATCGATAACTCTCCGTGCACCCCCTCCGGCCTTTGTGGACAGCAGGGCGGCGAGGTCGCGGCGCTGGCATACTAACCTTGAGCATTCAACTATCGAGATATAGAACTACGGACAGTAACTTTTGCTGTCAGGTAGACGACAGTTGAGGCAACTAATACGAATATCGGTAAAAGCCCTTGAATTCAGCTAAATCAGCACGTGAACTACATCGATTTGCCGGCCGGAACATCGCCGCACAAAGAATGTTTCCATTGATATCCGTCGCGACGCAACTATCGAGGTGTATCACTTCGTTGAATCGGCCACAATAGAGTGTCCAAAGTGCTTTTCTGGCCGACCATCCGAGCCAATCGATAGCCCTCAATCTTCAAGCTCGGGCCATTCCTACCGCGGAGGTCAGCGATGAAGAGATTAGGAGCAATCGCCGCTGTCGCCCTGTGCACTCGTGATCGCGATGCCCGGCACAGCTTTGGCCATGTGGCCAACGACGCGTGCGTCGACCATCCCACCGGGCCGGGCGCCGATCTGTTGATCATTCCTCACGCGAATACTGAGGTATAAGGACAATGGCGTCCCCGGTCGCATGCCGGGGACGCCTCCTGTTCGGCTAGCACTCATGTGCGAGCATGCTCGGCATGGAAATCTTCGAAGACGCGCGGAAGGTGTCACGGGCCGATCTGGCCGCGTGGCTGCGCCAGATGGCCGACCAGCTTGAATCAGACGGCAAGGTCCGGTTCGGAGCGGGCGGTTCGGTAAGCGTTGGCGATGAGGTCGACTGCGAACTTGAGATCGAGAGCAGTGGTTCCGAGACGTCGATCGAAATCGAGTTCAGCTGGACCGGCTCCTCCGCGACAGCGCAGGCACACGCGGAAGAGGAAGAAGAGGAAGCACCCGCCGAAGTAGCACCGGAGAACGTCGGGCCTTCGGCAGCGGCCAGCGCCGCCGAACCGGTTTACGCCGCGGAGCCGGCCTACACCCCGGCGGAGGAAAAGACCGGCGAGTCTTACCTCTCCCCCACCTCGCACTGACATCCCGCGAACGAGCCACCTCTCTGCAAGGATGGCTCGTTCGCGCTCAAATGTCGACTGGTTCCAATTCACCTAACGCGGCTCCCGGCCTGCCCGCCTGCGAGATGCTTGAAGCACAGCAATCGGCAAAGGGGGCCGAGATGGCGACGTTTATGGATGTTCACGAAGGATTTGTTGGCGTGACGGCCGAAGATTTCAAGGCCGCCCACGAAGCTGACCTTCGGATCGAAGCTGAAGAAGGCGTGCACTTCGAGAAGGCGTGGCTGGACCCGGTGTCAGGGAAGGCATTCTGCATCTCGACGGGACCAGATAAGGAAGCCGTGATGCGGGTGCACGAGCGCGCCGGCCATCCGACGGCCGAGGTCTACGAGGTTCCGATCGAGGTCTGACGCGCTAATCGTCTGGCAGGCACGCTTGTGCCAGCCAGATGACCGCTCTGGTAACCCGTGCTTGGCTGTAGCCCAGGACCTGGCGTTGATAACGGTAGACATCTGGCGCTAGCGGCGCCAGCAGAACATCCGTCGCCGCCAGCGCGTCTTTTACGCCGGCCTCGGTCAGGATCGCCTTCACATGAGCACGCCAGAATCCGTATGCCCCCGCCCGGAATCTCGCCTCACCGGTTTCAGCGCCGAGCACGAGCGGCAGATGTTCCTCAAGTAGCGCGATCATGGCGGTGTAAAAGGCCGCGAGCCGCTGTGCCGGTGGCGCACCGGGACCTAGCGGTGGCGGTCCGCCAATGAGTTCGGCCTGCAGCGCACTTTCGTGCTCGCCGAGGAGGGCGGCAGCGATCGTGGGAACATCCGGATAGCGACGGTAGAGCGTCGCCCGGCCGACACCCGCTTCCCGGGCGATGTCCTCCATGGTGACCGACCGGGGGTCCTGCGACGTGAACAGCCGTCGCGCGGCCTCTAACACCAGCACCCGGTTGCGTGTCGCGTCGGCGCGTTCCATTCCCGCTCCCTCACCACGGAATAAGTGGACAGCGCGTCCAGTTATAACCGGACGGCATGTCCACTTTACCCCTGGAGTGACGAATGAACAGCGTTCTCCTGCTCAGCGCTGCGGCCGTCGGCATCCTGCTAGCCATACAGGCCGCGGTGAACCTTCAGCTAAGCAAAGCCGTTGGCACGCCCTATGGCGCCGCCACTATCCAGCTCAGTGTCGCGCTAGTCTTGCTCGCGGCGATAGCCGCCTTCAACGGTGACCTCGGCGCCTTGACCCACCTGGGTGACGTCGCGCCCTGGAAGCTGCTTGGCGGAATCGCCAGCCCTTTCTACATCACCAGCGCGATCGTTCTACTGCCCAGGCTCGGAGCACTCGCCTCCGTCGGGCTGTTCGTGACCGGGCAAATGCTTGTCTCGCTGCTAGTCGACTATTTCGGCGGCCGGCCGCTCACGGTCTTTTCCTACCTCGGTGCGCTGGTGGTCATCGCCGGTATCAGCACCATGGTGAAGCAGGCCAAGCTGTCTGGCTGGATGCTGCTCGGCCTGGCCGCTGGTGGCGTGCTGCCCCTGCAGGCGGCCGTCAACGCGGCACTGATGCGCGACCTTGGCCGGCCTTTAGCCGTGGGGCTCACTAGCTTCGCTGTCGCCACGGCTGTCATCGCCGCGGTGTTCCTAGTTCTGCGGATAACCGGTCACACACCGGCGCCGGCCTATTCCGGGCTGGCGGCAATGCCATGGTGGGGCTGGCTAGGCGGCGCGGCGGCGGCAGCCTACGTGGTGTCGACCTTCCTTCTGGTACCAGCCATCGGTGCCGCCACCACGATCTCCCTCACCATTACCGGGCAGCAGGCCGCTTCCGCCCTGGCGGATCACTACGGTTGGTTCCGGTTGCCACAGCGCAAGCTCAACCGCTCACGTGGAATTGGGTTGTCTCTGCTCGTCATCGGATCTGTCCTGGTCCACCACCCATAACCTGGCTGGCCGCACAGGCCAGCCAGGCTCTATCTTGTCCTCAGCCGCAGGTCCAGCGGACCGCGATGGTCTCATCGCCGAGCAGCGTGCCGCCGACCGTCTTGCCGTCATCACTGATGACCCTGATGTCACCGCCGCCGGCGCCACCGCCTGGCCTGGGCAGGTCGACGACCGTTCCGTCAGCCAGCTTCAGGTCTTTGCCGAAGCCCGCCGTCCAGCCAAGGGGGTTCACGACTTCGGTCGCGGTGCGGTCGATGTGGGCCGTGACCTCACCGGTGCGCCGATTCCACAGTAGATTGACCAGCCGCCCACTGCGCTCGATCATCCGGCCGCCGATCCATTCGCCGCGGATGTCGTTGGGCCACACCCGTTCCGGGTCGAATCCGGCCGGGATGGGCAGGACCTCGATCGTGCCATCGGTATGCCAAACGACTCCGTCGGTCGCGGGCTTGCCTTCGCGGTGACCGCGATAGTCGATCGATCCGATGATCTCGCCGGTCTCCGCGATCGCCCGGGCCTCCGACATCATGGCGCCCTCAGGCACCGTCAGCCGCTCCGGATCGGACGTTGGTGTGCGCCAGACGATCGCATGGCCCAAGCTTTCCCGGCCGGCGATGACGAGCTTTTCGTTGATGGCGACGGCACTGACGTTGTCGCCCTTGAGCCGCTTCAGTTCGCCGTTGCGGTAAATCCAGGAGACCTGGTTCTCCCCGTCTGTGCCGATGAAGCTCGAACCTATGGCGACACCGGAGGTGGTGATGTCCGTGAACCCCTGGTCACTACCCTCCATGGCCACCATCGTGGGCTGAATGCCATCCCAGATCGCCAGCCGCGGCCGGCCATCTTTGGCATATGACCGGCCAACGATGTAGCGGCCGGCGGGGTCGCCGCCGCCGGCATAGGTCTTCTTCGGGTACCCGTCAGGCAACGGCAGTTCCTTCGCGGTACAAGCGATGAGGTGATCTGGCGATGGCGTCGGCGAGGGTGCCACGGACGGCGAGGCCCCCAATTCCGGCGCCGGCACAGCGGTGGGAATCAGCGACACCCCAATGAGGACGGTCGCGACCGACAGCGCCGCGCCACCTCCCATCACCAAACGCTTACGGTGGCGCCGCCTGCGGCCTACCCGTTCAGCGCGTTCAATCGCCCCGTAAACCTGTGCGTCACCTGCCAGGCCATCGAGCATGTCTTTCAGCTCGGTCATGTCAGCACTACCTCTCGCGAAAAGTCCCCAAGCTCCGGAGCAAGCTGCCGCAGCCTGGTCAAGGCCAAGCTGGTCTGGCTCTTCACGGTCCCTTCGGAGCAGCCGAGCGCGTGAGCCGCGTCGGTGACAGACAGATCCTCATAGAAACGCAGCACAACCACCGCACGCTGCCGCGGAGTGAGTTTCGCCAGCGCCCGGCGCAGCATCAGCCGGCGCACGACCGCCTCCGCCTCATCACCGGCGGCCGGTTCGGGCGGCGTATCAGTGCTGGTCTCCAGCCTGGTACGCCGCCACACCGAAACGTGCTCGTTGTAGAGAATCCGCCGGGCATACGCGTCAGGCGAGCCCATGCGGGACACGCGCTTCCAGTGCTCGGCCACTTTCTCCAAAGTGGACTGCACCAAGTCCTCGGCACCGTGATGGTCGCCCGTTAAGAGGAACGCGATCCTCGACAAGCGCCCAAGCCGCGAAGCCGCGAACTCGCTGAAGTCGTCGTCTTTCATGTCACCTAACACGTGCGAGGCCGGCTAACGGTTGGAGGCAGTTCATGCGAACCCAGCCGCATGCTCGGCTCAGACTAGCCAGACCTGGCGAAGCGGGAATTTGTGCCCGTCCTGTCCTAGCGGACCGGACGGGCACCCCCGTTTGGTGTTGCGTGAATCGATCGTGGGCGCTCACGGTATGCGCTCGGTATATCGCCTGATCAAAGGCGGTTCCGTCGCGCCCGGGATAGGCAGCGAAGCCACCGCTGGGATACTGTCCCTCGGCGGCCGGGTTAGGTACGGGGTGGTTTGAGGTGAACCGTTTCAAGGTCTTGGGACCGATGCGGATCAGTAACAGCAAGGCCGAGAGCATCGATGTGGGAGCCCGCAACATGCGGGTCCTGCTCGGCGCGATGCTGGCCGATGACGGACGGGTGCTGCCATCCGATCACCTCGTCAACGCCCTATGGGGACAAACGCCACCAAGGTCAGCTGCCAAGAACCTTCAGGTATACATTTACCGGCTGCGCAAGCTGCTCGGGCCAGAGACCATCGAGAGTCACCCACATGGCTACGCATTGCTCGTCCCAGACGAGGCGATTGACGCGCGGGTGTTCCGGCGTTTGACCGCTGACGCCAACGATTGTGCCGCACACGATCCGCGGCAAGCAGGCACCTTGCTGCGGGAAGCACTTGGATTGTGGAGTGGCAAGGCTTTCCAGGACATCGCCGACGCACCCGTTTTGCGGGAAACCATCGCATCACTACATGCTGAGCAGATCAGCGCGCAGGAAAAGCTGTTCGAGCTGGAGCTCGCACTGGGCAGACACGCTGCGGTCGTTGATGAGCTGGCAAGAGCGGTCGCCAGCAATCCTTTTCGCGAGACATTCCGCCGCCTCTACATGGTCGCCCTGTTCCGGTGCGGTCGTCAGTCTGACGCTGTTGACGCGTTCCAGAGTGCACGCAAGCTGCTTAACAACGAGCTGGGGCTGGAGCCAGGCGAGCAGCTCCAGCAGGCATACCTGTCGATTCTTCGCGAGCAGGATCCCGCACCGGTTTCAGCCGGGGTCACCGTCGCCGCGCCTATCCCGTCGCAGTTGCCACCCCAGGCCGCTGGCTTTGTGGGCCGGGCGCACGAATTGTCGCAGCTAGACAGCCTGCTGGGAGCGCCAGCCCCGGCAGCGGTGATCTCCTCTATCTCCGGGCAGGCTGGCGTCGGCAAGACCGCACTGGCGGTGCATTGGGCGAGCCAGGTCGCACGAAGATTCCCTGACGGGCAGCTGTACCTGAATTTGCGTGGATTCTCGGTCGAGCCCCCGCTTTCGGCAGCGTCGGCCGTAAGCCACCTGCTGCGCGCCCTCGGTGTGGCGCCAGGGCAAGTCCCCGCGGATTTCGATGAGGCGGTCGCCGAATACCGGACGCAGATCGCGCGCCGCAGAGTTCTGCTCATACTCGACAACGCACGTGACGAGCAGCAGGTGCGCCCGCTTTTGGCCACGGGCACAAGCGTCACGGTCGTCACTAGTCGCAACCGCCTCGGTGGGCTCGTCGCCGTCGATGGCGCGCTACCCATCACTGTCGGCCTGCTCAGCGACCAAGACTCGGCCACCCTGTTACAGGCCCAAAGCCGTCCGCGCCAAGCCATACCGCAGGAACAGGCAGCAGAACTGGCTCTCATCTGTGGCCACCTACCCTTAGCGCTGCGCCTCGCGGCGGCCAGGCTGGCGCTAGACCCAACATTGGATGCCCAGGAACTCGCTCGGTCCCTGCGGGAAAAGAACAGGCTCAATGAACTTGAAGTCAGCTCTGACCACGCGGCATCGCTGCGAGCCATCTTCACCTGTTCCTACGACGTGCTCACGGCTGACGAGCGACGTGCTTTCCGTCTGCTCGCCCTCTTGCCAGGAACGGACGTCAGCCCAGACGGACTGGCCGCGATGCTTGACATTCCCCCAGACGAATGTCGCGCGACATTGACCAGACTCGCACGGGTGCATCTGCTGACTCGCATGGCGCACGACCGCTACACCATGCACGATCTGCTGCGCGACTACGCCCTGGAGATGGCGCTAGAGCATGAAAGCCAGCATGACCGGGATCTCGGGCTGCACCATTACTTCGCCTGGCAGCTCGCCACTTGCTCATTCGCCGTCGCTCTCGTCACACCCAGCGCGATCCAGCTGCCGTTACCCGGCGAATACGCCGTGGCCCAAAGACTGTCCACACACGACGAAGCCCAATCCTGGCTCAACCAGGAATTCAACAACCTGCTGGCCACCATCACCCACTGCGCAGAACACGGGCCGGCGCAAGTCGCCTGGCTCTTGACCGACTACCTTCGGCTATTTCTGCGTAACGGCAGCCACTTCCAGCAATGGTCCAGTGTATTGACCACAGCATTGAAATCCGCCTCCGAATCGGCCGGGACCGGCCGCGACCAAACACTGGCCGCCCTTTATCTGAGCCTCGGCCAGCTCCAGCACGTCACTGGCAAGCTCCACGACTCCTTGCGCAGCTATGCCGTGGCCCGGGAACACGCCGTCGAATGCCAGTGGACTTCCGCGCTGGTACATATCGAATCCCAACTCGGCGGAACCTACCGGCTCACCGGCGACTTCGATGCCGCCATCACCCATCTGTCGAATGCGGCCTTCCTCGGTAAGCAAACCGGCCAGCCATTACTAGCGCTAAGCGCGTACGGCAATCTCGGTGATATCTATCTGACACGCGCCGAAACGGCCCGTAGCATCGAGCAGTTCCAGTTGCTGATCACGAACGCCGAGGAACTAGGTTCGCAGCAGCACGCCGCGCACGGCTACGTGAATCTAGCTGTCGCGGAATCCGCTGAAGGCGCATTCGAGCTAGCCCTGGAACACGCAAGCAAGGCGGTCGAAATTTACCGGACTTTCGGTAACCAGGCCGAACTGTCAATGTTTCTCGCTGCCCTTGGCGAAGTGTACCGGCGCATGGGCCGGCACGAATCCGCGCTCAGAACCGCGCGCGATGGCCTTGACATCGCCACCGGCAGCGGCTTCGTTTATGGCGAAGCCAGCTCTCTGATGGTTACCGCAGGAGCGCAGCGCGGCCTGGGCAGACTCAATGATGCGAAGGAGAATGCCCAGCGTGCGTTATCGATCTGCGAGGGCATCAAATCGCCGGAGTTCCTTTTCGCGGCGCAACTGTGCCTGGCCAAATGCCTTCACGCACTGCGCGAGTACGATTCCGCCACACAAACCGCGAGCACGGCGCTGGCTTTGGCACAACAACATCGGCTCATCATGGACCAGGCGATAGTGTTGAATCTGCTCGCCAAGATAAGCCTGTCCACTAACGACCCCGCCGGCGCAGCGCAAAAAGCGCAGCAAGCTTTGTCCCTTTGGGACACACCCGATTCCCGTTCGCTCCTGGCCAGAGCCCAGCGCCTGATGAAGTAGGGCCCCGAGGGAGAGTCCTAACCACGATAGGTGGAGATGACTCGGGCTAAGGCCTCGGACGTGACAGGGTCGCGAACGGCGATGCGCAGCCAGTCCGGGCCGAGCCCTGGGAACGTGTCTCCACGCCGCACGGCCCAGCCGTTGTCGCGCAGGAACTCGCGCAGGTGGGCGGCGCCCGGCCGGTGGACCAAAACGAACGAGCTGGCCGGGTCGCTGGGGAGGGTCAGCTCGGGTAACGGGCGGAGCAGGTCAACGAGCCGGTCGCGATGTGCGGCGAGTTCGATGGCGATCCGGTTAGCTTCGGCGATCGCTTCAGCCGACGAGCACACGATGGCTGCGGCGAGGGCGGGCGTGCTGACCGGCCACAGTGGAGCAGCCGCGCGCAGCACATTGATCACTTCCGCGTCACCGAGGACGTAGCCGATGCGCAGCCCGGCCAGACCCCACGTCTTGGTAAGGCTGCGCAGCACGATCAGGCCGGGCAGGTCCCGCCGTGAAGCCACTGACGCGGCCTCGCCTGGGATCGTGTCAGCGAAAGCTTCGTCGACCACGAGCACCCGGCCCGGCCGGGCCAGTTGTTCAATGACCGCAACAGGATGCAAGACCGAGGTCGGGTTCGTGGGATTTCCGACGACGACCAGATCCGCTTCGTCGGGCACGAGCAAAGGATCCAGCGTGTACGGCGGTGCCAGGATCAGCCGGCGAACATCATGCCCGGCATGGTGGAAGGCGGCCTCAGGTTCGGTGAACTGCGGATGCACGATCAATGGGAAACGCGGCCGCAATGCCTGGGCCAGAAGGGAAAACGCCTGTGCCGCACCGGCGGTCAGCAGCACCTCGGACGTGGGGCGCCCATGGCGGGCGGCCACGGCCGCGAGCGCGGGACGGTCGTCGGGATACCGGGCGAGGTCAGTCATCGACGCGGAAAGCGCCTCCGACAGCCACGACGGCATCGGTCCACTCCGGACGTTCACCGCTAGGTCAATGAGCCCCGGCGCTACTTCCGCATCCCCATGAAACCGCAGCAGATCGGTCACCGGCGCCGCCGGGAAGCTAACACGATGGAGACCGCGAGAGCGCCGAGGCCGGCGAGTCCGCTGAGGCGGGCCGCACGGCGAAGGTCTGCGGGTGAAGGGGTCTGCCCATCGCCGAGAAACGGCCGGGTTTCAGTCCGTCCAAAGTAGACATTAGTTCCGCCCAGGCGGACCCCAAGCGCCCCAGCGAAAGCGGCCTCACACTGACCGGAGTTAGGCGACGGATGCTTGCCTCCGTCACGCCGCCAGACGGTAAGCGCACGGGACGAACGACCGCCCACGAGAGGAGCCAGGCAAGAAGCTAGCAACGCGGTCAGACGCGACGGGACAAGGTTGGCGACGTCGTCAGCACGGGCCGAGGCCGTGCCGAAGCGGGCATAACGCGTGTTGCGGTGGCCCACCATCGCGTCGAGAGTGTTCACAGCACGGTAAGCGGCCAGGCCGGGCAGGCCCAGCAATCCGCCCCAAAACAGTGGGCCGGTGACAGCATCGGAAGTGTTCTCCGCCACCGACTCCAGCGTCCCGCGTGCCAGCTCGTCAGGGCCGAGGGCACGTGGATCACGGCCGCACAGGTGCGGCAGACGCTCACGCGCGGCCGCGATGTCGCCTGACGAAAGCGAGGAAGCCATCAGCTGAGCCTCGCGGCGCAGCGACGTCCCGCCCAGCACAGCCCATGTTGTGGCGGCCGTGGCTGCGAAGCGCAGCAGCGGGCGATCGCGGACCGTCCGCTGGGCAAGCACAGCTCCGGCGACGGGCAGTCCAACCGCGAGCGCCGCGAACAGCGCGCCGCGCGCAAGACGTGGCTTGTACAACGCTTTCTCCAGCTGCCCGGCGACGCGCCCGTAACCCGCGACGGGATGGAAGCGGCGAGGATCGCCCACAATGGAATCGATCGCGTATCCCGCTGCCATCCCTGCCGCGTCTATCCAGCCGCCTCGCATCACTTGGCCTTGGCCGGGCGGCTGATCACGTGACGCCGCAACGTTTCCGGCATGCGGGCCCGGCCAGGGCCGCCCGCGCTGACCCAGCCGGCGACCTGCGACGTGGAGGCAGCGTCGAGGACACCGCCCAGCCACACCGGCCGCACGCCGTGGCCGTGGACGACGACCACATTGGAGTGTTCACATACGTCGAGGCAATCGGCGATGCGCACCCGCAACCCGGCCGCTTCTAGTTGCGCCACTTGGCCATCGTGGTCGGTGGTGGGGTGTTTTTCGGTGCCGCAGCAACAGCCACGGCACACGGTAACGCTAGTTTTCATGCGGTCACAGCGGAAGCGGTGCTTACGGTTTGGGTGCGCAGGCCAGCAAGGCCGAACGCGACCCCGAGGCCCGCCCACAGAACGGCGGAACTCAGCAACGCCATCATGCGGAACGTCCACAGCAGATCCGCTGGGACGGCGCTGGCGTCGGTAGTACCCGGGAGCAGGAAAAGAATCGCCGCTGCCGCAACGACCACGCCGGCTGACGCCAGCTGGCGGGCGGGCGTGGGCGAATACAGATAACGAGCGATCGCCACGGCTGTCAGGCCTATGACCATTGCCGCGATCCAGGTGACGGTGCGCTGTCCCACCGTGTCAGGATCTCCCACGCCGGGCGGGTTCGCCGGGAAACGCAGGAATGGCAACAAGCTCACGCCGAGGAAACCGGCTGCGCCAAGGCGAAGCGAGCTGGCCCACGGGTCTGCTGACGGATCGGTGCGGTGCAGTATCGAGTACACCAAACCGAAGAGGATGCCGATGGCCAGGCCGGTCAGCACGGTCGCGACGAGCAGTCCAATGTGCTGGACGTCGCGAGTGAATAGTTCCTCGTGCGGTTCCGTTGAGGTGGCGTGCTCAAGCGCGATAGCGCGGTCAATGACTGGCTCGGCCAAAAACAGCGACACGACTCCGGAAAGCAGGCCGGCACACGCGCCGGCCAGCCCACCGCGGGCGATGAGTGAAAGCAGTGACACGGAAACCGCCGGCTCAGTGACAGGGAGCCGCGAGCACGTGCCGGCCGTCGTGCGCCAGCTCGTGCAGGTAATTGTTGGTCCACGAGGCGTCGCCGACGAACGCGGACAGCAGCGCGCCCTGGTCGAGCATCACCACGTAGAGAATGAATAGAGCGAGTGCCACCATGACGGCGGCGAGAACGATGTCCTTGAGCCGGACCGCTGCTATCGCGGCCTGCGGGACACTTTGTGCGGTCACCTTGGACATGACACCCTCCATTTCGGGGTTCACCGCCCCGCGATTGGAAACGATGACGGGTCAGTGTCCTGACTCCCGGATCTTGCACAGCCTCCGCGCCTTCCCATCGCTAGCGATAGTGGCCTCCGAGCGGGACTGCTCCCCGGTCACAGTGGCGGGACCGTCCCGGATTCACACCGGGTTCCTGCACACCGTCATCAACTATGGAATTTGGCCGTACAGCCAACACGATGCCAGGTCGCTGGCACCGCCGTCAAACGCCCACTTACGGGTGATGGTGGTGCTCGTGGGTGTGGTCGTGTGGGTGGTGATGTGGGGTTTGTGGTGCCCCTGCTTTGGTTTCGAACCCGGGCAGCGCGATGCGGTAGATACATGAATCACAGTTCATGCGGATGTCCCCGGCGAGGGCTTCGTCATAGCGTTCGATGACGAGGTCGGCTAGTTCGTCGGTGTCGCCAAGGACGCCAGCGGTGCGCACGCTCACGTCAGGGTGCGAGGCTGCCCACTGCCCGGCTTGGCTCGCCACCCGGTCCGGCAAAACTCCCGTGAACAGAAAGTAAGGCAGCACCACGACTTCACGCGCGCCTAGTGCGCGACACCGGTCCAGCCCAGCCGGGACCCCAGGCGCGGCAAGGGATATGAAGGCGTACTCGACACCTGCCACCGGTGCCGTTTCGGCCAGCAGCCGGGCCATCTTGGCGACCTCGGCGTTGGCGTCCGGGTCGGTCGATCCCCGGCCGACCAGCAGGACCGTCGCCGTGGACAGGTCAGGCGCCACTTCGGACAGTCGCTGCCGCAGCAACGCGAGCACACCCGGGTGCGGGCCAAGCGGCCGGCCGTAGGCCACGTGCAGACCGGGGTGGCGCAGCTTCTCGCGCGCCAGCGCGGCCGGGATGTCGCCCTTGGCGTGCCCGGCGGCCACCAGCATCAGGGGCACCGCGGCGAGCCGGGAATTGCCTTCGGCGACAAGGGAAGCGACCGCCTCTTTCAACGGCGGCGGGGACAGCTCGATGAATCCCCCGGCGACACTGATGTGCCTTGCTGCCAAACGTTTGGCGACACGTTCGGTGAAGGCACGAAATGCTTCGGCTCCCGCTTCGTCGCTCGTGCCGTGACCGGCGATCAGGAGGGCAGGGGGTTTCACTCGTGCTCCTTAAGGGGATCTCCATATAACAATGCGTTGATAGCGGCCGCGGCGACAGCCGAGCCACCACGCGCGCTCACATTCGACAGTTGCGGCAAACCACTGGCGCGCAACGCTTCCTTGGAATCAGCCGCGCCCACGTAGCCGACCGGCAACCCAGCGACGAGGACCGGCGAGAGTTCGCCGGCTTGCGCGAGCCGGATGATTTCGTAGAGCGCTGTGGGCGCGTTGCCGACAACCCAGATCGCGCCAGCTGGATATTGCCGCGCCAGCAAGCGGATTCCGGCTGCCGAGCGGGTGATCCCTTCGGCCCGCGCCAGGGCGGCGGCTTCGCCGGTCTTCACCCCGCACTCCACCTGGTACGCCGTAATGCCCGCCGCGACCATATGGACATCGGCGACGACCGGTGCCCCCTGTGTCAACGCGACAGCCGCACGTTCCAGCGACCTTTCGTCGAGCACGAGATCGCTGAGCCAGCCCGGTTCCGCGGTCGTGTGAATGATCCGCTCAGCCACGTCACGGCTGTGCCTCGGCAGAAGCGAGGTGTCCACTGTGGAGCGGATGATGCGGTAAGACTCAGCTTCGATGGGATGCACGGCGCGGATCACGTCAGGGCCTCCATCGTCACGGCGTCGACCGGGCAGATCTCAACGCACTCCCCGCACCCTGTGCACAGCTCGGGCACGGCGAACAGCCGCCCGCCGTCAGGCCGGATCGCGTGTGTGGGACAGGTCAGCAGACACGCCCCGCAGCCTTGGCAGCCGTCAAAGGTCACGAGGGCATCCACTGGTACCCCCTGGGTGTCACCATGCGCCCGGAGATGTTTCGGGTCGTGCTCGCTCCGATAATCACGACGGTGTTCATGTCCACGTCGTCGGGGTTGAGTTCGGCGAGCGTGGTCACGTGGATGCGTTCGCCGGGGCGCGATGCCGCGTGCACCAGCCCGGCCGGAGTCGTGGGTGGACGGCATTTTCCGAGGATCCGCAACGCTTCTGGCAGCTGGTGTTGGCGTTTGAGGCTGCGTGGGTTGTAGAGACACACGACCAGATCGGTCTCGGCCGCGGCGTGCAGGCGACGCTCGATGACTTCCCACGGCGTATGCAGATCGGACAGGGAAAGGTAAACGTGGTCGTGGCCAAGGGGCGCGCCCAGAAGCGACGATGCCGCCAGCGCGGCGGTGACACCGGGAACGGCCACGACGTCCACGTCGTCAGTGGCGAACTCCAGCGCGGGCGAAGCCATGGCGTAAACGCCGGCGTCGCCGGAGCCGATGAGCGCCACAGCGTTGCCTTCTCGTGCGAGCTCGACAGCAGTGCGGGCACGTTCCTCTTCCGCGCCAAGGCCGGACTCCACGATGCGTACACCCGGGCGCAGCACATGCCGGATCTGGTCCACGTATTGGTCCAGTCCCACCACGATTCCAGCTGCGCGCAGTTCGGCGGTCGCTCTGGGCGTGCGCAAATCGGCGGCTCCCGGCCCGAGGCCGACGATCGCGAGCCGGCCCCACGGCGTCAGCCGGGCAACGGCGACGGTCGCCATAGCGGAAGCAGTTTTCGCGGCGACCAGTTCGGCCTTGCGGCCCATAGTCCGCGCCGCCAATAACGCTGACGCTTCGGAGACGCTCGGCGTTCCGACCGCCGCACGCACCACTTCGGACGGATTCGGAACGTCCATGGCCGCCAGCTCGTCGGCGGTGTAGGCGATGACTGGAAGCCGGCGGCTAGCCGCAAAGGCCACAATTCCCGGCTCGGCGGCCTTGATGTCAGCGGTGGCCACGGCGCAGACCGACTCCGGTGCGAGCCCGTGAGCGGTAAGCACTTGCTCGACGAGCGCGGCGACCTCGGCCTCCGACACGCCTTTGCTAGACCCGATCCCCAGCACCAGCGACGGCGGATGCAACACCACCGCCGAGCTGCCGCTGCTGTCGCGGTCGGTCACGACGACGCGATGTGCGGCGTCAGGGTTGCCGCCGACGTTGGGAGGCATAGGTGGCAGCGGCCAGGTCATATCCGCTTGCCAGTCAACGGGTTCGCCGTCGAGGATCGCCCGGCTCACCGCGGCTAGGCGCTCAGGGTTGGCAGGTGTGAAGCCGAGCTGATCGAGCCCGGGAATGTTCGCGGCATCGGTGCCCGTCGTCACGACCGGCTGGGTGCCAAGGACATCAGAAACACGGTCAGCCAAGGCGTTGGCATTCTTGGCATGGCCGCCCAGCAAAGCCACAGCGAAACGGGACGCCTCGTCGACGCAAACGACTCCGGGATCGGACTGCTTGGCTGTCAGCAGAGGGGCGATAAGCCGCACCGTGGCACCGGTCGCGAGAAACGCGACTATCGCTTCTGAGTGCTGCCACGCTTGCTGGACTTGCTGTTTCACCGGTCCACTGTGGACGGTGCACTCGCCCGGCCACGCCTGCGCCAGCCGCTCAGCGGACTCCCGCCCGGCAGCCGTCGCCCAGACAATCCCAATCACAGCGCCTCCCCTGACACGACGAACACCGGGTTGACCGCCGCTAGCCGTAATGATCCGTCCGGCAACGGTTTGAGCCGGGATGCTTGAAGCTGTACGGCTTCGACGCCGTACCCGGCTTGTTCAAGCTGTGCGACGGCAGCCGTCACGCGGTCGATCGCGGCCAGCGCCAGCACGATGCGGGCAGATTCTCGCTGGAGGCACGCTGTGAGCACCGTGAGCCCACCGCCACCGATGAAGACCGCATCCGGCTCGGGCAATGCTTCCAGGCAGTCTGGCGCTTGCCCTAGCACGATCTGCGCCGAAGGAGCATTGGCCGCGATGAACCCGGCGGCCTCCGGATCGTGGTCGATGGCGATCACCGCAGCACCGTGCGTCGCGCACTCGGCTGCCACCGAACCCGAGCCCGCGCCCACGTCCCAGATCAGGTCACCTAGCCGCGGCCCCAGTTTCGCGATCACGAGCGCGCGAACCTCAGCCTTCGTGATCATCGAATCCCGGTGGGCATAAGCACTCTCGCGTTTCGCCCACCCCGCCGCTGGTGGCCGCCATCCCGCCACCCACCCCGGCTCCCTGTCCCTGTCGGGATGGCGTAGGCAGAGCACGACGTTGGGGTCGGGCCAGTCGCGGCCTAGAGCGTCGGCGGCGTCCAGAGTGGACACCTGCTCATCGTCGTGCCCGAGGCGGGAGGCGACGACGAACTGGCGCGGGACTCCGTCGAGCAGCGAGGCAAGCTCGGCTGGGCCGCTGCCGGGCGCGGTCAAGACGGCGACCTTCGGGTGAGCCCGGCACACGTTCGCGGCCCGGCGCAACGACCTCCCGTGTGCGGACACCACGATCGCGTCGTCCCACGGCAGACCGGCCCGGGAAAACGCGAGCGCGACACTGGATACCGCCGGCCGCACGACGGGATCCTCGCCCATCTCATGCAGGGCCCGCACGATCCCGAAGAAGCCCGGGTCACCGCTGGCGATCACGACGACATCGCCATCGTGCGCGGCGATGCGCTCCAGCGCCGGTTTCAACGGCCCGAGGACGACACGTTCAGCGGCACTGTCCACCTGCGCTAGATGACGTTCGCCGCCGACGAGCAGTGACGCCGGAGGCAGAGTCAGCTGCGTGCCGTCAAAGCCGACCACAGTGACGCGCCTCATGACACCCACTCCGGCTTCGTCGCGGCGACGACGATCTTACCCGTGAAGTCGACCATCGCGACTTCGCACGCGAGCTTGCCTTTGGTGAACCGCACCAGCACGTTGCGGACTCGTGTGCACAGCTCATCGCCGGCTGCTCGTAGCACCCCGGCGTCGTCCCAGATCTCGTACGCGTGACGGGCCGTGTTGGCCGCGTCAACCTCTTCCCGGCGGTCCGCAGCGCCGACCTGAACGGTGATCTGGCCGAGCAGCGACGTGTCCACTTGGGAGCGGGTGTAGTGCGTCATCAGCACCCCGGCCGCCAGCTTGGTCAGTTTGCCCACCATGCCCACGAAAACCACTGTGGACACACCGTTTTCGACGGCCATCCGTAACGCGGCACCGGTGAAGTCGCCGACTTCGATGAAGCACACGTCGGGCAGGTCCGGCAGCAAAGCCATCGCCCCGGCCTCGGTGCGGCCGCCGGTGCACAAGACGATAGTCGTCTCCCCTTGCGCCGCAGCCACTTGGACGGCCTGCATCACACTGGCCCGCCAAGAGGCGGTGGAGAAGGGGCGGACGATCCCTGTAGTACCAAGAATGGAAATGCCACCCAGAATGCCCAGCCGGCGGTTGGTGGTTTTGCGGGCGATCCGTTCGCCGTCGGGCACTGAGATGGTGACGTCGATGCCGCGCTCGCCTACGACTTCGGTGACCGCTTGGGTAATCATCGCGCGCGGCACGGGGTTGATGGCTGGTCCGCCGACCTCAAGCCCGAGCCCCGGTTTCGTTACCGTGCCGACGCCCTCGCCGCCAAACAAATGGACCCCCGGTGCTGGGTCCCAGCACACGGTCGCCGTGAGGTGTGCGCCATGGGTCACGTCGGGGTCATCGCCGGCGTCCTTGACGACAACGGCCGTGGCGACCTCACCGTCCAAACGCGACGATTCGACGGCGAACGTGACCCGCCGCCCCGACGGCAACGCGACCTCCACCCAGCGCGGCTCTTTCCCCGTGGCGAGGAGTTCGGTGGCGGCTTTCGCGGCTGCCGAAGCGCAGGTGCCTGTGGTCCAGCCGGTGCGCAGCGCTTTGGGCCGGACCTTAGCCGTGCGTGGCAGGTCCGGTTCCCGAAGCTCCGGCTCGTCGGTCATGACCGGGCCCGAAGTGCTTTCCTGGCTTGGGGATCGGCTTTGCGGTGCTCGTGGAAGTGACCCGGGTGATAGAGATGGCTGCGTGTGCCCGCCTCACCCAGCGCCGCCCCAACGAGGAAAAGCGTGTGCTTCCAGAGCTTGTGCTCACGAACCGTGGCCGCCAACGTGGCCACGTCACAGTGCAGGATGAGTTCGTCGGGCCAGGTGACCTGATAGGCGATGACCACCGGGGTGCTGTCCGCATAACCACCGGCGAGCAACTCAGTCGCGAGCTGGCCTGACCGTGCCGCAGACAGGAAGATCGCCATCGTCGTCCCATGCGCGGCGAACGAACGGATCGTTTCCCCCGGCGGCATCGGCGTCTTCCCGCCCTCGAGCCGGGTCAGGATCACCGACTGAGCGACTTCCGGGACGGTCAGTTCACGCTGCACCGCTGCCGCGGCAGCGGTAAACGACGACACTCCCGGAATGACCTCGGTCGCCAGGCCGAGCGCATGACACGCGTCGAGTTGCTCGGCCAACGCTCCCCACAGCGACGGATCGCCTGAGTGAATCCGGGCGACGGTCAGCCCGTCGCGTGCCGCTTCCTCATACAGGGCAAGGGTTTGCTCTAGGGTCAGCGCGGAGGAGTCGATGATGCGGGCACCGGGCTTGGCGTGACCGAGCACGTCCGGGTGCACCAGGCTCGCCGCCCAGATCACCACGTCGGCACGGCCGATAGCGGCCGCCCCGCGCAGTGTCAGCAGATCGGCCGCTCCAGGCCCGGCACCGACAAAGATGACCTTCATATCGCTCCACCTCGCTGTGCTCGCCGGGCCGGAATCAGAACGGCTGATAGGTAGGGTGCTTCGTCCACAGCAGACAGTGCGGTCACTTTCTCGTCCGGGAGCCCAAGGTGGCTGCCGAGCACCGTGTCCTCAAGCCTTTCCGCCCGCGAGACCTCGGTGACAACTTCGGCGAGGTGCCTTCCGCCCTTGTACGCGACAACGGTTCCGTGACCCGCGTACGCCAGGGCCTCACGCAACCCGCCCGCCCCGCGCGCCAACGGCACCAGCACGAGCGGTTCGGAACCCTCCACCAACGGCACCCCGGAAGCGACCGAAAGTGCTTGCATCGCCGTGATTCCCGGCACTGTCTCGACGGTAACGCCGGGGAGCAGCTCCCGCACGGTGGCCGCCAAATAGCTGAACGTCGAATAGATGTTCGGGTCACCGATAGTAGCGAACGCTGCCGTACCACCAGTCTCGGCAAGCCATGCCGCGATGCGCTCCCCTGCCGCATCCCAGTGCCGCTCGCGGCGGCTGGCGTCGGTGCGCTCGTTCAGCGCGAAAACCAGCCGCTCGATGCGTTCGCCGTCCACGTGACCGGTCAGGGTCGCCTCAGCCCGGCCGCACTCGTCCAGGCTCAGCACCGGCACGAAGATTCGCTTAGCCTCATTCAGCAGCCGGATCGCTTGCAACGTCAGCAGTTCGGGGTCACCGGGTCCTACTCCGACACCGATCAACCGCATGCCGCCACCATCCTCGCCGCGAACTCCGGATGCGCCGCCCAGTGAGTGTGCAAATAGGACGCGTGCACGCCGCCTTGCACGAAACCTTCCCTGGCGCCGCGCCATGCCCACGCCGGTTCGGCACTGGCGCCGGGCTCGACAATCGTGCGGTGGAACTCGTGCCCGGTAACCCTTTTACCCACGTCGGCGAGCACGCTGTCAGACATGGCTACGGCGTCGCGGTACCCCATCGTCAGCTTGCCTGTCATGACAGCCCGCCCGGGCAGGACCCCGCACATCTCATGCCCATCAACCGATTGCCCGAGCCACAATAGTCCCGCGCACTCAGCGGCGATCGGCGCGCTCTCGGCGGCCAGCCGTGCGACCGCTTGCCGCAACGGGACATTCGCCGCGAGTTCCGCGCCATACACTTCGGGAAACCCTCCACCCACAACCAATCCGCTGGTACTAGGGGGAAGCTCCTCATCGCGCAAAGGATCCACCGTCACGACTTCGGCACCGGCGGCGCGCAGCAGCTCGATCTGCTCCACATACCCAAACGTGAACGCGGCCCCTCCCGCCACCGCGATCACTGGTCTCCTCAGCGGCTCGGCAGTGGGAGGTTCCCAAGGCGTGACTGCGAGCGGTGGCGCCAGCTGGGCTACGCGTAGGACGGCATCGAGGTCGACGTGGGCGGAAACCAAGGCTGCCATCGCGTCGACGGCGGCGCGTGCTCCGGCGGAATGTTCCGCAGCCGGGATGAGGCCAAGATGACGTGACGGGACTTGAGCCGGAGCCGAGCGGGGAAGCACGCCAAGCACTTCGAGCCCGATCTCGGCGCACGCCTCGCGCACAATCTCCTCGTGGCGCGGTGATCCGGCACGGTTCAAGATGACCCCGCCGAAACGAACGGTGCCGAAGGTGCGAAAGCCGTGCAGCGTCGCGGCAACCGAGCGGCCTTGGGCGGTGACGTCGGCGACCATGATGACCGGTGCGTCAAGTAATCCAGCCACTTCAGCGGTCGAGCCGTGGTCTCCCGCGCCCGCGCGGCCGTCGTAGAGTCCCATGACTCCCTCCACGATGGACACCTGCGCACCAGCCGCCCCGTGAGCGAACAGTGGGGCGATGAGCTCCGGCGGGCAGAGCACGGGATCGAGGTTGCGGCCTGGTCGCCCTGAGGCGAGGGCGTGATAGGAGGGGTCGATGTAGTCCGGGCCCGCCTTGAAACCGGCAACCCGTGTTCCCCGTTTCGCCAGCGCGGCAAGCAGTCCGGTCGCGACCGTGGTCTTGCCGTGCCCTGATGCGGGCGCGGCGATCACGACGCGGGGCGCGGTCACCATTCGATGCCCGGCTGGCCTTTGCGTCCGGCGTCCATGGGGTGTTTCACTTTGCCCATTTCAGTCACCAGGTCGGCGGCTTCAATCAGTTCCGGTGCCGCGTAACGTCCCGTGATCACGACATGCTGCGTGCCGGGGCGCTCGTTCAGTGTGGTCACGACATCGTTCACGTCGATCCAGCCCCAGTGGATCGGATACGTGAACTCGTCGAGCACATAGAAGCCGTAACGCTCGGAAGCCAAGTCCCGCTTGATTTGCGCCCAGCCCTCGGCGGCCTCGGCAGCGTGGTCGCGTTCGTCACCCGGGCGCGCCAGCCACGACCAGCCTTCGCCCATCTTGTGCCACGTCACCGGAGCACCGGCCTCGCTGTCGCCCAGGACGCGAAACGCCCGCTCCTCGCCGACCCGCCACTTCGGACTCTTCACGAACTGGAACACGGCGATCGGCCAGCCCATGTTCCACGCCCTAAGAGCCATCCCGAAAGCGGCCGTGGACTTGCCTTTGCCCACTCCCGTGTGCACAGCCAGAACCGGCGCCTTACGCCGCTGCCGTGTCGTCAGCCCGTCATCGGGCACCGTCTCCGGTTTCCCCTGCGGCATCAGCCGTCCCGCCTTCCGTCGAAGTCACGTGATCGTGATCCACATCCCCAAACGTGATCCACATCCCTTGAGACGTGATCAACAGGCCGTTCGATCACGTCTAGCCGGATGTGAATCACACACAGGTTGGCGGACAACCGGCGCGAGCCCGGGTGCGAAGCCGCAGGTTTCGCGGTCGGCAACGGGCATGAGCGCGAACCCGAAACGGCTCGCGCGGCGACGAGCGAGCGGCGCAAACGCGAACACGAAACGGCGGGAGTCTCGGTGGACAGCCGACATAGGCGCCCACGCGAACCGGCTGGCACGGCAGCGGGCAGATGGTGCGAGCGCAGAGGCGAACCTGTTGGGTCGGCAGCGGGACGACGGCGCGGGCGCGGGTGGGAAAGGGCGAACGCGGCGGGGAGGGATCGGCCGGTCATGCGGCGCGCCGGGTGAGGGCGGACAGGGTATCGGCGGTCAGTGAGTCGAGAGAGACGAGTTCGGCGCGCAGGTGCGCGGCTAGTTCGGCGGCGAGGCCGAGGCGCACGACGCCTGACTCACAGTCGACCACGATGGCGGCGACTCCTTGGGCGGCAAGGGTTTGCGCGGCCGCCTGAGCCTCGGCGACCGGACGCGTGCCGGACGTCGCGCGGCCGTCGGTGACGACGACGAGCAAAGCGCGGCGGGCCGGATCGCGGAGCCTTTCCACGCGAAGGGTTTCCGCTGCCTTGAGCAGTCCGCTCGACAGCGGCGTGCGGCCGCCTGTGGGCAGGTGCCGCAGGCGGGCCGCGCCAGCCTCCACGCTAGAAGTTGGCGGCAGCGCCAGTGAGGCCGAGTCACCGCGGAAGGTGATGAGGCCAACTTTGTCGCGCCGCTGATACGCGTCAAGCAAGAGCGACAGAACAGCTCCCTTGACCGCGCTCATCCGCTGACGGGCGGCCATCGAGCCGGAGGCGTCGACACAGAACAGCACCAGGTTGGATTCCTTGCCCTGGCGCACTTGCTCGCGCAGATCGTGCTTGAGCAGCACCAAGCGCTCCACCCGTCCACGGGCGTTCTGATGTGGAGCGGCCGCGCGGACAGTCGCCGCGAGGTGCAGGGAACTGAGCCGGCCCGACGGGCTAGCGGATCCGACGGTCCGTCCCGTGCGCGTGTACGCCGGAGAGCGGCGGCCCGTCGCCCCCGTGCCCACGCCTGGCACCAGGAACAGCCGGGCCTTAGGCGCCGCAGCCGGTTCCTGTGTCGCTTCACCGCCGGCCGGGCCTTCGTCTTGCCGGCCTTCGCCGGCCACGCCTGGATCGCTTGCTGTGCCCGCGCCGCTATCGTCGCGGTCGTCACTGGAGGGAGGCCGACCACCAGAAGGTGGCGGGTCGTCATCGTCGTCAGCGGACGGCGCGGAGTCGAGTGCTTGCTGCAGCAGCGATTCGTCGAGGTCCGGTGGGTCGAAAGGATTGCGGCGCCGGCGATGCGGCAAGGCTAGACGTGCCGCGACGCGCACATCTTCAGCCGTGACAACGTCTCTGCCCTCCCATGCCGCCAGGGCGATCGCCGTGCGCGAGACCACGATGTCGGCCCGCATCCCGTCAACGCCGAATGCCGCGCAGACATGGGCGATGCGGTTCAGCTCAGCATCCGGCAGGTCCACCTTGGAAACGCGGGCCTTGGCCAGGTCGATACGGATCGCGAGAGCTTCGTCTGCGGCTGCCCAGTCTCCGGCGAACGCCACGGGATCGGCTTCGTAGGCCAGTCGCCGCCGCACGACTTGTGCCCGCTGCGCTGGCTCTAGGGGTGCTTTGGCATCAACGGTTAGGCCGAACCGGTCGAGCAGTTGCGGGCGCAGTTCGCCCTCTTCAGGGTTCATGGTGCCCACGAGCAGGAAACGTGCCGCGTGACGGACCGAAATGCCGTCGCGCTCCACATACGACTCCCCCATCGCCGCAGCGTCCAGGAGCAGGTCGACGAGGTGGTCGTGCAGCAGGTTCACTTCGTCAACGTAAAGCACGCCGCGGTGTGCCTGTGCCAGCAGACCGGGTTCATAGACAGACTGCCCGGCCGTGAGCACGCGTTCGAGGTCTAGCGATCCGGCGAGGCGGTCCTCAGTGGCGCCGACAGGCAACTCCACCAGGCGGGCGCGCCGCTTCTGAGTACCCTCTGAATGTGGCCCATCTGGGCAGTGCGCGTAGGGCGAGAGAGGGTCGCAGCTGAACCGGCACCCGGGTGTCACGTCGATCTGGGGCAGCAAGCCAGCCAGGGCACGCACCATCGTGGACTTCGCGGTGCCTTTCTCGCCTCGCACGAGGACACCGCCGATCGCGGGCGAAACGGCGTTGAGAAGCAGTGCGAGCCGCATCTCGGTCATGCCGACGATGGCGGAAAACGGATAGGGCACGCCCATAGGTAGTCCTCTCCGCGGGTTTCCTCGCCCGCGAACGCAGTGAACCGGTGAGCGGCTGGAGTGTCCTGGCTTCCGGATCGACGCTTCCTCTCGGCCTTCCAGCTGCCTAGACAGCCGTGGCCACGGAGCTTGAGAGGTTGCTCCCCGGTGACAGTGGCGGGACCGCCCGGGATTCGCACCCGGTTCCTCCGCTGCCGCTCGCGCACATCATGACACGTCAGGCTTCAAGGTCACCTTCGGTGGCCAGGTATACCTCGCGCAACCCCTCGATCGTGTCCGGGTCGGGTTCGGCCCATAGTCCGCGGTCGGCGGCTTCTAGCAGGCGTTCTGTGATGCCACGCAGTGCCCACGGGTTCGACTTTTCGAGGAACTTGCGCACGCCGGGATCGAAGACATAGGACGTGGCCAAATTCTCATACATCCAGTCGTCGACGACGCCGGCAGTGGCGTCGTAGCCGAACAGATAGTCGACGGTGGCGGCGAGCTCGAAGGCGCCCTTGTAGCCGTGGCGTTGCATCGCCGCGATCCACCGTGGATTGACCACACGCGCGCGGAAGACCCTTTTAGTTTCCTCGGCGAGGGTACGAGTCTTGACGTGCTCGGGCACGTGGGAGTCGCCGATGAAGGCCGCAGGCGATTCACCCGTGAGCGCGCGGACCATGGCGACCATGCCGCCGTGGTATTGGAAGTAGTCGTCGGAGTCCACGATGTCGTGTTCGCGGGTGTCGATGTTCTTGGCCGCGACGCTCACGCGTTTGTAGACGCGTTCGAGGTCGGCGCGGGCGGCTTTGCCGTCGAGCTGGCGGCCGTAGGCGTACCCTCCCCACACGGCGTAGACCTCGGCGAGATCCTTGTCATCGCGCCAGTTTCGCGCGTCAATGAGCGGCAGCAGTCCAGCGCCATAGGCTCCCGGTTTCGAGCCGAAGATCCGGGTGGTCGCGCGCCGCCAGTCGCCGTGCTCGGCAACGTCGCTTAGCGCGTGTTCGCGCACGAAGTTGTCGCCTTCGTCCAAAGCGGCCACCGCGGTGATCGCGTCGTCGATGAGCGTGACCGCGTGCGGGAAGGCGTCGCGGAAGAACCCGGAAATCCTTACGGTGACGTCGACTCGGGGCCGGCCGAGTTCGGCGGCGGGGATGACTTCGATGCCGGTGACCCGCCGCGAGGCGGCATCCCAGGTGGGCCGGCAGCCAAGCAGGGCAAGGACTTCGGCGATGTCATCACCTTGGGTACGCATCGCCGACGTGCCCCACACGGTCAGGCCAACCGTGCGCGGCCACTCGCCGGTGTCCTCGCGATGGCGTCGCAGCAACGATTCCGCGAGCGCGACCCCGACATCCCAGGCGTTACGCGACGGGATCGCTTTGGGGTCAACAGAATAGAAGTTGCGTCCCGTGGGCAAAACGTTGACCAGTCCCCGGGTTGGTGAGCCGCTCGGGCCGGGCGGGATGAACCGTCCGTCCAGTGCGCGCAGCACATTGGTCACCTCGCCGGCCGTCGCGTCCAGGCGGGGCACGACTTCGGCTGCCGCGAACCGCAGGATGTCCTTTACTTGTCCGCCGAACTCACTGTCCACAAACGACAGGTCCCACGCGTGCCGTTCGCATTGCTCGACCAGCAGGCGGGCTTGCGCGTCAATGCGGTCCGTGGTGGCCAGGTCGGCGTCCTTTTCCAGGCCCAGCACGGTTCTTAGCCCCGGCAGCGCACCGTGGACACCACCCCAGACTTGGGACGCCCGCAGGATCGCCAGCACCAGGTTGACGCGGGCTTCGCCTTGCGGTGCGGCGCCTAGGATGTGCAGGCCGTCGCGGATCTGTGAGTCCTTGACCTCGCACAGGTAGCCGTCGATGTGCATGATGAAGTCGTCGAACTCGTCGGCCTCGGGCATGTCGGCCTGATGCAAGTCGTGGTGCAGTTTGGCCTCTTGCACGAGGGTCCAGATCTGCGCCCGGACCGCCGGCAGCTTTGCCGGGTCAAGGGCTTGCACCGTCGCGTACTCGTCGAGCAGTTGCTCCAGCTTCGCCATCTCGCCATACGTCTCGGCCCGTGCCATCGGTGGCACGAGGTGATCGATGATCGTGGCATGGCCCCGGCGTTTGGCTTGGGTGCCTTCGCCCGGGTCGTTGACGATGAACGGGTAAACCAGCGGCAGGTCACCGAGCACGGCATCGGGTGCACAGTCTGCTGATAGCCCGAGTCCCTTGCCGGGTAGCCATTCCAGCGTCCCGTGCTTGCCCAGGTGCACGACGGCGTCAGCCTTAAACGTGTGGTCCAGCCAGCGGTAGGCGGCCAAATAGTGGTGCGACGGCGCGAGTGCCGGGTCGTGATAAATGGCGATCGGGTTCTCGCCGAAGCCACGCGGCGGCTGAATCATCAGGATCACGTTGCCGAAGCGCAAACTGGCGAGCACGATGTCGTCGCCGTCCACGTACAGTGATCCGGGCGGTTCACCCCAGGCGTCCACGATGGATTGCCCGACCGCGCCCGTCAGCCATTGCCTGTAGTCCTTGAGCGGCACGCGCGCGGGCGCGTTGGCGAGCTGTTCCTCGGTCAGCCATTCCACGTCGTGGCCACCGGCCGCGATCAGCGTGTGAATCAGCTCGTCGCTGTCTTCGGGGAACCCGTCGCCCAGGTCATACCCGGCTTCCCGCAGGGCACGCAACAGAATCACGGCACTGGCCGGGGTGTCGAGCCCGACCGCGTTACCCACCCGCGAGTGCTTCGTCGGATAGCTCGACAGCACGATCGCGAGCCGTTTGCTGGCGTTGGGCACATACCGCAAGCGGGCGTACCGAAAAGCGATGCCCGCCACGCGCCTGGCCCGCTCCGGGTCGGCGACGTAAACCGGGATCGCCTCAGGGCCGGGTTCCTTGAACGAGAACGGCACCGTGATCAGGCGACCGTCGAACTCCGGTATCGCGACCTGCATCGCGGCATCCATAGGCGACAGTGCCGCATCAGACTCTTCCCAGGCCGACCGTGATGACGTCAGGCAAAGCCCTTGCACGATCGGAACGTCAAGCGCGGCAAGCGCTTCGACCGACCACGCCTCCTCGTCACCGCCCGCGGCGGCATCAGCGGGCTTCGTGCCACCGGCGGCGAGCACCGTGACGATCAGCGCGTCGCACTTGGACAGTTCCGTGCGCAGCCCGTCAGGCATAGACCGCAGTGACGCACAGTAGACGGGATGGGCGTTGGCGCCGGTCTCCTGCAGCGCTTCACACAGGGTGTCGACGAATCCGGCGTTGCCGGCCAGCTCGTGCGCACGGTAGTAGATGACGCCCACGGTCGGGCGGCCCGGCTGAAGCTCATAGCCGGGGCGGACGCCGAACTCGAGCGTCCGTCGCGGCGGCTCGAACCCGTCACCGGTCATGAGCAGGGTGTCGGACAGGAAGCGGTGCAGCTCGCGCAGGTTGTCCACACCGCCCTCGGCCAGGTAGGCCAGCGCTTCACTGACCACTCCGGACGGTGCCGTGGACAAGGCTTGGAGGGCGGCGTCAGGGGCGGCTTCTCCGCCGAGCACGACGCACGGAGTACCAGCTGAAAGGATTGAGGAAAGACCCTCGGGCCAGGCTTGCTGCCCGCCTAGCAGGCGCACGACGGTGAAGGCGCTTTCCCGCGCGAGCGCTGCGGCCTGTTGCGGATCGAGCCGGGTGGGGTTGGCGATCCGCCAGGGAGCGCCTGAAGCGCTGGCGGCCAGAAGTTCCGTATCGGCCGTCGACAACAACAGCCCACGAGCAGCCTGCATGGCCGCTACCTCCCTGTCAGGGGTCCGCGCCCCGGTAATGAGGGATAACACAGCGCGGCGAGAGTCTCCTGACTCCCGGAACCTCATCGGCTCCGGTCACAGTGGCGGGACCGTCCCGGGTTCACACCGGGTTCCTCCCTACCGCGCTGTGGCGGCCAGTCCGTGGCCGCCATCGGCGATCCTACTGCCCTGCCCGGCCGCCGGTCCGCGTGACTCTTGCGCGAATATCTTCGCAACCCTAATATCTTCGCTGTGACGATGAGGGAGCCTACTTTCCTGATTCTTTCCGCCCTGGCCGGCAAGCCGCTGCATGGATATGGGCTGATCGAAGAGGTGCATGTGCTGTCCAGCGGGCGGCTGAAACTCAGTATTGGCACGCTTTATGGCGCACTCGACCGGCTAACCGACGAGGGGCTGGTGCGGGTGAACCGGGAAGAAGTCGTGAGCGGACGGTTGCGCCGCTACTACGAAATCACCGATCAGGGCGCGACTGCTCTGGCCACAGAGCTGTCCCGGATGAGGCAAGCTGTGGAGCTCGCCGAGTCAAGGCTGCGAGCACGCAAGACCGGTGATGCCGCTTGGAGCCCAGCATGAGCCGGATAGAGAAGCGATTCGCGTTGCTGCTACTAGCTTTCCCGCGCCATTACCGGCGCGCCCGTGGTGCGGAGATGCTCACGACATTGCTAGATGGAGCACAGCCAGGGCAGCAGTGGCCCTCGGCGCGGACGGCACTGAGCGTCGTCTCGTCCGGCATCCGTTGCCGGCTCCGCCTGCGGCCAGGCAAATTCAGCCGGATCGCCGCCGTGATGACGACACTGGCCGGGGTCATTTTTGGTGCCACACTGGGGATCTGGGCAGCCTGGAACTGGACGGCCGGCCCCCTGCCGTCTAAGGCGGAGACCGAGGCGATCGCTCAGTCCATTTTGGCCGACGAGCCCCACTCGCGTGACCGGTATGACTTCCTCTTCGGCAGCCACATGTCGCTTGGCCATGGAATGCCAGGCAGTGTCGTGTACATCTATGACACCTACGAGAAGGGGCAGCACATCGACGCGCGGGCGGTAAAGTTCTTGCGCGCCAACGGCTGGGCTATCTCCATCTGGCCGTGCCGCTCTTGCGCAGGGACCATTCACGTCGCCACCAAGGGCGGCACGCGGGTAATAGTCACTGATTCCGTTCTTGACTTCAGCCGCGCAACGCCGCCAGCAGTCCCCTGGTTCATGCTCGCCGGCGCACTGTTGGGCGCCTATGGCGGCTGGATGCTGACGGCTCGGGTGGGACGGCTATTAGCCCGCCGGAATCTGGTGCAGAAAAGGGCGCTGGGTGCCCTCGCGACAGCTGGATTTTTGCTGCTCCTGCCCGCTCTTTACTACGAATTCAGATGGGGCATTCTGTTCTACCTCGCCCCTGAACTCGCGCCCGATGCCTTTGCCCGCGCTCCCTTTTTGGTCTTCTATTGGGAAACGTGGCGCGACCTCACTCTGGCTGGGCTCGCCGCCGTCCTCTTCACCGTTGCCGTCGCTGAGCTGCCTGCCCGTCGCACGCCGGACGTGCGGAGAACGGGACTGCACCATCCAGCGTGATGCCAGCACTGGCAAGAACCCGTGTCACGAACTCGCGCTTATGCGCTGTGTACTCAGCCAGATCCGGGCTTTGCTGTGCCAGCCCTAATTTCAGCTCCTGGTACTCGGCGAGCAGCCCCGCGTCGGCGCGCAACGCGTCGCGAAACGTCAGTCTTTCCTTCCACAATGCGCTGCCGGGCACGGTCAAATGCAGCTGATGCGTTCTGTCGTGCCACTGCTCGACCTGAGGCTTGAAAAACCAGATCGCCTCATGCGGCCGGTGCTCGGCGTGCGTGTAGCCATGACTTTGCAGCACTTCGATCGCAGCGCGTGCCTGCACCAGATCCCGCACGCCGGCCATCATGTCCAGGATCGGCTTGGCGGCCAGACCGGGAATCGCGGTCGACCCGATGTGGTGCACTCCGCCGTGCAGCCACGGGGCGAGCACTTCGGTTAACAGCTGACGTTCGTCTTCGAACCGCTGGGCCCACGCCGGGTCGTAGGGCTCGACACTGATCATGCCTGCGAGCGTACGTGAGGTCTCTGTCCCAGCCCGGCCGCCCGTTTCCGAGTCACGTTTGCCCAGGTCAGCGGTGTTTCCGGTGTCCCACGGTGTCCCACGGCCGGCGCGCGCCTTGACGCGCCCGTGGTCAGCTTCTCCCGTCACCAGATACCGCCGGAGGAGGAACCGATGTCAACAGAGCGCCTGCCAAACCCCGCGTTCCTCGTTCCAGAGGCCATGCAGGGTTTGGCCGATGTCAATGCCGCCGTTTCACGCACTGGGCTCGACAGCGTGATGCTCGCGCTAAGCGATCTGCGGGCCAGCCAGATCAACGGCAGCGGCGCTTGCGTGTTCCGGGGCGCCGAAGCGGCTCGCCGTCACGGCGCCAGCACCGAACAGATCAACTCCGTCGCCGCGTGGAGTGAGGTCCTGTGCTTCAGCGACGAGATGCGTGCCGCGCTTGCCCTAACTGAAGCCGTCACGCGGCTCGCCGACAGCCCCGATCCCGTGCCAGACGAGGTGTGGGACAGAGCCGCCACCTACTTCGACCAAAAGGAACTTGCCGCGTTACTCCTCAACATCGCCGTCACCAACGCTTTCAACCGTCTCAACGTCGCCACACGCCAACGAAAGGCAATGCCATGAGTACTCACCTGATCGACGCCGCCCACACCACGCCCAAGCGCCGCTGGTTCACCCTCAACACCACGCTTTGGATCCTGCAAGTCATCGGCGGCTTCTTCTTCGCCGGCAGCGGTTTCGGCAAAGTGCTGTTGTATGACAACGCTTTGTACGCCTCGGCTCCCAAGGCTGTGGCTTGGTATGCCGCTGTGCCGCAGTCTCTGATCGTGTTCATCGGCATCGTCGAGGTGCTCGGCGGCATCGGCCTGATCCTGCCAGCGATGACCCGGGTCATGCCGAAGCTGACGCCACTGGCGGGCTACGGCCTAGCGCTGACCATGGTTCTCGCCGCTGGGTTCCACGCCCTGCGTGGCGAGTGGGCACTGATCCCCGCCAACATCATCCTCGGCGGCATCGCGGCCTTCATCGCCCTCGGACGGTGGAACCGCAGGCCCATCGAAGCAGCACCGCTAACCACCGCGGGCATCGTCAAGTCAGCGGCGGTCATCGTGCTGATGGCACTGCTGGTTTTCGCCCCGACGTGGTACACGATGACGAACGCTCAGTTCTAGTTACAGTCGCGAAGGCCTTGGGGTTCTATACCCCAAGGCCATTCCTTCATTATCTGGTACTAGCCGCGCCCTACCCAGGTGGCGACGCAAGCCTCATTGCCCTCAGCATCGGACAGCACCCACCACTTTGGAGCGTGCTCGTCGGAGACAAGACGGCCACCCGCGGCTAGCGCGGCGGCGATGCGCGCTTCGGCCTGATCGTGTGGAACGGCGACGTCAAGGTGAATGCGGTTGCGCTGTGGGCGTGGCGCATCCATGTGGTGTAGCCCAAAACCAGGACCGCGCCGAGCCGGGTCGAACAAGTAGTCATCGCCGATCTGTCCATAACCGAGGATCGCGCGCCAAAACGGCAGCACGTCGGCCCGGACGAGCGCGTCCAGCGTGACATTGATGAGCTGCACCGCAGACGGATCGGAGGCGATGCCAAGCTCCTTGGCAGCAGCCGAAATCCGCCGCGCTAGCTCCACGTCACGCCGCCCCAGCGAAACGGTGACCCCCGCATGACGAAGGTCAACGCTGACATATTGCTCCGCCTCCCCGGCGACCCGGCTGATCTCATCAGCCAGTGCGGCACCCTTGGCCAGCGAGCCAGTGCCGAAGTAGGCGGAAACTAAGTGGTAAAGACAGCGCCAGTCTTCGACACCGTCAGCCTCATGAAACTGCCTCGCCGTGATCTGCCCAGTCATGCCGGCGAACCTAACATCGAACGCCCCACCGACGCTCCACGTTGGACAAGCGGCGCCGACTTCCACGACGGTGACATCAACGGTGAGGAGCTCCCGCCACTGCCAGCCAAGATCGCTAAGATCTCCGGTTGCGGCTAGTCCTTCCCGCCCGTGATTTATTCACGTTCATTGGCCCGTTCTCCCGGTAGAGCGCATCGGCGGGGATTCGGTTACAAATGTGAGCACAGAGGAAGCCAGGGCGTTCAGCATGATCAGCAGCTTCGGTGATTGCCCTCAGGTTCCGCGCCCCTAACGTCACTGGCCGGCCGGCTGGGCGGTCAGCCTTCCTGCGCCAGCGTCGAGAATCGCGAACCGCGCCAGACGTGCCAATGAGCGCGACAACGTCATCTGCGCGAAGGATTCCAGGTTTCGGCAACGGGGACTGGATCATGCCACTCAGGGTAGCCATCCCTGTTCGGCGTCGGCGTCCCAGGTTCGGCGAGCAGTGTCTACGACCGCTCGTCCGTCCTTGGGCCCGCACTCCCGGCAGGCGGCACCATCGGAATCCGATTCGGCAAAGGGTTTGCGGCTGCCGTGTCCAGGGGTGCGGGCGGCGGCTCAGGCACCGCGGCTCGAGCCCGCACGAAATCGAGCAGCGTCTTGGACACCGGCAGCACGGGAGCCACCAGGGTGTCGCCCGAAGTGGACGGTGGCGGCTCGTCGTGCTCGCTATCCCCGTTGTCCTCGCCGCGCCATCGGCGTGGGCTGGTCAACGTCGCGATCAAGGGCGCGCCGAGCAGCATGCCCAGCCCCAACTGGGCTATGGCGCCACCCATGTGAGCGTTGACGGTCCCCAGTGTGTCGCCATAACTCGATGGGTCCAGAACGGCCCAGCCGCTTATCGCCATGAGGGCAAGTCCAGCGAACCCAGGCCCCACGGGCGACAAGCGCGCCATCACCAGCACGCCATAGATGATCCCCGCGAGGAACAACGCCCCAAGCGCCGCAAGAGCGCTGAACGGATCGTCGGTAAAGGAACCGGCGCGGGCTGAGTCGATTCCGGCCAGCCCGGTGTCGATCAGCACGAATATGGCTGGCGCGAATATCGATGCCAATAAGATTGATCCAACGTGACGCACAGCTTCAGATGCCTTATCTGTCAACGTGTCGCATGTGGAAACTAGGTGGGCGAGCCACTTGGGTCCGGCGTGCTCGGTGCCTCAGTCGTCTCCTGAGCCGGTGTGGGCGTCGGATCCGGGACCGGGGCGAAACAGTGTGGATCGCAGCCTGGCGACTGACTCGGGCTCGGCAGCGGCGGCGTGCCGCGCCCTTGACCGCCGGTGTAGCGGCCGGAGGGCAATTTGGTTGGCGGAAGATTCAAGTCCGCGCACGCGTGGTCCATGAACGCCTTCCACAGTGATCGAGGATAGGCGGAACCCATGCTGGTGCCGTCTAGATGGCGGATCGGGGTGGCGTTGTAGTCCTTGCTGCCGACCCAGATGGTGGCCGAGATCTGGCTTGTGAATCCGGTAAACCACGCGTGCGCGTTGGTGCCAGGGAACCGCTGGCTGCCATCGGGTTTCTTGAGCCCATTCTCCCAGGCGCCGGACAGACCGGCGGATTCGCGGCCCGACCCGGCAACGATGTCGTCGCCTGTCATCTGCTTGAGCACACCGGTAACGTCGTCGGCCACCGCACGGCTTACCCGCTGTGCGCCAAAGCGCTTTTCTGCGCCAGCGGGCAGCGGCTCCCACTCCCGGGTCTTGCGGTTCTTACGCTCCACTTTGATCACAAAGTGCGGGGCGAAATACTTGCCGTGATTGGCGAAGGTCGCCGTGGCGCTGGCATGGTCGAGCACGGTGACGGGATATTGACCTACGCCGGCGTTGTAATCAAAGGGGTCACGGCCACCGGGGACCGCCTTGGTCAGGTCGATGGGTTTCTCAGGGTCAATCCGCCACGCGGTGCGAATGCCGGCGTTAGCCGCCATCTGCATCACCTTCTGCGGCCCCATCCTCGCGGTCAGCCGGTAGAACGGCGAGTCCTCACTTTCGGCCTCTGGGACACGTGGGTCCAGGTATGACTCAACCGAAATCCCCTCAGCTACTCCTGCGGCCAGTGTATAAATCTTGAACGATGACCCTGGAGGATGCGGCGCGTCCATCCCTGCCCAGTCGGTGTTGATGCCGCTATTGGTCCCGCCGTAGTAGGCAAGGACTCGGCCGTTCGCGGGATCGATGGCCACTCCCGCGCCAATGACGTTCTCGCGCTGCTGGCTAAGGCTGGAGCCGGCGACGGCACGATTCAGTTGAGCCTCCAATGCCGACTGGACCCGCGGGTCAATGGTGGTGGTGATTCGCAGGCCCGCGTTTTTCCAGTTGCCCAGACGATTCTCGTTCAGGTGCAGAATCACGCCGCGTTCGAAGAGTTCCTTTTCGATGTAGCGCATCACGTAACCGGTGCCAGCATTGGTGTAGCCCCATGCGGCTTGCGTTCGCTCGTCGAAGGGCAGGGTCTGTGGGTAGGTCAGGGCGCTTCGGTCGTGCTGGCTCAACCACCGCATCTCCACCATATTGTTGAGCACATAGGCCCAGCGATCCCGCGCCGCGGCCGGGTCGTTCTGCGGGTCGAAGCCTCTGGCCTCGCCATAGGGCTCGGGTTGTTTGAGAACCGCACCCAGCACCGCCGCTTGAGCCACCGTCATGGTTTCGATATTGTCTGGCGGGATGCCGAAATAGATCTCCGCGGCCGCGCCGATGCCGTAGGCGCCGCGTCCAAAGTAGACGGTGTTCAGATAGAAGCCGAGGATGTCAATCTTCGAGTACTCGTTTTCCAGTTTTCGTGCCATGACAGCCTCGCGGGACTTACGCGCGTAAGTCATTTTCATGTCGCTGGCGGCATGCCGCGCATACTGCTGCGTGATAGTCGAAGCGCCCTGAGTCGCACCGCCGGTGAGGTTGTTCCACGCCGCACGGCCGATCCCCCACAGATCAATACCCTTGTGGGAGTAAAAGTTCTTGTCCTCACCGGCGATCAGTGCATGACGCACCGCCTCCGGCAGTTTGGTCATCGGCACTTCCGTGCGGTTCGTTGACCCCAGCTGAGCGATCTGCGTCTTGCCGTCCACGGACCACACCTCGGTCGCGTTTTCCAGCATCATCTCGCCCGGCGTGATCACTTGGTCGTAGAAGGCCGTCCCGGCTATCACGGCGCCGCCGAGGAGCAGGGCGATGATGAGTACCCCGGATGCCAGCAACCGGAGACGGCGATCGCGTTTGCGGCGCAGCTTCACGTGCGGCACACCCGCACGCTGAATAGATGCCATTCGACCCCCAAACGACACGCATCGACCACATGGGATTGGGCCACAAGGTCGACCTGCTTGCCTAGGGCCATGGGGCACCGTGCGGGCAGCCATAAGACGAGGCCCGGCATAGGATCATCCGAGGGATGGCTGGCTGCGGGCTTGGCCGTCACTCCAATGGGTGGCCGGTCAGGAAATCGACTGTGATGATTTGACCGCACGCGGCGCTATGAGCCTGACGAGGCTAGCGGCCGGCGAGCGACCGCTGATGCTCACGCACCACTTTGGTCAGTTCGTTGAGTTGCCACATCGTGGCACGCAGCTGGCGCATCTGCTCGCGGGCCTTGCAGCGCAGGAGCAGCACTTGATAGGCAAGGCTTTCTCCTTGATCTGCCCTGGCAGCGACGGTGGCCATAAAGCTGTTATGCCCCCTGGCTTTGGTGCTGAAACGTGGCCATCGCCCGGCAAATGTCACTGCCACGCGATGGCCACGGTGTGGATCAGGCGGCGATGGTTTTCAGTTCCGCCAGACCACCACATTGGGTTCCGCTGACATTCTTGAACGACAGCCGGATCTCGCGTTCAGATGATCCATCACTGTTGATGTGCTGGCGGTAGATCATCCGCGTGACCTCGAACTGGCAGGGAATGGGCCAGCTGCCCTGAGGTGATACGCCGACCAGGTAGGCGGAGGTGACCGGGTTGGCGTTGTTCCACGTCGTGGAATACGTGCCGCCGGAGCCCACGGAACCGACAGCGAAGCTGTTGCTCACGCTAGTGGAAGCCAGCCGCAGGTCCGCCTGACAGGCGATGGTGCCCACGTTCTTGATTTCCCACCAAAACTGGCGGAGCGCTCCGGCTTCACCGGGCTGCACATACCAGGTGCGTGTGACCCGGAATTGGCAGCCGGCCGCACTCGTGGCGCCGGTCGGGTTTAGACCGACCACCCAGTTGGTGTGCCAGGCAATGTTCCACAGGTGCACCTGCGTGCCGCCCGGGCTCACGCCTCCGGTGGAGCCGATGACCGAGCTGGAAACCGCGGTGAGCAGAACTGTTGCCCCACAAGCAATCGAGCCGACGTTCTTGAGGGTGAAGTGGAATTGCCGCTGTCCGCCCCACAGCTGGACGTAGTGGGTGCTGATCGTCTCGAACTGGCACATGGCCGAAGTGGTGGCTCCGGCCGGGTTGTAGCCAACCACGTAGGCGGCGTCGGCCGGGGCGTTGGTCCAGGCCCACCCCTGCGTGCCGCCGGCCGCGATCGTGCCGGTGAACCATGTCGCGGCGATGCCAATGCCGCCGTTGGCGGCCACGCCAATTTCGCCTGAGGCCGCTGCCGCGGCGCGCGCGTCACGGAATGACTGGGAGGGCTGACGTGCCTGTGCGGTGCCAGCGGAGGCGATGAGAATGCTAAGTGCCGTCGCGGCGAGGACTGCCGCACGGAGTCTTCCTTTCATTGGAGCTCCTTTACACAACGATCCGGGACATCCCCGTGTCCCATCAGGTTGCGCGGGCTCACTTTCCGTGCGCTAACCGTTCGCTAGCCGCCCAGGTAGAGAGAGCTTGGCGACGCTTGAACGCGATATCAGCGTTGGTGCGATCGTCTTCTGGCGGCCGCCGCGCTGGCCCGATTCGAATTGGGACAGCAGCATTTCCAGGCACGCGGCCGCGACCGCGGCGAAGTCGGGGCGAATGGTGGTCAGCGGCGGGGTGAAAAAACCCGCCTCGGGCAGGTCGTCGAACCCAACGAGGCTGACGTCTTCGGGCACGCGTCTTCCCTGTTCGTGCAAGGCCCGCAGCAGGCCTAGGGCGAGGTGGTCATTGGCGGCGAAGATGGCGGTGACCTCGCGCATCCGGCTCAGAAGCTGGCCTGCTTGATATCCCGACGCTGCCGACCAGTCGGCTTGAATCGGTGGTGGAATCTCAGCGTTGGCCTCGGTCAGGGCACGGCGCCATCCTTCGATGCGGCCGCGGCTATCGAACCACTCCGCGGGGCCGGCCACGTGCCAAACGGTTTTGTGCCCTGCACTGAGCAAATGCGACGTTGCCGCGTAGCCGCCGGCTTCCTGGTCGACGGTGACCAAGTCGGTCGGCAGCATTGGGTCACCGTCGATGCACACGAGCGGCATGTCAGCGGGCACGGTTCCTATCACGTCGCCAGCGGACTCCACGGGGGCGATGATGACGAGACCCGCGACCCGCTGGTCAAGGTGACGGCTCACAGCTTCCTGCATGGGTTCGCGGTCGAGTGAGCGGACACTTTCGACACTGACGGTAAAGCCGGCGTCGATCGCGGCTTCGGCGAACGAGCTGAGCGTGGCCGCGGGACCGTACAAAGTGGAGCTTTGGGTGACGACCCCGATGACCTGTGTTCTTCCGGTCGCCAGGGCGCGTGCGGCCCGGTTGGGCCGGTAGCCGAGCTCAGCGATCGCGGCCCGGACCACCATGCGGGTGCGTTCTGTGACATGGGGGTGGTCGTTGAGCACCCGCGAGACGGTCTGGTGCGAGACGCCAGCCAGCCGCGCCACATCCATCATGCCGGGGTCACGTGTGCGATGCGCCAAGGCCACGTCCTTCGCCGTTTCTGTATGTGGTCACGATGCTTGCCGAAATCCTTTTCGGCAAGAAGCTGTCATATTAACAAGGGGATATCCTAGGGCACCGAAACTAGGTGAAAGGATTTCGATGGCCAGGTCGCGAGGGCAGCAGGCAACTCTTGCCGATGTCGCGCAACTGGCGGGCGTCTCGGTGGCCACAGCCTCCAAAGCGCTCAACGCCCGCGGTGAGGTGGCCCCTGGCACCCGCGCGAGGGTCATCAACGCGGCAGAGCGGCTTTCCTTTCAGCCCAATGTGCTCGCCCGCAGCCTCATCTCAGGGCGGACGAGAACCATTGGCCTGCTTACCGATGAGCTTGGTGGCAGGTTCTCCATTCCGGTGCTGCTCGGCGCAGAAAACGTGCTGGGCAGTGAGAACATGGCGGTCCTGCTTTGCGACGCTCGCGGAGACGCGATCCGCAGGCAGCATTACATCCGCACGCTGCTGGCCCGACAGGTCGATGGGTTCATCGTCGTTGGCGACAGGAACGACATCCATCCATCGATTACCCATGATGTGCCGGTACCGGTGGTGTACGTCTACGGCGAGTCCACCGACCCGGCGGACATCTCATTACTGAGTGATGATGAAGGCGGCGCCCGGCTAGCGATTGACCATCTCGTGTCGCACCAGCGGCGGCACATCGCGCACATCACTGGACCCGAGTCCTTTCGCGCGGCGCGATCTCGCGTCGCGGGTGCTAGTGCGGCTCTGGCCGCACACGGTTTGTCGTGGGCCAACGGAGAGCCGTTATTTGGCGAGTGGTCGCAGCGGTGGGGACGGCACACGGCACGTCATCTGGTAATGGCACACCCTGAGATCGACGCGCTTTTCTGTGGCAACGATCAGATCGCGGCTGGGGCCGCGCAGGCGCTGCGGGAGATGGGCCGGATGGTCCCGCATGACGTGGCCGTTGTCGGATACGACAACTGGGAGGACCTCGCCGCCGACTGCCAGCCCCCACTGACCACAGTGGACTTGAATCTGCAAGATCTGGGCGCGGCAGCGGTTACCCGGCTCCTGGACGCCATCGCTGGCAGGCCACATAGCGGCGTCATCCGCCACCCTTGCCGCCTTGTCGTACGCGAGTCGACCGCGCCGACGGTAGGCCGTACAGCCACCGCGTAACCACCCGTTGACTTGTTCGCATCGCGGATGTTACACATATCGAGCTAGCAATTGTGAACGTTAACATCGGTGGGAATGCACCCCGGCAGCCGTTTCACCAGCAACTTGCTCGCCCAGCATCTCGCACCAAGCCCACATCGTGTTACCGCACCTCATCGTCCCCACGGAGGTAGCTATGCACCGGCCATCGTCACACTCCTGGTCAGCCTTCCTGCCCGCGGGCCGCACATCCATATTGGATAGACGTGACGACCTTGCGGGCACTCCCCTCGCCGAGGTTCCTATGTGGCCGCGACGGGCACGAGCACGAATCATTTTGGCAGCCGTGCTCACCGCCATTCTCGCGATCTCACTCGTCGCCATCCCCGCCGACTCCGCGTCGGCGGTCACGGTTGACCCGAACGCCTGGTACGTCATCGTCAACCGCAACAGCGGCAAAGCAATCGACATCTACAACAACTCCACCGCCGACGGCGGCCGCATCACCCAATGGGACCGCCACAACCAAAACAACCAGCAATGGCAATTCGTCGACTCCGGNGGCGGCTACTACCGCATCAAATCCCGCCACTCCGGCAAAGTCCTCGACGTCTCAGGCAACTCCACCGCCAACGGAGCAGCCATCCACCAATGGACCGACAACAACACCAACAACCAGCAATGGCGCCTGACCGACACCACCAACGGCTACATCAAAATCACCAGCCGCCACAGCAACAAAGTCCTCGAAGTCCAAGGAGCCTCCACCGCCAACAACGCAAACATCGTCCAATACGACGACTGGAGCGGAAACAACCAGCAATGGCAACTCGTTCCCGTAGGGGGCGGAGGCCCGTGCACGGCGCTTCCGTCGAGCTACCGCTGGACATCGACTGGCCCGCTGGCGCAGCCGAAGGCGGGCTGGGTGTCGCTTAAGGACTTCACCCACGCCCCATACAACGGCGGCCATCTGGTTTATGCGACCACGCATGATTTTGGAACGTCATGGGGTTCTATGAACTTCAGCGTTTTCTCGAACTGGTCAAGCATGAGCACGGCCAGCCAGAACACGATGTCATCGGGCGCGGTCGCACCCTCGCTGTTCTACTTCGCCCCTAAAAACATCTGGGTACTCGCCTACCAATGGGGCCAATGGCCGTTCATCTACCGCACCTCAAGTGACCCCACGAACCCCAACGGCTGGTCAGCACCGCAGCCACTATTCACCGGAAGCATCACCGGCTCTGGCACTGGCCCCATCGATCAGGCAATCATCGGTGACGGCACGAACATGTACCTGTTCTTCGCCGGTGACAACGGCAAGATCTACCGGGCCAGCATGCCCATCGGGAACTTCCCGGGCAACTTTGGCTCCAGCTACACGACCATCATGAGCGACACGACGAACAACTTGTTCGAAGCGGTTCAGGTCTACAAGGTCCAGGGTCAGAACCAGTACCTCATGATCGTCGAAGCGATCGGCGCGCAAGGCCGCTACTTCCGCTCGTTCACGGCGACCAGCCTCAGTGGTTCGTGGACGCCGCAGGCCGCGACCGAGAGCAATCCCTTTGCTGGCAAGGCCAACAGTGGCGCGACATGGACCAACGACATCAGCCACGGCGAGCTGATCCGCAGCAGCGCGGATCAGACCATGACCATCGATCCTTGCAATTTGCAGCTGCTGTACCAGGGGCGTTCGCCCAGTTCCGACGGCGTCGAATACGGACTCCTGCCCTACCGGCCGGGTCTGCTAACCCTTCAGCGCTGACGTCATGTATGGCGGGGCCTGGCCAGATGCCAGGCCCCGCCATACTCGTGAAAGGACCAACTCATGTTGTCTCGATTCAGCCGCCGGCAACTGCTGCAGGCCACCGGCGTAGCCGCGGTCGCCGCCGCGACGGCACCGATGCTGGGCGACCCGCCCGCTTATGCCGCTTTGGCTCCGGCCCGCCCCGACATTGGTGTGTCCGCCTATGGGTTCGACTTCGGCCAGGTCACCCTGACGAGCAGCCGCTGGCTCGACAATCAGAACCGCACGCTGTCCTATTTGCGGTTCGTCGATGTCGACCGGATGCTCTACAACTTCCGCGCTAACCATCGCCTGTCCACCAATGGTGCCGCGGCGACAGGCGGCTGGGACGCACCGAACTTTCCCTTCCGGACACATATGCAGGGGCACCTGCTCACGGCATGGGCGCAGGCATACGCCGTCCTGGGCGACACCACCTGCCGCGACAAGGCCCTCTACATGGTCGCGGAGCTGGCCAAGTGCCAGGCCAACAACGGCTCCGCGGGTTTCAGCGCCGGATACCTTTCGGGTTTCCCCGAGTCTGACTTCAGCGCCCTGGAAGCCGGCAACCTGTCCAACGGCAACGTGCCGTGGTACTGCATCCACAAAACCCTGACCGGGTTGCTGGATGTGTGGCGGCTGCTCGGCAGCACCCAGGCCCGTGATGTGCTGCTCTCCCTGTCCGGCTGGGTAGATTGGCGTACCGGCCGCCTGACCTCGGCGCAGATGCAGTCCGTGTTGAACACCGAGTTCGGTGGCATGAACGCCATCCTGGCCGACGTCTATCAGCAGACCGGCGACGCCCGCTGGCTGACCGTCGCCCAGCGCTTTGACCACGCCGCGGTGTTCAATCCGCTTGCGGCCAACCAGGATCAGCTCAACGGCCGCCATGCCAACACGCAGGTTCCCAAGTGGATTGGTGCGGCCCGGGAATTCAAAGCGACCGGAACGGGCCGTTACCGCGACATCGCCGCGAACGCGTGGGCGATCTGCACTGGCGCCCACACGTATGTCATTGGCGGCAACAGCCAGGCTGAGCATTTCCGTGCGCCCAATGCGATCGCGGGCTATCTGACCCAGGACACCTGCGAGTTGTGCAACACCTTCAACATGCTCAAGCTGACCCGGGAGCTGTGGCTTCTGAACCCCGATCAGGTGGCCTACTTCGACTTCTACGAACGGGCACTGCTCAACCATGTTGTCGGGGCGCAGAACCCGGCCGACGGTCACGGCCACGTCACGTATTTCACGCCGCTGAGGCCCGGCGGGCGGCGCGGGGTAGGACCGGCTTGGGGCGGCGGCACGTGGAGTACCGACTATGCCTCGTTCTGGTGCTGTCAGGGCACCGGGGTGGAAAGCTACACCAAGCTCATGGACTCGATCTACTTCTACAACGGCACGACGCTGACGGTGAACCTTTTCCTGCCGTCGGTTCTAAATTGGACCCAGCGCGGCATCACCGTCACCCAGACGACGACCTACCCGGTCAGTGACACCACAACGCTGACCGTGACCGGCAACGCCGGCAGCTCGTGGTCGATGCGTATCCGTATCCCAGCCTGGGCTAGCGGCGCCACCGTCAGTGTCAACGGCACCGTGCAGAACATCGCCACCGCACCGGGGACCTACGCCGTGCTGACCCGCACCTGGGCGTCCGGGGACACGGTCACCGTCAGGCTGCCCATGCAACTGGTCACGCGCCAGGCCAACGACAACGCGGGCGTCATCGCGCTAACCTACGGCCCAGCGGTCCTGTCCGGAAACTACGGCAATACGGCCCTGTCGGCACTGCCAAGCCTCAACCCATCGTCGGTGACCCGCACCAGCACCACCGCGCTCACGTTCACGGCCACCGCCAATGGGGCAGCCGTCAACCTGGGCCCGTTCTACGACGCGCATGGCTTCAACTACACGGTCTACTGGAGTTCCAGCACGAGCCCCAGCATGGCCAGTTTCAGATTAGCCAACGCTGCCAGCGGACTGGTGCTCGGCATCAGGGACATGTCCACAGCCGACGGAGGCCAGGCCCTGCAATGGGGCGACAACGGCACCGCCGATCATTTGTGGGAGCTCATCACCGATGGCACCGCGGTTCGCCTGCGAAACATCAACAGCGGCAAGGTTCTTGGCGTGCAGAACATGTCCACAGCCGACAACGCCCTCGTCATCCAGTGGGCTGACAACGGGACCGCCGATCACCGCTGGACGCTGGTCGACAACGGCGATGGCACCCACAAGCTGCGCAACGTTCACAGCGGCAAGCTATTGGCGATCCAGAACGGCTCGACCGCCCAGGGCGCGCAGGCGGTGCAGGAGTCTGACAACGGCACGGCCGACAACCTGTGGCGCTTCGTGCCCGACGGTGCGCGGCGCATTCAGAATCTGCGCAGTGGCTTGGTGCTCGGCGTGCAGAACATGTCCACAGCCGACAACGCCCTCGTTATCCAGTGGGCTGATAACGGGACCACCGACCACCTGTGGACGGCTGTCGTCGACGGCGGCTACCTGCGGCTGCGTAACGGCAATAGCGGCAAAGTCCTTGGAGTCGAGGGCAGCGGCACCGCCAACGGCACCCGTGCGGTCCAGCTCGCTGACACCGGCGCGAACGACCGCCGCTGGCGGCTTCGCCACGGCGCCAACGGTTATTTCCGGATCCAGTCCGCCAATGGCGGCCGGGTTCTGGGGGTAAGCGGCGCTTCCACCGCGCAGGGAGCTCAGGTGCTGCTTTGGGATGACAACGGCACCGGCGATCACCTCTGGCGCTTCGTGTAAGCGGCGAGTCGCGACGGCGGCCTGGCATCGATCCTTGCCGCCGTCGCGATCAGGGGCATCCTGTGCTAGCACGGACGACCAAGGTCGGCTCCACACGCGGATGACGGGCGGCAGTGACGAGTGTGTCGCTGTCGAGCATGTCCAGCAGCGCCGCGAGGCAGCGGCGGCCGACTTCGTCGAAGTCTTGCCGGATGGTGGTCAGCGGTGGTGAGAGGTATTCGGCTTCCGGGATGTCGTCAAACCCAATGAGGCTCACGTCTTCAGGCACTTTGACCCCGCGCTCATGCAATGCCCGCAGCATGCCCAGCGCCTGCTGGTCGTTGGCGCAGAAGACAGCTGTAACGTCGGGCCGGTGTGCGATCGCCTGCCCTGCTTCGTAACCGGACCGGGGGCTCCAGTCGCCGTGGATGATCGGCGGAACGCGGCGCCCGGCTGATTCGAGAGCTTGTCTCCAGCCATCGGCACGGTCGCGTGCCTCCAGCCAGTCCCGTGGACCGCTGACGTGCCAAACGGTTTCGTGGCCGAGGGACAGTAAATGATCGACGGCGATGCGTGCGCCTTTGACTTGGTCCACCGAGATCGTGGGCACGTCTCCGGCGGCGTCGGATTCCACGACCACCGCCGGGACACCGGTGGGCAGACTGTGCGCGGCTGAGGCGGCGGTCATGAGCGGCGCGATGATGACGACACCGGCGACGGACTGTTCCGTGAGCCGGCTGACGGCTTCGACCACTCCTGCCCGGTCGAGCTTCTCCAGCGTGACAATGCTGATGCCGTGGTCGGCTTGCCGCGCGGCCCGTTCTACCCCGAGCAGGGTCGCGGCTGGCCCGTAGAGGATCGTGTCGAAACTGACCACGCCGATGACCCTGGAGCGGCGTGCTGCCAGACCGCGCGCTAGCGCGTTGGGCCGGTAGTTCAGTTGGCTGACCGCACGCAGCACCCGTTCGCGGGTCTCGTCCCGCACGCTGGGGTGGTTGTTGAGTACCCGGGAGACTGTTTGGTGTGAAACCCCGGCAAGCCGCGCGACGTCGTTCATCACCGCGGGGCGGGCCGGGTGCTCATTCATTTCTTACTCCCTTGCAGACAGTTGCGCGCCCCGCGGCGCGGGGCGCGCATGGTGGTTCAAGCCGCGTCAGAACCCACGGGCCAGCCTGTAGTAGGCCTGGTTCCATCGGATCTCGTCGGCCAGCCGGCGGGTCGTGGTGTCCGCGTCAATGACGATGAGTTCGGTACGCGTCATTTCGGCGAGGTCGTGGAGCTCCTCGACGCCGATCGCCTGTGATAGCACGGTGTGATGTGGTGCGCCAGCGGTGATCCAGGCCTCCGCGGACGTGGCGAGACTGGGCCTCGGCGCCCACACGGCACGGGCGACCGGAAGCTTCGGCAACGGGTGCGGCGGCGCGACCACGTCCACTTCGTTGGCCACCAAGCGAAACCGGTCCCCCATGTCGGCCAGTCCAAGCACGACAGCCGGGCCGGGCGCGGCGTCGAACACGAGCCGGACGGGGTCTTCGCGGCCACCGATGCTGAGCGGATGAATCTCAACGTTGGGAGGTGCGGCGGCGATTGTCGGGCACACCTCAAGCATGTGCGCGCCGAGGACCAGTTCCTGCCCGGGGCTCAGGTCGTAGGTGTAGTCCTCCATAAAGGACGTTCCGCCCGGCATTCCCGCCGACATGGCCTTTAGGGTCCGCACGAGGACGGAGGTTTTCCAGTCGCCTTCGCCGCCGAAGCCGTACCCGTCGGCCATCAGCCGCTGTACCGCGATGCCCGGCAGTTGCCGCAGGCCGCCCAGGTCTTCGAAGTTCGTCGTGAAGGCCCGGAACCCGCCAGCGTCAAGGAAATGGCGCAGGCCGGCCTCGATCTGCGCGGCGTAGCGCAGCGATTGGTGCCGGTCCCCGCCGGGGCGCAGTTCGGGAGCCAGGCGGTAGAGGTCGTCGTATTCCTTTACGAGGGAATCGATTTGGGCATCGCCAACCTCGTCGACCACTGCCACCAGGTCGTTGACACCATAGGTGTTGACCGACACGCCAAAGTGAAGTTCCGCTTCGACTTTGTCGCCTTCGGTCACCGCCACGTCGCGCATGTTGTCGCCGAATCGGGCCAGGCGCAGTGTTCGCATCGCCGACCAGCCGGTCGCCGCGCGGGCCCAGGCGCCGACGCGGGCGACCACCCTCGGGTCGCTGACGTGCCCGGCGACGGTCTTGCGGGCCACTCCCAGCCGAGTCTGGATGAACCCGAACTCCCGGTCGCCGTGAGCGGCCTGGTTGAGATTCATGAAGTCCATGTCGATATCGCCCCATGGCAGGAGCAGATTGGCTTGGGTATGCAGATGCAGCAACGGCGTCGACAGCGCGTCCAGCCCGGAGATCCACATTTTCGCCGGTGAGAAGGTGTGCATCCAGGCGATCACCCCGGCCGCACCCTCGACCGCCGCGTCGCGGCAAACCTTCAGGATCTCCGTGCTGGAGGTCAGGACCGGCTTCCACACCACACGGGCGGGAATGTCAGGCGACTCATCGAGCAGGCGGGCGATTTCCCGAGACTGGCCAGCGACCTGGCGCAGGGTCTCTTCGCCATACATGCTCTGGCTGCCCGTGAGAAACCAGATCTCTGGCAGGGGCTCAGGTGTCATTGCGCATACCTTCCACGGGGTTACGGGGTCACTTCTTGCGGATGCCGATAAGGCGCTGTAGCAGGATGAAGACGAACAGCAGCCCACCGATGACGATCTTGGTCCACCAGGAACTCAGGGTGCCGTCGAAGGTGATCAGCGTCTGGATCACGCCGAGGACAAGCACTCCCAGGACCGTGCCGAACACGTATCCGGACCCTCCGGTGAGGACGGTGCCACCAATCACGACCGCGGCGATCACGTCTAGCTCCATGCCGACCGCGATCAGCGGTGCCCCGGAAAGGGTGTAGAACGACAGCAGGATCCCGCCGACCGCTGAGCACAGCCCGCTGATGGTGTACACGGCGATGCGCGTACGCGCCACGGGCAATCCCATCAGCAGAGCCGACTGCGGATTGCCGCCGATGGCGTAAACGTTGCGGCCCAGCGGGGTGTACGCCAGCGTGTACGCCGCGATCGCGACAACGGCGAAGGCGATCAGCACGCTGACCGAAACGAAGTTGCCTCGCGGATCGCCGATGCGTTCCTGTGCCGCGGCTGTCCAGAACGGGTCGGTGATGGGTATCGACGTTTCGCTGATCCAGGTGCACATCCCCCGGGCGAAGAACATCCCCGCCAGTGTCACGATGAACGGCTGGATCTCGAAGTAGTGGATAACGCAGCCCATGACGAAACCTAGGGCTGGCCCGATGAGCAACGCGATCAGCAGCACCAGCGGCGCCGGTTTGCCGTCCTGTAACAGCGACGCGGACACCATCGCGGTCATCGCGACCACGGAGCCAACGGACAGGTCAATGCCACCCGTCAGGATGACGAAGGTCATGCCAACCGCGACCACGAGCAGGAACCCGTTGTCAATAAAGACGTTGAAGATGACCTGAACGTTGGAGAAAGCCCGGTACTGTGACACGCCAACGCCATACATGACAAGCAGCAGAGCGAGCGTCGCTAACAGCGGCAGATGGCGTTGCTGTAACAGACGCGGCCAGGTGCGCCCGGTGAAGATGTTCGTAGTCATGCCGGGACCTGCTCCTTTTGGCTGACGGCGGTGGGTTTACGGCGGGTGAATTTGTCCCGGAACGCTGGCGCTTGGATCAGGCACACGGCGATGACCACGACTGCCTTGAATAGCAGTGATGTCTGCGGTGAGATGTCCATCGCGTACACCGTCGTGGTGAGGGTTTGGATGATCAGCGCTCCGAGGATGGTGCCGCTGAAGAAGAACCGGCCCCCGGCGAGCGACGTCCCTCCAATCACGACAGCCAGGATCGCGTCGAGTTCGATCCACAGTCCCGCGCTGTTGCCGTCGGCACTGGACACGTTGGCGGTCAGCATGAAGCCGGCGATAGCGGCGCACACGGCGCTGATCACGTAGGCGAGGAAGATGATCCGGCGTGACCGGATTCCGGCCAGCCGGCTGGCTTCGGCGTTTCCGCCCACCGATTCGATAATCATGCCCAGCGCGGTACGCCGGGTCAGCGCCGCCAGCAACACGGTGACCGCGAGCGCGACGAAGATCGCGAACGGCAGGGTGAGCAGGTGCCCCACGCCGATGGTCTTATAAGGGCTGGAGTTGATGGTGATGATCTGGCCCTCGGTGATCAGCTGCGCCAGGCCCCGTCCCGCGACCATGAGAATCAGCGTGGCTATGATGGGCTGAATGCCAATGATGGCAACGAGAACGCCGTTCCACGCCCCGAGCACGAGCGCCAGCCCGAGGCCAAGAACCAGTGCGGTCAGCACTGAAGCCAGGCTGTTCTGATCGGGCTGCTGGCTGATGTAAAAGCAAGCCACCGCACCGCTGATGGCGCAGATTGAGCCGACCGACAGGTCGATGCCCCCGGTCGCGATGACGAGCGTCATGCCCAGCGCCACGAGAATCAGCGGCGCGCTCAAGCGCACGATGTCGATGACGCTGCCGTAAAGGTGGCCGTCTCGCATTTGGACGGCCAGAAAGCTTGGCCGGTAGATGGCGTTGGCCGTCAGCAGGGCTACTAATACCAGCACCGGCCAGAACAGGCGATGATTCTTTAACGCGCTCATTGCCCTGTCCCTCCAGCGCTGGCAATCGCTTGCATGATGTGCTCAGCGCTGACAGTGTCGTCATTTGCCAGCTGGCTGACGAGATTCCGGTCGCGCATAACGGCGATCTTGTGGCTCAGCCGCAGAACCTCTTCAAGTTCGGCGGAGATGAACAGCACCGCCATTCCCCCGTCGGAAAGCTGAACGACCAACTTCTGGATCTCCGCCTTCGCGCCGATGTCAATGCCGCGCGTGGGCTCGTCCAGGATCAGCAGCCGTGGCTCTGTGATGAGCCAGCGCGCCAGCAGCACCTTTTGCTGGTTTCCGCCGGAAAGGTTGCGCACCGGGATCTCTGGATCGGAAGGCCTGATGCTGAGCGCCTCGACGTATTTGGCTACCAGCTCGTCTTGCCGGCGGCGCGGCAGGGGCCGCAGCCAGCCGCGTGCGGCCTGCATCGCGAGGATGATGTTCTCGCGGACGGTGAGGTCGCCGACGAGCCCTTCGGTGCGGCGGTTTTCCGAACAGAACGCGATGTCGTGGCCGATGGCCGCGACCGGGTTGCGCATCGGTGTCTGTGCGCCGTTAACGACGAAGCGGCCGCTATCGGCCCGGTCCGCGCCGAAGAGCAGCCGGGCCACTTCGGTGCGGCCTGAGCCAAGCAATCCGGCGAGCCCAACGACTTCTCCGCCGTGGATGGTCAGGCTAAACGGTGCCACGACCCCTTTTCGGCCAACGCCATCGGCTTGAATGAAGGGAGTGCTCGCTTCCAGCGCCGCCAGGTCCCGCTTGGGCTGTTCCTCAAGGCGCTCAAGCACGTCAAGCTCTTTGCCAATCATCTTTTCGACCAGCGCGAGCTGGGGCAGCTCGGCGATCGGGTATTCGCCGACGAGCTTTCCGTTGCGCAACACCGTGATCCGGTCGGCCACGCTGTAGACCTGGTCCAGAAAGTGTGTGACGAAAAGGATGGCGATGCCTGTGTCCCGCAGCTGGCGCATGATGCGAAAAAGCTGCTCGACTTCGCGGGCGTCCAGACTGGACGTTGGCTCATCCAGGATGAGGATCCTGGCCTTGATATCGATGGCGCGGGCGATGGCGACCATTTGCTGCACCGCAAGGGAATACGTTCCCAATAGTGCGGTCACGTCGATGTCGAGGTCCAGGCGGGCCAGCAGTGCCCGCGCTCTGCGCCGCATTTCGCCCCAGTGAATGGACCCGAGTCGGCGGGGTTCGCGGCCGATGAAGATGTTCTCCGCGACCGAAAGGTTGGCGCACAGGTTGACTTCCTGGTAAACCGTGCTGACTCCGGCTGCGGCGGCCTGCATCGGCCCGCCGAACGACACCGGTGTCCCCGCAAGGTCTATGGCGCCTTCGTCCGGGCTGTACACCCCGGTCAGAACTTTGATCAGCGTGGATTTTCCAGCGCCGTTCTCGCCCATGAGGGCGTGGATCTCGCCCGGGAACAGGCGGAACTGGACGCCATCGAGTGCCCGCACGCCGGGAAAGGTTTTGCTTATTGAGGTCATCGTCAAGACCGGGTGCGTCATGCGGCCGGGCCTTCCTAGGGACGCGGGGACCGCCGTCGGCGATTACGACGGTCCCCGGAATGGATCAGTACTTGCGGGTCGGAAGCGCGGCCTTCGCCTGTTCCGGCGTGAACGTCGTTTCCTGGGTTTCGATACGTGCGGGCACCGTCTCGCCCGCCTTGACCTTCTTGACCAGTTCCATCAGCTGAGGGCCAAGCAGCGGGCTGCACTCGGCGATGAAGTTGAACTTGCCGTCGGCGAGTGCCTGCATGCCGTCCTTCACCGCGTCGATCGTGATGATCTTGATGTCTTTGCCGGGCACTTTGCCCGCCGCGGTGATCGCCTCAAGCGCGCCCAGGCCCATGTCGTCGTTGTGGGCGAACAGCACGTCAATCTTCGGGTGAGCCTTGAGGAACTGCTCCATGACGGCCTTGCCACCGGCGCGGGTGAAATCACCGGTCTGCGAGGCGATGACCTTCAGGTTCGGGTTGGCGGCGATGGCGGCGGCGAAACCCTTCTTGCGGTCGTTGGCCGGCGCCGAGCCCGTGGTGCCTTGCAGCTCAACGATGTTCACCGTGCCGGTCGCGGACTTGCTTTCGTTGACGAGCCACTCGCCAGAAAGCTTGCCTTCCTTGACGAAGTCGGAACCGATGAACGTCTTGTAGAGCGTCTTGTCCTGCGAGTCAACGGCACGGTCGGTCAGGATGACCGGGATCCCGGCGTCCTTGGCTTCCTTCAGGACGGTGTCCCATCCCGACTCCACGACCGGCGAGAAGGCGATGACATCAACCTTCTGCTGGATGTAGTTGCGGATCGCCTTGATCTGGTTTTCCTGCTTCTGCTGCGCGTCATCGAACTTCAGCTCGATGCCAGCCGCCGCGGCGGCTTCCTTGATCGAGTTGGTGTTCGCGGTGCGCCAGCCACTTTCCGCGCCAACCTGTGAGAAGCCGAGCGTGAGCTTTCCATCGTCGGCCGGCTTGTCGCCGGTGTCACTGTTGCCGCACGCAGCCAAACCCGCGGTAAGAAGGGTGGCTGTCAGCACCGCGACGGCGTGCCGCCGCGTGAGGGCCTTGCCAGTGGTGAGCATGCATTCTCCTTGGATGTGTGGCAATTTCCCGCCGCGCACGCCCTTGGGACGGTGGCGCGCGGTCATAGTGGTGGTGCGTTGCGGTGAGAGTTAGCGGGCCGGGGTCGCCTGCCCGTATACGTTTTGATAACGCTGATACAGCGCGTCGATATCGGCCGGGGCCATGGGCACCGGGTCCCCGAGTGCGCGGGCCAGGTGTGCGGTGCGTGCGACGTCCTCGCACATGACGGCGGCTTTCACCGCGGCTTTCGCGTCCTTGCCTATGGTGAAAACGCCATGGTTTCGCATCAGCACCGCCGGCGAGCGGTGGCCGCTGAGCGTTGCCACGATTGCCTTTCCGATGTCGTCGCCGCCGATCAATGCGAACGGCCCGACGGGAATCTCGCCGCCGAATTCGTCGGCCTGAGCGGTCAGGTGACAGGCGATCGCCTCACCGCGTGCCGCCCACGCCGTGGCGTAGGGACTGTGGGTGTGCACGACACCGCCGACCTCCGGCATGGCCCGGTAAACGTAGGCGTGTGCCTCGGTGTCACTCGACGGCGATAGGTCGCCCTCGACGACTTTCCCATACAGATCACAGACCACCATGCGGTCCGCGGTCAGCTCGCCGTAGCCGACCCCACTGGGTTTGATAACCATCAGCTGGTACCCGGGAACGCGCGCCGAAATATTGCCTGCGGTCCAGGCGACCAGTCCGTAGCGGGTTAGTTCGGCATGAAGCGTGGCGACGTCTTGGCGAAGCTGGGCGATGACGGTGTTCACAGTGCCACCGCCCGGGCCGCGTTGCGGATCGACCGCAGCTCCAGCATGATGTCGTCTCCCCCGCGCCCGAAGTGGTCATGCAAGCGGCGATAGTGGCCGTACAGGGCGTCATATGCCTTGGCACGGACCGGATCCGGCTGGTACACACCTTCGTCGATGCGGCCCATGACCTCCGACGCGGCGTATACATCGGTGTAGGCACCGGCCGCGACGGCCGCATGGATCGCCGAACCCAGCGCCGGCCCTTGCGCCGACCGGATGAGGTGCAGTGGGCGGTTCGTCACGTCGGCGTATATCTGCATCAGCAACGCATTGCCCGTCAGGCCGCCCGCGATCACCAGGTCTTGCACATCGACACCGGCGTCAGCGAACGCCTCGATGATCATCCGGGTGCCGTAGGCGGTCGCTTCAAGTAACGCCCGGTAGATGTCGGCCGGGCGCGTGGCGAGGGTCATCCCGACGATCAGGCCGCTGAGGTCGTGGTTGACCAGCAGCGAACGGTTGCCGTTCCACCAGTCGAGGGCCACAAGCCCGTGTGCGCCAACAGGTTGAGCGGCGGCGAGCTCCGACAGGGTGGCGTGCGAGTCATAACCGGCCGGGGCCGCGTGCTCGACGAACCAGCCGAAGATGTCGCCGACCCCACTCTGGCCTGCCTCGTAGCCCCAGGCTCCGGCGCTGATGCCCCCGTCGACGACACCGCACATCCCGGGCACCTCCGCGACAGAGCTGCCGTTGAGGACGTGACAGGTGGAAGTTCCCATGATGGCGACAAGACGGCCGGGCTTGAGCGCCTGCGCGGACGCGGCGGTCACGTGCGCGTCTACATTTCCGACCGCGACCGCGATGCCTTCGGGAAGGCCCGTCCATGCGGCGGCTTGTGCGGTCAAGCTCCCGGCGCGGCCGCCTAGCGGGTGCACTGGTCCGTCCACTTTGGACACGAATCCGGCGAAAGCTGGATTCAGCGCGGCGAGGTATTCCGGCGACGGGAACTGGCCGTCCTGCCGGATCCCCTTATACCCAGCGGTGCAAACGTTACGGGTTTCGGCCCCGCACAGCTGCCAGACGATCCAGTCGGCCGCTTCGATGAACCGGTCGGCCCGCTGGTAGACCTCGGGATCTTCTTCGGCGAGCTGAAGCCCTTTGGCGAACTGCCATTCGGCTGAGATCTTCCCGCCGTACCTGCCGATCCATGGTTCGCCGCGCTCGTGGGCGACGGCGTTGATCCGGTCGGCGTGCGGCTGGGCCGCGTGGTGCTTCCACAGTTTCACCCAGGCGTGCGGCCGGTGGCGCAAGTCAGCGACCTCGCACAGCGGTGTGCCATCGGCGAGCACGGGAAGGACCGTGCACGCCGTGAAGTCGGTGCCGATGCCGATGACGTCGGCCGGGTTGATGCCAGCGGCGGCGACCGCGGCAGGAACCGCGTGCCGCAGCACGTCGCGGTAGTCATCCGGATCCTGTAGCGCCCAGTCTGGCGGCAGCTGCTGTCCCGTCGCGACCAGCACAGAGTCCATGACACCGTGCTTGTACTCGTGGACTGCCGTACCCACCTCGGCACCGTCGCTCACGCGGACGACAAGGGCCCTGCCGGTGAGGGTGCCAAAGTCGACGCCGATCACGTACCGCTCGCCCATCGATTTACCTCCTGCTGACTGCTGGCCCATAGTGTTAGCGTTCACATTGCGTCCCGTCAAGACACGTTCCGGCAACATCGGGGAAACCACAGGTCTTTGCGAGCAGGCTTGACGGAGGCGGATGTGTGCGTTAACACTGACCGCTAGCCGGCAGGGGCGCGCGCATGACTTGCGGTGAGAGTCGCGCCCCTGTCCGTGCCCAGAGCACCGGTGCCTACACTCGGGGAAAGCGTTCTTCGCGGGAGTGAGGGCATCCGTTGGCCAGAGGCACTGGCGATCCGGGAATGATGGACGTGGCGAAACTCGCCGGCGTCTCACACCAAACCGTATCGAGGGTTCTTAATGACCATCCAAACGTGACGGAGCAGACCCGGCTTCGGGTGCGAGCGGCCATCGCCGAACTCGGCTATCGCCCGAACCGTGCCGCCCGCGCTCTGGCGACAGGGAAGTCACAAGTGATCGGTGTAGTCGCGCAAAACTCCACTTTGTATGGCCCGGCCTCGACGCTGGCGGCTCTCGCGCAGGCGGCAACGGGAAGCGGATTCACCATCAGCGTCGAAAGCGTGCGAACGCTGGAACGGGCGCCGATGCATGCGGCGGTCAGCCGGCATCTCGATCAGCGTGTCGCCGGGCTGGTCGTCATCGCGCCAGTGGACTCGGCCAACGAAGTGCTCGACCAGATCCCCAGCGACATACCGCTGGTCTGCATCGACGGCGACCCGCAGCGCTCCACTGAACTGGTCACGGTTGACCAGGAAGCCGGCGGATACGCGGCCACCAGGCACCTGCTCGACAAGGGGCACAAGACGGTTTGGCACGTGTCAGGCCCGGAGGACTGGTTCGATAGCCGGGGCCGCGTCGCCGGCTGGAAGCGCGCGCTCGCTGAGGCCGGCGCCGAGATCCCGCCGGTGATGGCGGCAGATTGGTCAGCCGCGGCCGGCTATCACGCCGGCCAGGTGATAGCGCGGATGAAGGAGATCACCGCCGTTTTCGCCGCTAACGACCACCTGGCCCTGGGCGCCCTGCGCGCCTTTCACGAACACGGCCGCCGCGTGCCCGAAGACATCAGCATCGTGGGCTTCGACGACGTTCCTGAAGCTGAGTTCTACATTCCTCCACTCACGACAGTCCGGCCAGATTTCGAGGCGGTGGCGGCAGCCACGCTGGAACTACTCCATGACCAGATCGTCTCGGGCACCACTGAGGGCCAGCGCCGCGTTATCGCCCCCACGCTCATCACGCGCCAGAGCGTGTCCGCACCACGCAAGCGACGCTAGTTAACGTTAACAATTTCTAGCGAGTTTCCGGGCGGGCAGACGGTCGCGCAGATCTGCGCCACCCCAGCTAAACCGTGATGCGGCAGCGATATTCCACAGTGGACGCTTCCGCGAACCCGTTCGTTACGTCTTGACGACGGCGATGTTATCGTTCACAGTCGATGACCGAAGGGCGCATCACGACACCCGGCACGATTCCGGGCACGCCAGCCGGGTGGATAACTACATGCGCACGCTCGCCCAGAGCGTGTCATCGCGAACGCGCAGCAATCCAATAGGGACGCATGCACACGAGCCGGCGTCAGGCTCCGCCATGCCGTCGAAACCGGCGCCACAAAAGCTCCCGCGCCGAAGGTGCGCTGCACGCCCGTTCGGAGGAGGACCGGATGCAACGAACGCTGCGCACACGGTGGGTAGCGACCGTCATGGCGATGCTTTTGACTGTCGCGTTGGGAGTGGTCGCCACGTTGCGGACCGCCCAGCCCGCGCACGCCCTCGAAAATGGTGTCGCCCGAACCCCGCCGATGGGGTGGAACACGTGGAACACCTTCGGCTGCAACATCAATGAGGCGCTGATCCGGCAGATGGCCGATGCCATTGTCGCCAATGGAATGCGCGACCTCGGCTACAAGTACGTCGTCGTTGACGATTGCTGGTTCAACCCCAACCGCGACGCGCAAGGCAATCTGCAAGGCGACCCGGGACGTTTCCCGTCTGGGATGCGTGCGCTAGGCGATTACCTCCACGCCCGGGGCCTGCTGTTCGGCATCTATCAAGTGCCCGCGGCGGAAACCTGTGCGCAGTACTTCAACGCCTATCCCGGTGCGACCGGCAGCATGGGCCACGAAGCGCAAGACGCACGGCAATTCGCCGCCTGGGGCGTTGATTTCCTCAAGTACGACTGGTGCTCACCGAGCGGGACCATCAACGATCAGGTCACCGCCTTCGCCCGGATGCGCGACGCGCTAGCGGCGACCGGCCGCCCGATCGTCTACAGCATCAACCCCAACAGCATCCACGAGAAGACCGGGCCGCTGCGCAACTGGGGCGACGTGGCCAACATGTGGCGCACCACCGAAGACATCACCAACGCGTGGGACACCGGGCAGACCAATGGGTACCCGATGGGAATCCAGAACATCGTCAACGTCAACGTGCCGCTGGCGTCGCACACCCGGCCCGGTGGCTTCACCGACCCGGACATGATGGAGGTCGGCAACGGCGGAATGACCGACACGGAGATGCGTTCGCACTTCGCGTTGTGGGCCGTGATGGCCTCGCCGCTGATCGCCGGCAACGACCTGCGCTCGGCATCCACGGCCACGCTGACGATCCTGCGCAACCAGCACCTGATCGCCATCAACCAGGATCCCCTTGGCCTACAGGCGGTGCAGATCTCCCATGACGGCACGCGCCGGGTTCTCGCCAAGCGATTGTCCAATGGGGACGTCGCGGTAGCCCTGTTCAATCAGGGCTCGTCCACCACCACTGTCTCGACCACCGCACTGGCGATCGGCAAGACCGGAAACTCCTTCACGCTGCAAGACGCGTGGACGGGCACAACCTCAACAACCAGCGGTGCCATCACAGCCTCGGTTGCCGGTCACGGCACGGTCGTCTACCGGGTCAGCGGCGGCGGAACCACTTCACCGCCACCCACTTTCAGGCTCCGGGGTGAGGCGTCAGGAAGGTGCCTGGACGTCAGCAATGGCGGCAGTGCCAACGGGACCCAGATGCTGATCTGGGACTGTCATTCCGGTTCCAACCAGCAGTTCACCCAAGCCGGGCAAGCGTTGCGGGTGCTAGGCAAATGCCTTGACGTGCCGGCCAGCGCTACCGCGGGCACACGCGTGCAGATCTGGGACTGCAACGGTGGGACGAACCAGCAATGGGCCCTCAACGGCAACGGAACTGTCAGCAGCGTGCGTTTCCCCGGCCTGTGCCTGGACGTGAATGGCGCGGCGACCGCCAACGGCACGGCGGTCATTGTCTGGAACTGCCACACCGGCGCCAACCAGCGCTGGACAAGGTCGTAGGAGGACCAGATGCCAGATCTGTCGCGAAGGCAAGTGCTCAAAGCCGGGGTAACCGGAACCGGTGCCGCGATGCTGGCCACGCCGTGGTCCGCGCCCGCGCGCGCGAACTCGGCCGCTCCGCCAGAAGTGCGTGCCATCAATGACTTCGCCCTGTGGTATGACGAGCCGGCCGGATCGGACTGGCTGCGGGCGCTGCCCGTGGGAAACGGCCGGCTAGGGGCCATGGTGTTCGGCAATACCGACACCGAACGGCTACAGCTCAACGAGGACACGCTGTGGGCGGGCGGCCCGCACGACTACAGCAATCCGCAAGGCGCCGCGGCGCTAGCCCAGATCCGCCAGATGGTGTTTCAGAACCAGTGGACCCAGGCACAGGACCGCATCAATCAGACGATGCTCGGCAACCCTGCCGGACAACTTGCCTACCAGCCCATCGGTGAAGTCAGGCTTACTCTGCCTGCCGCGGGAACCGTTTCCGGGTACCAAAGGTGGCTTGATCTCACCACAGCAACGACAGTTGTCACCTATACCGCCAACGGGATCCAGTACCGGCGGGAGGTGATCGCCAGCGCTCCCGACCAGGTGATGGCGGTCCGGCTGACCGCGAGCGCGCCAGGTGCGATCTCTTTTACCGCCACGTTTTCAACCCCGCAACGTGCGACTGCGGGCAGTCCAGATAGCACCACGATCTCGCTGGACGGCCGGTCAGGTGACCATCGGGGAATCGCTGGAGCGGTCCGCTTTCTCACGCTTGCCAAGGCGATCGCGACGGGTGGAACCACGACCAGCTCCGGTGGCACGCTGCGGGTGTCCAATGCCGACAGTGTGACGCTGCTGATTTCCATCGGCACCAGTTACGTCGACTTCCGCACCGTCAATGGCGACTACCAGGGCATCGCCCGCAGGCACCTGACCGCGGCACAAGGCACCGCCTACAGCACTCTGCTGAGCCGGCACACCGCCGACTATCAGCAACTCTATGGACGCGCCACCATTGACCTCGGCCGGACCCCAGCGGCAGACCAGCCCACCGACGTCCGGATCTCTCAGCACAACTCTGTCAGCGATCCGCAGTTTTCCGCTCTGTTGTTCCAATTTGGACGGTACCTGCTGATCTCTTCGTCGCGCCCGGGAACTCAGCCAGCCAATCTGCAAGGCATCTGGAATGACCAGATGAGCCCGTCGTGGGATTCGAAATACACCATCAACGCGAATCTGCCGATGAACTACTGGCCCGCCGATTCGACCAACCTCGCCGAGTGCCACGAGCCGGTCTTCCGGATGATGAACGACCTGACGATCACGGGCGCCCGCACGGCGAGCGTCCAATATGGCGCCCGTGGCTGGGTCACGCACCACAACACTGACGGGTGGCGTGGCTCTTCAGTGGTAGATGGGGCGCTTTGGGGGATGTGGCAGACCGGCGGCGCGTGGCTGGCGACGCTCGTTTGGGACCACTACCGGTTCACCGGAAACGTCGACTTCCTGCGCACGAACTATCCAGCGATGAAAGGCGCCGCCCAGTTCTTCCTCGACACACTGGTGCCCGAGCCAAGCCTCGGCTGGCTCGTGACCAATCCGTCCAACTCACCGGAACTTCCCCATCACTCCGGCGCCAGCGTGTGCGCTGGCCCAACGATGGACATGCAGATCCTGCGCGATCTGTTCGACGGGTGTGCGCGGGCGAGCGAAGTCCTGGGCGTGGACACCGATTTCCGCGGGCAGGTCCAGGCCGCACGGCAACGGCTTGCCCCAACGCGTACCGGCTCGCGCGGGAACATCATGGAGTGGCTCTATGACTGGGTAGAGACCGAGCCCGGCCACCGGCACGTGTCGCACCTGTACGGTCTGCATCCCAGCAACCAGATCACCAAGCGCGGCACGCCTCAGCTGTTCGATGCCGCCCGGCGCACCCTTGAGCTTCGCGGCGATGCCGGGACCGGCTGGTCGCTTGCCTGGAAAATCAACTACTGGGCACGCCTGGAAGACGGCAACCGCGCGCACAAGCTGATTCGTGACCTCGTCACGCCGGCCCGGCTGGCGCCCAACATGTTTGACCTGCATCCGCCGTTCCAGATCGACGGGAACTTTGGGGCGACCTCGGGCATCGCCGAAATGTTGCTGCACAGCCACCATGGCGAACTGCATCTGCTGCCCGCGCTGCCGGCGGCCTGGCCCACCGGTAGCGTGACCGGCCTTCGCGGGCGGGGCGGCTACACCGTGGGACTGAGCTGGAGCGCTCAGGCACGCGAAGCTCTCATCACGCCCGATCGCGATGGCACGGTCAACCTGCGTTCGCCGTTATTCGCCGGAACCTTTACCTTGACCGATATCACCGACGGCACCACGCCGGTGAGTGTCCGGCTTGAGCCGGATGCCATCCAGGTCACGGTCAAAGCCGGGCACACCTACCGGGTGCAGGGCTCGGTGAGCACTTCACCGGTTCCGGCAGGCTGGGCCCGCATCGCCAACGCCACCACCGGTTTGGTGCTCGACAGCGGAGGGAACGTCGCCTCCGGTTCCAACGTGAAGCAGTGGACCGCCGGCACGAGCACGAATCTGCAGTGGCAGTTCGTCGACGCCGGCGGTGGCTACTACCGCATTGTCAACCGCACCAACGGCATGGTGGCCGACAGCTGGGGCAATGCCGCCAACGGCGCACCGGCCCGGCAGACAGCATGGAACGGTGGCAACAACCAGCAGTGGCGGCTCAACAGCGTGGGCAACGGCCGCTATCAGATCATCAACCGCGGCACCGGCACCGCCTTGGACGGCATGGGCAACGCGACAGCCGGCTCCACGGTGGCGATGTGGACTCCCAACGCGAACTCCAACAATCACTGGACTATCACGGCCATCTAAAACAACGCGTCCTGGCCCTTGGCCCGGATCCTTAAAGCCGGCTGCCGCCCCTTAACCGCCGTTACGGGGGCGGCAGCCCATCTCTCTTACCGTCTATATCGGAGGCTACGCATGTACCGCAAAAAACACTGGCCTGCCTGGCTTGCCGCCCTCACCGTGCTCACCGCTGGTCTCGTGGCCGGCGGCGGGACGGCACACGCGGAGTCCAATGGCGGCACCCGGGTGATGCCGCTAGGCGATTCCATCACCGAGGGCACGCAGGTTCCCGGCGGTTACCGCATTGGCCTGTGGCAGCGGGCCGCCGCCGGGCGCTACACTGTGGATTTCACCGGGTCGCAATTCAACGGGCCTGGCAGCCTCGGCGACCATGACCATGAAGGTCATCCCGGCTGGCGCATCGACCAGATCCACAACAGCGTTATCAACTGGCTCAACAGCTATCAGCCACGCACGGTTCTGCTTCACATCGGCACCAACGACATTCTGCAGAACTATTCGGTGAGCACTGCACCTAGCCGGCTGTCGGCGCTGATCGACCGGATCACGAGCACCTCCCCCGGCGCTGACGTCTTCGTCGCCCAGATAACCCCGCTATCCAACTCCGGGCAGGAGGCGGCCGTCCGCACGTTCAACGCCGCGATTCCGGGCATCGTGCAAAGCAAAGTGAACGCGGGTAAGAAGGTGCATCTGGTCAACATGCACGACGCGCTCACCACAGCCGACCTCATCGATGGCGTCCACCCCACCGCGACGGGATACGACAAGATGGCCGCCACGTGGTATTCCGCGCTGCAGTCCGTTCCGGGGAGTATTGGCAGCCCCTCTAACGGCCGGCAGAACGTGCTGATCGCTGGCGCCCAGTCTGGCCGTTGCCTCGACGTCGCCGGGGCGGCGACCGCCAACGGCACGCAGATCCAGCTGTGGGACTGCCACGGCGGCACCAATCAGCGGTGGACCTACACCGCTAGCAAGCAGTTGACGGTCTACGGCAACAAGTGCCTGGACGCCTACGGCCAGGGCACGGCCAACGGCACCAGAGTCATCATCTGGGACTGCAACGGACAGGCCAACCAGCAGTGGAACCTCAACGCTAACGGCACCGTCTCCAGCGTCCAATCTGGACTCTGCGTTGACGCCGCCGGATACGGCACCGCTAACGGAACGCTGATCCACCTGTGGGCGTGTCACGGTGGCACCAATCAGCAGTGGGCGCTGAGAAACTAGCGGCATCAAGCTGTTCCGGAGGCCAGCGCCTCCGGAACATCATTGAGATCGCACGGTCACCTTGCCGGTTAGCGGGGACTGCCATCCGGTACCAGGAATGACAAGCCCGGCACGCACCTTGCCGGAACGGGCACCGGTCACCAGGGTCCGCTGGGCGTCACGCCACTCAAGAGTGAAGCGTTCATAGTCACCTGACTCGTAACCCCAGCCATCGCCAGCGTCCTCGTAGAGCTTGAAGGCGCCGTCCGCGCCTGGGAAGACACGCACGCCGCTTTTCATGGGGACGATCGAGCCGGCCCGGGCGAACACCGGAATCGTCTCGGCTGGCGCCGGGGCATCAATCCACCTTCCTCCCTTGTGGATAGAGCCGTCCCAGACGTTGACCCACCCGGTTCCCGCCGGCAGATACACCGCACGGTGGGTGCTACCCGGTCGCGTCACGGGGCAGACGAGCAGCGCCGGACCCAGCATGAACTGATCCTCGATGTCGAGGACGTTGGCGTCGCCGGGGAAGTCGAAGGCCAGTGCGCGCATCATCGTGTACCCATCAAAGTGGACTGATGCGGCCAGCGAGTAGAGGTAGGGCAGCAAGTCCTTGCGGAGCTTGATGTGGCGAACCAGCGCATCGTAGACGGGCGTGCCCGGCCGGCCGTAGTGCCAGATCTCGCGCGGCGTATCGGTGCCGTGAGCGCGCATCGCCGGAAGGAACGTCGCGTACTGGAACCAGCGCAGGAACAGTTCGCGGTACGCGGGATCGCTGACGCCATCATCGAATTCGCCTCGCCAGAACCATTGCTCGCGTGACGCGACGAAGAACCCGCCGATGTCGCAGTTCCAGTAGGGCATTCCGGAGGCGCAGAAGTTAAGGCCTTCTGGGATCTGGCGGCGCAGAGTTTCCCATGACGCGGTGATATCTCCTGACCAGACGCAGGTTCCGTAGCGTTGCTGTCCCGCCCACGCCGAGCGCGTTAGGACGAAGACACGTTTGGAGCTTCCCGAGGCGCGCTGGCCGTCCCAGAATCCACTGTTGTGCATGAGTGGATAGGCGTTGGACACCGCTGGCCCGAGGTAACGCTCGGCCGTGGCGACATTGAGCTGCCGGCGGGAGTCGGGATCGGGTGGCAGTTCTCCGTGCCAGTCCGGCTGGAATGGCTCGGCCGAGTCTGACCACCATCCGTCGACGCCGTGGGTAAACAGGCCGTCGTGTGCCTGCCGCCAGAACATGGCACGCGCTTCGGGGTCGAAGGCGTCATAGGTGCGGCCGTTGCCAAGTAGCTTGTGGCCGGCTCTGAACTCGGTCTGGTCTGGGCCATCGTTGTCGAACTCCGGCCAGACCGAAACGATGAGCCTGGTACCAAGGTCGTGTAGCTCTTGGCACATTTGCTCTGGATCGGGAAAACGCTTGGGGTCCAGGGACTTCTGGCCCCACAGATCGTCGGGCCAGTATTGCCAGTCCAGGACGATGGCCTCAAGTGGCAGACCTAGCTCCGCGTAGCGATGAGCCGTTTCCAGGAGCTCTTCCTGGGTCTGGTACCGCTCTTTGGACTGCAGGTAACCGAATGCCCACCGAGGCGGCAACGGCGCGCCACCGGTCAGGTCGCGATAGCCACAGATGACACCATCAAGGTCTTCTCCGGCGATGACGAAGTAGTCCATCTCCGCGACGCAGTCGGCCGCGAGGTAAGAGTCCACTTCGGCTCTGTCGTCGAAAGTCATCGCGGAATAGCCGTGCCACAGCAATCCCCAGCCCCGTGAGGAAACCAGCAGCGGCACGGGCACCTTGAGGTTGTGCTGGTACAGCTCTTGCGTCCGGCCGCGGTAGTTGAGCCGGCCGTCTTCGTGTTGCCCTAGTCCGTAGAGCGCCTCCCCCGCACCGAAGCGAAGCGGCAGTTTCGCCCGGAATCCTTCCCCAGCAAGGGGCCGCGGCTCAAGCACTCGTTCGCCTTCGCGCAGGAGCACTTCACCATTGCGGTCGCGATAGGACAGGACGCCTGTCCCGGTGTCGATGTGCACGCTGAGCACACCGTCGGTGGTGACGATCTCCCCGGCTGCCTCGCGTATGTCAAAGTTCGCCCGCTGCGGGCGGCGCAGAGGATCCAGCATGGGCCCGTAGGCACAGCCCGGTTCACCAGCGTTCACCGGCACGGCGGCAACGCGCACTATCCCCGGTGCCTGCCAGGCCAGGCGAACGCAAAACTTGCTGTCGCGCAACACCAGACCGTCTGGCCGGCGCTGCCATGCCAGCGAACTCATCGGCGGTAAGCCGCGGCATTGCACATGTGTCTCTCCTCAGGGAGATTCAGGATGGCGGCAGAACTAGGTATTAGTTATCCCGGCACAGTCAGGCCCAGTCAAGACTTATAAGCATGCTTATTTTTCGAACCTTCCCCTGCCTGTTCCTGGCCAGGCGTTACTACGCAACTGATGTCAGCGCAGCACGGCAAGTATTGGGCCAAACAAACTCTTGCCTCCGGGCACATTGGATGGTACCCATAGCGATACGCGGGACTACGTCTGATGATCGCGCTAAATAAGTCAGACTCTTAACAGCGAAAGGGGCCGAAGGTGGCCGACAGCGAGCGTGGCACAAGTGGGTACCGGCCGGGCTACGAAGTCGCCGCCGAACAGGTCCTTGAGTTGATTGCCGAGATGCGGCTGCGCCCCGGCGACCGGATGCCAACCGAGATCGACTTGGCTCAGCGGCTCGGAACCAGCCGCACTGTCGTTCGCGAGGCAGTCAAAATACTTTCCGCGCTCGGCCGCGTGCGCGCGCAGAAGGGCCGTGGGCTTTACGTCGCCGACGACGAGGGAATGCTGGGCACCAGCCGGTTGGCGGCCTTCTTCCTGCCCACCGATCTCGACCACGTCTACAAGCTGTTTGAATTCCGGCGGGCGCAGGAAATGGAAACCAGCCGCCTGGCCGCTAGCCGCGCGACCCCCGCACAGCTCAAAGCCATCCAGCAGGCTGCCGAGTTATGCCGGCACGGTTTTGAAAGCGAACGCGGGGATCTGTTCAACGAGGGCGACGATGCTTTTCACGCGAGCATCGCCGCGGCATCCCAAAACATGTTCCTGGAAATCGCCGTCCGTGAGGCGCGGCGGCTACAGGCTCAGTCAAGCCTGATCGGCCTGGGTGGGTCCATCGGTGGCCACGGCGCCAAGGCGGTCGAGGAACACGACGCCATCTACCAGGCGATCAGAGCAGGCGAGCCCGACGCGGCGGCACATGCCGCCGGCATACACATCGACAACACCCTGGATGACTACCGCAAGGAAATCCAGCAGCGCATATTCTTCCGGGCCGGCTGATCCACGGCGGGGACAGCTCACCGGCAACATGGCGGTCTCAGGTGGCCTAGCCATGTCTCACTATATCGATGCCCGTCGATATAGATTTCCGCTCATCCCTAGGAGATCTAGTGAAAGCGTTATCGCTACGCGCCCAGCGATCGTCGGCGGCCGCCGGCCTCGCGGTGGCGGCAGTGGCTGCCGCGGCGGTTCTCGCCCAGGCTTCCCCCGCCGCCGCGGCTGTCACGAATCTATACGTGGCAACGAACGGATCCGGCACCGCCTGCTCGCAGGCGCAGCCGTGTTCGCTGACCCAGGCCCAAACCTCGGTACGGGCGATCGCCCCGGCGATGACTGGCGACATCATCGTCGAGCTCGCAGCCGGAACCTATGTCTTGAGCGCGCCGCTGACTTTCGGTGCTCAAGACTCCGGCAGCAACGGCTACACCGTTTCATGGCAGGCGGCGGCAGGCACCCGGCCCGTTATCTCCGGCGGCCAGAAGGTCACCGGCTGGACGGTGGCCGACTCCGGCCAAAACATCTGGCAGGCCAGTGTCGGCACCGGCTTTGACACCCGGCAGCTCTACGTCAACGGCCGCATCGCCACCCGGGCCAGGACCCAGGTCAACCGCGGTGACTTCTCGTTCAACACCAACGGCATGTCTTTCACCAATGGCGCACTGTCCTATTTGAACAATCTGGCGGCCGAAGACCGCATCGAGCTTGAGTCGGTGAACTCCTTCACCGACCGGTACGCCGGTGTGACGTCGATCAGCAACAACCAGCTGACGATGGACCAGCCCGCCTGGAATAACAACACCTTCGGCTACGACACCCTGTCCGCACCATTCCGTGCCGGCCCGCTCTATCTGGTCAACGCGCGCGAATTCCTGGACGCCGCAGGCGAGTGGTACCTCAACACCGGCACCGGTGTCCTTTACTACAAACCGCTGAGCGGGGAAAACATGTCCACCGTGGACATCCAGCTGCCCCGGCACGAGTCACTGCTGCGCATCGGCGGGACGCTGGCGTCACCGGCCCACCACATCACGTTCAAGGGACTGCAGTTCTCCCACACCAGCTGGCTCCTGCCCAACACCAACCAGGGTTACGCCGACCAGCAGACCGGCGCGTACATCTACGGGACCTGGAACCGGCCCGGTGACTGGCTGTCGACGTGCCAGTCAGGTTGCCCGGCGTTCGAAGCCGCGCGGCCGCATTGGCGGCAGATGCCAGGAGCGGTCCAGGTGTCCGCGGCCAACAACATCACGTTTAGCGACAACAAGTTCATCAGCCTCGGCCAGGTCGGCATCGGCGTCGGCAATGACGCCAACGCGCACGCGACCGGTGTGGGACTGGGCACCAGCAACATCAGCGTGGACCGCAATGTCTTCGAGCAGCTGTCCGCCGGTGCCATCATCGTCGGGGGCGTTCAGGCCGATTCCCACCACCCGGGCGACACCCGCATGATTAACAAGAACATCAGTTTGACCAACAACCTCATCCACGACGTGGCCATCGAATACCGCAGCCACGCCGGAATCCTGATGACCTACACCGCCGACTCGGCCATCTCCAACAACGAGCTGTACAACCTGCCCTACTCGGGTATCAACATCGGGTACGGCTGGGGTGCCAACGACGCGGGTGGCAGCCAGGACTACACCGACCGCGGGCTGTACAACTACCAGCCGAAGTACACGACGGCCACTATCGCGAAGAACTACACGGTGCAGGCCAACTACGTGCACGACATCATCCAGCAGATGACCGACGCGGGCGGCTTCTACAGCCTTTCGTCCCTGCCGGGCACGACCATCGACCGCAACTACTTCCGCAACACCAACGGCTGGCTCGGCTTGTACTTCGACGAAGGTGCCCGCTACCAGTCGGCGACCAACAACGTCTTCGAAAACGTTGGCACGTGGGCATACGGCCAGCACTGGGCCAACAACAACACCGGCAACCTCACGCTGACCAACAACTGGACGACTAGTTCGGCCACCAACGTCACGTCCGGTTCACGGGGCAACACCAACACCGGCACTGTCGTGGTCACCGGCGGCAACTGGCCCAGCGGTGCGCAAACCGTCAAGGCGAACGCCGGGATCCAGTCCACCACTACTCCCCCACGGCAGAACGTCCAGATCGTCGGCACGCCATCCGGCCGCTGTGTCGACGTTGCCGGAGCCAATACCGCCAACGGCAGTGGGATTCAGCTGTGGGACTGCCACAGCGGCACGAACCAGCGCTTCACCTACACAGCCAGCAAACAGCTGATGGTGTACGGCAACAAGTGCCTCGACGCGTCGGGTCAGGGAACCAGCAACGGAACCCGTGTTGTTATCTGGGACTGCAACGGGCAGGCCAACCAGCAGTGGAACCTCAACGCCAACGGCACCATCACCGGTGTTCAGTCGGGGCTGTGTTTTGACGCCAGTGGCTACGGCACCGCCAATGGAACGTTGATTCATCTGTGGGCGTGCCACGGTGGTACGAACCAGCAGTGGACAACCCGTAACTAGCAAGGGACGGGCCCGGTACCCCGCACATGGGGTACCGGGCCGTTTTACCGAGCCGCGTCAGGCCGGGCTGATCGTCCACTGATTGTTGGTGTGGCTGTTGGGAGTCCACATGCCCACCGTGGAGCCAGCGGTGGAGTTGCCCATGCCGTCTAGCGCCTTGCCGGTGCCGCGGTTGATGATTTGATAGCGGCCGTTGCCGATACTGTTGAGCCGCCACTGCTGGTTGTTGCCACCGTTCCATGGGCCCTGGCGAGCTGGCGCGCCGTTGGTGTTATTGCCCCAGCTGTCGGCCACCATCGCGTTGGTGCGGTTGACCATTCGCAACCATCCGCCGCCGAGGTCCACCAGCTGCCACTGCAAGTTCGCCGAACCGTTGTAGGGCCACTGTTTCAGGTTTGACCCTGGGCCGACATTGCCACCACTGTCCAGTGCCAGGCCGGTGGCCGCGTTCGTGAGTTTCATCCAGGTGGGTGGCGGAACCGTTGTCCCGTCAAGGCCGAGGAAAGCGATGGCATAGGCCAGCATCCCGGTCTGCGGCAGGGTGTGCCCGGTGCCCGCGACGCTGACGCCCTCGACCATGGCAGGGTCACCATATCGGGTGCGCGTCCAGCTCTGCTGCGGATAGTCCGTAAACGACGGTGACTGGGTTAGGCCATGAAGTCCGGTCCACTGCTTGATTTCCTCGGCGAAGTTGGGATACGCCAAGGTGGTGTCAGTGGTGCCATGCCAGAACTGCATTCGTGGGTACCGGCCGGTGTAGCCGGGATACATGCCGCGTGCCTGATCTGCCCACTGTTGCGAACTCTTGATCAGATTGCCGCCGGCGCACTGGCTGTTCCACAGGGAGCCGTTCGAGGTGGCGAAGCATCCTGCGGGTACGCCGGAAAACGCCGCCCCGGCCGCGAAGATGTCGGGATATTGGGCCGCGAGCACGTTGGTCATCATGGCCCCGGAAGAAAACCCGCTGACCACGACGCGCGCTGGATCCACGTTGTAGCGCTGTTTTGCCCAGCCCACCATCGAGGCGATCCCCGTCGAGTCGCCGCCGCCGTCACGGCGCAGTGCGGCCGCAGTGGACACGTCGAAGCACTTTTCGCTGCGGGTCGCCTCTGGCAAGACGATGACGTATCCGTGCCGGTCGGCTGCGGTCACGAAATCACGCCCGTTGCCGCCAAATACCGCGCCAGCTGAACCGCCGCAGTAGTGCACCAGGACGAGCAGTGCCGGGCGCGCTGGCAAAACGTCGGGCGCATAGACGTACATCCGCAGGTTCGTGGGATTGTTGCCGAAGTCGCCGACTTGCACCAGCGCGGCGGCCGAAGCCGGCCGCGCTGGTGCGAAGGCGAACGTTAACAACAGCAACGCTAGGGCGGCGAGTCCGCGCATTGAACGTGTCACTGAAGCTTCCACTGCTGGTTGGTGCCACCGTGGCAGGACCATAGGTGGATCAGTGTGCCGTTGGCGGTGCCGTAGCCGCTGGCGTCCAGGCACAGCCCGGAGTTGGCGGCAGTGATGGTGCCGTTGGCGTTGAGGTTCCATTGCTGGTTGGCCTGGCCGTTGCAGTCCCAGATAACGACTCTGGTGCCGTTGGCCGTGCCTTGGTTATAGGCGTCCAGGCACTTGTTGCCGTAGACCATCAACTGCCTGGTCGCGGTGTGGGTCCACCGCTGGTTGGTGCCACCATGGCAATCCCACAGCTGCACCTGTGCACCATTGGCGGTGCTGGCAGCCGCCACGTCGACACAACGGCCCGAGGGCTGGCCCACGATGCTTCCGCTCACGGGACCTGGCGGCGGGCTGCTCGGGGGTGGGCTGCTGCTCGGCGGTTGTCCGGTTTGGAACTGTGAGATGAATCGCCAGGCCTCCCCCTTCGTCCACGTGCGAACGCCGTCTTCACAGCCGGAGCAGCCCTCGACCGGTGCGGGCCCGTGCCCGCCGTCGAACGCGGCCCACTGCACCGGATACCCGGCCCGGCAGGAGTACGTCGTGGTGATGTGCCTGCCGCTGCCAGGCCCCGGCTCGGCGGGATTCTGTGCCGCGCAACCGTTGTTGCGAACGAAGGTGTCCCGCAACGACCGGCCTTGCGAAATGTTGAGCACGTTGTCGGAGATGCCGTGGATGCCGAAGTAGGCGATCGGCTGGGTGCCGCCGCTGCATCCGGACAGTTGCGCGCCGGCGTACACGACAACGGCCCTGAACACGTTGGCGCGAGAACACGCGATCGAGTAGCTCATGCCGCCGCCATAGCTAAATCCCATGGCGAAACGTTGCGTGGTATCGATGCACAACTCGCTGTCGAGCCGGCTCAGGATGTTGTCGGTGAACGTAATGTCCTCGCCACCGGAATTGGCCCAGCCGTTGCCCAGGCCCTGTGGGGCGACGAGGATCGCGGAGTTGTTCGACTGTTCCTGCATGCCGTAGTAGGCCCAGGCCGCCCCGCTGGAGCCGCCTGTGGCCACATCGTTCATAGTTCCGCCGCGCCAGTGGTACCCAATGATGAGCCGGTAGGCGTGGTTGTTGTTGTAGTTGGCCGGAATCCGCAGGACGAAGCTGCGGCTCTTGCCACTGCTCTGAATCGTATGCGTGCCACTGGCCAGGCCGGGATTCTTGCCGCATCCAGCGGTGTTCGCGGCCGAAGCTGGCGTGCTAGTCACCAGGGCCAGCGCGCCGATCGCGAAAGCGGTACTGGCACCGACCGCCGCCGCCAGCCACCTGGCGTAGGCCCGTCGTCTTGGTATCACAGTTACTCCTTCGTTCGGGGTGAACTAAACCGCGGTGAGAGTCCAGAATTTGTTGCCAGGGCACGCTAAGCAGCCCACCGCGGGACAGCCCGGTGGAAGCAGCGGACACAGGCATATTGCGGGCAAGGGACGTGGTGCATCAGCGTGCCGGCGCCCAAGGCACCGCGGGTGGCCCGATCACCCAGCGGTGCTGCCTGACAGGAAGTGTGTCCACATCGGACACAGCCCGAAACCCGCCATGGGATGTCTTTATAACTCTGTAACACCCTTCACGTCTAGGGCTGCCCACCAATTAGGACGAAACCGCCTGCCGTGAACGGCAGGTTTCAGAATATTTACGCTCATGGTTCCTAGACATGGGATCACGCTGTTAGACTTCGGCCGCAAAAGAAATGAGCGAGGACGCAGATGTCGCTGACTGACAAGGCAATGACCCGTATCCGGGAACTCATCCAATCTGGAGAGCTTCTGCCAGGGTCAAGACTGCCGCCAGAGCCCCAGCTCGCCGCCGAACTGGGCGTGGGGCGAAACATCATGCGCGAAGCGGTTCGGGCTCTCGTCGCCGCACGCGTGCTTGAAGTGCGCCGTGGCAACGGAACCTTCGTCACGAGCCTGCGGCCTCAGCTGCTTCTGGAAGGTATCGGCCAGGCAGTGGAGCTGTTGCAGGGCGACACGATCCTGGAACTAACCGAAGTGCGCCGCCTGTTTGAGCCAGCCGCCGCCGCACTGTCGGCCACCCGCATTTCACCGCGCGAGCTGGCCGAAGTCAGCCGGCACCTTGAGGCGATGCGTGCGGCGGCCGACGACGTTGAGTTGCTCAACAAACACGATGCCGCTTTCCACCAGGCTGTCATAAGCGCAACGGGAAACCAGACGCTGGCCACGATGCTGGAAGGCATCGCGAGCCGGACCGTCAGGGCCCGCGTTTGGCGCGGTCTCGTCGACACCGACGCGGCCGGCCAGACGTTACGCGAACACGAAGCGATTTATCTGGCGCTGGTGGCCGGCGACGCTTTCCGCGCTCACGCCGCGACACTGCTTCACGTCACGACTACGGAAACGTGGCTGCGTAACCACCTCCAGGGCACTCAGTAGCACAATGCCTCTTCCGGGCAGGGGCATGTGAACCATTCCTAAAACAGGGAAAGGATTTACATGCGCAATCATCTACGGTTGCTGACCGCGATCGCACTCGGCACGGCTGGAATCGCGGTGCTCGCACCGCAACCCGCCTCTGCCGCTACCACACTTGGCGCCGCGGCGGCCGCACAGTCGGGCCGTTATTATGGCGCGGCCGTGGCGGCGTTCAAGCTTGGCGACCAGGCCTACACGTCCATCCTGGATCGGGAGTTCAACATGGTGACTCCCGAGAACGAGATGAAGTGGGACGCCACGGAACCGTCCCGCAACAATTTCACCTTCGGCTCCTCCGACCAGATCGTCAACCGTTCGCTGGCACGAAACCAGCGCCTGCGGGGACATACCCTGGTGTGGCACTCACAGTTGCCCGGCTGGGTGTCAGGCATCGGCGATGCCAACACCTTGCGCGGCGTCATGAACAACCACATCACCACCGTCATGACGCACTTCAAGGGAAAGATCTACGCCTGGGATGTGGTCAACGAGGCGTTCGCCGATGGCGGCAGCGGGCAGCTACGCAGTTCGGTGTTCCGCAACGTGTTGGGCACCGGCTTCATCGAAGAGGCGTTCCGCACGGCGCGCGTTGCCGACCCTGCCGCGAAGCTTTGCTACAACGACTACAGCATCGAGGACTGGAACGCCGCCAAGACCCAGGGCGTGTACCGGATGGTGCTGGACTTCAAGGCGCGCAACGTCCCCATCGACTGCGTCGGATTCCAGGCGCACTTTGGCTCCGGCGGCCCGCCAAGCACCTTCCAGACCACCCTGGCGAACTTCGCCGCCCTGGGCGTCGACGTGCAAATCACCGAGCTCGACATAGCCCAGGCACCAGCCACAGCTTACGCGAACAGCACTCGCGCGTGCCTGAACGTTCCGCGTTGCACGGGCATCACGGTGTGGGGCATCCGGGACAGTGACTCGTGGCGCTCTAGTGAGAATCCCTTGCTGTTCGATCGCTCGGGCAACAAGAAGGCGGCCTACGACGCCGTGCTGTCCACGTTGAATGGGCCGGGCGGCGGCTCGACCTTCAACCTGGTCGGCAGCGGCTCAGGTAAGTGCGTCGACGTATCTGGCGCGTCGCAATCCAACGGTGCCGGGCTCATCATCTGGAGTTGCCACGCCAACGCCAATCAGCGCTGGACCCTGACCACTGCGGCCGAGTTGCGCATCTACAGCGACTCCAAGTGTATGGATGCCGGCGCAAGCCAGGATGGAACACGAGTCACCATCAACTCGTGTAACGGGAGCAACAGCCAGAAGTGGGTGTTCAACAGCAACGGCACGGTCACGAGCACCCAATCAGGACGGTGCCTAGACGTGAATGGCGGTGGCACTGCCGACAACACCGCCGTCATTGTCTGGAGTTGCCACGGCGGTTCCAACCAAATCTGGACCCGCCGGCCCTGATTCGCGCGATCGTGGGTGCGGCACGCGAACACCGGTGCCGCACCTGTCAGCGAGGTTGGCTCACCGGCGGGAATTGCCAGCTGAGTTGCTCGCTGGCGAGCAATGCCGCTCCTGTCACACCGGCGCGCGGACCGAGTTCGGAAAGCACGATGGGCAGGTCGCCGGTCGCCAGCGGCAGTGACCGTTGGTAGATAACCACCCGGATTTCGGCCAGCAGCTGATTTCCCAGCCCGGCAAGCCCACCGCCGACGACGATCATCGCCGGGTTGATGAAGCTGACGATAGTGGCGAGGACCTCTCCCAGCCGTGCGCCGCCTTCACGAACAAGGCGAAGGCACACCGGGTCACGCTGGATCGCTCCCCTGCCAACGTCTTTCGCGGTCACGGTGCCCGAGGCGGCAAGCCGTGCCGCGAGGAAGGGTGAGGCACCCGACTCGGCGGCCGCTTCGGCGTCACGGGCTAGCGCGGCACCGCTGAAGGCCGCCTCCAGGCATCCGGTTTTCCCGCACGCGCATTCGGGCCCACGGCTGCTGACCTGGATATGACCGATGTCGCCAGCGCATCCTTTGACGCCTCGGTAAGTCCTGCCGTCGAGGCGGATTCCACAGCCGACGCCGGTGCCCACCTTGACGAACAGGAAGTCCTTGACGTCGCGGGCGATGCCACGGTGTCCCTCGCCCGCGCACATCACGTTGACATCGGTGTCCACTGTGGTGGGACAGCCGTATTCCATGCCGAGTGTCGCCCGCAGCGGGAACCGGTCCCAGCCTGGCATGTTGGGCGGCGAAACCGGTATTCCCTCGCCAACGCTCACCGGGCCCGGCACGCCGACGCCCATCGCGCTGAGGCGGTCGAAGGACTGGCCGCTGCGCAATTTGCCGAACAGTAGGCCGATCTGGCTCAGGACCACCGAAGGGCCGGCTTTGACGTCGACCTCGTCGCTGATCCTGGCCACCGGTTCTAGGTACCCATCAGTGATCTCGATATCCAAAGAGGTCGCCCCCACATGGACGGCGCCGTAACGGATATCCGGAGCGAGGCCGATTAGGGTCGAGGGGCGGCCTCCGCGAGATGGTGCCCGTCCCCCATCTTGTACCAAGCCAGAGGCACGGAGGTCTTCGAGTTCCGGCAGGAGCCGGGCACGGGGCAGCGCCAGCCGGTCGCCTAGTTCCACTTGGGACAGCGGGCCGTTGTCACGCAACAGCTTCAACACGTGCACCGCGATGGACTCTCGCCGCGCCCTGCTGGGTGGTGTCACGCTGCTGGCCAAGGGGCGATCAGCGCCGGCCGCAGCTGGGCCCGCCCGTCGAGGGCGGTCAGCTCGCCGGCATGTTCCATGTTCGGGTCGTCGCTGTCGGGCATGATTCCTACGTTGTCCGGAAGGCGGTCACTTTTGATATTTGAGAAGAAACTTCTGAGCGGAGACGTTAGCAACGGTGCACCTGTTTAACAAGACCGATACTTTCATAAAACGCTTCTACCACGGTTTCTAATGATCCACATTGGAGTAGGTCAGCGGCTGCCGACTCCAGTTTTGTCGATAAACTCCGAAAGTTTTCGTGACAATCTTCAAAAGTTCCATTGACATCGGTCACGAAGACGCCCAAGCTCGGAAACAAGATTGGCCGCGCTGCGGCGGGCGCACCAATCCGATCCGTCCCTTTTCCGTTGGAGGACAACCGATGGGCCGCCGCAGTTCCGTCCTAAGTGGACTTTGCGCGTGCTTGGCGCTCGTTAGCAGCTTTGTCATTACTACGTCTGCGGCAAAAGCGGCGCCAGCGTTTCGTGCGCTGGTGTTCAGCGAGACAGCCGGCTACCGCCATGACTCGATACCCGCGGGGCTGACGATGTTCAGTCAGCTGGCCGCAGCCAACAACTTTGAAGTTGTCGCCTCGGAAGACTCGGCCGTATTCACCCCGGCCAACCTGGCGACATTTGACGTCCTGGTGATGTTCCAGACCTCCGGCATGGTGTTCAACAACAACGCTGAACGGCAAGCCGTGCAGGGATTCCTCAACAGCGGCAAGGGAATCGTCGCCATCCACAACGCCACGGACATGGGTATCGATACCGAGTTTCCGTGGTGGGACAACACTATTAACGGTGGCGCGCATATGCCCGCCCACTCGGCAGGCATCCAGCAAGCCACGGCGAAGGTTGCCGACAAGACGCATCCGTCGACCACGGGACTGCCGGACAACTGGGTGCGTGGCGAGGAGTGGTACAACTTCGACAAGAACCCTCGCGGCGACGCACACGTCCTAGTGACTGTCGACGAGCGCACCTACACCCCGGGTGGCTCCGCGATGGGGTCCGATCACCCGATCTCGTGGTGCCGCGAGGCCGAAGGCGGCCGCGTATGGGCCACCGCGATGGGACACGAAGCCGCGTCCTACAGCGAAACGAACTTCCGCAACCATATCCTCGGTGGCGTGAAATGGGCCGCTGGCAGCGTCCCCGGCGACTGCGGCGGGACCGTGTGGAGCAATTTCGACAAGGTCAGTCTGGACACCAACACCGTCGACCCGATGGCGCTGGATATCGCTCCTGACGGCCGCGTGTTCTACGTCCAGCGCGGTGGGGCGGTCAAAATCTACAAGCCCAGCAACGGATCCACGGTCACAGCGGGCCAGCTCAGCGTCTACACCGGTGGTGAGGACGGCCTGACCGGTATTGCTTTAGACCCAGGGTTCGCCACCAACAACTGGGTGTACCTCTACTGGTCGCCTAGTAACTCAGCGACCGATGTCAACCGGCTGTCCCGGTTCACGATGAACGGCGATACCCTCAACCTCGCCAGCGAAGTGGCGCTGCTCAGCGTTCCGGCTTACCGGGACCGCACCTATCCCGAGCCCGGGCACACCGGCGGTTATCTCGCGTTCGGCCCAGGCGGGAATCTGTATCTCGGGACCGGTGATGATGTCCCGCCGAACCTGTCCACGCACTGGCAAGGCTACGCGCCACTGGACTGGCGCCCAGGGCAGAGCATGCTCGACTCCGCCAGAACAGCCGGTAACACCAACGATCTGCGTGGCAAGATCCTGCGTATCCACCCGGAAACCAATGGCACCTACACGATTCCGGCCGGGAACCTGTTCCCCCAGGGCACCGCGCAGACTAAGCCCGAGATCTACGCGATGGGCTTCCGCAACCCATTCCGCTTCGATGTCGACCAGCAGACCGGATGGCTCAACGTCGCCGACTACGGCCCCGACCGCGGCTGCTGCACCACCAACCGCGGCCCCGAAGGCCTAGTCGAGCTCAACGTCATCAAACAAGCCGGCAACTTCGGCTGGCCGTTCTGCCACGGCAACAACCAGCCGTACGCACCGTACAACCCCGACACCGGTGTGGTGGGCGCGAAGTTCAACTGCAACGCCCC
>NZ_KB903288.1 GCF_000379685.1 Catelliglobosispora koreensis DSM 44566 | reverse complement strand
GTTGATCCCTAATAGGACGTTGGCTGCGATGACCCAGCCCCAGGATGGGGCGAAGATAATCATCGCCGGGATCGGTATCGCCATCAGCCATCCGGCGAGCAGAACTGGTTTGCGGCCGTACCGGTCAGACAGCGTGCCGGCGAAGAAGTTGGTGGCGGCCTTTGTTAGCCCGAAGGCGAGAATGTAGGTCAGTGCGGCGGAGTAGGCGGTCAGCTGAAAGGTTTGCTGGCCCAGCAGCGGCAGCACGGTGCGTTCGCTGCCGAGCACACCACCAACCAAAGCGTTGACGATGACAAGCAACGTGAACTGGGCGGCGTTCTGCTTGAGCCCCAGCCGGACCGGCGCCATCGCGGTGGTGCTCATGAGGTGGCGAGCTTTCCGCCGGTCGCTTTGGCCCAGTCGCCGGCACCGCCGTCTAATACAGACACGTCTCGGTTTCCGTTGCGCTGCAGGATGGTGGCAGCGGTCATGGCACGCTCGCCGTGCCCGCACATAACCGTGACCGGACCAGAGCTGAAATCGCCGGCGTGAGAAGCGAGGTTGCCGAGTTCGATGTGGACGGCCTGTGGCAGGTGCCCGCAGGCGTATTCGCTGTCCTGGCGCACATCCAGCACCCTGCCCCTCACGTCGCCGGGTGCGGAAAGTGGTGTGGTGGCAAGGGTTTCGCCTGCCGCCATCCACGCGTCCAGGCCGCCGTCTAGTTCGCCCAGGAACGTGGTGTAGCCGATATTCAGGGCGGGCCAGATGATGTCGGCCGGGTCCTGGTCTGGGTTGCGGACAATGATGAGTGGCGTTTCCGGGGTGAGCGTCCAGCCGAGCCAAGTCGCGAACTGTGGCCGCAGCGCGATCGACACCGCACCGGGGATGTGTCCGCGGGCGACTTCGCGGATGGGCCGGACGTCGAGTACGACGGCGCCGGATGCCATGTGTGCCTTGACTTGCGCCGCGGTCAGCGGTGCCAGGC
>NZ_KB903287.1 GCF_000379685.1 Catelliglobosispora koreensis DSM 44566 | reverse complement strand
CAATCGCCAGCTGTGCGATCTGGCCGCGGCGGATCAGGTGCAGATGCGCTCCTTCGGCCTCGGCGGCCCCGACTAGGGTTTGGGCGAGGGCGCGGGGTACAGGGTCGGGTTTGAACGGGCGGCGGTCGGTGCGGCGCATCAGTATCGCCGCGCGCAGCGCCCATTGCTGCGGGCTGGGTTCGTGCACCCCACCGGTGTGGATTTCGGCCAGCAGGTCCGGCTCTGCCGAGTCGGGCAGGCGTTCTACTCGAGTATCTGAGCCTAGGGTGGCGATGACGAGCCGGGCGTGGTGCAGGGCCACGCCGCAGCTGATGGTCAGCATCCTGCCCGTAGGGTCAGCCACGAGCAACTGCCGGGCTCTGTCTGCCCACAGCCGCATGGTGCCGTGCCCGAGTTGCCAGCGCCACGGCTGGGTGTTAAAGATCGACGGTGCCGCCACGGCGGCCTCGGCCGCCTGACGCAACACGGACTCGGAAGCAGGCATATGCCTACTTTCCCGCGCCGATGCTGGTGGTAGGCAGTGCCAGCAGGCAGGGATGCGGCAGTGTCTTTAGTCCCTTCCTTTCCGCCGGCAGGTGCGGGCACCTCACGCGGATGATCAGAGTCTTCCTCCACAATGACCACGAGGGGTCTTGGCTGTGGGCTTGTCGGCCTTTTACAGCGGCGGCAGGTCGGCGCAGTCGCGTCGCGCGATGGCGCTGGGCGAGTACATGCGTCCATCACTTGGAATGGTCCCTGTGGCATGGACAGCCAGTTCGGCTCCTTGTCCGGCCCTGGCGAATCATTCTGAATGTGGATGTCCAGCGATCCGTGCGGGTTTGAATTGCAGCGGGGTCACGATCGCGGATGACGAACCGGTCCAGCGGGTTGGGGACGTGGAAACCATTGGTGCGGCCCATCACCCACACGATCGGTGTCGGTGCCCGCAGCAGCTCATCGGCATGCGCCCTTAAGCATCGCTGACGGCATATGCCGACCTGTGGGCGACGCCCGAACCCAGCTGCGCAGCCAGCTCACCGAG
>NZ_KB903286.1 GCF_000379685.1 Catelliglobosispora koreensis DSM 44566 | reverse complement strand
GCCCGACCAGCCAAGCCCATCACCAGACCCACACGGGCACGACCGCTGATCCGATCAGCGACACGGATGTCAGCAAACAGGACACCGTCCACGAACCCACGTTCTACGGGAAAGTTACGTGTCCAAAAAGACACGTGTGCAACCGATCTCGCTGTGCCTACATTGACCAACATCACATCAAAATTTCGGGAGACATGGCTCGTACCCAAGTATTCTCTAGGACCCAGTCGCCGCGCCAGACAGCTGATGGTTCAGGACCCCCTCGCGCAAATGGGTCAGCGGACTACTGTAGATACACCCCCGAGTCCGACTTGCCCTGCGCTCGCTGGTGAGTTCCAAACGTTGTGAGGCTTGCTAATCCGCCGGAAATGCCGAGCATGGCTAACGCGCGATCTAACCACATTGGTTCGTCCGCACAGAGTTGTACCATCAGGTTCAGTTGTTGGGCACGACAAGCCGCCGGTGAACGATGATCGACTCGCGCATACGGGAGCCGGGCAAGGCGCCGCGGAGTCCGAATCCTGCCGACGTTTGCCCAGTCTCGTCCGCGATGGATCCGCCAGGCATGCTCGCCGACGCGACGACTACTCCCAGCGGATGAGCGTATTCAGCGAATAACGGATCAAGGAGGTCATCCAGCGCTATGATCTTTGCTGCCATTGGCATCTGGGCAAATGGAGTCATGGGCCAAAGCGCATTGTTGTTGTCCTGCAGCCAAACCTAGGCCGTGCCCGCAGCCGCTGTCTGTTCCGCCTTTATGCCAACATCCCGACACAAGCGCCCGCTGTGATCCGAACGGACTCTCGGGCCGCTGAGTTCATTGCCAACCGGAGCAGGTCCCGGGGCACCTGTGAGTGGATCGGGTCCCGTTCCCAGCACTGGATCTCCCCTTTTCGCACGCGACAGCAGCGGCCCAAGGTGACTTTCACCGTGTCGGCCAAAATGTTCATGCCGCGTTCCAGCGCCCGGCGGGCGCCCTCATCTTGGCTGGCATGGGCTTTCCCTCCAAGACAACAATTGCGCCTAACTGTTACTTGCTTGCGCTTTCGCATAC
>NZ_KB903285.1 GCF_000379685.1 Catelliglobosispora koreensis DSM 44566 | reverse complement strand
CAGCATCACCACCGCCAGCCCGGCGGCGGCCCCGATGACTATCTTGGTGGATTTGGCTGAGGCGCGGATGACGCGGGCCTTGTAAAGCCCTGCCATGACAAAGAAGACACTGAGCGTGGCGATGACGGCGAGCAGGACGATGCCGTTCCACCGCGTCTCGTACGCCTTGGACACCGCGCCTAGGAACTCACCCTCGACAAGGGCGTAAGCGAACAGGATGACCGGATTCGCAATCTGGGCAAAGGAAACCACGAGACCAAGAACAAGGCCGACGAGCATGGCCGCGATCCACACCGGCCCGATCACCCGCAACGGCACGACCATCCAGGTCACCGCTGCGGCCAGGACGGCGACGCCGAGCAGGGACACAGTTTTGACCACGACGTCGTCGATGGTCATCACACCGCGTGAGGTCTGCACTGGCGGTGTCTGGGGAGCAGGTTTGCCGGCCGTAGCTGTAGGGCTGGCCGTATCCCCTGGCTGCCAGGGACTTGGTAGGTGGGCTGGTGTGCCGCTTTGGTCAGGCGGCCCAAGACCGGGTTGGACAATTTCTTGCCAGGTTTCCCTTCACCGCTTTGGGTCCTTGCAAAACATGGGCGGGCAACGTGAGCAATGACTTCAGGAAGCTGAAGATCCCGCTGGTGGTGATGCCGATCAAACAGGAGGGCCGCATCGGCAGCCGCAAGAACGGGTACAAGAGCAGGCGAGCAGGGGCCAGCACAAGCTCAGCAAGATCAGTCAGAGTAAAACTTGGCCACCGGCGCCGTCCCTCCACATAGGACTTAAGAGTTGGAATGGGGACCGGTGGCCACCTGGACTAGTGCAGAGCCGGGCGGCCACCGGCCGTTTTGATGGCGGGCAGCGGTTTCGCAGCCACTGCCCGCCAGTCATGTGGCGGCTTAGAATTCGCCGAAGTCCCCGCCGCCGAAATCGTCGAACCCGCCCATGTCCCCGTCGTCGTCGGCCAGGCCCGGGTCTTCGAAGCCTGCGGCGTCTTTCGCCTCGCCTGCCATGGCGCCGCCGATCATGTCGCCGAGCATCATGGGCCGGTCGCAGGATGTGCCCGGCAGGGCTGCGGTC
>NZ_KB903284.1 GCF_000379685.1 Catelliglobosispora koreensis DSM 44566 | reverse complement strand
CTGCACCCATTGACCAGCAATCCCGTCACCCGGCAGTCTGGCGCGCCGGCCCACGCCGCCGCGACGACAACAGAAAAGAGGACACCACCCCATGCAAACCCTCATCAGCACCACGGGCATGACCATTCTGACACTCAGCAACGCCATACTGTGGACACTGCTGATCATCTCGGTTGCCGCCTGGGCGGGACAGTCCTGGCGACGCAACCACGCCGAGCATGTACTCGCCGACCGGTTCGCCCGGGGCGACATCGACCCCGACGAGTACCGCAAACGCCTGCAGGTACTGTCCAGTAAGCGGGGCTGACGATGGAATCCGGCCCCGCCTACGGCCTGTGGCCGCTGGTCATCCTCAACTCCGCCCTATTTGCCATCTTCGCGGTCAGCTTCTTTCACCTCCGCACCGGCCGCGACTGGCGCGCCATGGGCGGCTTCACCGCCTTCCTGATCGCCCTGTTCACCGAGATGTACGGCATTCCGCTGACTGTATACCTGCTCTCGGGCTGGCTCGGGTCAAAGATCCCGGGCATCGCTGCCACCCACGAAGGCGGGCACCTGTTCAACGACCTTATTGGCTGGACCGGCGACCCCCACCTATCACCATTCCACCTACTGTCCTATGTGCTCATCGGCGGCGGATTCTGGCTCGTGGCCGCCTCATGGCGCGTCCTGTACGACGCAGCCCGCACCGCGACGCTGGCCACCACCGGAACCTACGTACGAGTACGGCATCCGCAATATGACGGCCTGCTCCTGGTGATGATCGGATTCCTGGTGCGATGGCCCACGATTCCCACCCTGCTCATGTTCCCCGTCCTTGCCTACTTCTACGTGCGGCTGGCCCGCATGGAGGAACGCGACGTCGCCAAGGCGTTTGGTGACACCTGGACGGCATACGCCGCCACCATCCCAAGGTTCATCCCACGCCTGCGGCACGCCAAGCCCCCACCAAAACAAGCAGACACCTCACGAGACGGCGAGGTGCTTCAGCGGTGAACACCCACACTGCTCCCACGCTCGGCGGCCACCGGTCTATGCCGCTGACCGCGGATGAGGAACTGCTGTGCTGCCTCGGCCCTGCCTTC
>NZ_KB903283.1 GCF_000379685.1 Catelliglobosispora koreensis DSM 44566 | reverse complement strand
ACGGCTCATCTCGTGAATCAGGGCAAGCTGACGGCCCAAAGCGGCAGAAGCGATACGCCCTTCCGCGACAATCCGCTCAGCCACATCCACAAACCAAAGCCTAGAACACAAGTACGACAACAACACTGCGGAAAATCGCAGCCTAAGATCAACGAACCGCATCCGGCCAAACTCATTGACCCTGCCCATAATCCTTGGCGCCACGAAAGAGTTTCCTGCCGACGACGAAGTGGACCGATCCTCTCCCCCGCCGTGACCCGTCAGCTCATCGCCCACATGGGCGCCAACGCCGAGATCGGTGCAGTGGCTAGAGGGAATGTAGTGCTTTGGCAGTCGGGGACGGCGCGACCTTGCTCGGATCGGGATACGTGCCGAGAACGCGGTCGGCGGTGCCAGTCGTGGTCACAGTGAACCAATAGTGTTCGTTGCGGTAGTGGTGCAGTCGGTGATTACGCCAAACCGCCTTATACAGCAACGTTTTCGGACGGTAGTCAGTGTGGATGAGGAAGTGCGTCCACTCATAAGTCAGCCCAAGGGCGGCTATGACTGACAGAAACGTCAGCCCCAAACCGAGGCGGGGGAAGGCAAACAAAGCGATCGCTGTGAACGCGGGCAGCAGTGTCACGAACGCCTGCCACGGGATGAACAGATTCTCTAAGTCGCGCGGATGGGCGTGATGCCAGCGGTGCGACCGGGCGACGACCGGGTCGATGGTGACACCGGCGATTTTTCGGGGCCGCCAGTGCAGAATCGCCACGTGAAGGATCCATTCAAAGAACGGAAACACCACCAGCATGATGGGTACTAAAAGGAGGTCCCAAAGCCCCCAATCGCCAACGGCGAACCGTGCGGTCAGCGCGATGAGCAAGAACGCCGCCAGGATCCAAGGTGAAGCGTGCCGGATGAAGTGGCGGCGAGCCTGGGCGAGGGTCATTGCCTATCCCTCCAATGCGGAGATAGCTTCCAGGAGAACATGTGTGGTGGGCGCGAGCAGATCGTGTGCGGCCGAACGAGCGGCCGTGGCATTGCCAGCCACAACCGCCGCGGCAAGCGGCCTGGCGCTGACCGTCTCGCCTTGCATCGTGGGCGCCAAGGCGGCCAGCAACGGTTCGTAGGCCGCGCGCATGCTGTTGTACATCAACCGGTAGACGATGGAACCGCACCCGTCGACGAGCAGGTCCCAGAACTCGAGGGCGTGCCACTGCTGGCGCACCGGGTCAGCCGCACCGTCCCATTGCGACAGCACTTCGGTGAGCGGCCTCTCAAGCGCGGCACCCGCGCGCGAAGCCGCCAGTGAGGCGACCTCGGGCCCAATGTGCAGTCGCGCTTCAAGCAGGCTCCGCGCGACACCCAGGTCCAATGAGCCCGCAGGCAGCAAAAGCTGTGCCAGCACAGGCAAACCGGCATGGCGCCGGTAGTCCCTGACCGTGGTCGACCCGCCTTGCCGGACCTCGACGAGTCCCGCGATAGCCAAGCGCTGCAAGGCTTCCCGCACGATCGGCCGGGAGACCCCGAGCACCTCAGCAAGCCTGCGTTCACTGAGCAGACTGTCCCCGGCGGCCACTTCACCGCGCACGATGTTGCCCGCGAGCTGGTCATAAACCTCGTCGCACACCGAGCGCCGGGACACCGTCCGCAGATCCATGCCGCTCATCGTCTATCCGAAGTGGACCGGTGGTCAAGTGGTCAGACCAGTTAGGTTGTGCCAAACTCTGCGGATGTTCTTGCGGCTTCAAGATGGCGACTTGATGATCACGAGCGGCCTGGCCACCGGGCGCTTCCGGACCGACAACGCGGGCGCCCAGGCCGAACTGGCGATGGCAGTGGACGAAAACGAGCGGATCGAGCACTTCCATCCGTTGGCAGATGGCAGTGCCTTGCCGAACATCGCGACATATAGGAACCTGACGATTGTTGACCGGCGGCAAGCCACGATTGGCCCACTCGCTGGTTTCCTGAGCGAAGGCTGGCATCCGGTGGCGAATAGCGGCACCCCGGAACTGGGTTTTCACGCCCTGTCGCAGCAGCTGCCGCGTCAGTCTGGGTAGCGGTCGACCACATCAAGGTTGATGAACCGGGGTGGAGCGGTCGAGAGTTTCTCCATTTCGGCGGCGAAAGCCTGGACCTGCGGGTCGTTGTTGCTAGCCTCGGCGTCTTCGAAGCTCGGGAACTCGACGATGGTGACGTATGAGTTGGCCTTGTCGCGATCCTTGCCGCGCACGAGCGTCGTGAACCTGGGCGTCGTGCCCGCCGCCGCGGACTCGCTGCGCATCTTGGCGGCAAGCTCCTGAACGGCGTCGGGCTGATCCGTCTGGTACTCGATAATTTGAATGAACGCCATGCGTAACACGCTATTACCGATGGCGGCGCTGGGTGCGTGAAAACCGGACGGTTAGCGAAACAGATGACCGGGTACCCATGACCGCATGGATGATCCAGTGCGTACGCGCGGCGATGGTCACGAAGAGATTCTGGCCCTAGACACGACCGGTGACGGCAACCCAGACCTCTGGGCTATCGACACGGACGGCGACGGTAAAGCTGACCTGTTCCAGTCCGACACCGACGGCGACGGGCAAATCGACGTGACCATGGTGGACCTGAACCAGGACGGCACCATGGACACGATCGTCGAAGGAGATGGCGGGCACCCCGCGCAGTGAGGGGTGCCCTACGGGGTTAGCTAAGCGACCAGCGCTGAAGTGCCGAGCCGCTGTTGGCTTGCTGGGTCACCAAAGCACCGTCCGATGTGGACGCTGTGGTGAGCAGCAGGCCACTGTGCTGCGCGGCGACCGTGTAGCCACCACCGGAAGCAGCGGTCACGATCCATCGCTGGTTGCTGGATCCGGTGCAAGTCCACTGCACGATGCGGGCACCCGGCGAGGTGGACCCGCCGCTGACGTCCATGCACAGCTGCGACAAGCCATTGACAATCTGGTACGAGCCATCGGCCTGCTGTGTGAACACCCAGTTCTGGTTGCTTCCGCCGTTGGGAGACCACGTGATCAGCTGGGTTCCCGGGGTCGTGGAGTGGTTCGGGTTGTCCAGCGCCTTACCCGACGCGGTCAGCGTGTGCGTGCCGTTGAGGTTGCCGGGAGTCCCGGCCACGGCGAAGGTGAGGGTTTGCTCGGCCGCCGACCTGTTGCCGCCCACGGGATTCCCGGTGCTGTTGGTCCAGTGCCGGGCCGGTGTCGTTTCGGCCAGCCGAGTCGAGTCAGCGGACAGTCCGAGCACGAGACCGCTGTGCCGGTTGACGATCCGGTAGGTCGACGATCCGGTGTTCTTGATGATCCACCACTGCTGCCCTACCGTCGGGCTGCCAGAAATCGTGGCGGCCGTTGGCTTTACGGCCCACGCGCGGCTCGCCGTCGTGGCGGAGTCAACGCCGAGGGCCTGTCCGGTCGAGGCGTTGGTGATGCGGTATGAGCCATCGCTGTTGGAGGCGAAAGACCAAGCGTGCAAAGCGGATCCGGAAGCGGTGGGCACCGACGTCGTGGCCGTGCTGCCCGAAACCTGTGCCAGCACACGCCCCGCACCACTGGAGATGTGATAGGTCTTGCTTAGATCGACCGGGGGCGCGGCAGGGGCTGTCGAGCCGATGGTGAGGTTGACATACTCACCCGAAGCACCGCCCGAGCACCCAAACGCGCAGTAGGAGCGGAACGACTTACCGACGATCGTTGAGCTGGTTTTGTTGGCGCTGTCAAGGAACCAGCGGTACCACGAAGCGTTGCGATAGCTGCCAGTGTTGCCCGCCAGATACCACTTCGACGTGGCGAGATCGTCGGTAACATAGATTTCCTGTGGCGCGTTGCCGGACTGGTCGACAGCCTGCGGTGTGCCAATGTAGAGGCCCAAGTAGGCGTTGTAGGCGATGTTCATCACGAACAGTGGTGAGGTCGGCGGGGTCTTCCCGGCCGCGACCTGTTGAGAGACCGTGCCGGTGTTCGCCGGGTTGTATTCCTTGTCCGGCGGGGTGTAGCCGGTGGAGCTGGAAGCGTTGACCGGCACGAGATTGCTCTCCTTGCCGCCCACGCCAGGCTGTGACCACGAGCCGTTGTACCACTTCTGCCACGAGCCGGTCGCCAGCTTCGAGGACATCGGTGCCCGGGCGACATGCGCGTAGAAAGCGCGCCACGAGCCACCTTTGTCCACGAGCCGTGAACCGTAGTACACGTAGAAATATCCTGAGGCCGCGTCGACGAAGAGTCGCTGGTCACCGTCGCCGTAGTGGTAGGTCTGCTGTGGGAAGGCGGCGGTGTCACCGCGCAAGGTGCTGTAGGGCGACGTGATCGCGTGACCGCGAATAGCCCACGTCCTGCCCTGGTCAGTTGAGACGGCATAGTCGATCGCGTCGTAGTGCAGTCCATCGCCAAACGGCTGCGGCGTGAACTCGTTGTGCACCAGCCCATACCAGGCACCGGTGTCCGGATCGACCCACAGCCCGATCAGCCCGCAGAAGTTCTTCTGGGAGTAACCGGAGCCAGCCGGGGCGAACGTGCTCTCGACACCGGTCGGGCTGTTATTGCAGCGCCAGGTGGTGTTGTTGTTTCGGTCGCTGGAGTTATTGGGATTCACCGCGTCGCTGATCGCCGAGGAACGTGTGGCGTCGTCGAAGTTGGTGCCGGTGAAGAAGTTCCAGTACCGGGGTTGCGTCGCACCATAGAGCGCGGCGGACTGCTGGAAGTAGAAGGTGCCGTCCTTGTCGATGTAGGGATGGGCCGGAGTGTCGGTCGGATGGGCATAGGTGGCTTTTGAGCCGACCGTGATGGTGTAGGTGGCCGTCGGCGGCACTGCCGCTGTGGGACTGACCGGGCCAAAGGTGGTCGCGATGATGGCACCGAACGTAATGGCCGCAAGCACTTTCCGTTTAGGTGGCACGGCGTCATTCCTTTCTGGAATCGGCAAGGCCCCCCGTTGAGATGTTGCTGAATGTGCAGTCGTGTGCAATGTTGTGTAAATGTTGGCCCCGAACTTTACAAATGTCAACATCTAACTTCATTTGCTGACCGGCCTCCGCATGTTATGGCGCGCCATAACATCCGCCCCATCACATCGCAGCCAGGGCTTGAAATGTTTAACGATGTAAATATGATGAGTCGACCCTTCATCCCCGAGCACCCGCTTGCAGCCCAGTAGCAGTGCGCTTTTCTGACATTGATGCGGCTCTATGCCCAAATGAAAGGACCCCTCATGCTCACAAGAGTGGGCGCAGCCTTGACACTTGGGCTCTCCCTGTTGACCGTTCCCGCCGCACCAGCGGTGGCAGGCCCCGAGGCCAGCTGCGCCTTTACGTCCCATGCGGATGCTCGCGACGAGCACGCGCCAAGCTGCGTTAGCGCCAGCGTGACCCTCGATCGGCTCCCGGCCGTGGGTGAGTCCGCGACCGTGCTCATCCGGATCCAGTCCAGCGTCGCCTTAGGAACCGCGCAGCTGACGGTCCGCATGTCCAACACGTTGCGGCTCAACACGAGCGGCACGCGGCTGTCGACGCCCACAGCGGTCGGCCTCGACCAGCTCAGCACCGAAACGTTCGCCGTGTCCACTCGCGGGCGCGTGGTCACGTTCCGCGTGACCGCATTGGCCACCGGCCCGGCCCAGATTCAGGCCGACATCACCGATCTAAAGCAGCCCGCACAGGAGCGGTCCGCTCACGGGACAACGGTTTTCACGGTCGGCGAAAAACCGGGAAGCTCGGTGGCCGGCATCGTCAGCACCGACAGCCAGGGTCTCGACGCATCAGGTGTTTCCCCTGTCCCCAGCGGCACAGCTGTTGCGCTGCAACCGAACGCGCCAGCTCCGCCGTCGCTGGCACCACCGGGCCAGATTTGCGCGAAGGGCCGCTTCACGGTCGCGGACAAGACAGGCACATGGCTGGCTGGGCGCAACATTCCCGTGGCAGTGCAGGGCAAGACCACCTCTTCGGGGAGCACTCAGACCTATGCCACCGGCCTGACTGCAGCGGCCGATGGCAGCTACAACCTATGTTTCAACGCACCGGTGTCGGTGATGTATTCACTGCACGTCAAGTTCACCTCTGACTCCAGCCTGTGGCGGGTCACCAACAACGCTGGCAGCACCGCTTACACCATCACCACCCCGGCCAAGAGCAACGTCGCCTCGGGCACCGACCCCGACTTCGGCACGACCTCACCAACCAGCACGCACATGCGCGGCTGGCACGCGTTCGACACCCTGAACCTCCTCTGGACCATCCGCGCCTCCGGCACTAACTGCTGGACCGCCCGGGAAACCAGCAACTGCACCAAAATGACGATCCACTGGCAGCCCGGTAGCACCGATGGCACCTACTTCAGCCCGGCCGGGCGTTATGTCGCGCTGGCTGACGCCGACCCGGACTCCGAACACCTTGTCCTGCACGAAGCTGGGCACCACTTCATGGACCTGCTCTACAACCGCTGGTGGCCAAGCTCCGACTGCCCCAGCCCGCACTACCTGCACCTGCGCTCGGGACCCAACTGCGCCTGGACGGAAGGTTTCGCCAACGCCATCACCGGCTATGCCAAAGGCGACGGCATGTTCTACTGGCCCAACGGCCAGTTCATGGACCTCATGATTACGACTCCCTTCAACCCGTCGCAACCGGCCAGCCGCACCAACCCGCACGATGGCGACCAGGTCGAGGCACGCGTCGCCGGATCAGTCATCGACCTGTGGCGCAACATCGACGGTGGCCCCGCCGGTACTTTCGACCTGATGCGCCGCTACACCTCCAGCAACTTCCGCGAGCACTTCAATGACGACCGTCCGCTCACGGGGCTGTCCACGTCGACCGCGGCACGCGATCTCGTGTGGACGCACACCATCGACTACCGCATCGCGCCACCCGGCAGCGGGGTCGTCAACGGCGGCTTCGAAAGCGGCACCGCCAACTGGACCATCACCGGCGGGGTCGTCGGGAACTGGACCACCTACCGAGCTCACCAGGGATCCTGGTATGCCTGGATGGGCGGCAACGGTGTCACCAACACAGACACCCTGGCGCAGCAAATCGCTGTGCCTTCAGGGGTTTCCACCGCGACACTTGGCTACTACCTGCGGATCACCACGCAGGAAACCGGCAGCACCGTCTATGACACCTTCAGGGTGCAAGTCGTGGACGGCGGCACCACCACGACGCTGGCGACGTTCAGCAATGTCAACCCCAGCAGTGGTTACGTCTACCGCACGGTCAGCCTCAACAACTACCGCGGCAAGACCGTCACGCTGAAATTCGTCAGCAGCGAAGACCAGTCGCTGCAAACCAACTTCCTGCTCGACACAATCGCGCTCACCACAAGCTAAGCGGCACTAGCCGACCCGGCCCCGGCGATCCTGACCGGGGCCGGCGTCCACGTCAGAAGGGGCGACTGCGGCAGGCAAGTAAGGGATTCCCCCTAGCGCAAGAAGGGGGTGGAAATCATCGCCTGGGACGAGCCAAAGTGGACGGTGGCCAGGAAACGTAGACGCCATGCGAGTTCCACTCAGGACAGTAATGGCCGGCCTCGCGGTCGCCCTGGTATTCGTGCCAGGCGCCGCGCAGGCCAGCACCACCTCTGAGCTACAGCGAGGCCTGGACAAAATCCACGCCGCGGGTATGCCGGGAGTCTTTGCCGTAGGCCAGAACGGCACGGCACGTGAGCCCGCGGCCAGTGGTGCCGGTGACGTCAACACGGGACGGCCGGTGCAGCCGCACTACCGCCATCGCGTCGGCAGCATCACCAAAACCTTTGTCGCTACGGTGATGCTGCAACTGTCGGCCGAAGGCCGAGTCGATCTGGACGCACCGATCGGGCGTTACCTGCCGGAGTTCGCCGTCGACGGCGTGACCGTCAGAATGCTGCTCAATCACACCAGTGGCATCGGCAACTTCACCGACACGATCGAATCCCCCGAGGATGTCCTGCGCCTGCAATACACCACCGTGCGGCCCGAGGAGCTGGCACGTCTGGGCCTGTCCCTGCCGCGCACCGGTGAGCCGGGAGCATCCTGGTCGTACTCCAACACCGGTTACATCCTGGCCGGGCTCATCATCGAGAAGGTCACCGGAAGGCCAGCGGCGTTCGAAATCTACTGGCGGGTCATCTTCCGGGCCGGCCTATGGCACACGCGCCTGCCGGGAACGGACCCGCGAATCTACGGCCCGCATTCGGCGGCCTACATTCCGTGGCCGCCAGCCGGGGAACTGCGGGATCTCAGTGTGTTCAACATGTCCTGGGCCTGGATGGCGGGCGAAATGGTGTCCACGCCGGACGATCTCAACCGCTTCTACCGGGCGCTTCTTGGCGGCAAGCTATTGCGGCCAGCGCAGCTCGCCGAGATGAAGACAACCGTGGACATGGTGCCCGGCGCCCCTGAGGCTGGCGCCTATGGCCTGGGCCTGATGACCGTGCCCCTGCCCTGCGGCGTTTCGGTTTGGGGACACACGGGCGGCGTATTCGGGCACACGACCTACTCCATGCACGGTGAGCAAGGCGGCAAGCAACTAAGCCTCGCGCTCAACATGAGTCATTACCAAACTGGCCCGGTGGACCCTATCGCTGACGCCACGATCGACACTATCTTCGGGTACTTCTGCGGTCAGGAACCCGGTCTCAGGAGCACCGCATCCGCGCTCTCGGTGCCCAACCTCGACCACAACGGACTGGCTCTGGCGAGCTAATACTCCGCGGTAACCGTTCCCGTCAGCCCCGGCTGGCGGGAACGTGTGCGGGTATTCCCTTGCGCGCACCCTTGGTTTTGCCGTTCCGGGAACCATGGGGCTTTTCATCTTCGTGAACGAGTATTTACATACGGCGATACCCACACCGTTGCAATGTCCGGGGAGGACAGAGTTCGATGCGATATCGCTTGAACAGCAAGGGAATCGCTGGCCTCGCGCTAGCGGCGAGCCTAGTCGCCAGCGTTTCGCTGGTGACGGCACAGGCGCAGGCGAGCAGGCGGGCCGATCCCGTACCCGCCGCCGCACTGGCCGCGCAAGCCGCCCGCGACCATGTAGCCGCGCGACCCGCGGCACTGATGGCCAGTTCCGATGACGAATTCGTTACACACAACGTTATTTCGTCCGGAGGCGCGCAATACATTCCGCACGAGCGCAAGTACAAGGGACTGCCCGTCGTGGGCGGCGACTTCGTGATCGTGACGGACAGTTCCGGCCGGGTCACCTTCACCTCGGTCGCGCAACAACGGGCGATCGGCAACATCGCCATCAAGCCGACGCAGTCGGCACAGTCCGCCAAGGGCACGGCCCGTGGCCAGCTCACCCAGGTCAGCACCGTTAGCGAGCCGTCGCTCGCGGTCTATGCCCTCGGCGAAGCCGCGCCCGCGCTCGTGTGGTCCACCAAGGTCACCGGCGTCGACGACCACGGTCACGACTCGATCCTGTCTGTTTACACCGACGCTCACAGCGGACAGGTGCTCGGCACCCGCGAAGGAACCGCTCGCGGCACCGGAACCGGCTACTACAACGGGCCGAACCCGCTGCAGATCGACACGACTCAGTCGGGCAGCCAGTTCCTGTTGCAGGACCCCAACCACCCGACGCTGACCTGCCGTGATTACTCGGCCAGCAGCACGATGTCCGGACCGGACGACGCGTGGGGCAACGGCGACGGCACCACCAAGGAAACCGCCTGCACCGACGCCATGTTCGCCGCGCAGACCCAGTGGAAGATGCTGACGCAGTGGCTGGGCCGCAATGGTCCTGACGGCAGCGGTGGCACCTGGCCGATGCGTGTCGGCTGGAACGCAGTCAACGCCCAGTACACCGGCAACGATACCCAGTACGGCTACGACGGCAACTCGCCGCAGCGGTGGATCACGCCGATGGACGTGGTGGCGCACGAGATCGGCCACGGCATCGACGACCACACCCCCGGTGGTATCTCGGGCTCCGGCACCCAGGAGTTCATCGCTGACTCGTTCGGCACCGCCACCGAATGGTTCGCCAACCAGGCCGCCGCGTACGACCCGCCGGACCACTCGGTCGGCGAGGAGGTCAACCTCAGCGGCGGCGGCCCGATTCGCTTCGGCCACAAGCCTTCGCTGAAGTCCGGCCACCCGGACTGCTACTCCACTCCGCTCCCGTCGTCGGTGCACGCGGCCGCCGGGCCTGGTAACCACTGGTTCTACCTGCTGTCGCAGGGCACGAACCCGACCAACGGACAGCCCGCGAGCGCGGCCTGTAACGGCGCCACGCTGACCGGAATCGGTGTCCAGGACACCATGAAGATTCTCTACAACGCGATGCTGATGAAGACGTCGTCGAGCTCGTACCTGAAGTACCGCACGTGGACGCTTCAGTCGGCCAAGAACCTCGACGCTACCTGCGGTCTGTTCAACAAGACCAAAGCCGCCTGGGACGCGGTCAGCGTGCCGGCCCAGACCGCTGACCCCACTTGCAGCGCAAGCGGAACGGTCACCGTCACCAACCCCGGCAACCAGACCGGAACCGTTGGCGTCGCCGCCACGCTCAACATGAGCGCCTCCGGCGGAACCCCGCCTTACACGTGGTCAGCCACCGGACTTCCGGCCGGGCTTTCCATCAACGCCAGCTCGGGCCAGATTTCTGGTACGCCGACGACGGCCGGCACGAGCAACGTCACCGTCACCGCGAGCGGTGGTGGGACGGGCTCCACGTCCTTCACCTGGACCGTCAACCCGGTCACCCCTGGCGGCTGCAGCGCCACCAACGCCAATGACGTCACGATTTCTGACAACGCGACTGTCGAGTCGTCGATCGTCATCAGCGGCTGCACCGGCAACGCCGGATCGGGCTCCACCGTGGAAGTCCACATCGTCCACACCTATATCGGTGACCTGCTCGTCCAGCTGGTCGCTCCCGATGGCACGCTCTACACCCTGCACAATCGTGCCGGTGGCAGCGCGGACAACATCAACCAGACCTACACGGTGAACCTGTCCAGTGAGGCCGCCAACGGCACCTGGAAGCTGCGGGTCAACGACAACGCCGGTGGCGATGTCGGCAGAATCGACAGCTGGACGCTCAACCTCGGTGGCAGCACGCCTCCCCCTTGCGGCGGCACGAACGCCAACGATGTGACGATCACCGACAACGCGACGGTCAACAGCCCGATCACCATCAGCGGCTGCACCGGCAACGCGTCGGCGACGTCCACCGTCGAGGTCCACATCGTCCACACCTACATCGGTGACCTGCTCGTCCAGCTGGTCGCTCCCGATGGCACGCTCTACACCCTGCACAACCGTGCCGGTGGCAGCGCGGACAACATCAACCAGACCTACACCGTCAACGTTTCCAGCGAAGTCCGCAATGGAACGTGGAACCTGCGGGTCAATGACAACGCGAACAACGATGTCGGCAGAATCGACAGCTGGACGCTAACGCTTTAAGGGGAGGAAAAACGGCCCGGCTGTCCTGTTTGGACAGCCGGGCCGTCGCTTTTCAGTGGCTCGTGGTCATCAGGCGGATCGCCACAGCCGCCAGAACCAGTCCGGTGATCTGCTCGATGCGCGCCTTCACCCTTGGCCGTAGCAGCCAGCGGCCAAGCCGGTCGACCGCTGCGACATATAGCCCGAACCACGCCACGTAGAGCACTCCGAAAATCGCGGAAAGCACGAGCGCCTCGGCTTGCGGCGAGCCGCTGTCCGTGGATAGGAACTGTGGCAAGAAGGTCACGAAGAACAGCGCCACCTTGGGATTGAGGGCGTTGGACAGAAAGCCCTGCCGCAGATAGGCCGACCGCGCAACGGGTTCGGCGACCGCCTCCTCGGCAACGGGAGTGCGGCGGGGACGCGGCGCCGACCACAGCATCTGTGCCGCCAGCCAGAGCAGATACACCGCTCCGGCGATCTTCAGCACTGTGAACGCTGTCGCCGAGGCGAGAAGAAGCGCCGAGAGCCCGAGCGCGGCGGCGCCAGCGTGCACGGCCAGCCCGAGGACACCGCCCACCATCGTTAGCAGTCCGCCATAGCGGCCGCCCACCAGTGCGTTGCGGGTTATCAGGGCCTGGTCCGGGCCGGGCAACATGATTAAAACCAGTGCGGCGATCGCGAACGTCATCATGGTTCCACCATGCGGCTGGGAGATCGATAGGTCTAATGTCAATTCTCGCGGTGATTCATGCGTAGGATCTATGAATGGTGACCCTCGTGCAGCTCCGTGTGATCGACGCTGTCCGGCGGCACGGGTCGGTCACGGCCGCTGCCAAAGAACTGCGCTACACACAGCCGTCGATCAGCCATCACCTGTCCCGCATGGAAGCCGAGCTTGGCGCCCAGTTGCTGCAGCGGGTCGGCCGCGGGATCCGGCTCACGCCAGCGGGACGCCTGCTCGCGGACCGCGCAGCCGAGATCATCGGCCGGGTCGACGCGGCGACCGCGGAACTGTCCACCCTGGCCGGGCTGAACGCGGGAAGGGTCAGGCTGGCTGGATTCAGCTCCGTCATGAGCTCACTGATCCCTGAGGCGGCCACACTTCTCGCCCAGAAACATCCCGGCCTCGAACTGGGCCTGACCGACACCCACCCCGAAGAAGCCTTGCAGCTATTGCGAACCGGCCACGCCGACATCGCCGTTGTCTTCCGCTATGACGACACCGCGCCCGAGGACGACGGCATCCGCCTGACCCACCTGCTCGACGATCCGCTCTATCTCCTCACCACCGGTGGCGGAACACGCCTCACCGACCACGCCAGCACACCGTGGATCGCCGGTTGCGAACGCTGCCGCCGCCACACCGTGGAGATGTGCCAAGACGCTGGCTTCTCCCCACGGCTGGCCTACACCACCGACGACATGGTGGTGATGCAAAGCCTTGTCGCCGCGGGCATGGGTGTCACCACCATCCCCGGCCTGGCCCTGCGAGCCCACCGTCATCCCGCCATCACCGCCACCCGGCTGAGCGTCCCGCCGCGCCAAATTTACGCCGCGACCTATGGCGCACCACCGGATCCACCGGCCACGGCGGCACTGCTGTCAGCCCTTACTCAGGCCGCCGTGCGATGAAGCAGACACGGTGCAGCTTCTCGCCGGTCGCGATTTGGTCGCCGGCCAGCGGGGTGAGCAGATCGGTGGGTGCGGCGAGGTAGACGTCTTGCCAGCCAACATCTTTGAGGGTGTCAGAAACCATGCCAAGTGACACGACCCAGTTGGTGATGGTGGTTTCGAACCGGTCGTAGCGGCCGTCCGGTGCGCGGACGACTCCCGAGATCCGGTAGAAGCCGTAACCCGCTTCCTCGTTCAGCGCGCCCCGGTAGAGCAGGATCGAGTCATCGGTCTCCCGGACCTGGATCGCGTTGATGCCAAGCAAAGCCTTGGGGGCAGCCACATCGAAGGCGAACACCCCGCCCGGCCGCACCGCCCGGAACACACACTCCACATAGGACCTGATGCGCTCCGGGGTGCCGAGGTGATTGGGAATGTCGTACGTGGAGACCGCCAAAGGAAACGGTTCGGCGACGGAGAAGTCCGTCGCGTCGCCGTGCACAAGGACGGCCTTGTCACCGAGGCGGGTCCGGGCACGCTTGAGCATCGCCTCCGACACATCCAGACCGGTCACCTCATAACCAGCCTGCTGGAACAGAGCGGCCACAATGCCTGTGCCGCAACCGATGTCGAGCACCCGCCGCTCGGCCTGCGGATCCAGAGCCTGGTGCAGCCGCAGCAGCTGTTCGCCGGCACGCGTCGGATAGGGGCTCCAGTGCTCGTCGTAGGCCTGGGCGAAGCCTTCGCCGTACTGTTCCATCACTCATCTCCACTTTGGTCGGTTAGCTGGCGCACTTGGCGTGAGGCGAGAGGGGCAAGCCCGGCGACGAGCAGCACGGCACCGACCGCGAGCGTGGCCGGGCCAGCGCCTACACCGGTGGCGGCGTGCCCAGCGAGGTAGATGCCGATGGGCTTGAGCGACAACGCGACCACGTAGTTGCACGAAGTCACCCGCGCTAAAGCGGTGCCCGGCACTCGTTGCTGCAGCGTGGTTTCCCACAGCACGCTAAAGACGTTGAAGGCGGCTCCGGCACAGAACGCGGCGGCGGCCGTCAGCACCAGCGGGGCGCCAAATCCCAAGGCGGCCAAGGGCGCAGCGAGCAGCGGGGTGACCAGTGCCGCGGTCCGCAGCGGTCGCGTGGGCCGAACCCGCAGGGCGGCAAGCACTGACAGCAGCATCCCGGCGGTAAACGCGGCCAGGATGAGGGACCAGCCTGCCGCCCCGCCAAGATGATCGCCCGCGAGCACCGGTCCTAGTACCGTGAAGGTCGCTGCCGTGCCAGCGTTGAGGAATGCCGCCGAGGCGACGACAGCCCACAGCCATTGCCGGCCGGCGAACTCGCGGAACCCTTCGCGCAGATCAGCCCAGACGCGCTTGCGGGCACGTGGGGCTGGTGCGCCGGTGCGTAGCGCCGCGAGCAGTGCGGCGGCGATGAAATACGTGGCCGCGTCAACGGCGAGCGCCACCCCTGGGCCAAGCAACACGACCGCGGCACCGCCAAGCGCGATGCCGCCGATGTTCGCGGTATTGCCACCAAGGCGCAGCAAGGCGTTGGCTGACCGCAACTGTTCGCGGCCAACGACTTCAGGCACCACACCGGTCAGCGCGGGTAACAACAGTGCCGAGGCACAACCGGCCACGAACGCCGCCGCGACGAGTAAAACCAGTGGCGCCCGGCCGGCTAGCAGCATCACCGCGAGGGCGGCGAACGCGAGCCCTGACAGCGTCTCTGCCGCGACCAGCACGCGATGACGCGGGAGCCGGTCCCCGATCACGCCGCCGAGCAGCATCAGCCCCAATTGCGGCACAGCATGCCCAGCGAGCACGGCTGACAGCGTCGCCGCGGTGGCACCGGGCAAAGCCAGGACACCAAACGCGATCGCGATCGGACCAAAGGCATTGCCGAACATAGATATCGTCCGGCCGGTGAACAGGAGCGCGAACCTTTGCTGCCGTAACAGGTGTGGTGACGCGGTTGTCATGTGCGATCCGGCGCCGCGAACGGCTGCCAGGCCGCCACCTGCTCGCCATCAGCGACAACAGTGATGTCGACGTTGTGTTTGAGGAGGTTCGCCGCCAGCGGGCACACGTGTGCCGGGACGAGCCGGTCGGCATAGGGCGCTGCCGCGGGTTGCCAGAGCACTTCTGGATCCCAGGGCTGCGAGCATCCGTCAAGCAGCTCGGTCGCGTCAGCGGCGACACTGATCGCCACGTCAGACGGTGCGCAGACACCTGCTTCGGCGAGGCCGCCGTCGAACGTGGCGTACACCCCGGCACAGATCTCGGTGACACCGTCGACGCTGCTGGCACCGGCTGCGGTTGGCACGCCGCCGATGCTCACCGCGGGACAGTCGAGACCCAGGTCACGGATTGATGCGGCGATCGCGACCACGCTTTGCGCGTAGCGGCGGCCGACGTCGTACCGGTCGCGGATTTCCTTATCGGTCGCGGTTGGACAGTAGCCGGTGATGCCGTCGAACCGGATGCCAGGCGTATCCACGGCAAGCCTCGCGAGGTCCAAAACGGACTCGGCTGGGGCGTGCCGCAAGTCGATGCGCACACCGACCTCGATGCCGCGCTCGGCTCCTGCCGCTCCTAGCACGGTGATGGACTCGGGGCGGTCGATATAGACCGCGAACCGGGGAACCTGCAGGGCAGCCTCGGCGAAGATAGGAAACCGCCACGCTTCAGGCCAGGGCCAGGCTAGGACCACATCGTTGACGCCGGCGTTGGCCAGCCGCACGGCACCACTGGCCGTGTGCACCGCCACACCGGCCGCGCCCGCGGCGACTTGCCGCTGCGCCAGCTCAACAGTGCGGTGTGCCTTCAGATGGGCACGGACGCGGCAGCCCGCCGCGGTGACGGCTTGATGAAACCGCTGAATGTTCGCGTCGACGCGCGGCAGGTCAACGATGACAGAGGGGAAGGTAACCATGGGCTTTCCGCGAAGACGCCGGGCGGCCATGCGTGGCGCCCGGCGCGGTTCACAGTAATCCGATTAGGACTCGACTGGCGGTTCGAGGCAGCGCATAGCGTATCTCCCTTCGTTGGAAAAACACGGGTGAACCGACGCTAAAGGACGGCGATGCACCCGTCAATGGTGATCCGTGATCAAATCACTCACCAGGGACGACAGCCAGCCAAATCTGGTGCTCGAAGTCGCCGTCGCCGCTCGTGCTGAACAGCTGCAACACTAGGCGCTTGCCGTTGACTGTCCACACACGACTGATGCTGGTGTCGCCGTGACGCAGGAAAAGCGTGTCGTGCTCAGGCGCGCCGTAGTGACCGGACAGCAACGCTTCCAGCTTCTGGAAATGCGTGCCGTATCCGTCTGATCGTTGCTCGCTGAGGAAGTGGTAGCAGCCCCACTGATCCTCGCCCACATAGTCTTCAGCCAGCACGGTCATCACGCCGGTCAGATACTCGTCGCCATCCTCGTCGTCGTCTGGCTCGCCAAAGACCAGCGAGGAGGGGTAAAAACGTTGCGGCGGCATTGTTTGAAGAGCTTCCGCTTCGGCCACGACATCGTCGTTCCCCAGCGGAACGTGGGTGAGCCACGCACGCAAGGGATTCGGGTGCTCTAGGCGGTAGACCAAGCCGGCGTTGACGTCAAGGTAGTGCCAGCTGCCGTCGTCGGCCAAGAACGGTGCGATGCCTTGTCCCACACCGAATCCTGTCACCCAGCCATCGTCATCGGTGGCTGGTTCGGCATATGGTACGGAAAGGAAGCGCCCGTCAGAGCGCAGCACACCCCACTGCCCTTCTTTACGGGCGAGCGTGGCACCGCAGCGGTCGAAGTGGTCGGCCCAGTCATAGCGCCCACTGAGCGGCTGCCGTCCCACGAACGACAGGGACGCCAGGTCACCCCGCGCGAGGCCGCAGGACATGCGACGGGACAGATGCCGCTCCCCCTTCACCACAACCGTGCCAGTGGAATCGAGGTAGCCGTGTCCTTTCCACCAAGAGTCCGGTTCGGAATAGAAGGCCAGACCGTCGTCATTGAACGGTTCGATGTTGTCATAGCGCGGCTCCACGATCCATGTTCCCGTGGTGTCGATCAGGCCCCACAGCTTTCCTACGCGCACGGGAGCCGCGCCGTGTGGTGAGAAGGCTCTTGTCTCGTCGAACCGGCGCTCGATCACCAGCGCACCGGTGCGGTCGATGTAGCCGCCGTTGGCCGCGGCCAGCCCGGCCGGGGAGAAACTGCCTGAAGCTCTTGTGGTGAGCACTAACTCGCCAGCGGTGTTGACATACCCTCCGTTCACGGCGGCAAGACCCTCGCTGAACGCGGCCGCACGGCTCCACACCGGCTCGATGACCACCTCGCCGCGCAGGTTGACGTAGCCCCAGCGCCCATCACGCTGAATCCGGGCCAGTCCCTCGGCGGAATGTGTTCTGGCGTCCGTGAAATGGGGCTCGCTGAGCCATTGCCCGGATTCGCCGAGATATCCCCAGCCACCGTCCACGGTGCTCGCCGCCGCCACCCAGCCCCCGGCACCGTTGGCAGCGAAGGGACGCACATGTGCCAGGACGGCGTCGGTCACGAGCTGGCCAGCACGGTCGAGCAGGGCGAAACGCATAGGGCTGGAAGGACTCATCCGCATGACATAGGGGTGCCCAGACATGGGCCAAGCCTAGTCCCGGGCTCAAGGGACGGGCTCACGCCCGCCCCTGACCACGTCAATCGCTTACCAGGCAACGACACCGTTGTCGTCGAAGAACGCACCAGTTGGCCCGTCAGCGGAAAGCAACGCCATCTTCACCGCGATGGCGGCGCCCTGCGCCGCGGTGCGCTCGGGCTGGTGGCCGGTCATATCCGTGGCGCAATAGCCTGGCGTCACCGCGTTCACCTTGACGGCAGTGCCGTTGAGCTCCTTGGCGTATTGCAGCGTCACCATGTTCAGCGCGGTCTTCGACGCCGGGTAGGCCAGCGTTTTGATGTCCCACATCGGGGTTCCGGGCTCACCGGCCAGTGCCAGGGAACCAACCTCACTGGAGACGTTGACGATCCGGCCGGCCGGCGCCTTGCGTACCAGTGGCAGGAACGCGTTCGTCACAGCGACCACACCGAACAGGTTGGTGTCAAATACCTCCCGCATGCTGTCCAATGTGGTCTCACTGGGCGCCGCCCAGGTCCCGCCGATGCCAGCGTTGTTGACGAGGATGTCCAGAGCACCGTGCTCGGCCTCGATTTGCTTGACCGCCGCCTCAATAGACGCCTGATCGGTGACATCGAGCTGCACAAACGACGTGCCGAGCGAGCTGGCCGCGGCCTCGCCCAGCTCGGCCGAACGTGCGCCGATGATGGCTTTGACGCCGTCAGCGAGCAGCAGCCGTGCGATCTCAAACCCAATACCCTTGTTGGCCCCGGTCACGAGGGCAATCTGTGTCATGCGAGCAACCGTGCCCGCGCCGCGAACGCCCGTGCAGAGACTGTTTAACCTGGGACTGCCGATCCCTGTCAAAGCACGCCCGCGCGAGACATGCTAGTCAGCATGGATCGCCCCGGACTTGCCGAGTTCCTTCGCACGCGCCGCGACCGGATGACCCCGCTCGACGTTGGCCTGCCCGGCACCGGACGCCGCCGCACCCCTGGATTGCGCCGCGAAGAGGTAGCTCAACTCGCGCGCATGTCATCGGACTACTACACCCGGCTGGAACAGGCACGGGGCCCGCACCCCTCACGGCAGATCCTCAACGCGTTAGCTCGTGCCCTGATGCTGAGCACCGATGAGCGGGCGCACCTGTTCCACCTGGCTGGGCAGACGCCCGCTCCGGCCCGCGGCCCCCGCCAAGACGTGCCCGAAGGCATCCTGCACCTGCTGGCCGGCCTGGACAACACCACGCCGGCCTACGTCCTGGACGCCAAATACAACATCCTCGCGTGGAACGAAATGATGTCGGTGCTCTTGGGCGGCATCTCTAATACCAACCTGATCCGCAGCATCTTCGCCGACAACCTGTGTGGTCACGCCAACGACGAGTTCGCGCGGGGAGCTGTCGCCGACCTGCGCGCCGCCTCGGCCCGCTACCCCGATGACAAGGGCATCCGTGACCTCGTCTCCGAGATGCTCGCCCTGAGCAAGGAATTCGCCGGGATCTGGGCCGAGCACGATGTCGAGGTGCGCCGCGACTCCCGCAAGACCCTAGTGCACCCCGTCGTCGGGCCGATCGAGCTGCTGTGGCAGGTGCTGCACATCCCCGACCGAGATCAGCGCGTCGTGCTTTACACGGCCGCCCCGGGGTCACAGGCGCAATCGGCCCTCTGCGAGCTGCGCCGGCTGACCCCAAACAGTTACAAAAATTCTCCGCGCTGACCGTAATAGCCGGGGCTCTGGGCGTACTTACCTTCGCACGCCTCTGCCCCAAGCTGTCCGGCATTCGCTAGGAGACGCCATGCGCACCCTGTCCGTGCTGCTCCTCGCAGCTTTCGCCACCCTCTTTGCGGTGCCCGCGAACGCTGCCCCGGTCACGCGGCGCCTAGCGGTCGTCGTGATCCAAAATGGAGACACGCCTAACGAGCAGAACCAGCTCGCCGACACCGCGTTTCTTCGCAACTCCTTCCTCGGCAGCTCGAACTCACTGGTCACCTGGATGTCCGCGATAACGGGTGGGCAGTTGACCTTTGTCCCCGCAGGTGACGGGCTCTACACGACCGAGCCAAGCGCCGAGCTGCGCGACGCCGACAAGAACGGCTGCCACACCAACTTGGCGACACAAACAGCCGAGAACCACCTCAAGAGCCTGGGTGTCACGTGGGATTCGCTGGCCATCGTCTTCGACATCGCCGCCTGCGGCTGGGGCGGCCTCGGCCAGGTGCCAGGAAAACTCACCTGGTACCCACCGCGCCCGTCCCTGTCCGCGATCGTCCACGAGCTAGGACATAACCAGGGTTACCCGCATCAGTCCAAACACGACTGTGCGTCCGGAAACATGTCTTCCTGCAACGCCAACGGTCACAGTGGCAACACGCCGATGGGCGGCGGCGGCTCTGGACGCGGCTATTCCTCAGTCGAGCTAATGCACTCGGGATGGATCAGCGCCGGGTCAAAGGTATCGGCCAGTAGTCCCGGCACGTTCAACCTCACACCGCTCTACGCGGGCTCTGGGACGCGGGTCGTGGAATACAAGGCGAGCAGCTCACTGAGCTACGTGATCGAGACCCGCGCACCCAACGGTGCCGTCGATAGTGCCATCAACAATCCGGGTGTACGCATTTACGCGGTGACCAACGGAAGCTACCGCAATGCCCCGATGATCAACCCTGGCGCGGGCTACTTCCCCGCTGGAGCGACGCTCACTGACACTGCCAACAAGCTGAAGATAACGGTCCGCTCGTCGTCGGCTTCCGGTGCGACGGTGCAGGTCGCGTCGCTCACCGCGCCTGTCAGCAAGAGTCCTTCGGCGTCTCCGTCCGCCTCCGCGTCACCGTCGCCTAGTGTGTCGCCTTCGGCGGAGGTGAGCTCTGATCCAGTACCAGATAAGGAATCTGATCTTCTTGATGTGACGGCCAGTCCAACGATCCATCGTGGCCCACCCCTGTGGCTTGTGCTCTCGGCGACAGGCGTGATGATGGCGATGATCATCGCCGGCTTCAGTACCTACGCTTACCGAACTCGCCGCAGGCCCCGCCACCGGTGGTGAGACGCACCCAGGCGGCGATTTGGTCGGCGACCTGTTGTGGGGTACCGGTTGTGGTGTCGATGACGACCTCTATGGTGCGGCGCAGGTGAGCGGCGAAGGCGAGATGTTCGTCGATAGCGTGTTCACGCCATGGTGGCCTGGCTTGTAACCGTGCCGTTCGCGACTCGTCGGTGCAGTCCAAGACAGCGAAGTGGATGGGCCCCATCCACCGCCGTGCGGGCAGTTGCTCCAGCTGCTCTGGCATGAACGTTCCTAACAGGACAGTGCTGCGGCGCGCTTGCGCGACACCGTGCGCGACAGACAGCCAGGCATCCCGGAACGCTTGCCAGTCAACGGGATGCGTCCGGCTGAGCGGATCGATGAGCCAGTCGGCGTCGAACACCGCGCACTCCGGCAGCGCGAGTGCGAGCGGTGCGAAGACCGCGCTCTTGCCCGAACCCGAAGCACCGGTCACGACGAATAGCGGTTCCCGCCGCGCGATTTCCGTCCAGCCGCACTGTGGGCAACGCGCCACATCGCTGGCCGGTTCGAGGGTCACCGCGGGGTTACAGCGCTGGCAATAGTGCACGGTTCATTGTCACGCACCGGCGATCACGGCTGGGTGAGCCGCGCCCGGATGTCGCTGGCGGCGGGGTGACGCAGGTCTTCGAGGATGACTAAGGCGTTGCGCCACGCCCTAACAGCCGCGTCGGAGTCTCCAGATGCCTGGTGCGCCTGGGCTTTTCCGTCGAGCGCGGTCGCCTCGTTGTACCGGTCGCCGACTTCGCGGAACTGTTCGACCGCCTGCCCGTAATAGGCAACGGCCTGCGCGTGGTCGCCAAGGCCCGCGTGGACGTAACCCAGGCTGTCCAACGTGTGCGCTTCGGCCTTGCGGTCACCAAGCGCGCGAAGGCGTTGCAGCGCTTGGTCGCAGTAGTCCTGCGCCACGGCGAAGTCACCATGCAAGGCGTGCATCCACCCCACGGCATTGAGCGCCCGTGCGTAAGCCGAGCCTTCACCGGTCTCGGGAAACAGCTCTAGCGCCCGCTTCGCGTGATACAAAGCCTCTGCTCGCTGACCCTGCTGTTCCAGCAGATGAGCGATGCTGAAGTGCGTGCGGGCTTGGCCCACGTCGTGGCCGAGTGTTCGCCAAAGCTCCAGTGATTCGCGGTAGTGGTGGTGCGCTTCGTCGTGCCGGCGCAACCGCATCAACGCCATCGCCAGACCTCGCTGCGCGTCGGCCAGCGCGCGGCGGTCGCCCAGCCGGCCGGTCACTGTCACGGCGATGCGTTGCGTTTGGACCCAGTCCTCCCAGCTTCCCCGCCGGTCGAAGAAGTTCTCCAGCGTCCACGCGAGCTGCCAGGCGTGCTGGTCGTATCCGTGACCGGCGGCCCATTCCGTGGCAGCCACCAGTGCGCTGCTTTCGGTGGTAAACCACGCCATCGCCTGATCGTGCCCGTCCACGGGACGGACCGTCACCCCGTCGCCGGGAGGGCCGAGGGTGATCGGGAGGCGATGGGGTTGCACGATCCGGTCGGCGGCGTATGCGGTGTGCAGGTAATGGTCGAGCAAACGTCCCGCGGCGGCATCCCGGTCTGGCAAGGCGTCGTCTGCTTCGACGAGTTCAGCGGCGAATTCGCGCAACAGGTCGTGTATGGCGTACCGGCCAGGCAAGTGCTCGGTCACCAAATGAGCCCGGGTCAGCTCGACCAAGGCGGGCCGCAACTGATGCGGCGCGACGCCCAGCAGACTGGCCGCCGCCGGTGCGGCGAAGTCGGGTCCCGGCAACAACCCGAGCAAACGGAACAGCCGGGCGGCCACGGCCGAAAGTGCTTGGTAGGACCAGGAAAACACGGCTCGCAGGTCGGTCACCGAGTCACCACCGGCCAGCGCATCCAGCCCCGTGCGAGCGCTGCTCAGATCGGCGGCAAGCGCACTGAGCGGAAAGTCCGGGTAGGACGCCGCTCTCGCGGTGATGATCGCCAGCGCGAGCGGCAAGCCAGCGCACCGGCCGATGATTTCCTCGACCGCGTCAGCTTCGGCGTGCACCCGATCGTGGCCCAGCCTCGTGGCGATGAGTTCGTGGGCTTCAGCGGGCGGCATGAGATCAAGCGCCACGGGATGCGCGCCTTCGGCGGCGACCAGGCCAGAGAGCTGATTGCGGCTGGTCACGATGGTGAGACAGCCAGGCGAACCGGGCAGCAACGGCTGCACCTGTGCGGCATCGCGCGCGTTGTCGAGCAGGATCAGCATGCGGCGCCCGGCGAGAAGACTGCGGTACAAACCGATTTGGGCATCGAAGCCCTCGGGAATGTGGTGCGCGGGCGGCGCCACGGCATCGAGCAGGTTGCGGATGGCCACCGCGGTCGCCATCGGGGGTCCACTGTGGTCGAACCCTTGCAGGTTCAGGTAAATCTGCCCGTCCGGATAACGGTGCGCGACGCGGTGAGCCCAGTGCACGGCGAGAGTGGTCTTGCCAACGCCTGCCGTGCCGGCGATCGCGGTGATGACCACCGCACCCGGCTGGCCAACGGCGATGAGCTTGTCCAAAATAGCCAGTTGCCGCGTCCGGCCCGAGAAATTCGCCGCGGCCGCCGGCAGCTGCTGCGGGACGAACCGTGCTGGCTCGGCCGCTGACGGCGTCTGGCGGAGCAAGCTGACGTGGATCTCGCGCAGTTGCGGGCCGGGGTCGGTGCCGAATTCCTCGGCAAGGCGGGCCCGCAGCTGGCCATAGGCCTGCATCGCTTCGGCGCCGCGACCACTGTGGTGCAACGCGACCATGAGCCGCCCCACGAGCGGCTCGCGAAGCGGGTGCTCCTCGACCAGATCGCGCAGCAACGCCGTAACCAACTCCGGCCGCCCCAGCGCCAGCTCCGCATCGGCGATCAGCTCGTACGCCGAAAGCCGTTGCTCATGCAGGGCATGCCGGGCGGTCGCGGCGAACGCGGCGGTGATCCCGGCCAGCGGCTCCCCCCGCCACAGCGCCAAAGCGGTCTGCGCTGCTTCGATGCAAGTCTCGTGCGCACCGGCGGCCAAGGCGCGCCGGGCGTCAGCGATCGACTGAGCGAAAACCCCGGCGTCCAGATCGTCCTCACCGAGGGCCAGCCGGTAACCAGCTGGCTGCGTGCCGATCACGCCGGGCAGGCCCGCTGCCCGTAAAGCACGGCGCAGACCGGAAACCGCCACGTGCACCTGGGCCCGCGCACTGGCCGGCTCGGCACCGCCCCACAGCGCGTCAGCCACCTGATCAAGAGTGCGGATTCGGTTGCGGTGCAACAGCAAATAGCCGAGGACCGCCCGGTGACGGGGTTGTCCAATCGAGACCGGCCCCACGTCTGAAGTGACTTCGACCGGGCCCAGGATGCCGAATCGCAAACTCCGCCTCCCCCGGCCGGGCTGCCAGGACGTGAGCGTAAACGGGCACGGCGCAGGTGGCAAGGGTTTGGCAAGGCGACGGCAAGCGGCCCGATAAGTGGCTGTGCAAAGAATGTGCGGACCTTCCCACGATTGGAGCCATTGAAATGTCCAGACGCCCTATACGTCTTGCCGCGGTGGTAATACTCGCCGCCGCGGCGGTGTTGCTCCCAGCCGCGCCCGCGCTCGCGGCGCCGGTCTACAAACTCCCGTTCCCTTGTGGACAGGTGTGGGGCGGGCAGACCTACGCCACCCACTCCCCGCTTAACGCCATCGACTTCAACCGTGCCGACGACGACGGTGACTACGTCGTGGCAAGCGCACCCGGCACGGTTGACATGGTCTCTGAGGCCGCGGCCAATTACGGCAAGTACGTGCGGATCAACCACACCGGCGGCAACACCACGCTCTACGCCCACCTCAGCGCACAGTGGGTGCGCGTCGGCCAGGTGGTCGGCTACGGCACGATCATCGGCCTGGTCGGCTCGACGGGCGGAACGTCCACGGGACCGCATCTGCACTACGAGCAGAAGCTCAACGGCACGGCCGTAAAGATCAAGTTCGATGGCGTTCAGGTCGGCTATTACAGCAACGTCACCTACACCAGCACCAACGCCTGCCAGGGCGCAGGCACCGGTGCGGGCTGGATCGACATGACGCCCAACGGGACCACCATCACCGTCCGAACGGGACCGGGTAACGGCTACGCCTCGGCAGGCACGCTCGCCGATGGCACCTACGTGACCATCTACTGCCAGAAGACGGGCAGTTCAGCTCCCGGCACCTATGGACCCAGCACGGTCTGGAACCGCATCGGCACCGGCCGGTGGGTCCCCGACGCCAATACCAACACCGGCTACACCGGGTTCATCCCCGGCGTCACCCGGTGCCCGTGAGAGGCGGCGAAACCATGAAGCACTCCCGCAAATTCGCGGCGTTCTGCGTGCTGCTGCTCTCGACCGTGCTCGCCCAGGCGATCGCCCAGCAGCCCGCGCTAGCCACCACCGGCATCAAAGGCATCCAGGCCGGAGACGTCATCTACTTCGCGGACGATGGCACCTGCCACCGCACCGCTTCGGCACAAAAACTCATCGACGACACCGCACTACAGGCTCAGACCGCGTGGCTGCGGCTCGACCTGCGGAAAATGATCAGCAGTCACGGCTGCGCGAGGGAGGCATACAAGTCATTCCTGGCGGCGATCGGCACGAACTTCAAAATCATTGGCTTACTAGGCGCTAACTTCACCACCTCCTCCGCTCCAGACACTTTCGCCGCGGACGCCGCCGCGATCGCCTGCCATCAGGACTTCGACCGCATCGACGTCTGGGAGGTTTGGAACGAGCCCAACTTGTCTGGAACACCGGGCGCTACTCCCTTACTAGCGGCGGATTTCGCCCGCTACATCGGCCACACCGCCCGCGCGATCCGCACCGCGCCGAACTCCTGCGGCGGCGGGCAAGATCTGATCATCAGCGGCGGGCTGGCCAACGGCGCCGAAGGAACACCTCAGTATCCAGTCACGTACCTGACTGACACGAACACCGCCTTCCAAAACGGCGCAGGCGATCCCAACGTGGCTGGCGGTTACAGCAACCTCGACGCGGCTGTGGACGGCATCGGTATCCACCCGTATGTCGATGCCATTTTGCCCAACGTCGAGACCGAGGGCTCCGACCGCAGCATCCACCCGCGGCTGGCTGACTTCGTGTGGAAATTCACCAGCGGCTTCGGGATTCCGGTCTACATCACCGAATTCGGGTGGCGGCGGCCAGCAGACGGCGAAGCGCTCGGCGGGCCGGTGGTGTCCAAAGAAGACCAGTGCTACAACCTCATCAAGGGGTACGCCGCACTCAACGACGAATTCGCAACCGTAGCCGCGGCTACCTGGTTCACCCTGCAAGACTTCGATGACCAGTTCCGCCGGTTCGGCTTATACGCCGGCGACGATGCCCAGGACGCCCGTCAGGGCTACCTGTTGGGCACCTGCCCTGGCGCACCGGGGGCAGGTGTGTACAACCAGTACGCCGAAACGCTCGAATGGCAGGACGTCGCCGCGCTAAGCGCGGTTTCCTACGAAGTCGTTCTCGCGCCATCGAACTCGCCAACGTTCACCATGACCAAGGCGACGTCGATGGCGAAGTTGCCTTTGATGACCTCGTTCGTGCCGCCATTGCCAATTGGCACCTACGTCTGGCGCGTCATCAAAATCGTGGACGGCAAACGGTATGCAAGCAAGGAACAGTGGAAGTTCACGTTCGCCGGCATACCGCCCGGCCCCACTGCCCCAAGCATGACAGCGGCGCCGGACGGGACATCGCTGACACTTTCGTGGACGGACACGTCGCTGACCGAGGATGGCTTCGCCGTCTCTGACGGCACCGAAACCCGCACGGCCACCCGGGATGCGACAAGCTTGGTGTGGACCGGGCTAACCCCGGGAAGCTCCCGCTGCCTCAAGGTTCAGTCGTACAACTACTACGGCGGATCGCCGTTCACTGCACCGGTTTGCGTCACTACACCGACGTACCCTGCCGCGCCCACAGCGGTTACGGCGACTATCCTAAGTGGAACGAGTGTGCGCGTCGGCTGGACCGACAACGCGAACAACGAACTGCGCTACGAAATCAACGACGGCACGGTCACCCGGATCTCCGACCCCAACACCACTTCGTTCACGTGGGACGGTCTGGCCAACGGCGCGAACAAGTGCTTCAAGGTGCGTGCCTACAACGCCGTTGGGTATTCGCCCTGGGGCTCGGCGCCCTGCGTCATCACCCCGACGATCCCGGTCGTGCCCGGCGTCCCGGTCGTGACGGTCGTCAACGGCAGCGCGCTTAAGGTCACCTGGGCGGATAAGTCCAACAACGAGAACGGTTTCCAGGTCACCGACAGCGTCGAAATCAAGCAGACCACCGCCAACATCACCAACCTCACGTGGGGCAACATGGCGTTCGGGCAGACCAAGTGCTTCAAGGTCCGCTCGTTCAACCTGGCCGGTTACTCCGCCTGGACCACGCAAAAGTGCGGAACCACACCAACGATTCCTATCGCACCGGCCAATCCTATCGCGACAGTGGTCAGTGGCACGCAGATCAAGCTGTCCTGGACGGACAAGTCCACCAACGAAACCGCGTTCGAGGTGACCAACGGCAGCGAAATCCGGCCTGCCGGGGGCGCTAACGCCGTCGGGTACGTCTGGACCGGTCTGCCCAACGGCGCATACCTGTGCTTGCGTGTGCGGGCGAAGAACCTAGCGGGTGAGTCAGCGTGGTCGGCCTACTCATGTGCCACCACACCGACGATCCCAGCCGCACCAACGATCGTATCGGCCGTTCCCGTCAGCAGCTCACAGATCAGAATCACCTGGACGGACCGTTCCAACAACGAAACGATGTTCCAGGTCTACAACCAGGTGAGTTTCCAGAACACGCAACCAAACGTGACATCGCATACCTGGAACGGGATCGCGCCCAACACAACGATGTGTTTCAACGTGCGGTCCTATAACTTGGCCGGATCCTCAGCCCCGACAGGCTATGTGTGCGCGACGACGTATGGTCCACCGCTCGCACCGTCAAACCCGGCGGCCTCGCGGGTGACGTCGTCCACGTTGCGGTTCGCCTGGACGGACCGCTCCTCCAACGAGACCGGCTTCCAGGTGCTCGACGTGATGACCGGTGCGATCACTACCTACAACATCGTCAACAAGACGGATCATTACGTGTACGGCTTGGCTCAGGGCACCTACAAGTGCTTCCAGGCCAGGTCGTTCAACTCGTGGGGCTATTCCGCCTGGACCGCGCAAAGCTGCGCGGCGACATATTGATGTAGCTGTGGCCGCCACCGCGACCGTGGGGTGGCGGCCACACGCTAGCTGGGCTTGCGCGCGGCGATGCGCTCGACGCTGCCTGCCTTGAGCCTTTCGGCCTCGATGATCTCGAATCCGGCGGCCCGCACGAGCGGCAGCTGACGACGAGTCATGTATTCGCCTGACCTAGCGGTCAGCAGCTCCAGCAGCCGCTGACCCGCCCAGATGGGCCACCACTGACTGCCGATGTGGTCCAGCATTAGCAGTTTGCCCCCAGGCTTGAGGACACGGTGCATTTCGCTGATGGCCTTGGCGTTGTCAGGGATGGTGCACAGCGACAGCACGCAAACAACCGTGTCGAAGGTGTCGTCGCCGAAGTCCAGCCTCTCGGCGTCGCCCTGGCGCAAATCAGCGCTGATGCCTAGTTCGGCGGCGCGACGCCGGGCGATATCGAGCATCGCAGGGCTGAGCTCGATCCCGGTGATGCGGACGTCCTTGGGGTAGAACGGCAGGTTGCGGCCGGTGCCGATCGCTACCTCCAGCACGTCACCGATGGCCCGTGAGCACACCCATTCCCGGCCGCCACCAAACTGGATCTTTTCCAAGAAGGCGATCTGCTTGTCGTAACTGGGTGCCGCTCTGTCCCACACACGTTGCTGGCGGGCCGCCGGGGTCTCGGTCATATCTATATTGTGCCCCTCATGTTGGTGTTCCTCTTTGGCTCCGCGACCGACCCGGATCCTGAAGCGACAGCAGCGCGAGGGGTGACGCTTGCACCGCCTGGCTCCACGGCGCTGACCGCGCCAGCCGGAGTTGTGGGCTGGTCGTCACAGGGCTACGCCGCTATGGAATTCGCGACCGCACATCCTGACGCGGTCGCCAGGCTGGTGATTCTGGCGACGCCTATCCCCGAAGACGAAGCCGCCCTTGGCTTTTCGATCGCTGAGGTGAGGGCGAAAACGTTGCTGCTCTATGGAGCTAAAGACCCGCTGACCGGCCAGCGACACGGCAGCTGGTGGCAAAAGCGCCTCCCTGCCGCGAGGCTGGAAATGCATCCGGCAGCGGGTCATGACCTGCTCACTCCAATGTGGAGCCGGACCCTGTCACACCTGGCTCCCCGCCGCAAGGTTCAGCACTAGCGACGCCACAGCGAACGCCAGAAACACGATGCCCCCGATGAGCTGACGCGAACCCACACGCAGGTGGGCGATAATGGCGCCGATGAAGTAAAGCACCAGCCCCACCGCGGCAAGGATGCCCAGGAGCGGCACGGCGAACCCGGCGAGCAATCCCAGCGCGCCCGCCGCCAGCAACAGACCCAGGATGGGCAGCCACGACCTTGGCACGCGCTTCATATCGGCCTGAGCCTTGGGGTAGTCGTGGCCGCTCAAGTACGTGTAGGCGGCGATGGCGTTGAAGAGCGCGGTAAGGCTGGTGACAGTGACATAAGCGGCGAACATGAACTCTCTCCTTGATTGAGGGCTTGCGGTCACCTGACGAGACAGCCTCGCGGAATGTGACAGCCCTTAGTTGCCCAGAACGTTAACCGCCCGGGCGATCACGAGAACGACCGTGACAAGGGAGATAGCTGATTCGAGCATCATGGCGAATTTGGCCCACCGCGACAGGGGCATCGCATCGGTGGGGCTGAATGCGGTGGCGTTCGTGAACGCGACGTAGAGATAGTCGGTGAACTGGGGGCGCCAGTCCGCATCGGCGACGTGAGGCGTTGCCATCTGCGGAAAGAGGAAGTCCGCGTAGGCCTTGCGGTTGTTGGCTCGCGCGGCCGGGCCGCCACGGTCGAGCTCCCAGAACCAAAGCCCAAACACGAGAACGTTGGTGAGCCAGATGGCCGCGCCATTGCGCACGAGCTCCACCGCGGTCAGGTCAGTCTTTCCCTCGACCATGTCGTAGGTGAGTAAGCCCACAGACCACAAGGTCGCGAAACTAGCCACTCCCACGAGCAGCAGGCTGGCGACCCGCAACGCGGCCGATTCACGGTTGATCCGGAACGGATTGGCGATCGTGAGCACGATGAAGATCGCCGCTTCTAGCGCCATGATGAGCCAGACGGGCTTGAACGCGTACTGTCTCGGCACGAGAAATTGCAAGATGAGCAGGGCGACCACGGCTAGAGCGACTCCGGCCCGGTGCTCACCTTCGGTGACGCGCCGCCACGCCGGTGTCTGACCGCCTATCGACACGCGTCCCAGTTTGTCAGATCAGCGCCGTGGCATGATCGGAAGGTGACATACACGCCGGCGGCGATCAAACGGATCTACTACACGCTGCTCCTGGGCAACACGCTCGCGGCGTCGCTGATCTGGGGCATCAACACGATCTTCTTGCTCGACGCGGGACTGTCCAACCTGGAAGCGTTCGCCGCCAACGCCTTCTTCACCGCGGGAATGGTGCTGTTCGAAGTGCCAACGGGCATCGTGGCCGACATGTGGGGACGGCGCGCCTCCTTCCTGCTCGGCACCATCACGCTGGCTATATCCACTGGGCTTTATGTGCTCCTATGGCAAGTCGAGGCGTCGTTTTGGCTGTGGGCGCTCGTGTCCGTCCTGCTTGGCCTCGGCTTCACCTTCTTTTCCGGCGCGACTGAAGCCTGGCTTGTCGATGCGTTACAGGCGACCGGATACGAAGGCACGCTGGAGACGGTGTTCGGGCGCGGGCAGGTGCTCGCGGGCGTCGGCATGCTCACGGGCTCGGTCGCGGGCGGCTATATCGCTCAGCTGACCAACCTTGGGGTCCCGTTCGTGGTACGGGCCGCGGTGCTCGGTGTCATGTTCGTCATCGCCTTTGTGCTCATGCGCGACATTGGCTTCACCCCTAAGCGCGACGGCCGCCCGCTCGCGGAGATGAAGAAGATCGTCGCCAACTCTCTGGAGTACGGCTGGCGCATCCCAGCGGTGAAGTACCTGATGCTCTCCGGCCTGTTCACCGGCGGTGTTCTCATCTACGTGTTCTACGCGCTGCAGCCGTATCTGCTCGACCTTTACGGTGACCCACAGGCCTACGGCATCGCCGGTCTCGCGGCCGCGATCGTGGCAGGAGCACAAATCGTTGGTGGATTGCTGACGGCGCACATCCGCCACTTGTTCCAGCGCCGGACCTCAGCCCTCATCGCCGCCGAGGTCATCGCTTCAGCCGCGGTCATCTTCATGGGGCTGATCCAAAAGTTCTGGGTCGCGCTGGCCCTGATCGTGGTGTGGGGACTGATTTCCGCCGCCGCGACACCGATCCGCCAGGCCTACCTCAACGGCCTTATCCCTTCCCAGCAGCGGGCGACGATTCTGTCGTTCGACTCACTGATGGGTTCAAGCGGGGGCGTCGTCGCCCAGCCGGTACTGGGCCGGGCAGCCGACATATGGGGCTACCCGGCGTCGTACATCATGTCCGGTGTCCTAACTGGACTATCGATCCCGTTCATCGCGAGAGCCCGCAAGCAGAAGGCGCCAGCCGACTTCGCTGTTGAAGCGCCGCAAACCCCAGCGCCCTAGAAGCTGTGCTTGCTGGCCACCGCGATCGGCGAGGGCGCTGTTTGCGGGGTGACGCCGGCGAGCGTGCACACCTGCTGGGCGTGCCGCAAAACCGCGCACGGATAGGGGTCGCCGCACCTTTGGCATAGCTTGGTCCCAGCTGGGTTGCTGTGTGCACGGGCGAGTTCTGCGGCCGTTGTGACCGTGATGCTGCCCGGATCGAGCGCGAGCATGCCGGTTTGGGTATCCACGCCCCGTGTAACGAGCCGGGCGCACTTTCGCTCCGGCGTGCCGCCGCCTTCATCGATAGTGCCCCCGTGAGCAGGCCTTATGGTCAGCTGACGCAAACGCGAACACCCTTTCGCTCTACCGCGATCGCCGCCCTGTTCCGCCTCGCCAGCCCACAGGGAAGCGCTCAGCCCTAGCGTCCTCACTGGCGCGACCCTTAAGTTGCCGCGTGAGTCCCGACGAGTTTGAAGCACGGCAACGCGCCCGTGAATATCTGCATGCGCTGACTGTCCTGCCCGGAGTGCGTCAGCCGCCTTTACTCACGCGGCTGGACTGTCCGGGCACTTTGACGCGCGAATTTGGGCCGGGGCAAAGGTTTCCGATGTCGTGGACTACTTCTCGTGGCGGCAGGCCGACGCGGCCCGCAATGCGCTCAACGGCTGGTGCTACTGGACGCTACGCGAAAACGGCCAGAGTCAAAGCCAGGCCACGGAACGGCTACGGCGGGCCACTACTTCGGACAAGAACGAACTGCTCTTTGAACACGGCATCAACTTCAGTAAGGTGCCTGCATGGCAGCGCCGTGGTGTGGCGTTGTGGTGGGAGAACTATGACAAGGCCGGCCACGATCCCGTCCGCGGTGCCGACGTCATCGCCACCAGGCGCAGACTGACCGTCAACCGGGATCTTCCGATGCGCCAGGAATATCGCGACCTGGTCAAGCAGGTGATCACCAGCCTTTAGGAGCGTGCTTGAGCACCGCAGCGATTGCCGAAATCTTTGGCTGGATCGGCGGCACCGCCGGGACGATGCTGTTGTGGCCACAGGTTTGGCGGCTGTGGGTTCAGCGGCAGCACTCTGGGTTGTCGTTGACCGCCAACGTTATCGGGGTGCTCTACTACAGCGGCTGGGCCTATTACGGGGTTAGCCAGCAGAGCGTCGCCGTGATCGCCACCAACTGCGCCGCGTTGCTCGCGATGGCAGCCGTTCTCGCCGGGCAGATGTGGCTCGCCCGGCCACATCTACGCCAGTGGCTACCCACGCTACTGGCGGGCTACGGCGTCTTGGCCACGCTGGCATTGACTCTTGGAGCGATAACGGTCGGCAGCATCGTCGGCCTAGGCGCTGTAGTGTCCGTTGGCACGCAGGTTGTCTCCCTCATCCGGCAACGGCGAGGCGGAAACTTCGACTTCAGCGGTGTCGCCCGGCTGCGGTGGTGGCTTGGCGTCTTCTGCAACGCCATGTGGATCATCTATGGCGTGCTCAAAACCGACCCAGTGATGATCTTGCCTTCGACGGCCAATGTCATCCTGTCCACGGCCGTGCTGATGCTGACCCTGCCGCGCAAGCAACCGGCCGTGGCGGCTGGCTAAGATCTGCGCCATGCGTATGTGGGTTGTCACCGGCACCGCCGCCCTGGTGCTCGCGGGCACGGCCGCTTGTGGAGGCACGACGAATCCCGCGACACCGCCGCCGAGCGCGAAGAACGTGCAGCCGTGCCAGCTGCTGACCGGCGCCGATGTGGCGGCCCTGCTGGGTGTCAGCGACCCGAAGCCGGTCCAGGACACCGCCACTGAGTGCGGCTATCAAGACGGCACCTCGATCGTCCAGCTCGCTATCGAGCCCGCCGCGTTTGACCAGGCGATCGCCGACAAAGTGTTCGCAGGGACGGGCACGAAGATAACCGGCGTCGGCGAGGTCGCCTACACCTACCCCAATGGCAAAGTGGGCCAGACGCACGTGTGGGTCAAGGGGCAATACCTGACGATGTCCGTCCACATCCTTGACAGCGCGGACAACATCGCCGCGTCCACGAAACTGGCCAAGATTGCCGTTGGCCGCCTTTAGCAAAAGGCGGCCAACGGGACCCTAGCTCACGTGAGCACGCAAGAACCCTGCGGTCACTGAGTTTTCCGCCTTCAGCAGTGCTGACGGCGTACCCTCAAAAACAACCTCGCCTCCATCGTGGCCGGCGCCGGGGCCCATATCGATGACCCAGTCGGCGCGGGATACGACATCGAGGTTGTGCTCGATGGCGATGACCGTGCTTCCGTTGTCCACCAAGCGATCCAGCAACCCGATGAGGTTGTCGACATCGTTCATGTGCAGACCGGTCGTTGGCTCGTCGAGAATGTAGATCTGCGACGTGTTGCCCAGCTCGATGGCGAGCTTGAGGCGCTGCCGCTCCCCGCCCGACAAAGTGTCCAGTGACTGGCCCAGGCTGATGTAAGACAGGCCGGTGTCGACCATGTTCTGGCACATGGTTTTGATGGGCTTCTCCGTGAAGAACTCCACCGCTTCGGCAGCCGGCATCTGGAACACATCGCTGATGTTCTTGCCCCGCAAGCGGTACTCAAGAACTTCCGGCAGGAACCGCTGCCCCTTGCACGCCTCGCACATGTTGACCACCGGCTCCAGGAACGCCAGATCGGTGTAGATCAGGCCTACGCCTTGGCATTCCGGGCACGCGCCCTTGGAGTTCGCACTGAACAGAGCCGCGTTGACGCCGTTGGCTTTGGCGAACACCTTGCGGATCGGGTCCAGCATTCCGGTGTACGTCGCGGGACTCGACCGTTTCGACCCACGTGGCAGAACTTGGTCGACGAGCACGGCCTCGGGATAGTTGACCGGAAGGCAGCCTTGGATCAGTGAACTCTTTCCCGATCCGGCCACTCCCGTGACCACCGTGAGCACCCCGGCCGGAACGTCGATCGTGACGTCCTTGAGGTTGTGCAGGCTCGCCTTTTCGATGTGCAGCTGCCCGGAAGGCTGACGCACGCTTGACTTCAGCGATTGGTGCCGGGCCAAATGGTTGCCGGTGAGTGTGCCGCTGCGCGACAGGCCCTCAAATGATCCCTCGTAGACGACCTGCCCTCCGTGCTTGCCAGCCATCGGTCCCATGTCGACCACGTGATCGGCGATCGCCATGACCGCTGGCTTGTGCTCGACGACGAGCACGGTGTTTCCCTTGTCGCGCAACTGCTGCAGCAGCTCGTTGAGCTTGTGTATGTCGTGCGGGTGCAGGCCGACGCTTGGCTCATCGAAGACATAGGTCAGGTCGGTGAGGCTGGAACCAAGGTGCCGCACCATTTTGACCCGCTGCGATTCGCCGCCGGACAGGGTGTTGCTGACCCGGTTGAGGCTCAGGTAACCGAGTCCAATGTGGACGAGATTGCCCAGCCGTGCCGAAAGTGACTTCACCATCGGCGCTACAGACGCGTCGTCAATGGCACCAATGAACGCGGCCAGGTCGGCCACTTCCATTTCCGCGCACTCGGCGATGTTGCGGCCGTTGATCCGGCAGTCGAGCGCTGGCTGACCGAACCGGGTGCCACCACAGGCGGTGCACGCGGCACGGCTGACGACCCGCTCGATCTGAACTCGGACGTGCGGCTGCATCGAGTCGGTGTCTTTGCTCATGAAGACCCGGCGGAATTTGGGCAGCAGTCCCTCGTACGTAATGTTGTATTTGCCGATCTTGATTTTTGATTCCGGTGCGTTGAGGAACAGTTCGCGTTCCTCGGCCGTGAAGTCACGAACCTTCTTGTCCATGTCGAAATACTTCGACTGGGCGAAGATGTCCCAGTAGTAGGAGTCGACCGCCCACGCGGCGAGCTGAATCGCTCCCTCGTTGAGCGACTTGTCCTCGTCCACGAGCGCGTTGAGATCGATCGTGGACACATCCCCCAGCCCTTCACACGAAGGGCACATGCCGCGGGGGTCGTTAAAGGACAACATTCCCTGGTACTCAACAGCCGGCGCCCCAACACGGGCAAAGATGAGACGCAGCATGGTGAACGCGTCGGTGACCGTGCCCACGGTGGAGCGCGAGTTGCCGCCCAGCCGCTTCTGGTCCACGATGATCGCCGTCGACAGGTTCGACAGTGAATCCGCGTCTGGCTGCGCCAGCGATGGCATGAACGACTGCACGAACGCCGTATACGTTTCGTTGATGAGCCGCTGCGACTCCGCCGCGATGGTGTCGAACACTAGCGATGACTTCCCGGAGCCGGAAACTCCAGTGAACACGGTGATTTTCTTCTTGGGAATGTCGACCGAGACATTCTTGAGGTTGTTTTCGCGAGCTCCGCGGACCTCGATGAAACTCAAGCTATCCCCCTAGTGAACGGTATTTGCGAACTGAAAGCGGCAAGAAGACGGCGGTGAGCAGCAATGGCCACGCGATAGCCAAGATGATTTCGCGGCTGCCGGTTATCGCGCCCGGGTTGCCGAACAGATCACGGGCGGCCGCAGCGGTTGCTGACAGCGGATTCCACTGCGCGATCACGCCCAGCCAGGACGGCATCGTGGCCGGGTCGACGAAGATGCCGGACAGGAAACCGATGGGCCACACCAGAATCTGCACCATTGACACCGACTCGGGCCCCTTGACGGTCAGTCCCAGGAAGATGCCGACCCACAACAGGGCGAACCGCAGCCACAGCAGTAATGCGAACGCCGCCAGCGCCTGCAGCATGCCGTTGTGCCAGCCCCAGCCGAGCAGCATGCCCGCGATGGCCATGACAACTAGCCCGAGCACGGAACCCATCATGTCGGCCAGGCACCGCCCGGCCACCACGCCGCCGGAACTCATTGGCAGGGAACGGAATCGATCCGTCACGCCTTTCTGCGCGTCGCTGGAGACCGCCGTCATCGTGGCTTCAACACCGAAGAACATGGTCAGCGCGAACATGCCCGGCATCAGGTAGTCGAAGTAACCCTCGCCGATCGCCCCGCCGAACAGACCGCCGAACATCAGCGCGATCATCACTGGGAACAGCGTGTTGATGACGACGCCCCAGGGCTGCTGGCGCCAGTGGGTGAGGTCGCGCCGGGCGATAACCCAGGTATCCCTTAATACAGCGGTCATGCCGCCACCTCCTGCTTCTTGCTGATCTCAAGGAACACTTCGTCGAGGGTCGGGCGGCGCAGGCTGATCTCCTCTGGTTCAATGCCTTCCGCGGATAGGGCTCCAGCGATGGCGAGCATCGCCTTGGTGCGCTCGGCGACCGGAATGCTGATCCTTGCGGGTTCGGCGTGGAGGTCGCCCTGAGCCAAAGGGCGCACGGCCGGAATCGCCCGCTCCGCCAGCTCGGGCGAGGCGAAGGTCAGATCGATCCAGTCGCCTCCGACCATTTGCTTGAGTTCTTCCGGCGTACCCTCGGAGACCACCCGGCCATGCCACAGCATCGCGATGTGCCCGGCCAGTTGATCGGCCTCCTCCAGGTATTGCGTCGTCAGCAAAACGGTGGTGCCCCCGGCGACCAGCTCCCGGATCGCCAGCCACACCTCTTGGCGCGCTTGCACATCCAGCCCGGTCGTGGGTTCGTCCACGAACAACACCGGTGGCGCGATGATGAGGCTGGCCGCTAGGTCCAGCCGGCGGCGCATGCCACCGGAATACTTGGCGGCCGGCTTGCTTCCCGTGTCGGCGAGCGAGAACCGCTCCAATAGCTCGGTCGCCCGTTTGTCGGCGTCGCGGTAGCGAAGCCCGTTGAGGCGGCCGAACATGACGAGGTTCTGGCGGCCGCTGAGAATCTCATCGACTGCCGCGTATTGCCCGACGAGCCCGATGTTCTTGCGCACCTGAGCCCCTTGTTTCATGACGTCGAACCCGGCCACCGTCGCGGTGCCGGAGTCGAGTCGCATCAGCGTCGACAGGACGCGCACCGCCGTGGTCTTTCCGGCGCCGTTGGGGCCGAGCAGACCGCAGACCGTGCCCTGCGGAACTTCTAGATCAAAACCATTGAGCGCTGCCTGCTCAGCTCCCGCATATGTCTTCGAAACTCCCCTTGCCGAGATTGCTACGCGAGTCATGCCGTACATAGTACCGTACAAGGTACGGCGACTGCTAATGTATTCCCGTGACCGGAAAAGATCCCGCCCGCAGTCTCGCGTTGCTCTGGGGCTCAGCAGGCAAAACAGGCCGTTCAGGGCTCTCTGTGCGCACCATCGTGACCGCTGCCACAGAGATCGCCGACGCCCAGGGGCTCGAAGCGGTCACCATGCGCAAGGTCGCCGAGCACCTGCAAGCCGGGACCATGTCGCTCTACACGCACGTGCCCGGCAAGTCAGAGCTAACCGAACTGATGGTCGACGCCGCGCTTGGCGAGCTTTACGCCGATCTTGACGAGCCGGCCCGCCAGGGCGACTGGCGCGCCGGGATGGAGTTCGTCGCCAAACGCAACTGGGAGATGTACCTCAAGCACCCATGGCTCATGCAGGCCAGCTCGGCCCGGCCCAACCTCGGGCCAAACGCGGTGCGCAAATATGAGGCCGAGCTGCGTCCCCTCGACGGCATCGGACTGTCCGATCTGGACATGGACGGGGCACTCTCACTCGTCCTCGGGCACGTGGATTCCCAGGCGCGGCTACAGATCAGCCTGGCCCAGGCCCGCAAAGACCAAAGCGATTGGGACTGGTGGGAGGAGCAGGCGCCCATCCTGGAGCGGCTGATGACCGGCATGAGCCTGCCGGTGGCCGACCGCGTCGGCACCGCGTCCAGTGAGCATTACCAAGGCGCGGCCGGCCCCGAGCACGTGCTCGCCTTCGGGCTCGGCCGCATCCTTGACGGGATCGAACAGCTGCTTAAATGACCAGCCGGGTCCAGGGGTGGACTTTCAGCTTTACCTTCTCCCCTGGCACGGGACTCGCGGCGTCTGAAGGGATCGCCCAGGCGACGGTTTCGTCATCGCGGCCATCATCGACGGCGAGGTAATCCACCGACGGGACCGTCCACACCGGATTCGGGAAACGTGTGCGGCGCCACGGCGACCGGGCCACTACCACTCCCGTGATCTCCTTCGGGAAAAGCTTGTCGATCAGGTTCCGCACCGCGAGGTAGAGCCCGCGCAGCACCAGGTAACCGCCCGCGATCGTGCCGAAGTTCACCAGCACGTGCATGACGGTGGTGTCCGCGATGGGGACCCAGGTCACGATGGCCAGGAGGACAGCACCCGCGCCGAAGCGCATGCCGGCGTGCCGGAATACGTCCACTGTGGACCGTCCAAAGTGGTCCCTTCCGCGCGGGTAGACCACGCCCACCCGGTGCCAGCCGCCTTGGGGCGACCACGGGCGCTGCGGGTCGCCATCCTCTATGCCCAGCTCTTTGCTCAGGGCCCGGGTCACGCCCAGTGCCGCGCCATAGGCCGGCCAGCGATCGCCCTCGGATAGTGCCCGTGTCGGCAGCTCAGGCAGATCCGGGGCGGCCCGCAAGGACGCTCGCACGCCGAGCCAATGTGCCGCCGCGGCACGTCCCGCTTCGGTGTGCTGCCCGCGCTGCGCGGCAAGGATCAGCCCGGCCATCGTCAGCGCGGCCAGTGCCCCGATGACGTAGGTCGCCCCGCTGCCGGTGGCCTTGTAGGCCGTGAACGTCACGATCGCCGCTGCCGCGAGCGCACCGCCACCGAGCCAGCCCAGGGTCTGGCGGTTCAGCCGGTAGTGCCAAAGGCCCGCTTCCCGCGCTTCGGCCACCACCGGGACGGCCAGTTTCGACAGCCATTGCGGATCACGAGCCGTCCCCATCCGGTCGAGGATCATCTGCTCGTATTCCTTGAGGCCACCGGGATAGCGGGCCGGTTTGGTCACCGTCGCCCGGCCGTCGCCCGAGGCGGGGGCACGCACAGTGACGACACCACGCGAAGCCAGGTCAAGAAGCGTCGCCTCAGCCAGGTCTGGTCCCGGCTCCCAGTTGTTGATCAGCATGCTGACCAGGGCCGGGGACTCGGGGCGCATTTCGCTGGTCGCCCGGTCGGCGCGGGGCACAGGCCGGCGGGTCGACCAGAGCACCAGCAGGTAACTGACCAGCCAAAGGCCCAGGACGACCGCGCTGATGACGAGACTGTTCTGACGGGTCAGGAAAGCCACGCATGATGATGGCATTCCGCTGCGCGCGATGCCAGACATCAAGATGATGAGAACATGACTACCGCAAAAGACATCATGCACCTGGGCGCGGAGTGCGTTCCGGCCACCGAGACGCTCGACCGGGCCGCCCAGATGATGCGTGACAAGCAAGTGGGGTCGCTGCCAATTTGCGGCCCAGACAACAAACTCAAGGGAATCCTCACCGACCGTGACATCGTCGTGAAGTGCATCGCCGCGGGCAAGGACCCCTCGAAGATGACCGCCGGGGACCTCGCGCAAGGTAAGGCGCTCTACGTCGACGCCAACGCCAGCGAACAAGAAGTTCTCGAAGTGATGGAAAGCAACAAGATCCGCCGCGTTCCGGTCATTGAGAACAAGAAGATCGTCGGCATGATCAGCGAGGCCGATATCGCCCAGCATCTGTCCGAGAGCCAGCTGGCGCACTTCGTCACGACGATCACGCAGGCGCCGCCCACCAAAGTAAAAGCGACAGCTAAGTCCAAGTGACGTGGAACCGCTCAAGGTGATCACCTGCGACTGCGGATTCGAAGCCGTAGGTACTGAGGACGATCTAGTGGTGATCATCCAGGCGCACGAGCGGGATACCCACGGATTAGAAATCAGCCGTGAAGAAGTGTTAGCCCTCGCCAGCCCGGTCGATCCGGGTGGCGAGGGCTAACCCTCGCTGTGCGGTAGGTGCGCTAACGCGTTGGCCGGGGCATCGTCGTCCCTCTGGGCGTACCGGTGTTCCTCGAGCCCATCTTGGCCACCAGCCAGACGAACAGCACGGCCAGGGCGATCTGAATGGCATGCCTGATCCAGTCGATGCCTTTCGTCTCCCCCACGCCGAGCCACGTGGCGAGGATTCCGCCAATCGTCGCCGCCAGGATTCCGGCGACAACCGTCATGAGCGTGCTGATGTTCTGCTTGCCTGGCAGCAAAAGCCGCCCGATGAGACCCACGATGGCACCACCGATGATGCCCCAGATAATCGCTCCAAGCATCTCAAACCCCCCTTTAAGAACATCTTCTATGGGGTACGAGGTCAGCGCGCCCGAATCAGAAAATGACTCAGGACCGGGCCACGGCGTTAGCCATGATCGCGTCGTGCAGGAAGACCGTCAGCCCCGGCTTGATCGCCTCATAGGTGGCCATGAAGCGCTCGTCGGCCAGGTACATTTCCGCCAGGCCGGTCTGAATCTCATACGAGCACTCGTAGAACCAGCGGCTGATTGACTGCCGGTGCTCCTCGGCAAGCTCCATCGCCTCGGGGCTATCCGAGGCGAGGCCAGCGTCCATGATGGCGACGATGCGGCGCCCCCACTCCTCGTTTTCGGCCTTCATCTTCTGCCAGTCTTCTTTGGTGTACTGGCTGGTTCGCCGCGCTGACTCCTTGTAGGCGTCCGTGCCGCCCCAGCGTTCCTGCGCCTCAGCGTCATATTGGTCTGGGTCGAAGTCACCGAAGACTTCGAACCGCTCTTGCGGGGTCAGTTTGATGCCCACCTTCTGTGCCTCCATCGCGAACTCAACCGCGTTGATCATCTTTTCGAGCCGGGCTTTGCGTTCACTGAGCAGTTCGTGCTGCCTTCTGAGATGCGCGGCGGCATCGGCTCCGGGCTCGTCGAGGATCTCGGCGATTTCCTCCAGGGAGAACCCGAGCTCCCGGTAATAGCGGATCTGCTGCAACCGCTCCAGGTCAGCCTCGTCATAGCGGCGATAGCCGGTGCTCGTGCGCTCACTCGGCGACAGCAGGCCGATCTCGTCGTAGTGGTACAGCGTGCGGACCGTTACGCCCGCGAGGTCGGCGACCTTTCCGATCTGGTAGCTCATGTTCTCCCCCTTTCGAAGTCCAGGCTCCAGTCTCCCGTTACGTCAGAGTCAAGCGTTGTGCTCCGGCACACGTGCGGCAAATCGACCGATTCCCCTACCGTGCGCTTCCTGCTAGCGTGGCTCGCCGTGACCCCCGCCCCCCAGGCCACCGAAAACCGTCTTGGCTTCCTCGACGTGTTGCGTGGTATCGCCGCCCTGCTGGTCGCGCTCTACCACATCGGAAACGCCGCACCCGTTGGCACGCCTGGGTTCTGGTGGGTAAGCCACAGCTTGCTGAACTTCGGCAGCTTCGGGGTCATGCTGTTCTTCATCGTCAGCGGCTACATCATTCCGGCCTCACTGGAACGCCGCGGCTCGCTCGTGGAGTTCTGGATCGGCCGCGTTTTCCGGCTCGTGCCCTTGTTCTGGCTGCTGTCGGCCGCCGTCGTGGTGCTGTGGTCACTCAAGCTCCTGCCCTTGCCCGAGTGGATCTTCAACCACCCGTTTGTGGTGCTGGCGGGCAACGCGTCGCTGATGACCAACTTCATCGGGGCACCACACCTGCTCGCTCCAGCGTGGACACTGCCGTACGAGATCTGCTTCTACGCCCTCACCTCGGTCATCTTCGTGACCCGGTTCCGCAAGACGTCAGCCGCTTTCGCCCTGTTCCTCGGCGGCTTCGCCCTCATCGCCGCTGACACATTCCTCATCGACTCGGCGCTAACGCCTTGGGCGCACAGCGATCCCAACCACGTCGGCAACCCGGTGCGAGTCCTCGCGATCGCCGCCATCATCGCCGCGGCCGCCGCACTGTTCGCCAAGGGCAAGGGCATGGCCCTCTACGCGGCTGGCGTTGGTTTCGTGGCCGTGGCCTTGTTCCTCAACCGGTCCTGGCCATTGCACCAGGCCGTCATCTTCCTGTCGCTGATGTTCACCGGCACGGTCATCTACCGCATGGCTGCCCGCCAGATGCCGGTCTGGCTCGGCTGGGTCACGATCGGCTTCGTCGCCGTGGCCAGCTGTGTCTCGTTCCGCCTGCACTTCAAGAGCTGGGGTGGCGAGGACATGCTCGGCGGCGCCTGGTGGACCGAGTCCGTCGCCGTCGTGGTGGCGCTGGCCGTTTTCCTTGCGGCCCATGCCTTGCGCAACCGCATCACCTGGCCAGCTGTCCTGCAGTGGCTGGGCCGGATCAGCTATTCGGTCTATCTGATCCACTGGGTCGTGCTGATGTCCGTGCCAGCGGTGCCTGATTCCGTGCCGGGCAACGCCATCCTGAGCCTGATCGTCTGGGTTGGACTGACGCTCGGCTTCAGTCAGATCACGTACCTGCTGGTCGAACGCCCCTCCGTCCGCCTGGGGCGCAAGGTCGCCCAGTGGGCCCGTGACCGCTTCCAGCTCAGCAAGCCCGCCCAGCCTGTCATTCCCCGTCAGGCCAGTCCTGCCGATGCTCCCGAGCCCGCTCCCGTTCTGCCGTCTTAAGAGGGTTCAGGCGGGCGCTGACCTTCGCTACGCTGTCCCGATGTATGAAGACCTGCCCAAGGCCGAGTTCGCGTTTCCGGGACCGCTGCGTGACAAGCTGATCGCAGCCATCCTCAACGGCAGCAAGACTTCCACGACCGGTCTCAAGCAGGACTACACGATCGAAGGGACCGAGCTGGAGTCACCCGGCGAACGGTCAGTCGTGATCGATTCCGCTGAGCGGCCGGTCGCGGTCATCGAGCTCGAAGAGATCGCCGAGTGCACGGTCGGCGACATCGACCTGCGGCACGCCATCGACGAAGGCGAAGGCTACAAGTCGGTCGAGCAGTGGCGTGCGGGGCACGAGCGGTTCTGGCACTCGGCCGAATACCGCGAGTTCGCCGGTGACCCGAATTTCACGATCGACGATGACACCGTCGCGGTCACGCAGCGGTTCCGGGTCGTGGAAAAGCTTGAAGACGGTGTGCGTGAAGCGGCCGAGGCCGGTGACACCTGGGCGATGGTGGCCTTGGCTGATCTGCTCGGTGAACGTTACGAGGGCACCGACCGCGAAGAGCAAGCCGCTAGCGAGGCACGCGAGTGGTATGAGAAAGCCGCCAAAAACGGTGACACCGAAGCGATGGCGGTCCTCGGCACGGCCCTGCTGTTCGAAGGCGAAGCCGAAGAGGCCGAGCCGTGGCTCAAGCGCGCGGTCGCCAATGGCCATGTCGAGGCGATGGCCGAGCTGGGCAATGTCTACGATTACCTTGGCGACAAAGAACAAGCCCTGCATTGGTACCGCAAAGCCGCCGACCTGGGCAGTCACGCCGGCAAGGACAACTTGACCGCGCTGACCCGGGAACTCCAGGGTCAAGCCCACGGCTAGCCATGACGTTCGCCGAGTCGTTACGGGACAGTGCTGCCGCGCAGGGCCTTAGCTTGCCGAACGTTGTCCCGGAAGCCGACGATCCGCTCAAGCACGCCACCGTCCCCTCCACGCTGGGTATCCGTGATCCGCTTGAGGTTGGCGAGGGCCCGGAACCGGGAGACTTCTACTTCGATGGCTGGGGGCTGGGCGTTCACTTCATTGGTGGGCAGACGCAAGAGCTTGACGAGCTGGCACGGGTCGCCCACGCGTGGCAGACCGGGGTGCCTGTGCGCGACATTCAAGCGATGGCGGCGCACTCGACACTGGGGTCGCTTGCTGAGGCGGCGGAGCAGGGCGCCGAGCAAGTCATCACGGCGGGCTGGGAGTGCTTGCGCGCCTTGGCATCCGAAACGGGATGGCCAGAATACGTGGCCATGGTCGAGGCCGCGCACGCCGAACCCGTGTTACGCCAGCACTTCCCCTACACCGGCATGTACGAAATCCGCTTCCTGGATCAGGTCCTGCCCTTCGGGCGCACACTCGTGCAGATTGTCCGTGCGCACCAAGGTTTCCACGTGTCGGCTGACGGCCAGACCCACCACGCGGCGACGCCACAGGAGGCCGTCGAGTTAGCCGCGCGGTTGCTTTAAAGCGGTGCGGTGCAGCATCGTCAGCACGGCCGTTGTCGCGGTGGCGAGGTCGAACGCCGCGTCGGTAAGGGATTCGGCGACCAGCGCGTCAATGGCACCGTTGAGCATAAGGGCCAGAGTCCGGCTGTCCACATCGGAGCGATAACCGCCGTCGTCCACGGCGGCCTGAATCATTGCCGCCAAAGGCTTCCAGCGGGCGGCCGAATGCGGGCTGTCCTCGATGCCCGTGTCATGGTGTCCGCCGAGGGACTCGGTGATGACGCGCACATGGCTGGGATGGGCGGCCATATAACCCATCAGCGAGGTGACGTAGGCGTCGACGGCGTCTGACGGGCTCGCCGCCAGCGCGATCCGCTCCTGCATGTGGGCCGTCAGCGAGGCGATGACGTGCTCGTAGGCGGACCGTACGACCGCGTTCTTGGACGCGAAGTGATAGATGACCGCGGCTTTGGTGATGCCGGCGGCATCGGCGATGCGCTGCAGCGAGCAGCTCGCGTACCCGTGAATGGCGATTAAATCGATCGTGACGTTGACGAGCTGTGCCCGGCGGGCCTGCTCGGTGAGGGTCAGCTGCCGCACTCAGCGCTCCAAGCCATTGAGGAAAGTGCCGACGTCGGCGGCGATCCTATCCGGATATTCGCCGTTTAGCGCATGCGAGGCGTCCTCGTAGGTCAATACAGTGCCCTGCCGCAGCGTTTCCTTGGCTGTTCGCGCTCCGGCCGCGGAGTCGTGCATGACTGACTTGCCCGCCATGATCGCCAGGACCGGCATCTGCAGCGAGGCGAGCTGTTCGCTGGAAAGTCGCGTGGGCGCAGGCAGTTTCAGCACGTAGTTCTGCATCCCCGACTCGATCATGTCGGCCACCGGGACGTCTTCGACAGGTGCGCCGTTGGCGGTCCAGCTGTTGAAGCTGTCGCGCCAGCTCTTTGGCGCCCACTTCACGGACACCGGGATCGAGCGCACGATCACGCCGGCTGACAAGTTGGTGAAGGTCATGACCGGGTCCAGCACGATGACGCTCTTGATTTTCTGCGGTTGCCGCACGGCTAGGTTCATCGCGGTCCAGCCACCGATCGAGACGCCGAGCAGGTGAACCGCTGGCTCAGGCAGCTGCTGGAACGCTTCGTGCAGCCATCGCGCCTGATCGTCATCATTTACCACCGGACGGTCCTGGATGCTGGCTCCTGGTTCGCCGAGCAGGTCGATCGTGTAGACGGTTCGCAGCTTCCGTAACGAGGGCACGTTGTCAGCCCACATCGGTGAGGCCGCTGACCGTCCCGGCAACAGGACCAGCGGTGTCGTGTCCGGACCGTCACCGTCGAAGCGGTACATCCGCACGACGCCGTAACTGGTGCGCACGTCTAGCGTCGCGTCGGGCGCGGGAAGTGCCTGCATCGCCTTGGCGTAGGCCGACATGAAGTCATCCTTGCCCCCAGCGGAGGTCCAGTGGCCGATCGGCGAGGTGTCCCGCAACACCAGCCACGCGAGCATGGAGATCCCGGCGATGACGGTCGCGACCTGCCCGGCGGTCCGCCAGCGGGACTTTGGCTTCTCAGACGCGTCTAACCACATGGTTAGTAATTTAACCACACGGTTAGTTCGGTGTCCGCCAAACCTTGATCTCGGTTGACGGCACTCGTTCCACGAACGCGGCCGGCACCAGCGCCCGCAGGTCACGCTCGAATGCGGCCAGCCGATCGCCGAACAAATGGGGCGCCGACGCCGACCGAGAGAACACCCATGCCACCACGTCGTCCGCATTGCGCTCGACGGTCTGCCCACTGTCGACAATGTGCCGCTCGAAGTCCACGAAACCTGCGTTAGCCAGCACGAGGTCCTCGCCACCGGGCGTCCCGTTGGGCAGGGTGCCTTGGCCCGCGCGGCGCACCGGCCCGAGGTAGGCCCGCACGAGCGAGCGAATCTGGCCGTAAAGCGCAGACTCCCCAGACGAGTCCTTGAGATCGCTCATGTGGACGAACGCGCCACCGGGCTCCAGCATCGTGAACACCGTCGCGGCGACGCGATCGCGGTCCGTCCAGTGAAACGAATTGGCGAACACGACGGTCCGGAACACACCCAGCCCTGCGGGCAGATCTTCCGCACGGGCCAGCACCCATGAAGCGTTGGCGATCCCACGCCGTGAAGCCTCAGCGAGCATGTCCTCGTCGGGGTCGACGCCGACGGCTTCGGCGAAAAACGGTGCTAGCGCTAGGGTTACGGTCCCGGGACCGCAGCCGGCATCGAGCAGTCTGCCGCTGCCATCTAGCCCTAGAATCTTGGCCAATCTGTCAGCAAAGCCTGGCGCGTAAGGAAGACGCCCTCGCTCGTAATAGCCAGCGGAACCCTTGAACAGCGTGCTATCCCACTGCCATCCGTCGATCATTTACCGATCATCCCCGGCGGCAGCGTCTAGTGCACACCCGCCATCAACCGCGAGATCGCCTTGGCCCCGAGCCAGAAGCACAGTCCCATCACGACAGCGATGGCGCCGATCGTGCCGTAGTAGACTACGTCACGCACCCGTTCGCTGATCGGGCCCACCCAGGCACTGATCGCGTTACCGGTCGCGGTCGCCAGGAACCACAGCCCCATGATCTGGCTGGCGTACCGCATCGGGGCCAGTTTCGTCGTCACCGATAGGCCGACGGGGCTGAGCAACAGCTCGGCGATCGTCTGAATCAGGAACACCAGCACGATCCACCAGGCCGAGATCAGCCCGCTGATGGCCAGTGACCCGGCGATCGCCATGACACCAAACGAAATGCCGATGAGGATGATCGCCCACGAGAACTTCACGGGAGTTCCCGGCTGGCGGCGGCCAAGTTTGACCCAGATCCAGGCGAAGATAGGCGCCAGCAGCAGGATGAAAGCCGGGTTGGCGGACTGGAACCACGCGGTCGGGATCGTGAAGAAGCCGAGATCGCGCTCCACTTTGTTGTCGATGAACAGGTTGACGACCGTCGAGGATTGGTCATAGATCATCCAGAACAGTGTCGCCCCAAGGAAAATCCACACGTAGGCGCTGACGCGTGACCTTTCCTCCTTCTTCAGCTGCTTGTCCTTGAAGATCATTCCAAAGTAGATAACCGGCACGGCGAACACGAGCACCGTCAGCGGCACCTTGATGTGATCGGCGTTGAACCATCCGGCCGCCACGTCAATGGCGTAGATGACGGCGAGCGCGGCGGCGACCGCCGCGACGATGGTGAAGATGCGCTTGCGTTGCGGCGCCGGCAGCGGATGGTGCGGCTTCAAGCCGACGCCTTCAAGGCGCTTGCCGCCCAGCACGTACTGAATGACGGCGAAGGTCATGCCGACGGCCGCGATGCCAAACGCGACATGCCATTGCAGACGGTCGGCGAAAAAGCCCGTCAGCAGCGGCGCGATCAGAGCACCGAGGTTGATCGCCATGTAGAAGATGGTGAAACCTGAGTCGCGCCGGTGCTCTTCGAGCTCCGGGTGCTTGTCGTAAAGCTCACCGACCATCGTGGAGATGTTCGGCTTGAGCAATCCCGTGCCCAGCACGATCACCACGAGACCGAGGAAGAACACCGGTTGCACGTGAAGCGACAGAAGATAGTGTCCGATCGCGATGGCGATGCCGCCATAGAGGACCGCCCGGCGCGTACCCGTGAGGCGGTCAGCCACCCACCCGCCGGGCAGCGACATGAAGTAGACCATCGAGTTGTAGATCGAAACGATGGAGATCGCTGCCGCTTCGGCTAGCCCGAACCCGCCATCGGCCACGCTCTTGGCTAGGAACAAGACGAGAATGGCCCGCATACCGTAGAAGCTGAACCGCTCCCACATCTCGGTGAAGAACAGCGTGCTTAGACCGCGCGGATGTCCGAGCCATCCCCTGACGGGCTGATTCGGCACGTCTCCAGCGATCGTCATAAAACGGACAATAGCGTGATGGCCGCCTCAGGTGAGGCCGAACGGAGTAACACAGAGTATTGTTGCCCGGTCGCGGGAATCGTGAACCGCGCCGTGTCGTTGCATGAACTGATTACTGGCTTAAAGCGAGGGAGAGCTGATATGGGCGAGCGCATGCTGCGGGGAAGCCGTCTGGGGGCCGTCAGCTATGAGTCCGACCGCAACACCGAACTCGCGCCGAGGCAGAGCCGTGAATATCTCTGTGCCAACGGTCACCAGTTCGAGGTGCCCTTCGCGGTCGACGCTGAAGTGCCCGCGACGTGGGAATGCAAGTTCGACGGCAGCGTGGCCCGTCTCGTTGACGGCAGCGAGCCGGAGCAGAAGAAGACCAAGCCGCCGCGCACCCACTGGGACATGCTCCTGGAGCGCCGCTCCATCGAGGAGCTGGAAGAAATCCTCAACGAGCGCCTGACTGAGGTTCGCACCCGCCGCGGTCGTTGATCAGTCGACGATTTCGCCTTCGATTACTTCTGACGAAGCCGTTCCCGCTTGAGGGGACGGCTTCGCTGTATCTACGCGTACTTTGCGCGGGCCGAACATGTTCCCCGCGACCCGCGGCGGCACCCGCTTCTCGGTCGCCTTGCGCAGCCGGTCGCGCACGAGCTTGCGCACTGGCGGCAGCAACATCAGCAAACCAGCGATCCCGGTCAGGAAGCCTGGCACGAGCAAAAGCAGCGAGGCGATGAGCCCGGCCACGCCGTAGAGCACTTCGTCGCCCGCGGGACCGCCAGCCCTGCGGGCGGTCCGCAACCGCCGCCACGCGCGGATGCCCTCACGGCGCACGAGAGCGGTCCCTAGCAGGCTCAGCGCGATCAGGATCAGGATCGCCACCAGGGTGTTGCCGATGAGCTTCGCGACCGCGATCAGCGTGAAGAACTCGGCCGCTCCCAGCAGCAGCACACCGAGCGGCACCCAGCGCAGCCGGCGAAACCTCGCCGAACCCGCAGGAGCGGCGGGCGCGGTCACGGCCACTGACTCTTAGGCTTGAATGCCCGCCGCACGGCGTTGGCTCTCGCCTTGGCGCCCCAGACGGTGACCCGCCACATGGCTTCCTTGACGATCGAGCCGCTCATCTTGCTCGCCCCGTGCTCACGCTCGGCGAACGTGATCGGAACCTCGACAATGGTGAATCCATTGCGGTTGATCCGGTGTGTCATCTCGACCTGGTAGCTGTAGCCCGCCGACTGAATCGAGTCGAGTTCGGACTTGTCCAAGACGGACAGTTTGTAAGCGCGGTAGCCACCGGTCGCGTCCTTGATGCCCATGCCCAGGGCGACGGCGATGTAAAGGTTGCCGCCGCGTGAGAGCAGGAAGCGGTGCGCGGGCCAGTTGACGACCTTGCCGCCCTTGACGTAACGCGAACCGATCACCGCGTCAGCGTCGCGCAACGCGTTGAGCAGCAGCGGAAGCTCTTCCGGGGCGTGTGAACCGTCGGCGTCCATCTGCACGACGACGTCGTAGCCGTGCTCACGGGCCCAGCCGAAACCAGCGATGTAGGCCGCACCCAAGCCTTCTTTGCCCTTGCGGTGCAGGACCTTGATCTGTGGGTCAGCGGCGGCCAGCTCATCGGCGATCGCGCCGGTGCCATCAGGGCTGTTGTCGTCAGCGACGAGGATGTCCACTTCAGGCACGGCCTGACGGACCCGGTCAGTGATCAGGCGGACGTTCTCGGACTCGTTGTAGGTCGGGATGATCACTACAACGCGCCCAACGCCTGGGTATCCCTCTGCCCGGTCGCTCACATCGCTCTCCTTCGCCTGGTCACTGCCGTCCAGGCCAGAGCCGCCACCGCGAGGAGCGTCAGCCCGGCCTCCGGCCACATCCCTAGCCCAGTAGCCAGCGTAGTCGAACGGCCCGGCCGGAGTTCATGCACTATGACCGCTTCTGTGTTGAAGATGGTCGGCTGGTGCACCGCACCATCGGCGGTGACGAACGCACTAATACCCACGGTTGACGCCATCAATGCGTCGCGGCCGTGCTCGACCGCACGCAACCGCACCATCGCGAGCTGCTGCGCCGCCTCGGAGGCATCGAAGGTCGCGTTATTGGTCTGCACCGCGAGCAGATCCGCGCCGGAGGTCACGACGTCGCGCACGACCTCGTCGTAGGCGACCTCGAAACAGATGACATCGCCCACCTTGACGCCGTCCATCTCCAGCACGCCCGGCACGGTGCCGGAGACGAAGTCGGTGCGCAGCAGCTTGGCTTTGTTCGTGATCGCGCGCGCGATCGGCTCAACGAGCGGCCGCATCGGCATGTATTCGGCGAACGGCACCGGGTGACGCTTGAGGTACATCCCGTTCGGCCCGCTGCCCGGAATCCACACGATGCCCGCGTTACGCGACTGGTTCTCCCCCGGCCCGCTCAGCACGGCGCCCACGAGGATCGGTGCCTGGATCGCGAGCGCGGCGTCATCGATCGCGGCGGCCGCGTCCATGTTCAGCAGCGGGTCAATGTCGGAGGCGTTCTCGGGCCAGATGACGAGATCGGGCTGCTTGACTTCGCCCCGCTTTACCTTGTCCGCCAAGTCAATCGTTGCCCGGACATGGTTTTCCAGCACCGCTTTGCGCTGCGCGTTGAAATCCAGCCCCATGCGCGGCACGTTGCCCTGCACGATCGCGACCGTCACCGGGGCACCGTCGGGTTTGCTCAGTGGAATCGCCAGGCCCGCGACCATCAAGGCCACCGCCGCGGCTACAGAAGCCGCAACGATTTTCCAAGCATGATGTCCGACGCCCGCCGTGGTCTCGGCCGTCCCTCCCGCGAGGCTTTCAGGTCCGCGCGACCCAGGCATTCCAGCGCCAGCCCCTTCGGCTGCACCGGCGCTTCCGGACACGCCATTCGCGGCGGTCGTGGAGGCGGTTGCATGGCCTTCGCTGCCGAAGCCGCTTGCGGTGGAAGCAGTCGCGGTGAAAGCGGTAGACGTGCCTGCGGCGGAAGCGTTTGCGGCGCCAGGATCGGCCAAGGGGGCAGCATGGCCGTTGGCGGAGGGGTCAGGCAGGGCGGAAGGGTTGGTGTGCAGGAGGATGGTGCGGATGGCGAGCGCGAGCGCGCCTCCGGCGAGAGCCACGATGAAGGTCACGAGGGGCGCGCCGCCGATGGAAGCGAACGCGAGCGCGGGCGAGTCGCCTTGGCTGAAAGCCAGCCGCCCCCAGGGGAATCCGCCGAACGGGAACCGGTCGCGCAGGGCTTCCTGGCCGACCCACAGCAGCGCGATGAGCAACGGCCACAAGGCGGGCCGTCGTTTGCCGAGCGGGGTCACGAAGGCGAGTGCCATCGCCAGGACAACGAAATAAACCGCTTGGTACAACGAAAGGATCAGCCAGGGCGCGTAACCGGTGTGCAGATTGGTCCAAGCCAGCAGCGGCGCGAAGAAGACGACGCCAGCGAGCAGGCCGAGCCCGGCACTGGGCCGCAGACGCCGGCCGTCGACGGCGAGCGCTAGGGCGGCCACACCCAGCGGGGCGGTCCACCAAAGGCCGTAACGCGGGAACGCCAGAAGGAGCGCTGCCCCAGCGATGAGCGCGAGAAGGATTCCAGTCAGCGTGCGCTTGTTCTGCGGCACTGGTGCTGGTTCAGCGGGCGTCTGCGATGGTGCTTCGTGCACGTCGATCACTACATCATCCTTTGCCCGCTGACAGAACGGGGGCGCGACCTTCGGCCGCGCCCCGGACTTGCTGCCTCTGTGCCACCCAAACGGCCTTCGGGCCGACTATATGTCGTTTTCTACTGACCGCCCCAAAGCACAGAACTTAACGACGGTACGCGGAGGCGCGCTCAGGAGTCAAGAAGACGTGATGCCAGGAGGGACACCGCCATGGCCGGCCGGGATTCTGCCAGCAAACCCGCCGCTGCCAGCACGTATGCACTGTCAACGATCACGCGGGGTTCCCGGGGCAGCGGCCAGCCACCAGCGTCATCACGCAGTCCACGTGCCAAGATCCGATGAGCCGCCGCGGCGCTACTGTGACGCAGGACACCCCCGGATCCGACCACAATTTGAGCCGCCCTTAAGTCTCGGCCACCCCGGCGCGGCCCGCCTGGCTCAAGGGGTTCGCCTCTCGCGTGACGCCGCAACGCCACCGCGACGGCCAGTCCAGCGATCTCTTCGTCGATCGAGCTGACGATGGTTTCTGGTTGTGCCGCGAGACTTTCCGCCGCTTGGCGCAGCTCGGCATTGGCGTCTATGAGTTTTTCGGCCTCCGCAGCGGCGACAACGCCCGGCGCCGACCAGCGCATGCCGAGGTCGCCTTCGACGGTCCGCGCGGCTGTGAGCACCCCGGCGACTTCGGCTTCGCCAATCTCGTGCGTGGGATTGAGCACGGAATAGACATCCGTGGTCGCGCCACCCACGTCGACGACGAGCAAGTCGCCTTGCGTATGCGCCGCGAGCAGCTCCACTCCCGTGAGCACCAAGTCCGGCGTCGCACCGCGCACCAGGGACGCGAACCGCTTGCCCCGCGACAGTTTCTTACCGCCGATGACGTGCTTGAGGAACACTTCACGGATCGCCGCGCGGGCCGGGCCGGGATCGAGCACACCGATGCTGGGCAACACGTTCCCGGCCACCGTCACGGGGACACCTTTGGCGGCGAGCAGTTCGGACAGTTCGGAGGCCACCGAAGCGTTTCCGGCCAGCACAACCGGCACCCGCCACCGTGCCTTCGCCAGCTTCAAAGCGTTGTGACTAATCGTCTCCGCGTCGCCACCGTCGGTGCCGCCCACGAGCAGCACCACGTCGGGGCGGGCCGCCCGCAGCTCGTCCAAAGACGGCAGCATCCCGGCGGCCACGTGCACGACCCGTGCCCCGGCCGACAAACCCACCCTGTACCCAGCCTGCGCCGTCACGAGCCGTTCGTAGCCGATGACGGCCAGCCGCAGCCCGCCTCCCGCCGACGAGCACACCAGCAGCTCGTCGGGTTTGACACCGGTCGCGGCGACGGCAGCGTCAAGCCCATGCAGCACATCGGTTTCGACCGTCGTGCGGTGTGCCGCGCTGGCGATCAGCTGACCGTCTTGCACGGCCACCGCTTTGGTGAACGTCGACCCGACGTCGACGCACGTGACGATCATGACTTTGGCGGCACGACCACGGTTCCGGTGGCGGTCACCGCGACAATCGGCGGGTCGAGCACATCGGCCTGGGATCCTTGCGTGCCACGGCACACAACGAGCACCTCAAAGTCGATGGTGCGGCTGCGCGTGCCCATCCGGGTGATGGTGGCGTTGATTTCCAGGACGTCCCCGGCTTTCATCGGCGCCTTGAACTGAACGTCCGAATAGGACGCGAACAGCCCTTCATCGCCATCGGTGCGGATACACACCTCCGTGGCCACATCACCAAAAGCGGCCAGCGCGTAGGCGCCGTCGACGAGGTTGCCCGCGTAGTGCGCGTGGCTGTACGGCACATAACGGCGGTGGGTCACCTTGAGACCGACGGACATCTACTTGCTCCTTTGGGTAACGAGAGAGTGCACGAGATAGCTGGCGACTTCGCGGGGAGTCGTGCCGCGGCCGAAGATGCGGTCCACCCCAAGCTCTCCGGCCATCAGCTCATCGAAGCGCGGGCCGCCCACGATGAGCAGCGGGCGCTTGCCGGCGGGCATGGCCTCACGGAACGCCGCCGTCATCTCACGCGTGTTGTACAGGTGCGCGTCGCGCTGGGTCACCACCTGCGACACCAGCACGGCATCAGCCTTCTCCTGCTTAGCGGCGGCAACGAGTTCCGGGACGGTCACCTGGGCACCCATGTTCACGACTTTGAACTCGCGGTAGTACTCCAGGCCCTTCTCCCCCGCGATCCCTTTGATGTTCAGGATCGCGTCAATGCCGACCGTGTGCGCGTCCGTGCCGATGCACGCCCCGACAACGGACAGCTTGCGCCGCAGCTTCTGCTTGACGATCGTGTTGATTTCTTTAGACCCCAGCAACGGGAAGTCGCGCTCGACCACCTGCACCTTGTCCAGCTCGACGAGATGCCGGACGCTGCCGTAGATGACGAAGAACGTGAAGCCATCGCCCATCTGCTTGGCGTGCACCAGCATCGCCGGGTCGAGGCCCATCTTGGCCGCCAGCTGAAGCGCGGCGCCTTCGGCCTTCTTGTCGTGCGGGATCGGCAGCGTGAAGCTGACCTGAGTCATGCCATCGCCGGTCGTGTCGCCATAGGGCCGGACAACTGTCTTCGTCATTTCCCGGCCTCCAGGATCTCCGTCGCGGGGTTGTAATAGCCGTCTTCGTGTTTGGCGACACCGTCGAGGCCTTTACCCCGGTTGGCGGGACGCTTCATGATGCCGAACGTGCCGTCGGCGATCGCGTTCAGCAGCGTGTCGTCAACGATTTCTTCCAGCAGCGTGACGGCCTCACCTAGTACCCCATGAGCTCGTTGCTGGATGAAACCACCCGGCGCCGGCACGAAGTCCTCGTGCAACCCACCGGCGGCGCCCAAAACGTAGCGCACGTTCTGCAAAGCGATGTCGCGGTCGGACAGCCAGGGCGTGACCACGGCTTCGGTCATCATGCCCACGAGCAGAATGCCTTGCCCGGTTAGGGTTCCGACTAGGTTGAAGAACCCGTCGAGCAGGTTGCCGCGGAACACGTCACCGGTCATGTGCTTGGTCGGCGGCATCCACTTCAGTGGTGCGTCGGGGAAAAGCTCGCGGGCCAGCAAGGCGTGCGCGAGTTCGAGCCGGAACGACTCGGGCAGATCCGGGTTGATTTCAAACGCGTGCCCGAGGCCGAGCTGCCAGTCCTCAAGCCCCGCCTCGTGAGCGAAATATTCGTTGAGCAGCTGGGAAACCGTGACCGTGTGCGCGGCCTCAACGGCGTCGGCGGTCGTGAGGTAGTTGTCCTCGCCCGTATTGATGATGATGCCGGCGCGAGCGTGGATCTGGCGTGAGAACCGCTGGTCGACAAACGTCCGGATCGGGTTGATGTCGCGGAACAAGATGCCGTACATCGAGTCGTTGAGCATCATGTCCAGCCGCTGCAACCCGGCCAGGGTCGCGATCTCGGGCATGCAAAGCCCGGAAGCGTAGTTGGTCAGCCGGATGTAGCGGCCCAGTTCTTTCGACGACTCGTCGAGCGCGGCCCGCATGAGGCGGAAGTTCTCTTGCGTGGCATACGTTCCGGCGAAACCTTCTCTGGTCGCGCCTTCGGGCACATAGTCCAAAAGAGACTGTCCCGTGGACCGGATGACCGCGATGACATCGGCACCAGCGCGCGCCGCCGCCTGAGCCTGCGGAATGTCCTCGTAGATGTCACCGGTGGCGACGATGAGGTAAATCCACGGCCGCTGCTTCGGCTCACCGTGCTTCTTGATGAGCTTGTCGCGCTCCAAGCGGTTGCGGTCGATCGTCTTGATGCCCTGAGCCACAGCCCTTTTCGACAGCTTCTTGGCGGCGGTGGCGTGCTTGCCCTCAGGAATGTGGAACTTGACCGACCCTGCTGCCGCCTTCTGCGCCAGCAGGGTCAGGTCACCGTCCACACCGGACTCGGCCAGAGCGTGAAACACCGGCAGTGTCGCGCCATGGCCGAGTCCGACGTCGTCGCGTACCTGATCCACCAGCCGGTTGACCCACGGGATGCCGTCAGCGTCCGCGCCGGTGATCCCGGCCAGGCGCAGCACGGCACGCTCCACCGAAACGGTGGTGTGGGAACGGGCCATGTCCACGACTGGCTGCCCCGCAAGGCGTGCCAGTTCGCGGGCCCGTTGCACGACCGCTGGATCGAGGTTCAGTCTATTCAAGTTCATAAATTGTTTCTCCGCGTAGGACGGTGCGCAGGCAGACCGGCAAAGCGTCGCCTGGGTCGAGGGTGGGCAGGGTTCCAGTGCGCTTGCCAGCGCTCCAAATGGCGAAAGTCGCGGGCGCGCCCGGCTCCAGGACGCCTTCGTTGTCACGGTGAATCGAGCGCCAGCCGCCACGGGTGTGCGCGGCGAACGCGGCCTTGGCGGTCATCCGCTGCGACGGATTGAAGTGCCACATGGCCGCGCGGACACTTCCCCACGGGTCCAGCGGCGTCACCGGCGAGTCGGAGCCAAAGGCAAGCGCGACACCGGTGTTGAACATCTGACCCATCGGATTGCTCGCCAGACTGCGCTCAACGCCCAGGCGCTGGGCATACATCTGATGCTCGCCGCCCCACAGCCGGTCAAACGCGGGCTGCATGCTCGCGAAGATGCCGTACTCAACGAACCCCTTGATGAGCTGCTTGTCCATGATCTCGGCGTGCTCAACCCGGTGCCGTGCGCTGCGCAGCGCGTCGACACCCAGTTTGGCTGCCGCGATCGAGAACCCTTCCACGATGGTGCTGATCGCCGCGTCACCGATCGCGTGGAACCCGCCTTGCATCCGGTGCTGATGACAGTCGATCAGGTGCTCGGCGACCTGTTGCGCCGTAACGTATCCGTGCCCACAGCCGCGATCCCCGTCCAGGAACGGCTCGCGCAGGTGAGCGGTCCGTGAACCTAACGCCCCGTCGGCGTACAAGTCCCCGCCAGCTCCTACCGCTCCGAGTTCCCGTGCTTTAGCCGCGCCCATGAGCTCGCCCCAGAAGCCGTAGACCTCCGGCAAACCCTTGCCCGACTTGGCAAGCAGCGACGTGAAGTCCTCGGGCGACGACGTGCCCGGCCCACCGCACTCGTGGATCGACGCGATGCCTTCGGAGGCCGCCTTGTGCAGGGCTGCCGTCTGCGCGGCGTCACGCTGAGCGGCCGTGATCCGGCCGAACGCGGCTTCCCTGACGACATGGTGGGCGTCACGGCGTACCCAGCCGGACTCGGCAAAGCCCGGCGCGCCCGCCGCAAGCGCCAGCAGATCGCTGGTGACGAGCGCCGAATGGATCGATGCCTGAGATATATAGACGCTGCGCCCGCCCGCGGCCTGGTCAAGCTCGGCGCTTGACGGCGGCACCTGTTCATTACCCCATGTCGATTCATCGAAACCGTGCCCAAGGATGACGCCGTCGCCGTTCTTGGCGAACGCGGACACCCGGTCGAGCAGCTCCGTCTTCGAGCGCACCGCACTGAGGTCGAGCCCGAGCTGCGCCAGCCCCGTGTCGGTGGCATGCACGTGAGCGTCCACAAACGCTGGTGTGATCAGAGCGTCACCAGCGTCGATGACCTCACCGGCCTCTGGCGCGTCTTCGGCACGACCTAGCCACCGCACGACGCCGTCGCTGATCAGCATGGCTTCGGCGACGGGAACGGAGGGGGTCCTGATGGCCCCGGCCTTGAAAAGAATAGGGGTTGTCATGAGATCAGTGTGCGGCTATCCGGGCCTCGAAGAGGTTGCGCACCGCCAAATTCGTGCGCAACAGGTCCAGGGCGTAGGCGGCGTGACCCGGCAGATAACCGTTGCCGATCAGCATCGTCACGTCTGCGGCCAGCCCTTCGGCGCCCAGAGCCGCGGCGGAAAAGCTGGTCGCCATGCTGAAGAAGATCACCGTGCCGCCCGCGTCCGTGGCCAGAATCGCCCCGTGCTCACATCCCGGGACATCGACACACACGACAGTCACGTCGACGGCGTCGCCCACGGCTTCGGCCAGCGCGACCGGGTTGCGGGCGTCGGCGATGACGACCTCGTCGGCCAGGCCGGTCTTGCGCAACGCTTCGAACTCGTCGAGGTTGGGCACGACACCGACGATGCGCCGGGCACCCGCATCGCGGGCGGCGGCGAGCGACAGCGAGCCCGACTTGCCCGCGGCACCGATCACGGCCACGCGTGCGTTCGGGTACTGCCGCACGACCCGGGCGGTCAGCGCGGGGGCGCCGCAGACGTCCATGACGGCCAGCGCGAGATCGGGTGCGAGGTCTTCAGGAAGCACAGCGGCGATCGAGCGGCTGAACAGAATCGCGTGACCCTCGCACGGGACCTGCTCTGACTTTCCGTCCCAGTTCTTGAGGCCGTCGGTGATTTGCAGTGGAGTCAGCGTCAGCGAGACGAGCGTGGCGACGCGGTCACCAACTTTGAGCCCGAGCGGTGACTGTGGGCCCACCTCTTCGACCGTGCCGATGAGCATGCCGCCGCTGCCCGTGACCGGGTTTTGCATCTTGCCGCGCTCGGCCACGATGTCCAGCACGGCCTGCTTGACCCCGGCCGGGTCATAAGCCGACGCGAGCTGACGGAACGACGCTGCGTCGAGGTTTAGCCGTTCAACAGCGATTCTGACCTCGTCCGCGCCTATTTCAGCCGAGTTGTCCAGCTTGGCAGCCGCCTGCGGCAGAACGCCCGCGGGATAGATCACGCGGTGCAAACCGATCGGCGACGTTGCCATTTTATTGCTCCTCTAGCGTTTGACGAGAATTCTTCCGGCAGGATAATTGGAATACCGGATAATTTCCAGTATCGTGCCTGCAGCGCGAAGATGCGAACCGAAGGAGAAACCGTGACTCAGCCGTACGAGTACCGGCGTACCGAGCTCATCGAGCCGGACTGGACCCGTTTTCCCGGCTGGCGGAACGTCACGGCAGCTCAGTGGGAGTCCGCGCAGTGGCAGCGAGTCAACTGCGTCAAGAACATCAAGCAGCTGCGCAACGTGCTCGGCGACCTTGTTGGCGAGGAGTTCTACGCCGACCTGGAGAAGGACCAGCAGGAATTCTCGACCATGTCGATGCTGGTTCCGCCGCAGATGATCAACACGATGGCGCGCGAGGGTGTCACGACGGAGGCGTTCTACGCCGACCCGGTTCGCCGTTACATGATCCCGGTCGCGTCTGACCGGCTCAACGACTGGGCCTCGCACCCGCACTCCAGCCGGGACTCACTGCACGAGCACGACATGTGGGTCGCTGAAGGACTCACCCACCGGTACCCCACGAAGGTTTTGGCGGAGCTGCTGTCGACCTGCCCGCAATACTGCGGCCACTGCACCCGCATGGACCTCGTCGGCAACTCCACGCCGGTGGTCGAAAAACTCAAGCTTGAGCTCAAGCCGGTCGAGCGCTATGACGCGCACATCGCCTATCTCAAGGCCCACCCTGGCGTTCGCGACGTCGTTGTCTCCGGCGGCGACGTGGCCAACGTGCCGTGGAAAAACCTCGAGTCGTACTTGATGAGCCTGCTCGCGATCGACACCATCCGTGACATCCGCCTGGCGACGAAGGCGCTGATGGGCCTGCCCCAGCACTGGATTCAGCCCGATGTCGTGGAAGGACTCGAGCGCGTCGCCCGGACAGCCCGCAGAAGAGGCGTCAACCTGGCGATCCACACGCACGTCAACCACGCCAACTCGCTGACCCCACTGGTCGCCAAGGCCGCCAAGACGGCTCTCGAAGTCGGCGTCCGCGATGTCCGCAACCAGGGCGTGCTCATGCGTGGCGTCAACGCCGACTCGCACAGCCTGCTCGACCTTTGCTTTGCACTGCAAGGCGAAGCGAACATCCTGCCGTACTACTTCTACATGTGCGACATGATCCCCAACTCCGAGCACTGGCGTGTGGCGGTCTGGCAAGCACAGCAGCTGCAGCACGACATCATGGGTTACCTGCCCGGTTACGCGACCCCGCGCATCGTCTGTGACGTGCCGTTCGTCGGCAAGCGCTGGGTGCACATGGTCACCGAATACGACCGTGAGCACGGCATTTCCTACTGGACCAAGAACTACAAAACGTCCATTGAGGAAAGTGACCCCGAGGCGTTGTCGAAGCGCTACGCGTACTACGACCCAATCGACACCCTGCCCGAGTCGGGCCAGAAATGGTGGCGAAAAGAGGAAACCGCCGCCTAACCTTGCAACGCATGAGAGTTGTCCGCTGGCTTATCCGGCTGAGGAAGTCCGCGGCGATTCGCGAAGCGAGAGCTTGGCCAACCTTGTTGCTGACCCTGATCTGTGTGTTCGTTTGCCTGCCCTTGGCGATCATGCTGACACCAGATCAGGACCTCACGATCGCTGGGCAGCGCCTTTCCGTTGGCGCGCGCGATCCTGACTTCTCGGTCAAGGGCCCGGCCCAGTTGGTCCAAATTGGAAACACCGACTTCGACATCACGGCTCTGCAGGTTTACGGCCCGTTGCGGCCCAAGCTCGCTCTCGGCCCGGTGCAGCGCAACGCTGACGCCGCGGCGGCGCTCGATCCCAACGGCGGCGGCAACGTCGCGAAATCCGCCGCGGAAACCATCGCCGGCGGCTTCGTCACCTGGTATGGCCTGGCCACACTCCTGCTGATCGGCCTGGTATTCGCGGCCACGGCTTTGCTGGGCGTCTTCCGGCTGTTAGCTCGCGTGCGCTCGCTGGAGCTGGCCGGGATAGGCGTCTCCGGGCCGCTGTGGCGTCACCTGACCGGTCAGCTGGTCCGGTCCGGGCTGACCGCCTTCATCGTCACCATGCTCGCCTGGCTGACCGCCGGCTTCCTCGCCTACGACGGCACCGCCAAAGGCTTACGCAATATCCATTCATTGTCCGATTTAGCCGGCACCTACCACCTGTCTCCCTCGGCCGTCGGTCCCACGGTGCGGGGCTTCACCGGTGTCGTGATCGGAGACTCCCGCGCCGCCCGGGTCGGCGGGCCAGCGATGGCCGACGCGGAGCCTGAAGACAACGCCTGTGGCCGCAGCAGCGACTCGCTTGCCGTCGAGATTGGACGGATGACGAACCAGAAGGTGCGCAACCTGGCCTGCTCGGGGGCGTCGATCCCGTTTGGGCTGCGAGGACCGCAAGCCAAGGGCGGGCACATCATCCAGCCGCAGATCGGCCTGGTCAAACAGATGGAAGGGCTCAAGTTCGTCGTCGTCATGGTCGGCCCGAACGACCTTTACTGGGCCGATTTCCTGCGCTACTGCTACGGCTTTGAAAACTGCGGCGACAACTTGACGCAGGGCGAGTTCGCCATCAGGCTGGCCGGATTCGACCGCGACTATGGCGAGCTGCTGCAAGACCTCAACGACCTGCCCAGCAAACCCAAAATCATCGTCGCCACGTCTTACGACGCGTTCGGGTCGGAGGCGAACTGCCCGGACACCGAAGGCCCCAACGGCTTGCCAGGGCTCTCGCCCACCAACCTCAACCTGCTCCTGGACATGAACCGCCAGCTCAATGACGTCCTTACGGCCGGCGCCGAAAAGTACAAGTTCAGCGTCGCCCATCCCGCACTGTCCACATTGTGTGAACCAGGGCATCCGCAACTGGGCCGCGACCTGCAGGGTCTGACCGACAGCCACCCGTTCCACCCGACCGCCCTTGGTGTCGTGCGCATCGCTTCCACCGTCGCGCGGGCCATCGGCGACATCGAGACCGAGACACAGTGATGTCGCCCGCGGCTGCTAGGGTCCCACAGCATTAGAGGGGATCTTTGATGTTTGCCGCGAAGATTTTCGCAGTGGAGGGCAGCGATGACTATCAGCGAACACATCACCACCTTCGCCGGGCGGCCCGTGGTGGCCTATCCCCCGGCCGGTGAACCGCCCGCTGACCCGGCGGCGGTCGCCTGGCGCATCGAAGACCCGGAATATGACGGTAGCGAAGAGTTCGAACGCAGGCTGACCGGGCTGGCCGCCGAGCCGTGGGTCTCTCAGGTGACCGCGCTCGTCATTGGAGCCTGGGGCAGTGCCTACGACTCCGGGCCACCCGTGGACCTCATCGCGGGCGTCGCCCCGCAACTGTCCGCTTTGGATGCTCTCTTCCTCGGCGAGATGACGTTTGAAGAGTGCGAGATCTCGTGGATCAACCACACCGACGTCACGCCACTGCTGGAGGCGTTCCCCCGGCTGGCGACGCTGACGATTCGCGGCAGCGAAGGGCTGTTCTTCAAGTCGGGGCGGCTCGAGTCGCTGCGCAGTCTCACTTTCCAGTCAGGCGGGCTCCCTTCTGACATCGTGCGCGCCGTCGGCGACAGCGAACTGCCGAACCTGACTCATCTTGAGCTGTGGCTAGGCACCGACAACTATGGCGGCGACGCGACGGTCGAAGACCTCGTGCCGATTCTGGCCGGTGGCAAGCTTCCCGCGCTGACTTCGCTCGGCTTGCGTAACGCCGAGATCGCCGACATGGTCGCCGCCGCTTTGGCCAGCGCCCCGATCGTGGCCCGGCTAGAGGTGCTCGACCTGTCGCTGGGCATGCTGTCCGATGTGGGCGCGAGCGCGCTGCTGGCCGGGCAGCCGCTGACCCATCTGCGCAAGCTCGACCTGCACCACCACTTCATCACCCAGCCGGTCATGGACCGTCTTACGGCCGAGCTGACCGAGGCCGGCGTGGAGGTCGATCTGTCCGAGGCCGGTGACCCGGAAGACGAAGACGAACGCTACATCGCTGTTTCCGAATGAGCGTGCGATTAGCCGTCGTCGGCAACCCCGGCTCCAGGCGAGTGGCCTTGCTGGCGGCGGCAGCCGCCCGGCAAGGCCTTGAGCCGCCTCGTGTCGTGCCATGGCTGACCGTCCTGCGTGGCGACCCGGTTTCCTTCGAGGCCGGGTCGCTCGTGCGCATCGAGTCGCCTGGCGAGGATGCCGAGGTTGACCGGCTCCTGCGTGGAGCCGCCGTGCCCGCGCTGCATGGCGAAATCACTGATGGCGCGGCTTGGTTCGGCGGGTTCTCGTCCTCCTTGGACACCATCGCCACCGCGGCGGCTGGCTCCCGTTTGCTCGCGCAGCCCGATGACATCCGCACCATGTTCGACAAGAGCGCTTGCCACCGTGTGCTTTCCGCTGCCGGGATTCCGGTCCCTGCCGCGTTGCCCGGCCCGGTCACCGGCTGGGATTCCCTTCGTGCCGCCCTAGACGCCGCCGGGTGGCGGCGCGTGTTCGTCAAGTCCCGCTTCGGTTCTTCCGCCTCCGGCGTTCTCGCGCTCGAATTTGGGCCGCACGGCCGCCTTCAGGCGACAACCTCGGTCGAGCTCGCCGGCAACAGGCTTTTCAATTCTTTGCGGGTACGCCGCTATCACACCGAAAACGACATCGCCGCCATCGTCGACCGTCTCGCCCCCGGTGGCCTGCACGTCGAGAAATGGTTCCCCAAAGCGGGAATCGACGGCCACGTCGTGGACTTCAGGGTGGTCGTGCTCAACGGTCAGCCATCGCACGTGGTCGCTCGCGGCAGCAAATGGCCGATGACGAATCTCCACTTAGGAGGAAAGCGCCTGCCGCTATCGTCGATCCCGGCGGGCAGTGCGTTCGACGCCGGGCTGCGCACCTGTGCTGACGTTGCCGCCCTTTTCCCAGGCACGGCACAAATGGGCGTGGACCTCATGGTCGGCACCGGCTGGCAACGCCACGCCATCGCCGAGGTCAACGCCTTCGGCGACCTGTTGCCCGGTCTGCTTTTCGACGGCCGCGACACCTACGAAGCCCAGCTGGTGGCGTTATGAGACACCTCATCGGCACACACGACATCGCGTTCATCACTATCGACACTTTGCGTTACGACGTCGCGGTTTCTACACCCACGCCGTGCCTAGCCTCGGTGTTGCCAGGCGGTCTGTGGGAGAAACGGCACAGTCCCGCGAGCTTCACCTACGCGGCACACCACGCCTTCTTCGCCGGATTCCTGCCCACGCCACTAGATGGCGCACGTGAGCGTCTGTTCGCGGCCGCTTTCCCTGGCAGCGAAACCACCGGCACCGACACGTGGGTCTTTGACTCCGCCGACGTCGTGACCGCGCTGGCGAAGACTGGTTATCACACGCTGTGCCTGGGCGGGGTTGGGTTCTTCAACCAGCAGTCGGCTCTCGGGTCGGTGTTGCCAGGACTGTTCACCGAAGCGCACTGGCGGCCTTCGTTTGGGGTCACGGAGCCAGACTCGTTGCGCCATCAGCTCGATCAGCTCGCGACATCGCTTCAAGCGTTGCCGCCTGCGCGGCCGCTGTTCACGTTCCTCAACATTTCCGCCTTGCACCAGCCGAACAAGCACTATCTGCTGGGCGCCGCGGCGGACTCCCTCGACAGTCACGCCGCTGCTCTGTCCTATGTGGATGAACAGTTGCCGCGCCTGTTTTCGCTACTGACTTCGCGCCGCCGGCCATGTTTCGTCATCATCTGCTCCGATCACGGCACCGCCTACGGCGAAGACGGTCAGCTCGGTCACCGCTTTGGCCACGAGGTCGTGTGGACCGTGCCTTATGCTCACTTCACCCTGGAGGCAGCGTGACACTCAGCGGATCGCCTTACCAGGGCTACCTTTACGCCTATCCGCACAAGATGGCATACCGGCCGTTGGTGCCGCGGCCCGCCTTGCGTGACGTGTGGGCGGCTGAAGCCAAGGACTCGCTGTTCCTTTACGTGCACATCCCGTTTTGCGAGATGCGCTGCGGCTTCTGCAATCTGTTCACCCGCACGCGGCCACCGGCCGAGCAGGTGTCCGCCTACCTGACCCAGTTGCGGGCACAGGCTTCTGCCGTCGCCGACTCGATTGGCCCTGTGCGTTACTCGCGTGCCGCGATCGGTGGTGGCACACCAACTTTCCTCACCGCTGCCGAACTAGCTGATCTCTTTAGCGTGCTAGACCTCGATCCCGCGCTGCCGCTTTCGGTGGAAACCTCTCCCGCTACCGCGACGGCGGACCGTCTGGAAGTGCTTGCCGCGCACGGAACGCACCGCCTCAGCATGGGCGTGCAAAGCTTCATCGACGCTGAAGCCCACGCGGCTGGCCGTCCGCAGCGCCGTTCCCAGGTCGACCAAGCCCTGGAAACGATCCGCACGTTTGACTTTCCGGTGCTGAACCTGGATCTGATCTACGGCATCCCCGGCCAGACCGTGGAGACGTGGGCCTTCTCGCTGCGCACGGCTTTGTCCTGGCGACCCGAGGAGATCTACCTTTATCCGCTCTATGTGCGGCCGCTGACCGGGCTGGGTAAACGCCATAGCGGCGATCCCGACCCGTCGTGGGACGCGCAACGGCTGTCGCTCTACTCCTACGGCCGGGATCTGTTGCGGGACGCCGGATATGAGCAGCTGTCCATGCGGCAGTTTCGCCGCTTTGGAGTACCAACTGTGGATGGTCCTGATTATTGCTGCCAAGACGATGGCATGGTTGGTCTCGGCTGCGGCGCCCGTTCTTACACGCGTGAACTGCACTACTCGTTTGATTATGCGGTCAGCATTGGTGAAGTGCGCGGCATCATCGACGACTACCTCGCGCGGCCGCCCTCTGACTTCGCGTTCGCTGAACACGGCTTCGCCCTTGACGCACACGAACAGCGGCTGCGGTGGCTCCTCAAATCCTTGCTACGTGCCGAGGGCGCCGACTTAGCGGCCTACGAGTCGCGGTTCGGCAATGCGGTCCTGGACGACTTCCCGCATCTGTCCGACTTGGACAGCTGGGCGGTTCTGACGCCCGAGCGCTTCGTCCTGACCGATGACGGTCTGGCTCGCAGCGACGCCATCGGCCCGTGGCTCGTCTCCGACACCGTCCGCGCCCGCATGACTTCAGCCCTGATCCGCTAGCCGGCTCATGCCGAAGGTGAAATCCGGCGAACTGTCGCCCGCACCCCATAACCCCACGACCAGCTGAACCGTCACGGCCAGCAGTCTAAACGGCGCAGGCTCGTCTAGACTGCCGCGATGCAAACCAACCCAGGCTGGGCGCAGAATGTGTGGGGCGTCGTCGTCATGATCGCGGGCGCTTTGGGCATATTGCTCTCTTTAGTCAGTCGCGGAGACGAGGGCGGGCTGCTGCTCAGCTGCACGTTGCTGCTCCTGGGACAGCTCATGCGAATTGAGGCTGCGGTGCGTGACCGCAGCGGCACGCCGTAGTCTTCTTCAGTGATCGAGATTCGGACGCGGCGGCTGGTGTTGCGGGACTGGCGGGAGCACGACCTGGCGGCGTGGGCCGCGCTTAACGCCGACCCGCAGGTGCGCGAGCATTTGGGCGATGTGTGGGATGAGCAGCGGTCGGCAGCGGCTATGAAGCTGTATCAGGAGGCTTACGCGCGCAACGGGTTCAGCTTCTGGGCGGTTGAGGAGCTGGCGAGCGGCGAGCTAATCGGCATGGCCGGGCTGGATGTCGTCGAGCCGGACATGCCGTTCACGGGAGTCGAGATCGGGTGGCGGCTAGCCCGAAGCGCGTGGGGACAAGGGTTTGCCTCTGAGGCGGCTCGTGCGGTGCTCGATTTCGGGTTCACCAAAGCAAACTTGACCGAGATCCTGGCGATCACGTTAGCAGCCAACGTCCGTTCACAGGCCGTCATGCGCCGCATCGGCATGACGCATGCCACCGATCTTGACTTCAGCTATGAGGGCGACGACCACATTGTTTACCGCTCACGGCTCATTGAGCGGTGAGTCTCGCCAGCAGATCGCGTGCCAGACGTCCCCGGTAAGAACGAGCGTGTCAGCTAATCGTCGAGGTCGTAGCGAGCCCGGATGTCAGCGGCGCCATAACTTCCCGGCTGCAGGCAGATCGGGCAGGCGCAGGGGCGTTTCCCGTGCTCGTCCGGGCGATAGCGCCAGCCTGCCACCTGGGACACAGCGCGCGTACGCACCAGTTCCGCTCGCGTGACCGAGCGTGGGATGTACACCTCGTAGCCCCGTGGATCGTCCTGTGCCCGGATAAGCGCCACGGCTTTGGCCGCGGTCACTGAGCGCCGCTTGCGGTTGTAGTGTCCGACTTCGACCGGTTCCTCATCGGGGATGCGGAAATCGATGGCCACAAAGGCACGCTGACCGTCACGGCGCAGCTCCCGTAACCACTGGTGAGTCAGGGTATAGGACGGGATCATGGGAAAGCAGTAAACACCAGGCGTCGTTAGCCCGGCCCGCATGATCCGGGCCGCGTACTTCTCCGGGGTCAAGTGAACGAAGAGGGTGCCCACGCTCAGACCTTAAACGCGTCGTTCGATTGCTGCCGCATAGGCATCACAGCCTAAGGTGTGTGGCGTGGACTTGCTGCTGCTTTACCGGGGGCCCTTGGCCAGTTGCAACTACGACTGTCCCTATTGCCCTTTCGCCAAGCGGCAGGATAGCCGGGAGCAGTTGCGTGCTGACCGTGCGGCGTTAAGCACCTTCGTTGACTGGACGATCCGCAATCCTGACGGGCATCAGCTGGAGATTCTGTTCACGCCGTGGGGCGAAGGGCTGACCCGGTCGTGGTACCGCGAAGCGCTTGTTGCCTTGTCGCACCAGCCGCACGTGCGCCGGGTCGCTATCCAGACGAACCTCGCTGGCCGCCTGACGTGGGCGGAGCAAGCTGATCCGGCAAAGCTGGCGTTGTGGGCGACTTACCATCCCGGTCAGGTCAGCCGCCAGCGGTTCCTTGGCGCTTGCGAAACGTTGCGGGACAAGGGTATCCGGCACTCGGTCGGCATGGTCGGGCTGGAGGAGCACTTCGCCGAAGCCGCCGAGCTGCGCCAGGCCCTGCCAGAGGGCACCTATCTGTGGGTTAACGCGGCTGACGGGCACACCTATGACACGGAGGCTGAGGCGCGCTGGACGGCGATCGATCCGCTGTTTGGGCTAAGTGCCCGTCCACATGCGAGTGCCGGGCAGGAGTGCTGGGCTGGCGAGACAGCGCTTTCAGTGATCGGTGACGGCACGGTGCGCCGGTGCCATTTCATCCCGGAACCGATCGGCAACCTCTACGACGGCTCCTACCTGCCCGCGCTGAAGCCAAGGCCGTGCAGCATCAAGCAGTGTGACTGTCACATCGGTTACGTTCACTTGAAGCGCCTTAACCTGCATCAGACTTTCGCTGGCGGCATTCCGGAGCGCATTCCTGCGCACTGGGGAGCGCCAGCGCAGCTGGTGCGGCTACAGCACCACATCCCGGCGCGCGACGAAGGCTGACCGTCCTTTCCAGATCTCAGCCAGAAACCATTGACCGCCAGCGACTTCCGCGACCGCACCGCCAGGCGAGCCGGCTTGTGGCCCTTCGACTCCGGTCACCTCACTCGCGTCTTCGCGTGGCGCGACACGATAGGTAGCGTTAGGACGCACCGCGAGCCTTTTCGGCAGTGGCACGATGACGGCCGGATCGGCACAGTACTCGTAGAACACGCCGTTACAGAACTCGTATTGCGCCAGCCGGTACTTGCCGTCGATGAGCCGGTAGACGGTATACAACGGTTCACTGCCCACAGTGAGATCGGTAACGACGAACTGCAGGTACGGGTCTGGCGGCTGGGCGCGGGACCGTGGTGTGGATCCGCCCAACAACGACAGCACGCTGGAGTAGTCACCGGGCGACCGTGTCAGATAGACATCGAAGCCGCAGCCGCCCGAGCCGCAGTATCCCGAGGTGCTGTTGACAACGGCGAAATCAAGCCATCCATTGCGGTCCAGGTCCTCGGCGAGCAGGATACTTAGCTTCACCGACGGTTCTGGCGTCTCGTCTTCGACGATCTCGCTGGTGAGCCACTGCCGGAATGCTTCTTGTTGCCGGTCTGGGCGCTTGAGATCGGCGGCGGTTTGCTGTCGCCACACGATCAGCGCGACGGCGACGCTGACGGCCGCGATCGCCGCAGTCAGCCCCAGGCCGCGGCGCACGAGCCTTCGGCGTTCGCGGCCCCACAGGACATCGAAGCCAACCCCTAGCATTCCCGCGATCAGGCGGAAGACTGTTTCCCTGCGCGGTTTTGCTTCACCTCGGGCATCTACCCACAGCAGCGTCTTGGCAAGCGGCGCCAGAGCCGGCGGGAACACGTCATCGCCGACGGGGTCCCCTATCTCGCCGTCGATAACAACGACCAGGATGTCGGCTGCCCGGCCTGTGTCAATGAAATGCCGCACTTCGGCATTGACCCAGGCTGACGCGGCCGACGACCGGCTCGCCAGCACGATCAGGAAGCGTGAGGCGTCGAGCGCGGCACGCAGGCTGGCTCCCAGGTCTGAAGAGGCGGCGAGTTCGTCCTTGTCCCGGAAAATCGGGCGCAGCCGCTCATTGGGCAAGCCGTGCGGAACCGCTACGGGCCGGGCCGGGCGTGGGATGCGATAACCCTCCAAGCGCGAGTGCAACGCGCGCGCCCATTGCTCATCTTGACGGCTATAGCTCAGAAACGCCCAGTAACGCACCGGCACAATGTAGCGGGCTCCGATGTGTACCAGAGAAACGGTATGGTACCGGCGATGGACGCTGACACGTGGCTGACCGACACCCGCACCTCTTACGACACTGTCGCGATTAGCTATGCCGAACAGGTGCGCAACCTATTGGCCACGACGCCTTATGAGCGGGCGGCACTCGGGCTGTTCGCCGAGCAGGTTCAGGCCGCCGGTGGTGGTCCGGTCGCCGAAGTGGGCTGTGGCTCTGGCCGGATAACCGCGCACCTGCACGAGTTAGGTCTCGACGCCTTCGGCATCGACCTGTCCCCCGCGATGATCGACGTCGCCCGGCGCGACCACCCGGGACTGCGGTTCGAGGTGGGTTCGATGACCGACCTCAACCTTGAGGACGCGTCATTGGCGGGCCTGGTCGCCTGGTACTCCCTGATTCATATCCCCGACCAGGAAATCGCCGGAGTGCTGGCCCATTTTCACCGGGTGTTGCTCCCATCAAGCCCACTGCTGCTTGGCTTTCACGCCGGCGACGGCACCACGCTCAAGACGACCGGCTATGGCGGGCACCCGATGCACGTTCATGTGCACTACCGGCAGCCTGGCCAGGTCGCCGCCTGGCTTCAGGCCGCCGGATTCGCCGTCGAGGCGACGATGCGCTTGAGTTCAGGGGAAAGCCGCGACGGCGCGATCGTGTTCGCCCGCCGCGGCCCTTTCCTCTAAAGGACAATCCGGTCCGTGATCTCCAATGACGACAGGAACGCCAGGTCGTGGGTGGCTATCAAAAGCGCCCCACGGTACGCGTTAAGCGCCTGACTGAGCTGCCGCGCACTAGCGAGATCGAGGTTGTTCGTCGGCTCGTCGAGCATCAGCAACTGCGGTGCTGGCTGGGCCAGCAGCACCGTGGCCAGTGCAGCCCGGAACCGCTCGCCGCCCGACAGCGACGACGTGAGCTGGTCAGCCCGGCCGCCACGGAACAAGAACCGCGCTAGCAAAGCACGAATCTCGTTGTCCGTCGCCGCTGGTGCCACCCGTGCCACGTTGGCCGCGATCGACAACTGACCGTCGAGCACGTCAAGCCGTTGCGGCAGATAGCGTGTGGGCACCCGAACCTCAGCCTCCCCCGCTACCGGGGGCAGCAGACCGGCCAGTGTTTCCAGGAGCGTCGTCTTACCCGAACCGTTCGGCCCGAGCACAGCGATCCGTTCCGGGCCACGGATGTCGCGCGTTAACGTGACGCCATTGCGCAACTTCACTTCCTCAAGCACCGCAACGGTTCTGCCAGACGGCACGAGTGTCGCCGGGAGACTGATGCGAATGACGCCGTCGTCACGCATCGCCTCCTCAGCCTCACTCAGCCGCTCACGGGCTTGCTCCAATTTCTCCTGATGCATGTTGCGATACTTGCCAGCGGACACTTGAGCCGACCGTTTCCGGGCGCCCATAACGATTTTCGGCTCTCGTTTCGTGTCCCACATCTTCTGCCCATACCGCGCGCGGCGGTCGAGCGTAATGCGAGCCTCGATGAGTTCGCGTTTCTGGCGGCGCACCTCGGCCTCGGCTGAGCGCACCATCCGCTCGGCGGCCTCCTGTTCGGCGGTTACAGCCTCTTCGTAGGCACTGAAGTTCCCGCCGTACATGGTGATTTCGCCGTCGCGCAGCTCAGCGATGTGATCGGTGAGTTCCAGCAAGGCACGGTCATGGCTAATGATGATGACCGCGCCGGTGTACTTGCTGATTGCGGCGTAAAGCCGTTGCCGCGCAAGCACATCGAGGTTGTTGGTCGGCTCGTCAAGCAGCAGGATGCCGGGACGGGTCAGGAACTGGCCGGCGATGCCGAGCAGCATGGCCTCGCCGCCGGAGATCTCGCCCACGCGGCGGTCGAGGTCCACATGCGACAGTCCCAGCTGGCCGAGCATGGCGACGGCGCGTTCGTTGATGTCCCAGTCGTTTCCCGCGACGGCGTAGTCGTCCGGGTCGGTGGAACCCCGCTCGATCGCCTCAAGGGCACGGCGGATGGGTGCGATGCCAAGCACCTTGTCAACCTGTGCCGAGGCGTCCAAGGTGAGATCCTGGCGCAGATAGCCAACCGAGCCGCCGGTGCTGATGCTGCCGGAGGCGGGCGTGAGCTCGCCCACGATGAGCTTGAGCAAAGTGGACTTGCCGGTGCCGTTGGCGCCGATGAGACCGGTGCGGCCAGCGTTGGCCGTGAAACTGAGCCCGTCAAACAGCACGTCGCCGTTGGGCCAGGTAAAAGAAAGCGCTGATACAGCGAAAGAAGACATAAAGAGACTCCGGGATAGCACGAGACGATAGGACGTCGGTGTTGATCCTCAGAGCCACATGCGGCCCAGGTTAGCTCGCGTGAAACGGGCCGGCAACCCGTTTAGGCGCGGAAGGTCGTGCGCAGGCGATAGCGCTCACCGCTGTATTCCACAGTGGACAGCATCGCGGGCCGCTGATCCAGCGTGTAGATCGTCTGGTCGAGGAACAGGACCGGCGCCCCAGCCGAAAGCCCCAAGTGCGCCGAAAGTTCAGCGCTAGCGGCCCGGGCCTCGATCGTCGCCTCGGAGCGGCCGAGCGCGATCCCTAGTTCTTTGACCAGAGCGAAAAGCGACGCTTCGCGGAAGTCCACGTCTTCGAGGCCAGGCAGAGCGGGCAATGTCGTGCGGTCCACAGCCACCCGCACGTCCCCGAGCAGGCGCACGCGGTCGAGCCGGAACAGCGGTGAGCCCGCTGGCAGCTGGAGCCGCTCAGCCTCATCGAGTGACGCGGGACGGACCTCACGCATGAGCACGATCGCACTGGCCACGAGGTTCTTGCGCCGCGCGGTAGCCGTGAACGACTCCAGCTCCTCAGGCCAGTCCCGTGAGCTGACCGGCACGGCGACGAACCAGCCGCGCCCGTGCGACGGCTTGATGTGGCCGCGCTCGGCCAGCTCCGCCAGAGCCCTGCGCAGCGTGAGGCGGGACACGCCTAAGCGCTCGCACAAGTCACGTTCAGGCGGCAGCTTCGCGCCAGGGGGCAAACCGTCCTGGGCGATCTGAGCCCTGATCCGGCTAGCTGTCTGAATCCAGAGGGGGTCGGATTGCATAACCACACAGTACCACTTTGACACTTTCCATAACCACTCGTAGCTTTGACGTGTGCTTCTGGTTTCCCACCTCGGCTATGGCCTCAACAGCCCCAAACCGGCGGTCACGACGACACCTGGACTGGTGCGGCTGAGACGTGCTGACGGCACAACAGTCGCCAGCTGGGAAACCGGGCCGCTGGAAAGCGTCGCCAACTGGCACCTCGGCCCGTTCGCGCGGATCACCCTCCCACGCGACCTGGCAACTGGCACCTACGTCCTGGAAGCGGCCACGGAATCGGTGACGTTCACTGTCAGCCAGGGCCGTCTGCAAACCGAGACCATCGGTGCGGTGCTCGATTACTTCACGGCGATGCGCTCCAGCGGGGACATCGACCTCAAAGACCAGCACGCCGCCCTGTGGGACGACCCCACAGGGCGCACGGTCGACGCACGCGGCGGCTGGCTGGACGCTTCAGGTGACACAAGCAAGTTCCTGAGCCACCTGACCTACACGAGCAAGATGAGTCCACAACAGATCCCGCTGTGTGTCTGGGCGATGCTCGCCGCCGCGGATGCCCTGGCTGCCAAGCACCCTGCACTGTCCGCCAAGCTCGGCCCGCGATTGCGCGAGGAAGCCCTGTGGGGAGCCGATTTCCTCTACCGGTTCCGTGACCCGCAGGGCTACTTCTACACCGGGATCTTCGACGCCCTCACGAAGAAGCTCGACGAGCGTTTCGTGACGGCTCCTTTGCAGAACAGTGTGCGGACTTCGCGTTATCAAGCGGGCTACCGTCAGGGTGGCGGGCTGGCCATCGCCGCTCTTGCCCGCACCGGTGTTCCCGAGCACCGCGACGCGGCTGTGGAAGCGTTCCGCCACTTGGAAAAGCACAACCTTGACTACTTGTTCGACGGCACCGAGTCCATCGTGGACGATTACACCGCTCTGCTTGCCGCCACTGAACTTGTGGCCGCCGGTGTCACCGAGGCTTCTCAAGCCGCACATCGGCGCGCGACTCAGCTCATGGCGCGATACGCCTCGGGGGAACCGTTCTTTCACGCCGTCGAAGCCGGGCTTCCCGTCTTAGCCTTGCTGCGCTACGCCGATGTGTTCTCCGCCGATCTCGCGGCAATGACGGCTCTGGAAGCTATGCGCGCCATCATTTCCCGCACTCGGGCTGTGCCTAACCCGTTTGGTTACCCGCGCCAGCGTGACGCGTTCTTCTTCCCGCACGATAACGAAACCGGCTATTGGTGGCAGGGCGAGAACGCCACCATCGCCTCACTGGCCGCCGCGGCACACGCCTGTGCTGATCTGTCCACGGCGGACTCCGGCGAGTTCCGAGAGTTCGCCGCCGACCAGCTCGCCTGGATCGCCGGGCGCAACCCGTTCGACTCGTGCATGATCCATGGCAAGGGCCGCAACAACGTTGATTACGCGGCGGAATTCCCCAACCGCGACGGCGGCATCGTCAACGGCATCACCTCCGGCTGGACCGACGAAGAAGACATCGCCTTCCTTCCGCCGGACGCGCCTGCCGGGGATTCCTGGCGCTGGGCCGAACAATGGATCCCGCACACCGGCTGGTTCCTCCTCGCCGTCGCCACCGAAGGGGCACCCGAATGACTCGCATCTCGTTCGCCGAAGGCCGGGACGGTCAGCCAGAGGCGCTGGAGCGTATCGCCCGGACGATGAGCGTTGCCGTGCCCCGGGCAACACGGCCGTTGTTTTGCGGCATTGGCGCTTCGTTTGCCTCCCTTGCCGTTCCGGTGCACCTGCTTCGTGGTCACGGGATCGCGGCACACCGGGTCCTGGCCAGTGAAGTCGTCGAGCACCCGGGAGCCTTCGGCGCGGACTTGCTCATCGGGGTGTCACAGAGTGGCCGCAGCGCTGAAACCCTTGCCGCGTTTGAGGTCTTTCCCGGCTTCAAGACCGCCATTGTCAACGTTTCGCCATCGCCCCTGACGGAAATTGCCGACAGCGCGGTCAGCCTCGGTGACGAGCCGGATTCGTTCGCCTCAACGGTCGGCTATACCGGAACCATTGTCGCCCTTGACCTTATCGCCGCGGCGATCAGCGGCACGCCTGATGCCGCGCGCAAGTGGGACGACATCGCCGCTCTTGTTACCGCCACCCGGGAGTCCTTCCACGTGCCGTCACGCGCCGCGACGTGCGTTGCCGCCGATCTGGTCGCCTCGGGTGCCTCCCGTGCTTCAGCCGAGGAGACGGCACTGCTGCTGCGTGAAGTCCCGCGCCTTCCGGCAACGGCATCGGCGACACGGAATTACCTGCACGGCGAGATGGAATCAGCGGGCAACACACTACACGTCATCTTTGGCGACGGGCGTGAAATCGAGCTGGCGCAAACACTTGCCCGCGCTGGGCACTTGACCGTTCTTGTGACGGCCCACGGAGTACCCGCTGAATCTGGTCTTGAGGTTTTGCGGCTTCCGGAAACAGAACCCGCGGTGCGCGCGGTGCTTGAGGCCGTTGTCGCCCAAGAGCTCGCCGCTGCGCTCGCAGACCATCGGCGGGTACCGGTTGAGTCCTTCGTGTTCGCTAACAACGACACCAAGGCGGGCGGCCTGGACCCGGCCGACTTCGCGATCCAGTCGGCGGGAGCGGTGGCATGACCGGAGTTGTCGCCGGCATCGACGTTGGCGGAAGCAAGACGCATGTTCGGGTCGTGTCCACTGTGGATGGTGTGCTCAGCGATACGCTCGTGCCGTCCGGCGGCTGGTCAGCCGTTCCCGCTGACACAGCTGCCGCTTGGCTTTACGAGCTGATCCGTGACGTGCCTTTGTCTGCTCTCGCCGTCGGCGCGCACGGCTGCGAAACTCCGGCTGACTGCGAAGCTTTGCGACGGCACCTGTTCGATCGCGTCAATGTCCCCGTAACGGTCGTCAACGACGCGCAACTGCTCCTGCCCGCGGCCGGTCTGGCGCAAGGCATCGCGGTCGTCGCCGGCACCGGCTCGATCGCGCTTCACGACAATGGCACCATCACTCGTGCTGGCGGCTGGGGCTGGGTGCTCGGCGACGATGGCAGTACTTCCGCGATCGTGCGCGAGGCGGCCAAAGCCGTTCTCGCCCAAGCCGACCGCGGCGAGCCGCCTTCAGAACTCGCGGTGAACTTGATGGCTTCCGTTGGTGTCACCGGGGTCCTCGACCTCGCGCAGGCGATGAGCTGGGGGTCCGCCCCCGAACAATGGGGCTCCCATGCCCGTGCCGTCTTCGCGTCGTCATCACCGGACGCCCTCGAGGTCATCACCGCGGGCGCGACGTCGCTTGTGGACCTCGTCGCCGTGTTGGCCAGGCGCGGCTTGCCTGTCACTGACGTCGTCTTCGCCGGCGGGCTCGTCACCCAGGTGCCAAGTTACTGGCTGGCGGTCCGTTCCGCGTTCACGGCTCGTTTCCCCGCCGCCCGCGTTCAGCTGCTGACCGTCCCACCCGTTGAAGGCGCGATCCGGCTCGCGACCGCTATCGTTCAACCGTGACTCGGGTTGTCGTAACAGGCGGAAGCGGGAAACTTGGCCGGGCCGTGGTCCGCGAGCTCCTGGAACACGGATATGACGTGGTCAACGTCGACCAGGCCCCGCCCGTGGAAAAAAGTGCCGCGTCGTTCACCCAGATCGAGCTGACCGATTACGGCCAGGTTTTCGAGGCGCTGACCGCCATCGACTCCCGGTATTCGGGAGTCGACGCGGTCGTGCGCCTCGCCGCGATTCCTGGCCCGGGCGCCAAGCCAAACGCGGTTACCTTCGCCCACAACGTGACCGTGAGCTACAACGTGTTCGCCGCCGCGAAAGCAGCCGGAATCAAGAACGTCGTGTGGGCGTCCAGTGAAACCCTGCTCGGCTTGCCCCTCGATCATCCCCCGGCTTCTATCCCGATCACCGAGGAGCACGAGCCGCGCCCCGAAACTTCCTATGCGCTGGCGAAGCTGATGGACGAGACGATGGCCGCCCAGTTCTGCCGGTGGGACCCGCGGCTGAAAATGGTCGGGCTGCGCTTCTCCAACGTGATGGAGCCGGCGGACTACGCGGCCTTCCCGTCGTTTCAGGACGATCCGCTGCTGCGCAAGTGGAACCTATGGGGCTACATCGACGCCCGCGACGGCGCCCAGGCTGTGCGCAAAGCCCTGGAATACCAAGGCACCGGGCTGGAAATCTTCATCATCGCCAACGCTGACACCGTCATGAACCGGCCGTCAGCAGACCTTGCCGCCGAGATCTTCCCCGGCGTCACCCAAACCCAGGATCTGTCCAGAGTGGACACCATGCTCAGCATCGACAAGGCCCGCCGCTTACTCGGCTACATCCCCCAACACTCCTGGCGGGACTAGTTCCAGTCGGTGATTTTGACGTCGCCGGGTGAGGGCCTTCCGGTCCCGGTTTCCAGCAAGCCCTTGAGGCTCATCAGGAACGTCGCCCACTTGGTGCTGCAGTGGTGCATGAACGGGACCGGCTCGCGCCAGCCTTCGTGCTTGAACTGAATGATGGTGTAGTCGCCGCGCTGGTCGAGGTTCCAGTCGATTTCGGTGCCGATCCACTCCTCGGGACCGTCGACGACTCGCCACCGCACGTGGCCGGAGGGGTCGAGTTCGAGCACCTCCATGTCGAAGCCACCGAGGTCGCCGAAGCGGAAGATCAGCTGACTGCCGATTTCGCTCGTGCCTTTGGTGTCCGTGGTCCACCAGCCGGCGAGGCCCTCTGTGGTGGTCACCGCTTGGTACACGTCGTTGAGCGGGGCGGCGACCCCGACCTCGTGCAGGATGTTGACCATTTCTAATCTCCTTGATTGTTGTTGCGATTGCGCTCGATCGCCTCGGCGATCCGCTTGATGCGGCGCAGTCGGGCATCCCAGGTGGCGCCGACCGCCGCTAGCTGGGCGACCGCTCGGGCGAGCTGTGCCTCGTCGACTTGGAAGTGACGCTCACGGCCAGCCGGTGCTCCGTGCACCAGGCCGACTCGGTCCAGGACGGCCAGGTGCTTCGAGACCGCTTGGCGTGTAACGGGAAGCTGCTCGCTAAGCGATGTCGCCGTGCCCGGTCCTCCGGCCAGCAGAAGGTCGATCATCGTACGCCTGATGGGGTCACCAATCGCTGACCACAGGTCGTCATCGACCGCCGTGCTCATGAGTTTGACACCAGTTTCGCGACGTATTCGCCGAGCATCGGGATGAACCGGTCCCATCCACTCACGTGATCGTTGTAGTTTTCTTCGAGGACCGCGATCTCCCAGCCCATCTCGCGGAATCCGGTTTCTGTCATGCGGATCCGGGTGCCCGCGCCGACCGGGGTCAGGTCGAAGGTGACGAACAGCGACGATCCGCTGCGCACGGGCTCGGCGAAACACCACCGGAACGAGAACCGCTTCGGCGGATTGGCCTCGACAACCGCCATCGCGACCGTTGACGTCTCCCCCGTCGCGGCGTCGCGCCAGATCAGTTCACCTGGCGCGCCCGCGATCGGCTCGAAGTGAGCTTCATCGGGCCACCACTCCTGCATATGCTCGGGTTTGCTAATGACTTCGTAGACAACCTCCGGCGAGGCGTCGACATCGATATCGCGTTCGATCGTTCCGTACTCCACTGTTCCCCACCTTTCGCAACCTTTGGTTGCACAAAACCTATCTCAGGTCCCTGCCATATGCAACCTTTGGTTGCGCATCAAAATTGGGTAGAACCAAAGGGGCGGGCTCGCCGGTACTTTATGGCGTGGAGTCATTCGAGGAGTTCGTGCACACCAGGTCACAGGCGTTTTTCCGCCTGGCTTACGTGCTAACCCGTGAGCACACCCTCGCCGAAGACCTACGGCAGACGACACTGGCGAAGGTGTGGCCCGTCTGGAAACGCATCAGCGGCGACTCGGAGCCCTATGTCCGGCGGGCCCTCGTGAACACCTACAACTCGTGGTGCCGGCGCCGGTGGGACGGCGAGCATCCGACCGGCGATCTGCCGGAACGGTCCGTTCCGTCACCTGAGTCCCTTGTGGACGATCGCGACGAAGTGTGGCGAGCGCTGGCCCGGCTGCCCAAGCGTCAGCGAGCGGTCCTCGTCATGCGGCACTTCGAGGACCTCAGCGAAGCCGAAATCGCGTCCACGCTGGACATGGCTCCTGGAACGGTCAAAAGCTATGCCGCCAAAGGGCTCGCCACGTTGCGGGCCGACCCGGCGAAACTGTCCGTCCCACCCGCTCCGGCCGCGACAGAGCGCCTCGCCGCCGTACGCGAACGGGTCAAGCACCGGCGCCGGGCCATCGTCGCCACGACCGCTGCCGTCATCGCCATCATCGTCATGCTGTTCCTGCAGCGTGCCGCCGCCCTAACTAGTGCTGCTCCTTCTGAGCTTCGGCCACGCCCAGCTGAGCGAACAGTTTCGCGGCCAGCTCGGCGTGCTCGGGTGCTCCGGTGACTTGTGCCAGACCGTCGAGAGCGCGCGCCCGTTCGTAGGTGTTGTCCGTGGTTTCCGCTAAAGCCAACGCCACCTTCAGCCTGTCAGCCGCGGTTGCCTGGTCGCCACGGGCCTGCAGGATGAGGCCGGAGTCAATCAGGGCACGGGTGCGCACGTCGGCCTCGCCGATCTCGGTGCTCAAGTCGATCGCTTGGTCCAGATAGGACAGTGCACGTTTCACGTCGCCGAGCTGGCCGGTGGCGACGCCGAGGCCACGCAACGCCACGGCATGCCCGGCGCGGTAACCCGTGGATTGGTGGATGTCCAGGGCACTTTGGTGCTGGGCCACGGCTTCTGAGTACCCACCGAGTCTTTCATGGGTTTCGCCAAGATTGTTGCGGACGGCGCCCTCGCCGGCCCGGTCCCCCAGGCGCCGGTAAATCGAAAGCGCCTGCTCAAAATTCTCCAGAGCGAGCGGATACCACCCCAGCCGAAGCTGAACGATACCAAGGTTATTGCGTGCCCCGGCCTCACCGGCTTCGTTCTTGAGCGCGACCTGAACGGCCAGCGCCTGCTCGTAGTGATCGCGCGCATCGTTGTAGCGGCCCAGCCGGCGATAGACGATGCCCAAGTTGTGCAGCGCGGCCGCTTCCCCGCCACGGTCGCCATGCTCCTGGTGCAGCGTAAGGGATTCTGTCAGGTGAGCGAGCGCATCGCTGTAGCGGCCTAGCCTCCACTCGATACCACCGATGCCCAGCAACACTTGCGCTTTACCCGCCACGTCGCCGAGAGCGTCATAGCCGCGCAGCGCCTCCTCTTGAAAGGCAAGGGCTTGGGGGTACTCAGCGAGCCGTCGGTGAATCGTGCCTAGGCGCCCAAGCACGGCTGTTTCCGCCTTGGCGTCCTGGCGAGCACGGCCGGCCCGCAGCGCGAGTTCGTCAAGCGCGATCGCGTCGCGGTAGTGCCCGCTGGTGTCGAGATAGCGGGATAAGGCTGACGCCAAAGCTTCGGTGTGGCGCGGAGATTCAGCCGCGGCAGCCACCGCTACGGCGACACAATTGCCGCGCTCAGCATCCAGCCATTCCCGGCTGGCCGCTTCGGCTCTGTCCACATAGAACTCAAACAGCCGTGCACGCGCGCTCGCCCTCCCCGGCACCGCCATCTCGCTGGCGTAGGCGCGCAACAGATCGTGCATCCCGTAACGATTGCGATCCCGCTCCTCCAGCAAATGCGCCCGCGCCAACGCATCCGTAGTGCGCCGGGCGGCACTGGCGTCCACGCCAAGTAAGGCGGCCGCTGCCTCCAAGCCGATATCTTGACCGGGGTGCTCGCCCAGCAAAGCGAACGCGTGACTGTCAGCGGAAGTCAAGTGGCGCAACGACCACGAGAAGACCGAACGGATCGCCGTGTGTTCGTCATCGCCCGCGTCAAGCAGATCCAGCGGCCTCGGCTCAGACGCAAGCTCGGCCGCCAAGTCAGCGAGACTGTCCGTCGGCCGCGCGACCGCCAGCTCGGCCGCGACCCGGATCGCCAATGGCAGCCGTGCACAGCGCCGCACCAGCGCCTCAGCCGCCTGCGGTTGCGCGTCAACGCGCGGGCCAGCAAGGCGTCGCAGCAAACTCACCCCGTCGGCAAGAGACAACAGCCCGACCGTCAGCCGTTGCGCGCCATGCCGCGCGACAAGAGCGGGCAGACTGTCGCGACTGGTCACCACCACGAAGCAGCCCGGCGTACCCGGCAGCAGATCACGCACCTGCGCCGCCGAGTGAGCATTATCGATGAGCAACAAAACCCTTTTACCCGCCAGGAGGGTACGCAGTCGCGCCGCCCGGTCGGCCACGGCACCCGGAATCGACGCACCACTATCGCCCAGCTGGCGCAGCAACGCCTCCAGCGCCTCGGCCGGTTTGGCGGGATGCTCGGGATCGTAGCCGCGCAAGTTGACGTAAAGCTGCCCGTCGGAGAACCGTTCCGCCACACGATGTGCCCAGTGCACGGCCAGTGCCGTCTTGCCCACACCACCGCCGCCCGACAAAGCGGAGATGACGATGGCGGTCGATCCGGCCGCCGTGTCCAGAAGCTCATCAAGCGCGGCGACCTCGGACTCACGTCCCGTGAACCCGGCGACGTCTGGCGGCAGCGAACGCGGCATCGCTGGCACCGTCACCGGAGTCTGTTCACCCGTCACGCTGGCGGCGAGCCACAGATCATGAAAGCCGGCGACATCTCCACCGAGCGTTTCCACGATCAGCTCAAGCAGCCCCCATCGCGGCACCCGTGGTTCAGAGAACGAAGCCGACACGGTGGTGTGGCTGCACCCGACCTCTTTGGCCATCTCCCGCAGGCTCGGCCACCCGGCTTGGTGGTGCAGTGCGTGCAGCCGTTCGAAAAGTGTCCTGACCGGACCGTCCGGCACGGCAGGTTTCGGCAGACCAGGCACCGACTCAGACCCCCCATCCGTCCAGACTCACGGCCATAGACTGTCCAGCTTTGTCAGGATCCGTCAACCGGGTTCTTGCCAGCTTCATCCTGACGGGCATGACTGATCCATTTATGTCACGCCGCGCCGTATTCGCCGGTGCCGCCCTGTGCGGGCTGACCGGCGCGCTCGCCGCGTGTGGTTCCGCCGAACCGCCCGCGGCCGTACCCTCTGTGTCTCCGTCGGCTCCCACCCTGCCGCCACCTGGTTCCTTGCTGGTCGCCGCAGCGGAGGTCCCGGTCGGTGGTGGCGTGGTCGCGGCGAACACGGTCATCGTCGTGCAACCGGCCGCCGGCCAGTTCAAGGCCTTCGACCGCCGCTGCCCGCACATGGGCGCTCTCGTCGGCACCCCAGACAGCAATGGCGCCATCGTCTGCCCGCTCCACAAAGCACGGTTCCAAGCCAGCGACGGAACGCGGGTCAGTGGCCCCGGCACGACCGGCCTCACCCTCATCCACGTCGACGTCGTCAATGGACAGATCAGGAGAAGCGCATGAAGACCACCCTCACCGTCACAGCCGCCGTCATCACCTTGCTGGCCTGCGGTTTCGGCGGTCCTAAGTCGGACAACGGCGGCGACAAGCAGCCGCCAAATCCGCCTCCCGTCACCGAAGCCACCAAGCAGCGCGAATCGCCAACGCCAGCGCAGAGCACCGAACGCGCGGGCGGCGGCTCGGTTACGACCACTTTCCGCGGCACCAGCGGCACCGACCGCGTCGCCTGCGGTGCCATCAACACCGAGTTCATGGTCGAGGCCTACAACGGCTGGATCGAGTGGACAGCCGTGCCGGTCGGCACCGATCCCACGTTCACCAACCCCGGCACCCCGGTCAGCACGATCACGGTCACGCCGGCGTCGGGCAAGCTCGAAAATGGACAGAAGGCGCTAGTAAAAGTGCGCGGCACCTACACCGGATCCAACAAGAAGTTCTACATCCGAGTGCAGGAAGTCGTTGGCGACAGCAAGACCATGAACGGCGTCTCCTTCACCTGCTGAACTGTTTAAGGTCAACACACGCCCACGCGGCGATCGGTTCCGGTATCGCTGGGCCGCTTGCCGCGCGGGCGCCGATCTTGAGGCATGCGATCTTCCGCAGTGTTGTTGTCGTACTTGTGTTCTAGGCTTTGGTTTGTGGATGTGGCTGAGCGGATTGTCGCGGAAGGGCGTATCGCTTCTGCCGCTTTGGGCCGTCAGCTTGCCCTGATTCACGAGATGAGCCGTNAGGCGCCGGTCGCGCAGTTCGCGCCGATGGAGCTGGCGTGTTTGCTTGGCCTGACCCGGTTCGCNGCNGAGGCTTAGGTTCGTTTGGCTTCAGAGCTTTGTCAGCGGCTGCCTGANGTNCTNTCGGCTTTGTCTAATGCCGACATTGACTTGGCTCGTGCGCGTGTGTTTATGGACGTGCTGTCGGTTTTGGAGGTAGCGGCGGCGCGGCAGATCGCTTCTGNNGTGCTTCCGGTCGCGGGGCAGAAGACCACCGGGCAGTTGCGGGATTTGCTGCGCCGCAAAGCCTTAGCCGCCGACCCGGACTATGTNACCGCGCGGCGCAAGCAAGCCGAAACCAGGCGCAGCGTTCAGCTTCACGCCGCNGANGACGGCACCGCGACCCTGACCGCCTTCGGCCTCGACGCCGCCCGCGCCACCGCCGCATTCGCCCNCATCAGCACCATCGCCCGCACCCGCCACACCGCCGGAACTGGCTCAGGCACCGACACTGGCTGCCGCACTTGCGCAGAGTCAGGCGCGGGCGTTAACACTGGCGTTGATGCTTGCGCCTGCACAGGTGCGGGCATTGGCTCAAGNGGCGGTGCTGGCGCNAGCTACGGCACTGACTCCGGCTCCGGCAGGACACTNGAGCAGATCCGCGCCGACGTGTTCCTCGAACTCCTGGAAGGCAAGCATGCCAGCGCACCAGCCGGAGTCATGCAACTTGAAGTCACCGTGGAAACCCTCGCCGGGCTTGACAACAACCCCGGCAAACTCGGCACCTACGGCCCCGTCGCCGCCGGCATCGCCCGCCAAATCGCCCTGTCGCACCAAGACAGCCAATGGCAATACGCCGTCCGCGCCAACGACGGCTCGCTGCTGTTGCAGGGTCTCACCCGGGCCCGGCCACCCGCACAAAACCCCACCGACCGCTTCGCCAACACTGCGCTCACACGGTGGATCCGGCTACGCGACAGAACCTGCCGCGCACCAGGATGCCGCATCCCCGCCCTGCGAACCCAAATCGACCACACCACCCGCCACACCGACGGCGGCCCCACCCAACACGACAACCTCGGCACCCTATGCGAATACCACCACCACGCCAAAGACTTCGGCGGCTGGCAACTCCACCAAACAACACCCGGCCACTTCACCTGGACCAGCCCACGCGGACGCCACTACCACGTCACACCCGACCCGCCGTAGTGAAAGCTAGTGGCGGTTGACAGTCACGAGTCCAAAGTAGAACAGCCAGGGCGCCAGAATCCCCAACGGCAAGACCGGCCGGAGGGACGCTCGACCGCGCGTAAACCGTCGATCCCGACGGTGACTACTGCCGGCGTAGCGCGTGAGTCGGCACGAGCACCATAGCTAGGGCCAGCGATAGTCGTGCGCGTGCTTGGACCACCCGCACGGGTGTAGGTGCCGCGACATGTGCCGTAGAAACCCAACAGCGGCGGATAACCGATGCTGTCCGCGCACGAGTCGCCCATGCCGCTGGCGAAGGCGGTGACGTTGGTACGGTCTGTCGTGTCACCTTGGCTACACGGTTTCGGGTGACCTTGGGTTGCGGTTAGCCGCCTTCCACGTGAGAAAGGCGGGTGCCCGCTGCGCGTAGTCGTGGTGGGCCTCGCGGCCGAAGCGGACCAGCTCTGCTAGGTGCGGGGCGAGCGGTCCGTCGCGGCGGCAGGCGACGAGGTGACGCATCACCACGGGCGAACCGGTCAGGGGACGCACGACGATGCCGGGGGCGGGCTCGAAGACGGCCTGGCAGGCGGAGATGGCTTGGCCCTGGATGATCAGATCGCGGATCGGTGAGCGGGACGCGATCGTGTACGGGACGCGTGCCATGAAGCCCGCCTGCTGGCACGCGGCGTGGAAGCAGTCGGGCCAGCCAGCACCGTCTGAGGGCGTCAAAGCCCATGTCTCCCCAGCCAAGGCCGACAGCGCGATCTCGGAACGGTCAGCTAACGGATGGTCTGACGACAAGGCGACGAAGACCGGCTCGATCTCGATGACTTCGCAGACCACGCCTGACGTCGGCTGCACTTCGTAGCCGGGATAGTCCACTGTGGTCAGTGCGTCAAGACGGCCCGCGATCAGCAACTCCCACAGCAATCGGGGCGAATATTCCATCTGCAGCCGCATGTCGATGTCGCCAAGGTAGGCGTTGAGCCGGTGTGCCTGGCCCACGGCAACGGAACCCATCGCACCACCGAGGCGGATCACACGCTTGTCGCCGACGTGAGCAGCGACGCGTTTGAGTTCGTCGATATTTAGCAGCGTTGCCCTGGCCCGGCTGAGCACGAACTCGCCCAGCCGGGTCAGCTCGGCACCACGCCGCCCGCGGGTGAACAGAGGGCCGCCCAGCTCCCGCTCCACTCGCTGCAGCTGTGCCGTAAGGGCAGGCTGCGAAAGCCCCAGCAACACCGCCGCTTTCGTCAGACTGCCCGTATCGGCGATGGCGCAGACCGCTCTCAGATGGCGGATCTCCAGATCCATCGCTCAATCATGGTGCGTCGTAGCCCAGCGTGTAAGTGCCTGATCCAGAAGCGGCATAGATCCAGTACCGGTAGTAACCGGCTGTGCCGCTATAGGTCACCGTCTTGTCCTCGGTTGACCCGGCGGACGAGGCGACCGTGTTCCATGCCGATCCGTTCCACTTCTGCAGTGACAGGTCGAAATCTGATGATGTCGCGCCGTCGAGGCAGGCTCGGTGAGTACCAGATGCGGTGGTTTGGAACCAGGAATTGTCTGGCTGGTAAGCGTTGCCGCCCGTGGACAGTGAGCCCGTGCGTGATGTTTCATAGCCCGCGCACGCGACCGGGCCTATCACAATCTTGGCCGCGATCGCCGCGTCCATGATGTCCAGCCCCACCAAATTGAATGGCTTTCCGAGGGTACGCATGAGCGAGTTCTCAGATGGCCGGTAGATGCCGTAGTTGTATTGGTTGGCGCCCTGGAACGTTCCGATCACGCCACCGTCTGGTGTCGCGCGGCCAATGTAGGCGTGCCACTTGGTGCGGTTAGCCGTCATCTGGGCCGCTGTCAGCTTGGACGCGTTGGCCCAGCTAGGTTCGCCTCCGGTGTAGGTCGTGCCAGCGGTGAAGTACTCATCGGCGAGCTTGCCGAGGGAGTGCCCGAATTCGTGAATCGCCACTTGACCCGACTGAGCGTTGCCGCCCGAGGCGGTAGCCAGGCCGCCGCTGGTGTAGCCCGCGCCGCCATACTTGGTGCTGTTGGCTAGCGCCATCACCTGGTCGACCTGTGGGGCGTTGGCGGCGAAGGCCAGGGCCTTGTTCTGGTTGACGCACAGGAGACGCTCGATCCCGCTGCACCAGAAACCCATGTCCATCGCGGTGTTGCGGCTGATCCCGCGGGTGGGGTCATTGTCCACACCGGAATCCGTGGAGATCACGTTGACGAGCCAGACGTTGAAGTAGTTCTTGTACTTCCTGAACGGCTCCACTGACGACACCTCAGCCCACTTGGATTCGGCGTGACTGCGCAGCAGGCTCATCTGGCTGGAAGTGTAACCGTCGCCCACGAACACGAGGTCGAACCGCTGGCTGGACGGCCCGGTCTCCTGCAAGGCGACGACGTCAGCGGCCATCGAGGCGAAGGGACTAAGGGGGCTGTCGACCTGCTTCTTCACATAGAGTTGAGTGATCGTACCGTCGGGTGAGAAGACCTCGCGCCACTCCCGCTGCTCGGCCTTTGCGGGCGTGCCAGCCGCGAGGATGACCGCCAATGGCAATGCGATATACCGATACATGGGCACGACTCTCGCGCCCGGTCAAACATATCGGTAATCTCGAATACCATCAGCTCTGCTGATAGACCACCGTGGACACCCGGCACACCGGGTCGGCCATCAGGTAGTAGCAGCCCTCCGACAGGTCGTCGTCATACAGATCGGTGCCGGTGATCGCGCCGAAGAACGTCATGGTCTGACCGCACGCCGGGCAAGCCTGAAAATCGTTGTCCTGGATCCAATCTGGACGGCCACCGAGCACCGAGCCGCCCGCGTGCCACGGATCGCACCACGAGCCGGGCGGCAACGGTTCGCCAAGGGACATGCCTGACTCGGGGGCGTCCCACTCGTCGTCGTCGTTGCCGTTGTATTCGGGCCGCACGTTCGACTCGTGCCACGCGACACCACCGGTGCCGTCATAGCTCAGGAACGCCGGGGCGTAACACACGCAGCGCAAGCACATCGCGACAGTGATGCGGCCCGCGGCGGGCAGTCCCAGCGGGGCATACGTGGGATCAGCGAGATCGAGGTCGAGGATCTTCCACAACTTCATGCCGCACCAGCCGCACGCCTGCTCGATCTGCTCACCCATGGTGCCGCCGGGCACGAGCTGGAACCCTTCGCTAAAGCCCAGGGAACGTTTCGTGCCCAGTCCTGTTAACTCCCAGCCGCCGGCGTGAGTCCAGGTGTGCCAAGGCTTGTCAGGCTCGATGCTGGCCCAGTTCTTGAACGCCTGCACGGCCGTCAGCGTCTGCGTCGCGGCCAGCAGGCTGAGCAGCCGCGGATCGTCCTGCGCTTGTTGCGCCACGTATGCGGCGAACTCTTCGCTCGCGTGATCGTAAAGTAGCCACGGCCAGTGCAGCTCAGCGTCGAACAGCTGCCGGTGGAAGGGCTCAAGCGCTTGCGGGTTCGTCCTGGCGACCTGCAGCAGCTCTTCGCTAACCTCCTGCTCGGCGCACGCGTGCTGCACGATATCGGCGACGGTGTCCACGTCTGAAGACCCTACAACTCGCGCTTGAACATCAGCCCGGGACGGCCGTCGAACGACTTTTCTCCAGTTTGGACGAATCCCGCCTTCTTGAGCACCGCTTGCGAGCCCGCATTGCCGGCTGTCGTTTCGGCAATGAGCGTTCTCAGCCCGTAGGACACCGCCAGCAAGCAGATCTCCCGCACGGCTGCCGTCGCGACACCCTGTCCAGAGGCCTTCTTCGCGATGCGGTACCCGAGTTCGGCTTGACCGTCAGCAACGTCGACGAGGTTGATCCGGCCAGCGATGCTGCCGTCATTGTTAACGAGCACGTGGAAGTGGCAGAGCCCGGCTTCTTGCTCCTCGATGAGGCCGCGCAAGCGCTCGCCGAACTCAGCGAAGTAGGCGTCGCCACGGTCGGGAATCGACTCGGCGAAGTAGTCGCGGTTCTCAAGCTCAAAGGCGAGCAAGGCATCAGCGTGGTCTAGGCGGAGGCGTTGCAGTTCAGGCACAGCCTCACGTTAACCCGTGCCCGCCCTGTGCCGCCAAACGCTTATCAGCCTTGCTGGCGATCGGGATGAGCAGATCATCGAGCGCCATGAACGCCTCCCAAGGCGTCCGGTCGCCCGCGAGCCGGGAGACGGCCAGCTGCTCAAGGTCCTCGGCGCGCTTACCCTTCCACACTTTGTCAGCGAGGCTGACCAGCAGATCTTCCAGTTCGATGCCAGGGCCCGCCCATGAGGCATGGGTCCGGGCGAACCGCGCCAAGTGTTCCGCGTAGCCGTGTGAAAGCAGCAGCTCATATCCGGCCATCTCGTGCGCGGAACCGGGACCGGACAGTTCGTTGGGGTAAAAGCATTTCCCGATATCGTGCGTCGCCGCTCCGAACAGGACAGCCTCGCGGTCGAACGGGACGCCAGGGAACTGTTTAGCGATCGCGGCGGTCAGCTCCACCGCCGTGTCATGCACCAAGCGCAGGTGAGCCGCCAGCCGTGGCGGCGCATTCAGGGCGATCAGCACGTCCGCCACCGGCTCAGGCAGCGGCCGCCCGCAAGCTGCATCCTTCAGCGCACGATCCAGGGCAGGCGAAGCCACGCCCGCCATCCTAACGCTCATCGACGGCTTCGGTCAGAAAGCGGTCACGAAGGCAGGTCAGCCACGCCTGGCCATAGCCTTCGGGATCTGCCGCAACATCAGCAATATCAAGGCTGCCCGATCGTTGAGCGAGTCTCCTAAGGTGCGCAGCACACTGACTCGGCTCGAGTGTCATCGTCCAGGCGACGGCAATGTATTCCCACAGTTCCATCGCATACGGTGGATCGCTTGCCAATGCGCCTTCTTGTGGCCCGCCCAGCCAGCCTGCACGCGCACCGGCCGCGACGTCCTCCACCGACAGGAACGCAACCCCATGGGCAAACTCCTCGGGTACACGAAACGGCGCTCGATAGGCTTCGCCTCGATTGCCCCGAAGGATCTCATGCCCGCTCGCCGTACCCGCATCAATTTCGGCGAGGCTCCATGCGTGCTGGCAGAAGTCGTCTTGGGCACAACCCCCATGTGGCGACAGCAAGGCGTGGGCCACCTGCCTGACCTCAGACCGTCCGTCCACCCGCCCGGAGATACCCGCGCATACCGCGAACTGTGGTCTCGTGCCCAAGGTGAACGCCAGTAGCTCCACCTCCGCGTCATCGAACCCGTTTCTGGGCCCAAAGTCTTCACCCGTAAGCACATCGAGGTATATGTCCTTCATTCGCCCACTGAGATCGCGAACGATTTCCTCAGCCCACACATGGTCCATAAGCGGGTAGAAGATGACGGTGCGCACAAAGCGCCATGGTAGGGCATCACGAAAATGTATCGAGAGCAAGAATGTAGGGCATGGGGAATGACGTTGTGGACGTGATGAAGGCGCGCGTGGCGCGGGGTGAGTTGCCGGGGCTCGTGACGCTGGTCGCGCGCGGCGAGGAGACGCAAGTCGATGTCATCGGGAAGATGGGGTTCGGTGACGAGCGGCCGATGCGGCGGGACACATTGTTCCGGATCGCTTCGCTGACCAAGCCCATCACGGCTGTCGCGGTCATGATGCTCGCCGAGGACGGGGCGTTCAGTCTCGATGAGCCAGTGGACCGGCTGCTGCCAGAGCTTGCCGAGCCACGGGTGCTGAGGAACATCGATGGGCCGCTTGACGACACGGTGCCGGCGGACCGTCCGATCACCGTCGAAGATCTGCTGACGTTCCGCATGGGGCTCGGGCTCATCACGGAACCGAGCTACAACCCGCCTTATCCCATCGTGGAAAAGCCGCGTGAGCTCAACCTCGTGCTTGCCGAGCCGGACCCGCGTACGCCGCATGAGCCTGACGAGTGGATGCGGCGCTTCGGGACGCTGCCGTTGATGGATCAGCCTGGTACGCACTGGCGGTACAACCCGGGCAGCCTCCTGCAGGGCGTGCTGATCGCACGAGCGTCCGGGATGCCGTTCGCGGATTTCCTCAAGCGGCGCCTCTTCGATCCGCTGGGCATGGGTGACACCGGGTTCCACACCGCGCTTGAGAACACCGCGCGCATTCCGCGGCAGTACATGACGAACTTCGAAACCGGTGTCCTGGAAGAGCAACCGCTCTCCAAAGCCGAGCAGTGGACGGCGGCGCCGCCGTTTCCGAGTGGGTCCAGTGGACTGCTGTCCACAGTGGACGACTACCACAAGTTCGCCCGCATGATGCTCAACCGCGGCGCGTTTGGGGGCATGCAACTGCTGCCCGAGCGGACCGTGGAGGCGATGACGGTCAATCACCTCACGCAGGACCAGATCGGCAGCGCCGGGATGCTGCTGGACGGGCGGGGCTGGGGCTATGGCCTGTCTGTCGTGGACGGGCGCTACGGCTGGGAAGGTGGCTCAGGCACGGTCTGGTTCAACGATCCGTCGCAGGACGCGACGGCAATCGCGCTGACGCAGAATACCGACTTTCTGTTCAACGGCAGTGCGACGGAGTTCATCGAGCTTGCGCTAAAGCGTCCGTAGCCTGGTTGTAAGCCGACACGACAGCCGTGGCCGGGGTGACGACGAAGTCTTGTGCCACTTGGGTTACCCCGGCTCGCATCCGTTTCTCGATCCGGCGGCGGTGCCTGCGGGCGGCGACACGTACGAAGATGCGTGCCATCAAAGATGTCAGCAAACCCGCGAGCACACCGCCAATCAGTAACGCCGTAGGCAGAGGCAGCCGGCCAAACGAGGGCATCGGCGGTTCGGGCAGGGCCAGCGCGAACAACACGTAACGGACTGCCAGCCACAGCAACCCGGCCACGACACCGGCGAAGAAGACCCATTGCAGCAGCCCGAAAATCCGCCACCACCAGCGGGCGCGGGTCAAGCCGAGGTCGGTGCGGGCGATGACCTGGTCGAGCGCGTCGGGCAGATCGTCCTTTCGCGACCGGGCCGCCGCCAGCACCTCGTCGTCCCAAGGCGACGGCAACTCCACTTGCGCGGCGGTCTCTTTGAGGGCCAGGGTTACGCCGGCTTGTGCCGCCGGGGCGGCCGGCCCGATGGACGTCGCGTCACCTTTGCTGTCGCCGACGTGCAGGCGGCTGAGCGGATCGGGACGCAGCCGGCGAAGCCAGCGCAGCGGCGGCCAGCCGGTGACCTTCCGTGCGCGGTGAACGTACGCGTTCTCCGTCGCTCTAGCGACGGCCGGCACCCCGGCGGCCCGTGCTAGCGCGTCGTTCAGGCGGGTGATGACGGGCTTGCTGAACGGCTCACGGCGTACCACCGGGAAGTTGTAGGTCGCCACAACGGTCGTGAGGTCGGCGCCCAGCCTGCGCAGCGCGGCCTTGCGAGCGGCCACCGCTTCCCGCAACGTGTCCGTCAGGCCTGAAAGCCCCGGCGCCGCAACGGTTGACGCGGTGATCACAGGCACGTCGCCGAGACCGTCCGCCCGCAGGAGCTGGCGTAAGTCGGCCACACACTCCTGCAAATCGGCCGGGGACAACAGGTCTGCCTGGTTGAGCACCACGACGGTGATGTCACGATGCTCGTGGAACTTGGCGAGATAGCTCTTGTGCACGACTTTGTCGGCGTATTTCTGCGGATGTAGCACCCACACGATCAGGTCCACAATGGACAGCAGCCGGTCGGCTTCGACGCGGTGCGCCGAGGCGACGGAGTCGAAGTCGGGAAGGTCCAGTAATACCAAGCCATCCAGACCCGGTCCAGCGTCGCGATGAAAGCGGCGCCCGACTTTTAGCCAGTCGAGCAACGTGTCCGCTTCCTCGGAACCAAAGACGCACGCGTGCGTATCGCCCGTTGTGGGCCGGCGCACTCCCGTCTGTGACAACGACTGGCCGGAAAGAGCGTTGAAAATACTAGATTTGCCGGCACCAGTTGAGCCCGCCAGCGCCACCACGGTATGTGTGCGCGACAGGCTAAGCCGCTCCCCCGCGCGGGCGATGAGTTCCCGCGCGGGCGCGAGCTGATCGTCTGGAAGATGCGGCGAGGCGACCGAGACGAACCGTCCCAGCGCCTCCATGCGGTCGACGACGGACTTCATGCGATCCGCACCGCCTGCGCGGCGGAGCGAATCCGGTCACCAGCGGCGGGATCCACGCCGGAGGAAGCCAGAACGTCATAGAACCGCTGCGCTTCCTCGCCCAGCACGTCGTGCACGCGGTTCAGCAGATCTTCGCGGGCCGTGCCAGCCAGGCGCCGCACGGCTTCATCGCCGAAGATGGCCTCCAGAAGCTTTTGCGCCGCAACGGTTGTCCCCGCCCCGACAGCGATCTCGGCTCCGGTGGGGATGAACGCTGTCGCCGCGAATACCGCGATCATCAGCGCGAACCCGAGCGCATTGACCGCGTAGGCGCTGGCTTTCGCGACGTAGAGCTTCTTCGACGATTCCGTGCGCACGAGTTCCAGGACCGCGCGCTGCCAGTCGCGTACCATCCGGTCGGCGCGCTCGTCGATATCCTTGCCAGCGCTGGATAATCCGGGCCTGAGCAACGCCGCCCCGGCCGGGTGAGCGCGCCAGGCACGGGCAGTCTTCTCCGCCGCGTCCTCGGCTGCCCCGTGCACGAACGTCACTAGGCCAGACTCCAGAGCGGACTGAAGTTGTTCCGTGGGCCGGGGTTTGCCCGTGATCGCGCTCACGAGCTGATCGCGCCAGCGGCCGACCGTCGCTTGCAGACCGCGCATGAATTCGCCGGTTCCCGCGAGCTCTTGCCAGCGCGCGAGCACCTCACCGCGGAACAGGACACCGTCGTGGACCCCTTGCGCTACTTGGAGTTCCGCCTCACGATAGGCGATGCCCACGGAATCTTTTAGCGAATCGACCGCTTCGGCTTGAGCGTCAGCCTCGGCCGCGAGCCGTGCCGCGGTCGGTTCGAGGGCTTTGATCGCCCCGTCAACGGTCTGCCGCACGACCTTCGCCCGTTCGGCGGCCGACTGGGCCAGGTCATCGAGCCACGTCTTGAGCTCCTGGACGGAACGCTGCGGCAGCAGGCCGTCCGGGCTGAGCTGCTGTTCGTCCACAGTGAACATGCGCGTGCTGCCGAGCCCGTGTTCAGCGAGCATTTCCGTCAGGTGCGGCGCGACTTCACCGGCCGCTCCCGGCGGCACGCGATTGAGGATGATGGCCAGCGACGTACCGCGATTGCGCGCGTCGGTCAGCAGCTCCCACGGCACCGCGTCGGCGTAACGGATCGCCGTCGTGACGAACAGCCACAGATCAGCGGCCGCGAGCAGCTGTTCGGCCAGCACACGGTTGGCTTCCTCCACCGAGTCGATGTCAGGCGCGTCGAGCAGCGCCAGCCCCGACGGAATCGCCGCCGACTGGACGATCCGCAGCCCCACGCCTTCGGTCACGGTCCGGGTCAGCTTCGGCAGCAGATTCGCCTCCGTGAACCAGCGCGAATCCTCCGGATGGCACACCAGCACCGGCGCCCGCGTCGTCGGCCGCCGCGCCCCTGCCACGCTGACCGCCTCCCCCACGATGCTATTGACCAACGTCGACTTCCCCGCCCCGGTCGACCCGCCGGCCACCGCCAGCAGCGGGGCGTCCAGCCGCGCCAGGCGCGGGATCAGATAGTCGTCCAGCTGCCCTGAGGTGGCCTTCGCCAGGTTCCGGGCCGTCTCCGCACCCGGCAGATTGAGCGGGTACGCGGACGCGCTCAGCACATCCCGCAGACCATTCAGCGCTTCCGTCATACCCATGCCCTAACCATTACCATTTATGCGGTGGCGTACTCACGTTTCCTCAATGACGAATCGCTGGCGCTCATTTCTGTGCCCTGGCGCTGAAGTTCCCGAGCGAACATTGTCTTGATCCACAGCCCTAGCGGTGATCCACATCCCGCCAGGCGTGATCCACAGACGATTTGATCACGTCCTGCGGGATGTGGATCATGTTTGCCCGAAGGGGGGAACTTCGCGTGAGCGTGAAGGCGGATGTGCAGTCGGTGCTGCGGGCGTGTGGGCTGGTGGGTGCGCGGGCGAAGCCTATTCACGGTGGGTGGGCGTCGTGGACGTTCGATGTGGACGGTCAGTTCATTTTGCGGATCGCCCGTGATGACGAGGTCGCGGCGGCGCACCGGCGGGAGGAACGGTTGTTGCCCGCGTTAGCTGAGGCGGTGTCGTTCACGGTGCCCGTGCCCATCAAGGTGGGCGTGGACCAAGGCCACACGTACATGCTTTACGCCAAGATTGCGGGCCGGCAACTCGCGGAAGGCGACGACTTGGACCGGCTCGGCGGGATGCTGCGCGAGCTGCACGCGTTTCCGGCTGACCGGGCACGGGAGTTGCTGGGCTGCCCGGGGACAGGGCTGGACTGGCAGCGGCAGTATCAGGAGTCATGGCAGTGGATGGAACGCGACGTTCTCCCGGCCACCGATCAGCGAGTGGCCGTAACCGCCGCCTACGCACGGTTCGTCGAAAGCGCCGCGGACTTCGAACCGGTGCTGGTACACCGCGATCTAGGCATCGAGCACATCCTGAGCGACGACACAGGCCGCCCGCAGGCGCTCATCGATTTCGAGGACGCGACCGTGGGCGATCCCGCCATCGACCTCGCCGGAATCCTGGCGGGCTTGGGCCCCGAGGCCACGAAACGGGTCCTGAAAAGCTATAGCAAGTCTGTGAGCTGGGAACGAGTCCATTTCTACTGGTGGATGGGTTCAGCTCACGCCGTCCACTACGGACGGTCAACGGATGACACCGCTCTGATTCAAGACGCGGCTTCAGAAATGATTCGGCGTATGGGCTTTCGCTTCTGACGCTGGCGTGCCAGCATCGCGGCATGCCGGTTGTCGCTGCCCCCGCGGCCGTTGTCGGTAGCGCCGCCCTCGCCTGGTATCTCGTCGCTTATTTCTCGTCCCTGGACAGCACCCGGGCCGGGGAAATGGTGGCGGGTTTCCTGTTTGGACTGGGCGCTGGAGTCATGCTGACGGCTGCCCATCGCTTACCCGTCGCGGCCGTCATTGCGCCGCGATGGCGGCGATCGGTGCTGACCGGCGCGTTCTGTGCCGCGGCCGTGCTCGCGGTCGGGCTGGTGGTGTTTGGCCTCCCGGGCGCCTTAGCGGCCATCCCGGCCGGGCTCACCGGGCTTTTCGCCAGCCGCCGCACCGTTGTCAGCAGGGGCTCGTGGCAGCGATACCGGCTCTCGCTGGCGCTGACGATCGTGGTCATCCTCGCCATCGTCGCGTTCCGGTTCGCGCTGGGGCACCGGGAAATCACGGGCATTGGCGTGCTGACCGGCTGGCTCGCGACGCTCGTGCTGCCGGTGCCGGTGATGCTGGCCTGGCTGACCCGCATCACCCAGCCGCTGCCAGCTTTTGGTTTACGCCCGGCTCAGACCCAAAACCTTCATTCCCTTTCGGGGTACCAGGAAGAAGCTCTCGCGTTCTGCATCTTCCTCGCGCCCGGCGATATCCCCCGGTCCCTGGTTATCCGGGTCGCCATGGACACCAAGCCCGGGCGGGCGACCTCGCTGAACACCCTGGCGGCACAAGCGTTTCAAGAGTCGGGCCCCGATTCGCTGAACATCGATCCGCTCACGCAGCGCCTGGCCTATCACCGGCTCGCCCAGTCACAGCGGCGCGAATGGTCGGCCAAGGCGGTCCGGGAGATCGCGGCGTTCTTTCCCGAGAACTACACGGAGAATCCGGCCTGGTGTGAAAGGCTGGCGCCCCACGCCCTCGCGGCTGGCGCTCACGCGTATGAGCTCGACGCCGACCGAGGTGCCGCTGCTCTGCTGCTGAACCAGGTCGCCGGATACCTGCTATTCACTGACCGGGCCACGGAAGCGGCAGACGCGTTGCACCTCGCGCTCGCGTGCGCGGCCGAGGCGTTTGGCACCGCGTCGGAGCAGGCGAACATCATCAGGGCCAACCTGGCGGTCAGTCCAGCGGCGATCGAGTCCTTCCGGCTGCTGTCGGTGGCGACTCCTCGGGGATCGCGCCGCGCCCGGGAACCTATGCCAGAGCACAGGATCCTGGCTCTCGGTCTGTCAATCGTGGTCCTGATCGCGGCGGTGCTCGTCGGCGGGCTGTTGGGGCGGGAGGCTTACCTGTCGCGTCCGCAACCGGCGGACCATCCGCTGCAGACCGTCGCTGATTTGCAGGAGCTGTGCGCTGACCGTCAGCGGTTCTACCCTGACGCTCCGGAATACGCGCCACCCGGGCCGCATCAGATCCAGTTGTTCGCGCGTGAGTCCATTTCGGATTCGTTTTCCGCCGAGCGGTTAAGCGGGCAGGTGCCCGAGCATTGGCGCGCCACGGCCGCCACCGTGAGCCGCACGCAACTGACCGGTTGCGTCACCCGCACGCGCACCGGGCCGAAGATTGCCACCTGCCAGCAGCCCAATGGGCCGGAACTGCTTGTGCACCAAGCGACTTACGAGGTCGAGGTCTATTCTGTGCGCACGGCCGCGCTCGTCGGATCCACCGTCATCACCATCACCTCGGCACCGTGCCCGGCCGCCGCGCAGGCCGGGCGCGTCTTCGCCCAGCCGTCGCTAGCTGATTACCGGGAAGCCATCGGTGAGTTCGTCGAGTAGCGGCACGTATCATCAGCGCGGTGAGTGACTTCCTGCCCACCGCCGCGGCGAGCACGCGTCCGCTGCCCAGCAAACTGTCCGCCTTCTTGGTGTTCTTCGCCAGTGGAGCGGTCCTTGTCCTGGAAACGGTGTCACTGCGTCTCGTCGGTCCCTACATCGGCGTCACGCTGCAAGTCACCAGCGCGGTCATTGGACTGTCTCTGCTCGCCATCGCCTACGGCGCCTGGCTCGGCGGCTGGATGGCGGACCGGCGCGACCCACGGCACCTCATCGCCCCGGCGCTGATTCTCGCCGCGATCGCCACCGGCATCACGCTGCCGCTCGTGCGGTATGCCGGTGAGATCCTCCGTGGCAGTGCCACGATGGGCATCCTGTTGCTGACCGCCGTGGCCGTGTTCATTCCGATCCTGCTGCTGTCAGCTATCCCCCCGCTCGTGGTGAAGCTTCAGCTCGGCGACTTGCGCCGCACCGGTCAAGTGGTCGGCAAGCTGTCGAGCATCGGCACCCTCGGCGCGGTGACGGCCACTCTGGTGACCGGGTTCGTGTTGGTGGCATCCTTTCCCAGCAGTGTCATCGTCATGGGACTAGCCGGATGCCTTGGTGTCGCTGGCTTGGCGATCGCTGTGTACCTGCGGCGCAAATACCCGTACACGCTTCGGGCCGCGCCACGCACGCGCGCGGTGCTGACGGTGGTGGCGCTGCTGGCCGCGGGGGCGTCAGCCGCGGCACCGCATCCGTGTGATCTGGAGACCGCCTACCACTGCGCGTCGGTGTCCACCGATCCCAATAACCCGAGCGGGCGCAGCCTCAAACTCAACTCCGCCGAACACTCCTATGTGGACTTGACCGACGCGACGCATCTCGAATACGCCTACGTCAAGTGGATGGCCGTCGTAGCCGGCTTCGTGACGCCGCAACGTCCGTTTGACGCGGTGCACCTGGGCGGCGGTGGGTTCACGTTGCCTCGCTATTTCATGACAGCGCGTCCTGGTACCAGCAATGTGGTTTTTGAAATCGACGGTGGCCTGGTGAAGGTCGGCCGGGAGTTGCTGGGGTTGCAAACCGGCCCGCAGCTGCAAGTCAGCGTCGGGGACGCCCGCATGCTCATCAGCCAGCACCCGAGCGCGTCGGCGGATCTCGTGGTGGGTGACGCGTTCGGCTACCTGGCCGTGCCGTGGCATCTCACGACACGTGAGATGGCACAAGAAATCAAGCGGGTCATGCGTCCTGACGCGATCTACGTCCAGAACGTCATCGACTACCCGCCGAACCGGTTCATCAAGGCGGAGATGGCCACCGTGGCCTCAGCCTTCCCGCACGTCGCGCTGATCGCTCCGCAGGCCGCGCTCGACGCCAAGGCGGGCTCGAATTTCGTCATCGTGGCGTCCCAGGCGCCGCTGCCGCTCAGCGAGATGAGCCATGCGCTCAAGACGTTCCTGGAAGACCCGGTCGTGCTGCTGTTCGGCGACAAGCTCACGGCGTTCATCGGTGGAGCACGCGTATTGACCGACGACTACGCCCCCGTGGACCAGTTGCTGACCGGGCCCTAGTCAGGGCAAGCGGGTTTCCGCTGTCACGGAGGCGACCACACCCTCGAAACCCGTGCCGGAGTTGAGAACGCGCCGCTGGCGTTGTGACGACGTGCCGCGCTTCTGAATCGCTTCGATGCCGTCCAGTGCGCGTTGCGTTTCGCCCCGGTCGTCGAGAGCGTCGCGCACGTAGGAAACGAAGTGCCGCAACAGCTCCGCCGCCTTGACGGGCTGTCCGGCGACGGGGTCGACGAGCTGGCCGGTCAGACCGGACCGTGCCGCTTTCCACGTCGCCGCCCGCAGCATTTCGTCCTCGATGGCGGGCGGCGGGTCGCCGCGCAGCTCAGCTTCGCCAGCGGTGATGACGAGCGCCCGCGACAATGCCGCGATCGTGATGACGTCGTCGACGAGCGGGCAGGCGTCAGCGATGCGCACCTCCAGCGTGGGAAACCGGGCCGACGGGCGAACGTCGTAATAGATCATTCCGAGGTCACTGATGACGCCGGCTTCGACCAATTTGCTGGTACGCCTTTCGTAGTCCTCAAGCCCATTGAAAGCCGGCGGTGGCCCGCCGGTCGGCCAGCGCGAGGTGATGATGTTGCGGTAGGACGAATAGCCGGTGTCACCGTGGCGGAAATAGGGCGAGCCAGCTGACAGCGCCAGCAAGGCGGGCAGCCACGGCCGCACGCGCCGGATGCTGCGCACGGCCAGCTCCTTGTCCTCGATGCCGACCTGGACCTGACACGCACAAACCTGCTGCTCGACGGCGAGTTGCTGATATTCGTCGGAGATCCGGCGATACCGCTCATCCGGGAACACCGCGCCCAGAGGGAGCCCGCCACCCGGCACCGTGCCGACGGCGGCCAGCGCGAGCCCGGATTGCTCCACGGCGGCGATGACCTGGCTGCGGGCCCTGACGACGGCAGCACGCAAGCCATCAAGGTCGGTGCATACTTCCGTGGCTGTCTCCAGCATCGAGCGCTGAAACTCTTGCTGCATAACGTTTATGCCCTCGGGCACCGTGGCAAGGACCGCCTCGGCCCCGGACGCGGGCATGCCAGTTTCCGGGCTAACCAGGTGGAATTCTTCCTCCACCCCGATCGTCTCGCCGATGCGGGTCACGGAGTAGTCCCTACCCCACCCGGCGACGGCGCAAAAGCCACCCGGTCAGCATCCCGGCCGCGAACGTCAGCGCCAGCACGAGCCACACCGGCGCCTGCACCGACTTGACCCACAAACTGATCTGAGCCGACTGGTTGTTGGCGACGATGAACCAAATCGCGGCGATCGCAATGAGAGCGGCGGCGATCCACTTGGGGGATATTCGCCAGCGGGGCTGCGGCGTCTGGGCCTGCCCGTATTGCGTCATAGGAAACACTTTACGCGTTAGTCACGCCTGTCGCGCAGAATGAGCGCTATGCAGAGATGCCCATGCGGAACCGGACTGACCTACGGCGAGTGTTGCGAGCCGTTTCATCGTGGCGCGGCCAGCCCACCGACGGCGGAGGCGCTCATGCGGTCGCGGTTTACCGCGTTCGCCCTCAAAGACGAGGGCTATCTGCTGCGAAGCTGGCACTCGCGCAGCCGTCCAAAGCAGATCGATTTCAGCGATGGCCTTCGCTGGCTCCGGCTCGAAGTGCTCAGCGGCACCAAGGGCGGCTTGTTCGACGACCATGGCACGGTGATGTTCGAGGCGCATTACACCGAGGCGGGCGAGCGCGCGACGATGCGGGAGAACAGCCACTTCACGCGCGAAGACGGGCAGTGGCGCTACACCGGGCCGGTATAGGGTTTGGAGCCATGCGTCTCACCTCGCACGATGACTTGGAAAGCTTCGCGGCCCTCGTTTTGCCCTGGCTGGCGGCCGATCCGGTGCGCAACAACGTGCTCGCCACGATCATCCAGAGCCGTCTCGATGGGACGGTGCCGATTGAGCCGGGCATTCAGCTATGGCACGTGTCCAGTGACGACGGTGCGATCGTGGGCGCCGCTGTGCGTACTCCCCCGATGCCTTTGCTCCTTTCGACGATGACACCCGACGCGGCACAGGTGATCGCCCGGGAGGCCGCGGCGCAGCAGGTGAGCGGGTTCAACGGGACGCGTGAGACCGCGCAGGCGATCGCGGAACAGGTCGCCGATGGTGCTCCAGTGCGGTTAGCGCGCCGCACCGGGCGCTACCGCCTTGGCGCCGTTATCGCTCCGGCGTGGCCCGCGGGCGCGGCGGGCTTGGCGACGCCCGATGACCTGTGGCTGGTGCAGGGCTGGTGCGAGGAGTTCATGCGCGACATCGGCGAAGCCGGTGAACCGGTCGATGAGGCCGTGTTGAGGCGCAAAATCGATGACGGCAGGTTCTGGCTGTGGCGCGACGGGCACGGGCGTGCCAAGTCGATGGCCGCGTGGACCGAGCCCGCCGCCGGAGTCGTGCGAATCAACTACGTATACACACCTTCGTTCCTGCGGGGACGTGGCTACGCCAGTGCGCTGACCGCCCACATCGGACAGTCCATCCTCGACCGTGGTCACGAGGCGATGCTCTACGCCGACGCCGCCAATCCGGTCAGCAACAAGATCTATCAGCGCATCGGGTTCGAACTGCTCGACGAAACGGCCTATTTCCAGGTCGAGCACACCCCTCCGGCAGCTGCCGTCGCCGCCACGAATCAGCTCGCCGTGCACTGGGCTCGCGAAACAACCGGTGTAGCGTCCGCGGCTTCCGTGTGGCCACTGCTCGCTATCCTGGCAGCCCACGCTGACGGCCCGGCCCGCACCGAACTTCACGCCGCCCTGCGCCTAGGCTCCGAGACCGACGGCCAGGCGCCGGCCGAAGCGGTGGACCAAGATGAGAGCGCCGGGCAGCGGGCAGGTGAGCTGCAGCTAGCGGTCGACCTGATGGCGGCTATGAGCACGATTCCGGGGATGCGTTCGGCGCTCGGGGTGTGGGTGCGCGCCGGGCTGCCGCTGACGCCCGAGTTCCTCGCGGGCATTCCGGCCCCGGCGCGAGCGGTGCTCACGGACGATCAGAAGCCGCTGGACGACTGGGTAACCCGCAACACCAACGGGCGCATCACCCAGATGCCCATCGCCGTGACGCCACAAACGCTGATGCTGCTCGCCACCGCGCTCGCGATCAAAACCGAGTGGGCGCAACCGTTCCGCGAATCATCTGGACGGCTCACCCGGCGCAGCCGGGAGCTTGATGACGTGTCCGTCGTGGACGGGCAGGCAGGCCTTCTGACGAGGCTGCGCGTTCGCGGTACCCAGGAAATTGATGTCTATTTGTTCTTGGGTGAAGCGGACCGGGAGGCGGGCGACGTGCTCTCCGCCGGATTGCGCTCGATAGCCGAGGGTGACGCGGGCACGCCTGGGTCAGCTTGGCCGCAGGGGCCGGGGCTACACGAAAGCACAATAACCAGCCTCGATGACGTCGACGAGCTTTCGGCGACCACGGTTGGCTTCAGCGTGACCGCCGAACACGATCTCTTGCGGCAAGCCGTCCTGTTTGGACTGTCCGCCGCGACCGACACCAGTCACGGGCACTTCCCGGGCATCAGCCCGCAGCCCTTGGCCATCTCGGCGGCCAAACAGCGGGCCATGGCCGAGTTCACCGCGACCGGATTCGAAGCCGCCGTCGTGACAGCGTTTGGCGCGGTCGCGGCTGGACTGCCGCCAAAACCCATGCTGACAAAACGCATTCTGCACGTGGAGTTCTTGCGCCCGTTCGGTTTCGCCGCTGTACACCGGCCATCCAACCTCATCCTCATCGCGGGCTGGGTAGACGAACCCGGCGCAGCGCCTGATGATGAGAAACTGTGACGCTGACCGATCTCCACGGCACGTTTCTGCGGGACCCGCTGGCGGTGTTCCTTGAGGTGATCGAGTATGCGGCAGGCCCGCTCACCTTTGATGACATCCTGTCGCGGCTGCTGCGGGCGGGGCTCCCGGAGTATTCAGTGCGCACCCAGTGGGGACGGTTTGAGGCGCAAGTGCGCGACGATGTGCACATTTCTTATCTTCCGGAGACGCGCACCTACCGGTGGGGCCCGCCCGCTGAACTGCCCGACGCGAAGGAAGCGGTCGAACGTTTGGCAAGTGGCAAGGCACAGATCAATCCGGACCGTAAGAAGCTGGGTGACATCGTCCTTGCCGCGCTGGAGGCCAAGCGTAAGCCGAGCCCTAGCCCAGGTGGGCGGGAAGAAGCGGAACGCCAGCGGATCTTCGAGGAGCGGCTGCGGGCCGAAAGTGCCCGCGCCTATGCCAAAGTCGCGATGGAGCTCGAAGAGCTGATCGCGAGCGGGGCGAGCCCGCGTGCGCTCCTGCAGCGGATTCACGCCGCCGCCCAAGCTCACGGGCTTAGCCCTATCGAGAGCGCGGGAGCAACGATAAGATTCGATCGCCTGCGCCATGACCCTGTGGTCGCCTCCACACCGGACGGATCCGAGGTGCTGGTGATCCGGCCAGGTTACGTCTGGCAGACCGGCGGCGAAGAAGTGCTGGTCGCCAAGGCCGTGGTGGTCGAACCGTAGGGAGGGGCGGGCATGGCGACAGTGGCCATTGATTTCGGCACAACCACTTCTTTCGTGGCGCGCCGGGATGACTCCGGCCCCGCGACCGTCCTGCCGCTCTCGCCTGGCACGCCTTATCTGCCCTCGGTCGTGGCCTTCGACGGAGCGCAGCTGGTCGTCGGCGATGAGGACAGCTTTGCGCCCGAGCAGCTCATCAGGTCGGTCAAGCGCGCGATAACGGACCGCCAGCAGGACATCGTCACCGGGGATGGGGTCATCCTCAACGCCGATGAGGTCATCGGTGCCATCTTCACCGAGATCCGCGAACGCGCCGGGTCGGCTTTGGACGATAGCGAGGTCAGGCTCGGCTGCCCGGCGATGTGGGATGGCCAGCAGCGCAAACGCCTGATCCAGATCGCCAAGCGCGCTGGGCTCGCGCTCACCGAGGCCACGCTCGTCGATGAGCCGGTGGCCGCCGGGCTGTCCTGGTTGGCCGATCACCCCGAGCCGGTGTCGGGACGCGTGCTGGTCTTCGACATGGGCGGCGGGACGCTTGACGTCGCCGTGCTGGAGATCAGCGGCAAGGAAGTCACCGTCTTGTCGAGCCGCGGCAATCCCGTCGCCGGCGACAAGCTCGACGACACGATCACCGCGGACCTCAAACGCCGGTCAGGTGTTGACTTCTCGTCGCTGCGCAAACCGGCTCAAGCGCTCGGCCTGCTCGGCCGCATGGCACGTGAGGCCAAAATCGCGCTGTCCACTCAGGAACTGCACACCGTCGTCTTGCCGGCCTACGTGTTCGGCAAGTTCGTGGAAATCGACTACACCCGCGAAGAGGTCGAGGAAGCATTCCACCCGCTCATGGTCGAGGCAGAGCAAGTGATCGCCGAAGCCCTGCTGGAAGCACAGCTCAAGGAACGTTTCAGCGACGCCCCGCGCTCGGGGCCGGCCCGGTTCCTGGGCAATGACATCGATTATGTGCTGCTCGTGGGTGGGATGAGCCAGATTCCCTATGTACGCCAACGGCTCGCGGCCCGCCTTCCCGACGTCACGTTCGTGCCCGCCGATCCGGTGGAGGCTGTCGTCAAAGGACTGACCGACAACACGGGTTATGAGCGGATCAACCTGCACCGGCCCGCGTTTGACTTCATCCTCGAGTGGAACGGCGGTTCCCAGCGCAGGCTGCTCTACGAGGCGTACACGCCGCTTTATCAAGAGTGGCAAGCGAAGTCGGGTCGCGCACGGCTCAACTACGAGCGCCGCGGACGGGGACTGCGCCTGCCACGCCAAGGACGGGGTCATCTTCGCGTGGTGTCCCCCACAGGCAAACCCGTCCGGCTGGCCGTTGACGGGACTGACATTGACCGCCTGCCGGTCCGTTTTGGGCACCACGAATTGATCTTCAAAATCTACTGCGACGGGCAGCTCGTCCTCACCGACGGCATGGGCAAGCAGACCGCGATGCGCGTCGATCGCTGGCCCGTCATCAAGAACCGTGACGACGCGGCTCTTGAACTCAAGAAAGTCAGCCGCAAGCCCATGGACGCTCCCCCGATCTGGTTCGTGGGCGGGCCCAGCTAGCCCAACCGCGCTCGCACTGCCCGCAAGCCGACTTCGTCGTCGGGTAGGGCGTCGGGCACCCGGGTGTCAAAGCGCGACAGCACGGGAAGGCGTAGCGAGACCAGTGCTATCAGGACGATGACGCCGCCGAACACCTGATAGAGCAGGCCGATGCTGTCCAGCCACACGACCGCTAGCGGCCCGAGTAACGCGATTCCTATGGGCAGCGTGGACCAGGCCACCATCATGTTGAGGGCGAAGACCCGGGCGTGATAGCGCTGTTCCACCTTCACTTGCACGATGGTCGTATAGATTCCGTTGACGACAGTCAGGCTGAAGGTCATGGCCAGCGCTCCAGCCGCAGCGACCGGGACCGACGGATGCACCCCGGTCAGCGCGCACGCCACGCCTAGAGCGATCACGGCCAGCAGCATGCCCGTCATCCGGCGCTGGCGCGGTCCGCCCCACACCGTCATCAGCAGGCCGCCACCGATCACGCCGATGGCCGCGGCCGTTGACACGTAAGCCACATCGGCCAGTGAGCCGTAGCCGAGCACGAGCGGCGCGATCATATTGGACAGCGGTGAGAAGAACAGGTTGAACACGACGAAGAACAGCACCATCGCCCGCAAGCCCGGTTTGCCGATGGAGTAACGGAATCCGCCCGCGATCTCAGCGCGGAAAGTCTCACGGCGCTTCTGGCCCAGCAAGGGCGGGAACTTGACAAACAGCAGCAGGATCACCGCGCACGTGTAGCTGATGACGTCAATGAGCAAGATGCCTTTGAGGCCAACGCCCGCGAGCATGCCCGCCGCGAACAACGGCACCATCAGCTGGCCGGTGCCCAGCAGCATCTGGTTGATGCCGTTGGCGTGCCCGAGAAACCGCTTGGGCACCAGCTGTGGCACGGCCGCTTGATAGGCGACCCGCTGGAAGGGCAGGATCGCGGACAAGGCGGCCAGCAAAACGTAGACGTGCCCGATTCTCAGCGCGTCCGACAGCACAAGTCCTAAGAGGACAGCCTGAATCGAGCCTGCGCCAAGGTCTCCGGCCAGCATGACCTTGCGCCGGTCGAACCGGTCGGCCACCGCACCGGCGACGGGCGCGGCCAGCAGGCCCGGCACCACACCGATCGCGAAGAACAGCGCGAACTGCACCAGCGACCCGGTTTGCAGATAGATCCAGATCGGCAGGGCGAACTCGGTCAGCGCCGTGCCGGTCATGGATATCAGCTGACCGGCCGCGACAGCGAGGAAACGGCCCATGCCGTGCGTTGGCGCCTTGACCTCTTGCGGCTGGCGGACGTCTTGCACCCACCAGGTTTCGCCTTCGGACTTTTCCAGACTTTGATGGGTACTAGTAATGATGTCGGCTAGTTCGTTAGCTCGATAACGCAGGAAGAAATGCCCAGCCTCGTCGAGCACGACGACCGCTGTCGCTTGTGTGGTAAGGAAACCCCACTCGGCGAACCGCTCAGCGTAGAACTCCGTGCTCGGGTCACGCTCCCCCACCACTGAGATCACGGGAGCCGAGATCGGGCACACGTTCGCCTCGTACAAGCCGGTGAAGTAGCTTTCGGCCATGCGGGCGTCCTCGCGCATGGTGCGGATGAGGAAACGGATCTGCGACTCGTCGAGCCCGTCGAGATCGGCGCCGAGCCCGCGCAGCCAGTTCGCGTGCACCTGATCGTTGCGCAGCCGGTCCATCCGGGTGAGCCGGGCCAGCGGGCCGAGCACCTTGCCCGACGGCGCGGCGAACGGGAAGACGCCGCCGAGATACACAGCCTCCAGTGGCCGGCCGGCCGCCTCAAGCAGTTGGGCGATAGCGACGGTCAGTGCGCCACCGGGCCCGCAGTGTCCATAGAGGATCAGCGGGCCGGTGACTCGCTCCAGGATCTCGCCGGCACACCGCCGCGCCACCGTATCCAGCGGCTGCTGCTCCTCGTCGAATCCGATGTCGTGCCCAGGCACCGCGACCGACAGCAGCCGGTGTGTCGCCGGCAGCGCATCGGCCAGAGGCTGGAAGACCACGGCACTGGCCCCGCCATAAGGGACGGTGACGATGGTGGCGTCCACTCGCGGCCGTCGGGGTGTTAGCTCGTGCAGGAGTTGCCGTGGGCCGTCCTCGCCGCGCTCGATCAGGGCGGCAAGGCCGGCCACCGTGGGGGATTTAAAGACATCAAGGACACTGATTTGGCGGGTACTAGGCGCAAGCCGCCGGCGCGTCCGGGCCACCACCCCGATCGCGAGCAGGGAGTGCCCACCGAGGGCGAAGAAGTCATCGTGGACGCCAACCTGGGCCACCTCAAGGACTTCAGCGAAGACCTCGGCCAGCGCGACTTGCACCGGCCCGGCGGGCGCGACATAGTCCGTGCCCGTGGACTGGTCTGGTGCGGGCAGCAACGCCTTGTCGACTTTGCCGTGTGCCTTGAGCGGCAAGGCGTCCAGCCAGACGAACCACGAGGGGACCATGTAGTCGGGCAGGCGGTCTGTCAGGAAGTGCCTGAGTTCCGTCTCCTGACCGGTCAAGTAGGCGACAAGGCGGCCGTCTCGCAGGTCCACGACCGACTGCACCACGCCAGGGCAGGTGTTCAGGGCGGCCTCGATCTCGCCGAGCTCTACCCGGTACCCGCGAATCTTGATCTGATTGTCTTGTCTGCCAAGGAACTCGACGTCGCCGCTCGGCAGCCACCGGCCCTGATCGCCGGTGCGGTACATCCTGTGTCCCGTGAACGGGTCTGGCACGAACCGTTCTTCGGTGAGGTCGGGCCGGCCGAGGTAGCCGCGGGCGAGCCGGTCACCGCCGATGTAGACCTCGCCTACGACGCCAACGGGCACGGGTCTGCGGTGCTCATCGAGGACGTAGAGCCGGGCTTTGGATAGCGGCTGCCCAATCGGCGTCAGGGTGCCGCCGGTGCCGTCGGCGGTGACGTGATAGGTCGTGACACCGACGGTGGTTTCCGTTGGGCCGTAATGGTTCCACACCTCGCAGCCGCCGGGCCGCACCAGCGAGCGGGCCCACTCCAGCTGCGACGCCTCGCCACCCAAAATCAGCATCTTGTGCGGCAACAGCTCCGCGACGTCGCTGACATCGGCAGCGAGCGCGGCCAAATGCGACGGTGTCAGTTTGAAGTAGTCCACTCGCCTAGCGGCCAAGTCTTGCCCCGACGAGTGCTTGGGCAACAGGTGCAGGCAGCCGCCAGTCAGGAAGCACAGGTAAAACGTCGTGATACCAAAGTCGAAGGCGAGCGACTGAATCAGCCCGAAGCTGGAGCCAGGCTCGGGCCGGAACCGGTCGTGCACGCCCGCGAGATAGTTCAGAATCTGAGCGTGAGCGATGGCAACGCCTTTAGGCTTGCCGGTCGATCCCGAAGTGAAGATGACATAAGCCAGCTGACTCGGATCGATGTCTACATCCGGATCGTTGTCCGGTTCGGACAGTGTGCCGGTCAGCTCGGCTTCGCTCAGCACGTGTTCGATGCCTGTTAGCAGATCCGCCAAGCGAGCGGCCGGCTGCTCCGAATCGACCGGAAGATAGGCACCGCCGGCTTTGAGCACGCCGAAGATGGCGACCGCGATGTCCGTTGTCTGCGCGAGTTTGATGGCCACGGGAGTGTCAGCCGTGACTCCCCGCTTCAAGAGGTAGTGCGCGACTTGGCTGGAGCGGCGGTCCAGCTCACCGTAGCTAAGTGTCGTTATGCCATCGGTGATCGCGGGTGCCTGCGGATCGTGACCCTGCAGCACATGGTGCAGCGCGCTGACCGCCGGCTCGGCCACTGGGATATCGTTGAAGCCGTTAATGATCTGGTCGGCTTCCGCTTCGGCGAGCATGCGCAGTTCGCCGATAGGTGTTGCGGCGTCGGCGGTTACCGCTTCGAGGATGCGGATGAGGTGACCGGTCATCTGCTGTGCGGTGGCGTCATCGAACAGTGCCGTGTTGTAGGCGAGCGAGCCGTCGAGGCGCCCTTCGCGTTCGGTGAAGTAGAGCCCTAGCTCGAAGCGGGTGAACTTCGCTTCCCCGCCAAAGCTTTCCAGCCCTGAGGCGGCATAGTTGTGCAACGCGAAGACAGCCTGGAAAAGCGGTGACCGGCTGACGTCACGCGGCACATTGAGTTCCTTGACCAGAAACTCAAACGGAATGTCACCGTGAGCATAAGCGGCAAGGGCAGTCTCGCGCGTGCGCTTGAGCACCTCGGCGAAGGCCGGATCGTCGTGCAGGTTGGCCCGCATGGTGAGCATGTTGATGAACAGCCCGGCCAGGCCCTCCCACTCCGCTCGGGGCCGCCCGGCGACGGGCGATCCGATCGCGAAATCCTTCTGCCCGGTGTAGCGGTAGAGCAACACGTCGAAGGCGGCGAGCAGCGTCATATACAATGTGGACCGGTGCTCACGGCTCAGGCGGTGCAACGCTTCTGTGAGTTCAGGGGTCAGCGCGAAGTGGTGCATGGCACCGTTGAAGGTTTGCTCGGCTGGCCGCGCGCGGTCCGTGGGCAACTCAAGCGCGGGAACGTCGGCGAGCTGCTCGCGCCAGTAATCGAGCTGTGTCCCGGTAGCGAGCCGGTCTCGTTGCCACGCCGCGTAATCCCGGTAGCGGGCCGGCATTGGCGGTAAGGTGCCGCCGTCGAGGAGGACCGTCAGCTCACGCAACAGGATCTCAGTCGACCAGCCGTCGCTGGCGATGTGATGCACGGCAAGCAGAAGCGCGTGGTCGTCCTCGGCGATCCGGATAAGTACCGCTCGCGCGACCGGCCCCGTCGCCAGATCAAACGGTCTCGCGGAAGCTTCCGTGAACGGCTCGTGCGCGTGCCGCTCATCTTCCGCCGCAACGACTTCCAGCGGGATGTGCCCTGCGCCGGCGATGCTGACGGTGGCTTCGCCGGTGGCGGTGGCGGCGAAGCGGCTGCGCAATGGCTCGTGCCGGTCGGCCAGCGCGTTGAGCGCGACTTGAAGTGCTTGCGGGTCAACGCTTTGGCGTATGCGGAGCCCGGCCGCGATGATGTAGGCGGCGTTGTCCGGCGCGAACTGGTCCATGAACCACAGCCGCTCCTGGCCATAGGACAGGACCGGAGCCGCGTTCGGGTCAGGCGCCCACGAGTCGGCCTGCCCTGCCGATGCGGCAACGCGGGCCAGGCCCTCGATGGTCGGGTGAGCGAAAAGCTCACGCAACGGCAGATCTATCCCGGCAGCGTCACGCAGCCGGGCGATGACCCGGGCAGCTAGCAAGGAATGCCCGCCGCGCTCGAAGAAGTCGTCGTGCACGCCGATGTCTGGCAGGCCAAGGACTTCGGCCCAGACGACGGCGATCAGCTGCTCCATCGGCGTACGTGGGGCGGTCCGCTCACGGGAGGTTTCGAATGCCGGGGCGGGCAGCGCTTTGCGGTCCAGTTTCCCGTTGGGCGTCAACGGCAGCTCGCTGAGGCCGACAAACGCCGACGGGACAAGGTGTGCGGGCAATGTCGCCGCGAGATGGCTTTTAAGCACCGCACCGGTCGCCTCGCCCACGGTGTAAGCCACGAGCGCTGGCTCGCCGCTGGCGTCGGGTCGCACGACGACGGCGGCGACGCGAACATTGGGATGCGCCGTGAGCGCCGCCTCGATTTCGCCAAGCTCGATGCGGTGGCCCCGCACCTTGACCTGATTGTCCAGGCGGCCAATGAATTCCAGCTCGCCATCGGCACGCCAGCGCACGCGGTCTCCGGTGCGATACATGCGCCCGGGGTGGAAAGGATTGGGCAGGAAGCGTTCGGCGGTCAGCTCAGGGCGCTCGTGATATCCACGGGCCACGCCGTCGCCACCGAGGTAAAGCTCGCCGGCAAGTCCAATGGCGACCGGCTGGTGCGCCTCATCCAAGACGTAGGCCCATGTGTTGGCGATCGGGCGGCCGATCGTCACCGGGCCGGTAACGGTCGCGCTAGTGGACCAGACGGTTGTCTCGGTTGGTCCGTAAACGTTGATGAGGCGTCTTGTCGCCCCGCGCAGTGTGCCGGCCAACGGTTCCGGAAGCGCCTCGCCACCCACGAGCGCGGTGACGTGCTGCTCCTGGAAACCCGCCGCCAGCATGACCCGCCATCCCGACGGCGTCGCCTGAACGTGCGTCACACCATGCTCACGGATCAGGCGCAGCATCTGCGCCCCGTCACGCCCAGCCTCATCGCCCGCGAGCACGACAGTGCCGCCGACGGTCAACGGCAGGAACAACTCCAGCGTCGAGATATCGAAGCTCAGCGAGGTCTGCGCCACCCACGTCTGCGTCTCGTCGGCGTCCAGTTCCTGGCGCATGGCCAGGATGAAGTTCAGCAGCGACCGGTGCTCGATGAGCACACCCTTGGGCTTGCCCGTCGAGCCCGACGTGTACATCACGTAGGCCAGCCCGCTCCCCGCTTCTTTCGCCGCGCCCGCCGCGGTGCCATCGTCGCGCACGCCGCCCGCTTCGATAACCGCGCCCGAAGCGGTGCATGGGACGGTGCTGGCCGCGCGCGAACCGGCGTCGTCCCAGGCTTCGCCTCCGGACGCGGGCAGGGCAGTGCCGGGCAGGAGGCGGGCGGCGCTGTCTTCGAGCATGAAGGCGAGCCGGTCGTCCGGGTAGGACGGATCGAGCGGCAGGTAGGCCGCGCCAGTGTGCCAGATGGCCAGCAGGGCGATCAGGAGGTCGGCGGTGCGGGAGAGGCTGACGCCAACCACGTCGCCAGGGCCGATGCCTTCGGCGCGCAGGGCGGCGGATCTTTGGGTCACGGCGTCGAGCAGCTCGCGGTAGGTAAGCGTGGTGTCGCCGGCGATCAGTGCCGTGCGGCCGGGGTGTGTCTCGCCCGCGCGCAGGATCTGATCGAGCACGGTGCCTTCGGGCAACGGCAGCACCGGCCCGGCAGAAAGCTGTTGCAGTTCAGCCTTTTCCGCTTCGGTGAGCAGATTCAGTTCACTGAGCGCAAGCGTTGGCTGCGCGGCAGCGGATGCGAGCAGCGCGAGGAAGTGCCCGGCGAACCGCTGGATGGCCGGTTTGGCGATGAGATCGGAACGGTACTGCAGCGCCACGTCCACGCCGTCAGCCGAAGGCACCGCCACGAACGCCAGATCGTAAGTCACGTCATCGATCTCGTGCGCCCACGGCTGTTCAGTCAAGCCGTTCCACGACCGGTGCGGCTCGGCGAAGTTGTGCAGGTTGAACGCCACCTGAAACAGCGGATGCCGGTTCGGGTCACGGGACTCCGCGAGTTCCTGAACGACCCTTTCGAACGGGACGTCCTGGTGCGCGAAACCGTCCACGGTGGACGAACGCACTTTCCGCAGGGCGTCAAGGAAACTGTCGCGTGGGTCCAGTTGGGTCCGCAGGGCGAGCATATTGATGAAGTTGCCGATCACGGGCTCGATTTCCGCCCGGCGTCTGCCCGCGAGAACGGTGCCGATCGTGAGGTCGTATTCGCCGCAGTACCGGGCGAGGGTCGCCTTGAACGCGGTCAGGAGCGTGACGAACAACGTGGTGCCTTGTTCGCTTGGCAGGGCGGCGAGCAGCTCACGGCGTACCAGAAAATGGTGTTTGGCTCCTTGGCGCTCGGAATGCCTTGCGGTGGCGGCGAACGGAAGCTCAAGCGCCGGCCGTGGCTGGGCGAGCGCCTCGCGCCAGTAGGCGAGGCTGGCTTCCGGTTGCTCCTGAGCGGCTTCCCAGCGCGCGAAATCCGCGTAGTGCAGGGCCGGCGGAGCAACGGCCTGCCCTGAATACGTTTCGGACAGCTCGCGCAGCGCGATCGAAACCGACCAGCCGTCGAGGATGACGTGGTGCGCGACGGCGTGCAGCACATGTTCCTGCGGACCGAGACGCAGCAACAGGAACCGCATGAGCGGCCCTGTCGCCAAGTCGAACGGGCGGGTGGCTTCCAGCGCGGCGAGCTCTTGCGCTTCCTCTGGCGTATCGGCTTGCGCTGTCCGTAACGGAATCTCCATCGTGGCGTGAACCCGCTGGCGCGGCTCGCTATGCAGGTCAAGGAAAGTCGTGCGCAGGCTTTCGTGCCGCCGCACCAGAGCGTCAATCGCATGGCGCAGCGCTGCCAGATCGAGCTCGCCGGTCAGCCGCAACGCGAATGACGTGTGAAACGCCGTTCCCCCGTCGAGCTGACTGGCGAATAGCACCCGCCGCTGGGCCGCCGACAAAGGCTCGGACTCCTCGCGCGGCACGGGTTTTACCGTCTCGGCGGCGGCCCGCTTGGCAAGCAAGCGCGACAAGAGTTCCTGACGCCGAGGGGTCAGCACGTCAACGCTCACAACAGATCCTCTATCGCGATAGCGGCCAGTTCGGCCGAGCGAGCCGGATTGATAGCCGCACCAAGCCTGGACGAGCGGGCGGCGGCGCTCGAATCGGCGAGGATCTGCTTGAGCAGAACGGCCGCCTGCGCCGGCTCCCATTGCGTTGACGGCAGCCATTCCGCGACGCCGAGCTTGCGCAGCCGCGCCGCCGTGTCCGGCTGGTCGAAGCTATGAGCCAAAATCAACTGGGGCGTACCAGACACGAGCGCCCGTGCCAGAGTCCCGATCCCGCCGTGGTGAATGACCGCCGCGACGCGGGGCATCACTTCGCGATAAGGCAACCGTGGGAACCAGTGCACATGCGCTGGAAGAGTCTGCGGGACAAGGCTTTTGAAGGGAGTCACGAGGATCGCTGTCCGCCCCGCGGCCTGACAGGCGTGCACGGCGGCCGCGTAGAATTCGTCGAACAGGATCGTGCCACTGCTGCCCGCGATGAGAACAGGCGGTTCCGGTTCACTGAGCAGATCGTCAAGCCCGGCTGGCAGCTCGCCTGACTCGGCCTGTCCCCCGAGGACGAACCCGACCCGTTTGATGTCGGCGTCCGTGGGCGTCCCACTGCGGTCGAACCACTCTGGCCAGAAGCCAAGCTGACGGTCAGCTGAGCGAAGCCAGGCGTTCCAGTCCGTCACCGGGGCTAGCCCTGCCTCGGCACGGATCTCGTTGAGCGGGTTCGCGAGCGCGGTGCGGTGCAGGTATTCGGTGATGGGCAACAGCAGGTGCTGCGCAGGCGTTAGCGCGACCCACGCTGACGGGACGCCGCAGGCCTCCGCCGCGATGAGCGCGGCGAGCCCCGAGGTGTGCCGTCCAATGACGACAGTGTCGCCTTTCACGGCTCGCTGCCGCGTTTGCTCGATAGCGAAACGGATGTGGCGGAACCAGCCCGTGCGCTCGTAGTGCGCCAGGAGGTCGGGCGGGCTGGGCGAGCCTTGCCGGGCAAGCAAAACGTCGCGCGCGTCGTCGAGGTAGTGCGTATATTCCTCAGGCGTGTCCAGCGCGACAAACTCGTAGCCGTGGGCTGCTGTGGCGTACACGGCGTGGGTGATGAGGGTGACCTCGTGCCCGCGAGCGGCCAGTTCCTCGCTGAGGCGCAGGAACGGCAGGACATCGCCGTTCGTCCCGTGCGTGATGAGGACCGCCCTCACCGGCCCGTCTCCTCTGCCGCCAACAGTGCCTCAATCTCGTCATCGGACAGTGACTCGATCTCTTCGAGCAACGCGGCCGAGTCGCTGACTTGCAGTTCCAGGATCGCCGCTGACACCTCGGCGACCGTGAACGCTGGCGTGAACAGCAGATCCACCGGCAGCTCGACGCCGAACACCTGCCGCACTCGCGCCATGAACTGCACGACTTGCAGCGACTGGCCGCCGAGGGCGAAGAAGTTGTCGGTCACGTTCGCTGGTGCCTTGCCGAGCAGTTCGGCCCACAGCTGGATGACTTTCGCTTCCAACGGCGTGGCCTCAGCGCTCACCTCCTGCGGCGCCGCGGTGATAGCGGCTAGCAGTTGAGCGGGAGTGGCGTAGTTCGCCGCGATGGCCGTGACGAGTTCGGCATACGTTTGGCTCGGCGCGGCCGGGCCGACTCCAGTCGCGGCCGCTCCAGTCGCGGCGGTGCCGGTCGCGGCAGTTCCGGTCGCGGCGGTTCCAGCCGCGGCGGTTCCAGCCGCGGCGACGGGAGGAAGGCTGGCCGTGCGCGGGCGGGCGGCGCGGGCGATGGCGGCGGCTATGGCGTACCCGCCGAAGGTCGTAAAGAAATCTCTGGCGGGCTGGTTGCGTTCGGTGTCGGCGAAACAGAAGGCGATGGTTTCGGGGCCGAGGCCACTGAGGTAGTTCAGGATCCGGTGCTCGACACCGCGGCCGAGGACGCGGCAGCTGAGCATGAAGGCGCTGACCTCCAGCACACCGTCCACTGTGGAGTGTCCGAGCAGGCCGGTCAGGCCGTAGTCGCCGAAGCGGTCGCTGACCCGCACCGTGAGCCAGTTGCCCTCGGCGAACACGGTCGCCGACAGCCGGATTCCGTTGATGTTGAACTGATTCGTGCGCTGGCTCAACTGTGCCGCGCGCTCCCAGTCGGCCGGGGACAGCGGCTCAATGTTCACGTCGAGCTCCAGCCCGGCGAGGAACTCCTCAAGCGTCGGCGCGCTGGCCTGGAAGTCGCGGCGGTCGCGTTCTTGCTGATAGCGCAAGGTTCGCAGGCGGTCGTCCCCGGTGACGCGGAGGATGTCGAGGGGCCAGATGTGCCGCAGGAACTGGTACGCCTCGCTCGCGTCCGCAGGCAGGTGCAATGTCAGCACCTCAGGGCAGTCCGCGCGGACCTGTGCGCACTCGACCGGGTTGTCATCGATGAAGACGAAGCTGTCCAGTCCGACGCCGAGTTCCGCGGCGAGACCGCGGATGTTGGTGGACTTGGCATTCCAGTCGATCCGCCACGCGGCCAGATGCTCCCGCTTGAGTGGAGAATCCGCCCGGCTGAGCACGGCGAAGACATCGTCTTCGTGGTTGCGGCTCGCGAGGCAGATCAACCGTCCAGCGGCCTGTTGCGCGACAAGGAACTCCATCACGTCACGGCGGATAGCGACCGCGCCGGGGCCGTCTTCGCCCACGGTGCCGTCCCACAGCGTGTTGTCGGCGTCGGCCACGATCACCTTGGGCCGTGGCGTGCGGATGGCTTCGGCTGTACGGATGACCGCGGTGCTCAAAGCGGCGAAGAAAGCTGGCGTATAAGGAACGCCGCCGAGGTGGGCGGCGAAGTCGTCGGCGTAGTCGGCGACCGGATACCACTCGTGCACGGCGACGGCGTACACGTTTGGCTCGGTCACCCCCAGGTCAGCGACTTCTGGCGGGCACACAGCGACGAGCAGTGGAGCCGGGTTGCTTTGTGCCGCCGCCGTGATCGCGGCGGACAGTTCAGCGGTCACTTCCTGAATCAGCAAAACATTGATGCCGCTCGTATTGCGGTTAACCGCACTCGCCGGGTCAAGCAAGGACTGAAATACCTGCCCAAATGGACAGTAAGCAACGTCAATCTGAATGCCGAGCTGTGCGCCCCAGTGCGCGAACCCCGCAGTCAATGGCTCGGCGGTAAACGAAGCCGCAATGACCAGCGATAACGAATCCTTGGACATGTCGAACCTCCACGGCTACGGTATTGACCGTATCCACAATAGTCAAGAATATTTACAGTAACCGCAGGAGTCTTTAGTGATTTTGGGCATTGACCACATTGGAATTGCGGTTGTCGATATGGAGGCGGCAGGCGAAGCAATGGAGTTGCTCGCACTGTCCAAATTCGACGCCGGAATCGCCGAAAAGTACGGCGTGGCCTGCGAGTTTTGGGGCTCACCTGAGCAATCGAAAGGCGTCGCTATTGAACTGGTCGCCCCGGTCCGAAAGGGAGCCTCAATTCAGGGCCAGCTGGATCGCCAGGGTCCCGGTCTCTATCACGTCGCGTTCGAGGTTGATGACATCGATAAAGAACTAAGCCGTCTTCGCGGCAAAGGCGCCATTGCGATCGACCGGGAACCGTGCGCCGGTGCCCGGGAAGGAATGAAAGTGGCCTTTGTCTACTTAGGGCTGTCGACTGGCCTTCTCATTGAACTGGTGGAGTACCACACGTCGTAAGGTATCCCCCATGCGTGGCGAGCATTTCATTCCGTTCCGTAAGACGGACATTGTGGCGATGTGCGCCGAGGAGTCCGGAGACCGAGACGCGTTCCTCGGTTTTGCCAGCATGCTCAGCAGCGTGCTGCACCACCGGTTCCACGAGCGGATCGAAGCGCTTAAGGATGCCTACCATCCGTTCAACCCGGAAGCCGACACCCGCACGGTAAAGCCACTCACCGATGACGAGCGCGCAGCGGCCAGACAGCGGCTGGAAGCCGAGCTCGCCGCCCTGGCGAAAGCCGCCAACTACATCGAAGGCGACGCGGCCGAGATCGACCGGGCGTTCACGGAACACTCGCTGCTCAAGGTGCGGCTGACCGCCAACCTCGATGCCGTTGACCGGCTGATGTTCTTCCGGCGTGGGGAAAGGACGGTGACGCGCGAGATCCCGTTCCTGTTCGGGTTCCGCAAACGGACTGTCACGCTTATCGAATACGCCCGTGTGCTGGTCTACGCCACGTTCAAGGACGCGAGCCACTTCGAGGGCACCGACGTGGACCGGCTGCCCTTCCGCCCAGGTTCGACGATCATCAAGCTGTTCCAGAACGTCCCCCGCGACGATCTGGAGATGGTGTTCCCCAACGTTCAGGTGCGGATGCGGCGCATCGACAAGTGGCTCATCGGCGTTCCCGCTCTCGTGTCCGGGATCTTCATGATCGCCACCAAGCTCATCACGTCGTTTGGCTTGCTGCTATTGCTCGTCGCGTTCTGGTTTGGCCTGCGGCGCGAGCCGGTGCCCATCGACCAGACGTCGCTCCTGTCCCTCGGGATCGGACTGGCCGCGATCGGTGCCTACCTCGTGCGGCAGATCTCGAACTTCAAGAACCGCAAGATACTGTTCATGAAAGCCCTGTCGGAGAACCTCTACTTCCGCAATCTGGACAACGACGCTGGCGTGTTCCACCACCTGCTCGATGCCGCGGAGGAAGCCGAAGTCTCCGAAGCTGTTCTGGCATACCACTTCTTGCGCAAGTCGCCAGACCCGTTGGTGGTGGCCGGCCTTGACCGCCAGATCGAGCAATGGTTCTCGGCCCGCTGGGATGCCCAGGTCGACTTCGAGGTCGAGGACGGTTTGCGCAAGCTCCGGCAGCTCGGCCTCGTTTCTGAAGACCCCGAAGGGCGCCTGACCGCTATTTCGCTGACAGAGGCCCGGATGCGGCTAGGCAAGGTGTTTAGCGAGGTGGCCGAAGTGCATCTACCCGCGCAACGGACCGGTCAAGCTGTGCTTCAGTGAGCCGGCCCGACTTGACGAGGGCGACGACGTGGTTCACCGTCGCCTCAACGACGTTGGGGTCGTAGGTCTCTTGATTGCACATAGTGAGCAGGTCAACGCCTGCTTCGAAGGCGAGGGCGACCGCCTCGTCGCGATCGCCAAAGCTCTTGATGGCGACCGCTTGCATGTCGTCGGTCACGACCACCCCGTCCCAGCCGAGTTCGCCGCGCAGCAAGCCGGTCACCACGGCCTTTGACAGCGACACCGGCTTGCTGGGGTCAAGCTGACGGTTAAGGAAGTGCGCCACCATCACCATGTCGGTGCTGCCGTTGGCGATCAGGCGCTGAAACGGCACCAAGTCACTGCGCTGCCAGGTGTCGCTGATGTCGACGACCTCGAAATCAGTGTTGCCGGTCGCGCTGCCGAAGCCGGGGAAATGCTTGATAGACGTGCGCACGCCGCGCTCGCGATGCTGCCGGACCTCTTCGGTCGCGCACTCGACCACGACATCGGGATTGTCCGAAAAGCTGCGTTCGAGCCGGGCGATCGCTGGATTGTCCGGATTGGACGCCAGGTCCACGACCGGAGTGAAGTTGACGTTGGCGCCAATGGAGGCCACCATCCCGGCGATGCCAGCGGCCCATTCCCTTGTCACATCAGGGGAATTGATGGCACCGATCTCGGCCGCCGACCTCGTGGCCGGGAATCCGTTGCGCGGGCTGAGCCGCGCGATCTGGCCGCCCTCCTGGTCAATCGAGACCAGCAGCTTGCGGCCTGGCGCGGCATCAGCCAGTGTCTTGACGAGAGCCGTGACCTGCGGCGGGGAGATGATGTTGCGAGTGCCACCGGTGATCTGATCGCGGTCAAACAGGATCACGCCACCAAGGCCCTGCTCGGCTATCGCCTTCATGATCCAGTCATCGGGTGTGACTTGCTCACCGCGGAATCCGACGATGAGCAAACTGGCGATCTTCTTGCGCAGGGCGGCTTCATCGAAAGCACTCGCTATGGGCACTGGCGCTGGGCTCGGATTCTGCGTCGCCGTTTCGCTACAGGCGCTTACCCCGGCCGCGAGTGCGGCCGAGAGCAATCCCCGGCGCGTGAGCCGTTCCACCCAGCCAACGTTAAAGCAGCTGCGCTCGCCCGGCAGCGATTTCGTCGGACAGCACGTCCCACACCCGCTCCGAGCCCAGGCCGACGATCGGCCAGCGCCTGCCGCACCCGCAGCGTGCATCAAGCGGCCGCCGCGGGTGGAATCCCGAGAACTGCAAGGTCGCGGTGGTTCCACAGTCGGGGCAGGCCACCACGTTCTTGTTCACGGTGACCGGCTTCAGAGTGAGCAGTTCGAACGGGTACTCGAGGCGGTGCCCTGGTTTTTGCGTGACGATCGCGGCACGGGCGCCCTGTGGCAGGCCGTGGTCGCCTTGGCGCACCTCGCTGACCCACGTGCTCACGTGACGGGCCACGTCATCGCGGTTGGCAGGCGCACCGAGCGCCCGCACGACCAGGCTCGTCAGGTCGGCGACGTCTAGTGGGTCACCTGCCCTCACGTGCGCGTCCAGCGCCTGGCGCACCCGGCCGGGCAGCGTGGGCCGCTGATCAGTGCCGCTGAACAACGGAATCGGTTCGTACTGCTCGCGTTGCTGGCGCCGCATCTGTTCCGGCAGCAGGGGAAGCGACGGGTAGTCGTCATCCTCTTCGACCATCTGCTGGGTGCGGATGGTGGTTCCTTCGCTTGCTTCGGGTTGCGGCTCGGGCGCCGGTTCGGTGGGCGGCACGAATTCGGCCGCCAGTTTGCGTGGTGGCGCCGCGGGTTCTGGCTCAGGCTCTGGTTCCGGATCGGACAGTTCCCGGCGGAGCCGGTCGAAAACCGCATCAACTTCCTGGGCCGTGGGCTTTTCTTCGATGAGTTCCGGTCCGCGGGGCTCAGGCTCCTTCTCTTGCGGCGGGTACTCAGTGAGCCCTGGCAACTGCGGCACATAGTCTCCCCTGCGCGCGGCCTTAACCTGACCGCGAGCCTGGATCTCGACCAGTTTCGCTTGCTGTTCCTCGCGCACGAGCATCGCCCCGCCGAGCCGCCGCTGACGGCGCGCCTCGCGCGTGTCCTCCAGGTGCGTCAAGGCATTGCGGACAGTGGGCCGCAACTGTTCCCGGGGCGGGTTGACGATCCAGGCCCGGCGCGCGGCGAAGGTCGAGAACGGAGCGTAGAACCAGCGCTGGCCGAACCTTGGGTAGCGGCTCTTGAGCGCGACCTCGTCGTCATAGGCCGCCATGAACTGCTCCAGCAGCTCATGGAACATGGCCATGCCCGCGAAGGACAGGAACGCCAAGTAGAGACCGGCCCACAGCGACCACTCCGAGCGGCCGTGAACGAAGTTGAGCACGGCGCTCATCGCCGCCGCCGCTAGCACGATCTTGTAGGCACGCCCCGGATGGCGGCCACGCTTGACGGCGACGAAGGCCCACGCGCCAAAGCTGACCGAGATGCCGTCCAAGCTGAGCGGCACGAGCATGTTCGTCCAATGTGTCCAGTGCATGACGTCGGCGGCGAAGCCGGTCAGGCCGAGGAACGACACGCCCATGACAGCGAGCCAAACCAGCACTGATGGCACGAGGGCGGCGAGGAAAAGCGCTGTGTCCTTAGCCTTTTCCCGTTTTGTCAGATAGAGCTCGGGATGGGCCAGGCGACGCCCACGCCGCTTGCCAGCGGCCCGCGCCAGGGGCACGCCGAGCAGCAAACTGAGCGTGAGAGTGCCGGTGACCAGCACCATCACCCAGGTAGGCACCGCCCCGCTGGTAAGCAGATCCAAGCTCATGCGCCTATTTTCCGGTGCGCTACTCGATCTCGCTTGCCGGGGGCCTCATCGTAAGTTAGGTTACCCTTACCTAACTTTGGAGGACACCGTGCCACTGACTCCCGCCGAAATCGCCCGGACGCTCGCCACGGGGCGGCTCGCCGGGACGGTTCGCGTCGCTGACAAGCCCGATGGCCTGCAGACTGTCCACGCGGTCGACGGACGCGGTGACATCCTCATCCTCGCGTCACACGGCAGCGAGCTCGGCCAGGCGCTGCGAGACGCCGACGATCTCGCGGCGGTGCTCGCCATCGAAGACGTGCCACCGTTCGACGATTCACCCCATCTGGGTACGGTCTGGATCGCCGGCTGGGTCAGCAGGCTGACCGGTTCGGCCGCGCGGGAGGCCGCGCTGGAATTCGCCAGTGTGAACCCCGTCGACCGGCTGCTCGACGTCGGCGTGAGCGCTGATGTGTTCCGGATCGAGACCGCTGAAGTGCGCCTTACCGACGACGACGGCACTGACGAGATCGAGGCTGAGGCGTTCGCCGCCGCCGCGCCGGATCCGTTCCACGCCGACGAGCACAGCCTTCTGCTGGACCTTCGCGACCATCACCGCGCTGATATTGCGGCCGCCGCCGAAATGCCAGAGGCGCACCTGAAAGCGGTGCGCCTCGACAGGTACGGGCTGATCGTTCGGGTCAATGACACCGATCTGGCCCGGCTGGAGTTTCCTTATGCCGTCAGTGGCCCGTGCTGCATCACGCGGATTCTCGGCTTCGGCCACCGTGCGGTCAGCTGACTCCCACCAGTTCTTTCTCCTCGGCGGGCTCCTGCTCGGCGGTCTTGAGGCCAGCGCCCTCGACGTCCACGTTGGGCAGGATCTTGCCCAGCCAGCGCGGCAGCCACCAGGCGGCTTTGTCCAATAGCGACATGACCGCCGGGATGATCGTCATGCGGACGATGAAGGCGTCCACCAGCACACCGAAGGCCAGCGCGAACCCGATCGACTGGATGAGCGGCTCACCGGAGAAGACGAACCCGCCGAACACACTGATCATGATGATCGCGGCGGCTGTCACCACCCGTGCCCCGTGCCGGAATCCACTGATGACGGCCCGCTGAGCCGGCATGCCGTGCACGAATTCCTCGCGCATGCGAGTCACCAGGAACACCTGGTAGTCCATGGCCAAGCCGAACAGGATGCCGATCAGCAACACCGGCAGCATGCTCATGATGGGCCCGGTTTCCTTGACACCGAACACATCCGAGAGCCAGCCCCACTGGAACACGGCCACCACCGCGCCGAAGGTCGCCGCGACGCTGAGCAGGAAGCCCAGGGTCGCCTTGAGCGGCACGAGGATCGACCGGAACACGAGGATCAGCAACAGGAACGCGAGCCCAACGACGACAAGCAGGTAGGGCACCATCGCGTCGTTAAGGGTCTGCGAGATGTCGATGTTCAGCGCGGTCGGGCCGGTCACCGAGACGTTGCCGAGGCCGGCGTGGTCGCGGATGGCGTGCACCAGCTCGGTTGTCGACTCGTCATTCGGGCCCTGAGCCGGGATGACCGCGAGCAGAACGGTTCCACCGTCGGGGCTGACGCCGATCGGGCTGACGTAAGCGACGTCCTTAATGGACTGGATCGTGGCTGTCGCCTGGCCGATGACCTCTTGCGGGTTCTTGCCCTGAGCGTCGACGACCAGCGTGAGCGGACCGTTGAAGCCCGGCCCGAACCCGGCGCTGAGCATGTCATAAGCCTTGCGCTGCGTGGTGTCCACAGCGGCCATGCCGTCATCGGGCAAACCGAGACGCAGGTCCGCCGCTGGGATGGCGAGGGCTCCGAGACCCACTAGAGACAGGATCAGCACGGGCCACCGGAAGCGAACGACCAGGCGAGCCCAGCGCTCTCCCATCGGCGTCGGTCCCGAGTCGGACTCCGGGTCCGGAGTGGACCGTCCCAGCGCGACCTTCTTACCCGCGAAACCGAGCAGGGCAGGCAGGAGCGTCAAAGCGACGAGCACGGACACCGCGACCGCGGCCGCTGCGGACAAGCCCATGGAGCCCAGCATCGGAATGCCAACCACGGTGAGGGCGGCCAAGGCGATGATGACGGTCAGGCCAGCGAACACCACCGCTGAGCCAGCGGTCCCGACGGCACGGCCAGCGGCCTCGGCACCGTCCTTGGTGAGCCGCATTTCATGGCGGTAGCGCGTCACGATGAACAGGGCGTAGTCGATGCCGACCGCGATGCCCAGCATCAGGGCCAGGATGAGGCTGTTGGCGTTGATGTCAGCGAAGTTCGCGGCCAGGAGAAGTCCTGCCGTTCCAATGCCGACACCCACCAGAGCGGTCAGCAGCGGAAGGCCTGCCGCGATAAGGGAACCAAGCGTGATCACGAGCACGATCGCCGCGATCGCGATACCGAGGACCTCGACGATGCCCGTCTCCGGGTTTGCCCGCAGGGCGTCGCCGCCGAACTCGACGGTCAGCCCGGCTGCCCGGCCGGATTCAGCGGTCGCGAATAGCGCTTCGCGGTCTTCCTCAGTTAGTTCGGGTCCCTGGATGGTGTAGCTGACCTGAGCGAAGGCGTACTTCCCGTCCGGGGAGATGGTCTTTGCCGTGAACGGGTCGAGAACCGAGTTGACCTCGGGCGCCTTGGCTGCTGCTTGCACCACCTGGGCGATAGCCGCCTGGCTCGCGGGATCCATCACGGTCTTGCCCTCGGGCGCGGCGAAAACGATCCGTGCCGTGGCGCCACCGGCGTTGGCCTGCGGGAACCGGTCGCTGAGGTCATCGATCGCCTGCTGGGCTTCGGTGCCCGGGATCGAGAAGTCGTTGGAAGTCTTACCGGCGAATGTGGCGGCGCTCACGCCGAGCGCGACAATAATGGCCGCCCAAACGCCAGCGACAAGCCATCGCCGACGGAAGGAAAAGCGGCCGATGCGATAGAGGAACGTCGCCATGACGTGGGCTCCCAGGGTGCAGAAGGGTGAAGTGCAACGCTTCTGAAGCTAGCCGATCGGCAAGGCTAAAACTAGCCGAACGTAAAGTTCATCACTTGCCGTTCGGCTAGCTTGACTTATGACCTAGAGTTCACCTTGATCTCGCGATGAAGGGAGTCCCGGCCGTGAGCGAGGCGAATACCCGTGAGCGTCTGCTCAACGCGGCGCTGCGGCTGTTTGCGATGCACAGCTTCGCGGGCACCTCATTGCAGATGATCGCTGACCACCTCGGAGTGACCAAAGCGGCGGTCTACCACCATTTCCGCACGCGCGACGACATCCTGACCGCGGTCGTGCAGCCAGCGCTGCTGGAGCTGCGCGAGCTCATCGACAAGGCCGAAGCCCAGCGCACGCCAAGTGCCCGCATGGACGTGCTGCTAACCGGCTTCGTCGACATGGCGGTCCGTCACCGCAAGCTCATCGCCATGATCGGGATGGACCCGGGCGTGAACCACGCCCTGGGCACGCACCCGGACATCGTTGAGCTGTTCGGCAAGCCACTTTCCCTGCTCGCGGGAAATGAGCCCAGCCCCGGCGGCGAGATCAACGCCAGTCTCGTGCTGAGCGGCATCGCCTGCACCGCGTCGTCGCCTCTGCTCACCCACGTCGACGATGACACCTTGCGCGAACAGTTGCTCACGTCGTGCCGGCGGCTCCTCGGCCTGCGGCCTCGCCGCCTCACCGTGGCGCCGTAAAAGAAGCGGAGTTTGTCAGACCGCTTTTATAGGGTTCAGGGCATGGGTGATCGGAGCGTTTTCCGGGGACCGTTGCGTCCCTTCCTCCGCGGGCAATACCGGCTTCTCATCAGTTCCGTCATCATGTCCCTATTCGCCGCTGGTGTCTGGCTGATCGCTCTCGTCTGGCAGATCATCGCTATGGGCGGCGGCCCGGCACAGCTCTCGGTCGTCGCGGCCGCCACGGCGGCAGGCATGCTGGCGTCCACTTTGCTCGGCGGTGTGCTGGCCGACCGCATCCCCCAGCGCAACATCCTGCTCGTCGTCGCCGCGTCCCGCACGCTGACCGTCGCGTTCATCGCCGCGCTAGCGGTCGCCGGCTCGGTGAAGTTGTGGCAACTGGTGGTCGCCGGGCTCGTGATCGGCGTCGGCAACGGCTTCACCTATCCCGCCTACTCGGCCTTGCTGCCCTCGATCCTTCCCGCCGAAGAGCTGATGGCCGCCAACGGTGTTGAGGGCATGCTGCGCCCCACCGTGATGCAGGCGGCCGGCCCGGCTCTCGCCAGCGCGATGATCGCCGCGACTTCACCCGCGTGGGCCATCGTGGTCGCGGCGGCGCTTGAGCTAGCGGGCGTCTTGTTCTTGCTCGTGCTCAAGCCGGTGCCGCTGCGTGGCGACCGTGCGCCCAGCGACTTGCATCCCGTGCGCAGCACGCTCATCGACTTGCGTGATGGGTTCGTCTACATGATCCGGACACCTTGGCTGCTCGCGACGTTACTGTTCGCCTCGGTGCTCATCCTGCTCATCATGGGCCCGATCGAGGTGCTGGTGCCCTTCGCGGTTAAGGACCGGGCGGGCGGCGGTCCCGGCGAGCACGCCATGGTGATGGCCGCGTTCGGCATCGGCGGCGCGATTGGCTCACTAGGCATGGCGTCGTTCCGGATGCCACGGCGCTACCTGACCATCATGAACCTGTTCTGGGGCGCGGGCTGCCTGCCCCTGGTGCTCGTCGGTTTCGCGAGCGAGGTCTGGGTCATCGCGGCCGCGGTTTTCGTCGTGGGCATTTGCTTTTCCGCCCCGATGGTCATCTGGGGCACACTGCTTCAGCGCCGTGTGCCCGCGCACATGCTCGGCCGGGTGTCGAGTTTGGACTTCTTCGTCTCGCTGGCCTTCATGCCCGTCTCGATGGCGATCGCCGGCCCGGTCAGTCTCGCGATTGGTGTCAGCACGACTTTCGTTCTCGCGGGCGCCCTGCCGACACTGATCGCCGTGCTGGCCATCGTGCTGGCGAAGATGCCCAAAGACGAGCTGGCCCATCCGCTCGACCTCGTGCCCGAGGAGCAAGCCGCCGAGCTCGCCGACGCGACGAGCGATCAGCCTGCTCCAAGCGCTCTGGCCAAGTCCAAGCTCGACTGATGACAGACGAGCGATGGCTCTCACGCGTCAGAAGTCTGCTGGCGAAGGCCGAGAGCACGGAGTTTCCAGACGAAGCCGAGGCGCTAACCGCCAAGGCGATGGAGTTGATGGCGAAATACGGCGTCGAAGAAGCGCTGCTCGCCGCTTCCCTGCCGCATCGGCAAACCATCGTCGACCGGGTGATAACCGTTTCCCCGCCTTATATTTCGGGCAAGCAAACCCTCGCTCACATCGTCGCCAGTCACCTCGGCTGCCGCACGATCACCATCGGCGACAAGTTCCACCTGTTCGGCTATGCGGGCGATTGCGAACGCGTGGAATATCTCTTCACCTCGCTGCTCGTGCAGATCTACACCGGGCTGGCCCGCGCGCCGCGTCCAGCCCGGGAAGGGTTGCGCGCCTTCAGGCACAGCTGGATCGCCGGCTTTACCTCCGCCGTCAGCACTAGGCTGTATCAGGCCGCTCGCCAAGCCGAGGCCGAGGCGGCCGCTCCAACCGGGGTCTCCGTCGCCCTCGTCCTGGCCGATCGCGGTGACCAGATCGAACAACGGATCTCCGAGCAATATCCATATCTGAAGGTTCGCAAGCGATCCAGCGGGCAGTCGAGATCTGGTTACGACGCCGGAGCCGCGGCCGGCCATAACGCTGATCTCGGCGGCACCCGCATTACCCGTGCCTGACCTAAACGGTTAACGGGCGCAGACGGAACGGCCTTTGCTGCGGTAGAGGACCAGTGGGGCCGTGTCGCTGAGCGAGAAAGCGCCGAAGAAGTCAGGCCGGCAGTCACCGTTCATGTCGGCCATCTGAATGTTGTGCAGCTTCTGGGTGCCCAGAACCGTTGGGGTGAAAGACAACGGGGCGGTCTGCCGGTAGATGAGAAACCGGCCCTGGCCACGGTACTCAGAAGCCACGATGTCGACACTGCCGTCACGGTCGATGTCGGTGAGGATGAAGCCGTGCACGGAATCCAGGCCGGTGTCGACGACAGTCTCTGTCCACGATGGACCGGTGAACCACGACAGCTTTCCCGGCTCCTCAGAAACGGAAAGCACGATGTCGGCGTGTGAGAACTTGACCGCCGCGTAACCGGCCCAGTCGGCGAACTTGTGCACCGGCCATGTCGCGTTCGCGATGTCGCCGCCGGGGTTGCGCATCCAGCGGCCGCCGACGATGAGGTCTTGCAGCCCATCGCCGTCAACGTCAGCGACCTCTAGCCCGTTGAGGCCGATTTCCGGGTCGACGGTGAACAACGTCCACTTAGCTGGGTTGTCCTGAAGGTAGACATATACCGTGCTGTGCGATTCGCCGCGCATGGCGATATCAAGCCTGCCGTCGTCGTTGAGGTCGGCGACGACGACGTCGTGGGTCATGTTGAGGTTGCCAGCGAAAAGGGCGTGCGGAGCCCAGGAGGCGCCGTTCTCGTACCAGGTGACGCCGATGATCACGTCGACATCGCCGTCGTTGTCGAGGTCAGCGGCGGCGCTGCCGCTCTCACTGAGCGCGGTTTCGGCGATGACGTGCCGGGTCCAATGCGGATTCTCGTACCAGACGACAGGCCCGTTGCGCCCCGAGACGATGAGGTCCATCCGGCCGTCGCCGTTGAGGTCGCCGGCCGCCTTCATCCACGGCTGCGGCTCCGTCGCCGGATCGACAATCACCTCTTCATAGGCGAAGGTGCCCGGCGGCTCGGGCGTCGGCCCGAACAGGTGGGACATGCCCTGTGACGCCAGCCCAAACGCGGCCACACCTGCGGCGAGCAGCGCACACGTCAGCACAGCCGCCTTCTTCACGCGATGAACCATACGGCAGTTAGCCCATAATCGGCTTCCACCGTGGGTATAACGAAAGGGTGAAACCTAGGCGGTTCGTGGTTCAGCGGCACCGGGCACGCCGGCTGCACTACGACTTTCGCCTGGAGATGGACGGCGTGCTCGTGAGCTGGGCGGTGCCGAAGGGCCCGACGCTCGACGCGAAGGCACGGCGGGCCGCCTTCAAAGTGGAGGATCACCCCCTGAGCTATTTCGACTTCGAGGGAGTCATCCCGTCGGGTCAGTACGGTGCCGGTGACGTCATCGTCTGGGATGTGGGCACCTACGAGGCGAAGGAACCCGACCCGGGCGAGGCGGTCGCCAACGGCGAGATCCACGTCGATCTGTCGGGCGAGAAGTTACAGGGCCGGTTCGTGCTCGTGCGCACGCGCAGCGAGAAGGACTGGCTGATGTTCCACAAGAACGACGAGTTCGCGGTGGACGGATGGGACCCCGAGGACTATCCGCGTTCGGTGCTTAGCGACCGCACCAACGATGAGGTCAAGGCGAATCCGGCCCGCATTTGGGATTCCGAGCACGAAGAGGAGTTCGCCGAGCTGGATTCCTTTCGTGCCAACGGTAAGTGGCACATCTTCGGCCGCGAACTGCGCGTGACCAATTTGGACAAGGTGCTGTTTCCGGCCCGGCGCGGGGAAAAGCCAGTCACCAAACGGGAGTTCCTGCGTTACACCGCTCAGATCGCACCCGCGCTCACGCCTTATCTGGCCAACCGAGCGCTGAATCTGCATCGTTTCCCCAATGGTGCTGACACCAAAGGGTTCTGGCATAAGCAGTTGCCCGATCACGCGCCGGACTGGGTCGGCCGGTGGGACAATCCTGAAGCCGATCCGGGAGAGACGCGCACTTATCTCGTCGTCAATGAGCCTGCCGCGCTCGTGTGGGCGGCCAACTTTGGTGCCCTGGAATGGCATCCGTGGACTTCGGAAATCTCAGAGCCGCGCCTTCCCTCGTACGCCCTCATAGATCTTGATCCTGGGGGTAAGACCTCGTGGGAGGACTTGCTCGTGCTGGCGCGGTTGCACCGCACGGCTTTCGAGCATCTGCGGCTCAAAGCCTGTGCCAAGGTGACCGGCCGCCGCGGCATTCAAATATGGGTACCCATAAAGCCCGGCCCTAGCTTCGAGGAAACAAGAGCGTGGGTGGAGCAACTGTCCAAAAACATCGGTGCGGTCGTCCCCGAGCTGGTGAGCTGGAAGTGGCAAAAGAGCGACCGCGCGGGCTTGGCACGCCTTGATTACACGCAAAACGCGATCAACAAGACCCTTGTCGCGCCCTACAGCACACGTCCCGCTGCGGGCGCTCCGGTTTCCGTGCCGATCGCCTGGGACGAGCTCGACGATCCCGAGCTGCGCCCGGACGGATTCACGATCCATACCGTGCCGCAACGTCTTGCTGTCAAAGGCGATCCGTTCCGCGATGTCCTCAAGCACACGCAGCGGCTGCCGAAGCTGACGTGATGATGCGCGGGAGCACGACCCGCGCATCATCATGGCGTCGCCTTAAACGCGAGTCACCCGCACCGCGTCGGCGATGACGTAACCCGTGGCGCTCGTCCAGCGGCTCACGCCGACGAGGTCACGGTCACCGGCGGCGAGACTGAAGGTGCCTAGCGACTTCCAGGCGCCACCGCCGCTGCGCTGGTCGACGTGGACGGTCTGATTGCCGCTGGCGGTGGCGATGATGTGCGGCGCGGAGCTGCAGTAGCCAGCGTCGGCCGGGTGCCACACGTCCACGCGGTAGTTGCCCGCGCTGGGAATGTTCACCTTGAACCAGGCCGCATCGCTTGCCAGCACTGGGTTGGCGAACCGGTAGTCGGCGCCGTGACGCTGCGCCGAGAACGTGGACGTGCCCCAGTTGGCACTGGCGGTGAAGCGGCCCGCCGTGGCGTTGTCCACAGTGGACGTATACGTCGGCGGCGGCGCGCTGAGCCCCAGGTACTGCGCGATGCCCTGAGCGTGCCCATTGGCGGTGGCCGTCAGGAAGCTGGCGTTCTTGAGCAGATTCGCGTCAGCGGTGGTGTCGATGAACAGGTTTTCCGTGAGCACAGCGGGCATGTTCGACTCACGCAGCACGTGGAAGTTCGCGGTCTTCTTACCCCGGTCCGTCACCGAACCGACCGTCCGCATACTCGTGATGATCTTCGAGTGCAACGCGTTGTGCAGGTTGACCGTCGCCGTGTCCGCCGTCGGGTAACGGTAGCTCTCGAAGCCCGTGCCACCACCGGAGTTGATGTGGACACTGACGAAGATCGCAGCTCCCCAGGCGTTGGCGTCATTGGTGCGGTAGTCGAGGCTGCGGGTGATGTCGGTGGTGCGCGACATGCGGATGTCGACGTCGTAGTTCGCTTGCAGAATGTTGCGTACCTGCAAAGCGATGTTGAGGGTCAACGTCTTTTCCTGCAGGCCATTGGCGACGGCACCGGGATCGGTGCCGCCGTGACCGGGGTCAATGTAGATCTTCGGAGGAGCAGCGTTCGCTACGCCCGATACCGCCCATGGGGAGATAGCGGCTCCGGCCGCGGCGGCAAGAAGGGTGCGCCGCCGGGCCAAGGGGTGATTGACCATGTGTACCTCTCACGTGGGGGATGTGTTAAGGGTTCACGGCGCGACTATAACTAATGTCAAAGAATCACTGAAGATGCTTTGCGAAGTTGTGTCATTCATTTGAAGGTTTCTTCCGCAGGATCTCCCCGATCGCTTCCTCTCTGCTTTGAGGCGGTAACTCACTGCCATCACGCCGGCGCAAAGAAACGTTGCCACTACTAACTTCCCGGGCTCCGATGACGGCGGCGTAGGGAATCTTTCGCTGGATCGCCTCACGCACGCGCAACCCGACCGAACCGTCCGCCAGCAGGTCAACACGCAGCCCTGCCCGGCGCGCCGAGGCCGCGAATTCATAGGCATAGTCGTGTTGCGCCTCGCCAACCGGAGCGATCGCTAGCTGGACCGGGGCGTACCAAGCGGGAAACGCCCCTTCGTGTATTTCGATCAGCATGGCGAACAGCCGCTCCATGCTGCCGGCGAGACTGCGGTGAACCATGACGGGCCGTTGCCGGTTGCCTTGCGCGTCAACATATTCCAGGCCAAACCGCTCAGGCTGGGCGAAGTCAATTTGGACGGTCGCGAGGCTCCACTCACGGCCAGCCGAGTCAAGCATCTGCACATCGATCTTCGGACCGTAGAACGCCGCCTCGCCGGGCGCTTCGTAATAGTCGATGCCTTCGGCGACAAGTGCTTGGCGCAGAAAGTCTTCCGCGCGGTCCCAGTCCGCGGGACTGCCAAGAATGCTCTGCCCCCGCAGCGATAGCCGGAACCTGTACGGGACCAAGCCGAGCGCGGCGTGCACACGGCGCATCAGCCTTAATACCGCGGCCACCTCATCGCCCACTTGATCCAGCGCACAGAAGATATGCGCGTCGTTAAGCCAAATCGAGCGCACCCGGCTTAGCCCACCGACCACACCGGAGCGTTCCGCCCGGTACATGCCGCCCAGTTCCGCGATCCGCAACGGAAGGTCGCGATAGGAGCGTCCCCTCGCGGCGAAGACGAGGGCATGTTGCGGGCACAGGCTCGGTCTGAGCATCAGCTCGCTGTCGCCATCGGGCATGCCGGGAAACATATCGTCGCCAAACTTCGCCAAGTGCCCTGAGCGTTCGAATAGCTCGCGTTTGGCCATAGGCGGGGAATACACGTGCTCATAACCGGCGAGGCGTTCTTGCTCACGCAGATACTCCTCTACGGCGTGTCTGGCGGCCGCCCCGGCGGGCAGCCACACGGGCAAGCCAGCACCGATCAGCGGATCGCTGTGGAACAGCTCAAGTTCGCGCCCGAGTTTGCGGTGATCAACCATGATGCTCTCTCCCTGGGATAAGCGGCTGGGCTCATCAGGAGGGCAGAAAGAATGCGGCCCCGGGATGAACCCGGAGCCGCATGATGACTAACGCTTGCAGGTCAGCATGATCGCGCCGGGGATACCGGCGTCGTCGTGGCTTTAACCTGCAGCATGGTCCTAGCTTACAGCCTGATCAGCTGGGTGAAATCGGTTTTCGCGACGCCACCTGCCGTGACCCTGGCCACCGCCACCGGCCTGCCGACCGTCCCGTTGGGAAGCTCGATCTGCACCAGGTAGAAGCCCGGGTCCAGGTGCACGAAGCCAAACCATCCGTCACCGTCGGCGAGACGGCTCACGGCCGACCCGCCCGTGGTGAGCGGTTGCAACGTCACCTTGATCTGGTCGAGCGGGGTGCCATCGCGCAAGGTCACCCGGCCGGCCACGTGTCCCTCCGATGGCGTGTACTTCCACGGCATCGAAGGCACGGCTACCTCGTTGGCGAACGGAGCATCCGGTCCCTGCGTCAGTGCCTGAACCAGCAGATCCCGCTCCGCGTCGCGCACCGCGGCACTCTGCCCTACCCCAGCCCTCGTGGGATTGGCGTAGGAGTAACCACTCCAGCCCGCGACAGTGTTTCCCGCCGCGGTTGGCGCCAAGGCCGTCCGCACCTGAGTCACGCTGTCGGGGATGTCGTTGAGGTAAAGCGCGGGCCCAACGACGGCCTGCCGCTCCCCCTGCCAGTCCGCGAGCACTTCGGTCCACTCGTCGAACATCTGCTTCTGGTCTGGCATCCAGTTGCGCTTGTAGTTCATGGCCACGACCGTGTCCATGATCCCCTCGGCTTGCCAGCCTTTCCAGTCCTGCAGCACCTCGGCGTAAGGCCGGGTCTTCTCCCAGCCGCCCATGGTTTGCGGACCATAGCTATAGGTGATGCCGTCCATCGACAGCCTCGCCCGCGGGTCCACTTCCCACATACCCAGATAAATCTTGCGGACCAAGTTCGTCATTTGGGTACGCCGCCAGTCCGAAAATTGTGGATCGGAAGCAGCGGGCACATCCGTTCGCCCGGTCGCCGCGTGGAAGCGCGCGAGTGAGGTTTCGCTGTAGCCCCAGTCGCTGTGCGTCGTCGTGGAGTTGAAATCCGGGTAACGGACGTAGTCGAGGTTGATACCGTCCACATCGTATTCACGCATGATGCTTTGGATCGCCTGCACGATGTAGTTCACCGCACCGGGGTTGGCCGGGTCCATATAGGCGTTGTTGCCCATACGTTCCAGACCGTCGGCGCGCTTGTTCAGCCACCGGTCCGCGCCCGTCGCGTTGAGCCCGTGCTTGTTGAACACGTGCTCTGGTGACGAGTGCGGTGTCGCCGAGTTCCACATCGTGTTGACGTTCACCCACGCGTGGACCTGCATGCCGGCGGCGTGTCCCTGCGCGATCACCTCGTCGAGCGGGTCGTAGGGCAATGGTGCGATAGCCGCGTCCGTGCGCGGGTAAAGCGCACGGTTGCAGAAGCAGTCGTACCGCCGTGCGATCTGCACGATGAGAGCGTTCGCTTTGATCTTTTGGGCGTCCTGCACGAGTTTCGTTACCTGTGCTGGCGTGTAGACGCCCTCGTTGAACGCGTCCACCCAATAGCCACGCCATTGTGATGGTAGTGGTGCCGCCGCGGTCGCGGGAGCGGCGGCGCTGACTCCTGCCGCCAGCGCTAACGTGACCAGGGCGGCCAGTGTTCGTCTTATCAAGGCGGCCTCCGCTTGAAGAATAGCTACACTGACATAGCTAAGCGCGAAGGTAACCTACAGTGCGCGCTGCGGTTCTGTCCACATAGCCCCTTGACTGGCGCTATAGCGGACGTACTGTCGGACAACATGCGACCCGAGACCAAAGCCCTGCATATCGCGGCCCTGTCCGTCGGGCTTTTCTTCCTGCTGATCGGGGCGCTAGGCTTCGTACCGGGCGTGACGGCGAACTTCGACGACCTCACGTTCGCTGGACACCACTCGCAAGCACGGCTGCTCGGCATCTTCCAGGTTTCGGTGCTGCACAATCTGATACACCTGGCTTTCGGCGTCGCCGGTCTGCTACTGGCACGCAAGGCCGCGCGGTCTTACCTGATCGGCTGCGGTCTGATCTACTTAGGAGTCTGGGTCTACGGCATCGTCATCGATCACGACAGCGTGGCCAACATCGTCCCTGTCAACACGGCGGACAACTGGCTCCACTTGGTCTTCTGCTTCGGCATGATCGGCTTGGGGATTGGCCTGAACAACCGGGTCACCGTGGAATCAGAATTGTAACCTGTTCTAGAAATCTGGCTTACAGTATTGCTACCCTCCAACACATGATTCCCACGGTTGTTTGGGGGACCGGCAACGTCGGCCGGGCCGCGATCCGGGCCACGGTCGCCCACCCGGAGTTGCAACTCGTTGCAATTTTGGTAAACGATCCGGCGAAGGTTGGCCGCGACGTGGGTGAGCTTGCCGGACTTGGCTATCAGCTCGGCATCGCCGCGACCGACGACGTCGGCGCCGTCCTGGCAACGGGTCCCCGCGCCGTGGTTTACGCGGCCTCCGGCGAGATCCGCGCCGACGAAGCGCTCGACGACATCGTCAAGGCGATCCGCGTTGGCGCCATTGTCGTTACCCCCTCTATTTACGCGCTCTACGACCAGCGCAACGCGGCACCAGAGTTGCGTGAGCCGGTGCTTGCCGCGATCGCCGAAGGTGGCGGTTCACTGTTCGTCTCGGGTGTCGATCCGGGCTGGGGCAACGATTTGCTCCCCCTGCTCGTTAGCGGCCTCGGCTCCACCATCGATGTGCTGCGGTGCCAGGAGATCTTTGACTACTCCACCTACGACCAGGAGGACTCGGTCCGCTGGCTCGTGGGCATGGGTCAGCCCATGGATTATGAGCCACCCATGCTCGCGCCAACGGTGCCGACCATGGTGTGGGGCGGCCAGATCCGCATGATGGCCCGGGCTCTGGGCGCCGAACTCGATGAGGTTCGCGAAACGCAAGAAAGGCGTGCGCTCGAAACCACCATCAGCACCAAGACGATGGGCGAGTTCGAAGCCGGCACGCAGGGAGCCATCCGTTTCGAGGTGCAGGGCATCATCGCCGGCGAGCCACGGATCGTCATCGAGCACGTCACCCGCATCCACTCGTCGTGCGCACCCGACTGGCCACAGGCTCCCGATGGCGTTGGCGCCCACCGCGTCATCGTCGAAGGCCGGCCCACCATCGAGGTGACCGTTGAGTGCAGCGACGAAGGCGGAAACCGTTCCGCTGGCGGCAACGCCACCGCGGCGGCCCGTCTCGTCAACGCCATCGACTGGCTCGCCGCTGCGGAACCAGGTTTCTACGACGCGCTCGACGTCCCGTTGCGCCCCGCCGTTGGCAAGTTCGGAAGGACCTCAGCATGAACCTCGACATCCCCGAAGGCAAAGACCCCATCGCCTACGTGTGGGGCGAGCTCGTTCCCGGCATAGGTGTTGCCGCGTCAGCGTTTTCGCTGTCTGTCTATCAGTATTCGACGCTAGGGCTGCGTGAGTTCGAAGCCGCCCGGCTGCGGATCGCGCAAATCAACGGGTGCTTGTTCTGCCTCGACTGGCGCACGGACCGGGAAGGGCAGAAGGTGGAAGAGGAGTTCGCCGACGCCGTCACCGAGTGGCGCACGACGGACCGCTTTGACGAGCGCACGCGGATGGCGGCCGAATACGCCGAGCGTTACGCCATTGACCATCACGGGATCGACCAAGAGTTCTGGGACCGCATGGGCAAGCACTACACCCAGGTCGAAATCGTCGAGTTGAGCATGAGCATCGGATCGTGGCTCGCGTTTGGACGGCTCAATCACGTCCTCGGCCTCGACGCGATCTGCGTCCTGCCCGGACACTCAAGCTAAGCAAAGCACAACGGGGGCCCCGGTTCGGGGCCCCCGTCCCAGTGACGTTCCTACAGATCGTCGGAGATGATCCGGTCGATGTTGCGCTCGGCCAGTGCCGTGATGGTGACGAACGGGTTGACGCTCGTGTTACCCGGGATCAGCGCGCCATCAATGACATAGAGCCCGGCATAGCCGTGGAGCCGCCCGTAGTTGTCGGTCGCCTTGTTCAGCACGGCACCGCCCAGCGGGTGATAGGTCAGGTGGTCGCCCCAGACCTTCGTGCCGCCAAACAGATCGCTGCGGTAGATCGTCCATTCCTTGGAGTTGATCCTGTCGAAGATCGTCTTCGCCATGGTGATGGCCGGTTGCTTCCAAGCGGCCTGCCAGTTCAGGTCGACGTTGCCGGTTGCCGGGTTGTAGGAGAACTCGGCGCGATGCGGGTTCTTCGTGATCGACAGGTAGAACGAGGCGTAGGTCTCGATTCCCGTCGGCAAAGGAGCCACTTCCGCGAACGCACCGCCCGCGTTCCAGTTATCGATGCCCGAACACGGAATCGACGACTGCTTGGCACCTGTCGCGTCCCACATGTGGTTGGCGCGGCCACACATGACGTTGCCGTTATCGCCCCAGCCCTTGCCCACCTCGCCGTTGAGGTTGGGCAGCTGGCCGGTCGCCTTGAGCTTCACGAGCAGCTTGCTGGTGCCCACACTGCCCGCGGCGAAGAAGACCTTGTCCGCGACAACGCTCTTGGTCGTCAGGACAGTGCCATCGGTACGGAGCTGTTCAATCACGACGTTGTAGCCACCACCCGATGCCGGGGTGACCGAGGTGACCTTGTGCAGCGGGGAGATGGTGACCCGGCCAGTCGCCTTCGCCTGCGCGATGTAAGTCTTCTGCAGCGACTTCTTGCCGCCGTTGTTGCCGTAGAGAATCTCTCCGGCCAGCGCGGACTTCGGCACGGTGCCGGCCGCTTCCTGCTTCATGTAATCCCAGTCGTAGACGTCGGGAACGAACGTCCACGAGAAGCCGGAACGCTGGGCGTGCTTACGGCCGACGCGCGAATACTGGTAGTACTCGGTGCTTTCGAACCAGTTCGGGTCGATCATGCCAACGCCCAGTGCCGCGTTCGCACGCGGGTAGTAGACGTTGTACATCTCGTCGGGGTTCACCGAGGGCAGCACGGCGCCGAAGTTCTCGCGCTTGGGCGTCACCGCCATTCCGCCGTTGACCAGTGACCCACCACCGACGCCGCGGCCTTGGTAGACCGTGATGCCGCCCATCTCCTCGGCATCGAGAATGCCGGTGTAACGCGGGATGTCCCGGTCGATGGGGAACCACAGGAAGTTGCTCAAGGGTTGCTTCGTGCGCGTGCGCAACCAGAACGACCGGTAGTCAGGGTTGGTCGTGTTGCAGAAGATCTTGCCGTCCGAACCTGGGGTGTCCCAGGCCATCCCCATCTCTACCATGTGGACATTGACGCCCGCTTGGGCCAGCCGCAGGGCGGCGACTGAACCTCCATATCCGGTGCCAATGACCAATGCGGGTACGCGCGCCCCGTCACCGATGTCGGCGGTGGCCGGAGCTGCCATAAGTGCCGCCGCGCCGAGCCCCGCACTTGCCGCCACGCCGAGTCCTGCCATAGAACCCGTTCCAATAATGAAATCGCGGCGCGTGAAACCCTTGGAACCATTACTAGACATGGCGTTGCCAGTCATGTGCCGTTCCTCACTCTAGACGGATTGCAACAAGTTCTATTTGTTGCAATCGCGTTAAGTCAATAAGTACCGGCCGGTAACTTCGCGCGTGACGAGCGGCTAGATCCATTGTGGCCACATCGTTTGCCCACATTGGACGGTCCACATTGCCAACGCCACAGATAGTCTTTATTGTCTATAGACAAGATAGGAATAGCATGAGAGGTCCGTTGATCCCGTGCATATTTCGGCGCGAAGTGACTATGCGGTGCAAGCGATGCTGGCCATCGCCTGGCACCATGGCGGTCCCGTGAAGACAGCGGAGCTGGCGCATATGCGGAACATTCCCGTCAGCTATCTGCCGTCGATTCTGGCCGACCTTCGCCGCGCTAGGTTGCTCAGCGGGCGCACGGGAATCGACGGTGGCTACAGCCTGACGAGGCCTGTCACCGAAATCAGTGTCGGCGATGTGATGCGCGCGGTTGAAGGCATGCTGGCGAGCATCCGGGGCGGGCCGCCAAAGAGCTTGCGCTACAACGGAGCGGCCGGTGAAACTGCCCACGTTCTGGCGCACGCTGCACACGGCCACCAATGCGTTGCTAGACAACACGATGCTCAGCGACTTGATGCAGGAGTGAGCATCTCCGGGCCCGCACCGGCCCGGAGACGGCTCAGGCGGCGGCCCGCACGACAGCCGGGACGTCAGGCGCCACGCGCACCTGAACCTCCGCGCCCGTGCCGATGCCCAGAGACAAGAACTCATTGCGGTTCAAGGTGACCGTGACAACCTGGTCCCCGGTGCTCACCTCAACCCGGATCTCGAAGCCGATGCGGGTCACGCGGGTGACGCGGCCACTGACCGCTTCAGCGTCGCGCTCCCCCACCTGCAGGTGCAAGTCGTGTGGGCGCACGAGACGGTCGCCTAGTTGCGTCACAGGGCCGAGGAACTTCATGACGAAGTCGTTGGCCGGCTGGTCATAGAGTTCGTCGGGGGAACCGATCTGCTCCACGCGGCCTTCGTTAATCACCACGATCTCGTCGGCGACCTCGAGCGCCTCCTCCTGGTCGTGTGTCACGAACACCGTCGTGACGTGCACCTCGTCGTGCAGGCGGCGCAACCAGTCCCGCAGTTCCTTGCGCACCTTGGCATCCAGGGCGCCGAAAGGTTCGTCTAGTAACAGGACCGTGGGCTGGACGGCCAGAGCGCGGGCCAGTGCCATGCGCTGACGCTGCCCACCGGACAGCTGCGAGGGCAGCCGGTCAGCGAACTGGCGCAAGTGCACCAGATCGAGCAATTCGTTGACCCGCTCACGAATCTCGTCCTTGGGACGTTTGCGGATCTCCAGTCCAAACGCGACGTTGCGGGCGACCGACAGGTGCTTGAAGGCGGCATAGTGCTGGAAGACGAAGCCCACGTTACGTTTCTGCGGCGGGAGTTTCGTGGCGTTGAGGCCCTCGATCTCCACCGTGCCGCTTTCAGCGCTCTCGAGGCCGGCGATGATGCGCAGAAGAGTTGACTTTCCGCCGCCGGAAGGGCCAAGCAGCGCGGTGAGCTGACCGGAGGGGATGCTCACGGAGACGTTGTCGAGCGCCACGAAATCGCCGAAGCGCTTGTTCACATTCTTGATCTCGATGCTCAACGGTCTTCCTTAGGCCTGAGAATGGAAACGGTGATGATGCAGGCGACGGCCACGAGAGCGAGCAGGAACGCCGTCGCGTAAGCGCCACCCTTGTCGAAGTTGAGATACTTCTCCTCAACCACCAGCGTGGCGGTGCGCGTCTGGCCAAGCACGTTGCCCGACACGACCTTGACCGCGCCGAACTCACCCAGCGACCGCGCCAGGCTAAGCACGACACCGTAAATCACGCCCCACTTGATGGACGGAAGCGTGATCCGGCGGAACGTTTGCACGGCATTGGCCCCGAGGCTGCGGGCCGCCTGTTCCTGTTCATCGCCAACCTCTTCGAGCACGGGCACCACTTCGCGGATCACGAGCGGCAAAGCCACGAAGACGGTCGCGAGCACGATGCCCGGGGTCGAGAAAATCACTTGGAAGCCAGCGTTTTCCAGAGCCGGGCCGAACCAGCCGTTACGCCCGCCGTACACGAGCACCAGCGCCAGTCCCACGACGATGGGCGAGACCGACAGCGGAACGTCAAGCATCGCGCTCAGCAGCCGCTTGCCCGGAAACTCATAGCGCACCAGCAAAAGCGAGATCCCGACGCCGAACACCGTGTTGATGATGACCGCGATGACGGCGACCTGCACGGTCAGCGTGAGCGCGTGCACGATGTCGGGGTCTTCGAGGATGCCGGTGATGTTGTCGAGCCCGTTGGCGAAGGCGTTCTTGCCGACGAGGTAAAGCGGCCACGCCACCAGAAAGAACAGGTAGGCGATGACGGTGAGCCGCAAGGCGTATTTAGCCACGCCGCACCATCCTTCGCTGAAGCAGATCCAAGATGACGATCACGGCGAACGAGATGACGAGCAGCACGGTGGCCACGGCGGCGGCACTGTCCACATTGTCATTTTCGATACTGCTGAGGATGCGGACCGAGGTGACTTCGGTACGCATCGGCAGGTTCCCGGAAAGCAGCACGAGGGAGCCATATTCGCTCACGCCACGGGCGAACGACAGCGCGGCACCGGCGGCGATGGCGGGCGTCAGACTCGGCAGGATGATCCGGCGGAACACGGTGAACTTGCTCGCCCCGAGCGACATCGCCGCCTCTTCGGCCTCCTTGTCAAGCTCCGCTAACACCGGCTGAACCGTGCGCACCACGAAGGGCAGCGTTACGAACAGGAACGCCAGGAACACCGCTGGGCGGGCGTTGGCGATGTTGATCCCCAGTGGACTGTTCGGCCCGTAAAGCGATAGCAGCACCAGTCCCGCGACGATGGTAGGTAACGCGAACGGAATGTCGATGAGCACTTCCAGCGCCCGCTGGCCGGGGAACCGGTCCCGCACCAGCACCCAGGCGATGAGGGTGCCCATGATGACATTCACGACGGTCACGAGAAACGCGGTGCCGACGGTCAGCCTGATCGCCGCGGCGGTCTGCTCATTGGTGACCGCGTCCCAGAAGCCAGACCAGCCACCGCTGGTGCCCGTGACGACCACGGCGGCCAGTGGGATCAGGACGAGCAAACTGAACCACATCATGGCAATGCCAAGACCCAGGCCAGAGACCCGGGTCAAACGACGGCCGCCCCGGGCCGCCCGGCGGCGTGAAGCCGCCGGGCGATCCGGGACAAGGAGCGCGGAACTCACTTCGCTTTGCCTGACGCTGCAATGATCTTCACGATGAGACCCTCTTTCTCATCGAAGTACTTCTTCGACAGTGCCGACCAGCTACCGAAGTCTTTCTCGACGGTCAGCAGCTTCTTCGGCGCCGGGAACGGGTTGCTCGGGTCGATCGCGCCTTGCACGCCCTTGGTGTCGACGCCCTGGATGATCGGGCGGAAGCCCTTGAGGGCGAACTGACGCTGTCCCTTGTCACTAAGCACGAAGTCGAGCCACTGCTTGGCCTTGGGGTCAGCGTTGTTCAGGATCGCGCCCGGGTTCTCGATGAGGATAGTGGTGTCCGGCAGGATCCAGTCGAGCTTCTCGCCGGCCTGAGTCGCGAGGATCGCCTCGTTCTCATAGGCGAGCAGCACATCACCGGTGCCACCGAGGAAGCTCGTCGTGGCGTCACGGCCACTGTTGGGCAGGGACACCACATTCGTGAACAGCTTGGTCACGAATTCGGCGGCCTGTGCGTCAGTACCCCCATTGGCAGTGATGTGGCCCCATGCGGCCAGGGCGTTCCAGCGGGCCGCGCCCGACGAAGCCGGGTTTGGCGTCACGATGCCCACCCCTGGCTTGATGAGGTCGTCCCAGCCCTTGATGTTCTTAGGGTTTCCCTCACGCACGGCGAGAACCACGACCGAGGACGACACGATGCCCTTGGTGGCGCCCTTGTTCCAGCTGGCATCGACGAGCCCGGCGTCGACCAGGCGGGTCACGTCGCTGCTGACGGAGAAGTGCACGTAGTCGGCCTTCAGTCCATTCACGACAGCGCGGCTCTGGTCGCCGGACGCGCCATAGGACGTCTGGAACTTCACGCCCTTGCCCTCGACGGTCTTGTTCCACTCCGCGGCGATCGCCTTGTTGGCCGCCTCAGGAACGGCGAACCCCACGATGGACAGCGTCGCGGAGTTCTCCGCCGCAGCGTTGTTACCCGTGCCGCAGCCGGCCAGTGCAAGGCCGGCGGCGGCTAAGAGTGCGACTGTTGCCCTGATCCGGTTCTTCATGCGGGACCCTAACATTGAAATCTATCGATTAATGAGGTTGGAGAGGTTCGAGGCGCAAAGCCACGTTCCACTTGGCGAGGCGGGGCCCCAATGCCGGCGGCTCACGAAGCGGAACTAGCTGACGACGAATATCCCACTACACCACTAGACTTTCAAGGGTTTAACCGTGAGTGACGCTCGGCACATGAGTTTTGCCCGCATTTAAGGCTTGATGCGGAAAACCTCACCACGGGGAGTGAACGGAAGGGTGGCTCCGCGCGGCAGGAGGAAGGCATGCTCGCGCCGGATCCTCAGCACGTCGCACGCCCCGTCCGTGATGATCAGGATCGGGCCGTCCAGCGGAAAGTCATCCGCGTGCTCCAGCAGATTGACGCCGGGCTGCAAGACGGTGCCGCCACGGCCCCGCACCCGGACCCGCCCGGCGATGTCTTCCACCGCGACATAACCAGCGTCGTAGGCGGCCGCATCGCAAAACACGATCCGGGCCGCTGGGACATCCCGCGCCGCGGTGTAAGAAGCGATGGCACCCAAGGCTTTTCCGAGCACGGCCGGGTCCATCGACCCCGACGTGCCGAGGACGATGCCAAAAGTCCTTTCCTGCACCGGGACTTCGGGCCGCACCCAGCCCGGGCGCGGAATGGCAGGCGTGGAGGCCTGCCGCCGCGATGCCCTGGCGAAGCTGCGCAAGCGCTCCAGCGGCGCGAAGTGCCGGTCGAACCACCGCGCCAGTTCCACCTCCCACGGCGGGGGCGGGTGCTCTAGTACCCGGATTTCCTCCACCAGCCCGGACGGCAGGAGCCCACGGCCGGATTGCTCGTGATAGGACAGTCCGCCGAGCAAAGCCCTGCGGTAGAAGTCGTCGAGATCGCCGCCGCGTTGCCTTTCGTCGCCGCGGGCTCCGGAAATCATGTCGCCAAGCCCACGGCCACGCAGGGTCGCGAGTTTGCGATAACGGCGCAGGTTCCGCACGATCTCGTCATAGACGTCTTCAGCACCACGGCCTTTGAGCGCCGGGTCGTAGAGGCAGTCCTCGGGCATCTGCCCGACGCCCATCTCCACGAGCCAGCCGTTGATGACGTAATCAGCGGCGACGTTCCACTGATAGGGATCACGGAGCCCTACCCGGTCGCCGTGCCTGAGGGCAGCATGCAGCATCTCGTGCGCCAGCACGAACCGGTGCTCTCGATTCGCGTAGATCTCGCCCACGCTCGCATCGAACGCGGCCACACTGATCTGCCACGAACGTGCCAGTTCCGCGTCGGCCACAATCTTGAATCCGGCGGCGAGGGCAGCCAGCAAAGGAAACGCGGTAACGAACCAGCGCCGCGCTTGCTCCCAAGGGTTATCCGGATCGATCTCGCCTTTCTGCCGGACGGTCCGCTCACCCGCCTCTTCCACCGCGTTCGCGGCCGCTGACGCCAGCCCGATCGCGAACCGTTGCACCCAGGTGGGTTCCTTTCCCTCCACAATGGACCGTGGGGGCAAGCCAGGCTCGTGGTCAGGTGCGGCACCGCCACATCCCAAGTGCTTCATTTCAGCTGGTACGCCGAGAGCACGCCACACCTCAGCAAGGCGCGACTCATCACCCCCGGGAAGGTCTGCCGGGACAGCGATCGGCGCTTCCCCGAGCTTCAGCTGATGCTGAAAGCGCGTCACCACAAGGCATGCGGCCGCGAACGACGGTTCGTCAACGGAGCGGTCCGCGTCGAGGTGCCCGAAACCGAGGTGCAGCAAGCAGTGCGCGATGACCCAAGTCCACTCGTCGGGCTCCAGGCGGGCGTTCTTGTTCACCACTATCGAGCCATCGGAGCGCACCCTGGCGTACCCTCTGGCTTTGACAAGCTCTAGATCCTCCTGCCAGGCGGCACCGCTGCCCACGCGGTGGAAGAACGGGTGCCGCTTGGCCCCGGCGTAACCGGCCTCGAACGCCACGAAACGCGGATCCGGCTGAGGTTTCTTGCGTGCCATGGACTATCCCTTAAGCCCGGGCGGCGACCAGCTGCGGCAGATCCCGCGTCACTTCGACGAGGAACCAGGCCAGCAGCACCGGCTTGCCTTCACTGTCAGCCGCCATCACCAGCTGCGCGCACTCCAGGGAGATCTCGGCCAGTTCGACGAGCAGTGCCTTGGCACGCACGGCGAATTCCCGCACCGACCGGCTGGCGTGCTCGCGGCTGGCCGGAAGATCCTTCATAAGCCGAACACGAAACGTCTCGGCGAAGAAGTAGAGCAGATCGCGGTCTGTCATCGCCTTGGGCCACGACGCCTCCCCGCGCACGATCGCGTCGAGCCCGTATCGGTGCCGGACCGTCTTCACGTAGGTGCTAAAGGAATTCGCGTGATGCGGCGTCAGTGTCCCGTGCGCGAGCAGCCGGAGCGTCTCCTCGTCGATCTGCTCGCCATAGGAGTGCAGGGCGTCGGAAAGCATGTGCCACGAACGTGGGGTGGAGAAAGGTTCCTCCGTCTAGGGTGGCTGCACCCACACACCGATCAGGTCCTCGGCGGCCAGCTGCGTGCCCACGAGCGTGACACAAGGCAGGCCAAGGGAATCGGCGAAGGCCCGCACGAGCGAGCTCTTGCCGATGCCGGGCGCACCCCACACGAAGACAGGGCGAACCACCGCGACGTGCAAGAGCACGGCGGGCAGCTGCGCCGGAGTTACTGTCATCGAGGAGTGCACGAGGAGTCAGTATTCCGGCCGCAGCCGTTGCCCGCACGCGGATTTTTACAGCGAACGCTTGTTGAGCAAGCGGTTCGGGGTGCCGGACAGGCTTCCTGTGACGACACCATTGCTGGCGTTATTGATGATCCAAGCGTGGATGGTGGCCTGGCTCGCGTTAACGTTCGTTTGCTTGTAAAGCGCGGCGATGCCAGCGGCATGTGGCGTGGACATGGACGTGCCGCTCTTGCTGCCGGACCCGCCACCGGGGATGGTCGAGATGATGCTGCTGCCGGGACCGTAGATGTCGATGCAGGTGCCGATTGACGAATAGCTCGCGCGCGCGTCCGTGTTCGTGGTGGCGGCGACCACGAGGGCGGCGGTCAGGTTACGCGGCAGGCGGTCGCAGGAGTTTCCGCCGGTGTTGCCGCCTGAGGTCGCCAGGAAGACACCAGAGTTCATCATGTTCGTCAGCGCGGTGGCGAGCGTCGAACTGTAGGTCGCGTTCCACGAGGTGTTGGCGACCGCGGGAGCGATCTTGTTTGACGTCACCCAGTTGACCGCCGAGATGGCCGCGGAGGTCGTTCCACTGCCGCTGCAGTTGAGCCACTTAACGCCATGCAGGCGAACGCCTTTGGCCACGCCATAGGAAGCTGAGCCGATCGTGCCGGCGACGTGCGTACCGTGGCTGTTGCAGTCGGTGTTGTTGCTGTCAATGGAGTTGAAGTCAAAGCTCGCCCGGCCACCGAAGTTGGCGTGGGTGGGATCGACACCCGTGTCAATGATGTAGGCGTGCACGCCAGCACCGGTCGCGGTGTAGGTGTAGCTGTTGGACAGTGGCCGGTTGACCTGATCGATGCGATCGATGCCCCACGACGGCGGGTTGGTCTGCGTGGTGTCAAGGACGTTGTGGTGCCAGGCATCCTGCTCGACCGACAGGACGTCGGCGCTGCGCGTCAGTGACTTGACTTGAGCCGGCGTGAGGTCGGCGACGAAACCGTTGAGGGCGCCGGTGAAACTCTCCCGCACACTGAGCGTGCTCTTGAACGAGGACCGCGTGGTGACGATGTAGCGGCCCGGAATCAGTTCCACGTCCGGCGCCGCGGCGGGAGTGAGCACCCGCAGCGGGACAGTGCGGTAAGCGCCAGGCACATCAGCCGCGGCGGAAGCCGGAACGGCCAGTGAAGTGGCCGCCGCGGCGAGGCTGACGGCCAGCGCGAGAAGGGGGATTCGACGGGGCACAGCTGCCTCCAAAGGAGTGAGTAACCTTGCCCCGGAGCGTACATAGATAGCGTTATAGTTATCAATGGATTGCGAACGCGTCGAAACCAGGGGCCTGCCATTCGTTAGGAAGACATGACCACGTCCTACTTCAACGCCTTCCCGATCATCTACACGGAGGACCTCGAACGGGCCCTTGCCTTCTACCGCGATCTGCTCGGGTTCCGGCAGACGTTCCAGTTCCCCGCCGACGGAGACGCCGTGTTCGTCTCACTCGAACTCGAAGGCGGCGGAGGTCTCGCTCTCGCCGCCGCGGCAGACGGCCAGACCGGTGCTCACGGCCGGGCGATGCGCCCGCTGGAGACCGGCAGCTTCGAGATGTGCGTCTACACGACCGATGTGGACAGTGCCATCACCGGGCTATCCGCGCACGGCGTCGAGGTGCTCGTCCAGCCGGTCGATCAGCCGTGGGGCGAACGTATGGCCTATGTCGCCGATCCTGACGGCCGGCCGATCATGATCTGCGCCCGGCTCTGAGGGGCCCCTTGCGGAAACATGCTGACCTGCCGGTAAGTTAGCGGTCATGCTCATCGCAGACGACGCCAAGCCGGCGACCGTCCACCCGGACGCACCGCCACCAGGGACGGAGTTGCCGTCACACTACGACCGCTGTTACGGCTGCGGGCCGCAGCATCAAGCTGGCCTGCGCATGCGCATGACCGTCGGTGACGGCACCAGCGTTTTTGGACAGTTCGAAGTGACAGACGAGCACCAGGGCGCGCCCGGCTTGGCTCACGGCGGCCTGCTCGCCTGCGCCATGGACGAAGCGCTCGGCACCCTGGGCTGGCTCCTGGGCATCCCCTCGGTGACCGCACGGCTCGAAACAGACTTCCGCACCCCGGTGCCGGTCGGCACGATCCTGCACATGCACTCGCAGGTGATCGGCATCTCCGGGCGGAAGATCTACCTCAAGGCGACCGCGCGGCTCAACGACCCCGACGGGCCGATCGCGGTGGAGGCGAACGCGTTGTTCCTCGCGGTTGACCTGAGTCATTTCGCCCAGCACGGGCGCCCTGACGCTCCGGGACACGGCGAGACACGGATCAACCCGTAACTGGTTAAACGCGCCAGGCACGGGTATGGCGACAGGGAAAGGAAGTCGCAGACAGCAAGGAGTTTCATCATGCCCACGCCGCTGAAAGGCAAGCGTGTCGCCTTCCTGGCGACCGACGGCGTCGAGGAAAGCGAATACACCGAACCACGCCACGCCGCGGAGAAGGCTGGCGCTCAGGTGGAGCTGATCTCCATCAAGTCCGGGTCCATCCAGGCCGTGAAGCACGGGGAGAAGACCGGCCAGTACCAGGTCGAGCGCCTCGTGACCGAAGCGAATCCGGACGACTATGACGCCCTGGTCCTGCCGGGCGGAGTCGCGAACCCGGACAAGCTGCGGATGAACGATGACGCTGTCCGGTTCGTTAAAGCCTTCTTCGACACCCATAAACCGGTCGCGTCGATCTGCCACGGTCCCTGGCTTCTGGTCGAGGCCGATGTGGCCCGCGGCAGGACAGTGACCTCGTGGCCGAGCCTGCGCACCGACTTGCACAACGCGGGAGCCACCTGGGTCGACGAGCCGGTTCACGTTGACCAGGGTTTGGTGACAAGCCGCAAACCAGCTGACCTGCCACAGTTCTGCGCCAAGATGATCGAGGAGATTGCCGAGGGCAAGCACTAGTGTCATGACGTGTTTGTCGTGCTGATCAATGGGCTGCCGGGAGCCGGGAAGACCACCCTGGCCCGGCAGCTCGCCCCTTTGCTGGGCCTTCCCTTGCTAAGCAAGGACGTCATCAAGGAAACCCTCGCTGAACACCTGCCCGGCCACGGCCGGGAGTGGAGCCGTGACCTCGGCGCCGCGTCGATGGAAACGTTGTGGGCGCTGCTTGCCGACGCGCACGGTGGTGCCGTGCTTGAGGCGCCTTGCCTGGCCAACGTGCGGCACTTGGCGCTCGCGGGGCTAGCGCGTGCTGGGGTGGATCCGGCGAGTCTGCACGAAGTGTGGTGCGACCTTCCAGCAGACATCGCGCGCGATCGTGTCATCTCGCGGATCCCGCAGCGGCACCGCGTGCACGACGATACAAAGGAGACGGTCGAGGCCAAGTTCGCCTTGTGGGCGGAAATGGCTTTCCCGTTGGGGTTTGGCGTCGTTCACCGTGTCGATGCCAGCCAGCCGATCGATGTCGCCGCGTTGGCCGCGGCGCTAACCTCCGGCGATCAAGCGGACCGTCTGGGCCAGGTCGCGGCCTGAGGGCAAGCTCGCGGGATCGATGAGAAACTGGGTGAGCAGACCGGTCACCATCGCGTGGTAGAACGGCCCCACCAGTTTCTCGGTGGCCGCGTCCACTTCGCCGTGAAACAGCTCGACGAAGCCTCGCTTGCCTTCCACGAGCCCGGCCATGACAACTTCTCTGATCGCTGGTGTGTGCTCGGCTTGCGCGATCATCTCGAACTGCATCGCCCAGAATTGCCTGTGCTCGCTAAAGGACAGCATCACCCGGTCGGCGATGGCGGCGAACCGGTCGAGCAACGGTGCACCCGCGTCGATTTCGGCCGCGAAGCTGCGCTGAATCCCCTCGCCCCACTCCTCGATCGCCTCGTATAGCGCGGCGTTGAGGAGCGCCTCTTTCGATCCAAAGTGGTAACCGATGGCTGCCAGGCTCACCCCCGCGGCCGAGGCGATGTCGCGCGCCGTCGTCCTCGTGTAGCCCTTTTCGAACAGCCCTTTCTTAGCCCCCGCTATCAGTGCTTCCCGGTTTCCCACCCGCGAATCTTACCGGTCAGTCAGCCCATTCAGGCAGGTGCCAGCCGCCGGCGAGTGCTTTCTGAAACTCTTCATAGCGAGCAGTCATGACACCGGCCAGGTAGTCCTCGATCCCCGAGCCGAACGGCACGTTCAGCGGCGGCTCAGCCATGCTGGCGATCTTTAGCACCAGCCGCGCGAACAAAGCCGGCGCTGTGATGTCCTCTGTGGACGCTAGTGCCCTGGTGCCGGCGAGCATCTCGGCGGTCACCGGCGCATAGGCGGCGATCGGGTGCGCCGGTTCCCGCAGCGCCTCGCCGTAACGGGTCGAAAAGCCGCCCAGCTGCAGCGATGTCACCTTCACACCGAATGCCCCCGCGTCGGCCGCCAAAGCGTTAGCCAGGCCTTCCAGCGCGGCTTTACTCGCACCGTAAACGGCCAGCCCTGGCAACGGAACCGTGGCCGCCAGCGACGAGACGAAGATGGCGTGTCCGCTGCCCTGAGCACGCCACAGGGGGAGCACCTCGCGGGCCAGCCGCCAGGGGCCAAAAACGTTGGTGTCAAACTGAGCTTCCAGTTCGGCGTCTGAAATCTCTTCCACCGCACCAAACTGGCCGTAGCCCGCGTTGTTCACCAGCACGTCGACGCCGCCGAACACCTCCTGCGCCAGCGCGACAGCCGAGGCGCAGGCGTGTGGATCGCACACATCGAGAGCGGTAACGGCCACATGAGACGGATAGCGAGCCGCCAGATCGCTTATGGTTTCTGGCTTGCGCGCGGTGGCGAGAACCCGCTCACCGCGCGCCGCCAGTTCCTCGGCCAGAGCTCGGCCCAGCCCACTCGAACATCCGGTCACTAGCCATCGGCGTGTCATGTACTCACCATGGCCAATGAAAACGTGAGTGCCTATGGAATGAATCCCGGTTCACTCATGGGCTACCACTTGCCGCTACAGCCGGTTCCGTTGCTGTTGGAGCAGACACGCACGTAGTAGGTCTTCATGTTCTGGAAGTCCACGGTGCCGGTCCAGCCCTTGCTACCGCTGATGTTGTACCAGGGTCCACCGTTGACCTGGTGTTGGGCATAGCCATTGTTGCTGGTAAAGGCTACCCAGCCGTCGTAGTTTCCGCCGCCGACCGACCAGTAGTTACCGCAAGCGCGGGCCTTCGTGGTCCCGGAGCCGTAAAGCGTGGTACAGCTGCCGTTGTCACCGATGGCTTGGGCTGTTCCCGGGCTCAGCAGGACCGTCGCCGCCATTGCCACCGCACCCACGGCGTACTTCAGTTTGTTGCGCACATCGGACTCCTTAACAGTGGAAGATGTGCATGGATCATCTCGGACGGCGAGGCGACGGCGGAAGGTCAGCGAACCTTTCCGAACAGGTCCGAACGCTTACGCCACGTTCGTTCGCCCGTGGGCCTGGGCCGGAAAGCCCAAGGTGAACGACATGCTGATGGCGCAGTTCGAAGTGGCCAGCCCGATGGATCGCTGCCAAGACCATTTCTGATCCTGGCAGCACAATTTGCTAGCCGCGCCACCACTTCTGGTTGGCGCCGCCGTGGCACTCCCATTGGATGAGCTTGGTGCCGTTGGCCGAATTCCAGCCGCTGACGTCAACACACTTGTTGGACTGTGGGTTGACCAGATCGCCCGCCCCGCTGAGCACGAACTGCTGCGCCGGGTTGCCGCTGCAGTGGGCGAGCTGGATCGCGGCACCGTTGGCCGTTGAGCCCCAAGCCACGTCCATGCACAAGCCAAAGGCGCGGATCGTGCCGTCGCCGGGGAAGGTCCAGTTCTGCGCGGCGGTGCCGTTGCAGTCCCAGAGCTGAAGCAAGGCACCGTCGACTCCGTTGCCTCCCGGGACGTCGATGCACTTGTTGGCGTACCCGATGATCCGGCTTGTGCCGCCGCCGCCCGTGGTCGTGAGCGAAAGCCCATACGCACCAAGCACTTCGTTGACCGGCTGGAAGAACGTCGTGCCGCCGGAGGAGCAGTTGCCTGACCCGCCGGAGGTGATGCCCTGCGCCTGGTTCCCGGAAATCCATGAGCCGCCTGAGTCACCGGGCTCGGCACACGCGTTGCTTTGCGTCAGGCCGTAAACAAGCGCGCCATTGCCGTAGTTCACAGTGATGTTCTTGGCTTGGATGACGCCACAGCGCCAGCCGGTCGTGCGCCCCGAGCGGCAGATAGAGCTGCCGATCGCGGCTTCTTGCGACCCGGCGACACCGACGTTTCCGCCGGCGTAGTTGTTGACCCACGGGCGGGAGACCCAGTTGCCGTTGGTCTGCACCCACGCGTAATCGTTGACCGGGAAGGACGATCCGCGGAAGGTGCCTTGTGAAACGTTGTTGTATCCCAGCGTGGGGCTATTGACGCCACCACAGTGCCCGGCCGTGACAAAGCCACCGGCCACGGCGAAACCTATGGAGCACAACGTGTTTCCGTTGATGACGAACTGGTCGCCGCCACGGGTGTCATAGAGCGGCCGGGGTGCGGCGGCGCTGACGGTCAGTTTGATCAGCTCTGGGTCGAGGCCACGGGTGAACTGACCGGCCGCTTCGGCACTGGCCGCCGTGACCACGACACGGTTAGCCGTCACGTCGGTGTACCAGCTGTGCACCTGGGCGCCGGCTTGCCGTTGGTCCAAGGCCGACTTTCCGGTCTCAAGCTGCCGCAGCGTCCAGCGTACGCGCACGGGCTCGGCGCCCAGCTGCCGGGCACGCTGGGCGTCAGCGTCGCTGGTGACACCGGCTCGCAGCCGCCCGTCAAACCACGCGCCGGCGAACCGTTCGCCGAGCGAGGACTGCACGCGCTGCGAGTTGACCGCGGCGGCGGCTTCGTGTGCGAGCAGGACGCGCACCTGCGCCTGGGTGAGGTTGAGGTCACGGCGCATGGCCGCGAACATGTCGTCTGTGGAGGATGCCTGGCCAGCTCCAGCTGGCAGGACGGCGAGCGTGGCGGAGAGCAGCACCACGCCCGCCAATGCGGGAAATCTCACTGTCTGTCCTTCGCGGAGGGGGTACGGGACGGATTAGAGAGCGCTCTCTGAGCTGAAGTTAACTTTCCTTCTTAAATATGTCAATTCTTGTGGGAGAGCGCTCCCTGCCCGCGAAGGCGAAAAAGACGGCTCACCGGGCAGGCAGGTAAGCCCGGTGAGCCGTGATCAACGCTCCGCCGGATCGAGACCCCCGAGGCATCGATTCGGCGGAGCAAAGATCGTGATTAGTTTGCCGATCTTTGCCGTCTCGAACCGCGATCCTGGACGGTCTTGGACACTCCCGGACACCTTCTGGCACACTGCCACGGATGGAGATCCACAGTATGCCGGAATTGTTGCGGGCCTTGGACGCCTGGCGCGTCCGGGCGGCTCGCGGCACCGGCAAGACGAAGGTATCGCTGCGCGATCTTCAGGCCCGCACGCGCATTCCCCGCAGCAGTCTTTCGGCCTATCTCACCGGAACGACACCCATGCCGGTCGACGTGCTCGATGCGATCGTGCTCGCCCTCGGTGCGACGCCTGTCGAGGCGCGGGGATGGGCGACCGTGTGGGAACGCGTCATGGTGCAGGCGCCCACCTCCGGGCCGGCTCAGCTTCCGCCAGCTGTACCGGGCTTCATCGGCCGGGCACAGATCCTCGCCGCGCTCGATGGCGTCAAGCTGCCGGTCATCCTCATCAGGGGCACCGCCGGGGTTGGCAAGACCAGCCTTGCCGTGCACTGGGGGCATAAAGTCTCGCGGGCGTTCCCGGACAGGCAACTGCACGCGAACCTGCGGGGCTTCGATCCGGCCGCTTCGCCAACTGATCCGTCCGAGGTGCTGACCGGGTTCCTGGAGCTGTTAGGTGTGGCCACGGCTCGCATTCCGTCCACTATGGACGCGAAGTCCGCCCTTTACCGCGGTCTGCTGTCCGGCAAGCGCGTCCTTGTGTTGCTGGACAACGCTTATGACGCCGAGCAGGTCCGCCCGCTGCTGCCGGGCGGCACCGAGACCCTGACGCTCGTCACCAGCCGCAACCGGCTCACGAGCCTTGTCGTGTCAGGCGATGCCCACCCGGTGGTACTCGATGCGCTCTCCCCCGCCGAATCGCTTCAGCTATGGGAGTCTCGTGTGGGCGTCGCCCGGATCGCGGCCGAACCACAAGCGGCACAGCACATCATCGACCGTTGCGCGGGCTTGCCGCTGGCGCTCGCGATCGTCGCCGCACGGGCCGTCATGCGGCCGGATCTCGCCCTGGCCGACCTCAGCCGCCCAGCCGACTTGACGCCCTTTAGCGACACCGATCCCGCGGCGGACCTGCGAGCTGTGTTCAGTCAGTCCTACCGTGATCTGGGCGAGCCCGCGGCCCGGCTGTTCCGGCTTCTCGGCCTGCATCCGGGACAGGACTTCTCGTTATCCGCAGCGGCAAGTCTGGCCGGACTGTCCGTCGCGGACACTCGCCCGCTCATCACAGCGCTGGTGCACGCCAACCTGCTCAACGACACCGGCCGGTTCGGCTTCCACGACCTGCTCCGGGCTTACGCACTTGAGCTGGCTGACGCCGGCGCCAAGAGTGCTCTAACGCGGCTGGCCGACTACTACCTGCACACCGCTTTCGAGGCGAGCGCACTGGTGCATCCGCAACGGCGGCCCATCATCATCGGGCCAGCGTTGCCAGACGTGTCCGCCGAAGCCTTGACAGACCGGGAAGCCGCACTCGTCTGGTTCAAGACGGAATCTTCAGCCGTGGTCCGCGTTATCGAGCAGGCCGCCAAGGCGGGCCTTCACGCGCACGTCTGGCAGACATCGTGGGCGTTGGCCGACTTCTTCCTCCAATTTGGACACTGGATCGAGCTGGTGACGACGCAAACGCTGGCGCTGCAAGCGGCTGAGACGTTGCAGGACTCGGAAGGACAGGCCAGAGCACACAGCGTCTTAGCGCGAGCGCACACCAGGCTGGGACAAGTGGACGACGCTCTCGCGCATTTCCAGGCGACCCTGAGCATCTATGAACAGCGCGCCGACCTGGCCGGGCAAGCACACACTCACCTCGGGCTCAATTGGCTGCTGTCGCAAAATCCGGCACACTATGCCCAGACGCTGCCGCACTCCCACCGGGCGGTCGAGCTGTTCCAGCAAGCAGGTGACCGGCTCGGGACGGCCCGCGCACTGAACAGTGCCGGGTGGGCGCATGTGCTCAACGGTGATTACCAGGGCGCACTGGAGCTTTCCCAGCAGGCACAGGTCATCTTGGCTGCCGAAGGTCATGTGGACGGCGAAGCGCACGCCTGGGACAGCATCGCCTACGCACAGCAGCATTTGGGCGACTACACCGCCGCGGTCACCGGTTTCGGGCGGGCGATTGAGCTTTTCCGCTCGGTCGAAAACGGCAACGGCGTGGCCGACACCCTCATCCGGCTCGGTGACGCCCACGCCGCCTCAGGTGAGCACACCGCCGCTTCAGCCGCTTGGGCTGAGGCGCTGTCCATCCTGGACGGCTTCGGTGACCCTCGCGCCGAGGATGTCAGGCTGAAACTTCGAAGTTAGCGGGATGGCCGTGGCCAGTGAGGTCCCAGACCCACAAGCCGGCGAAGGTTCCCGTGAAGCCAAGAGCGCGAATGCGGCCACCTTCGAACTCGGCCGCGTGCTCGTCGGACAGGATGCTCGCGTCTAGTACCGGCCCGAAGTCCTTGCCGTCACAGCGAAACCGTAACTCGTCTCCGTCGATTTCCAGCCCCAGCCGCACGGTGTCGCCGGCCGGTGCTGTCGCGGCGTGGATCGTGACAACACCCCGATCGCACGTGGCCACCCGCGACACTGGCATCCCGCCGTCGTCAGCGGTCACATAGAGAAAATGCCAATTCCTCGTGTTGTAGTACGCCGTGAGCCCTGCCAGATGCTGAAAAGTCTCCGGCTGGTACTGCATAGTGGCCTCGAAAGTCCACCGCGGTGCCGTGACCCGGCGTGCGACAAGGCTGGGCTGCACCAGACTCTGCGGTAGCGTCCACCCCGGATGGTCACCGGCCCATCAAACGTCACCCAGTCGCTTGTCGCCGGCCGCCTGAGCGTGGACCAATCGAGCCCGCCCGGACCTTGCTCATCAACCGTTCCCGCGACTGGGATCTCGAGTTGCGGCAGACTGCCGGGCACCCGAGGCCAGCCGTCCTCCCACTGCACCAGCGCCAGTGCCGTTTCCCGCCCGAGCAGGCACGGGCCATGCGTTCCGTGTGGCCGGGCGACGAGATAGGCCAGGCAATTGTCAGCCAGGCTGCCGTGCCCGGCTTTCTGCAGCGGCCATTCGGGGTGATCCTTCGCCGTGATGAGCGGGCCGTGCGGGTCACGTTCGTAGGGGCCGGACAGGTGGCGCGAGCGGGAAACGGTGACCTGATGCTCATAGCCGGTGCCGCCGTCGGCGGTGAGCAAGTAGTACCAATCATTGCGGCGGTAAAGGTTCGGGCCTTCGATCCACCCCGCGGCCGGCGGCAACTGAAGGCGAACCGGATCGCCCGCCAGCGTCAGCGTCGAGCGATCGAACCGGGTCGCCTCCAGCCCAGCCGAGCCATCGTGATCGGGCCGCCAGTCGTGCACCAGGTTGAGCAGCCAGCACTCCTCGCCATCGTGAAACAGTGAGGCGTCAAATCCCCTCGCGTGCAAGAACACCGGTGCCGACCACGGACCGTCGATCGCGGGCGCGGTGACGAGATAGTTAGGACAGTCTGTGAAGCCACCGGCATAGGTCGATACATTGCTGTAAACCAGATAGAACAACCCGTTGGCATAACTGAGGTTTGGCGCCCATACGCCGCCCGAGTCGGGACAGCCCGCCAAGTCGAGCAGTCGCGTGTTATCGAGCACGCCGCCCAAGAAACGCCAGTGAACGAGGTCGCGCGAGTGATGAATCCGCACCCCTGGGTACCACTCGAAGGTCGACGTCGCCACGTAGTAGTCCTGCCCCACGCGCACGATCGACGGGTCAGGGTGGGAGCCGGGCAGGACGGGATTGCGAATCACTTCAGGACGCGCCGCTCACCCTGACCGGGTTTCCAGATCGTGACCGTGAGCTTGCCGTCTTCGAAGGTGACCGAGGAGGCACCGTTGAGGCTGGCGACGAAGAACGGGTCAAACCGCTGCCCGCGCAAGTCGAATCCGGACCGGGCGAACAGGTCGTCGGCGAAGCGGGCGTGCAGGGCCTCGTCTTGCAGGTTCTCCGCGTCGCCAAAGAGTTTCACGTCGCCGTCGCCCACGTGCGGGTCGATGGTCGCGGTGTGCAAACAGAACCGGCGGTCGCGGTGCAGATCGCGGAACTTGGTTGTGCCTGGCATCCCCACTAGGACGAGATGGTTTTCGAACAGCTGTGGCTCCATCGGGCTGATGCGCGGATAGCCGTCGGAGCGGTGTGTCGCGAGCAGGCAAAGGTTGCCTGTGGCGGAATGGCGGCGAACGAAGAGCTCAGCCAGGCCGGGTGCTTCACCGGCGAATTGCTGCCAAGTGACCATGGCCAAAGGCTACTACGGCCGAATTGACCCGAAACGCCGCTCAATGATGAATCTAAATTGGACAGCGGGGGTTAACATCTGCGCATGGACGAGTCAGACCGCAAATACCGGCGCAGGGGACGGGGCGGGACCGGCAGCGGGGCCTATTTCCTCGGCTTCCTCGGCGCGCTCATCTATTACATTCAGGCCTCCGACGGCTTCTGGCAAGGCGTCCTTGGCGTGCTCAAGGCGATCGTCTGGCCGGCTTTCGTGGTCTACGAACTCCTGAAATTCCTCATGGCAAACTAAGTGTCCATGGGCACTCCGGAGTTGGCGAAACTGCTTGGCATGCAACGGCACCCGGAAGGTGGCTGGTTCGCCGAAACGTGGCGCTCTTGCACCACCTTTCAGCCCGGTGGATACGACGGCCCCCGCGCCAGTGCTAGCGCCATCTACTTCTTGCTGTGCCCGGGCGAGGTGTCGCGCTGGCACCTCGTGCGCTCTGACGAGCTGTGGCTTTGGCACCGCGGCGGCCCCCTCGAACTCGTGCTAGGTGGCAGCGGCGACCGTCCCGCTGAGACGCCCGAAGTAATCCGCCTCGGGCCTGGTGTGGAGTCTGGTGAACGCCCGCAAGCCCTTGTCCCAGCAGGGGTTTGGCAAGCGGCACGCCCTGCGGGTGACGCGGAAGTTCTCGTGAGCTGCATCGTCGCGCCCGGCTTCGAGTATTCCGATTTCCGCCTCATCGACGCGGATCCGTGGCGCTAACCGGGCCTAGTATGTGACGGTGAGCAGCCACGACCACGATCACGAGCACGGCCATTCCCATGAACACGGGCACCGCCGCTGGTGGCAGAAGCCGCACTCGCATGACGCGGCCTCGAAAGTGGACTCCGCGCTGGAAACCTCGCGTGATGGGCTCCGGGCGCTCTGGATTTCGCTGCTCATCCTTGGCTTGACCGCCGCGTTACAGGCTGTCGTGGTCGTGTGGTCCGGTTCGGTCGCTCTGCTCGGCGACACCCTGCACAACGTCGCCGACGCGCTGACAGCGGTGCCGCTCGGGATCGCGTTCCTGATCGGGCGCCGGGCGGCCAACCGCCGCTACACCTACGGCTATGGCCGGGCCGAGGACTTGGCCGGCATCGTGATCGTGCTGACGATCGCGGCATCAGCGTTCTGGGCCGGATATGAGGCGGTCAACCGGCTGCTGCACCCGCAAGACGTGCGGCACCTGGGTTATGTGGCCGCCGCTGGTGTCATCGGCTTCGCCGGAAACGAGATCGTCGCCCAGTACCGGATCAGGGTCGGCAAACGCATCGGTTCAGCGGCTTTGGTGGCCGACGGTCTGCACGCGCGCACTGACGGGTTCACCTCACTGGCTGTCCTATTAGGAGCGGCGGGCGTCGCGATCGGCTGGCAGTGGGCCGATCCTGCCGTCGGTTTGCTTATCACCTCGGCGATCCTGCTCGTGCTCAAGGATGCCGCACGTGAGGTCTACCGCCGCTTGATGGACGCCGTCGACCCGGCTCTGGTCGACAAGGTAGAGCACGTGTTGCGCGATACCCCTGGGGTCACTGGCGTTGGCACCGTCCGGATGCGCTGGATCGGGCACTCTCTGCGCGCGGAGTGCGAAATCACGGTTGACGGGCTAGCCACCGTCGCTAACGGACACGCGATCGCTGTCGACGCTGAGCACCGGCTCATCCACGCGATCCCCCGGCTGTCGGCCGCCCTTGTGCACGCCGACCCGGACACCGGGCATGCTGAAGCCCACCAGCCCCTCGACGATCATAGGCAGGGTTAGTCATGACATCCGAATCGGTTGCCCACACCGAGCGCGTCCGGCGATACTACGACCGCAACTCGGCCGCGTTTGAGCGGCTGGGGCAAGGCCAGGCTTCGATTCACCGGGCGGTCTGGGGTCCCGGCGTGACGAACCGTCAGCAGGCGTTTCACTACGTGGACAAACTGCTGCTGGAGACCCTGTCGCCTGGTGCGTCCGTGGTGGACCTGGGCTGCGGCCTGGGTGCCAGCTTGCTCTACCTAGCCAGCCGGATCGACATGACCGGAGAAGGCCTGACCCTGAGCCCGAAGCAGGCGCAGCGCGCCGCCGAGCTGGCCAGCGAGACAGAAAACGTGCGCTGCCGCGAAGGCGACTATCTCGCCGTACCGGCTGATCTGTATGCAAGCGCGGATCTGACGTTTTCCATCGAAGCGTTCCTGCACAGCCCGGACGCTGACGGCTACTTTCGCGAAGCCTCCCGCACCCTGCGGCCCGATGGCAAGCTGGTCATTTGCGACGACTTCCTCACGGCAGCCGGCGCACAAAACACGGGACAAAAACTCCTGCAAGACTTCCGCACCGGCTGGGAAGTGGGCTCTTTACTGACAGTCGTGCAGGTGAGCGCGCTCGCGGAGAAGCACGGTCTGACACTCGTGCGTGACCTCGACCTGACTCCCCACCTCGAGTTGCGCCGGCCTCGTGACCGCTGGATCACGGCGGTGGTGACGTTGGGCCGCGTTTTCCGGCCCCAGGGTGAGTATTGGCGGTCTCTGCTGGGCGGCGACGCGCTGCAACGGGCACTCGTGCGGGGGCTGCTGAACTACCGGTTCCTGGAGTTCAAGCGCGCGTAGACGTCTCCGGATCGCCCGAGCGGCCGGATCTTGTCCAAGTGCTGGATCAGGCCGGCCGCGCTGAGCCATTCCTCGCTGGCGAAGCGCATAGTCTCGACCGGCGCGTAGTTGTAGCGATACGTGCCGAGCTGTTCGACGATGCCGAGCACGGTCAGCGCCGCGTCGTGCGCCATCGGCAGGTATTCAAACGACAGCGCCGGCACCGGTTCGCTTAACCCTTGCAGCACTTCGGCTTCGAACCCCTCGACGTCAATCTTGCAGAACGCGGGCATGCCGTGGGCTTCGATCAGTCCGTCCAAAGTGACCACATCGACGTCCACGGAGCGGTCCCAGCGCACCTTGGCGAAGCTGTCCTGCGCGGTCATCGACTCGACCCACTCCGTCGACAGCGATGACACCGTGGGCGTGGCCGTGGACAGCGCCATCTTCGCCCGGCCGGGCTCGGCTCCGATCGCGACCGGCAGGATCTCGACATTGCGGTCGCGGCCGAACAGTAGCCGCAGCACGCGCAAGCAGTCAGGCTGTGGCTCAACGGCGATCACGCGGACGCCTAGACGCCGCCAGGCCCGCACGCGGCTGCCGACATGCGCGCCGATGTCAAACCCCACGTCACCGGGGCCGAGGAATTGCCTGTAGAACCGTTCCATCCGCCGCTGACGGCCCGGAATGCCGTGATACATGGCGAGGGACCGCGTGATGCCCCAGGCTCGCGTGAGGAGGGCCGACGGAGGTTCCATGCCCGCCAGGATATACATGACATGCTGAACCAGCGCCGCTACGGCTGCGTGTCAGGAGCAGGGACCGGCTCACGGAAAGGCATGGGGTTTGTTGTCCTTCAAGCGTTTCCGCTGGCATCACCTGCTCACCGCGGTCGCCGCCGTGCTGGTTTTCGCCGTGCTGAACGTTCCTAACAAACTCAGCGCGTTGACGCCTTTGGCTTTCGTGCGCCTGCCGCTGGAAGGCTTCCTGATCGCCGGTTTCTTCCTGGCTTTGCCGGTCAGAGCGCGACCGGCCGCAGCGGCCGTAACCGGAACGCTGCTCAGCTTTCTGACCATCCTCAAGCTCATCGACATGGGTTTCTACGAGACGCTCGACCGCGCTTTCGATCCGGCCACCGACTGGCCGTTGCTCAGCGACGCCGCCGAGTCTCTACGGCGCTCGATCGGCCGCACCGCGGCACTGGGCGTGTTCGCGGGCATCATCGTCGCGCTCGCCGGCTTCACCCTGCTCCTGGCGTGGGCGATGCGGCGGCTGGCCCGGCTCACCGAGCGCAGGATCACCTCACGTGTGCTCGCCTCGGCCGTGTGCGCGATCCTTGGCCTGCAGCTCGTGTTAGGGGCACCGCTGACGGTCAGCACGACCGCTTCGCATACGTACAACAAAGCGCGTCAGGTCTATGACGGCGTGCTCGACAAAGGCGATTTCCGGGCGGAGAACGCGGCTGACGCGTTCCGCAACACGCCCGGGTCCGGATTGCTCAATGGCTTGCGCGGTAAGGATTTCATCCTCGCGTTCATCGAAAGCTACGGCCGAGTCGCGTTGGACGATCCGGAACTCGCTCCCTCGATGGACGCTGTGCTCGATGCCGGAAGCGTTCAGTTGACGAAAGCTGGATTCTCTTTCCGCAGCGCGTTTCTCACCTCGCCGACCGCCGGGGGCGGCAGCTGGCTCGCGCACTCCACCTTCCTTTCGGGTGTGTGGATCGACAACCAGCAGCGCTACACGAGTCTGCTCGCGAGCGACCGCTTGACGCTCAACAAGGCCTTCCGCCGGGCGGGCTGGCGCACCGCGTGCGTGATGTCAGCCGTGAGCCAGCCCTGGCCCGAAGGAGAATCCTTTTACGGCTTGGACAAGCTTTATCTGACGCAGGATCTCGGCTATCGCGGGCCGCGCTTCACGTTTGACTCGGTGCCCGACCAATTCACGTTGTCTTCGTTTCACCGTCTGGAACGGACAGCCGCCGATCGTGGGCCGCTCATGGCCGAAATCGCGCTCATGTCAAGCCATGGGCCGTGGGCGCCGCTGCCGCGCTCGGTCGGCTGGGACGAGCTGGGCGACGGATCGGTGTTCACGAGCATCGCCGAGAAAGCCGATCAGGCGACCGCGGTGTGGAGCGAGCGCAACCGCATTCGCCAGGCCTACGTGCAGGCGGTGGCGTATTCAGTGGCCAGCCTGCTCTCCTATGTGGAGAAATACGGTGATGACGACCTCGTGCTGGTGTTCCTCGGCGATCATCAGCCGGCCCCGGTCGTGACGGGCGAGGGCGCGGTGCGCGACGTTCCGATCACGATCATGGCCCGTGATCAGGCCGTACTGGACCGGATTTCCGCGTGGGGATGGCAGGAGGGCATGAAACCTGGCGCCCAAGCTCCGGTGTGGCCGATGAACGCGTTCCGGGACCGGTTTTTGGCCGCGTTCAGTTGACACGTTCAGCTGACGAGGGAGAGCACGTGACCGAGGCCGCGCGGGCCGTCTTTGGGAGCTGGTGGCAGCAGCAGCACGTGCATTCCCGCGGCCACCGCGCCTGAGTCGGTCAGCGGATTGTCACCGACCATCAGTGTCCTTTCTGGACGGACGCCCATCTGCTGGCACGCAAGGAGAAACGCTTTGGGCGCCGGCTTGCAAACCCCAGATTCAAAGGACATCACGAGGGTACTCAGTAAGCCCGCCATGCCAAGCGAATCAAAAATGGGCCGCAGGTCGAATCCCGTGTCGCTGACGACGCCGATCGGCAAACCCAGCGCGTGCACGGCCCGCAGCGTCGGCAACGTGTCCGGGAACGCTTCCCACGAGCTGGCACTGATCGTGAGCTGATACAGCTCGTCACTGAGCCCACCGGCCAGGTCCTCGCACCCGGCATAGGTGTACAGAGACGTCCAGATCTCTCGATGCTTCACACTGGACAGATCGCGGCCCTTAGCGAGTTCTTCGGCCGTGCTGCTGCGGGCGAGCACCCGCTGCCAAACCGCCCCGGTTTCCTCAGCGTCCAGTGCGCTAACCCCAAGATTGGCCGCGGCCTGGTGCAACAGTGTCTCGCCACTTCCCGACAGCCGGATGAGCGTATCGCCCGCGTCGAAAAGTACCGCCTCAAACTGACTCATGCTGCCTCTCCCAAGCGTGGGCGTGCACCGCCAGGGCAGGACGATCCTGCCAGCGCCACCACACGTCCCGCCCGAATGACTCGACGAGGAGAGCGAGGGCCGCCATCACCGCGGCTATCGTCATGGGACGCGGCAGGACACCGGCGGCCGCCACGCCGAGCACGATCCCCTGGATCGCCGCGACTACTTTGCGCCAGTAGCGCGGCGGCAACGGCCCACGTAACCAGCCCGCGAGCCAGGTGGCCAGCCAGTACGCGTAGCGCATCACGCCGATCAGCAGCACCCAGGCACCTAAGCCCTGAGCCACATAGACGCTGAGCACGAGAATGAGGAACGCGTCCACCTCCATATCGAACCGTGCGCCAAACGCACTGGCCGTACCCGTCTGGCGGGCTACGTAACCATCAACCGCGTCGAGTATCAGCGCCACGGTCGCGAGCCCGATCATCACCGCGACCGGGACGGGACGCGTGAAGGAGTCCACGGTCAGGGCGGTCACTCCCCCGGCCAGGCCCGCCCGCACCAGGGTCACCCGATCGGCTGGACCCAGCGATCTCGCGCCCAAGCTGTGCAACCCCCAGCTCAGCACGCCACAAACGACGGTGCCGTAGACGGTTCCAGCTATCCATCCCGCGACTCCCAGGCCCGTGGTGAGGGCCAGCGCCGCTAGCAGGACAAGCTGCCCGGCCAGCCCGGTTAACGGGCCGGTTCGAACCGTCGGCATAGTTGCTCCGTGGGTAGGTGTACGACGCTCGACTGTGGACACGATCCGGATGGCTATCCGGTTCAGCCGCGTCGTGACGATCTGGAGGTGGTTGCTCGATGACAGGCTACGCTCAGGCGTTCTGGCTGGATTCGCCTGGTGTGGGCGTGATCCGGCCGGTGCGGCTGCCCGAGCCAGGGCCAGGTGAGGTGCTCGTCCGCACGCTCTACTCGGCGATCAGCAGGGGCACCGAGAGTCTCGTCTTTCGTGGTCAGGTGCCGCCCAGCCAGTACGAGGTGATGCGAGCCCCGTTTCAGGAAGGCGACTTTCCCGGACCGCTGAAATACGGCTACCTGAGCGTGGGCGTGGTAGCGCAGGGTCCGGCGAACCTGCTGGGGCGTAACGTCTTTTGCCTCTATCCACACCAGAGCGCCTACGTCGTGCCCGCGAGCGCGGTGACGGTGATCCCGGAGGGGGTTCCGCTCAGGCGAGCTGTCCTCGCCGGGACGGTCGAGACGGCCGTGAACGCGCTGTGGGACGCGGCTCCGCTGGCGGGCGACCGCGTCACCGTCGTTGGCGCGGGCATGGTCGGCTGTAGCGTGGCCGCGCTGCTGACCAGGTTTCCCGGTGTTCACGTGCAGGTCAGCGACATCGATCCAGACCGGGCCACGGTCGTGGAGACGCTCGGTGCCGAGTTCGTCCTGCCCGAGCACGCCGCAGGCGAACGTGATCTCGTGTTCCACACCAGTGCCACGGCGGCTGGGCTGCAGCGTTCGCTGGAGCTGCTCGCTCCAGAAGGGACCGTCATCGAGCTGAGCTGGTACGGCGACGGGCAGGTCAGCCTGGCTCTCGGCGGCTCTTTCCACTCCCGGCGGCTGACCATCCGCGGCAGTCAAGTGGGCACGATCTCGCGGGCGCGCCGGACCTTCGCCGACAGAATGGCCTTGGCGCTAGACCTGCTCAGCGATCCGGTGTTCGACGTATTGATCACTGGAAAATCGCCGTTCACCGAACTGCCCACGCTCATGGCGAACCCACCGGTTCTGTGCCACCTCATCAGCTACGACGGAGAGTGACCACTTGTTCAGCGTGACCGTCCGCGATCACATCATGATCGCTCACAGTTTCCAGGGCGAGCTTTTCGGCCCAGCGCAACGGCTGCACGGCGCGACGTTTGTCGTTGACGCGACGTTCCGGCGAGCCAGCCTGGGCGAAGGCAACATCGTGCTCGACATTGGACTCGCGGCACAGGAACTCAACGCCGTTCTCGCCCAGCTGAACTACCGCAATCTCGACGACGAGCCAGACTTCGCCGGGATCAATACGTCCACGGAACTGCTCGCCCAGACCATCGCGGACCGTCTCGCTGACCGCATCTCCAGCGGCGCGCTCGGCGAGGACGCCCGTGGTGTCACCGGCATTTTGGTCACGCTGCACGAGTCGCACATCGCCTGGGCCAGCTACGAGCGGGCGTTGTGAGCGGGTGCTCGCACGAGCGGACCGGAACAGCAGTTCAAACTCAGGGCGGCGACCGGAGGGAGACGGCATGATCCTCGTCCACGTCGTCCTGCCCGGTGATATCGACGATCCCGCTCATCCGAGCGGGGGCAACACTTACGACCGGCGGGTCTGTGACGGGCTGCGGGCGCTGGGATGGTCTGTGCTGGAGCACGCTGTGCCCGGCTCGTGGCCCAGGCCAACTTCCGTGGACACGGGCGGGCTCCGGGGAGTACTCGCTGAATGTCCTGAAAATGCTCTTGTTTTGATTGATGGTCTGATCGCGTCTTGTGTGCCGGAAGTTCTTGTCCCCCAGGCGACCCGGCTTCGCCTCGCAATCCTCGTCCACCTGCCGTTGGAGAACGATCGCGAAGGTGAGGCACTTGCCGCCGCGCATGGTGTTGTCACCACAAGCGAATGGACCCACGGCCGGCTCCTGGACCTGTATTCCCTGTCCCCTGAACGCATCCACGTCGCCGCTCCCGGTGTGGACAGCATGCCGCTAGCACCCGGTTCGCCTTCCGGCCAAGAGCTGCTGTGCGTTGGCCCCGTTACCGTTCACAAAGGACACGACGTGCTGGCTTCGGCACTGAACATGATCGCTGATCTGTCCTGGAATTGTGTCTGGGTCGGCGGGCTCACGCGGGAACCGGAGCTGGTGCGCGAGCTAACCCGCACCTTGCCCGCCAACGTGCACCTGACCGGACCCTTGACGCGGCAAGCACTTAACGCCGCCTACGCGCGGGCCGATCTGCTCGTGCTCGCGTCACGTGGCGAAACCTATGGCATGGTGGTGACCGAAGCGCTCGCCCATGGAATCCCTGTGCTAGCAAGCGATGCCAAGGGCATTCCGGAAGCGATGGGTTTCGCACCAGACGGCAACCGCCCTGGGCTCCTCACTGAACCGGGCGATCCGGCCGCGCTCGCCGCGGCTTTACGGGACTGGCTAACGGATGCGGACTTGCGAGAGCGGCTGCGCGCCGCCGCGCGATCGCGACGGCAGTCGTTGACACGCTGGGACGACACTGTCGCGCGTGTGGCCAAGGTCTTAGAGGGGATGCGTGCGGCATGAGAACCCGGTCCTGGCTGCCCATGGTTGGTGGCGTGGCGATTGTCGGGCTGGTGATGTGGCGGCTCGGCGCTGGCCCTTTCCTTGATGGACTGCGGCTTCTCGACATCGGTTCCGTTGCCGCCGCGATGGCCATCGGTGCTCTCACCACCACCCTCGGCGCTTGGCGCTGGACCACTTTCGCGGCGGGCCTTGGCGTTCCGCTGCCGCTGAAGACCGCCGTTGCCCGTTGCTATCGCGCCACTTTCCTCAACGCGACGCTTCCCGGCGGAGTCCTAGGCGATGTGCACCGCGCGGTCGGGCATGGCCGTGAGGCGGGAAGCATTCGCCGCGGCATCCGGGCCGTGGTGTGGGAACGGATGGCGGGACAGGTGGTGCAGGTCGTGCTGGCGCTGGCGATCCTGTGCACTTTTCCGTCGCCGGTGCGGTCGCATATGCCAACCGTCATCGCGATCGCCGCGGGCGCCGGAATCGTTGCGCTGCTTGCCGTCAAGACACTGTCCAAACGCCTGCGCGGTGCCAGTGCTGACATTCGCGACGGTTTGCTGTCGCGTCAGCACTGGGGTGCGGTGCTCCTCGCTTCGGTCGTGGTGGCTTGCGGGCACTTGGCGACTTTCGTCATCGCAGCCCGTTCCGTAGGCGTCACCGCCCCCTTAACGCACCTCGTGCCGCTGCTGTTGCTGGCCCTCATGGCGATGCTCGTGCCCGCCAACGTTGGTGGCTTCGGCCCGCGCGAAGGCGTTGCCGCGTGGGCGTTCGCCGCCGCCGGACTGCCTGCGGCACAAGGTGTTTCCAGTGCGACGGCCTATGGCATTTTGGTACTGACCGCGAGTCTACCGGGCGCGGTGGTGTTGCTATGGCCGAAGGCAGCCTTCACGCGCGTGAAGCTGCCCGCGAGCCGTAAGCCGGCCCAAACACCACTAGCAGCGCCAGATCTTCGGTGATGTCGACGAAACGGTGCTCCTCGCCTGCGGGCACGAAAATCACCGCCCCCGGGCCAACATCGGCCGCACCGCTGGGTGTCACGATGCGCGCCCGGCCGGCGGTCACGACGTAAATCTCGTCTTCGGTGTGCGGGCTCTGATCGTCGGTGCCGCCGACGGCAATGCAATACGTCCCAACGGATAGGTCGGGCACCTTGAGCTGCTCGACCCAGTCATTGGCTGTCCCAGCAGCCGGTGGCGTCCACTCGCCCGCGCCTTTGACGATATGCATGGCGACACTTTATCGGTGCAAGGCACTGGCCGCCTGCCCGGCACAGGCCGCCATCCGCTGCAGCAAGGCCCGGGCCGCGTGCTCGTCGACGCCCTGTGCTTGAAGCTCGGCGGCAAAGGCCTGATACGCCTCCTCAAACCGCAGGGCGGCTTGCCGGTGCGCGGCCCGTCCACTAGTGGTTAACGCCAGCAAGCGGGCCCGGCTGTCACTCGGATGCGGCTCTTTACGCAAGTGGCCACGGCTCTGCATGGCCCGCACATAGTCCGCCGCTGTCGTGAGCGGCATGCCCAGCGCGCGAGCGAGCTCGGTCATCGTCAACGGCTCGGCTTCGAACACCACGCTGTAGGCGGCGTACTCGTCGGCACGCAGGTCACCGTCGGCCATCGCCTGCGTCAGCAGGGTCCGGACCTGCTGCCCGAGCGCGAAAACGTCAAAAAGGATCGACAACTGGGCCATGGACAGATACTACGGGCTCGTAGTATCTCTAGAACATGCGACTCCTCGCGCTCGTGATCGCCATTGCCCTCGCCGGCTGCTCCCCGACCCCGGCTCCGGCTCCCGCTCCCTCCACTGTGGACGCGGGCCAGACCATCCTTGCCGGTCAGACGGCGTTGCGTGCCAAGCGCTTCGGCACGGGAACGACGGCGGTCATCCTGTCCAACATGGGCGACAACGATCCGCAGTCCTGGGAGAAGTTCGCGCCAGTCCTCGCTGGCCAGGGCGTGACGGTCTACACGTACAAGTTCCGGCACGACAACTTCAGGCGCGAGACCGTCGCCGACACCATCATCGACCTCATCGCCGTCGCCGGGCACGCCCGCAAACAGGGCGCCACTAAGGTGGTCCTGATCGGCGCGAGCCTGGGGGGCATGGCCAGCATCAAAGCGGCCGCACCCGTTGGCGCCAATGCCATCGTGGTCATCGCCTCGCCTTGGGACATTCCCCCATTTGAGTACGCGGTGACCACGCAAGAGCTGGCTGTCAGCTGCCCCAAGCTCTTTGTCACCGGCGAGAGCGACCCGACGGTTCCGCTCGCGTCAACACGCCGTCTATTCGACGCGGCGGCCGAGCCCAAGCAGTGGCAGTCCTATCCCGACACCGCACACGGCGTGCAGATGCTCGCGGGCGCCAACGGCGACGCGTTACGCAAACGGCTCAGCGACTTCGTCGGCAGCGTCTAGTCGGTTTGCGACCGGCGCCGCCAGCTCCACACGGATAATCCAGCGGCCAGCACCGGGAGCGTAATGCCAATCGGCAAGTGAACGGTCAGCCAGCGTTCGAACCCGGCGAGAATCTGCACTGCGGCCAGGACGCAAAGACTGGCAGCCATGACAACCGGTAACGTCGGCCCGCCACCCCGGCGCCGCACGAGGATCGCCGACAGCAGGGTCAACACCAGCGAAACAGCGCAGACCATCGCGTTGTCACGATGTAACGCGAGCGAACCGTAGCTGCCCCACAAGACATCGTTGGCGATAGCCGCCTGGTTGACCAAAGCGATGACACTAACCGTCGAGGTCAGCCGCAGCAGCCAGCGGGGCCAGGCTGGGGCGGCGAGGGACGCCTCGGTTGAGGTACTCGTGCCGGACATGTGCGGCAGCGTACCGCCCGGCGCCACCGTCCACACGGGACCGAATGGACGCTATGCCCCGTCACCTTTTCAGCCTCCACTGACCTTTCCATCGATGCCTGGCCGAGACGGATCAGGCCGGCCTCGGTGAGGAGGCCGGCCTGGTGGGTGCTGGGATAACTAGACGAGGTCGAAGCGGTCGAGGTTCATGACCTTGACCCACGCGGCGACGAAGTCCTGCACGAACTTCTCCTTCGCGTCGTCGCTGGCGTAGACCTCGGCGACCGCGCGCAGTTCGGAGTTGGAGCCGAAGAGCAGGTCGACGCGGCTGCCCGTCCACTTGACGTCGCCGGTGGTCAGGTCACGGGCCTCGAAGGTCTCCGCGTCGGCTGACGTTGGCTTCCACGCGGTGCCCATGTCGAGCAGGTTCACGAAGAAGTCGTTGGTCAGCGAACCAGGAGTCTTCGTCAGCACGCCCACCGGGGACTGCTTGTGGTTCGCGCCGAGGACGCGCAGACCGCCGACGAGCACCGTCATCTCCGGTGCGCTGAGCGTCAGCAGGTTTGCCTTGTCTACCAACAGGAATTCGGCCGGCAGACGGTGGCCCTTGCCCAGGTAGTTTCGGAAACCGTCAGCCGTCGGCTCCAGCGGAGCGAACGACTCGATGTCGGTCTGGTCCTGCGTGGCGTCCGTGCGGCCGGGTGCGAACGGAACCTCGACCGAGTGGCCGGCGTTCTTGGCGGCCTGCTCGACAGCAGCCGAGCCACCCAGCACGATCAGGTCAGCGAGCGAGATCTGCTTGCTGCCAGCCTGCGCGTTGAAGCTCTCCTGAATTCCGCTGAGAACCCGCAGGACGAGTGCCAGCTCATCAGGGTTGTTGACTTCCCAGCCATTCTGCGGCTCCAGCCGGATCCGGGCGCCGTTGGCGCCGCCGCGCTTGTCGCCGCCACGGAACGTCGAGGCCGACGCCCACGCGGTGGAAACGAGCTGTGGCACGGTCAGTCCAGAAGCGAGGATCTGCGCCTTAAGGCTGGCCACGTCGGCAGCGTCGACAAGCTCGTGCGTCACCGGCGGAACCGGGTCCTGCCAGATCAGCGTCTCGGCGGGGACCTCGGGGCCGAGGTAGCGCACGATCGGGCCCATGTCGCGGTGGGTCAGCTTGAACCACGCGCGGGCGAAGGCGTCGGCGAACTCGGCCGGGTTGTCCTTGAACCGCCGCGAGATCGGTTCGTAGATCGGGTCGAAACGCAGCGCCAGGTCGGTGGTCAGCATCGTCGGCGCGTGGCTCTTCGTGGCATCGTGCGCGTCAGGAACGGTGCCAGCTCCGGCGCCATCCTTTGGCTTCCACTGGTTCGCGCCTGCCGGGCTCTTGGACAGCTCCCACTCGTACCCGAAAAGGATCTCAAAGAAGCTGTTGTCCCACGTGGTCGGAGTGTTGGTCCAAGCGCCTTCGAGGCCGCTCGTGATCGTGTCCCCGCCCTTGCCGGTCCCGAAGCTGTTCTTCCAGCCGAAGCCTTGCTCCTCAAGCGGAGCGCCCTCGGGCTCGGGGCCGACGTGGTCGGCGGTTCCGGCGCCGTGCGTCTTGCCGAAGGTGTGACCGCCGGCGATCAGGGCGACCGTCTCTTCGTCGTTCATCGCCATGCGCTGGAACGTTTCGCGGATGTCGCGAGCCGAGGCGATCGGGTCCGGGTTGCCGTTGGGGCCTTCCGGGTTGACGTAGATGAGTCCCATTTGGACGGCGGCGAGCGGGTTCTCCAGCTCACGGTCACCGGTGTAGCGGGCGTCGCCGAGCCACGTGGTTTCCGGGCCCCAGTAAACGTCCTCGTCGGCTTCCCACACGTCGGGGCGGCCACCGGCGAAGCCAAACGTCTTGAAGCCCATGGACTCCAGCGCGACGTTGCCGGCGAGGATCATCAGGTCGGCCCAGGACAGGCTCTGGCCATACTTCTTCTTGACCGGCCACAGCAGACGGCGGGCCTTGTCCAGGTTGCCGTTGTCCGGCCAGCTGTTCAGCGGTGCGAAGCGCTGCTGCCCGGCACCGGCGCCACCGCGGCCGTCGCTGATGCGATAGGTGCCAGCGCTGTGCCAGGCCATCCGGATCATGAACGGGCCGTAGTTGCCGTAGTCAGCCGGCCACCATTCCTGCGAATTCGTCAGCACCTCGGCGATATCCCGCTTAACCGCGGGCAGGTCGAGGGTCTTGAACGCCTCGGCATAGTTGAACGTGCCGAGCGGGTTGGCCTCGGCCGGGTTCTTGGCAAGAATCTTCAGATTGAGCTGGTTCGGCCACCAGCCGCGGTTACCGCCACCCTGGGTTGGGTGAGGAGCGCGCCCGTGCGCGACCGGGCAGCGCGACTCGCTCCCCGCATCCGCGTCGTGGATGATGGCGTCGTGGTTCTCAGACATCGGAATCCTTTTCGAATCTAGGCGGTCGAACAGTCAGGGCATAGGCCCCAGTAAATGACCTCAGCCTCGTCAATAGAGAAGCCCTGGCCATCAGAAGCGGTGAGGCACGGTGCGGCACCCGCGGCGCAATCAACGTCGGCGAGGAGGCCGCACGAGCGGCAAATGACGTGATGGTGGTTGTCCCCGACACGGGACTCATAGCGGGCTACGGAACCTGAGGGTTCAATGCGCCGCACCAGGCTCGCGGCGGTCAACGCTCGCAACACGTCGTAAACAGCTTGATGGGACACACGCGGCAGTTCTCTGCGCACGGCCCCGATGATCGACTCCGTGTCAGCATGCGGATGCGCGTGCACCGCGCTCAGCACCGCCACTCGTGGACGAGTCACCCGTAACGCGGCCCCGCGAAGCATCCCCTGGAAATCCAGTGCCGTGGCCACACCCAGCAGTCTTCCCGCTTTTCTGGAATGAGTCAAGTTTATGGGCCACATGTCACCGTGCGTGCTCTGTAGGGTGGCGGCCATGACGGAATCCCAGCGCCAGCCTGTCCCCCGAAACGATGAGGGCGAGCTTGACACTAGCCTGGCCTTCCTGACGTTCGCCCGGCAGTGTGTGCTCAAGAAGACCGAAGGCCTCGACGACGAACAACTGCGGCGGGTCGTGGTCAGCTCAGGCACCACTCTCCTCGGCTTGGTGCACCACCTGACTACAGCGGAACGCTACTGGTTCGGTTACCACGTCGCCGGAACCGGCGCGGATGAGCAGTGGGACTTCGGCATGGACGTGCCTGAAAGCGTTAGCAGCGCCCAGGTTCTCGCCACCTATCGCGCCGCGATTGAAAGCAGCGACGCCGCGGTGCTCGCCGCTAACGATCCGGGCGCGCCGGTCGTGGTGCCGGTTGACGGTGAGTTTCGCACCGTGCGCTGGGTTCTAGCCCATATGACGAGCGAGACCGCCCGCCATGCCGGTCACGCGGACATCATCCGCGAACAGATCGACGGCATCACGGGACGTTAGCGCCGGCAACGCAGCCAGGAAAGACGCGCGCCCCTGCCAGACGGGATGCGTCTGACAGGGGCGCTCAAGCGACGGCTGGACAGCGACCGCGCTGTGCCTATGCACCGCCCACGCCACAGGTGCGGGTCACCAGCGATGGTCGCGCCAGTGGTGACGATGCGGTGCAGGAAAGGCTTGCGGGCGCCCAATTCCCAGGCGATCTGGCTGTCCAGGCTTTGCTCGTCGTGAAGGAACAATTCGACTGGGCGGCCACGGAAGCGGCGCGCGTCAGTCCAAGCGGCTCGCGGATCGCCGTCGGGCAGGAGAACCATGATGTCGAGGTCCGAACCGGCCGACGGGCGCATGCTGCCGTTCAGCACGGCCCAGCGGGCCTGCGGGAACAGCTCCGCGACAAGGTCGCGTGCGTCGATAACCGGATTCGTACTCATGGGCATCAGGATCCCCTGCCATAGACGAAAACGCGATCGATTTAGCAGGCGCTACCGCCTGTGCTGCGGTAGAGCACGACGGGGGTGTTCGCGCTCAGCGAGTAGGCGCCGAAGAAGTCGGTCCTACAATCGCCATTGAGGTCCGCCGCCTGAATATTGTGCAGCAGGTCGGTGCCCAGATGCGTTGCCTGCCAAGTGATCGCGCCGTTAGTGCGGATCTGGCGGTAGATGGTCAGACGGCCCTGGCCGCGATATTCCGACGACACGAGGTCAATCAGCCCGTCACGATCCAGATCAACAGGAATGAATCCGTGTACTGAGCTGAGGTTCGTGTCGATGACATGCTCCGTCCACGTTCCGCCAGACTGTTGTTCAAACCACGACAGTTTGCCGTTTTCTTCCGACGGTGACAGGACAATGTCGACCGGCCCACCGTTGATGTTCACGACTCTGACAGCGGCGTAACCAAGCCAGTGACCAAACGTGCGCACAGGCCAGGACGCGGCCGCTATGGCACCACCCGGGTTCTCCATCCAACGGCCGCCGACGACCACGTCACGCCTGCCGTCACCGTTGACGTCAGCCACATCGAGACCGTTGAGACCGATCCCGGGATCGAGGGTGAACTTCGTGAACGTCGCGGACGCACCCTGCAAGAAGACGTCAACGGCACTGTGGCTTTCACCGCGCATGCTGATGTCTTGCTTGCCATCACTGTTGATGTCGGCGATGACGATGTCGTGAGTCATGTTCGGGTTGCCGCCCGGCAGGCTGCGCGCGGCCCAAAGGGTGGCGTGCTGGACATTCTCATACCACGTCGCTCCGACGACGACATCGATATCACCGTCGGCGTCGATATCGGCGGCGGCGCTTCCGCTTTGACTGCTAGCGGTCTGGGCGATGACACGCTCTGTCCAAGATGGAGTCTGGTACCAGACGATTCTGCCGTCGCGCCCAGACACGATGAGGTCGGCTGTCCCATCGCCGTTCACATCTCCGATGGCCTTCATCCATGGCTGGTTCTCCGCCACCGCGTCCACGATGACGCGTTCATAGCTGAAGCCCGGAGCCGGTGGTTGCGTGGAACTCACCGAGAACATGATGGTGTAGTCGTCGGTGTTCACGTTTCCGGCGGCGTCTTGACATCTCACGGGATACGAATACGTGTTGCCAGCGGAAAGCCCGCTCACGGTCGTCGCGTGGGACTGTCCGCCCGTGGTCTTGAAAATGGTTGTCCCGTAACGGCACGTCGCGGGTTCATTGGTGGTCAGCGAAACGGTCGTGGAAGTGGTGTTCGCTGGCAGGCTTCCGGTGGGTGAGCCGCCCGAGCGCACCGGTGCTGTGGTGTCTGCTGGCGGAGGCGTGCCATCACTAGCGGCTTTGAACGCCACCAGATGCAGCACCCATACGCTGCCGTTCTGCGTCGCGGTCGCGCGATGTGTCCCGGGCGCTGAGGCGACCGCGTCCATCGTGCGGTCACCGCTCAACGTGGAACGTGTGGTGTACCCGGGGCCGGCCGACGTGACCGTGCTGTTGGAGGCGCCACTGCCAAACAGCAGGGCTGGGCTGGCCGTCACGTTCACAGGGCCACTGTCCATCGCGCTGCCCGTTCCGGTGGCGCTGCTGAATCCGCCGAGCGGGCTGGACTTGTCCAATCCGGAGTATTCGTGGATGTAGACCATCGCCCAGCTGGAAATCGCCGTGCTGAACGTGGCCGAAACCGTGTTAGCACCCGCGCCAATGTTCTTGGCGTAGAAGACTTGTGAGCTCCACTGCCCACCGGAGAAACGGGTCGCCGGTGCGACCGGCACGAAGGTGTTGCGTGAGTCGGTAACGGTGACGTTGCCGGTGTTGCTCCACAAAACGTATGCCACGATAAGGTTTCCGGCCGTGTTGGCGCTTCCAAACGCGACGCTGTTCACGGTGCCTGACGTGATCTGTTTGGCCGTGCTTTGCACATGTGCCGGACTGGCCGCCGAGGCCGGCGGTCCAGAAGAGAGCAGAGCTGCCACGGACACGACGACCAGTGCACTTCGCACCAAGAGTTTCTTCACGGTCGGCCTAGTACCCCAATTGCTTATGTGAAAACCGGTTGCGAGGCAGGGCCAGGTTCGCGATCTTAGTTCTTTCAAAGAAATGAGAGTCCTTGTCTAAACCCACCGTTTCCGTATTCGCCTCGCCAGCGAGCTGGATCGAGTCCGATGCCGTCGACCAGTGCCACCAAGTGGCCGCACTCGACGGCATGATTCACGTTGCCGCGATGCCTGACCTGCATCCGGGTAAAGGCGCACCGATCGGGGCCGCCATGGCATCGAGCGTGCTCTACCCGTTTCTCGTGGGCTCGGACATCGGCTGTGGCATCGCCGTTTTCCCGATCAAGCTCAAGCGTGCCGTGCCCGAGAAGCTGGCCGCACGCTTCCCCAATCTTGACGAGCCGCTTAACCCGGATGACGTGGACGCCGACATTCCCGCCGGTTACCGCGATAGCCTGGGCACGGTGGGCCGTGGCAATCATTTCGCTGAGCTGGCCCGCGTTGAGACTGTGCTCGACCCGGATCACGCGAGCCGTCTCGGACTCGCGGCAGGTGACCTGGTGCTGATCGTCCACAGTGGATCACGTGGGCTCGGGGAGGAGATCTTGCGGGCACACACCTCCGTTCACGGGGCGGGCCCCGCCGCTGATCCGTCCGCCTATCTGAAAGCGCACGACGACGCGGTTAGCTGGGGATCGCTCAACCGGCGGCTGATCGCGGAACGTGTCGCCGATGCCCTCGGAGCGGACCCTGCCGAGCCGATCGTTGACCAGTGCCACAACCACGTCGAGGTACGAGACGGGGTGTATTTGCATCGCAAGGGTGCCGCGCCTGGCGATGGACGTGACGTGCTGGTCGCTGGGACGCGTGGCACACCTTCCTATCTGGTCGCCGGGCACGCTGGGCCCGAGGCGAACTACTCCGTGGCGCATGGCGCCGGACGCAAGATGTCACGTGCCGACGCGCTTCGCCGGGGGAAGGCTAAGCACACGGTGGAGGAGCTTCGGCGTACCCCCATAGGATCTTTTGTGGTTTGCGGAGACCGGCAGTTGCTCTTCGAAGAGGCACCTTCGGCTTACAAGCGCATCGAGCAGGTCATCGCTGACCTCGTCGAGCACGGCCTGGCCACGCCAGTGGTGAAAACAGTTCCCCTGGTCACTTACAAAACACCGAGCCGGCCGTGACCGTCCACTTGCTCCTTTCCGCTGGGCGCGGCCCGCAAGAGTGCACCTGGGGACTGGCCGAGCTGGTGTCCCGCCTCGAGGCCGAAGCCGTGCAACAGCGCCTGACCGTCAGGCGGACCGAGACCGTGCCCGGTGACCGCCCGGAAACGTTCCGCTCAGTGCTGCTGAGCATCTCCGGGAAACGGGCCCAGGAATTCGCGGCCACGTGGACCGGAACGCTGTGCTGGCAAGCGCCGAGCCCTTACCGGGCGAGCGCAGGACGCAAGAATTGGTACGTCATCGCCCGGCCGTGCGTCGTCGACGCTCCACACACGACATTCAGTGAAGCCGATGTCACCTTCGTTGCCTGCCGGACCGGCGGCCCGGGCGGGCAGCATCGTAATAAGGCCAGCACAGCGGTCCGGGCTACGCACCGTCCAACCGGGATCGTCGTGGTGGTCGACACGGAGCGCCAGTTCAGCCTCAACCGCGGCATCGCCGTGCGGCTCCTGCGCGAACGTCTTGAACGCAACGACGAAGCGGCGGGGCGAGCGATCACCACCGCGCGCTGGCGCATCCACGATGAGCTGGTACGCGGCAACCCGGCCCGGGTCGAGCGACCGCGGTTATAGGGCTTTTGTAGAACATGTGACGCGGGCCCGCCCATGATGACGGCGTTCATCGCAACGTCGTTACCAAAGGAGCACACCGTGTCAGGTAAAACCAAAGCACGCTGGATCCTCGCCACCATGGCCGGCCTGCTCATCGGCATCCCGTTCGGCTCCCCCGCGCAAGCGGCGTCCCACAAGGCGCCGTTCGACTGCGGAAAGACGTTCTACGCCAACAACTGGTCGCCTGGGCACAGCCCATCGGGGTCCATCGACTGGCAGAGCTACGGCAGCGACGCGATCAACGGCGAGAATGTCCGTGCCACCGCTGGCGGCACCGCGCGTTTCTACAACGCCGGCTCCACCAGTTATGGCCTGTGGGTGGAGATCACCCACAGCGACGGCACCCGAACCAGGTACGCCCACATGTCCTCCATGGTGAGGTCAGCCGGACAGAGCATGTCCGTCAGCCAGGGCACCAAAATCGGAACCGTTGGCTCGACCGGCGGCAGTAGCGCACCGCACCTGCACTACGAACAGCGCAACTCCTCCGGCGTCGTCGACACCAGCCCCACCGTCGATGGCGTGACCATCTCCCTCGGCCAGAAGAAGGCCGTCACCAGCAGCAACACCTGCGGCGGCGGAACCAACCCCTACACGCCAGAAGAGGTGTGCGGCAGCGGCTACTCCGTTATCGACTCCGCCGCTCTCGGCACGGTGGGCCGGGTGTACCTGCTGTACAACTCCGGCAACGGCTACAACTGCGTCACGACCCTCAAGTTCGTGAGCCTGGGCACGCCCAGCGCGGTCTCGGCCTTCCTCGAACCAGAAGGCTCGTCTCGCACAACGGATTCCGGAAGCTTTAGCTACTACGCCGGGCCCGTGAAACGTTCCGCGCCCAACACCTGCGTCAAGTGGGGCGGATCAGTCGGCAGCACGAGCTACACCAGCCCATTCGAACACTGTGGATGACAAGCTGGCCAAAGGCCCCGGCCCGGATTTCGGGCCGGGGCCTTTTCTGTTCTGCTACAAGCAATTCCACTTCACGGCACGGTTCATCCAGGTCTGGTCCTCGACCACGGTTCCGGCCATCGTGCGGCCGTTGTCGCTAATGCCGTAGCCGACGTTCCACGCGAATTCGCCCGCGAACGGGAAAACGTCAGGCAGCTGCTTGAACTGCTTGCCGTTACTCATCAGCGCGTGACCTGAGCTGCCCTTGCCAACGAACCAGCCCATGACATTGACGTCGTGAGCGTCTTCCATTTCCGGGAACACCTCAACGGCGCCAGTCGCGAGATCCCAGCGCACCGCCACGGGCGCCATGCCCGAGGGGTAGCCGTAACCGACGACCCAGCCGTTACGAACGGCGGTTGGCCGCAGGTATTGCAACGGCGCCCCTTGGTACACCGGAACCGTGAGCGGATAGCCGGTGCCATCCTTCGCCCACACGTAGGGGACGTAATTGTCGGCAGCACCAACCGAGCCCACGATGGTCCCGTCATCGTCGATGTCCGACGCGCCCCCGTTTTCCGCTCCCGCGGGCAGCGGAAGCCGTGCCGGCGCGGCCAGCGGCGAAGGCCACAGGTTCAGCCCGCCAACCATCTGGCCTTTTTCGTTGATCGCGACCGGCTCCCCGCCGATCACTTGGTGCAGCTTTCCGTCGAGGTAGACCCAGCCGCCTGTGCCATACCCCGATCCGACGGCGACCCCGTGCGCGTTGACGGCGTGCATGACGTCGTCGATGCCGCCAAGGTTCAGCGGCGTCGCGCGGTTGCGGTCCCACAGCATCGGTGTCGCGTAGTCCTCCGGTGGGTAGTTGCGCCCCACCGAATAGCGGCCCGTCGGGTCCATCCCGTGGGCGAGCGTTTCCTTGACCCCATTGACCAGGCCAAGGGCGTGACCCACGCAGATCCGCGGCAGTGGTTTGACCGTCGTGTCCGCCCTGGTGTAGCCGGGAATCCCGTTACCCGCGGGGCTTGCCTGGGCCGACGCTCCAAAACAGATACTGCTCGCGGCCATCGCTGTCGCGGCCGCCGCGGCGGCAAGCCGGCGAACCGCTGATGTGTCCAGTCGCAAAGTTCCATCTCCCTTTCTCGGCGACGTTCCGCTACGTAACACTGGGAGCCGCCAGGAAAGGTTGCGGTCGGGACCGTCCTTTGTGGAGATTGCGTGGAGGCTGGCCTTTCTCGCGACTTCATCGCTTAGATTGACGGCCGTGACACGAAGAGTGTGGATTCCTGTAGCGATCGTCTTGCTCGCCTTGTTCGGCTGGGCCATCTGGGCGCGGATTCCGGATTACATCCTGTCCGGTCACTTCTGCAGCGACAACGAGGCACGCTTCGCCGAGGCGCTAAGCCGCGATCCCCTGCTGACCCAGCCGCCGCCAGGCATCGCGCCGATAGACATTCAGCCGGTACCAGACCCGTTCCAGCCGTGCGAAGGCAACAGCGACAACAGCTACTACGGCGGTGCCGCACGGGGATTCGAGCTGCCATCCACGGGGCTGGGCGACGTCGAGTCCTACTACCGCCAGCTGGCCACGAGCCACGGCTGGCAGGTGACACAGCCTGCCGCGGGCGAGCTGATGGGACAAAAGATGATCGACGGCACCGCCGTCGTCTTCCACCTCAGCGGACTGGAGCACCAGCCGCGGTACACCGCGTTCTGGGTGGAGCTGCGCTACGAGCAGCTCGGCTCAACCCGCTATCTCAGCTCACGGCTTTCTTGACGAGGGCGGCGAGCTTTTTCTCCTCGGTCGCGGTGAGTTTGGTCAGGGCGAAGGCGGTCGGCCACATGTTGCCGTCGTCGAGGTTAGCGACGTCGTTGAAGCCGAAGGTGGGGTACCGGGATTTGAACTTCGCCGCGGGCTGGAAGAAGCAGACGTTCTTGCCGTCCTTGTAGTACGAAGGCATGCCGTACCACAGTTTTGGGGTCAGCTCAGGGGCGGTCGCCTTGACGATGGCGTGGACGCGCTCGGCCAGGGAACGATCGGGCTGCGGCATTTCAGCGATCTTCTCGAGCACTTCGGCTTCGGTGTCCACTTTGGCGCCGCGACCCGACGCCTTGAGTTCTTTGGCGCGCTCCTTCATCGCGTCGCGTTCTGCCTCGGTGAACCCGTCGTAGGACTTCTTAGCCATGCTGGCTTCCTCTCACATAAGTCTTGATGGGACCGATTCTCATGCTAGGCAGCCACCGGGGCGGTGGCTTCTCCGAAACTGAGGGATCGCGATTCGGATACCAAGGCGGTAACGGGGGCAAAGTCCGCCCGCTCGACTTGCACTCTGCGCAACAGGCTTCCGCATCATGCACAGGGGTTCCGCATTGTGAGGCATGTGTGCAAGATGGGTCCATCGTGGACAGCCGTCCTGCAAGTCCGCGACTCCTAGCCCTGAGGAGACCCATGAAACGCATCGTCCTAGCGGCCGTCCTAGCAGCGAGTCCGCTCATCATCCCCGCCGCACCGGCCCTTGCCGCCCCACCCTCGTCGCTTTACACCCTTGTGTGGTCTGACGAGTTCGATGGCACCACTGTGGACACCACGAAGTGGCACCATCGCACCGACGTGAAACGCGAAAGTGCGCAACGTCCAGAAAACGTCAGTATCGCGGGCGGGTTGATGACCATCGCCTTGAAGAAGGAAGCGTTCAACGGCAAGGAATACACCGGCGGTGGACTCATTAGCAAGAAAGCGTTCCGCTACGGCTACTACGAGACCCGTGCCAAGATAACGGCCCCACGCGGGTGGCATCCGGCCTTCTGGGCGATGGCTGGCGATGGGACGACCACGGCGCCGGCTTACCGGCGTACCGAAATCGATGGTTTTGAATTTGATATGCACGCACCCCGGTCGATTCACCACAACGTGCACGGCTGGAAGGCCGACGGAACAAAGACAAGCAGAGGCACCGCGTACGATGTCGGCTTCGACACGTCGGCAGCGTTCCACACCTACGGTTTCGCCTGGTCGGAAACCGACGTCAAGTTCTATGTGGACGGCACGCTCAAGCACACGGCCAGCTATTCACCAACGTGCTGCACACAGCACGACTACATCAACATCTGGCTGACTACCATCGCGGTGAACCTGGCCGGAATGGACGACACGACGTTGCCGGGCCAAGTGCAATTCGACTACGTGCGCTACTACCAAAACGGGAACTACACCGACAACGATGGGCCGACCGCGAATCGTTACACCGAAACGGGATCCTGGACGACTAGCGCCATCGCCGGGCACACGCTGGAGAATACCTCGCGCTACAGCGGCACGGCCGGCGCGACGGCGATCTGGGGCGGCTGGCTGCCAGCTAGCGGAACCTATGACGTTTACATCTACAAGATCGTGCAGCCCAACAGCGACAACAACTCGCGCGTCGACGTGACGCACAATGCTGGCACATCAACGGTTTACGTGGACTACACCGCCGGAACCACGGGCTGGGTGAAGCTCGGCACCTGGCCGTTCTCCAGCGGTTTCAACGGATCCGTGACGCTCACCGGCAGCGGCGGCGGGTATGCGCGGGCCGACGCGGTCAGGTGGACCCGGGTGAGTTGAACGAGACCGCTACATTTCTCTATCGGTAGATCTGTCTCCAGATGGGGAAAGGATTCCTTTGAGGTACATGCGGGCGTTGGCGGTGACTGTCCTAGTGACAGCTATCGGTGCCGTGTCAGCAGCGACGCCGGCTCAGGCCGTCGCTGGCCTGGCCTATATCAATGCCAACAGTGCGTCAGACAGCAGCTCAACGAAATCGCTGACGCTAAGTTGTCCCGCTGGAAAGGTAGCGATCGGCGGCGGGGCATACGTGACCGGTGCGACCGGTGACGTGACCATCCGTGAGGTCCGGCCGCTGCTGGCCGGAGGCATCGGGCGGCTCATCGTGTCGGCACAGGAAGATCCGGACGGTTTCGCGGGAACGTGGCAGCTGTCCGCGACCGTGGTCTGCGTTCCGCAGCCAGCCGGGCTCGCCTATGTCAGTGCGTCAATGACTGACCCGGCCCTGGTCTGGGCGACCGCGTCGTGTGGCGCGAAACGCGTCATCGGCAGTGGTTACACCGTTTCCAGCACTGGAGCGGTCAAGGCGGCTGGCGCGCAGATCGGCGCGAGCAATCGCGCCTACATCAGTGCCGAGCCCAGTCGCGTGGCCGGTGCGATAGTTCCGGTGACCGGCACGGCGATCGCGGTTTGTGCCGATGCCGCCCTGCCGGGCCTGACCGATGTCGCGGTCGAGACCGCACAGAACTCCCTTGACGGCAAGTCAGCCACGGCCGTGTGCCCGGCTGGCACTGTCGTGATTGGAGTGGGCGGGGATCTGTTCCGCTTCCGCAATCACACCGTGATCGACGACTTGCGGATCATCCCCGCGTCGAGATCGGTGATGGTCACCGGCTACGAAGACCAGGCCGGAAACCCGGACATCTGGGCGGCCACGGCATACGCGGTCTGCGCGACGTAAGCGTCACACCGAAGAAGCCGGTCTCAGCGTCGAGGCCGGCTTCTTTTAGTCAGCCATCACTTCGGCGATGGACCGGGGCGAGCGCACCTTGGTGAACTGGATGCTCCCGGCGGGCATCATCCACGTCATGACGTTGACCGCCAAGCGGCCGATCCGCACCGCCGGATCGGCTTCGGCGTGCTCACGCGCGGTCTCGGGGTCGACTGACCACACAGAGAAGCCACGGAACTGCTCATCGTCCTGATCCACCAAGGGCCCGCGCACCAGAATCAGCCCGCGCTCATGCAGATCGGCGCCGTGAGCGAGGTGCCGGTCCTGAAGCTCAGCCGCCTCTTCCTCCGTCATCACCGGCGCATCCGCGCGCAGCGTCAACAAGATCACGGTGTAACGGTCGAATCGCATACGCCGAAGATGCCATAAGTTATCCACGTGGTGGTAGGAGTAGACGAGGTGATGGCGGAGCTGGCCGCGATGCTGCGCGGGGCGCGTACGCCTAAGGTGCACGACTGGCTCGTGAACTATGTGGTGAAGAAGAGCCCGCACAGCGAGGACTTGCGCCAAGCCTGGTTGGCCGATCCTGACCCCGTGGTCGCGAGCGCCGGCTGGGCCCTGACCACGGAAGGCGTGGCGAAGAAGCCCGAGGGCCTCGACCTGCCTGCGCTTCTCGACACTGTCGAGGCGCAGATGAAGGACGCTCCGGAGCGGCTGCAGTGGGCGATGAACCATTGCCTGGCGCAGATCGGGATCGAGCACGCCCAATATCGCTCTCGAGCCATCGGCATCGGTGAACTGCTGGGCGTGCTCAAGGACTACCCGACTGCCCCGGACTGCACGTCCCCGTACGCGCCCATCTGGATCAATGAGATGGTCCGGCGGCAGACCGTGCGCTGAGCCAGCCCGCCATGGCGCGAACACCGTGGCCGATGGCTCGTTCGCCGGGGCCAGGTGCTGGGCCCGTGCGGTGGTGTCCGTTCCGGTGACGGTGATCGTGCCTGGCCCACCGGCCTGCCCGCCGGACCCCGGCCCGCATATGCCGCAGACGGTGCCAACAACCCGGCTCCCGCGGCGGCGACAGCAGCGGCACCAAGCACTGCGCGCCGGCTGACGGCACGACTATCTGTATTGGACATAGCAACAAGCCTGGCGCGGCCGGCAAATGAACACATTGAAGCCTGGCCGCCTATCGGCCCTGGGGCTAGCCTCCCCCTAAGGGCGACTGCAAAGCTATTGCAAAGGGCCCCGGTCAAGCTGCCGGTATGAGTCCAGTCGACACGTTTCTAGCGGCGGTCACGACCGCCACGATCCCCGGGTGCACAGCCTGGGCCGAGGACGCGGTCCTTGACGCGACCGTGCCGAATTGGCGGATGCGCAGGCGTGGCGCTGAGCGGATCCGCGCCGAGTTCGCCAAGTGGTACGCCGATCCGGGCAAGTTCGAAGAGCTAAGCCGCGTGGCGATCGAGCCTGGCACAGAGCTGGTGCGCTTTATGCTGACGTGGACCGAACACGGCGTGCCCCACGCCGCGCATCAGGCACATGTCATCCGCATGTCCGCGGACCGGATCGCCGATCATGTGGTGTATTGCGGAGGCAGATGGCCAGCGGGACTGCTGGCACAGATGGCGGAGGCGGCAGATGACTGACACCACGGTGTTCCCCACCGTCGAGCTCATGCTCGCCAGGGCCAGCCATCGCGAGGAGATGGAAAAGAACCGCGATTCGCTGTCGGGATCGGCGTTTGAGCGTGTAGTCATCGACGGTGAGCCTTACGTGCTCAAGTACCTCGGCTATCAGATTGACTGGCTGGCCCGGGCGCTCGGTGACAGGGACTGTTTCGCCCGCACGATGTGGCAGCGAGGTCTGCTCGGGCAGCTTCCGGCCGACATCGACCACACGATCGCGGCGGTCGCCGATGATCCGGGCACCGGCCGGGTCGCGCTGCTTTTACGCGATGTGGGGCCTCACCTAGTACCACCTGGGAATGAAAGAATTGGACAGGAGCAACACCGGACCTTCCTCGATCACATGGCCCGGATGCATGCCGCGTTCTGGGAATTTCCCGATGGATCAGGGCTGCTTCCGCCGGGCAACCGTTACATCGCACTGACTCCGGGCACGGGGATGCGTGAGGCGGTGACCGCTTCGGCTGATCCGGTGCCGCGCATGCTGGTCGCGCGCTGGGCCGCGCTGGCCGAGGCGGCCCCGCAACTGCACGACTACGCCGCGAGAATCGCTCACGATCCGGCACCACTGGTGTCAGTCCTCGAACGCATGCCGGCGACGCTCGTGCACGGAGACTGGAAGCTGGGCAATCTCGGCAGCCACCCCGACGGGCGAACGATCCTGCTGGATTGGGGCTGGCCGGGCAGAGCCGCGCCGCTGGTGGACCTCGGGTGGTACTTAGCGGTCAACTGTGACCGCATCCCTGAGTCCAAAGAGGACACGATCGCCGCCTACCGAAACTCCTTGGAGCGCTTGGGCATTCACACCGAGCCGTGGTGGCACGAGCAACTCGGCGTAGCGCTGCTCGGTGCGTTCGTTCAGCTCGGCTGGTCGAAGACGCGCGACGCGGCGGAACTCGAGTGGTGGGAACGGCAGGTGACCCCGGTGGCCCGAAAGTTGCTGGAGGCGTAGGTGTATGACGACGCGGCCGCGTGGGCGGCCGGCCCGGCGAAGGTCTATGACCTGCTAGCCATAGCGGCGGTGGGCCAGATTCCCGGTGACCTGAATGGCTTGCTGGCACTGGACGCCGGGGCGGGCACCGGTGCCGCTGGCCGTGCCCTCGCGAGCCGCGGCGCCCAAGTCGTGTCGATGGATCTGTCGGAAGCCATGGTGCGCCTAGCATCTGGCGTTCGGGTCGTGGCCGACATCAAACATTTGCCATTGCGCGATGATGCTGTCTCGGTCTCGGTGGCGTGCACGGTTCTGTCGCATGTGGACGATCCTCTCGTGGCGGCGAAGCAACTCGCTCGCGTGACCAAACCGGGTGGCACTGTTGTCATTACCGCCTTTCCGGCCGGCGCCGGGCACCCGGTCAAGTCGGCTGCCGACCGGGTCTTGGCGGCTGCCGGTTACCGGGAGCCGGATTGGTACCGTGCGGTCAAAGGTCCGGGTGAAGGAGTGGTCGGCTCCCCCGAGGCGTTGACGAGACTGGCCGCTGCGGCTGGGTTTTCGTGGTCGCGTGCGCACACCTTGCTGGTCGGCCTTGACAGTCTCGGTGCGGATGACCTTGTCGCCTGGCGCCTCGGGATGGCACAAGTCGCGGCCTGGGTGGCCGCCAACAACAGGGAACAGCTCGCCGAGGAGATTAAGGCGTCGCTTCCTGATTCCGTCGATCCGTTGCCACTGCTGGTGTTAGCCGCTGGACGCTAACTCCAGCGGCGCGTAACGGCGAAGTTCCTCTGTCGGCCGCTCACCACCGCGTGCCAGCGCCATCAAGTCATGTCCAAACGCGACATACCTTGGCACGCCAAGCCGCTCTGCCTCGGCAATGACTTCGGCTGCTATCTCTTCGGCCTCCTCGAGGTTGCCTTCCAGCTGAACACAGCGGCCGGTTAGCAGCCTGTGCCGCAGGGCATGACGCCAAGCGAAGGGATGCGGGGCGGCCGCTTCCGATTGGGCTCGTTCGAGAAGCGACCGTGCGGCAACGGCATCCCCGGCACGCACCCGTCCATCTGCCAGACCGAGCAAGGCATCCGCGACCGGTTCGGTCATCCCGGCGGCACCAAGCGACCGGGCGTATGCCGATTCGTTGCAGGCGTCAGCCTCCGCGGCTTTGCCGAGGTTGCGCAGAATCCAGGCCCGGCAGTTCTCCGCGCGTGCGGTGAACCGTTGCGTGTGCTGACGGGCGGCCATTTCGTCCACGGCGGCGAGCTCGGTTAGCGCCTCCTCGGCCCGCCCCAGCATGCCCATGGCTTGCGCTGTGGCTAGATGCCGATGGGGCACGACGAACGGGTGCCGTGAGATTGGTGCCCCACTCGCGTCGTCAAGCAGTTCCAGAGCACCGGCCGGATCACCCCGGTCAGTACGCATCGGCATGCTCCACAAGAACGCGAGTGCCCGCAGCTCGGCCGGGGCGGTCTCCTGTGCCGCACGCAGGAACTCATCGGCGGCGTCGAGATCTCCGTCCACATGCGACACCCGCCCGGCTAGGGCCAGGCAGCTCGTCTTCAGGCGCGGGTCGTCGGCCAGCCGCGCACCGTCTTCGCTGAGGCGCCGGCAGCGGCGGAAGTCCCGCAACAGATAGGCCGCGATGGCGGCGACCTCCATCCCCTCCGCGCCAACGCCGCCAGCCAGGGCCACGCCCGCGTCATCGGCCGCCTCCTGGAACCGGCCAGCGGGCAACGCGACCCGTGCCCGGCGCAGCCGCAAGGCTGGCGCGTCAGCGGTTTGCAGCGCCTCGTCGAAGAGCCGCAACGCTTCCTCGTGGTCATAGCGGGCCGCGGCGAGTTCGCCAGCGTCAGCCAGCGCCTGGGCGGCCAGGCTCAGATCGCCGCCCAGCCGCGCGTGGTGCGCGACATCAAGCGGATCGGCCCGCTGGCCACGAGCGTGAAGTGACCGGGCCGCCTGGCGGTGCAGCAACGCCGTACGGCTCGACCCTGTCGCCGCGCACAGAGCGTCGCGGATGAGCTGATGCCGGAACCGGAAGCCCTGGCTGTCTTCGGTGAGCAACTGACGGCTGACGCCCACCTCCAAATGGTCCAGCAGCACCGTGGGCGGCGCGTTGAGCACCGCCGAAACAAGGTCCAGATCGACATACGTGCCCAGCACAGCGGCGGCACGCAAGGTCACCGCGGCCGGCCCCGCGCGGTCACACCGCTCCGCCACGGCGTCGCGAATGGACTCCGGCAGCTGCTCGTCGCCGGCGTTCAGAAGTTCCATCAGGAAAAGCGGATGCCCTGCGCTGCGGGTGAAGAGGTTATCCGCCCGGGCCGCACCAGCGATCTCCTGCACCGCCTCCAGATCCAGCGGGCCGAGGGCGATTTCCCTTGAGCCAGCGGGAGTGGCGCCCTCGCCCGGGCGGCTCGCCGTCACCATCAGCACCGGCAGATCAGCCAGGCGCGTGTGGGCGTGCTGAATCCAGCCGATCGTCGCCCGGTCGAGCCAATGGGCGTCGTCAATGAGCAAGGCGACCGTGCCGTCCTGAGCCAAGCGCCACATCACGGTGTCGACGGCGGCATACAACGCGTTCAGTCCCGTGTGCTGTTCACCGAGGGCTGCCAGTGTGCGGTCGACGTCGCCGCCCGCTGGTGCCCCGATCAGCGGCCGCAGCAACCGGCCGGCCCCTTGCAGCAGTTCGGCTTCCCGCTGTGGCCGCTGACGCAGCAAGGCGGCGATCGCGTCGATAATGGGCTGCAGCGCGAGGTCGCCACCGAGTTCCGTCCCGGTCGCCCGCAAAACCGCCACGTCCTTGAGGTGTCCCGACCAGAAGGACAGCAGACGGCTCTTGCCAATGCCGGCCTCGCCCCGGATCGCCACCGAGACGGCCTGTCCACTCTTCGCGTCGGCCAGCGCCTCATCGAGCAGCCTGAGTTCCCGCTCACGGCCCGGCAGCCGCTCGCCCTGCAATCGTTGTGTGCCAGCGCGTTTGACCTCCGCGGGAACTTTTTGCTGGAGCAGGTCCACATACGACGCTGTGGTTTCAGCTGCCGGATCGATCCCCAGTTCGTCGCGCAGACGCTGGGCCATCTCCAGGTAGGCCGCTATGCCCTGGGCCGGGCGTCCGGCACTCGCGCACGCCGACATCAGTAGCCGCAGGGCCGCCTCGTCGTAGGTGTCTATGTCCAAAGTTGACGCTGCCGCCGCGATAGCCGTCCATGGGTCACCTGCGGCGAAGGCGATCTGTGCCGACGTCAAGCGGGCCAGCGCGGAGGCACGGGCCGCCGCCTCGCGCTCGGGCTCCAGCCACGGTCTGGGATCCTCGTCCGGCAACAGTGGCCCCCGGTCAAGCGCGAGCGCGGCGTCTATAGCGCTGCGTGCGGGGGCGAGGCCGCCCGCTTCCAGCCGCGCACGCGCCTCGGTGACCAATCCGGCCAGGGCGTCAACGTCAAGCCAGTCCGCTAATAAGGCATAGCCTCGCCCGACCCTGGGCAGGGCTTGTGCGCCGAGCACCGAGCGCAGCCGGCTCACCAAAACGGACAGCTGGTCCGCGGAGCGTTTCGGTGGGTCCACCGGCCAGATGATCTCGGTGAGCGCGTCCGCCGCGATGGAGCTGCCCCGGCCCAGGGCCAGCCGCGCCAGCAAAGTGCGTGCCTTGCGGCTGCCAAGCTGAGCGAACTCGACACCTTCGATGTCGAGACCGCCGAGCAGCCGCACGCGCAGGACCACGCTGCAAATCTAGTGCAAACCTCCGGGAGCAAGGTCAGGTAGTCATCACTTGAGAGGAGCCCGGATCATGGGTAACGCGGAGCAAAAGGCATTCTCCACGCCGGACGAAACGCGCGAGTTCGAACGCGGGAAGCTCGACCTTGTCGATATCGGCGGCGGGCAGGTCGGCCAGCTGACCCTGCAGCCCGGGTGGCGCTGGAGCGACCACGTCAAACCGCTAGCGGGAACACAATGGTGCGAGGCGCCCCACTTCCAGTACCACGTCCAGGGCACCCTGCGCATTCAGATGGAAGACGGCACCCAGTTCGACGCGAAGCCCGGCGACATCACCGCCCTGCCCAAGGGCCACGACGCCTGGGTCATCGGCGACGAACCAGTGGTCGTCGTGGACTGGTTTGGCGCCAGCAACTACGGCAAGTAGGGCCTTGTCCTGTTCAGCGGTTCCCCACGGGAGGCCGCTGAACAGGCCTACCCTGGATCTGACATCAGCTTCAAGGAGGCAGCCATGTCTGTGATCATGATGTTGCGGGTTAAAGCCGACGCCGACGAACTCGAAAAATACGCCAGCACTCACGCCGAACAGTTGCGCCGCATCGCTGACGAGGGCAAGAGCAGAGGCGCTATCCACCACTATTTCGCCGCCGCCGATGGTGAGGTCGTCGTCATCGACGAGTGGCCCACGGAGGAAGCCTTCCAGAGCTTCTTTGACAGCCAGAAGGAAATCCCGGAAGTCATGAAGGGCGCGGGCGCCAAGAGCCAGCCGGAGATTAAGTTCTACCGGAAGCTCTCGACACCAGACGAGTTCTAGGCCGTCTCGGGAAAGTGGCAGGCGACGAGACGCCCGGCGACTTCGGTGAGAGCAGGGCGTTCGGCGTGACAGCGGCTCGCGGCTTTAGGGCACCTGGGGCTAAACGCACACCCGGCCGGCGGATTAGCCGGGCTTGGCGGATCGCCTTGCAGCACCATCCTTTTGCGGGCGCGTTCGGCGACCGGATGGGGTATCGGGACGGCTGACAGCAGGGCACTCGTGTAGGGATGTGCTGGCGTGGCATAGATCTGCTCACGGTCGCCGATTTCGACGACGCGGCCTAGGTACATGACCGCTATCCGCTGGCACACGTGGCGTACCACCGCGAGATCGTGGGCGATGAAGATGTAGGACAGTCCGAGATCCCGCCGCAGATCGCTCATGAGGTTGATGATTTGGGCCTGGATGGAAACGTCCAATGCCGACACCGGCTCGTCGGCGACAATCAGCCGTGGGCGCACGACAAGTGCCCTTGCTATCCCGATGCGCTGCGCCTGCCCGCCGGAGAACTGGTGCGGGTAACGGCCGGCGTGCTCTGGCGCTAGGCCAACCCGCTCCAGGATCTCCTGCACTGTCTTGCGCACGTTGGCTTCTGGGCGCAGGATCTTTAGCGGAGTACCAATGATTTCCCCGACCGTGTGCCGGGGGTTGAGTGACGAGAACGGATCCTGGAAAATCATCTGAATGTCGCGGCGCAAGGGCCGTAGCTGACGGGCGCCAAGGCGGGTGATGTCCTTGCCGTCAAAGATGATGCGGCCTGCGCTCGGTTCCAGCAGCCGCATGAGCATCCGCCCGGTCGTGGACTTCCCGCACCCGGACTCTCCCACCAGACCAAGCGTGTCTCCGGCTTGGACAGTCAGGCTGATCCCGTCGACGGCACGAATCTTTCCTTTGCGGAACGTTTTCGACAGTCCCGTAACCTCAAGCAGCGTCACCGGTTCGCCTCCAGCAAGTGACATGCGGCGTGGTGCCCGCGGCTGGCGATGCGCCATGCGGGACGCTCGGTCGCGCAGGGCAATTCGCTGGTTCGCTCCGTGCAGCGGGGATGAAACCGGCAGCCCGCTGGCGGGTTCAGCAACGAGGGTGGACTGCCCTGGATGGGGATCAGCGGGCTTTGGGCGTCACCGTCAAGCCGTGGAAGGCAATTCAGCAATCCCCGGGTGTACGGATGCTGCGCTCGCGTGAACACCGGGATCGCTGGGCCTTGTTCGGCAGCCGCTCCCGCATACATGATCAGCACCTCATCGGCGATCCGTGCGACCACTCCGAGATCGTGCGTAATCATCAGCACGGCCAGGCCGATTTCTTGCTGGAGCCGGGCGATGAGTTCCAGGATCTGTGCTTGGACGGTGACGTCAAGCGCGGTTGTGGGCTCGTCGGCGATGAGCAGTTCCGGTTCGCACGCGAGCGCCATCGCGATCATCACCCGTTGCCGCATGCCGCCCGAGAACTGATGTGGATAGTCGGCTAGCCGCCGCCGTGGCTCCGGGATGCCGACCTGTGCCAGCATGTCGGCGGCACGCACGCGGGCGGCTTTGCGGCTGGCACCAAAGTGGAGGCGGTAGGCCTCAGCGATCTGCTCGCCAACCGTGTACGCCGGGTGCAGTGACGACAACGGATCCTGGAAGATCATCGCCATCCGGCGCCCGCGCAGCCGGCGAACCTGGTCCTGAGGCGCACCAACGACTTGGATGCCATCGACCCTGATCGAGCCCGAAACGGTGGCGTCGCGGTGCAAGCCCATGATGGCCAGGCTCGTGACCGACTTTCCTGAGCCGGACTCCCCCACGATGCCAAGCGTTTTGCCCCGCTCAAGCGTGAACGACAGTCCGTCCACGGCGCACACATCGCCGGGGAAGGTGACGCGAAGGCCGGAGACTTCGAGCAGGCTCATGCGTAGCGCACCTTCGGGTCGATGACGGCGTAGAACAGGTCCACCAAGACGTTGAAGAAGGTGATGAAAAACGCGGACAGCAGGGCCACGCCCATGACCACGGGCTGGTCAGATTTGTTGATGGCGTCCATGGTCAGCTGTCCGATGCCGGGCAGCCCGAACACACTTTCCGTGATGATCGCTCCGCCGAGCAGGGTGCCGACGTCCATGCCGAAGACGGTCACGATCGGGGTCAGCGCGGAACGCAGGCCGTGCTTGACGACGACGGTGCGCTCGGGAAGCCCTTTGGCGCGTGCGGTTCTGACGTAGGGCTCGGCGAGCGTCTCAATCATCGACGACCGCGATAACCGTGCGTAAAGTGCGGCGTAAAGCAACGCGAGCACCGTCCACGGCAGAATCAGGTTCTGCGCCCAGCCGGCGGGATCGTCCGCGAGCGCGACATAGCTCGGGAAGGGCAGCCACTCGGCGACCTGCACGACGAGGTACAGGGCCATGAGCCCGGTGAAGAACACAGGCAGCGAAGCGGCAGTCAGCGTTGCCGCCATCAGCGAGCGATCGAGGAAACTGCCCTTGCGCAGCGCGGAAACGATCCCGGTGGACAGCCCCGCGAGGAGCCAGAGAATCGCCGCACCGGCCGCGATCGAAACCGTCGTGGGCAGACGGTCGAGCAGCAGGTCCCACACGGGACGGTTGGTCTGGTAGGAAAACCCCAGGCACGGAAAGTCGCAGCGCACCGCGAGCTCGCCCGTGCCAATCGTGCGGCCGCCAGCGATGCCACCGATGTAGTCCGCGAACTGCTGCCACACCGGTTTATCCAGCCCCATCTGCTCGTGCAGCATGTCAATGCGTTCCGTGGTGCAGCTCTTGCCGCACGCTTGTAAGGCCGGGTCACTGGGCAGCAAGTAGAAGATGGCGAAGGTAACCGCGCACACGACCAGCAGGACCAGCGCCAGCCCCACCAGCCGGCGCGCTAGATAGGCGGCCACTAGTGGCTTCCTTTCGGGTCGAGGGCGTCGCGCATCGCGTCGCCGAGCAAGGTGAACGCGAGCACCGTCAGGAACAGGCACGTTCCGGGGATGACGAAGAACATGGGATCCACCTGGTACCAGGACATGGCCTTTTGCAGCATCTGTCCCCAAGACGGTGTCGGCGGCTCCACCCCGATGCCGAGAAACGACAGCGCCGCTTCGGTTCCGATGTTGGCCGGAATGGACAGGGCCGTGTAGACGAGGATCGGGGCGAGCAGGTTTGGCAGGACTTCCCGCAGCAGAATCCGCACATTGCCCTGTCCCCCAGCCCTGGCCGCTTCGACGAACTCGCGGTGGCGGATCGAGATGGTCTGGCCGCGAACGATGCGGCCAATGTAAGGCCAGCCAAAGAATCCGATGACGAGGATCAGCAAGAGCATGCGATCACCGCTGGGCAGAACAGACACCAGCGCGATCATGAAGATGAGCGACGGAAACGATAGGACAAGGTCCATCACGCGGCTGATCGCGGCGTCGAGCCAGCCGCCAAAGAAGCCGGCCACCAGGCCGAGCAACGTTCCGATGACGACGGAAACGGCGGTCGCCAGCAGGGAGATCAGCAGCGAAACCCTGGCACCATAAAGGATCCGGGCGAGCAGATCGCGACCGTTGACGGGTTCGACACCCAGCCAGTGTTCGGAGCTGATGCCGCCGAAGGCACCGAGGGGCGGTCCGCCCAGCGCTTTGTTGATCTTGTCTTCGTGAAAGTCGTTGGGGCCGTTGCCCGTCATGGCCGAGATGACGGGCGCGAGAATCGCGAGCAGCACGAACAGCACGACGATCGCCAGGCCTACCCGTGCTCCACGGTCAGCCCAGATGCGTGCCGTCAAGCGCCGCCACGAGGTGGTGGGGACCGCCTCGACAGCGGTCCCCGTTACGAGCGTTGTCATGCCACCGAAACCGCGGCGTAGTCGATCTCGCCCTGCCAGATCGGGTGCCCGAACGCACCGGTCACCTTGGAGCCAAACAGAAGCGGCATCTTGTCCCACACCAGCGGGATCACCGGCATCAGCGCCACGACCTTGGTGTCGAGCTCGCCCCAGGCCTTCTGTGCCGCGATCGGATCGGTCATCGCCAGGATCTCATCGACCCGCGCGTTGATGGCCGCATCGTTGAGCTGGCTTCGGTTCTGGTTACCCTTGGGCTGAATGTTGCGCCCGTCGAACTTCTGCGGAATGAACGACGCGCCGTTGGGCCAGTCCGCGCACCAGCCGTCGAAGACCAGCTCATCCTGCGACGCTGGTGTGCCGATCGTGGAGTAGTAAACCGACGGGTCCACCGTGTGGATTTTCACCTTGACGCCGATGCGTGCCAGAGACGACTGCACCGCTTCGGCTTCAGCCTTCCCCGTGTCGCTGGACGTTGTCGTCAGCGTGATCTCAAACCCGTCTGGCTTACCGGCTTCGGCCAATAGTTGCTTGGCCTTAGCGACATCGCCGTCGGGTGGTGCCTGGAACGCATTGTTCTTCACGCCTGCCGTCATCGACGGTGGCATGTAGGACGACGCGAAGTCGGCGACCGCCTCACCACCGTGCGCGGTCCGGTACGACTCACGGCTCAGTCCAAAAGCGACCGCCTGACGCGCTTTGAGGTTGTCGAAGGGTGCCTTGGACGTGTTGAAGGCCAGCATCCGGGTGCAGATGCTGGGCTCGGCGATGTAGCGCGCCTTGACCTTTGGGTCACTCAGCACGCGCGGCATGCTGGCCGCCGATAGCCCAGACCACGCGACAGCGGTCTGATCCGGTCCCTGGTCGGCGATCAGCCGTTGCTCGATCGTCGCCGCCGACAGTCCTTGCTTCATTTCGATCCGGTCCGGCAGAGCCTTGCGAATCGGGTCGGTCGCGGCGTCCCAGTGCGGGTTACGAACCAGGATCAGTTCCTTGCCCCGGTCGTACTTCTCAATCTTGTACGGGCCAGAGGAGAAGACGGCGTTGTCGTACTGAACACCAGTGTCCTTCGCCTTCGGCACGGGAGCCGACGTCGGCAGGGCGAGCACGTAGTCGAGGTCTGCGGTTGGCTTCACCAGCTTGAAGACAATCGTCGAAGCGTCGGGCGTCTCGATGGAAGCCAGGCCATTGGCGTCCTTGTAGGGGCCCTGGTATTTGTCGCCGCCAACCAGCATGTCGCGCAGGTAACCGGCGCCTTCCTGAAGCTCGGCCGAGAAAATGCGCTCGATGCCGTATTTGATGTCCTTGCTCGTGACCGCGCTTCCGTCTTCGAACTTGATGCCCGGACGCAGTTTGTAGGTCCAGGTCTTGTTGCCATCAGTCGGCTTGCCGAGTTCGGCGGCGATGTCGGGGAGCACTTTCGTGCCCTCGGCTCCGGGCGCGGCGGCGTAAGCGGTGAGGGTGCGGTACAGCGTCCGTCCTCCAAACAGGACATCGCGCATCGTCCAGTTCTGGGCCGGGTCGAGGTGGGCGAAGTCCGCGGTGGCCAGCACCGTCAGCGTCCCGCCCTTACCGCCGTGGCCTTTGCTTTCCGGCGCGGGATCGGTGCCACACGCGGCCAGGCCCACGGCTAACGCCGCCCCCGCCGCGATGAGGGGGATCTTTATCATTGCGCGCTCCCAAGAATTCGTGGTGTAGCGGGCGACGCTAACGACGGTTCGCCCTGCGTCCCAGCGGATTTAATGCTGTCTTGACCTAAGGGCGGTGCGTGTTATGGGTGCCATAACAAACAGCGGCTGGTTCGGTCAGGTCATGACCGAGCCAGCCGCTGTTCCGTGCGTTAGTAGGTAGTGGTCACCGTGACGCCGGAGAAGGCGCTCGCGGCGTGCAGGCTGATGTAGCGGTAGCCCGCGGCCGGGTTGTTGATGGTGAGCGACTCGCTGTTGCCCGCGTTGGTGGAGCGGGCCGTGTACGCCGTGGAGGTCGCCCACGTGTCGGCGTTGTAATACAGGTCGGCGTTGCCGGTGCCGCCAGCTGACGTGATGCTGAGGGTGGAAACCCCGGCGGGCAGGTAAATCCAGAAGTAGGCCAGGCCGCCCGCGTTAGCGGATACGTTGCTGCGCTTGCAGTTCTTGCCCAGTGCTTGCAGGTTGGGGTCGGTGCACTCGGACACGCCGCCGCCCCCGCCACTGCCGGTGTTCAGCGTCCAGCTATTGATGTAGCCGACATCATTGGCGGCCGCGTCTTGGACCCGCAGCTTCCACGCCCCGTTGGCGGCCTCAGACGAGAGGTTCACCGCATAGGTCTGGTTGATGTTGTCAGTGGAACCGCCCGTCCGGTTGTGCAGCACGTAGGTGCTCCCGTCGGGCGCGACCAGCGAGACGACGAGGTCACCGATGTAGGTGTGCACGATGTTCACCGCGACCGTGCTGGTGCTCAGAGCATTGCCAGCACAGTTAGCGACGGTCAGACCGGATTCCACTGTGGACAGATCGGCGATGGTCACGTCATTGCTGTTGGTGACCGCCGTGCAGGTTCCGGGCGTGCCACTGAGCGTGCCCAGCCAGGTGCTGAAGTCGGCGTCATAACGCGTGCCAATGGTGGTCTTGAGCAAAGTCCGCGCCGCGGCCCAGTTCCCTGACCGGTAGTGGCCCAGCAGCGTCATCACGTCAGGCCGGTGCTTTTCCAGCATGTACCGCACGCCAAGGTAACCCCAGCGGTAGATGCGGTTGACATCGAACGGTTCGTAGGTGGTGTCGAAAAGCGTGCTCAGGCTGAACGTGCGCTTGCCCGCCTCAGCGATCGCGGCGGCGTAGACCTCACCACGGTAGTGGTAGGAGATGTATTCAGCGAAGCCTTCGACCCACATGACGGTCGGTGTGGACATGCCCGCCTCGAAGTCGCCGTACATGTTGTACCGGCCGTCGAGATAGTGGGTGTACTCGTGATTGAGGTTCCAGATCGCGAAGACCGGACGCAGCCACGTCGCCTCGTAGGCTACGAAGTTCGGCTGGTTGCCCGGCACCGAAGGATCGCCCTCCAGATACATGCCGCCGTTGTTGGTGTCGATGCCGAAAATCGCGCCGGCGTAGGTCTGGTAGTCCTCATCGGAGTCGAAAACGTTGATGCGGATGTTCGTGTTGTGGTCGTTGGCCACCGGCGTGCTCGCGTTGGAGCCGCTGGCGTTGTGGAAGAACGAGTCCTGGTTCTGCACGCTCTGGCACGTCGCCGCTAGTTCGGCCGCCGACATTTGCTGGGCCCAGATGGTGTGCCCCGGGTCGCAGTTGTGCCGGACCGGCAGTGCCGCGGCGGCTAGCCGGGACGGCAGGTTGCAAACGTTGTAGTAAGCGCAGTTAGCGCCATCGTAGTAGTCGACCATGCCTGCCACGCCGACCCACATCTTCGCGGTCGGCCCGGTGATGGAGGAGCTGTCGAGCCGTGCCTTAGCCAGCGGCCGGACCTTGGCCTTGAGCGCGTCGTGCTGAACGAAGCGGGCCATCTCGCTGCCAGCGGCGGCGGGAAGGTAGCCGTACTCGCCGCCGAGCAGACCGGAGTGATTGACAGCGAAGGAGTTCATCGTGTCCACGATGGACGGATCGGCGATAACCGCGTTGACGAAGGCGGGATAGAAGTTCCCGCGGAACGTGCAGAGGAAGACGTTGAACGCCGCGGTGCGCATCCAGTAGAAAGCGTTCCAGGAACTGTTGTAGCCGTTGAGGATTCTCTTGTACGCGGCCAGATAACGGTGCTGCAGTTCGGCACTGTCGCTGAGGGTCACCGTCTCGGCGAGGATCTCGCCGTGCGTGTCGTTGACGTCGAGCAGCCGTGAGCTGGCGAAGAAACTGTCCAAGCCGGACTGAACGGGGCCGGTGACCGCCGCTGTGTACGAGGGAATGCTGCCGCTGTTGTTCTCCTGCACGTAGAAAGCCGCCCGCAGGAACATGACCAATTGCAGCGTGCTCGTGGCGTTGGTGCCCGGATAGCTGGGCGTGTTGTCCCGGTAGGCGGTCGCGATCGTGACCACCTGAGACTCTTTGAAAGCACCGACAGCGGCGCTGCCGGCGTAGTTGAACAGCGTGTAAAGGCATTCCGAGACCGCTGAGGCTTTGACGAACGCCACCAGAGCCGAGCCGGTACGCGAACTGAAGTCCGCCGGCGTGCAAGTGGCCTGAGCGCTGAACCGGGCGACGGTTTCGCGCGACTCAGGGGAAACCGGGGGCAGCTTGTCGGGCGTCAGCCGCTTGGCCTGATGGCCGCCCGGCTTACGGGCGTCGGCGCCTGGTGCGGCCGCGGCGACAGGGGCGATCGCCGCCGCCCCCGCGAACGATGATGACGAGGCGATGACCTGCACCGCCGAAGCCACCAGCGCGGCAGTGAGGATGACTCTGAGAGACTTCTTCATGGCCGGCGACGCTATGGAGCGTTCGCGGGGAGTTCGAGCGCATTTAACATTGACTTTATGCGCGGACGCGGATGTTATGACCGCACATAACATCGACGTGCGTGGCTTGCCGAGGCGTTAACGGTTTGGTCGGATCGCCGTATGCCCCCGAACCTTCTCCTCGTCGCCGAGCACGGTGCCGGAACACGCGTGGGACGGGTTCTCAGCGAGGCGGGCCATCAGGTCGAAGTCCGGCACACCCGTGCCGCCGCCTGTTCCGCCCTTGAGGAAACGGCTGTTGACCTCACCCTGGTCGATCCGCGCCATTCTGAAGTGGACAGTGTTGACGCTGTCCGGGCTATCCGCACCCGCACTCCCGCGCCGATAGTGCTCATTGACCCCGGCCCGCCAGCAAATCTTGACGCGTTTCTCGCCGCGGGCGCCGACGACTTTCTGTCCGTGCCGTTTTCGGCGGTCCAGCTGCGCAACAGGGTCAACGTCGCCCTGGCCACCCGTCATGCGCGGCCCGAACAACTGCTCGGCGTCGGCGGCCTGACCCTGGACAAGGCGCAGCGCTTAGCCTGGCTCGACGGCAAGCCGCTAGGGCTTTCGCGCCGCGAATTCGACCTGCTGGCATGCCTGGCGACCCGTGCTGGAGAGGTCGTCTTGCGCGCCGAGCTCGCCGTCGCGGTGTGGCCGGAGTCAACCGCCGACCTCGACCGCACCATCAACGTGCACCTGAGCTGGCTTCGGCGAAAGCTGGGTGACACCGCCGGCCGGCCGCGCTATTTGCACACCGTCCGTGGCGTCGGGTTAAGGCTGGGCTTCGAATCCGGTACGGCGCTTACGTAACATGCCCCTTCCCAGCACAATGGTCGCCATGAAGCTGGAGCTGCGGCACCTTCGGATCCTGTGCGCCATCGCTGAGGCGGGAAGCCTTGGCAATGCCGCACTGGCCCTCGGGTTCTCGCAACCTGCGCTGAGCACCCAGCTGAGCCGGCTGGAGCGCTTGCTCGGCGGCACCCTGTTCACGCGCACCAATACCGGGGTGGAACTCACCGCGCTAGGACAAGAGGTGGTCAGTGCCGCGCATGACATCCTCGCCCGGGTCGACGCTCTCGTGCAGCGTCCCTCCTCACCTTCCAATGTGGACGGTCTGACGCTGCGGCTCGGCGGGACCATCACCCCGGTGCTGCCCGGTCTGGTGACCCAGATCAAAAAGGGTCATCCCGAGGTGTCGGTGGTGGTCAAGAGCGAATACGCCATCGCCACGTTGCTGGAGATGCTTGAGGCCGATGTCATCGACGCCGCGCTGGTGCTGGACTTTCCGGGCCGGGAACTGCGCGATTCCGATGCGGTCGTGAGCCGTGCCTTCGCCACCGAGCCGGCCTTTGTCGCGCTGCCGTCGAACCATCCGCTCGCGCAACGGGTGGAGGTGCCGCTAGCTGAACTGTCTGACGAGGCCTGGTTCATCACTCCCGATGACGGCGCGGGCTGGCCCGACATCTTCTTTGACGCCTGCACCCGGGCTGGCTTCTCGCCTAAGCGGACGCACGTGCTGCTAGACGAGAAAAACCTGATGAACTTCATCGCCTCCGGTGTCGGCATTTCGGTGTGCCAGCCAACCATGCGCCCTGTGTACGGCGTGACGGTGAAGCCGATCCAGGGTTCACCGATCCGGCTGCGGCAACTGCTCGCGTGGCGGCGCGACGGCCCAGCGGCACCGCTCGCGCCGTTGCTGCACCGCTACGCCGCCGACACCTACCGTCAGCTGATCATGCAGACACCGCACTATCACGCGTGGAGTCAGCGTCACCCCCGTGCCTGAGCCTCAGAGCTTGCTCATCCACGCCTCCACATCCGCCGCGGTGCGTGGCAATCCGTCTGAGAGGATCCGGTACCCACTGGAGGTTATGAGAATGTCCTCCTCGATGCGGAATCCCATGCCGCGCAGCTCAGGTGGGATCAGCCCGTCATCTGGCTGAAAATAGATGCCCGGCTCAACCGTGAGCACGTGGTTTTCAGCCAGGGTGCCGTCGAGGTATTCCGATGCGCGCGCCTTGCCACAGTCATGCAGATCCAGGCCCAGCATGTGCCCCGAACCGCACAAGGTCCACCGCCGGTAAACGCCGGTCTGCAGCGCTTCCTCAACCGGGCAAGGCAAAACCCCAAGATCTCCAAGACCATTCGCTAGTACTGTCATCGCCGCCCGGTGAAAATCACGGTATGGACGGCCCGGCTTGAGCGTCTCTAGCGCGGCGTCATTGGCGGCCCGGCACAACTCATACAGGTCGCGCTGCAACGGAGTAAACCGGCCCGAGATCGGCAAAACCCTTGTCACATCAGCGGTGTAGAGGTTTCTGTTCTCCACTCCCGCGTCCAGGAGCAGCAGATCCCCGTCCCGCAACGGACCGTCATTGTCGATCCAGTGCAGCGTCGCCGCGTGCGCACCGGAGGCGACGATGGAGTGATAGCCGACATCATTGCCCTCAAGGCGGGCACGTTGCCAGAACACACCCTCCAGGTGCCGCTCCCCCAGCCGCTGTGGCATCGCGCGCACGACGTCTTCAAAACCACGGGTGGTGATGGCGACAGCGTCCTCAAGCTGGGCTATCTCCCACTCATCCTTGACGAGCCGCAGTTCCGATAGCACGGCCTCGAACTCATCGTCACTCGTCACCTCGCCTTCGAACGCGTCAAGGTGACGGGTCGCGATGCCAAGGCGCGCAGATGTTTCACCCAACGTCGCGCGCCGTCCCGCCCACAGCTCGCCATACCTGCGGTCCTGGTAGAACTCACCAGTGTCGCGAGGTGACCGTGGCCGCAGGTAGAGCGTGGATTCCCCATCCGCCTCGATGACCACCACACCATCGCTCGACTGATCACCGGTCAGCCAGACATAGTTCGAATCCGCCCGGAACCGGTAGTCCTGGTCGTTCGCGCGCTGCTTGAACGTGCCCGCGGCCACGGCTATCCGCCGGCCCAAGGCCGAGGCGACCCTGGCCCGGCGCCGGGCTGCCCACGGCGCGACGTCGTCGAGTGCAGGCTCCAATGTGGAGTCAAGCCACCCGGTGCGCATGAATGCTGACAGCTGATCAGTGACCGGAAAGTCATGGCTTCCGGTGCGGAACTTGGTCATAGGACCATGCGATCAAAGCTGACAGTGCGCAATCAAGCTGTCACGGTCACTGTTAGGCCGCCCATAACACCGCCCGAGCCAGGTAAAGACGACATTAAAAGCCCTTGGGCGCGTCAATTGACATGGCGGCCTACGCTCCCTCACATGAACAACTTCACCAAGGTCCTGCGCGGCTACGACCCCGCTGAAGTGGACGCGGCCGTCGCCGAGTTCGAGCAAGCTGAGCTCTCGCAGGACCCCCTCCGCAAGGCGGCAGCCCTGCAATCGTTACGGCAGAAGAAGTTCACCGTCCGCTGGAGCGGCTACGACCGCCAGCAAGTCGACCTTGGTCATGTCGCGCAACCTCCAGATCCTCGCGCAGTAGCCTGGTCGCATTGGCCATTGGCGATCATCGTGGGTAAGGAAATACTCTGAGCGCGTGCCGGCGACCCGCGCCCCGCTGCTTCTCGTTGCTGACGGAAACAGCTTGCTCCATCACGCCCACCATGCGGCGGCGATAGAGGGGGCGCGTGATCACATTGGACGGCCGGTTTGGGCACTAAAGGGCCTGGTTGGCTATCTCGCGCGGGCTGCGGCCCAGTTGCGGCCAGACGCGGTAATCGTCGGGTTCGACTGTCCTGATTATTCGGCACGTAAAGCTCAGTATCCGCCTTATCGGGCAAGCCGCCGGGCCACGCCTAAAGACCTCGCCCACCAGATCGTCGAGGGACCAGATCTGCTGTGGGCGGCTGGCGTGTGCACAGTGTCGCCGCCAGCTTTCGAGGCTAGCGACGCGCTGGCCAGTTGTGCCGAGCAGGCGAGGCTGCGCGGCTGGCAGTCGGTGCTGCTGACCGCCGACCGTGACGCTTTTGCCTTGATCAATGAATCGACCTCGGTCATTCGCATCCGCAACGGTGGATTCGATAGCGCGGTGATGGTCGACGCCCCGCGATTGGTTAACACGTGTGGGGTGCAACCCTGGCAATACCGTGACTATTCAGCCCTGCGTGGCGAACCGTCTGACAATCTGCATGGTGTCAGCCGTTTCCGGGCAGCGACAGCGGCACGCCTGCTCAACGTTTTCGGCACCGTTGACGCCGCCTGGGCCACTATCGATCGTGGCGACACGCAGTCGGTGCGGGCCGCTGTGGGCGAGCTGGCCGCTGAGCAGCTCGGCATCCCGGAGGCACGCGACATCGTCGACCGCAACCGCAGCCTGATGAACCTGCGTGTCGCACTGCCGATGCCGAAGCTGGAAACGGCGATGCTGCCGCTTGACCCTGGCGCGGTGAACAAGGTCCTGTCGTCGCGTGGCATTGAGCTTGACGCGCCGTTGTGGGCGCTGACCAGTCCCGCTGACCCAGCGAAGCCCACCGTGGAGAAGCCTCCCGCTGTGCGCAAAGCACGCCGTAAGGCACGCGAGCAGATCCCCGGTCAGCTCTCGCTGTTCGAGATCAACGGTTGAGCAACGCGATCAGCCCATCGGCGATGCCGCCACGCCAGCACGCGAAGTCATGCCCGCCTTGGTATTCGCGGTAGGTGACGTCAAAGCCATGCTGCCCAAGGACTTTGTGAAGATCCCGGTTCCCCTCGACGAGGCCATCCTCAAGCGCTCCGGCCTCAAGCCAGAACCGCACCTGCTTGTGGCCAGCCGCCGCCTCAGCGATGACGCCGTCTCCAGATAGCTGGCCCTCCTCGGTGCCCGGCCACCAAACCGACGCCGATTGACTGAGCACGTTGCCGAACCGGTGCGGTGCCTTTAGCGCGATGCTAACCGCGGCGAGACCACCGAGGCTTTGCCCGATCAGGACCGTCCGCGATGCCTCCGTCGTCCCCCCGAAATCCTTGACAAGCAACGGCATCAAATCCTCCATGAGGTACTGGAGGTGAACCGCCGGATACGTCAGCCCGCGCACCCGCGCCGGACCGAAGGGATAGCCAGCCATCGCGGCCACGAAAGGTGGCACAAGCTCTTCCGCGATCAGGTTGTCAAACGTCGCCGTGATGCCGATAGGCACCCAAGCCTGCGCGTCAAACATGACGACAACCGGCAACGGCCCGCCAGGGGCGACTGGCGGGGAATACACGTGCAGCGATGACGGCCAGTCCCGTCCAGTCACCAGTTCCTGAACCGTCCCCTGAGCGACCCCTGCACGGTGCTCCCACCACGGCTGCGGCGAGGCACCCGGCATTTCCAGAATCGATGCCGCGCGGGAGTTTCCGTAGACGGGGCCGATCGTGTTGGGCACGGCTGGATCGGGCACGCCTGTCGCGATCACCTTCATCCAGCCGTCCTCGTCCAATCCGGACGGTGGGATGCGGAAGTCCCGCGCCGGGCAGAACTGATAGCTCGTCCGCACCTCGTCAGGCAGCTCAACGGTTCCCGTCCACTGACCGCTGGCGTCTGCGCGCTTCAGCAGATAAGGGCCAAGCTCGCGGGTGTCGTAAACATTGTCAAACCCGATGAGGCGAACCAGCACATCTTGTGCGGGGTGGCTGGGATCGCTTTCCTGCCAAGTGAACTCAAAGGTAGACACGGCCGTCACGCGTCCGCGGGCTGGAATAGCTCGACCGGATTTCCGGACGGATCGTCGAGGAGGATCTGACGTCCACCGGGTCCTTTAATGATGTCGTTGCGGAACGTCACGCCCGCTTCCCGCAGGCGTTCTACTTCGGCGCCGATGTCATCGACGATGAAATGAAGCCGGTTCCAGCCACCTGGCCCCGGCTTGCGCCCGTCTGGCATCGCCCGGCCAGCCGAGCTTTTCGGCCCGGCGAGCAACAGCCGCAGATGGCCCCGGGTCACATCGGCGAACGCTGGCAACGCGGTCATGTTGACGGTGAAGCCGAAGTGGGTGGTGTAGAAGTCGACGGCGGCCTGGACATCGTCCACCATGTACCGGACGCAGACCATGTCACCTGACGCGATGCTCATGATTCCTCCACAGTTGAGACGGGCAAGATGCGGTGCAGCAGAAAGCGAATCCGGCTGTCCACTTCGGTGGCGGTGCGCTGAAACGCCGGATAGCCGTCGGGCTCTTTCGACGGGTCGGGCATGCTCCAGTGCACGGGCTGCGGCCCACCGGGAAACTCCGGGCAGACCTCCCTGACGCGGTCACATAACGTGACCACATAGTCGAACCGCTCGTCCTTGAACTGCTCCAAGTGCTTGGAGCGGGCCGCACTCAGGTCGATGCCGTGCTCGGCCATCGCCGTGATCGCGTGCTCGTGTACCGGCTTGGGGTCGTTGCCCGCACTGCGCACGTGCACGGCTTTTCCGGCTGCCTTGCGCAGCATCGCCTCGGCCATCTGCGAGCGGGAACTGTTGCCAGTGCACAGGAACAGCACCCGCACCGGCGCCTTGCCTCGTCGAGGTGCCGGCGGTTCGGGCCGGGCGAGCAGCAGCGCCGGGTGCAAAGCGCCGCCGGCGGCAGCCAGCAACTGACCGCACAGGGCGAGGTCGACGCTGTAGTAGGTGTCGCGACCGTCAGCCGAGCTGCGCCGGGTCGTGACCAGACTCGCCTTGCGCAAGCGGCCGAGGTGATAGGACACGAGGTTCTGCGGCTGACCCACTAACGCCGTCAGCTCGTGCACCTGCCGGTCGCTGCGGGCGAGTTCGCCCAGCAGCCGCCAGCGCAACGGGTGCCCGGCTAGGCCAAGGAATACGGGCGGCTCATCGCTCACATCGCGATAATACATCAAATCAGTTTGATGTAAATTTCCATACTCAGGAACAGGTGTCCATCAGCGCTTTCTCTGAGCTCAGCAACTCAGGCAGGCTAATCGCTGAGGCGAGTTTCGTCTTGTCCCCGTCGGCCCCTTCAACAACGACGATCGCTTGTTCCACCGACATCTGGTACGCGGTGATCTGTTCTTTGAGCTGCGGTGCGCCAGCGCGCTCACCTGCCGCGGCGACGTCCAGATGCATAGCGGTGAACGTGGCCTTCAAGTCATCGGTCGCCTGGGCGATCTCGCTAGCCGACGGCTTGTCCCGGGCGAGCGCCGTCGCCACCGGCACGAGCGCGTCGCGAGCCGTCTTGCGCGCCTTCAAGACGGCGTCGCACGCTTCCTTCTTGTCCTCTGAAGCGGCGGCGGGGCTTGGTGAAGCGGGCGCTGCCGCGTCCCCGCAAGCGGACGCTCCCGCGAGGCTCAGACCCACGAGAGCGATGGCGAGCAACCGTCCTATCACGAGTCTCCGTCCGTAGTGGGCTAGAAGGCCAGCACGGCCCGGGCGGCCAAGCCGAACCCCAGCACGATGATGACCGATCCGGTAGCTTCCGCCGGCACGACAAGACGGCCCAGCCACGCCCACTTGTCGCGGATCCGCAGCAGCAACAGTCCCGCCGCCGTCAGCATCGCCGCCATCCCCAAACCGTAGGCGATGATCAGGACAATGCCGAGCCAGAGCCGCCCCAAAGCAGCCGCTCCCAGCAACACGACCAAAGCGGTAGGACTGGGCACGAGACCACCCGCAATACCAAGAACCGCAAGGTTTTTGCGCCCGTGGCCGTGACTATGCCCATGGTGGTCATGACCGTGATGATGCCCCTTGCCACCGTGAACAACGCTGTCGTCGTGATGACCGTGGCTGTGTGCCTTGCCGTGGCGAGAACGCTTGCCGCCGCCGTGCCCGTCGCCGTCCACAAGACCGTGGCCGTGGCCGTCCCCGTGACTAAGGTCGTGGTTGTCGTCGTGGCTGTGACCTAAGGTCTTGCCGTGGTGGCTATGGCCTAGGCCGTGGTGGTGGCTGTGGCCGTGACTATGGCCTAGGCCGCGGCGGTGGCGAAGGCCGTTGATGAGGATGCCGAGACCGACTGCCGTGATGAGGATGCCGCTGGCGACGCCGAGCCATTTGAGCACTGACTCTGCGGCCAGTCCAGCGAACGCGGTCGTCGCGATGCCGAGGATCAGCACGCCGGCCGTGTGGGTCAAGGTGACGGTGCCGCCGACGATGACCGCGTCGCGGCGCCGTCCTTGCCGGCCAGCCATGTATAGCGCCATGACCGTCTTGCCGTGCCCGGGAAGTGCCGCGTGCGCGGCACCCAGCAGCAGGGCCATGAGCACGGCTAGCAAGAGGACAAGGGGCGTTGGATCACCGAGGGCGTTAGCGAGCCACTCCTCGCCGCGCTGCAGCCAACTGCGCTCAGGCTTAGCAGCCGTTGCGGGACTTGCTGTTTCGCCGCCAGGCTGCACGGTCACTTCGGCGGACCGCTCATAGGGCGGCAGGTCTTCCGGCAACGAAACGCCGGCGCCGACCACCACGATCTGATTGGCTCCGACACGGTCAGTCAAGTACCGATTGGTGATGGAAATGCTTGTGGGCGTGGCCAATGCGGCCGGTGCGGATAACTTGCACATCAGCCGGCTGGTTTCCGAGCCAGCGGCACCTAGCTTGTCGAGCTGTCCGGATTGGACCGTCCACCGCAGAGCTTCCGATCCGGCTCGCCCGTCGAGCTGCGAAGCCAGGGCCTCACAGTCGGGCGTGAACTGTTTCGCCGCCACGGATCCGACCTCGATCACGACGGAGACGTCGACCCGCTCCTGGTGCAGCGTCACCTCGACAAGCTGGTCAGCTGAGAACGGCGTCAGCGGATGGGCGGCGATCGCCGCGCTGAGCAGGATCGTGGTGATCACGAGACACCTCCATGGCGGTTGTCTGGTGGAGGCACGGCGCTCAGCCGTGCCTCCACACTGGACGTCTCAGCTGGTGCGCGTTACCCGCACCGCGTCGGCGATGACATAGCCAGTGCCGGCGGTCCAGCGACTGACGCCTACCTTGTTGTCGTCACCGGCGGCCAAGGCGAAGGTTCCTAGTGATACCCAACGGCCGCCATTGGCCCGCTGGTTCACATAGACGGTTCGATTACCTGTGGTCGTGGCGATGATGTAGGGAGCCGCGTCGTTGTAGCCGGAGTTAGCTCCGTACCAGGCGGAAATTTGGTAGTTCCCGGTCGCCGGGATATTCACCTTGTACCAAGCCACATCGCTCGTGGTGACAGGCGTCGCGAAACGATAGTCAGCACCGTATTTCTGGCTGGAATAGGTGGATGTCCCCCAGTTCGCGCTCGCGGTGAACCGTCCCGCGGTCGTGTTGTCCACGATGGTGCTCCAACCCGGAGGGACAGGGTTGATGTTGCTGAGGACGAACTGGTTCTTGGCGTCGGTCTTGTAGGTGTTGAGGAACGGCGAATACGTCTTGATATCCAAGGCGTTCGTCGTCGGGTTGAACGTCATGATGCGCAGGAAGCTGTTGGGGTCGCGCTGCGTGCTGTTCTGGTAGTCGGCCTGGATCTGGTGAACGGTGTTGCCGTTCACGCCTTGTTGCGTGATCACGCCGGCGTTGACGTAGTGGCCCGAGAACGTGAAGCGGAAGTTGGCGTGCTTGCTAACCAGGTTGGTCCACAGCTTGCTGCCGTTGGTGTCCTTGGTGGTGCCGTTCTGGTAGGCGTGCGTGACCAAAATGGCGCTGTGGTTAGGGTGCGCCGACACCACCTGATTCGCCCAGGCGATTTCCGCGTCGCTCGGCGCGTATTTGAGCGCCACCACGATCCAGTCCGTGCCACCCGCGGTGAAGGTGTGGTACGCGTTGTCGTTCGCGTTGGAGGGATAAGTCCCGCCAAACGATGGCAACGCGGTGAAGGTGCTCCGCGGATAGTGGCTGTTGTACGTTGTCGCCGCACGGGTGGTGGTCGAATCCAGGTCATGGTTGCCCGGGCCGATGATGTACGGCACGTCATCGGTGGGCAGTCCCATGGCGCTCTTGCTGTTGGCCCACTGGGCGGGCTGACCGACGTTATCTACCACGTCACCCACATGCAGCACGTATCTGATGTTTCTGGCGGACTGTTGCGCGTCCACCCAGGCCATCTGTGCCCTGAACACCTCCGGCCAGTACTCGGAGGCGTACTGGGTGTCCGGCAGCATCACGATCGTGAAGTTTTCCGCGGCTTGCGCCTGTGCTTGTGGCACCGGGCCAAATGACGCTGTCGCCACAAGCATGACTAGAGCGGCACCGAGCGTGCGGGTGATCCTGGTGATCCTCATCCTTCCCTCCATCCTCAGTCAGTGGAGCTGAACCGCGGCACGTCCCATGTGGATCAGCAACCGCGCGACCGGTCTTGCTCCTGTAGGTCAAAACCATTGCGGCGGTTGCGTTATGGGTGCCGCCCGCTGGTCTTCCGGGTGAGGCACGGGCCACCTTGTCGCTGGCGCCCGTGTCGGAAAGTTTCAAGGTCGAGAGATCTCCACGCAAGAGATCTTCAGTGATTGATTTACATTTGTTATGTATCGGACGTGAGTAGTTCACGCGCTTCGCGCGTGCCTCTATTTCGCACCCGACCCGGCGTCGACCACCAGGCAAACATCGTTAACAGTCCATTGACGACCGATGAAAACGGCCCTATCGTGAGAGCGCTCTCCCAACACGACTCCCTGGTATTCCTAAGAGGACTTGTGTAGCGAGAGCGCTCTCTGTCCTGATTGGAGAGCTGCCGTCCCTGCAGGGCCTTTCCGGCTCGGAATGAGAGGCTTCATGCGCACCAGCACCAGGATCGCCAGTGTCCTCGCGGCGATCGCCCTCGTCTTACCGCTGTCCGTCGCCTCGCCGGCCCAGGCCATCGGGCCTGACCTGTTGCCCGTCACGGTCACCAACAGCACCGGCCGTGGCGAGGCTGTCTATCTGTACGTGATCGGCGTCAACCTGGCCACCGGCCGCCTCGGCTACGTCAACGGGGCGGGCACGTTCACCGCGTGGAGCGGCGGCCAGCTGCCACCCTCACCCGCGCCCGACGTATCGATCGGCGGGCCGGGCAACGGCGGCAACACGACGATCCGTTTCCCGCGTGGCTTCTCCGGCCGTGTTTACTTCTCGCTTGGCCAGAAGCTGCAGTTCTTCCTCACTCCAGACGGACTTGTCCAGCCCGCTCCCTGGGCGGCCGGTGACCCGAACCAGAACATCCTGTTCGACTGGAGCGAGTTCACCTACAACGACGCTGGGCTGTGGCTCAACAGTTCACAGGTCGACATGTTCGCCATCCCGCACGCCGTGACCGTGACGGGCAGTTCCGGTGCGACGAAGCGCACGGGCGACGTCGTCGCCAATGGACGCGACACCATCATCAACACCATCCGTGCCCAGTCCGGCTGGGCCAACACCATCTATTCCCGTGCCGATGGCACCGTGCTGCGCGCGCTAGCTCCCGGCAAAGCAGCGGACGCTGGCCGGTTCAGCGCGACCTATTTGGACAGTTACATCGCCTCCGCCTGGGGCGCTTACGCTTCCAAGACACTGACCGTCGTCCCGTTCGGCGACCAGCCGAGCATTCGCTACTTCGGGCGCACCAGCGGCACGGTCATGACCTTCACCAACTCGTCGGGCTCCCAGGTGGCCTCGTTCAACCGGCCGTCCAGTGCGGACGTCTGGGGTTGCGCCGGAAACCTGCACGCCCCCAATGATTTGGTCGTCGGCCCGATCGCCCGCACGCTGTGCGCGGCGCTCAACCGCGGCACGATGGGCACCATCGACACCCAGCCGAGCCTCAACGCTGGTGACTTCTACAAGAACAACCCCACTAATCAGTACGCGAAAATCATCCACGCGAACATGGTGGACGGCAAGGCGTATGCCTTCCCGTTTGATGATGTGGGCGCGTTCGAGTCCCTCGTTCACGACGGCGATCCGCGGTCAGCTGGGCTCATCTTGAGCCCGTTCACGGGCGGTGGTGGCGGCCCCGGGCCAATCCCGCCGGCCGCTGGCACGATCACGGGTCCGGGCGGCAAGTGCGTTGACGTCGCTGGCGACGACAACGGTGGCAACGGCACGGCGGTGCAACTGTGGGACTGTCAGTCAAATGCCGTCGATCAGCGCTGGACACATAACGCGAACAATTCCCTGACGACCCTTGGCCGTTGCCTGGACGTCGTTTCCGGCGGCACCGCCAACGGCTCGAAAGTTCAGCTGTGGGACTGCAACGGCAGCGGTGCCCAGAAGTGGGTTCAGCAGGCTGACGGTTCTCTGCGCAACCCGCAATCAGGACGCTGTCTCGACTCCCCCAGCGGGGCCACCGCCAACGGAACCCGGCTGCAAATCTGGGACTGCAACGGCAGTGGGGCACAAAAGTTCTCCGTGAACGGTGGCGGCACCATCCTCGGCCCGGGCGGCAAGTGCGTTGACGTCGCCGGAGACGACAACGGTGTCAACGGCACCTCGGTCCAGCTCTGGGACTGCCAGTCCCAGGCGGTGGATCAGCACTGGTTCCGCAACACGAACGGCTCTCTGCGTACGCTGGGCCGCTGCCTGGACATCGTCTCCGGCGGTGTCGCCAACGGAACCCAAGTACAGCTGTGGGACTGCAACGGCACCGGCGCCCAGGCCTGGCAACAGCAAGCCGACGGCTCCCTGCGCAACCCGCAATCAGGACGCTGCCTCGACTCCCCCAGCGGGGCCACCGCCAACGGAACCCGGCTGCAAATCTGGGACTGCAACGGCAGCGCGGCACAGAAGTTCGCACTGTCCTAACCCGGCACCCGGTTGGCCGCCTCCCCACTGCGGCCAACCGCGTTCTTCTGATCAAGCGCGCCGTTACCTTATCGTGATCTGATGCTGCAGCATCCCCTCGTGCGCGTGACCCTCCTCGGTGCCGTGAGCATCCTCGCCTTTACCGGCCTCGTCAGCTTCTTCAAGAACCAGCCAGCGAGCTGGCCAGACGAGCAGCGGCTGTTCACCTACATCTTCATTGCCCCGCTCGTGTTGCTCGGTGTCATGCTGCTCGGATGGCTGGCCGCCCGTCAGATGGACTTGAGGTTCGCCTTCGTTACCGGCGCCGTTCTTCCGCTGCTGCTGGTTCTGGTCGCGATTTTGCCCGTCGGCTTGCTTCTGTCGAGCCTGCAAATCGATCCGGTGCATGGGTATGACGGGTGGGCCGGGTGGCTGCTCGTCGCGATCGGGTTCTATCCGGCTATGGCCGTGTGGTACTTATCCCCCGCCGTGAAGACCAGGCTGACCGTGTTCGGCACCGTGGTGGCGATGCTGGCCGCGATGGTGTTCTACAGCTGGACCGCACGGGAACGCTGGCGCCATGCCTACTGGGCCAAGGAACTGCGCCTGAACGAAGTGTCGTTCCTTGACGTGCCAGGCTTTCAGCTCGCGGGGATGCGGTTGGTCAAGCACGCCTCAACCTCACCGGCGCAGGCCGTCGCCGGATATACGTTGCGCGGCACGGGCGCCTACGAAGGCGCGTTACTTTACGTCGAAAGCAGCATGCGCTCCGGGCGCGGCGTAACCATGTCGCTCCTCCCAAACTGCGGCCCGGCACGGCCACTGACGCTGGAGGACAGAGCGATGTGCCTCTTTGACGACGATGAGCTCCTGCTAACGCTCGACGGCACCGTGTCGCACGTCTTCTGGAAGGACCGGCCGGGCCGCGAAAGCGCCCTCGTGCGTTTAGCCAGCGCGGCAACGATCCATCGCTGGTCAATCCACGATCTTCGCTATATACCAGTTGGCGGTACTGGCCTTTACGGCTGACGGATCTGGGTGTGGGTGCTTGAATGGGTCTGTGGGGGAGATCGTCATCGACCTATCGGACGCGGAGGCCGAGCCGGGGCCGGTGCCTCACAAACGGCACCGATGGCTTGCGGCGACGGTGGCCGCACTGGTGACGTTGGCAGGGGCAACCGCCGCACAGCCAAGGCCGGAGCCGTTCTTCGACCGTCTCATGTGGATTAAAGCCGACCAGAACATTATGGTCTTGAGCCCGGGCCTTCTGGTACTGCACGAGCGCGGCCGTTCACTGATCGCCTATACCCTCGATGGCCGTCAAGCGTGGCGCCAGGACTTTAGCGGGCTGCAGCTAACGGGTGCCTCGGTGCGCGACGGGTCGGTCGTCGTCAATGCGATCGACTTGCGCTCTTCGGAGGATCGCACGCTGTTCCTCGACGCGGCGACCGGTGCCGAAACGTGGCGTGCCGATGGCGGAGTGTCTGTTATGGACGGTTACCTCGTTGTGCACGGGCGCGGGCCGCAGCCACGGTTGCGGGTGCTCGACGCGCGCACCCGCGCCGAGGTATGGCGGCTGCCGGCCGACCGGATCGTGCAGGGATCCCGGCCGGGCAAGATTTACAGCCTCGGGCCGGGCGGACTCTTCACTGAGCACGACCTCGCCACGGGCAAGCCATTGCGGACGCTGACCTTATCCCCCACCGGCCTCGACCGGATCTTCGTGGCGGTCGGCGAGGATTACGCCCAGATCACCCGGCTGGATGACGATCGGGAGCAGGCCGAGCTCATCGACATGAAGACGTTCACGCTGACGCTGTCGGCCGCGCAGGTGTGGTCGTCACGCACGGATTGTGGTCCGGTGACGTGCGCTTACGGCGCGGACGGACAGGTCGTCCTCGACAAGGCCACCGGTGCCGTGCTGTGGCAGGTGCCGCCCGGCCTAGCGCTCGTCCCGACCCCGGCCGGCCTGCTGGCCACGACCGGAGGCGATTGGAGTCTGGTCGGCTTCTACACCGGGAAAGGACAGCCACTCCCTGGCTGGCGGCCGGTCTTCTCTGCCACCGAGCACGAGCAGCCACGCTTCCTGGTCCGCAACCGCGCCGGTCTCGCGTTGGCCGATTTCGCCGAGTTGACGCCGACTGGCCTGGTGCCGGTGGGCGCCTTGCCGATCAAGGTGAGCACCTGCCAGTACACCGCGAAGATGATGGCCTGTGCGACCGCTGACAACGAAACGGGAGTCTGGCGGATAACAGCGAGATAGGCGTTCGCCATCCGCATAACGGCTCGTGCGCACGGGGCGGGCCGGGTTAGCCTGAGCCGTAGGGCAGCGCGCCTGCCCGAGCCAAGCTGGTCAAGAGGCTCCGCCTCAGCGCTTCCTTTCAGTTGTGCCGCAACATGTTTGCGGGAAGGATGCGTGACGGCAATGGCAATGTTCGAGCGATTCAGCGACCGTGCGCGCCGGGTGGTCGTCCTGGCTCAAGAAGAAGCCCGGCTGTTCAACCACCACTACATCAGCACTGAGCACATCTTGCTCGGCCTCATCCGCGAAGGTGAGGGTGTGGCGGCGAAAGCTTTGGAGAGCTTCGGAATTTCGCTACAGGTCGTGCGAGACCAGATCGAAGACCTTATCGGGCACGGCAACGAGGCGGCGAAGGGGACGATGCCGTTCACGCCACGGGCCAAGAAGGTGCTGGAGCTGTCACTGCGGGAAGCACTGCAGCTGGGGCACAATCACATCAGCTCCGAGCACATCCTGCTCGGCCTGATCCGTGAAGGCGACAGCATCGCCACCCAAGTGTTGGCCAGACTCGGTGCGGAGCCTGGTTCGGTGCGCCAGCGGGTCAACGCGATGCTGGCCATGCCCATCGACGTCGCGGACGAGATACAAACGACGGACGCTCCCGTGAATAGCCTTGCGCTGGACCAATACGGGCAGAATCTGACCCACTCGGCACGCGAAGGCAAGCTCGATCCGGTCATCGGCCGCGACACCGAAATCGAGCGGGTGATCCAGATTCTGTCCCGGCGCCGCAAGAACAATCCACTGCTCATCGGGGAACCGGGCGTGGGTAAGACGACGGTCGCGGAAGGGCTGGCGCAACGGATCGCGGAACATCGTGTGCCGCATGTGCTGCGGGATAAGCAGCTTTACACGCTGGACTTGAGTTCGCTGGTCGCCGGTTCCCGGTACCGCGGCGACTTTGAGGAGCGGCTGCGCAAGGTACTCAAGGAAATCCGTACCCGTGGTGACATCATCCTGTTCATTGATGAGATCCACACGATCGTCGGCGCGGGCGCCGCCGAGGGTTCGATCGATGCCGCGAACATGCTCAAACCCATGCTGTCCAAGGGAGAATTGCAGACTGTCGGTGCCACGACCCATGACGAGTACCGCAAGTACATCAGCAAGGACGGTGCGCTGGATCGCCGGTTCCAGCCGGTGCAGGTCGATGAGCCGTCGGTCGTGAACACGATCGAAATGCTCAAGGGACTGCGGAAACGCTACGAGACACATCACCGGGTGACGATTACCGACGCGGCTCTGGTGGCGGCGGCGGAACTGGCTGACCGCTACATCTCCGACCGGTTCCTGCCGGACAAGGCGATCGATCTCATCGACGAAGCTGGTGCCAGACTGCGGATCCGCGGCGAGTCCACATTGGATAGCGAGCAAGTAGCAGAGGTTCTGGCGAACTGGACGGGAATCCCGGTCTTCAAGTTGACCGAGGAAGAGACCTCACGCCTGCTGAACATGGAGGACGAACTCCATAAACGCTATGTGGGGCAAGACGATGCGGTGGCCTCAGTATCCCGGGCTATCCGCCGCACGAGGGCAGGCCTCAAAGACCCCAAGCGCCCGGGCGGAAGTTTCATTTTCGCCGGGACGTCGGGGATCGGTAAGACCGAGTTGGCGCGCGCGCTGGCCGAGTTCCTGTTCGGCAGCGAGGACGCTTTGATCCAGCTGGACATGTCGGAGTTCCACGACCGGTACACAGTCTCGCGCCTCGTTGGTGCGCCTCCCGGATACGTCGGTTACGACGAGGGTGGCCAGCTGACCGAAAAGGTGCGCCGCCGGCCGTTCTCGGTGGTCTTGTTCGATGAGATCGAGAAGGCTCACCCGGATGTGTTCAACACGCTGCTGCAGATCCTGGAAGACGGGCGTCTGACCGACGGTCAGGGCCGCATCGTGGACTTCAAGAACACGGTGATCATCCTGACGACCAACCTGGGCACCAGCAGCATGGCGCAACAGGCGATGGGTTTTCAGAAGTCCGAGGATGCTGAGTCCACCTACGACCGGATGAAGCAGAAGGTCAACGACGAGCTCAAGCAGCACTTCCGGCCGGAGTTCCTCAACCGCATCGATGACACCATCGTGTTCCACCAGCTGCAGGAATCCGAGATCCTCTCGATCGTCGACATCATGATCAAGCGGATCGTGGAGCAGTTGCGCAACAAGGACATGGGCCTGGAGCTGACCCAAAACTCCAAGCGTTACCTGGCGAAGAAGGGTTACGACCCGGTCCTTGGTGCCCGTCCGCTGCGCCGCACGATTCAGCGCGAGCTGGAAGACACGCTCAGCGAGAAGATCCTGTTCCAGGAACTCAAGCNCAAAACCCCACCGACCGCTTCGCCAACACTGCGCTCACACGGTGGATCCGGCTACGCGACCGAACCTGCCGCGCACCAGGATGCCGCATCCCCGCCCTGCGAACCCAAATCGACCACACCACCCGCCACACCGACGGCGGCCCCACCCAACACGACAACCTCGGCACCCTATGCGAATACCACCACCACGCCAAAGACTTCGGCGGCTGGCAACTCCACCAAACAACACCCGGCCACTTCACCTGGACCAGCCCACGCGGACGCCACTACCACGTCGCACCAGACCCACCGTGAGTAACCTTTCCGCAGTTGATCACGACGTCGCCGGAGGAGAAGTCCGGTGGGGCCTCATAGGTGAGAAGCGCGCTGTCGCGTGCCTCCCGCTACGAGTTCGCTCCACATCTGTTGGGCGGGTCCCACACTTAGTCCCCGATAGCGACGGCCTTCTGATGGAGATAGCGCCGCTGGGGCAGGCTGGTAGTTAGGTCCGCCGCTCGGAGGTAGGCGGCTTTGGCCAGATCCGGCGAGCCGGCCATCTCCAGCAAGTGTCCCCGCACCGCGTGCAGCCGGTGATCGCTGTCCAAAGTGGAGCGCAGTGGCTCGATCAGCTCCAGGGCGGGCAGCGGCCCGCGCGCCATCCCCACGGCCACCGCATGGTTGAGTGCCACCATCGGATTGTCACTCTGCCGCAGCAGCAGTTCGTAGAGCCCGACGATCTGCGGCCAGTCGGTGTCTTGCCACGTCGCCGCCTCATCGTGAACGGCGGCGATGGCGGCCTGGAGCTGATAGGGCCCGGGCACGCCTCGCGGCAGCGTCGCCGTGATCAGTGCCGTTCCCTCCGCGATGGACGGCCGGTGCCATAGCGTGCGGTCCTGCGCCTCCATCGGAATCAGGCCGCCATCAGGGCCCATGCGGGCAGGTCTGCGCGCATCAGTCAGCAGCATCAAGGCCAGCAGTCCCGCGATCTCGGTTTCCTCTGGTACCAAACGAAAAAGCATCCTGGTCAGCCGGATGGCCTCAGCGGTCAGTTCGGCACGGGCCAGATATGGCCCCGACGTCGCCGAGTAGCCCTCGTTGAAAATGAGGTAGAGCACATGGCAAACCGCTGACAGGTCACCGTCGGCAGGCATCGTGAACGGTATGCCGCTGTTCTTGATGGTCTGTTTGGCGCGGGTGATCCGCCGCGTCATCGTCGCTTCGGGGACCAGGAACGCCCGCGCCACTTCGGCTGTGGTCAAGCCTCCGACAGCGCGCAGAGTGAGCGCGATCCGCGATTCCGGGGTGAGCGCGGGATGGCAGCACATGGTAAGCAGGATCAGTGAGTCGTCCTGATCGGACACTTGGGTGGGCGAGGGCCAGCGCATGACCGTGTCTTCCCTGCGCCGGCGTGCCTGGTCGGCCCGGAGCAGGTCGGTCAGCTTGCGGGCGGCGACAGCGATGAGCCAGCCGCGCGGATTGTCGGGAACACCTGCCGAACGCCATTGCATCGCCGCCGCGAGCAGGGCCTCCTGTGTGGCGTCCTCGGCGAGGTCGAAGTGACCGTAGCGGCGCACCAGCGCGCCGAGGACCTGCGGCGCGTACTCGCGCAGCAGGTCCTCAACACGTGGCGCGCCGATCATCCCTCCAGCTGTTCGTGCGACTCGATGATCGGGCGCACATCGGCGTAAGGGTTGGTGAAGCCCGGGTTCGGGCAATCGTTTAGCCGGGCGGCGATCTCGGTGGCCCGGTCGAAGCTCGGGCACTCGACGACCCAGTAGCCGGCGAGCACCTCCTGTGTCTCGGCGTAAGGGCCATCGGTCACGAACGAGCCCTGCACGCGCCGGGTGTGCACAGGTGCGGCCAGCCCTCGGGTCTCGACGAGCTCACCGCTGGCGGCCAGTTCGGCGTTGAACTCGCCCATGAACTTGTACATGGGTTCGAACTCGGCCGCGCCCGTCGCCATGGCGTCGTAGTCCTTCTGCGAGGCGTAGGTCAAGATCAGGTACTTCATCATGCTCTCCTGTCCGGTGGTGGGTCCTTCACCGGTGACGTCGGAGCCGCTTCCCGCGTCCGGACATCCCTAACCAAGATTCTGCGCCTCTCTCGCGGTCGGAAGTGTCCGGCATCGTCCAGGACCTACCCGCCAAAGTGGATTTTGCTGTCAGCATTGCCGCAGCACCGCAGCTGACACAGAGAAAGGACTGAAATTGGTACGCAAAGCAACGGGGGTTGTCGTTTCAGCGCTCGGGCTGCTGGCCTTCGCCCTGCCGGGCGCGGCGCACGCGGGCTCGGCGAGCACACCGGTCGGGCAGCTGACCGCTGCTCAGGTGGCCTGCGACGATCCCGGCGCCTACGTGAAGGTGGCCATAAGCGGGGGGTTTCCGAACACGTCTTACAGCGCCAAAACCGACTACCCCAGCGGCCTGAACACGCCGTCGTCCTTTATGACGAACGCATCCGGAGCGGGCACGGTGACGGTGGGCTACGGGTGGTTCAGCGGCACTCACAGCGTCATCGTGACGGCCAGCGGCAAGACCGGTTCTGTTACTTACGAAGCCAACTGCGATAGCGGCTGGGGCGACTAGCTCAATCCAGGTGTGAGCGGCGCGGAGCACTGCAACAAACCTGCAAACGCCAGCTCTTGAAATGCGGAAAGCGCTTTCCTTAAGCTGAGGATTCGTCGATGTTTCGATCTTTGATCCGGGTTAAGAGGATGCGGGACACGAAGCCGCATGTGGCGTTGAGGCAGTAGGGCAGTGCCTGCGCCGCTTACACCTTGGGAGAAAGAAAGATGAGGAGATCCGCGCCTCTCGTCGCGTGCGCTGGCTTGCTCGCTGGTGCACTTGCCGTCCTGACCCCCACCGCGGCGCATGCCGCGCCCACTCGCTTTGAGGCCGAGGTCTCGCCCGCGGTTTGCCTGGGCACGATTGACAGCAACTGGGCTGGGTATTCCGGCAGCGGTTTCTGCAATGCCGACAACGCTTCTGGCGCCTACGCGCAGTTCACCGTCAGCGCTTCGGCTGCTGGCACGGCAACGCTCGGGGTGCGTTTCGCCAACGGCACCACGACATCGCGGCCCGCGAGCCTGATCGTCAACGGCAGCACCGTGCACACGCCGTCGTTTGAGGGCACGGGTGCCTGGAACGCCTGGGTTACCAAAACCTTGACCGTCAACGTCAACGCGGGCAGCAACACGATCCGGCTGAGCCCAACCACCTCGGCGGGTCTGCCCAATGTGGACTATCTAGACGTTGAAGTTGGTGGTACGCCACCGCCTGCCAACGTGCTCTACGTCGCCACCAGTGGCAACGACAGCAACGCGGGAACACTGGCCGCTCCGCTGCGCACCATTCAGCGGGCAGTCGACCTGGCCCAGCCCGGTTACACCATCTTCATTCGCGGTGGCACCTATGCCCCGTCCACGAATGTTCAGATTCTCAAGAACGGAACGTCCAGCCAGCCCATCACGATGCGCAACTACAACGATGAGCGCGTCATTCTCGACGGCGAGAACATGCCGTATACGCCTGGGGCGGTGGACTCGACCATTCCGCGTCCCGAGCGCGGAGCCATCCATATCGAGGGCGACTGGTGGCGCATCATCGGCCTGGAAATCATCCACGGCCCCTACGGCATCTTCGGGCTCGACACCAACAACAACATCTTCGACCGGCTCATCACACGCGACAATTACGAGTCTGGGCTGCACATCGTGCTGTCCTCGAGTAACAACCAGATCATCAATCTGGACAGCTACGGCAACCGCGACCCGCGCAAGAACGGCGAAAGTGCTGACGGCATTGCCATCAAGGAAGGATCCGGTACGGGCAACGTCGTGCGCGGCGCACGCTTGTGGAACAACTCCGACGATGGCCTGGACTTCTGGATGTTCTCCTCGCCCATCCTGGTGGAGAACAGTTTGGCCTGGGGCAACGGATTCAACCGCTGGAACCTGCCCAATTACCAAGGCGATGGCAACGGTTTCAAACTCGGCGGGAACGCGGTTTCAGCCAGCATCACCGTTCGCAACAGCATGGCGTGGGACAACGCGGTCAGCGGTTTCATCGACAACAACAACCCAGGACAGCACCGCATCGAGCGGTGCACCGCGTGGGACAACCCGGGAACCGGCCTCGATTTCGACCGCTCCGACAGCACACTGACTAAGAACCTCTCCGTCGCCAACGGCACGACTCATTCCTATGGCTCGAACTCCAGTGGGTCGGGCAACTCGTGGGACATCGGCGGCAGCTGGCCGCTGCAGAGCACCAGCCCGGGCACGATCACCGGGCCACGCAACGCCGACGGCACCATCCCCACGTCAACGTTCTTGCGGCCCAGCAACAACGCCGACCTGGGAGCCCGCTTCTAGCAACGGCCGTGTGGCGGCGCCCGGTGCCGCCACACGCGCTCAGCGGCTGAGCCTGGTTTCACCCTCCACACGAGACAGTTTCTCGGGGTTGCGCACGATGTAGATGCCGGTGATGAGGCCCTCCTCCAGCCTGACGGACACCACACCGTCGATCTGCCCGTCGAGGCGCATGAGCAGAGCCGGGAACCCGTTGACCTGCACCGGTTCCAGGGATGTCTGAGGGCCGACGAACTGCCAGCGCAGGGACATCAGGCGAGCGAACTTGGCGGCCCCCACAATAGGCTGCCGCACAGCCTGCTTGAGCCCACCGGCATCGCTCCACACAACGACATCCGGGGCGAGGATGTCGAGCAGGTGCTGCAGTTCGCCCGTTTCGGCCGCACGCTGGAAGGCGCCAAGCGCGACGCGGGTCTCGGCCGGGGAGACGACATCGCGGGGCCGGCGGGCAGCGACATGTTCGCGGGCCCGATGGGCGATCTGGCGGACGGCGGCAGGGCTCTTGCCGACGGCGTCGGCCACTTCGCCATATTCGAAGCCGAACACGTCATGTAGCACGAACACGGCCCGCTCCGTCGGCGTGAGTGTTTCCAGCACGAGCAGCACAGCTGTCGACAGGCTGTCGGCCAGAGCGACGTCGTCGGCGACGTCGGGTGTCGTTAACAGAGGCTCAGGCAGCCACGGGCCGACATATGACTCCTTGCGCCTGCTTAACGTGCGCAGGCGGTTGAGTGCCTGCCGGGTGGCGATCTGGGCCAGATAAGCCCGCTGGTCGCGCACCGTTTCGACAGCCACCTGCGACCACTGCAGCCACGTTTCCTGCACGACGTCTTCGGCGTCGGCCGCCGAGCCGAGCAGCTCGTAGGCGACCGTGAACAGCAGCGGGCGATGGGCGAGGAACGCCTCGGTGGCGGGGTCTGGCTGTGGCCTGGATCTCATAGCTCCCCCTGTCACAAAGCGCGGGTTGCCGGTGTCTTGTGTCCGAACAGTTGGCCGATAGTCAAGGAGACACCCATGAACCTCGCTCTATGGATCGTTGCCGGGCTGCTCGCCGTTGCCTTCGTGCTGGGAGGCGCCGGCAAGCTGATCGTGCCAAAGGAGAAGATAGCCGCGTTCGGGCCCAGCGCGCGATGGGTCGAGGATTTCAGCGCCAGCACCGTGAAGGCCATTGGAGCCTTTGAAGTCCTTGGTGGACTGGGCCTGATCCTGCCTGCCGTGCTGAAGATCGCGCCAGTCCTTGTCCCGCTGGCCGCCACGGGCTTGGCGGTCATCATGGTAGGTGCGGCGGCCACACGCATCCGACGGCGGGAGTTCAAGTATCTGATCGCGGATCTGGCCTATCTCGCCCTCACGAGTTTCGTCGCCTGGGGCCGCTTCGGCCCGGAGGCCTTTGGCGGCTGACCAGCCCGTGTGCCGCGAACGCGGGCTAAGACGAGTAGCGTGTGCCAGGTGTCAGGTGATCGTGAGCGACTAGTTGCGCAGCTGACCCGGATCAGGGAGCTCAGCGGGCTTAGCCTGCGGGCGCTGGCCCGTCAGTCGGGCCTTTCCAGCTCCTCGCTGTCTCGCTATCTGTCGGGCCAGTTGGTGCCGCCGTGGGAGGCTGTCGTCGCGTTGTGCCGGGTCGTGAGCCGTGACCCCCGTCCACTGCGTGCGGTCTGGGCCGAGGCGTCCAAGGCTGGGCCAGCGCCCAGCCCACGCCGCAATGACCTCCCCGCTGACCTCACGGACTTCACCGGGCGTGAAGCAGAAGCGGCGCTCGCCGCGCAACTCCTGCGCACCGTCGGCGCGGCCGCGATCGACGGCATGGGTGGCGTCGGCAAGACGAGCCTCGCGGTCCATGTGGCGCACCAGCTGGCACCGTCCTTTCCCGACGGCGGGATCTACCTCGATCTGCTCGGTTTCACCCCGGGCCACGAACCACTGGAGCCGTCGGCCGCCCTGGCCCGGCTGCTGACCGCCGTTGGCGTCTCGCAGCCGCCATCAGGCACCACGGAACGAGCGGCCTTGTGGCGCTCGGAATTGTCCGGGCGGCGGATTCTGGTGTTGCTGGACAATGCTGTCGATGCCGAACACGTGCGGCCGCTGCTTCCGGGCGCGGGCAAATCCGCCGTGCTGATCACCAGCCGCAACAGGTTGATGAGCCTGGACGGTGTGCCACCGGTATCGCTGACCCCACTGTCCAATGAGGACGCCGCGTCGCTGTTTGGCCAGGCGGCGGGGATCAACGAGGCTGACGCCGAGGCGGTCGCCCAGGTTCTGGAGCAGTGCAGTGGGCTTCCGCTGGCGCTGCGGATGGCGGGCGCAAGGTTGCGTCACCGTCCAGGCTGGACCGTGGCCGTGCTCGCCGAGCGCCTGCGCGATAGCCCCAGCCGCTATGACGCCGTGTTCGGCATGTCGCTGCAGCAGCTCGACCCCGCCCAGCGGCGCACGTTCCGCCTGCTTGGTGTGCTGCCCGGAACCGACTTCGACGCCGCGGCCGTGGCCGCTCTCACCGACTTGGCGCCCGAGCGCGTCAACGTGATGCTGGAAGATCTGGTTGACGCGCACTTGGTGCAGGAGCCCACGCCTGGCCGTTACAAACTTCATGACCTCATCCGCCGGTACGCCGCTGACGTCGCCGCGGACGAAGAACCAGAAGCCGACGCTGCCGTGCACCGGGTCCTCAACCACTATCTCGCCCAGGCCGTCGCTTATGACAAGACGCTGCCGCTGCTCAACCGCCAAGTCACGGCACCAGCCGATCCGGCTGTCGCTATCGCGTGGTTCGACGCCGAGTACGCCAACCTGATCGCCAGTTTCGACACGGCCGTTCGTCTCGGCGCTGACGAGGTAGTCATGCAGCTGCCGCAGGCGATGCGCGCCTGGTTCTTCCGGCACCGCGGCACGGATGAGCAGGTGCGTCTCCTCGAAGGCGCCGTCGCCGCGGCGGACCGTCTCGGCCGTCCCCAGCAGCGAGCGTCCCTGCTGGTGGATCTCGGTTACGCCCACGCCAACGCTGGCCGGCTGACGGAGGCACTGACGGCTTATGAGACGGCTGAACAGTCCGGTTTGGACGATGACGACCTCGCCGCCGCTCTTGCGTTGCGGATCGGGTTTCTGCGCCACAGCCTCGGCGATCTCGAAGCGGCGCGCGACCAGTTCCGGGTGGCACACAAGCTATTCGAAAACACCGGGCACCCTGGCGGTCAATCCCAGGCACTGGGCCAGGAAGGCTGGATGACCCTCCACCTTGGACACCCCAGCGAAGCCGCCGAACTCGCGCGCCGGTCCGTGGCACTGGTTCAGGGATCGCCGCAGATCACGGGACTCGTGACGCTCGGTGTGGTGCAAGCGTCCACCGAGCCGGCCGAATCGCTGAAGACCCTAAACCTGGCCTTGCGGCTAGCCGAACAGAGCGGCCTGGCCCACAACCAGGCTTGGTGCCACAACTATCTCGGTGTCGCTCTGCGGATGATGGGCTCATATGACGAGGCCATCGAACACCACGAGCGAGCGCTCAGCCTGCTCGAGCCGCTAGCCGAGGCGCAAAAGGAGATGGACGTCCTGCACTCCTACGCCGAGACGCTGACCGCGGCGGGCCGTGACGAGGAGGCGCTGGCGATTCACGACCGCACCATCGAGCTAGCCCGCAAGCTCAACCGGCCCTATGACGAAAAGCTCGCCCGCGAGGCTCGTGAGGTCACCAGAGGCAAAACTCGTCACGGATAGGCTGGGCGGGTGTCTGATGTGGAGCACCTCTACGCGATCAGCGACCTGCACGTGGGCTATAAGGACAACCAGCGGCTGCTGGAGCAACTGCGGCCCAGCAGTCCGCGCGATTGGCTCATCGTCGCCGGTGACGTCGCCGATCTCTTCGGCCAGGTCATCGAGACGCTGTCGCTGCTGAGATCGCGGTTTGCCCGGGTCATCTGGGCTCCGGGAAATCATGAGCTATGGACCGTGCCTAGTGACCCGGTGCAGCTGCGGGGCGTGCAGCGATATGAGGCACTGGTAGCAGCATGCCGTGAGATCGGTGTCGACACGCCAGAGGACGACTATCCACTGTGGACCGGACCGGGCGGGCCAGCGCTCATCGCACCGCTTTTCGTGCTTTATGACTATTCGTTTCTGGCGCCCGGTGCGGAGAATGCCGAACAGTCCCTCGCCATGGCCTATGAACAGGGCATCGTTTGTGTCGACGAGAAGTTCCTGTACCCCGAGCCTTACCAGGGGCGGGCCGACTGGTGCCGTGCTCGCGTCGCCTACACCGAAAGCCGTTTGGCCGCAACGGATCCAGCCTTGCCGACAGTGCTCGTTAACCATTTCCCGCTGCGGCGCGAACCAACTGACATGCTCTACTTTCCCGTTTTCGCGCAGTGGTGCGGCACGACGGCCACCCATGACTGGCATTTACGTTTTCGTGCGGCCGCGTGTATCTATGGGCATCTGCACATTCCACGCGAGACACACTACGACGGCATACGGTTCGAGGAGGTTTCGATCGGTTACCCGCGCGAGTGGAAAGCCCGGCCCCAGCCACCGCGCCTCCTGCGCCCAGTCTTTCCTAGCCAACTGGCGTCACAGATCGCGCCGCATGCAGACGCGGGGCCACCTGTCTAGGCCGTGCTCGGCCTCTCGCTGACGCACAACGCGCAGGCCCGGCGGAAGAAGATCATCGTCGAGGACGTAGAACCCGCAACGCTCGTAATACGGCGCGTTCCACGGGACGTCGGCGAAGGTGGTCAGGGTCAATGCCGCGAGGCCTTGTGAGACAGCGTGCTGAGCGGCGTGCTCGAGCAGACTTCCGCCAATGCGCTGGCCCGCGTGGGATGGCCGGACGGAAACCTGTTCAATATGAAGGTTGCCGTCAATAAGATCGGCGATCAGATAGGCGACCGGCGAATCAGAGGATTCGGCTGCGACCCATGCCATGCCTGCCAGGCGATAGCTGTCAAGGACGGCCACCGGCAACGGATCATCCGCGGCGATCTCGGGCATCCCGATGCCGGAGAAGCAATGCCCAGCCTCTCGCTCGATTTCCATGAGAACGGGCAGTTCAGCGAGCGAGGGCGGACGGATCTTCACCGTGCCATCGTAGATGACAACATCAGGCGGCCATTTTCCCGCCCAGGTGGCCAAGCCGAGTGATCCAGCGCAGGATCAACACGGCGGCCAGTAAAGCCAGCACGACCGCGGCGAGACTGTAGTAGACCCAATTGGCTGGATCGAAGCCCGGTGGCTCAAGGCTTGGCCCGCCAAAGGATGCTTTCTCAATGATGTCCTGCGGGATTTGAAGCACCCCAGCCTCCGCGGTCAACAGGTTTGTGGTGCTGCCGTCGCTGTTGACCTGCCGCAGCAGCCGCCGCTCAAACGATTCATATGCTGTCACGACCGGCAGGCCGTTACGCCAGCCAACGATGGCGATCAGCTCGTCATGCTCGCCTGGCCGTGGCGAGATCGTGCCATCGTCGCTGACTTCAGCCAGTGTCACTTTGCGGGTAACGGAATTCAATCGCTTCACCACGATCCGGCTGCTGTCCGGAAGCCATCCGCCCAAGCTCATCGTCAGCCCGAGGTCAAGGTCGAGAAGTGTTGTCCCGCTTGCCATGTCGACGGTCTTGAGGCGCGCGCCGCTCTCGGAGCGCGCTTGGTAGGCGAGCTTTTTGCCGTCTGGCGACAACACCGCCTCATCGACTTCGGCTGTGGTGGTGAACGCCTTCCGTTCACCGGAACGCCAGTCATACCAGAGCAATTCACGATTGCTAGAGATGAGCAGCGCGGAGGAGTCCCGCGTCCAGGCACGCACCCAGCCCGCCGGCACGCTAGTGTCTTGTCCCGTGCTCAAGTCGGTCAGAACGCCTTGCTGGGCAAGGTATTTGCCATCGGGGGACAGGACGGGCATCTGTGCGTCCCGGCGCACCCGGTAGCTGCCGTCGTGGCCAATCACGACAGTCGTGATGGTGCCTAGCAGGTTGTCGGTTAGGCTCCCGCGCGCCACGGTAGTCGTGGCGAGGGCCGGGCCGTTGGGGGAGTCAGCGTGAAGGCGCTCCCAGAAGTGTGGCGCCGCAATGGATTTCGGCACGAGAACCAGCGCACTGGGGGATGCCGCGATGGGCGCGCTTTCACCTGGTACCCACAAAAGAAGAGCAAGGACAACGACGGCTAGCAAGGCGGCGGTCAGATCTTGCGCCAGACGGCGCCGGCGCACTTTGCGGCCCTGCTTCCACAACTGATCCGGGCTCAGTTTGGGCATCGGCATTTGTTCCGCGACACGGGTAAGAACATCGTTCACTGCAACGCCTCCGCGGTTTCGGGAAGTAGGGATCGCAAACGGGACAACGCATCGCGGGTCTGGCTCTTGACCGTGCTGACCGAGCACTCAAGCACGGCAGCGGTTTGCGTCTCGGTTAGGTCTTCGAAGAAGCGCAGCACGACCACGGCCCGCTGGCGCGGCGCCAGCTGGGCTAACGCCTGCTGCACGGTCACCGTCAGCGCTGTATCGGCGGGGTCACCCGCCCGTTCCGGCAGCACCTCGACGGGCATGGCATCCCGCCGGTGCCGTCGCCACCAGGAGATGTGTTCGTGGTAGAGCACGCGGCGGACGTAGGGATCCGGGTCGCCGCCCGCCGCGATACGTTCCCACCGGGCGGCGACCTGGATCAGCGTTTGCTGGACCAGATCCTCGGCCAGGTGTGCCTCGCCTGCCAGTAGAAAGGCTGCCCGCGACAGGGCGGGCAGGCGAGCGTGAACGTATTCGGCGAAAGACTCTTCCGCAGTGGGCATCGGCACCTCCGCTCTATACACGTTCGGCGGGGCGCCGGCGGGTGGGTCGCCTTTCTAGGCGGTGATGCGCAGGGACGTTGGCTCGCTGGCGGCTAGGCGCGCGGCATGTTCTTCCACGTTCAGAAGCGCACGCAATGGCTGGCCCGCATCGAGTCCTTGCACGACCCGGGCTTCGGCGACTTTGACCTGCACGGCCGCACGCAACGTCGCTTCGGCGGTGGCCGCGTCGAGCACGATGATGCCGTCGTGATCGGCGATGACGATGTCCCCCGGGCGGACCGTCACGCCGCCACAGCTGACCGGCTCGTTCAGAACACCTAAGCGCTGGGCTGTGCCTGCCATCGGGCTCGTGTGCCGGCTGTAGACGGGGAGCTCACAGGTCGCGATGTAGGCAAGGTCGCGGTAAGCCGCGTCAACGATGATGCCAGCGATGCCACGCGCGAGCGCCGCGCGGGCGAAAAGCTCACCGGCCAGAGCCGTTTCCCGGCCACCGCCATCGACGACGAGCACGTCGCCAGGGCTGGCTTTTTCGATCGCGAGGACAAGACCGAAGATGTCGTCCTGACAGCGGACCGTAAAGGCCGGGCCGAACAGGACCGGGCTTGCCGAGCGGCACCGCAGGGCGGTGGACATGACTCTGGTTTCCTTTGCCGCATCACAGATCGCGCTGGTGTCGACTTGGCTGGCTAGTGCTCGCAGGCTTGACTGATCGTTCACAACAGACACTTTACGTGTGCAGGTTTGTTGCAGCTTTCGCCCAGAGCATTGACCAGAAGCGAAGTCCGCCGTTAGGGTCCGAACGCAGGGAAAGCGCTTTCCTTATCCGTCCCTTGCCCGAAACCGTTGCGGCGAGCGTGGTCCGGCGCCGCCATCGGGCATGCACACCAGAGGAAAGTGAGACAACGGATGAGAAGAACAGTCGCTTTGCGACTCCGCGCGGCACTGGCGACGGCGGCCATCGCCGCGGCGGCCGGCGTGGTGCTGCACATTGCCCAGGCATCGGCGGCCACCGGCGGCGTCACCGGCTACGCGACGCAAAACGGTGGCACCACAGGGGGTGCGGGCGGGCAGACCGTGCGGGCCACCACCGGAACCGCGATCCACACCGCGCTTTGCGGGCGTGCCAGCAGCAGCACGCCGATCATCATTCAGGTTGAGGGAACCATCAACCACGGCAATACCAGCAAAGTCTCGGGCGCGAGTTGCAACACCGCCGACGGTGTCATCGAACTCAAGCAGATCAGCAACGTCACCATCATCGGCGTCGGTGGCGGAGCCCTGTTTGACCAGCTGGGCATCCACATCCGCGAAGCCAGCAACATCATCATCCAGAACGTGACCGTGCGGAACGTGAAGAAGTCAGGCTCGCCAACGTCTAACGGTGGTGATGCCATCTCCATGGAAAGCAGCGTTCGCAACGTGTGGGTCGATCACGTGACGCTTGAGGCTTCGGGCGGGGAGTCGGAGGGATTCGACGGACTGTTCGACATGAAGGACAACACGCAATACGTGACGCTCTCCTACAGCGTCCTGCGTAACTCCGGCCGTGGCGGTCTCATTGGCTCCAGCGAAAGTGACCGCACCAACGGGTTCATCACGTTCCACCACAACCTTTACACCAACATCGATTCGCGTACTCCGCTATTGCGCGGCGGAATCGCCCACATCTACAACAACTCCTATGCCGGCCTGCACGAGTCCGGAATCAACTCCCGGGCCGGTGCTCGCGCCAAAGTGGACAACAACTACTTCAAGGACTCCAAGGATGTCCTCGGGACCTTCTACACCACTGAAGCCGGCTATTGGCAGGTCAGCGGAAACATCTTCGACAACGTGACCTGGTCGGCACCGGGCAGTGATAACAATCCCGCCGGTCCCAACCCGCAGTCCAACACGACTGTCAGCATTCCCTACGCCTACACCCTTGACCCGGCTAGCTGTGTGCCGGCGATTGTGAGCCAGACCGCTGGTGCCAACAAGGGACTGCAAGTGTCCAATGGCAACTGCACCCCGCAGACTCCGACCGCATCGCCCACCGCGTCGGCGAGTGCCTCGGTTAGCCCGTCGGCTTCCAGCAGCAGCCCTTCGCCGTCTGTCACGTCTTCGCCCAGCGGCACCAACCTGAGCATCGGGGCTGGCTCTGACGGTTCCAGCAAGGCAAGCGGCACGAGCTATGGCAATGTGCGCGACGCCAACATGAGCACCTATTGGTCGCCTGCGGGCGCCACCGGCGACATCTCCATCAAGTGGGGCTCCGCCAAGACAACCGCCCGGATCATCATCCGTGAGCCGTCTGGTATGAGTGGCAGCATCGGAGCGTGGCAGGTCATCAATGCCGACAGCGGTGCGGTGCTGAAGTCGGGCAGTGGTGCTGGTGTCATCACCTTCTCCGCGACCTCGCTGAGCAAGATTACCTTTAGGATCACCAGTTCAGCCGGCGCACCTAGGGTCGCCGAGTTCGAAACCTACGCATCGTAGCCGTTTGATTTCAAGGCGGGGCCATCGTTTTTGATGGTCCCGCCTTTCCTGTGCGGCGTGACTGAAACTAATTTGCATGATAGCGTCCTGCTTCGTAAATTTTATACGAAGGTCCTGGGGGAGGAACGAATGCAAGGACTGCTGGCGGATCCACCAGAGTTACTGGTGGAAGAGCCAACAGAACCGTCGCGCAAATCCAGCTGGCTAGCGTTCGCAGCGGCCGCGCTCATCCTGGTCGTGGCGATGTTTCCCATGTTGCAGGCAGGATTCTGGGCGTGGGACTGGTATTGGATTGACGAACACACACAGGGCAACACCGCATGGGGAGGGCCGTTTTACGACATCGCGCGGCACGCGAATCCGCTGCCCGTGGAAGTGCAGTGGTATCGCGTGACCCTGGCGGTGCTGGGGCTGAACCCGTTGGCGCATCACGTGCTGACGCTCGCCGGGCTCGTGGGAACCCTTGCGGTGCTTTACTTTCTCCTGCGGCGCCTGGGCGGCGGCAAGGCTGTCTCGTTGTGGGCCGTGACGCTCGCGGGCCTGGCTCCCGCCTCGCTGACGTCGTGGACCTGGTTCGCGGCGTCGCCGCACATGTGGGCCGCCCTGTTGGGTTTGGGTGCCGCGCTGGCGCATGTCGCCTGGCGGCAGGGCGGATCGGTGAACCGGCTATTGGCCGTAGCGGCACCGGTGCTGACGGTGCTGGGCCTGGGGATGAAAAACGATGCGATGATAGGGCCACTTCTGATCCTGGCCTGGGAATGGTCGGGTTCTCAACGCCGTCCATTTAGGACAGCTGTGACCGCAGGTGCGGTGCTGCCGATGGCAGCCTTCGTGTGGTGGCAGAGCACAGCGATCGACCCGCACCGGGACCAGGCGCAAACGGGACTCTGGCAGGTGCTGGCCAAGACGGTGGAGTTGCTGCGGTTCGCGTTTATCAGCCGCAGCGAGGCGGAACTGAAAGCGGAGTTCCCGCCTGCCGCGGCGGCACCGGCCGTTTTGGTTATCGCTGGTGGGCTCGTCGGAGTGGTGGTGCTGGCACTTGCGGTCGTTTCGCTGTGGACCCGGCACGGGCGAATCCTTGTCGCGGTGGGCATCGCGTCGCTTGGCCCGGTCGCGGTTCTGGAACCGGCGCTTCTGTCACGCTACGTGCTGCCACCGGTGCTGCTCATCACGGCAGCGGCCGCGCTGGGCTTTGCGAAACTCGCGTCCGCGAGAACTTTGCCGTGGGCTGTTGGCGCACTTGCCTCGCTGGCCGTGTGGGGAACACTGTCGCATGTGGCCAGCGCCGGTGGGGTGGTGGCGACACGGGAGGAAACCGCGCTACTGCAAGGGCTTTCCGCCGCTGGGATTGCCCCTGCCGATCAGCTGGCGGTCAGCCTCGCGGGCAGTCCGCTTGAGCCGACCACCGCCGGCTATCGGCAGTTCGATCCCACTTTGCCGCCTCACCTGCGGCTGCGGAAGCTGCGCTTCCTGGTACCCGGCGAACCGGTGCCGGCTGGGATGCCGCTTGCGACAGCGACCAGAAGAGCGGACGGGAAGTACACGGTCGTGATTAGACAGTAAACGCGCTGATCGTTTTCGCGATTTCCTCGCGCACTTCGGGATCGATGTCGTTGGTGGCCTGCTTGCGCAGGGCATCAGCGACCTCGGGGACGTCAAACCACGTCTCGGCCAGGATCTGGGCGGCCGTCGAGCGGACTTCGGCGCTGAGGTCCTCGGCGAGCCGGCGCCTGAGCAACGGAATCGTCTCGGCGTCACCGTGCCAGGTCTCGGCGAGGATCTGCAGCCCGGTCAACCGCACGGCCGGGCTCACATCGCCAGCGAGTTGGGTGCGGATGAGCGGCAGCGTTTCGGGCGACTGATAGCCGGCGTCGGCCAGGGCCTGCATGGCCACCAGGCGGACGACAGGCTCGTTGTCGTTGGCGCACACCGAACGCAGCAAGGGCAATGTAGCGCTGTCGGTGTGCCACACGAGCGCGAGCGCTTGCACGGCGGCCTGACGCACGTGACCGTGCGAGTCTGACCTGGCGAGTGTCCGCAGGAGATCGAGGCTGGACGGACTGGTGCGCCATCCGGCGGCGACGCTCAGCAGGGCTGAGCGCCTGACGTTCTCGTGGGGGTCGTTGGCCGCCCGGTCGTGCAGCAGCGCCAGCGTCTGCGGATCGCCGTGCCAGTGGGCTACGACGCTTTGGAGCGCGGTGAGGCGTACGGAATGGTCGGTGTCCTCGGTCGCTAGCCGTTCCAGAGTGGAGCGCGTGAACGGGTTAGTGTGGTAGCTGCGGGAGAGAGCCTCGGCGGCGGCTTTGCGGATGCCCGCGTCACTGTCCTCCGCGGCGCGTGTTTGCAGCCAGCCCGGCGTGTCCGGGTCGTCGCTCCACCCGGAGGCGATGATGCCTAGCGCCGCGCGCCGGACGTCGGGCGAGCTGTCGGTGCAGCCGAGGCGGTGCAGCCAGATCTCGGTGCCCGGGTCCTCGTTCCACCGGTCGGCCACCGCGTGGATGGCGCTCACGCGCACATCGGGATGCGCCTCCACGGCGATCCGGTTGCGCAGCCAGGTCAGGGTTCCGGGCAGATCGCCGCCGTATTCGGCGACGGCCTGGATTCCGGTCTTGCGCACGGCGTGATGCGCGCCGTTGACGGCCCACTCACGGAACAGGGCGAGATGTTCGGCATCGTGCGGCCAGAACCGGGTGATCGAGCGGGCCGCCGCTTGTTGCACGTCGGGGCTGGTGTCGCTGATGACCCTGTCGCGCAACATGTTCAGCACGTCATCGTCGCGCCAGTTCTCGGCGAGGGCCACGATGGCTTCGCGCCGGATCCCGGCGTCGGAGTGGCCGGTCGCCCAGTCGCGCAGCCTCATCCGGGTGCTTTCATCCCGTGACCTGGCACCGAGTTCGGCGATGGCGAGTTGCTGCACGACGATGTGCGGGTCGTTTTCCGCGCGGTCCAGCAGGAGCTCGAGGCCTTGCGGGTCGCCGGGCCACCCGTCGGCGACCGCCTGCAGGGCGAACCTGCGGACGGATTCGTTCTGATCGTTGACTGCCTTGTCCTTGAGTAGAGCCAGTGTTTCCACATCGGCCCGCCACCGCAGGAAAAGGGCGCGCAAGGCGGCCTGCCGCACGTCGGGGTCGGCGTCGGAAGCGCACGCCCGCAACACTTCCGGGGTGCTCGGCTGCTCCGGCCAATGCCGCGACAGGGCCTGAATCGCGGCGTGCCGCATCGGCCCGTGCCGGTCCCCGGTCGCCAGTTGCTGCACGACGCGCATGATGGCGTCATCGGGTGGACCACAGGCGATCATCGCGCGCATGGCGGTGACGCGTACGTCGATGTGAGGGTCCTTCGTGACCCGTTCGCGAATGAGGGCAAGGCATTCTGGGCTGCCCGGCCAGCCTTTCGCCAGCGCGGACAGGGCCGCCTGCCGCTGGCTGACCGTCCAGCCCTGCACCGCCTGATCGCGGAGGAACTCTTTGAGCTCATCGCTGTCGGGGTAGAGGACGAGTGCGAGACGGGCGGCGATGTGAGCCGTAGCCGGGTTGTTGGTTTCGATCCGGCCATTGGTCATGAACCACTTGAGGAATACCTCGCGGCCGGGCCAGGCACTGATGGCGGCGAAGGCTGGCAGCAGCGACCGGTCGATCGCGCGGTGCAGCGCGTTCTTCATCGCGAACGTTTGCCAGACGTGTGCCGCCTGCAAGATGCTGATGACGCTGTCGATGGCGCGGTGACACGCGGCTTCGAGAGGGCCGAGCTTGCGCACTTCGACGATGCAGCGGATCGCCACCAGCAAGTGGTGTGGCTCGACGTTGTCGCTGCTGGCCCAGTGCCGGTCGGCTCCGGCGAGCTTGAGGACGATCTCGTTGACGAACGGACCGTCCAGCATTCCAGCGGTCAGCCAGAGCACCTCGTGCCAGGCGGGCTCGCGCCACCGCTGGGCGAACAAGCCGTCGATCAGGTCGGATTCCGATAGCTTCCGCTCGTGGCTGAAGCGATGCACGATGTCAGCGGCTGCCAAGTACTCCAAAAAGGATCTGTGCACGAAGCCAAAGACGTCGACGCCGAAGCGGCTGATGATGAAGTTTCGCGACCGGAAGACCTGCAGGATGGCATCGGCGGAACGGCGGGCCTCGGTGTCGGTCAGGCTGTGCGGGCGGCGTTGCTCCAAAAAGGACACAAAGGCGGTCGTTAGCGAAGCGCCCGAGACGAAGTTGCCGGCCAGTCCCGCCGGGCTTTTCTGCATTTCTCTCGCGACAAGCCGCAACAGTTCTTTGCGGTCAGCGGCGTCGAGGTCGGTGGGCAGGCCCCGGATCGTCTCGCTAGAGGGCAGGAACTTGCTCGGCTCCCACTGTTCCACCAGCACATCGATGGCGTGGTCGTAGACATCGGTCCGGAAACGGGGCAGTGGCCGGCGCCGGTTGATGATCGCCAGAATGGTCAGCAGCATCGGGTTGCCCGCGAGTTCCCGCACTGACTGCGAGCTGTCGATCGAGGCGAGCAGCCGGTTGCCGAGCTTTTCCACGTCCTCTTTGGTCACTTCGCTGCCGCTGGTTAGCTTGTTCCAGCGGTTGACGAATTCGCCTATCTGACGGCGGTCCAGGTCCAGCAGAAGGTAACGGCGCAGGCCAGCACCTTCGAGGGTGGTGCGCTGGAAGTCAACGGGCCGTGAGGTGACCACGACGCGCAGGTTCGAAAACCGGGAGATGAGTCCACTGATCTGTTTGGCGACCTGGTCCCGCATGCTCAAATCGAAGATCTCATCGAGACCGTCGAAAATCATGATGACCTTGCCGTTGTCGCGCAGGTAAGACTCTAGGAACTCCTTCGGCAGGCCCAGGTCGTCACGCTGATGCAGCTCGTCCAGGAAGTTCAGCAGCGGCCCACCGTGCTGGGCGTAGGCGCGTAGCTCCACCAGGATCGGCAGCCAGCCCTGCAAACGCTGGAGAGGACCCGAAACCTCGGCATTCGCCAGGGTGTACGCCACGTAGCGCGCCAGAGTCGATTTCCCCGACCCTGGGTCGCCCAGCAGCACCACCTTGGCGCCTTCGTCGGCCAGCAGCGACAGCACGTCAATCGGCGGCTGCTGCCGGTAGATCTGGCTGACCCGCATGAGCATGGCGCGGGTGATCCCGCCGGGATAGTTGCGTTCCTCCGGCACGCCTTTCTCGATGAGCAGGCGCATGAGTTCACGGGGGAGTTCCACCGGCGGCGGGTCGGCCTGGACGAGCTGGCCAATGAACACTTCTGGCAGCTGGACAGGTTTGAAGTCGTCGTCAAAAGCCGGCGTGAGCGCGTCTAGGGCGATGCGCTGGAATCTAAACCGGATCCGCTTGTAGTAGGCGTCCAGCAAGGTCTTCGCGCTGGGCTCGGCCGGGACGGGCGGCGGGGGTGGCGGATGTGGGGGCAGGACCGGTGGCGTGAGCTGCGCTAGCCAGATGCCTATCGGAATGGCGATAAGCGCGATGACGGCACCGGCGATCGCGGTGGCTATCTCGGTTGTATAGCCAAGCACGACCTGGCACAGATACCAGGCACCGGCGAAGGAGGCGATGAGGACCCCGAACGCAACGCTTAAGCGCTGGAAGAGCAGCCGCCGCACGAGACCTCCGCCAGATGGATCCGATGAGGACAGTGGGTCTATAGAACCACATGCCATCAAGCATGATCGATTTAGAAAAAGTCTCGGCCTGACGGAGGATACGCTATGGATGCCAATGCTCTAATGTGTGTCCGTTGCTCGCTCGTCGTACCTTTCAACTAACGGCGGTCGTTGTACGCACGTCCCGATATACAGGCTCAAAACATCGCCATATAAGCGCTTATTAGGGGTCCAACGTGAAGATCGCAAACACTCGGGCGGGGCAAGCTATCGGCTCGCTCGAAGATATCCGGCGGTCACAGCTCAATGCCATATCCCCTGAACGGGTGAACCTGGTTCGCAAGCGGATCGCGGAAGGTGAGCCTAGCGCGCCCACCCTTGACGTCGCGGCCTTCAACTCAGCGATGTGATGTTGTGCCGGCCGCCAATCCGGCACCATCGAGTTTCCCACTGAGCCAGTTCGTGCTCAAAGTTCACGGACGTTGTGATCTTGCTTGTGATCATTGTTATGTCTATGAACACGCTGATCAGAGCTGGCGGCTTAAAGATATCGCCATATCCGACGAGACCGTCGCCGTGGCCGCGGAGCGCATCGCCGCTCACGCCAAGCGGCACGGTCTTCAGGCTGTGCGCGTCGTCTTACACGGTGGCGAACCGCTTCTGCTCTCGCCAGCACGTCTTCGCGCTATTTTGGGCTGCCTTCGGTCCGCTATAGAACCGTCGGCCAAACTGCGGCTCTACATGCAAACCAATGCCGTCAGGCTCAATGAGTCCTATGCCGACGTGCTGCTGGATTATCAGGTCAGAATCGGCGTTTCCCTAGACGGTGACCGGCTCGCCAATGACAGACACCGGCGATTCGCCAATGGTGGCAGTTCATATGACAAAGTCGTGGCCGCTTTGGCGCTATTGCGGCGCCCGGCTTACGCCAGTCTCTATGCGGGAATCCTTTGCACCATTGACATCAGGAACGACCCGGTCGCTGTTTACGAGTCTCTGCTTGAGCAGCGGCCGCCGCGGGTGGATTTCCTGCTGCCACATGCCACATGGGACAGTCCACCGCCGCGCTATGACGCGCGAACCCCCTATGCCGACTGGCTTGGCAAGATTTACCTGCGCTGGCGCCAGGACGGGCAGCCTATGCGCGTGCGCCTGTTCGAATCGCTGTTGTCCACCGCAGCTGGCGGGCCGACAGGCAGTGAACAGATCGGCATCGGCCCGGCCGACATCCTCGTGATCGAAACCGATGGATCATGGGAACAGGCCGACTCTTTGAAGACCGCCTTCGACGGTGGACCGGAAACAGGAATGTCGGTCTACCAGCATTCCGTCGATGAGGTCGCCGCCCATCCCGAAGTGACACGAAGGCAATTGGGCCTAGCTGGGCTCAGCAAGCAGTGCCAAGAATGCCCGTTGGTGCGCCAATGTGGCGGAGGGCTTTACGCCCATCGCTACCGGTCGGGTTCTGGTTTTGACAATCCCTCTGTGTATTGCGACGACCTGAAGGAACTCGTCCGCGTGGTGAACACGAATGTAGCCGTCCTCACGCACGGCATGACCGAAGCCGAGACGCCGGTGCCTGGCGATCTCATCAGCCAGGTGGGCTCCGGGCTCGGAGACGCCGATGTACTGAAGTTCTTGTGCGGCACTCAGCTAGACATCACGCGGGCACTCGTGCGTGGTGTCGCTGATGACCTCGGGTCGCACGAGATGGCCAATGAGGCCTGGCTGCTGCTCCAGGAAGCAGACCGTCTAGCGCCACACGCGACCGACGAGGTCCTGGCGCACCCCTACGTGCGGGCCTGGGCCGTGAAAGCGTTGCAGCAAAAGGACTCCGGGCAGCGCGACTTCGGCTATCTCAGTGCCATCGCGCTAGCCGTGGCCTTGCGGGCGGGCATGGACGCCGAGCTTGCACTGGCGATCACCAGCGAGCGCCTGTATTTGCCCGGCCTTGGCACCGCTCTGCTGCCCGGGGCTAGCGGTCCGTCGCGGGCGTCTGTCGAGAATGGACGGCTGACCGTCAGGGGCGTGACAGGTGACCGATGGCTGCCGGTCGCGTCACTGCAAGCGGGTGACATCGAGGTCAGCCTCGACAACGCTGATCCCTACCGGGACTGCCACAAGTGGCCGCCCGTCAACGATCTCAGTCCGTCCGAAGTGGACAATTGGCGCCAGACCTTCGCACAGGCCTGGGAAAGCATCGGCACTGACGCTCCAGAACAGCTTCCTGGGCTGCGGGCCGGATTGCGCACTCTGGTCCCGCTGCAGGCCGACCCCGATGGGCTGATGCGAGCCTCCACCGCTCGCCATGCCTTCGGCGCCGTGGCGGCCGCGCTCGCTGATCCCGACGCCCTGGCAGTGATGATCGTCCATGAATTTCAGCACGGAAAGCTAGGCGCCCTCCTCGATCTGGTTGATTTATTCGACCCAGCGGCCAAGCAGCTGTTTAGTGTCGGCTGGCGCCCGGATCCCCGCCCAGTTGAGGGGGCGTTGCAGGGAACATATGCGCATCTGGCGGTGGCCCGGATGTGGCACACCAGAGCTGTGCGAGGCGGTCCGCAACAGGAACGGGCCACGATAGGGTTCAAGCAGTACTACCACTGGACGGAAGACGCTCTCCTGTCACTTCGGGATAGCAGCGTTCTTACCCCGGCTGGCCAGGAACTGGTGGGACATATGGCTGCTTCGCTGGCGCTGGTGGCGCCGTGACACAGGCGATGACGCGGCCCCAAGTGGGCAGCCGCTTTGACGTGCTGTGCCGTCAGCTGACCGAGCTCGGCCTGGCTGACCGCGAGATCGTGCTCGTCCACACGTCCATGCGCCGGCTGGGGCGGGCCGCCGGGAGTCCCAGGAATCTGCTGCGCGCGCTCCAATGTGTACTAGGCCCGCTGGCTACGGTTGTCGTGCCCACCCAAACGGCGAACAACTCCACCACGAGCAGGGACTACTTCGCGGCCATCCGGGGCCTGCGCCCAGCGGACGTCAGCGCCTATCAGGAGAGCCTGCCCGGCTTTTCGATCGACGACACGCCGTCGTTTCGCATGGGTGTCTTCGCGGAGTATGTGCGGCGGCAGCCTGATGCCGTCCGCAGCCCACACCCACAAACTTCCTTTGCCGCCGTTGGGCACTATGCCGAGCAGCTGATGAAGGTCCACGACCTCGAAAGTCACCTCGGCGAAAGATCGCCACTGGCAGCGATGTACGACGCCGGAGCCTCTGTCTTGCTGCTGGGCGTGGGCTATGACAAGTGCACGGCTATGCACCTAGCTGAGTACCGGGTGCCGTGGACTCCTGAGCCGAAGTCTTACGAATGTTTCGTTAACGACAACGGACAGCGAGTGCGTCAGACATTCGAAGGTCTAGACCTCGACGACACCACGTTTGACCACATTGGACGTTTGGCCGACCAGCGGTCCTTTGCCCGCAAAGCACGTGTTGGCGCAGGCCAAGCCCGGCTTCTGCCCATGCGTCAACTCGTTGATTTCACCCTTGAGTGGCTCGTGGAGCGCAGGGGCACCGACGGCCAATGACATATTGGCATGGACAGATTACCCTCAGTGGGACTGTGACGGTGCCAGCCGACGGGAGCAGCCATGCCAGGCGAAGAAGGTGCGAGTCTCTGGAATAGGTCCGCCGGGGCTGGCTCGTGACCGCCGATGTCCCGGCGTCACGCGGCATCTACTTCTACCTCAGCCATGCCCGATCGCCCTCCACACAGGTGGATCACTGGATCCAGAAATTCTTCGACGACCTATGCCAGGAGATCGCGGGCATCGTGCCCGTCGACAGCCCCATAGACAAGGGTTTCGCCGACTTACGGCCTGGCCGGGACCGCGATGCGGCGATCAACCGCGCGCTCGGGACGGCACACACGTTCGTTCCGCTATACACCCCTGAGTACTTTGCTGGCCCGCTCCGGGAACGCGACGCCTTCCAGCAGCGCCTGCATCTCGCCGGTCTAGATTCCGGATTTCCGCACATCCTGCCGGTGCTCTGGGCACCGATCGCGGGATCGAGGCAGACGAGTGATCTCGAGCTGGCGCGGGAACTCGGGGCGGATTATCCGGCCTATCTTGAAAACGGACTGGGTCCTATGTCGAGGCTGAGCGAACACGCCAGCGCCTATAAGTCCATTGTGGAGCGTTTAGCCCGGCGAATCGTCGACACGGCGCACGCGGGCACCCTGGCACCATCGGCCGCCCGCAAGATCCCCGATTCGTCTCCACCCGCGAGCGCCGTGACCCCTTTTGTGGTCGCGGTAATCGCTCCTGCGGTCAGCCACCTGCCACAATCGCGATCGAGCAGGGACTGCTATGGGCCGCAGGCGACACAATGGCGGCCCTTTCCCAACGTCCACGACATTCCCATCGCTGACTACACGGCGAGCGTGGTGCAGTCGATGATGATGCCGCCGCGCGTGCTCGATTTCGCCAACGGCGATCCAGGGTTCGAGTCCGCTCCCGGCGTCATCCTCGTTGATCCGTGGGTGCTTGAGACGGCCGACGGGCGCAATCTCATCGGTGCCGCGGCCAGCCGCTTGCGCAAGTGGGTGACGCTGGTGATTGTCAACGACCGCACTGATCCACAGTTTGCCCGGCGGGGGGTCGGCCTGGCAGACGAAGTCGTGGTGCTGGTCGCTGGGAGGGTCCGCCCACAGGCACGCAAGGTCATTGAAAGCGCGACTGACTTCGAGCTGGAGATCGTGCGGATCATCGGGCGTAACCGCCGTGCCTTTCTCAACAGCGATCCGCCGTAGCGCCAATGGTTCAGGCCGCCGCCCAGTCCCTATCGTCGACGGAGAGGTCCATGTCATCCAATCGCAACGGTCAAGTGGTCACGTTCTATTCATACAAGGGCGGTACCGGCCGCACGATGGCACTTGCCAACGTGGCGTGGATTCTCGCGGCTAACGGCAAGCGGGTGCTCACCGTCGACTGGGATCTGGAGTCGCCGGGTCTGTTCCGATTCTTCAGCCCGTTCATCAGCCCCAACGCGCTCGCGAGCACGGGCGGCGTGATCGAGCTGATCCGCAAATACGAGTGGGCCCGCAATCCCGCGTCCCGTGAGGGCCGCGATCCGGAGTTTCACGCCCGGGTCAACAACTTCTCGTTCTCGCTGAACTGGGATCACTTCCCGGAAGGCGCCACGCTCGACTTCCTGTCAGCCGGGCAGCAGATGCTCAACTACGCGCCCACGCTGGCCGGAATGAACTGGGACGACTTCTACGAGCACCAAGAAGGCGGACGGTTCCTCGACGCTTTGCGCGCCGACATGAAACGCGAATATGACTACACCCTGATCGACTCCCGCACCGGGCACAGCGACATCGCCGACATCTGCACGATCCAGCTGCCCGACATCCTGGTCGACTGCTTCACGCTCAGCAATCAGGGCATCGAGGGTGCGGCACAGGTGGCGCTTAAGGTCAACCGTCACGCCAAGCGCGAGATCCGCGTGCTTCCGGTGCCGATGCGCATCGACAGTGCCGAGAAACTGAAAGCCGAGTCGGGGCGCATCGTCGCCATGCAACGGTTCGAAGGTTTCCCGACCGGACTGTCCGATGTGGAACGTCAGGCTTACTGGGCGGCTTTACAAGTACCACATCAGGCTTTTTATGGTTATGAAGAGACCCTGGCCACGTTCGCTGACACGCCGGGATCGACGGGGACGCTGCTGCACGCCTACGAGATGCTGACGAGTCACATCACTCAAGGCGAGATCACCTCGCTGCCACCGATGGATGAGTCGGCGCGGGCGCCGATCAACGTGCGGTTCCTGCGCCGTCCCACGCTTGTCGAAGACGAGATCGTGCTCCGGTATGCCTCGCAGGACTCGGTTTGGGCCGAGTGGATCGAAGCGGTGCTGGAAGCCGTTGGTATCACGGTGTTCCTATCGTCCGGCGAGACAAGCGAGCCAGAGGCCCTGCCGGTGAACGCGCGCACGATGACGATCGTGTCCAACGCGAACATTCAGCGCGAGTCCTCTTTCACGACAACGGATATCATCGCTGGGCGGCCGCCGCTCGCGGTCTACATCTCCGACGTCGGACGCCTGCCCGGGGTGTCGCAAGGCAACTCGGCCAACATCGTCGGGCAGTCGGCTTCCGTTGCGGTGGAACGCATCCTGGCGATTCTCGGGCGCTCCGCCGCAGACATCGACTCGGCCCTGGCCAGCGGCCCACGTTACGCCGGTGACGAGAACCAGATCTTCAACGTTCCGGTGCGCAACACGAACTTCACGGGACGCGAAGCCGATCTGCACCGGCTGCGCCGGCACCTTCGGGCGCGCTCGGCGGTCGTGCTGTCGGGCACGCAACCCGTTGCCCTGCAGGGCATGGGTGGCATTGGTAAGACGCAGCTCGCCATCGAGTACGCCCACCGGTTCCACACCGCCTATGACGTGGTGTGGTGGATGAGCGCCGAGTCCGTCAGCGACACCGAGGCACAGCTCGTCGAGCTGGGGCAACGGCTGGGCTTCCACATCGAGGTCACCGGGCCCGAGGCCGCGAAGGCCGTGGTCGCCGCGCTTTCCCGGATCAAGCAGCGCTGGCTGCTCATCATGGACAACGCCGAAGATCCCGATGCGATCGGCCAGTACATTCCCCAAGGGACGGGCGGGCACGTTCTGCTGACGTCGCGCAATCCCTCGTGGGGCGAGCGCGCGCAGCCGGTGCCGGTGGAAGTGTTCCAGCGGCGCGAAAGCGTCGAGCACTTGCGCCAGCGGATTCCCTCGATCCGCCCCGAAGCGGCCGACCAGATCGCCGGTTTGCTTGCCGACCTTCCGATCGCGATCGCGGCGGCCGGGGCGTGGCTCGCCGACACGGGCACCGACATCGACGAATACCTCAGATTCATTCACCAGGAAGGCCCGAGTGCCGTTCTGGAGCGCGCTGACGACCCGGTGCAGAAGACCTGGGACCTGTCGTTGCGGCGTTTGTACGACCGGTCGCCAGCGGCGTACCGGCTGTTCCAGCTTTGCTGCGTGCTGGGTCCCGAGATCTCACTCGACCTCGTCTACAGCGACGAGCTCGCGGAACTGTTGCGGCCCATCGACCCCAGCGTCACTGAGCGCATGGTGCGCGGCTCGCTGGTTCAGCGGATCAACCGGCTAGCGCTGCTGCGCGTCGACCCCCGTGGCGACAGTGGCGGGCAGCGGGACCGTCCAAAAGGACAGGTGCTGATTCACCGCGTCGTGCAAGACGTGGTGCGGTCCCGCATGACCGAAGACGAACTGGCACAAGCGAAAATCGATGTTCAGCGGGTACTGGCCGCGGCTCGCCCGCGCGGTGAGGTCGATGAGCCGGAGAACTGGCCGGTGTTCCGCTCGCTGTGGCCGCACCTGGACGTCTCCGACGCCATGCACAGCACGAAGGAAGCTGTCCGTGCGCTGATCGTCGACCGCGTCCGGTATCAGTGGCTGCAAGGCGACTTGCTCGCGGGCAAGGAGCGCGCCGAGCGCACAGCCGAAGCGTGGAAAGAAATGCTGGCGGAGATGGAAGACTCTCCTGACCGGATCGCCTTGCAGCGCCAGCTGTTGCGGCTGCAGTTCAACCTCGCTAACATCATGCGTGACCTCGGCTTGTTCAAGGACTCGCTCAGGCTTGACGAAGAAGTGCTTGCGGCACAACGCGAACTGCTCGGTGACATCCACCCGCACACGCTGATGACCATCGGCAGTCTCGCCGCCGACCTTCGGGGCCTGGGGCGTTATCCCGAAGCGCTGGCCCGTGACTCGGCGAACTTTGAAGCGTGGAAAGAGAATTACGGTGAGGACCATCAGCGTACCCTCGCCGCTCTTAATAACCTCGCGGTGTGCGACCGCCTCATGGGCAACTTCCACTCCGCCCGTGAGCGCGACGAGCAGGTGCATCAGAGCCGGCGCTTGATACTCGGCGAAACGAACCTGTTCACCTTGGCATCCGCGGCATGTGTGGCTCGCGACGTTCGCGACGCTGGCGACTACGAGCGGTCGGCGGACTTGCTGCGCAACCTTTTCCGGGCATGTGTGGACAGCCGGGGACCGCAGTCGCGAGCGGCGCTGACGGCACAGTCCAATCTGGCCATCTCGTTGCGAAGCTCGGGTCAGATCGACCTCGCCGTGCAGTATCACGACGAGGCATACGACGCGCTCAATGAACTGCTCGGGCCGACGAATCCGGAGACGCTGTCGTGCCGGCTGAGCCTCGCGCTAAGTCACTTGGCGGTCGGTGACGCCGATCGCTCGCAGCGGGAACTCGTTGGTGTGGTGGAGATCTACCGCACCCACCTGGGCGACAAACACCCGCACACCTTGATCTGCCTAGCCAACCTCGCCATGGCCGAACGCAAGCGCGAGGAAAACGACATCGCCTTCGCCCATGCGACCGAGGCGGTCGATGGGCTCACGGAAGTGCTTGGCACGACTCACCCTTACACCTTGTCGACCCGGATGAACCTGGCGATCTGTGTGGCGGAGCGCGGCGATTTGCAAGGGGCGCTTGAGATATTCCAGGAGACCGCGACGGCGATGGATCCGGTGCTGGGGCCGGAGCATCCGAACACGTTGCGGTGCTTGGCGAATCTTGCTCTGGTGATGAACGAGATGGGTCATCCGGGTGCCGTGGATCAGATCGCCGAAATCCATGAGCGCTTGGTGCGCCGCCTCAACAGCACCTCACACCCCATTGTGGAAGGTCTGCGTAAGCGCCACTATCTCTACCGGATCATCGATCCGCACCCGTTCTAAACCGGCGACGACAGCGGTTTCTGCTGTGCTGTCAGCCAGGGGAACACGTCGGGGAGCACTTCCATCGCCCCGAAGTGCGCCTTGTTCTGCTCAAGCCACACCTCGGACTGGGGGAGCCGCTTGGCCAGCCATAGGGTGTGACTCAGCGGGGAGAAGGTGTCGGCGGTGCCGTGCCACAGCAGCACTGGCACGGTGATGGAGGACAGGTCGAAGCCCCACTCCTGGCGGAAGGCGAGCGCATCGTCGATCCAGCCATAGGGTCCGGGACGCACCGCTTCGCGGTAGGTCGAGACGAGGTGCTTGCGCATGGCGGTGCTTTGCACGATGCGGCGGTCGACCTCGGGCATTTGGCCGAGCAGGAGCCGGATCAGGCTTTCTGGATCGCGCAAGATGCGCTCGGCACGCAGCCGGATGCGTTCGGCGAACCGGGAGGCGTCGGCTTCCGCGGTCTCATAGGCGCTGACGTTGTCATCGCTCATGCCCTCGAACCAGTTGAGGCCCTCGGCGTTGGCGGGGGCGAGGCAGACCAGAGCCGCGGCACGGGTGACGCGATCTGGCATAGAAGCGGCGCAAGCTAGCGCGTGCGGTCCGCCCCCGGAGCGGCCGACGACGCTGAAACGGTCGAGGCCGAGGGCATCGGCGATGGTGGCCACGTCGGCGGCGGCGTCGGCGACACGGCGGCTTTCCTGCCGCGTCGATCCGCCATATCCCGGACGGTCATAGGTGATGAGCCTGATCTCCGAGCGGTAGAGAATCGCGGCGCGCGGCTTCGGCCCGTTGCGTGACCCGGGTGTGCCGTGGAGCAGAAAGACTGGTGAACCGTTGGGGTGCCCAGTTACCTCCATCGTTAGCCGTCTTCCATCGGGAGTCTCGATCGAGTTCAACAGCTCATGGCGCAACTCAGCGTCCTCCAAACCTTCACCACAGGTTATACCTATGACAATAAATATGTTGAAGGGCCATAGTACTGCGGGACGCCCAAACACGGCGCTAGTATCAGTTCTTTCGCTCGCCAGGTGACGTTCGGTGGCTCCGTCCTATCGCGACCACGGGCGGAGCCCACCGAACTCAGACGATACGCACCTGCGTCACCGCCGTGGCGCTCACCCGGCCGGCTGGTTCGCTCACGGGAAGACCGGTCTGGCGGTCGAGCCGGAACCAGACGACCTCGTTGGACTGCTGGTTGGCGAGATACAGCCAGTTTCCTGACGGATCAATGGTCATGTGGCGTGGCCACGTGCCGCCACACGATGGCGTGGCGATGAGTCTCAGTGAGGCGCCGCCTTGGGAGACCGCGAAAACGGCGACGCTGTTGTGACCGCGGTTGGAAACGTAAACGAACCGCCCATCGCCCGAGACGGCGATTTCGGCCGGATAGTTGCGTGTGGACGGTGGCTCGAGCAATGTGGGCAGTGTTTGCACTGGCGTGAGCACGCCGTCGCGCCACCGGCACACGGCGACGGTCGAGTCCTGCTCGCACGCGACATAAACGAACCGTCCGTGCGGGTGAAACACGAGATGCCGCGGACCCGACCCGGCCTTGAACCGCACGCGCTGTGCTGGCCCGAGTTGACCGGTGCGTGAGTGGAATCTTGAGACGAAAACCGCGTCAACGCCGAGATCAGCCGACAGAATCCACCGGGCGGACGGATCGGTGACCACCTGATGCGTGCGAGCCTGCACCTGGCCTGGTTCGGCGGCGTGCACCTCCGTGTCCGTGATCGAACCGACAGTCCGGTCAGGCAGAATCGCATGCGCCACAACGCTTCCCGTGGTGTAGAGCGAGGTGAACAGATGCCGTCCGCTGGGATGAACGGCCACGTGCACGGGACCCTGGCCAGTGGGCTGACTGTTCGCCAGACGGGGGCGGCCGTGTTCATCCAGGCGGAACGCGCTGACAATCCCATCGGGGACCAATTCGCTTGTGGTATATAGCGATCGCCTGTCTGGTGACAGATCGGCCCACGAGGGATCGGCGACCGCATCGAACCAGTCTTCGATGACTAGCTGTCCGGTAGCTGAGTTGAGCCGCCCCAGCCCGACGCCACCGCCACCGGCCGAGGTGTAACTGCCAAGGTAGACGCGCCTGTGGTGGCCGCCCGCCTGGGCTGGTGCTGATAAGAGTGATGTTCCTGCGATCGCCCCCGCCATTCCCAAGATCTGACGTCTTTGGAATCCCACGTGTGGCCTCCTCGTTTAGGAAACAAACTTTGCTGATGATGCATGAGGGAATAATCTGTGTCCAGGTTCGTAAACCGGTACGAATCAATGTTCGAAAAGGACGATCCCGCGATGACCGACGAACTCTGCGCCCTGGCCCGCGACATCATTGACACCAACCGGTACTTGACCCTGGCCACCGCGGATCACGGTGGTAACCCGTGGGCATCACCGGTGTACTTCGCCAGTGCCGGCTACCGTCAGTTCTACTGGGTGTCCACATTGGACGCCGTGCACTCACTGAACATCGCCGAGCGTCCGCGGGTTGGCATCGTCATCTTCGACTCGACAGTCCCCGCGTACCACGGGCGCGCCGTCTATGTGACGGCTGAGGCCACGTCACTAACCGCCAACGCGCTTGACGAGGGCCTCACCGTCTACCCAGGACCGCCGAGCCGTGGTGGTTCCGCACTGTCCCGTGAGGACGTCACCGGCTCCGCGCCGTACCGGCTTTTCCGCGCGACCGCCTCGGAGCTATCCGTCCTGTGCCCCCGCCCGCCACGCCAGCCCTGCGCACTCCACGGCATCGCCAAAGACCACCGCACCCCCATCACGTGATCGCCGGGTGGTGGGGTCAGCCCTACCGTGGAGGGTCGGAGCAACACTATCGATCCCGTACGCGGCGATGCCTAGCGTCGTTTGCATGGTTGTTGATGACACTCCCGCCCTCGCGGTCGAGGGCCTTACGAAGCGGCACGGATCCGGGGCCGGTGCTGTTGATGCTCTCGTCGGCGTCGACTTGACCTTCGCTCGCGGCACGTTTACGGCCATCATGGGGCCGTCAGGCTCGGGCAAGTCGACTTTCCTCGCGTGTGTCGCGGGGCTGGAGCGGCCGACGTCGGGCCGGGTGCTGCTGGAGGGAACCGACGTCACAGGGTGGGACGAGACGCGGCGGACGCGGATGCGCCGCGACCGGATTGGCTTCGTGTTCCAGGATTTCAGCCTCATTCCGTATCTGACCGCACAAGAGAATGTGGCACTGCCCGCGAAGCTGGCGGGCCGGCGCGCGGAAAAGCAAGCAGTGCAACTGGCTTTAGCCCGCGTGGGCCTCGCGAGCCGGGCGGAACACCTGCCGAGCGCCCTGTCTGGCGGTCAGCAACAGCGCGTCGCTATCGCGCGGGCACTGGTCGCGCAACCGGCCGTCATGCTCGCTGATGAGCCAACGGGGGCGCTCGACAGCGCGACCGCCCGCGAGGTGTTGCGGTTGCTCAGGTCTGCCGTTGACGAACTCGGGCAAACGACGGTGATGGTTACTCACGATCCGCTCGCAGCCTCGTACGCGGACAAGGTTGTGTTCTTGGTCGACGGCCGCGTGGCCGGAAAGATGGCCGCGCCAAGCGTGGACGCGGTCGCCGCGCAGCTGGCTCATCTCGATCAGCTCGTGGGAGCGGGGCGATGAAGGCGCTAGCCGTTCGTTCGCTACGGCACCGTTACCCGGCGGCCGTCGCGACGTTCATAGCCGCATTGCTTGGCACCGCGATGATGGCGTCGTTCGCGACGCTTGTGGAATCGGCCTTTAGCGCGCACGAAGACGATCGCGAGCTTCTCATCATCATGGGCGGCGTCGTTGGCGGCTGGAGCACCGTCATCGTGCTGTTCTCGATCGCCTCGACGGTCGGCATCGTTGCCGAGCAACGCGTTCGCGAGGCTGGTCTATTGCGGACCATTGGCGCGACACCGAAACAGGTGCGTGCGCTGATCGTGTACGAGGCCATGGTGGTAACGCTTTTCGCGGCGGCGGCCGGTGTCGTGGTTGCCCTGGCTGGCGGACCGGCGCTGTTCGATGCGTTGCAGCGCGGCAATCTCATCACGTCGGCGTCGTCATATGACGCGAGCCTGGCTTCGCCATCGATGGCGGCCGGTGTCGTGGTCGTGGTCGGCACGGTCGCGGCTTGGATTTCGTCTCGCCGGGCCACGCGTGGCGCCGCGACCTTCTCGCTGCGGCAGGCAGAGGTGCCGGTGCGGCGGCTGCGCTGGTGGCGGATCCTGTTGGGCGCCTTGCTTATCGCGAGTGGTCTGGCGTCAGCCATCGTCACCATCACGGTTACGGGCAAGGCCACCGACGCTTACGCCGCGATGCAGACGTCGGGATCGGCCTCGATCGTTGCGGGCGTTGGGCTGGCGGCACTGGCTCCCTGGCTTCTGCGCGTGCTGGCGACGCCATTGCGCCCGCTGCTTTCGGGTTCCGGGAGCGGTCACTTGGCCGTGCAGAACCTGACCCGCCGGGCGGGCGTGCTCGCGGGGATGCTCGCGCCGGTGATCGTGTTTGTTTCCACCGCTGTGGGGACGTTGCTGATGGTGGGCATCGACGACCGTACGCTCGCGGCGGCAGGCGATCCCGAGGGAGTGGGCGACACCATCGCGATGATTAACGCTGTCGTCATTGGAATGATCAGCCTGTTCTCCTTGATTATGGTGGTCAATGCCACGGTCGCCGTGGTGGTGCACCGTCGCCCCGAGCTGGACCGGCTCTGGCGGCTGGGGGCGACGGCCCGGCAGCTGCGCACCAGTGTCGTTCTGGAGGCGGTGGTCGTGGCCGTCTTGGGGATCGGCCTGGGGTTGCTGGGCGCGATGGCGACGGCCGTGCCGTATTCGGTCGTCCGCCACGAGGGGCTCGTGCCAAACGGCCAGCTGTGGCTGCCGCCCTTCATCTCGGCCGTGGCGGTGATCGTGACCGCGGGTGCCGCATGGGGCGCGCAGCGCCGGGCAGCTCGGTGAGAGACTTTCCGGTTGTGGAGTCACCGCGAACTTGGCTGGCACCGCTTTCCGCGGTGCCAGCCGGCCTGGGCCAGGCTGGAGCCGCCGAGCGGCTTAGGCTCACCGTGCTGTCGGCTGGCCATGCGCTATTGGGGATTCCGGCGCTCGTGCTGGCACTGCTCATGGTCGGTGCCTTTCCCGCTCTGCTGTCGCTGACCGGTTTCTTCGTGCTGTGGCTGGTGGTGCCGTTGGCGGCGCTGCTGGCCGGAGTGCACCGCAAAGTCGCGGGGCGGCTGCTGGGTGAGACGGTGGTCGCTGATTACGCCGAGACCACTGAGAAAAACCCGTTCACGACGGTGTTCGTGTGGGGCCGCGATCCGGCGCGGTGGCGCGACTTCGCGTTCTGCTGGTTCTCCGGAACAGGTGGCCTGTTGATGTCGCTTATTCCGGTCTTCTTTCTCATCGGGCCAACGGCACACATGATTGTCGGCCTATCGATGGGGAACTGGCTCTGGTTCGCGATCGCGTCTGTCCTGTTAGGACCGTCGCTTTTGGTCTGGTGGTTCGTTACCGTGCCGATCGTGCGGGGCCGGGTGCGTGCCGACAGCGGCATCCTCGACCATTCACGCATCGAGCGCCTGCGCGAGCGGGTGGATGAGGTCGTCCAGTCCCGCTCGGCGACAGTCGATCACAACGAGGCCGAGCTGCGCCGCATCGAGCGTGACTTGCACGATGGCGCCCAGGCGAGGATCGCCGCCACGGGCATGAGCGTTGGCTTGGCCGAGAAGCTGGTACACACCGATCCTGATGCCGCCGTGGAGCTCCTGCGAGAAGCGCGAGACACGACGATCAGCGCGCTAGAGGATCTGCGCACGCTTGTGCGAGGAATTCATCCGCCGGTACTAGCCGATCGTGGCCTAACCGGGGGCATCGAATCCTTGGCTATCCCGATCCCCATCCCGGTCACGGTCGCCCTGAACCTGCCCCGGCTTGCCCCACCGGTCGAGTCGGCGGTCTACTTCGCCGTCGCGGAATGCTTGGCCAACGTCGCCAAACACGCGCGCGCGACGCGGGCCTGGGTGACCGGCGCCTATGACGGCGACATGCTTCGGCTAACGGTCGGCGACGACGGGCGCGGTGGCGCCGACCCGGCTGGCAGCGGTCTGTCGGGCGTCGCCCGGCGGCTGAGCATCTTCGATGGGACGCTTACCGTGATAAGCCCTGAGGGCGAAGGAACCGAAGTGCGCATGGAGGTGCGGTGCCGGGCACGATGAGGGCGCTCGTCGCGGAAGACCAGACGTTGCTGCGCGTGGGTCTGGTTAGGATCCTCGAAGCCAGCGGCATCAGTGTCGTCGCCGCCGTCAGCACGGCTGACACCTTGGCGGAAGCTTTGACACGCAACGACTTGGACGTCGCGATCGTTGACATCCGCATGCCCCCAACGTTCACGACCGAGGGCCTTGAAGCGGTCATCCACGCGCGCTCAACGCGGCCACATCTGCCGGTGCTCATGCTGAGCCAATACGTCGAGCCGCTGTACGCACGCGAACTGCTCGCGGGCGGCACAGGTTCCGTGGGCTATCTGCTCAAGGACCGTGTCGTGGACGTCGATGGCTTCGTGGCGGCGGTCCGCCAAGTCGCCGCCGGCGGCACGGTCCTCGACCCGGAGGTCGTGGCCGGACTGGTCAGTGCCCGCCCCATGGATCGCTTGACGGACCGTGAGCGGGACGTGCTGACCCTCATCGCGGAAGGCCGGTCAAACGCCGCCATCGCCAATCGCCTCTACGTCACGGAGAAGGCGGTCGATAAGCACATCAACAACATCTTCACCAAACTCGACCTCCCGCCCGCACCCGACGACAACCGCCGCGTCCTTGCCGTCCTCGCCTGGCTCAACACCGCCTGAGTGCGTGACAGGAGGGCTCGATGGGGGTCCAATTGAACCGTGGGGTTAGCCGCTGAGCTAGACCGCGCGCGTGACGCCTACCGGCGGCAGGCGTGGGCTGATGCGTGCACCGCCTTCGCGGCGGCTGACGCCGGGGATCCACTGAGCGTGGACGACTTGGAAAAGCTGGCGGAATGTGCGCAGATGCTGGGCCGGGGTGAGCAAACGGCGCAGGTGCTGCGGCGGGCCTATCAAGCACGAGCTGACGCGAAAGAGCTGGGCGCGGCGGTGCGGTGTGCCTACTGGCTGCAAGACGCGATGGCGATGACGGGCGATTACGCCCAAGCGGCCGCCTGGCTTACCAGGGCTTCCAAGCTGACAGAGAACGAACCAGGCTGTGGCGAGCGTGGATACCTGCTCGTGCCGTAGGCGGATAGCGCCGTACGGCAGGGCGACACCGCCACGGCGTTTGAGCTCGCCGGGCAGGCGCTCGAGCTGGGCCTGCGGTGCGGGGATCAGAATTTGGTCACGCTCGCGATCCACCTTCAGGGGCGCAGCCGCATCAAGCAGGGCTGGGTCGAAGAAGGGCTGGCGCTCCTCGATGAGGCGATGGTCAGTGTGGTCGGCGGAGAACTCGATCCGCGCGTGCGAGGACTGGTTTATTGCACCGTCATCGATACCTGCTATGAGTTCTATGAACTGCGCCGTGCCCGGGAGTGGACCAACGCGCTAAACCTTTGGTGCGACGAGAGACCACAGTTCACTGGTGCCTATTCGGGGATCTGCCGGGTTCACCGGGCGGAGCTGCTGCAGCTCGGCGGTGACTGGCCGCACGCGATCCGCGAGGCCGAGCTCGCTTGCGACGCGCTGACGAAAGGATTCGCCGAGATCGCGGCGGGCAGCGCCTTCTATCAGCTCGCCGAAGTACGCCGGTTACGTGGCGAAACGAAAGAGGCCACCGAGCTTTACCAGACCGCCAGCCGTTACGGGCGCGATGCCCAGCCCGGCCTGGCTTTGCTGCGCCTGTCACAGGGCAAGACCGACACGGCCGCGGCCGCCATTGGGCGTGCCCTGTCGGAGGCGGCCGAGGTGCTGGACCGCGCTAGGCTGCTTCCCGCCTACGTCGAGATCATGCTGGCAGCCGAGCAGCTCGACGAGGCCAGGAAAGGCGCCGGGGAACTGGCTGAAATCGCTGAGCGCTATGACACCACCGCGTTGCAAGCCCATGCGGCGCACGCGCGCGGCGCGGTGCAGCTGGCCGAAGGAAATCCAGCCGTCGCGCTTGGCGCGCTGAGGAAAGCGTGGTCGTTGTGGCGCGACCTTGATGTGCCCTATGAATCCGCGCGGATCCGCATCCTGGTCAGCCAAGCCTGCGGCGAGCTGGGCGACGATGACACCGCCGCGATGGAACTCGACGCGGCCCGTCACATCCTGCAAACGCTCGGCGCGGCACCAGAATTGGCCCGTATCGAGGCGCTAAGCCGTAAGGCGGCCCGTCCCAACGCCTCGGGCCTGACCGGCCGGGAACTAGAAGTGCTCCGGCTGGTCGCCTCTGGCAAGAGCAATCAGGCTATCGCCGCGGAGCTGTTCCTCAGCGAGAAGACCGTCGCCCGGCACCTGAGCAACATCTTCGGCAAACTGAACGTCTCCTCGCGCACCGCGGCGGCTGCCCACGCCTTCGACAACGGCTTGCTATGAGCATTTCTACCCATACCCGCCCCACGGCCGGTTGGGTACTTCTCCCGAAGCTCCACATGTGTCCGCACGCCTAGCGTCAAAGGCGTCAGGAGAAGGAGCTACGAGGGAGGCCAGCGATGGACGCGAGTGTTCCCATCATCGCGGGGTCTGTCTCGACAGCGATTTTCGCGGCAAGCATGATGCCCATGCTGTGGAAAGCGGCCCGGACAAAGGATCTGAGTTCCTACAGCTTCGGCAACATCGTGCTGGCCAACGTGGGCAACGCCATTCATTCGGTGTACGTGTTCCATCTGCCCGCGGGCCCGGTCTGGGCGTTGCACGCCTTCTACCTGGTGTCGACCGCGCTGATGCTGACGTGGTATCTGCGTTTCGCCGCATCGAGGAGGAGAAATGTCCGCCAGGCACCTCGAAACCGTGATTATCGGCGCCGGCCAGGCAGGACTGGCCACGGGCTATCACCTGTCCAGGCAAGGCCGTCAGTTCGTCATTCTGGACGCGCAGCGGCGCGTGGGGGACAACTGGCGCCGGCACTGGGAAACCATGCGCCTCTACAGTCCGGCGCGTTATGATGGCCTGCCCGGCATGCCGTTTCCGGCACCGGACTGGGCCTATCCCACTAAAGACGAAGTCGGCGATTTCCTTGAGGAATACGCCAGCCGCTTCCAGTTAGGCGTCCAAAGCGGAGTGACGGTTCAGCGCGTGACCAAACAGGACGGCCACTTCCTGATCGAAGCAGGCGAGCACACGTTCACCGCCGACAACGTCGTCGTCGCGTCGGGTACGTTTGGAAAGCCCTATACACCAGTCTTTTCCCAAGAGCTCGACCCAGCTATCGTGCAGCTGCACTCGAGTCAATACAAAGGAGTCTCGCAGCTAGCCGAAGGCCCAGTCCTGGTCGTGGGGGCATCGCACTCGGGCGGGGACATCGCGTTTGAAGCGGCGAAGGCGGGTCACCCCACCGTGCTGTGTGGCCGCGACACCGGGCAGGTTCCGTTCAAGCTCGACAGTCCACAGATACGGCTGATGTTTCCCGTGCTGTGGTTCGTTTGGGACAAGGTGCTCACGATGAGTACCCCCATGGGCCGCAAGATGCGTGAAGATGTGCGTCACCACGGTGGTCCACTGCTGCGCGTGAAGAAGGCAGATCTGGCGACCGCTGGCGTTGAGCGGGTTACCGATCGCGTCACGGGTGTCCAGAAGGGACAGCCGGTGCTCGGTGACGATCGTCAGCTGGATGTCGCCAATGTGGTGTGGTGCACCGGTTTCCGGCAGAACTTCAGCTGGATTGACCTGCCGGTGATGGGGGAGGACGGCTGGCCGGTGGAGGAACGGGGCGTGGTGCCTTCGGCTCCGGGGCTCTACTTCACCGGTTTGTCGTTCCAGCGCGGGTTCACTTCGATGCTGATCGGTGGCGCGGGCAAGGATGCCGAGCACGTCGCCAATCACATCGTCGCCAACGCGAAAACCGCGCCAGTCCCGGTTTCGTGATCCGGAGACGCCAAAAGAGCCGGTGCTAGCACCGGCTCTTTTGGCTGTGGTTCAGGCTTTTTCTGGCTGTCCGCCCAGGGCACGGGCCGCGACCACGAGACCCGCGGTCACCAGGACGATGTCCTTGAGGACGTATTGGCCTTCAAGCGTTGGCGCGCCAGGGAACAGGTCGCCGGTGAACAGGACTAGCGGCGACATGATGCCAACCATCGAGACTGCCAGCACCGTCAGGCCGGTACGCAGGAACTTTCCCGTGATAAGGGTTAGCCCGATGAAGCACTCCGCGGCGGCGGTGATCAGCAGCGCGGTCGTTCCCGGAACGAGGCCGAACGAAAGCTTGTCGAAGGTGCGGATGACCAGCTCCTGTGCTGGACTGGCGCCCGGGACGAACTTCAGAGCGCCGAAAATGAAGAACACGAGCCCGAGGCTGATGCGCAGCAGCGTCACGCTGTAGCGGTCCAGCCAGCCGGCCAGGTTGTTGTTTACCTTCTGCATCTGCATCGTCATGTCGGTCATGCCACAAAGCTTTCGCCGTAAAGGGCTTTGGCGAATCCGGCCGGGGGCGGCTGTTTGCCTACCGCCGCGGGCGCGGTGCGGGCACACCGGCATCGTGGCTGAGGCGGCCCACGTACGCTGCACGACGTATGGCACGGGTCGCTTGCCGGCCGACGCCATCCGCGCCGACGTGGGGGAACCTTGACGACATGAAGCGTTACGTGACCGATGGACTTCTGGCGTTGCTGCTCGTCGTGCCAGCTTTGTTTGGCTCGTTCGCGACGCAGGAAGGCGGCGGGCCGTCTCGCCCGCTCGACGCTTTCGGCATAGCGCTCATCGTTGGCTGCTGTCTGGTGCTGGCGGTGCGCCGGCGTTGGCCGGTCGCGACAATGCTCGCTTCAGCCACGACGTGCATGGTGTACCTGGTCGTGCCGTACACCTACGGGCCTATCTTCTTCGTGCTGACCATCGCGGTCTACTCGGCTGGCCGTTATGGCCAGCTGAACCGGGCGCTTGCCGCCGCGGGTGTTTCTGTCTTGCTGCTGGTGACGCACGTGTTCACCGGCGCGTCTGGGCTGCCTGGTTTCTACGGCGTGATTCCGGCGGTGGCCTGGATCGCCGTGCCCTTCTCCGTTGGCGTGGCGGTGCGGCTGGTCAAGGAGGCCAGGCAGCGCGACCGGGCCGAGCTGATCCGCCAGCATGTCGATGATGAGCGGCTGCGCGTGGCGCAGGAGGTGCACGACGTGGTCGCACACGGTTTGGCCGCTATAAAGATGCAGGCCGATGTGGCTTTGCACGTGTTCGCGAAGAAGCCGGAGCAGGCGACGGTCGCCTTGGAGGCGATCAGCAGAACCAGTGGTGTGGCGCTGGAAGAACTGCGGATGGCACTGGCGACAGTGCGTGCCCCGGCCGCGAGCACGCCAGGTTTGGAGCAGGTGCCGGGGATCGTGGAACGGATGATGGAAGCGGGCCTGCGGGTCAATCTGCGGGTGAACGGGCAAAGGCCGGCGCTGCCACCGGTTACTGACCTTTATGGGTACAGGGTGGTGCAGGAATCGCTGACCAATGTGCTGCGGCACGCTGGTGCCAGCGAGGCGGCCGTGACGATCGACTACGCCCCGGAGACGGTCAGCATCACGGTAACCAACCCCGTCGGCCGCGTGTCAGGCAGCAGCGGCAGCGGCTCGGGCATCAACGGCATGCGCCAGCGCGTCGAGGCGGTCGGCGGAGAGTTCTCGGCCGGGAAGGTATCGTCGGACCGATTCGAGGTGCGGGCGATCCTGCCGCTGGGAGGAACAGCATGATCAACGTCATGATCGTTGACGACCAAGATTTGGTACGCCTCGGACTGCGCGTTCTGATCGACAACGAAGACGAGATGACCTGTGTCGGCGAGGCCTCCGATGGTCTCGCAGCGATTGAGACAGCACAGGCGGTCACGCCCGACGTGATCCTGATGGACATCCGGATGCCCGGTGTCGACGGTCTGCAAGCGACACAGCGCATCACCGCTGACCCCAAGCTCAGCGGCGCCAAGGTAATCGTCCTGACCACGTTTGAGCACGACCAATACGTGTTCGACGCACTCCGTTATGGCGCAAGCGGTTTCCTGCTCAAGGACACCAAACCCGCTGACCTGCTTCAGGCCATCCGGCTGGTGGCTGACGGAGCGGCACTGCTGTCCCCGACGGTCACGCGCCGGCTGGTGCAGGAGTTCGTGTCCAGTTCGCCCCGGCCGCTCAAGCCACACCCCAACCTGGGCACGCTCACGGAACGCGAGCGCGAGATCGTGGCACTGGTCGCCGAGGGCATGAACAACGACGAGATCGCCGCGCAGCTGGTCGTCAGCCCGGCGACCGCGCGCACCCATGTCAGCCGGGCCATGACCAAACTCGGTGCCCGGGACCGGGCCCAGCTGGTGGTGTTCGCTTACCAGTCAGGCCTCGCCCGCTGACCCAATGTCGTGATTAGATCGTTGGGTGCAGATCTCTTCGCCTTCGCCACTGGATCCGCCCGCCGATCAGGCGCACTGGGTCGAGCGTGCCGCCGCGCTAGCTGAAGTCTTCGCCTCGCGGGCCGCCGAGCTTGATGAGAGCGCCCAGCTGCCCGTGGAGAATTTGAGTGAACTGCACGCGGCAGGTTTCGACTTGGCCTGGCTGCCGGAAAGCTATGGTGGCCAAGGCCTTTCATGGCTCACCTTCGGCAAGGTGCTCACGCTGGTCGCGAAGGCCTGCCCGTCGACGGCGACGATCTGGCTGATGCACCTGGGCGCGGCTTATGGCCTGGTGCACATGAACGAACCGGAGGCCGCACGGTTCTTCGCCGGTGAGCTGGCCGCCGGAAAGCGTTTCGCCAACGCGCTTTCTGAGCCCACGGGCGGCAACTTGTTCCTCATGCCACTGCAAACGGCTGAGCCGGCCGAAGGCGGCTTCGTGCTCGATGGGGCGAAGCGGTTCGTCTCCGGCTGCGAGATCGCCGACTACCTGCTCGTCAATGCGCTTGTGGACGGTGTGCCAGCGTTCTTTGGCCTGTCGCCCGACGACACGCTCAAGCTGATTCCGATCTGGGACAGCGTCGGCTTGCGCGCCACGCGCAGCCAGCTGATCTCGTTCACCGGCACCCTGCTGCCCGCCGATCGCAGGTGCACCAGGCAAACGGATGAGCCCAACCCGATCCCGGTGGGGCTGCCGTTCCTGTCCATCGGCGTCGCCGAGGCCGCTCTGGAAGCGTTGCAACATCACGCGATGAGCCGCGTCATTCCGACGACCGGTGAACCTCTGGCCAACATGCAGTGGGTCCAATTTGGAGCCGCCACCGAGTTCGTCAAGCTGCGCGCCGCGACATTGCTGGCCGCGCAGACCGCCTGGCTGGGCGACCAGCGCTCACCGCTGGTCAACCCAACCTCTCTGGAGGCCAAACTGCTGGCCAACGAGGTGGCCAAAGATGTTGCCGCGCTAGGGGTCAAGGTCGGTGGGGGATCGGGCTATCTGAAGACCTCACCGATTCAGCGCCATTTCCGCGATGCCCAAGCCGGAGCCCTTATGGCGTACTCAGCTGAGGTGTGCCAAGCCGAAATCGGCAAAACCCTGCTGACGCCTTAGGCCGCCGAACCGCCAGCGGCCAGCCGCATCAGGTCCGAGTTGAGGTCGATGGACACCTCGGTGCCTCCCGCGCTGCCGAACTCGTGCTGATAGCTCTGCCAGGATTCGTCGCGCACCTTGGTGGCGAAGCCGCTTTCCATGAGGAGCAACAGTTCGATCGCCGCCCGGTCCAGGCGACGGCCCAATGACGGGTCGTTCCAGTCCTCGGGGGCGGTGAACACCGACGTCGGCACGGTCAATGCCCGCATGTAGGCGAAAAGCGACCGCAACTGCTCGTCGAGCACCAGCGCATGCCGGGCCGTCCCGGCAGTCGCGGCGACAATGACCGGCTTGGCGATGAGCAGATCGTTGTCGAGCACTTGGAAGAACGAGGTGAGCAGACCGCTGGGGCCGGCCTTGTAGACGGGGGTGCTGACGATGAGCCCGTCGGCTTCGCCAAGCACCGTCACGGCTTGCTGCAGCTTAGGCCCGGTCAGCTGGGAGATCAGCGCTGTCGTGATTTCTGTCGCGAGCTGCCGCAGATCGATGACCTCGACGGTGACACTGCCGTCCCGCTGCCCGGCCAGGGCGCCCACGCGCTGCGCGAGCCGGTCGGCCAGCAGCCGCGTCGAGGACGGATCGCTGGTTCCGGCCGAGACGACGGCGAGCTTGAATGGCTTGTCCATGCTATGAATTCCGTTCTGGGGAAACTAGTTTGCGGCACAGCGTTTCCAGCTGGCCCAACTCGGTGGGGGACAGGTGGGCGGCGACCTCCCGCGCGACACTGCGAGCGTGCCGCCTGCCGATGCCGCGCTGCTTTTCAAGCCCAGCAACGGTTAAGGACAGCAAAACGATGCGGCCATCGGCGGGGTCGGCCGACCGGTGGATCAGATCGCGCTCGGCCAGCCGGTCCACCATCCGCGATAGGGCCGGCTGGCTGAGCAGAACGTGCTTGTGCAACTCCCTGATGCTGATCGGCTCGGGGCATTTGGAAAGCGTGTACAGGACGTCGTACTCCCGCATGGAAAGGTCTTGCCAAATGTCCTCGGCCGCGAACTTCTTCATCGTCACGGCATAGGCGGACATGAGGGCCTCCCAGGCGTGGTTAGCCAGCCGGGCTTCGCGGGCCATCAGCCCTCCCCGGTGATGGCGTCCTGGTAGGGCGAGGATCCGGCGAGGTTGTCGCCGCGGTTGGCGTTCGGGCGGGCCTGACGCGGCTCGGCCTCACCGTAGGCCGCCTTGACCAGCGACGCGTGCGTGGGCGCGTCTGACACCTCGGGATCGCGAAGAGCGGCAAGCTCCTTGCGCAACACCGGGACGACCAGTTCACCCAGCAGGTCCAGCTGGTTCAGCACGGTCTTCAACGGCAAGCCGGCGTGGTCCATCAGGAACAGCTGCCGCTGATAGTCGCCAAAGGACTCCCGGAATGTGAGCGTCTTGTCGATGACCTCCTGCGGGCTGCCCACCGACAACGGGGTCATCTTCATGAAGTCCTCCATCGACGGGCCGTGCCCATAGACCGGAGCCTCATTGAAGTAGGGCCGGAACTCGCGGATGGCGTCCTGGGACTTGGGTGCGATGTAGGCCTGCCCGCCGAGCCCGACGATCGCCTGCTTCGGCGTGCCGTGGCCATAGTGAGCGAAACGCTTGCGGTAGAAGTCAATCAGCCGCATGTAGTGCTCCTTGGGCCAGAAGATGTTGTTGGCGAAGAAGCCGTTGCCGTAGAAGGCCGCCTGTTCGGCGATCTCGGGCGTGCGGATGGAACCGTGCCACACGAACGGCGGCACCCCGTCAAGCGGCCGCGGGGTGGAGGTGAAGCCCTGCAACGCCGTGCGGTACTTGCCTTCCCAGTCCACGACGTCTTCGCGCCAGAGCCGGTGCAGCAGGTTGTAGTTCTCCAGCGCGAGCGGCAGCCCTTCGCGGATGTCCTGGCCGAACCAGGGATAGACCGGAGCCGTGTTTCCGCGCCCGAGCATGAGGTCCACGCGGCCCTTGGACAGGTGCTGCAGCATGGCGTATTCCTCGGCGAGGCGCACCGGGTCATTCGTGGTGATCAGAGTGGTCGCCGTGGACACGATCAGGCGGGACGTGTTCGCCGCGATGTACGACAGCAGTGTCGTGGGCGAGGAGGAGAAGAACGGCGGATTGTGGTGCTCGCCGATCGCGAACACGTCGAGCCCGACCTCTTCGGTCTTCTTCGCGATGCGCACGATGGCGTCAATCCGCTCGGCCTCGCTGGGCGTATAGCCCGAGACCGGGTCACGGGTGATGTCACTGACGGAAAACACACCGAACTGCACGGCACACCTTCTTCTAAGTTATATGCGTTTGCATACAGCTTAACCATGGTGCCGGCCCCGTTATTCCGCACCCGTCCCGGCGATCTTTGTGGCCATGACGCGGCCGTGACGCGCCCGTGACCGCGGTGGGCAACCTTTCGCCATGCGAATCAAATCCCTGCTCGCGGCGTTGGGCCTGAGCCTCGCCGCCGTGCTCGTGCCCTCGGCCGCGCACGCGGTCATCGTCGACATCGACTACTTCAAGATCACGGCGCAGCACGCCGATTTCGGCGATGGCAACCTGGGCAACATCTCCGGCCGGCCGACTCAGGACGGTGAGCTGGAGTGGGACCTGACGGCAGGTGTCTACACCCCGCGCCTGGACGGCAAGGTCTGGATCAACAACTCCGCGGACTCATGTGTGCGGCTACAGCTCGTCTACGCGGTGTCCAACGCCGCCGACCCCACGCACACGACCGGCACTTGGTGCGCCCCCGACGGCGGCACCTGGTATGGCTGGGTGAGCTTCGCCCCGTTCGCCAGCGCCTACATCACTCAGGTGACGGTGAAGCTGCAATTCCAGGAAGAGCCGGGCGGCCCGTGGGTGACCGTCGGCCAGTCGGCGTGGATTCCCACCTAGGCCCATCCGCCCCGCCAACCGGCACCGGGCCGCGTGCAAACGCGACCCGGTGCCAGACTCGACTCTCCTAGTGGCAGCCCACCACCTTGACGGCGTCTTCGCTGTAGAAGCGCACGCCGTCGGCCGTGAGGCCAATCACCCGTAGGACGGTGGTGTCACACGTCAGGCCGAGCAGCTGGGTGTTAGCCCGGCAGATGAGGTCCATCCGGCCGTCGCCGTTGACGTCCTCACCTTGGCTGGCGCAGCCGATCACGCTTTGCTCGGTTCCGGTGACGCCGAAGGTAAGGCTCGACCGGTCGATGGCGCTCAGCATGTCCAAGGTGGCCGTCGAAAGCAGAGCGAACGGAACCACGCCGTCCTTGCCGATGTTGATACTGCTAGGCAGACTGCGCGGCTTGATGTCACCCGGACCCCATATCGCCGTCGTGGTGTTGTTGGACACGTCGGGGTCCTCCGCATGCGGCTCAGTGGCGCGCACGCTGGCGGTCACCCTCACGGCATGGCGGTCCGCTGACGTGCACGTCAAGTTCCACGTGGCGGTCATCGTCTGCTGCTGTCCAGCGGCCAGAGTCATGTTCTGCTCGACGGCTGGTGCCGGTGTCGCGGTGCATCCAGGCTCCGGGGTGATGACCAGAGTTCCCATCAGCTCGACATCCGTTGCGGGGCCGGCATTAGCGACCGTCACCACGGCGGTGCACTGCGACGCCTGGGTGGACGATTCCCGTTCCGTGCATCGAATGTCCAATCCCGACACCGACATGTCCGCCGGCTCGAAGATCTCCACCCGGACCGGGGCGCTGCCATCGCTGTTTCCGCCAACCGGGTCCTCCACGTGCAGGTGGTCAAGTTCGGCGTTGGCGAGCACCAGGAAATCGTGATAGCTGCGCTGTTCGCAGACGACACGCCAGACGGCGGTTACCGTGACCGGTGTGCCAGTGGCCACCGAGACCCTTTGCCGGTCGGTGCCTCCGCTGTCGCGTGAGCAGTCCTGCATGCCGGTCAGCCCAAACGTCACCTGGACCGCGGCTGGGCCATAGGGGCCAGCGTTGCCGATGACAGCCGTTGCGGTACAAGTGAATTCGGCTCCGACGTCGCTGCGCTGCGGGCAGCTCACCTGGGTGTTGGCGAGGGTGATGTCGGCTTGATCGAAGACCGGGAATACGTGCTCGAAACCGACCGTATTGTCACTGGGATCCGGGTCCTCCACTCCCGGTGTCACCACCCTGAGATGGTCGGTGAAGACCATCGGATGGAAGGACGGCTGGGTGCAGGTCACCGTCATCCGGAAGTCGATGACGGCCGACTCCCCGCGGGCCAGCGCCCGGGTGACTTCGGCGTGCTGTGGGCTGGCGGTGCAATCGGCGGGGACGATGACATCGATGCTGTCGATGGCGGTCGCGTCGGCTGGGCCGTCATTGCGGATGTGCGCGCGCACGACCAGCTCCGTGCTTTGCCCCGCCTCAAGGCGCTGCGGTGGATCCACTAGGGAGAAATCAACCTTGACCAGGTCGGCGCGAGTCTGTGCGTTTCCGAACCGCAACGTTCCCAGGTCGCGGTCACCGATGCCCGGGTCCACGACCACGTGCTGAACCGCCGCTGTGGTTGGCGCCCAGCCATCACGCGCGACTTCTTCGATCCGGTAGAGGCCGGGACCCTTGTCCTGGAAAAGAAGCTGCACTCTTCCATCGGAGCCGGTTGCCACAGTGTCGACGTGGCCCAGGCCCTGATCGCCGTAGCGGCTGCTGTCGCGGTGGATGCGGAACTGCCAGCCGCTGACGCCTTCCTCACCCGGATCCCTGGCCCCGTTGCGGTTGCGGTCTTCGAACTTCTCCACGGTCAGCCTGGGAACCGGATCCTCGTGCGGCCCACCGGTGGTGAAGAAGTTGCCGCAGGCCCTTGCCACATGACGGCCCTTGAACGAGAACGTGCTTAGTGTGATCTGGTCGGGGATAAAGGAATTGAGCATCCCGTTGTTGCTCGTGCGGATCCTGCTGTCCGGGCAGAATTCGTCAAACGGGCTTCCTTCGAAGCAGTAGGCCCATTGCTGGCCCGGATCGGTGATGGTGACCTGTTCTTCAGGCGCATACCAGCGCCACTGGCGGCTAAAGCCGTGATTGCCGTAGAGGTTCCCTCGCAACAGCTGCTCGCGCTGCATGAGATTGAAGCGGCCTGGTTCAGCGATCCACGTGCCCCGGCAGGAGGCTGGGGTGGCGAGCATTTCGGCTTCGCTTTCCCAGGGGCTGCAGGGGAGAGCTTGAGCTGGCGACGCGACCGCCGTGAGCACGCCGGCGACGGTGAGCACTAGGAGGGGAATGAACGTTCGAAGGGATGAGGTCATGCGTCTTGACGGGTTGGACACAGGGTGACCGCCTTTCGAAGGGCACGCCGGGTCGGCGGGCAGCCGACGGCACCCGCTCGATAAAACGGCGATTACTGTGAGCAATATTTTGCTCACGTCTAGGAGTATCAGCCGCTCCGCATCGCGTCCAGAAACATTCACGTGGCTCCACCGGGCGAGGTCGGCCGAACGGCCAGGGGCTCGCTGTCCACATTGGCCGGTCGGGCAGGAGGTAGGGACAGCCCTACCGTCAAGTTCCAAGGCTGCCATGTATTGCCTGGACGCCAATTTCAGCAGGCTATGAGGCATGACAAATGCGGTAGAGCTGACCGGGGTCGCCAAGACCTACCCGGGCGCCGGGATGACGAAGGCGCTGGATCAGGTGACGGTGGCGTTCCAGCGGGGCACCTTCACGGCGGTAATGGGACCCTCGGGGTCGGGCAAGTCCACCTTGCTGCAGTGCGCGGCCGGGCTTGACCGGCCGGACACGGGACAGGTGTGGCTTGGGGGGAAGGAAATCGGCGCCCTCAAGGAACCCAAGTTGACCCAGGAGCGCCGCAAGCGAGCCGGATTCGTCTTCCAGGCCTACAACTTGATGGACTCGCTGTCCGTGTGGCACAACGTGTTGCTGCCGCAGCGCCTGTCCGGGGCGAAGGCTGACAAGGCTTGGGCCAAGGAGGTGCTCACTCGCGTCGGGCTCGCCGGGCGGGAAAACGACCGCCCCGGGCAGCTTTCCGGCGGGCAGCGCCAGCGCGTCGCCCTGGCGCGGGCACTGGCCGCGCGGCCCGAGGTGATTTTCGCCGACGAGCCAACGGGCGCTCTGGACCTCACTTCGGGACGGGAAGTCCTTGCGCTGCTTCGCGAATCGGTGGACACCCTGAACGCGACCGTCGTCATGGTGACCATGACCCGGCCGCCGCCGCGTGGGCCGACCGGGTCGTGTTCCTCGCCGACGGCCGCATCGTCAGCGACCTCGCCCACCCCGGCGTTGAGAAGATCGCCGAGCAGATGACGGCGGTGACGCGATGATCCGCCTCGCCATCGGCGCGGCATCCACCCACCGATCCTGACCGACCGTGGCCTGGCGTCAGCCTTGGCCGCCCTCGCCGCCGACAGCCCGCTGCGCGTGGATATCACCAGCGAAACCGACGGCCGGTTCCCGCCAGCGGTCGAGTCAGCCGCCTATTTCGTTGTCGCCGAAGGACTCGCCAACGCCGCCAAGCACGCCGACGCCGAGACCGTCACCGTGACGCTCACCCGCACCGCCGATTTGATCCGGGTAACGCTGACCGATGACGGCCACGGCGGTGCCGATCCTCTCGGCACAGGGCTCGACGGCCTGCGGCGGCGAGTGGAAGCCCTCGACGGCACCCTGACCATTGCCAGCCCACCGGGCGGGCCGACCCAACTGATCGCGGAGTTCCCATGCGCATCGTGATAGCCGAAGACCTGGTGCTGCTGCGCGAGGGCCTGATCCGGATGCTCAGCGAGACAGGGCACGAGGTCGTCGCCGCGGTGGGCGACGCTTCCGCGTTGCTGGAAGCCGTCGCCGAGCACCGGCCCGATCTGTCCATTGTGGACGTCCGGCTGCCACCGGGCTTTCGTGACGAAGGGCTTCGCGCCGCCATAGCCCTGCGCGCGGCTGACCCGCAGACGCGGGTGCTGATCGTGTCGCAATACGTCGAGCGCGTCTATGCCGCTGAACTGCTCGCTGACGGGCGAGGCGGGGTGGGCTACCTGCTCAAAGACCGGATCACCAATGTGGACGATTTCCTGGACGCGGCCGACCGTGTGGCCGCTGGCGGCACGGTCATGGACCCGGAGGTCGTGCAGCAGCTCTTCGCCCGCAACCACCGCAACCAGAGCATCAGCACGCTGACACCCCGCGAGCGGGAGGTGCTTTCCCTGATGGCACAAGGGCTTTCCAACGCGGCGCTGTGCTCGGCCCTGACGTTAGCGCCCGTGTCGGTCGAGAAACACATCACGAACATCTTCGCCAAGCTCGGCCTGGCTCCGGCTGACGAATCGCATCGCCGGGTGCGTGCTGTGCTGGCCTACCTCAACCAGGACTGATCAGCCGCGCTTGTATAGTTCAGCAGATTCTGTATCATCCTCGTTGTGCTGAAGTCTGCGACGCATCTTGAGGCGATGGGCCGGGTGGGCCGTGCCCTGGCCGACGAGACCCGTTGCCGGATCCTCGTCGAGCTGGCCGCCGCCGCGGCCTACCCCAGCGAACTAGCGGACCGTCTCGGCGAATCGCGGTCCAAGATTTCTAATCACCTTGCCTGTCTGCGTGGATGTGGCCTCGTAGTAGCGGTGTGGGAAGGCAAGAAGGTCCGGTACGAGATAGCCGATCCACGGCTAACCCACGCCCTGGCCGACCTGCTGGGCATCGTGCTCGCGGTTGACCCGGCAGCCGAGTGCGACGAGGAGCCAGCGTGACGGTCCTGGCACCGCAACGGCGCGCTCAGCTCAACCGCCGCAGTCTGCTCCTGGCTTACGCCACCGCCGGATACAACACCCTCGAAGGCATCGTCGCGATCGCGGCTGGCGCGGCGGCTTCGTCGACCGCGCTCATCGGCTTCGGCCTGGACTCGTTCATCGAGGTGTCCTCGGCCCTCGTCGTCATCTGGCAGTTCCGCTCGCGCCTGCCCGAAGCCCGGGAACGCCTGGCGCTCAAGCTGATCGCCGTCTCGTTCTTTCTGCTAGCCGGTTACATCGTGATCGGATCTGGGCATGCGCTGCTGACGGGCGGTGAAGCGCGACCGTCCACCGTGGGCATCGTCCTGGCGGCGGTCAGTGTGGCCGTCATGCCGCTGCTGGTGTGGGCCAAACGCCGCACCGGCCGTGAACTCGGGTCGGCGACCGTGTCGGCAGACGCGACGCAAAACCTGCTGTGCACTTATCTTTCGGTGATTCTGCTGGCCGGTCTGGGCCTTAACGCCCTGTTCGGCTGGTCCTGGGCCGATCCACTGGCCGCGCTCGCCATCGCTGGCGTGGCCGTCAAAGAAGGTGCCGCCGCCTGGCGAGGCGAGCAGTGCACTGACTGTTGTGATCCCGTGTCCCGTTTGGATGGTGCCTCGTGAACCTGGCCGCGTTGCTGCTCTATGTCGGTTTCCTCATCGTGGCGTTCGGATTGCGTACCTTCATCCAATGGCGGCGGACCGGAGACACCGGGTTGCGGCTAGACGCTGGTCCCGTGGGTGGCGTGCGCTGGTGGGCCAAGATCGGTTTCCTGGCCGCCATCGCCCTGTGCGCGGTGGCCCCCGCGGCTGGCCTGGCCGGCCTGGAGCCACAGTCGTTTTTGGACTATGACGCCGTCCGTTGGAGCGGGTTGGCGCTGGCGCTGCTGGGAATAGCGGCCACCGCCGCGGCACAGCTGGCGATGGGTGACTCGTGGCGTATCGGCGTCGACCCGGCGGAGCGGACCGCTCTGGTGACTGGCGGCCCCTTCGGCGTCGTGCGCAACCCCATCTTCACGGGAATGCTCGCCGGGTGCGCTGGGCTGACACTCATGGTGGGAAACCCGTTGGCACTGCTGGGTTTCGTGGCACTGGTGCTGACGATCGAGATCCAGGTTCGCGTGGTTGAGGAGCCTTATCTGCGTGAGGTTCACGGCGAGGCCTATCAGCGTTACCTGGCAAGGGTGGGGCGGTTCTGGCCCGGTGTCGGCCGGGCAGGTAATCGTCTGGCCGCGTAGAGCAGAATCGCCGCGCTTACGGCCACGTTGAGGCAATCAGCACGGCCGCGGCGCCCGGCTCAACCGAATATTGACGGTGGCGGGTAGCTGACAGTGTGAAGCGTGCGAAGGCGGGGCCGGCGACGCTCGGCGCGTGACTAGACAGAGGTTCCTTGCCGCGGCCGTCGTGGCCGTGTGCGCGATAGCGATGAGCCCCGCCGTGAGCGCGTCGGCCGGGCCGAAATTGCCGGATCCTGGGCAGACGTTCGAAAGTTTGGGCCAGGCCGTCGAAGCTGGAGTTGTGGAGCCGAGCCTGGCGACGCGCTTGTACAAGGGCGAGAAAGTCGCGGTCCTCGCAGTCATCCATGCGCCTGCGGGGCTCGACGCCTACGCTGACGGCAACCCGGAGGCGATCAAGAAAGCGCAGCGCGTCTTCGATGAGTTGCAAACCTCTGTCATCCGGGAACTCAATTTGCCGGTGGAGCACCGGTTTAGCCTCCTGCCGGTCCTGCTCACACCCGTGCGCGATCCTGAAGCGGCGCTGCGGCTCATCAACCACCGCCTCGTGGTCTCACTGTGGGTCGATGGGGAAAACGAACTGTGGCTAACCCGGAGCCTTCCGCTGATCGGGCACCCGCTGGCGATGCAAGGCAACCTCAAAGGCGCCGGGCAAGGAATCGCCATTTTGGACACGGGCGCTGACACGACCAGGGCTGAACTCAGCCGCATCACTGTCAGCTTCGAAGCCGCCCCGGACGATGGCATGCTGGACAGTCACGGTCACGGAAGCGGTATCGCCGCCGTGCTGGCCGCCGCGGTGCCTGACGCGAAACTGATCCCGATCGACATCATGGACGGAACGTCCATTATGGACAGCCACACGTTGCGCGGGCTCAACTGGGTGCTGGCTAGCCGTTACGCGCACAACATCGTGGCCGTGAACATGAGCTGGGGTAAGGCGGACTACTTCCTGGGCAACTGCACGACGCCCAGCCCGTTCCACGGTGCGTTCCAGGCGCTGCGCCAGGCCCGTACGATGCCGATCGTCGCCGCGGGCAACCACGCCTTCCGCGGCGGATCGTTCCGCCAGGGCGTATCGCGGCCGGCCTGTGTGCCAGGAGCGATCGCTGTCGGCGGCACCTACCCGGCCACCAACACCACCGGTGACGAGAAGTGGGCCGACTGCACCGACACCGCGCCCGTGATGGTCGACACGATGCCGTGCTCCTCGGCCAGCGGCCCGCGACTGGACGTGCTGGCGCCCGGCGCGAACATACAATCCCTTGGTATCAACCGGAACGGGACGTCTGTCGCCGCACCGCATGTCGCGGCGCTGTCAGCGATTCTGTCGTCCATCAACCCCTATGCCTCGGCACACCAGCTGGAGACGCAGCTAAAGACCAGCTCGGTCTTTGTCGCCGACCAGCGCACGATCGAGGTGCACCCACGGCTGAACTTCCCCGACGCGATCCGGGCGGCGGCACCCGTGCCCAACGACAGCCGGGCGAACCCTCTCGCCCTGACCACGTGGAGTGGGCGGACCAGCCAAACCACTTGGGCGGCAACGAAGGAGCCCGGAGAAGCCGACCACGGAGGCAATGCCGGTGGTGCTTCTGCGTGGTTCCGCTGGATGCCCGACCGTGACGCGACCGTCGAGTTCTCCACCATCGGCAGCGATTTCAACACGTTGCTAGCCGTCTACCGCGTCGAGTCCAACGGGTCGTCCACTTTGCTTGGTGAAGATGATGACTCGGGACCCAGCAACGCGGAAACGAGCATCGTCACGGTGCAGGTGCGCGCGGGCGAGACGATCGAGATCGCCGCTGACGGTTTCCGCCATCCGGGCATCGCGTTCCCGCGCACGGGTCATCTGCGCCTGAACTGGAACCTGCCCAACGACAACCTCAAAGACGCCATGCCGTTCTTCAGCTATGGCTCGTCACAGTTCGGGGCGAACATCGCCGCGACAAAGCAATACGGCGAACCGCATCACTGCGACGATCTGTTCTCCGGTGCTTCGGTTTGGTATGCGTGGTCGCCTACCGCTGACGGCCCGGCCCGGGTCCGCGCGAGTGGCAGCCAGATGTATTGCGTCCACGTTTACGAAACGCCCAGTACGGTGTCCAACCCGGACTTCTCCGCGTTGACCTCGGTCGGGTGGGGAGTTGACGATCAGGGCTATCCCATCGACTTCACCTTCCAGGCGCGGTCCGGAAAGTCTTACTGGATAGCCGTTGACGGAGTGTCCATCGAAACGGTGTGCACCCCGACCGGACAGTGTTACTACACGACACCTACCGGCACGTTCACGTTGCGCTTGGGCTAACGCGCCCGGCAGCCGGCCCCGGTGGAATTCACCACCGGGGCGCTGACGGTTACCCGGCAAAACGCCTGGGGCCGGCGATACGCCCGCTGGCCGGTGGTGAACTTGATACCTGGTGGGATCGTCCGCCTCGCCGATAAAATCTATTTACATCTATTGATCTGATGGATGTGTCGGCGGAAGGAAAGTCAATGCAAGGCGTCATCACAGCACTTTTCCGTGCGGTGCTCGGTTTGCTATTCGCACTGCACGGAGTGTCCTCATTGTTCGGTGTGCTCGGCGGCAACCGGGGCTCTGGAAGGGCGATCGAGTTCGCCCAGTGGCCGGGCTGGTGGGCGGCGCTCATCCAGCTGGTCTGCGGCCTGCTCGTATTACTCGGATTGGGAACCAGGCCAGCGGCGTTGCTGGCTTCAGGTTCGATGGCCTACGCCTATTTCATAGTGCATCAGCCACAGTCGCTGCTGCCGTTGAACAATGGTGGTGAACTGGCGGCGATGTTCTGCTGGTCGTTCCTGCTGATCGCCGCGATCGGGCCGGGCGCGTGGTCGTTGGACGCGCTCGTGTCGCGTAAGGAGCCGGCGACTGGTTAAGGCTGTGTGCCGACCGGGCCTCTACCCGCTGTTGGGCACCACGAGCCCGGTTTCATAGGCCACGACAACGGCCTGGGCCCGGTCGCGCAAGCCAAGTTTGGCCAGAATCCGGGCGACGTGCGTCTTCACGGTCGCCTCCGACAGGTGAAGGCTTGCCGCCAGCTCGGCGTTACTGAGGGCCTGGGCCAGCAGCTGCAGGACTTCCAGCTCTCGTGGGGTCAATGTGGACAGATCGTGGTGGACCGTGGTGGCCGCCTGCGACCGCCCGGCGAATCGCTCCACCAGACGGCGGGTGATCGCGGGTGCCAGCAACGCGTCTCCAGAGCGCACGAGGCGTACCGACGCGACAAGATGTTCCGGCGTCACATCCTTGAGCAGGAAACCACTGGCGCCCGCGGCGAGCGCGGCATACACGTAGTGGTCGAGATCAAAGGTGGTCAAGATGATGATGCGTGGCTCACCGGGCGCTCCGGTCAGGATGCGGCGGGTCGCCTCCAGGCCGTCCATCTCCGGCATCCGGATATCCATAAGCACAACATCCGGTTTGGTACGCCGTACCGCCTCGATAGCCTCAGCCCCATTGGTGGCTTCCGCCACGACCTCCATGCCATCGCTGGTGAGGATCATCCGGAAGCCTGTCCGCACGAGCGCCTGATCGTCGGCGACGACGACGCGCAGCGGGGTGCTCACATGGCCTCCAAGGGAATCAGTGCCGTCACACGGTAGCCGCCGGTCAGCCGAATCCCTGCGTGCAAACTGCCGCCGTAAACGGCCAGGCGTTCCCGCAAGCCAATCAGACCACGGCCGTTGCCCGCGCTGGCGGTCACACCCGGTGTGCCGCCCGTGTCGGTGACTTCGACGCGCAGTTGATCGGGGCCATAGTCGACGAGCACGGTCGCCGGGGCGCCGCCCGCGTGTTTCACCGTGTTGGTCAAGGCTTCCTGAACGACGCGGTAGGCGGCCAGCTCTACGCCAGGCGGCACCGGCCTTGGCTGCCCGGTGGTGCTCAGCTCAACGGTGACGCCGGTGTCGCGCACGCGCTGCACGAGCGACTCCAGCCGGTCGAGGCCGGGTTGCGGGACGAGTGCCGGATCGGTGCCTTCCTCATCCATCGTGAGCAGGCCCATGACGTGCCGCAGCTCCGACATCGCGGCTCGCCCGCCCGCCTCCACGGCTAGCAGGGCGTCGCGTGCCTCACCCGGATTGGTGTCCATGACCCGCCGTGCGGCACCGGCTTGGATCACCATGACGCTCACATTGTGGGTCACCACATCGTGCAGCTCGCGGGCGATGCGCGCGCGCTCGTGCTCGGCGGCGCGCCTGAGTGCCTCGGCCTGCTCACGTTCCAATGTGGATAGACGTTCTTTGTGCTCGTCGGCGCGGCGTTTCCAGCGGCGCAAACCGTCAGCGGCAAGCACTATGGGCACGAGGATCAAGAAGGCCACCGCGTCCTCGGGCACGGTGGGAACCGCGGGCTCCTGCATTCGCGTATAGACCAGTGCCGCGAACGGCAGGCTCGCCAAAGCCGGTATCCGGTACGGGCTGTAAACCGCGGCGGTGAAGGCGGCCACGACACAGGCGTAAAACGACAGCCGGAGCGCTGCTTCGTTGTCGCTCACCAGTGGGGCGGTCGCGAGCACGATCCAGAGCACCGTGAGCGGAAAGCGCCGGCGCCAGAGCAGGGGCAGCACCACGACAACGAACATGAACAATGTCGTGCCCGTCTGGCTTTCCTCGATCGGCAGGAACGGCTCGGGCCGGAAAGGTGGCAGTGGCAAGCGTTCGTCGGGATCGAAGTCGAACTCCCGGGGCGCCGGGCGGTCGTCTTCGCCGCCGATAAGGGCCATGACTAGCAAAGACAGCGCCAGCAGGGCGTCGAATACCTTGCCCCGTCTCGTGAGCGTGGGCAGTCCGTCTGACGGGCGCACCGCTGTCCAGGCCCAGGCCCGCAGCCGGGCGGCCATCGCTGCGATCGTCATCGGCCCATTGTGCCTAACGTCGCGCCCTGCGGCATCAGCCTGACTGCGGGGGTGGCCTACATCGCTGGACTACATCGCAAGGATGACGCCAGGGTTCTTCATCCCCGAGCGGTACCCGATATAGCTCCGGCTGTGGACGCGCTGTGTGCCTGAGCGGATCTAGGTTCAGTGGCGTCCGACATCGAAGGAGAGAAAAGTGATCGAGCTAGGTGACGTGAGCCGCCGCTACGACGAGGGCCCGCCCGCACTGGACAACGTGTCGCTAAAGATCGCCCCTGGGGAGGCGGTCGCCATCCTTGGCCCGTCCGGCAGCGGAAAATCTACCCTGCTGAATCTGATCGCCGGCCTAGACAAGCCGACCAATGGAACGGTGAGTGTCGATGGCGTGCGCGTTGATCAGCTGGGCGAAGCGGGCTCGGCCAAGTACCGCCGCGCCAAGATCGGCATGGTATTTCAGTTCTTCAATCTGCTCGACGATCTGACCGTCGCCGACAATGTCATGCTGCCGGCTCAACTGGCGGGCATGTCACGTTCCGAGGCGCAACGGCGCGCCGCTGAGCTGCTCAACGCGCTCGGCGTTCAGCGGCACGCGAAGGCTTATCCCGGAAGGCTTTCCGGCGGGGAGAGGCAGCGTGTCGCCGTGGCCAGAGCGCTGATGAACCGGCCCGCGCTGCTGCTGGCCGACGAGCCAACCGGTGCCCTGGACACGGCTTCGGGCGAAGACGTGCAGCAACTGCTCAAAGACCTGCACGCCGACGGGCAGACCATCGTCTTGGTGACGCACGATCTGGCGCTGGCGCAAACCTGTGCCACGCGGACGATTCAGCTCGTCGACGGCAGGGTCGCCAACGATACCGGCATGGTCGTTTCGGGGGATGTGCGGTGAGTGCACTCGGAAAGGTAGTCCGCTCGGGGGTCGGGCGACGCCGGGTCCAGACCGTCGTGATTGGACTTGTCGTCATGATGGCCGTGACGTCGGCGGTGCTCGGGGGATCGCTCATGGTGGCCTCAAGCGCGCCGTTCGAGCGGGCTTTCGCCCAACAGAACGGGGCACATCTGACAGCTCAATTCGACGCCGGAAAGGCAACGGCGGCACAGCTTTCAGCGACCGCTAACGCGAGCGGCATCGTCGCGTCGGCGGGTCCCTTCCGCACAGCGACGGTGACGCCGGAGACTGACCGCAGCCGAAAACTGCCGCCTATCACGATCGCGGGCAGGACGGCTCAGGGTGGGTCAGTGGACGCCGTCACGCTGACCGACGGCCGCTGGGTCGCCGCCGCGGGCGAGATCGTGCTCAACAACGATGGCCGGATGCCGCCAGGGATGGTGCCCAAGCTGGCCAGCCGGCTGACCCTTCCGGATCTGCCGGGCAGCCCCACGCTGACGGTCGTTGGCATAGCCCGCACCGTCAGCGAGACCGCTGGCGGATGGGTTATACCGGAGCAGATCGAGACTCTGGCGGCCGCGGGCGCACCCGTGGGGTACCAGATGCTCTATCGCCTGGCTAAGCCGGATACCACGGCCGATGTCGACGCGGCCCGTGCCGCTGTGCAGGCGAGCGTCCCGGCTGAGGCGATGACCGGCACGCGTTCCTGGCTCACCACGAAACTGCACAGCGCCGGCAACACGGTGCTGCTGGTGCCGTTCCTGCTCGCCTTCGGTGCGCTCGGCGTGCTCATGGCCGTGCTCATCATCGGCAACGTCATCGCTGGCGCGGTCAGCACGGGCACCCACCGCATCGGCATCCTCAAGGCGCTCGGTTTCACGCCGGCACAAGTGGTGCGGGCCTATACGGTTCAGGCGCTCATCCCGGCCATCGTGGGCGCGGCCCTGGGCATGGTCGCGGGGAACATTCTCGCGTTGGCTGTGCTGTCGGATACGAACCGGGTCTACGGCACCTCCGATAGTGGTGTCACGCCTTGGGTCAACGTCGCCGTGCTGGCCGGAGCGCTAGCCGTGGTGGCATTGACCGCGTGGGCCGCGGCCGCGCGGGCCGGAAGGTTGCGCACGGTAGAGGTGCTCGCTGTCGGCCGCACACCGGGACCCGGCCGGGGGCAGTGGGCCTCACGGCTCAGTGCCCGGCTGCCCCTGCCGCGCCCGATGACGCTCGGCTTGGCCTACCCGTTCGCCAGAGTCCTGCGGTCGGCCACGATTGTCGCGGCCATCGCCTTTGGCGCGGCTGCCGCGACGTTCTCGGTCGGCCTCGGGTCTTCGCTCAATCAGGTGCAGGCAACGGAGTCACACGGCGACGTGGTCGTGTTGCCGGGACGCCCGATGTCGCAGTCAGGACCACCACCGGGCGGCGGACCCGGCCCGGGCGGGAAGCCACCGGAGATAGACCATGCCGCGGTCGTCAAAGCCATCGCCGCACAGGCCGGCACCGCTGGATACCACAGCTCGACCGAGACCGAAGTCAGTGTGGCCGGAATCGCCGATCCGCTGGGTGTTTCGGCCTTTACTGGCAACAGTGCCGCTGGCGCGTACCAGATGGTCGCTGGCAGGTTCATCACCGGCGCTGGTGAAATCGTGGTGTCCACGCCGTTCCTGACCGCGACGCACACCAAGGTGGGCGACTCCGTCGTGCTGACCGTCCACAACACACAGATCACGGTGCGGATCGTGGGCGAGGCCTTCAACCCTGAAGACATGGGGATGGAGATCGTGACTCACGCCGGCACACTCGCGGGCACCGAGGCTGAACTGCGCGGGACGGAGTACAACGTCACGCTCAAGCCAGGCACCGACGTGAACAGCTACGTCGCGGACCTCAACACGGCACTGTCCGGAGTGGAAGCTCACGCGATGCCGGCTGAGGATGACACCGCGGAATTCATCGTCATCGTCAACGCCTTGGCAGCCTTGCTGACCGTCCTGCTCGTCACCGTCGCGGCCCTGGGCGTGCTGAACATGGTGGTGTTGGAGACCCGCGAACGGGTTCACGATCTCGGTGTCCACAAAGCACTTGGCATGACACCGAAGCAAACCATCAGCATGGTGATCGCGTCGGTCGTCGTCACCGGGCTCATCGGTGGCGCGATCGGTGCGCCGGCAGGAGTGTTGCTGCAGCGGCTTGTCATCGGCGAGATGGGCAGGGTCACCGGGTTCACGCTGCCCGACGCGGTCGTGAACATCTATGAACCGGGACAGCTGGTGCTCTTCGGGCTCGGGGGACTGGTCATTGCCGTCGCCGGATCGCTGTTGCCCGCTGGCTGGGCGGCCCGCACCCGTACCGCGACCGCTTTGCGCACCGAATAACGAGACCGTGCGCGGGCCGTTACAAAACGGCCCGCGCACGGCAGAATCAACGGGTGACTTTGCGGCTAGCGGGCGGGATCGTCCCCGGACCGGGCACGGGCATGTGGGCCTTTGATCCGGCGGGCATTCCTGGCGACGCGGCAGCCCTCAACCTCCCGCCCGGCACGCCAGTCGCCGTCGGACTAGTGTCCACTGTGGACACTGCGCTCGCCCGGGCGCTGACCGAGCTCGCCAGCCTGATCGCCGCGCACGGACCGGTCGTGGCAGGGGCCGGGCTCGGCCTCGGTGACGGGATCGAGTCGGCCCGCACTGAAGGTGGCGCCGGTGACCGCCGCGACGCCATGCTCGCCGCACTTGAAGCAGGGCTGTCTGACCGTCTTGGCCCCAGGGAAGCCGTGCTGGTGTCCCTCTTTGGCCCTGACGCGACCAAGCCCCTCGGCGCCGCCGCGCACGCGGCGGTCGCCGAGCACCGCTGGGCGGCCTTGCGGCTTGCCGTCGCGGCCAGCGATGTCCTTGGGCCAGAACAACTCGCCGACGTGGTGGCCTGGCAAGCGCCCTCGGGAGTCGAGCCCTTTCCCGCGGGCCTGGCCTCCGTCACGGGCGCCCATTTCGCCGTGGTGCTGGAAGCCGTGCCAGGTCCGCGCCGGCTAAGCCTCGTCAAAGACCTGTGGGCACAGGTGTGCACCCAGGTGGCTAACAGTCAGCGCAGGCAACGGCTTGCCGCGTCACAGGTCAAGCAGTCGCGACTGGAAGACATCCTCGCCCGCAACGCTCACTACGCGGAAGATGAACTGCGCCAACGGGTTAGTGCCGAGCTTGGTTCCAAAGCCACGTTCTCGCAAATCGCCCTCTGGAAGCCGTCGCCGGCGTTCTGGCTTACCAAAGCCAACAGAGTGCTGCACGACGCACAGGCCGCCACTGTCTTGGCCCGGCTCGCGGTCAGCGCCGTTGACACCGATGCCGAAACGGCTTTGGCCAAGCATTGGCACGAAATCGAAGCTGTGGCCGGTGGCATGACGCAGCACGAGGCAGCGCTGTCAGCGCGGCAAATTCCTGGCCTGTCCGGTCTGCCCGCCCGTCCGGGATCGCACCTGCGTGACATCTACCGCCGGGCGCAGCGCCGCGGTCCACGCGACTTGACGTTTGAACGGTCGCGGATGGCGTTCGCGAGCGACTACGCCTATGCCGCCATGCAAGGGTGCACCGATCTGTTCTATCTGTTCGGCGATCCGTGGGAGCCCGTGTCGCCGGGCCTGGGCGAGTGGGCGGATAGTTCGCTTGCCGATTGGCGCGCCAAAGTCGGCTACCTGTCGCCTGACCGCGTGCCTGCCTGGAATCAGCGTCCCCTCACGGCTGGCATTGCCAAAGATCCGCTGTGCGAACGGCCCGGCGACGGTGAGACTGTTGGCGACCTTCTCTGGTATGCCGAGCTAGCCGACGCGCTAGCTCAGCTCAGTGGGCTCGCCGCGGCGAAGATCTCTTACCGCGCTGAGTTTCCCGATGCTGAACCCAACCTGTTCGGCCCGCCCGAACCGCTCGTGCCGCGTTACGACTCGATCGCTCTGGCGGCCGCCGCGACGGCACAACTGACCGAACTTGGCGGGAGGGTGCCGCGCCGGCCTCGCGGCTGGGAAGAACTGGTAGCCGGGTTGCTGGAAACCGCCGCGATGACGGAGTCGCTAACTGGTGTGTTCACCGTCCCCGCTGAAGTGGCCGATGCGGACGCGACCGTGTTGCCCGGAACCGGGGCCCGGATCGAGATCGCGCGCAACGGCAGGCAGCTCGCTGAGTGGGCTGACTACATGGGCAACTGCATTGCCGGGCCTGGTTATCAGGAAGCGGCCCGGGACGGGCGGGCCGCTCTCGTCGCCTTGCGAACCGAAGACGGATCGCTTGTGGCCAACGCCGAACTGCGCCCGTCAGCACACGGCTGGCACGTCGAAGAAATCAAGGGCCGGTTCAACGGTGACGCTGACGCTATCTTGACCCGGCAAACCCGAAGCTGGGCAAGCAGCCTGGCGGTGCCGGCCACGATGGTGAAGCCAGCGGTTCGGGAGATCTGGGAACGCCCCGCGGCTGGTGCGGGACGCTCACCGGCGGTCAGGCTGACACGCAGTCTCGGCGAATCGCTTCAGGAGACGGCAAAGCGCGCGATGGCGGAAGCTTCGGCGCAAGCCGCACTGCGGACCATGGCGTCGATCGCTGAGCCTCGCCCGAACCCTTTCGACACGATGACCGCCCTCAGGCGTGAATCGCTGACTAGTCTCGCGGGCATCCTGGGCAAAACCCTTGCGGTGCAAGACGCCCTCGCTGACGTGTGGGCCGCGACGGCGATCCGCCCGTTCCAGCAGGCCGTGGCCGCAGAGCATCCGTCCGATGTGGACCGGCTGGCGCCCCTGTTCACCGACGCGCCGCTCCCCGGGTACCTGCGCATCCTGTCCCGCCTGCCCCACATCGCCCCTGCCCGGACCGCACACCTTGTGGCCCTTCGGTTGCGGCGTTCCCTCGGCCTGCTCGTCGGCCACGACGATCACGCCTTGGCGCAAGCCATCGCGGCTCGCCCGCACGCGGCCATCATCAAAGCGGCCGCCCTGGCCGTCACTTCCTGGGGCGGGTTGCCCGGCCACGGCGCGACTGTCGCGATTACGGTCCCGCGCAAGGTTTCCGTGCCGGGCTATCCGGCCACGACACTGGATGACGAGGGCTGGCAGGCGTCCTGGCCCGACGCGGGCGAGCTCGGTGCCCACAGGGACCGCTTCTGGGAACAGCTCGCTGAGCGCGGTTTGCTCCTGCCGGCCTCATGGTTGCGCCACACCACCTGGCCGGTGCTCTGGTCCCGCGCCGTCCGCTAGCCGACGGCGGCTGGCGCGGCGACGGGTGCGGCCGGGACCGACTCGGCGGCCACCTTGCGGTCGATCCACCGTTCGAAGATGAGGCCGAGAAACGGGGGAATGGACGCCGCACCGCCCAGTGCCAGACGCAAGAAACTCCAGCGGTGCACTCGCGCTGCCCACAACATCGTGACCCCATAGAACACGAACATCGCTCCGTGCACGCGGCCAAAGATGTACACGCCGATGTCGTTGTGTACGGCGATGTACTTGAAGAACATCCCGATGAGCAGCCCGACCCAGGAGACGGTTTCAGCGATGGCGGCGTAGCGGAACCAGCGTCCTGCGGTGCTGTGCACGATATTCCTCCCGTGAGCGGCGATGAGCAGATCGTACGGTAGTGCCTTTTCGTAGCGGCGGAGGTAAGAAATTATTGACGTCGTGTCAAAGAAAGCTTACATTGGGCGCATGGCTAACAGCAAAGCATGGCTGCCGCCTCGCTGGTTCATTCGGCTGGCCTGGGCGGTGCACCGTGGGATATATCGCTTCACGGGCGGCAAGCTGGGGCTCGGGCGCCCGAAGGGAAACAACTACGGCACCCTGCGCCTGACGACAATTGGGCGCCGCACCGGGCAGGAGCGCAGCGTCATGGTCGGCTACTACGAAGACGGCCCCAACTTCGTCACGATGGCGATGAATGGCTGGGGCGAAGCCGAACCAGCCTGGTGGCTCAATCTCAGAGCCAACCCGCAGGCGACGATTGAAACGGCTGACGGACCGCGGGCCATAACGGCTCGAGCCGCCCGCGGCCAGGAGCGCGTTCGCCTGTGGCAACGCTGGAGTGAAATCGACGCCAACCTAGACAGTTACGCCGCACGCCGCTCTGGCGAAACGGCCGTCGTCATCTTCGAGCCCCGCGACGCTTAAGCCAGCGGCATGTACCACTGCGCGTTGCGCAGCAGAATCCGCGTGCGGTGGTTACCGTCCCACTCGACATCCAGGCCATGACGGGCCAGCCGGGGAACGACGTCGTCTTCGATGACGGCTTTGTGATCCGCTAGGTAGATGGCCTGCTTGTCCTCATCGGACAGTTTCTCGTAGGCATCTTCGTCGAAGTCTTCAGGGGTGAAGATGCCGTAGTTGAGGTAGACGTAACCCTCCTGCACCAGCGTCTCGGTGTCCTGCTGGTGGAAGAAGACATAACCGCGCCAATGACGGGACTCGTCGCGCTCCTCATCGATCTCGGCTGTCCCGCAGGTGCCGCAGCAGGTGAAGTTCATCCGGGCGATGATTCCCGCCTCGGTCAGCTCCTCGAAGGCACTGTCGAGATTGGTGCGTGGCTGTTCGTCAGCCCACTCGGCCTGCTGAAGCAACCGTGCGCGATGCAGTTCATTGAAGGCCTGGCGGAGCTGATCGTCGCTGAGGTCTTCCCACTCGCCGGTTTCCGTCTCGACGAAGTCGTCTGCATCGTCATCGCCCATGGTGAGCCGAGTCCAAATGCGCTCGGTCAGCTCTTCCTGCGTTTCCGGAGTCAAACCGAAGTCGGGCAACGACAGGCTGCCGGGCCGTTCGTTGAAGCGCCACGAAGTCATGCCGGCACCTTAGCGCATTCCACTTTTGCTAGATCAGAAAAAAGTTCGGAACCAACACTAGAAACTTTTGATCGGTGGGAATTAATATGACCGCCACCCTCTAAACACGACAGCACCCTTCACCGGGTATCGGCGGCCCGGCAATACCTCTTCCGGGAGTGAGCCATGCCAAGAATACGGGCCGCCTTAGCTGCCCTCATTACGGCTGCCGCCTTACTGGTGGCACCGCTTTCCGCTCCTGCCGCGGCGGCCCCGCCGCCCACGAGTTCGTTCGAGAAGGTCAAGCTCGACGGCGGGCTGTCGATGGGGGAGCCGATCGAGCTATCGGTGCTTCCCGATGGCAAGGTCCTCTACATCAACCGGGGCACCAGCTCTGGCGGTGGCCAGGTGCGGCTCTACAACCCGGCGACGGCAAGCACGACGGTCGCGCTCACCCTCTCGCTTGACGCGCGGTTCGAAGACGGGCTGATCGGCATCACCCTGCATCCGCAGTTCTCTTCCAACCGGTGGGTCTATCTGTTCTACTCACCGGCGGTCACGCCGCTGGTCAACCGGATCTCCCGGTTCACGTTCAATCCCACCACCAACGTGCTGGATCCAGCCAGTGAGGACATGATTATCGAGTGGCCCACGGAACGGCGCTTGTGTTGCCACTCAGCGGGTTCGATGACGTGGGACAGCAACAACAATCTGTACTTCGCGGTCGGCGACAACACCAACTCCGGCGGGGACTCGGCGGGCATGGCACCGATCGACGAACGCACGTCACGCGACGCGCAATATGACGCGCAGCGAACCTCAGGCAACACCAACGATTTGCGCGGAAAGATCAACCGTATTCACCCGGAGAGCAACGGGACGTACACCATCCCGGCGGGAAACCTTTTCCCCCAAGGAACTTCCGGCACGAAGCCGGAAATCTACATCATGGGGGTACGCAATCCTTACCGCGTGTGGGTCGACAAGCTTTCTGGCAACACGTTGTACTGGGGTGAGGTGGGCCCTGACGCCGGAGCGACGATCCCCAACCGGGGCCCGGCCGCCTACGACGAATACAACCGGGCGACCGGTCCCGGCAACTACGGCTGGCCTTACTGTGGCGGACCGAATGTCGCTTACAACGACTGGGATTTCGCAGCCAACGCCCCCCGCGGATGGTTCCCCTGTGGCGGCATCAGCGGGCCGGTCAACAATTCGCCGCGCAACACTGGGCTGCAGCAGTTGCCGCCCACCAAAGGCGCGCTGGTGTGGGAACAGCACGGCGGCAGTGTCGACTGGCCCGCTTTGGATCAGCCAGGCGGCTGTGGCTCACCGAATCACGCCGAGGTATACCACTACAACCCGAACCTGGTCTCCGACGTCAAGTGGCCCGCCTACTACGACAACAAGCTTCTGATCACTGAATACTGTCGCAGCTGGATCAAGGAAGTTCAGTTCAGCAACGGCAACCCGGCCACCGGTAACCCGACCATCATCGAGCCAACGCTGGCGGGCATGACGTTCGTGCACCCGATCGACATGGAGTTCGGGCCGGACGGTTCGCTTTACATGCTCGAATACGGCAACGGTTACTTCTCCGGTGACGTGGCCGCCGGGCTGTACAAAATCAACTACGTGGCGGGCGGACGTTCCCCCATCGCGGTCGCCTCAGTGAACCGTGACAACGGCCTCGCGCCGCTCGCGGTCACGTTCTCCAGCGCGGGAAGCTCCGATCCCGACGGTGATCCGCTGACCTACGCGTGGGACTTCGACAACAACGGCACCACCGATTCCACCGCCGCGAACCCGTCATATACCTACACCACCAACGGTGACAAACGGGCACGGCTCACGGTCAACGATGGCACCGGGCGCAGCGGCACGACCCTGATCCCGATTGTCGTGGGCAACAACCGTCCCGTGGTTGGCCTCAACGGTCTGCCTAATGGCGGCTTGTTCTCCTGGAACGACAACCTCACCTCCAGCGCGAGCGCGACCGATGCGCAGCAAGGAAATATCCCGTGTGCCAACGTCGTGATTCGGGCGGCGCTGGGGCATCAGGAACACGCGCATGAAGAGGGACAGGGCACGGGCTGTGGCTTCACGGTCAACACCGGGCCGGTGCACGCGGGCCCGGATTCGGTGCTGTTCTTCGTGTTGCGGGCGAGCTACACCGACATTGGTCCCGTCCCACTCACCGGGGAGAAGGACATTACGTTGTGGCCCAAGCAGTGGCAGGCGGAACACTATGTCACGCTGAACGGCCCGGCAGTGGTGAACCAGGCGGCCGCTGAAGGTGGCAAGAGGCTCGGCGACATCCAAAATGGAGAGTCGGTGCGCCATCACGCGGTCAGTTTGAAGGGCATTACCGGAATCAGCGCGCGGGTGTCCTCGGCCAACGCGGGCGGGACTATCTCGTTGCGGTTCGACTCGCCAACCGGGCCCGAAGTCGCACGGATCACCGTGCCGGGAACCGGTGGCTGGGACAACTATCAAACGGTCACCGCGCCGGTGACCAAGCCCGACGACAACACCCACGACCTGTATCTCGTGTTCAACGGCAGCGGAACCGGTGCCCTGTTCGACATCGACAGTTACACGTTCACCGGCGCCGGAGTGGGCGTTGCGCCCAGTGGCGGTTCCGATGTAGCGCAAGGCAAGCCGGTCACCGCCTCGTCGACCGAGGCAGGCGCTAACGTCGCGGCCAACGCCGTTGACGGCAACGCCGCCACGCGCTGGTCGAGTCTTTACGCCGATCCACAGTGGATCACCGTTGACCTCGGCGGGTCGTACAACATCAGCCGTGTGCGGCTGAACTGGGAGGTGGCCTTCGGACGGGCATACCAGGTGCAACTCTCGCCGGACAACGCGACCTGGACCAACCTGTTCGCTACCACCAGTTCCGATGGCGGCGTCGATGATCTGACGGTCACCGGAACGGGCCGTTATGTGCGCGTCTACGGCACACAGCGCGCCACGCAGTGGGGCTATTCGCTGTGGGACTTCAACGTTTACGGCACACCGGCTTCCGGCCCGGCGCTGCTGTCGCGCGGAAGACCGGTCGCGGCGTCGTCCACAGAAGCCGGTGCCAACGTCGCCGCCAACGTCGTTGACGGCAACGCCGCCACCCGCTGGTCGAGTCTTTACGCCGATCCGCAGTGGATTTCGGTCGACCTCGGCTCGGTCAAGAACGTCAGCCGGGTCGTGCTCAACTGGGAAACCGCCTACGGCAGCGCCTATCAGATCCAGGTTTCCAACGACAACAACACCTGGGCGAACGTGTACTCCACAACCACCGGCAATGGCGGCACCGACGACCTCGCGGTAAGCGCGACGGGCCGTTACGTGCGCGTGCATGGCACACAGCGCGCCACGCAGTGGGGCTATTCGCTCTGGGAATTCGACGTCTACGGCTCATGAGGAGCATTGATGCGTAAGAGACTGCTAGCTCTTGCGGCAGCGGCGACACTGACCGCCGGGATATTCACCGTCCCGTCGGTAGTGCAGGCCGCGCCGCTGACGAAGGTGCTCGTGTTTTCGAAGACGGCCGGGTTCCGCCACTCCTCGATCCCGCACGGCATCACCGCGATCCAGGCCCTCGGCGCCGCCAACGGCTTCACCGTCACCGCGACCGAGGACGCCGCTCAGTTCACCACCGCTAATCTCACGCAATACCAAGCCGTGATCTGGCTGTCGACCACGGGCGATGTGCTTAACGCCAGTCAGCAGACGGCTTTCGAGTCCTATATCGCCTCGGGCGGCGGTTACGTTGGTGTGCACGCCGCGGCGGACACCGAGTATGACTGGCCGTGGTATGGCGGCCTCGTGGGAGCCTATTTCCAGTCCCACCCGGCGATTCAGCAGGCGGTCATCAAAGTCGAGGACCGCTCGAACGTGTCCACGGCGCACCTGCCGCCCACGTGGACGCGCACCGACGAGTGGTACAACTACCGCACCAACGTGCGCGCCAACGCCAAAGTGCTTGCCAGTCTTGACGAGTCGTCCTATAGCGGCGGTTCGATGGGCGGCGATCACCCGATCACGTGGTGCCAGAGTTACGGTGGCGGACGCTCGTGGTACACGGGTCTCGGGCACACCGACGAAACGTATAGCGATGTCAGCTTCCGCCAGATGCTGCTCGGCGGGATTCAGGTCGCCGCTGGCGCGAAGCCGGCCGACTGCCGTCCCGAGACGGGCTACACCGCTTTGTTCGACGGCACGCAGGCCAGCCTGAACCAGTGGCGCATGGCCGGGCCTGGCGGGTTCACACTGGCCAACGGCACGCTCACCTCCTTTGGCGGGATGGGGCTTCTGTGGTACCCGGTAAGGACTTTCAGCAACTATTCGCTGAAGGTGGACTGGATGATGCCGGGCGACGACAACGGCGGCGTGTTCATTGGCTTCCCCGATCCCGGCAACGATCCGTGGCAGCCGGTCAACCTTGGGCACGAAATCCAGATCGACGCCACCGACGCCGACCCGAGCCGCACGACCGGCAGTGTTTACAGCTTCCAAGCGCCAAACACGGCCGCCCGCAACGCGGCGCTCAACCCGCCCGGCCAGTGGAACACCTACGAGATTGGCGTGCACGGCCAGCGGGTCGAGATCTGGCTCAACGGCGTCAAAGTCAACGACTACACCAGCGCCCGCAATATCTCCAACGGCTACATCGGGGTTCAAAACGACGGTGCCGGCATGGACATCAACTACCGCAACATCCGCGTCAAGACCGACGGTGCGCCACAGCCAGCCGATGTGGCACAAGGAAAACCGGCCACCGCGTCCAGCGTCGAGTCTGGCAGCGCTCATGTCGCGGCGAACGCGGTGGACGGCAACGCCACCACGCGGTGGGGCAGTGCCTACAGCGATCCACAGTGGATCACCGTGGACCTGGGCGGCTCATACAACCTCAACCGCGTGCGGCTGAACTGGGAGGCCGCGTTCGGCAGGGCGTACCAAATCCAGACCTCGCCGGATAACGTGGCCTGGACCACGGTTTACACCACGGCCACTTCCGACGGTGGTGTCGATGACGTCACGGTCACCGGGACGGGCCGTTACGTGCGTGTCTACGGCACACAGCGCGCGACGCAATGGGGCTATTCGCTGTGGGACTTCAACGTCTATGGCACCCCCGCCACAGGGCCAACCTTGTTGTCGCGCAACCGTCCAACCGCGACGTCCAGTGTGGAATCCGGTGGCGTGCTCGTGGGCGCCAATGCCGTTGACGGCAACACCGGCACGCGCTGGGGCAGCCTCTATGCCGATCCGCAGTGGATCTCTGTCGATCTGGGCTCCACACGGCAGATCAGCCGCGTGCGGGTGAACTGGGAGACAGCGTTCGGCCGGGCGTACCAGATCCAAACGTCACCCGATAACGCGAACTGGACCACGGTTTACACCACGGCCACTTCCGACGGTGGTGTCGATGACGTCACCGTTACCGGGACGGGGCGTTACGTGCGTGTCTATGGCACGCAACGCGCCACCCAGTGGGGCTACTCGATGTGGGAGCTAGATATCTACGGCTCGTAGCCCTACGGCGGGGCCAGCCTGCGCCACACCAGGCTGGCCCCGCTCCCTGCGCTCGCTTACGCGAAGCGGTAACCGCGGCGGTGACGCCAGGCCGCGTACTGAGGCGCGGCCGAGGCCCGCGCATAGGCCTCACGCAGACCCGCGATGATGCGGTCACCCAGCCCATGCAATGGCCCATCACGTCGCCACGCGAGCTGATAGCGCATCCAGCACGGATCGCCACGCAACGGCCGCACCGCGACAGTTTCCGTGCACGGCGTCGTCGCCTGAACGATGGCCACTGCCCGGCCGCTCGAGATCAGACTGTGCTGCAGCCGGTTGTCCACGACGCTATGGGTAATGCCCGGGGTGAAGCCCGCCGCCCGGCAGGCGTCCAGCATATGTTCCGGCCAGCCAGTCCCGTCCGAGGGCGGCACGATCCACGCCTCGCCAGACAAGTCCGCCAGCGTGACCTCTTCTTGGGCCGCCAGCCGGTGGCTTGCGGGCAGTCCCGCGAAGCCGGGCTCGGAAACCACCGGCCACACCTCGACATCTGGTCCCGGGCGCAGCTCATAGCCGGGATAGTCAGCCAGCAACGCGATATCCAGCCGTCCACTGGCGACCAGGTCTAGCAGCAGCCGAGTGGAATACTCCGAATGCAGGGACACGACGCAACCCTCGATAAGGTCTTCAAGCACCCCAAGCAATCCGACCATCAGCGGGCCCTCGATCACGCCCAGGCTGAGCCGGGCAGGGCGGCATGGCTCGGCCGCCACACCGGAAATTAGGTCGTCCACATTGGATAGAGCGCCGCGCACGCGGGCGAGCACGAACTCGCCATACGCGGTCAGGGCCACCCCGTGTGGTCCGCGAGCGAACACCGGGCTGCCCAGCGAGTCCTCGATGCGCCGCAGTTTCGTGCTCAGCGCGGGCTGCGAGATGCCCAGCGCCACCGCCGCCTTGGTGAGGCTGCGGTGCTCGGCGATAGTGCCCAGCACGCGCAGATGATGTAGCTCCAGCCGCATGCGGGCAGAGTAATGCCTGGCAGGCTGGGCCATAACCCCTTGACGTTATGGGGCTTTGGCAGTACCGCGCGACAGCCGGTATCGCGAGGCTGCGACCCATGTCCATCTATCACAAACTAGGCGCGATCGTTGCCGCGGCAGCGATCGTGGTCGCCGCGCAGGGGCAAACCGCGATCGCACAAGCAGGCCTAGCTGCTGAATGTGCGGTATTACAAGGAAACCATCACGGCAGCCACGAGTGGAGTTCGTGCCTGAGCGCCAAGGTGAAACTGCACGGACTGCCGCGCGTAGGGGAGGAGGCCGACCTCGAGGTGATCGTCGCCGCCTCGGCGGCCCGCGGTGACGTCGACATTCAGGTGGAGCTGCCCGCTCACCTGCGGTGGGTGCAGCCACCGGCTGGCCTGAGCCCCCGTGACTCACGTTCACACGCGCCAGAGGACCGGGCCGGGGTGAGCCGGATAGGCGTACACCGGGCCGTCAAAGCCAACGCACCGCTGGTGCTGCGCGGCCGGGTTCAGGCCGTTTCGGCCGGTCACGCACAGATCCGGGTTAGTGCGGCCAGTGGGGCGCCGGAAGTCGCCGCCGATAGCGTGTTCCTGACCATCGGTGGGGACCGGACAACGGCCGGTTTCGCGATCGCGGCCGACGACACGGCGGTGCCCATGACCGGAGCCGCGCCCACGCACGCGTATCCCCGGTTCCCGGTCAAGCCCGCTGGTAACTCGAACGTCGCGGGAAGTGCTTGCGCCACCGGGTCTTTCGGCTATGTGGACACCTCGGGCGTTAACCGCATCGCCGCCAACACCGGGGTGCAGGTGTGGGACGCTGACGCCGCGGGCGGTGACGACCTGCTCGTGTCCGGGGTCGCCGGCGCTAATGGTGCGTTTCAGCTGTGCTTCGCCGCGGCTGATGAAGAAGGCGGTGGCCAGGATGTCTACGTCAGCTTCAACACCGAGAACCCGCACTGGCTCATCCGTGACCCGGAAACCCGCGCACCTTTCCGGTTCCGCACCGAAACGCAAAGCAATGTCCAAGCCGGAGCGTCAGCCGCTTTTGGTTCGCGGATGCCCGGCAACACCATGCTGATGCGTGGCGTGCAAGCCTTCGACCAGATCGGTGCGGCCTGGAACTGGACGCCTGGCTCCTGCTGGGACGCCCGCGATGCCGTCTGCCGTAAGGGAATCGTGACCTGGGCGCCGGATTCCACCGACGGCACCTGGTATGACCTGGGCGAGAACTCGGTCTTCCTGCTGCCCGACGACCCGCGCTCGGCTGAGCTGGTCTTGCACGAGTTCGGGCACGCCATCATGGACGACATCTACGAAGACGCGTTCCCCTCCTCGCCAAAGTGCAGCCCGCACTACATCCCGCGCACCAGCTCACGCGGCTGCGCCTGGACCGAAGGCTTCGCGACGCTCTACGAAGTTATGGTGCTCGGCCAGCCGATCTTCCGCTGGGCTGACGGCCGCACCCTCAACGTGGAAGACCCCACGTGGGGCACGGCTGACTGGGACAACGGCGACCGTGTCGAAGGCCGCGTGCTCGGCGCGTTGCTAGACCTCTACGACACCACCAACGAAGGCCCACACGACCAGTGCACAGAAGATCCTCGTGGTCCTATTTGGACAACCTTCCTCAACCACAAATCAACAACCTTCAGCCAGTACTGGTCGGATCGTGCCGCTGACGGCTTCGACACCTCACGCACGAAGCTGGGCTGCCTGTACCAGAACACGATCGTCTACGGCGGCTTCCGGCCGTAGGCACGCACCACAGCATTTGCTTGGGCACCAGCACGCTGGTGCCCAAGCAAATGGCAAGGGTCTACTTGGGACGGCCGACGCGGTAGGTCACGTGGGTGACAAGGGAAGCGCCGCGTGACTCGATCTGCTCCAGCTCAACGTAAGGCACGCCATCGAAGAGACGTTCGCCAGCGCCGAAGATGACCGGGGTGATGTGCACACGCAGTTCGTCGAGGAGCCCGGCGCGCAGGAACTGATTGACGGTGCCTGCACCACCGGCGATGGCGACGTTGCGGTCGCCCGCGGCGGCACGCGCTTGCCGCAGCGCCGATTCGATGCCGTCGGTGACGAACGTGAACGTTGTGCCGCCCTCCATCACGAGTGTCTCGCGTGGATAGTGGGTGAGCACGAAAACTGGACCGTGATAAGGCGGTTCGTCGCCCCACCACCCTCGCCAGTCGCCGTGCCAGTCGCCCCGGATGGGACCAAACATGTTGCGCCCCATAATGAAGGCGCCAGCGTCAACGATGCGGTCGACTTCGGCCTTGTTTTCCTCGGCCGTTTCAAACATCCAGGCGTGCAACCGCTCTTCAGGAACGTCGCCGAACGGTCTTTCCAAAGTTTGATTCAGGCCCGCGGCATAGCCATCGGCCGAAACGGAGATGTCGCATACCACTTTCGTCATAGGCTTCACTTTGCCAAAAGTTTCAAGCCGATGCACAAGGGGTACGGGACGGCGCATGTCAAAGATCGCCCTGGAGCGTGCCACCGGTACGAGTGCCGACCGGGCCTTTGAGGTCTTCACTGGGGACTTCAAGGACTGGTGGCCAGCCGAATACACGTGGTCAGGCCCGGGCGCTCTGGCGGATATCGGGATCGAAGGTGGCGCGGGCGGGCTCTGCTATGAGATCGGCCCGCACGGGTTTCGGTGCGACTGGGGCCGTGTGCTCACCTGGGATCCGCCGCGCCGGCTCGTGTTCACGTGGCAGATTGGCCCGCAGCGTGAGCCAGTGCCGGACCCGTCGCGTGCCGGTGAGATCGAGGTGCGCTTCCGCGACGACCGGATCGAGTTTGAGCACAGGGACTTCGAAAAGTACGGGCCGGGTGGTGACGCGTATCGCAACGTGATGGAGTCACCGCGAGGCTGGCCGTCCATATTGGACAGCTTCGTCAGTTTGCTGAATCGGCAATGAAGCTTGCTGAGAGCGCCGAGTGCGCGTTAGAAGACTTATATGCAAGAAGAATTCAGCAGGGAGTACTGGGAAGAGCGCTACACCCACCACGGCCATGGACACGGCGCTCACCCCAATCCACACTTGATCGCCGAGGCAGGGGAACTGCCCCCGGGGCGTGCGCTTGACGCGGGCTGTGGCGAGGGCGCCGACGCTCTATGGCTGGCCGCCCGCGGCTGGCAGGTAACGGCGGTTGACATCGCCGAGGCTGCCCTGGAACGGGCCAGGCAGCACGAGGCGGCTGCCGGGCCCATGTCCGGGAAGGTTGAGTGGATGCAAGCGGATCTGACCGCCTGGGTTCCACCGGAGAATGCTTTCAGCCTGGTCATCGCGCACTACGTACACCCGGCTGATGCTGGAAACGCTGTGCGGCAACGGCTTGCGGCGGCGGTCGCACCTGGCGGCACCCTGCTCATCGTCAGCCATCACCCGCACGACGCGCACAGTTCAGCGCACACGAATTCGCCAGGCGTTCATGTCACTGAGGAGCGCATCGCTGACGGTCTCGACCCTGAGCTGTGGCACGTCACCGTCGCGGAGGCCAGAACCCGCCCGGCGCCGCATCCGGGCGGTCACGATTTTCATGACACGGTTCTGCGGGCGGAAAAGCGCCGGTGACTTAGAGTTCGCCGAGGAAGGCGATCACGCGTTCGGTGAGCAGCGCGGTCGCGTCAGCGTCGTAGGAGGAAAGGCTGCTGTCAGCGAACAGGTGCTGATCCCCCGGGTAAATGAATAGCTCGCCGTGCTTGGCTTCGCTGACGATCGCGCGTGCGGCGTCGAGGTCCTCGCCGGCGAAGTAGGGGTCGGCGTCCATGCCGTGGATCTGCACCGGCAGGTCACTGGGCCACGATGTGCCGAACTCGTCTGGTGGCACGGCACCGCAGAGCAGGAGTGCGCCGCGGGCACCGGGACGGGTTTGGGCGAGCTTTTGGGCCGGCATCACGCCCAGCGAGAAGCCAACGTAGACCAGGTTGTCAGCCAGCCGGTCCGCGCTCTGCACACCCTGGTCGAGCAGGCTGCCGAAGCCCACCTCACGCGCATAGGCCAGCCCGTCGTCGAGGCTGTGGAAGGTATGGCCGTTGTAGAGGTCGGGAGTGTGGACCTTGTGCCCGGCGTCGCGTAGCTCATCGGCGAACGCGAGGACCCCTTCTGTCAGGCCTTGAGCATGGTGGAACAGCAACACTTCTGCCATGGGAATCTCCTTGCTTGCCGTCATTACTCCAACACCTTAGAATAATCCAACAATGTCGAGCAATAGCAGAGTCCCAGATTACGACCTGCCTGACACGGTCGAGGTAGCGACGCCCGCGCAACTCAAGGCGATCGCTGATCCGTTGCGCAGCACCATTCTCGATTTGGTGCTTGAGCGCGCCGCGACTGTCGCCGAGCTGGCCGCCGCCGCGGGCCGGCCCAACAGCACTGTCGCGCATCACGTCAATGTCCTTCTCGACGCCGGGATGCTGCGCGTGGTGCGCACCCGGCGCGTGAGAGCGATAGAGGAGCGATATTACGGCCGCACCGGGCGCACGATCCGGGTCGCGGTCGTCAGACGCCCCGGAGACACGTCAACTCCGGTGTGCATCAACGGTTTGTCTGTCGCGGCAGCCGAGTCGGTGCCAGCGCACGAGGCGGACACGCTCTATACGACGCTTCGCCACGTGCGCATCCCGGCGTCAGCCGCGTCGCAGTTCTGGCGGCGCGTGGAGGCTCTGATGCGCGAATTCTCGGAACTGCCGCGCTCGGGCGACACGGTTTACGGCTTCGCGGCAGGTCTTTACCCGACCGACCACCCGAGTCTGCCCGATCCGCGTGATGAGGCGTGAGTCCTGTGCGTCCTTTTAGGACACAGGGCCCGGACATGTGCCCGGGCCCTGTCGCTATTTAGTGCTTTGGCTTGTGCGGGATGCGGGGGAGCACGTAAGGCGGGCCGGCGAACATCAGATCTGCTTTCACCACGTTGAAGGCGCGCTTGGGCTGATAGTTCTCGTCGTAAAGAGTGGCCAGTCCTTCCGGCGGGTTGCTGAACCAGTCCGGCACCCACGAGTGCTTGTCGGTCAGACCCCAGACGGTAAACGACAGGCAGTGCCGGCTAGCCAGGCAACCTTGCAGCAGGATGCTGTAGTTCGCCGCGGAGGCCTGAAGCCGTGGGTTGATCTCGTTGGAATCGCCTGCCACGACGCCGGGTGTCATCTGGCTGCGAACGTCCACTTCGGTATACGCGGTGGCGAGGCCCAGATTGGCGAAGGCATTGAGGGTGTCGGCGACCTGAATCGCGTCATAGTTGCCGTACTGCGTGCCGAGGTGACCCTGGCTGCCGACGCCGTCTATGGGCACGCCGTCGGCCCGTAGCTGCTTGGCCATGTTGTAGACGAACTGCACCTTGTCGTGCCCGTCGCGCGATCCGAACGACTCGAGGTTGTAGTCGTTGTAAAACAACAGCGCTTTCGGGTCAGCCGCGCGGGCCCAGCGGAACGCGTCAGCGATGATGCCCGGGCCGAGCTGATCGATCCACCAGCCGCGGTACCGAATGCCCTCGGGCGTGTCCCAAGGGTCGCTAGCGGTTTCGTTGACGACATCCCACTGCCAGATCTTGCCCTTGAAATGGGTGACGACGTTGGTGATGTGGTTGCGCAGCAGTTCGCGTAGCTCCGGTTTGCTGATGGTGCCATTGCTGACGCCCGCAGTGAGCCATTCCGGGAGCTGGTTGTGCCACATGAGCGCGTGGCCGCGTACCCGCTGATTGTTGGCTTGGGCGAAAGCGATCAGCTCGTCGGCCGGTCCCCAGTTGTAGGTGCCACGCGTCGGTTCGAGAAGTCCCCATTTCATCACGTTCTCGGGGGTGACCGTGTTGAACTGTGACGCGATGAGCTGTCGGTACTGCGGTTCGGCGGTGTTGGCCAGAGCGTCCATGTCCACGGCCATACCGATATAGAGCTTATGCCGGTCCGCGAGTGCCCGAAGGCTCTGATCCGCGGGACGGCCGTTCAGACCGGCAGAAGCTGGCACGACGTTGAACAGCCCAGCTGTCACCAGCACGGTGCCGAGGCCAAGCCATCGTTTCCATTTCATGAAGCTTCCCTTCTTTCGGTGCGGAATGAACTAGCCCTCGAGATAGGTGGCGTAGTCGAAGTCGGCGTGCACGCCGTCAGCGCCGAGATCCTGCACCCACAATCCGAGGAAGGCTCCGGTGAAACCCCAGGCCTCCGGCTCTCCGTCGACAATGCGGGCAGCATGCTCGTCGGACAGGATGGTGGCGTCGAGGTCGGCCGGAATCTGTTGCCAGCCAACGGCTGCTGTCCGGTAGGCGAAGCGCAGCCGCGGTCCCTCGAAACTGACCCGGATGCCCACGGCACCGGTCTGTCCAATGTCGACGGTGTACTCCGGGTGCGCTATCAGCCGGCCGCTAACGCAGCTGAGCAGTTCCAGCACCCTCCGGCCGTCGTCGGCGCGGGTGATGTAGGCGAAATGCCAGTTCGCGGTGTTGTAGTAGCCGGTGATCCCGGCCAGATGCCGGTGGCTGACCGGGTTGAACTCGACAAGCGTCTCCAGTGAGCAGTTGATGGCCCCGGCCCGGCGGGCGATGAGGCTCGGTGACTGGCGGCCGACGGGCGACTGTCCACCCCGGACGCGCAGGTGCGACGGGCGCGTGCGCAGGTCGACCCAGTCGGGTTCGGCCGGGCGGCGCAAGGTCGACCATGCGTGGCCGAGCTCGGGATCGTCAAAGTGATCGATGGCGGACTCGTGCGGCCACGGATGCAGTGGCAGCGTGGGCGCCGGCACTTCGATGGCGGGGAGGCCGCCGGCGATGGCAGGCCAGCCGTCCTGTGGCCAGTCAACGCGCTGGATAGCGGTCTCACGGCCGAGCACGCACCGGCCCAGTGGCGTGTAGGGACGGGCGACAAGGTGGGCCAGGTACCACTCGCCGTGCTGCGTTTCCACGAGGCTGCCGTGCCCGGCCTTTTGCAAGGGCAGGTCTGGCCGGCCAGCTGAGGTGAGCAGCGGGCCGTCGGGTGCCGCCTCGTAAGGTCCAAATAGGTTGCGGGAACGGGCCACGGTGACCTGGTGTTCCCAGCTCGTTCCGCCTTCTGCCGTGATCAGGTAGTACCAGCCGTCGCGCTGGTGCAGATGCGCGCCCTCGGTCATGCCAGCCGCGGTGCCCTCGAAGATGACAGTCGCCGCGCCGGTCAAGCGCCGTGCGCTGCGGTCGTAACGCTGGATTTCTATGCCACCAAAGCGATTGCGGCCGGGGCGCCAGTCGGCGCTCATCGCCAGCAGCCAGCTGGAGCCATCTTCGTCGTGAAAGAGCGAGGCGTCGAAACCATGGGCGTGCAGGGGCACCGGGTCAGACCAGGGGCCGGCGATGTCCGGCGCGGTGATGAGATAGTTCTGCGGGTCCCAGTAGCCGCTGGCGAAGCTCGCGACATCGCTATAGACGAGATGGAAAAGCCCATCAGCGTAGGTGAGATCCGGCGCCCAGATGCCGTTGGAGTCACCGCAGCCACGCAAGTCCAGAAGCCTGCGCTCGGTGATGATGCCGCCGATAGGCCGCCAGTGCACCAGATCGCGTGAGTGGTGCAGCCGCACCCCGGGATACCACTCGAAGGTCGAGGTCGCCAGGTAGTAGTCGCCGTCCACGCGAAGAATCGACGGATCGGGATGGAAGCCACGCAGGACGGGATTGCGGATCACCTGGGCAGCCGTCATCACGTCGGTGGTTTCGGTGAACATGGGCGCTCCTATCGATGCCTTCGTCTCCGAAAGTTTCCGGTAGACAAGTGCTAGTTATCGGAAGTTATGGCACACGATAACTGTTCGGCATACCGCGCAACAGGTCTTGACCGCGCTGGTTTTATGGTCGTAACCTGCCCATCATCGAACCGAAATTCGCCGGATGCTCGCTGAAACTTTCGGAAATCCATCTCGAAGGGATGGCTATGGATTACAACGTCACGCGAAGGTCATTGCTGGGATTAGCTGGCGCGGGCGCCAGTGCGATCCTGCTAGGGGCCTGCGGCAACGATGAGCCGGGCGATGGGAAGCAGACCATCAACTGGTGGCACATCCAGAACAACGACCCCATGCTCGGGGTCTGGGCGGCGATGGCCAAGGACTTCCAGGCCACGCACGCGAACGTGAACATCACCATCCAGCCGCTGGAAAACGAGGCGTTCAAGGCCAAGCTCACGACCGCCACCCAGGCTGGCTCGCCGCCGGACCTGTTTCAGTCGTGGGGCGGCGGCGGGCTCAAACAGCAGGTCGATGCCGGACTGGTCAAGGACATCACCAACGACGTCAAGCCGTGGGCCGACACCCTGCTACCGGCGTCGGTGCAGCCGTTCACCATCGACGGCCGCATCTACGGCGTGCCGTTTGACGTCGGCATGGTCGGCTTTTGGTACAACAAGGAGCTTTTCGCGAAAGCCGGCATCACGGCAGCGCCCGCCACGTGGGCCGACCTGCTTGTCGTGGTGAGCAAGCTCAAGGCCGCCGGGATCACCCCGATCGCCTTGGCGGGTAAGGAAAAATGGCCCGCCCACTTCTACTGGTCTTACCTGTCGATGCGCGTGGGCGGCCTGTCGGCCCTGCAGCAAGCAGCCTCTGAGCGCAACTTCGACAAGCCAGATTTCATCACGGCCAGCCAGCGTTTCAAGGAGCTCATCGACCTGCAGCCGTTCCAAAAAGGATTCCTCGGCGCCGCATACGGCTCACCCGATGGCCAGGCCGGTGTCATGGGTAACGGCAACGCGGCGATGGAACTCATGGGACAGTGGGCCCCCGCCGTCCAGGAAGCACAGTCAACGAGTAAGAAGGGCCTCGGCGACAAACTGGGATTCTTCCCCTTCCCTGCCGTCGCCGGTGGCAAAGGCTCCTTGTCCGAGGTGTTTGGCGGCGGCAACGGCTTCTCGGTCGGCAAGAACGCGCCAGCGTCCACAACGGAATTCCTCAAACACCTGCTGACCGCGGAAAATCAGCGCAAGGCGACCGACACCGGCGCCGTGCTGCCGACCGTCAAGGCGGCAGCCGACGCTATCAAGGACGTCAACGCCAAGACTGTCGCTTCGACTCTGGCCGCCGCGACCGGTTTTCAGCTCTACTTGGACCAGGCCTACCCGCCGGCGCTCGGGGCACAAGTCAACGACAGCGTCGCCGAACTGGTCGCCGGATCCAAGTCACCAGAGCAGATCGTCAAAGACATCACGTCAGTGGCCAAGAGCCAGTAGTGGAGCCGCAACGATGAACCGGGTTTCGTCTCCGGTGGCCACGCGCAAGCGTGGCCACCGGCCCACCTTGCGCGGCGCGGGAACCATCGCCGTCTTTCTAGCTCCGGCACTGGTTTTGTTCGTTCTGCTGGTGCTATTGCCGATCCTGGTGGCCGGCTACACCAGTTTGTTCAAATGGAACGGCTTCGGCGTACCAGAAAACTTCGTTGGTATTGATAATTTCACCCGCGCCTTTGGTGACTCGGTTTTTCTCGGCGACCTCACGCGGTTGCTTCTGCTTGTCGTGCTGTCCGTGGTGATTCAGTTGCCCTTTTCGCTAGCGCTGGCGATGCTGCTCAACCAGCCGCTACGGGGGCGCGCTGTCTACCGCGTCATCTTCTTCGCGCCGTATGTCCTATCTGAAGTCACGACGGCGGTCCTGTTCACCCTGGTCTTCTCGCCCGATCGCGGTTTAGGTGAGCAGATCGCCGCGGTGTTTGGAGCCGAAGGCGTGGCGGTCTTCGCCGATCCAGCGACCGTCATCTACGCACTGTTCTTCGTCGTGTCATGGAAATATTTCGGCTTCCACATGGTTCTCTACCTCGCCGGCCGGCAGAGCATCCCGCGCGAACTAGGCGAGGCGGCCATTACCGACGGTGCCAGTGCCTGGCAGACTTTCCGTCATGTGACGCTGCCGCTTCTGGGCCCGACGATTCGCATCAGCGTCTTCCTTTCCATCATCGGGTCGATCCAGTTGTTTGACATGGTCTGGGTTCTCACCGGTGGCGGCCCGATCCACGCCTCGGAGACGCTCGCGGTGACAATGTTCTCCTATGGTTTCCGCCGGTTCGAGGTCGGCTACGCCAGCGCGATCAGCATCATCATGTTCTTGCTGAGCCTGATTTTCGCCATCTTCTATCAGCGCTTCGTCATGCGCCGCGACCTGGAGGGCGCCATCACGACCCGGGGAGTCCAGCGATGACGAGGCCAAAGCAGGTTGCGTTGCATGGGATCTCGATCGCGATCGGGGCACTCATCGTCATCCCGGTCGTGTTTGGAGTGCTCGGTGGATTCAAAGACAACGGCCAGCTCACCACCAACCCCATCGGGCTGCCCGACCCGTGGGTGCCGGAGAACTACACCGGCATTCTTAGCTCCGGCGTCTTCTGGCGTCAGCTGGCCAACAGCACCATCATCGCGCTGGCCACCGTGTTCGTGGTCGTCGGCGCCTCGTCCATGGCGGCCTATATTTTCGCCCGGTTCAGTTTCCGTGGCAGGGAAGCGCTGTTCACTGTCTTCGGCGTGGGGCTGATGTTCCCCTTCGCGGTCGCGATCTTGCCGCTGTTCATTTTGCTGCGAAACATTGGCCTGCTGGACAATCCGCTCGGGGTCATCCTGCCGCAGGCCGCTTTCGCGCTGCCGGTCACGATCATCATCCTGCGCGGCTTCTTCCGCACGATCCCCGCTGAAATCGAGGAAGCCGCGACCCTTGACGGCTGCGGGGCGTTCGCGTTCTTCTGGCGCATTCTGCTGCCCCTATCGCGGCCCGCGCTGGCGACCGTCAGCGTGCTGGCTCTCGTGGCGAGCTGGAACAACTTCATGCTCCCGCTTGTCGTGTTCACCGACCAGAGCTGGTGGACCTTGCCGATCGGGGTGTCGGCCTTCCAAGGGCAGTACGCCACGGACACGGCCAGAGTGCTGGCTTACGTTGTGCTGTCGATGGTGCCGGCGCTTGGCTTCTACGCTGTCGCGGAACGGCACCTTGTCGGTGGCCTTCTCGGCGGGGCAAGCAAGGGATGAATCGGATGCACATAGACCGGTCGATAGGCTGGCGGCGTGAGTAAGAAGCTTCCGGCCGCCGAGGAACCTAGCCGTAAGATCACGATCGCTGAGATCGCGGCTGAGGCTGGCGTGTCCGTGCCGACCGTTTCGCGTGTCATCAATGGGCGTTCCGACGTTTCGGCCGACACCCGTGAACGCGTCCAGGACTTGCTGACCCGTCACGGCTATCAGCGCCGGGCATCCGGGCCGCGCCCCAGCTCTGGGCTGATTGACCTTGTGTTCAGCGATTTGGACAGCCCGTGGGCGGTCGAGATCATGCGCGGGGTAGAGGAAGTCGCTCACGCCGCTGGCATCGGCACCGTCGTGTCAGCGATACATCGCCGGTCCTCCTCGGCGCGGCAATGGCTGGAAAACCTGCAGGCGCGCGCGACCGACGGCGTCATCATCGTGACCTCGGCACTGAACGCGCCGCAGCAGGCCGAGCTACGGCGCCTCAACATTCCGGCCGTGATCGTCGACCCCGCGGGCGTGCCATTGCTTGACGCCCCAACAATTGGCGCCTCCAACTGGGCCGGCGGCCTAGCCGCGACCGAGCACCTTCTTGGCCTCGGGCACCGGCGCATTGGTTTCATCGCAGGGCAGCCGCAGCTATTGTGCAGCCGCGCGCGACTCGACGGATACCGCACCGCCTTGGAGGCGGCCGGGCTTCCCGTGGACGAACACCTTATCTACCAAGGCGACTTCTACCACGCCTCCGGATTCGCTGGCGGCACCAAGCTGCTCGCGCTCGCACAACCACCGACCGCCATCTTCGCCTCCAGCGACCAGATGGCTCTGGGGGCATACGAGGCGGTCCGCCGCCGGGGGATGCGAGTTCCCGAGGACGTCAGCATCATCGGGTTCGACGATCTGCCCGAGGTGCGCTGGAGTTCGCCGCCGCTGACGACGATCCGGCAGCCGTTATCGCAAATGGGGATGGTGGCCGCTCGCACGGTGCTTCGCCTGGTGCAGGGGGAGAAGCTGGAAAGCCCGCGCATGGAGCTCGCGACGGAACTTGTCATCCGCGAAAGCACGGCACCACCACGGTCCTGAGTTATGCCATCGCGTTGATGAGTGTTTGCAGCGGCACCGTGGCGAAGCCGATGCGGGCATCACTGGCGCCATAGGGCAGCCAAAGCGTGCCGTCATGGATCAGGCCACCGCACGAATACACCACGTTGGGCACGTAACCATCGCGGTCTGTCTCGTGTGGAGTGAGCAGCACACCGGGCAGCTCGCCGATGACCCGTTCAGGGTGCTCCAAATCGAGCAGGAGAGCTCCGATGGCGTATTGGCGCATAGGCCCGACGCCATGGGTGAGCACGAGCCAGCCCGCGTCAGTCTCCAGTGGCGAGCCACAGTTGCCGACCTGGATGAGGTTCCAGCCGTGGCTAGGGCGCAGCAGTGGCACCGGCGCCTCCCAGCGGTTGTGCTCACTTATGGCCGTCAGGCCAAGGGTTTCCCCGTCTGAGCGGCACAGCGCGAGATGGCGTCCAGCCACCGTACGCGGGAACAACGCCATGCCCTTGTTGCCCGCGCCGGGGCCGCGCATTGGGCTGATCTCAAACTCACTCAGATCGTCACTCTTGATCATCCGTGACCCGATATGCCTGCCGTCATAAGCCGTGTAAGTCGCCCGGTAGGTCTGTCTGCCTTGGTCATCGGACACTTTGACGAAGCGGGCGTCTTCCATGCCGTTGCGTTCCGAGGCCGACACGGGCCACAAGACCCGGTGCTCCAGCGGTGTCGCGGGGGCAAACGAGGCCACATAGCTTTCGGAGATGGCACGGCGCATTTGGTCCAGCGTCTGCTGCGCGTTGGCACGGCTGAGCAACTCGTCGGGGATCTGCCGCAGGACACGCACGAACTCGTCGTCGTTGAAGCGTTCGGGCAGCAGGCCCAGCACGGTCGCGGTGACTTCGTTGTCGAAGTCTTCCCCGGCTAGCCCCGCGGCGAGCAGATCACGGCGGTGACTAGCGCTGCTTCGTACACCCACTTGTAAAGGGCCTGAACGGGTTGACACGTCCAAGCTCTGGCCCGGGCCGAGCACGACAGTGGCGAAGCCTATGGACGACAGATGCCCCTCGCCGACCTGACGTGTGCTGAGCACCGCTCGCAGCCGCCCACTGTCCAATCCAGACTGATCTGGATGCTCCACCATGGACGGGTTGCATAGGGCGGCGGCTTCCACGGCGTACTCATGGCTGAAGAAAGCGCCAATCAGACTCTGCGCCGCGGGGGATAGGTTTTGCTCGGCGCTGACCCGGTGCCGGATCAGCGCGAAGTGGTGCAGGAAAGTCGATTCGAGGTCGTCGTGCCGATCGCCGAAGCGGGCCAGCGTTTCGTCGAGCAAGGCCCGGGTCTCTGCTTCGCCGAGCGCCGCGATTCGTTCCACCAGACCAGAAGCCCGGGTGCGTACTACGGCAGCGTCTTCGCCGGGCACGAAAAGCTTGATAATGACCCGTCGCGGGTCCGGCGGGATAGTCGTGGTGAGGCGGACCGCGAGTTCGGGTGTCATATAGGGGCCATCCGTTGGGCATGTTGCATGGTGGACAGGAACGCCAGGGTGGATTCGGCGCCCTGATTGAGGTTTGGCCCTTCGGGCGTGAGCCCGTCGTAGCCGCCGTGAGTGCTGGGGTCCCACATCACCGTCGCGGTGTCGTTGTTTCCGCAGAACCAGGACACCGCTTGCTGGAGATACGTTTGCCAGACGGGATCGCCCGTGACCGCGAACGCCGTCGCGTAGGCGTCAGCCAGTGCCGCCACTTCAATGGGCTGCTGGTCGCGATCGCCGCGTTCCTCCCCCAGATTCCAGCCACCGGCTGGAATAACCGACAGCCCGTCTGGTCCAGATTGGACAGTGTGCAGCCACTTCAGCATCACCAAGCCACGTCCTAGCAGGAGCTGGTCTTTGGCGACGTGCCCGGCGAGGATGACGACTTCGGCCAAGGCGGCATTGGCGTAGGTGAGCCGCTTGACCGGCCAGGGCCACGCGGGATCGGCCGGCAGCACGCTCACGGTGGCTGCGGCATCGGCGAGCAGACTGGCCGCGGCGGTGTCCTCGGGATAGCGGTGTAACACTTGCGCCGCACCAAGTCCCGCGAACGCCATGGCATGCGGGTCTGCCGAACGCTGGGCCGCGCCAAGGGCGAAGGCGCACAGCGCCTCGGTCCGCAGCCAAGGCAACGGACTGTGTGCCGCCGCGGTTCCGAGGCCCCACAAGGCACGGCCCCACCAGTCGCCGAGGCCGGCCGGATCCTGCCATTGGCGGTCGAAGCCGAGCCGGTTGTGAAAGGCACCCGACTTGTCTTGCGCATGACACAGGAACGTCAGGTAAACCTCAGCGAGGCCTAGGACACTCTGGTCTGGATCCGGTTGCCGGCAGGTGACGACAAGCCCGCGGGCCACATCGTCGGTGCAATAGCCGTGAGCCCGGCGCGCCGTGGCGTGACGGGCGTGTTCAAACAGGCCCGTGTCATCGGTGAGTCTGCGCAGATGCGCGAAATCGGGTCTCGGCGCGATCATGCCGGCACGGCGACTGGCAGCGGTCCGGCCGCGAGAAGCCGCTTGGCCAGGGCCGCGTATTGGCCCGCGACATCCGGCCACCGCGACGTTGCCGGGGTCGGCGCGCTAAGCAGACTCGTGGCGAAAGCGGGCTTGGTGATGATTTCGCGAATCGCGGTGGCCATCGCCTGCGGGTCGCCATGGGGAACTAGCAGGCCCGGCCCGTCGGTGAGCACCTCTACCGCGTGCGGGAAAGGTGTTGCTACGACAGGGATTCCGGCGGCCATAGCTTCGATGAGGACACCCGAGGTGACCTGCTCGCGTGAGTCATAGGGCAGGACCACGACATCCGCTGAACGAATCAGGCGGCTTAGCGAAGCGTCATCGAGGTAAGTGGCGTCGAAACGCACCGAATCCGAAATGCACAACAGCTCAGTTAGGTTTTGCAGGCCGGTGCGGTATTCCTCACCGCTGTGCTCCAGGACTCTGGGATGAGTCTTGCCCGCGATCGTATACATCGGACGCGGATTCAGGTCCCGAAGCCGGCCCACGGCACGCAACGCCCACTCGATGCCCTTGCCGGGGCCTAGAAGTCCCCACGTCAGCAGATGCGGGCGAGGCCCCTTGCTCGCACTGGCACGATCGTGATCGCCGGCGCCGTGCGGGATGACGTTTACCTTGTGCGGGTCGACCGCGTAGCCCGCCAGCAACCGGTCGCGAGCGGTGCTCGTCATGGTGATGACAGCACTAGCGGCGCGTACGACCTCTTCCAGCACAGCCTTTTGCCGGTGCGTCGGGTTCGTTAGCACCGTGTGCAGCACAACCATGCTGGGCACTTCAAGCTCGTGCAGCAAGGGCACCACATCGTGGCCGTCCTCGCCGGGATAGATGCCATATTCGTGCTGGACGACAACGGCGTCGAAAGCGTTGAGAGCCTTGGCCGCGGGACGCCAGCCTTCCACGTCACCGTCAGACCACGTGTGCACCACACGGGGATCGCTTGTGCCGCTTTCCCCGCCGGCGATGACGCGCACGATTCCACTGCGGCTGTCGTTTTTGGCGAGATGACTAACTAATGCGGAATTGAAGGTGGCTAAACCACACTCCGTCGGCGGATGAGTGCTGACGAAGCCATAACTGGTTGTCACGAAAATGCCTTCCGATCATCGGACGGCTCCGCGGACGGAACAGTCCTCACGCGGTGAAGGCGGTCCGCTGCGTCAGCGTGTGTGGCGAGCGGAACGGGTGCGCCAGGAACTCGGCAGGCGCCTCTTGGACCCTAGCATCTAGGGGATATCAGCTGGTAAGCGCGCTATACACACTTAGGTAATCATTGACCATGCGTTCAGCGCTGAAGCGGGTCCTGGCCTGGGCGCGGCATCCGGAACGATCAATGGTGGTGATTTGCGCGACAGCTTGCGCCGCTTCACCGGCAGAGTGAACTAAACGCCCCGTTACCCCTTCGTCGACCACTTCGGACATCGAGCCAAGCGGATAGGCCACCACTGGTGTGCCACATGCCATCGCCTCCACGACGGACAGTCCAAACGGCTCAGGGAAGGCGATCGGGTGCAGGAGAGCCAGGCTCTGCGACAGGATCTGTCCTCTTTGCTCCGGGCCCACCGAACCGAGGTAGGTCACCCGCATCCCATCGATATGCGGAGCGACCTGTTCCTTGAAATACCGGTCGTCTTGGACGATGCCGCAAATCGTGAGCGGCAGCCCCGCGAGCCGGGCGATCTCGATAGCGGTGTGCGTTCCCTTGTCGGGATGGATCCGGCCGAACGCCACGAGCCCCGGGCCGCCAGTGGCGCTAAAGGGAAAGTCAGCGAAGTCGATGCCGTGATAGATGGTCGCGGCATAGTCGAGCTCAGGTGACCGGTCAGCGTCTGAAATGGACACATAATGAGATTTTCCCCGGGTGTACGCGGGGACGATCGCCGGGCCGGAAAAGCCGTGGATCGTTGTCAGCATAGGGGCCTTGCTGTGCGCTGAGAACGCCAGCGGCAGCCAGTCGAGATGGTTGTGCACCAAGTCAAATTCCGCCGAGCGCTCCAGCGCGTGCGACACGTGCAGCGCTTCCCACACGCGGCCGTCCATGGACGGATCCTCGGCGTACCCGTGTGGCGCCACCCCATCAAGGACAGCAGTGGTCACCGAGTCGAGTGTCGCGAACAAAGTGACCTCAACACCGCGGGCGACGAGACCCTCGGCGAGCAAGCTGGTGACCTGTTCCCACGGCCCGTAATGCAGCGGGGGAGTGCGCCAGGCCACCGGCCCGAGTAAGGCGACCTTCAACGGTGCTTGAAAATCGACGGTGGGGTTGGGCCCTTAGCCTGATCCACGCGCCCGAAGCGTTCGTGGTGAAAGTCAAGGCGCTCATTGTGCTCGGCCAAGGGAACACGGAGCCAGGCCGCCGCGTTCGCCGTCCACCAGCTGCCATCGGTTTTGGCGAAGGTGTTGATGGTCGGCGACATCGGGGTGACGAGACCAAGTTGCCAGCGCGCAGCCATCGCTTCGTGGGTCAGTTCAGTCATCCCACTGATGTCAGCCATAACGGGGCTCCTTTGGTGGCGGGGGAGTTAGCGGCGGCGCGTTCTGGGAGCCTGTGTCCGCTGCACGGCGGCGACTGGCACCAGATTGCGCACGCCCGGGGCAAGCGTCGCCAGGATGGCGTCGCCTGGGCGAACCTGAGTCATGGTGGGGGTGACCCCCGCTTTGCGTGTCATGTCGCGGACGTCTTTGACCTGCTCGTCAGTGGTGATCGTGACGACCGTGCCAGAGGCGCCGGCCCGGGCTGTGCGTCCCGAGCGGTGCAGGTAAGCCTTGTGCTCCACCGGGGGATCGGCGTGGATCACGAGTGCCACATCGTCGACGTGGATGCCGCGGGCGGCGATATCTGTTGCCACCAACGTTTTCGACGTGCCTTCGGTGAAGGCCTGCAGGTTACGGTTGCGGGCGTTCTGCGCCAGGTTGCCGTGCAGCTCGACGGCCGGAACGCCGGAGGAGTTGAGCTGGCGGGCCAGTTTTTTGGCTCCGTGCTTGGTCCGGGTGAACACCACCGTGCGGCCCGGCGCCGACGTCAAGTCGATGAGGACAGAAAGGCGGTCTTCGCGGCGCAAATGAAGCACGTGATGCTCCATTTTGGTCACCGGGGACAGCACCGAGTCGACACTGTGTGTGACCGGCTTGCGCATGAACTGCCGGACGAGAACGTCGACGCCAGCGTCCAAAGTGGCCGAAAACAGCATCCGCTGGCCCGTGCGCGGCGTGCGCTCGAGAAGCCGGCGCACCACCGGGAGGAAGCCCAGATCCGCCATGTGATCGGCCTCATCGAGGACCGTGATTTCGATCGCGTCCAGGTAGGCGTGACCTGACTCGACGTGCTCATAGAGCCGTCCCGGGCAGGCCACGACGATGTCGACGCCGCGGCGCAATCCCTCGATCTGGGGCCGCGCACCGACGCCGCCGAAGATCGTCAGCGTGTTCAGGCGCATCGCCTGCGCCAGCGGAAGCAAAGCCGCCTCGATCTGGGTCGCCAGTTCGCGCGTCGGCGCGAGGATCAGGGCCCGGGGGCGCTTAGGCTGCTTCTTCGACGGGCTAGACGCGAGCCGGGTCAGGAGGGGCAGCAAAAAGGCATAGGTCTTGCCTGAGCCGGTCTGGCCGCGCCCCAGCACGTCGCGGCCTGCCATAGCGTCTGGCAGGGTTCGCGCCTGGATCGGGGTCGGTGTCGTGATGCCACCGGCTGCTAGCAGTTTGCTAAGTGGCCCGGGAACTCCCAGGCCGGTGAAAGTGTCTATGGGGCGGCTGACCGCCATACATTCTCCGAACTCAAGAGCTGGCAGTTCGCGAATGCGAGGTTCCAGCGAAGACGCGGCGGATCTTCAAACGCGATCATGCCGTCACCGAAGTGTAGCTGACCCGCCCTAACCCTTTTGATCTGTGGCGAGGAGCACACGTTTGGCCTGCAAACGCTCGGTTACCGGCCAGCGCACGTCATAGGCCCAGCCGAGCTTCTCGAAGACCCAAATCAGGCGCGCTGACGGGTCAATCTGGCCCCGAAGGACACCGTGCCGGGCCCCGGTCGGGTCCGCGTGGTGCGAGTTATGCCAGCTCTCCCCAAACGACAAGATCGCCAGTGGCCAGAAGTTGGTCGCCTTGTCTTTGCTGGCGAACGGACGCTCACCGAAGACGTGACAGACCGAATTAACTGACCACGTGACGTGATGAAGCAGCGCCATGCGCACAATGCCAGCCCAGAAGAACGCGGTCAGCGCCCCGGTCCACGTGCCCGTGACCAGTCCGCCGACGAGAGCGGGCCCACCGAGAGACAGCACGACAAGCGGCCCGAACAGGCGGCCAACGAGCTGCATATCGCGGTCGGCGACAAGATCGGGTGCGAACCGCGACCGGTTGCTCAGCTCCCGGCGCAGCATCCAGCCCACGTGGGCGTAGCCGAGACCTTTGAGCAGCGCTCCGACGCCGGTTCCGTAACGCCACGGCGAGTGGGGATCGCCCTCCCGGTCAGAAAACGCGTGATGACGGCGGTGGTTAGCCACCCACTGCGTTGGCGACCCTTGCACCGCAAGCGATCCAGCCACGGCGAGCGTGATGCGCAGCCACCGCCGGCTCTTGAACGCCCCGTGGGTCAGGTAGCGGTGAAAGCCCGCTGTCACACCGAACCCGGCCACGAGATAGACCGTCACCGCCAAAACGATATCGACAACTGTCAGCCCCCAGCCCCACGCGAGCGGCACAGCCGCGATCAACGCGATGAACGGCAGGACCACAAAGATCCACATCGTGATGCCAGCCGCCGTGGACTGGCGTTCGTCAAGCAACGGCTTGGGCAGCGGTTTCGGAGCAGGCACGGGTACAGCGGTGGCGGTCGCGTTGCTCATCAAACTCCAGCTTCAGGCTATCGATGCCTGACGCCATCGCGAAGGAAGGTTTCCGCGACTTGTATGGTGCGCGCTGGGCGCTCATGACTGTACCTGCCGCAGGGCCCGCAGTCTCCTGGTGGAACAGGCACCGCACGGCGGCCTAACACGGGTCTTTGGTCCCGCTGTCCTCGGGCGGTTGTGCTCAGGCGCAAATCCGTTGGCCGGGTGAAGGTGGAGGCGTCAGAGAAATCAGGAAGGTCAACGGGAGATTGCCATGACCACCTCACCGCAAAAACACTCAGTCTTCGAACGTGAACGTGCCGAGGCACCCGGGCCAATGCTGACCCACACCGCGGCGCGTGCGCTTGCCGTCCTTCGGATCGCCACGGGTGCTGTGTTCCTGTGGGCGTTCCTGGACAAGACCTTCGGCTTTGGCTTCGCCACGCCCAGCGCTCGCGCCTGGATCAATGGCGGGTCTCCGACCAGGGGCTTCCTGTCCAACGTGGAGGTCGGGCCAGCATGGTTGCAGACGTTCTTCCACGACATCGCCGGCACAGGATGGGCTGACTGGCTGTTCATGGGTGGCCTAGCTGGAATCGGTGTCGCCCTGATCCTGGGCATCGGCATGCGCTTGGCCGCTGTGGCCGCCACGATCATGATGGGCATGATGTGGCTCGCGGAGTTTCCCCTCGACCGCACCACCGCCGAGGGAACCCCGAGCGGCTCGACCAACCCCGTCGTCGACTACCACGTCATCTACGCGCTCAGCGCCATCGTGCTGGCACTCGCTTACGCAGGCCAAACGTGGGGCCTGGGCCGATGGTGGGCACGGCTGCCGTTTGTTCAGCGGCACCGGTGGCTTATCTAACAGTCGAGCCCGCGAAAGGCCGGCCGGTGGCCGGCCTTTCGCGTATACCGAAGCGGAAGTCGCTGTCAGGAAGATCTCGAAATCGCGCCCCATGCCGATCTGTCACGGCTCGCCTAGCAGAATGCGGAAATCCTGTGCTGGCATTGCAGCACCTACCACTGAGGGGTCGTGACATGCGGGTGTTGTTGTCGGGATACGACTCGCGCGGGGGGATTGAGCCGCTGGCCGCACTCGCTGCGGCATTGCATGCCCTGGGCGCGGAGGCAGTAGCGTGCGTGCCGCCCGACGAGGAGTTCGCGCAGCGGTTCCATAGCATCGGCGTGCCGGTCGTGCCGGTTGGGAAATCGTTGCACGCGTTGGTAACCGGAGCGGAGAAGCCAACCGCCGCGGGGCTGCCCCAGCGTGCGGCCGAGTTGGTGGCCGCGCAGTTCGCGCAGCTCGCCCCGGTGGCGCGGGAGTGCGATGCCGTGGTGGCGACCGGTGTGATGCCTGCCGTGGCCGGTGCGCGTTCCGTGGCCGAGAAGCTGGGCCTTGCCTATAGCTACGCGACGTTTCAGCAACTGACTCTCCCAACGCCGCACCATCCGCCGCGGCTAACGACTCCGGGTGAGCCGTTCCCACCGGACGTCAAGGACAATCGCGCCCTGTGGGACTTGGAAGGGCGGAACATCAACGCCCTGCTCGGTGAAGTGCTTAACACGCAACGGAAATCGATCGGCCTGTCGCCGGTGGACCACGTCCGTGAATACGTCATCACCCGTCAGCCTTTGCTGGCGACCGATCCGGTGCTGGATCCGTGGCAGGAGTCGGCCGATCTCGGCGTCGTGCGGACGGGCGCCTGGGTCCTGCCCGACGAACGACCCTTGCCGAGTGAGTTGGTGGCGTTCCTAGAGGCCGGCGCGCCTCCGGTATACGTGGGCTTTGGCAGCATGCCGATGCGAGGCTCGCAAGACGGAGCACGGGTGATCATCGAGGCGGTCCGCGCACAGGGGCGGCGTGTTGTTGTTTCGCGCGGCTGGGCTGGCTTGTCCCTTATCGACAGTGGCGCCGATTGCCTGGCGATCGGTGAGGTTAACCAGCAGGCCCTGTTTGGCCGGGTGGCCGCCGTCGTGCATCACGGTGGCGCGGGAACGACCCACACGGCCGCGCGGGCAGGTGCGCCGCAAGTGGTGGTGCCGCAGGGAGCCGACCAGCCGTACTGGGCCGGCCGTGTCACTGATCTGGGCATCGGCGCCGCGCACGATGGTCCAATCGCGACAGTCGAGTCACTGTCGGCCGCGCTGAAGGCGGCTCTAACGCCGCGGACTCACACACGGGCCAAGGCTGTGGCTGCAACGATGAGCGCCGATGGGGCGATGGTGGCGGCGAAGTTGGTGCTTGACCAGATCAGTGTGAAATGAACATAGCAAAGATCCACCTAACCCGGTATCGGCCGAAGATGCGACTGCCGCGCTGGTCAAAGCATGGCTAGTCTCGCCTTCGGTGTTAGTTCATGTGCTCAGCCCTCTTCTCAACCGCCCGACTGCATTCCAGTGCCGCCGGCTGTCCGGCGGAAGTCGAAGGAGCAGAAGACGTTGTTGCACCATGGCTTAACCGAAATGTTCGCGCTGCAAGAGGCGCGGACGACGACGAGGATGCCTAAGGCTGGAGCCAAGCGGATCGCTGTCAAGGCGCGCCGCAAGCAAGCGCGACAGCTCGGCAACCGTTGACCCGATGATGAAACGCCTGGCCCGCATGGGCCAGGCGTTTCATCGTGGCGTGCAGGTTTCGTACAGGTTCGCGCCAGCGCGACTGTCCACAATAGGCGAGAAAGTGTCACCTATTGACAGGAGTGTCTGTGCTACGCAGGAAGCACATCGTTCCCATGGCGCTGACGGCGATCGTTGCCGCGAGCACCATGATGTTCAACGCCCCCGCATATGCCGCTGCCGCGGCGGACGTGTCCGCGACGGTGGTGTCCTATGAGGAGGCCGCTGACGGAACAGTCACCGCGACCATCTACACCCCGGCCGCCGGTGTCACCCCCGACGCCCTGGCCCAGAGCCTCACCTCCAGTGGGGTGCCCAACGTCAGTGTCAAGCGGCAGGGCGATTTCAGCACGATGGCTGTGGCACCATGCAGCCTCGGCATCGCCCGCACGTGGCCGTCTGGCACGACGTGTTTCGTGCGATGGTCGTACAACGGCGCGGTCCGGCCGATCATCAATTTCGTGGACCACTCCAGCGCACGGTGGCCGGTCGGGCGGGCCGTCACCGAGTGGAACAAGACTTCCGGGATCGACTCCATCTACCGGACAGCGAGTGCGGGGTGCGACGGGGCTCCGGTGCACTGCGTTCACGTCTACAGCGGCAACTACGGCAACAACGGCTGGATGGGTATCACCCGGGTGACCTACAACTCGGCGCAGACCTATTTCGCCACCGCCAAAGTGGAGCTCAACAACTACTACGGCGGCAGTTTGAACACCGACTGGGCGACCGCCTGCCATGAGCTCGGGCACGTGCTGGGCTTGGGGCACAACAACTCGCTCGGCAGCTGCATGTACAAGGAAGACCACGCCAGTGTGTCGAAGTACCCGCACGCGGATGACCGTAAGCTCCTCGAGCGCTACTACTGACAGGCACTAGGAAAGCAGGGCTCCCCGGTTTGGGGAGCCCTGCTTTCCTAGTTGACGGCTAACGCTGCCGCATCGTGAGGGTGACGACACCGGTCGCCGCACCGGCTGGGTCAACCACGAGAGTGTAGGTGCCCGCCGCGGCGAGAGTCACACTGTCGATGCCGCCCTTGCCGTTGATGACACATCCGCTGTCGACATACTTGCCCGACGGGTCGAGCAGCTTGATGGGGGAGCACTGGTCCGGCAACGTCGAGTCCGTGGCTTCGATGGTCAAAGACATTCCGGGGGTACCAGTAAACTCGTGCCGGGACACGAAACCTGGCTGTTTGATGGTCGCCGTGACGCTCTGCCCGTTGGCGGAGATAGGAGCCGTGACATCGTTGGCGGCATACAGTCGCATGTGGACGTTGCCGATCGCCCGCTCACGCGGATCAAACGTGATCGTATAAGTCCCGTTGACGGTCAGCAGCGTGCCCTCGATCTCACCGTTTCCGTTGATGATGCAGCCAGATTCGATCTGCCTGCCCGTTGGGTCACGCAGTTCCAGTGGCGAGCATTGATGCGGAAGCGTGCTGTCGGGCACGTCGAGGAACACCCGTTGCCCGGCCACTCCCGTGAACGTATAGCGCGCGACCGATCCAGGCCGGTCCAAGTCAGCGAAAACCTCCGCGCCGTTGGGCTCGATGGTGGCCGCGATGTCCTTAGCGGCGTAAACCCTAAGGCTTGCCTGCCCTGAGGTGACGTTGGCTGAGTCGAGCGTCACCTTGTACTGGCCGTCGACGGTTAGTTCGGTGCGGTCGATGTAGCCGGAACCGTTGATGTTGCAGCCGCTATTGATCTGCTTGCCTGACGGGTCAAGGAGTTTGTAAGGCGAGCAGTCATTGCGCACCGTGGGCGCGAAGGCGTCGACGAACACGGCCTGGCCCGCTTTACCGGTGAAAGTCAGGCTCTCGCCGGGCTTGACCGTTCCGGCGGCGACCGGCGCCGCGCTGATGGGCGTGACGGCGTGTTGCGCGATCCGGGCCGTGCTGGCCGTTCCAAGAGCGAATTCCGGCCGTCCACTGAGCGCGACGTCAAACACGCACTCCAGGAACTGCCAGGTCTCCGTGATGCCGGCCGAGCGGCAGATGGCTTCGGCCTGTGCCCGGCGAGCTGGGTCAATGTTGTCGATGGTCATCGGCTTTTCCGGGTAGGCCCGGTCAGTGAACGTGTCTGTGTTCTGCCCGCTGGAGTAGGTGAACAGCGACTCGTTCTGCTTGACCCGCCAACTGTCGGCATAGGACGGATAGAGCTTTTCGAACGGCACAGGCTGCGTGAGTGGGGTGCCGCCTGCGGGCACGATGTCGTTGGCTGGGTCGCCGTCGAAGTTGCCGAGAATCCCTTGCACGGCACCGGCCCGGCCGCTGGCTAGCTTGATGAGCAACCGGTAGCCGTAGTGCCCGATCGGGTCCACCGCGGCACCGGATCCATCTGGCCATTCCAGGTCGTAGCCGTCCGAGGCGCTGATGTCGGAGTCACGTCTCGTGAGCGTGCCGCCGCCGGGCAACGCCATCTCACCCGGCGCGATGGCCTTCAGCGCACCATCGAGGCGAAGCTCGGTGCTGTTGTTGACCAGAGCCAACTCGACTTTGCCCGTGCCGATCCGGAACGCGAGCGCCGAGTTGACCGACACTGACCGTGAGGTGCCCATGGGTGCTTGGCGCGCCTGAACTTCCAGTGCCGCACCAGACGTCGACTTCACCGCGATGAACTCGCCGACGGCCTGCAAGTCGTAGTAGGCGCCGTCAAAGGTCACCAGGTGCGGGTCGCCATTGGTGGCGCCACATTGGCCGGGCGTGCCTTCGCAAAGTTTGACCGGCCCCTTCTTCGGCGGGTCTTTCTTCTTGGGCTTCTTGCAGTCGTCCATGCTCTTGGGCAGTTTCTTGCCCTGATACTCGGTGCGCGGCGGAAGTCCTTTCGCGACGCGGTACTTGTTCTCGGCCATCGTCGCCTTGACTTCAGCGGTGCGGATGCCAGTGTCGCCGCAATCGCCTTGGGGCACCTTGTCTCTGGAGATGTCGTCGGCATGGTTCAGTTCGTGATACAGGGCAGCGCACGGGTCACGCAGCACGCCGTCGCCATAGTCTTCAGTGGACGTTGGGTTCCACGTGACCGTTGAGGAACCCTTGCCCGCAGGGCCTTCCGGTGTCTCAAAGGCGCCCGAGCCACCCGTGGTCGGGATGATGCGCACCTGTGGCGTCTTCTTGTCTTGCAGCCGGGGCAGAATGCCGGACGGGTCACCGCCGGGGGCGGCGAAGCCAGCCATGCAGCCGTCGACTGCCTTCTGGAAATCCACACCTGGAACGGGTACGCCGGAAGTGGGGTCCACGGTGACGTCAGCGAGCGCGGGCTTGCCCTGGGAGAGGAACATCCCGAGCGCGACAACGAGCAGCAACGCCGCGGCAACGGGAGTCTTGCGGCGGCGGGCCAGGATCACCACGACGGCCACCACGGCGAGCAGAACCGCCACGCCAACGATGACCCACAGCCACGGGAAGCCGTCGGCGGCGGCATCACCGATGGTGAAACTGACCGTTTGTGGTGCGGCCGCCCCGGCGCAGGCGCCGGTCGTCTCCGGCATCGCGTAGGCGGCGGTCACCTCATACTTGCCTTTCGCGCCCACGGGCCACAGCGAATCGAGGCCGCCGCCCTCAGGTGTCGCGGCGACGGACCGCAGGACGATGCTGCCGGGTGCGTCACCGTCATGGATGCGGACAGCCAGGATAGGCACGTCCACAGTGGACTTTGGCTCCGCCTTGACCAGCCGTGCCGCGATCTCGTCGCCGATGCCGTCCTCATAGAAGCTGCGCCCGAGCGCGGGCACCAGTTCCTGACCGTCCTTTCGCACCGAAAGAACCCGCACGGTCCCTTCAGCGGCGGTCGAGACTCCACAAGCGGCTGCCGAGGTGTTGGTCACGGCGAACGTCAGCTTGACCGGATTGCTTTGTGCCGCATCGGCTTTGATCTTCAGCTCAAGACCGTCACCATCGGCGGCGGCACTTGGGCCCGCCCACCCCAGCACCATGACAGCCCCAAGGGCGGCAGCGCTTATCCATCGGGCAACGATTCGCATGCGCCGGACTGTATGACCCCTGTCGATCGATCAAAACGAACTGTCGTCCATCCGTCCATGTTTCGATGGGGGCGGGGTGGGAACGGTTTAAAGGTGCTGCTGACTGTCGCTCTGACCGCCACGTCCACATTGATCTTGTCCACCCTCCTGCTCCTGCTAACGGGGAAACGCCTGCGCTTCGCCTCCCGCGCCGCCGGTGTTTTAGCTGCTGCGGTGATGTGCGTCGCCGGTGCCTGGGGTGCCGCGCGGTTATGGGGATTCCTCGACTCAAACATGTGGGCCTCGGCGGCGATCACCGGTGCGGTCTGCCTGGTCGTGGTGCTGGCCTTGCCGCATTGGAATCCGGCCGGGCAGGTGTTCATGGGCAGCTACCTGGCGGCGGCTGGGTCCTATGTGGCGTTAGGCGCCTACCTGACGGCCGCGCCCGGCCTGTCGCTGTGGGGACGTGTGGCCTCATTACTGCTGCTCATTCTCGAGATCCTGGCGCTGATCGTCTCTGGGTACTTCGCCTTCGAAGGCTGCGACCGGCTGTGCCGTGCTCGCGCGACGCGGCGCGTCATGGCGCCTGACCCCAGCTACCTGCCGTTGGTGTCGTTGCAGGTGCCCGCTTACAACGAACCAGCTGACATGCTGATCGAGACGATCAAGTCGCTGGAACGCATCGACTATCCCCGGCTTGAGATTCTGGTAGTAGATAACAACACCGAGGATCCGCAGGTGTGGCAGCCCGTGGCTGACTATTGTTCCGGGCGGCCGCGAGTGCGGTTCGTGCACATCGATGCTGAGGGTTTCAAGGCCGGCGCGCTCAATCTCGTGATGGCCGAGCATCTCAGTCCCGAGGTGGAAATCATTGGTGTCGTCGATGCTGACTACCAGGTTGACCCGCACTACCTGCGGGAGACCGTGGGCTATTTCGCCGACCAGAACGTCGCGTTCGTGCAGACGCCGCAGGACTACCGCGAATACGAAGGCGATGCCTATCTGACCGCCTGCTATGACGCCTACAGCTATTTCTTCCACGCCTCGATGCCGTCACGCAACGAGCGCAACTCCATCATCTTCGCCGGCACGATGGGGCTGATCAGGCGGCAGGTGCTGGAAAAGCTTGGTGGCTGGCCGGAGTGGTGCATCACCGAAGACTCCGAGACGTCGCTGCGAATGCTCAAGGCCGGCTATGCGGGTGTCTACGTGGAACAGTCGATGGGCCGGGGCATCATGCCGCTGACCTTCGCGGCCTTGAAGAGCCAACGGTTCCGCTGGTGCTTTGGTGGCATTCAGATTCTGCGCAAGCACTGGCGCAGTTTGCTGCCGGGTAAGCGAACCCGCGCCAACCAGCTGACGCTGGGGCAACGGCTCGACTACGTGTTCGGCACCGGACTCGTTTGGTTCAACGATGTGCTCTATCTCGGGTTCACCGCCGTGCTGCTGGTCACCGCGTATCTGACGCTGTCTGGTCAGGGTGCGTTCTTCCGGCCACTGTTCGGTGCGCTGGTGCTTTTGCCCGCGGCGCTTCTGGTTTCGGGGTTGTTCCGCGCGCTGTGGTCGCTGCGGCAGCTGACCGGCATTGGGGTCAAGCGCTCGCTGCTCGCCCTGCTCAACTGGCTGTCGATGTCGTGGACCGTGTCGCTGGCGACGTCGCAGGGCATGGTGCGCAAGCGTGCGGTCTTCATGCGTACGCCGAAGGAAGCCGAACACCAGACAGTTTGGAGCGCCTTGGGCGCGGCTAAGGCCGAAACCGTGCTGGCGCTGGTCCTCTGGGCGGCAGCCGTTGCGTCGGCGGTCACCGGCACCGTCTTCTTGACGTTGCTGTTTCTTTGGCAGGGAACGGTTTACGCCTCGGCTCCGTTCATGTCGTGGCTATCGACGCGCACGGTGCTCAGCCCGCAATTGCAGGAGCGCCGCCGCACCGAGGCCGCACGCGAACGCATGGCGGCATTGTTCGGCTACTACGCCACTGGCGCGGCAGCCTTGGCCGCCGTCGCCCTTGTCGCCGCCATTTTCCTTATCGGGGGCGTTCAGCCCGGCCGCATCCCGGCACTCCCCGAACTGCCCCGGGATCCAGCCAAACCCCCGCTGATCCAGATCGACCCGTCACCGTCGGTGGGGCCATCCGTTCCCGGCACGACACCGTCGCCGGGGCAGACCGCCACACCGGGTGCTCCAACCACGACACCGCCCGCACCGACGACGGGCCCCACGACCCCACCCCCAGCAACGACAGCGCCCGCGACCACGGCGCCGCCGGGCACACCCAGCCCGGCCGCGTCCTAACGCTAGAAGGGATCACCGATGCAGGAAGCACAGATACCTCCGCTGCCGTTCGCCCGCTTTGGCCAGCTGCTGCCGCCGCCCGTTTTCGCCGAGGCTGACACTGTCATGCGGCGTGCTGGCGAGGCCATGCGCGGGCGCACCTTATGGAATATCAACACAACGCTGTCGGGTGGAGGGGTAGCCGAGATACTCAGCGCGTCTTTGCCTTACGTGCGTGACGCCGCAATCGCCTGCCGCTGGGTGATGATGGACGCCACCCCGGACTACCTCGATGTCACTAAACGCTTGCACAACTGGCTGCACGGGTTCCGCGGCGACGGTGGGCCGCTGGGCGCCCAGCAGAGGCAATGCTATGACGAAGTCATCGCCAGCAACGCCGAAAGGCTGCTGCCGATGATTACCTCTGGTGACGTGGTTATCGTGCATGACCCGCAGCCGGCCGGGCTGGTGCCGTTGCTGAAACAGGCTGGGGCACACGTGATCTGGCGTTGCCATATCGGAACCGACAGCCCTAACGACTTCACGCGGCACGCGTGGCGATTTCTGCTGCCCGATGTCAGTGCCGCCGACGCGTATGTCTTCTCGCGGCCGCACTACCTCTGGGACGGCCTTGATCCGCAACGGCTGCACGTGATCCGGCCGTCGATAAACCCGTTCTCGGCCAAGAATCAGGAACTGGATCCGTCCACAGTGGACGCGATTGTCAAAGCCGCTGGAATCGTTGCCGGGCAAGCCGAAACCCCCGCCACCTACGTGCGTGCGGACGCGCTGGCGGGCGAAGTCACGCACAGCGTCACGCTGCCCGGCGGCGGTGAGCCCGTCCCGGAACAGGCACCTTTCTTGCTGCAAGCTGCCCGCTGGGACCGGCTCAAGGACCACGAAGGGGTCATCAGCCTCTTCGCCAAGCACATCGCGCACGCTCACCCGGAAGTTCACTTGGTCATCGCCGGGCCGTTCGCCGACGGTGTCTCCGACGATCCCGAAGGCGCCGAGGTGATGCAGGAATGTGTCGCGGCCTATCGGGGCTTGAACGCGCACCTCAAGCCCCGGGTGCACCTGGTGTGCACGCCTATGGATGACCTGCAGGAAACCGAGGCGATCGTCAACGCACTGCAACGGCGGGCCGCGGTCGTCTTCCAGAAGAGCCAAGCCGAAGGCTTCGGGCTAGTGATCGCGGAAGCGATGTGGAAGCGGCGGCCGGTCGTCGCCAGCAGAGTCGGCGGCATCCAGGACCAGATCGAGCACGGCCAAAGCGGTGTGCTCATTGATGATCCGGCCGATGGATCCGCGTTCGCTGACGCGGCGGTGGCGCTTTTGGACGATCCGCCTCAGGCGCAGGTGCTGGGCCGCAACGCGCATGAACGGGTGCTGCATCATTATCTGTCCAGCCGCGAGCTGGCCGAAACGATGCGGCTGGTGCTGGCTACCGTTGGCTAAATGGTGACGGCCCGGCAGTGTTGATGGGGCTTTCCTTCGTCTTAGGGTCAACAGCGCCGTCCTGGCACGTCGCCTTGATCTCGGACTGATGCGTAGGCGACAGGAAAACGACCCTGATCTCACGAGCCGGGCCGGTCTCGGCATTTTCAGTGGTGAACCCCTCAGCCGGAGTCATCGAAGTGACAACCGCGTTCGTGGCGTCTTCACAGCTGACAGTCACCGTGCCGCCGGTCGCCTGCACGATCACCGCGGCCGGCGGTGGCGTGGGGCTGGTGCTCGGGGTGGTGGGTGCCGGGGCCGGCGCTCCCGTCGTGGGCGGTAGCGGCGTGGGCGCACCGTTGCCGGGCCTGGTTGCCTCGCCCGGAGTTGGGCTGGTGGTGACAGCGCTAGGAACCGGTGCCACGGCTGGCGTTGGCACCGGTTGGGTGGCTGACGGCTGGCCTAACGGACCGGCCGAAAACGGGGCGGGGGCAAGGAGTCCCGGCTTTGGCAACAGCAGGACGAGCGCGGCGACCGCTCCGGCGGTGACAATCGCCACGGCCATAGCGCGACGTCGGTTCCGCCTCGCGGCGCGCCGCCGGTCCAGCACGACCGTCGCCTGTGGACGGTCCGCTATCGCGGGGAGTTCGCCGGTCGCGGTGGCATGGATGGCCAGCAGGATGGTCGCCACGGCCGCGGCTGGCGGCCGCTCGTCGGGGTCTTTGGCCAGGCAGTCCATGCAGATCTGCGTCACCTCGACCGGCAGCCCGGCGGCCCGGGGAAGCGGCGCGGGCTCAAAGCGAAGCTGGGCTTCCAGCAAACCCGTGGGCGTCATTGCCTGCCAGGGAGACGAACCAGCAAGCAGGCGGTATAGGACGATCCCTAGCCCGTATACGTCGGCGGCTGCGGTAGCGGGTGCCGAAGCGGCGTGAAGGCCTTCTGGGGCAAGGAAAGCCGGGGTTCGAGAATCACTCAGGAGCGCCGCGACACCGAAGTCGGCGACCTTAGCGCCACTGGCGGTGAGCATGATGTTGGCGGCGGTCATGTCGCAATGCACGAGGCCTGCTTCGTGCGCGGCGGCCAGGCCCGCAGCGGCCTGTCCCGCGACTTTCGCCGCGGCAGGCCACGGGACGGGCCGCCCGCTGGTTAGCACCTCTTCCAAGGTGCTGCCATAAACGGGTTCGGTCACGACAAACGGGATGATCAGCCCATCGCCGGCGGGTTCCTCGCCGTAGTCGTACATGGTGACGATGTGGGGATGCGCCAGCTGTGCCGCCGCCGGAGCCTCGTCGCGCAACAGGCGGGCGAGTTCGGCATCGGCCGCCACCGGCTGGGCCAGGACTTTGATCGTGACTGGCCGCCTGAGCACGTCGTCGAACCCACGCCAGACGATCGCCACCCCGCTCTGGCCGGTCTGCTCCAACAGCTGATACCGGCCACCAACGATGGTGACAGCGGATCCCTCGGCGACATCGTCCTGCACGGGCGCCAATATCCCCAGCCGTCGCGGCAGCCAAACATCAGCCCACGCTGACTGTCCACGGCGAACGGTAATGAAATGACCAGAAGTGGGTAACAGTGGCGCATGTCCATCGACTCGTCACCCGCTGACCTGCCGAATCCTGAGGACGCGGCGACCTGCGCGCAGTTTCTCGCCGCGATGCGCGCCCTGTTCAACTGGGCCGCGACCAGCTATGCCGAGCTGGAACGGCGCGCGCTGGCGGCAGGGGAGCGGCTGCCGCGCAGCACGATCGCTAACGCGCTGTCGCGTGGGGCCATCCCGAGGGAGAAGACCATCGCGACGTTCGTGCGCGCCTGCGGCGGCGACGAGCGGACCGTCAAGGCGTGGCTAGCCGCCCGCAGGCGGATCGCCGGGCCAAACAAGGTCGTCGGCGGGCTCGCGGACGCGGTGGAGGCCTGGCTGACCGTCCCGGCTGATACCCGGCCGTCCAGGATGGACCTCACTTCGGCGACCCGCGCCTTCGGCGACGGCCGGCTGGCGCAGGCGGTCGCCGAAGCCGACGGTGACCGGTGGATCGGATTGCACCGGCGGCGGCGCCCAGCCCGGCTTCGGCAACTGGTCAAACGACTCAAGGGCACCACCGCCACCGCACAGCGCGAGCCGGCTCTGCTGCTGCGCCTGCACCCCTAGCCTGGTTTTGAGGAGCCCGGGACGCGCGGACCGAAATGTCCTCGCGGGAGGGACGGCAGCAACCAGGCGCGACGTCGGAAAAATTCTGTCCTTTATGGATGCACCTGAAGGGCGGGGTGGAACTGGCGCATGTCGTCGATAATCCTTGGCAGCGGCCACTTTTTACCCATGACGACATTGGAGATGACGGCGGGACCCAGGCCGAAAGCCTGATTGGCTTTAGCCAGCTGGGCACGTGGGCCGGTGATGCGGTCAAAATAGGCCTGCGGGTGGCGCAGCACGATGTCGATGTAGAAATGCCCGCTCGCGCCCGCCTCGACTATGCGCACGTGGTCGATATCTGACCACCCCACGGAGGGCATGCCTGGCTGGCTGATGCCGTCGGCGCTGAGCGTCAGCAGGGCCGGACGGCGCAGGAGCTGGCCGGTGAACTTGACCACGCCGATGCCGAAGAAGGCGACGCTAGCCACACCAGCGGCCCGGTCCATGAAGCTGGAAGAGCTGGTGAACATCCAGATGCCACCGGCGACGAAGACGAGTGAACCGAGCAGGAACAACATGCCGCGCCACGGGCTGAAGGGGTAAACCATCGGTTGCATGGCCGCGAGGATAGAGGTCCGGCACCACTGTTTGCTGCCCTGATCTAAGGTCATATGCGGCCCGAGCGGCCAGCAGCGATGTGCGGATGAGGAACATGAGCCCGAAGAAACAAGAGCAACTGGCGGTGCCCGCGGGTGCGCTTTCCCCGCAGGCGACGTTGCTCATCGTGGCGCTGACGCCATCGCGGCGATCCTGCTGGCTTTGCGTGACGGCACCGGTGTGCGCCCGCACTGCTATTTCGAGTGGTCGGAGGGCTCTCCGCTGTTGCATTTGCTGCGCTATCTCATCCTCGGCCGGGGCGACACCCCGCCGGTGGTACGCGAGATTCTGCGCAGTGTCGAACCCAGACCCAGCGGCACGACCCGGAATCCATGTCGGTGGTTAATGATTGACAAGCGCGCATCGGGGAACATCAGTCTTGATGCACAACGCCGACCGGGTGCGCCGGCTGGCACGAAAGTTGGTGCAGGAGAAGCAACGCTATGAGTTCACCGTCGTACAACTGGGAAAGCGAAGTGGTCGTCACTTACAGCGATCCAGGTGACTTGCGTCGTCTGCGGCAAACCGCGGAGTCGTTCGCGCTGGAGCAAGGCATGGCCCGGGAACGGGCCGCGCAGCTGGCAGTCGTGGTTAGCGAGCTGGCGACCAATACATTGCGGCACACGACAGCGCCCGGCGAGTTACGGGTGTGGGCCGCCGGACCGAACGTGATCGCTGAAGTGTCTGACAACGGTGCCCTGCCGGGCGCTGACGCTCCGGTGATGCCGTCGCCGACCGCGGTCGGCGGATTCGGGCTCGCCTTAGCGGCCAAGCTAAGTGACAGCATTCAGATTCAGGCTGATCCGGTGCGCATCCGCGTCACCTTTCAGCTCTAGCTCAGGACCGCGGCCGTAGCCGCTTCCACCAGGCTTTACGGGGTTCGGCCTCAGCGTCGTCCGCATCGTCCGCGGGCTTGGCCATGGCGGGCAGGACCCCGGTCATGGAAAGCACCGTTTCGGTGATGCCCTGGGCTCCCCGGATCGTGAAACTCACCCCAGCGGCTTCGGCCCTGCGTTTGCCCACGATGAGGCACCGCACGCCGGTGGAATCCAGAAAACCCACTTTGGACAGATCCACGACCATGGACTGTGGCTTGCTGGCCACCGCCGAAGTGACCGCTTCCATGAACCCCAGTTCAGCGTTCATGTCGAACTCACCAGCCGCCCACACAATGAGCTGATCATTGCGGCGGCGCTCCACCGTCGTCGAGAACGGGCCATGGCTCGGGTCGGTCACGAGAAGTAAGTACCACACCTACCGCCCGCAGTGAAGCTGCGCGTGATGGCACGGTATGGCGCCTGGCTATGATGATCGTGATTGCAGGGCAAGGAGGCGTACATGAGCGTGTCAGAACTAACCGCTTTCGAAGCGGCTTACATGGTTCTTCAACCTTTGGATGAGGCCGCCCGGCGGCGGGCTCTGGCGTGGCTGTCAGACGCGCTTAGCCAGAGCAAGCCCTTGGCACAGGACCGGTCCGTGCCGGTCGCGGCCGAGGCGCCAGTGGCCAGGCGGGCCAAGCGAGGCCGCCCGGCAGGCGACGGCCGCAGGACTCGCGGTTCCCGTAAGGTCGCCGCCGAGACCAAGGCCAGCGGCCGCACCTACCGCCGCATGCCCGACCCGGACGAGATCATGGCGGCCTACCAGGACACCGGAACGATCAACGGCCTTGCCGAGCACTACGGCGTGCCCACGCACACGGTGTATAGCTGGGCGCGGCGTTTGCGGGGTCAGGGTTACCACATCGGCCGCTAGCGAGAGCGACCGTCCACATAGGACTTATGCCACCCTTGGCTTGCGGTGGCGCCACAGGCCGATGGCGCCACCGAGGATCAGGAACCGCTGTCTGAGAGCTGGTCGCTGGAAAGCGCTTGCCATAGAATAGTGTCAATCCTGCGAATTGGCGGAGTCCGGGCGAGGAACCAAACCCGGCAATATCTGCCCAAAGTGGAGCCGGCCGACGTGCCGGCTGTCGGTGTTGCGGTTGTTTTGCTGCAACAAACCTGCAAACGGGGCACATTGACTGTTTTAAGGCTATCTTCTTACGTTGGCGGGAAAGCGCATTCCAACGCAGGGAGGTCTGACAGTGCAGGAAGCGCAATCCGTCCCGACGCGCAGGCGATCGGCTTTGGCCGCCGGCGTCAGCGCCGCCGCCATGGCGCTGGTGTTCACCATCGGTGCCGCCGCGAGCGCGGCGACGCTGTTCTCAGATGATTTCAACGACGGCAATGCCAACGGCTGGACCACTTCCGGTGGCAGCTGGACGGTGTCCTCCGGCGTATACGCGCAGTCAAGCGCGAGCGCCAGTGCCAAAGCACTGGCCGGATCCACGTCGTGGACAACCGTCACGGTGTCGGCCAAGGTGCGGCCGGGCACCTTCGGCACCTCCGCGTCACGGGGGATTGGTGTCGCGGCACGCGCACAGAGCACTTCGAATTTCTATGCGCTCGTCCTGACCCCATCCGCCGTGCAGATTCGCAAAGGCGCGAGCACAACCCTTGCCTCCGTTCCGTTTTCGGCCGCGACCGGCACGTGGCACACCCTCACGCTCAGCGCGACGGGAAGCTCACTGGCCGGTCTGGTCAACGGAACACAAGTAGTGTCCGCTTCGGACAGTTCCTATCCCAACGGGCGCATAGGTTTGCTGTCTAGCTACACGGCTGGCTCGTTTGACGATGTGGTCGTCAGCGATGCCGCCGGAACTAGCCCAACTCCCACGACGCCTTCCGTGTCACCTTCCGTCTCGACTTCGCCTTCGGTGTCGCCGACGCCGTCTACGAGTCCGCAGCCACCGGGCGGGATCGTCGGCTGGGCCACACAAGGCGGTGGCACGACGGGTGGTTCAGGTGGGCCTACGGTCACGGTCACGACCTTCGCCGACTTCCGCACCCAGGCTCAGGCCGCGGGGACGAGAACGATTCTGGTCAGCGGAATGCTGGCCGGGTCAGGCACGGTCGAGATCACCGCTAACAAGACGATCCGCGGCGTTGGTGCCGGCTCAGGGATTGCGGGCACCACGCTCAACATCGAAGACATGCGGCCAGCCAACGTCATCATCCAGAACATGTCTATTCGCGGTGTCGTTGGCGGTGACGCGATCCAGATCGAGAACGCTACGCACATCTGGATCGACCACAACACCATGTCGAGCACGATCGAAAACGATCCCGACTTCTACGACGGGATGCTCGACATCACGCACGCCGGTGACTACATCACGGTGTCGTGGAACGTTTTCCGCAACCACTGGAAGAACTCGCTCGTCGGGCACTCCGACGGCAACGCCAGCGAGGACGTGGGGCACCTGCGCATTACTTACCACCACAACTGGTTCGACCACACCTTCGAACGCAGCCCACGGGTGCGCTTCGGCGAAACCGTCCACGTGTTCAACAACTACTACTCAAACATCAACAACAACACTTCCTCGTACGCCATAGCCTCCACCATGAACGCCGGTCTGCTGGTCGAAGCTAATGTCTTCGAAAACGTGCAGCAGGCGTGCTGGTCGGCGAGCGGTTACGCGGAATCCGATCCCGGGCGGCTAGTGGCCCGCAACAACGCGCTGACCAACTCCGGGCCGTGTGAGACGAATGGTTCCGTGGCGGCGGTTCCCTACGGCTATACAGCCGACAACGTAGGCACCGTAAAGACATCCGTTACGGCAGGGGCCGGCGCGGGCAAGCTTTAACTCCGCACACGAGGCCGTCAGCCGGGCCGCGAAACCTGGCTGGCGGCCTCCACTTGCGGGCCTTCAGCGTGGGCCGGGCGGTGGATTGAGGCCGTAGCGGGCGATCACGTCGGGCAGCCAGGTCGCCTCCCCGAACTCGAGGCCGTAGCTCTCGGCGATCCTGGCGATGTCGGCGAAGTCGGGTGGCCCGTTGTCGGCGAGGTCGACCAGATCGCGGAAGAACAGCTCGAATCCGGCCGGGCTGATGATCTCAATCATGCGTGCCGGTGACTTGCCCGCGTTCCACATGGCGTGAAGTTCGTTGCGGGGCTTGGTGATGTAACCACCTGGTCCTAACACGACTTCCCGGTCGCCGGACCGGAACCCGATCTCGCCCTCGGTCACGATGGAGTATTCGTCTTCCCGCGTGTGCAGATGCGGTGGCACGAGGGCACCCACGGGGAACGGATGCTCGACCACCGAGACGTCACCGTTGGTCTGGTGGCCCCAGAGTTTGAAGACCACGCCGATGGAGCCGAGATTGCCGGCCCGGCCATCGCCCGGCCGCACCACGGTCAGGTCTGGAGCTTGAACGCTTTCCATGTCGGCTTACCTCGCCTCCGGAATGCTATTTAGGTGAACTAGACTGTTCACTGAAAGTGTAGACCGGTGCGAGAAGCGGGTGTCAAGAGTTGAGTGAACACGTGCGTTCTCCGAAATCTCGTAGTTATCAGATGGCCAAGCGCGCCGAGCATGTCGAGCACACGCGGCAGCGCATCATCGAGGCGGCCGTGCACCTGCACGGCACGGTGGGCCCAGCCGCGACGACGATCGCCGGGATCGCTGAGCAGGCCGGCGTTACCCGGCTGACGGTCTATCGCCACTTCGCCGACGAGACGGCTCTGTTCGCGGCTTGCTCGGCGCATTGGCTCAGCCAGCAGCGGCCGCCGGACGCGCAAGCCTGGCAGGAGATAGCTGGGCCGGAGCAGAGGCTGCGGTTTGGACTCGCCGACCTCTACCGGTTTTACCGCGACGGTGAGCCTATGTTGCGCCGCATCTACGGTGACATCGAAGCGCTTCCCGCACCGCACCGCGACGGGTTGCGCTCACGTGATGTGCGGCTACGCGATGTCTTGCTGGCACCGTTTGGCCAGCCGAGGAACCGGAGGCTCAAAGCGCTGGCCGGGCACGCGGTCGCCTTCTCCACATGGCGTTCCCTATGTGCCGACAACGGTCTGTCTCATCGCGACGCTGTCGAGGCGATGGTCCGGCTGATCCTCGCCGAGGCTGACCGTTAGCGTTGGGGGACAAAAGAATTGCCCGGGACTCAGCGGAGTCCCGGGCAAAATCTTCTACAGGTTCTACGTGATGCTGCGGCGACCGCTGAAGCCGGAAACCAGGGCTACACCGAGCGCGGCGAGGGCGACTTGGATCAGGATCTCGACCCAGTCAACGCCTTCCGTGTCGGCCAGGCCAGCTCCGCGAGCGATCGCGGTTCCAATGAGGGCGGCGACGATGCCCACGACGATCGTGAGCCACACCGGGATGTTCTGGCGGCCGGGAAGCACAAGCCGCCCAAGGGCGCCGACGATAAGGCCGACTATGATGGCCGAAATAATTCCCGCAACTGTCATGGCACAGTTATGCCCGGGAACTGAACTAAACAAACCAGTCTATTTTCTGGTGAGTTTGGGTAAGCAAGGCGGTATGACCGTTCCAAACCCACCCACACCGCCGTTGCCCACGCCAGAGCCTGTGCCGCCGCAGCCACCGGGCCCGCCCGGTCCTCCGGCGCCACAGCCTCCACCGCAGCCGCAACCAGAACCGTCGCCGCAGCCGATCCCGCCGGGACCGATGTAGCCAGAAATGACTCAATGCCTAGCCCGCGCGAAACGGTATCTGTCGATCTCTTAAATCCTCTACGCTGCGCTGAACATCGTTGAGGAGGCTAGATATGCGCACCATCGTGCGGATCGTGCTGATCACTGGTTTGGCCGTGGCTGGGATGACCGCGACCGCGGCGCCCGCGATGGCGGGTAAGCCGGCGACGCAATGTGAATACGGCGGCCAGTGGTATCCGCACGGCTGGTCGGGTGAACTCGGCGGCCGGTGGATGGAATGCTCCTACGGCCTATGGCACATGATGTAGGGACCAGCTCTACATCGTGCGCAGCGCGAACGGGACCGAACTCGGCGACCTCTACACCGTGAGCACAGCGGCACTGCTGTGCAGCACACTGTCGAGTTAGCCACCGTGTGGCGGCGCGCCGCGATCAGGTGCGCCGCCACACGACGGGAACCTGCCACGACCCGGCATTGCGAAGCGCCCCAACGATAATTTTGCCGTCGGCGCTGATTCCCACCGCCTGCGTCGCCGGGAAAGTGGTTCCCGGCAAGGACGGCAGCGCGACTTGCCGGCCGTCGCTGTTGACCAGCACCGCACCGGCGTAGCTGATGACAAAGCTGCCGTCGCAAGCGATATCGAGAACCGGCGCCCGGTAGTCAGAGAAGAACCGCAACTCCCCGGTGCGCAGGTTCCAGCGGGCCGCGGCTGTCGCACCGCCGCTATCGCCTGGCACCCATCCGCCTGCCCAGTCACCGCACAGGCTAAACACCTTGCCGCCTGGCTTTCCTGGCCGCTGCGCGAGCTGCTGGAACCCTTGCGGGGTAAGCAGACCCGGCTGGTCACCATCACCGGTTCCGCCCGCGATCGTGCCGTCGTCAGCGATCTCGGATACGTTGCCCAGTCCCGGTTGCGGCGCGACCGTGCCCGGGCTGGTGGCTTTCCATCGCAGCACCCCGGTGTTGGGGGCACTGCCCAAGATGTCGCCATGTGCGTTGATGGCCAGCGCTTCGTAGCGTTCGTCCGCGGGAGGCTTCGCTAGCACTGTTGTCTTGCCGTCGCGATAGACCCACGAGACGTTGCCCTCCTTGCCGCCCTGCCGTTCGCCCGTGCCGACAACCACTCCGTGGACGTTCACCGCGTGCGGCACGATCTGCCGAAGGCCGGCCGTGGCCGGTGGCAGCATCACGGGCACGAGGTTGTCCCAGAGCACGGCGACCTCATTGATGTGGCCGATGATGTAGCGGCCACTGGGGTCAACGCCAGAAACCGAGGCATAACCCTGAAGACCGTCTGGAGCTGGCAGCTGCGCGGCACTCCATCGATGATCAGTTGGTACTGGGGAAGCACTAACCGAGGGCGACAGGCTCGGCTGGGGAAGCAGTGGGGGAGCCTGTCCGCGGCTCACCAGCCCGGCCGTGATCAGGATCGCCGCGACCGCCGTGATCACGGTCGCCAGCTGCACGTTCTGCCTCCGCTGCCGCTTACGCCCGCGTTCGGTGATCCTCTCCGCGGGTGGAACCACGATGCCGGGCAGGTCGATGGCCAGCTCCGTCACCAGCGCGGACCGTCCCCGGTGCAGCCAGGACTTCACCGTCCCCATAGGAGCGTCGAGGATGTGCGCCACCTCGTCGATCGGCAGGTCGGCCAGATGGTGCAACACGACGGCTTCCCGCTGGCGCTGCGGCAGCTTCCGTAGCGCGGCCACGACGGCGACGTGATCAGGGCTGAGTTCCTCGGCGTATTCCTCGCGCTGACGGTCCAGGAACGAACGCGCGGTCACCAGACGCCGCCACCGGGACCGGGCCAGGTTGACCGACACCCGCCGCACCCACGCCAGCGGATTGTCGTAAGTGGACAGTTGACCCCACCGCTGCCATGCCCGCGCGAACGCCTCCTGCGCGACGTCCTGTGCCTCGCCGGCATCTGAGGTCAGCGAGTACACCAAGGTCACGGTGGCGGTGAAGTGGGCGTGATAGAACCCGGTGAAGTCGGTCGTGCTCATGCAGGTCCACACTGGCGAGAGGGCGGCTAGGTTGCACCATCATGCCGGGAACCTGCCGGGGTTGAGCAGCCCGTGGGCGTCGTTTACAGCGGCGGTCGCGCGAATGCCGTCGAGCGCCGGCCCGCCCAGCAGCCAGGTGTGCGGGTCGACCACGTGCACACCGAGCTCTTCGAGCCTCGTGATGCCTTTGTAGAGGGTGTCGGCGTCCCGGAATTCTGACAGGAGCAGTCCCGCGAACTGTCCGCCCGGGCCACCGTCAAGATGCAGCAGAGCGCCCGGCAGTGCGTCGCGGATCTGTGCGGCATGGGTGACCAGTGCCGGGCCGCCGACCTGAAGGTGGCACAGCTCGGGCCGGGCTTTACGCGCCCGTAACGTCACGTGATTGAACGCCAGGGTGCTCAGGTAGGACTCGGCGTCTTCGGGGGTCGACTCGACCCAGCCTCCGTGCCCGGTGATCACCGCGAGCACGGTGTCCAATGTGGAAGCATCGACGATGGCTCGAAGGCTGTGCCTGCCCGGTGGCATGGCACCGTCGGCCGGATAGGTCGCCACGATCCCGGGTTCGTCGATGGAGACCAGCCGTGGCGGTGGGTCTTGCCGCATGAGGGACAGCCCAGCTTGGACGGCGGCGTCGCCAGCCTCGGCCGGAAAGGAGGCGAGAATGGCCTTCCGTTCACGGGCCGGTGCCAGTTTGATGGTCGCGGCGGCGATAACGCCGGTGACACCGTAGGCGTGCAAGTAAGGCAGGCATTGCTGTCCCCGCAAGGCTAGCGGTGCCGTCCCGGGTGGGCAGGCCACGACGTCGAGGGCGATGACGAAGCCGTTCCACAGCCAGCCGTGCTCGATGGAGCCGATGCCACCCGCGCCGCCGGCGAGGAAACCGCCAATGGTGCTGCCGATGGTGGTGGGCATCATCAGGATCTCCTGGCCGGTCTGCCGCGCGGCGGCTTCCAGGGCGACGAAAGTCGCTCCCGCCTGCGCGTGCATCCAGCCGGTTCCGGTTTCGGTGATGGCGTCTAGGGCGGTCAGGTCGAGTACCAGCCCTGCGGCCAAGGGCACCGCCTGGCCGTAGTTTCCGGTGCCGCGCCCGCGCGCGACGATCGGCGTTTCGTGCGCGTGCGCCAGCCGCATCGCCTCGGTCAATTCGCTGTTGTCCCGTGGGCGCACGACGATGTCGGCGGTCCGTTGTGGAAGCACCCCGGGCAGCAGTGGCGACATGTGGGAATAGTCGGTGGAGGCGGCCCGGCGGGCAGACTCCGAAGTGGACACCCGGCCGGGGCCGAGTGCGGCGGTGAGTGCGGTGGCAAGAGCGGCGGCGGCCGCCGGGCTGGGTGCCCGGCGGCTCGCACTGGCAGCTATCCGCGCCAGGTTAGGTGCGTGCATCAGTTCAGGCTGACCGTCGGGTCAATGAACTCATTGGTCACGAGATCCAGCGGCACGATGCCAGTCTTGATTTCCTTGCGCTGGCTGCTGTAGATCGGGGTCACGATGCTGATGACCTGCTTGATCCGGTCGATGTCGAAATCGCCGAGGGTGGCGTTGGCGCCGTTGCCGACGATTTTGAGCTTCAGCTGCTGCGCGACGCTGTAGGCCGCCTGCTCCTTGGAGTAGGGGAAGCCCTTGTACTCCTCGTTGAGCTTGACGATCAGTTCGTTGGAAGTGCTGGGGTCTTTAGCGAACTCGACCTGGGACCGCTGAATGATCGGCACCAGCTTCTTCAGGCACGCCGAGTGCTCGGCCTTCTTGTCCGCACGGACAACGATCGCCTCAGGGTAGATCGGGTAGCCGGTGTCGTGCACGAGCTGGAACTTGACCGGCTTCTTCCACTGTGGCAACGCTTTTTCATAGATGAACGGCTCGTTGGTCGCGAAGCCCTGCTGAGCGATCTTGCCCTGCTCGGCGAGGAACCGTGTCGGGCTGCCGTCGTAGGACCCGTCGACCTGGCTGCGCTTGAGGATGCCCGAGCCAAGCAGATAGTCCATGTAGGTGGCGCCGTTGAAGTACAGCACCTTGGTGTTGGTCTTTCCGATGTCCACCACGGAGTTGAACGACGGGTTGGCCGCCGGATCCCACATCACCATGTAAGGCGCGATATCAAACGGTGCCGCCACGGCGATGACCGGTTGCTTGGCCGACAAGCCAATGGCGTCATCGGTCGCCACTTGCCCCAGCATGATGGACGGGTCGGCATACATTTGCGCGCCGGCGTTCTGGAAACCAATCGCCGGGCCACCCGCCCGGATCTCAATGTTTACACCAGTCGCTTTACCTTGTGCCACAAGCGGTCCGCTGACCTTCTTAGTAGCGGCGTCAACGGTGTAGGTCTGACCGAGCAGGTGGTAGAGGGCTCCGTGTTCGGCCTCTGGCGTCCATGCCGCCTGCACGACGATCGTGCCGGGGCACACGGCGGCGAGGTCGAGTGGCCCACTGCCCGGGGTCAGGCTTGGGCCCACATTCGAAGTCGTGGGTGCGGCCTGGCAGCCGCTAGCCAGCAGCGTGCTCGCTAGCACGGCTGACAACAGGGGTTTGTACCTCATGTGTCTCCTTTAGACATTCGCGGGTAGAGGTGGGGATTCGGGACGTTGCTGTGACTCGTGCCAGGCTGTGACACGGCGCGACAAGACACCGAACAGCCAGAAGACGGCGAGCCCGAACAGTGACGCGAGAATGACCGCGCCGAAGAGCATCTCCGACTCAAGACGCCGGGGATACACATAGATGAGCTGGCCTATGCCCGAAGGGCCCTGCTGGAAGAAGAAGTCACCGACGATGGCGCCGATGACGGACGCTCCGGCCGAGATCCGCAGTCCCGTGAAGATCGCGGGCAGGGCGGCGGGCAGCTGAAGTTTGAACAAGCGGGTGAGGCGGCCAGCGGAGTGCAGGGTGAAAAGGTCGTGCAGGGAACGGTCGACCGACCGCAAGCCGAAAAGGGTGTTGGCGACGATGGGGAACAAGGCGATGAGCACACACGTCAGCACCCGGCTTTCAAACCCGAAGCCGAACCAGTACCCGAACAAAGGGACCAAGGCGAGAATCGGGATGGTTTGCAGGACAACGGCATAGGGGAAAAGCGATCGTTCCAGCCAGCGTGCCTGGCTCATCAGGATCGCCAGGGCGAGGCCGATGACGATGGCGAGGCCCAGTCCCACCATGGCGACTTGGGCCGACAGGGCTAGCCCGGCGAGCAGCTCGCTGAGGTTGGCCGGATCGAGGAAGGCGATCTGAACCACGGCGTCGGGCGACGGCAGCAGGAACCGCCGGTCTTCACTGATCAGGACGTTGCTGGCCAGATACCAGATGCCGATCGCGGCGGTCAGCACGGCTAAGGGCGGCAGGATGGCGGCTAGACGCGATTTCATGCTGCGGTCTCTCTCGCCTTCTTTTTCTTGGCGCGCAAAGGTTTCTCGCCGTCGGTGAGCAAAGTGGACACCTGGGCGGTCAGCTCGGTGAACTCAGACGTGAAGCGCACCTGAGGCGACCGGGGATAGGGCAGCGGCACCGGCACTTCCCCGATGAGGCGGCCCGGACGGTCCGACAGCACAAGCACCCGGCTGGCCAGGAAGACCGCTTCAGCGATCGAGTGGGTCACGAACAACGCGGCGAACTTGTCGGCGACGAAAAGCCGTTGCAGGTCATCGCAAAGCCGCCCGCGCGTGATCTCGTCAACAGCCGCGAACGGTTCGTCAAGCAGCATCAGCTCCGGCTGACTGGCCAGCGTGCGGGCCAAGGAGACCCGCATGCGCATGCCGCCAGACAGCGTGCCCGGGCGTTGCCCGGCGACGTCGCTCAGGCCGACCTTGCCGATGGCTTCGGCCGCCTTGGCTTTGCGTTCGGCCCGGCGAGTACCCCGCAATTCGCCTGACAATTCGACGTTGCCCCGCACGGTGCGCCAGGGCAGCAGGGTCGGGTCCTGAAAGACGAAGCCGACGTGTTCGGTGCTGCGGGTCGCTGAGCCCTGGCTCGCGGCCAGCAGGCCGGCCGCGACCCGGAGCATGGAGCTCTTGCCACAGCCGGAAGGTCCAACGACGGCCACGAATTCGCCCTGCCGCAATGTCAGCGACACATTGCTCAAAGCGAGTGTCCCCGTGGCGTACTGGACGCATAAGTCGGTGATGCGTAAAGCTATTCGTTCAGTGCCGGCCAAGATGGCCATCTCCTTTATCTGTGAGTTCGTCGGCGAGGTCATGCCTCGTGTCCGTGCGTGCCACCAGCCGGCCCGCACGAATCACCACCCGGTTGGTGTCAGCGGAGGCGATCGCCTCGCGCACTGATCCCGCTTTGATGGCAAGCAAATCCGCGCGCGCACCGGCCGCGATGCCCGGCACGGGCAGTCCGAGTGCCTGGCGTGCGCAGTCAGTGACCGAAGCGAGCGCTTGGGCCGCACTCTGGTGAGCGGCTGCCATGAGCAGCGCGGCGGTCTCCAGCGGATCGCCGCGGCCCAGGAGGTTGAACGGGTCTTGCATGTTGTCCGCGCCGGCCGCGATGTTGACTCCGGCCTCGCGCAGAGCTTTGACCGCGGTCAGGCCACGTGGTGTCGCGGTGGCGTGGTCCCTGCCTTGCAGATAGAGGTTGGTCTGCGGCAGGCAGATGACGGAAAGGCGTGCCGCGGCGGCTTTTCGGCTGACTCGAAGCGCGTGCTCCGCCGGCAGCATGCCGAGGCTGACGCAGTGGCTGGCGGTCACGCCGTGTTCGAAACCGGTGGCGATGACCGCGTCGGCGAGAAGCTCCATTGTGGACGGTTCGACATGGAGCCACTCGTCGATGTGCATGTCGACCGGCTTGCCGTGGCCCGCCGCGATATCCAGGCACAGGTCAATCGCCTTGCGGGGATCGGGATCCAGGCCTGGGCACGCTCCCGCGACATCGGCGCCCTCCGCGAGCGCTTGCGCGAGCAAATCGCGGTTGGCCGCACCAGCCGCACCCGATAGTGGTGTCGCGCTGAAGGCGACGATCTGGATCTCGCAGACGGCCGCGACACTGGCCCGCACGGCGCTAATGGCCTCCAGTGCGCGCAGGCCAAGGCCGGGTCCAATGTCGACGTGTGTGCGCAGGGTGGTGACGCCGTGGGCGACATACTTGCGGACCGCTGACATCGCCCGGCCGTAGATGTCCTCGACGGTCAGCCCGGTCCGGTGCTCTATCCAGCCTTTGATAGCCCCGCCCAGATCGCCCGACGGGTTGGGGACCAGGTCAGCGGTGAACGCCTTGTCCAAGTGGGCGTGCGGTTCGGCAAGCGAGGGCAGGAGCAGGTATCCGCTCAGATCGAGCACGCGGCCACCCTGGATGCCCTGTCCTATCCGTGAAATGAGCGCACCATCGAGCAGCACGTCGGCCTGATTACCCTCGGGCAGTGTCACGTTTCGCAACAGCAAGCTCATGACTTGCCCCACGGCACAGGTCCCGACGCGACTTCGGCCGGGTAGACGACGCGGAAGCTCTTGCCGGCCCACGCTTCGATGACCGCGCCGGCGAGCTGGTTCTGCCCGTCGGGTCCAAAGAGGAGCCCGTTCCACGGCATGATCATTTGGGTGGGCGGCAGTGACGTCTGCCGCAGTGCCGACCGGATCGCTGACGGATCACCGGACCCGGCGGCGTTGATGCCGGCCGCCAGGGTGATGGCCGCCGTGAACGAGGCCGCGGCGACTTCGCCCATGGGCTGGCCGAACCGCTTTTCGTAAAGCTCCATCACGGCTTTGGCCGCCGGGCTGCGCTGGGCGAGCTCGGCCGACCAGGGCACGGCACGCATCACCACTTGGGCGGCGGCGGGCTTGGCGGCGGTGCGAAAGCCCGGTCCTAGCCCGATGAGCGGTGGCGATCCGGGAACACCGGCCGCCGCACGGCTGATGGCTTCGGCCCCGCCGGCGGTGTGTGCCCAGGCGTAGATGGCCGAGGGGGTGGCGGTCAGACGCGAGCTGAGGGCATCCGTGTCTGTGGCCTTCGGCGAAATCTCATGCTGCAGCAACACTTTGCTGCCGCTGCGGGCAGCGACCTCCTTGAGGTGCGTGGTTTGCGTGCCAGCTTCGGTGACGATCGCGATCGACGGCGGACTCGCCGCCGGGTAACTGCGCAACAGGGAAAACGCGTCCTCGGCGAGCAGGCGGTCCATGGGCGCGGCCCTGAAGTACCACTCGATCCCGAGTTCCGTAAGATAATCGTCAGTGTTATATGCATCGATTAATGGAACCCGTAATCGCTGCGCCTCGCTGGCGGCGGACGCGGCGACCTCGGCTGGACCGGCCACCACCAGTGCGGTGGCGTGCTTGTCGGCGACGAGTTCCGCGGCTTGCGCTGAGGCCAGTTCCGCCTTGCCGGTCGTGTTGCGGCTGACCAGCTTCAGCTTCGACCCGTTGAGGCGGGGCAGTCCTAACTCGGGCGCCAGAGGTACGGGTATGTCCGGATGTGCATCGTTAACTATCTCGATGGCTAACTGCGCGCCTTGCTCGGCTTGTTCGCTTAAAGCTGAGCCTTCCTCCGATGCGGTAAGAATGCCAATAACGAGCGTTTGCGGTGGTGCGGGCAGCGCGGTGCAACCGGTCGCTAAGATGCCTATCGATGTCAGGCCGCAGGCCAGACGTTTGAGAGCCACTGCGGAATGTCTCCATATCCAGTGTTAAAAGCGAGATATGCGTCGCTCCCCTCTGCGGCACCGATGTATCTTTTCGTGTCGGGTCAGGAGTTTCAACCCCCTACTGTCGTTAAAGGAGGGTTTACGGATTTGCTACCCGGGACTGGGTTGCTGCAACATTCTTGCTACCTGTTAGATGTATCAGGCAACTATGTCCGCTGAGGTAAATATTTGCCGCCATCATTGCAGCGGAGCAAGGTGAAGATCGCATGACTAGCAGGCGTCAACCAGAGCGATTCGCCATCGCGTCGCACCGCAGGCCCTCGGTGCTGAGACCGCGTGACTGGCGGATGCGCCGCAAACTGGCCACAGTCGTGCTCATCCCGCTGCTGGCGTTCCTGGTTGTCGCCGGGGTGCAGATCACCACCGCCGTCGGCACAGCGTCCGATCTGGACAAGTTCGCCCAGCGTGTGGCCACGGCCCGCCAGATCACCGCGCTGATACATGAGCTTCAGCGCGAGCGTGACCGCACAGCGGGCATGCTCGCCACACTCGGTATGCCGGGTGGTTCGCGTGACACGGCCAGCCTGGCTCCTGATTGGACCGCTGTGGACCGGGCACAGGAGGCGCTCCAGCAAGTTGAGGCGCAGCTGACCAACGACAGCGTGCAGGCCAAGGCTTATGCCCTGGCCACGGCTCAGCTCGCCGAGCTTGGCCACATCCGTGATGGTGCCGCCAAGGGCTGGCTGCGCCGTCAGGCCGCCTTTGACATGTACACCCGCACGATCGCCAGCCTGCATGCCCTGCTGCCCGTGCCCGCCGATGTCGCCGGTGACCCGGCGCTGGGCCAGACCGTGCGCGGGCTGACCAGTCTCGCACTGGTCAAAGAGCTGACGGCGCAGATCCGTGGCCGCCTGTTCATCGTGTGCAGCGCCGCAGGGTTCGAGCCGGGCGAATTCGAAGATGTCGTCGACGTGCGGGCGCAGCAGCAAGCCGCCACCGAACGATTCCGCCGCGAGGCGAGCGTGGAGCAACTGGCCCGCTTTGACGACACGGTCACGGGACAGGCTGTGCGTAATGCCGGCCGGCTAAGGCAGACCGTTATCGGCAACTCCGCCGTCACCGAGCTGGGCGTCGACGCGCAGCAGTGGTGGCTGGCCAGCACGACTGAGCTTGAGCTCATCCGTGCTGTCGAAGAGAACCTGATTTCCACTGCGGCACAAGCGGTCGCGGACGCCAGCGTCAGCCAATGGCACAACACGCACCTCGGGATCGTGGCCACGCTCGCGTTGCTGCTCGCGGCCGTGTCGGTGTCGGCCGTCGTGGGCCGGACGATCGCCCGGACGCTGCGCCTGCTGCGTAAGCAAGCGCTGGAAGTGGCCCAGCAGAAGCTGCCGCAAATGATTGAACAGCTGAGCCACTCGTCGGGCAAAGCACCGCCCTACCGGGTGGACCCAATTGCGGTCGGCACGCGAGACGAGATCGGCGAAGTCGCTGACGCGTTCACCGCCGTGCACCGCAGCGCGGTGCGACTCGCGGTTGAGCAAGCCATCATGCGGCACACCCTCAACGAAATCTTCGTCAAGCTCGCCCGCCGTAGCCAGGCCCTGGTCGAGCGTCAGCTCCGGCTGCTGGACACGATGGAAGCGGGGGAGACCGACCCCGATCAGCTGGCGAACCTGTTCCGCCTTGACCACCTCGCCACCCGCATGCGGCGCAACGACGAAAACCTGCTCGTGCTCGCGGGCAGCGATTCCAGCCGCCGGTGGAACCAGGCCGTTGAGCTCAACACCATCGTCTTCGCCGCCACGGCCGAGATCGAGCAGTACCCACGGGTGCGCCAGGATGTCATGCAGACCATCCACATCGTGGGGTACGCGGTGACCGACCTGGTCCACCTGACGGCCGAGCTGCTGGAAAACGCGGCGGCGTTCTCCTCGCCGGAAACCACGGTGGAGGTCAAGGGATCGTCCACTGCCGACGGTGGCGCCGAGCTGCTGATCAGCGACCACGGTTTCGGCATGTCGCGTGACATCATCGCCGAGGCGAACCGGCAGCTGGCCGAGCCGATGAGCATCAACATCTCCGCCGCCGAACGCATGGGTCTGGTCGTGGTCGGTAACCTGGCCCGGCGTCACGGCATCCACGTTGAGCTCACGTCACACAGCGATGGCATCACGGCCCGCGTCGCCATCCCGCCGAGGCTGATCGCGCCCGCACCGGCCGTGCCGGTGGAGGAGACCGAGCCCGCGAAGTGGCTGCGCTCATCCGGCACGGCCGAGGAAACCGTTGCCCCCGCTCGTAAAACCGTGGCCATCCGGGCCGAGGATGTCCTAGGCCCCGCCCGCCCGGGCGCGCCCAGCATCTGGTGGTCACGTGACGCCGCCGCGCAGCGCAAGGCATCGGCACCCAGCCCGGTCACCGCACAGCCAGCGAGCGTCGTCACGACCGCCGCGGGGTTGCCTAAACGCGTGCGTGCCACGCAGCCGTCCGTGACGATCGAGCTGGTGCCCGCGAGTGCCCCGCCAGCCAGCTCCCTTCCTGACATCGAGCCGGACGAGGCCGGTGGCATGCTGTCCCGTCTTTACAGCGGGGTCCGGCGTGCGCAAGAAGAAGACAGCACTTTGACCCACTGAAAGGGATTACCGTGGTAATCAGCAAGGCAGCCAACGACTTCAACTGGCTCATCAACGGATTCACGGAGCGAACCGCCGGAGTCGTGCACGCTGTCGTGGTTTCCGCCGACGGGCTGCTCGTGGCCGCGTCCGACCACTTGCCCCGCGATAGCGCCGATCAGTTCGCGGCGGTGACCTCGGGGCTCGTCAGCGTCGTGAAGAGCGCGGCACGCATCTTCGACGGTGAGGAGATCCGCCAGACCGTGGTGGAGATGGGCCGCGGTTATCTGCTGGTGATGTCCATCCGCGACGGTTCTATCCTCGCCACGCTCGCGGGGCAGGATGCCGACGTTGGCGTCATCGGCTACGAAATGGCCAAACTGACCAAGCAAGCAGGCGAAGTGCTCACCCCGGCGATCCGGGCTGAACTGCAGTCAGTTCTCCCGCCGACCCAGGCAGCGGTCGCCTGAGCGTGTAATCTCGCCATTCATGCATGACGACCGTGCTTCGGTGGAGGCCCGGCTGCGCCGGGTGCTTGAGGAACGCATCCGCCCGGCGATTTACCCGCAGACGGTTCCACTGTCGGTGGGGATGTGGGCCGCACCGGGCGAACCGGTCACGGTCGCGCAAGGCCTTGCCGCCGAGCGTGTTCCGGTCAGCGTCGGTGACGCGTGGGGTGCGCCGTGGGGGACGAGCTGGCTGACCGTGTCGGGTGAGGTCCCTGCCCATTGGGCCGGTAAGACGGTGGAAGCGTTGCTGGACTTGGGTTTCAACACCCACATGCCCGGGTTCCAGTGTGAAGGGCTGGTTTACCTGCCAGACGGCACGCCGGTCAAAGGACTTCACCCCAAGAATCAGTGGGTACGCATCGGAGCTCCCGTAACCGGCGGAGAACAGGTGCTGCTGCATGTCGAGGCGGCCTCCAACCCGATCGTGCTGGACTTCCCGCTGTTCCGGCCGACCGCTATGGGCGACAAGGAAACCGCTGGAGACGCGCCGCAGTACAGGCTGGCCCAGATGGACCTCGCCGTCTTCGACGAGACGGTCTGGAATCTGGTCGCTGACCTTGAGGTGCTCGGTGAACTGATGGCCGAGCTGCCCGCTGACGGGGCACGCCGCTGGGAGATCGCCCGCGCTGTCGAACGTGCACTGGACACGTTGGACCTTCAAGCGATCAACGCCACGGCGGCGGCAGCACGCGAGCAACTCGCTGCCGTGCTAGCCAGTCCAGCCGAGCCGTCGGCTCACCGCATCAGCGCCGTTGGGCACGCTCACATCGACTCGGCGTGGTTGTGGCCCTTGCGCGAAACCGTGCGCAAGGTGGCGCGCACAACGGCGAACATGACCGCGTTGCTGGCCGATGAGCCGGACTTCGTCTACACGATGTCGCAGGCGCAACAGTTCGCCTGGATCAAGGAACACCGGCCTGAGGTCTACGCCAAGGTGAAAGCCGCCGTGGCCGAAGGCCGTTTCGTGCCCGCGGGTGGGATGTGGGTGGAGTCGGACACCAACATGCCCGGCTCCGAGGCGATGGCCCGCCAATTCGTGCACGGCAAACGGTTCTTCCTTTCGGAGTTCGGCATCGACAATGAAGAGGCGTGGCTGCCTGACACGTTTGGCTTCGCCGCGGGCCTGCCGCAGATCATTAAAGCCGCCGGGTCGAAGTGGCTGCTGACACAGAAGATTTCGTGGAGTCAGGTCAACAAGTTCCCGCATCACACATTCCTGTGGGAAGGCATCGACGGCACCAGGATCTTCACTCACTTCCCACCCGTCGACACCTACAACTGCGCGATGCTCGGGCGGGAGCTGGCGCACGCGGCACGCAACTTCAAGGACAAAGGCAGGGCGCGGCATTCGATCGCGCCCACGGGATTTGGCGATGGTGGCGGCGGAACGACGCGCGAGATGATCGCGCGGGCGGCCCGGTTGCGTGACCTTGAAGGCTCGCCGATGGTGCGGTGGGAGTCGCCTGCGGCGTTCTTCACCAAGGCGCAGGCCGAGTACACGAATCCGCCGGTGTGGGTCGGTGAGCTGTTCCTGGAGCTGCATCGCGGAACGTTGACCAGTCAAGCCAAAACCAAGCAAGGCAACCGCCGCTGTGAGCACCTGTTGCGCGAAGCTGAGTTGTGGTCGGCGACGGCAACGGTCCAAAAAGGACTGCCGTACCCCTATGCGCAGCTCGACCGGTTGTGGAAAACGGTGCTGCTGCACCAGTTTCACGACATCTTGCCCGGCTCGTCGATCGCCTGGGTGCACCGTGAAGCGGAAAAGACCTACGCTGCCGTCGCCGCCGAACTCAACGGCATCATCGACTCGGCGTTGCGTGCACTGGCCGGCAGCCCAGACGGAATCGAGCCGACGTTGGGCGCACATGCTGGCTCACCGGGCGGTGTCGAGCCGGCACTGCACGCGCACGCTGGCGCGCGGGGTGGTTCGGTCGTGTTCAACGCCGCACCCCATGAGCGGCAAGGTGTCGCGGCCGGTGGAGGCCAGCCGGTGGCGGCTCGGAGCCGAGGTGGCGTCATGGATGAGCATGCTGCGGTTGTCGACGGCGTGCGTGCTTCTAGGGGTATCGCGGCGGACCGGGCTTGCGGGGCGTGTGCGCTTGTGGTCCTGCCCGACGGCGGCTGGCGTTTGTCCAACGGGCTGCTCGACATCACCGTTGACGGCCGAGGTTTGGTGGCGTCCGTCTTCGACGTCGCCGCGCAGCGCGAGACCATCCCGGCGGGCAGCGCCGCGAACCTGTTGCAGCTGCACCAGGACTTCCCGAACGCCTGGGACGCTTGGGATGTGGACGCCTTCTATCGCAACACAGTTGTCGATCTGGCCAATGTGGACAGTGCTGAGGTCGTGTCAGACGAGCCGTCTCAGGTGTCCGTACGGGTGACGCGTTCCGTGGGCTCGTCGAAGGTGGCGCAGACCGTCGCGCTGACTGCCGGTGCCAAGCGGCTGGACTTTGAGCTTGAGGTTGACTGGCGTGAACGGGAGAAGTTCCTCAAGGTGGCTTTCCCGCTGGACGTGCACTCCCACCAATACGCCGCAGAGACACAGTTTGGGCACGTGTTCCGGGCGACGCACACCAATACCAGCTGGGAGGCGGCCAAGTTCGAGGCGTGCAATCACCGGTTCGTGCACGTGACCGAGCCGGGCTGGGGTGCCGCCGTGGTGACCGACTCGACCTACGGCCACGACGTGACCCGCACCGCGTCGACGACGACCGTGCGGCTGTCGCTGCTTCGGGCGCCCCGTTTTCCTGACCCGCAAACCGACCAAGGGGTGCACCGGTTCCGCTACGCGCTGGTGCCCGGTGCCGGGATCGTCGATGCGGTCCGCGAAGGTTACCGGATCAACTTGCCGGAGCGGACCGTCGCGGGCAGCGCGCAGGTGCGGCCATTGGCCAGTGTGGACAATGACGCTGTCGTCATCAGTGCGGTGAAGCTGGCCGATGACGCATCCGGCGACGTGATCGTGCGGCTATACGAGGCTTGCGGTGGCCGGGCCGCGGCGACGCTGACGGTCTCGTTCCCTGTCGCGGGTGTCCAGGAGTGTGACCTGCTGGAACGTCCCTATCCGCACCGCGAAGCGGGGGAGGGCACGCGGTTGCGGTTGCGTCCTTTCCAGATGGTGACACTCCGGTTAAGCTCAGTCGTGGAAATCGATTACTGAGCTGGAGGCGTTTCATGCGCGCTAACGGGATCTGGCATCCGCGGCTAGCCCACCTCATTGCCGCGGCCGGGCACACGGACCTGATCGTGATCGCAGACGCTGGGCTTCCGATCCCGGCCGGGGTCGAGACCATTGATCTCGTGTGGGCGCAGGGAGAGCCGCGATTCCTGCCCGTGCTGCGGGCGGTGCTCGCTGAACTGGTCGTCGAGCGGGCCGTCACGGAGAAGGAAACGTCAGATAGCGAACTGCTTTCCGGCCTGGCCACGGCACTACAGGGTCTCGAGACCGACGTCGTGGGGCACACGGAGTTCAAGCAGATCACCGCTCGCGCCAAGGTCATCGTGCGGACCGGGGAGACCACGCCCTACGCCAACATCATCTTGCAGGCGGGAGTGCCCTACTAACCGCGCACGGAACTGTCACGCACCTTGAGCTGCGTGTGCAGCGTGACCGCTGACGTGGCCCGCGACGGTTCCGTGATTCGCTCGCTGAGCATGAGTGCCGCGGTGCGGCCTAGCTCGTAGGTCGGCTGGGCGACCGTGCTCAGCGATGGCCGCACGAGATGTGCCCACGGGATGTCGTCGAACCCGACCACGGCGATCTCGGCGGGCACCGGGATGCCCCGGTCGACCAAGCACTCGACCGCGCCGATCGTCATCAGGTTGTTCGTGGCGAACACGCCGTCGGGCCGGGCACCACTGTCCAGAAGCGACGCCATGGCGGCATATCCGCCTTCTTCGCGGAAGTCGGCGTGCCGCACGAGGTCAGTGTTGGCGGCGATGCCGTGTGCCTTGAGCGCTCGCTGGTACCCCCGAAGGCGGCGCATGGCGGTGGAAACCTTGCGCGGGCCGGTGATGCAGGCGATGCGGCGGCAGCCAGCGTCCAGAAGGTGTGCCGTGGCGGTCTCGGCCCCGTGCTCGTTGTCGACGAGCACGGTGTCGGCCGATACGCCGGGCAGCTCACGGTCGATGAGCACGACGGGGATGCGTGCCTGGATCAGCCGGTTCACGGTGGCCGCGTTGCCAGAAGGCGAGATGATGACGCCCGCCATTTTCTCGGCGAGCGCGGCGGCGACGTAGGTGCTTTCCTTTGCCGGGTCCTCGTCGCTGTTGCACAGCACCACCGAGAAGCCCGCCCGCTGAGCGACATCCTCCACGCCACGGACCATCGAGGTGAAGAACGGGTTGCCGATGTCGGAGATGATGACGGCCCACAGGGTTGTCTTGCTGCGGCGCAGATTGCGGGCCACGGCGTTGGGCCGGTAATCGAGTTCTGAGGCGGCGCGGTGCACCCGGGCAGCGAGTTCGGCATCCACCGTGGCGAGCCCGTTGACCACACGGGACACCGTCGCCGCCGATACGCCGGCTCGCTTCGCCACGTCATAGATGGTTGCCATTTGCTCCGTCCTCCGCTGGGGTGCCCCGATCATCTCAAACCGGCGGGCGGATGCGGCGCCGGATCGGCGGAACAGGAGTGTCAGCGGCGTTGACAACACAACAAGGAAACTCTACCGTCTTGAGAAATCGATTTCCTATCGGAGGGCCGCCTGTGGTTCATTTACCGGAGCTGAGCCTCAACGCGGCACGTGAAACGTTGCGCCGTGAGGCGGAAGCAGTCGCCGCCCTCGCCTCCCGCCTGGATGCGACCTTTACGGCCGTGGTGGACCTCATCGTGGCCTGCCCAGGCCGCATCGTGCTGTGTGGCCTGGGCAAATCTGGCCTCATCGGCCGCAAGATCGCCGCGACCCTGTCGAGCACGGGCACCCCGGCGGTGTTCGTCCACGCGGCCGAAGCGCTGCACGGCGACTCGGGGATGGTGGTGCCCGGCGACGTGATGCTCGCCTTGTCAGCCTCCGGCGAGACCGCTGAGGTGTGCCATGTCGCCCGGCTCGTGCTGGCGCGCGGGGTCAGCGTCGTGGCCCTGACCGGGGCACGCAACTCGACCCTGGGCAATCTCGCGGTACACGTGCTCGATGTTGGGGTTTTGCAGGAAGCCGATCCGCTCAACCTCGCGCCGACCGCGTCGACCACCGCGACGCTGGCGCTTGGTGACGCCCTGGCCTCAGCGCTGATGGTCCGGCGTGGCTTCACCGAACGTGACTTTGCTGGCTTTCACCCTGCCGGGTCCCTCGGCGCACGGCTGCTGCACGACACAGAGGAAACGAAGTGAACGACACCCCTCACGCCTTCGACGTCTGCGTCCTGGGCAGCTTCATGAAAGACCTTGTCGCGCAGGCGCCCAGGCGGCCCCAGCCCGGGGAAACGTTGCGCGGCAGCGGGTTTCGCGAGTTCCTCGGCGGCAAGGGGGTCAACCAAGCGGTCGCCGCGGCCCGCGCTGGTGCCCGCACAGCCATGATTGGCCGCCTCGGGACAGACCGTCACGGTGACGAGTTCGCCGAGATGCTCGCCGCCGAAAAGATTGACACGAGCCAGGTTCAGCGCGATCCGACGGCGGGCACCGGTGTGGGACTGCCCGTCGTGGAGCCAGGTGGCGGGAACTCCATCATTATCGTGCCGCGCGCCAATGACGCGGTGAGCCCCGCCGACATCGACGCCGCGGCGACACTTATCTCCTCCAGCAAGGTGCTGCTGGTTCAGCTTGAGCTTCCCTTTGAGACGGTCCTGGCCGCTTTGCACACGGCGCGTTCGCATGGAGTGACAACGATTCTGAACCCGGCGCCCTATCTGCCGTTGCCGGCCGATATCGCGGAGTTCGTTGACGTCATCATTCCCAATGAAGTCGAGGCCGAACAGCTGACCGGGCTGCGGTGTGACGACGACAAGGCTGAGCAAATCGCACGGTTGCTGGCTGACTCGCTGGCGCGGCAGGCCGCCGTCGTCACGCTCGGCAGCCGTGGAGCGGTGCTCGCTTCCGGCGGAGCGACGTCGTTCATCGCCCCATACGCGGTTGAAGCCGTTGACAGCACGGGTGCCGGCGACGCGTTCTGCGGTGCGCTGGCAGCCCGCCTTGCCGCCGGTGACAGCCTGTGGCAGGCGGCGACTTTCGCCTCAGCGGCCGGTGCGCTAGCGACCACCAAACATGGCGCGGTGCCAGCGATGCCTTACGCACACGAGATCCGGCGGGCCTAGCACTCGATGACGTTGACAGCGAGCCCGCCGCGTGACGTTTCCTTGTACTTGTCCTTCATATCAGCGCCGGTTTCGCGCATGGTCTTGATGACTTTGTCGAGGGACACGTGGTGCGTTCCGTCGCCACGAAGAGCCATGCGGGCGGCGGTAATCGCTTTGATCGCCGCGACCGCGTTGCGTTCGATGCACGGGATTTGCACGAGCCCGCCGACAGGGTCACAGGTCAGCCCTAGGTTGTGCTCCATCGCGATTTCTGCCGCGTTCTCCACCTGGTGTGGGGTGCCGCCTAAGACTTCGGCCAATCCGGCCGCGGCCATGGCGCAGGCGGAGCCAACTTCACCCTGGCAGCCAACCTCGGCTCCCGAGATGGACGCGTTTTCCTTGAACAGCACGCCAATGGCCGCCGCGGTGAGCAGAAAGCGGACCACTCCTTCATCAGTGGCCGAAGGCACGAATTTGCTGTAGTAGTGCAGGACCGCTGGCACGATCCCCGCCGCGCCGTTGGTAGGTGCGGTGACGATCCGGCCCCCGGCGGCGTTCTCTTCGTTGACGGCCAGGGCAAACAGTGTGACCCAGTCGGTGACCCGTAGCGGATCCGTGGCGTAAAGCTCGGACTCGAGTTGCTGTTTGAAAGCCGCGGCGCGGCGCTTTACCTTGAGACCGCCGGGCAGGACTCCTTCAGTGCGGAGTCCATTGTGGACACACTCCTGCATGACCTGCCAGATCCGCATGAGTCCCTGGTGCACCTCAGCTTCGGTCCGGCGAGTGAGTTCGTTGGCGAGCATGATGCCTGAGATCGGAAGGTCATAGGCCAGAAGCTGTGCGCCGGTGGTGAACGGGTAAGGCACAGCCGCGGTTTGCTGCCGCGGCTGGCTGATGGTCTCGCCGGTGACGAAACCGCCGCCGACGGAAAAATAGGTGCGCTTGCACAGGATCTCACCGTCTGCCGTGGACGCGACGAATGTCATCGCGTTCGGGTGCTCGGGCAGAGAACGGCGCCGGTGCAATACGACCTCCACCGCCACGCCGTTGATCTGGCCCTCTGACTTGAACTGAGCCGCGCGCTGGTCGGCGGTGGCGATGTCGACCGTTTCGGGGTCTTCGCCAGCGAGTCCCAGCAACACAGCCTTTTCGCTGCCGTGCCCGTGACCGGTGGCGCCGAGGGAACCGAAGAGTTCCGCGCGGATCGTGCCCGTCCGCGGCAGGTGACCGTCGTCTCGCAACCCGGTGATGAACAGGTTAGCCGCGCGCATCGGCCCTACGGTGTGAGAGCTGGACGGGCCGATGCCGACTTTGAACAAATCGAAGACGCTGATCATGCTGGCTCCAGGGATGGTGGTGGTTGCGGGCCGCCTGAGGGTTGGACGGCCCGCAACGGTTCAGCCGGGGTAGAGCCGGTGCCGGTTGGCTAGGGCGGTTACCCGTGCGCGCAAGGCTGTTTCGTCGTAGTCAGCGCGCAACGCGAGGGCGATTATGTCGGCCACCTCGCGGAAACTCTCGATGGTGAAACCTCGCGTGGCCAGCGCTGGCGTGCCGATGCGCAGGCCGGAGGTCACCATGGGTGGGCGTGGGTCGAACGGGACCGCGTTGCGGTTTACCGTGATTCCTATGCGGTGCAGCCGGTCTTCGGCTTGACGTCCGTCTAATGTGGACTCCCGTAGGTCCGCGAGCACGAGGTGCACGTCAGTGCCGCCGGTCAGGACGCGGATGCCTTCACCTTCCTCTTCGGACAGCCGCTGGGCCAGGATTCTGGCTCCCGCGACGGTACGCAGCTGGCGTTCCCGGAACTCGGGTGTCGCCGCGAGCCCGAACGCGACCGCCTTCGCCGCGATCACGTGCTGCAGCGGACCGCCCTGCTGGCCCGGGAAAACCGCGCTGTTGACGCGCTTGGCCAGATCCGGGTTGTTGCACAGGATCACGCCGCCGCGCGGCCCGCCCAGAGTCTTATGGGTCGTCGTGGTCACGACATCGGCGTGCGGCACCGGATCGGGGTGCAGCCCGGCGGCGACCAGCCCGGCGAAGTGGGCCATGTCCACCATCAGATAGGCGCCAGCCGCGTCAGCGATTTTGCGGAAGTGCGCGAAGTCCAGATGCCTCGGATAAGCCGACCAGCCCGCCACGATCAGCCGTGGTTTGTACGTGTGCGCCAGTTGCTCGGCTTGGGCCATGTCGACCAGTCCGTCGTCATCGCGAACGTGGTAGGCGACCGCCTGGTAGAGCTTGCCGGAGAAGTTCAGCCGCATGCCGTGGGTAAGGTGACCGCCGTGGGCGAGGTCAAGTCCCAGGATGGTGTCGCCCGGGTTGATGAGTGCCGCCATCGCCGCGGCGTTGGCCTGTGCGCCGGAGTGTGGCTGCACGTTGGCGAACGCGGCGCCGAAGAGCTTTTTGACGCGTTCGATGGCGAGTTCTTCGATGACGTCAACGTGTTCGCATCCGCCGTAGTACCGCTTGCCTGGGTAGCCTTCGGCGTACTTGTTGGTGAGCACCGAACCCTGGGCTTGCATCACCGCTAGCGGAGCGAAGTTCTCCGAGGCGATCATTTCCAGAGTGGACTGCTGGCGGTGCAGTTCGGCGTCGACGGCGGCGCTGACCTGCGGGTCGGCCTGAGCCAGGGGAGTCATCATGAGATCAGCTCCTGATACTCCTGTTCGGACATCAGCTGCGGGGTGTGGCTGATGGTCAGGCGGTAGAGCCAGCCTTTGCCCGCAGGGTCAGCGCCGATGAGACTGGGATCGGCCACCACTTCGCTGTTGACCTCGACGACCGTGCCACTGACGGGGGCGTAGAGCTCGCTGACCGACTTGGTGGATTCGACCTCGCCGCAGACCTCGCCCGCGGTCACCTCAGCGCCAACGGCTGGCAGCTCGACGTAGACGATGTCGCCGAGGGCGTCCGCCGCAAACGCGGTGATGCCAACGGTTCCGGCCGCCACGTCGACCCACTCGTGTTCTTGGCTGTAGAGAAGCATTGTCTAGCGTCCTAACGGGATCGGGTGTAGAACCGCGGGCTGGTGACGGTGAACGGCTCGGCGGTGCCGCGGATGTCCACGGCGGTCTCGGAACCAGTGCTGTAGCCGGTGCGCAGGTAGGCTAAGGCGATCGGCCGCCCGAGGGTCGGTGATGGCGCCCCGCTCGTCACCGTGCCGATCGTTTCGCCGCTGAGCGGATCAGTGACCACGTAGCCTTGGCGCGCACTGCGTTTGGCCTGCCCGGTAAGGCCAGCGAGCACGTGCTGCGGGCCTCGTACCGACTGTTCCGCCAGGGCCGCCTGCCCGACGAAACCACCGGGCTTGCCGAACGCGACCACCCGGCCCAGGCCCGCGTCGAACGGGGTGATGCCGAGGTGAAGTTCGTTGCCGTACAACGGCATTCCGGCTTCAAGCCGCAGGGTGTCCCGGCAGGCCAGACCGGCTGGGGTTGCCCCCGCTGCGGACATCAGCTCCCATAGCGCGACGGCATCGCTTGCGCCGCAATAGATTTCGAAGCCGTCTTCGCCGGTGTAGCCGGTGCGGGCAAGCATCACCTGGCGGCCCGCGATGGTGGCGGCCCGCCCGGCGTAATAGCGCAGCGATCCGGTGGGGGTGAAGCGCGCGAGAATGGACTCAGCGTCCGGGCCCTGCACCGCGATCATCGCGCGGTCCGTCGCCAGCACCGCTGGCGCGCCACGCTCTTGCAGCGCCTGGACGACCGAGCCGGTATTGGCGGCGTTGGCCACCACCAGGAACCAGTCAGCACCGAGCCGGTAGACGACGAGGTCGTCGAGAATGCCGCCGCCTTCGGCGCAGATCATGGTGTACTTCGCGGCACCGATGCCGAGGGCCGAGATATGGCTGGTGAGCGCGAAATCGAGGGCCTGAGCCGCATCCGGCCCGGCGACGTCGATCTGTCCCATGTGGCTCAGATCGAACAGGCCAGCGCTTCGCCGCACGGCGTGATGCTCGGCGAGCTCGCTGGTGTAGCGCAGCGGCATGTTCCAGCCGCCAAAGGGCGTGAATTTCGCGTCCAAGCAGGCGTGAACGCCGTGCAAGGGAGTTTGCTGCACAGGGAGGCTCCTTCGTCACTGAACCCCAAACGGGGTCCGATGTGGACGGTTTGCCTCCCCCTCTGTCATTGACCTGAGAGCTTCGCCGAACGGTGGCCGGCTTTCACCTTGGGTGAGACGCTTTCGCGCCTGCTTTTCAGAGTTCACCTAAACCAGGCGGTAATGGGGCCTGAGAGTTTTCGGGGAGTATTGCTCCTTCGGCGGCCCCGCGATTGTTGGTGCGGGACCTCTCCCGCCTGGTCTCAAAACGGTGAGGATATGAAGTTGTGGTGTAGCTGTGTGCGGCGAACGTAGCCGTGCCGCACAGCCGCTGTCAACCCGGGAGGATCGCTCTCGTTTTGATGACCACCCAAGATCCAATGGCGGTCGTAAGGATCACGGCAGCCAGGGCGCCCAGCGTGAGGGCGTCTGGATGCGTGACGGGCTGACCGCGCAACGCCTGCCAAGTCGCCAGCAGCACGAGCCCCGAGTATCCACACGCGACGGTAGTCACGAGTCTCACTCGCGTTCTCTCGTCGCGGAGCATGATTGATCTTTGGGCGAGCAGGCTGAGTCCGATGCCGCTCAGAAGGATCACTTGCAAACCGTGCAGCCCAAGGAAATGCGGCACCCGCAGATCGCCGCCGGTGGTGCTCCAGTTGGTCAGCGGCAGGCCTGGGCTCCCGTCGGGCACCCCGATGCTGTGCCCGGCCATCAGCGGCACCGCGCGGCCAGCCGCGTCGGCGGCCACCTGACCCTCGGTGGCGAACGCCATCAGCATCCCCACTCCCATTCCGGCAAGCGCCAGGAACAGGCCGGCGTGGATGGCACGGCTCGCCGTGCGGTCGCCAAGGCGCTGAAACCCCAGTATCGCCGCCATCGCGAGGTTGGTCAGAATGATGAAGTTGACCCCCATGCCGAAGACGGCGGAAATCTTGTCGTCAAATGGATCGGCCGACCCATTGAAATGGCTGAACGTTCCCCGGCCAGCCTGCAGGAACACGATGCTCACGTCGATGATGCCGCCTGCCACAGCGAAGATCGTCCCCAGCCACCACGTCCACCGGGAACCCTTGTGGGGCAACGAAAGCAGCCACGCTAGCGTCAGCGAGTAGAGGCCAAACGACACCGCGAACTTGAACGGCTTGAGCCAGATCGGCACGCCGAGCAGAGACCGCTCATCGGTGAAAAGCCCTACAGCCGACACGATCATCAGGATGGCCATGAATACGGTCACCAGCATGAGCGGCCGGTGCCATCGCAAGATGGAATTCATGTTTGTACGCTCTCGGCTCCCCGGATCGCGCACATTGATGTGCACACCCCAAATCGCCGTGGGGTAAGCCCTACCGTTCGAGGATGCTCTTGAGGGTGCCCAGATGGCGGCTTGTCGCCGCGCGAAGCAGGGGCAGGAACAGCGGGCCAAAGGCGCGGAAGGTGCCGTCGCCGGTGACCTCGGCGTCGAGGGTCATGCGGGTGCCTGCCCCGCCGGCGATAGGCTCAAACCGGTAGCGGGCGGTGAACGGTGTCAGTGACCGGATAGTTACCGCTGTCATGGACTCGCCTTCGCGGTATTCGGTGATCTCGATGCGCCCCAGGACCGATACACCGAGCAAAGTCGTGTCCGCCTGGTAGACCGTTCCCACCCCACCCCACGGCGGGCCAGACAAGATCCGTATTGCTCTTGTGCCCTTCCACCAGTGCGGATAGTTCCGTGGATCAGTCGCGTAGGCGAAAACCTTCCGGCGCTCTTGGTTGATCTCGACGGAAACGATCACTGATCCCATAGATTTCAATTTATCAAGACATGCCCCGGGGGGAGGAGGCCCCCGGGGCACGCCTCGCCAAGGGCTAAGCGCGGACGACGGCGAAGTCGTCGAGCTGCACCCACATGTCGCCGTTGTTGGTCCAGATCCCGGCGAACACTTCGACCGACGAGCGTGATCCGCTGTTGAAGGTCACTGTGTAACGCGTCCACTTGCCGACAGACTTGTAGTTGACCTCCGCGAACGGTGCGCCGCCGACGCTACGCACGCCTATGAAACCGTTGTCGTTATTGGACGAGGTGCGCAGCCAGCCGGTCAGCACATAGTTCGTGTGCGGGCTGACGGTGACGACCTGATAGACGTCATGCCAGCCGGAGTTGTAGCGCACGAAGGCGTTGCGGTCGGCCGTGAACGACCAGGTCCCGTTGTCGATGCCACAGTTGCCCCGGCACACCCACGGTGTGGACACGCTAGCCGTGGTTTGCCGTTCGAAACTGGGGTCGCGAACCAGGTTGGGGTTGCCGATCGTGCCGTCGGCGTTGAGGGTGATTTTGATCAGATAGGTGTTGTACGGCGTCCACTGCGACAGGGCCAGGTACAGGCTGGACCCTGACGACCACGGGTGCATGAATCCGCCGTAGAGACCGGGGTAGTCGGCGAAACTGGCCACAACGGACGGTGCGCTCCACGGTCCGGTGGGGCTCGTGGCTGACCGCAGGACGATGTCGCTGTCCTGCAGATAGGTCATCAGCCACTTGCCGGTGAAGGTGTTGTACTGCACGGAAAGTTCACTGACCGGGGCGGCGACGATAGCCGTGGCTTGCGTGTCGGCTCCGGTTTGCCAGGTGCTTCCCGTCCAGTACTCGTAAGCGCTCTTAGAAAGAACGGAAGCTTCGGGCACCCGCGACAGATAAGCCGCACCGTTGCGGCCGCTGGGAGTGCCGAACATGTAGACGTAGCCGGACCGCCGCACCATCGCGGTCATCTGGAAGTGGTTGTTCCCAGAAGGGTTGTCCCACTTGGGCCCGCCCGCGGTCACCCAGTTCTGGCCGTTGTCGTCGGAGTAGGCGATCGCACCGTAGTTGGTGTCCCAGGAGCCTGGAACTCCCCAATGCCGCACGGACATGTAGTGCATGTACTGGCGGTTGCCCACCGATACCCCGGCCGTTGGAATAACGGTGATTTCGACGTTGTCGATCTTCTGGCTCGGGATGAGTTCCTTGGCGTGCCCTGGAGTGTCGGTGACCGCGCTGCTGAAACTCATGCCGTCGGCGAGGTTGGTGTCGGTGCTGCGCAACAGGACCTGACTTCGCCAGTCGTTGCCGTTGGCTCCCGGGGGCGCCCAGGTGTCGCCAAACGTGTCGCCGAAGGCGGCAAGGATCTGGCCGCTTCCGTTGTCCCACATGATTCCTAGATCAGTGGCCTTGACCTTCCAGTTGACGTCGGTGGCACTGAGCGATCCCGGGCCGGTCAGCTTGCTGACCACAATGGCCGGTGAAAGTGCCGTCGTCGCGGCGGCAGGTGTCGCCGCCGTCAGCCCTTGCGCGATCAGGAACACGGCCGCGGCACCGGCCGCGAAACGTGCTTTCCTGTGGGTGTTCATCTGACTAACCACCTCCGGGCTTGGAGCGGAAATCGATTTCACGCATTGTGAGCCCGGTTTCGCGACGACGTCAAGGGTCAATATTGCCTGGAACCGTTGCGGCGCAACACCTTTGCCGGTGTGGCCAACGTGGCCACACCGGCGATAAGTGACGGATGTATGAGCGGTCAGCCAGTCTGCACGAGCAGAACTTGCCCTTTTACGAGCGTGATCCCGGCAGGGAACACAACCCTGGTCGCTGTCGAACCGCCTGCTTCGGACTGCGCCGCGGCGTGGGTGATGCCACTGGGGACGATTTCGGCGGCGCAGAGGTGGCCGTCAACGTGCGCCTGCGCCCTGGAGAACGTGACGCCGTCGAGGCGCAGGGAGAGCAGCTCGATGGTCCCGCCCGTGCATTCGAGGCGAAGCGCACCGTCCGCAACGGACACTAGTCCCCAGCCGGCGTTGAGTAGCACCGGCAACCTGTGCCCAGTTAACGCTGGGTGGTTCAGGGCGAGCATGGCTGAGTTGGCGTCGTGGCGCAGCCCGGCCATCGCGTCCAAGGCCGACCATCCGGCCATCGCGCGGGCGTAGTGGTCGCCGCACTCGATTTCGTTGAACGGGTTGCGGCGCCGCCCGTCGTATCTGGCCCAGACCGCCGACAGCAGCCGCCAGGCCTCCTCGCCCATGCCCTCAAAGAAACAATGAGCCGCGACTTGGTACTCAATCCCCGTCCACACCTCGTCGGCATACCTGGTCGGCACTTCGACTCGTCCACCGTTGGGCCAGCTGCACATCACGAGCCCGCTATCGTCGCCGTCGGCGAAAACGCGGTAGGGATGAGAGAAGTCACGGAAGCTGTTGCGGAAGTTGTGTTTGATGACGGCCGACAAAGCAGAGCGAACGTGGCCGGCTGGCAGCAGGTAACCCAGGTCGAGCAGATGTGCCCACCACTGCCCGATGAGCTGATCGGACAGGCAGCCGCTGACCCACTGGAATTCAGAGGAGTCACCAGGCAACAGCTTCTGCACGTAGTACTCGCCGTTGAAGAGTTCCTCGTCATAGCGGGCGCTGCCGCGCAAGAACAACTCCCGGTACTCCGAAGCACTCTTCGCGTCGTCAAGTAACAGAGCCATCTCTTCGGTGGCCCGTAACGCGGCGAGCCAGAACGTCCCCATATACGTGTTGAGCCCGGTCAAGTCGATGTCGTGAGTGCTGGGCTGAATCCCGGTCAGCACCCCCGTCGAGTCCGGATCCCACTTGCCCTGAACATGAGCCATGAGCCGCCGCACGTTGGGCCAGAACCGTTCCAGCCACTCGAGTCCGGCCCCGCCGCGGTATTCACGGTAGGTCTTCAGCACCGACCCGAGCATGCCGTCGAGCGCGGGCTCGGCTGGGCCGCCAATGAACTCGTCCCACAGCTGGCGCAGGTAGACCGGGGCGATGAGACGGTGCGGTATGTAGCCTTCGGGTGCCTGCATGATGTCGAACTCGGTAGCGCGCATGTCCCGTTCAAGCGAGGGGAACACCCGGGCGGCCGCTTGGGCGTAGTTCCACACGTGGGTGCAGTTCAGTGGACACGACCCACCCACTTCACCGGACCACATGACGCTGGATGCGCCGAGCACGCCTTCGAAGCCGTAGAAGCGGCCGTCAGCGCCCCGGAAACAGGTCGGGCTGCGGGGCAGTGACAGCTGAGCCGCCAGGTGCCGCACGGCCCGGTCGTCCAATGTGGACGACGCGAGAGTGGACGTCCACGACAGTGACTCGGACCGCAACGACGCAAAGCCCGAAGTTACCTCCCGCAGCACCTCGACCGCGTCGGCATACCGGGTCGTGTAGTGGTTGCCGAGCCAGAACTTCGACTGCCCCCACTCGGGCCGGTCCGGCCCGAACTGCTCGAAGTTGACGTACCGGTTAGGAAACGTCCAGCAGATCGCGATCCTGATGACTTTTTCTTGCCCGGGCTGAAGGTCAAACGGCACCGCGAAACCCGCGTTCCACGTCGCGCCAGGGGGACTGGCACCGACATAGGGCGGGCGGCCCTGTCGTTGCGGGTCGGCGATGCGGGCGCCCGGCGTGATGCGGCCAAGGCCCGAACCGAGTGCCCGCGTGGCAAGGAACGTCATGAACTCGTCGATGGTGCGCCATTGCAACAGCGCGGGTGCGCGGTCGTCGTCGGTGGCGAGCACCATCTGCCCAGCGGCCGAATCGTCGGGCGCGAGGGTGTTGTTTTCCAGCACAAGCGAGGTCCACCCGGCGCTGCGGTGCAGCCGGTTGGTGTTGCCGCCGTAGCCCGCGCCGTGCACGCCGTCGATCGGGCTGAACCCGTTCCAGCCCACCGCGTTTTGCAGGGTGGCGCCAAGGCTGCCATGAATCGGGTGCGGGTCGGTGTTGACGATGCGGAAGGTGAACAGCGCGGCGGGCAGCGAACTGGCGTCGGCGTCCAGCGGAACGAGCGGCGTGAACGCCTCCACGCTGACCCGCACCGGCAGAGCCTCGTCCACGTAACGGACCGTCGCGAAAGGATAGGTGCCGCAAAATTCCGTGGAGGTAACGCCGCCGAAGCGGGCGATGGCTTCGCGCTGCCAGTCAGGGATCACGTCGTCGGTCACGAGCGGGGTGGCTGTGCTAGCCGCTGGCGGAACCGCTTGCAGGATCCGGATGACGTCGACCGGTGGTTCGATCCTGGTGGCCCGTAACGCGAAGAAGGAGGCTGGCAGCGTACCCCCATGGTTTCCAAGGTTGTGTAGTTGCCATTGGCGCAAGCCGCCGTCGGCGCCGAGGGCGAGATTGCCGGTGCCGATTCCCCCAAGTGGCATGGCGATGTGAGGGCCGGCAACGGCTGCGGTGCGGTAGGGGACTGTCATCAGGTCAGCGGATCCATCGGAGCGCCAAACACGGCGAGGTCGTCGGCATCGGGCAGGACGGGACGGCGAGTGGCCGGACGGTCCAAATAGAACAGCGCGGTCGAGGCGATGTCGTCTTGCAGCGGCTGATAACGCCCCCGCGACTTCCAGCCCAGGGCCTGAATGTCCACGCGCAGATCGGTGTGGAAGTGGACCGGGTCGGCGGTGTGCCAGCGGTACATGCCGAAGCGCTGCTGGCTGTAGTAAAGCCCGTCGGGCTTGAGAACCTGGTGCAGCCCAAGGTAAGGCGTGCTGTAGGTCGTGTAGCCGTTGCCCGGCACGTCAAAGTTCCAGGCGCCGCCGAAGTAGTCCTCGGTGCCGGTGCCGCAAATGGTGGGGTAGTCCGTGTCGCCATCGAGATACATCTTGAGTTCGCCTTCGCCCCACCAGCCGGGACGGTTGACGCCCCAGGCCATGTAGGTGCCGACGTATTTCCCCGCGCCCTCGACGGTGTCGAGGATCAGGTGCGTTGTCTTGTCGGGCAACGGATTGCTGCGCCGGAACTGGGCATGCAGGTAGCCTGTGCCGGCCGGGACGTCCACATTGGTCTCATACGTGAGCTGGTAGTAGACGATCGCTGGCTCAGGGGAGAGGTTCTCGATTGTCAGGCGGGCCGCACCGGCGAAAGGCATGGGCCAGTAGGAGTTGAAGCCGCCGTGGGGATTGGCGGCGATGACGGCGGAACTGAGCTGGGCGAAGGTGCACCAGCCCTGACCGAAGAAATCGCCGACGGGAACCTCGATGGCTGGCTGCTCGGCGCCGTCCCAGTACGCGCGCAGAATGAGGCTGCGCCAGTTGTTGCGGTGGGTGGTCATCCACAGGTGCGTGATGACAGCTGGGCCATCGATGGCCGCTAGCTCAAACGTGGCGTTGCCATCGATCTGCACGCTGGGCGAGATCTTCCAGCCGGGGCCGAGGTCGACGGCGCAGTTCTTGCCGGTGCCTTCGGTCGCGCGCCCGCCGCCTCCTTTGGCGCCGCCGAAGTTTTCCGGGCTGATGGAACGGGTGTGTGCGGTGCTTAAGACGGCCAGATTGCGGATATCAGCCACGCCTGCCTCCAGAGACGGTCAGCGGTTTTCTACCGGCTGCTGGCGCCCGAGCGTATAGCTCAGAAATCGATTCCGCAACCTTGGGCTAAGGCCCTCGATGATCTCTAGTAGCCCTGGTAGAGCCGGTTCTCTTCCCCGCAGAATACCGAGCCCGGCCGTGGCCAGGAGGTGTTCGCTCAACTCGTTACCAAGGGCCTATTGACACCTTGGGGGTACGCCGTGGAAACTTCCGAGAAATCGATTGCTCAAAAGCTGGGAGCTTGACGTGGCGTGGTCTAAGCCGACAAGGCGGGCAGCCCTGACCGGGTGTCTGCTGGTGCTCACGGCCGCCGCGATGCCCGGCTGCACGCGTGGCGAAAAGCCGGGAGAGCCGAGGATGACCGCACCTTTCCTGTTCCAAGGCGTGACGAATGTCCGTGAGGTCGCCCAGGTCACCGGGCCGGCCTCGCCCAACCGCACGGACCGCTTCCAGATCGCCGGAACGGACCTCGGGTCGATGTTCAAGGCGAACGGCAAGACCTGGTTCGTCTTCGGCGACACGTTCGGCCAGAGAGCCGAAGGCATGACCGGTGGCGGTGGCACCCAATGGCGCTCCAACGTCCTGGGCTACAGCACCGACGTCAGGCCCGCCGACGGGATCGTGCTCGACGGTTTCATCACCGACGACACCGGTGCCGCCAAGGAACTCATCGGGTCCAAGAAACAGGACTACGACGAGATGACCTGTATCCCCACCTACGGATTCACCGCGAACGGGGCCATGTATCTGGCGTTCATGTCGGTGTATCACTGGGGCGAGCCAGGGGAGTGGGAAACCAACCACTCCGGTCTGGCCCGGTCCACCGACAACGGGCAGAACTGGGTCGTGCTGGACTCGCCGCGATGGGCCGGGGACAGCAACTTCATCCAGGTCAGTGTTCAGCAGATCGGCTCAGAGCTGTTTTTCTGGGGCGTGACGCACGGCCGCTTCGGTGGTGTCCAGCTCATGAAAGTCCCCGAAGCACAAGTCGAAGACGCCAAGGCTTACCGGTATTTCACCGGAACCGGCAGCGATAACCAGCCGGTCTGGAGTGCTGACGCGGCCGAGGCTATGACGATCGTCAAATCGACGGTGGGCGAGTTGTCGGTCGTGCACAACAAATATCTCGACCGATGGATCATGACGTATACGCACGGCGGCGGAAATGGCGCGGAGATCCGCGAAAGCGCCACCCCGTGGGGCCCGTGGGGTGAAGCCTTCCAGCTCGTCTCCCCTCAGGCCGTCCCCGGCCTGTACTCCCCGTACATGCACGCGGATTTCACCAGCGCTGACGGACGCACCATTTACTTCACGCTGTCGAAGTGGGATCCCTACAACGTGTACTGGTTCCAGGCCGACCTGATCAAAGGCGAATAGCGATCAATTATTATGCGAGCCCAACGTCCTGGTCTCGCTTCTAGGAGGGCAAATGCGTCACATCAGGATGCGCGCCGCAGCCGTGTTGGCTGCTGTGGTCGCCGCTTCCGCCGCGCTGGCCGGATGTTCGTCAGGTTCCGGCGAAGATGACGGCGTCGCCAAGGTTACGTTCTGGCAGCAGAAGTTTGAGGATTACCAGCAGGCCTGGTTCAAGAAGGCGGTCACCGACTTCAACGCCAGCCAGTCCAAAGTCAAGGTTGAGCTCGTGGTCGTGCCTTCGGACACGTGGGACCAGAAGCTCAAGGCGGCACAAGCGGCCGGCACGCAGCCCGACGTGGCGACGACCAACTATGGCCGCATCGTTCCCGGTGCCACCGAGGGACAGTTCGCCGTTTTGGACGATCTGATGCCCGCGAGCGCCTTCGCCGACATCAAGGACAACGTCAAGGGGTTCGTTACCGTCGGCGGTAAGCACTACGGCTACCCAATGCTTGTTGAACCGTCCACAGTGCTTTATTACCGTACCGACCTGGCGACCGCGGCCGGGCTGGACCCGAAGTCGCCACCGAAGACTTGGGCCGAGTTGCTCGACTGGTCGCGCAAGCTGACCACCGACAAGGTCAAGGGCATGACGATCGCGTCCAACGGCATCGACCTCGGCTGGTCGAGCTGGGGCTTGCAGTACAACGCTTGTGGCAAGCTGCCGATCGCCAGCGACTGGTCCAAGGCCGCCGCGAATGAGGCGTGCTACAAGGATCTGCTCGACTTCTACCGCACCTTGTACCAGGAGAAGCTGATCCCACAGCAGCCAAAGGTGGGCTACCCCGACGCGGCGCCTTACGGTGGCGGCGAAGTGGCCATGATGGCCAACGGTTCCTGGGCGATCGGGCAGCTGAAGAACAGCTTCCCGCAGCTGATCGCCAAGACCGCTGTCGCGCCGTTCCCGAGCCGTGATGGGGATGCCAGCAAGACGACCGCGACCCTCGGTGGCTGGACGCTCACGGTGGACAGCAAGTCCAAGCAACCTAAGGCCGCCGGTGAGTTCATCAACTGGCTGCTGGCTGGCGACGCCAAGCTCATGTCGAGCTTCTTCAAGCAGAGCGGCTACTCGAAGTTCACCGTCCGCAAGTCGGTCGACGCCGATCTGGCCACCGACGCGGACGCGACGGCCGATCCCTTCATGAAGATCATCGCTGAGAAGATCGTGCCGCAGGGCAAGTCGGAGCCGAACTACCCGTGGGACGTGTCGCTCGCGATGGGAACCGCGATCGAGTCGGCCATGAAGGGAACAGCGACCGTTGACGCCGCTTTGCAGACCGCTGACAAAGCGATAAACACGGTCATCGAAAAGCAGGCACTGGCTGGTAAGCAGCCTAAGTAGAGGCGTCGGCGGGTGGCGCGCCGGTCTTGTGACGGAGCCGCCGCACCACCCGCCGGCTTGTGAAGGAGGTCAGACATGCAGCGCACCGCCAAACATTTGCGGTCCGGGCTCACCGCCTACCTGATGATCGCGCCGATGGTGATTCTGCTGGGCATCTTCGTGTTCTGGCCGCTGATCTACTCCATCTACCTGAGCATGCACCGCATCAGCTTCTACAAGGACCCGGCGTTCGTCGGTTTCGACTTCTACAAATACGTGCTCACGGACCCGAACTTCTGGGACACCATGCTGACCGGCCTGAAGTACGCGCTGTTCGTCGTGCCAACGGGAATCGTGATCGCCCTGATCGTGGCCACATTCCTGAAGAACCTCAACGGGCGCCCGGCAAGCATCATGAAGACCACGGTCTACGTGCCCACGGTGGTATCCAGCGTGGTGGCCTCCATCATCTTCCTGTTCATCTATCAGGACGAAGGCCTCGCCAACTGGTTCATGGGTTTCCTCGGCGTGGAGGCGGTGAACTGGCTCAACAGCCCGGGACTGGCCCTGCCCGCGATCGCGGTGCCGGGAGTCTGGCTCGGCTTGGGCATCTCCACGCTGATCCTGCTAGCCGCCATGCATGACATCCCGGCGAACTACTACGAGGCCGCGGCCCTTGACGGGGCAAGTGCCTGGCAGCGCATGCGTTACATCACGCTGCCGAACCTGAAGAACGTGCTGCTGTATCTGTTCGTCACCGGATTCACGCTGGCGATACAGGAATTCCAGCTTCCGCTCATCATGACGAATGGTGGGCCGGTCAACGCGACCACGACACCAAACCTGTTCATCTTCCGCAGTTTCCGGGACAACACCGAGTACGCGACGAGTTTCTCCCTGGCGGCATCGCTGCTGTTGTTTGTCGCGTTAGGACTGATCTCGCTGCTCATCTTCAAGCTCGTCAAGTCAGACAAAGCCCTGGACAGCTGAGGGGATTGGCATGCAAAAGCCCACCGTCACAAAGGTCCTTTCAGCGGTCTTCATGGTCGTGATCGCTTTCACCGCGCTGTTTCCGCTGGCGTGGATGGCCATCGCGGGGTTCAAGGGCCGCGACGAAGTCCTGCGATCGCCGTTCCAGTTCTTCCCGGATGTGTGGCGCTGGCAGAACTATGTCGAGATCGCCCAAGACGAAGCGTTCTCCAAAGCCATGGTCGTCACGTTCGCTGGCGCGGCCATCTTCACAGTGTGCAGCCTGCTCGTCAACTCGATGGCGGCCTATGCCTTCGCGCGCCTGGATTTCGTGGGCAAGCAGTTCTGGTGGGTCTACTGCATCATGCCGATGTTCATCCCGATGATGGCGATCCTGCTGACGTCCTTCGTGGTCGTCGTGGAACTCGGCATGCTCAACACCATGGCCGTGCTCATCATCCCCGGTGTCGCGTCATCGTTTCAGATGTTCTTCCTGCGCCAGTTCTATCTCAACTACCCCTTGGCGGTGGAAGAAGCGGCCCTCGTCGACGGGGCGAGCCGGTGGAAGATCTACACCACCATCTTCTTGCCGCAGTCCAAGGCGCCGTTCGTGGTCGTGGGCATCGCGTCGTTCCTGGCCTACTGGAACTCTTATGTGTGGCCGGTTCTGACCATCACCGACCCGGATCTGATGCAGATCATGCAACTGCTGGGGACTTTCCGTTCAGATCGCGGCAACGACTGGGGCATGCTGATGGCAGGGTCCACTTTGGCGGCTTTGCCGACCATCGTGCTCGTGCTCATCTTCCAGCGCTACATCGTCAATGGCGTGCGCATCGCGGGCATGAAGTAGCCGTGTTCACGAGGTGAGACCGGCTTCGCGGGCCAGCAGCGCCACCTGGACGCGGTTGGCGCAGCCGAGCTTGGCGAGGATCCGGCTGACATAGGTCTTGATGGTCGGCTCGCTCATGTGCAGGCTGCGCCCAATGTCGGCATTGGACATTCCCTGAGCGATGAGCCGCAGCACGTCGTGTTCACGGGCGCTGAGGATCGCGAGACGGTCCGCGGCATCCGTGCGCCGGTGCGTGGCGGCCGGGTTTACCCATCCCAGCAACATCCGTGTGACGGCGGGGGAAAGGTAGGCGTCGCCGTCGTGAGCCGCTCGCACGGCGCGAATCAGCTCATCGGGCGTGCAGTTCTTCAGCAGGAACCCGGACGCGCCGTTTTCCAGCGCCCGCATGACATTGGGCTCGGCGCCAAACGAGGTGAGCATCAGCACCTTGGTCGCCGGTGCGGTGCTCCGCAACGCTTCTAGTGCGCCAAGCCCGTCCAGGCCCGGCATCTTGATGTCAATCACGGCAACGTCTGGCTTGTGGAAGCGGGACTGCTCGACGACAGCCGTGCCACTGTCCGCCTCAGCGACAACTTCGATATCGGTGGCGGACTCAAGCACGGTGCGGACTCCCGCGCGGATCAGCGGCTCGTCATCGGCGATAAGCACCCTGATCACGACTTCACGCCCATCACCAGGCTCGCTTGGAGCAAACCGAAAATGAGGAAGGCGACCGCTATCCCGACGGTCACGAGCCGTCGCCGTCCAGTGCGGGGCTCTTCGGCGGCAGGTTGCGGCGGCACGGGAAGCATGGCGGCGAGCCGGAACTGGCCGTCATGCAGGCGGTGGTCGAGGAAGCCGCCCGCTAGGCTGACCCGCTCGCTCAGGCCAAGCAGACCATGCCCGGCCGTCGCCCGTTGCGGCGCACCGGGCGGGCTGGGGTTGGCCACCGTCACGATGAGCGCATCGGGCTCCCACGCCACCTCCACGGTGACCGGTTGTCCCGGAGCATGTTTGGCCGCGTTGGTCAGGCCCTCCTCGACAACCCGGTAGGCGGACTCCTCACAACCGGGCAGCACCGTCCTGACGGAACCGTGCTGGTGCAAGGTAACCGGCACGCCGGAAGCCCGGATCTGAGCCACCAGCGATGGAATCGCCGCGATCGCCCGTGACGGCGACAAGGGTGCCAAGCCATCGGTGCGCAGGGCACCGATCAGCTCGTAAAGCTCATCCATCGCGCTTCGGGCCGAGCCCGCCAGATTCTGGATGGCGGCACGTTGCCGCGAGGGAAGGCCGGCGACTTCTAACGCCGCTGCCTGCACCGAGACCAGGCTGAGCCGGTGACCCAGCGAGTCGTGCATGTCGCGGGCGATGCGCAGCCGCTCGCGCAAGCGCTCTTGCTCGGCAAGGATTTCCTGGCCTTGCCGGAGCTGACGGTTGTTGTCCTCCAGCGATTCCACGAGCCGCCGGTGCTGAGCGACGTAACGGCCCGCGACCACAGGCAGCACTACAAACGCCAGCAGCATCAGGTCGGGCTTGCCCGCCAGCATCACCAGCTGACCGGCCACCGCGCCCGTGATGGCGCCAATCACGGCGACCGTTTCGATGCGCGAAACGACCGCTCGCCCGGCGTGCCAGCCGGCGAACAGCAGGAGGACATAGCCGGGCCCGGCCAGCGACATCAACACCAACGCGGCGACAAACGCCACGCTCGCCGAGCGGAAACTGAGCAAGACGATGAGCGCGACGGCGAGTCCATAGAACGCCGCCTCTGTCCACTCCGGACGCAAAGCGAAGCCAAGCGCGATCTCGCTGAGGACCACACCGGCGCGAATCAGATACCGGGCCACCTTCAGCAGGCTACTGCGGACCAGGGGCAACTTTGGTATCGGCCAGAGACGACTTTTGGCGACTGCGGTGGCGCCGCCACGGCTTCTAGCGTGAAGCACTGTGATCGACATTCGGCACCTCACGAAACGGTACGGCCGCACGCTCGCCGTCGACGACCTGAGCTTCACCGTTAAGCCTGGCCACGTGACCGCCTTCCTCGGGCCTAACGGGGCAGGCAAATCCACCACGATGCGGCTCATGTTAGGGCTCGACTGGCCAACCCACGGCGAGGCTCTCATCGACGGCGAGCGTTATGAACGCTTGCGCCATCCGTTGCACCGCGTTGGCGCGATGCTGGAAGCGCGGTCGATGCACGGCGGGCGCACTGGGTACCACCATTTGCTTTGGATGGCACAAAGCAATCGCCTCCCCAAAGCGCGAGTGAACCGCGTCGTAGAGATGGTCGGCTTGCAGGACGCGGCCCACCGTCGCGTGAGCGGCTACTCCCTGGGCATGACCCAGCGGCTCGGCATCGCGGCCGCACTACTGGGCGACCCACCTGTGCTCCTGCTTGACGAGCCGGTCAATGGGCTGGACCCCGAAGGCATCGTGTGGATTCGGCACCTGCTGAAGGACTTGGCCGCCGAAGGCCGGACCGTCTTCGTTTCCAGCCATTTCATGGCCGAGACCGCGCTGACCGCCCAGCATCTCATCGTGATTGGGCGGGGCCGGCTACTGGCCGACACCACCGTCGCGGAACTGGCCGGTCAGGCGGGTTCGCTTGAGGAAGCCTTTATCCGGCTGACCGCGGGAGGGCCGCGATGACATCAATTCTCCTGTCGGAGTGGACGAAGATCCGGACCGTGCGCTCTACGGTGTGGACACTGCTGCCCACGCTGTTGTTCAGCCCGGCCATCGCCTTCCTCGCGGGGCGCAGCTTCAGCGACTCACTCGCGGGACGGCCGCGCGATTTCGATCCGCTGTTCGCGACCTTCTACAGCCTCACCCTGGGGCAGCTCGGGGTCGCCGTGTTTGGCGTGCTGGTGATCGGCTCGGAACACTCGACCGGGGCCATCAGGTCGGCGCTGATGGCCGTGCCGCAGCGAGGAAAGCTTTACCTGGCAAAGGTTTGCGCGATCATCTTAGTCATGCTCGGCATCTCGGCGGTGACCGCGGTCGCGACGTTCTTCGCGGCTCAAGCAGGCCTTGGGCCCCATAAAGTCACGCTTGGCGCCGACGGTGTGCCGGAGGCTTTGATCGGGGCGGTGCTCTATTTGACGATGATCTGCTTGCTAGCCACCGGATTGACGGCGACGCTGCGCAGTTCGATTGCCGCGCTGGTGATTCTGCTGCCGTTACTATTTCTCGGTGGCGCCGGCCTGGGCAACATTCCGCAAATCAAAGACTTCGCTCAGTACTTGCCGGATCAGGCCGGGATGGTCATCTTGCACCTGACGGTGCCCGACCATCCGCAGTTTGGCCGCGACTATGGCCCGTGGACCGGTCTGGGCATCATGGCCCTGTGGACTCTCGCGGCCTTGCTCGGCGGCCTGTTCACGTTGCGCCGCCGCGATGCCGTTCACTGACCGGCCGCCCAGGCGGCGTCGAAGCGGTCTACGACAACGAGAAACGTTTCGCCCCAGCCGCTGCTGATGGCGACTTCCTGGATCGGGCCGGTCGGGGCGAAAAGCACTCGCAGCATCAAGGGTGCGTGGCCGGTCGACTGGATCTCGGTCACGATGGCGTCTATCTCTTCAAGTGCCGCGTCATTGTCGAGAAACGACGACCAGCTGTAGTCGTTGTCCGGCTGCGCTAGCAGCTCGCGTATCTCGGCCAGCACCGTGAGCATCGCCGCGACATCCATCGGCGAAGAATAGCCGGAACTGGCCGCCCGGGCATTCCCCAGGCGGCCAGTTCCGTTGGTACATCAGGCGATCTTGCGGCGGTAGGTCCTCATGGCGAACAGGTAGGCCACGATGAGGATGCCGGCGCACCAGGCGACGGCGGTCCAGATGCCGTTGCCGACGGGTTGCTGTTCCAGCAATGCCCTGAGGGTGTTGACGATCGACGTGACCGGCTGGTTTTCCGCGAACGCCTTCACCGGGCCCGGCATCGTCGCCGTGGGGACAAAAGCCGAGCTAAGGAAGGGCAAGAAAATGAGTGGGTACGAGAAAGCGGTCGCACCGTCCGTTGTGGACGCCGCCAATCCGGCGATCATCGCCACCCAGGTGAGCGCGAGGGTGAACAGGATCAGGATCCCGGCGATGGCGAGCCAAGCCAGCACCCCGGCCGAGGACCGGAATCCCATGAGCAGCCCCACGATGATGATGACCACGACGGAGATGGCGTTGGACACCAGCGACGTCAGCACGTGTCCCCATAGGACAGACGATCGTGCGATGGGCATGGAGTGGAACCGTTCGAAGATGCCGCTTTGCATATCGTTGAACAGCCGGAAACCCGTGTAGGAAATGCCACTGGCGATGGCGATCAGCAGGATGCCAGGCATCAGATAGTTGGTGTAGTTGTCGGTGTTGGACTGGATGGCACCACCGAACACGTAACGGAACAGCAGCATGAACGCGATCGGCATGATCGTGACGGTGATGATGGTGTCCATGCTGCGGGTGACGTGGCGGATCGAGCGGTTGAGCATCACACCGGTGTTGCTGAAGACATGTGCGCTCATGACCGCGCCTCCTTGTTGCCAACGATCGCGAGGAAAATCTCTTCTAGGGTGGGTTGCCGTTCCACGAGTTCGGCCTTCGCGGGCGGCAGCAGCTGGCGCAGTTCCGTTAACGTGCCGTTGACGATGATGGTGCCCTGGTGCAGGATCGCGATGCGGTCGGCCAGCTTCTCTGCCTCTTCCAGATATTGCGTGGTGAGAAGGATGGTTGTTCCTTTGCCCGCAAGGCTTTGGATCTCTTCCCACACTTCGATGCGTGCCTCCGGGTCGAGCCCGGTGGTGGGCTCGTCGAGGAAGATGACCGGCGGGTCGCCGATCAGGCTCATGGCGATGTCGAGCCGGCGGCGCATGCCACCGGAGTAGGTCGCCACCCGGCGGCCGCCCGCTTCGGTCAGGCTGAAGCGCTGGAGCAGGTCGTGGGCGACCCGGCCAGAGTTCTTAACCTGCCGCAGTTTGGCGACCATAATCAAGTTCTCGCGGCCGGTGAGGATCGGGTCGACCGCGGCGAACTGCCCGGTCAGGCTGATTGATTCGCGAACCTGCTCCGGCTGGGCCAGCACGTCGAATCCGCTCACGTTAGCGGTGCCGCTGTCCTGCTTGAGCAGAGTGGAAAGGATGCGCACGACAGTCGTTTTGCCGGCGCCGTTGGAGCCGAGCAGGGCGAAAATGCTTCCGCTGGCCACGGAGAAATCCACGCCTTTGAGGACCTGAACCTTGCCGTAAGACTTGTGCAATCCCTTGATGTGGATGGCGAGGGGTGGGGCTTGCATCTGTCGTGTCTCCTTATTCGACGATCACGTTGGCGGGCTCTACGCCGAAGCCCTTAAGGGCGGCGAAGGTGAGTTTGTCCATGCGCGCGCCCTCGAAGTTCACGGTGCGCAAAGCTTTGTAGTACTTGCGGCTCCAGCCACGAAACGAGCAGTCGCGCAAAGTCGCGCCCCGCATCGAAACGCCTTCGAGACCTGCCCTGTCGAACTTCACCCCGGTGAAGCTCGCGCCGTCGAAGTTGAGGCCACGCAGGTCGGAGATGGAAAAGTCCACGCCGGTGAAAGTGCAGCGTTCGAAGATGGTGCGGCGCAGCTCAGTGGTGCGGAACTTGACGTCAACGAGTGCGGAGTCAGCGAAGACGACACCGTCCAATCCGGACGTGCTGAAGTCGGTGCGCACCAGGCGTGCCCGCCGGAACGTTGAGTTCTTCAGCTCGGCGGTCGTCAGGACCGCGTCGGTCAGGTTGGCACCGTCGAAGTTCGTGTCGGTTAGGTCGCTGCTCTTGAACTTGCTGCCGGTGAGATCGGCGTTGGAAAAGTTGGAACCGCGCAGTGCGCTCGTGCCAAACTTTCCGCCGCGAGCGGAGACTCCCGCGAAGTCGGTTCCCTCTAGTGCGCTGGAGTCGAATCGCGTGACCACTTGCCGCTCGAGAACCCGTGACAGGCTGGAGACCTCTTGCACGGTTTCCTCGATGTCGCCGATGCTGTCGACCGTCATCTCGAAGGCCGTTGCTTCGTCCTTGCCTTCGGCGCGCAGGTCGCGGTAACGCTCTTGCAGGTCCGCGAGCAGGTCAGCCTTGAGTTCGCTGACGCTCTTCGTGCCTTCGTAGGCAGCGAACACGCCATCGACGTACTCGTTGATTTTGTCGTTCATTGGTTTCCTCGCCCCTTAAAGCAATGTGTCCAGCACGCGCTTGGCGTACTCCCAGTTGGTCTTATTGCGCGTGTAGGTCGCTTTGCCTTTTTCCGTGATACGGAAGTATTTGCGCCGTCCACCCTGGGTTTCGTCGCCCCAGTACCAGGTGATGTCGCCATCGGCCTCCAGGCGCCGGACGCTGGAATACATCGTGGCTTCCTTGAGTTCGTATTCGCCCTGTGAGCGTTCGGCGATCAGCTTGACGATCTCGTAGCCATACCGATCCGCTTCCGCCAGCAACCGCAAGATCATCGTGTCGGTATTGCCGCGAAGCAGATCGGAAGTGACCTTGCTTGAGCTCATATGCGCACCTCCAAGGACCAATGTAGGTCGAGGTACTGTGACTGTCAAGGTAATCTGAGACACACGGTATGGCGATGAGTGTGGTACCTATTGGTCGTGTCTGAGGGCGGCGCGCAGGGCTGAGGGGACTTCGCCGTGGTAGCGGCGGATCGTTCGGGCCAGGTGGGCGTGATCGGCGAAGCCGTGAGCCGCAGCCAGCTCTGCCAGCGAGCCGGTGTTCGCCGTGAAGTCTTCGAGCACCGCCCGCACGCGTAGCTCGGTGCGGTAAGACGACAGCGTGCGGCCCGTTTCGCGCCGGAAGACGCGGCTGAGGTGGTGCGGTGAAGAGCCCACGAGCTGAGCGAGCTCGTCCATGCCAATGCTCAGGTTTCCTTCGTAGGCAAGGGCTTCCTGTGTCCTGGCGGCAAGCCTGCGGTGAGCGGCCCGTGTTTGCAGGGGATCGGAGCAGGTGGGTCTTTCGACACGGGTAGGTAGTTCTTCCAGCAGGAGCGTCAGTAGTTCATGCTCTGCGAAGGGATCCTCACTTCGGGCACACGCCGCGAGCAGCGCCCGGTGGCGCATGTCCAATGTGGTGTTAATGGGCACGGCCCAGCCCACCGCGCGTTCCGCACCCTCGACCTGATCGCCGTAGGCCTCGGGAGTCAGCTGCAAAAGGGTGTAGCGGTAGGCGAGCTTTCCGGGGTGCCGAAACCTCTCTTCGACCCCTGGGCGCACAAAGTGCCCGGTCGTCGCGTCCAAGAATTCCTGCCGGCCCTCAGCATCGCGGTAGAAGCCGCCCGATCGCAGTAGGCATATTCCGGTGAGCGTCTCCAAGCTGTAGTCCGACCAGCGGCCATCGTCCCGTTCGTAGTGGGAGATGTCGACGATTTTCGCTCCAGAATTGGCGATTGGGTGCTCCCATCGCATAAACACCGGTGAATCATCTCGCGGCGGTCATGTTTCGCAAAGAGGAATACGCAGCCGGTGCGATTGAGCACGAATGTTCAAGCCAGATGCCAGCGACGTTAGGTGAACTAGGTGCGGATGGCGGTGCCTGTCGCCAACGGGGGCAGGCAGGCCTGCCATCTGTGCTGGCTAGGCGCGGCCCCAGAAGGCGTCTTCGGCGGGCTGGTCGCCGGAGAAGAGCCACATCTCGACGATGGTGCCGTCTTTGAACCGCATGACGTCGACGCCATCCTGGCTCATCGAGGCGCCGTCGCGCTGGCCGGTGAAGTGGATGGTCGCGGCGACCATGTCGCCGTTGCTCAGCACGGAGTTGACCTGATCGATGGCAAACGTGCCGTTGCTGAGCTGCATCATTTGGCCGATCATGCCGAAGACGGCGTCGCGTCCCTTCAGCTCGCCGGAGAAGCGGTTGGCTCCAGGCTGGTGCCAGAGCACGTTTTCGTCGATGAGTTCTCCGAGCCGGGCCATGTTTCCTTCTTGTACCGCCCGAAAGTAGTCCCGTGCGAGGTCAGCGTTGCTCATGTTCCCGAACGTAGCTTGTCAGAGGCACCCAAAGGCCAGGAATCGCGATCTCCCCATAGGCGAGGAGGCACACTGCGTGACGGTGAACATCCTATGTAATGAGAACTGATAGTAAGTTTGACTGCCGAGGAGGCGGTGCGGTGGCATGGATAGATCCTACGATTTTCTCGTTTGTGGACTGTCAGGCAACGCTTTGTGACGGCTATGGTTCCCGCATGGCGCTCACCGACGAAGCGATTGAACGCATCAAGGCAATGATCGTGTCGGGTGAGCTGAAGCCGGGGGACAGGCTGCCTAAGGAGGTCGACCTCGCCGAGCGGCTGGGCCTGTCCCGCAACTCGCTGCGTGAGGCGGTCCGGGCACTTTCGCTGATCCGCGTGCTGGACGTAAGGCAGGGCGACGGAACCTATGTCACGAGCCTGCAGCCGGAAGTGCTGCTGGACACCGTCGCGTTTGTCCTGGACTTTCATCGCAACGACAGCGTCTTGCACCTGCTGGAGGTGCGGCGGATTCTCGAACCGGCCGCGACCGCGATGGCGGCGCAATATATGAGCGACGAGGACATCAAGGCCCTGGCTGGCCCGCTTGAGGTGATGGAAGCGGCCACCGATCCCGACGCGATGATCGCCGCGGACCTTGAGTTTCACCGGCGGATCGCGGCAGGGTCAGGCAACCGCGTGCTCGCGTCGTTAGTGGACAGTCTGTCGATGCCGACCAAGCGAGCGCGGTTGTGGCGGCGCAAGACTCAGCCCGAAGCGGCTGAGCGGACGCGTGAACAGCACCTTGCCATTCATCAGGCGCTGACCGTGCGTGACGTTGAGGCGGCCCGGTCCTGGGCGGCGGTGCATGTCGCTGGAGTGGAGGATTGGCTCCGGCTGGCCTTAGCCAGCGACAACTGATCATATAGGATATCCAGCAAATGTTGCCCCGCAAGTCGGAAGGTTCTCGGCGTGGACGTTCCGCGGTTGCGTCGCTCGACGCTGAGCGATGACGTGTATGAGGCGGTTACCGCCTTGATAATGGAGCACGCGCTCGCGCCGGGGGATCGCATCAATATCGACGCGCTCGCCCGGGAGCTCGAAGTCTCACCAACTCCCTTACGGGAGGCATTGGCACGGCTGGAATCCGATGGGCTGGTGCGCAAGCGGCCGCTCGCCGGATACACCGTTAGCCCGCTGCTCACCAGGCAAGAGTTCATGAACATGTTCGACATGCGCCTGGTGCTTGAGGGCGCGGCTGCCCGGTGGGCCGCTGAGCGGGCTAACAAGACAGAGCGAACGGCACTCGTGCGTTCGGCGCAGGCCGTGCCCGAGGCGGGCGACGCTAACTGGCGCTCACACGCGAAGTTCACGAACAGCGACGCCAGCTATCACGATCAGATCGCGGCTGCGGCGGGCAATCCACTGCTGCGGGACTCCATCACCCGCCTGCATGCCCATTTGCATATCCACCGGCTCTTTTTCCCGTACGCCAAAGCCGGCTCCACAGCCGAGGAGCACCTGCGTATCGCCCAGGCCATCAGTGCAGGGCAGCCCGATTTCGCCGAGTCAGCGATGCGTGAGCACCTGATCCGCGCGCGGGAACGTCACCTCACCGTATTCGATTCGTAAGACTGGTTATCCATTGACGCGTGTGAAGCACGCGTGCCATCATCTCGAAAATATCCTATAGGATTCGACGAGACTGGTGGTTTGAATGCCGTCCCGCAATCACCTCCTTGCTCTGCTGTCCACGGCCGCTCTCGCAGCGGCCAGCCTTACCGCTTTGACGCCCGGTTCAGCTACGGCCGCCTTCGTGCCCGGCGATCCGTACACGCTCTGGTATGACGAAGCGGCCACCGACTGGGAGTCCCGTGCCCTGCCCATCGGCAACGGTGCGCTGGGCGCGATGGTGTTTGGCGGCCTGGCCACCGAGCACGTGCAGTTCAACGAGAAGACTTTGTGGACCGGCGGGCCCGGGTCGCCGGGATATGACTTCGGCAACTGGACTTCGCCCCGGCCGACAGCGATAGCCGACGTTCAGTCCACCATCGACAGCCAGGGCAAGATGTCGCCTGACGCGGTGACCAGCAAGCTTGGCCAGCCCCGTACCGGATATGGCGCCTACCAGACGTTCGGCGACCTGTGGCTCGATGTCGCGGGCACGAGTGGCGCCTCGGGATACCGGCGCTATCTCAATCTCGCCGATGCGACCGCCGGCGTGACTTACGCGGCCTCGGGAGTCACGTACAACCGGGAGTACCTCGCCTCCTTCCCGGCCGGTGTCATCGCCGGGCGGCTTTCCGCCACATCGGCCGGGAAGGTCTCCTTCACGCTTCGGGTGTCCTCACCACGCGCGGATCAGACGGTGTCAGTCGCCAACGGGCGGCTAACCATCCGGGGAGCCTTGGCTAACAACGCAATGACGTTTGAGGCGCAGATTCAGGTGCTGACCACCGGCGGCACGAGGACTGACGGGACCGACCGGATCACGGTGTCCAATGCGGACAGTGCGGTGTTCTTGCTCAGCGCGGGCACGAATTACGCCGACACCTATCCGGGCTACCGTGGCTCCGATCCGCATTCAGCCGTGACGTCCAAAGTGGACGGTGCCGTGGCCCAGGGCTGGAACGCTTTGCGGGCAGCGCACGTCAGCGACCATCAAGCGCTGTTCAACCGGGTCAAGCTTGACGTCGGCGCGACGATGCCGATGCAGGCGACCGACGATCTGCGTGCCGCCTACACGGGTGGAACCAGCGCCGCTGACCGCGCGCTGGAGCAGCTGTTCTTCCACTATGGCCGCTATCTGCTGATTGCGTCGTCGCGGCCAGGATCGTTGCCGGCCAACCTGCAGGGCGTGTGGAACAACTCCACCGGCCCGCCGTGGTCGGCTGACTATCACACCAACATCAACCTTCAAATGAACTACTGGCCCGCTGAAGTCGCGAACCTCAGTGAGACAGCCGAACCGCTGACCCGTTTCGTTGAGGCGCTGCGCGCGCCGGGCGAACGCACCGCCACGGAGATGTTCGGCAGCCGGGGATGGGTGGTGCACAACGAAACCAACCCGTTCGGCTTCACCGGCGTACACGACTGGTCGACCTCCTTCTGGTTCCCCGAAGCCGCGGCGTGGCTGACGCAGCATCTCTACGACCACTACCGGTTCACCGGCGACCTGACCTACCTGAGGAACCGGGCCTACCCGCTGATGAAGAGCGCGGCCCAGTTCTGGCTCGACAACCTGCACACCGACCCGCGCGATGGCAAACTCGTTGTCTCACCGAGCTATTCGCCCGAGCACGGTGACTTCTCCGCCGGTGCGGCGATGTCGCAGCAGATCGTGTGGGACCTGTTCACCAGCACGATCGAAGCCGCCGCCCTGGTTCCCGACACGGCGTTTCGCGATGAGCTCGTTACGGCGAAGAACCGGCTCGATCCTGGCACCCGGGTCGGAACGTGGGGCCAGCTGCAGGAGTGGAAGACCGACTGGGATGGGCAGACCGACACCCACCGGCACGTCTCACACCTGTTCGCGCTGCACCCCGGGCGGCAGGTCCAGCCGGGCACGACGTTTGGCAACGCGGCCAAGGTGTCGCTGAACGCCCGCGGCGACGGTGGCACCGGCTGGAGCAAAGCCTGGAAAATCAACTTCTGGGCCCGGCTGCGCGACGGCGACCATGCCCACAAGATGCTCAGCGAGCAGCTCAAGTCGTCCACCTTGGCCAACCTCTTTGACACGCACCCGCCGTTTCAGATCGACGGAAACCTCGGCGCGACCTCGGGCGTGGCCGAGATGCTGCTCCAATCGCACACCGGCACCGTGGACGTCCTGCCGGGTCTGCCCGCCGCGTGGCCTTCCGGTTCCGTGAGCGGATTGCGGGCACGCGGCAACATCGGCGTCGACGTGTCGTGGCAGAACCGTTCGGCACGGGTCATCACGCTCGCCACGGGCAAGGCTGGCTCGGTCGCGGTGCGCAACACGATGTTCACCGGTGCCTTTACCTTCGTTGACATCGCCACCGGAGCCGCGGTGCCGGTGACGCGCAACGGCGACACCATCACCTTTACCGCACAGGCGGGCCGAAGCTATCGCGCCACCGCGACGTCGAGCTCAGGCAACATTCGCGGTGTCGCGAGTGGACGGTGCGCCGACATCCCGGGCGCCAACACGACCGATGGCACTCAGCTTGTCCTATGGGACTGTCACAGCGGAGCCAACCAGACCTGGTCTCAGCAGGCCGACCGCACCATTCGCGCGATGGGCAAGTGTTTGACCGCCGCTTCGCCGAACGATGCCGCCCCGGTAACGATCAGCACCTGCACCGGCTCGGCCGGTCAGCTCTGGTCCTACCTGCCCGCCACGCAACAACTTCAAGCACATGGCAAGTGCCTCGATGCCTTCGGCGGCGCGACAGCCAACGGCACCAAGCTGATCCTTTGGCCGTGCCACACGGGTGCGAATCAGAAATGGATCCTTCCCTAGAAACAGATCAGGAGACCCTTCATGAGGACCAGGTCCATCGTTACCGCGGTGCTAACCGCTGGGGCCTTAGCATTTTCCGGATGCAATAGCGCGAGCCCATCTGACAGCGGCAAACCGCTTGCCGGAGTTGACTTCCCGCGTTCTGACTCCGACTTCTGGAACTCCTACATCAAATATGTTCCGCAAGAGGCGACAGGACTGGGCCTGGAGCTGAAGACGACCAACTCGGAAAACGACGTGGCGAAACTGACCGCTAACGTGCAGGCGCTGACAAGCCAGGGAGTCAAGGGCGTCGTGATGGCACCGCAGGACACCGCCGCCATCGCCCCGACGCTGAGTCAGCTTAAGAGCAAGAACATTCCTGTGGTCACCGTGGACACCCGTCCGGACGTAGGTGAGGTGTTCATGGTGGTGCGCGCCGACAACCGTGCCTACGGCACGAAAGCCTGTGAGTTCCTGGGTCAAAAGCTTGGTGGCGCTGGGAAAGTGGCCATGCTCCAGGGCGATCTGGCGTCCATCAACGGCCGCGACCGCACCGAGGCCTTCAACGAGTGCATGAAGGCCAAGTTTCCGAAGATCGAAGTGTTCGGCTTGGCGACGGACTGGAAGGGCGACGTCGCGGCGAACAAGCTGCAGACCACGATCGCCGCTCACCCTGACCTGAAAGGCATCTACATGCAGGCGGGCGGGGTGTTCCTGGCGCCGACGCTGCAGGTGCTCAAGCAGAAGAGCATGCTGGTGCCGCCAACCGACGCCAAGCACGTGTTCATCGTTTCCAACGACGGCATCCCGCAGGAACTCAAGGCCATCGCGGCCGGGGAGATCGACGCGACCGTCTCGCAGCCAGCGGACCTTTACGCGAAATACGCGCTGTTCTACTTGAAGGCCGCGATCGAAGGCAAGACGTTCCAGCCCGGCGCGACTGACCACCAGTCCACCATCATCCAGGTCCGCCCAGGGGTGCTGGAGGATCAGCTGCCGGCCCCGCTGGTGACCGCCGATGGCGCGTTCCCTGGTTCGGTTAAGGCCGCCGACCCGGCACTGTGGGGGAACCAGATCAAGTGAGCGCACGCATGCCTGCCGCGGCCGCCGAGTCAGTGTCCAAGCGCTTCGGGGTGACCGTCGCGCTGGATCAGGTGTCGATGCAAGTAGTGCCAGGCGAAATCCACGCCCTGGTCGGACGCAACGGCGCGGGTAAGTCCACTTTGGTCTCCCTGCTGACCGGACTGCAAGCCCCGGATGCCGGGACCGTGAGTTTTGACGGTGTGCCCGCGCCACCGGTCGCCGACCGGGCCGGGTGGCGGTCGCGTGTGGCGTGCGTGTACCAAAAGAGCACCGTTATCGGAGAGCTGTCGGTCGCGGAGAACGTCTTCCTCAACCGGCAGCCTCGCCGTCGCGGGCTGATCGGCTGGAAGGCCATGCGCGAGCAGGCGCAGGAACTGCTTGCGGCGTGGGGTGTTCAGGTCGAGGTCAGCCAGCCCGCCTCCGCGCTTCCCGTCGAGCAGCGCCAGCTCGTGGAAATCGCCCGTGCGCTGTCCTACGGCTCGCGGTTCATCATCCTCGATGAGCCGACCGCTCAGCTGGACGCCGACGCGATCAGTGGACTGTTCGCCAAGATGGCCGCTCTCAAGAGCCAGGGCGTCACGTTTCTTTTCATCAGCCACCATCTCGCAGAGGTTTACCAGATCTGTGACACGGTCACGGTTTTGCGCGATGCGCGGCATGTGCTCACGGCTCCGGTTTCTGACGTGTCGCAAGCGCAACTCGTCGCGGCGATGACCGGCGAGGCGACGTCACTGCTCGCACCACCGGGCAACCGTGCGCGCGTGGAGCGCAGCGGAGTACCAGCGTTGAAGGTTGTTGAATTGGATGGCCTGTCGCTGGAGATCGCGGCTGGGGAAATCGTTGGGCTGGCTGGATCCGGCAGCTCCGGCAAGATGACCGCGGCCGAAACCATCGTGGGATTGCGCAAGGCAGCCAGCGGAACTGTCTACGTTGGACAAAGAAAGCTGCGCCCCGGTAGCGTTCCTGACGCGCTGAGCGCGGGAATCGGTTTCGTGCCGCAGGACCGGCATCGCGAAGGTCTCGTGGCCGGGCTATCTGTCGCTGAGAACGCGACAATGACGGTTCCGGAGAAGTTGGGCCGGGCGGGCTTCCTCAGCGCCAAGCGTCGCGATCAGCTCGGTACTGAAGCGATAGAAGCCTTTGATATCAAGGCATCCGGGCCAGAGCAACCCGTCGCCGATCTGTCCGGCGGCAACCAGCAAAAGGTCGTCATGGCTCGCGCCATGGCCAACGATCCGTCCGTGCTGGTGCTGCTTCAGCCGACGGCCGGCGTCGATGTGCGCGCGAAAGAAACTCTGCTGGCCGCGGCAACCCAAGCCGCCGCAAGAGGAGCGGGGGTGCTGATCGTGTCGGACGACCTCGACGATCTGCGCCCGGCCGACCGGGTCATCGTCCTTTACAAGGGCACCATCGTGGACGAAATGCCGCGCGGCTGGCACGACCACACCCTCATCGCCGCGATGGAAGGAGTGACGGCATGAAACTGGCCCGGCTGCGCGATCTCGCGCTGATCCCGGCGATCATCGCCATCGCCGTGGTCGGCTATCTGGTCAATCCGGTGTTTCTCAACAGCGAAAACCTCATCAATGTACTGCAGCAGCAGTCAGAGATCTCGTTACTCGTGCTGGCGCAGGCACTCGTGCTCATCGCCGGCCGGATGGACCTGTCGCTGGAGTCGACGTTTGGCCTGGCTCCCGGTGTGGCTGCGTGGCTGGTGCTCGCCCCGGGCATCACGCACGGTCTCGGCATCTTGCCGCCTGGGCTGGCCATCCCGGTCACGCTCGCGGCCGGTGTCGTCATTGGACTGATCAACGGCCTGCTGATCGTGCGCTTTCAGCTCAACGGTTTCATCGTCACGCTGGGCATGCTGATCGTGCTGCGTGGCCTGCTCACTGGCATTAGCGATGGCAAGACCTTCTTCAACTTGCCTGAGTCGATGCTTTACCTGGGCAATGCCGTGTGGATCGGGCTGCCCGCTTCGATCTGGCTGTCGCTCATCCTGTTCACGGCGTTCATCGTCATCGCGGGCTACACCCGGTTTGGCCGTTCGCTGTATGCGATTGGCGGCAACGCCGACGCGGCTCGTGCGGCCGGCATCCGGACCGACCGTGTCTTGTGGACAGTGCTCATCCTCGCCGGTTTGCTTGCCGCGCTTGGTGGTCTGCTGCTGACCGGGCGGCTCGCCTCGGTTGCCGCCGCGCAAGGCCAGGGTGCGATCTTCACGGTCTTCGCCGCCGCCGTCATCGGTGGCGTCAGCCTCAACGGTGGCAAGGGGACGATCTTTGGCGCGTTCACGGGAATTCTGCTGCTGTATCTGGTGCAAAACGTGCTTACGCTCGGCGGAGTGCCAGCGCAGTGGATTGGTGCCCTCAACGGTGCCATCATCCTGATCGCGCTGATGCTCGCCCGGGTGACGTCTGGCCGGGCTCAGGAGTAGGCATTTGCCTACGTATGGACGCCGGCCCATCCCCGGAACGGACATTTCTGGCCTGCGCGCTGGTCAGGGGGTCTTGAGCCCGGCATAACATTCGCGTATGCGCGAGCTGGATCTGCGCCATTTGCGCGTGATCTGCACGATCGCAGGTGTGGGGAGCTTGAGCCGGGCGGCAACTCAGCTCGGCCTCTCTCAGCCTGCGCTCACCGCCCTCCTGCACCGCATCGAGCAGCGAATCGGTGGTGACCTGTTTACGCGCTCCAGCCAGGGAGTGAAGCCCACCGAGCTGGGGCGCGTTGTGCTCTGTCAGGCGCAGGTGGTGCTGACAGAAATGGAAAACCTGAACGAATGCGTCATCAGGCAGCAGCGCGACGCTGATGTGGTGCGCATCGTCGGCTACTCCGGTCCGCTGCTAACGGCCTTCAGCGCCCGGCTGGGCAAGGAACTCGACACTCGCGTAGAGGTGACCGGAGAGAATTCGGTTACCGGCATTTGCCAAAAGGTCCTCGACGGCCTTGATTTTGGGCTTCTCGCGGCGCACGAACAGTTTGCCGCGCCGATCCCGCAGACCTTGCAGCGTCAGCTGATCGCAGACGAACCCCTATGCATCGCCATCCCGTCTAGCCACCAGTTAGCGGTGCAGGACATCGTTTATCTCAAAGACCTCGCTGAAGAGGACTGGATTTTCTGCCCCGACCCAGATGACGATGGCCTCAACACCGTCTTGCTCCGCGCGTGCGCGGCGGCGGGGTTCGCTCCGCGTTTCACGCACTTCGCTGAAGGCTCGGCGCTGGCCCGCGATCTGGTCGCGGCCGGCACTGTTGGCTTGTTCCAGGGCATCGCCCAGCGCGGCGACCCCCGCGTGGCTTTCCGCCCACTGGCGGGCGACCCGGTCCGGGCCCAGATTCGGCTCGTGTGGCGGCCAGAGGCCAGGAACGCCGAGCGCGTCTGTGACGCGATGACCGCGGCCTACCACGATGTGCTCGGTGCTATGTCTAAGGCCGACAGACTGGCCTTGCAAACAAAGCTTCCGCAGAAGGCCGGGGTGGCATAACGTCGCGGTGATGGAACTGGAGTTGCGGCATTTGCACTCGCTGTGCGTGATCGCCGACGCCGGGAGCGTGACCAAGGCGGCTACCGTCCTAGGCGTGTCCCAGCCCGCGTTGACCGCGCAGCTGCAGCGGGTGGAGCGCGAACTCGGGGGACAGATCTTCATCCGGGACCGCAACGGCGTGACGCCCACGCCCCTGGGCCAATACCTGCTAACCCGCGCACGCGGGATGCTGCTGGCGATGGAAGAGCTGCGCCGCAACGCCGGCCAATTCCTGCCGCAGGAACGCCCGGTCATCCGGCTCGGGGGCATCGCCGGTGCCGTGTCCGTCGGCCTTGCCGACCGGCTCAGTGATCTCCTGCCAGAAGCCGAAGTGCGCCTGCACACGGAATATTCGCCCCGTGTCCTATGGGACCTGCTGTTGGCTGACCGCCTAGACGCGGCCGCTATCGCCGACTACCCGGGATTCGCGTTACGGCATCCGGTGTCGGTGCTGGCCGAGGTGATCGTGGTCGAGCCAGTCTTCGTGGCGATGTCACGCGAGCATCCGCTGGCTGACAAGGAGCAGGTTGAGCTTTCCGAGCTGGCCGACGAGCGGTGGGCCTTGACGCCACCTGACGGAGCGGGCTGGCCCGACTGCTTCTACACCGCATGTGAACAGGCCGGGTTCACGCCGAAGGTGCCTTACACGGTGACGGACGCGTTGCCGATGCGGGAAATGGTGGCCACGGGACGGGCGATCACGGCGTGCCAGGCCGTGTTCAACGGTGCCGGCGATGTAGTGGTCAAGCCGCTGGCCGGCGATCCGGTGCACATGCGGCACCTTCTCGTCTGCCGCCGTGAGGGCCCGCTCGCGCACATGTTCGACCGTGTCGTGAGGCTAGCCCGCGAGGCTTACTGGGCCACGGCCGACCGCCGCCCCGACTACCAGAACTGGCAGCTGCTCAGAGCGGCATAACTCCGCAGTTGTGTTAGGTGGGATGCGACAGCTTTCCTTGGGAGCGGCCAGAGTCTTGACATGCCTCTGACGTACAGCCGTCCCGGCCAAGTGTGCGCCGAGCACGTGTTTGACGTGCCGCTCGACCACGCCAGGCCCGGCGGGCAACGCATCGAAGTGTTCGCCCGGGAGGTGATCAGCCCCGCCAACGCCGGCAAGAATGTGCCGGCTTTGCTGTATTTACAAGGCGGGCCGGGCTGCCCGGCTGACCCACCGTCGTCTTCGGGTGCCTGGCTCGACGCGGCGTTGCGTGACTACCGGGTGATCCTGCTCGATCAGCGTGGCACCGGGCGCAGCACCCCGGCGACCCGGCAGAGCCTGGCTGGCCTTTCCGCCGCTGAGCAGGCGGCATACTTGCGCCACTTCCGCGCTGACGCGATCGTGCGCGATGCGGAACTGTTGCGCGAGAACCTGTTTGGCGGCACACCCTGGACCTTGCTCGGCCAAAGCTATGGCGGGTTCTGCGCGCTGACCTATTTGTCGCTGGCACCACACGGCGTGAACGCGGTGATGATGGCCGGCGGGCTGCCGAGTCTAACCGCGACAGCCGAGGAGGTTTACCGCGTCGCCTATCCCCGCGCGATCGCGGCCAACGAACGCTTCTTCGCCCGCTATCCGGCCGACCGCAAACTGGCGAGCCAGATCCTGGAACACTTAGCGGTCAGCGACACCCGCTTGCCCACAGGAGAAAGGCTTACCCCGCAACGGTTTCAGACGCTGGGCACGACCTTCGGCGCCACGAGCACCTTCGACGCCCTGCATCACGTGATGGAGCTAGCGTTCACCGGGCGTGTGCTTTCCGACGTGTTCCTGCACCGGGTCAACGCCATGGTCTCCCTGGCGGAACGGCCACTTTACGCGCTGATGCACGAGACGATCTATGCCCAAGGGCACGCGCCCGGCTGGGCGGCACACCGCGTCCGCGACGAGTTCGGCCAGTTTGATCCGCAGAGCCCGGAAGCCTTCTTCACCACAGAAATGTTCTACCCGTGGATGTTTGGGCAAGACCCGGCCCTGGCACCACTGCGCGACTGCGCTGACCTCCTGGCCGCCGACGGCACATGGCCGGATCTGTACAACGTGGACGCTCTGGCCGCGAACACCGTTCCCGTGGCGGCAGCGGTTTACGCCGAAGACCTTTACGTCGACTACGGCCACGCGATGCAAACGGCTGCCCTGGTTAGGAATCTGCGGACCTGGGTCACCAACGAGTACGCCCACGATGCCCTCAAATCCCAGGCGCACGTGTTCGGGCGCCTGCAGGCGATGATCGCAGGGGAGATCTGATGCTGCGTAAAGCTTTGCTCGCCACCGCTGACCGGCCACGGTTGTCCGGGTGGCTGCAGTCGACGCCGGCTGGCCGTGCCGTGGTCGCCCGGTTCGTCGCTGGGCACGACACTCTGTCTGTGCTCAACAGCGCGGAAACGCTTGCCGCGCAAGAGCTGCGGGTCACCATAGATCACTTGGGGGAGTACACCACCGAGGTGAGCCAGGCGATGGCGATTCGGGACGAGTATCTGCGGCTGCTCGACTTACTGGCCACGACCAGGCTCACCGCCGCTGATGTGTCGCTTAAGCTCTCCGCGCTGGGGCAGACGCTAGCCAACGGCGATGAGCTGGCGTTCGCTAACGCCTATGCCATCTGCGAGGCAGCCGCGGCGGCGGGAGCCACAGTGACGCTGGACATGGAAGATCACACCACGACGGATTCCACTTTGGACATCCTCGGCCGGTTGCGGTTCAGTGGACACCGCAGTGTGGGTGTCGCGCTGCAGGCAGGGTTACGGCGTACCGCAACGGATGTCTTGCATTTGGCTAAAGATGGTTGCCGCATCAGGCTTTGCAAAGGCGCGTACGCCGAGCCCGCCGAGGTCGCCTATCAACGCCGCCGGGACGTGGAACAGGCTTTCCGTCACGGCATCGACATCCTCATGAGTCAGCCGTCGTGCTATCCGATGATCGCGACGCACAACCCGGCGCTGATCAGTTATGCCCAAGCCTCGGCGCGGCAGCACCATCGCGGCGCGGGCGATCACGAGTACCAGATGCTTTATGGCGTCAGGCCGCACGAGCAGCGCAGGCTGGTGCACGCGGGGCATCCGGTGCGGGTGTATCTGCCTTACGGGACCGATTCGACCGCCTACTTCTTGCGCCGGCTAGCTGAACGGCCCGCCAATCTTGCCTTCTTCCTGCGCGCCCTGACCGCCAAAAGCTGACGGGCGCTTCTCTAGTGCTGCCGGTGCCCACGAGGCACCGGCAGCATCCCTATGCCCGCGCGCGGATGGCAATCACTCGCCAGTGATGCCCGGAAGGGATTAGCGCCGGTCAATCGAAAGCCGCACCGTGTATCGCATCCGTCCCCGTCGCAAGAAGGAGGCGCAGATGCGCCGACGACGTATGTATTTGGCCACCGCGGTTATGGCGGCCGTGACTCTCGTGGTGGCTTCGGTTCCCGCTGAGGCCGCGATGCAGGAGGACCGGCAGTGGAGGGAAGTCTTCTCACCTGACGGCACCATCACGCCGATGCTGCTGCCCAAAGAACGTGCCACGACTTCCAGCCTGAGCCAGAGCACCCTCGCGGCGGCTGCCGTGGTCACGATTCAGAACACCGGCCCGTCGAACGCACGGTTCGATCTGGTCATCGTCGGAGACGGTTACACGTCTTCGGAAATGGGCACGCTGCGCCAGCATGCCCAAAGCAAGTGGAACGAGATAGCCGCGACGGCGCCGTGGAGCACGTACCGCAACTCGGTCAACGTTTGGCTCGTCGAGGTCGTCTCCAATCAGTCCGGTGTGGACAATGACCCGTACCAAGGGGTTTATCGCGACACCGCACTGGACATGTATTTCTGGTGCAGCGGCATCGAACGGCTGCTGTGCCTTAACGAAACCAAGGCGCAGCAGTTCGCCAGTCAGGCACCAGGAGTCGACGCCATCGTCGCCGTCGGCAACACCACCAAGTACGGCGGTGCCGGCTACCCGAGCCTCGCGACCGTGGCCGGAGGCAACGCTCAGGCCGGGCGCGTGGCCATCCACGAACTGGGCCACTCCGTGGGCGGTCTGGCAGACGAATACTGGACGGCTGGCACCACCTACACCGGTGGGGAGCCGAGCGAGCCCAACGTCACCAAGTCATCGAGTTGCTCGAAGTGGGCTTCGTATCTGGGACGCTCCACTCCCGACGGTGGTGTCATCGGCTGCTTCCAGGGCGGTCACCAGTACAACTACGGCATCTACCGGCCCTCTAGCGACTCGCTGATGCGCAACATCAACAAGCCGTTCAACTTGGTGGGACTCGATGTCATGGACCGGGCTATCCGCTCGAAAATCAGCGGTGGCACCACGACGTGTACCGGCTACCAGTCCACGCGCACGGACAGTCTCGCGAGCGGTGCCACGGCCTACCAGCCTGACGGGACGTATTACTACTCCACCGCGTCAGGCACGCATCGTGCTTGCCTCGATGGGCCTACGGGAGCCAACTTCAACCTCCACTTGCAGAAGTGGAACGGCTCCAGCTGGGCGACGGTCGCCAGCGCGACGTCAACCGGTCCAGATGAGACCCTGACCTACGCCGGGACCAGCGGCTACTACATCTATCAGCTGCAGGCGGTTTCCGGTTCAGGTGCGTACACGTTTGGCTACACCGTCCCGTGAACACATGAGGCCCAGCCAGTGGCTGGGCCTCATGGAACCAGCTGCCCGCCTCACGGCTCTGACCTAGGTGATGCGTATAGCGACCGTGACACTGTTGGTGCTGCTCGCTGGCTGCACGCCTGGCAGCCAGCCCCCACCACCCACCCCTGCCTGCGGCTCCCCGGTCGAAACCGGGCCGTTGCCACAGTGGGCCCGCGCCGGGTTCTCCGGTGACGCCCGCATGCCCCATGTCATGGGCCGTCGCGGTGACATCGTGGCCGCCGTGTTCGGCCATCCGCTGGCGGTGACCCGGCCAGACAGATCAAGCAACAAGATCCTGTGGGTGTCCAAGGAGCCGTCGCCGCCCGGGGATCTCGCGATCGAGGCGAGGCTCGATGGCACCGAGGTGTCAGTGCAGCGGCGCGTCCCTGGCGGTCCGGGACCTTCGATCATCGATCTCCCGCAATCGAGCTGCTGGCGGCTGACGTTGAGCTGGCCCGAGCACACCGACACGCTCGACCTCACCTACGCGTAAGGTCAGACGGTCAGGGCTAGGGACGTCTCGGGGTCATAGAAACGCATCGTGCTCGGGTCAGCGCGCAGCCACACTGACGCCTCGGGTCTGGTGTCAAATGTCGGTGGCGCCTGCACTTTGAGCTCATGGTCCCCTAAGCGGACAGTCAACAGCACGGACGCGCCGGTGGGCTCGACCACTTCGACGGTCGCTGGAAGGAAACCGTCAGCGGCGTCCGTTGACACGGCTAGCTTTTCGGCTCGCACACCCACCAGCACGGTCCTCCCGGCGAACCTCGCGAGCGACGACGGCGCCGGAATCGACAGCGCGCCAACCGATAGCGCTGGCCCGTCGGAAACCAATGCGGGGAAGAAGTTCATCGGGGGAGCGCCGAGGAAGCTGCCGACGAACCGGTCGGCAGGGCTGTCATAAACCTCCAGCGGGCCGCCGATCTGGGCGACGCGGCCGTCTCGCATCACCGCGACCCGGTCGCCGAGGGACATCGCTTCGGCCTGGTCATGGGTGACGTAAAGTGTGGTGGTGCCGATTTGGTGCACGATGCGTTTCAGCTCGGCCCTAAATTGCAGCCGCAGCAAGGCATCCAGGTTGGACAGCGGCTCGTCCATCAGCAGCACGCCCGCGTCGACCACGATCGCGCGGGCGACCGCGACCCGCTGGCGCTGCCCGCCGGATAGCTGCGACGGGAACCGGTCCAGGTAGTCGGACAGATCAAGCATCGCCGCCGCGTCGGCCACCCTGCGGTCGATCTCGGGCCGGGGCACCTTGCGCATCATCAGCCCGAAACCGATGTTCTGGCGGACTTTCATGTGCGGGAAGATGGCATAAGACTGAAAGACCATGGAAACACGGCGATCCCGCGCCGACAGCGATGTCACATCAGTGTCTCCGATGTGGACACTGCCACTGTCGGGAGTTTCCAGTCCGGCGACCATCCGCAGCAGCGTGGTCTTGCCGCAGCCACTCGGGCCGACGAGGACAACGAATTCGCCGTCGGCGACCTCAAGGGAAATCTCATCGGTCGCGCGCCTATCCCCGCCGGGGTAGGACTTCACGAGGTTACGCAGCACTATGCGGCTCATTTGAGCGTCGTCCCCCACATGTTCAGCAGGTATTTTCGCATGATGGCGATGAACAGCAACGCTGGCACCACTAAGGCGAAGCCACCGGCGAAACGGTAAGCCAGCGGCGAGAAGGAAAGCGTCGAGAGCACCTGGGCTGGAAGCGTGCGCTGATTGAGGGTCAGGATCGCGGCGCCGAGTACCTCGTTCCACGACATGACAAACGTGAACACGGCCGCGGCGGCGATGCCCGGAAGTGCCTGGGGCATCACGATTCTGACGAACGCCTGCACGGGAGAGGCGCCAAAGATCTGCGCCGCTTCCTCCTGCTCCGGTGAGACCGCGACGAAGACGGCGGCGGTGATGAGCACCGTCGTGGGCAGCGCGAGCGCGGTGTGCAGCAGCGTCACCGCATAGGTGGTGTCGTAGAGCCCGGTGGTCAGGAAGATGCGGGCCAGCGGAACCGACAGCACGACGATCGGCAGCGCCCGGGTCAGCAGGAGAAACAGTTGGTAGGGCTGCCTTCCGCGAAACGCGTAGCGTGCCACGGCGTAGCCGGCTGGCAGCCCGATCAACAGCGCCAGCACGACAGTGTTGAGCCCCACCATGAGCGAGTTGACGCCGCCGGCGATGACACCGGTCGAGCTCAAGAAGCCCGAAAGTGTTTCCGTGGAAGGATCGGTGGGCACCAGAGGCAACGGAAACTCGTTGAGCGACTCTCGGCTGGAGAAAGCCGCCAGTGTAATGAGATAGATCGGTGCCGCCATGAAAAGTGAGATGGCGACACAAAACACTTGCAGCGCAAACCTTCTCATCGCGGGCTCCCGGTTTGGTCACGCATCAGGCGCAGGTAACCAGCGGCGGCGAGCAGTGACACCGTGAGGATCATCAGCGCGATCGCGGCGGCGACGCTGGGGTTCTGCAAGAAGTCGTACCACTGATACGTCTCGCCAACGAGCAGCGGCATATTGCGGCCCGTCAGCGCTTGCGCCACCGCGAACGTCTCCAGCGCCAGGATCGTCCGCAGGATCAGCGCGACTTGCAGGCTGGGCCGCAGCTGAGGCAGGATCACATGACGCAGCCGTTGCCAGTAGCTGGCGCCGAAAACTTCGGCCGCCTCGTCGTAATCCTTAGGGATGCCTTGCAATCCCGCGACGATGATCACCAAAACCAGTGAGGTGGCACGCCACAGCTCGGCGATCACGACGGCGATGAACATCGACGCCGGGTTTTCGTGCGAGAGGAAGGAGTACCCGTCGAATCCCAGGCTGGAAAGCACGGAATTGAGGTAGCCGCGGTCGGTGAAAACGGCCAGCCACACCAAACCCGCGGCCAGATCGCTGATCGCTAGCGGCACCACCCACAGGTAGAAGTAGAAGCCGGAGAACCGTGGCCGTTCCCGCAGCAGCAGCGCCATCGTGAGCGCGAAGGCGAATTGCAGCGGGATCAGCACCACGATGAGCAAAGCGGTGTTGCGCGCGGCCGGCCAGAAATACGGATCGTCCAGCATGCGCTGGAAGTGGGCAGCGGTCGGCCCGCCGGTGCCCGTGAAGGCTTGTCCTATCCCGAAGATCAGCGGCCACGCGAACAACGCGGTCAGGAAAACCAGTGACGGCGCAATCAGCAGCAAAGGCCGGCGGGCCGTTTTCATTGCTACAAAACCCTGCAGGGTGTACTCAATGGGTCCGGCTTCCAGCACGAAACCTTGACCTCATCGAGGATCGCGTTCAGCTTGACCGCTTGCGCGTCAAGCACTTGCTGCACCGGTTTGCCGTCCAGGCAGATTTCCTTGAAGCAGTTCTTGAAAATCTGCGCGACCTCACCATCTTTGGCGCCGAGGCCAACGGGCGGAAGTGAGACGATGGTGCCCTGAGCGCCTTGCTGCGCCTTGACCGCGGCCGCTTCCAGCGCGATCGGCTTGGACAGGTCACCAGGCAGGTCGGCTTTCGCGACCGGGAAGAAGGCGTTGGCGCGCAGCACTTCCACCTGAACGTTAGCCTGTGTCAGTGATTTGATGACTTCCTTAGCCTTGTCGGGCTCGGGCGCACCCTTGGGAATGGCGAGGCCACCGATGACGATCATATAGCCGAGGCCCTTGGGTCCCTTGGGCGCTGGCACCATCAGCCAGTCGTCGGGTTTGGGCTTGGGTGCGTTAACCAGCCGCGCGACGTGATCGAAACCAATCATCACCTCGCCGCGTTCCAGCGGCTCCTGCATGAAGTCGTAGTTGGTCGACGCGGGAGCGGTCTGTGCCCACAGATCCTTCATGTATTGCCATGCTGTGGTGGCTTCCGGGCTGCGGAAGGTGGTGATCTGCCCGCCGGTGAAGCTGGGCAGCAGGAACCCTTGGAAGAACCGGTGATACAGACCCTTAGGCCCGGCGGGGAAGCCGAAGATAGGTTTGCCACCATTGCCGGTGCGCCCAGCCTTAGCCCAGGCCAGAAGCTGTTCGTAGGTAAGGTTTTGCGGGTCCGCGCCCGAGGGAAGCCATTGCAGGGCGGCCTTATTGATGGCCAGCACATAGGTCGCCTGCATCCACGGGATGTATTTCTGCGTGCTCCCGCCAAACTTGCCTAGCTCAAGCAGGTCAGCTGGGAACTGACGATCAGTTAGGCCCTTGGCCAGGTCGTCGAGATCAATGAGGCGGTCCTTGTGTGGAGCCAGATCGCCGTGCAGACCGCCAAGAAGGCTGATCTTTACTTGGTTCGCGTCGACTTGTGACTGCACCGTGGTGGCGAAGACAGAGGCATCGACCGGGTTGAAGCCGACTTTGGCGGCCTTCACGTGGTCGGCGAGAATCTTTTCGAAGCGCTGGCGCTCCTCGACCGGCAGGAACTGGGTGGACAGGAAGTCCACGGAGCCTTCGCCACCGGTTCCTGAGGTGGACACGCCACTGCACGCGGCTAAGGCCGGGGCGGCTAGAACGGTGAGGCCGGCGCCCAAGAGGGTCCGCCGATTAACACGCTGTGTCATGTTCCTCCCTACTCCAGGTGAATGTCCAAAAGGGAAGGACTTCGGACTGTGGCTCAGCATACGTGCCAATGGTCGTTTAGTGGGACCCTGCGCAGTGCTTGAGCACGAATAGGCCGGGAATGGTGATACGACGTAGTTCTGCCCCCGTGGCCAGGTCGTAGTTGACGACACCTTCGGGTGGCCAGCCCACACGTCGCCGTCGGTGCCCAGGGCGAGGCCACGGATTTGCCCAGGCGTGCCGATCTCGCGATAGGGGCTGGAGAGGAGAATTTTCCGTCAACTCCGGCGATGGTGCTGCGCTGCGGCGTGATGAGCACACCGGCTTGCCCAGCCGGCCCCAGCTGCCAGGTGCTTTTGATGGCCAGGCTCCTGGGGTCGATGTCGGCGACCGTGCCAGACAGCGAGTGAAAGACACTCAACCGGTTGCCAGATGGCGACAATGCGGCACCGTGCGCACCTGGGCGGCCCTGTCCGAACGGCGGCGGCAACGCGATGCGCCGGGTCCAGCCTTCACACAGGTTGAGGCAGTCAACAAACGCGGCGGTGTCGGTGCAGATGGAGAACAGGATGCCTTGGTGTTCATCGGCGAGGCGCACGACACGGCTTGCCGTTGTCTGCTCGGTGCCCGGCACCGGTTCCATGTCGTGTGTGTGCAGATCGATCATCTCGGCGTGGTACCGGTTCGGTGCCGAGGGCGGAAAGTAGTTCAGCACGAACAGGCTGGCGCCGTCAGGGCTAAACGCCTCGGGCTCAATGTTGCCCGGCAGATCCATCCGCGTGCGCTCGCCGCCGGGGCCGCAGATCACGATAACGGTCCGTTCACGGCCGCGTGGATCGTGCAGCCCATGGATACCCGCGCCGCCAGGGGTCACCAGGGCGACCAGTTTGCGTCAGGGGAAACGATCCGGGGCTCAAGCTGACCTGTTAGGACACTTTCCGCGTGCACCTGGCCAGTCGCCAGGTCGCGGACGCTTACCTTGGTGCCGGCGCCGGCCGCTTCGGCCGTCACGCAGTGGCTGAAGTCCGGAGTGGACGCTGTGACCGCGACCGGCCCGGTGATCACGTTGTCGCTTTCGGCGAGCACGGACAGGCCGGCGGCCGTGGTCACGAACAGCGCGCATTCGCGGGTGCTGGGCGGGGCTGGAGTGCACATGCCCAGGGCCGGCGCTCCTGCCGCGAGACCGGCGGTCACAGTACGGACCTGAAGAGAGCCAACAGGATCAACGGCGCCACCGCTTTACCAAAATTTGCGGGAGTTGCTGCATCTTGATCGCATCGTGTACTGACAGGGCGGTTCCTGAATCGGGCCTATCGAGGGGAATAGATTGGTACGAACGTCTATGCGGGACATGCTTGAGTCCTTGCAAGAATCGCCGAGTGAACCAAGGCGTCGATGATCGGGCAGGCCGATCTGCGTTTCGGCGGCGCCTGCGCTTTCGTACACTTGATTGGCCGAGATGGCTGGCCGTAGTGGCCGTGTGTCTGGCTGGGGTTTTGATCCTGGCGCCGTTTAACGATGACGCGGCTGCTGCTACCGGCGAGGAGTTCCCGGCTGCGCTGCAGTCATGGACACCGGCGCAACCGCTCGGGAGTAGTTGGGCGGCGGCTGGCAACGGCAAAGACACGATTGCGAGTCTGTGTGCTGGCGCCTGGCGGTCGTGGCGGCGAACTGACGGTGTGGTGTTCGGGCTGAAGGCCTACAGGTGTTCTCCCGCCCAGCTCGCGACTCTTTCCGACATACTGAACCGGCTCCGCCAGACGATGCCAGCACGCTGGCGCCAAATTCCAGCCGCGCTGTCCGGCGCTGCAGACATCGTGGTGCAGGACAGCGAGAAGCGCCACACCCGTTACTGGATACAGGACGGGTGGGCGATGGCGGTGGTGACCGAATGTCCCATCGATCGAACGGGGCTGACCGCTTGCTACGGCTTGTCCACGATAGTGGTCCGGCATATCGCTAATGCATTGAACGGTGAACCCACTCCGGCTCCGGCCCCACTTGTCGGTTTCGACGGTGACCCGGTGAGGTTCAGCGCGCCCTGTTGCGCAAAGTCCGAAGGGGACGAAACGAAGCGGGCGGCGTACGAGGTGCTGCACCTGTGGCGTCCTGGTTCCCTTGTGCCGCAGCAAGAATGGATTGCCCGCCCTGTACCTTTCATTTGGGCAGACACGGATCGTGCTGACTGGGCGGGCTGCATGAGCAGCTCGCTAGGCTGGTCGTCACCTCAGGTCAGCCTGCTCTTCGTGCAATGGTGGACCTGCCAGGACGACAATGACGTGGATGAAATCATGCGCCGGATCGCGGTCGCTCCTGCCGGTCCCGCCAATGGAGTGCCGACGGGTGGCGTGATCATGCCGGGTACCGACTTTGCCCTGCCGCTGGGCATTGCTGGTGATGGGCATGTGCGGGTCTGGGGACAGCAGAAATTGCTGATCGTCGTTGGTGCCCAGTGCGGTGAACTGTCCGCAGTGGACTGCGCGGCACTGAGCCGTAGTGCAGTGGTCGATATCGGCCGGCGGCTGGGTGGCCGGGTCGTCACACCGCGTCCGGCCGAATGGTTCTGGTTGATCTGCGGTCTTTCCATCCTTGTCGCCCTTACTGCCAATGTTGTGGTGGACGCCTATATACGGCGGCGCCTGAGTGCCTGGTATTTGGTGGAGTCCGGGCACCCCCACTGGCACGACATAAGTACCGATACGTACGGGGCGAAACTCATGAATCGCTATGGGCAGGCCAGTGCAGCTGTTGCAGTAGCCGGGCTGGGGATGGCAGTCGCTGGGACGCTTGGTTTCGCCAAGCTGGTCGCGATTTCCTTAGGTTGGTCGGCGGTCCTTGCTGCAGTCGGTGGCGTGTTGCTCGTGGGCGGGTTCGGAAGCCATCGGCGTGTTAGGCCGCCCGTTACCTGGAAGGTCCGGGCGCGGATGGACAGGGTATCGCTGACGCCGCGTCGGGCGCGAGGTATTGCCATGTCATGTGTCGCTGTAATTCTGGGATTCGTGCTTTGCGCTGTGTGGATGTCATCGGTGTGGGTGTACACCGGCGGAGGCCCCGCCTCGTTCCGGGCTACGCAGATCGAGCAATGGCTGGGTGAGCGGCTTCCAGCTGCCGCCTCGCTGCCGCTTATGTGGCTCGTAGACCTATTCGCTTGGGTACAGATGGCGGGGATTCCTGCGATCGCCCTACTGCCAATAGGTCCCACAGTTGCGATCCTAGGGGTGCGGTGGGGCCGGCGCACCGGCGCCATCCGGCTGGAAGAACGATTGGAGATCGACGATCGGCCACCGGTGCTGCTGTTACGTGATTTTGATGACGACAACATTTACACGCCGCCATCCCGGGTTGCCCGCGCTGGCCTACTCGCGTCGGTGTTTTACCCGCTTTCCCTCGATCCGCCCCAGCCGTTTGTCCAACTGCTCGCTCGCCAGCTATCTGTCCTGGGACCAGTGGTCGCGGTCGCCCCAGGCCGGACGCTGGCACCCATTGGACCGTCTGTGACAAGCTACGCAGACAGCGACTGGGTGGAGCACGTCACGGCTCTCGCCCAACGGGCAAGGGCCGTCGTCTTTCTCGGCACACCAGAGAAGATTGGCGACGGGCTGCGCACAGAGCTCGAGATTGTCGCGGACGAGAGAAAGATCGGCCACCAGCGGGTCATGATTGTCGTCCCGCCAGACCTTCCCAAGCATTCGTTGCTTAGGCGCCGCACCTGGCAACCGACAAAACCCCGCCTTATGGCTGCGTGGCACAGGTTCCGCATCGAGGCGAGCCGGCACCGCCCCCTTTTCACGGCCCTGGCACAAGACTGGATACCTGAAGGAGTTCAGGTACTAGTCCACCATCCCACCGAAGGCTGGCATGCCTGGGGCGCAACGACTAAGGACGACTGGTCCTACGCGACTGCACTGGCGGAAGCGGCGCACTACGTCAGCAACGCCTGGCCCGAACAACCAGAATCCAAAGCGCTGCCAAGTAGTGACCCGAGCTAACGGAAACCGTGGCTTGTCCAAGTTCGGGACTATGTCGGGGCAGACCGTACTCAATAGTGCGTCCCTTTGGCGACCCCGAATTCTTCCCGGTGGGAGTCAAGCACCGGTACACGAACAACGCAGCGTAATATCGCCAGCCTCTGATCCCCTCGACCTTTTTGGACATGACGTGGCCGACGACACCCTGACGGAAGTGGAAACGCCGAAAGAAAGCACAGGCACCAAGACTGAGGTCTACCTTGGACTGCTTTGGCTCGGTATTACGGTCTTCACCGCATACGCTTCGATCAATGGGGTGAAAGGAGCGCCGGGCCCGCTGGAGTCAGCGATCGAAGCGATGCCTGACGTGATCAGCACCTCGCTCGTCACCGCGGCGTCGATCGCCGCTGCCGCCAGTTCCCGGGCCGCGAGTGCGCTGGGGCGCCTGTTCATTGGCCTGGCGGCCGGTGCCGCGTTCGGCGTCGTGACCGCGATCGGGGTCCGGTTCGCCTATGGCCCAGGCGCCTCGGTCACCATGCTCAGCATTACGGTCGCGGCGGCGTGCGTGCTCGGTGGCGTGTTCGCGATGCTGCCCGGGCCGATGATCGACTCAAGCTTGTGGGCGATGACCTGGGTGCTTTTCGCCGGGCTGATCCTGTCTGTGCTCAAGACGAATTTGCTGCTGCTCCTGGGCGGCGGTCCTAACGCGACAGAGGCGGCGCAGGCGACGGCCGAGTCGCGGTTCCTTCTGTTGCAGCCCATCGTCGCTGGCTTGCTAGCCGCGATGCACTCCGTCCGGTGGCTGCGCCCGGAAAACCCGCCCGTGTTCTGGTTCGGCATCACCGGTGCGCTGTCTGGCATCTACTTGCTGGCCACCGAAGGACTCGGCCACCTGGGCGGCAAAGTCCTGTCGTCGACCACGCCCGACGGCGCGGCCGCGGACGCGTTGCTCACCAACGCGGACAAGCTCAAGTACGCCGTGATCGTCCTTGCCGTCGGCGGTGTGCTGGGCCTGCTCATCGGTGCCCGCAAGCCAAAGGACTGACAGTTACGCGCCGGCCCCCGTTAATAGCGGACGCGTAACGAAGTCCTCGTTACGGAGTGGCCCGGGGCGAGCACCTGGGGACGTCGTCGCCGGCCGGGTCGCCGGGGTTGTGATCCGAGCCGCGATCCATGCAGCTAGGCATGGATGACGGCACCAACGTCAGCGACGGGGCCGGGCCCGGGACAGGACCCGCGGCGGTGGCGGCGTTGGCGAGATGAAGCGCCACTCCCAGCGTCACCGCCGTCGCCGTCGCCGAAGCAGCAGCTACCCACGTTCGACTGCTGAATCTCACATCTGCCCCCCGAAACGATGTTGACCAGTGTGCTCATCTTCGGTTGTGCTCAGCTGGCCGGCAACGCGGCTGAACGAATCCGGACGATCCCGAACGGCAATCGTGTCCAATAAGGACCTTTCAGCGGCTTACGCGGCAATGGTCCTCGTGCGGCTTGACTATATTGATGTCACACAGCGTGCGCGGGAGGACGATTGATGCCGCAGGACCTCAGTCAAACTGACCGGTATTCCAAGCGGCCCGACCCGACAGTGGCGGCGTCCGCCGCCGAATTCATGCAGCTGCTGCGCACTTTGCGTGTGTGGGCCGGTAATCCGTCTTTGGCGGTGCTCGCCAAACGCACCGGTGTTGGACGAACAACGCTGCACGACTGCCTGACCGGCAAGCGAACGGGCTTGCCTCCCCTAGACATGCTCAGGCGACTGGTTTCGGCCTGTGGCTGCCCGCCGGAGGAGGTGACGAAGTGGACGGTCGCGTGGCGCAGACTGCAAGACCACCCAGGCCCGGCCGCCGCTGCCTCCGCTCCGTCAGCACCAGTGCAAGTGCCGCGGCAGCTTCCCGCGCCCGGAATGTGGTTCGTTGGCCGCGAAGGCGAGCTCAAACAGCTCGACACCATGCTGGAAGCGTGGCTGGAAAACCCGCCCGGCAGCGCTGGCGTGGCCGTGATCTGTGGCCCCGGCGGGATGGGTAAGACCGCGATGGCGGTGCGGTGGGCGCAGCAGAAGGCCGGGGTGTTCCCCGACGGCCAGCTTTATCTGAACCTGGACGGGTTCTCCAGCCGGCCACAGGTGACGGTCGAGCAAGCGCTGACCACCCTGTTGCGTGGCCTCAACGTGTCCAGCCAGCACATCCCCACCGACGTGCAGGCGCAAGGAGCGCTTTACCGGTCGATCCTGTCCCACCAGCGCATGCTGATCGTGCTCGACAACGCGGCCGACGCCGCGCAAGTGCGGCCACTGCTGCCGGGCGGACAGTCGTGCCTGGCCGTGGTCACGAGCCGGCAAATGTTAAGTGGCCTTGTCGCCCGGGAGGGCGCCAGCAGGCTCGTGCTCGGCGGGCTCGACGATGCCGAGGCGATGCAACTGCTCTCGCTTGGTCTCGGGCCCGAACGGGTCATGCAGGACGAGCGCGGCGCGAGCAGGCTGGCCCGGTTGTGTGGCTACCTGCCGCTCGCTCTGCGCGTCGCGGCCGCCAATCTCGTCGATCATCCACACAGGACCATCAATGGGTACGCCGATGAGCTCGAAGACGGCGACAGACTAGGCGCACTGTCCGTTGAGGACGACAGTGAGACAGCGGTCCGGGCTGTCTTCGCGACCTCCTACGACCGGCTGTCACCGGCGAGCCAGAGGCTGTTCCGGCTCCTAGGCTTGTTGCCCGGAACCAACTTCTCCGTCGACACCGCGGCGGCGCTGCTCGGGTCCGGCCGCGAGCAAGCACTCGCCGAGTTGCAAGTGCTTGCCGCCAGCCATCTCATCGAGGTGGCCGGGCCGAATCGGTTCGCGCTGCACGACCTGCTGATGGTGTTCGCGCAATCGCTTGCCGCCGAACACGAACCAGATTCCTCCAAGATCCGGGAAAACCTGCTCCAGTGGTATCTCGACACGGCCGTCAACGCCGTAGAAATGATCCGCCCCAACCTCATCCGGCTGCCAGCACACTCCCACCCCGGCGTGCCGGCGCTAACTTTCGCTGACACCGCGAGCGCCCGTCAATGGCTCGACGTGGAACTAGCCAACCTGGTCGAAGCGGTCCGCACCGCTGGCGCCACGCAAGGGTTGCGCCACTACACATGGCTGCTCGCCGATGCCCTGCGCGGCTACTTCACCCTTCGCGTCCCCAAAGCGGAATGGTTCACGGCCGCGACAACGGGACTGGAAGCGGCGCAGCAAGCCGAAGACCCGGCCGCGGAGGCCGCGATGTGGGCCTGCCTGGGCGATGCGGCATGGGCGGACAATGACTTCGCCGGGGCCATCAGCCATTTCCGATTAGCCCTGCAGCAGAGCCTGCGCACCGGAGACCGGCGGCGGGCCGCTGCTGTGATGAGCAACCTTGGCTTAACCGCCTTCGAAATCGGCGATCTGATTCTGGCAGATGAGTGGCTTACCAAAGCAGTCACCGCCTATGGCGAGCTCGGCGACAAGGCCAGGCAGGCCACCGGCCTTGCCCGGCTTGGCTCGCTGCAGCGCGACTTGGGCAAACTCGAAGACGCCAAACAGCATCTCCAGCAAGCGATCGCCTGGCACCAGCAGACCGGCAATGACTACCAATACGCTGACGCGGTCGCGCGGCTGGGAAGTGTGCTGCGGTTCCAGGGTCACCTGAATGAAGCCATCGAATGCGTGCAAACGGCACACGACATCTACGCGCGGGTGGGAGACCGGCCAGGCGTGGCCAGCATGCTCGAAGACCTCGCCGCGATGTATGTGGAATCCGGCAAGCCCAAGCGAGCGCTGGAGCTCTGTGCCACTGCCATGCCTATCGTGCGGGATCTCGGTGACCTGCGCGTCGAAAGCGACGTGTGCGGCACCCAGGGCGCGGCCATGCACCTCACCGGTGCCGAGGGGGCCGAAGAGCAAGTGCTGCAAGGATTGCGCATCGCCAGGAACGAGGGCTACAAACGCAGCGAGATCAATGCGCTGATCGCCCTGGCCGACATCTGCCGCAGTAAAGGCGCCACAGCACAAGCCAAACAGCATGCGGCGCAAGCGTTGCAGGTGTCCCGCACGGCACAGCTGCGGCTGCTGGAGGCCAGGAGCCTCACCACCCTCGCCTGGGCACAACTCGCCGACGGCAACACGGCCGAAGCGGCCAGCACGGGCAGGGAAGCACTAGCCCTGCATACCGAAACCGGCCAGCAGCTCGGCCAAGCGCGTGCCACCGAACTCCTAGCCCACGCCGACCCGTCATAGTCACCTTGCCGGCGGCCGCACTGGCGGCGGATGATGCGTCAATGGATGACCGGGACGCCGTGGTCGCGACGGTGACTGATTACTTTGAGGGCTGGTTCGATGGCGACGCCGAGCGGATGGAACGCGCCTTGCATCCGGCGCTGGCGAAGACAGGAGTCGGGTTCGACAAGCTCGGCGCCGCGTTCATGGAGTCGATGAACGCGACCGACATGATCGGCTGGACGGGCGAGGGGCAGGGCGTAGCAAGGAAACCAGACGGCTTCACCTTCGAAGTCACCGTCAACGATCTCTACCGTCACATCGCGACGGTCACCGTGCACAGCACGGTCTATCGCGAGTATCTGCACCTCGCGAAAACACCGGACGGCTGGAAGATCCTCAACGCGCTCTATATGTCGATGACCTGAGGTCTCGTCAGGACTCGGTGTGCCCGAGGTTAGGGCGGTCTAGCAGACGGACTGTCGCCTGGGCGGCATGGAGTTCGAACACGACGATCTCGTTGCCGTCCGGGCGCAGCACGGGCGCTGGCACGTAGAGGGTGCGCTGCGGTCCGCGGGCCCAGTAACGCCCGAGGCAGAAGCCGTTGACCCAGGCGACGCCTTTCGTCCAGCCGGTGGTATCGAGGAACAGGTCCTGGTCCGTATCCGTGGCATCGAAGGTGGCGTAGGCGAACAGGGGGCCGGCCACGGTGTCTGCGGTGATGAGGTCGCTGTGGCGTAACTTGCCGGTCAGGGCAGCGATGCGGTCCAGGTCGAGGGGGCGCACCGTCCAGTTTTCCAGTGGGTCGCCGTCCAACGTGGACGGTCCTATGAGGCCCTTGGGTTCGCCGATGCGTGGGCCGTAGTTCACCCGGCCGAGGTCTTCGACGAGGATGTCTACCGCTCCGGGCACCGCGATCATTTTCTCGCCGTGGTCACGGCTCAGCACGCCGATGCCGCGCCGGCCGGCGAAAACCTGTGCCCGGTCACGGATTTCGGCGAACGAGAGCACACCAGCCTTTGGCGTCTGCGCGGAGTAGACGGCGAAGCCGCTGTAGTGGCCGAGTTCGTCGGTGCTGGGCAGGTGATCGTGTGTAACTGGTTCGCCGAGCAGGTCGAGCACGTCCCACAGTGGCAGGCTGCGTTCGAAGCGCACGTCTTGAACGCTTACGGAGGTCGGCGGCGAGGGTGGGTCCAGGGGCGGGAGTTCGGCGTACCGGCCGATGGTTTCGCGCAGTGCCCAATATTTGGCCGTGGGCTGACCGGATTCGTCGAGTGGGGCGTCGTAGTCGTAGCTGGTGATCGTGGGGGAGTAGGTGCCCTTATCGTTGGCACCGTTGGTGAAGCCGAAGTTGGTGCCGCCGTGGAACATGTAGATGTTCACCGAGGCTCCGGCTGACAGCAGCAGATCGAGGTTGGCCGCCGCGTCCTGGGCCGAAGTGGTGTGGTGGTGGCCGCCCCAGTGGTCGAACCATCCATTCCAGAACTCGGCGCACATGAGGGGCCCGGTGGGCTGGTGTTCCCGCAAGGTGGCGAGCCGCTCCAGCGGGCGTGAGCCAAAGGACGCCGTCTTGTGCAATGTAGGCAGGCTGCCAGCGCCGAGCATGTCGCCGGTGGGCTGATCGACCGTCGTCAGGGGGACGGTGATGCCGATTTTGCGGGTCAGGCCGGTCAGTGCGGTGAGGTATTCCTTGTCGGATCCGTAAGCACCGTACTCGTTTTCGACCTGCACCAAGATGATGGGGCCGCCTTCGCTGATCTGACGCGGGACCAAGATAGGTGCCAGTGCCTCGTAGTAGCCGGTGACAGCGTCGAGGTACCTCTCGTTGTTGCGACGGATTTCCGTCGCGCCACCGTCGAAGAGCCAAGCGGGCAGACCGCCGTTGTCCCACTCGGCACAGATGTAAGGCCCCGGCCGCACGAACGCGAACATTCCTTCTTCGGCGGCGATGTCCAGAAAGCGGCCCAGATCAAGGCCTGCCTCGGTGTGGAAGACACCCTGCTTTGGTGAGTGCGCGTTCCAGGCCACGTAGGTCTCGATGGTGTTGAGGCCCATCTGGCGCGCCTTGCGAATGCGGTCGCGCCACAGGTCAGGGTGGACCCGGAAGTAGTGAAGCGCCCCGGCTAGCACACGAAAGGGCTTGCCGTCGAGCAGGAAGTCGGTCTCACCGATGTCGAAGGTGCGCAAGAGTTCTGTGGCCTTTCTAGCGGAGGCTGAAGCCGCCCGCGGCGGTGCCGCCGCGGGCGAGCTGGAGCAACCGAGGGTTAGCTGACGGTGAAGCCTTGTTCCTTGCCGTATTTGGCGCACGCGTCCTGCCACGCCTTAAGTCCGTCGGACAGCGTCGTGCTGGAAACGTAAGCCTTGCCAACGGTGTCGTTGAAGATGCTGTTGGCGTAAACCTGGAACGGCAGGTAGGACCATCCGGAAACGACACCGGCGGCTGACTGGCCCAGCACCTGGTTGACTTTCTGGCCGCCGAAGTAAGGGAATTCCTTGTTGGCGAACGCATCCGACTTCAGTTCAGCGTTCGTGGCCGGGAAGGCACCCTTGTCGACGCGGATCTTCACGCCTTCTTCGGCGGTGGCGTACTTGAGGAACGCGTAGGCCAAGGCGTTGTTCTTGCCCGCCTTCGGGATCGCCAGTGAGCTTCCGCCGTTTTCCGCTGTGGCGTTGCCGCCAGCGGTCCACTGCGGCATCGGGGCGACACGCCAGTCACCCTTGGCCGCGGCCACTCCTGATTCGAGGTTGGCCGGCATCCACGCTCCAATCACGAGGGTCGCGATGCTGCCGTCGGCCAGCCCCTTGTACCAGCCGTCGCTCCACGAGCCGACCGGTGCCAGAAGCTTGTCGGTCAACAGCTGTTGCCACAGCCCAGCGAACTTCGCCGAGCCGGTGTCGGCCAGGTTGATTTTGACGTTGGTGCCGTCAACCGAGAACGGTTTCCCCGCGGCCTGCCAAATCATGCTGGTGGTGAAGCCCGCGTCGCCAGTGTCGTTGGTGATGTAAGCCTTCGGGTCGGCCGCGTGCAGCTTCTTGGCGGCGGCGACGTATTCGTCCCAAGTTGCCGGAACGGCGATGCCGTGCGTGTCGAAGACCTTCTTGTTGTAGAACAACGCCATCGGGCCCGAGTCCATTGGCAAGCCGAAGATTCCGCCGCCGGCTTTGACCGATGCCCACGGCCCCGGCGTGAACGTGCCGTCCAGCGATCCGGCGCCAAAGCCGCTCAGATCCGTGAGCGACTTGCCAAGGGCGAATTGCGGCAGGGCGTAATACTCGATCTGGGCCAGGTCCGGCACACCGTTGCCGGCCTTGATGGCGTTCTGCAAGGCGGTGTATTGCTTGTCGCCGGTGCCGGCGTTGACCAGCTCGACTTTCACCTTGGGATACTTGGCCTGGAACGAGGTGACGACGTCCTTGAGGGTGGTTTCCCAAGCCCAGACCAGGATCGTGCCGCCCTTCTCCAGCGCCGCCTGCACGTCGTTGGCGGAAACGGTTGGAGCGCTGGGGTTATCGTCGGTGCCGCAGGCCGCGAGGGCGCCAGAGGCCGCTGTGGCAACGGAAACGGCCGCTGCCGAGCGCAAGAAGGTGCGACGGGTGATAGCCATGATGTCCTCTCGAGGGTTTCTAATCTTTGACGCCACCGGCAGCCAGCCCGGACTGCCAATAGCGCTGCAGGAGAAGGAATGCCAGTAGTAGGGGAAGGATGGTGAGCAGTGAACCGGTGATGACGAGGTTGAAGATGGCCTGCCCGCCCGCGGTGGCAGCCTGGTCATTCCATGAGTTGAGGCCCAGCGTGAGGGGGTACCAGTCCGGGTCTTTCAGCATGATCAGGGGCAGGAAGTAGTTGTTCCACGTGGCGACCATCGTGAACAGAGCGACGGTCACGATGCCGGGTGCGAGCAATGGCACGCAGACGCGCACGAACGTCCGCAACTCTCCGGCGCCATCGACACGGGCGGCTTCGATGAGTTCGCCTGGGATCGCCTCCGCCGCGAAGGTCCACATGAGATAGAGCCCGAACGGCGAGATGAGCGACGGGATGATGATGGCCCAAGGGGTGTTCGTCAGCCCGAGATTCGAAAACATCAAAAAGGTGGGTACTGCCAAAGCGGTGCCAGGAACGGCCACGGCACCGATGACGGTGGCGAAGACGGCGCGCTTGCCGGGGAAGTCGAACTTCGCTAACGCATATCCGCCTAACGTGGCCAGCACCGTGGCGCCGCCGGCGCCGAGCACGACATAAAGCAAAGTGTTGAGCAGCCACCGGAGGAAAACACCGTCGTCATAGGTTAGCGTCTCCCGCACGTTGTCCCATAAGGCGAAGTCGCCCGCGAACCACAGTCCGAACGAGCCGAACAGGCCGTCTTGAGTCTTCGTCGCGTTGATGAACAGCCAGGCGAGGGGCACGAGGCTGTACAGCAGCATGATGGAGGTGAGGAGGGTGAGCAGTGGGCTGCGCTTAGTGCCAGATCGCATGTCTAACGCTCCTTCCGGGAGCTGCGCAGCTGCACGGCATAGGCCACGATCATCGTGAGGAGCGCCATCACGATCGCGACCGTGGCCGAGTAGTTGTATTGCTGGCCCGAGAACGACAGCGAATAGGCGTAAAGGTTGGGCGTGAAGTAGGTCGTGATGGCGTTGGGAGCCAGGCTCTTGAGGATGCTTGGCTCGTTGAAGAGCTGGAAGCTGCCGATGATGGAGAAGATGGTGGCCACCAGCAGCGCACCGCGAATGGCGGGCAGCTTGATGGAACGGATGATGCGCAGCTGACTGGCGCCATCGATTTCGGCTGCCTCGTATAGCGTTTTCGGCACGACCTGTAGCGCACTGTAGAAGATCAGCATGTTGTAGCCGACGAACTCCCACGTCACGATGTTTCCGATCGACGCCAGGATCAGGCCGGGAGACAGCGGGTCGGGCAGGGTGGTGCCGAGCGCCTCGTTGATGTTGGCGACCAGGCCGAACCTGTTGCCGTACATGAAGCCCCACATCAGCGTGGCGACGACAGCGGGCACGGCGTAGGGCATGAACACGGTGACCCGGAAGAAGGCCTTGCCGTAGAGGCGGCCGCTGTCGATGGCTAGCGCCACGAGCAGGGCCAGGAAAAGCATGATGGGCACCTGCACGAGCAGGAAGAGCGTCACTCGCCCGGCTGCGGACCAAAACTGAGCGTCGGTAAAGACGTTCTTGTAGTTTTCGAGCCCGACGAAGCTGGTGCCGCCGATGAGCCTGGTGCGAAAGAAGCTCAGGTAGATCGCGTAGGCGATCGGAGCGAGGAAGACGAAAGCGAAGACGGCCATGAATGGGCCAGCGAACGCCCAGCCGGTCCAGCTGCGCCGCTGCCGTCGCTTGCCGGTGCGCTTGATCGCCGGCGGCTCGAGTAGCGCCACGCTTCCTCCTTCGGACACGTTGAGTAACATTTCATGGTCCCCGTGTTTACGTAAACATGCCCGTCCCGCTGGATGTTCTTTGCTGTGCTATGCGGGGTTTGCCGGGACGGATTCGTCACAATGAGCGAATGTTTACGTAAACATCGGCTGGGTGATAGTGTCACCGCTGCCGGAGGCCCGTCAAGCGCCGGTTTCGGAATTGTTACCTCCGTTGACCGAGCGTGAAGGAGCGGCGCCGGATGAGCCAGTCAAAGCAACGCCGCATATCGATGGCCGACGTTGCCCGGCTCGCGGGCGTTTCCTCCCAGACCGTTTCGCGGGTGTCCAACGGCCACCCCAGCGTCATCGGAACCACCCGTGAGCAAGTGCTCAAAGCCATGCGCGAGCTCGGCTACCGGCCCAACAGCGCGGCCCGTGCGCTCAAACGCGGCGAGTTCCGCACCATCGGCGTCATCCTTTTCACGCTCTCCAGCACCGGCAACAGCCGCACCCTGGAAGCGATCGCCAATCACGCGGCGGCCGAAGGCTATGCCATCACGCTCATCCCGGTCGCGGTGCCAACGCAAGACAGTGTGCTCGGTGCGTTCACCCGCCTCGGTGAGCTCGCCGTCGACGGTGTCATCGTGATTATGGAAGTGCACCTGCTCGACGCGGCCACCGTGACGTTGCCGCCGCACGTTCAGGTTGTGGTCGTTGACTCCGACGCGGGCGACCGATACTCCGTTGTGGACACCGACCAGGCCGACGGGGCCGGGCAAGCGGTCACTCACCTGCTCGAGTTGGGTCACGAAACCGTTTGGCACATCACGGGTCCACGCGAATCGTTCGCCAGCAGCAGACGCGAACAGGCGTGGCGGCAAGCACTTGAGGCCGCTGGCCGTGCTGTTCCGACGCCACTGCACGGGGACTGGTCGGCCGAGTCCGGCTATCAGGCCGGCCTGATGATGGCTGAGGATCCCAGCTGCACAGCCATTTTCGCCGCCAACGACCAGATGGCGCTCGGTGTCCTGCGCGCCCTGCACGACCGCGGGCGCTCGGTGCCCGGCGACGTCAGCGTCGTCGGCTTCGACGACATCCCTGACGCGAGTTCCTTCATCCCTCCACTGACGACAGTCCACCAGGACTTCGCCGAAGTCGGCCGCCGGTGCGTGCAAGGCGTCCTGCGCCAAATCGACCGTGGCGAGCCAGAGCACGGCACCACGCTCGTCCCTACCCGCCTCGTCGTGCGCGAAAGCACAGCGACCCCAAGGGTTGCGGCTTAGTCCCGCTGACTCCGCACCTCGCGGATGGCTGTGGCTAGAAGCTTTACACCCTCGGCGATGACGGCCTCGCTGAGGATGGCGTAGCCGAAGATCAGGCCACCGCGACCGGTGCTGCTAATGCGGTACGGGCTGACGCCGTGAATGCCGAGCCTGTGTTTAGCGGCCGCTGCGACGACGGCCGCTTCGTCGAGATCGTCGGGGAGCCACGTGACCACGTGCTGTCCGGCGGCGATGCCGTACGGCTCAAGATAGGGCAGATGTGTGCGCAGCGCGGCCAGCAAGGCGTCGCGGCGGCGGCGATACACGGGACGCATCCGGCGCAGATGGCGGTCAAATTCGCCGCGGGCAAGGAAATCAGCGAACGTCAGCTGGTCGATGACCGGCGAGCCGCGGTCGGCAAGCACCTTCGCTGCCGCGACGTCAGTGACAAGGTGAGGCGGCACAATCATCCAGCCGAGCCGCAATCCGGGGGCGAGCGTCTTGCTTGCCGTGCCGCAGTAGACGACGTGATCGGGTGCTAGACCTTGCATGGCGCCCACGGGCGAGCGGTCGTAGCGGTACTCCGCGTCATAGTCGTCCTCGACCACGATCGCGCCGCGGCGTTTGGCCCAGCCGATGACCTCGGCCCTCGCGGCCGCGGACAACACGGCACCGGTGGGCCATTGGTGTGACGGCGTGAGCACGACCGCGTCGGCGTCAGCGCGGTCGAGGGCGGCGACGTCTATGCCGTCTGGGCCCACTGGGATTCCGGTCACCTCAAGACCCGCGGCGGCAGCCACCAGGAGAGCGTCGTCATTGGACGATGGGTCTTCCAGGGCGATCCGCCTGGCACCGTGCTGGACCAAAACCTGGATCAGCAAGGAAATGCCCTGTCCGTATCCGTTGCAGATCACCACATTGGCAGGATCGGCGGACGTACCGCGTACCCGGTTGAGGTAATCGCATAGAGCCTGATGCAGTTCTGGCACGCCACGGCCGTCGAGATAGGCGAGCCGGTCATTGGGCGTGGTGGTGAGCACGGTGCGAACCGAGCGCAGCCAGGCCGCCCGGGGAAACTGCGACACGTCAGTGCGCCCGAATCCAAAGTCGACCCTGCGCACGGCCGGCGGTGCCACCGATGGCGGAGGACTGGGAGCCGACGGCATCGAGGCGGCGACATGGGTGTAACCGCCGGACCGGCTCGCCAAATAGCCCTCGGCCACCAGCTGCTGATAGGCCTCAACGACCACCCCGCGCGAAACCCCGAGACCGGCGGCGAGGGTGCGTGTCGGCGGCAGAGACGCGCCCGTACGCAACCGCCCGGCCCGGATGCTCGCGCGGATGGATGCCTGGATTTGACGGTGTAGCGGCACACGAGTGTCGCGGTCTAGCTCGATGAGCAAGTCCTCGGCCGAACCCGAATTGGTCCTGAATTGGCCCACAGAATCGGACCTTATCGCATGTACCGATTCCTGTCAGGCTGAGGTCATGACGAAGACAGTGACCCGCTTCGACGGACAGCTCCTTAGCCCCGGCGACGCCGGATATGACACCGCCCGCTCGGTTTGGAACGCGATGGTCGACCGGCGCCCGCGCATGATTGTGCGCGTTGCAAGCGTCGCTGACGTGGTCGCTGCCGTGCGGCTGGCCCGCGAATCAGACCTCGAGATCGGCGTGCGCTGCGGCGGCCACAATGTCGCTGGCTTCGCCGTACCGGACGGTGGGCTCATGATCGATCTGTCACTCATGGGCGGCGTGCGGATCGACCCGGTCCAGCGTCGTGCCTGGGTGCAAGGAGGCGCACTGCTCGGCGCAGTGGACCGGGCGTCTCAGCCATATGGTCTGGCGACCACGGCAGGCAACGTCGCGCACACCGGCGTTGGCGGGCTCACCCTCGGCGGCGGCATGGGCTGGCTGGCCCGCCAGCACGGGCTAGCGTGCGACAACGTCGTCTCCTTCACGATGGTGACCGCTGAAGGCAGCGTCGTTACCGCTAGCCGCACCGAGAATCCTGACCTGTTCTGGGGTCTGCGTGGTGGCGGCGGCAACTTCGGCATCGTCACCGAGTTCGAATTCGCGTTGCACCACACCGGAACCCGCACACTGGTCGCCGAATTCGACTTCCGCGCTGAGGACGCCGTGCCGGTCGTCGAAGGCTGGCGTGACCTGAACGCCGTGGCGCCCCGGCAGGCGACGTTCACCGCCAGCGTCAGCGGCGGCCCCAGCGGTCCGATCGCGACACTGGGTTTCGTGTGGGTCGGCGATCCGGCCGAGGCACGCCGGCTGCTGCGCCCGATGCGGGCACTCGGGCGACCGGTCGCGTCGCGGGTCACTACACCGTCCTATCTAGACCTTCAGCAGCGCGACGACTCCACCGGTGGCCACGCCTACCGCCGCTACTCCAAAGCGCACTACCTGAAGCGATTCCCGACCGAGGCGATCGAGGCGTTCCTGCTGCGCGGTGGCGCTGACCTGACAGGAAACCCTTACCTGCCAAGCGTCAGCCTGCAAGCCCACGGCGGCGCCATCGCCGAGGTGCCCGAGGCCGATGCGGCGTTCAGCCACCGCAACACCATGTTCGAGTTCGGCGCGGGCTGCCGCTGGACCAACCCGGCCGATGATGACGCCTGGATGGGCGCCGCCCGCGCCGCGGGTGCTTCGCTTGAGCCTTACGCGAGCGGCATTTACGTCAACTCGCTGACGGCCGAGGAACTAGCCGATGGGAACCGTGGCGTGCAGCGCGCTTACTCGGCTGTGAAGCTCGCCCGGCTGACCGCCCTCAAGACCGCCTACGATCCGGCGAATGTGTTTCACCTCAACCAAAACATCCCCCCGGCCTAGGTGACCTTCAGGACGATCTTGCCCTGGGTGCGGTCAGTCTCGCCGAGCCGGTGGGCCTCCGCGGCCTGCTCCAGCGGGAAAACCTTTGCCAGATAAGGCTTCAGCAGACCTTTCTCGGCCAGATCGGTGACCGCCTCAAGGCCCGTGCCATCTGGCTCGACGAGAAGGCCCTCGACGCGAATCCCCGGAGCCCGCAGTGCTTCCAGGCCAAAGTGGTCGACGATTGTGACGAACACGCCGCCTGGGCGCAGGGTGCGCAAGGAACGCTGGGCGTAGTCGCCGCCGATAGTGTCAAGCACAACGTCCACATCGGACACCGCTTCGGCGAAATCGGTGGTGGTGTAATCGATGAGTTCGCCGGCACCGAGGTCGCGCAGCCACGCGTGCTTGGCTTGACGGGCCGTTCCGATGACGTAGGCGCCGCGTGCCTTGGCGATCTGCACGGCCACATGGCCCACCCCGCCGGCGGCGGCGTGAATGAGTACCCTCTGATGGGGTTGAAGGTTTGCGGTATCGGCGAGCGCTTGCCACGCGGTGAGCGACACCAGGGGCAGCGCGGCGGCTTCTTCGTGACTCAGGTTGGCCGGTTTACGGGCGAAGTGGCGGGCCGGCGCGGTGACGTATTCGCCATAGCCACCAGGCAATTGCGGGAAGCGTGGCATGCCATAGACCTCGTCGCCGGGGCGGAAGCGGGTGACGCCAGGGGCGACAGCGTCGACGATGCCGCTGACATCCCAGCCCAGAGCGAACGGCGGAGCAAAGACATCCCAGTCGCCGCGCCGTGTCTTCCAGTCGGCCGGATTCACCCCTGCGGCAGACACCTTCACGCGGATCTCGGTTAGCCCCGGCTCGGGCAGCGGAACCTCGGTGAGCTGCAGAACGTCGGGGCCGCCATAGGCCTGCTGGCTGATCTGACGCATCGTTGTTGTCATAGCCTAAGCCTGGCCAATGACGGTACCTGTTGTGAAGATGGCACTAATTTGGTATCTAGGTACCTCATGGATACCACCCTTGAGCATTGCGCGAGCACCCCGCACGAACCCAACGTGTTCCTCGACGGCTGCTTCGCCCGCGAGGCGATGACCCGGCTCGGTGGCAAGTGGACAGTTCTCGTGATCAAGGCGCTCGGCCCGCAGGAGCGGATGCGCTTCGGCGAGCTACGCCGCAAGCTCGACGGCATCACCCAGAAGATGCTCACGCAGACACTGCGCGACCTCGAACGTGACGGCATGGTGAACCGGCTGGTTTACCCCACGATGCCACCGCGCGTGGAATACAGCCTCACCAAACTGGGCCTGAGCACAGTCGACCTGATCGAGGCGATCTGCGACTGGGCCGAGCAGCACAGCGAGGAAGTGCGCCTGGCCCGGATCGCCTTCGACGAGCGCGCCACCCGCGACGTGCAGCCCATCAGCGGGTAACAGGCGAAGGTGGGATGTTCGCGTTCATGCGGAAGAAGTTTGACGGGTCGTAAGTGGACTTGAGTGCGGTGAGCCGTGCCCACTGCGATTCGCTGTATGCGGTTTGGACGCGATCGCTGGCATCATCGCTGGTGAAGTTGACATAAACGCCACGGCTGTAAGGCTCCAGGGCACGGAAGAATTCGCGCACCCATTCGATGTGACGGTCCGCGTCGCCGGCTTCCGAAGGGAGCCAGGACGCCACGATGTTGATGTCGTGTGAGGCGTCGCGGTAAGGGAAGGCTGTCGCGTCCTCCGGGACCCGTGCCATGGCACCGCCGAGGGAAAAGATGGGCACAGCTGATAGCGGCGATGTCACTCGTGCCGCGTGGTCAACGACGACGTCAATGATCTCGTCGCTCAACGGGCCGAGCTTATGCGACTTCCAGTAGTAGTGCCGGCCGTGCGGGTACAACGGATCGAACATTTTCTGGTGTGCCACATAAGGTTTCGGCTGCACCGTGTCCAAGGCGGGGGCGGGCAGTTCCCGCAGCGGCGCGAGCGCCTTATGCCCTTCGCGCGCCGACCCCGCGTACGTGGCCACGAGCGCCACAATCGGTTTGCCCCAAAGACTTTCGGGCACGACCGGCAGCGGTGGCGCCAGGCGCAAGTTGGCCATCACCCCGACCTCGTCGGGTGCGGTGACGATGAACTCGCGCAGGCAACGCAGCACGCGTACGGCATCGTTCATCGGCCACGCGAGCATTCCGGCTAGTACCGTCGGGCCAAGGGGTTGTAAATCGAACGTGAAGCTGGTGACGATGCCGAAGTTGCCGCCGCCACCGCGCAGGCCCCAAAACAACTCGGGATTGTCGTGTGCGCTGGCCACGGCGAACTCGCCGTCGGCGGTGACGACGTCGCAGGAGCGCAGCGCGTCGATGGCCAAGCCGAACTTGCGCATGAGGTGACCGAGCCCGCCGCCTAGGGTCAGCCCGCCGATGCCGGTGTGACTGACGATGCCTCCGGTGGCGGCCAGACCGAATGCCTGGCTTTCGCGGTCTAGATGGGCGTTGGTGCAACCGCCTTCGAGCTGGATCGTGCGCGCGAGCGGATCAACGCGGGTGCCGGTCATCGGCGAAAGGTCAATGACGACACCGCCATCGCGGACCGCATGCCCGGCCACGGCATGCGCCCCGCCCCGCACCGAGGCCGGCAGGTCGTGCTCCCGGCAGAAGCGGACCGCCGCGATCACGTCGGCCACGCCGCTACAGCGAGCGATAAGGGCTGGGTAACGCTGGATGTGCCCGTTCCAGATCTGGCGGGCCGCGTCGTAGCCGGCATCGTCCGGCTGGATCAACCGCCCGGCGAAGTGAGGGGCTAACGGTGTGCCGATATTCGTCATACCACCGAGCGTGCGCCCGAAGCTGACGGCAGGAAAGTTCAAAGTCTGAACCTCAAGCGTGCAACGGCTGCGATCCACGGTCGTGATGGCGGTGCCAGGTCGGCAGGGCACGGGCCAGCGCGCGGGAGCCGTTGACCTCGATCGCCCCGGAGCGCAGCGCCTCGCGCCATTGGATCTCCCCAAGGTGCCAGCGGGCGAACGCGATCGGGTCGTGCACTACGACCACGAGATGCTCCTCGCCGCCCGGGTGCTTGTCGCAGATCTCCGCGTCACCCCGCTCGATGAGCAGCCAGCTAAGGCTGCCCGGTCCAGACAAGGTCGGGTAGTCGAACCGGATCAGCACCCGGCCGCTCGGGAACTGGTCGCGGTCGAGGTAGAAAGTCGCCCACATCCACAGCACCACGCCTGGGTGAGCGTGCTCTGGTGTCAGCTCTGCCCACTTCGAGCCCCAGTGCTGCAGCGCCACCAGGACGGCGGAAAGTTCACGGCCTGCTTGCGTCGGCTCGTACGTCGAGCCCGAGCCGCCCGGCTTGGGATGGATCTCGATCACGCCGCCGCGTTCCAGCTCCCGCAGGCGCTTGGACAGCAGCCCGCGGGAAAGCCCAGGGGCGCCGTCGGCGATCTCGTTGAAGGTGCGGCAGCCCAGGATGACGATGTTGCGCAGAACAATGAGGGACCAGCGCTCGGCCAGGATCTCCGAGGCCCGTGCGATAGGGCAATATTGCCCGTACGTCCTCACCCCTACAGCGTGCCACCAAGTCCGGAACTGGACAGAAAACCTACAAGAACTTTATGAGCGCCTTATGGCTAAACGGCAACGATGAATATGTCTGAGCCGACACGGGAGGGGCCCATATGCGAGTGCTTGTCGCAGAAGACGAAAAGCTCTTGGCCGACACGATCGCGACCGGATTACGCAACGCCTCGCTAGCCGTGGATGTGGTCTATGACGGGTCAGCCGCGCTGGAGCGGCTCGGCGTCAACGCCTACGACGTGCTCATCCTCGATCGTGATCTGCCCAAAGTGCACGGTGACGAGGTGTGCCGCAGTGTGGTCAGCTCGCGGCACGAGACGCGCGTGTTGATGCTGACCGCCGCGGGCGAGCTCAGTGATCGTGTGAGTGGGCTCTCCTTAGGCGCCGACGACTATCTTGCCAAGCCCTTCGCCTTCGCCGAGCTGGTCGCCCGGGTGCGTGCTTTAGGCCGGCGGGCCCGGCCAGCGCAACCGCCCATTTTGGAGCGCGGTGGCATCAGCATGGACATTGGCAGGCGCGAGGTTCGCCGCGACGGACGCGAGATCATCTTGACGCGCAAGGAATTCGCCGTGCTTGAAGAACTATTGCGTACCGATGGGGCTGTGGTCAGCGTCGAAGAGTTACTCGAGCGGGCCTGGGACGAAAATACAGACCCATTCACCAATGTCGTACGCGTCACGGTGATGACACTTCGCCGCAAACTCGGCGACCCGCAGATCGTGGAGACCGTTCCCGGCGTCGGATACCAGATCCGTGGCTGATGGCAGGTGGACGATCCGGACCCGGCTGGCCGCGATCTACGGCCTGACGGTTCTGCTGGCTGGATCGGCGTTGCTCGGGATCACGCTGTTGCTGTTCGAGCGGGTGCTGACGAACCGCCCGGTCAACACGTCGATCGTGGTGGCGCACCAGTCAACGCAGCCTTCGCCCGCAACCGATCCGGGCACTCAAGGTCAGGCGGTGGGCACCGCGATCCGGCCCTCCACCCCGCCCACGGAAGACGATGCGAGTTTCCGCCTAGCCGAAGAGCTCCATGCTGACTTTCGCCGGTCGGCTTTGCGGGACCTTATCGGTCAGGGCAGCTTGGCTCTGGCTGTGCTAGTCGTGGTGGGTGCCTGGCTCGGCTGGCTTGTCGCTGGGCGGACCGTCGGCCCGATCAAGCAGATGACCGCGACGGTCCGCCGGGTTGGCGACGGATCGCTTCATGAACGGGCCGCATTGCCGGGGCCACGCGACGAAATGCACGAGCTGGCGGACAGTTTCAATGACATGCTGTCGCGATTGGACAGTGCGTTCGACCGGCAGCGGCGCTTTGTCGCCAACGCGTCTCATGAGCTGAAGACACCTTTGACGATCAGCCGTACGCTCATTGAAGTCAGCGTCACGGACCCCGCCGTCCGGGAGCCGCTTCTAGAGGTGAATCTGCGCCAGGAACGGATAATCAACGGCCTGCTGCACCTGGCTCGCTCCGATCAGGGATTGGTTGACCGGGCACCGCTCGACCTCGCTCAGCTCACCGCACACGTCATCGAGGGCATCACCCCGGCGGCAAACGTGCACGTCATTAGCCAGCTGGCACCGTCGCCATTGCAGGGCAACGCGGTGCTGCTGGAGCAACTTGTGCAGAACCTGCTGCACAACGCCATGCAATACAACGAAGAGAACGGCTCGGTCTGGGTCCACTGCGCACCCTTCTCCGGTGAGGCCCGCCTGCGGGTCGAAAACACCGGGCCAGTGGTCAGCCCGGCCGAGGCCGCTCAAGTATTTGAACCGTTTCTCCGGCTCGGGGAACGGTCCGGATCCGGTGACGGATCAGGGCTCGGCCTGTCGATTGTGCGCTCCATCGCGCGTGCGCACGGCGGGGACGGTTCAGCAATTGCGCGCAGGGGAGGTGGTCTCGTGGTAACGATCTGCTTTCCGGCTGCCTCACGACAGGACGAAAGCTGATGACAACCTTTGAGATAATTCTGCTTGGACCGGTGGGGATGAGATCTGGGGTCCGGGCCGTGCCTTTAGGCACACCGAAACAACGCAGTTTGCTGGCCGCCTTGGCGCTGCTGCCAGGGCGGCCGGTGCCGTCAGATGTCCTCGTGGAAAGGCTTTGGGGCGATTCCCCGCCCGAGAAGTTCCGCAAGAGTTTGTACACCTACGTTGCCCGCCTGCGGCGCTTACTCAAAAGCGAAACCGCCGGCGCCGCAGCGCTCCTCCGGACGACGGACAGCTATTGCCTTATAGCCGATCCCGATTCCATTGACATTCATCGGTCACGGTCGCTGTTGCGCGCCGCTGACCTCGCCGTCCAAACCGGACAGGACGACCGTGCCGTTGGCTTGTATGTCAAGGCTTTGCGGCTCTGGCGTGGGGAACCACTGGCAGGGCTGCGGGGGTCGTGGGTGGACAGTGTCCGGGCTGGCCTAAAGCACGAACAGGTCGCCGCGCTAACGAACTACTTCGCCACGCAACTCCGGTTGGGCCGCCACGGTCAGGTCATTCCGGAGCTTTCCGCGGCGACGCTGGAACATCCGCTCGACGAGGTGATCGCCGGGCAGCTGATGGTTAGCCTCTACCGCACCAGCCGGCACGCAGATGCCATTGGCGTCTTTCACCGGACAAAAGAAGAACTCGCCGCTCAACTCGGGCTCGATCCCGGGCCTGGTCTGCGCAAGCTCTATGAAGCCTTGCTGCGCAACGACTCCTCGCTGCTCCTGCGGACAGGGTAAGCAAAAGTGTGGCGGCCCTCCTGGGGCCGCCACACTTTTCTAGCAACACCGATCAGGTCCAGCGCAGGGAACGGGTGTTGTTGTTACCCGCGATGTTTCCTGGCTGCATCGCCGGAATCGTGCACCACGCGCCGGCCGGTGAGCAGAAGTAGAAGCCGGTGTTCGGGGTGCCGAAGGTCGACCAGAAGTGGTGGTCGACGTAGCAGAAGTACGTGCGGTAGGACGAGATCTGGTCCCAGTACGCCGACGGCAGCGAGTAGGAGTAGTCCACATCGCCGAAGCTGGCGGTGCACTGCGTGGCGCCGGTGAACGTCAGCGACCAGGCCCCGGGCGGCGGCGCGCCCTCGTGTTCGATGGACAGGGTCACGGCTTGCGGGGTGGGACCGGCCGCGGCGGCACGGTTTGACGCCTCAATCTTGGCGTCAAACGACGCGCCCAAGTTCTCCGTTGTCGCCGGAGCGTCCGCGACACGGCCGTTGGTGGCGAAGGCGATCGCTTCAGTGAAGGTGCCGAAACACGACATGGCCTTGCCATCGCTGAGGGCGACGACGCAGTGCCCGGTCGGCCCAGGCTTGGCTTGCGCTGGCGCGGCGGTGAGCCCGAGCGTGACCAGTGCCAGGCCTAGCGCGGCGGCTGCCGATCGCAGCGTGGTACGTGTGTGCAAGAGATCCTCCTGTGAATGGCGCCGAACGGAAGTTGGCCTCTCCGGTTAAGACAGAGTCCGTTTGGCTGTTGGGACTAATCTCAGGCATCGAGGTTGATAGAAACGTTGACGTTTGATTGACGCTGATGCTGGCCTTATCTCCTAGCTGCTCTCATGTGCGTATGCGAAAACTTTCGTCCCTCATCGTCGCGGTGGTCCTGCTCGCTGGATGCTCCGCGTTAAGCGACGGGCCGTCGGTCGCCACCGCGAGCGGTTCGTCCAACCGGGAGATGGCCGCCCCCGCGACAGACCCCGATGAGCGCGCCCGGCAATTTGTGGCCTGCATGCGGGCCAACGGCATCGTGCTCGACGAGTCAGCCGGTGCCTCCCGCGGCGGCCGGATCATTTTGCCGTCAGGGTCGGGCAACGCCAGCGCGGCCATGGAGAAATGCCGGATCTATCTGCCCGATGGCGGCGAGCCGTCGCGTCTGTCGCCCGAGGACATTGAGCGGGCACGGTTATATGCCAAGTGCATGCGCGACAACGGTGTGCCCGACTATCCGGATCCTGACCCGGCGACCGGTGAAACGAAACTCACCGAAGCCCTGGGCGCCAAGCTAAAGAGCGACCCCAAGCTCGGCCCCGCCGCCGACGCGTGCCGCAATCTGGCGGTGCAGCCAGGAGGCGCGGCGACCCCCGGGGTCGGGATTGGGTCATGACCCGCATCAGCCGCCGCACCGGGCTCGGCTTGATTGCGGCGATCGCCGTCGGCACGGGCATCCCTGCTTACTACGTGTTGCGTGAGCAAAACACGGAAACACCGCCGCAACCCTTGCTGCCTAAGACAACCGCCAAAGTGACGAGACAGACGATGGTGCAGTCAGTCACGATCGCCGGCAAGCTCGGCTATGGCGTGCCGGTTCCGCTGACAACACAGGCGCAGGGCGTACTGACATGGCTGCCAGCGGTCGGAACAATCGTTGAACGCGGCGAGACGTTGTTTCGGGCCAATGAACAACCCATCGTGCTGATGCACGGCCCACTGCCGATGTACCGCCCGCTGGCCATTGGTGTCAAGGGGCCCGATGTCAAACAATTCAAAGACAATCTGCGGGTACTCAACTACGCAGGCGTGAACACGGATGAGACCTTCAGCAGCGCCACGGAAGCCGCCGTCAAACGCTGGCAAAAGGCAAACCGGCTGGACCCCACCGGCGTCGTCGACCTCGGCCGTGTCGTCTACACCGACGGGCCAGTGCGCATCGCCCAGCATACGGTTCGCATCGGCACCGTGGCCGCGGGTGAGATCCTGTCCTACACCGCGACGGTCCGTCTCGTGAGCGTGGACGTGCCCGCGGCACAGGCCGCCTGGGCGGTGAAGGGAACGGCGGTCACGGTCGTGTTGCCTGCAGACAAAAGCATCGCGGGCGAAATCACCGATGTGGGAACAGAAGCCGCGGGCGATGGCGACAACGGATCCTCGGAGGCGACGATCCCAGTCAAGGTGTCCATTGTGGACCAAAGTGCACTCGGCAGCCTGGAGAAGGCACCGGTTGAGGTTCGCTACGTAGCCCAGAAACGCGAAGGTGTCCTTGCCGTGCCGGTGGCCGCATTGCTCGCCTTGGCCGAAGGTGGCTACGGCCTCGAACTGGTCGAGGGCTCCACGACGCGGATCCTCGCGGTGGAGACTGGCATGGCCGCCAACGGTTTCATTGAGATACGCGGTGAGGGCCTGGCCGAGGGACAGATCGTCGGAGTGGCTGGATGATTGTCAAACTCACCGGCGTCAGCAAAACGTATCCGGGCGGAGTGTCGGCATTGGACGGTGTTTCATTGGCGATCGGCCCCGGAGAGGCGCTCAGCATCGCCGGGCCTTCAGGCTCCGGCAAGTCCACCATGCTGCACGTCATGGGACTGCTCGACAGACCGTCCATGGGACGGCTTGAGATCGAGGGTCACGATCTGTCTGGGCTCTCAGACAAACAGGCGTCGGCGTTGCGTAGCAAGAAGATTGGCTTTGTATTTCAGCGGTTTTACTTGGCTCAGGGAGTGTCCGCATTGGACAATGTCGCAGATGGTCTGCTCTACACCGGTGTGCCGATCAGGCAACGCCGCAAGCGGGCGGCCGAAGCGCTTGAGCGCGTCGGCCTGGGACACCGGGTCAAGCACCGGCCCCATGAGCTGTCCGGGGGAGAGCAGCAGCGCGTGGCGATCGCCCGTGCCGCCGCCCGTGAACCCGCGTTGCTGCTGGCCGACGAGCCGACCGGCAACCTTGACTCCGCGTCGGGCGCCATTGTCATGACCCTGCTTCAGGCGCTGAATGCGGCCGGGACAGCGCTCGTGGTCGTGACGCACGACATCATCTTGGCAGGGCAAGCTCCCCGGCAAATACGCATGCGAGATGGGAAGATCATTGCTGACACCCGATGACCTTAAGGCAGCCCGGCTCAGCCCCGCCGATGTTAGCCGCGTCGGTTTGGCGGGTCTGCGTTCGCGGCCGCTGCGCGTCGTGCTTTCCGCGCTGGGGATCGCGATCGGCATCGCCGCCATGCTTTCCGTTGTGGGCATCTCGGCGTCCAGCCGCGCAGGTCTTGACCGGACGCTGAGCCAGCTCGGCACGAACCTGCTCACGGTCGCGCCCGGCAACACCATCTATGGCGCTGACGCCCGCCTGCCGACCGAGTCGGTGGCGATGGTGCGCCGGATCGGGCCCGTGCAAACCGTTACCGCGATCGGGCGGGTGCCCGCCGGGGTGTATCGCAATGACTTGATCCCAGCCGGGCAGACGGGTGGCATCGCGGTCAACGCCGCCCGGCTCGACCTGCTGGAGACGGCTGGCGCTGGTGTGGCCACGGGGACGTGGCTCAATGCGGCCACAGCGGAACATCCGGCGGTCGTCTTGGGGAGCAAGGCGAGCACGATCCTCGCGGTGCGTACCCCCGGAATGAGAGTTTGGCTTGGTGGACAGTGGTTTAGCGTTGCTGGAACGCTCTCGCCTGTCCCGCTGGCTCCGGAGCTGGATCTCTCGGTGCTCGTCGGCTGGCCTGCCGCGCAACGTTATCTTGGCTTTGACGGGCATCCTACGACCATCTACACCCGATCCCGGCCTGACGCGGTCGAAGCCGTGCGTGGCGTGCTCGCCGCGACCGTGAACCCGTTGCAGCCCAACGAGGTGAAGGTGTCGCGCCCGTCCGACGCGCTGACCGCGCAGCGAGCGACCAACCGCGCGCTGGACGCCCTCCTGACGGGACTGGGTGCGGTGGCGCTGCTCGTCGGCGGCATTGGCGTGGCCAACACGATGGTCATGAACGTCCTAGAACGACGGTCCGAAATCGGGCTGCGACGCTCGCTGGGCGCGACCCGTGGGCAGATCCGCCTTCAATTCCTCGCCGAGTCCCTCTTACTGTCCGCCGCTGGCGGCATCGCCGGTGCGCTCGTCAGCTCGGCGATCATCGTCTGGTACGCGGGAAGTAAACAGTGGCCGGTCGCCATCCCCGGCTGGGCCATCGCGGGCGCTATCGTTGCCGCCCTTGGCGTCGGTGTCGCCGCCGGCCTCTATCCCGCCATCCGTGCCGCACGTCTCACCCCCACGGAGGCCCTCTTCCACGGTTGAACGGTCCTCTTTAGAGGTATAACGAGGGTATGCCCGCACCCATCGAAGACTATGCCCTGATCGGCGACCTGCAGAGCGCGGCGCTCGTCAGCAGGGATGGCTCGATCGACTGGCTGTGCCTGCCGCGGTTTGACTCGCCGGCCTGTTTCGCGGCGCTGCTGCATGACGAGAGCGCTGGGCGCTGGCGTCTGGCACCGGCTGACCCAAATGCCACCGTGACCCGCAAGTACCGTGCGGACACGCTCATCCTGGAGACCGAGTGGGAGACGGCTGAAGGGCGCGTCAAGGTCATCGACTGCATGCCGCCGCGAGGGGAAGCGGCTGACTTAGTGCGCGTGGTGCAGGGCATAAGTGGCACGGTGACGATGCGGATGCACCTGAAGATCCGGTTCGACTATGGGCACATCGTCCCGTGGGTGCGGCACTCCGGCTCCGACCTTGGTGCGGTCGCCGGGCCGGACGCGGTGTGGCTGCGCAGTGGCGTGCACCTGCACGGGGCCGGCTTCGCCACGCATGCCGACTTCACGGTCAGTGCCGGGGAGCGCGTTCCGTTTGTGCTCACCTACCAACAGTCACATCTGCCGGTGCCCGTGCCCGTCGACGCGGAACAAGCTATCGCCGACACGCAGGAGTTCTGGACCGACTGGATCAAACAGTCGACGTACACGGGCAAGTGGTCCGAGGAAGTCAAACGCTCGCTGATCCTGCTGAAGGCGCTCACGTACTCACCGACCGGAGGCATCGTCGCGGCCGCGACGACGTCGCTGCCCGAACAGCCGGGCGGCAGCCGCAACTGGGACTACCGGTACTGCTGGCTGCGGGACTCGACATTCACCCTGCAGGCACTCATCAGCACGGGTTTCCTGGACGAGGCCAAGGCGTGGCGGGATTGGCTGCTGCGTGCTGTCGCCGGCGATCCGGCCGAGTTGCAGATCATGTATGGGTTGCATGGATCGCGCAGACTCCCTGAGTACGAATTGGAATGGCTGAATGGTTATGGCGGAGCGCAGCCGGTGCGGGTTGGCAACGCGGCTAGCGGACAGCTTCAGCTCGACGTGTGGGGCGAGGTGCTCGACACCCTGCACCTAGGCCGCAGCGCCGGGATTAATGACTCACAGCCCGCGTGGGACGTGCAGAAGGCGCTCCTGGATTACCTTGAGGGGGCGTGGCATCTTCCGGATAACAGCCTTTGGGAGGTACGCGGTCAGCGTCAGCACTTCGTGCATTCGAAGATGATGGCGTGGGCGGGTTTCGACCGTGCGGTGCGAACTGTCCGCGAACACGGGCTTGACGGCCCCGTGGAAAGGTGGGCGGCGATCCGCGACCGGATTCACGCTGAGGTGTGCCGGTTCGGCTTTGACAGTCAGCGCAACACGTTCACACAGTTCTACGGATCGTCCGGATTGGACGCCGCCCTGCTGCTGATCCCGCGCGTGGGCTTCTTGCCATGGAACGACCCACGTGTCGTCGGCACGGTTGAAGCGATCCAGCGGGAGCTGTGCCACGACGGCTTCGTGCTGCGCTACGAGCCGCAGAAGGAACATGTCGACGGTCTGCCGGGCACCGAGGGGGCGTTCCTGGCGTGCAGCTTCTGGCTAGCCGACGCGCTACACGGAATCGGCCGTGTACAGGAGGCACGGGACCTGTTCGACAAGCTGCTGCGCATCCGCAACGACGTCGGGCTGCTGTCCGAAGAAGTCGACACCACGACGTTTGCCCACCTCGGCAACACGCCTCAGGCGTACAGTCTCGTCGGTTTGATCAACACCGCCCTGCGCCTGGAGTCAGACTAGGCCAGGCAGCCGGGGGTGGTGACCTCGTAGAGGCGCCAGCCGTCGCCCGTGCGTTCCAGGACGACGACGCAGTTGGTGAAGGTTAGGCCGGGCACGGTGCCGGTGGTCGCTCCGGAGGCGTCGGTGGTGGTTTTGATGCTGCGGTCGACGGTCGTGTCGAAGATCGGCCGTTGCGGTGTCCACAGGGAAGAGTTCGTCACCTGACGGACCGTGAAGTGTCCACCTTGGACGGTCCCGCCACCGCTATGGCTGGCGCGGATGGCAGCCGTCGCCGTGGCGCATTGCGTGCACTCGGCACGGGTCACGGTGGCGAGCTTTTTGGTGTCACCGCTGGCGGTCGCATAGTTGAGCAAGGCGAACCAATAACGCACAAAAGCTTCGCCGGCCTCGGGGGTGTCGGTTTGGGCGGCCGCGGGCATGGCTGGCTCGGTGGCCGGGGCGGCCGTGGTGGCGCTCGGCGCAGCGGTGGGTGGAATCGCGGTGCCGTTGTTGCTGAGGAGGCCGAAGGTGACGAACGCGGCGGCGACGAGGATTCCGGCGGTCGCGACGGCGAGCCAGCGGGCGGTTCTCGGCTGGCTGGCGGGCAGCTCGCGTACCGCATGGCGGGCGGTGTTCGCCGGTTTTCCGGTCGGGGCGGTGCAGGATTCGAGTGCGGTGCACAAGTCTTCGGCCGACGGGCGGCTGGCTGGGTCCTCGTGGAGGCAGGCCGTGATGATCGCGTGCAGCTGAGCGTCTGGTGTGGACCCGAGCAGGTCGTGAAGCAGGACGCCAAAGGCGTAGATGTCGCCGGCGGGGGAGGCCACCGCGCCATCGATGACTTCGGGCGCGGCATAGGGCGACTCGGAGGTACGGCTTCGCCCGGCCCGGATTAACGCGTCGAGGCAGAAGTCGGTGATACGTGTAGCGGCCGGGTTGCTGTGCGCGACGATGATGTTGGCCGGTTTCAGGTCCCCGTGCGCGATGCCCAGGCGGTGGGCCGCGCTCAGGCCAGCGGCGACAGCCTTGGCGATTTCGAGCGGGTGCGCTGACGACTGATCCAGGCTCGAGCCTTCGACATAGTCAGTCACGACGGCCAGCTGGCCGTCATCGATGATGACGTCTTGCATCCGGGCGATGTTGCGATGCCACAGTCCAGTTAGGACGGCGCGCGACCGTTGCAGCCGGTCGGCCAGGCGCGTGCTGGTGACCAGGTGGGAGTGGATGAGTTTGATGGCCACGAGATGCCCGGTGGCATCATCGTGCGCCTGCCAGACGTCACCGGTGTCACCGGTTCCTAGCAGGTGCGTGAGGCGATACCGGCCGCCCAGCATTCCCGTCCCCATCCACTTAGCCATTGTGGAACACGTTCTAATTGCGGTACACCATACGTGCCTCGCCGACCCAACCGGGAGACATTGACGTGAATACGATCATCCGGCACCGGGCCAAGAACAACCGTGGCTTCCGCTGGATCGCCAGCTTGACCTGCGCCGCATTGCTTATCGCTGCTGGTGCCGTGATCGCGTACCAACGCTACGGGTCTAGCTGCGCGCAGACACCCATCAGTTTGACGATCGTCGTTTCCCCCGATCAGGTAGGGGTAATGGGCCGAATGGCGGCTGACTGGTCGGCGGCAAACACCGAAATGGATGGTCAGTGTCTCGGCGGGATCGCGGTCCGGCCGATGGCACCGGCCGCTGTCGCTACGGCGCTGGGGTCCGGCTGGGACGCTGGCCGCGATGGCCCGCGCCCGGACGTGTGGGCGCCCGACTCGTCGCTGTGGCTTCTGGCCGCGACGGCTGAGGCTAAGGCCGTCCTGCCCGCGTCGGCGCCGAGTATCGCCACCTCTCCGGTCATCATGGCGATGCAGCGGCCGATGGCGGAAGCTTTTGGCTGGCCGGCGAAACCGCTCGGCTGGAACGACCTGTTGCAAGGCTTCATCGGCGGCCAGACGTGGGCCAGGTTCGGCCACGCCGAGTGGGGGCCGATGCGCGTCGGGCTGCCCGACCCGACCTTCTCGACCGATGGCCTGGCCGCGGTGCTTAGCGCGCTCGATCTCAACAACGACAACCGCATGAGTGACGAGGAAATCCTTGGTGGCGTGACGTTTTCGCAACTCGTCACCTCGGTCGCGCCCGACGCGGGAAGTTTGCTCGCGCAGAATCTGCTGGACCAGCCCGGTGCGGTGCCTGTGAGCGAGCAGCAACTGGCCACGTTCCTTGCCGCGCATCCACAATCGACAATGGTGCCGGTGTATCCCAGCGATGGTGTCGCCTACGCCGACTATCCCTACGTGGTCCTCCGTGCTCCCTGGGTCGAGGGAACACGTTCCAAAATGGCGGCGGCGTTCTTGGACTATCTGCGCGGTGAGCACGGTGTGCGTGTTTACGGCGAAGCCGGTTTCCGCGACGTCAACCATGTGCTCCCGGCTAATCCGGTCGTGACCGCGCAACGGGGCTTCAAATCCGAAAAGTCCAGCATCGTGCGCAAGCCGACGCCGGAGTCGATGGGGCAGATGCTTGGCATGTGGGCGGTTCTGCAACGGCCCAACAACGTGCTCGTCGCTTTGGACACTTCCGGTTCTATGAACGCCATCGTTCCGGGGACGGCGCAGCGCAGGCTGGAAATGTTGCAGCGCGCGGCGATTCAGGGGATCTCGTTGCTCAACAACCAGTCCACTATCGGGCTTTGGCAGTTCGCTACTGAGCTGACACCCACGGCCGACTACCGGGAGCTGGTTCCGGTGGGCAAGGCGGGGGAGATGCTCGGTCCGTACACCCGCCGGCAGGCGATGGCGGGCGCGATCGCGGGCCTGCAAGCTGACGGTGACACCGGTCTTTACGACACGATCCTTGCCGCCTATCTGTCGATGTCTGGGTCATGGCAAGCCAAGGCGCAGAACGTGCTGGTGGTCATCACTGATGGCAAGAACGAGGACAAGGCCGGAATCTCGTTGGAACAGCTCACGGAACGGCTCAAGGCCGCAGTGCGGCCAGACCGGCCGCTAACGGTGATCGGCATCGCGGTCGGCGAGGCCGCTGACGCCGACACCCTTGACGCCATTACGAAAATCACCGGTGGCCGCACGTTCGTCGCCCGTGACGACGCCACCGCCATTCAGCAGGTCGTGCTCGCGTTCGCTGGCCGGATCGGTTAGGCCACGCAGAACTCGTTGCCCTCCGGGTCGGCCAGTGTCGCCGCGTAGTGATCAGACGTGGCATCGTCGTGCCTGGACAAAACGCTGGCACCGAGCTGAACGAGCTGCGCGACCTTGCTATCAACCCGCACGCGGCGCTCGCCTAGGGAGACCGAGCGGCCACCGCCGACTTTCAGGTCGAGGTGAAGCCGGTTTTTGATGGTCTTCTTCTCCGGCACGACCTGAAACCAGATAGCTGGCCCGGCACCAGCCGGGTCCACGAGCCGGTCGGCGCCGTCACCGTCGCCGAACTCCTCCTCGGGCACGCCCACGCTGACGTAGTAATCCCGCCAGGTGGCGTGCCCCTCGGGCGGATCTTGCGGGCGGTAGCCCAGCGCGGCCGCCCAGAAAGGGACCAGCCGATCAGGGTCGGCACAGTCGATGACGAGCTGAAATTCCATACCCGGGATCTTGCCCCAAGGGTCTGACAAAGCGCCTACTGGAACTTCTCCGGGAACTGGCCAATGATGCCGTCGCTGAAGTAGTCAGACATCATCAGGATTTCCTGGTAGTAGACATCGTTGTCGGCCACGCTCTGGGCGTAGTCACCGCCGATGAAGCTGGTGACAGCGGTGCTCAGCAGATCCAGGTGCTGGTTGAGCAGGTCCAGCGTCTCGCCGTAAGGGAAGAAGTCCGGATTCGCGTCGGCGAACAAGCGGGCCAGATCCATGGAGTTCTGTCGCCACCTGCCATCGGCCTCAGTGAGTGCGGCCTGGTCGCCCGCCTTGGCCGCCGCGACCACCTCGGTGGCGATCTTTATGTGATCCTGCAGCAGCGCGGTGACTTTCGCTCCGGCCTCTGGCCCGTAGTACTGCCCGACGGCGTTGCCGATGTCTTCCTGATTTTTCAGCAAGCGTTGCGCCGCCGCGTCGGCGTTCGCCGTTCCTAAGATCGCCGCGACATAGTATTCGCGGGTGTACCAGGCGTGATACGACCACTGCTCGCGCATCGCCGCTTTCAGATCCGACGCCTTGTCCGCCGAAACCGCGGCGGCGGTTGGCACATATGCCTGTGCGGGTGCCGTCGCGAACCCCGCGATCACCGCGACTCCAAGCATCGCTAACAACAGCCTCATGCGTCTCATGACTGCCCCCAAGTCACGTTCGCTTCGCGCGCCCGTGCGCACGCTGTCACATCGCAGATACCCGGCCGAAGGCTCACGCCAAACCGGCCGGGCACTTCACCTGCTGGATTAGGGCTGCTTGTTCTTGGCGGCGTTGTAGAACGCGGCCACGTCGTTGTCGAAGTAGGGCCCGTAGTTCTTGTCATCTGGCCCATGCGCGATCACGGAACTGGTGAAGCCGAGCCGCAAAGTGTTGTCGTAGTTGCGGAAGAACGGCCCGCCACTCGCGCCTCCGGTGAGGAAGCAGTTGAAGCCGACTTGCTGGAATCCGCGGGGATACATGCTGCCGACGCAGTGGTACTGATCGGTGCCGTCGTAAGGCGGGTCGGCCGGGTAGCCCATCAGAACCGTGGAACTCCACTTGGAGTAGTTGAAGCTGATACCGTTGCCACCGGCCACGTGCACGAGCTTCTTTCCGCCGAGCTTGTGCACGTTGACGAACCCGAAGTCCCACCAGCTATAGCTTTTCTTGGTCCAGCCGTCGGGAGACGTGTACCAGTAAGCACTCCACATGCCGTCGCTGTAGGAACCGTTGTGGTAGCCGGGCATATAGACCCAGTTGTCGTGCCAGCCCATGCCTTTGCCGCCGTGGACGCAGTGTCCCGCGGTGGCCACCATGTTGCCGGCCGGGTTGTTGATAGTGCTGCCCGAGCAGGATTTGTCGACACCGCTGGAGTTGGTGAAGAAGACCCGGCCGGTGGCCTTGGTGAGGTTGAGGGCGCGTGGGCTCATAGAGGAGCCGGTGAGTGTCGTGATAGGAGTGGCTGGGCGTGCTCCGTCAACGGGTTCACCAACGTTGCCGGGCCGGTCGAGGCGCTCCAGCGCGGGGTCTCCTTCGGACGGTTCGTCAGCCGGAGTGGCTGCCCGCATCCGCTCGGGGGTCCAGTAGGCGGCGAGCAGTGCTTGGGCCTGGCTGGGGTCGGTGATCTGCCGGCCGTGAATGAGGGCCGGGCCGGAGTCGATGGTGTTGGAGCCGGTGACGGCGGCCGCTGCGAACGAGGGTGACGCGGTCACAGCCAGCGCGAGGGCCGCCAGGGCTACGGCGGCGAAGTGTTTTCTCATATTGATAGGAGGGCTGGGGCCCAGCGACACCAATGACTTTCCGCTGTCACGTGCCCGACAGCGGTGCTGCGAAGGCTATTCGCTGAGTTCGGTCAAGATATCAGCCGCGTCGCGGCTGCCTGTGTCGGCGAGCCGGCGCAGCTCGTCAAAATCCTCGCGCTCATAGGCGAGCTCAACGAGCTGGTCGAGGGCGTCCTGGCTTCCGGTATCGGCAAGCCGGCGCAACTCCTCCATGTCGCCACGTTCACCTGCTAGCTCGACAAGCTGCCCGATGGCATCGGTGTCGCCGTTGGCGGCCAGCTGCCGCAACCGGTCGAGGTCCTCTTCGGTCATGTCATGAAGCTTCGCATGCCGTGGCGAAAAATCCGTTCGAAGCACGCCCTGCCGATCACGCGCGGCTAGTCTGTCCGGGTGACGGTCCAGCTCACGAGACAAGAAGCCCGGCGTATCGCGATCCGCGCGCAGTTGCTAGCTGAGCCGCGTCCGGCGGACCTGGTGGAGGTCGTGCGCAGGCTCACGCTGCTGCAGGTGGACCTCACGCCGGCGGTCGGGCCAAGTGCGGACATCGTTTTATGGAGCCGACTGGGCTCGGATTACAAGCCTGCCGATCTGGAAGAAGCCGTGGGAAACCAGGCTCTGGTGGAGCTAAAGGGTTTCCTGCGCCCGGCTGAAGACATCGCGCTTTACCGTGCTGACATGGCTGACTGGCCGGGGCGCGCTCCGCTGACGGACTGGCAAGAAGACGTCAGGGCCTGGGTTGAGGCCAACAATGGCTGCCGGCTCGACATTCTGGACCGGCTGCGCCGCGACGCCCCGCTGGCGGCAAGGCAGATCCCTGACACGACAACGGTCGCGTGGAAGTCGAGCGGGTGGACCAATGACCGCAACGTTGGGCGGCTGCTGGAGTTCATGGAGTCGCGGGGCGAGGTCGCCGTCGCGGGACGGCAAGGGCGCGAGCGTGTTTGGGATCTCGCCGAGCGAATCTACCCAGACGACACGGTGATCCCTGCCGATCAAGCCGAGCGGCTGCGAAATGAGCGGCGGCTGCGAGCTTTGGGCATCGCCCGGGCCAAGACCACGAGCATGCCGGGCGAGCCCGGGGACGTCGGCGAGACTGGGGAACTAGCGGCCGTTGAAGGTGTCCGCGGCACCTGGCGTGTCGATCCTGAGCAGCTCGGCCAGACGTTTAGCGGCCGCACCGCGATTCTGTCCCCCTTGGACAGACTCGTGTTCGACCGCAAACGCATGACCGAGCTATTCGAATTCGACTATCAGCTGGAGATGTACAAACCAGCCGCGAAACGTCGCTGGGGCTACTTCGCTTTGCCTGTGCTGCATGGCGACCGGCTCGTCGGCAAAGTCGACGCCGCCACCGGTCACGCCGCCAAGGTGTTACGCGTCAACGCCATCCATGAAGATGTCGCGTTCACTAAGGCCATGGCTCACGGCGTACACACGGAGATTGAATCTCTTGCTCTTTGCCTTGGCCTTAAAGCCCGTTTCTAGACGGTGCCGGCGTATTGGCTCATGTGATAAGCGTAGGAAGCGCCGTTGGGATGGCGTTTCCACGTCGACACCATGAGGTGCAGGCCGTTGGGTTCCGTGGTGGACCAGGGGTGGATGAACCCACCGTACAAACTGGACTCTTGCGCCCAGGTGACCTGGACCTTCTCGGCTGTCCAGACCCGGTCAGGCCCGGTTGCCTTGCGTGTCACGATGTTTCCGGTGGCGGCGTTCAGGTAGGCCATCACCCAGGTGCCATCGCTGAGCCGGCGCACGGAAGGTTCACCGAAACGCCCGTGCAGAATCGGGGTGGGCGGACGGCCCCAGCCCCAGTTGCTGCCATTCCAGCCCCAGCCTTCATATTCGCCAGGCCAGAACATGCGATCCCAGCGCACGCGGCGCAGCATCATGCCGCCGTCTTGCCTGCCCGACGGAACGGAGAACACGTAAACGAAATCGCCGTCCCGCTGCATCGTCCACATTTGGAAGGGATCGGAGTTTCCGCTGTTGTTCCACCATTCCAAGTTGGTACGAATGAAGTCGTTGCCGTTATCGGAATAGGCCAGCCCCGCATAACGTGACTTCCACAGTGAATTGCGCGGTCCAGCGTTCCAATGCTCGATGCTCATGTACGAAATGAGCTGCCGCCCAGTTTCAGGAAAACTGATGCCGTCATTGGGAATGACGGACACCTCGAAGCGGCCCTCGTGGTCTGGGCCGTTGTGGCCGTTGTGCATCAGTTCCGGAGCGCGCCCGTTGCCGGCGACCCGGGCAGCGCTGTCGAACACGACGCCACCGGCCGCGCCCGGGTGAACGTTGGACCGCAGCATCACTGGTGATCGCCAGTCCTGTCCCGTTTCCGGCCACGGGGTGCTGAACGTGTCGCCAAACAGGTAGCCGATGGAACCGTTCTCCAGCACATAGGGGATGCCGAGATCGGTGCCGCCTACCTGCCACCGCCACGCGGTGTCCAAATCGGCCCCGGTGAGCCGTTTGCGGAAAGTCGCCGCCTGAGCGGCCTGTGGTGCGATGACATCAGGCAGAACCAGGGCTGCCAGCCCGGCGCCGGCGACGGTCCCGATCAGTTTTCTGCGGTCCATGCTGCCTCCTACGGCTCGTTGGACGCAGCATAGAGCAATCGATTTCTCACGTCCATACACGACTCTTTACCGCGTTTGAAACAATGACGCTCATGAACCCCTGCCCGCCCGTCGCGTGGAATGTCGTGCAAGCGGCCGAGAGTCTGTCCTCATTGGCCGGCCTGATCGCCGGCTTCATGCTCACCGGCCTGATCGTCCTGCTGGTGGAACGCCGGCGGCACTTTCATCCGATGCTGGTTCCGGGTCTGACCTTATTCTTCTCTGGCTTCATCAGCCTGGGGCTCAACGCCTATGTGTTCGCTCTCGTGTCCGGCGAAGCGCCCGGCGCGTGCCGCCGGATCTGGACGGCGGCAGCGGTGTCGAGCGGCATGCTGGCCACCGGCGTGATCGCCGCTGTCGGTGGGGTGACGTTGCTGATTCACGCGTATCTGGCCGCCTTGACGGACAAGGCTGAGGACGCCGAGCACGAGAACGCCGCCTACCAGTTCGGGTTGCTGCGCCGCCTGCTGCGTGGTGCCTTCATCTTGTGCACCGCGATGGTGATCTCACTCGTCATGGGACGGCACGTGGAAGCGCTCTGGGTGTGGGCCAAAGACGATGTGGTGCAAGGGTTTCCGGCTCTTGTCGTCGGCGCGGTCGTCATCGCCGCGTCGCTGCTCGCGGTCACCTTGTTCCGGCAGCGGCGCACGGGCCACGTCGACCCGTGCCGGCGCCTCTACGCCGGGGCGACGATCGCTGTCACACAAGCCATCGTCGGCACTGTCCTTTTAGGATCGTTGCTCAGTTTGACCCGTGGCAACTGGGAGTCACAGGGACCGTGGTGGGGCTGGGTGATAGCGGCCGAGGCGCTTGTGCCCCTAGCCGCGATCACCTTGTTTGCCATGGGAGTCACCCGTTTGATCAAGCGCTAGCCGTGGCCCAGCTTCCGGATGTGCCGGCGTCGAGGAACTTGAGCACCACGTCGAGCACGAGCTCCGTGCGGGCCAGGCCGAAGAAGTGCGTCGTTCCGGGGAAGACCGCCAGCTGCGAGGCGGGGACGCCGGTGAAATCGCCGTTGACGTCTCCGCCGCGCAGGCGCAGAAACTTAACGGCGTGATCGAGTTTGACCGCGTCGCAGTCACCGACCCGTGATGAGTGTCGGCGCTGGGTATCCGGCGATGTCGGCATCGGAGAATCCGGCCGCGCCTTTGTCGTACGAGCCGAGTTTGTTGAGCAGCTCCTGCAACTTTTCCGGATGTGGCGACTTGGCGAGGTAGTCCTGCTCCATCGGGGTTCCCGCGATCATGTCGACGGACATCTCCCCGACGGCGTCACTGTTTTCGTTGCGGTCGCCATCGGGGTGAAACGACACCGACGAAGCGATCAGTTTGCCGACCAGGTCAGGGTTCTTGATGGCTAGGTACAGCGCGACAGCGCCGCCGACACTGAACCCGAAGATGTCAGCCTGCGCCACGCCCAGATGCTGAAGCAGGCCAACGACGTCGGAGGCGAGAGCGGCCGTGCCCAGGGGACGGTCGATGTCATTGGTGCGGCCGTGGGCCTGGGAGTCGGTCGCGATCACTTGCCGCGTCGCGGCCAGCGCGGGGAGCAACTCGGCGAATTGCAGGTCGATGTTGAACAGTCCACCATGGAGCAACAGCAGCGGGGTTCCACCTGTGCCATGGATCTCGTAATACATGTTGAGGCCATTTACCGGGGCATATCCACTTTTTGTCACGCGTGCAGCTTGGCGGCACCTAGGGCAGGGGCAGCCGGTTGCTTTCGCCGGTCGCGGCTAACGCGTCGTCGATGTAGATGTGCGCACGGGCGAATAGTGGTCCGGTGGCTGTCCGTAGCAGATCGCTCCAGTGGTAGTCGAAAACGTAGCGTGAGCGGTAGGACAGCTGCGTGCCATCGGTTTCGCGGCATACCTGCACGTCGATGTCTACGGGCTGCCTGGTGGCAAGGTGATCCAGCGACGAGAAGCCTTCGAAGCGGCACCAGGCCGCTCCCGTGGCGGGGGAGTATCGCAATTGGACCTGCCCGAGGATCAGCCTGCTGTCCGTCGCGACACGCCTGGCGTGCACGGTGATCGCATCGGGACCGCAGCCCGCCGCGTCAGGATCGATGCCGTCGGCTGGCGGCTCGTAAGGGAAAGCGGAGTCTGGCGTTGGCGCCTCACGCAGCTGTAAGCCCTGCTGGATCTCGTGCCACCGGGTCTCCCATCGCGGCACGTCACCACCGCACGCCTTGACGTATCCGGAAAGGACAGCCAGCGTCGGCAACGCCTGTCCGCTAGCCGCTTGTGCTAGTGCTGACCGTGAGAAATGCACACGTGCGGCCATGTCGCGGTAACTCGGGTTACCGGCCCGCGCCCGCAACGCCCGCAATTCGGCGGCGAACCGGCCCGCGAGACCGGCCGCCGGATCTAGCGGCTTTTCCTTCCTCCCCATCCATGCCACCTCCCCTGGCAGTGATACATATAAATTGTCCACGGACATTGATGATCTGGCTAGACGGCCGTGGCCGGGCGCATTCTCGTTACGAACCGCTGTCCTAAGACGACGGAAGGAACGCAGATGAGAATCGTTTTGCCAGCGTTGGCTGCCCTGGCCCTGACCTTCGCCAGCACCCCGGCCAGCGCCGCGCCGTCTGATGTCAACGATGCGGTCGCCGCGATGCTGCACGAGCGTGCGGCCGGCATCGCGGCGGCGCAACGAGATCAAGCTCAGGTCAATGTGCGGCGCCAAACAGGACGATGGGCCTTCGGCACCGCGGTGATCACCGCGCCAGCCAGCGAGGGCGCCGTCCCCACCGGCTGGCTTTTCCTAGCCCAAAAATCAGCTGGTACCTGGAAAGTAGCCTTCGAGGGAGACACAGCCTTCGCGGCGATGGCCAGCGGCAGCCCCGTGCTGTCCGCGCCGGAGCAGGGTCTTCTTGCCGAGTCGGGCCGCCCGGCGCCGTCGCAGGCCAACGGTGACTATCGCACCGGGATGCGGCTGCCGTTCGCGGTCGGCCAATCGTGGTGGATGGGAGGCGGACCGCACGGCTGGGCTGGCTCGAACACGCCGTGGAGCTCGATCGACCTGTCCGGCGGGGACGGCAGGGTGCTGGCCGCCCGCGCCGGGCTCGCCTACACCATGTGCGGCAACGGCCGTGGCTGGATTCGCGTCATCCACGATCGCGGTTACTCCACGGACTACTACCACCTGTTCAACAACATCGCCGCCAATGGGCTGTCCGTTGGCGAGGGAACGTTCCTGGGCAACATCGGCACCGACGTCTCGTGTGGCGGGTCAGCGAGTGGGGCGCATGTGCACTTCGCGTTGCGGCAGAACAGTGCCTACGTGGGCATCGCCAACCACAACCTGGGCAAGTGGGTGCTGCAGAACGGCGGTGCGGCGTACCAGGGATCGGCTTTGCATGGCAGCGCCCGCGTCAACGTTGGCGGAAGTCTTTACAACTACGGTGCTTTGGGCTTCACCCAGGGCATCATTGACGCCAACGGCGGCGGCACGGTCAACAAGCGCAGTGGCCCTGGCACGGGTTACGGCGTTGTCGGCAGCGTCGCCGATGGTGTGACGGTTACCGTTTCGTGCTCGGCTAACGGCACGACGCACACCGGCCGCTGGGGCACCACGAGTTTGTGGAACCGGCTCAGCGATGGCACGTGGGTCAGTGACGCGTTCATGTGGACCGGCGTGAATAGCGCCCTCAACGGTTTCTGCTAAAGGCGATGGCGGCCACCGCTTTCGCCAGCGGTGGCCGCCGCACTAGGCTCAGCGGGTGCGAGTCGGTGCGTGCCAGACACCAGAGTTCCTCGGCGATGCCGAAGCGGCACTCGCGTGCATCGAAGATTTCGCTCGCCAGGCGGAGGCTGAAAGTGTTGACCTGCTTTTGTTCGCGGAGTGTTTCCTGCAGGGCTATCTCACTGACCTCGGGCACCTCAGCCGGCATGCGCTGAACCTGCGGTCCACCGCGTTCGCTGCCGTGCTCACGCGGCTGTCCGTTATCAAGCCAGTGCTGGTTTTCGGCTTGATAGAAGAAGACAACAGCCGGTACTACAACACCGCTGTCGTAGTGTCGCAGGGCTCGCTGCTCGGCAGCTATCGCAAGACTCACCTTGTCACCGGAGAGTCCGCGTTCGACAGTGGGCGTTCCTTTCCCGTCTTCGAGGTGCACGGCATTCGCTTTGGTATCAACATCTGTTACGACACCCAATTCGCCTCAGCCGCGGCGGCGGTTGCCGCACAGGGCGCGCAGGTGCTGCTCGTGGCGGCGCAGAACATGATGCGCCGTGATAACGCGGAACACTGGAAAGACCTGCATCACCAGATCCGGGCGCAACGCGTGCGGGAAACGGGCATGTGGCTGATCTCAGCCGACGTCACCGGTGAACGCGATGAGCACCGCATTGGCTACGGCCCCACGAGCGTCATCAACCCTGAGGCCGAAGTCGTGGCGCGGGTTCCGTTGCTGCGCAGGGGAATGGCGATCGCCGACATCCCTGTCCCGGCTGTCACAGGGAGCTGAGTTTGGCGGCTAGCTGGGCATTCAGCTCAGCGAACTCTTGCCATTGCGGGGGAGTGGCAGCCACCTTCGCGCTGGCTCGCTCTTGACTGCACGCCTGCGTGCGCCAGCCGACGAGCCGTCCCGCGGCGACCTCGAAACGCACGAGTGTGCCGGCTGCCCAGCCGTGAAAGATCGCGTCATAGGGCTCGAGCGCTGTGACTCGCTGCGGTGAGGTGATCCAGTCGAAGGCGATGATCTCCTCGTGCAGCTGACCGGCCCGTTCGAAGTTGAGTTCCGCAGACGCGGCGTCCCGCAGCCCGACAAGACGTTGCCGGGCGGTGGCGACCGCTTGTGGTTCGCGGTCCAAAATGGTGCACAGCGCGGAGACAAACGAGGGGCGGTCTTCCTGGCGTACCAACAGTTTTTCCGCCATCTCACGCTCGGCGTCGCTGAGCCGGTCACTCGTGTAAGACAGCGGAAAAAGGCGATGTAACGCGGAAACGGCCAGTCTCGTGCGCGTCCCGCTCAGATAAGGGCCAAACGTGGTGTCCGGGCCAGGAGTGAACGAGACCTTGATGCCCGGCCGGCGCGCAGAGGTGTCAAGCGTGATGACAACAGAAGACTCCACCCCGCCCAGCATCCGGTTCCACGTCGGGCGCGAGTGCTCCAGGGCGTTGCGTTCTAACCACGCCGCTTCATGTTCCGAGGCGCACAGCAAGACGTCGATCCGGTCGATACGGGTCACCATGCGCCGCAGGCGGGGCCGGTCACGCAGATCGCCCCAGTAGGACGCCACCCGGCGGCGCAGATTCACCGCCCGCCCAATGTAGAGCGGCCGGCCATTGGCGTCGCGGAACCGGTAAACGCCCGGCCCAGCCGGCAAGTGCGCACGTGCGGCAACCATCACCTTGCCATGCTAAAGCGGGGTCAAGCGGAGGTGATTCGTCGTACCCGTGGGGTAAGGGTTTGAGTATGGGTTTGCAACTAAACGCGATCGCGCTCTTTGTCGCCGATCTGGAACGGGCCATCTCCTTCTACGAGCTGCTCGGGCTCAAATTCACTGGTGAGGGGCCACACCGCGACGCCGAACTGTCCGGTGGCATGCGGCTCATGCTCGATGAACACGACATGGTCAAGGCTCTGATCCCCGGCTGGGAGACGCCCACGGGCTCGGCCCGGGTGGCGTTCGCTTTCGAATGTCGCGGCCCGGCCGAGGTGGACAAGCACTACGCGAGTCTGACCGCGGCCGGTGCGCAGTCTGTCAAGGAGCCATACGACGCTCCGTGGGGTCAGCGTTACGCCACGGTCAGCGATCCTGATGGGAACCTCATCGACCTTTACGCCCCGCAGTGATCTGCTGCGCTAATCGATCTCGGCCATCCGGTGCCTGACCATCGCTTTGATGGCGGCATCGGATGGGGGACTGTCCGGGGTGAACCGGACCGTCCCCTTGGAGATGTCGAAGCCGTCGAGATGCTCGCGTGCCGCATCAACGGCGGCTGGGCTGAACGGGAAGACGCTTAGATGCGCCTTGGCCGCCTTCAAGGCGAGCAAAGGCTTTCCCTTGTACCGCAAGGCCGCCATGCCGTAGCTCGTGCCCTGCTCGGTGTCCGGGGCGAGCTTTACCGCGACGGCGTAGATGTGTCGCGCCGCGCTGCGGTAGGCGGGATCGAGGCCAGCTAGGTAGTCATCCACGGCGCCCATTCCGCCACCGTAGCGGATGAACTTAGCGGCGGGGGCGTTTACCAGCGGCGTCGCGTTCACGCCGGATGGTGGCGCGCTTGCCTTTGATCGCGGTTTGGCGCATCGCCGCGATGACTTCGGCTGCCGCCTCTTCAGGCACTTCGACGAGGGAGAAGCGGTCGGCGATCTCGATGCTGCCGATTTCGCGTCCCTTCAGGTGTGACTCGCCGGTGATAGCGCCGACGATGTCCTGCGGGCGGATGCCGTTGCGGCGGCCCAAACCAACGAACAGTTTCGTCATCCCCTGCGCGGGGCCACGGCTGGGCTTGCCGCGGCCCCGTTCGGCGCGCTCCGGGTCCTCTTTGGACTCAGGAATCTCTTCCTCGTCAAAGTCGCCGCCGCTCATCGACTGGTGCGCCAGCTTCACGGCGGCCAGGGCGACCTCCATCAAGTCGAACTCGTCGGTGAGCGTTTCGACCACGGAACGGAACGTGTCGAGGTCGTCTTCGATGAGGTGTTCCTGGATCGCGGCACGCGTCAGTTCCAGGCGCTTGGCGCGCAGGTCAGCGACTGTGGGCATCTTCTCGACATTGATGCGCTGGCCGGTTTCGCGCTGAATCGCTTTGAGCATGCGGTGTTCGCGAGGCTCGGCGAGCGTGATGGCCGAGCCTTCGCGGCCCGCGCGGCCAACGCGGCCGATTCTGTGCACATAGGACTCGGCGGCCGACGGCACGTCGTAATTGATCACGTGCGTCAGGTGCTCGACGTCGAGCCCACGCGCGGCGACGTCGGTCGCGATGAGGAGGTCGGCGGTAGCGTTGCGGAGCTTGGTCATGACGCGGTCGCGCTGGTCTTGGCTCATGCCGCCGTGCAGGGGCTCGGCCCGGTAGCCGCGGGCGTTGAGCGTTTCGGTCAGCTGGTCGACCTGCTCGCGTGTGCGGCAGAAGACGATGGCGGCCGCGGGGGCTTCCAAGTCGAGGATGCGGCCAAGTGCGGCGGGCTTGTAAGGGCGGGCGACCACGTAAGCGCTTTGGCGTACCAGCGGTGCTTCGCCTTGAATGGGTTTTACCCGGCCCATTTCGATACGGACGGGTTTTTTCAAGTGGCGCTTGGCGATGCCGTCAACACGGGCGGGCATGGTGGCGGAAAACAGAACGGTTTGACGTTGCGCCGGAGTCTCTTTCAGAATGGCTTCGATGTCTTCGGCGAAGCCCATGTCGAGCATCTCGTCGGCTTCGTCGAGGATCACCGTGCTCAGGCCGCTGAGGTTCAGCGTGCCGCGTTCGATGTGGTCCAGGGCGCGGCCCGGTGTCGCGACGATGACGTCGGTTCCCCGCCGCAGCACCTGAAGCTGCCGGCCGATGGGCTGGCCGCCGTAGATCGGCAGAACGCGTGCGCCTATGTCGCGGCCGTAGCGGTGAAACGCTTGCGCGACTTGGATCGCCAGCTCCCGCGTAGGCACCAGAACCAGGGCCGCGGGTTCGTCGCCGCGCCCTTCGGCTAGGCGGTTGAGAACAGGTAACGCGAACGCGGCCGTCTTGCCGGTTCCTGTCGCGGCCTGGCCCAGGACGTCGTGTCCTTCCAGCAGCACGGGGATGGCTTCGCGCTGGATCGGCGTCGCCTCTTCGTAGCCTAGGGCCGTCAATGCCTGCAACAGTTCAGGACGTAGCCCAAAGCCGTCGAACCCGGTTGCCGTCATGGCCTAGATCCTTCCCGATGCCGTCGCCGGTCTTCTTGCACAAGATTCTCATCTTCCCGCATAAGGCGCTGGTTTCTCCAAACACGCCCGGCGAGGCACGCCGGATTAGGGGCTAACGAACGCGACCCGCGGTGACGTCCGGACTGATCTGCCAGCTAAATGGCCTTTTCGTGGTAATTCAGACCGGCTGACACGGTAGGGATCTTACGGTGGAGCCAATGGCTGCCATGAACCAGGCCGAATCGGCGGCCGCCCCGGCTGGGGTGGTCGCTGTCTATGCCGCCATGTCCGTTTTGGCGGCCGCCGTGTACTTGTCCGTCCCGTCCTTCGCCCAGAACATGATCTTTATGAGCGCGGCATGGGCGGCGTTCCTGTGGGCGGCGGCCGCTCTCTACCGGGCGCCGAGCAGCCACAGCGCGCCGCTGGCGTTCCTGGCGGGAGCGTTGCTCTTGGGCAACCTCGCCGGGCTGGTGCGGCGCTTGCCGCAGGCCTATGCGGAGCTCTCCGGAATATTGCCGCTGGTGGATGCGGTGGGCAACCTGCTGTTCCTGATGGCGGCGCTCACGGTGGTGTTCCGCCGCGGGCGCAATGACCTTGGTGGCCTGCTTGAAACGATGATCTTCGTGGTGTCGGCTGGCGCTCTGCTCTGCGTGACGCTGGTGGTGCCCAGAGCGCGCGGCGGCGCGGGACCGATCTTCACCGCGGTCACGATCGTGTTGCTGTGCGGCGTGCTGGTGGCGCTGATGCGGCTTTGGCACACCGCGCACACCCACCGCCGGCAGCTTGTCTCGCTGATCGCGGCGGTCACCCTCGGCCTCGCAGGGCAGTTCTTGCTAGCCACCACCGGCGCGCGTTTCGTGCCGGTCATCCAGTTGCTGTTTATCGGCGCGTACACAGCGGTGGGGCTTTTCGCCGCTAGCCCGGCCGCCAATCAAGTGGCCGGCCCGGGCCCTCCGCCTGAAGACCATCTCACGCCCGCACGGCTGGTGTGGCTGGGCCTCGCGGTCGCTGCGATGCCTGCCGCCGCTATCTTGCCCACGGTCATGGGGCATAAGGCGAGCACCATTCTCATCGCCGTATGCGGCTGCCTGATCGCCGCGCTCGTCATGTTGCGCATCGGCATGCTGGCGACGTTGCGCCGTCAGGCCGAAGCGCAGCTTCAGCATTTGGCCGACCATGACCCGCTGACGGGAGCGCTCAACCGGCGGGCTTTTGAGACGCTGCTGGCCAGTGCGGTGACCGCCGGCCCGTGCGTGCTGGCCTACTGCGACATCGACCGGTTCAAGGAATTCAACGACCAGCACGGCCATGCCGCCGGCGACGAGCTGCTGTTGCAGATCACCAAGCGCATGCGGGAGTCGTTGCGCCCCAGCGATATTCTTGGCCGCATCGGCGGTGACGAATTCGTTGTGCTGGCGTCAGCCGCGCCAGAAGCCGCGCCCCTGATTGAGCGCCGGCTGCTGGCCGCGTTTGCCAAACCCGTTCGGGTAGCAGGCGTTGACGTGACGGTGGCGATGAGCATTGGCACCGCCGCGAGCGACGGCGTGTCCTCTAGTGCCGAGCTGCTTCGCCTGGCGGACAAACACATGTACGAGAATAAGGGCGCCCACAAGAGCATATGACTGGCGGAACAGGGGCATGAAGGCGAGCACCCGTCCTAACGCGACCGTCGCGCGTTGGCGAGGGTCAGCGTCGCCGCTATCAACGCCAATCCGGCCATGACGGCGAACGCGGTGGCGATGCTCGACCACCGGGCGATCAGGCCGACGACAACGGGGCCACCACCGAGGCCGAGGTCGACGAAGATGCTGAAGGTGGCGGCCGCGGCTCCGCGGTGCCCAGTGGGCAACCTGCTCATCATGATGCGGAAGAACGCGGGCGTCAGGAACGTGATTCCGACCGCGAGCACCGTCGCGCCAGCGATGAGCCCTGCTGGCATCCGCCAGGCGCTCATCACGACAAGCCCGGCCCCGCACAAGGCGAGCGCCACGGCGGAAAGCCGCGCAGGCTGGTACCGGTCGGAAAGCTTGGCAAACAACAGCCGGCATCCAATCACGACAATGCCGTAGACGAACAACACTGGCCCTGCCCCGCCAAGGCCAACTTCGCGCGCGTGCAGGGCGGCGAAACCCAGAAAGCCCGCGGCACCGGATAGTCCAGCGAGGAAGGCGAGCCCGGGCGCGATCAGTTGCCCCGGCAGCAGCGGCACTGACGCCGTGTCCGCAATCCTTTGCGGTGAAGGGACTTTGACCGCGAGCACCGACGCGGCAAGGCCGAGGCAGGCGGCACCTATCCACGCCGCCCGGAAGCTGCCAACGTCAAGCAGCCACTCGCCGAGCGCGGGGCCGATGGCGATGCCGAGGTAAAGGCCGAGGGAGTTGTAGCTCAGCGCTTCGCCGAGCCGGTCCGGCGGGGCGATGTCAGCCAGTGCGGCCATTCCGGCGACGAAGAACATGGCTTCGGCTATGCCGAGCAGAACCCGGAGCACCAGAAGCGCGCGGTAGTTGGCCACGAACAGATGCGCGGCGGCCACGATCGTGAACAGAATTCCTCCGTAGAGGAACAGGCGCCCGCTGCCCAGGCGGTCGGACATCCGGCCAGCGATCGGCCGCAGCGCCAAAGCCGTGAGGCTGAACGCCCCCACAGCGACGCCCACACCAACCGGTCCGGCGTTGAGGCTTCCGGCGGTGAACAACGGCACCACCGGAATCATGATGCCGACCGCGATGAAGTAAGCCAGCTCCGCGAGCGTCAAGGCGACAAACGCGGGCGTCAGCAGCCGCTGGGCCACCCCTTCACCTTACCGTCCTGATCGCCGCGCCCGGGCCAAGCCGGGCGCGGCAAGGAGTGCTTAGGCGTTGACGAGCACGACCTCGTATTCGTCTGCCGTCGGCGGAAGCCCGGTGTCGAACTTGGCGTTGACGACGGCGAGGATATCGCCGAACAAGGCCGCCGTCGCCGGGATCTGGAACAGGCCGCTGGTGATGGTCTTCTTGAGTTCGCCCGCGGTGAAATCTTCGTTGAGTTTGAACCGGGTGACCTGGTTGGAGAAGTTCTGCACCACCCAGATCCGGTGTCCATCTAGGACGATGCCGTCGTTGTTGGGCACGCTGATCCCCGCGATCAGCGCGCTCGCCCCCGAAACCGGGTCGACGGTGTAGAGCTCACCCTTGCCTGTGTGGCCGACGATGAGTTTCTTGCCATCGCTGGTGGCCTGGATGCCGTTGAGGTTGAACTGGCCCACGATGTCGGCGGCCGGCCCGGTCAAATTCAGCGTGGTGAACTCGCCAAGGTCGCCGTAGCCATCGATCGGGACGAAGTAGAGTTTCGGCGCTGCGGTGTTGGTGAACCAGGCTCCGGTGCGGGTGATGGCGACGTCGTTGATGAGTGCGTTGTCCGCGGCTGCGAACTGGTACGTGGCAACGGTTTCCTTGGTCTTCGTGTCGTAGACGTAGGCCTGGCCGGTAAAGCCGCCCGCGACGAAGAGCAGATCATGCCGTTTGTCGAACGCCATGCCCACGGCTTGTCGTCCTGCCGGGACGTCGATGAACAGTTCGGCGGTCTTGTCTTTGACGTTGCCTTTGAAGATATCGCCCGCGAACAGGTCACCCGCATAGAAGGTGTTGCCGTTGCCCTTGGCGATGCCTTCGGCGGAAGTCGCTCCGGGTAGGACGATCTCGACGTCGGCGATCTTCGCACTCGCGGGCTGTGCCGCGGTGGTGATGCTAGCCAAAAGGAGCAGCGGCAAGGCTGTCCGCATGACGCGGTTAATAGTCTGCATAGCCTGCTAACTGCCGGGAACGGGCCGTGGTCGCGGTATGAGCACATTCATCTATGCGTTCTTGTTCATGTAAATGAAAACCATTATCGTTTGCGCTCATGAGAGCTGCTGCCTTGAGGCGGTGCCTAGTTTTTGCTGCCCTCGCGGCGATGACGTGGGCGCTGACAACCATTCCGCCGGCCGATGCTGACCCGCCCACGAGCCGCGCGCGGACCGTCCTCAACGACGTACACACCGACACCATCGACGTGCGATTCCAGGACGGTCAGCTGGGGTTACAGACCAGAATCGGGAACGCGCCCTATTCATACGCCTCGGCGAGCGAGGTGATCTTCCAGCTCAAGGACATCCCCGAGGCGGCGATCGCGGTACCAGACGATCCAGCCTTCGCGTTCCTGGGCCAGCCCGGGCAACCCCTGTGGCTAGCGCCCGAGGTGCAGGACTTCTCGCTGCTGTTCGCCGGCTGGAACACCGAGAGCATCGCGCCAGGCGTCTTCGACGGTGACGTCGTCGACCTGGAACTGACCGGGATGCACGGACCAGGGCGGCTTGAGGCTTTCCAAAGTGGATCGTTCGGCGAACCGCAACGCATTTTCAGCTCGTCCGATAGCGGCTTCAAGATGTTGCGCCAGCCGGTGCACAGCCACGCGCACGCCAACTGGGCGTTCTCGGCGCTCGGGCGCTATGAGCTGACATTCCAAGCGCACGCCACGCTTGCGGGCGGAGCGCAGGTGCACTCCGCTCCTGTCACCTACACGTGGTTCGTTGGCGGCACCACGGCAGCCGACGTCACACCCATGGCAAGTGGCACACACCTATCCGCTTCCGTCAACGGCTCGCAAGTGGAACTAACGGCGGCGGTTGAGCCCTCCACGGCAAAAGGCTGGGTGGAATTCTTCGACGGGTCCACGAGTCTCGGCAGTGCAGCGGTCCCCGCCACGCTGACAGTCACCCTCGCGGCGGGGGAGCACACGCTCAAAGCCCGCTTCATTCCCTTATACAGCAACGACTATAGCCCTTCAGACGCCGACCCGGTCACGGTAACGATCACCGGTGGCGGAGGCGGGCAGTCACCAACAACGTCACCAAGCCCGAGCGCTAGCCAAAGTCCGGCGCCTACGCCCACCTCTCCCGGCACGTCTGCGGTGACCTCTACAGCCGCGTGCGTTCCCTCCAACAGCCACGTGCCGATCCTTAGCGACGGTCACGCGGACTACGGCACGCGAATTGTCAACGGGCGCCTGGACTCGGCGGTCAAGGACGGAACCGTCGCCGGAAAGGTAACGTGGCGCGATCCGTCCGAGGTGGTCCTTCACGTCAAGCCGCAGGCGGCCAAGACGCTGCCGTCCGGTTTCGGCTTCCTAGGTGCCGCGGGGACAACCGTTTGGCAGATCCCGCAAACGCAACAGAGCGGCGTGCTGTGGCTCGGGTGGAACACCGAAGCCATACCAGGCGGGCAGGTTGAGTGGACCCTGACGGGCGTGAGTGGCCCCGGGCGGTTCGCGTTATACGACTACGACCCGTTCGGTTCGCCGGTGGTTCATTTCAATAGCGGGGACGGGCTGCCCGACCGGTTCGCCCTCAACGCGGGGACGCATGCTCACGGGACGTGGGCGTTCACGAAACAAGGCGTCTACCGGCTGACATTCACGCAAAGGGCGGGATCGCTTAGCGACACCGAAACACTGACCGTCGTGGTTGGAGATACCGACCCGCGTCCGCATGCTCTGCGTACGAGCGGTTGTGGCTTGCCACGTACGGGGTTGTGGCTCACCGGTGTGCTCGGCGCAGGCGGCGGGCTGTTAGCCACCGGGACGGTGCTCGTCGTGCTCGCGCGGCGGAGGTCCCGGAGATGATCAGACGAGCACTTGCCGCGATGCTGCTGGTTCTGTCGGGCTGCACCGCGCTGGCCGGTCCTGACGACGGGCAGACGCGCGTCGTCACGACCACGGAGATTCTCGCCGACCTGGCGAGAAACGTTGGCGGCGAACGAGTCATCGTCGACTCACTCGTGCCGGCCGGCGGTGACCCGCACTCCTATGAGCCCACGCCAGCCGACGCGGTCAAGGTGAGCAAGGCCGACATGACGTTCACGAACCATTTGCTGCTGGAGGAGCATGCGCTCATCAAGGCCATCGACGCCAACGCTCCTGCGGGTGCGCCGAACGTGTCGCTGGCGGAGGCATCGGAAACCTATGGTGCCAACGTCATTCCGCTCGTGGAAGACGTCGGGCTTGACGTGATCTGGCTAGGGCTGGCCGTGCGTGGCGACGGCAAAGCCCTCGGCGCGACCCGTGCGTCTGACATCAGCCTGTCCGTCTCCGAGGTGGACGGGCCGGGCGCGATGATTGTGTATTTGACAGGAGCGCTCGGCGAGCCCGAGGTCTATTTCAACTCCGCCGACGGACTTGACAGCAGGGATACGGTCTCTCTGCCGCCAGCCGCGCACACCCATGTGAACTGGGCGTTCACTAATCCGGGCCGGTACGACGTGACCCTGTCCGCCGCGTTTGGTGACGTGTCCTTGGGGCAGGCCGTCTTCACATTCGCCGTTGGTGTCGACCCACACACGGCTGGAAAACCCGTGGTACTCAGCAAAGGCCACACCGACCTGGCCGTTGATGTGGACAGCCGCCAGATCTACGCCTATTCCGACGCCGTCAGTGGCCGTAAACAAGACGCCCTCAAAGCTAGCGACATCGTCATCGAGGTGCCGAACAAGACGCTGGAAACCGTTCCCAGCGACCAGAAGTTCATGTTCCTCGGCCCGCCCGGCACGCCAATTCACCAGCTCCCCCAAGCCGTGCTCGGCAAGCATGTGCACGGCGAAATCGACCCACATCTGTGGCAAGACGTAACGAATGTCAAGGCTTATGTGCAGCTCATCCGCGACACGCTCAGCAAAACTGATCCCGCCGGGCGGGACTATTACGACGCCCGGACTCGCGCTTACCTCGCCGAGCTCGACAGCCTCGATGCCTTTGTCCGACAAAGCGTTGACGCGATTCCTCATGCCCACCGGCAGCTCATCACGACGCACGACGCGTTTGGCTATCTGGCTGCCGCCTATGGCCTGACGGTCGCTGGGTTCGTCGTGCCCAACCCCGCCCAGGAACCCAGCGCCGAACAGGTCCGCCGCCTCACCGAAACCATCCGCAACCTCAACGTCCCCGCGGTTTTCCTTGAGCCCAACCTCGCCCGGCGGGCTGCTGTGCTCACTCAGGTCGCGGCGGACCAGAACGTCAAGGTGTGCAAGCTTTACGGCGACTCGTTCGACGCCTCGGCCCGAACTTATGTGGCGATGATGCGCCACAACGCGACCGAGTTGCGGGCCTGCCTTGGTGACTCAGGTGGCCGTGGCGGGTCAGCGCCGATCGTGCTGAGCGAGGGTCACGTCGACATCGGGCCGCGTTTCGTGAACGGACAGTGGCGCATCCAGTTGCGTGACGACACGGCGGACCCTCCGGCATGGCGTGGACTTGGCGACGTCGTCCTGTACGCGGGCGACAACGCCCAGATCGAGATCCCCGACGATCCGCGGTTCGGCTTTCTTGGTACGCCCAAGGAAAAGGTTTGGCTCTTCCCTCAAGTCGAGCGGCCCGGAGTGTTGTGGCCCGGATGGAACACCCAGGACCCTGAGGTCGCCACGGGCATCAAACGTGACATGACCTGGCGCCTGCACAAGGTGACCGGCCCGGGGGCGATGGTGCTGTTCGTCAACGGCTCCTTCGGCGAACCGCAAGTCGTGTTCCACAGTGGACAGACGGTGCCGCAACAGTCGGCCGTGGAAGCCAACACTCACGTGCACGGCAACTGGGCTTTCACCAAGGAGGGTCTCTACCAGCTCGATATAGAGATGGCAGCGACCGGAAATGACGGTGCCACCCTGACCGATCGGCAGACCCTGACCTTCCAGATCGGGGATGCCATCAGTCCTTCGCCCACACAAGCAGCTCTGGCGAAGCCCGCGCCGTCTGAACGCGACTGGACTCCTGTCATCGTCGTGACCGCGTGTGTGCTGGCTGGTCTCGTGGTGTGGCTTTTGAAACGGCGGCTGGCATGAACCTGCTGGAAGCAACCGATGTCAGTGTGTCGCTTGGCGGTCGGCAGGTGCTTCAAGATGTCAGCCTGGCCGTGAAAAGTGGGGAAATCGTGGGGCTGATCGGGCCCAACGGCGCCGGCAAGACAACGCTCCTGCGCGCGATGCTGGGGCTGGTTCCGGCTGCGACAGGACACTCAGCGCTGCGTGCTGGGGCCGGCTATGTCCCGCAGCGGCACGAGTTCGCCTGGGACTATCCGATAACCGTTGGCAACGCGGCACTGTCGGCGCTGACGCGCAGGACACAGTGGTGGCGTGGCTACACGCGGCAGCAGCGGGCCGCCGTCGCGGGCGCACTGTCGCAAGTGGACCTGACGCCCCTGCGTGACCGGCCGGTGGGGCAGCTGTCCGGCGGGCAGCGGCAGCGGGTCCTCGTCGCGCGAGCGCTCGCGCTCGAACCCGGCGTGCTCCTCCTGGACGAACCGTTCACGGGACTGGATGTGCCGACGCAAGAACTGCTGACGGCGTTGCTGCGTGACCTTATGGCACAAGGGAAAGCGGTGCTCATGACGACGCACGACTTGAACATCGCGGCCCAGCTGTGCACGCGAATCTGTCTGCTGAACGGAATTGTCGTGGCCGACGGGGATCCATCGTTGTTAGACGACACCGGTGTGTGGCTCAAGGCTTTCGGAATACGGCGATGATGGACGTCCTTTTCGAGCCGTGGCAACACGTGTTCATGCAGCGCGCGCTGATTGTCGCGGTCGCCTCCGCGGTGCTGTGCGGGGTTGTGGGCACGCATGTCGTGTTGCGGGGCATGGCCTTCATCGGTGACGCCGTGGCGCATTCGGTGTTCCCGGGCGTCGCGATCGCCTTCGTGCTGCAGCTGAATTTGGCGCTCGGTGGTGCGACAGCGGGGATCGTCACGGCTGTCGTCATCGCTGTCACGTCACAGAACCGCAGGCTGAAGGAGGACTCGGTCATCGGCGTCTTCTTCGCGGCCGCCTTCGCCTTGGGCATCGTGGTGCTCAGTGGTGCGCCCGGTTATGGCGGTTCTCTGGAGTCGTTCCTTTTCGGGCAGATTCTCGGAATCTCCGACGCTGATGTGCGCACGGTGCTGACCGGGGGAGCACTGGTCCTGTCGGCCGCCGCGTTGCTGCACAAGCGTTTTGTCGCCGTCAGTCTCGACCGGGAAACGGCGCGTGCGTCTGGGCTCAACGTCTGGGCGATCGACGCGTCGCTCTACATCATGGTGACCATCGTCATTGTCATTTCACTGCAAGCGGTCGGCAACATTCTCGTGCTCGCGATGCTTGTCACTCCAGCCGCTGCCGCGAGACTGCTGACCGACCGGCTCGGCGTGATGATGGTGCTCGCCCCGGTCATCGGGGCAGGTTCTGCTGTCACCGGCCTATACCTGTCTTACTCCTACAACCTGGCCGCCGGCGGCCTGACCGTGCTTGTGGTCACCGCGGTATTCCTCGTGTGCTGGCTAATCGCGCCGAAGCACGGGCTGCTGACGCGACTGGTTTAAAAACTTTCCCTAGCCGGGGAGAGAACACCCTCTAGAAAGGACAATCTATGCGCTTGCGGACCAGAATCTTACTGACCGCAACGATCGCCAGCACCGTGGCCGTTGCCGGGGCATTGCCCGCCAACGCTTCCACGGCGAGCACCACCGTGCTGAGCCAGGGTCACGTTGACGTTCTCGATATCGCTTATGAGGACGGGGAACTGGCCGTGCACGTGCACGATGAAGTCACGGGTGAGCTTGACCCGTGCTCCGTCGTGCTAAAGGTGAAGCCTGAGGCGCGCACGACGGTGCCCGCGGATCCGGCCTACGCGTTCCTCGGTGCCGCAGGCGATCCCGTCTGGGTGCTGCCGCAGGTTGAAGATCCCAACCTTCTGTTCGCGGGACTTGCCACCGAAGAGATCGCCGCCGGGCAGCTCGCGGGCGACAGTGTCACAATTAAACTCACCTCCGTCTATGGGCCGGGTGACGTCAGCGTTTTCACGACCGACGAATTCGGCGCCCCCAGCATCATTTTCGACGAAGGCGACGGCCTTCCCGACACCCACAACCTGGCCGCCGGCGTGCACCAGCACGCTAACTGGGCTTTCGAAGCCGCGGGCTGGTACTGGCTGACGTTCAAGGTGACGGCGAAAGACGCGTTCACCGGCGCGCATCTCTCGTCGGGCCCGGTCACCATCCGCTTCCAAGTCGTGTCCTAGAAGGAGCAACCCTGATGAGGAAACTGATTCCCGCCGCCGCATTGGTGGCACTGATTGTTTTATCCGCGACACCCGCGCACGCGGCTGTCACTCTCAGCTCCGGGCACGCCGACGCCGTCGACGTGAACTGGTCCGCGAACACCTTCAGCGTCAAGGTTCTCGACGACACGGTGACACCGGCCGTCGAGGGCAATCCGGCCGACGTTATCTTCAGCGTGCCGTCCGGGGCGAAGACCACGGTGCCTTCCGGTGCCGCGTACGCGTTCCTGGGTAGCCCAGGCGATCCCGTCTGGGTTCTGCCGCAAAGCCAGAAGCCAGGTCTGCTGTGGCTGGGCTGGAACACCTCGGGGGTACCAAGTGGAGTGCTGCAAAGCAACAATCTGCAGCTGAAGCTGACCGCGGTGAGCGGCCCAGACGACTTCAGCCTCTACACCGTCGGCACGTTCGGCGCGGTGACAGTGCTTTTCGACAGCGGTAACGGGCTGCCCGACAGCCGGACCCTCAATGTGGCCGCCCACGGTCACGCGAACTGGGCGTTCGAAGCGGCTGGCACCTACACCCTCACGTTCGAAGTCACCGGAACACGCGCAACCGACGGCGCCACGGTGTCCTCCGGTGCCGTGAACTACACCTTCACCGTCACCAGCTAACCATGAGGGGCCGCCCGGATCTGTAGTGGAGACCCGGGCGGCCTCCCATCGTGTCAGCTTGGCGGCTGACTCCACTGAGCGAGAAGCGTATCGAGCAAATCGAGGCGCCGGGCCTGGAGGATGTCGAAGAGGTCTTCGATGCGGTTAGCCACCACCACCGCTTCCACATCGATCGGGCGGGTCGTGAGCATCTGGTAGTGCCCGGCCATGCGTTCGAGCAGATCGGCCGGCGCGTTGTCGAAGTAGCGGAAGTCAAACGCGGGCGGCCCCAGCCTGACCGAGCCAAAGTCCCACACCCCGGTCAGCTCACCCACAGGCTCAGCGAACACCAAGTTATCTGGCTGAAAGTCGTTGTGCAGCAACACTAGCGGCTCGTCAGGCTCACCGGCGACCCACATCGCGGCGAACTGGCCGACCAGGCCGTCAAGGCGATGGCGGTGCGCGGGCGGGAGCCAGCGCATCTCGCGAACGAGCAGATCGAGCTCGGCCTTGGGATCGAGCACGGCGATGTCCAGGCTCGCCGTTTCGGCCGGAGTCAGGCTGTCGTGCAGGGCGGCGAGGAAGCGCGCCAGCGAGCTCGCGAGCGCTTCGCGCTGAAATTCCGACACCAGCTGGTACTGAGCGGGGTCGAACGCGGCACCCTGAAGCTTGCGATAGGCGGCGAAACGGGTCTTCTTGCCGGTCCACTCCACCACCGGCACGGGCGTGAGGAGCCGGCCGTTAAGCAGGCCGAGAAGTTGTGTCTCCTGCTCGAAGTTGGACTCGTCGTCGAACGGGAAACGCAGCATCCAGCCGTCAGCGGTCTCCAGGATGACGTTGTCAGAGCCTTCGTGCCAGATCACCTGGGACAGATCCCAGGGACCGGCTTCTTCGGCGGCGGCGGCCAGCAACGATTCCGCGTCGAAGGCTTCAGCGAACGGGACGGGCATGCGGCAAGCATAGAACTTGCCAACGCTGACCGCTGGCAGTGATACTGCTCATTGTTTCAGGAGCCGGAAACGGTCGGGCGCCGGGCAGCCATCGATCTCATACCCGCGCATGCCTTTGTTCCGGAGGATCGATCACTCCTATGACAACCAGAATCAAACTCCTTGGCGCCGCTATGGCCGCCGCCATGACCGTCACGACAGCGCTGGTGCTCGCCACACCCGTGTCCGCGGCGACGCTCACCGAAATCACGGGCTTTGGCACCAACCCCACCAACCTTCGCATGCATCTTTACGTGCCAGACAGCGTGGCAGCGAGGCCCGCGGTCCTGGTCGCGGTGCATTACTGCAGCGGTTCCGGCCCGGCTTACTACTCCGGCACGCAATACGCGTCGCTGGCCGACCGGTACGGGTACATCGTCATCTATCCCTCCGTCACGCGCAGTTCGCTGTGCTGGGATGTGTCCTCGCCCGCGGCGTTGCGCCGTGGGGGCGGAAGCGACCCGGTGGGCATCATGTCGATGGTCAGTTACGTGCAGCAGCGCTACAACACCGACCCGGCCAAAGTTTTCGTCACGGGCACGTCGTCGGGCGCGATGATGACCAACGTTTTGCTGGGCATCTATCCAGACGTGTTCAAAGCGGGAGCCTCCTTCGCCGGTGTCCCGTTCGCGTGTTTCGCCACCACCAACGGATCTGAGTGGAACAGCGAGTGTTCCAACGGTCAGCTCCTCCGCACGCCGCAACAGTGGGGGGATCTGGTCCGCAACGCTTACCCCGGCTACACCGGGGCACGACCGCGGATGCAGATCTGGCACGGCACCAACGATGAGATTCTGCGTTACCCGAATTTCGGCGAGCAGGTCAAGCAGTGGACCAACGTGCACGGGCTGAGCCAGACACCGTCGTTCACGGATACTCCGCAATCGGGTTACACGCGCACGCGTTACGGCGGCACCGGTGGCATGGCACCCGTTGAGGCGATCAGCATGCAGGGCGTGTCACACAACCTTCCGGTCGATGCCGCTCAGGTGCTGAGGTTCTTCGGTCTGGACACCACGGTTCCCACGAGTTCGCCACCTTCCAGCCCACCACCGTCGAGCCCGCCTCCCACGGGCGGTGCGTGCCGTGTGGCGTACACGGTCAATGCCTGGAACACCGGGCTGACGAGCGCTATCACCATCACGAACACTGGCAGTGCCACGGTCAGCGGCTGGAGCCTGGTCTTCACGCTCCCCGGTGGGCAGGCCATCATCAACGGGTGGAACGCGACCTACGCGCCGTCCAGTGGCACGGTTTCCGCCCGCAATGTCTCCTATAACGCGACTATCGCCGCTAGTGGTTCGGTCAGCATCGGCTTCCAAGCCACCCATACCGGTGACAGCGGCAAGCCAGCATCGTTCACCCTCAACGGAATTGCTTGCGCCATCGCGTAATCGTCAATGGCAGGGCGCGCGACGGTGCGGCGCCCTGCCATCGTTTTGTCCTTTGTAGACAAATGTTTAGGCGCGGTGGGAGGGTGGGTAATCTAGAGGATCGGCAGAAAGGGGACCGCGTTTGTCTGGCCAGGAGGCGATCGACCGGCTCGAACTCGGCGACCACGTGTGCTGGGTGTTTGATGACGATCAGGCGGTCGTTGAGGTGACAGCGCGGTATGTCGCGGGCGGCTTGTCAGCGCGGCAGCGGGTGCTCTACTACACCCATGCATGGCTGCCCGAAGCTTTGATAGCCGGGTGGGAGGCGCTCGGCGTGCCAGCCGGTGCGGCGCTTCGCTCCGGCCAGCTGCAGATACGTGCTTCAGCGGAGACCTATTTGGACGGTGGCTGGTTCGATGCGCAGGCCACCATCGAGACTTGGCCGGCGCATGCGGAGCAAGCGGCCGCTGACGGCTGGGCAGGGCTGCGCGTCGCGGCTGACATGGCGTGGGCGACCCGGATCGGCGCCTTGGATCAGCCGCACGCTGACCGGCTGTTGTGGTACGAAGCCAATGTCAACAAGGTCTTCGCCCAAGGAAAAGTCGTGGGAGTCTGCCTCTATGACCGGCGCCTGTTCACCGCGGCGGAACTTTCCTCCGTCGCGTCAGCTCACCCTGCGACAGCGATTGGCCACCAGGAGAATGGCTGGGAGCCGCTGATGCGGATGCGCTACACCGATAGCCCCGCTGGGCTAAGGCTTTCCGGAGCGGCTGATGTGTCCAATCGCGACGCTTTGGCGGCCATGCTTGAGCGGCTGCCGGCCTCGGTCAACGATTGCGGCCCTTATGTGGTTGATGTGTCTCAGCTGTCCTTCACCGATGCGGCGACCGCGGCGATGCTGGCCGCTGTGACCAGCTCTTACGTCAGGTTAGACGGCGTATCGCCCGCTCTGCACCGGCTGCTGGATATCGTGACACCTGGCGGATGGCAGCAAGCGGAGGTGGCCTCATGAACGTTACGCGGCTGACTCATGACGCCTTGTTCTATGCCGATGACACGGAATTCACCGCGGCGCTAGGCCCGTTCATCCGTGATGGTTTAGCCAACGGTGACGCGCTCATCTGTGCCGTGACGCGGAGCAATATCGAAGTCCTGCAAGCACATCTGTGCGGTGATGCCGATCGCGTCACCTTCATTGACCGTGATGAGTGGTATCGCCGGCCGGCCGCCACGATCGCCGGATGGCAGCGGCTGCTGGGCGAGGCGACGGACGCGGGACACGGCTATGTCCGCATCGTTGGTGAGGTCGCGTTCGGCGCGGCTGACCGGCATCCCACGTGGACCCGCTACGAGTCGGCCCTCAATGAGCTATTCGCCGCCGCGCCAGCCTGGATTGTGTGCCCTTACGACACGCGCACCCTGGCGCCGCAGGTTCTTAGCGACGCGATGCGGACCCACGCTGGGGTGTTCGACCCGGTGCGGCGGCCGAGCGATGACTTCCAGCCAACGAGAGAGTTGTTTGCCCAGATCACCGAGACGTTGCCCGACGCCACGGGCGCCCTGGCCGTCGAAGTCGTCATTGACGACCTCACCGGTTTGCCGCCGGCCCGCCAGGCCGTCACCCGAGCCGCGGCTGCCACCGGCGCCGAACCTCAGCGCATCGAGGAGCTACAGCTCGTCGTGTCGGAACTGGCCGGCAACAGCCTGCGCCATGGGGCCGGCAAACGCCGTCTTCGCCTGTGGATCTCGGAGCATTCGTTCACGGGCGAGGTGACCGACGAAGGCGATGGTTTTGGCGATCCGCTCGCTGGATATTTAGCTCCGGGAACGGGAACAACCGGTGGCTGGGGCCTTTGGCTTAGTCAGCAGCTGTGCGATCAGCTCGCCATCGTCCGGGATAACGGCATCACCCGGGTGCGTTTTCGCATTGGCAGGTAGTGCAACGTTTTGCGGGTACGCCGCAAGGGCACAACGGTGACGTGAAAGCCGTGACGTGGCATGGAACCCGCGATGTGCGGGTGGAAGAAGTCCCGGACCCGACGATCATGCATCCGTCCGATGCGATCGTCAAGGTCACCTCCACCGGCATCTGCGGTTCTGACCTGCATTTATATGAGGTCATGGGCCCGTTCATGGATACCGGGGACATCCTTGGCCACGAAGCGATGGGCATCGTGGTGGAGACCGGTTCACAGACCGGCTCGCTCATGCCCGGTGACCGGGTCGTCGTGCCGTTCAACATCTGCTGCGGCACGTGTTTCATGTGCGCTCAGGGGCTGCAGTCGCAATGCGAAACCACCCAGGTGCGCCATGAAGGCAAGGGCGCGGCCTTGTTCGGCTATACGCGCCTTTATGGGTCTGTTCCTGGTGGGCAGGCTGAGTACCTGCGGGTCCCGCAAGCACATTACGGCCCGATCGTCGTGCCGCCCGGTGCACCCGACGACCGGTACATCTACCTGTCCGATGTGCTTCCCACGGCTTGGCAGGCGGTCGCTTACGCGGATCTGCCGCCTGAGGCGACCGTGCTCGTGCTGGGTCTAGGGCCGGTGGGGGACATGTGTGCCCGTGTCGCGCTGCATCGTGGTGCCAAACTGGTGATCGGGGTAGATCCGGTGCCGGAGCGCTGTCAGCGGGCGTATGCCCGTGGTGTCACCGTTTTGGACGACGACAGCCACGAAAGTGTCGTGTCCTTTGTGCTCGATGCGACCCACGGGCGCGGTGCCGACTGTGTCATTGACGCCGTTGGCATGGAGGCGCACGGGTCTCCGGTGGTCTGGGCCGCGCAGAAAGCGACCCGTGTGCTGCCCGATGCGCTGACCGCCAAGCTGATGCAAACCGTTGGGGTGGACCGTCTTGCGGCCTTCATGATCGCTATTGACGCGGTTCGCCGGGGTGGCACGATCTCGCTGACGGGCGTCTACGGCGGGATGGCTGATCCGCTGCCGATGATGGTGCTGTTCGACAAGCAGATCCAGCTGCGGATGGGACAGGCCAATGTGCGCCGCTGGACCGATGACATCATTCCGCTGCTGACCGGAGCCGATCCGCTGGGCGTTGACGATTTCGCCAGTCACCGCTTGCCGTTGTCGCAAGCGCCCGAGGCCTATGCCAAGTTCCAGGAAAAGCGCGATGGCTATATTAAGGTCCTGCTTCAGCCGTAGCGCTTTCGTAGATGAATTCGTCGCGGATCTTGCCATCGCGCCCGTGCACGACCAGCTGACTGGGCTGCTCTGATCTGGCGGCGGACCGCCCTGCCTCGATCGCGTCATCCTGGCGCTCATGTGCCGACAGACGATGGTCGTTGCGGCGCAGTTCCCACTTGCCCTCGTTAGGCATTACATCAAATCGTGTGCGCATGGGTGTTACCTGCCCAGTAACGTGCCTGCTCAAACGCCTTATGGGCAAAATAAGACACCCCGTCCCGGCAAACACGGGGGGATCCGCCGGGACGAGGTGCTGTTGGCAGCGTAACCGCTTTGGCGCCGCCGCGAAACCCCGGCGGCCCAATCTCGGCATGATTATCCACAATGGACAGTGAGAGGCCCGCTGGCGTAACGCCAGCGGGCCGGTTCATCGGGAGTGGAGGTTAAATGTCACGTTCCTCTTCGACACGGCGGTAGCCGGTGCCCCGTCCGGTGTACACCGGGTCGGAAGCCGGCACCCGCTGCTCGGTGACCGTGGTGGCACGCCGCCTCGGTCCCCAGATCAGCGTCGTGAAGACGAGGCCGATCACGCCGGCGGCCATCAGGATCCAGCCAACGACGTCGATATCGATGCCGCCGACGCTGAAGTCGAGGGCGAAGGTGAGAATCGCTCCGAGGGCGATCAGGAAAATGCTTGCGCCGATACCCATTACAACGCCTCCTAAGTGGCCGGGTCTGGTGCACTTCCTGCGGTACCCCTGGTGCGGTGAGGTAAACCTGCCTGTTAGTAGATCTCGAACTCCCAGAGTGAATAACCCCAGCTCGTGCCACGTGCTGTGCCATTCATGCGCACATAGCGCCCGCTGCCGGAAACGGCCACATCATCCACGCCACCGTCACCGGCGGCCGTGGAGTAGATGGTCGTCCAGTTCGTGCCGTCAGGCGAGGTTTGGATCTGGTAGGCCCGGCCGAAGGCCGCCTCCCAGCGCAACACCACGCGGCTAATCGACTGAGTGGAGCCGAGGTCTACGCGGATCCACGACGGGTCCACGTAAAGCGATGACCATCGCGTCGTTCCTGAACCGTCCACAGCGGACGAACCGGGGAAGTTCGCCGTCTCGGTTGACGACACGGCGACGGGCTTGTTCAGCGCCTTGTTCGGTGCGGTCGTACCGCCGTAGGCCTCAATCTCCCACAGGGAGTAACCCCATGACGTGCCGCGGGCGGTTCCGTACATGCGCAGGTAACGTCCGGTGCCGGTGATCGCGAGATCGTCGACGCCGCCGTCACCGGTCGTGGTGGTGTAAACCGTCGTCCAGTTGGTGGCGTCGTTGGACACCTGAATCTGGTACCCCCGGCCGAAGGCTGCTTCCCAGCGCAGCACGACCCGGTTCAAGGAGACGCTTGAGCCGAGGTCGACCTGAATCCACGAGGGATCGGTGTAGGCACTGGCCCAGCGCGATCCGTAGGAGCCGTCAACGGCGTTGGCGGCAGGGAACGCGGAGGTCTCGGTGGAGGAGGCGGTTACCGGCTTGCCGAGAGCCAGGTTGCCGGGCGGGGTGTCTGACGGCCAGCCTGGGGCGCGGCCCACCGCATCGGCGATCACCTGCCAAGAGGTATAGGTGGCAGCGGGTTTCGGCGATCCCCACGTTTGCTGGGCGAGCACCCGCAGCGTGTACTTGATGCCCCCGGCGATCTGGTCTTCAGTCTCGGCGTTGGGGTTGTCGCACCAGACGTGTACGCGGGAACCGGTGTTGCGGCTGGTGTTGTTGATGGTCGTGCCGCCCTGGAACAGGTTGGGCTGCCACGTTTCGTAAGCCCACGTGTTGTCCGGCTTGTCGCCACCGAGGACGTAATAGGTCGGGTCCCACGACTCGTTGGAGATCGTGTGCCCGCGGTCGAGCAGTTGCTGCGGCGTGAGGCCGTAGTTGTACCAGTACTCGACGTGGATGTTCGTGGCCGGGTTGATCGTGCCGTCGCCGGACTTGATGCCGTCGTTCCACATCCGCAGGGTCTTTCCGTTGGCACGCACCAAATCGTTGACCCAGTTGATGAAACCGTAGTACGAGTCCTTCGCCGTCGCGTTGGCGCCATAGTGCGCGCGAGCGTAGGTCAGCAGCTGCGGGTAGGCCGAGTAGTTGGTGACGTATTCGTCAGCGCCCATGTGCCAGTAGCGCGACGGGAATAGCGGCATGTATTCGGTGATGAGGTCCTGCACGAGGGTGTAGGCGCCGGCCTCGGACAGATCCAGGAAGTACGGATCGCGTTGCCCTGACTGGTTTTCCAGCTGAAGCTCAGGGTGCTGGGCCAGGATGGCGTTCATGTGCCCGGGCATGTCGATTTCCGGGATGACCTGCACGTGATACTGGTTGCCGAGCGCGACGAGCTCGGCGATCTGTGCCTTGGTGTAATGCTGTGCTGACACGGTTTCCGGGTGGGTGGTGCTTTGCACCCGGGAGCCGAACGTGTCGGACAGGTGGAAGTGGAAGACGTTGAGCTTGAGGTAGGACAGCTCTTTGATGTGCTTCTTGAGCCAGTCCACGGTGAAGAACTTGCGTCCTTGGTCGACCATCAGGCCGCGTTCGGGTTTGACCGGCCAGTCACGGGCGGTGCCGGCGGCGATGGTGTAGGACTGCTTGAGCAGTTGCAGCACGGTTCTGGTGCCGAAGAAGACGCCGGCTGAGGCGGAGCCCTGCAGGCGAATGGCGGTGCCGACCGTCATCGTGTATCCCTCGGCGGCGTCGCTGCCGCCCAGAGTGAGGAAGATGTCGCCGGTGGCCGGGGTCGCCAGCTGGGTCACGGAAATCGTGCGCCCAGCCAGTGCGCCCAGATCGGTGGCGAACGTGGCCGCGTCACCGTTCAATGCGGACGCGAAGGCCGGATCTACGACGATGCGGCTGCCCGAAGTGAAGGTGTACGTGCCGGATCCGGCGGTCCATTGCTGGATCGCGGGAACGGTTTGCGTGTTAGGGGCGGCGACGGCAGGTGCCTGCGGTAGCACAGCACATGCGGCCCCGGCGAGCGCTAACACTAGGACGCGGGAGAGCCTCATAGGGTCGCTCCAGGTAGGAGGTTGGTCTAGACCGGGCTAGACCAACACGGGACAGACAGGTTTGTCAATGGATCGACTTACTTCACCGCGCCTGCGGTCAGCCCAGACTGAATCTGGCGCTGGAAGAACGCATACACGGCGACCATCGGGATGATGGCGATGGTGAGAGCGGCGAACAGGGCCGCCCAGTCCGCTTCGTAACCAGCGGATGTGGAGATGTCGGCGATGCCTTGCGTGAGAACCCATTTCGACTCCGCGCCCTCGCCTTGCAGCAACGCCACCGGAAGCACGTATTGGTTCCACTGCCCGATGAGGTTGAAGATGGTGATGCTCACCAGACCGGGTTTCGCCATCGGCAGCATGACGCGGAAGAACAGCTTCGTGTGCGACGCGCCGTCAATCAGCGCCGCCTCGGCGACCGCGTTTGGCAGGGTCTTGAAAAACGCGGCCAGGAAGAAAATGGTGAACGGCAGCGAATAAGCGATGTAGACCAGGATGAGTCCCGTGTGCGTCCCCAAAAGCCCGGCCGCTTGCACCACAAGGTAAAGCGGAGTGAGCACGACGTAAACGGGAAAGGCGAGCCCGGCCACGAAGTAGTAGTAAATGGCGCGGTTGAACCGGAACTGATACCGGGCTAGCACATAGGCGGCCATCGAGCCCAGCAGCATGGTGCCAAAGGTCGATACGCCGACCACGATGACGCTGTTGAGGAAATAGGTGCCGATGTGCGCTTCCCGCCATGCCCGGCCAAAGGCGCCGAAGTCCCACGTGGCCGGTAAGGCGAACGGATTGCCCAAGAAGATTTCGGTATTGGATTTGAACGAGGCGATGAAGGTGAAAAGCAACGGGCCAATCACCATTAGCGCCCACATGGCGAGCATGACGTGCCCGGCCCCGGCGAGCAGCTTGACGTCTTTCTTCACTGACATAGCGCTGCCCTCTAATGTTCGAGTGTGTCGCGGCGGCCCGCCCGCAGGGCGAGGGCGGCGAACGTCACGGTCAGCAAGAACAAGGAAACCCCTAGCGCGGCGGCGTAGCCGTATTCGGATTCACGGATGCCCTGCTTGTAAATCAGCACAGGCAGCACACTCGTGTCGCCGTCAGGCCCGCCTTGCTCGATCGTCATCACCATGACCAAGGCGAAGGCGTCAAAGGCGAGGATTCCCAAGTAGACCCAGGCGACGCGGATCGTCTCCCACAGCAGGGGAATGGTGATGCGGAAGAACACCGTGACCCGGCTGGCGCCATCGATCACGGCCGCCTCATAGAGTTCGCCGGGAATGGAAGCCATGCCAGCCGAGAACAAGACGACATAGAAGCCAACGGCTTGCCAGATCAGCACGCCGAGGATGGACAGCATTCCCCACTCGGCCATGAACTGCACGGGCTCCACGTTGAGCCGGCCCAGAAGACTGTTGAGAATGCCGGACTGATCCGGGCCGTAGACGCGGCCGAAGATGACGCCGACGATGACGACCGCGAGCACCTGGGGCAAGAAGAACACCACGCGGTAGAACTTCGACCCCCAGACCCCTGTGGCGAGCCCGGAACGGGTGCCCCCGCCCATGTTCAGCAGGAAGCTGAACAGCAGGGCGAGGGCGATGGTGACGAGCGGGAGAGCGATCAGGAGCAGCAGATGGTGCTGAACCGCTTGCCAGACCTTGTCATCGGTCAGGATCTTCCCAAAGTTGTCCAGCCCGACGAAGGTGAACTCGGGCGAGAGCCCGCTCCAGTCCGTCAGGGAGATGCGTATCAGTTCGGCGATCGGGTAGGCGACGAAGATCGTGTAGAGCGCGATCGGTGTCACCAGAAATCCGACGACAAACGGGTTTCTGCCGTGCCGCATGAACCTCTCCAGCTCCGTTGTCCTACTTGGACTTCTTGACCTCGTCGGCAACTTTCTGCATGCGCTCACAGAACTTGTCGGCGGAGCCGCCCTGGAACATCAGCTCGTTGGTGGCGTTGCGGCACTCGTCGTCGAGCTTCTTGTACTGCACGTCGAAGCGGAAGCTGAAGATGTCCTGTCCCGCCGCCTTGAGCATCTTCGTGGCACTGGTCAGGCCGGGGGCGATGTCGAGTCCTTCGGCCGCACCGGAAACCACGGTCAGCGATTTGGTGAGTTCGGTGAACTTGCGCGCACCGTCCTTGGACAGCATGTGGCGCAGGTATTCCTTGCCACCGTTGACATTCTTGCCCTTCGACGGGACAAAGTAGATCTCGCCCGGAGCGGCATAGATCGCCGCGGCGGGCAGTTTGTCGCCGCTGTTGCCCGGCAACGGCATGACCTGATAATCGAAGCCGGCCGGAGTGTCTTTCGCCTGCTCGTTTTCCAGCCACGAGCCAGAGGGGTAGAAGCCAATCTTGGCCTGGTTCTGCTGCAGCTGAACCTCGGTGTGCTTGAGGCTCAGGTGAGACTTATCCGTGTACTTGGCACCGATTTGGCCCCACAGTTCGGCGGCCTGCTTCACCGCCGGTGCCTTCCAGGCGTTGTCGGCCAGGGTGTCGATGTTCTTGAGCACGTCGGCACCACCGATTTTCGCGGCGGTGGTCAGGATGACGGTGTATTGGTAGTAGGCGGCGTTGGCGCCAGCGTAGGCATAGGGCGTGATGCCCTTGGCGCGCATCTTGTCCAGCAGCGCGGTGAAATCAGCCCACGTTGATGGTGCGGTCCATCCGTTGTCCTTGAACAGTTTTCCGGAGTACCAGAGGCCGAACACGCTGAACGCGTAGTTGAGCAGATAGGGCTTGCCGTTGAAGGTGCCCTGCTCGATGGTGCCCGGCAGGAGGGTCTGCCCAACGGTCTTGCCCGCGATGTCCAATGAGGGCGCGGCGAACAGGTCGCTCAGGTCGGCCACCTGCCCGGCCTCGATGAGCTTGCCCTGGTCCATCAGCTTCGACCCGGCGTTGTTGACCATGTCTGGCGGCAGGTTGCTGGCGAACCGGGGCTGCAAGACCGTGGAGATCTCTTCGGCGGCCGAGTACTTGACGGTCGCCTTCGGGAACTTCTTTTTGTACGAGGGGATGTGGGCGTCAGTGGCGTACTTGGTGCCCAGGCCGCCATTGAAGATGACGACTTCCAGTTCGGCGTCTTCCTTGACGCCAAGCGGATTCTCGGGCGTCTTGTCGCCCTCGGCTTTGGGCTGTTGCTCACCAGCGGTGCCGACACAGGCCGACAGCAGGCCCGCTGCTGGAACAGCCATGAGACCGGCGGCCGCGGAACGCTGTAAAAGGGTGCGACGGGTTAGATCCTGGTCCAACTTACTCACTCCAAAGGGGAACGAGAGGCAGTGGTCTAGACCGGACTAGACCACCATGAGACCCACTGCTTGTCAACACCCGGGGAAAGGGACGGTTAACCTATGGCGTTTTGCGCGAGTTCGCGGCATTGCTCCAAGGTGTAGGCAGAAAGTGCCGCCCGCACCGCCGCGATCGCGTGCGGGCTCATCGACAGGCTCGACATTCCGAGTCCAACGAGGACCGGTGCCAAACGGGGATCGGCGGCCGCCTCGCCGCACACGCCCGCGGGCTTGCCTGTCGCTTGCGCGGCTTGCCCTACCCATGAGATGAGCCTCAAAACGGCGGGGTGCCAAGGGTTCTGAAGTGGCGCCATCGCGGCCAGCTGCCGGTCGGCCGCGAGCGTGTACTGCACCAGATCATTGGTGCCAACGCTGACGAAGTCCACTTCGGACAGAATCTCGCGTGCCAGCACCGCCGCCGCTGGAACCTCAATCATGGCACCGGGACTGAGGCCAAACGACCGTGCCTGCGCGGCGAACCAGGCCGCGTCCTGCTGATCGCCAACCATCGGCGCCATCACTTGTGCGCCACCGGCCTCGGCTATCGCCCGCAGCTGAGCGGTGAGCACATCGGGATGCGCGCGAAGGGCGCGCAGACCGCGTACCCCCAAAGAGGGGTTAGGTTCTTGGGTTTTCGCCAGAAAGGGCAGCGGCTTGTCGGCGCCGGCGTCGAAAACCCTGATGACGACAGGCTTTCCTGGAAACGCGGCGATGACTTCGGCGTAGCCGGTCATGAATTCCGAGCGCAGCAGCCCAACGCCTTGCGCCCCAGCCGAAAGCGCCTGCGCGATATCGGCACTGGAGCCGATGTTGGCCTGCAGCAGCACTCCTTGCGGACCGCCGTTGGCAATAGCTGGCGTGGCAACGGGACGCGCCGCCGTCACACCCCGCGAAACCACGCCCGCATCAGAATCGACCGTCACCACCTCGCCATCGCGCAACGAAAGCGCCTCGGTCCACCCGGTGACCGCCGGAATTCCCATCGCCCGAGCCAAAATCGCGGTGTGGCTTGTCGGCCCGCCCTGCGCCGTCACGATCGCGATCACGCTTTCCTCAAGCGCCGCAAGGTCCGCCGGAGCCAGATCAAGAGCCACAACCACATGGGGGTACTCAATGAGCCCGCCTGTGCCCGGCAAGGTCCCCTGAGCCGCCCACACCGCACGCCGGCACACATCGTCAAGGTCGGCTGCCCGTCCCGCCGCGGCGATCCCCGGCCGGAAGCTGTCAAAAGCGTTACGCAGCGCCTCTTCAGCCGACTTGCCACCGTCCACAAACGACCGGACACGTTCGGCGAGCACCGGATCCTCGGCCATCATCGCCTGTGCCTCCAGAATGGACGCGGCGGCTGGAGTGCGAAGGCCTAGCTCCCGCAACGTTTGCGCCACTCCGCTTAGCGCGCCAAGCGCCCGCGCGTATTCCCGGTTAGGCGAACCCGTTACCGCGTCTGGTCCCGTGGGCTGAAAGTCCAGCCGCACCACCGGGCCGCTGACGGTGCTCATATCAAATCCTGAGCCAATAGTGCGGCTAGCTCATCAAGCACCTGAGGCGGACCGTCGGCGGAAAGGATGACCTCCTCGCCCTGCCGCACATCGAGCGCGATGACGGACAGGATGCTTCGCGCGTCCGCGGCGTGCCCGTTGACGCGGCGGATCGTCACGGGCAGGCCGGTCGTCCCCACCGCCTGGACGAAAACGGCGGCTGGCCGAGCGTGCAGCCCTGAGGCCAGCGCGACGCGGACGGTGCGTTCAGCCACTATGCCGCCAGGTGAACAGGCTCGCCCCTGCGCGGATGGCCCCTTCGGCCAGCGACTCCAGCGCGTCGCGTGGCGCGTCAAGAGCGACCACCGGGCAGATAGCGCTAAGGCCCGCTTGCGTGACACACACAGGCAGCCAGCGCATCACCGGTTCCCCGGCTTCAATCACCTGCTTCTCGCGCGCGATCAGTTCGGTGGCCGACCCGTTGAGCCGCACGGTGTCGATGCCCAGGTGCACCAGCACCGCGCGCCTGCCTTCGGCGGCGATGATGAAGGCGTGTGGTTTGAGTTTGAGCAGGCGGCCGGTCATCGGGGCGAGGACCGTTTGCGCGGTCTCCTCGGGCACGATGGCCACGCCTGGGCCGACAAGGACCTCGGAGAACACCGGATCCGGAACCTGCTGGAGTGGGACGGCAACCCCATCCAGCGGCGCGATGACCACCACTTGCCTCACATCAAGTCTTCGATTTCGCCAGCGAGCGTGTCCGCCTCTGGCCCCACGATTACCTGCACTATCCGCCCAGCTAACAGGACGCCGTGCACCCCAGCCGATCTTAAGACCGCCTCGCTGACCAGCCGGGCATCGACCACCTCACTGCGCAGCCGGGTGATGCAGGGTTCGATCTCCACAATATTGTTCACACCGCCGAGCCCAGCGACTATCTGTTCCGCTTTACTGGCCATGCGAGCGTCTCCTCGGCCGAGGGGTAGGTGGACTGGTCTCGTAGAGTTGACAACAGTAGACACCGTCTGGTCTAGTCCGGTCTAGACGTGATTCCCCATCACGTTAGGAGAGTCCCTTGTCACTCGACCGGCACCAGCCCAAGCACTTGCAGCTGCGCTACATTCTGCTTGACTTGATCGAGGCGACGGACGAGCCGGATGAGCCGATTCCCAGTGAACGCGAGCTAGCCGCCCATTATGGCGTGGCCCGGATGACCGTCCGGCAAGCCGTCGAGTCGCTGGTCGCCGAGGGACGCCTGTTCAAGGTCACCGGCAAAGGCACCTTCATCGCCAAGCCCAAGCTTGACCTGCAAGCCCGGCTCACCTCGTTTAGCGAAGAGATGACCAGGCGCGGGATGCGGCCGGGATCGGCGATCCTCGAATTCGGCGTGGTCCGCGCGACCGCCCACCTCGCCCGCCAGCTCACCTGCGAGCCCGGCGACGACCTGGTTCACCTCAAACGGCTGCGGCTGGCCGATGACATGCCGATGGCTATCGACAGCACCTGGCTGCCACACCGGCTCGTGCCCGGGATGACAGCGCCGACCTCGTCGCTCTTTGACGATCTGGAAAAGCGGTTCAGCCTCGTCCCCGATTGGGGTGAAGACACGATCGAGGCAGGAACAGCCGACGCCGAACTGGCTGGACTTCTTGGCGTGCGGGCGGGCGCCCCCGTGCTGCACATCGAGCGCCATGCTTACGCTGGGCCAGTCCTGGTGTCATACTCAGTCTCCTTTTACCGGGCCGACAGGTACAAACTTTGGGTCCCGCTGGCCCGGCCCCTTCCTTCGAAGCGCCGGAGGGAAACGTGACCTCAGTCTTTGGGGTGCTACAGCGCGTCGGACGCAGCTTGATGATGCCCATCGCCGTCCTTCCGATCGCTGGACTCCTGCTTGGCCTCGGCCGGCCCGACCTCGCCCGCCGACTCGGCCTGCCGCCGGACAACCCGGTTTCACAGGTGTTGCTCAACGCCGGTGAGGTCGTCTTCGATCATCTGCCCCTGCTGTTCGCGGTCGGTGTCGCGATTGGATTCGCCCGCAAAGCAGACGGCACGACGGGACTGGCCGCCGTCGTGGGTTTCCTTGTCTTCGACGCGGTCTATGACGTCGTCGCGGAGTACAACAAGGTCAATGACGAGCTCGTGACCATGGGCATCCTGGGCGGCATCGTCATGGGACTGGTCACCGCCTTGCTCTATGACCGGTTCCATCGCACCAAACTGCCGTCCTATCTGGCGTTTTTCGGCGGGCGGCGGCTGGTGCCGATCCTCGCGGGCCTGGCCGCCGTGGTCAATGGTGTCGCGTTAGGACTCCTGTGGCCGGTCATCGGCCGTGGGTTCAGCGCCGTGGGCAACTGGATCGTCGCCTATGACACCGTCGGCGCCGGCGTTTACGGGCTGATCAACCGGCTGCTGGTTCCCCTTGGGCTGCACCACATTCCCAACAGCCTGGTCTGGTTTACCTTCGGCGAGTTCGAAGGCAAGACCGGTGACCTGAACCGCTTCTTCGCCGGCGACCCGCAGGCTGGCGGTTTCATGACCGGGTTCTTCCCCATCATGATGTTCGCACTGCCCGCCGCGTGCCTGGCCATGATTCACACAGCACGTCCTGAACGCCGCAAGGCCATCACCGGCCTGCTCGGCTCAGCCGCGCTCACGTCCTTCCTGACCGGCATCACCGAGCCGATCGAGTTCGCCTTCGTCTTCGTCGCCCCCGTGCTCTACGGTGTGCACGCGGTCCTAACCGGACTGTCGATGGTCATCATGAACGCTCTCGGCGTGCGCGACGGCTTCACCTTCTCGGCCGGGTTCATCGACTGGAGTCTCAATTTCGCCAACGGCAACCATGAAAAGCCGTGGCTCATCTTCCTGGTCGGTCCCATTTACGCGGCGGTCTACTACTCCGTGTTCCGGTTCATGATCGTGCGGTTCGACCTCAAAACACCGGGCCGCGAACCCGAAGAAGAACCGGTGGCCGAGCCTAAGGTCCCGGCGGGCATGGCACATACATCGCCGGCATAGCGGGTATCAGCTGCTTTGTGGGAACTGATGTAACCTCGGCGCCGCCACCGGACGCGGGACCGGATTCTCCGGCTCAGCTCGGCTTGCGCGGCTGGCGCGCCGCGATCGTCATGACAGCCAAACAGTTCAAGGAAGACAACCTGAGTGTTTGGGCGGCGGCCCTGACCTACTACAGCGTCCTGTCACTGTTTCCGGGACTGCTGGTCCTGGTGGCGGTGCTTGGGCTGCTTGACGATTCGCTGACGCAGTCATTGCTGAACAATGTGACGCCGATCGTGCCCGGCCCGGCTCGCGACATCGTGACGGCCGCCGTGAGCAATGTCCAGCAGGGCCAAGGCAAAGCGGGGCTGGCCGCTGTCCTGGGCCTAGCCGTGGCCACGTGGTCGGCCTCCGGTTATGTCTCAGGCTTCATGCAGGCGTCCAACGCGATCTATGACGTGCCAGAGGGACGGCCGGTCTGGAAGACGGTCCCGATCCGCCTTGGCGTCACCCTCATCACCGGCGTGCTGCTCGTCGCCAGCGTGCTGATCGTTGTCCTCAGCGGACAGTTAGCCGAGCGGGTAGGGGAAGTCTTCGGCATCGGTGCAGCCACGGTCGGGATATGGAACGTCGCCAAGTGGCCGGTCCTCGTGCTGATCGTGGGCCTGTTATTCGCCATCCTCTACTGGGCTTGCCCCAACGCACGCCAAGGCGGGTTCAAGTGGGTCAGCCCGGGCGGGTTCGTCGCGGTGGTGCTGTGGGTCGCGGTCTCGCTGCTCTTCGCGGTGTACGCGGCGAATTTCGCCTCGTATGACGCCACTTACGGCACGCTCGGGGGCGTCATCGTCTTCCTGACTTGGCTATGGCTGAGCAATCTCGCGATCCTGTTCGGAGCCGAACTCAACGCCGAGCTGGAGCGCCGCCGGGCTATCGCCGCAGGGCACCCGCCGGAGCAGGAGCCCTACATGCAGCTGCGTGACAGTTCCAAAGCCGAAGGTGCCCCGGAGGAGCTGGGCGATTCATAGGAGTGTCAGCCCGCGGCTTTGTCCAGGCGCTGCAACAGGTCGTGCGCGGCGAGCTCGACGTCTTTGTGCCGCCACTCCATCGCCCGGTAGACGCAGGCGATTAACCCTGTGCGGTGCAGCTTTTTGAAGTCGCCGTAGCCGAAGGCGTACCGTGCCTTGGTTTCGTCGTTGGCGTCGATGGTTAACCCCAGGTGCCAGTTCGCGTAGTCGTCCCAGGAATTCTTCTCCAGGAAGGCGTTCTGCGCGGCAGCGTCAGGCTGGGATTCACCCCAGTCGCTGTCGAGCACGTATTTACCCTCGGTGATCAGCTTGCGGGCGTGCTCAACGGCGGCGTCGTTAACTTCGTATTTGGCCATAACGGTCCCTTACCCCGCTATGGCCAGGAACAAAAGGTCCCGTGTGGTTACAGCACGCCGTGGGTTTGATACCACGAGCGCACGCGCGAGAGCATCAGCGCGTCGAAGGCGATCTGCGCATGGTCATAGCCGGCGTAAACGTGGAACTGATGCGTTACGCCATTCGCGGTCAGGATGCTGTCTAGGGCACGGTCCAGCGCGATCGACACGACCTGGTCGGCGTCACCGTGATGCAGCTGATAGGGCGTCACGATCTGTTGTGCCGCAGCACGTTTCGTGGCGTTCGGCCCGTCACCGACGCCACCGGCCGTGTGCGATGCCGCCCGGAAATCACCGGTGTGTGTGCCAAGTGTCTGTCCAGTCACGAACGCACCCATGCTGTGCCCGTGAGCGGCCACTCGCGCGGTGTCCACGCCGCTGACACACGCTAGAAGCTCGCGTGCCTTGTGTGCCCGCTGCACATTGGCCGCTGAGGCGCCGTCGCCGCCGTTGGGCAGGTTGCCCTGGTCTTCGGCATCAGGCGCGTGCGTGTACATGGTGGCGATCACGGCCAGTCCCCAGGTGACCATCGTGCGGCCAATGGTCGCCGAGTAGCCGCGCGGCGTGCCGCCTTTGCCGTGGCTGACAACGACCGCTGGAAGCGAACTCGTCGCGCTGGGGAGAAGCAGGACACCTTCCAAGGCGTACGCGACGCCCTGGTCGGTTGACCGGTAGGTCCACGTGGCGCCCGCGACGGTGCGGGGGTTGCCACTGATGACAAACGCGGCACAGTTGACGCTTGCCGCGTGCGCCGGAGCCGGGGCGAACACGACCGCCGCTGCCGCGACGAGCATCGCCAAACTTGTTCTCATAGTGCCGGCACGTTCCGGCACGAACGTCAAGACATCGTGCGATTTAAGTAAAGCGATGGAAAGGCTTTACAGCATCTTGAGCCCGAGCTCACGAGACTGCTTTTCCAGCTCGTTTCCGGGGGAGCGGGCAATGAGATCCATCCCGGCTGGGGTGACGAGCGACTTCGCGAACGTGATGACCGCCCACTCATAGCCGGGATCCCATTGGCTGACCTGCCAGTCGCTGCGCAGCAACCGAAGCGCACCAGCTCCGCGCCACCGGTAGGTCGGCACGTCACCGGGAAGCCGGGTGTCGATGCCAAGGATCTGCCGTTCCCGCCCACGGCGCACATAGGTGACGCGGTCACTGAGCCGGCCCGGCTCCAGCTGCTCGTAGTGAAAACGCGGCTGGGTCCGGCCGCCAGCCACCCACATCGGGAAGTTCGAGGCGACGATGTGCCACGTACCCACAAAAAGCTGCTCATCAAAGGCGGCCATGCCCTTAGGCTAGATCATCGCGATGACCTCGCCGGTAGTGCGCACGTCACCAAAGGTGCGGTAGATCGTGTGCAGGGTGGCGTTGTGGTCCTGATCGCGGCGGGCGGCGTTGCCGTTGGCGAGCATGATGACCCGCAAGCCCAGAGTGCTGGCGTCGCGTGCCGACGACTCGCAGCTGACCGCTCGCCCGCGCCGGGAAGGACCCAGGCCACCGTGCCCCCAGCGGCTCGCAGATGCCGAGCGATCCGGCTGATGTTGGGCACGATGCCGCGGCAATATGCCGACTCCGCAACGAAAAACGGGACCATATCAATCACGACGAGGGCCGTGCGTGCCGGTTCAAGGTGGGCGAACGCGTGCCGTCGGCCCCGGCGTGACTCCTGCCGCGCGTACTCACGTTCCTCGATCATCCACGAATGACCCTTCGGCTCCATGTCCGTGACCCTAGTCCAGTGCGGACCCTCCATATTGGACGTTCCTGTTAGGATGGGAGCGTTCCCATCGCTCCTCTGAGAGGTTCATCGTGCGAAAGACCGGACTCCTTGCCCTGCTGCTGGTCATCTCCGCGTGCACGAGCCCGCCGTCGGCCCAGCCAGCGGGCCCGATCGCCGGCCCGGAATGCGCCGACTTGCACGCCACGCAAAAGCGAGTGACCTTCGGCCCGCAGCTGACAGGCGTCGTCTTCGGCACGGGCAAGACTGGCATCGTGCTCGCCCACCAAAACGGCGGCTCGGTCTGCGAATGGATCCCGAAAGCCACCGAACTCGCCACCCGTGGCTACCGCGTGCTTGCCTTCGACTTCGCCGGGTTCGGCGGCTCAGCCGCGGGCAATGACAGCATGCCAGCGAACATCAAGGCCGCGGTCCAACAGCTGCGTGCCGAAGGCACCAGCAAAGTGGTCCTCATAGGAGCTTCCATGGGAGGTACTGCGGCAGCCGTCGCCGCCGCCGAGATATCGCCCCCGGTCGACGGCCTCATCACCGTCTCGTCGCCGGTTATCTTCAACAGCGTCAACGCGGAGTTCGGCCTGCAATCCCTGACCATCCCCATGCTCTTCGTCGCGGCCAGCAACGACGCCTCGTTCGCGCGTGCGGCCAACGAGCTCAAAGCGGCCGCAAAGAAGAGCAGCAGCGCGGAGGTCTACCTAGCCGAGGGCAGCAGCGCGCACGGCGCCTGGCTCATCTTCCCCATCGACGGCCACAAAGGCGCCATCGCCGCCGTAGACGCGTTCTTCACTCAGCACGCTCCTATTTAGACAGTCCGCTGTGGTGACGTAGGATCTGCAACTCGCGCAGGGGGTTGCCGCCGTCGATGAACAGGCGGGCGCCAGGGCGGGTGGCGGCCGCGATGCGTTGCAGTACTTGCTGTCCGGCTCCGGGGTGGCGTCCGTCCAGGGCGCCGACGCGCACCGCGAAAACCAAGTCGAAGGGTTGCTCGCCGGGCTGCAGCACGAAGTCTTCACCCGGGCACTGGCGCACGCTCATCCGGCCAGCGGCGATTTCTGAGGCTGCGGCTGAGGTTGCTTGTGCGATCGCGCTAGCCGACCGGTCGATGGCGAGGATGTGGCCGGTGGTCAGGCGAGCGGCCACGGCCCGGGCGGCTGCTCCGGGGCCACAGCCGATTTCGAGCACCCGGAAACGCGGCTCCAGCGGCAGAGCCTCGACGATCGCCGCGAGGCGGGGCGATAGGTGTGTGTTCACTGAACCATTGTGACCAATGTGTGAAGGACACGTTTGCGCAGCCTATCGAATGACGATAGGTTTCCATCGTGGCTCGATCGAGGGAGAGATGATGGGAAAGCTGACGGTGCTGTCGCTGCGGGCGGTGCTCGTGGGATTGCTTGGCGGCTCGCTGTTCGTGCAGACCGTCATGGTGGCGCTACTGGCCAACGACATGAAAGACATGGACCCTGAGCTGGCCTACCTGCGTACGCCGATTCTCGCGATTGTGGTGCTGGGCATCCTGACCGCTCAGGTCGTCGTGGTATGTGTCTGGAAGCTCGTAACCATGGTGCGGCAGGGGACCGTATTCTCCTCCGGCGCCTTCCGCTACGTACACATTGTTATCGGTGCCTTTGTAGCGGCGGCGTCGCTGATGTTTGCCCTCGGATTCCTTTTGGCACCAGGTGAACCCGTAGCGCCCGGCGTGGTTTTGCTCATCGGCGGCATAGGCGTCGCGATCCTCGGGGTCGCCCTCGTCGTTGGTGTGCTGCGGATGCTGCTCGCCCAAGCCGTGGCCCGCGATGCGGAAGCGACACGGTTGCAGGCCGATCTGCAAGCGGTGATCTGAGCGCCGGTTACGCGAAGGTGGCGATGAGAGCGATGAGCGCCAGCGAGCTGGAACTGATCGTGCCGATCACGCTGCCGCCGCGCGGACGCCAGAACCCGAGTAGGTCCGCGACTCCCATGGCGAGACTGGCGAACAGCATGTAGGACAAGGCGGTTATGACGACCGCCCGTCCCGCATCTGGGTCACCGGTGCGCACTATTACCAGCCCGACGATCGCCGCGATCCCGGCGAGCATGTTCCTCGTGCCGACGACGAACGCCCACATCCGGACGTCACCAAGGTTGTCCGCCTCGACGCGAAGGAACTTCCGCGCCTAGGGCTGATTGAAGAAGACCATCTCGAGCGGGGCGACGCCGATGTGAGCCAATGCGCTGACGAGAGTCACGATTTGCGCGAAACCGTTCACGAATCCGCCTTCCGAGTCAGACATGTCGGTGCTGGAAGCATGAAGCACCCATTGATGGGTACGCGGTCAAACACGCCGGCGGCTTGCTTGTCGAACATGCGTTCGATAGCCTGCCGTGGTGCTACTGAGACGTCTTGTCGAAATGGGTGAATGTACTGATGCGCAAGGGATTCTGGCTCTCACGGTCCGGCTCTACACGGGTGCGGTAGGAGCGTGGGAGCTGGAAGTCCGTGAGCCACATAGTGGTCGCGAGATCTGCCAGCGCTATGAGACAGAAGCGATCGCGCGAGGCGCCATCGAGGCCGCCTACGAGCACGGCCGCCAATTTGGGACATGGCGGGTGCAGCGGGCTCGCGACTATAAGCCCACGGGCCAATAGTGTTCCGGCTTCAGGATGCGGGCAGGGCTTCAAGCTTGCTCTGCACGACGCCGGCGTCGGCATGGCCAAACTCGATCAGGATGTCGACCGCTTGCAGCCACACCTCGCGTGCCGCGGTGACGTCACCGACAGCGACGTGGGTGTCCCCGAGGTGCACGAGCGCGTTGGCTTTGCTGTAGCGCGCGCCGATGCCGTCGAGGATCTCCAGTGCCTGCTGGTAACACGCGATCGCTTCCGTGTGCCGGCCCAGGTGGTGTTCAGCGACGCCGAGGCTGTCCCACGTAGCGGCGAGGCTGTACGGCGTGCCTGCCGCCCGGTGCAAGGGGAGCGCCTGCTGACAGTAGGCCACGGCCTGCTCATGCTGCCCGAGCCGGGAATGCATCCAGCCCAGCGAGTTCAGCGCCCTGCCCACGCCCGCCTGATCGTCTGACTCCTGAAAGAGGTGCAGGGCATGCAAAGCGTGCTCGATCGCCTTGTCCAGCAAATCTTGCCGCCCGTAGATCCAGCTTATGGAGCGATGGGTGTTGGCGCGGCCGGTGTGATTGCCTTGTGAGCCATACAGTTCCAGTGCCTTACGCAGGCTGGCGTGTGCCTCCTCAAAGCGGCTCAGGAGTCCATAACCGCGGGCGAGATAGCGGCGAGCTTGCGCGGCGGCTTCACGGTCGCCTAGACGGTCGGCCGCCGCGATCGCGATCATTTGTGTGTCAATGATTTCGTGCCAGCAACCTTGCCGGTCGAGTCCTTCGTTGAGGACCCAGGCGAGCTGCCAGGCGTAGGAGTCGTATCCGGACTCGATCGCCTTGCCCATCATCGCCTGCAGGGCGGAGCGCTCCGAGGTGAACCACTGGAAGGCATCGACGTGGCCGCCGAAACTTTCCGGGGTGACATCGTGCGGGCACGCGGCAAGGGTAATCGGCTCCCGTTGCGAGTTCAGCGCCAGCGTCGCCGCATGTCCACTGTGGACGAAGTAGGCGAGCAGGCGTTGCGTCGCGTCCCGGCGCTGCTGCCCGGTTTCGTGGACACCCGTTTGCTCGACAGCGAAAGCCCGCAGGAGGTCGTGGAAGGAGTACCGTCCCGGCACGGTTTCCGCGAGCAGGCTCGCCCGTGTCAGTTCCGTGAGCAGCGAGCGCGCCTCAGCAACGGGAACCCCGGCCAGACTCGCGGCCGCGTGCTCACCGAGATCGGGGCCAGGATGCAGCCCTAGCAACCGAAATAGCCGGGCCGCGGCTTCACCAACGGTTTCGAACGACCATGAGAACACAGCTCGCAAGTCGGCCGCGGGATCGGGCTCGTGGAAGGCGCTCAGGTCGACCCGTGTCGCGCGCAGTTGCGATGCCAGCCGGCTCAATGGATAGTCGGGTTGGAGCGCGGCGCGAGCGGCCACGACTGTTAACGCCAGGGGGAGAGCAGCGCACCGGCTGATGATCTCGTCTGTCGCGGCGGGCTCCGCGCCGACCCGCCGTGGACCAATCCGGTGATTGAGCAGCTGTCGTGCCTCCGCCGCGGACAGCACGTCCAAAGAGACCGGTCGTGCGCCCTCGCCGGCGACCAGACTCGTCAGCCGTCCCCGGCTGGTCACCACCACCAGGCAACCTGGCGCTCCAGGCAGCAAAGGCCGCACTTGCTCGGCATCGCGTGCGTTGTCCAATACCACCAATACGCGCCGCCCGGACAAGACGCTGCGGAACAAACTCGCCCGCGCTTCTACCTCCTCTGGCACGGAGCCCGCCGGCACACCGAGCCCTGACAAGAATCCCCGCAGTACCTCCGAGGGCTGCCGGGGAGCCCCTGACGGATCAAAGCCTCGCAGGTTCGCATATAGCTGCCCGTCAGGGAACTGGCTCACCGTGCGGTGCGCCCAATGCACCACTAACGCCGACTTGCCAATCCCGGCCGCACCTGACACCGCCGCGATCGACAGCGGCGGCAGCGTCCCGCTCACACTCCCATCCAGTAGTCCGTCAAGCACTTTCAGGGCCTCGTCGCGGCCCACGAACCCGGCCACATCAACCGGCAGTTGCCGTGGCACCACTGCCGCCTGAAGTGACCCCGACGGCTGCGCTGGCTCTAGCGCGGCCGACAGCAAGTGCGCATGAAACGCGCGTAACTCTGGACCCGGATCCGCTCCCAGTTCCTCGGCAAGCCGCACCCGGAACGCCTCGAACCGCTCCAGCGCCTCAGCCCGGCGGCCGCTGCGATCCAGCACCCGCAATAGCCGTGCCACCAACGGTTCCCGCAGCGGGAACCGAGAGGTCAATTCCACCAACTCGACAGCTAAGCCATCTATGCGGCCGGCATCAAGGTCCAAATCGATGCGCCGCTGAGCCGCTGTTATGAACCGCTCTATCAATCGCGGCGCCTCCACGACTTCCAGCCACGAAGACTCCACTCCGCCAAAGGGCACATCCCGCCACAAGGCCAGCGCCTCGGCCAAACGCTGCCTTTCGGTCGCCGCGTCACCTTGATCGAGGAGACGTACGAAATGGACGGCATCCACCTCGGCTCGAAGCACGTAGCCAGCCGGACCTGACTCGATCACGTCCGTCCCCAGCAACCCGCGCAGCCGGGTCAGATAGGTGTGCACGCTCGCCCGGGGATTGCGCGGCAAATCCGCACCCCAAACTGCCTCGGCGAGCATGTCGAGTGACACCGCACGCCCCGCCGACATGGCGAGCACCACCAGCAGGACCGCCGGGCGCCCGCTCACCCGCACCGGCTGGCCATCCACCAGCACTTCTAACGCACCTAAGAGCCGCACCTGCAAACGCACGAACCAAGACTGGCATAACCGGTTCAGAATTCCGGAAGGGGCGGCAGTCGGTGAAAGAAAGCTGCACGCCTTTGTACCGGTGACGTTAAGTGCGCGTTCGGCGCCTATTAAATGACGCTCAAATTCGCGCAGCATGGGAGTCGCCAATGACGTCGCAGGATATCGCCGTAATGCGAGAACAGCTCGCGGATTATTGGCGTCAGCGCTGGCAGCTCGACGTCGTGGAGCAAGCGGAAAAGTCCGTGCGTGCCGCTTATGAGGCCAGGTTGCAGGCGCGGATCAGTGAAATGATCGGCGATCTGCAGGACCAGGGCGCCCGCGTCGCCGAAGCCCGCCGCAGCCAAAATCTGCCGGCGATCATCGCGGCAGAGTCCAAATACGGCGCTATGCGCCGTGAGGCGCAAGACCGGGAGTGTCAGTTACAGGAGCAGCGGGCTAAAGCCGAAGAAGTCGCGGCCGCCTACCACGACACGCGCGCCGAATTGCAGCAGCGGATCCACCGGCTGCAGCGGGCGATCGCCAAGTACACCGAACAGCTTGATACCGAGACTCGCCTTCGGCCGCCTTCGCCCTAATATCACAAGCGACCGTTTATCCGCGGGTGACCATTGGGTAACCACGTGCATGGTTAATGGCAACGAACGGGTACGCGGAGGCCTGTCGGCCTTGGCGCGGGCGATCGTCGATGCCGCCGGGTCGGCATGGTCGGCAGCGATATCGATCGGGCTGGCCGCCATGTGGCTCATAGTCGGTTTCGCCAGTGGGTTCACCGAACACTGGACGCAAATTCTCGTCGCCGTAACGAGTGTATTCACCTTCATCATGGTGTTTCTCATTCAGCACACCACCGGCCGCGAGTCCCGCGCGCTCATGCTCAAACTTGATGAACTGATCCGGGCCACCCACGGCGCCCGCGACGAACTGATCGCGGCAGAAGCACAGCCTTTAGAAGAACAAGAACGCCTTGAATCGCAGCTGCAAGATCAGGCATCCCGATAGGTTAGAAGTCCGGAGGTTGGGTATGACGGCGAATACCGAAATACCTTGGGGGCCAGATGCCAGGCGCGGAACCGGACGTCGTGGACCTACTGCTGTCGCACCATCAGCAAATTAAGTTGCTATTCAGCCAGCTCGATGCCGCTCAAGGCGACCACAAGCAACAGTTGTTCGCCGATCTAGTTAGTTTGCTGGCCGTACATGAAAGCGTAGAAGAACTAGTCGTTCACCCGCTGGCGCAGGACAAGCTTCCTGACGGCGATACGGTGGTGCCAGACAGGCTCGCCGAAGAGCAAGACGCTAAACAAGTATTGGCTCGCTTGCACGAGATGGGTGTCGCCGATCCGGCGTTTGACGCCGAGTTGCTGGAGTTGCGCGACGCTGTCAGCGCCCACGCGAAAGCGGAAGAGCAGCTTGAGTTTCTCCGGCTGCGTGAGGTGACCGATCCAGCAACGTTGCGAAGGCTTGCCGCCGCGGCCCGTGCCGCGGCGGCGCTGTCGCCCACGCAACCGCATCCAGAGGTGCCACCGACCGCGACGGCGAATCTATTTCTCGGCGCGCCGATAGCCGTATTCGACCGTGTCCGCGACGCACTATCTGACGCGATGAGTGCCGGAGCGAAGGAAACGCCATGACCGCCAAACCGAAGAAAGCCACACCGGCCAAGAAGAACTCAAAACCAGCGGCGAAGAAAGCCGTGGCCGCGTCGGGTGGCGATCTCAAAGAAACCCAGCTGCGAGCGCACCGGATCGATAAGCAAGACACCGTGCTGACCACCGATCAGGGGATTGTTGTCGACGACACCGACAACGCCCTGAGAGCGGGGCCGCGCGGGCCGAATCTCCTGGAGGACTTCCACCTCCGGGAAAAGATCATGCGGTTCGACCACGAGCGGATTCCAGAGCGGGTCGTGCACGCCCGGGGGTCCGGCGCACATGGCTTCTTCCAGCCTTACGGAAACGAGCTCGCCGCGTACACGAAAGCGGATTTTCTCATTGACCCGAGTGTGCAGACGCCCGTGTTCGTGCGGTTCTCAACTGTGCAAGGATCGCGCGGGTCCACCGACACACCTCGTGACGTGCGTGGTTTCGCGGTGAAGTTCTATACCCAGCAAGGAAATTTCGATCTCGTCGGGAACAACATGCCGGTCTTCTTCATCCAGGACGGCATCAAGTTTCCTGACATCATTCACGCCGTCAAACCCGAACCGCACCATGAGATGCCACAGGCAGCGTCGGCGCACGACTCGTTCTGGGATTTCGTTACCCAGCAACCAGAAACAATGCATCACGTCATCTGGCTCATGTCTGACCGGGCGATCCCGCGCAGCTTCCGCACGATGCAAGGCTTTGGTGTGCACACCTTCCGGCTCGTCGACGGCGGCGGAAAGTCTACGTTCGTTAAGTTCCACTGGAAACCGGTGGCTGGCACCCATTCCCTGGTGTGGGACGAAGCGCAGAAGATCTCCGGAAAAGACCCGGACTTCAACCGCCGTGACCTTTGGGAATCGATCGAATCAGGCGCGTACCCGGAATATGAACTAGGCGTGCAACTGATCGCTGAGGAGGACGAGTTCGCCTTTGACGGGATCGACCTGCTCGATGCCACCAAACTTATCCCTGAAGAGCTGGTCCCGGTGACGCCCGTGGGGCGGATGGTGCTCAACCGTAACCCCGACAACTTCTTCGCCGAAACCGAACAGATCGCGTTCAGCGTCGGCAACGTCGTCCCGGGTATCGACTTCACCAACGATCCACTCATGCAAGCGCGGCTATTCTCCTATTTGGACACCCAGCTGACTCGCCTCGGCGGGCCAAACTTCGCCCAGATTCCGATCAACCAGCCGGTGGCGCCCGTACGGCACCACCAGCAAGATGGCTTCCATCAGCACGCGATCCCGCTGGGGGAAGGCAACTACCATCCGAACACGACCGGTGGCGGCTGCCCGTTCATCGCCGGGGCTGACAACGCTTTCAAGCATTTCCCGCAAGAGGTCGACGGAGTCAAACTGCGCAAGCGTGCCGAGACGTTCGCCGATCATTACAGTCAGGCCACTTTGTTCTGGAACAGCATGAGCGCTTGGGAAAAGGAACACATTGTCGCCGCATACCGCTTTGAGCTCGGCAAGGTAACACGCATGCCCATCCGGGAACTGATGGTCGAGCACCTCGCGCGAATCGACCACAGTCTCGCTGTCTCTGTCGCGGCAGGCGTCGGCGTCGCCGCGCCGGCGAAGGCCGTCAAGAATCACGGCAGATTCTCCGCGGCGCTGAGCCAGGATCAGCAGCCTCCGGGGCCCATCACGGGCCGCAAAGTCGCGGTATTGGTCGCTGACGGGGTCGAGGCGACGGGTGTCAAGGCGATCCAGGAAGGACTGGCTGCTCAAGGCGCAGTGGTCGAACTGCTGGGGCTCGTTGATGGCATCGTCAAAGCGGCCAGCGGCAAGACTTTACCTGTCGACCGGGCGATGAACACGGTCTCGTCTGTGCTTTACGACGCGGTCGTGGTCGCGGGAGGCACCGAGTCAGCGGATGCTCTGGCTGACGACGGCTACGCTGTCCACTTCATCGCCGAGACGTACAAGCACGCCAAGCCACTGGCCATCCTCGGTGAAGGTGAACAAGTTGTGCGTCAAGCTCGGCTGCCGATCTTCGAGGCATCTGATAGGCCGGGCAAGAAGGCCAGTAAGCCGATGGCCGGCGCACTAGACGGTGTCGTCGCGGTGAAGGCGGGCCAGAAGGTGACGAAGGCTGTGGTGGAGCAGTTCGCTGAGGCGATCGCCGCGCACCGTCACTTCGATCGTCCCGTCAATGGGATCGCCGCCTAGGGCAAAGACGATAGTGGCCGGCCTCGATGAGGCCGGCCACAAATCGTTTGGTGCGTTAGCGGTCTAGCACATCCTTGGCCGCGTCTGTCACGTCGTTGGCGGCGTCTTTGACGTGCTCACCGGCTTGCTCTAGGCCAGCCTTGGCCTGGTCGGCGACGCCTTCGGCTTCGAGTTCTTCGTTGCCTGTTACTTCGCCGGCCTTTTCTTTGGCCTTGCCCAGCGCGTCTTCAGCGGCATTACCGATTTTGTCATCGATACCCATATCCCGACCCCTCAGTCAATACATTGACACTGGCCTACATATACCCGGTGGTGCGCGCAAGCAAACACGAGCATGGTGGACTGTGAGACATGGAGTTCTTCTGCTACCACCGCGACCGGGCCGGCTCGGCCGCCTTGCGCGACGAGCTGTTGGAGGAGCACTGGTCCTACATGGACCGCTTCGCCAAGGAGCTGATCGCTAGGGGACCGACCTTCTCCGCTGACGGCACACCCACCGGCAGCGTGCACATCGCCGATCTGCCGGACGCGGCCGCCGCTCGGGCGTTCGCCTTCGAAGAACCCAATTACCAAGCCGGTGCGTACCGCGACGTCATGCTCCGCCGGTGGCGCAACGTTCTTGGCCGCACCATGTGGGAGTTCCCCGGCGACCGGGAGGCCAGCAACCGTTACCTCGTCATCGGTCTGGGCTCCGGCACGCACGAAGAGCCCGTTCCGGCTAACAGTGAAACGCTAATCGCGTTTGGCCCGCTGCTTTCTGACGATGGCGCGACCTGGCTGGGCACAGCCGCTCTCGTGATGGCACCGGATGCGGCCACGGCACGCGAAACGCTGACAGCGAGCAGATACGCCAGCATCGAAGTGCACGACTGGACGTTCGGGGGGCGGCGCTGATGAAGGTGCGTGCGCTGTTTCCCGCCTTAGCCGAGGCCACCGTGCGGCTCGATGGCCCTGCGGGATCCCAAACACCACAGCCGGTACTAGACGCCATCACCGGATACTTAACAACCCGCAACGCCAACATGGGCGCGGTGTTCAGCCATAGTCTCGCGACCGCCGAGGTGGTGGCGCAGACGCGGACCAAGGCGGCCCGGTTCCTCGGTGCGAGTTCGCCTGAGGAGGTCGTGTTTGGACTCAACGCGACGTCGCTGAACCTCACGCTATCCCGTTGGGCCACGCAAGCTTTGCGTCCTGGTGACGAAGTCATCGTCACGACCCTCGATCACGATTCCAACATCGCCCCGTGGACACAGGCCGCCGAAGATCTCGGGCTGACTGTGCGCACGATCGGCATTGGCGCCGATACGCGTCTGGATCTGGCCGCGCTCGCGGCCGCGCTTAGCGACCGTACGCGGATCGTGGCCTTTCCCTACGCCAACAACGGAATTGGCACCGCTGTCGACGTCGCCGCGGTGGTGGAACTAGCGCACCGAGCGGGAGCGCTCGCGTGGGCGGACCTCACCCATTGGGCTCCGCACGCCCCAGCACAGGTCGCGGCACTCGGTGTGGATGTGGCGATCTGCTCGGCGTACAAGTTCTTTGGCCCTCATGTGGGTCTCGCCTACGTCAGGGGAGGGGCGGCGGGACGGTTCGAGCACGGGACGCTGCCGTTTGAGTCGCTGGCCGGCCTGTCAGCCGCACTGGACTATTTGGACAGTGTGGGCTGGGCGGCGATCGCTGCTCACGAAACCCAGCTGGGGCAACGGTTCCTCGACGGTATCCCGGAGGGCTGGCGTTTGCATGGCGTGCCGGCGATGTCAGAACGGACCGCTACCTTCGCCCTGTCGCTGCCTGGTCATCATCCCGTCAGCCTGGCCAAAGCACTTGCGGCGCAAGGCATCGCCGCTGGCGCTGGGCGGTTTCACTCTGGCAGCGTGTTCGACGCGATCGGCTTGCCTGACGGCGCGTTGCGGATCGGGTTTCTGCATTACAACACGGCCGATGAGGTGGACCGGGTGATCGGGGCGCTGAAGGCGTTGAGTGGGGGCAAATGAGGAGGAGAACTCCTTGCCACTTCTAACATATACCGCACCTGGGGGCTTGCGGCAAGACCGGGGCTAGGGAGCAGAATCGCAGGCTGTCGCCTTGAAATGGGGGTTTTCATGATTGACGTCATCGTCGCCGGGGGCGGGCCGGCCGGCTTGATGCTGGCCTGTGAGCTGCGTCTGCACGGTGTGCGGGTGGTCGTGCTGGAGAAGGAGACGGAGCCACCTGCGTTCATCCGGGCGCTCGGTCTTCACGTGCGCAGCATCGAGGTGATGGACCAGCGCGGTTTACTGGAGCGGTTCCTCGCTGTCGGCAAGCAGCATCCGCTGCGCGGTTACTTCGCAGGAATCGACAAGCCCGCGCCCGAGAGGCTGGACACCGCGCACGGTTACGTTCTGGGCATCCCGCAGACCGTTTCTGATCGCTTGCTAGCCGAGCGTGCAGCCGAGCTGGGCACCGAGATCCGCCGCGGCTGCGAAGTGACCGGGCTAAGCCAGGACGACGACGGCGTGACCGTTGAGCTGGCTGATGGCACGCGGCTGCGGTCGCGCTATCTGGCAGGCTGCGACGGCGGCCGCAGCACGGTCCGCAAACTGCTCGGCGTGGGATTCCCCGGCGAACCGTCCAAGGCGGACACCTTGCTGGGGGAAATGGAAGTCACCGCGTCCGCCGAAACGGTGGCCGAAGTGACCGCCGAGATTCGCAAGACCCAGAAGCGATTCGGCCTCGGGCCCATCGGTGACGGCGTGTACCGGGTCGTGGTGCCCGCCCGGGAGGTGGCTGAACAGCGCTCGGAGACGACCCTTGAGGAGTTCAAGCGGCAGCTGCTGGCGGTCGCTGGCACGGACTTCGGTGTGCACTCGCCGCGCTGGCTGTCGCGCTTCGGCGATGCCACCCGGCAAGCCGATCACTATCGCGTGGGCCGGGTATTTCTGGCAGGCGACGCGGCGCACGTCCACCCGCCGATGGGCGGGCAAGGCCTCAACTTGGGCATCCAGGACGCGTTCAACCTTGGCTGGAAACTGGCCGCTCAGATCGCGGGCTGGGCACCCGGCGGGCTGCTGGACACCTATCACGCCGAGCGGCATCCGGTGGCCGCTGACGTGCTGAACAACACCCGTGCACAGGCGGAGCTGATTTCCACCGAGGCGGGTCCTCAGGCCGTTCGCCGGTTGTTAACGGAGCTGATGGATATCGATGAGGTGAACCGGTACCTGATCGAGAAGATCACCGCGATCTCCGTCCGTTACGACTTCGGCGAGGGTCACGAGCTTGTCGGCAAGCGGTTGCGCGATATCAGCCTGAAGCAAGGCCACCTCTACGGGCTGATGCATCGCGGCCGGGGACTGCTGCTCGACCAGACGGGCCAGCTTTCGGTGACGGGCTGGGAGGATCGGGTCGATCACGTCGCCGATGTCAGTGAGGAACTGGACGCGCCCGCCGTGCTCCTGCGGCCTGACGGCCACGTGGCGTGGGCGGGCGACGATCAGCGGGATCTGCTTAGCCATCTCCCGAGCTGGTTTGGCGCACCATCCTAAGTGGACAGTCGTGTTTCGAGGATGTCCAAGTCGCGCTCGGCGTAAAGGCGATGCTCCCACTCCTCGTTGAGGATGACTGACAAGCATTCCCGGACGGGAAAGCTGTGTGGGGGTGGCCAGCCGGGCGCGTCGACGGCCGTCGTCTGACTGTCGAGAAACTCTGGCGTGAGGTCAGTGAGCACCTGGTCCACGGTGGCCATGCGGTCGTAACGCAGCTCGAGCACTTCATCGAGGCTCGGGCGCGCGGTGCGATCGCGGGGAATGCCAGGTGTGTCAGGCATTTCGTCCCACGGCAAGCCCAGCGGATGCCAGGATGCCGGGTCGCCGAGGATCGCCCGGCGTACCCAGGAATCGGTGGCGAAAACCAAGTGGCGCAAGGTTTCGAGGAAAGACCATTCGCCATCGACGGAGTCATCAAGTAGTTCGGGTGGCAGGCGCCGGGCCCGCGCGACGGTGGCGGCCCACAGTTTTTCCAGTGTGGCCCAGGCTTCCTGGAAACCAGTCACGTCGGTGGGACGCATCTTCGCCCGGTCGGGGTAGCGGCGGTCCAGTTCCGCGTTGACTAGCGGAGTGACATCAACCCCGTTGACGATCAGTTTCTGGATCTCGCCGCAGATATCCACATTGACCAGTTCAACACCGCGCATGACGACCTCGTTGAGGGCGACACCACGAAATTGGGCCCCGCTGAGGTCGACATCGCGCAAGTTCGCACCGCGCAAGTCGACGTGCTCAAAGCGGGACCCACTCATATCGGCATGGAGAAATTCACCCATGCTTGCCAACCTAGTGCGTTACCGCGCCCGCAAGGGAGCACCAACCTCGTGCAGGTGCCGCAGCGCCTGACGGTAAGAATCGATAAGGCTGGAGTCTTGGTACGGCACACCGATCTCGGCGCAGAACTGGCGCACGATGGGCTTGGCGTGCCGCAGATTCGGCGACGGCATACTCGGGAACAGATGATGCTCGATCTGGTGGTTGAGCCCGCCCAGAGCGGCGTCCATCAGCCGGCCACCGGTCACGTCGCGTGACGTGATTACCTGCTTGCGCAGGAAGTCCATTCCTTCTTCGGCCATCGGCATGCCCTTGTGATTGGGGGCGAACGTCGAACCCAGGTACAGACCGAAAAGGCTCTGGTGCACGGCGATGAACAGCAGTGCTTTACCCACTGGCAGCATCGCGAACACCAGTGCCAGATAGCCGATCACGTGCACGGTGAAAAGCACAATCTCCACCTTGCGGTGTCGCATGTTCTTGCGGTTGCGCAGTGCCGTGGCACTGGCGACGTGCAGGTTCAGGCCTTCCAGAAGCAGCAGCGGGAAGAACAAGAACGCCTGCCATTTGCCAATGAACGCCGGAACGCCCTTGCTGGCACGGGCCTGGTCGGCCGACCAAACCAGAATGTCCGGAGACACATCGGGATCGTGGTCCTCGTGATTGGGGTTGGCGTGGTGGCGGGTGTGTTTGTCCATCCACCAGCCGTAGCTCATGCCGATGCCGAGGTTGCCGGCGATCAGGCCGGCGATTTCGCTAGGCCGGCGTGAGGTGAAGACCTGCCGGTGCGCCAGGTCGTGTGCGACGAGGGCGACCTGTGCGAAGACGATCGCCATGAACGCGGCGACCGCTAACTGAAGCCAGGAGTTTCCAATAACGACAAAGGCCGCCCAGCCCAAAATATAGGCCGCGGCGACCCCACCGATGCGCAGGGCGTAGTAGACGGGTCTTCGCTCGAGCAGGCCGGCCCGGCTGATCCGCTCGGACAACCGCGCGAAGTCACTGCCGCGGGCAGCGACCGCTGGCGGCTCCAGCACCATCGTGTCAGTCATTGATCAAGTGTGTCGAATCGCCCATAACTACGGAATCCCGCCAGCCACCGCATCCGTGCGGGGGCTAGCACTACCATCGGCGACCGAATGCGAAAGTAAACTATGACCACGTTCGCTCAATTGCGCAAGACCGCGCTTTCCCTGCCCGAGGCCGCTGAACAGCGTAATGACGAGGGCATGTCGCGTTTCACCGTCAGTGGGAAGACGTTCGCGGCGCTGGCAGAAGGCAATATCGTGCGGCTTCACGTCGCGGATGCCGATGCCGATGCCGTTCTCGCCGAGCACCCAACGGCGCAGCGCCTGACGGCCGCCGCCGGGGTTCAGGTGCCCCTTGCCGACATCAATGGCCAGCAGCTCAATCACTGGGTCCGCCGCGCCTGGCTCTGGCATGCTCCGAAGCGGCTGGCCAGCCAGGCCGCTGCCGCCGACGCCGCCGTGCCGGGCGCGGTCGGTGACTTGCCGAAGGCGATCGGGAAACCGGCCACGCAAGCGCTCGTCAACGCTGGCATCACGACTCTGGACGAGCTCGCTAACATCACCGAGGAGCAGCTGAAAGCCATGCATGGCATGGGTCCGAAAGCTATTCGCCTTCTCGGTGAGGCTCTTGTCGCCAGTGGACGGTCGCTCAAGTCTTAGCCCGTATGGCTAAACAGTGCCGGCCAGGCGGAAACCTGGCCAGCACTGTTTAGCTAGCAGGCGATGTAAGAGATCCAGCCGTCGCCGTTTTCATCACTGGACTGGTCGTACAGATTCGCGGCAGAAGTCCAGCCGTACTTGTTCGATCCGGCCGCCCGGACGTACCACCACAGGTTGCCGTGAACGTTGTAGTAGAAGCAGTGGTAGTACACGAGAGTTCCTTGCGGAATCCAGCTGGTGTTGTTGCATGACGAGGCAGGCTCGGCTTTGAGGTTGAGGTCCTTGTTGGTGTAGGCCTTGCCTTCTCCGTTGTAGTCGTGGCTCTTGTGCGCGCACGGGTCCGGAGCCGGCACGGGAGCGGCGTGCGCCGCCGGGGCAGCGACCATGCTGCCGGCCAACAGTGCCGTCACCGCTGCGGCGGTCGTGAGCAGGCGCTTGAGTCTGGGTGGTGAGCTGTGCACAGGTTTTCCTCCCCGCTGAAGGGTTTCAGTTATCCCGGTAAGTGTGCCGATCTTTCGATGGGGTTTCGGGGATCCAGAACACTTCCGGACGCATCCGAACGGGTAGGTTGGTCACCGTGGCTGAGTTCGAATGGCGGCTAGCGGCAGCTGGTGAGGTGCCGGCGATCGTTGAGCTGGTTGAGTCGGCGTATCGCGGCGAGAGCAGCAAGGCTGGGTGGACCCACGAGGCGGATCTGCTTGCCGGGCGGCGAACGGACACCGAATCGGTGGCGGCGTTACTGTCCGGTCCGGACAGTGTGATTCTGGTTGCCGGCCAGCGAAACGAGCTCGTGGCGTGCTGTCATTTGGAGCGGCACGACACGTACGCATATTTCGGCATGTTCGCGGTGCGTCCGCTGCTGCAAGGATCCGGGATCGGCAAGCAGATGATCGCTGCCGCCGAAGACTATGCCCGCCGCGAATGGAACATCAGCGAGATGCGGATGACCGTGATTTCGCGGCGGGAGGAACTGATCGCCTGGTACGAGCGGAGGGGTTATAAGAGAACAGGAACGATGAGCCCTTTTCCGTACGGCGATGAGCGTTTCGGTATCCCGAAGTTCGCCGATCTGGAGTTTGAGTTGCTCGTCAAGCGCTTCTAGCCAATCAGCTCCAGCCGCACGGCGGCATCACGGGCCAGCAGAAACCCAACAATGCCAACGATCCAGGCGATCGCATCGCTGTTGGTCATCCAGTTGCTGATTTTCGTGAGCAGCCCTTCGATGCGGTGCCCGGCCGTTATCCGCAGCGCCATCAGCACGAGCGCGGGCAGAATCATCACCAGGCAATAGCCGGCGAGCACGAGCCCGGTTTGCGGCAACGTCAGCGCGGCGGTGGTGATGAGGCCGATCGCGGCCAGGTAAGGCAACATGCTGCCGACCTCGATGACGGCGGCGGTCAACGCGAGTCCGATTAGCGAGAACAGGCCACCGTTTTGACCGTCGGCGCCGAGGGCACGTTCACGCCACTTGAGCACCCGGCCACCGCCTGACTTCTTCTTGCGCTTGCTGTCGAGCCGGAAGCTGAGGAAAAACAGTGCCACACCAAGGATGAGCTGTGTCCACATCGCGCCTGGGGTGTCGAGGAAAGCTGTAATCTGTGGCATGAACCGGGACAGGCCATAGACAAGCCCAAGGCCGACGGCGAAGTAGAACGTGGCGACGGTGCCGAGGAACACTAGAATGCGGCTGCCGCGCAGTTTTCCCGGATGAAGCAGGAACCAGATCGGGATCAGCAGCGTGCCGAAGCTGGTGGAGTCTATGAGGGCGAGCGCGGCAAGCGATCCCAGGAACGCGATATCCATGCCGTTAACACTGGGGGATCAACCCGGGCGGCGCGCCGGCCAAACTATGGCACCTGGGCACGGGCGCGTACATCCTTTGACTGACGCCGGTGCCGCGGCGCCTGTGCTGAGATGGTGACCATGGGTGCGGTGGCGTGGTGGAGCGGGCTGAAGGCTCGCTGGCGTGCCAGCACCCGGTTTCAGGACACCGCGGTCGCATTGCTCATCTTCGCGATGGGCCTGGCGCTCAACCTGATCGGCCTCATTCACGTCTATCCCGACGCGAAGATCCCGGCGCTTGAAGGCTCGCCGCTGTGGTGGCATAGCGTGCTGCTGGCCATCGGCTGCCTGGCAATGCTGGTCAAGCGCCACCGTCCGGTCCTCGCGCTCAGCGCCGGCGCTGTCGTGACCACTGCCGACATCGGCCTGGGCGGCAGTGTGGGCATGGTCCTGGTCATCTTCGACCTGTTGTTCTCCGCGGGCATGTACGCCGGCTCCCGCGCCCGGACCACCGTAATGACCTGCGTGGTAGTGCTCATTGGCACCGTCTCCGTCGTCATCGGCCTGGCCGTGGGCGATATGCGGGCGTCGGTGTTCATGGCGTTGCAGCTCACGGCGCTGCTCATCGTGCCGCTGTGGTGGGCGGCCAACATCCGTCAGCAGCGCGAGCTAGGCCAGGTCAACACGGAACGGGCCCGTCACGAGGCCATCGACGAGGAACGTGCCTCGATGGCACGGGAACTGCACGACGTGATCGCCGCCCACCTGTCCACCACCGCCATTCACTCCGGCGCGGCCCTGGCCCGTCCGCCGGACAGCGACCGCGATCGTGCCGCCCTGCAAGCGGTCCGTCAAAGTAGCCTGGCCGCGCTGGAGGAGATGCGCTCGATGATTACGTTGCTGCGCGCCAGTGACAGCCAAGCCGTTGCCGCCGCTGGTCTTGCGCGCTTGCCCGATCTGGTGGCCTCGGCACAGGCGACTGGCATGAACGTGACACTGGATTCGCTTCCGCAGCAGGCGATTCCGGCACTGATAGATCAGGCCGGCTACCGGATCGTCAGCGAGGCACTGACCAATGCCCGTAAACACGCCCCCGGATCGGCTGTGCACATCACCGTCTCGGTCACCGACCGGTTGCAGGTGACCGTCACCAACACCCTCACCCAGCGGCCCGCGGCGCTTAGCGAAGCTCTTAGCGCCGGAACGGGGCTGTGGAGCATGACGCAACGGGCGGCGCTGCTCGGTGGGACGGTCAGCGCACGGGACGAGGGTGGCGTTTGGGTCGTGCGGGCCAGTCTCCCGCTTCGAGCACCGTCTGGAGTGGACAGATGAGCACGCGCGTCGTTATCGCCGACGACCACGGGGCGATCCGTGCCGGGCTGCGCCTGGTGCTGGTAGCCGCCGACGACATCGAAGTGGTCGCCGAGGCCGGTGACGGTGAAGTGGCCATCCGTCAGGCGCGTGCCCTGCGTCCCGATGTGGTGCTGATGGACGTGCGCATGCCGGGAATGGACGGCATCGCCGCCACGCAGGCGATCACTGCCGAAGGCTTGTCGCAGGTGCTGATTCTGACCACGTTTGACGTTGATGAATACGTGTTCGGCGCGCTGCGGGCTGGGGCGGCCGGGTTCCTGCTCAAAACCGTCGAGCCGGCCGCCCTCATTGACGCGGTCCGGCGGGTCGCCGCTGGCGACGGCGTTATCGCGCCCGAGGTCACGCGCCGGGTGCTCAATACGTTCACGCATGCCGCGCCCGCTCCGGTGCTGGCACCGGAACTGGACAGTTTGACGGGCCGTGAACGGGACATCCTGGCCGCTCTCGGCCGCGGACTGTCCAATGCCGACATCGCCGCTGAGTTCACCATCAGCGAGGCCACGGCTAAGACACATGTCTCGCGGGTCCTGTCCAAGCTCGGCTGCACCTCGCGTGTGCAGGCCGCCATCATCGCCAAAGAAGCCGGCCTGGCCTGAAAGTAACCGTTTACTGCTGGCGTGAGCTGTGGTTGAATCACGTGCCATGCGCCGGCCAAACATCATCCTCATCGTTTCTGACGACCACGGGTACGCCGATCGCGGGCATCTGGGCATCCACGCCGATGTGCGCACGCCTGCCCTGGACCGGCTCGCCGCCGAGGGAGTCTCGTGCGACCAGGCTTATGTCTCGGCTCCGATCTGCAGCCCGTCACGGTCAGGGATCATCACCGGGCGTCATCAAGCCCGCTGGGGTGTGCACTGGTTCGATGACGCCGCGTTCGCGCCGCCAGACATCCCGACGCTGGCTGAGGACCTGCGAGCTCAGGGTTACGACACGGCTTACCTGGGCAAGGTGCACTATGGCAAGGACAAGCCGGGAGATCGTGCCTGCCCCAACCGGCACGGTTTCGACGAGTCCTATTACGGCCTCGCGGCACTGTCGATGGGACGGCTCAATTACATGCGCCGGTCAAAGACTGCGGTCTCTGAATATGGCGACGACGCCGCCTCACGCATGGGCGTGCAGCCGTTCCTGGAAGGCGACACAGAAGTCGATGGTGAGGGATTCCTGACCGCCGAACTCGGGGACCGTGCCCGCGATTTCGTCGGCCGCAAGACCGCGCAGCAACGGCCCTATTTCCTGATGCTGGCGTTCAACTCGGTACACAACTTTTGCTGGCAGTTGCCCGATGAGGAGCTGGAAAAGCGCGGCCTGCCAAAGCATCCGGACTGGAATCCCGATGTCTCGGACTACGTGGACTGGTACGACGGAGCAATCTCGCCAAACCTCGATAACGGGCGGGCCTATTATCTGGCTCAGCTGGAACTGATGGACGCTGAGATCGGCAAGCTGTTGAGCCTGCTCGATAAGACCGGCACCGCCGGGGAGACCCTCGTTGTCTACACCACCGACAACGGCGGATCCACCTGCAACTACGGGGACAACACCCCGTTACGTGGCACCAAATACACGCTGTTTGACGGGGGCATCCGCGTTCCGCTGATCGCACGCTGGCCGGGTGGGCGGCTGCCCGCGGGCTACACCGCCCTGACTCCGGCGAGTTTGCTCGACCTCGCCCCAACGTTGCTTGCCGCCGCGGGTGCGCCCTCCGGAGACCACGACGGCCACAATCTCTTGCCAGGCTGGACATCGGCCGGCGAAGACGGCGGGCGCGTCCTTCACTGGGATTGCGGATTCCAGTGGGCTGTCAGGGAAGGTGACCTCAAGCTGCTCTGGGTCGAGCCAGGCTCGCCCTACGCCGAGGCGATCCGCCAAGTCGAACACACCGATCCTGGCAGCGGAATCTACTTGTTCGACCTCGCCGCCGATCCCGGCGAAATCAGCAATCTGGCAGCACAACGGCCAGCTGACGTCTCTCGCCTCACTCAGCTTCATGAGGCGTGGAAAGCGAGTTGCGGCTAGTTGCACGCGTGGTGCGGGCCAGGCATTACAGTGCTGTCGTGACTGGACGGGACCCAAAGGCGCTGGCGAGGCTGTTCGACGCCGATCCGGAAGCGGCTGTGCTGCAGCTGCTTCAGGAAACGGGCGAGCCGATGAGTGCCATTGACGTCAAGAAGGCCCTGCAAGACGCTGGTGTCCCCAAGACGGATGCCGATAAGGCATGGCCCACCGTCCAGAAGCGGATCAAAGTAAACGAGCACATCGTCACCGAAGGGCCGCGGTACCGGTGGAACCGGCCGTTGACGGAACTCAGCCCGGCCGAAGCGCTGGACCTGCTGGTCAAGGGCGGTTTGAGTGACAGTGAGAAGGAAGCACTGTCCGAGGTCATCCGTGGTGCCCTGACCGAGGCGCCTGCCGTGGAGTCCAATGAAGACAGCCCTGCGAGCGATGACAGTGGGGAAGAGGCTGCTAGACAGCGTCAGGAAGCCATTGACGCGATCCGCAAACTAGCCGAACTGGCCAGCGAAGTGGAAGAACTCATCGGCAACGAGACCGACCTGCCGGTCATGATGCGTCAAGTGCGGGCCTTCGTGCGGCGAAGCGGGCTCGACCCCGTAGGCCAAGCGGGCGAAGAGACCCGGTTTGACCGCAAAAAGCACACCCCGATCGGGGGGCAAATACGCGACGGAGCGCCGGTAATCGTCGTACGCCCGGGGTATATCTGGAAAACACAAGACGAGGATGTACTGCTCGGCAAAGCAGTCGTCGAAGATTAGGTGACCTTTTGAATAGCGGGCTTGACTTTGGTACCTCTACCACGCTGGTCGCATCACCAAGTGGCATCGTCCCGATCGGGGAGTCACGTGCGTGGATGCCGTCGTTGGTGGGATACGACGAAGATGGCAACACACTCGTCGGTGAGAACGCGCAAGACCTGACGCCGGAGCAACTGATCCGGTCCATCAAGCGGTTCATCACCGAAGGCAAGCAGTTCGTTCAGCTGGACACCCCGACGGGCCTGCGTGATGTGCGCGTCGATGATCTGATCGCCGAGATGCTGCGCGAAGTGGCCCGCCGCGCTCCGATCTTGACAAGCACCAACGTCATGATGGGCTGCCCCGCGATGTGGGACGGCACGCAGCGCCGCCGCCTGGTGCAGGCCGCTAGCCGCGCCGGTCTAAACACGACCTTGGCCAGCCTCGTTGACGAGCCCGTGGCGGCCGGAATCGCTTGGCTGGCAGCCAATCCCGGCACCGGCCCGGTCCGGGTGCTCGTGTTTGACATGGGCGGCGGCACGCTTGATGTCGCCGTGCTCGATGTCACCGGCGATGACCACTATGACGTTGCCGTCCTGGCAGCCCTGGGCGTGGCCGAGGCCGGTAACGCTCTGGATGAGGCTATCGCCGAAGACCTCGAATTCGGGCTCGCCGCTATGGGCATTGACGTGGCCTATCTGCCCCGTCCACGGCGCGCGCGGGCCCGGTTGCTTTACGCCGCACAGGAAGCAAAGATCGCGCTGAGCACCGAGACCGAGATCGACGCCAAACTGCCGCGCCGTGACTTCGGGATCGCCTCCATTCCGTACAGCCGCGAGCGGCTCAACCGTGCCTTCGCCGATCAGATGGACCGCGCCGAACTGTTCGTGGCCGCGGCGCTGCGTGTCGCGGCGGTCCCGTCCGGGTCAGGCAAGTCGGCCCGCGACATCGCCCGCATTCCGGTTGAGGACCTCGCCGCCGATGTCGACGTGGTGGTCCTTTCTGGGGGCATGAGCCAGATTCCTTATGTCAGCGAACGTCTTCGCGAGATCTTCCCGGCGCACATCCGCATCGTGCAGGCGACCTCGGCACCGGAAAACGCTGTGGCGACAGGGCTTCCCAAGGTTTCGGCCTATGGCCGCACGAGCAAATACCGGCCCGCGTTCGACATCGTGCTTGAGTGGGATGAAGGCAGGCAAACCCGCCGGGTGTACGAGGCTTACACGCCCCTGATCGAGCCCCGCCAAATCCTTCAGGGCAGCGCTGACCTGCACTTCATCCGCACTGGACGCGATCTTTCCCTGCCCGATAGCGGCAAGGGAACCCTGCGCGTCATCTCCCACGCCCTGCCCGTGCAAGCGAGCCTCGGCGGGGCCGACCTCGACGGGTTCCGGGTTGCGTTGAGCCAGCAGGGATTCGCGCTGTCGCTCTATCCCGATGGCCGCATCCGCCTGACCGATGGCGCAGCCGAATACCACGGCCAGCTCGCCGGCTGGAGCTAGCGGGGCTGGCGGTGGGCGAGGTCGCTGGCCAGGATGGCGCCGCCGCTGACTCCGGCGCGCGGCCCGAGTTCGGATAGGACGATGGGAAGGTTGCCGGTCGCTAACGGCAACGAGCGCCGGTAGATGAGGCTGCGCACCTCAGATAAAAGAAGGTTGCCGAGCCCGGCCAGCCCGCCGCCGATGACGATCATCGACGGGTTGATGAAGCTGACGATCCCGGCGAGCGCGTCGCCGAGGTAACGGCCACCGTTGCGGATCAGGTGCACGCAAGTGGTGTCGCCGCGAGCGGCGCCTTCGCCGACTTCTTTGGCGGTCAGCGTGGCTCCGGCCAGGTAGCGGGCTTGCAGAAAAGGGGAGGCCCCTGACTTCGCTGCCGCTAGCGCGTCACGTTTGAGGGCGGCTCCGCTAAATAGTGCTTCGAGGCAGCCCATGTTGCCGCAGTGACACATTGGCCCGGCCGCGTCGACCTGGATGTGGCCGAGGTCGCCGGCGGATCCTTCGGCACCGCGATAGATGCGCCCGGCGAGGTGGATGCCGCAGCCAATGCCGGTGCCCGCCTTGACGAACAGGAAGTTGGGCGCTGACGTCGCTATTCCACGGTGTGCCTCACCGATGCTCATGATGTTGACATCGTTGTCAACGATCACCGGACACCGGTACTCGATCTCCAGCACCGCGCGCAACGGAAAGCGATGCCAGCCGGGCATGATCGGTGGTGAGACGGACGTTCCGTCGCGGACGCTGACCGGTCCGGGCAGGCCGATGCCGATCGCGTTGAGGGGCCGCGACGCGTCGTCACCGCGCAGTTTCGTGACCACGTCGTTGAGCCGTTCCAGGATCGCGGTTGGCCCGACGCTGATGTCGATGTCCTCGGAGTGGCTGGCCAGTGGTTCTAGTGCGCCGTTGGTGATTTCGATGTCGAGTGAGGTCGCGCCAAGGTCGATCGCGGCGTAGCGGATGCCGGGGTCGAGTTCCACCAAAGTGGACGGCCGCCCGCCCCGCGACGGGGCGATGCCGCCGTCGCGGATGTACCCGGTGGACAGCAGTGCCTCAACCTCGTTGGCGACCTTGCTGCGGGCAAGCTCTAGCCGGTCGCCAAGCTCCACTCGCGACAGTGGGCCGTTGTCACGCAGCAGATCGAGGATGTGGGCGGCTGTGGATTTCTTCGTCACGTTTGGTCCCGGGTGGGCATGACCGCCCGCAGGTGGGCCAAACCGTTGCGGGCCAAGGCATCCTGGCTTTCGGCCAGCGGCCGCCAGATCGCGGCGGCCGTGGCGATGGCTTCATTCTCGCCCGTGAACGATTCGAGGCAGATGGGCCCGCGGTAACCGGTGTCGGCCAGGGTTCGCAGCCAACGCGGCCAGTCGATGTGGTCGGCTCCGGGCGCGCCGCGGTCGCTGCCGCTGACCTGCACGTGCACGAGGCGTGGTCCGGCGAGGGTGATCGCCGCGTAGGGGTCGGCTTCCTCGATGTTCATGTGATAGCTGTCGAGCATGATTCCGATGGTGTCGGGCAGGCCGTTGAGGGCTTGCAGGGTCTGCTCGACAGTGTTCAGCACGCTGGTTTCGTAGCGGTTAAGCGCTTCCACGCCGATACGGACGCCGGCGGCGGCCGCGTGAGCGAGCACGGGCGCGAGCGATTCGTGGAACTGTTCGTAAACGGTGGTCCGCTCACTGGGGGACATGCGCCAGACCCGGCCGACCGAGGCGTAGACCGGCCCGCAAACCGACGGCGCGCCAACGGCTTCGGCCAGGTCGACGCACGCCATCAGGTAAGCCTGAGTGTGTTTGACCGTGGCGGCGTCGGTGGCCACGAGCTCGCGCCCGGGCGAGGTAACAGCGATCACCGCCGCTGGTGCGATGCCATGTTTCGTTAACAGCCGAAGTGTCTGCTTGGCTGGCCAGTCGCCAAGGTTTTCCACGGGTAACTCGACGGCATCGAATCCCCACTTGGCCAGGCGGGGAACCAGGTCCTTGAGGGCTGGGCCGGTGACCGGGCTGGTCCAGATCCACGGGTTAGCTCCGACGGTGAACATCGATGCTCCTTGCTCACGGGACGGGGCGCACCGCACGCGATGCGCCCCAAGGGACAGCTACTTTCCACCCCAGGTTTCCGGGTACCCCGGGAGGGTCGTGCAACCACACATCGCATAGTGCAGCGGTGGCATGTTCGGCTGCACGTATTGGCTCAGGTTGGCCTGAGTGATGGTCGGCTGGGGCAGCTTCCACGGGCTGGGCACGGCTTCACCGTTGAGGATCTTCAGCGCGGCGATGACCGGCGTACGCCACTGGAACGTGGGGTAGGTCGGGCTGATCGCGGTGAGTTTCTTGTCCTGCCACATCTTCAGGAAGTCCTGCTGGTCTTCACCAACGAGCGGCGGCACCGGCTTGCCGGCGTCTTCGAACGCTTCAGCCGCGGCCACAGCGGTCGCGCCAGCGTCCATCCAGATGCCGTCGATGTTGCCGAAGCGCTGGATGTAGTTGGTGACAATGGTCTTGGTCTTAGCCGGGTCGCCGTCGGTGAACTCGACACCGACAACGTTGAGCTGTGACTTGTCGAACGCGACCTTCGCCGCTGACCAGCGGGTCTCCAGCACGTCAACGCCGGGCAGGATGCGCAGGGCGAGGATCTTTCCGCCCGCCTTGACCTTCTCGTTGAGGAATTCGGCTCCGGTCGCGCCGAAGGCGTACCCCCCGATGGGGTTAATGAAGGTGACGGGACACTTGGTGTTGACGCCGCGGTCGAAGACGATGACCGGAACCTTGGCACAGGCCTGCTCAACGGCCGGGGTCAGCGTGGCGGTCGTGTTGGGAGACACGATGAGCGCGTCGCAGCCCTTGCCGAGCAGGTCGGTGATGTCGGAGATTTGCTTGTCGTCCTTGCTTTCCGCGTCGGCGACCGTGAACGTCTTGATTTCGGGATGCAGCTTCACTTCGGCTTGCATGTTCTTGATGCCGACCTGGCGCCACGGGTTGCCGACACCGGCGTTGGAGAAGCACAGGTGGTAGGGGCCGGCTTTCTTGTACTTCGTGGTGTCAACGGTCTTAGGGTCGAGGGCCTGTTCCCACGGCTTGTCGGCCGGGCCTTGCGCGGTCATGGTGCGCAGAGCGATTTCGCGGTCATAGTCGGCCTGCACGAAGAACTTGGACTGTTCTCCGGTGCCTGCTCCCTTGGGATCGCCGCTTTGCGTTGTCGTAGGCACATCGCTTGCGCAGCCAGCCGCGGCGAACAACATTGCGGTGACAACCACAGCGGTGAGCGCGGTCGATATCTTCACTTCCGCATCTCCTTCATTGGATGTGTTTTCGATACCCCGTCCGCCGCAACGAGGGTTTAACTCCGGCTGCGCCTGGCTCCGATGGCGACAGCGGCGATAATGATCAGCCCCTGCACCGCGGATTTGAGCGCGCCGGAAACTCCGAGCACGTTGAGCAAGGTGAATAGCACTTCGAGCGTTAGGGCACCGAGCATGGCGGCGGTGACCGTGCCCCGGCCGCCGCCAAGGGCGACGCCGCCAAGCACAACGGCGGTGATGGCTGAGAATTCAAGCCCGGCACCGACTTGGAACGACACTCCACCGAACCCGCCGAGCAGGATCGCGGCAACGGCGGCGAAGACGGCACTGAGGATGAACGCGATGACCCGTGCCCGCACGACCGGTACGCCGGAAAGCCTTGCCGTGCGCGGGTTATCGCCCGTTGCCAGCAGGGTCTTGCCGAAGTCCGAGCGCATCAGCAGCAGGGCGATCGTGGCCACGCAGGCCAGGATGAGCACCGCGTAGGGGACGATGCCGATGCTGTTGCGGCCGAGCATGCGGAACTGTTCGGTCAGGGCGCCCCTGGGCGATCCGCCGGTCCAGGTGTAGACGGCGCCGACGAGGATCAGGTACATACCCAGGGTGGTGATGAACGACGGCACGTGCAGCAAGGTCGTGATGAGACCGTTGGCGAGCCCGACGACGAGGCCGAAGCCAATCATGATGGCGATGACGGGCCAGGTCATGGACGGGTCGCCGTCGATGAGGCGGGCGGCGATGACGACTTCGGCGGTGACGAGCGAGCCGACGGAAAGGTCGAAGTCGCCAGCCACGATGACGAAGTATTGGCCCGCGGCCAGAATCACCAGCGGCGCGGCGCGTTTGAGGAAAGCCAGCAGTGAAGCCGGATCGTAGAACTCCGGCTGCCTGACGGCGAGCACGAAAAGGAGCGTGAGGAGGATCAGCAGAATCGGCTGCCGGGCCGAGACTTTGCGGGCGCGGAGCGCTAACGAGCTCATGCTGTCGCCACCTTTCCCGGGGCCTTACGCCGCAGGCTCATCGCATAGATGGCGACGGCGGCGACGATGACGACACCACGGACGACCTGTTTGAAGAAGGGATCGACGGCCAGCTGGTTGAAGATGCCGTCGATGGCGGCCAGAAGTGCCACGCCGCCAACGGTTCCGGTCACTCCGCCGCGCCCGCCCGCCAGGACGGTGCCGCCCAGGACGACAGCGGCGATGGATTCGAGGTCATAGCCGCCTTCGCTGCCCACGCGAGGAGCACCCGCGCCGAGCCGGCTGGCCAGATAGAGCCCGGCGATGCCGGCGCACACCGAGCAGATGATGTGGGTGCGGATAAGCACCCAGTCGGTGCGGACACCGGAAAGCCTTGCCACGTCTAGGTCTCCGCCGACGGCGATGAGGTGGTGCCCAAAGCGCGTGCGGTTGAGCACGATCCAGGCCACACCCGCCACCGCGAGCATTAGCAGAACCGACAGGGGCACCGGGCCGATGCGGTCGTAGCCGAGGCGCTGAAACGAGGTGGGCACGGAACCGGCCGGGCCGGCGTAACCCTGTTCCAGGTATCCCTTGATGAGCAGGCCGACGCCGAGCGTGGCGATGAAGGCGTTGATTTTGAGTTTGGTGATGAGGAGCCCGTTGAGCAGGCCGATGCCGGCCGAGACTCCCAAGACCGCGATGATCGCTGGCACGATCATGCCGCTTGAGCCGTCCATGGTTTCGGCGGCGATGAGTGAGGTGAGGCTGATGACATAGGCGACGGAAAGGTCAAGGGAGCCAGCGAGAATCGCGAGGGTCTGTCCTATCGCGACAATGCCGAGCCCAGCGGCCCGCTGCAGCAGACTGACGGTGCTGGACTGGGTGAACAATGAGCCGCCGTCGGCGTAGACGAGGATGCCGCCGACGATGAGGGTCAGGCCGAGGGCGCCCCAGACGCCGTGTTCGCGAAGTTTCATGAGCTGGCTCCGGTGGCTAACCGCATGACGGTCTCTTCGTCGGCGGTGCCGGGCAGCTCACCGGCGATGCGCCCGTCGCGCATGACGGCGAGGCGGTCGCTCATGCCAAGCAGTTCTGGAAGGTCTGAGGAAATCATCAGCACGGCGGCTCCCTCGCTGGCCAGCTTGCGGATCAGATCGTGGATGGCTGCTTTGGCGCCGACGTCGATGCCTCTGGTCGGCTCGTCGAACAGCAGCACGCGCGGGGTCAGGGCGAGCCACCTGGCCAGGATCACCTTTTGCTGGTTGCCGCCGGACAGGTAGCGCACTTCCTGCTCTTCGCTGGCGGCGTGAACCTCAACGGCGGCAAGGAGTTCGCGGGCCTTGAGCGTGCGCCCCGCGGTCGCGAACCACCGTGGGCTCAGCGCCCGGGTGGCCAGCATCGCGTTGTCCAAAACGGACTGCTGTGCGGTCAGGCCTTCGGCTTTGCGGTCTTCGGTGATGTAGGCGATGCCAGCCCGGATGGCTTGCCGCGGTGAGGAAAGGCGAATGCTGGCGCCGTCGAGGTGCACGTTGCCGCGGGTGAAGGCGTCGACGCCGAAGATGGCTCGCGCTAGTGCGGAGCGGCCGGAGCCCTGCAGCCCGCAGATGCCCAGCACTTGCCCAGCGTGCAGGGCGAGGCTGATGTCGTGCAGGCGGTTGTTGCCGGCGCCTTGCAGCGTCAGCCTTTCCTGCCCGGCCTCGGCGGATTTCGGCGGGTAGTAGTGCGACAGTTCCCGGCCGACCATGTGGCGCACCAGGCCGTCGGCGGTGATGCTGCTGGTGTCCACGGTGGTGACCCGCCGCCCGTCTTTGAGGACGGTGATGCGGTCGGTCAGGTCGAATACCTCTTTGAGGCGGTGGGACACGTACAAGATCCCCATGCCTCTGGCTTTGAGGCGGCGCACGAGCCCGTAGAGCAGCTCCACCTCGTGGTCGGCCAGCGCGGCGGTTGGCTCGTCCATGATGAGCATCCGTGCGTCCAGCGACAGTGCTTTGACGATCTCGGTTACCTGTTGCTGTGCCACGCCGAGACGGCCGACGATCGCTTGCGGGGAAAGGGATTCCTCGCCGATCGAGGCCAGCAGGCTGGCGGTGCGCTCGTTCATCGCCGCGGTGTCGACGAGGCCGCGGCGCAGGGGTTCGCGGCCGAGGAAGACGTTTTGGGCCACGGTGCGGTCAGCGAGCAGGTTGAACTCTTGGTGGATGATGCCGATGCCGGCGGCCTGTGCCTGGCGGGGGTCGCGAAAGGACACGTCGCGGCCCAGCCAGCGGACCGTCCCAGCGTCCGGGTGGTAGACACCGGAGGCGATCTTCATGAGGGTGGATTTGCCGGCGCCGTTTTCGCCGACGACGGCGTGAACTTCACCTGCGGCGAGCTCCAGGTCCACGTCTTGCAGGACTTGAACGCCAAGGAAGGACTTGCCCACGCCGCGTAGCTGAAGCATGTGTTCCTCCACATCGGACGGCGTACCCAGACTTTGGTTGAATCGAGAAAAACTTTTGCTGAGAAATGCAAAACTTTCTTGCTTCAGGAGGGTAGGAACCCCCGGTGGATTTGACAAGAGGGAAACGAGTCCGAAATGGAGCTGCCGTCATCGTGCCTTTGATCAGCTAAGTGTTGAACGCTGTGTGAGCTTGTGTTTTTGAGATATCAAAGAAAGTTTTCTATAAAAATTTAAAAGCGCCTATTGACTTCGATCACTTCAGGGCAGCAGGCTGCCCTCGACTGATCGCTGCGGCGGGCGAGATGTCCACTCCAACCGGTCCTAAGAGGAGTCGACATGTCCCTACGAAAATCCGTCCTAAGCGGACTCATCACCCTCGCCATGGCCATGGCTGGCCTGGCGCTGATTGGGCCGCCCGTGAGCGCGGCTCCCGCGTTTCGCGCGTTGATCTTTAGCGAAACCGCGGGCTATCGCCACGATTCCATCCCCGATGGGCTGGCCATGTTCACTCAGCTAGCCCAGCAGAACAACTTCGAGATCGTCACCAGTGAGAACTCGGCGGCGATGTTCACCCCCGCTAACCTGGCCACCTTCGATGTGCTGGTGATGTTCCAGACCTCGGGCATGGTGTTCGACAACGACGCCCAGCGCCAAGCCGTGCAAGGATTCTTGCGCAGCGGCAAGGGAATCGTCGCCATCCACAACGCCACCGACATGGGCATCGACACCGAATTCGCGTGGTGGGATCAGACCATCAACGCCGGTGCTCACATGCCAGCGCACTCGCCGGGCTTGTTCCAGGGCACGGCGAAGGTGGCTGACAAGGCCCACCCGTCCACCTCAGGACTGCCAGATAACTGGGTGCGCACCGAAGAGTGGTACAACTTCGACAAGAACATCCGCGGTGACGCACACGTCCTGGTGACCGTTGACGAGCGGACCTACACGCCCGGTGGCTCCGCCATGGGCATGGACCACCCGATCTCGTGGTGCCGCAACACCGAAGGCGGCAAGGTCTGGGCCACCGCGATGGGACACGCTAGCGCTTCCTACAGCGAAGCCAACTTCCGTGCTCACGTGCTCGGTGGTGTCCAGTGGGCGGCCGGCAATGCCGCCGGCGAATGCGGTGGCACCGTCTGGGGCAACTTTCAGAAGGTCCCGCTCGACCTCAACACCGTCGACCCGATGGCGCTCGACATCGCGCCAGACGGGCGGGTCTTCTACGTGCAGCGCGGCGGTGCCTTGCGCATCTACAAGCCTGCCAGCCAGCAGGTCGTCACCGCGGGGAACCTGAGTGTTTACACCGGTGGCGAAGATGGGTTAGTTGGCATCGCCCTGGACCCGAACTTCAGTACCACCAATTGGGTTTATCTCTATTGGTCCCCGAGCAACAGTGCTACAGACGTCAACCGGCTGTCGCGCTTCACGATGACCGGCGACACGCTAGACCTGGCAAGCGAAAAGATTCTGCTCAGCGTTCCGGCTTACCGCGACCGCACCTACAGCGAGCCCGGCCACACCGGCGGATATCTCGCGTTTGGACCCGGCGGCAACCTGTACCTGAGCGTCGGCGATGACGTCCCGCCGAACCTGTCCACGCACTGGCAAGGCTACGCGCCACTGGACTGGCGCCCAGGGCAGAGCATGCTCGACTCCGCCAGAACAGCCGGTAACACCAACGATCTGCGTGGCAAGATCCTGCGTATCCACCCGGAAACCAATGGCACCTACACGATTCCGGCCGGGAACCTGTTCCCCCAGGGCACCGCGCAGACTAAGCCCGAGATCTACGCGATGGGCTTCCGCAACCCATTCCGCTTCGATGTCGACCAGCAGACCGGATGGCTCAACGTCGCCGACTACGGCCCCGACCGCGGCTGCTGCACCACCAACCGCGGCCCCGAAGGCCTAGTCGAGCTCAACGTCATCAAACAAGCCGGCAACTTCGGCTGGCCGTTCTGCCACGGCAACAACCAGCCGTACGCACCGTACAACCCCGACACCGGTGTGGTGGGCGCGAAGTTCAACTGCAACGCCCC
>NZ_KB903282.1 GCF_000379685.1 Catelliglobosispora koreensis DSM 44566 | reverse complement strand
ACCCCGCCGAACTGGACCGCTCCCACTCGACTGTCCCACGACGGCATCAGGACCGAAGCAATCACCCGAAACCACCTCGCCCAAGACGTCCGGGGCAATCAACGCCAGTATCGCCTTGAGCCGCTGAACCGGGGCGGCCTTGGCACCGCACTTGCTGGCGACCGCAAAAGCTGGGGATGCCAGGGGAAATCCAGGATATCTTCGACCGGCGCGGCAGTGGCAGCCCCACTGTCCACCTACGACAATGCGCTGGCCCGGGTCCGATGGGTGGCGGGTCAACTGGCCGATCGCGGTGATGGCGCCCCTGCCGATCACCGGCACTCGGGTTTACACATTACCTGTGAGGTAATGGACGGGGTCATGGCGGGGGCATAATTTGGGTAGCGAACAGTTCGGCAAAAACGGCGCGGGCCAAGCGCCGGATTGAGGAGAGTCATGTCCGCTTTCGCTATCGCGCATTTGCGTACGCCGCAGATCAACGTCGATGTGCTTGAGTACCTGGATAGAATCCAAGCCACTATTACCCCGTTTAGTGGCCGGTTCCGGGTGCACGGGCCAACGGTAGAAGTTGTTGAGGGTAATTGGCCCGGATCGATTGTTGTTATCGAGTTCCCGGACCGTGAAAGCGCCACAGGCTGGTATAAGTCGCAGGCGTACCAGGAGATCCTGCCGCTCAGGACCCGGCACATCGAAGGCGACGCGATCATTGTGGACGGGGTGCCAGCCGACTACGACCCTGGGCAAGCCGCTAGCCAGATGCGCCAGCTAAGAGCGGATTGAAGTTTGCTGCAGGCACATCCTGAGGAGAGCAGCATGAGTACCTACACCTTCGACATCTTCTCTACCCTTGATGGTTTTGGCTCTTACAGCACCGGTGGGGATTGGGGTGGCTACTGGGGCAAGCAAGGCCCGGAGTTTCTTGCCCGCCGTCTCGCCATCTACAGCGAGAAGCAGCGTCTCGTCCTCGGTGCTAACACCTTCCGCCAGTTCGTACAGGCACTCGGTCCCAGCACTGGTGAAACACCAGTCACCGATCCAGTGAACAGCCAGATGAGGGATATACCGGCAACGGTGGTGTCCACATCGCTGCGGGGACCCGTTGACTGGCCGGATGCAAC
>NZ_KB903281.1 GCF_000379685.1 Catelliglobosispora koreensis DSM 44566 | reverse complement strand
GCAGGAACACCGAGCTGGTCAGGGTGAGCGGGAAGACGACCATGTAAACGGCGGCCTGGATCGCCTCAGCGTTGCGGATGGATAGCCCGATGGTGGCCATGAGCCACATGCACGCGAACCCGAAAGACAGGGCGACACCGATGGCGGCGAGCAGGTGCCAGATGCTTGTCTGCCACCGGAATCCGAGCGCGATACCGGCACCGAGCTGCAGGGTGAGGATGAACGCGTTACGGCCGAGGTCGGCCAGCGTGCGCCCGGCCAGTACGGCGGAGCGGGCCATCGGCATAGACCGGAACCGGTCGATGACGCCGTTGGCGCGGTCATTGTTGAGGCCGAAAGCTGTTGGCACGGAACCAAAGACGGCGGACTGGGCGATGATGCCGGGGATGAGCCAGTTGATGTACTCGCCTTTCGCCGCGGCCGGAAGGGCGTATTCGATGGCGCCGCCGAAGACGAACAGGAACATGAGCATGAACGTGACGGGCTGAACCGTTGACAGGATAAGGACTTCAGGCAATCTGAGGTTTGCTATGAGGTTGCGTTTAGTGATGACTCCTATGTGGACCGCGGTGCTGTTCACGACGGAACTCCTTGCGTGATGCGGTTTCCGGCCGCAGGGCGGGTCAGGTGCAGGAAGACGTCGTCAAGGGTTGGTTTGTGCAAGCCGACGTCGGTGGGGCGGATTCCCGTGGTGTCGAGGTGGTGCAGGGCTTCGCGTAAGGTGTCGACACCGCGGCTGGCCGGCAGGATTATGTTGCCGCGTGCGGTGTCGTAGGCAGCTCCATCAGGTGCGATAGGAGCCAACGCGGTGATAGCGGCATCGCGTTCGTGCTCGGCAATGGACAGTTCAAGCACTGAGCCGCCGGTGCGGTTTTTGAGCTCCTCCGGGGTGCCTTCGCCGATGAGCCGCCCGTGGTCGATTACCGCGATGTGGTCAGCGAGCTGGTCGGCTTCCTCCAAGTATTGGGTGGTCAGCAGAACGGTTGTCCCGCCACTGACCAGATCCTGGATCAGATTCCACAGACCGCGGCGACTTGCCGGGTCGACACCGGTGGTTGGCTCGTCGAGGAACAGGACCTCG
>NZ_KB903280.1 GCF_000379685.1 Catelliglobosispora koreensis DSM 44566 | reverse complement strand
CCCGCCGCAGCTGCGGCAGCCAGGCCAGCACTTGCCGCCAGCCACACCAGCACCAGGCCATTGGCCCACGCATGCCACTGCCACCGCCGCCCCGGCGACTCCACCGCCACTGGCTTCGCAACCAGCCTCAACATCGTGTCCATACCTCGTTCGCCTCCACCCACCCGGGAAATCTGGTGCCGGTACGAGGCTTGCCCACCTGGCGGCTGCCCAGCAGGGGACATCGCCCTGTAACCGCCAGGCCGAAAGACCGTGATCGCCGTCACCATCGCGAATCCAGGAGGCCCCGTTTACCCGGCCTGGGCGGCGAAGGCTCATAACGGCCACCGTGGTGCAGTGCCACGTGCTCGAAGGCCCGTTCACCGCTTCCGTAGTGCTGTGGCGCAGGGCCGAAAGTCCCGGTCACTGGGGGCCGGGCGGCACTGCCACCGGCTCGGTTGCGGCGGGATGCTACAGGGTATGAGCCAGCAAGCCCGCAGCTCGTACGCACACCGAGTTGAGGGGAGCTAAGACATGGGCAGGCACGCCACCACCGCAACTCTCGCTGAGGCGGCCCGGCTCGCCCTGGCCGCCCCATCGATTTTCAACACGCAGCCGTGGCGGTGGGTGATCCACGGCGCAATGCTTGAACTGCGCGCTGACCACAGCCGCCAGCTGCGGGCCGTCGACCCCACCGGCCGGATGCTCACCATCAGCTGCGGCGTGGCATTGCACCATGCCGTCGTGGCGCTTTATCCGCACACCGCCGAGGTTGGCCTGTATCCGGACCCGGCCGATCCCGGTCTGCTGGCGATCGTGCGCGTCAGTGACGGAGATAGCGACCGCAGGATGACCGCCCTGCGTGAAGCTATCGGAGTACGGCGCACCGACCGGCGGGCTTTCGGCAAAAAGCCTGTCTTCGGCAACATCCTCGACCGTCTCGCGGCGGTCTGCCATGAACAGCACGCCCATCTCTACCAGGTGCCGTGGCAGCACATGCCCGCCTTCGCGCTGGCCGCTGTGGCTGCTGGGGCACTGCAACTGTCCGATCCGGAATACCGCATCGAACTGGCCGACTGGACCCACCGCCCAGTATGGAGCGGCGATGGCGTCCCGGTAGAAACTGCGGCGGGCAAACAGGCCCGCCGTGTCCCGGTGCGCGACTTCGCCCCCTTCGGCGGCGAGGAAACAT
>NZ_KB903279.1 GCF_000379685.1 Catelliglobosispora koreensis DSM 44566 | reverse complement strand
CCGGTCCTGTTCGACCATTCCGGCGATACCGCGGATCTGGCCCTCCACTTTGTGCAGACGGTGCAGGTGATCGGCACGCCGCCCGGCGTATCCGTGAACCCGTTCTGGCATCGACTCACTCATGGGCATGTCTCCTCGCAGATCGCGGTTTCTGCAGCCAGTGTGGCGATCAAATACCCCTGCCGGGTAGGGACCAAGGTCCTGCCGCCGCCGGGCCGTCAAGCCCTACCTGGCAGGGGTAGGCGGGCAGACGCTTGCTGTGTCAGCACTTTCTTAGGGAGAGGCGCGCCATGAGCATCATCACCCAGGCACCCGCCGCGGCAGAGCCAGCCGGCCAGGCGCCAGGCGAGCCGGTGCTGTCCGCAATAGGAGTCGTCAAGTCATACCAGCGCGGCATTTGGCCGGTCCGGCGCAGCGTTCACGTGCTGCGCGGTGCCGACGTCGAACTGGGTGCCGGTGAGGTCGTTGGCCTTGTAGGCGAAAACGGGTCGGGCAAGTCGACGCTGATGAAGATTCTGGTCGGAGCGCTTTCCGCCGATGCTGGCAGCGTCACCCGGTCCGGGAAACTGGGCTACTGCCCGCAGACTCCGCTGGTGTATCCGCGGCTGACCTGTGACGAGCATTTCGGCTTGTTCGCCTATGCGTACGGTATGCCCGCGCACACTGCCGAAGTGTCTAGGCATGCGATCTATGACTCGCTCGGCTTCGCACGGTTCGCCGCGACCCGCGCAGATCAGCTTTCCGGCGGTACCCTCGCCAAGCTCAACCTCGGCCTGGCCTTGCTGGCCGACCCGCAAATCCTGCTGCTCGACGAACCCTACGCGGGGTTCGATTTCGATACCTACCAGCGCTTCTGGCAACTGGTGGCGGCACGGCGCGAGCAGGGCCGCACAGTACTGATCATCAGTCACTTCGTGGTGGACGAGGACCGCTTCGACCGCATCATCGACCTGCACGACGGCAAGACCATCCCGCGAAACGCAGCGCCAGTTCAAGCGGTGCGGCGATGAGCATCCTTGTTTTCGCTCGCCGGTTCCTGGCCGNATACGTGCGCAACCAGGTGAACCTGCTGCTGCTGGCCGTGGTTCCGGTCGTGTTTGTCATCGTGGTCGCCGACAGCCTCGCGCAAGCCTCCAAATTGCTTGGCGGGCAAGGCCCCGCAGTCGAAACCGCGTCCGCAGGCTGGGCCGCCGCGTTCCTCGCGGGAATCGCCA
>NZ_KB903278.1 GCF_000379685.1 Catelliglobosispora koreensis DSM 44566 | reverse complement strand
ACACCTTCCAGGTGCGATCAACATTCCGATTGATGAACTCGAAGACAGGCTCGGCGAAATCCCGGCTGGGCCAGAAGTCGTCGCGTACTGCCGGGGACCGTACTGCGTGTTCGCCCACGAGGCCGTGGAGATCCTGCAACGGCATGGCCGCAACGCCTCTCGGCTGACCGATGGGGTGAGCGAATGGCGCCTGGCCGGGCGTCCCATCGCCACGGGCACAGGCAGTCAGCGATGACGGTTCCGGTTTACCTTGACCACAACGCGACCACATCCTTGGCGCCCGGCGTGCTCGACGTCATGACCCGCTATCTGGCAGAAGATTTCGGCAACCCGTCTAGCAGCCACCTCTACAGCCATGCCCCCCGCGATGCAGTGAACACCGCACGCCTGCAGCTTGCCGGATTGCTTGGTGCGCAACCAGAGCAGATCGTGTTCACCGGGTCAGGAAGCGAAGCCAACACCCTGGCAATTAACGGCATTGTCGCTGGCCGCACCGGTCAGGTGATCATTCAGGCCACCGAGCATCCCGCTGTCCTGGAAACCTGCAAAGCCCTGACCGCCCGAGGCATCCGGGTCACGATTCTGCCGGTCGACGAGTACGGCCTGGTTGATCCGGCAGACCTTGCCGCATCGCTGTCCGATGACACGTTGCTGGTGTCGGTGATGCACGCCAACAACGAGACCGGCACAATCCAGCCCATCGCCGAACTCGCCGCCCTGACCCATGCGGCCGGGGCGCTGTTTCATACCGACGCCGCCCAAACCGCTGGCAAGCTCCCGTTCACCGTCGATGAGCTGGGTGTGGATCTGCTGACCGTGGCCGCACACAAATTTGGCGGCCCGAAAGGCGCTGGCGCCCTTTACCTTCGCGACAATGTGCAGGTTTCACCGGTCATCCGTGGCGGCGGCCAGGAACGCGGGCTGCGGTCGGGTACCGAGAACGTCGCGGGTATCGCCGGGCTTGGTGCCGCAGCCGTATTCGCGGAAAAGCATGTTGCGGCACAACAGGTTCAGTGTACGGCCTTGCGCGATGAGCTGCACCAGCTGCTACAGCACGCGTTCGGGCGGCGCCTGCATCTCAATGGGCACCCATATCTTCGGCTGCCTAACACCCTCAACGTCTCCATCGACGGCATCAACGGGGCGGATCTGCTCGCGGTATGCCCGTCGGTCGCGGCGTCGACCGGATCGGCCTGCCATGACGGCAGCATCAGCTCCCCGGTGCTGGCTGCCATGAACCTGAGCGCCGGACGGGCAGCCAGCGCCATCCGGTTCTCGGTTGGCCGCACCACCACCCGCGACGACGTCACGCTGGCCGCTCACGCGATCATCCAAGCCGCACAACACATACAGGCCAAATGATTCCGGTAAAGCCAGATCTGGTGGTGGATGGCGGCGACATGCTGTGCGTGACGCTGCTGCTGGAACTTCGTTCCCAGATCACCGGTCTCCCAGTCGGGACCGT
>NZ_KB903277.1 GCF_000379685.1 Catelliglobosispora koreensis DSM 44566 | reverse complement strand
ACAACTCCTACAGGCCACACGGATCGCTGGACGGCCTCACCCCCGAGGCCTTCCGGACACAATGGATAAACAACCACGAAGACTCTTACAGTTGCTGGGCCTAGATGTGGGTTCTAGTCAGCGCGATACCCGTCGTTTCACGAGTGTCCGCCGCTGCCCTGCTTCTGGAACCCGCGTCACACTCATCGCGCTGGGAGCATCTCATCAATGGCACCCACATAGGTGAACGACCGGCCCACGATCACCCAACGCCGGTAGCATCCAAATTGGTGAACGGAACCCTGAGCAAGGCATTCCGTCGCGAATCGTGAACACGAAAGTGTGTCACAATCCGGTATCGGTCTTATCGACACTGTCCGCGCACTCACGTCTGGGTTTTCCCGACTTTTGCTTATATATCCCCGAACTTTAGCGTGCTGTAATCCGGGTGCGGTGACGCCGACTGCTCCACAGACGGTGCCCTCGGCTGCTGCCTGAATACTGCCAAGGTGGACCTTAGAAAGGCAGGTCAATTTAGAACATCGCTCGTCATGCGAGCGTTGCCTCGCAGCCAGAGTGCTATGCGGTCCGCGTTGGACCGTCAGGTCGCGGAAGCACCTGTAGTCAGCGCAACGACGATCATTGACCAAGGCGATGTGGTAAGCCATTCGCCCAGGCCGACCGTAAAGGCCACGCTTAAACATAGTTTTACAGCGCCCAGACTTCGCTTGAATGCACAGAATCGTCCGGCAGACCGGCGTAGCAGGCTCACCCACCGCCCCCTTCCTGCGCCATCACGTCCGCACGTCTCAGCCGATCAATCGCAGGGCCTTTCCCTCTATCTGATCTCTGTAGAGATTGGGTCAAGGAGGAAGAGTCCTTGAACCCTGTTGTAGTCATCAAGTTTAGCTATGACGTGGACATTGTCTCCCGCGCCCACAACTTCTGGAATGGTTGGGCCTGTCAGATGCAGGTCACGGACATTTACGCCACTGAATTTAAAGTTGGGTCCCGTCCTTGGCGATTCACCGTAGTTCCCAGTAAGAATCAAGAAGTCATATCTAAAGTCGCCGTGATCTCTTCTGGAGGCGACGTTTCCGTCGAACTCAATCGTCCTGCCCTGGTACTTGGCAGCGAACGCTTTGAAAACATCCCAGTCGTTGTCCGGTCCGGTTAGGAGTGCGGCAAAGTCCTTGCTGTTGTGTATGGTCAGAACCTGCTCAGGCTTTGGCGTTTCGGACGCGACCGGAGCGTTCGTGGGCTGGGCGGCCTGTTCGCTGGCTTTCTCGCGGATGGTTCCTACAGTGATTAGGATAGCCAGTCCTGCGATTATGCCTCCCAGGGCGAATATCTGCCATTTCTTCAACTTCGGTTGCTGGCTGGTCATGCACGCCCTCCTTGCCTGAATGCGTCAAACAATGAACGAAGCCGGCTGATTAGCCA
>NZ_KB903276.1 GCF_000379685.1 Catelliglobosispora koreensis DSM 44566 | reverse complement strand
TCCGCGGCGGGTGGCACGCAGCCCGGGTTTGAAGCTGCGGCTGCGGTAGACGATGTAGGGCCTGGTTAGGTAGCCGACGGGGGCGCTGAAGGCGTGCACGAGGCGGGTGAAGGGCCAGAACGCGAACAGGGCGAACGCCATCAGGATGTGGATTTTGAAACCGGCCGGCACGGATGTCATGAGTTCGGCTTTGGGCTGCAGGTAAAACACCGATCTAAACCACGGTGAGATCGTTTCGCGGTAGTCGTAGCCGGGGCCGGTGACATTCGCCCGCACGGTGGCCGCCAGGCCGAGCACGATCGTTGCCGCCAGGACGAGGTACATGGCTTTGTCGTTTTTGGTGGTGGCGGCGAACACCGGGCCGACCAGGCGGCGGCGCAAGATGAGGATAGCCATGGCCACGAGGGTGAAGATGCCGGCGACGGTCCCGATGAACACAGCCATCAGGTGATACGTGTGCTCGGTGACGCCTACGGCTTCGGTCCAGGCTTTCGGGATGAGCAGGCCACCGATGTGCCCTACCAGGACCATGAGGACGCCGAAGTGAAACATGGGTGAGCCCCAGCGCAAAATGTTTGTTTCGTACAGCTGGCTGGAGCGGGTGGTCCAACCGAATTTGTCGTAGCGGTAGCGCCAGACGGTGCCCAGGGCGAAGGTGGCCAGGGTCAGGTACGGCAGGACCGCCCACAGCAGTGTGTTCACCGCCGCCCCCCGGCAGTTGGTGTGTGCAGCGGGAAGGGTTGCAGGCCAACGGTTTCTGCTGGCGGGCCGGTGCGGGCCAAATCGAGTGCGGCGGCGGTATCAGCGGGGCTGGCTGGTGGCAGCAGCGACCGGATCGCGGTGACAGCGTGCGCGTACACCGACTCCTGGGCGTGCAGGGCGGTGGCGAGCAGGTCCAGGCCGATGCGATGCTCGCGCAACAGCCCCCAGCCTGCTTGCGGTGCGCAGGCGGCCAGTTCGAGGACGGCGGGCAGGAAGTCCGGCAGCTCGCCGCCGTCGAGGATGAACCCTGTTTTCTTGTAGGCGGCCGTGAAGTGCAGTAGGGCCTGGCCGCGGTTGCGGGTATCTCCGGCGGTGTAGTAGCTCAGGTACAGGCAGCAGCGCCGCCGCAGGTCGAATAGCTCCACATACTCGGCCGCCAGTGCGGTTGGATCGGTGGCGCCACGGTGCACGGCCACCCGGCCCAGGGGTGTGCCAGTTTCTGGCGGCAGAGTGGCGATCGCGGCACGCAGAACCGGCAGCTGGGCCAGCAGCGGCGGATCGGGGTAGCGCAGCAGCATCGAGGCGGCCTTGGCCGCCACGGCGGCTGTGGTGGTGTGGTTCACGGTTGCTCCTGTTTGCGTGGCGGGAAAAGCCCTTGCGGGTTGCCTTTGCCGTCCCAGTTGAGAAGGTTCACCCTGGTTGCGGCCGGGTCGTAGGGGTCAGCGAAGGTGTCGCGGCGCTGCCGGTCGGCCAGAGCGTGAAAGTTTTCCACCGCGACCGGTACGGGCCGGCCGGAGGCTTCCCCGAACGGGCCGTCGCCGAAGGGGCCGGCGCCGCCCATGCCGGGGCCGCCGTCATAGTCGAGGCTGCATCCGGTGGCTAGTTCTTCCAGCCCGGCCGCGCCTTCGGCGTGTGCGGCGGGG
>NZ_KB903275.1 GCF_000379685.1 Catelliglobosispora koreensis DSM 44566 | reverse complement strand
CCTATGCCCGACAGTCATTTCCCGGCCCGGACCTGGACCCCGCAACTGGTCCCGCCACCACCAGCGACCGCAGGGCCAGAATGCCCCGCCGCAGCATTGCTAACCCAAATCGGGCGCGGCGACGAATCCGCGTTCGCCAGGCTCTACGACCTTGTCATCGGCCGGGTGTACGGGCTGGCCCGCCGGGTCGTACGCGACCCGCAAATGGCCGAAGACATCACCCAGGAAGCCATGACCGAAGTGTGGCGCTCAGCGGCCCGGTTCGACCCAGCCAAAGGCACCGGCACCGCCTGGATCCTGACCATCACCCACCGCCGCGCCGTCGACCGGGTCCGCACCGAACAAGCCCACACCGACACCACCACCCGCCTGCGTGAACACGCCGACGTCCCCTACGACGAAGTCAGCGAACACGCCGGCGCCCGCATGGAATCGGCGCACGTGCGCCAGTGCCTGGCCGGGCTGACCGAACTACAGCACCAGGCCATCGCCCTGGCCTACTACCAGGGCCTGACCTACCCGCAAGTCGCCACGCTACTGGGCGCGGCCCTGCCCACCATCAAATCCCGCATGCGCGACGGCCTGGCCCGGCTGCGTGACTGCCTCGGTGTGGAGGTCAACCGATGAGCACCATAGACGTTCATACCCTGTCCGGCGCCTACGTCCTGCACGCCCTGGACCCACGCGAAGAACGCGCATTCACCAAACACGTGACGACATGCACCTCATGCGCGATCGAAGTCGCCGAACTGTCCGAAGCGGTCACCCGCCTGGCCGACGACACCTGGGCCATCGCCCCCGCACGGCTGCGCGCACAGGTCATGCGAGAGGTGCGCCGGGTGCGCCAGCACGCCCCCACCGTTGCCGCGCAACGCCACCGGGGATGGCAATGGCTGGTACGCCAGTGGCAGTGGATACCCCGCCCAGCCCTCGCAGCCGCCCTGGCCGCCGTCGTCTTCGCGGCCACCGGTGCCACGGTCTCCTTCGCCGTGCAGGCACGCCACGCCAGAACCCAGCTGGCCGCCGCACAAGCAGACACCGCCCAAACCCTGGCCATCCTCACCGCCCCCGGCACCAGCATCCGCACCACCACAGTCACCGGCGGCGGATCGCTCAGCGTCGCCGGATCGCCGCACCAGCCACAGATTCTGATCATGCTCGCCGCAGCCGAGCCACCACCCGGCAAGGTCTACCAGCTGTGGACCATCATCGGCGGAACCCCGGTATCTGCCGGTGTCCTGCAACCAGGCCAGCACACCCTCACGGCCATCACCGCCGCCCGTACCGGCACCATCGTCGGCGTCACACTCGAACCACCAGGCGGATCACCCACACCCACCCTGCCGATCGCAGCCCAAATCCCGGCCGCCTGACCTGCTGGCAGTTGTGCAGGGGCTGCCCCACACCAGTGCCGGATCCAGATACCCCCCCCACTCAATTTGCTCGGAGGCGAGCATTTTGAAAGGCTTGCGCGCTGGTGGGCCGAAGTCATCGATGGAAGCGACGAAGCCCCTCGCATGGCCCTACGGCGCAGGGACTCCGGCATCAACGTCTCGCACGCAGACCAGACAACCGATACGTGCATATCCAGCCCAATGTGTCGACCTC
>NZ_KB903274.1 GCF_000379685.1 Catelliglobosispora koreensis DSM 44566 | reverse complement strand
GCCAGCAAGCAACCGCCTCATCGTCTCTATAGACGATGGCAGAGCTTTCCACTGGGACGTCTTGCTTGCCGCGACACCCATCACCCGGATATTCAGCAGCCTGGGCAGCCACATGCCACCTGGCCTTTGGCGCCAGAAATGGATGCTGACGGCCATGTCCACCATCGCCGGGCCAGTCCTCGGCGCCGGTGCTATCACCCTGCATGGCAACACACCCAACGGCCACCAGTTCGAGGCAAACCCCGCACGCATCTGGTACCTCAGCCACATCCAGGTATCCATCAGCGGTAACGACCTCGGCCCCACCGGACCGCTACCCGAGCAAGCCACACTCGGCGGATTCCGCATCCCGCAACGCGGCATCTTCGCCATAGGACAATCCCTATTTGAAATAGCCGCATAACCGCACCGGTGCCGGCGACAAGACGTCGGTAAACATCCGGCTCCAATGCAGAAATGCATGTAGTCGTGTCGGTCAAGCCGACACGACTACATAGGACGAGTCCTCGATCGATTCCCACGAGCTGCCCCGCCCGAGCCCCAAAATGAAGCAGCTAAAGGCAACGCAACAACAGATCCCCAGTGAGACGTAGGATGTGGTTGGGGTACAACTCCCCCCTCGGACACTAGCTTTGGTGCATTTGCGCCATCGGGCGGCCTGGCACCGGGCCAGGACGTGCTGCTGGCCGCACTGTCCACTCAAGGCATCCTCATTGTCCATTCCGCCAGTACCGTCGCCCGGCTGCTAGGCCGGGTGCACCGCCGTGTCCTGGGAGACCTCCGGTGACCACTGACCCCGCCACCCGCCAGCTGCTCGGTATCACCAACGCCGATCTGCAAACCACACCGTCCACAATGGACGTGCCCACCGTCGCCGAATGCGTGCGCAGGTGAAGGCGGCGGCTGGCCCGGGTGCCCGCCGCACGTGCGGCACGTATTGGGATCGCATGGCCGCGATGTGGGGCGAACGCCCCATGACGAGCTTCGCCGCCACCGACATCGAATTCCTCAAAGACGAGTCCGCTGCACCTCCTCGATGCTGGCGCCGAAGATCTGGCCGTGGGCTGACAGCGGCCTGTGTTGCACGAGGTCTGACCGGCCAGGACGGCTGGCAACACTCAAATGGTTGCCGCGCGGCTGGCGGCAAAGCCACCATCGCGGCCTTACCGGCGCCGACTGGTCCAGCGGGCGCCACGGTGATGACGCTGATCGGCCGTGCCCAGCCAATCGGTGAGCCTGACGAGGAAAGCAGAATCCCGGCAACAGCGCCTGCGGGTGCCGGTAGCCCGTGACGTCGTTGCCGGGATGGTGAATGGGGTATTAGCGTCTTCCCTAAGCAGATGTGCCCGCGCGGGCAAGCATCAGTCGTTGACACCACCCTTGGTGCAGCCGCAAAAGAGTTCAGCGGTGCAGGGTGGGCCGGTAGATGAGTTCCTGAATGTTGCCGTCGAAAGTCCGGCTTTCGATTAGCTGCAGGTCGAAGTCGGCCGCACCGTTGAAGATCGGGTCTGTACCTGTCTGGCCGGTGATCACGGGGAAGATCGTTAAGTGCACAAAATCGACCAGGCCGGCTGCCATTAGGGCACGGTTCATCGACAGGCTCCCGTGCGATCGTAGGGGTATGGCGGACTCCTTCTTCAAAATCGTGACAACA
>NZ_KB903273.1 GCF_000379685.1 Catelliglobosispora koreensis DSM 44566 | reverse complement strand
GCTCTTCGGCGAACCGGAATTAAGCTCCAACGGCGAGCTCGGCCTGACCGTGCGCTACCTGACACCGCATTCGAAATGGTCCATCCATTCGGAGTACCAGGACAACCTGCTGATGCTGACCTTGTCGCGGGGCGGGCCGACGATCTGGATGAGCGAAGCCGACGCGGCGAAAATCGGGGTGGCCGACAACGACTGGATCGAAGCAGTCAACCGCAACGGCGTGGTCGTCGCCCGGGCCGTGGTCTCCCACAAGATGCCGCCCGGAACCGTTTACATGTACCACGCCCAGGAACGCGTCGTCGATGTGCCCAAGGCCGAAACCTCCGGCAGACGGGGCGGGATCCACAACTCGCTGACCCGGCTGCTGATCAAACCCACGCATCTGATTGGTGGCTATGCCCAATTGTCGTTCGCGTTCAACTATTTGGGCCCGACCGGTAACCAGCGCGACGAAGTCACCATGATCCGCCGCCGCAACCAGAACGTGGAGTACTGACATGCGCGTGATGGCACAGCTGGCGATGGTCATGAACCTCGACAAATGCATCGGCTGCCACACCTGCTCGGTGACCTGCAAGCAGGCATGGACCAACCGCACCGGGGTGGAATATGTGTGGTTCAACAATGTCGAAACCCGCCCAGGTCTTGGCTACCCGCGCAAATATGAGGACCAGCAGCGGTGGCAGGGCGGCTGGGTGCGCACCAAACGCGGCCGGCTCAAGCCCCGCTCTGGCGGGCGCATAAAGAAGCTGCTCACCATTTTCGCCAACCCCAAGCTTCCGTCTATTCAGGACTACTACGAGCCATGGACGTATGAGTACGAGCATCTGCTGACCGCTCCTGCTGGCGATGACACCCCGGTCGCCCGGCCAACATCTTTGATCACCGGTAAAGACACGAAGATTTCGTGGTCGGCCAACTGGGACGATTCCCTGGCCGGCGGCAACGAAATCGCCTCCGGCGACCCCGTCCTGGCCCAAGTTTCAGCACACGTGCGCCAGGAGTACGAAAAAGCGTTCATGTTCTTCCTGCCCCGCATCTGCGAACACTGCCTCAACCCGTCCTGTGCCGCCGCGTGCCCATCCGGGGCGATCTACAAACGCTCCGAAGATGGCATCGTTTTAGTGGACCAGGACCGCTGCCGCGGCTGGCGCATGTGCGTGACCGGCTGCCCGTACAAGAAGATCTATTTCAACCACCGCACCGGCAAAGCCGAAAAGTGCACCTTCTGCTTCCCCCGCGTCGAAATCGGCATCCCGACCGTGTGCTCGGAAACGTGTGTGGGCCGGCTGCGCTACATCGGCCTGATGCTCTATGACGCCGACAAAGTCACCGCCGCCGCCGCGACCGAAGATGAAACCGGGCTGTATGAGGCGCAGCGGTCGGTGTTCCTTGACCCGCACGACCCGCACGTGATCGCCGGTGCCCGTGCCGCCGGTATACCTGAGGACTGGATTGACGCGGCGCAGCGCTCACCAGTCTGGGACCTGATCATGCGGTACCAGGTGGCACTACCGTTGCATCCGGAATACCGCACCATGCCGATGGTCTGGTACATCCCGCCTCTGTCACCCGTCGTCGACGTGCTCGCCGGCACAGGGCATGACGGCGAAGACGCGGGCAACCTGTTCGGTGCGGTCGACGCGCTGCGCATCCCGGTGGAATATCTGGCCGGCCTGTTTACCGCAGGGGACCCGGTACCGGTGACGGCCGTGCTGCGCAAACTCGCCGCGATGCGCTCCTACATGCGGCGGATCAACCTCGGCGAACCGCGAGACGAGACCATCGCCACCGCCGCGGGGATGACCGGCCGCGAAATCGAAGCCATGTACCGGCTGCTGGCCATCGCAAAATATGAGGACCGGTACG
>NZ_KB903272.1 GCF_000379685.1 Catelliglobosispora koreensis DSM 44566 | reverse complement strand
GCGCGGGCGAGGGGCGGGGCGGGGCGCGGGCGAGGGCGAGGGGCGGGGGGTGGGTTAGAGGGAGTGGATGAGGGAGACGAGACGGGTGAGGACTTCGGGGTTGGTTTCTGGCATGACGCCGTGTCCCAGGTTGAAGATGTGCCCGGGGGCGCTCCGTCCTTCGGCCACGATGCGGCGTGTCTCGGATTCGATGACGTCCCAGGGGGCGAACAGCAGGGACGGGTCAAGGTTTCCTTGCAGCGCTTTGCCTGGGGCCAACGCCGAAGCGGTGTCCAGGGGAGTACGCCAGTCCACGCCGAGCACGTCGGTGACAGAAGCCATGGCGGGCAACAGCAATGCGGTGCCGACGCCGAAGTGGATGCGCGGCACGACGCCTTCGAAGGCTGACATGACGGCGGCCGAGTGCGGCAGGACAAAACGCCGGTAGTCCGCTTCGGACAGTGCCCCGGCCCACGAGTCGAAGAGCTGGATCGCCGAGACGCCAGCGGAAACCTGGACTTGCAGGAACGTCTGAGTTATCTCAGCCAGCCGGCCCAAAAGCGCGTGCCACAGCGACGGGTTGCCGTGCATCAGGGCCTTGGTCTTCTCGTGGTGCTTCGACGGTCCGCCCTCGATCAGGTAGGACGCCAGGGTGAACGGCGCGCCCGCGAACCCGATCACGGGAGTCTTGGAGCCGAGTTCCTTGACGAGCAGCCGCACGGCTTCGTCTACAAAGGACACATCCGACGGGTCGAGCAAAGCGGGCAAATCGACCATTGCCGAAACCGGTGACGCGACAACCGGACCGACACCCGCGACGATGTCAAGATCTACGCCCGCTGCGGCAAGTGGCACGACGATGTCGCTGAACAAAATCGCCGCGTCGACGTTGTGACGGCGCACAGGCTGCAGCGTGATTTCGCACACGAGCTCGGGACGCCGACAGGACTCCAGCATCGGGATTCCGGCCCTGACCTGCTTGTACTCAGGGAGGGAACGCCCTGCTTGGCGCATGAACCACACCGGGGTGTGCGACACGGGAAGGCCACGCGCAGCATCAAGAAACGCACTCATCGCCACCATCGTGCCACGCCTCTCGGCGCGCCGTGCCAGACGGCACGCCTCTGGCGACCTAGGGTGACGTGTATGGCGCTCACGACCGTACTCCCGGAGACGTTCACTCGCGCCGTCAGCGTGCTCCAGGAGTTCACCCCCCGGAGCGAGATCGCGCTCGAAGAGGTTCCCGCTCCGCGCAAACTCGCCCCCTTCTCCTTCGCCCTCGGGGCGACTGTCCTGCGTAACGGCGAGGAAGTCACCACCGGACGGCTGATCCTGCTCCACGACCCGGCCGGGCACGAGGCGTGGGAGGGCCAGACCCGGCTCGTTTGCTACGTCGAGGCTGAGGTCGAGGCCGACCTGGCCAACGACCCGCTGCTGCCTCAGGTGACCTGGGGCTGGCTGATCGACGCGCTCGACGCGCACACCGATGGCTACCGCGCCGTTGGCGGGACCGTGACGCAAACCACGTCAAGCCGCTTCGGCGGACTCCAGGGTCCTACCACGACCGATCTTGAGCTGCGGGCTTCCTGGACTCCTCACGTAGTACCCCCTGAAGGTCATCTTGAGGCATGGTGCGCTTTGCTCGCGTCAACGGCTGGTTTGCCACCCGTCGGCGTCGCGGCCCTGCCCCTGCGACGTTCATAGTCCCCGGCAAGGCATTACGGTGTAGTTCATGACCCTGCTCACCTCGCCTGCCGGAGGGACGCCCGAACCGGCGATCTCTCCTGCTCAGCTGCGTGAGGTGGTGTCCCGTTTCGCCGCGGGAACCGGCCCGGTGGCGATCGATGCCGAGCGCGCGTCCGGCTTCCGGTATAGCCAGCGTGCCTATCTGGTGCAATTGCGCCGTCAAGGGGCGGGAACCGCCCTTATCGATCCGGTCCCGCTGGGCGATCTTTCGTCTCTCGATGACGCTCTAGCCGACGCCGAATGGGTGCTGCACGCGGCGAGCCAGGACCTGCCTTGCCTGGCTGAGTTGGGGATCCGCCCACGGAAGCTGTTCGACACGGAACTGGCCGCCCGCCTGGCCGGGATGGAGCGCGTCGGCTTGGCCGCGCTGACCGAACAGTTGCTCGGGTTCGTGCTCGAAAAGCATCACTCCGCCGCGGACTGGTCGACCAGGCCACTCCCTCCGGAGTGGCTGAACTATGCCGCGCTCGACGTTGAGCTGCTCGTGGAACTGCGCGACGCGCTCGACAAGGAGCTTGAGCGGCAAGGCAAGAGCGAGTGGGCACAGGAAGAATTCGAGGCGCTGGCCCGCAATGGTGCCCGCCCGCCGAAGGCGAAAGCTGAGCCGTGGCGCCGAACCTCCGGCATGCACCGGGTCCGTGGCGCCCGGGCGCAGTCGCGGGTACGCGCGCTTTGGTATGCCCGCGACCAGATCGCCCAGAAGCGAGACACCGCTCCCGGCCGCGTGCTCGGCGACGCCGCCATCGTCGCGGCCGCCGAGATGGACCCGAAGACCGAGCGGGAACTGTTGCTGCTGCCCGGTTTTGGCGGCCGTTCCGTGCGCCGCCTTGCGGGCCAATGGCTTCAGGCACTGAACGAGGCCCGGGCGCTGCCTGACGACGAGCTTCCGGTGACGCCCGCCTTTGACGGACCGCCGCCCGCGCACCGCTGGGCCGACAAGGACCCCGCGGCAGCCGAGCGTTTGGCCCGCTGCCGCGAGGTGGTGACGCAGACCGCCGAGCGGTACACGCTGCCCCCGGAAAACCTCATCACGCCAGAGTTCATACGCCGCTTGGCTTGGGAGCCACCGTCGTCTGTGGACGCTGAGTCGGTCAGCGACTTCCTCGAGCGCTCGGGCGCCCGTCCGTGGCAGCGTGAGCTGTTGGCTGACGACTTGTCCGCCGCCCTCATCGCGGCGGCAGCAGCCGCGGAAGCGGCCGCCACCGCACCGGAGGAAAGTAACTAGCCCAGCGGGCCAAAGAGGTTGTTTCCCGGGGCCTGTGGCTGACTGCGGCAGAAGAAATCCTCAGCAGCCCCCGGTGCGGCTCCGGATGACTCAGCTCGCCGCTGCCGTCAGCGTCGATCGCGTCAAAGCCGAGCCCGGCCGCCAACGGCACGCTTGAGCCGGGCGGCGAGGGTGCGGATGTGGTCGGCTAGCTCGGGTGGCTCCTGCACGGTGAACTCGAAACCGCACGCGGCTATCCACACGGCGAGTTGGTCGAGGCTGTCGGAACCACAGCGCAGGAGGCATGTCGTGGCATCGATCGGCTCGACGACGCCGATGGTGGAAGGAATCTCGTCGGCGACGGCTTGTGCTGTGCCCTGCATGAGGAAGACCGCCTGATACCGGTACTGGTTCGTCGTAATGCCAAGAGCCATGTACTCAGCGATGTCGTCCGCGGGCAAAGGCCTTGGCACGAAACGTTTTCCGTTCGGGGTGCGCACGGCCATCTTGTCCACGCGGAAGGTCCGCCAGTCAGTCTTGTCCGTGTCCCAGCCGAACAAGTACCACCGCCGTCCATTTTGGACAAGGCGATAAGGTTCGGCGTCTCGCGGCTGATCGTTGTAGAAGAACCGCAGCCGTTGGTGGTCACGGATTGCCGCCGCGAGTGCCGTCAGCAAAGACGCGTCGACCGTCACGCCAGCGGCCGGCATCGTGACGAGTGCCTCGGACAGGGTCGTGACCTGGTGGTGCAGCGAGGAGGGCAAGACTTGGTCGAGTTTGGCGAGTGCCCGCACAGACGACTCGGCGATGCCGGTGACGGTGCCTGAGGCTGCTGTTCGCAACCCCACCGCGACCGCGACGGCCTCTTCGTTGTCGAGCAGCAGGGGCGGCAGCGAGGTGCCGGCCGCGAGGCGGTAGCCGCCGCCCACGCCACCGATCGCGTCAATGGGATAGCCCAGGGCACGCAGTTTGTCGACGTCGCGGCGCACGGTGCGGGCCGTGACGCCCAGCCTGTCCGCGAGCGCGGGACCGCTCCAGTCCCGGTGGAGCTGCAGCAATCCGAGCAAACGCAACAGGCGGGCGGACGTTTCGAGCATGACTTTGATTCTGCCAGCTATCGCGGACAGGAGCTGACCGCGATCGACTCTAACGTTGCTCTCATGAGCGAAAACATCCTTGTCACCGGGGCAACCGGAAACGTCGGCCGTCACCTCGTCGAGCAGCTCCTGGCTGACGGGCACCGGGTGCGTGCCCTGACTCGCCATCCTGACCAGGCCGGGCTGCCAGAAGGCACTGACCTCATCAAAGGCAACCTGGCGGACACAGCGACGTTGGCCGAAGCCTTTGACGGCGTGACCGCGGTTCATCTGATCACCTTCGATGGAGTGGACTTCTCGCCGCTGGCCAATGGCGCCGAAATCGCCCCGCTTGCGCAAGGAAAGCGCGTGTCTGTGCTGGCCGGCGACGTCAACAAGAGCCCGCTCGAAGACGCCCTCGATGCCGCTGGCGTCGGCTATGCCCGGCTCGCACCAGTCGAGTTCATGTCAAACGCTCTGGAATGGGCTGAGTCCATCAAGACGGAAGGTGTTGTCCGCGAAGGGTTCCCGGACATGAAGAGTGCGATGATTCACGACGCCGATATCGCGGCCGTTGCCGCCACAGCGCTGACCACGGAAGGTCACGCGGGACGCGACTACTGGCTCACCGGACCGCAAGCACTGACCCCGCCGGAGAAGGTCAGGACGATCAGCGAAGTCCTCGGCCGCGACATCAAGTTCATCGAGCTGACCCAGGACGAGATCGTGGCCGTGTGGCGCGAATCCGGCTTCTCCGAGGAGGATGTCGAGTTCTTCCTCATGATGCGCACCAACCCACCGGAGGCCGGCTACACCGTCCTGCCCACGGTGGAACAGGTGACCGGCAAACCTGCCCGCCCCTTCGCGCAGTGGGTGGCCGAGAACGCCAAGGCCTTTAGTTAAGGCGGCGACGGAATGGAACCCTCCCGCCATTCCGGCACCGCCTGCCCTAACAATCGCTGTCTGGGCACGTTCGCCCAATCAAGAAGCCGACTGCGTCAGATTGCCGCCGCGGACGTGACCTTCCACTGTCCGTCCACTTTGGTCATCGTTAACACGACACGGTTCTGATCCACCCGTTCGCCGGAGATGTTGACGTTGCGGCGGTATTGGTTGACATAAAGCAGCACCTCAACCTGGCTGCCCACGTGGCTGACCAGCCCGGCGACGCTGGCCTGAGCCGTGACCACGGCCTGTTCCTTGACCGCGGTTCCTTTCAGCGCGGCTGTCGTCTGCGCGTATTCGGTTTCGAAAGCACCCGTGGCGAAGCTGCGTCCATTCGCGACACTCGCGTCAAAAGTGCGGTAGTCGTAGGAGAACAACGCGGCGGCCGCGGCCGGGGCCACCGCCAAGCACTCCCTGGCCGCGGCCTGCTCACGGCTCATCCTTGACTGGTCGAACCAGGCGTAACCGCCGATCAGGACCACGATGCCGATCAGGACGAGCAGGACCCTTATCCCACGAACTGCAGCTTGGAGACGCGCCACCGGTCACTCCCCTCTTCCAGAACCAGGTCGAGCTGGATGCGGTAGTGCGCTACCCGCCCTTCCGGTGTTTTGACGTTCTTGACCGTGGCGTCAACGGCGACGATAGCCACCGCCGAGTCGGCGTCTGAGGACACGAGAGCTGCGCGCAGTACCGTGCCTCCTGCCTCTACTTTGTTCTCCAGCACCGCCGCCCTTACGGTTGGCATTCCCCGCTGGTACTCCTCGCCGAACTCCCCGGTCGCACTAAGGACTACACGTGACAGGTCCCGGTCGACCGTCGCCGCGTTGATGGAGACGAAGTCGACGGCGAACTGACGGGCCGCGCTCAAGGCGGCGTCCTTCGCGTGAGCGGCCTGTCTCGCCTGATACCACTCCCCCGCGAGATATCCACTCGCGACAGTCAGCAACGCGAGCACCGCGGCGGTTATCCGCGCCTTCAACGTTTTCATGGCAGCAACAGCACCTTCCACGATTGAGCACCCGCGGTGGCGGCCTGGCCTCCGGTCCAGCCGAACTGCATGGGCAGCCCGTCGGGTCCGATGACCAGGCCGGTCACCGGGTCGAAACTGGCCACCGGCGCAACGGGGGCGACGCCGGTGGCCAAAGGTCCCACGGGCAGCGCTTGCGTACGGGGGTTAGCCTGCGCCAAGGGTGCGGGTGAAGGAGCCGCACCCACCCGTGGGACGTTGTTGGAGCTGCGGACCCCGGAACCTTGGGCCAGCTCCGAGCCGGTGCAGCGATAGGGCTGACCGCTCTTGTAGTAATTGCAGGCAGGAGGATCGCCCGCATTCAGCACCAGCCCGAGGTGGGCCGTGCCGTCTCCCGGCACCACGGTGAATCCGCCTGCTACCACCAAGGGGTAGGTGACGAGGATCTGTTCGATCCCGTCGAGGCGGCGCACCGCGATGCCATTGACTGTGATGAGGTTGCCCAGCAAGGGTGCCAGCGAAGGTTCGATGTCGCGCAGCAGCCCGAGCAGCTCCACCGAAGCGGGCGGGCCGTTAGCGAGCAGTTGCCGCAGTTGCGGATCGGCGTCGCGGACCGTTTTGGTGAGGCTGGCGAGCTCGCGAGCGAACTGCCTTATGTTGTCGGCGGACGCCAGCTGTGTCTGGAGCACCGTCGTCGAATCCTGAATCAGGGCAACGGTTTCCGGCAGCCTTCGGGACGCCTCCTCCAGGAGCAGGCTATTGGAGGTCAGGATCGCCTTGAGAGCGGACTCATTGCCGGCGAACGCCGTGCCAAGTTCGTCGATGAGCGTTTCGAGATCCCTCGGGTCGACACTGCTGACCAGACGCTCCAAATTGGATAGCAGCGTCTCGATCGGCAGTGGCAGGCCCGTTTGCGACACCGGGATGACGTCGCCCGCCTTGAGAAACGGCATCTGGTCCGTCTCGGGCCGCAGGTCGACATACTGCTCACCCACGGCGCTGCGGTGCGCCACGACCGCCCTTAACGCCGACGGGATCTGCACACCTTCATCTATCCGCAGGCCCGTGCGCACCAGATCGCCATGCAGTTCAACGCTTTCAACCCTTCCAATGGGTACTCCGCGATAGCTCACGGAAGCGTTGACGAAGATGCCGCCGCTGTGGGAGAAGTCCGCGAAAACGAGGTAGCGTCCCGTGAACGCGTCGCCCAGCCCGACATACTTGACGCCCACATAACCGATGCCGAGCAGTCCGACAAGCGCGAACACAATGAGCTTGAGTCTTATCACTGTGGCTCACCTCCTGTCAGCATGGCGTTGAGCCCGCCGTGCATTCCCGCGATCTCACCGGTCTGCGGGTTCGCTTGCCCCATCCGCAATCCGGGGATGAGCGGAAGGTCGGGCAGGAGTCCCGAGGGCAGGATCGTGGGCAACGCCGTCGGCAGCAGGGTGGGCAGCGGCAGGTTCGGCAACGGAAGTTGCGGCAGCTGCGGGATAGGCACCTGCGGCAAACCCGGAAGCACGGGACCGGAAGCGGCCAGGTTGGCCAGGATCGCCGCGGCGTCAAGGTCCAGCGTGATGTGCAGCCGCACGAAGTCTCCTGAGATCGCCTTTTGCACGTTGGGCGGGAACGGGTACGACAGCGCGAAGTTGATGCCCTTGGGCAGCGCGTCGCCGGCCTCGTTCAGCCGCTCCAAGATGGGCTGCAGCGCTTGCAGGGAAGCGACCGTGTCCTTCTTGCTCGCGTCGATGACTCTGACGCCCACGGTGCTCAAGTCTTTGAGCGCCGTCAGCGCGTGAGTTAGCTGTTCACGTTGTTGCGCTAGCACTGTCAGGCCAGGCGCGAGCGCCTCGATCGCCTTGCCAATGGTTTCCGTCTGGGTCGCCAGCCCGGCGCTGAGACGGTCAAGGGCCTCAATCGCTTTGACGATGTCAGCGCGTTGGCTGTCCAAACTGGACACAAACTTGTCCAGCTCGTGCAGTGCGCCCTTGGCCGGACCTTCGCGTCCCGTCAGCGCCTTGACGACCTCCTGGTTAATCGTCTTCAGCTGGGCCAGACCACCGCCATTGAGCAGCAAGCCAAGGGCCGCAAGGACTTCCTCGACCTCCGCGCCACGTTTCGTGCGGTTAAGCGCGATAACGTCGCCCTCGCCGAGCGAACCTTCAGCCGCATCATCCGTTGGCGCGGCGAGGGCGACGAACTTCTCGCCGAGCAGACTCGACTGGCGGACCGCCGCGGTCGCGTTGTCGGGCAGGGTTACGCCTTTGTCGACGGTCAGCTCGACCACGGCTGTGAAACCGTTGAGGCGGATATCTTTGACACTGCCGACAGTGACATCGTTGACCTTCACCGCCGCCTGTGGCACCAGATCGAGGACATCCGCGAACTCTGCCTTGATAGTGAACGCCTCACCCGGCATGACGGATGGCGCACATCCGCTGAGGACCAAGGCCAGGATTATGGAGTACCGGCTGAGGGTCATTTCGGCAGCACCCCGCAGACGGCTGGCAGTTGAGCGACGGGCAATGACTCGGCTAGGAGCTTGCATACGAACTGAGCCGGGTCATACGGGCCGAGCGCGTTATCGCGAGTGTCTGTTGTGCCCGAAGCCGGATTGTAGGAGAGGTTCAAATTGGAAAGTGCCAGCGGCGCCGCGTCGAGCACCTGTTTGAGCGCGGCTTGCTGCTTCACGAGGATGCCGGTGAGGTCGGCGAGCGCGGCGACGTTCTGCTTCAGCTCTTCCCGGTTCACCTGAACGAAAACGGTGATGTCGCTGAGCGCCCTGGCGAGGTCTCTCACCGCCGTCGCGAGTTCCTCACCCTCAGCCGCCAGCTGGGCCGAAACCTGAGCCATGCGGCCGTTGAATTCGCGAACGGCGGTATCGCTTCGCGCCAGCATCGTGGTGAATTCCTGGAGATTCGCGATCGTGCCAAACAGATCCTGCCGTCCTTCAGAAAGCGTCGTCATCGCCTTGGACAGCCCGTCGAGGGTGTCGTGCAGGCTCTCGCCGTTGCCGTTGAGGTTCTCCGCGCCGACACGCACTAGCTCGGCCAGCGCGCCCTCTTTGTTGGCACCGTTGGGTCCTAGCGCGACGTTGAGTTTGTCCAGTGCCGCATAGATCTCATCGAGCTCGATCGGCACCGCGGTCCGCCCGATGGGGACAGTTGCCTTGTCGGGCAACGTCGCGCCATCGGTGTAGGCGGGGGCGAGCTGGATGTAGCGGTCAGCCACGACGCTCGGCGGGATGATGAGCGCCTTTGCTTCAGCGGGGATGTTCGTCTCCGCTTCGTAGCGCAACTCCACGCGTACCGTCTTGCCCTGCGGCACAATCTGCGTGACTTCGCCGATCTTCACGCCCAGCACACGCACGTCTGAGCCCTCGTGGATGCCGACAGCACCCGGGAAGATCACGGTGAGCGTCTTACTCGCCCCACCAGGCCAGATGATCGCCGTTACCGCGATCGCGACAACCGTCACCGCGGCCGCCGTCAGCACCTGCCACCGCTTCATCCCCGCTCCCTTCCGCTTGCGCCGGATGCCGCACCTGGCCGGCTTGGTCGTGACGCCGCACCTGGCCGCCTTGGTCGTGACGCCGCACCTGGCCGCCTTGCGCCGGATGCCGCACCTGGCCGGCTTGGTCGTGATCCACATCCGCAACCGTGATCCACATCCCGTGAGACGTGATCAAACCGCCTTTCGATCACGTCCAGAGGGATGTGGATCACCAAAGAGCGGCGGCACGAAGCGGGCCGACGCCGTTCGGCATCCGGAAGGGGCGGGAAGGCGAAAGAGCGGGGCGTGAGCGCGCGGAGCACGGGGGCGGCGTGGAGAAGAGGAAGCATCAGGCGCCTCCGGTACGGACGGTGGGAGTGAGGCCCTGGACGAGGCCGTCCACGTAGGAGTCGAACCAGCGGCCGTTGCCGGTGACGTTGGCGAAGGCGGTCACGAAGGGCGCGAGGTTGACGAGGGTCGCTTCGAGGTTGGCGCGGTTGCGCTGCAACACGGCTACGACGGAACGTAGCTTTTGCAACGCTGGCTTGAGCGCGTCCCGATTGTCGGCCACCAGTCCGGAGAGCTGAGCTGACAGCTCCGACGTCGCCGTCAGCAAGGCATGGATCGCGTCACGCCGCTTCTGCACTTCTGCCAGCAACAGGTTGGCATCGTTGAGCAGCTTGCGGAACTCCTCATCCCGCTGGGCCAGAACGGAAGTAACCGTGTGTGCCCGCGAGAGCAGTGAGCGCAGCTCGGCGTCACGCGAAGCGACAGTCTGCGAGAGCCGCGACAATCCGTCGAGCGATGACTTCACCGCAGCGGGAGTGTCCTCGAACGTCTGTGACAGCACGGAAAACGCCTGTGCCAGCTGGGTGGTGTCGATCTGGTCGAGCGTCCCGGCCAGTCCTTGCACCGCCTCCATCACGTCAAACGGAGATGACGTGCGTGTCAGCAGAATCTCGCCCGATAGCGAACCAGACCCAGCGGGAGTCAAAGCTAGGTACTTCTGCCCGAGCACCGTCTTGATGCGAATCGTCGCGCCCGTCTGCGATCCCAGCTCCACGGAGGAAACGCGGAAGCTCACGCGCACATAAGGACCGCCGGAACCGCGAGCGAGAGAAACACCGGTAACCTTGCCGACCTTCACGCCAGAGACGCGAACCTCGTTGCCTGCGGCGAGCCCGCTGGCGTCTCGGAACGCTGCGGTATAAGACGTTCCGCCGCCGAGATTGTCCAGCTGAAACGCGCCAGCGAGCAGCAAGGCCCCGATGATGGTGCCGATGATGCCCACCCGTGTGGCGTTCATGACGTACACCTCGCGTTCGTCCCGTGGAACGTCACCGGGTTAAGCGCCGTGCCGTTGGGTGCGACCACGCGGCCGTCGAAGTCACATAGGTAGAAGTTGAACCACGAGCCGTAGGAGGCGGTGCGAGTCAACGCTTGCAGCCGTCCCGGCGCGGTAGCCAGGGTCGACTCGATGGTAGAACTGTTGGCTTGCAACGTCGAAGCCAGCGAATCGAGCGCCTTGATGTCGGCGGCGAGCGAAGGCCTAGCATCGCTCAACAGCCCGGTCGTCGCGGAGGCCAGCCCACCAATGTGGACGATCGCTTCGCCGATCGCGGCCCGGTCGGCGGAAAGCCCGGAGACGAAGAGCTGCAACTGTTTGATGGTCTCGTCGAGCTGAGCGTCGCGGGCACTGATCGACCCCAGCACGGCATTGAGGTTCGTGATGACGTTCCCGATGAGCACATCACGGTCGGCCAAGGAACTCGTCAGCGACGCTGTCTTCTCCAGGAGGTTCTTGATCGTTCCGCCCTCGCCTTGGAGCAGCTTGATGATTTCGAAGGCGAACGCGTTGACATCTTGCGGGGAAAGTCCCGTGAACAAAGGCCGGAAACCATTGAACACGACTGTCAAGTCAAGCGCGGGGCTTGTCTGCGCCAGCGGAATCGACTTGAGCGGCTCCGCACTGGACGGTCCCTCAAACAGGGCGACGTAACGCTGTCCGACCAGGTTCCGGTAGCGAATCTTCGCCTTGGCCGAGGCGGTCAGCCGGATCGCGTCATCAACCGTGAACGACAGCTCCGCGACGTTGCCCGCGACAAGCCGGATGCCGGTCACCTCACCGACTTTGACGCCCGCGATGCGCACGTCGTCGCCTTCGAGCAGTCCGGCCACATCCGTGAACTGAGCGGTATACGTAGTGCCGCCACCGCTAAACGCACCAAGGGTTTGCGCCAGTGCACCGGTCAGCACCACCGTGATAACACCGAAAATACAGAGCTTGATAAGCGACTTCATGACGCGTTCACCACCGTTCCGCGCAGCAGCGGACCCCACAGCAGCACAGCCAGATCAGAAACCTGGTCGGGTGGCGTCCCGGTCGAAGCACCGAGCAGACCTTTGATGACTTTGCGGTCGCCGCCGTAGTCATAGCCGTCATTGATTTCCACACCAGGCGCCGGCACATGCACGTTGTCGGGCAGTCCACGGCAGTTGGGCCCGGCACCGCCGCCGTAGACCGGCTCGTCGCGGCCTTTCTCGAACTTGCCGCCGTCCTTGGTGACCTCAAGCGTGATGTGCATCCGCCCGCTCGCGAACGCCTCTTCCGCCCGCGGTTGCAGCTTCACCAAACCCTTTAAAAGACAAGGATATTCCGGCGCGTACGCGGCGAGCACTTCCAAAACAGGACGGCTAACCTGTCCCAGTTGGATGATGCGTGCCTCGTGCACGGTCAGCACCCTGTTCGTCCCGTCGGCCAGATCCGCTGTGCTGACAAGGAACCGGCTGAGTTGCTCCCGCTGATCGCTGATCGTGGTCGCCGTGACGGTGACGTTGCGCAGCACTTCCAGCAGATCCGGCATCGCACCGTGATAGAGGTCAAGCACTCCAGACAGTTTGCGGATGTCTTCAGCCAGCGCCGGCATCTGCTCGTTGAGCGCGGCCAGATAGGCGTTAGCGGTCGTGAGGTCTTCACCGAGCTGTTCGCCTTGGCCGTCAAGGGCGTAGGCCAGTGCGCCCAGCGTGGCGGCGAGCTTGTCCGGCTTGATGGATTGCAGCAACGGCAAGGCCTGGTCGAGCACGCGTTCCAATTCGACAGCGTTGGAAGAGCGGTCCTGCCCGATGACAGCGTTAGCTCGCAGTGCGGGCCCACCGGTTCCGGTCAGCTCGACGTACCGTTCCCCGAACAAGGTCTTGGGCAGCAAACGAGCCGTCACGGTAGCCGGGATGCGGCCGATCAGCGCCGGGTCGATCGCCAGCATGAGGGTCGCCGCGGTGCCATCGGCCGTGATGGAGCGGACGTCGCCGACGATCACCCCGCGATACTTCACGTCCGCGCCCTCGGACAATTGCATGCCCGCGCTCGTGGTCTTCAGCGTCACCCAGCTGACCGGCGTAAAAGCCTTGCGGTACACCAGCACGCTGGTCGTCAGCAACGCGATCAGCAACACCAGGAACCCGGCACCTACCAACCTAAGCCGCATCACCGCTCACCCGCCTTCCACCCGTCGACCGGGCAGCACGAAAGGCGCGAAGGGAAGCGGCCACGAGCGCGACACGTCGGCTTCACCCGTCCACACCAGCGCCACGAAAGGTAGGCCGGCGAAGCCAAACGCCGATTAGCGCCGACCGGGCCGCGCGAAGGTAGGCCGGGCGAAGGGAAGCGGCAAATTGTGAGGCACATGCGCGTCACCCCGCGATCCGGACGGTGGTGGTGGCTCCCCAGATCGCGAGCGAGAGGAAGAAGTCCACGATGTTGACGCTGACGATCGCGGCACGCACGGCCCGGCCGACCGCGACGCCTACACCCGCTGGGCCGCCGCTCGCGGTGAAGCCGTAGTAGCAGTGGATGAGCACCACGATCACGCTGAACACGAGCACTTTGCCAAACGACCACAGCACGTCGGCCGGTGGCAGGAAGAGGCCGAAGTAGTAGTCGTAAGTTCCGGCTGACTGGCCAAAGTAGACGGTCGCGATGGTGCGGGTCGCGAAGTAACTCGACAGCAATCCCAGGACGTATAGCGGAATGACGGCCACGAAACCGGCGATCATCCGGGTGGTCACGAGAAACGGTACCGACGGGACGGCCATGACCTCAAGCGCGTCAACCTCTTCGGAGATGCGCATCGCGCCGAGTTGCGCCGTGAAACCGCACCCGACCGTCGCGCTCAGCGCGATCGCGGCCACGAGCGGTGAGATCTCGCGGGTGTTGAAATAGGCCGAGATGAAGCCGGTGAAGGCACTGCTGCCGATCTGGTTCAGCGCTTGGTATCCTTGCAGGCCTACCTCAGTACCCGTGAAGAAGGTTAGAAAGCAAATGACGCCAACGGTTCCGCCAACGATGGCAAGGCCGCCCCGGCCGAAGCTGATGTCAGCGAGCAGCCGGGCGATCTCGCGCTTGTAGCGCGACAAAGTACGCGGGGTCCAGGCAGCGGCCTTAACGTAGAAGGAAAGCTGTCCGCCAAGGGTTTCGAGGAATCGCATCACGAACCCTTCTGCGGAATGACCTGGAAGTAGATCGCCGTCATGATGAAGTTCAAGGCGAACAGCAACATGAACGTGATGACGACCGACTGATTCACCGCATCGCCAACGCCTTTGGGCCCGCCCTTGGCGTTCATGCCGAGATAGGTCGCGACCAGTGCGGCGACCAGGCCGAACACCATCGCTTTGATTTCGCCGGACACCAGGTCGGGCAACTGTCCCAGGGCTTGGAAGCTCGCGAGATAGGCGCCTGGCGTTCCGCCTTGGAGCACGACGTTGAAGAAGTAGCCGCCGGCCACACCAACGACGCTGACCACACCATTAAGCAGCACGGCGACGAGCATCGAAGCCACGACGCGGGGGACGACGAGGCGCTGGATGGGGTCGATTCCTAGTACCCTCATGGCATCTAGCTCTTCGCGGATTTTCCGGGCGCCCAGGTCGGCGCAGATAGCCGAGCCTCCGGCACCCGCGATGACAAGCGCGGTCACGATCGGCCCGGCTTCCCTGACCACAGCTAGCACGGAAGCCGCTCCGGTAAACGATTGCGCGCCCAGCTGCCGCACGAGCGAGCCGAGTTGCAGGGCGATGACGGCACCAAACGGTATCGACACCAGTGCGGCGGGCGCGATCGACACCGACGAGATGAACCACGCCTGGTCTATGAACTCGCGGATTTGCCACGGGCGCTTGAAACACGCCCTGATGGCGTGCCCGCAGAAGATGAGGAACTCGCCGACTGTCCTCATTGGAACGATCCCCAGGGCGGCACGATCCCGTTGGCACGGCACCACTCGCCCGGCGCTCGTTCAGCTCGCCTGGGCTGCCCGTTGGACGGCCGCAACTGCAGCGGAATCGCTGGCAGCGGCGGAAGGTCCACCCCAGCGGCGGCCTCGGCGGCAAGCTCGTCGGCGTCTTTCTCCTCAGTCATGCCGATCGGGCCGATGCGCTGGGCGTTGAGGAACTGCCGGACGACCGGTTCCTCACTGGACAACAGCATCTCGCGCGGGCCAAACATGGCCAGGTGACCGTGATAGATGAGGCCGATGTTGTCGGGGACCGTCCGGGCCGTGTTGATGTCGTGCGTGACGATCAGGATCGTGGCGTCGAGCTGCTGGTTGAGGTCGACGATGAGCTGATTGAGATAGGCGGTCCGCACCGGATCAAGGCCGGAGTCCGGTTCGTCGAACAGCACTATCTGTGGGTTCAGCACGAGCGCACGGGCGAGACCGGCCCGTTTGCGCATGCCACCGGAGATTTCGCCGGGCAGTTTCGTCTCGGCCCCGATGAGGCCGACCATGTCGAGTTTTTCGGAGACGATCTCCTTAATCTGGCTCTCTTTGAGTTTCGTGTGCTCACGCAACGGAAAGGCCACGTTGTCGTAGATGTTCATGGAGCCAAACAGGGCACCATCCTGAAACAGGACGCCAAAGAGCTTGCGGACCTCATATAGCTCGCGCTCTTTGAGCTTGGTCAGGTCACGGTCTTCGATCCAGATCTCGCCGCGGTCAGGCGGCAAAAGGCCCACTAATGTCTTTAAAAAGACCGATTTGCCGGTACCAGATGGGCCTAGCAAAACGGAGATTTCGCCTGCGGGCAGGGTGAGGCTCACCTCCGACCAAACCGGAGTTTGGCCAAAGGACTTGGTCAGCCCGTTGACCCGAACCTCGACACCCATGCCGGTGTAATCGGGGCTGCCGCCCGTGGTGTTACAGAAGAATTTCACGTTAGGGTGGCCAACGTGACCTGGCCGGAGACCGAGCTTGTAGATCGCGCTGTGCGCGGCGAGCCCGACGCTACCTCCGCCCTGCTGAGCAGCGTTCAGCCAGGCATCGTGCGCTACTGCCGCGCCCGGCTAGGCAAGATCGGCGGCGGGTTCACGACGGCAGACGATATATCCCAGGAAGTGTGCATAGCGATCCTCAAGGCGCTGCCGAAGTACCGGCAGCAGGGTGTGCCATTTTCCGCCTTCGTCTACAGCATCGCGGCCCGAAAGGTAACGGATGCGCAGCGCGCCGCGATAAGACAAGCGGCGCCCGCACCTGATCCGGCCTTTGAGCGACCCGATCCCGACCCCGGGCCGGAGCAGCGTGCGGTCGCCGCCGACCAAGCCCGCCTGCTGGGCGTGCTCCTGGAACACTTGCCCGAGACGCAGCGCGAGATAGTGGTGCTGCGTGTCGCGGTGGGGCTAAGTGCTGATGAGGTGGGCAGCACCCTGAACATGACGCCGGTCGCGGTCCGGGTCGCCCAGTCACGGGCGCTCGCCAGGCTGCGGACACTGGCGGCTGACGTCTTCGGCGAACCTATGGAAAGGAGGGCAGCATGACGGTCGAGCACGATGATGAACTCCTGTCTGCCCTCGGCAGCGGTTCGCCCGTGGACTCCGATGACCCGTTGACGGGCCTCCTGCACGCGTGGCGCACCGAGGTCGACACCGACATCCCACCCCTGCGCCTGCCCTCCCCAAGTCCCGCTGGCTCGCTCGCCGGTGGCCACGTCCCCGCGCAAAGCGGCCTAGCGCTCGACGGATTCGGCGCTGGTTCCACCGCCGGCGACGGACGGCCCGGCGGTGGGAACCGGCGTAAGTGGCTTGGTGGCTGGCGGTTGCCGCGCCCGGTGATCATCGGGGCGATCGCCTCGGCGTTTGTGTTTGGCGGGCTGACCGCGGCCGCCGCGTCGGCGGAGCCTGGCAGCCCGTTCTGGCCGATCACGCAAATCGTGTTCAGCGACAAGGCAAACAGCAAGCTCGCCGAGCAGGAGGTGCTCGCGCTACTCGAACAGGTGCGCAAGGCTTCGCCGCAAGAGCGCCCGGCTCTGGTCGCCACGGCGCGGGAGAAGATCGCGCGTATCAGCGACCTGACGGTCCGCGAACGGTTGCTCGCCGAGCTTGAAGCGCTGATCGCCGCCGCACCCGCTCCCGCGAACTCGGTGCTGCCGGTACCCTCGCCGACACCGTCCCAAGTGGACGGTCCGGGAGCGACACCGTCACCAAACACGCCGACGCCTTCTAAGACCGGCGGGCTGTTGCCACCGATCCTGCCCAGCCTGCTGCCCTCGCTGCCGTTGCCGCTGCCCGACCTGCCGCTGCTCGACTAGCCACTTCTTGCGGCATCTTTACATCGACATGCTTACGCGGCCAACATCGGCATGACCTTCTATCCGGATGAGAAAAGTAGCGTTACTGGCCTCGGTGGTGCTGGCGTCAACGTTGATCGCCGCACCGGCCAGCGCACGGGACTCGCTGAATATCCCGCGCCAGGTCAACGGTCACCGCACCAATGTGGGGCTGCTCATCCTCGGGCACAGCACGAGTGATCAGGGTGATTATCCGCAGAAGCTGGCGCAGGCCCTCAACGCCAACGCCTCCGACGGCCGCCACTATCAAGTGTTTGAGCTCATCACTGGTGGCGATGGCGGTTTCTTGTGGAGCCAGGCGAAATTCACGCCCACGGACCTGCAGTTTCACCGGGTCGCCGGATCGAACGCGCTTCAGTGGTGCACGGACAGTCAAGGCAACAGGTGGTCTGCCCGGCGCGTACGCGTTGACCGGGCGCTCAGTGGCAGTGCCGATCCCACGGGCGGTGCTTGCCCGAACACGGCTCCAGCCAACATCAGCTGCTCCTATTACGACAGCACGGGTCTCAAGACCACCAGCGGCTGGAGCACCTGCTGGCAGAAGATGGACGTCACGCTCGCGCTGATCCAGGACACCACCAACCGCAGCTGGCCTATCGACGACTACAACAGCGACGGCCTCGTCAACGCGGGTGACTTCTGGCCCGCGTCGCGCATCAACGACGCGGCCGAACCGTGCACCAACGGCCGTCCGGGAGTCGTGAATAGCAACATCGACTGGACGTGCGACAACGTGCTCACGGGAGCTGACGCACCGCATGTGGTCTACGCCGGGTGGCTGGAGAAGTTCTCGCTGGCGTTGCTCAACACACATGGGGTGGACCACGTGTTCGTCACGCAGAAGCCGTTGGAGTTCGGGGCGTCGTGCCCCAACTATCCGGTCAGTGAACAGGCGAACTGCCGGATGCACACCACGCGTACGCCGACGGTGTCACGCCCGTTCGACCACTTCTACAACCCGCTGGTGTACTGGGAATACCGTGCCGTGCAACAGCTAACCACCAAGGCGACACTGGACCCGCGCATCCACCTGGGCGAGATATCCTTGCAGCGCCTGCACTCGCGCAGTGACGACTGCTACGACGTGGGCATCACCACGTGGGCGATTCCCGCTAGTGCGGGCCGTCCCGCGAGCATCACAGCCGACGACGCGGAGTTCCAAAACGGACAGGAAGTCGACGCGGAGAACACCGGCTGCATGCGCTCAGATCACATCCACCACAATGCCAACGGTGGCTGGCTGATGGCTGACGTCTGGTACGAAGGCCTCACGCCTTACCTGTCCTAACACGACAGTAGGGGCGGCCTCAGCGAAGAGGCCGCCCGCTTGCCGCGCGCTATGCCGGGTCGATGATGACTTCGGCTTCGAGGTCGAGGACGGCTTGGTAGTCCTCGTCGAGCTGACGCTGGTCGGTGTTGATGAGGATGACCCACGCCAGGCACGTGAACAGGTCGACCGTTTCCGGCACGACGGTTCCGTTCTCGCGCAACAGTTTGATCCAGTTGAACGACGGCAGCGACTCCACCTTTTGCAGCACTTCGCCGTTACGCAGGATGCCGGTGGTGTGGGCGCACACGAACACGCCACGCAGCCGGTGCAGCAGGTCGAAGCCCTGACGGAATTCGCCCCGCATGCGGTGGTCGACCGTGCGCTTGATGTGGTTGGACCCGGTGGCCAAGTCACTGACCATCTGGTGTCCACCGCCGGAGGGGCGGGCGGCGACCTCGATGAGCCGCGGCCCGTCGGGCGTCATCATGATCTCGGCGTGCCCGCAGCCGAGGCGGATGCCAACGGCGTCAAGCACTTGCTGCGTGTAGGGCCACAGCGCGACGACCTCCGGGTGGTCTTCTTCGAGGAAGTCGATCGCCCGGTAGATGCCGATCTCGTCACCACGGCTGATCTTCGTGTACCGGCACACGTCGACGAGCGTGTGCTTACCGTCGACGCTGTAGGTGTCCACGAGATATTCGGTGCCCTCGGCATACTCCTGCACGAGGACTTCCTCGTTGTAGGTGCCGATTTTGTTGGTGCTGCCCAGGATGTGCTGGAATCTGGTGCGCCAGTCTCCGCCCTCGGGCACGATGTGCACGTCGTCCCCACCGGCGCCCTTGGGCGGCTTGATGACCAGCTTCTTACCGGAGAGCCCGGAGGCCTTAATCCACTCATCGATCGCGTTGGGATCGTTGCTGGAGAAGAAGCCCAGGCTGGGCACGCCGTGCGCGGCTAGCGCGGCATACATGGCCCGCTTGTCGCGACGAGCCGCGCTGGGACCGGTGTTGCCACTGCCCGGGAAAAGCTTATCCAGCAAGGCATCGTGCAACTCCACGCCGGACTCGGAACCGGGGATGAGGAAGCAATCCGGCTCATAGGCCCGCAGCTTTTCGGCGAGCGCGTCGAGATCACCCTCGAAGTAGTGGATCTCTTCGTAGTTTTCTGGCTGCCACGTGGCCACGAAGGCTGGCACCGGTTCCAGGCCGCTGAGCACGGCGATGGGCACCGCGCCCGCTTCCCGGAACGCGGGGCCGTATTCGGCACCGGTCGACAATGGATCGACGATGATGGCGTAACGAGTCATCAAGGAACCTCCTAACTGGCCGACGCGGCGGTGGCGAGGGCGGGTGCGGGCTCGGGAGCGGGCTTACGCATGCCGAACCAAGCGGCGGCGACGCCGACGAGACAGGCCAGGCCACACCACACCCACACCATGTCTCCGGTGCGGTTGAACAGCATGACCCCGATGATCGGGCCGAGCGCCGTGCCCAGGCCAAACATCGCGTGCGCGGCACCGATGTAGCGGCCCCGCAAGCGTTCCGGGCCAGCCATGCCCGGGTAGGCGAACATCGTGGGGCCGCCCCAGATCTCGGCGAGCGTCCACACGAGCGTGCCGACAATGAAGACGGCCGGAATCCAGGGCAGGGCATAGATCGCCAGACCGCCGCCCAGGAGCACGAAGCCCAGCATCGCCACGAACCTTGCCTGCAGGTTCTGCACGAACTTGGTCAGCGCCAGTTCACACGTGATGACGATGAAGCCATTCAGCGCGACCGCCGCGCTGAACCACCACGTGCTCAGGCCTTCGGCCTTGATAGCGAGCGGAAGCGTCGCCAGGTACTGGATGTAGACGGCCGCGTTGACGAACATGCAGAACAGGAACAGCACATAGCGGTAGTCGGCCAGCATCGCGCCATACCCGGCCTTGGGAGCCGCGGCAGACTCGGCTGGAGAATCTCCTGCGGGCGCGGGCTTAGCTCCGGGCAACGCCAGGAACGCGACGGCCGCGAAGGCAAGGGCCGCAACGGCTTCGCCCCAGAACAGCAAGTCCCAGGACACGGCCGCGAGCGCGGCACCGATAAGCGGAGCCGCCGTGGTGCCCAGGTTGAGCGCCAGCCGGTACATCGCGAAGATCATCACTTGCCGGTTCTGCGGCGTGAGTTCCGACAGCAGTGCCGCTGACGCCGGGCGGTAGAACTGCCCGACGGTACCGACGATCGTGATGATGACGAGCATCGCCACGTAGTTCGACACGTACAGCACGGAAATCACGAACGCCGCGGTGCCGAGCATGCTGACGAGCACGGAGTTGCGCGCGCCGATGCGGTCAGAAAGCGCGCCACCGATCAGCAGGCCGACGACCGAACCACCGCCGTAGAAGCCAAGCGCGACACCGGCTTGCACCTCGGTGAACCCGATGTCGGTGAGGAACAGCACCAGGAACACCTGGATGAACCAGCCCAGCTTGTTGACGAAAACGCCAGCGAGCAAGGCCTTCACCGATCTGGGCGACTCCTTGAAGGTCGCCCAGATGCCGGCTGACTCAGTTACCATTTGAGACCGTCCTGAAGGGAGTCAAGCGCCGAGCGGCACTCGTCGATAGACGAAGCGACCGCGGTGGCGTAAGCGATGCGGCCGATGAGCGTGCCCTTGGGCGGCGGTGACGCGGTCGCGCCCGGTTGCATGAGCGGCACGAGAAGGTCAGCGCCTTCAGGAACAGTCGAGAACGTGACGTCTCCCAGCACCGTGTCGTCCTCGGCCGGGTAGAAGAACCGCACTCCACCGCATTGCGAAAGCGAAGGCGTGACATCGGGTGCCCGGCCACAGGCGACCGCCGCGGCGTTGAGCCCCGGGTCGACCCCGTTGGCGCGCATGCCGAGATAGGGAATCATGTCGCCGCCGATGCGCCCGTTGACCTCGATCACTTTAGGTCCAGACGACGTCATCATGATCTCGGTGTGGGTGACGCCATCGGTGAAGCCGAGCGCCTCGTGGGTCTTCTGCAGCATGTCCAGCAACGAGGCGTCCTGCCACAGGGGGTCGTTGGCGTCGACGTAGTGCCCGACCTCCTCGGCGTAGGGGAAGTAGCCAAGTTCCTTGCGCGCCAAGCAGAACGGGTGCGCCTTGCCCTGGTAGACGGCCGAGTCGATGCTGATTTCATAGCCATCGGCGAACTCTTCGGCGAGCACCTTGACGTCATAGTGCGGCGCCTCGGGAGCGGTCGTGTCGTGGGCGAAGTCCCACTGCGCCTTGAGTTCGTCGGGGTCGTTCACCTTGACCACACCGAGGCTGGCCGCCAGGGCACGTGGCTTCAGGATGATCGGGTACCCGATTTCCGCGGCCGCGGCGAGAGCGTCATCGACGGTGTCCACCAGAATCGACCGTGGCTGTGGCACCCCGGCCGCCTCAAGTGCTTGGCGCGTCAGGTGCTTGTCCCGGCAACGGTTAATCATCAGGGGATCGCCGCCGGGCAGGCCCAGGGCGGCAGCCGCGTGTGACGCCTGCAGAATCCGGGCCTCGTCCCAGCACAGCACTCCGTGGACAGGGTCCTTCGCGTTAAGCGAGCGAGCCGTCTCGGACAGCAGCGAAGCGTCCAATGTGGTCTCAAGAACGGTCCACCCGGAGATGTACTCCTTTTCCCACGTCGGTTCGGCGTGCAGGAACATGTGGATCCGGTACTGGGTGCAGATGCTCCGCAGGAGGTATTCGCGGAACAGCCGCATCCCAGTGGCAATGACCAGCAAATGTGGGCGGTCATCCATGGTTGAGCTCCCTTACTTCTTCTATGGTTGAGACACCTGTCGATCCGTCGATTCTGCGCCATTGCTCGGCGATCCGGAGCCGGCCGTCGTCCAAAACGGTTGGGACGTAGACACAACTCCCGGCGACGAGGTCGCCGTTGCCGAAGGCCAGGCAGTAAACGCCATCGACACAGCCGTCTGGGCGGCAGACCCCGACGAGCCAGCCGCTGCGCAGCCAGCCACCGGAGAACTCCACCGAGACGAGGTCACCCTGCTGCCGGAACACCCCGCGCGGGGTGTCCGGCGTCGGCGTGACGGGCGGCGAAACCTTGGTAGGCACGAAGACCCGCCCGTCGTAGCTAACGGTCATGGCTTACCACCGCACTGACGTCAGCTCGTCGGCGATGCGGAAGACCTCCTCGCCGGTCATGGAATTGATGACGCGTGCCGCCCGCACCGGCAGCTGGGTCAAGCCGGCGTTGGTCAGCCCGTGGCTGTACCGGCTGTGGTTCAGGGCGTAGATCCGGTGCCCGTTCATGCCTTTGAAGCTGACGGCATAGTCGGACTCGACGATCATTTCGTTGTCGTCGTCGAGGTCGAGCCGCTCGCGCAGGTCGTCATCGAAGGGCATCGGAACGCTGCGCCGGCCGGCCGCCACGACGACATAACGCGCCGGGTGCTCTTCACGCCGGTCAGGTGCCGTGCACCTCAGGACGAGGCCGTCTCCATCCTCCGCTATGCCGGTCACGTCACGGTACGGAAGCAGCGTCACCGGGTAGCGCCCGAGTTCGAGCATGCCGTCGTAGTTGGCCTGATAGAGCGCCCTCAACGCTCCTGGGGTCAGCGCGTCGCCGGTGAGCTTGTGATCGGCGATGAGCTGTTTACGGGTCGATCGCGTGAGTCCCTGCAGGAAGTCCACATGCGACGGACGGTACATATCGTTGGCGATAGGCGAGTCGTCGATGCTCTGGAACCACTGCTTGCGCCCGAACCACTGGATGTTGGTGAAACCGGCTCCCAGCAAGCGGAACACGCACTCGACGCCGGTCTGGCCCGCACCCACCACGGCCACCGGAGCATCGCGATCCGTCATCGCGGGCAACCGCTTGCGCAGATCGTCGGCGATGAACACCTTGTCAGCGGGCATCCCGGAGAACTCCTCCGGCAGGAACGGCTGCGTGCCGACGCCGAGGACCAGGTGCTCCGCTTGCGCCATGACACGGTCCCCGGAATACACAACGAAACCGTCATCGGTAAGTGAAATCTTGTCAATATTTACGCTGTAGTAAATATCGTTGATCTGCTCGGCGGCCCAGGTCAGGTAGCGCTGGTATTCGATGCGCGGGATGGCGTCGAACTGCGCGTTGAGCAGGGCGTAGAGCCGCCCGGTCGTGACCAGGTAGTTGTGGAAGGTCAGCTTGTGGCGGGGGTCCACAAGCGACACCAGGTCCTTGAGCCAGCCGGTCTGCATGCGCACGCCGGAGTAGAGCAGGTCGGAGTGCCAGGCTGGTCCGGGCTGCCGGTCAAACAGCGCGATCCGCTTGGTGGTCGCCGTCTCGAACAGGGCCGCGAGGCTGAGGTTCGATGGACCCGCGCCGATGCCGACGGCGAAGTAAGAGGGGTGGTCTGTCATAGTGGGGATCTCTCCTTTTGTGATGAGGGGGAGAACAACAGCGTCGGCGGTCACCGGCTGCTTGTTAGCGCTCTGGCTGCTATTTGGCTAGCGGCCAGAGCGGTCTTTACCGAGCCGCCCGACCCTCCGGTAAAGGTGTAGAGGCGGTTGTCGACAGGCCGTAGCCGAAGACCCGGTTGGCTGGTGTAGCAATCAACGCCCATCCGGCGGGCCACGACCGGGCCTAGGCGCAACTCAGGGAAGCGGGCAGCCGCGAGCTTCGCCGCTTTTTCTTCAAGACCTTCCGCTGGTATGCCGTGAGCCGGCGCCACATCCCAGTCTTGAGTGGGCAGACCGAGGAGCAGCCCGCGGGCGGAGGGACGCCCGTAGAGCCCGGAGATCTCGTCCACGAAAACCGGCGGCAGCCAGCGGCCCGTGCGGTAGATCGTGTACTGAATCGCCTTGGTCTGGTAACCGTCATCTGAATACCCGTTGCGGCGCAACAGTTCCGGCGTCCAGGCACCCGTCGCGAGCACGACTTTGTCATAGCCCTTGTGCGGGTGGGTCAGGTTACCTTCGCGGACAGTCGCGCGGCGTGCCACTTCGGTCAGCACGTGGCGCCGCAAACTCGCCGGCGAGATGTAGCCGGCTAACCGTTCCACGATCGCGACCGCTCCCTGCGGCGTCCCGTGCCAGCCGAGTTTGAAGGCTGGTTTGAGTTCCGCCGACCCGTTCAGGGCACTGTCCACTTCGGACACCGCCGCGGCGACGGCCTGGTTTGGCCATTGCAGGTAGGCCGATCCGGTGCGGTGATAGTCAGCCCAGTCCCGCAGGACCCGGCTGTCTAACAACTCCATGAGGCTGGTCAGGGCAAGGGCGCGTTGCTCTGGATCGCTTTCGTAGCCGCGCACTCCGCCGCCGGAGGCCTCGGTCGCGTCGAGGTCGCGGTGCGTGCCCGCGAACACGTCCACTTGGATGCCCGGTTGCTGAATCAGCCGCCAGGCCAGCAGGCTTCCGGCGATGCCACCGCCGATCACACAGACATGCATCCCGTCACTCCCCTGTCAGAGCGCTTCGGAGCGTCCCGTCGACCTGCTCTCCCGTTTGCAGCAGAGTGATCAGGCCACGGGCCGCCAAAGCAGCGTCGAATCCCTTGAGCCGCAAGGCGTCGAGACTGCGCACGCGTTCAGCCTCGCGCAGCGGTTCGGCCAGTTTGTGTGGCTCGTGCGTACCGTCGAGAAGCGGTGCGACCAGGTCGCGAAACGCGGCGAACGATTCGCGGGTGAAGTCGCTGGCATAGCGGTCCGGGCGGTCCCACGCGAGGTAGAGGCGGACGATCCGCGGGTCTTCCTCACTCAGGATCTCGTTGGCCCACACGGCATGGTTGCGGCTGGTCGAGAACTTCAGCCCGTCGAGGGTGTAGAACTCGTTGGCCACCACTCCCGACAACGGAAGCGGGTCAATGCCCATCGCCGCGAACACGGCCGGCCAGTAGAGGGCGTACCAGAACGAGTTGTCCATGCCGTGGAAGTGCCAGAGCTCGCTGACCTCCTGCCACGCCGCCCGGTAATCGTCCACGGTGGACGCTCGCGGGTTGACACCGCGGGCGATGTTGACGAGGTCGGTCAGAGCGACCTCGGTGTAGGGGTCGAGCCGCAGTCCCGCGAGCGGCCCGGTTCCCGGGATGCCCCAGTTGGTGGGATAAGCGATGGGCACATCCGGCAAACCGGCCTCAAGGTGATGCTGGATCAGACGGCGCACGCGGCTGGGCAGTTCGGCCCGCATCCACATGGCGGTCAGCTGCTCACGGAATTCCTCCATGCGCAGCACGGGCAGCGTCGTGGTGACCGTGTGCGGTTGCCCGCCACACGCCGTACACACAGGGTCGATCAGATCCTGGGCACTGGTGAAGGCACCGCATCCCTCACACGCACCGCCAGCGGCACCTTCGCGGCACCAGGAACATCGCCCGGCGACATAGAAGTGATGCAGCGTCATGTCACACGACGGGCAAATCTTCAGATCAAAATCCATCATGGGTACTCGGCCAGACGCGACAAGCCAAGCGGCTAGCCCAGCGATGGTCTCGTCGTGGTCGGGCTCGAGCGGATCGGTGAACAGGTCGTAGTTGATGCCGGCCCGCTGATACGTCTCGGTGATCTGGCCCCGGAACTCTTCCATCATGGACTCGACGGACACACCCTCGCGTTGCGCCCGGACGAGCACATAGTTCTGATGGATGTCGAGTCCCGTGGACACGAGCACCTCGGCCCCGCTCGCGCGTGCCGCCCGAGCGGCGATGTCAGCCGCGATGTAGGGCCCAGAAAGATGACCCACATGAAGTGGGCCGTTGGCGGTGGGCTGCGGCATCGTGATCACGGTGAGCTGGCGGCCTGTCATGGCTGGCCTTCCACGACGCCATCGGGCATCCAATAGGCGCTAAAAATCAGCAGTGGCTCGTCGGAGGTGTTGTGCACGATGTGCGGCTCCGTCGTGCTCATGAGGAACGCCGAACCCTGCTTGACCACGGTGCGCGTCCCTCCAGATTCGACAGTCGCCTCGCCTCGCATGACGAGGGAGAGCTCAATTTCTGGATGCTGGTCGAGCGGGCTGTTACCGCCCGGCGGAATGCAATACCACATCGCTTTGAATGGGAAATCATTAGCTTGCGAATACTGCTCCCATCGGGCTACATCGACAATTCCGACCGCATGATTCTGCGTTTTCGAATAGTCGAATTTCTGCACCTGAACCGCCTTTCTCTCCGCAGCCCTCACCGGCCAGTGGGCACGGTTGTGACCAGCACCGATCAGGGTGGGTTGGGTCGGAAAGGGCGGCGCGGCAAGGGGTTCGGCCGCGACCGCCGCACATTGTTGATCCTGACAACATTTAACGTTCCGTCAACGTCAATGAAAATGCACAACGGTCGCGACGTCAAGCTATGTACAGATTTCGACATTGAAACTAATCGAATGACTGGCAAAAATGTCAATTAATCGTGAATGATCCACTTCAAAATTGATGTATGCCAATTCTGCATTTCATCACGCGATAATGTGGTGGCCATTACGGACAGTCGCGATCACCGCTTGAGCGCCTAGGTGAGCAGGGCAGACCTGTGAAGATCAGGCATTGCTCGACCAGATATAGGCATGCAACGATGAAGCACCCTCGATGGAAATGGGAGCCTCATCATGCGGCGAACCTTGCGTATGGCTGGCGTCGTGGCGGGGCTGATCGCCCTCACGCTGACGGCGACAGCCAGCTGGGGCCATGACCCCAACAGCCCCGAAGGCAAAGAAGAACTTCGCAAGATCATGGCCGACCATGAACCAGCGGTGCGTTTCGGCGATGGCCTGAGCGCTCAGGCGGCGGCCACGTGTTCCGGTGGTTCAGCGGGCGGATACCCGTGCAGCAACATCGATCTGCTCAGCGTGCTTCCGCTGTCGGCTATGGGCGGCGGCAACGGAAACAGCATGTGGGGGTGGACCGACTCCACGACCGGCAAGGAGTACATCATCTTTGGCCGGAGCAACGGTGCGGCGTTCATCGACGTCACCGTGCCCACAGCACCTGTCTACTTGGGCAACCTGCCGTCACACAACGGCACCTCTAGCTCATGGCGCGACATCAAGGTCTACGCCAACCACGCCTTCATCGGCGCGGACTCCATCAGCACGCACGGCATGCAGGTCTTCGACCTGACCCGGTTGCGTGGCGTGACCACGCCACAGACGTTCACGGCGGACGCGCGCTACACTGGCTTCGGCAACTCGCACACGCTCGCGGTCAACGAGCAGACGGGCTACATCTTCGCTGTCGGCACCAACACGTGCAGCGGCGGCGTCCACTTCGTCAACGTGCAGAACCCGAAGAACCCCGTTGGCGCCGGCTGCGTCAGCAATGACGGTTACGTGCACGAGAACCAGTGCGTGATCTACAACGGCCCGGACACCACCTACGTGGGCCGCGAGATCTGCTTCAACTACAACACCGACACGCTCACGATCGTCGACGTGACCAACAAGGCGGCGCCGGTTCAGTTGTCGCGCACCGGTTACACCGGCTCGGCGTACACCCACCAGGGCTGGCTGACGCCAGACATGACCAGGCTGACGATGAACGACGAGCTCGACTCGGACTCACCGGGAACGCGCACGTTCATCTGGAACGTCTCGGACCTCAACGCCCCCGTCAACTCTGGCGTCTACATCTCCCCCACCAACACGGCGACCGACCACAACCACTACATCATCGGCACGAAGATGTATCAGGCGTCGTACCGTGGCGGACTGCGGATTCTGGACACCACGAACCTGGCGTCCAACAGCATCACCGAGCTGGGCTATTTCGACATCTACCCCTCAGCGAACGGGACCGGCTTCAACGGCGCGTGGAACACCTACCCGTTCTTCGCCAGTGGCACGATCGCCATCAGCGGGATCGAGCAGGGCCTCGTGCTCGTGAAGTACAACCCCGGCGGCGGTGGCCCCGACCCAGTGACCGTTTGGCAGGACACGTTCGAAACCGCGACGGGCTGGACGGCCAACCCCAGCGGCACCGACACCGCGACAACCGGAACGTGGGAACGCGGCGACCCGGAGGCGACCTCCTCCAGTGGTGCCAAGCAACTCGGCACGACGGTCAGCGGAACGAACTGTCTGGTGACAGGACGGCTCGCGGGCTCTAGCGCCGGTGCGTATGACATCGACGGTGGCGTCACGAGCATCAGGTCGCCCGCGGTCACCTTGCCGTCAACGGGAGTCCTGCGCGTGTCGATGTCGTGGTACCTCGCGCACGGCAGCAACGCGTCGAGCGCGGACTTCTTCCGGGTCAGCGTTGTCCACAATGGAGGGACGACGCAGTTGTTCAACCTCAACGCGGGAGCCAATGACCGCGACGGGGCTTGGGCGACGGGCACCTGGGATCTGTCGGCTTACGCCGGCCAGTCGGTCCGCATCCTGATCACAGCGGCCGACGCTTCTAGCGCGAGCTTGGTCGAAGCCGGCGTGGATGATGTCAAGATCACTCAACAGTAAACTGATCTATGGCGTCATCGGTGCCGTTTTCCTGGCAACCGTGGTCTACGTGCTGGCCGTCCTTCCCGGACGGTCAGCACGTCCTTCCGAGGCGGCGCCATCGCCTTCTCCCGTCGCACACAGCGATGGCCTGACGGACAGCTTCTCCGGCTATCTCATGCGCGCCGTCACGCTGCCCTCGCAGCGCGGCAAGGCGGTGCCGATCGCCTTCCAGATCTTTGGCCCCGACGGCATTCCGCTGGAGAAATACCAGACCGTCCAAACCAAACAGCTGCATCTGTACCTCATCCGCGATGACCTGAGCGGTTACCAGCACTTGCATCCCGAGCTTGGCGAAGCGATCTGGAAGACCACGGCTGATATCGCTGACGGCGGGTCCTACCGGCTGTTCGCGGAATTCACACCTGAGGGCTGGGACGCCTTGCACCCGGTGATCCTGGGGCTGAACTTCATCATCACGGGCGACACCCAGGTGCGCCCGCTGCCCGCCCCGGCGGCTTCGGCCACGGTGGACGGTCATGTCGTCAGCCGCCTCGATGGCACGACTCACCTCAAAGTCAACGAGGGTGCGCTGCTTCGCTTCGCGGTCACTGGCGGCACGCTGGAGCCCTACCTGGGCGCGGCGGCACACTTGTCCGCTTTCGAGGTCCGCACGGGAGCTTTAGCTCACCTGCACCCGGGCACCGAGGAGATCGCCTTCCACACCCAATTCGCTAACCGCGGTGAATACCGGCTGTTCCTGGAGTTTCAAAGCGGCGGCAAGGTGCACGAAGCAGCCTTCACCATTTTCGTAACCTGAGCACTTCTCCTATCCTGAAGGCTTCTTGCCGCAGGACGGGGTGTAATGATCGAGTTTCGGCTGCTGGGGCCGCTAGAGGTGCTGGCCTCCGGGGAACTGGTGGATCTGGGCGGCCCAAAGCAGCGCCGCGTGGTGGCCGCCCTGGCATTGGAGCCGGGGCGGGTCGTCTCGGTGGACCGGCTGGCCAGCGCGGTGTGGGAAGAGGAGCCGCCGGCCACGGCCCGCCGTCAGGTGCAGAACGCGATTTCGGCGCTGCGCCAGACGGCCCTTGGCCCGCTGCTCGTCGCCAGGGACCCGGGCTATTTGCTGGACGCCGCTGGGCACGAGATCGACGTGCAGCGTTTCGATGACCTGGTGTCGGCCGCCTCGGCACAACGCAAGAGCGGCGACATCGCCGCCGCGGCAGGGTCGCTCACGGCCGCGCTGTCGTTGTGGCGCGGTGAGCCTCTCGACGGCATAGGTGGGCAGGCCGCGGAAACGGCCGCCACGAGACTGACCACCAAGCGGCTCAACGCGTTGCTGGAAAAGGCGAACTGCGACCTGGACCTCGGCCAGCCCGACGTCGCGGTGGCCGAGCTTGCGCCAGCCGCCGATCAGTTCCCGCTCAACGAACCGCTCGCCGCGCTGCTGTTGCTCGCGCTCTATCGCAGCGGCAAGCAGGCCGAGGCGATCGCCCGCTTCCACCGCACACGGCAGATTCTGGCCACGGAACTCGGCATCGATCCCGGCCCCGAGTTGCGCAAACGCCACGAACAGATGCTGCGCAACGATCCGGCCCTGGACTTCAAAGCGCCCGCGACCGGGCGCAACGATCTGCCGCGCGACACCCCGCACTTCACCGGACGCACCGCTGAACTATCCGCACTGCTGTCCACTTTGGACGCCGGGCAGACCGTTGTCATTCAAGCGATTGACGGCATGGGAGGCGTGGGCAAGACCGCTTTGGCCGTGCACGCCGCGCACCAATTGAGCCCCAAGTTCCCCGACGGGCAGCTGTTCATCGACCTGCACGGGCACACGCCGGGGCAGGCCGCGGTTTCCGCCGAAGGGGCGCTTGACGTTTTGCTGCGTGCTCTCGGAGTACCCCCTGGTGGGTTGCAGACCAAGGATGAGAAGGCCTCGCGCTGGCGGGCGGAGCTGGCTGGCAAGCGGATCCTGGTCGTTTTGGACAATGCCGCTGATGCCGCGCAAGTGGCGCCGCTGCTGCCTGGCGCACCCGGATGCACGGTTTTGCTGACGAGCCGGCGCCGGCTGGTCGAGCTCGATGACGCGCGAACCCTTTCGCTGGACGTGCTTTCCGCGGCTGACGCGATCGCCCTGTTCACCGCGAGCGCGGGGGCGCAACGCATCGGTGGCGATAACGAGACCGTCGCCGAGATCGTGCGCCTGTGCGGCTACCTCCCGTTGGCGATCAGCATTGTCGCCGCGCGGCTGCGCCACCGTCCTACCTGGACGCTCGCCGCGCTCGCTGAGCGGCTGCGAGATGAACACCGGCGCCCGGCCTTGCTGGAGCACGAGGGACAGGGGGTGTTCACTGCACTGTCCCTGTCTCAGCACTATCTTTCCGAGCAGCAGCAACGTTTTTTTCGCCTCCTCGGGCTGAACCCGGGGCCTGACATTGGCGTGCACGCCGCCGCAGACCTGGCTGGGCTGCCATTGCTGGAAACCGAACTGTGCCTCGAAGAGCTGGTCGACATGCACTTCCTGTTGCAGCACGAGGCGGGCCGCTACCGGCTGCATGACCTGATCCGCGACTACGCGCGGGCGATCGTCGCTGAGGTGCCACCATCCGAACAAGACGCCGCTCGCGGCCGCTTGTTTGACCACTATCAGAACGCGACCCTGACCGCGGCTGGATTCGTCGCCCAGGGACAGGTCAACCCGCGGCTGCCAGAACAGTTCAGCCGGGCCGACTTCATCCGCACCGAGGAACACGCGCGGGCGTGGCTGTCCACCGAGCTGGCCAACCTGATATCCGTTGCGGGGCAAGCTAACGGACTCGGCCAACACGAAACGGCCTACCTGATCGCCGAAGGCCTGCACGGCTATCTCGATCGCGCGGGGCGCCTGCGCGAAGGGCTCGTGCTCACCGGACACGCCCTCGCCGCGAGCGTCCACCTGTCCACTTTGGCGCAGGCTAGCGCTCGCCTGGCCCACGGCAAACTGCTGGGCCTCGTGGGCGATAACGATGGCGGGATCGCGATTCTCATCGAGTCGCTGGACCTGTTTCGCGCCGAGGGCAGCGATGCGCACAGCGAGTGTTCGGCCGCGAATGCCCTCGCCATCATGCACGCCAAGATGGGCCAGTTCGACGAGGCGTTCGGTTACTTCGCGCTCGCGCTGAGCGCCGCCGAACGCGCCGGAGACCGGGCCCGCGAAGCCGTTATCCACAACAACATGGGCCGGGTCGCCAACGAGCTGCGCCGCTTCGAATCCTCGCTCGCGCACCTCAAGCGCGCCCTTGAACTGGCCGAGGAAACCGGTCAGCTGCACGCTGCCAACCTCGCCCTGGGCAACATGGGCATCATCCACGGGCAGCGCGGCGAGCACGCCGAAGCCGTGCGGTTCTTTGAACGGGCGCAACAGATCTCGCGAGAGCAGGGATTTCGCTCCTCGGAAGCACGCGACCTGGGCAACCTCGCCAAAGCCTTGTTCCTCATGGGACGCAAGGAAGAAGGACTGCGGAGCCACCTTGAAGCGATCGCCATTCAGCGGGAGATCGGCGACCTCTACGGCGAGGCGTTCTCGCAGAACAACCTTTGCGCGGCTTATTGCGAACTCTCGGCGTACCAGCTGGCGGCTGAGTCGGGACAGCGGGCCGTGAGCATCATCGAGAAGCTGGAGATTCGCGGCCTTGCGGGCGAAGCCCTGACGAACCTTGGCCAAGCACACCTTGCCCTGGGCGACCCGGTCCTGGCCCGGGAGCATTGGGAAAAGGCGCATGCGATTCTCACTGATCTTGGGGATCCGGACGCCGAGGTCGTGGCGAAGAAGCTGGCTGAACTTTGCTGAGGGGCGGTCACCCGCCCCCACAGCCCCCGTTACCCCGACAGCGTGTGCCAGCGCGTCCTCGATTCGTCCTCGGTCGCGGCGGCGTGAGCTGGACCACACGGAACCCCTCGCGCAAGGACGTTACTCACGAGTAGCATTCGGGTCATGCCTACCCCACGTCACGTCCGCGAGGTCGTCTTCGTCGACGGCGTACGCACGCCGTTCGGCAAAGCAAATGGCGGCCTTTATAAGGACACCCGCGCCGACGACATGGTCGTGCGCTGCATCCGCGAGCTGCTGCGCCGCAACCCACAGCTGCCGCCTGCCCGGGTCGACGAGGTCGCCATCGCCGCGACCACCCAGATCGGCGATCAGGGTCTGACCATCGGCCGCACCGCAGCCCTGCTCGCCGGGCTGCCGAACACCGTGCCCGGCTTCGCCATCGACCGCATGTGTGCGGGCGCCATGACCGCTGTCACGACGGTCGCCTCCGGCATCGCCATTGGCGCCTACGACGTCGCGATCGCCGGTGGCGTTGAGCACATGGGCCGCCACCCGATGGGTGAGGGCGTCGACCCCAACCCGCGCTTCCTCGCTGAGAAGCTGGTCGACCCGTCCGCCCTCGTCATGGGTGGCACTGCCGAGAACCTGCACGACCGCCTTCCCGCGATCACGAAGGAGCGGGCCGACGCGTTCGGCCTCGCCTCCCAGGAGAAATTCGCCAAGGCGGTCGCCGACGGCAAGATCGATGGCGACCTGGTGACGGTCGCTCTGCGGGATGCCGAAACCGGCTGGGGCCTGGCGGTAGAGGACGAGGCTCCACGCCAGACGAGCATGGAGAAGCTCGCCACCCTGAAAACCCCCTTCCGCCCGCACGGCCGGGTGACCGCGGGCAACGCGGCCGGCCTCAACGATGGCGCGACCGCTTCGCTGCTCGCGGCCGAGGATGTCGCAATCGAGCTGGGCCTGCCGATCGCCATGCGGATGGTGTCGTTCGGCTTCGCCGGGGTTGAGCCTGAGGTGATGGGCATCGGCCCAATTCCCTCCACCGAGAAGGCTTTGGCCAAGGCGGGACTGTCCATTTCAGACATTGGCTTGTTCGAGCTGAACGAAGCGTTCGCCGTGCAGGTGCTCGCTTTCCTCGACCACTACGGCATCGCCGACGATGACCCCCGCGTTAACCCCTGGGGCGGGGCCATCGCCGTCGGCCACCCACTGGCGTCTTCAGGCGTACGCCTCATGACGCAGCTGGCCCGGCACTTCGCCGAGCACCCCGAGGTGCGTTACGGCCTGACCGCCATGTGTATCGGCATCGGCATGGGCGGCACTGTTATCTGGGAGAACCCGCACTTTACTGGGGAGAAGTCGTGACTGAGCTTGTTACCGAGGCCAAGCTTCGGCTGGTGCGCGTGCCCGGTCTGGACAAGCCGGCCGCACTGATCACTTTGGACAATGGCAAGGACCACACGAAGCCGAACACGTTTGGCCCAGGCGGTCTGGCGTCGCTGGACCGTGCGATCTCCGAGGCGCTTTCGGGCGATCCTTCGTTCATCGCCATCACCGGCAAGCCCTACATCTTCTGTGTGGGTGCGGATCTGACGTCGTTCGCCTCGCTGGAGTCCCGCGAGGACGTGCTCTCGATCGGCCGCACGGGTCATGCGGTTTTTGGGCGGTTGCGTGAGTCGTCGGTGCCGACATTCGCGTTCGTCAACGGTGCCGCGATGGGCGGCGGGCTTGAGGTCGCGCTGCACTGCCACTACCGCACCCTTTCCACCGGAGCGGCGGCGCTCGCGCTGCCCGAGGTCATGCTCGGCCTCATCCCCGGCTGGGGTGGCACGCAACTCCTGCCCAACCTCATCGGCATCCTGCCGGCGATTCAGGTTATCGTGCAGAACCCGTTGATGCAGAACAAGATGCTCAAGCCGAAGCAGGCCTTCGAGATGGGCATCGCCGACGCTTTGCTGGAGCCCGCCGACTTCCTTGAGCAGTCGCTGGCATGGGCCGCCTCGGTCGTGCGCGGTGACGTTTCCGTGTCACGGCAAGAGGTTGACAAGTCGGAGATGTGGGACGCGATCCTCGGTTTCGCCCGCGCGGAACTCGACAAGCGCCTGCACGGTGCCGTGCCTTCAGCCAACAAGGCGCTGGAGTTGCTGGCCTCCGCCAAGGATGGCCTGAACTTCGACGCTGAAGTGGAAGCACTGGCCGACCTCGCGATGACAAGCGAGCTGCAAAACGGGCTCTACGCCTTCGACCTCGTGCAGCGGCGGGCGAAAAAGCCCGTAGGCGCACCGTCTCCGGCGCTGGCCGCCACGGTGACGAAGGTGGGCATCGTCGGAGCGGGCTTGATGGCCGCTCAGATCGGCCTGCTGTTCCTGCGCCGCCTCGAAGTGCCCGTCGTGCTGACCGACCTCGACCAGGAACGGGTCGACAAGGGTCTGGCCTATGTGCACGGCGAGATCGACAAGCAGGTCGCGAAGAAGAAGCTTCAGCCCGGCAAGGCCGCCAAGATGAAGGCGCTCGTGTCCGGCTCAGTGTCGAAGTCCTCCTTCGCCGACGCGGAGCTCGTCATCGAGGCCGTGTTCGAAGAGCTTTCCGTGAAGAAGCAGGTTTGGGCCGAGGTCGAAGAAGTCGTTTCCCCCGAAGCGATTCTGGCGACGAACACCTCTTCGCTGTCCATCACCGCCATGGCCGCCGATCTCAAGCACCCCGAGCGCGTGGTCGGCCTGCACTTCTTCAACCCGGTAGCGGTCATGCCGCTGCTCGAAATCGTCCGTGGCGAGCGCACCAATGACGTTGCGCTCGCGACGGCATTCTCCGTCGGCAAGAAGCTCGGCAAGAGCTGCGTGCTGGTCAAGGACGCCCCCGCGTTTGTCGCCAACCGCATCTTCGCCCGCTTCCTCGGCACCATCTGGGCCGCGGTCGACGAGGGAACGCCGTTCGAGGTGGCCGACCGGGCCCTCGATCCGCTCGGCATGCCAATGCGGCCGTCGGAATTCCTTGCCCTGGTTGGCCCAGGAGTCGGCGCGCACGTCGGGAAGATCATGCATGACGCCTTCCCGGACCGCTTCCCGCTGAGCCCCAACATGGAAATCATCGCGAAGTCGGGCCTGCCCGTTCGCGTTGACGACGGCATCAACCCAGAGCTGCTGGCGTTGCTCAAGCAGGGCTCGCAGGCCTCGACCGAAGAGCAGGTGCGCGACCGGGCGCTCAAGGCCCTGGCTGAAGAGATCACCATCATGCTGGAGGAAGGTGTCGTGGCCGAGGCCGCCGACATCGACCTGTGCATGATCGTGGGTGGCGGCTGGCCCTTCCACCTCGGGGGCATAACACCCTATCTGAGGCAGCACGGCTACCTGTGATTTTCCTCCGCTGGGCCCTTAACCGGGCCCAGCGGCTTATATCGTCAGATCGTGCTGGCTGACTATCAAACGCTTGACCCGTTGCAGGTCCGCATCGACACCCACGTTCGCTACAGCGAGCGGGCAGACGATGTGGAGGCCACTGTTATCGCCGCCCTTCCGTTGCGGGAGGGCCATTGTGTGCTCGACGTCGGTTTCGGCACCGGTTCGTTCCTGCGCCGCCTGGGCGCCTCTTATGAGCTGACCGGAGTCGACACTTCGGATGCCGCATTGTCCTCGGCCTCGGGCTTTTCCGCCCGCTGGGCCGATGCTCAGGATCTTCCGTTCGAGGACCGCAGCTTCGACGTGGTCACGGCACGGCACATGCTCTATCACGTGCCTGACCCAATTCGGGCTATCGCTGAGGCACGCCGCGTGCTGCGCTCCGGCGGCACCTTCGCCGCTGTGGTCAACATCTTCGACACGACACCGGGCTTGTTCGGGCTCGTGTCTGGTGCGGTTTCGGCACACGGCATCGATGTCGAGTTCGACGTGCCGGTCCACTCGGGTAACCTGCCCGACATGGTGGCCGGCGTCTTTGGCAACGTGACCGTTCAGCAGCACGACAACGCGCTCGTCTTCGACTCTCCAGCACCCGTCATCGCCTACGCCGTCTCGTGCCTCGACGGCTTCGGCGTCACCGCGGAACACCCGCTTCGGCCGTCCATTGTGGACACCATCGCCACCATGGCCGAGCAGACGCCGGTGCTCCGCGATCCCAAGGGTTACGTGATCGTCACCGCTACCCGATGAAGAGTTCGGTTCCGGTGAACTTGACCTGATGCACGCCGCCTGGCGCGAGGCAGGACAACAGGAAACCGAGACCCGCCAGTGAAGTCACGTCGACGTGTGCTCCGGTGTAGGCGTAATCGATCACCTGTCCGGTGAAGACGCCTATGCCGAGCACGATCGAGCTGGACAGCTCGATAAGCGAATACTCACCGTCGCTCCAGTAGATCTCCTGGTAAAGGGTGAACTGCTGGCCGAAGCAGCTGCCCGGGCCGTCGCCAACGATGCGGAACGTGGCGCTGAGACCACCCGTGCAGTTCTTGAGCTTGCCTGACCCGATGACGTGCTTGTCAGACATGATCGCGGACAGGTAAGGCGCGTAGTCGAGGGTGACCTCATAGGCGCAGCTAAGCGGCGGAGACCCGGCGGCGCTGGCGCTTGCCGCGGGGACAAGAGCGCCAGCGAGGGCGAGGGACACGGCCGCGATAGCGGAGGCTAATTTCATTCGCCCATAGATACCGTCAAACGCGTGAATGAACTGGATGAGACACTGACGGTTAGCCGACTCTTCTCGGCAACGCGACCGTGACTTCCATGCCCCCGCCCTTGAGCGCAACGGCGCCAACGGATCCACCGTGCGCCTGGCACACCGCGTGCACAATGGACAGACCCAAGCCTGAGCCACGGGCGCCGGTGCGCTCACGGCCACCCCGGCGAAACGGCTCGAACAAACCCGCCACGTCTGCCTGGTCCACCTCAAAGCCCGTGTTGCCAACGACGAGATGCGCGTAGTCACCCTGGCAGCTGCTCGACACCCACACACGGCCGCCAAAGTGGTTGTAGCGCACCGCATTTTCGATGAGGTTACCGGCCAGCCGCTCCAGCAGATTCGGATCGCCCGTCACCGGCGCCTTGCCCAGCTTCGTCGACACCTCGATATTCACCCGCTGGACCTCACCGTCCATTGCCGACAGTGCGCCCGCCACACCGTCGGCCAAATCCAGCGGCTCGTTGCGCAAGCCTGTCCTGGCTTGTGAGCGCGCTAGCACGAGGAGAGCATCGACGAGGGCGTTGGCGCGGGTCGACGCGTCGCGCACCACATGCGCCATCCGCTTGAGTTCCGCCTCGTTGACGTCGGGGTCGGAAAGGGTGACGTCTACCTCCGTACGCATCACGGCCAGCGGAGTGCGCAACTCATGCGAAGCGTTGGCCACAAACCGTTGCTGCGACGTGAAAGTAGCCTTCAATCGGTCGAGCATTTCGTCAAAAGTGTCCGCCAGTTCCGCGACCTCGTCGTCGGTGCCGGTGTACTGGATGCGCTGGTCCAGGTTTTCGCCACCGAGCCGTTGCGCCATGGCCGTGACCTGGTGCAGTGGCCGCAATGCCCGGCCCACCACGACATAGGCCCCGACAACGCCAATGATCGTGATGGCCAGCACGGCCAGACCGCCCTTGGCGAACAATTCCGTCTCGGCACGGTCCGTCACCGTCTGCTGCCAGTCTTGCGCCGCGACCATGCTGCCGTCGGCGAGCACGACCTGGGTGCCGGGAGCGAGTGAATCAGCCGGGTGCAGGGCGTCGGTGACGAGTAGCCACGACAGCACCACGAGCAGCACGCCTGCGCCAGCCAGCAGCAACGCGTTCAGCAGCGTCACCCGCAACCGCAAGGTTGGGCGCAATCCCTTACGACTCATGACGGCTCGACCACGCGATAGCCAGCCCCGACAAGGGTTTCGATGAGCGGTGGCTGGCCAATCTTCATGCGCAGCGTGCGCATCGTCACGCGTACGATCGTCGTGAACGGATCGGTGTTGGCGTCCCAGACCCGCTCGAGCAGCTCCTCGGTCGACACGACCGCCCCACGTGCCCGCAGCAGCTCCTCCAGTACTCCGAACTCCTTATTGGACAGATCGATCAGCGCACCGCCTCGCATGACGATTCGCTTGGCAGGGTCGAGTTCCAAGTCGGCGATCCGCAGCACCGGTGGTGTCACGGGGGTCGCCCGGCGGCCCAATGCCTGCACGCGGGCGACCAGTTCGTCGAACGCGAATGGCTTGGGCAGATAGTCATCGGCGCCCATCCGCAAGCCTTCGACCCGGTCAGCCACCGTGCCGCTGGCGGTCAGCATGAGCACGCGGGTGAGGGCACCGGAACCGACCAGCTCGGCACAGAGCTGATCGCCGTGCATCCCAGGCAGGTCGCGGTCGAGCACCACGACGTCATAGCGCGTAACAAAGGCCATCTCGTGTCCGGTGCTGCCGTCATAGGCCACATCGACAGCCAGGCCATGCCTTCGCAAACCGCGCACGATGGCATCGGCTAGCGCCTGTTCGTCTTCCACTACCAGCACCCGCATGGCTGGCAGGTTATCTCGCGGGTGCCACCCGCCAAACTCCGATTTGACCGTCTTGTGTAGTGCATGCCAAGAAAGGCGATTCATACGTGCATTCGTTTGGGAGCAACGGGATCGAGCCGATCGGCAGCAATCCGCGCTCACCGAGGCGGGCCAGCCGCGTTCCCGTCAGGCCACGCTGGGCCAGCAGGGCCGGCCCGCCCACGCCGCCGGGCCAGCCGGAGTAGACGATTTCCCAGCCCGCGAGGTTCACCAGGACCGAACCGTTGGCTGGATCGACGACAGCGAGGTCGCCCGGGTGGCCCGTGCGGAAGAGCCTGTCATGGCGCCACTCGACCCAGCCATCCTGTGGGACCGGCCAGCGCGTCTGGCCGTCGCGGCTTAGCACCTCAACCGAGGCACCCTGATTGGCGAAGGACTGCACGCAGATGACCGGGCCGCAATCGCGTTCGTAGGACTGGTTTTGCTCCGCTTGGTCGTAAGAGACGTTCAGCGTGCCGCGGTCAACGGCCATCCTGGAAAGCGGGCCCGGCCAGGTCTCGTTGCCGCCGTCCTGCCGTTCCATCAGCTCAAGCACGATCTTGTCGGCACCCGGGTTGAGGTAGACGTCCTGGCTGGCGGGCACGTCAATCCGCACGGGCTCGTGCGCGGGAGCACCGGAGGGCACCTCGTAGGTCCGCAGGAGTCCATCCACACCAAGCGCCACGATCGCGGGCTTGGCGGCGTGAAAGACATCGAGCGCGACGGCACGCTGAGATGGCAGGCTAAACACCCGCTTGAGTGTCGAAATCTCAAACACCTCAACGGATTGGTCATCGCGCAGCGCCGCGAGATAGCCGCCGAACACGGTCACGTAGGAATCGCTGGACCAGACGCGTTCCCCGGTGATGAGGTCTATCGCGATCGAATAGGGCACCGCGCCACCGGCGCCTGGGCGTTCCCCCGACAGCACCAGCAAATGCTCCGCGGGCTGCGGCTGCATCCTGCTGGCTGACGCGTCACCGGCTATGTGCCAGCGCTTCGTCCCATCTGGGGCGTAGCCAGTCATCCCAAGCCCGTCGGAAAGAACAATCACCCCTTGGTGCATCAGGAGTCCCTCAGTGCTGTTACCTGGCAAGAACGCCAGGAACTGCACCGGACTGGGCTCCGGCAGCGAGGCAGTGGTGAGAAGAGGCACACACGCGAGTGCGGCCACCACGGCCGCGAGAAGCTTCCTCCAATAAGGAGGAAGAGGGCGGGACATCTCGACGTCAGGCTCAGCCGCCGGAGGGCTGCCCAGGTCGATGATCACCTCGCGCACCCTCCCACCATAGCCGCCATATGCCGATCTTCTGCTCGGGCAGCTGACAGGTGAGCAAATCGTCAAACATCCGGCAGCCAGTCGCGCGGAAAGGGATGGTCTGAAGGTGCTTAAGCCCCTTGGCATCCAGCAAGGCGAACTCCGTTTGCCGGAGATCGGTGCTCTTGCGCTCCAGCAGCGCGACGCCTTGTGGTGCGGCCAGCGCCGCGATCTGCCACCCACGCAACTCCAGCAGCCTGGCTCCGGTGCGGAAGTCGGCTATCCAGTTCTCGCCGTTCTCATGGTGAATCAGCAGGCCCATCGCCGTGGGAAACGCCCCGCCGGTGTTAGGCGGCGTCCACAGTTTCTCCCCGGTCTCACGGTCCACAATGGACATCTCGAAATCCCGGCCAAAGGCGCACAACACCGGGCCACAATCGTTGGTAGCAAACGGTTCATCCGGCCCGAGCGGCTTCTCCAGAAACGCCTTGCGGTCAATGACCGTCGCCTCCGCGAGGTCACCGCCGTCGGCGTAGAGGCGAATCGTGTCCGGGTCCCAGCCGATGAACCGCCACTTCAGGCCGCGGCTGGCCACCGCGATCGACCGCAGCTTCGCGCCGGTGGCGAGTTCCCATTCCGTGAGCACCTGATCCGCGCTAAGGGTGAAGACTTTGCCCGCTTCGGGATCGGCAGCGGCGATAGCGTACGGCGGGATCGTCCAAACCGTTTCCTGGGTGGTGATCCTGCGCACCGGCGAGGGTCCGCCGCGCCCGTCATTGCTCAGGACCACCATCAGATCCCCGGCGATCGTCGCGTTTCCCAGCTCGCGCCACTTTTCCTGGCCGGTCGCGGGATCCAGCGCCACCGAGACGGCCTGGGTTTGGCTCACCTCCATCGCGGCCACGATGAGCCAAGCGTGCTGCCGTTCGATGCCGAACCCGTTGCCAAAGCGGGTCTCCGACCGCCACCGAATCGATCCGTCGAGTGCGTGAGCCACGACCTGCCCGCGCTCTAAGCGAAAGATCAAGCCATCGGCCGCACCGAAAACACCCTGGCCACCCGGGTCATCGAAAGTCACCAGGTGGACCAGCTCGGGCTGCGGCCGGGCCTGAGCAGCCGTGGCGGTCAGCACGGTGAGGACGGCGATCATCAAAGCGGCCAGCTTCTGGCGCCGGCTGGCACGCGGTGCTGGCTCGCATTCCAACGGGTCAGGCTCGCTCAGGTCGATGACAATCTCCGTCACCGCGCTATTCAAGCAGCGCGGTAACGGTTACGCAGCCCCGGTTTTAGCCGCGGGTCATGCTCGTTAAGCCTGGCTTGGCCGGAACGGCGAGCGCACTAATCCACTTCAGCACGCGTTCGCTGACGTCTGCCGTGGTCAGCCCGACCTCGGCGAGGATCTCAGCGCGCGTGCCGTGATCGATCCACTGGACCGGAACGCCGAGGTCACGCACGGGCACGTCAAGCTCGTGGTCACGCAGCAGCTTGGCCACCGCGTCGCCGATGCCGCCGTTGCGCACACCGTCCTCAATGGTCACCACGAGCTGGTGGCTGCCCGCCAGCCCAACGAGTTCCACCGGCACGGGGCGAACCCAGCGCGGGTCAGCCACGGTCACGCCATATCCCTGCTTCGCCAGCTCTGCCGCCACCTGAACACCCATGTGGGCGAAGGGACCGACCGCGACGAGCAGGATGTCTTTGCGCTCGGCCTCGGCGAGGATGTCAATGCCACCAACCTGCCGCAGCGCCGGAAGGGCGGCCGGAACGGAACCCGTCGGGAATCGCACGACGGTCGGCCCATCGCTGATGCCCACGGCCTCCCGCAGGGCTGTCCGCAGGGTTTCAGCGTCTCGTGGCGCGGCCACGCGCAGCCCCGGCACCACACCGAGAATCGACATGTCCCAGATGCCGTAGTGACTGGGGCCGTCAGGCCCGGTGACACCAGCGCGGTCGAGCACGAAGGTGACCGGCAGTTTGTGCAGCGCTACGTCAAGCAGCACCTGGTCAAACGCACGGTTGAGGAACGTGGCGTAGATAGCGACGACCGGGTGCATGCCCGCCAGAGCGAGCCCCGCGGCCGACGTCGTGGCGTGCTGCTCGGCGATGCCGACGTCGAAAGCGCGATCCGGGTAAACGGCGGCGAGCTTGTCGATGCCCGTGGATTCCGGCATGGCCGCGGTGATGCCCACGAGGTCGGGGCGCTCGCCCGCGAGGGTGACCAGCTCGTCGGCGAAGACCGACGTCCACTTGAGACTCGGTGCCGCCAGGGGCTTTCCGGTCTCGGGTTCGAACGCGCCAGGGGCGTGCAGACGGTCGGCCTCATCCTGCTCGGCCGGGGCGTAGCCATAACCCTTGTGCGTCACGGCATGCACGATGACCGGGCCGCCATAGCGCTTCGCCCGTTGCAAGGCCGATTCCATGGCGGACAGATCGTGTCCGTCAACGGGACCGACGTATTTGATGCCCAGGTCTTCGAACATCGCTTGGGGGGCGACGGCGTCCTTGATGCCCTTCTTCACCGCGTGCAGCGCGTCAAACAGCGGCTTGCCCACGAGGGGAGTCTTCTCCAGCGCGTCCTTGATCAGGTCGAGAACCTTCTCGTAACCCGGGTTCAGGCGCAGCGACGCCAAGTGATCGGCCAGCCCGCCGATGGTCGGCGCGTAAGAGCGGCCGTTGTCGTTGACGATGATGATCAGCCGGTTGCGAGTCGCCGCGATGTTGTTCAGCGCCTCCCAGCACATGCCGCCCGTTAGCGCACCGTCGCCGACCACGGCGACGACATGGCGGGGCTCGCCGCGCAGCGTGTATGCCTTGGCCATGCCATCGGCATAGGACAGTGCCGTGGAGGCGTGGCAGTTCTCCACGAGATCGTGCTCACTCTCAGCCTGATTGGGGTAGCCGGTCAGGCCACCACGCTGGCGCAGGAGGTCAAAGCCTTCCTGGCGGCCGGTGAGGATTTTGTGCACGTAAGCCTGGTGGCCCGTGTCGAAAATGAAGCGGTCGCTCGGCGAGTCGAACACCCGGTGCATCGCGAGCGTGACCTCAACCACACCCAGGTTGGGGCCGATATGACCGCCCGTCCGCGCGACTTTGGTGATGAGGAAGTCCCGAATCTCAGCCGCCAGCACGGACATCTGATCAGCCGGCAAGGATTTCAGGTCTTGCGGGCCACGGATCGTGTTCAGCAGGGGCTGGGCGGCGCGGTCACTCATAGCCCGAAAGTCTATCGGGCGACTCAAGGCCAGCTAGAGACCGATCACACGATCTTCACTCGGCTAGGGCGTCAAAAGAGCAACGCACTCGACGTGGTGTGTCTGCGGGAAAAGGTCGAAAGCGCGCAGGTCAGCCAGGTGCCAGCCGTTCTCGGCGAAGGTCTTCAGGTCGCGCGCCAGCGCGGCCGGGTCACAGGCGACATAGGCGACAGCCCTCGGCGCGGCGGAAGTTACCAATTTCGTCACACGTGCCCCGGCACCCGTCCGTGGCGGGTCGAGCACCACGAGATCGGTGCGTTTCGGCAGCCTTGCCCGCTCAACGGGCGATTCCATCACCGTGACGTTGGGCCAGCGCGCTTCCGTCGCGATGTCGACAAGAGTGACCTCACAGCCCCGGTCAGCCAGCGCCACGGAAAACAGGCCAGCGCCGCCGTAGAGGTCCCACGCACGCTCCCCTCTTTGCGGCTTGAGCATGCCGAGGACCGTGTCCACGAGCGTGTCGGCCGCCGCCGGGTGCACCTGCCAGAACGCGCCCGCGTCGAGGTCGAAGTCGTGGCCGGCGGCGTGCTCGACGATCCGCTGGTTTTCCACGATCTGTGCCTTGCCGTTGGCGGGCGACACCACCTCGATCACGTCACGGTCGGGCCAAGTGCGCTGAAGCACATCCAGCGCCTGGATCGACTCATGGGCGATCAGGCAGCGCTCAAGGGGTACCACCTCGTTGGATCGATGTTTTAAAAGCCCTGGACGGCCTATCGCGTCGACCCGGTAACGCACGCGGGTGCGCCAGCCAAAACCGTTACCAGGCAAGGGTTCCACGGTGACTGACCGCTTGATCCCGCCAAGCCGGGCAAGCTGTTCTTCGACCACGGCGGCTTTCCAGTCGAGCTGTGCTTGCGGCGCCGCGTGCTGCAAGTCGCATCCGCCGCACGCATCAGGACGCGCATAGGGGCAGGGTGCCTGGACGCGCGATGCCGACGGCACCAGGATTTCGACCGCGTCGGCCCGCACGAATCCTTTGTGGACCTCGGTAACCGAGGCGATGACCCGTTCCCCGGGCAGGGCATGGCGGATGAACCAGACGATACCCTCGTGGCGCGCCACGCAGTGCCCGCCGTGGGCCGGGGCACCGACCTCGACCTCGGCGCGATCGCCGATCACCAGGTCGATCATTGCTCCTCCGAGCCGGATCGCGGACCACGCGCGGGCGCCCTGGCCAGGTCGCGGTCGATGCGGTCGAGATTCTTGTTCGCGCTGGAGTCGAGCTGCCAGGGCACGCTCGTCACCATGACACCGGGCTCGAACAGCAGGCGTCCCTTGATGCGCAGCGCGGACTGGTTGTGCAGCAGGTTCTCCCACCATTTGCCGACGACGTATTCCGGGATGAACACGGTCACGACATCGCGCGGCGACTTGAGGCGCAACGACTTCACGTAATCAATGATCGGGCGCGTGATCTCACGGTACGGCGAATCGACAATCGTCAGCGGAACGCTCATGCCACGGCGCTCCCACTCGGCTTGAATCGCCCGTGTGTCAACCGTGTCCACATTGACCGTTACCGCTGTGATCGTGTCCGGTCGGGTCGCCTTGGCGTATGCCACGGCACGCAGCGTCGGCAGGTGGACCTTACTGACCAGGATCACGACATGGTTGCGGGCGGGCAGCACCGGCTGCTGATCCGTGGGCGCGAGTTCCCGCGCGACGTGGTCGTAGTGCTTGCGGATCGCCACCATGATCACGTAGATGACCGCCATAGCGGCGATAGAAATCCAGGCGCCGTGCGTGAATTTCGTTGCCAGCACAAGGAGGAGCACGAAACCCGTCATCCCCGCGCCGAAGCCGTTGATGGCCCGGGCCCGGATCATCTTCGCGCGGGCGGCCGGGTCCCGCTGCGTACGCAACAGCCGGTTCCAGTGCCGCAGCATGCCGATCTGCGACAGCGTGAAGGATACGAAGACACCGACGATGTAGAGCTGGATCAGGCGAGTCGTCTCAGCCCGGAACGCGACAATTAAGACAATCGCGGCGACCGCCAGGAAGACGATGCCGTTGGAGAAGGCGAGCCGATCACCGCGGGTGTGCAGCTGGCGTGGCAGGTAGCGATCCTGCGCCAGGATCGATCCGAGCACCGGAAAGCCGTTGTAGGCGGTGTTGGCGGCCAGCACGAGGATCAGCGCCGTCACCGCGATCACCAGATAGAAGCCCGGCTTGAAGTGATCGAAGATGACGCTCGCGAGCTGTGCGGTGACCGTGGGCTGGACGTAGTCGGGGCCGACCTGGGTAGCCGGATTCTCGACGTACTGGACGCCGGTCTTCAGGCTCAGCGCGACAATGCCAATCATCATGACGATCGATATCGCCCCGAGGAGGAATAGTGTCGTGGCAGCGTTCTTGCTCTTCGGCGGCTTGAACGCGGGCACCCCGTTGGAGATCGCCTCAACACCGGTCAACGCCGCACAACCTGACGAAAACGCGCGCACTAGAAGGAAAATGAAGGCGAAACTGGTTCCGACCGCGAGCCCGTGCTCACTGTGGATCTCCAAGTCGGCACTCGGTGCCCGCAAATCCTGACCGAGCACGAAGGTCCTTAGCAGCCCCCAGCCAATCAACGCCAGCATGGCGGCCATGAACAGGTACGTCGGCACCGCGAACAGCACGCCGGACTCGCGCACGCCACGCAGGTTCAGTGCTGTCAACAGGGCCACAAGCCCGACGGCGAACGCCATCTTGTGCTCGCCGATGAACCCCACCGCCGCGCCTAAGTTGTCGACGCCCGCGCTGACCGACACCGCGACCGTGAGCACATAGTCGACGAGCAGCGCGCTGGCCACGCCCAGGCCAGCCTTGGAGCCCAGGTTGACCGTGGCGACCTCATAGTCGCCGCCACCGCTCGGGTAGGCGTGCACGTTCTGCCGGTAGCTAGCGACCACCGTCGCCATCACGATGACGACCGCGAGCACGACCCAAGGCGAGTACGCGAAGGCCGCCGCCCCTGCCAGCGACAGCGTCAGCAGGATCTCGCCCGGCGCGTAGGCCACACTGGAAAGTGCGTCGGACGCGAAGATGGGCAACGCAATACGCTTGGGCAGCAACGTGTGCGCCAGCCGGTCCGACCGGAATGGTCGGCCGAGCAGGAGTCGCTTGAGCAAGGACGTCGGGCTAGCCACAACGAGCAGCCTATGATGAGCCCAGTCCCACGCGCGGGTAAGGGAGGTCAATAGTGCACGTCGTGATCATGGGCTGCGGCCGGGTCGGCTCGACGCTAGCGCACCGCCTCGAGGCGAAGGGGCACCAAGTCTCGATCATCGACCAGGACGGTGACGCGTTCCGGCGCCTGTCCTCGGAGTTCAGCGGCATCACCGTCACCGGGGTGGGCTTCGACCGCGATGTCCTGATTCAAGCCGGCATTGAGAAGGCAGACGCCTTCGCAGCCGTGTCTAGTGGCGACAACTCCAACATCATCTCGGCCCGGCTCGCGCGGGAAACCTTTGGTGTCAAACGCGTTGTGGCCCGCATCTACGACCAGCGGCGCGCCGAGGTCTACGAACGGCTCGGCATCCCGACCGTGGCTACCGTCCGCTGGACGGCCGACCGGATCGTGCGCCACCTCGTGCCCGAGGGCGCTGCTGAGCTGTGGCGCGATCCGACGAGTACGGTCGCGATCATCGAGGTGCCGCTAAACATCGGCTGGATCGGCCACCCACTGCACCTGCTTGAACAAGCGACCGGCACCCGCGCGGCTTATGTCATGCGCTTCGGCATCGGAACGTTGCCGACCGCCTCCACGGTCATCCAGGATGGGGATCAGGTCTTCATGCTGGTCACGGACGAGATCGCCAAGAACGTCACCTCGGTATCGGCCGCAGCGCCATCGCTTGGGGGGTCTCAGTAATGCGAGTCGCCATCGCCGGAGCAGGAAACGTCGGCCGCTCTATCGCGCAGGAACTGATCGAAAATGGCCACCAGGTCATGTTGCTGGAGCGTCAGCCGCGCATGCTGCGGCACGAGCGCGTGCCCCAGGCCGAGTGGGTGCTGGCCGACGCGTGCGAACTCGCGAGCCTGCACGAGGTGAACCTGAGTGCCTGCGACGTCGTCGTCGCCGCGACAGGCGATGACAAGGTGAACCTCGTGGTCAGCCTGCTGGCCAAGACAGAATTCGCCGTCCCGCGGGTCGTCGCGCGCGTCAACCGCGCCGAGAACGAATGGCTGTTCACCGAGCAGTGGGGAGTCGACGTTTCCGTCAGCAAGCCCCGGCTCATGGCCGCACTAGTCGAAGAAGCCGTGACCGTGGGTGACCTCGTGCGCTTGATGACGTTCCGTCAAGGCGAAGCCAACCTCGTCGAGATCACGCTGCCCTCAGACGCGCCCTATGTCGGGCAGCCCGTGCGCGACATCCCGCTGCCGCCAGACAGCGCGCTCGTGGCGATCGTGCGGGGACGGCGCGTGCTGACGCCCACGCCTGACGACCCGGTCGAAGCGGGTGACGAGCTGATCTTCGTCTGCACCACCGACGTCGAAGAACAGGTGCGTTCGGTCATCCTGGGCGCAGACAGCGTCGAAAAGACACGCTCACGCGGCAAGTAACTCCCGGCGCCGGGTCACCCGGCGCACCGCCCAGATCGTGATGGCGAACAGCAGAGCGAACAACGGATAGCCGAGCACGATCCGCGAAACGCCCAGCGCGCTAGCCATGTCCTGGGCGTAGAGGAAGTACTGCACGGCCGCCTTCACCGCGAACGTGGCCGCCCACAGCGCGGTCAGCCAGCCGAACGCCCGCTTGAGCTGCTCGTCAGCGCGCCAATCACCCTTGCCGCCGTTGGAGATGACGGTCCAGATCCAGCCGACGAGCGGATGTCCAATCACGATGGACCCGATCAGCAGAGCCGTGTAGCCGAGCGTGATCCAGATGCCGGGCAGGTAGAACTGCCGCTCCTCGCCCGAGTTCCAGGCGAGATAGGCACCGAGCGCGATCCCGAACAGCCCGTTGATCGCGAACCGGACGCTCTCCTTGCGGGCGAACCGAAGCCCGGCGATAGCGAGCGCGACAACAACCGCAGCGATGATCGAGATCTGAAGCCCGAGCTTGCCAGGAAGGTCTGCCCAGCCAAGCACGATGTTCGACACCACGAACACGATCACCGGGATGCCGGACTCTACGAGCCCTTTCCAACCCCCGAGCTGCTGTGCCATCTGCTCGGCAAATGGCGGCAATTCCTCGACTTCGGTCGATGACTTCATCTAGTCGCTTCCAGCTCGTAGTGCGGGTTGTAGATGACCTTACGTCCTTCGCGCAGCGCCACCCGCCCACTGGCGGTCAGCGCCCTGCCCGGCTCGATGCCAGCGATCTGACGGCGGCCGAGGAAGACCAAGGTCACCACGTCGGTCCCGTCGTAAAGGTCAGCTTCGAGAGTGGGCAGATTCGTCCTGGGCGTATAGACGACTGTCTTCAGTCTACCGGCCACCGAAACGAGGTCTCCACGCTTGACCGTGTCAGCGCACGAGCACCCCGCACGCTCACTATCCCGGCGCAGCTCCTCCGACTCGAGTTCCTGTTCCGAGGCGGTGAGCCGGTGGAGCAGATCACGCAGCCCGTTACGGGGGCGCGCTACGTCACTGGCCATGCAGCTAGCTTAACCGCCGTTGTCTCCCCTGCTCTACGCCACGTTTCGCCGTGGGCGCGGGCTGGGTTTGCGGCGGGGCATTTCGCTCACAGCGGCACCTGCCGGGCTCGGCGCCGGTGCGTAAGACGGCGCGTAGCGCGTCGGCTCCGGCGCTGGCGGGACCGGTCCCGGCACAACCGGGTCGAACTCCGGCACGGGCACCGGTTGCTCAGCCGCCATCTCCTCCGGCAACCGCATCGGCAGCGGCTCACGTGCCGGACGGGCGTCGTTGCCCCGCCGCACGACCAGGCCAGCGAGACAGTCCTGCAACAGCCCAGGCTCCAGCGGACTCGCCGTCGCGGCCGGTCCCTGGTAGACGCCCTGGATCATCCAACGTGGACCGTCAACCCCGACAAACCTAAGATCTACAAACCCTTCCTGGGTACGCAGGCGAGCACGCAACTCGGTACCCCATGGACCGGGAACCTCCTCGGCACCGACCCCATCGTCGAAAAGGGACTTGCGGATGTCGGTGCGCACTTCGTCCCAGAGCCCGTCGGTTCTCGGCCCGGCCAACACCGCGAGCTGCAGCGCGCTGGAGCCTTCGACGATGAGCACCTGCTGCACGACTCCGTTGTCGCCAGTTTGCAGCCGCACCTCGACACCGTCGGGATTAGGCACCAGCAAACTGCCGAGGTCGATGCGCGGCTGCGGCGGCACGAAGTCCGCTTCGCTGTCGAACGGCCCAGCCGGCGTGAACACCGGTGCTGCCTTAGGAGCCGTCGCCGACGGCGACCAAGGCGTGCCGTTGATGCCCTCTAATTCGAGCTCTTCGAGGAGCGCGGCACGCTGAGCCCGGCGCTTCTCCGCCGCGGTCATCGTCGTGCCGCGGCTGTCTTCGGGTTTGGCATGCCGCCCCGAGCGAGAACGTCGCGAGAAGATCACTGGTCCTCCTACCTGCCCGTCGACCCGTGACCGCCGGCTCCCCTCGCGGAGTCGGACAGTTCGTCGACGCTGTGAAACCGCGCACGTTCTACCCGCTGCACGACGAGCTGAGCGATGCGGTCGCCCCGGGAAATCTTGGCTGGCTTGAGTGGATCGTGATTTACCAGGTTGACCAGAATCTCGCCGCGGTATCCAGCGTCGACCGTCCCCGGAGCGTTCAGCACCGTCACCCCGAGCTTGACCGCCAGGCCAGAGCGCGGGTGGACCAGGCCGACAAAGCCTTCGGGCAGCGCGATCGCGATGCCGGTCCGCACGAGCTTGCGCTCGCCCGGTCCCAGCTCGGCGTCTTCGGCCGCGTAAAGGTCGGCTCCGGCGTCACCCGGGTGGGCGTAGCCGGGCAGGGGCAAATCCGGGTCGAGCCGCTGAACGGGCACGCTAACGGCGTGGGGCTCGTGGATGCTCAACGTTCTTACCTCCGGGGGATGCGCGAGATGCCGCGGCTAGTCTTCAGGGCATGGTGCACCCTGGCATGGCTTCAAAACCACCAACGGCTGAAGCCCGCTACACGGAACGGCTCACCTGCCCATGGTGGGCGTGGCTCGCCGTCCTCGCGCTCGTGGCCGTGCTCGCCCTGGAGATCAGTCTGGGCGCGCCGGGGCCCCGAACCTGGGTGCCGTTAGCCATTCTGGTCCCTCTGACGGTCGCCGGTCTCACGTGGCTCGGCCGCCTCAGGATCGCCGTGACAGAAACTGAATTTCACGCCGATGACGCCAGGCTGCCCTTGAACGTCATCGCCGACGTCATCCCCCTGGACGCCGAAGGCAAGCGGCTGATCCTCGGTGCGGGTGCCGACCCGCTCGCCTTCATCATCCAGCGCCCGTGGATCGGCGGAACGGTCCAGATCATGCTGGACGACCCCACGGATCCGACGCCGTACTGGGTGATCAGCACCAGGCGCCCGGAAAAGCTCGCCGAAGCGCTACTCGCCGGGCGGAAGCTCCAGCGACTGCCGGTAGCGCAGGCGTAGGTCCCGAGCGACGTCCTCACCGATTTTGCGGGTCGCCCTGCGGTTGAGGTAGCTAGCGACCGCCGCACCCGTCAGCAGCGGTCCCAGGGTGGTCAAATTGCGCCCGAAGCGCCGCAGCAGCATGTCACGCAGCTGTTTGCGGGTGGCCGTGCCCAGCACCGTGGCCACACCGCTGCCCGGGAACATCGGATTGATGCCCCGTCGCGATGCCCACGCCTGGATGAGGCTGACCGCCCGCTGCGCGGGTGTCCCGATGACCGGATGGCCGTAAACCTCGTGTAGCTCGCCGATCAGTTTGAGTTCGATCGCCACCACGGCGACTGTCTCGGTCGCCAGGAGCACCGGTGTGGTGAGCAGAGCGGGCGGAGCAACCCACTCCACTGAGGCGATACCGCCGCCGAGCGCCCCCACGCTCGCGGTCGCACGCGCGGCGTTACGAATCAGGCGCTCGGCTAATGCCTCGCCTTCAAGCCCCGGATAGTGGGCTCGCAGAACGGGCAGTGTCCGAACAGGAACGTGCGGCGCGAGATCTGAGACCGCGTCGACGAGCCATCCGATCGCCTTGCGCGGGGCAAAAAGCTGTTTGACCCCGCGCTCTTTCATTCCGCTGACGAGACGACCCAGCAAGCGGGCCCGGCTCGCCTTGTCCAAATCGGACTCGGCGAGACCCGCGACCGCTGCGGCCAGTTCGTCTTTTTTGGACTCGTCAGTCGCCATAGAGCTATCTCACCGCACGCCTGGTGACCCAGGCAACGGGCAGATCATGCACACTCGCGGCAGATCAGCTCGCCATTGCGCTCTGCCGCCAGCTGGCTGCGGTGGTGCACGAGGAAACACCGCGAACAACGGAACTCGTCGGACTGCATCGGCAGGACCTTGACCGTGAGTTCTTCATCGGAAAGGTCACCCCCGGGCAGCTCAAAGTTTTCCGCGACTTCGGTCTCGTCCACATCCACACTGCCCGACTGCGAGTCGACACGCCTGGCCTTGAGCTCCTCAAGGCTGTCCTCGCCGAGGTCAACCTCGTCCCGGCGCGGGGCGTCGTAGTCGGTAGCCATCGATTGTCACACTCCCAATATGTGTTTTCTTCCCCAACGAGCGCGGTACTTTAGCGCGTTCGTGTGGGAGCTTCTACGCCCACCGGTAGCTATTTGTTCCCGATGTGACCGAGCCGACAAACCGATCGCCAGCCCGGGCGAGACAAAGGTAGGTGCAGCCGCCCGCCGATCACGTTCGGCACGCCGGAGAACTCTTGCTCAAAGGCCGGAGATTTTGGCCATGGGCAGTTCTGTGGGTCGCGCCACCAATGCCAGCGGCGAAGCGATAACCTGCTCGCGATGTTCTCGCCGGGGGAAGGGTTGGGCTCACGCACATGCACATGACGCGCATTCGGGCGCTCGCGGTTGTCGGTACTTTGACGGTTGCTGCCATCGTGCTCGTAACGGTGACACTCGTTCGCGACACCCAGACCGGCGGCGTCCTTGCCGACGACTGCAAACCCGGCCAGATCCCGGTAAACCTCATCATGCCTGATGAAGCCGGGGTAAATATTAACGTCTATAACGCGACCCACACACAAGGGCTCGCCGCCAAGATCAAGTCCGAGTTCCAGAGCCGCAACTTCAACGTCGCCAAAGCCGAGGGCGAAATGAAGGACGGTCAGCTCGTTTACTACCCGGACGATGTGGCGATCCTGCGTTACGGGCCGAAGGCGGTCGCCGCGGCTCACCTCGTGCAGGCATATTTCCTGAACGAGGCGAAGACGCAGTTCGACCTCAAGCGCGAAGACGACGCGGTCGATGTCGTGCTCGGGGGCAACTTCAAGCAGCTCGCCACCCCGACGGAGATGCGCCAGGCGGTCGCCATTCTCGGCCGCCCCGAAGCACCCAACGGCACCTGTGAGCTGAAAGCGGCTAGCTAGGGCCCGCCGTCGGCGTCCAGTTCCACGAGCACGTCATGAAGCAACCGGTGCAGCGCCGCGGGCGCGGCTAGCACCAGATCGGGGCCGGGCGGCCTGCCGGACAATCCGGTGACCAGGAGCCCGGCCTCGCTGGCGATCAGGCCTCCGGCGGCCAGATCCCAAGCGGCCAAACCCTTTTCGAAGTAGACATCGATCGTTCCCTCGGCCACGGCGCACAAATCCAGCGCGGCCGAACCCATCCTCCGGATATCGCGAACTTGAGGCAGCAGTTGCGCGATGACCCGGCCCTGATGTGCCCGGCGCTCGGCGGCATAAGCGAATCCCGTCGCGACAAGTGTCTGCGCCAGTTCGGTGGCCGTGGACCCGCTCAGCTGACGCCCATCGCGCCACGCACCGTGCCCCTTAGCGGCGGTCCACACGGCTCCCGTGGCCACGTTGTGCACGACTCCGGCGACAGTCTCACCGTCCACTTCGGCCGCGATGGAAACCGCGTATTGCGGTAACCCGTAGAGATAATTCACGGTGCCATCAATGGGATCCACGATCCAGCGCACTCGCCCGGCGGCCGCCGGGACGGTCGTTCCGCCGTACTCTTCGCCGAGGACTTCGTCGTCCGGGCGAGCCGTCAGCAAGTCGGCCAGAATTTGTTTCTCCACCGCCTTATCCGCGGCTGTGACCACGTCTGTCGCGGTGCTTTTCGTATCGACATCCGTGATCGCTTCAGTGCGCATCCGGGCCGCGGTAGCTGCTGCGTTGGCAGCGACCTGGCGCGCTAGCGCCAGCAGGTCGAGAACGTTGTTGGCCACGTGTGACATCCTTTCAAAGGCATAACCGGCGTGCGCACCGAGATGATCGCGAAGTACGGCGCTACAATTCACGCCTGCCACCGTGCCCGCGCACAATCGTCAATCACCTCCGGAAGGTCATCCGTGACTGAAGCCCGCCAGATCGGCGTCGACGTACGCTCGCTCACCGACATGCTGATCGCTCAGGCCTCCGGCAGTGGGGGCAGATTGACCCCGGCACAGCTGGCAAGTTCGGTAGAGGCCGCGGCGGTGACCCCGGCGCAAACAAAGAAACTGCTGCGCGCCCTTTTGGAGGCCGGCGTGACCGTTGAGGTAGACGACTCGTCAAACAGCCGCCGCAAGGTGGCCGCTGCCCGGGCGGCGACGCCCGCGTCCAAAGCGACCACGGCTAAGGCTCCGGCGCCGAAGGTAGCCAAAGCCGCTGCCGCGCCGAAGCAGAAAGCCGAAGGACCTACGGCGGAAGTAACCGAACTCGCTAGCAAGGCTGCCGAGAAGGCCGCCGAAAACGGCGGTGAGAAGCCAGCTAAGGCCACCAAGGCCGCCGCTCCTAAGCCGGCCAAGAAAGCGGCCGCCAAGGCGACGAAGAAGGCTGAGGGCGACGCCGCGGCTAAGCCTGCCAAGAAGACCGCCGCCAAGGCAGTCAAGGCCGCACCCGGCGCGGAAGACGGAAAGCCGGCCGCTAAGGGTGACGGGCCCGAGGAAATCGACAACGCTGAGCTTGAGGTCGAAGACCTCGCCGCGGAACTCGAAGACGTCGTCGTCGACGAGCCAGCCGAGATTGTCGCGGCGGCCGAGGCCGATGCGGAGCAGTCAGACGACTTCGAGTGGGACGCCGAGGAATCCGAGGCGCTCAAGCAAGCACGCAAGGACGCTGAGCTAACGGCTTCGGCTGACTCGGTTCGTGCCTACCTCAAGCAGATCGGCAAGGTCCCGCTCCTCAACGCGGAGCAGGAAGTCGAGCTGGCCAAGCGGATCGAGGCCGGGCTTTACGCCTCGGAGCGCTTGCGCGCGGCTGATGAGGACGAGCTGGAACTGAGCCGCGACATGCAGCGTGACCTCCTGTGGGTGTCCCGCGATGGTGAGCGCGCCAAGAACCACCTGCTGGAGGCCAACCTCCGCCTCGTGGTCTCGCTGGCCAAGCGTTACACCGGCCGAGGCATGGCCTTCCTCGACCTGATCCAGGAAGGAAACCTGGGTCTGATCCGCGCGGTCGAGAAGTTCGACTACACCAAGGGTTACAAGTTCTCGACCTATGCGACGTGGTGGATCCGTCAGGCCATCACCCGCGCGATGGCCGACCAGGCCCGGACGATCCGCATTCCGGTGCACATGGTCGAGGTCATCAACAAGCTCGGCCGCATCCAGCGCGAGCTGCTTCAGGACCTGGGCCGCGAGCCCACCCCGGAGGAGCTGGCCAAGGAGATGGATATCACACCGGAGAAGGTGCTGGAGATCCAGCAATACGCCCGGGAGCCCATTTCGCTGGACCAGACGATCGGCGACGAGGGCGACAGTCAGCTTGGCGACTTCATCGAAGACTCTGAGGCCGTTGTGGCGGTCGACGCCGTCTCGTTCTCGCTGTTGCAGGATCAGCTCCAGCAGGTGCTCCAGACCCTGTCTGAGCGCGAAGCGGGCGTCGTGCGGTTGCGATTTGGTCTCACTGACGGACAGCCGCGCACGCTTGACGAGATCGGGCAGGTCTACGGCGTTACCCGGGAACGAATCCGGCAAATCGAGTCAAAGACCATGTCCAAGTTGCGGCACCCGTCCCGTTCTCAGGTACTTCGCGACTACCTGGACTAGAGCCTCTGTCACATCAACCGAACGTACTGAATTCATCACCATGCGTACGTACGCTCAGGGCTGACTTCATTTTGTTCGCGTTGAGCCGTTGACGTGGCAGGCTGGGTACACGGCAATATTGGTTTCGCACAGCGGAACCTCGGGTAGGTTCCACACCTGCTGTGACCTAGGTCCCCCATGGTCATAACGGGAAGCCATCCCCCGGCCCCAGTGTTGGAGGATGGGTGGAGCTGAATGATACGAATTTGATCATCGGTGACGACCAGAGGAGGAAGGCGATGACCCAGACCCTCACGCCGCCGCCAAACACGGCGGCCATCCCAGCCGCCGATGAACGGTGCGACCGCTGCAACGCGGCGGCAAAACTGCGCGTGAAGCTGGCCGGTGGGGGCGAGCTGGTGTTCTGTGGACACCACGCCAACAAGTACGCTGAGGATCTTGTAAAGATCGCCGTCGAGTGGGCGGCGGACCCCGAGTTCACCTGGCGGGGCTCAGAAAACTAACGGTGCTGACTTAAAAGAGAGCAGTGCTCGTGCTCGAAAAGGCGGCTGGTTTCCCAACCGGCCGCCTTTAGAGTGTCTGGATCATGGAGATCCGCTCTTCAAGCTGCTCAATCGTCGCCTGAGCGCTCGGCGGGCCGCCGCACTTGGTCCGCAGTTCGGAGTGAATCTTCCCGTGGGGCAGGCCCGTGCGGTGATGGTGTGCCGCGACGAGCGCGTTGAGCTGGCGGCGCAAGTGAATGCGCCGTTCCGCGGCCGACATGTCCCGCACCATCTCGCGCTGCGGCTGTGCCGGAGCGTCGCGTTTCGCCCGGCGTGCCTGAGCGGCCTGATCCGCCTGGCGCTTGGCTAGCAGCGTCGTGACCTGGTCAGCGCTCAGCAGACCGGGTAGTCCCAGGAACTCTTCTTCCTCAGCCGTGCCCGATTGCGCGGGCAAGCCGAAGGTCGCCCCATCGAAAATGACCTGGTCCAGCTCGGCTGTCGCCGACAGGGCCTCCCACGTCTTGGTGAGCTCGTCGCTGCCCTTTTCCGCCTTGTTGGCGCGTTCGAGCAGCTCGTCGTCAAGGCCGTCTTTGTTCTTGGGACCGCCGAGGACGTGGTCACGGGACAGTTCCATCTCACTGGCCAGGCCGAGCAGGTGCGGCACGCTGGGCACGAAGACGCTCGCGGTCTCCCCCGGCCTTCGTGCCCGCACGAACCGGCCGATCGCCTGGGCGAAATAGAGCGGGGTGGAAGCGCTCGTGGCGTAGACGCCAACGGCGAGGCGTGGAATGTCGACACCCTCGGAAACCATGCGGACCGCCACGAGCCAGCGCTTGTCCGGATCGTTGGCGAACTGCCCGATCTTGCCTGACGCTCCGGTGTCGTCGGACAGGACAACCGTCGGCTTTTCCCCGGTGACCCGTTCCAGCAGCTTCGCGTAGGCCCGTGCGGCCGTCTGATCGGAGGCGATGACCAGGCCACCGGCATCGGGGATGCCCCCGGCACGCAGCACCTGGAGCCGGGCGTCGGCCGCTTTGAGAACCTGGGGCATCCAGTCGCCAGCCGGGTCCAGAGCGGTCCGCCACGCCTGGGCGACGAGGTCCTGGGTCAGCGGCTCGCCAAGGCGGACGGCAAGTTCCTCTCCCGCCGACGTACGCCAGCGGGTCTCCCCCGAGTAGGCCAGGAAGATAACCGGCCTCACAACGCCGTCAGCGAGCGCGTCGCCGTAGCCGTAGGTCGAGTCGGCCCTTGAGCGCATCACCTCTCCAGAGCGCTCGTAGACCACGAACGGGATGGGGTTCTCATCGGAGCGGAAGGGGGTTCCGGTGAGCATGAGCCGACGCTCGGCTTGCTCATAGGCGAGCCGGACGCCCTCGCCCCAGCTGCGTGAGTCACCCGCGTGGTGGATCTCGTCGAGGATCACCAGCGTCTTGCGGGCCAGGGTCCGTCGCAAGTGGACCTGCGGAGCCATCCCCACCTGGGCATAGGTCACCACGGCGCCGTGAAAGTCTTTGCTGGTATGGATATCCGCGTTGCGGAACGCCGAGTCGAGCTGAATGCCCACGCGAGAGGCCGCTTGAGCCCATTGGAGTTTCAGGTGCTCGGTTGGGGCGACGACGGTGACCGCCTCGACGGTGCGGTCGCTGAGCAGCTCCGCGGCGATGCGCAGCGCGAAGGTCGTCTTGCCGGCGCCCGGAGTCGCGACCGCTAGGAAATCGGTGCTACGGCGCCTCAAGTACTCGAAAAGTGCCTTACGCTGCCAGGCTCTTAGTGGGGGGAAAGTTTCGAGCACGAGGAGTGAGTTTATGGCATGGCTCCGACAGCCAGTCGTTACATCGGTTTGGCGCGCGGAGCTGACCAGCGGCGATAAAGGGCCGTGAGACGCACCACGAAAATGAGCACGCCCGCTCCAATCATGTTGAGCAGGGTCACCGCTTCCAGGCGAGTCAGAATCGCGACCACGACGGCGCCAATGAGCGCGGCCAAAGCGTAGATATCGCGCTGCAGCACCACGGGGATCTCACCGACGAGCAAGTCGCGCACGAGACCGCCACCGATTCCGGTGATCATGCCGATGAGACAGGCGCCCATGGGCGGGACTCCCGCTTCGAGGGCTTTGATCGTGGCGGTGACAGTGAAAAGGGCGAGTCCAGCGGCGTCGAGGAGAAGCATCATCCGCCGCATGCGCTCGAGCCGGGCGTGCCACCAGAAAACCAGTGCTGAGGCCACTAGGGCGGTAGTCCCGTAGCGCCAGTCATAGAACGCCACGGGAGGTTTGTCGATAACGAGATCCCGCAGGATGCCACCTCCGAGGGCGGCTGCGAAGCCCACGAAAACGACACCGAACCAATCAAGTCGTTTGGCCACGCCAAGCGCGCCCCCGGAAGCGGCGAACACCGCGACGCCGGTTAAATCACCGGCTAAGAGAGCGGCCGCCGAACTGTCCACACCCGCAATCTAGTCGGACAGTGACTCGTAGATCTCTTTACACTCAGGACAGACCGGGAACCGGTTGGGATCACGTGTCGGCACCCAGACTTTGCCGCACAGGGCACGCACCGGCGTTCCCTCAACCATGGCCTGCATCAACTTGTCTTTAGGCGCATAGTGCGACAAGCGCTCATGATCACCCTCGTCGAGCCGGTAATCGACACGCTCTTCGACGACGGTGCCTGTATCTGGCGAAACAGTAGGTGTGGTCACCCGCTCATTCTCTCAGGTAAGTCCAGGAAGTCCCAAGGCGATTCGATAGCGTGGGGATCGTGCCTGAGCTGAGCATTCGCCTAAGTGATGAGGTCCGGTCGGCGCTGGCCGCGAAACAACCCGTAGTGGCGCTGGAAAGCACCATCATCTCCCACGGCCTGCCGCGTCCTGACAACCTGCGCATCGCGCGGGAAATCGAACAGACGGTCCGCGACAACGGGGCGGTTCCGGCCACGATCGGGATGCTGGACGGACAGCTGTGGGCTGGCCTGGATGACGAGGCTCTCAAGCGCCTGGCGACCAGCGAAGACGTGGTGAAGCTGTCGGTCCGGGATCTGGGGATCGCCGCCGCATCTAGCGCGGATGGCGCGACCACCGTGGCCAGCACGAGCGCGATCGCGGCTGCCATGGGCATCAAGGTCTTCGCCACGGGCGGCCTGGGCGGGGTGCACCGCGAGGCGGCCCAGACCTTCGACGAGTCGGCTGACCTGGTGACGCTCGCGCAAACCCCGATCGTCGTCGTGTCAGCGGGCGTGAAGTCCATCTTGGACGTCGGCGCGACGCTGGAACGCCTGGAAACCCTTGGTGTGGGGCTCGTTGGCTATCAGACCAAACGCTTCCCCGGGTTCTTCATCACCGACAGCGGTTTCAGCCTGGACTGGCAGGTCGACTCCGCCGAGCAGGCCGCTCAAGCCCTAAAAGCCCAAGAACAGCAGGGGGTACACCACGCCGCGCTCGTGGTGGCCAACCCGCTGCCCGAAAGCGAGCAGCTCGACACGGCTTTGCACGACCGCGTGCTCGCCGAAGGACTGTCCATCGTGGAGCGCGACCGGGTCAGCGGCAAGCAGGTCACACCGGTCCTGCTAGGGCATTTCCACTCGGCGACCGAGGGCAAGAGCCTGGAAGTGAACGTGCGCATCATCCTTCGCAACGCGGCTCTGGCCGCTCAGATCGCGGCGGCTTACGCGAAACTCGCATGATCATTACAGTCGGTGACCTCGTCACGGATGTGCTCGCGGTGCTGCGCGCACCGCTGGCCGAGGGGTCGGACACACCCGCGACGGTGCACGTGACCGGCGGTGGGCAAGCGGCTAACACTGCCGTCTGGCTGGCGCATCTGCGAGTACCAGTGATATTCGCTGGAGCGGTTGGTGATGACCAAGCTGGCCGGGACCGCCTGGCCGAGCTGCACGCGGCCGGAGTCAGCACCCAAGTCAGCGTGCGGCCGGGCGCTACCACCGGCAGCATCGTGGTCCTGACCTACCAAGGCGAACGCACCATGGTCAGCGACCGTGGCGCGAACCTTCTGCTGGCACCGTCCGATGTGGACGCGGCGATCGCTTCCGGCGGTACGCATCTTCACCTTTCTGGATACACGTTGCTGGATCAGGCTTCCCGTCCGGCGGGGCGGGCCGCGCTAGCGAGCGCCAAAGCGAGCGGTCTGCGCACGAGCGTGGACGCCGCTTCCGCGGCTCCCCTCGCCTCGGCGGAAGGCTTCCTGGAGTGGATCCGTGGCGTGGATCTGCTGATCGCCAACGCCGACGAGGCGACCGCTCTGGCGGGCGCGGGCGACCCGGCCGACCAAGCGGTGAAGATCGCCTATGCGATTGGCGGCAACGCGGTGGTGAAACTGGGCGCGCACGGGGCGCTGTGGGCGGGCCCAAAGGGGATCGTGCATCTGCCAACCGAGCCCGTCCACGTGGTTGATGCGACGGGCGCGGGTGACGCCTTCGCGGCTGGCCTGCTCGCGGCGCTGGACGCCGGAGCCGACCAGTTCAGTGCGCTGCGCGAGGGCTGCCGCCTAGGTGCCCTGGCAGTCGGCATGGTCGGTGCCAGACCTACGCCATAGAGTGGCTGTATGAAGCGCTCCCCCACGCCGATCCTGATCACGGACGCCGAGGAGAGCCAGGAGGACGAGCTCAAGCGCCGCGAAAGGCGTTACATTGCGATGATGTTGCTGCGCGCCGCCTGTGTGATTCTCGCGGTCGTCCTGGTCATGTTGCGCGTTCCGTTGCTGGGACTGTGGGTGACGCTCTGTGGGCTGGGCATGGTGCTGCTGCCGTGGTTCGCGGTGATTCTGGCCAATGACCGCCCGCCCAAAGACGAGCACCGGCTCAAGCGCTATCGCAGCAACACCCAGCAATCACACTCGCTGCCCAGTCAGCCCTCCGGCAAAGTCATCGACGGCGAGAGCTGACCGCATCAGCTCCCGGCCGACTCCGGCCATCCACAGCAGCGTCATCGCGATGACAGTCGGGTTCTTCACCGCGACGAAGACCTCTTTCGGAAACCATTGCGGCATAAGCAGTTCCGGCAACACATCGAAGATGACGAACGCGACTCCGAGCCAGGCGAACTGCAACAAGAACCTCCACAGGCTGATGTCGATGCCAGCGGTAAACAACCGCCAGCGCTCCTTCCCCGATAGTGGCCCAAACTCGGCCACCATGAGCCGCAGCAGCAGATAGACCAGCAACACGCGTGCGGCCATGGTGAGCGCCTCGGATCCCCAGGACACAGGGGCGGGCAAGACATCACCGAACCGGATCACAAAGAACCGCTGTGCCGTCGGGATGAGCGACAGCCCGAAGACCAGCCAAAAGTGCCGGGCGTAGAAGCGCAGCGCCCATCTCAGAGCGGCACCACCCAGCTTCAAGGACGACGAAATCATTTCACCAAGCTAAACTATTCACGTTAGTGAAGCAATTGGAGCGGGAACTAAAGTGGCGCACGTGACCGACTTCGGATGGGAGCTCAGCACCGCGATCGTGCTGTTTCACGAGGCCATCGCACGAAAACTGGGGCTGAACGCCGCCGAGCACAAGGCGCTCGGGCTGATCATCCGCAACGGGCCGATGCCAGCCGGAGCGTTAGCACCGCTTCTCGGCGTGGGAGCCAGCGCGGTAACGGGAATCGTTGACCGGCTCGAACGCGCGGGTTACGTCACGCGCGACGTTGACCCGGCGGACCGCCGGCGGGTGCTGGTCTCTGCCGCGCCTGAGAAAGCGCCTGACCTCACGGGCATTTTCGAGCGTCTGGGCCACGACATGTGGGCCTTCATGGCCAAATACGGCGAGCAAGAGCGCGCGGTCATCCAGGACTACGTCACGAACACGATCCGCGTGGTCAATGACCAGATCGCCTTGCTCGTCGCGGAAGAGGCTAAACGAGGCGCACCCTAACGCGTCTATTCGCCTTGCCTTTGCTCTCGACCTTCACGACCTGAAGCTTGCCGATCTGCGCTGTCGACGCGACGTGGGTGCCGCCGTCGGCCTGCACATCGAGCCCGACGATGTCGACGATGCGGATCTCGGTCTCGTCAGCGGGGATCAGATTGGATTGGGTGCGGATGATGTCCGGCAATGCCAAGGCTTCTTCGCGTTCCAGCACTTTGGTGACCACGCGACGGTCTTCCAGTACTTCGCGGTTGACGAGCTCTTCGAGCCGCGCTTTGAAGTCGGCCGGCACTTCAGGAAGGTTGAAGTCCATGCGAGCCTCGCCCGGCTCCATATTGCCGCCGGTCACGAGAGCGCCGAAGTCGCGGAACACGACTCCGCAAAGGACATGCAGCCCGGAATGGGTGCGCATGAGCAGTGTGCGGCGGGTGTCTTCGATCGCTCCAGCCACGACGGTGCCCACGGGCGGAAGCGGGTCTCCCTCTTCTGGAATCAGGTAGAGGTCGTCACCTTTACGGGTGCCAGCGATCCGGGTCTGCACGCCTTGCCACAACAGGACTCCGTGGTCTGGCGGCTGCCCACCACCACCGGGATAAAACGCTGACCGGTCAAGGACAATGCCCTCGGCATCGGAATGAACGACCGTGCACGTCCACTCGCGCAGGGTCGGGTCAGCTAAATCAAGACGTTCGGTGCGGCCGTGATGCGTGACTCCCATGCGGGAACTCTAATCCCCGCATGGGAGTCAGCGTGTTAGCCGAGGCTGCCGTCAGAGGAGAAGACGAGGCCCAGCGAAGCGGCACCGGTCTTGATCGCGGTCTTGCTCTGCGGTCCGCCAGCGTCGGTTTGCTTGAACTCACCGAACGTAATGCCGTACTTGTCCTTGAGGCCAAGCTGGCAGAACGGCCGCTGTGGGCACTCTGGTGGTCCGGTCAGGATCGAAGCCGTGCCACTGCACTTGGCGGCGAAGTCAGACAGCGTCTTGACGCCGTTCTTGTCGGCGAACGCCTTGGTGACCGCGAACGCGTTCTGGTCCTGTGCCGCGGACGGCTTGCCCGCGGAAAGGCCCAGCGGGCCGCCAAGCTCGTTGAGCGCCTTGACGGTCGCGTCGACGTCACCGGTCGCCTTGGGCGCGGCCGACTTGCCGTTGACCTTCTGGTTCAGGAACTCGGTCATGGTCGCCGCATATTCCGGGAAGACCTGGACCTCGCCGCGCTCGAGAGCCGGCTCGTAAACCTCGCGGCTGCCCACGGTCTGCACGGTGGCGTCATAGCCGGCCGCGACCAGGGCGATCTTGTAGAGCTCCGCGAGCGTCTGGCTCTCGGGGAAGTTGGCCGCGCCGACCTTGATCGCGCCGCCGGATCCCTTGGCGATGCCGTTGGTGAGCCCGGAAGCGGTGGCGAACTCTTGCGCCGCCTGCACCGAGGACTTGCGGTCAATATCCGTCGCCTTGTTGAGGGCGATGAGTTTCGTCGTATCAAGCGCCGCGCCAACCTTGTCCACCGCCGCGACCGCCTCAGGGGCGACCGACTTGGTGTTGTAGACGGCAACGACGTTGTCAGCGTTTTGCAGTTTCTTGTCGTCGGTGAGCACCACGAGCTGCTCACCGGCGACCGGGGCACAGCCCGCGCCCGCGGCGTTGCTCTGCGGAGCTTCGGTGCCTGATGATCCCGATTGGCCGCAGGCGGCGAGCACACCGGCCGTGGCCAGGGCAAGCAGCGCTATCGGCGCCTTTCGAGGGATAAGTCGCATTTCTTCGCCTTCTGTGTCCCGGCACCTAAGCGCCGCGTGTCCGACTGATCATGGATTGCCGATCTTCCGCATTCTCCCATTAGGCAGCGACATTTTGCCGGCGTAATGGTTTCGGGGTTACCCAGCGTTGCACTAAAGCAAGCACCCCGTCGGCGACAAGACATAGAGCGGCCACGAGTATTCCCCCGGCCAGGATCTGATCCCCACCCGATGCCATTCCGAGACCAAAGCCCCGACTGATGATCATGCCGAGCCCACCGCCATTGACGAACGCCGCTAGCGTCGCGGTGGCGAGCACCTGCACCGCCGCCGTCCGGAAGCCCAGGGCCAGGTATGGAATGGACAACGGAAGCTCCACTTTGGTCAGCACCTGCCACGGCGACAGGCCCATGCCCTTAGCGGCCTCACGCACGCCGGGATCGACCTGACGCACGCCGAGATAGGCGTTGGCCAATAGCGGCGGAATGGCGAAGATGGTCAGCGCCAGGATGATGGGGCGCTGGCCAAAGCCGATCGCAGCGATGAGCGGAAATATCGTGAGGAGGGCCACGACCGGGATGGCACGCGTCAGATTCGCGAACGCCACCATGATCCCGCCACCCTTGCCGATGTGGCCGAGCCAGAGCCCGAGCGGCCACGCCAGCACACACGCGAGGAGCACCGATGCCGCCGAAATCCACAGGTGCTCCTGCAGCAGCTGCGCGATCCCACCCCGGATCGTCCAGTTAAGAGGATCGTTCAGCCAGACGAAGGCGTCGCTCAACACGTTCATGCTGTCCTCCTCTTGCGGGCCCAGGGCATGAGCAGCCAGCCCACGAAGATGAGCAGCAGATCGAGCACGAGCGCCAGGGCGACCGTCAGCAGTGAGGCCGTCATGATCTGCGCACGGTAGAAGTTGGTGCGGAACCCGAGCAGGATGAGGTTGCCGAGCCCGCCGATGCCCACGATTTCGCCGACCGTCACGAGGGCGACGGTGCTCACGGTCGCGATCCGCAAGCCCGTCATGATGCTCGGCAGCGCGATGGGCAACTCGATGCGGCGCAACATTCCCATTTTGGAGTACCCCATACCCCGCGCCACTTCCTGGACTTCCGAAGGCACCTGCTGGAAGCCCGTCAGCGTGTTGCGCAGGATCAGGATCAGCGCGTAGAGCACGAGTCCGATCAGGACGGTCCGCACGGATAACCCGGTGAACGGGGCCAGGAAAGCGAAAAGCGCCAGCGACGGAATGGTGTACAGCGTGGCGGTCGCCGCGAGCGTCGGGGTCGCCAGCCACGGCACCCGGTAGGCCAGCACAGCCAGCGGAATGCCGACCGCCGCCGCGATGAGGACTGCCGCTACGGTGAGGAGGATATGCTCTTGCAGCGCAGCCAGCAGCGAATCAACGTTGTTTTCGACATAGCTCCACGAGAACCATGGATTCGGCGGAGAGGACACACATGAACGCTACCGCTACCGCCACCATCAGGCTGGACAAGGTCCGCAAGGAATTTGGATCGACCGTCGCCGTCGGTGAGCTGAGCCTGGAGATCGAAGCAGGCGAACTCGTCATGCTGATTGGACCGTCCGGGTGCGGCAAGTCCACGGTGCTGCGCATGATTAACCGGCTGATCGAGCCGACCTCAGGCCGGATGTATCTGGGCAGTGATGAGATCACCGCCGCTGACCCGGTCGCGTTGCGGCGCCGCATCGGTTATGTCATCCAAAACGTGGGACTCTTTCCACATCAGACGATCCACGACAACGTGGCGACCGTGCCGCGCCTGGTGGGCTGGGATAAGGCCCGCACCAACGCCCGTGTCGACGAGCTGCTGACGCTCGTGGGGCTGGAGCCGCAACGGTTCGCCAAGCGTTACCCGCATGAGCTGTCCGGCGGTCAGCGCCAGCGCGTCGGCGTGGCCCGGGCACTGGCCGCCGACCCGGTCGTGCTCCTGATGGATGAGCCTTTCAGCGCGGTCGACCCGATCGTGCGCGGCCGTCTCCAGGACGAATTCCTGCGCCTGCAGGCGACGGTGGGCAAGACGATCGTCTTCGTGACGCATGACGTTGACGAGGCGGTCCGCCTCGGAGACCGCATCGCGGTGCTGTCCGAGGGCGGCAAGCTGGAGCAATACGCCACTCCCGCGGAGCTGCTGTCCAAACCGGCCAATAGCTTCGTGGCCGATTTCGTGGGCGCTGACCGTGGCATCAAGCGCCTCGCTGTCACGACGATCCCGACCGCGGGGCTGTCCGCGGCCGACCCGGCCGGGCCGGTCGTCAACAGCACGGAAACGCTGCGCGACGCGCTGGCGGCCCTGCTCGAAGGCACCACCGGCACCGTGAACGTGCAGCGTGACGGTCAGCTCCTGGGCTCATTGTCGATTGAAGACATCTACACCACCCTTCGCGCGGCCGCCGCCTGACTTAGGCTGACAGTTATGGCCGAACGCGTGGACGTTGTCGTTGCTGGGCTCGGGGTCGCAGGCGAGGAAGTGGCCGGCAAGCTGGCCGAGGCGGGACTTTCCGTCATCGGGATTGAGGGACGGCTCGTGGGCGGGGAATGCCCCTACTACGGGTGCGTTCCCAGCAAGATGATGATCCGGGCGGCGAATCTGCTCGCTGAAGGCCGCCGCATCCCGGGCATGGCCGGAGCCTGCGAGATCAGCCCCAGCTGGGAGCCGGTAGCCACGCGCATTCGGGATGAGGCGACCGACAACTGGGACGACAAGGTCGCCGTCGACCGGTTCACCGGCAAGGGTGGCCGTTTCGTGCGTGGCTGGGCCAAGCTCGACGGCCCCGGGCGAGTCCTCGTCGGCGACGACGTTTTCGAGGCGACCCGGGCGGTCGTCATCGGGACGGGCACCTCGCCAGCCATTCCGCCGATCGAAGGCTTATCTGGTACCCCCTATTGGTCTAACCGGGAGGCGGTCGCGGCCACCCAGGCGCCCGAATCCCTGCTGGTCCTCGGCGGTGGGGCGATTGGTTTGGAGCTCGCGCAGGCGTTCTCGCGGTTCGGCTCGGCGGTGACCATCGTCGAGGCTCTCGACCGCATCGCCGCGGCGGAGGAGCCGGAAACCTCCGCCATGCTGGCCAAAGCCCTTGGTGCGGAAGGGATTCAGATCAGCACGGGCAACGGCGTCAAGGCGGTCAGCTACGACGACGGCCGGTTCACGCTGACCCTCAATGACGGGCAGACCCTGAGCGGCGAGAAGCTGCTGGTGGCCACGGGACGCAAGACCGAGCTGGGCAACATCGGCGCTGAAACCGTTGGCCTGAACCCGAAAGCACGCTTCATTGAAGTGGACGGCCGCATGCGCGCTGGCGAAAAGCTTTGGGCGGTCGGCGATGTGACCGGCAAGGGCGCCTTCACCCACATGGCCATGTACCAGGCTGGCATCGCCATTCGCGACATCCTCGGCCAGGAAGGCCCGCCCGCGGACTACCGCACGGTGCCCCGCGTGACGTTCACCGACCCCGAGGTCGGCTCGGCCGGCATCACCGAAGCCCAAGCACGCGAACGCGGGCTGACCGTCCAAACTGGAATCAGCCAGACCTCGTCGTCAGCCCGGGGCTGGATTCACAAAGCTGGCAACGAGGGGTTCATCAAACTTGTGGCCGACGCTGATCGCGGTGTGCTCGTCGGCGCGACGGCCTCCGGCCCGGCCGGCGGTGAAGTGCTTGGCGCGCTTACGGTCGCGATTCACGGTGAAGTTCCGGTGGAGAAGCTGCGTCACATGATCTATGCGTACCCGACATTCCACCGTGGTATCGAAGACGCCCTGCGCGATCTAAAATAGACACTAGTGACTACCCTATATCGCGATGATCAAGTGCTGGTAACCACGACTCTGCTCCGCATCGACAGCCGAAGCTGGCGTCTAGCCGACCTGGAGTATGTCTGGCACAAGGAAACCCGCCCTGACTGGCGGGTGGTCAGCAGGCGCGCCAGCCGTGGCCTGCTGAATGTGTTGCTCATTTTGTCCCTGTTCGCCGGCGTCATTGTCCTGATAGCGGTCGGTTCCGCGGCCTACCTGGAGCTGCAGCTGGGTTTCCCGCGCAATACCCTGATCGCGGTCGCCATCTTGCTCCTGCTGGCCGGTCTAGTGCCCCTGGCCTGGGAATGGGCACTGAGCAAAGTGGACGATACCTACGATAAGGGCGACTCTATCTATGAGATGTGGGCCCGCACCCACGGCGCTGAATTAATGCTGCTACGGTCTAACGACTTAACCCGGTTCAGCAAGATCTACCGGGCGGTACAGCGGGCGCTGGAGGAGGCATGACGTTTGCAGCCGTGCGGGCCACCCCGGCTGCGCGGATCCGGGTGGTGGACACGGTCGTCGCCGCGTTCGCCGAGGACCCCGCCTTCAATTACTTCTTCGATAAAGACGACTTCCGCGCTCAGGCGGCCGCCTTGGCTGGCTACCTGTTCGACAAGCGGGTCATCGACGGCAATGTCTGGGTTATCGACGGCGGGCTGTCCGTGTCCATGTGGGACAGCCCCGATGCTGACCCGCCTTATATGAGCCTGCCGCTGCCCGAGCATGTTGTCGACCGCATAAGCGACTTCGAGGCGTCCGTCAGTCATTTCCTGCCCGCCGAGCCATACTGGTACCTCGGGGTGCTGGCGACACACCCAGCTCACGCTGGCAACCGCTGGGGGCGCCAGACCATGCAAGCCGGGCTGGACGAAGCCGCCAAAGACGAGCTGCCCGCCTATCTGGAAACCGCTACCCCAGGCAACCTCGACCTTTACCGCCGGTCAGGCTGGAGCATCGTCGGCGAAACCAAGACCCCGATCCCCGCGTGGGTCATGCGCAAGGATCCTTAGCCCTTCGCGGCCTTGGCCTCGGCTTTCATCTGCTTCTTGAACTCGCGCACCTTAGCCAGTGAATTGGCGTCGACGATGTCGGCCACGGAGCGCAATGAGCCATCGGTGCCGTAGTCGCCCGCGGCTTCCCGCCAGCCGTCAAGCGCAAGCCCGAACTGCTTGCCCAGCAAGGCGATGAAGATCTGCGCCTTCTGCTTGCCGAAGCCGGGCAGTTTGCTAAGTCGCTGGAACAGATCCTTGCCATCCTTGGCTTCGGTCCAGACCTTCGCCGCGTCACCGTCGTAGTCATCGGCGATGGCCCGGCACAGCTTCTGCGTGCGCTCGGCCATCGAACCGGGAAAGCGGTGAATCGCTGGCACGGTGGCGAAAAGTTCACTGAACGTTTGCGCGTCGTGGTCGGCGATCGTGGCGGCGTCTAGCTTCTTCACACCCAGGCGGGTCGCCAGCACGTAGGGCCCCTTGAACGCCTTCTCCAGCGGAATCTGCTGGTCCAGCAACATGCCGATCATCAGCGCGAGCGGGTCCTTCGCCAGCATGTCATCGGCTGGCTTCTCCTGCGCGATCCACAACTTCGCCATGGTCACAGCATGCCAGACGTCTCTGCGGGCCCTTAGCCGCTCACAAAAGGCAGGCAGCGATCGAGCTTCAGCCTCTCGTTGGCGGCTTGCCACTCGGGCATCACCGTCGTGGTCATGTTCGTCATGCGGTCGCTGACCCGCTGCATCGTGTCGAGGTCGGCCTGACCCAGCTGATAGGACGCCATCACCGTGCCGAATTCGCCGAAAGTCGAGGCGATCTCATCTGTCGCGGCCAGGAACTCATTGAGATCGTCTCGCGGCATGTCCTCGGGCACTTCGATCGCCCGCAGATCGACGCCGAGCCGGCGAAACGCCCTGGCCAGCTCGCTGACGGAGTTCGTGGCCTCGGCCATCTGCGCGTTGACCTGGCCCGGTGCTGGCATGTTCTGCATCGCCTGAGCGACCTTCAGCATCGAGCCCGTGAGCGTGTGCTCCACATCGGCCAGCGACCGTTCACAGGTGATGTTCGCCTTCTCCCGCCATTGCTCAGCGGTATAAGGATCGGGCCTGTCGATCACGGCGAACCAGGTCGCGGTAACCGTCGCCACGAGCGAGACCACACCCGCCAGCACCTTTACCGTGGTGCTCCAGCCGCTGCTTTGCCCCGGCTGCGCCTGGTATCCCACGGGCACCCAGAACACCCAGTTTGGCGGAGCCGCAGGCCACGAGGGATCCGGCTGCCAGTTCTGCGGTGGAACCCATCCGTCCGGCGGCACGGGCCAGCCCGGAGGAGCATTGAATTTCCACGATTGGTTGCTGGCCACGCGGTCATGCTAGGGGCGCCCGTCATGAACCCGCTTCCGTCAATGCGTCCCCACTTACCCCGAAACGGCCGAGGGCTAGAGGTCTAACAGGACGGTACGAGGACCGACGTTGACGCTTTCGACGAGCATGTGGGCGCGGAACCGTCCTGTTTCGACGGTCGCGCCGCGGGCACGCAGGGCCTCAGCGAAGGTGGTTACGAGGGGCTCGGCGATCTCGGCGGGAGCGGCGGCTTGCCAGGTGGGGCGGCGGCCCTTGCGGGCGTCGCCGTAGAGGGTGAACTGGCTGACCACGAGCACGGGCGCGCCAACGTCGGACGCGGACAACTCGCCGTCGAGGATGCGAAGCTCAAAAACTTTGCGTGCCATGGTTTCCGCTGTGGAGACGGTGTCGTCGTGGGTGACCCCGAGCAAAACGAGCAGGCCATCTTTGATCTCGCCGGTGACCTCGCCGTCCACGGTCACGCTCGCCCGGCTGACCGTTTGGACTACGGCTCGCATGGCACCAGCATCCCACGCTCGACGAGGTGCGCCGCGACCCCGGTGAGCACGCGTTCGAGCTCGTCGGCCGGTGCCTCGTGGGCGATGGCGAGCAGCTCGATCTGGTCCCGCAGCGTCAGCGAACCGTCGCATCCGGACACCAGCGCCAGGATCAGCGGATCAACTTCTTCCACCCAGCGCAATCCGGTGCCCATGGCGAGCAGTTGCTGGGTCACTTCCCAGCCGCCGGCACCCATGCTCGCCTCTTGGCGCAGCTGCAAACCAGGGTCCACCCGGAACCGGCTCTTGCTGACATCGTTGGCACGCAACCAATCCTGGCGGCCGAACCACTCCTGAACCCGGTCGCCTAGCGGCTGAACCACTTGCTGGCGCAGGTCTTCGCACACCACGACGGGATTGTCGTGACCGCTGCGGCGGGCCGTGATCAGGCCGAACCCGACCGCGGTGATGTCGTGTTCATCCATCCAGTCGAGCCACTGGGCGGTCCGCTGCGGGTCGAAATCCTCGCTGGCATCGGTGAGCCAAAGCCGCACGTAGTCAAGCGGGTCCTGCACTTCACGCTGGATCGCCCACAGGTCAAGACCGGTTCCGGCGAACCAGCCCGCGACGCGGTCTTCCCAGTGCTCCCCCGCGATGTGCATCCAGTTGGCCAGGAACTGAATCGTGCCATCCTCTTCGAGCAGATCTGGGCGGCGGCGGCTAGTTCCGCGCACACGCCATCGCCGGCCCGGCCCGAATCACGGTAGGTGTGAGTCGCGAGACCGGAGCCCACGACGAACGGTGGATTGCTGACGACCAGGTCGAACCGTCGTCCTTGGACGGGCGCGAGCAAGTCTCCTTGCAGCAGTTCCCATTCCAGGCCGTTAAGAGCCGCGTTAGCCGCCGCGAAGCGAAGCGCCCGCGGTGACAGATCCGTAGCCGTGACGGCTGAAGCGTGCTGTGACAAATGCAAAGCCTGTACTCCGCAGCCCGTCCCCAAATCCAGCGCTGTCCGAACAGGACGCCGGATCGTGGCCGAGGTCAGCGTGCTGGACGCGCCGCCCACCCCGAGCACGTGGTCGGCGGGCAGTTGCCGTCCCGGGATGGCGGGCAGGTCGGCCAGGACCCACCAGTCGCCATACGGGTCAAGGTCGACACCGGCCTGGTTGCCCGAGATGAGCCCGGACGACCGCGCGACGCTAAGCGGCAGCGGAGCTAACGCCGCCTCAATCTCGGCGTCGGAAGCGGTGACCCCGCAGACGAAAAGCCGGATCAGGGTGTCGAGCGGGCCGCCGCCTTCCGTCGCGAGCAAGGCCTGACGATAGTCGTCACGGCCCGCCGCGGCGGTGGCCTCCGCCCCGATGTGCGCCCGGATTCCGTCGCCCGTGAAACCCGCGTCCTGTAGCGCTCTTCGCAGTTTGCGCACATCCTCAACACCCATTTGCACAGGTCAACTGTAAGCTGCCGCGTTATGAGCCAGATCTGGTACCACTGGCACCGGGTGTGGATATACGTCGCGCTGCTGGTCCCGCTGGCTGTCGTGGCCACGATGATCCTCGCCAGGCTTCGCCCGTCGCGCAGTTTGCGCCACTCGATCGGTGAAGTGGGCATGGTCCTGGGCACGCTGCCGTGGGTGTGGATGATCCTGACGCCGATGAAGCTGCCGCCCGGCGCGCGGACCGTTTACTTGATCCCGCTAACCGACCTCTACAAGCAGTTCGAGATCGGCATGGGTTTCTGGGTCTTTCAGATCGGCGGCAACCTGATGGTGCTGTTCGCGCTGGGCTTCTTCGCCCGCCTGCGCTTCCCGGATCGCGCTAAACCCTTGGTGCTGCTGGGTTTTGGCGGGCTGTTCTCGCTCACGCTCGAACTGCTTCAGCACGCGTTCACGGGCGGGCGCGTGTTCAGTGTGGACGATGTTCTGCTCAACGCTGCCGGTTGCGCCCTTGGGAGCCTCACTCAGCCGCTTTTAGCCAAGGCAGGTTCAGCTCTTCGGCCGTCCGGTGAGCTAGCGCCTTAAGCTCGGCCACCTCGGGGTCGCCCTCGGGCAGGATGTGGGTCAGCGCGATTTGAGCGGCGGCGACCTGTGGGCGGGCTCCAAGCGAAGCGCGCAGGGCGAGCGAGCGCCGGGCACCGGCGAGGGCGGCCGCGCGGTCCGTTTCGAGAAGGTGGAAGGCCTCGTGACGGACCACATAGGACTCGAGATAGGGATCGTCGCCCATCAGCGAACGCGCGCGGGCGTAGGCGGCCTGTGCCTCTAATGGGCGCTCATGCACATTGTCGAGCACGACTCCGGACCAGAACGCCGCCCAGGCACCCTCGGTGGAAGAGAACACCGCCAGCTCATCGATCTCAAGCGGATTGTTCTTGAGCTGGAAAAGCTTGTGGAAGTACGAAATCCGCGCCAGCAGCACGTCGCGCAATGACGCCGAGTCCAGTGCGCGGGCCGCCGCGATGGCCTCGTCAACGCCCACGTTCTGCCAGAAGAACCGCTCGGCCAGGATCTCGGCCCGGATCTCCGGGAAGCCCTCGGCCTGGGTCAGCGCCAGATCCCACTGGCCGGCCCGCTGCAGGTAGAGAGCCGCCGCGGTTGAGGGGTGGGCTAAGTAGGTAGCATCATGCATCATGGTGCCTACACTGACATGAAGAGAGGTAGGTGGTCAAGTGACTAATGATGCCTACACGTATGCGCAGTACATCGGTAACCTCGCCACGCTCGCCGTCGATGTGGCCAACTACCAAACGGCCGACGGGCTGCCCGGCATCAGCGGCAGCCTCATCGAGGATCACGGCATCAAGCCACCCACGCCCAGCGAGATGGCCACGCTGCTCCCGTTGCTCCAGGCGGCGTTGCGGGCGGTCACGACCCGGGAAACCGATCCGGTCAATGAACTGCTCACGGCGTACCCACCGGATCTGCATATCAGCACGCACGGCGGCCTGGGGCCGGCCCACCTGCATCATGCCCGCGACGGCGAGCATGGAGTGACCTGGATCGGGCGCAGTTGCGCGGCAGCCCTCGCCCATATCGCCTGCGATGTTCCCGATGTCGCGATTGGACAGTGCGGCGCCGAAGCCTGCGGCAAATACTTCGTGGACCAGTCACGCAACCGAAGCCGGAAATTCTGTAGCAATACTTGCGCAAGCCGGACAACGGTGGCCGCCCACCGGGCCCGGAAGCGATCGTGACAGATGCATGGCATCATGTGGCGGTGTCCAAACTGCACACTGGTTTCGCTGCCTTGATAACGGTCCTGACGCTGGCGTCCGGGTGCGGCTCCGACCGCCCCAATGACACCACGCCAGCGCCGACCACAAAGGCAACGCCCACAACGGCTATCGGCAAGTTCGAAGACGACGCGCAGAAGCTCGTCAACGCCGAAGCCAAGTGGCAGACGCCAAGAGAGCTAACCGTCGGCAACACCGAGCGCATCGGCTTGTCGATCGGTGAGGGCACCGAGGTCAAACGCAAGATTGACAAGCTCATCCCCAGCGCCATGGCGATCAGCGCGGGCCAGGTTCAGGTTGGCCAGACGGTGAAGGCCACGCTTTTCGCCAGCTCCGAAGACGCTGACATCAGCCCCTCTGAAGCGATCAACGCCTCGACTGTCACCGATGTGCAGATGCTGTGGACCTGGCTCGTGAAACCCAAGCGGCCCCTGGACAAACTTCACCTCACCGCTCATCTTGAGGTGCCTTTGTCCGATGGGCGGGTCGTCACCAACGAGCTCAGCCTGACCCTTCCGGTCAAGCGCACCATGGCCTACACCGTGGGCGAGGTCGCCACCCACTGGGCGACATGGTCCGGCATCATCGGCAGCATCGTCGGTGTCAGCGGCTGGTTCCTAGCCAGGCGGCGCCGCCGGGCCAGCGAACCCGTCACGACGGCGTCGGAGTAGGCGTCGGCAGCTGCGTCAGGACGGTCGAGCAATCCGCTTCTGACGCGAGCTTTGTCGTCTCGGCCACCAGTTCATCAAGCGGCGGAACGAACACGCCCGGCTGGCGGATCACGTTGGCGATAGTGGCCAGCGCGGTGACCTTCGCCGTCGCGCTCGTAGCGGTATCCAGATTCGGCCCGCCCAGTTCCACTGACGCTTCCCGCGCGTCTTCATAACCTTGCTCGACCGAACGCGCGGCAAGCCGCAGCGTGGTCGCGTCGCCGCTGACGAGCGCCATCCGCATGCGTGCCGCACCGTCGAGCATTTGCACCAGCCCGAAACACAGCCGCACTTGCGGTGGGTTATCCGCGCTCACAGGCTGCGCCCAGAGCACGACACTCAATAGCCCCGCGATTACAGCTCGCATAACCCCGATCATCCGCTGACGGACGGCTCTCGTGCCCCGGTTTGGGCAAAAGCCAGGACGGGAAAGGTTGCCGCAGATCATGCTTACGGAATGGCGGCCACGTTAAATGGCTTCAATCCGGTTCCTTCGTGGCAGCACACACCAAAGGTCACGGTCGATTCAGGCAGCGGAGCACTGAACGCCGCGACCGGAGTGCTGCTTGGCCCTGGTGAAGCAGCCGAGGGCCTTTCGCCCGATGCGCTCGCCTCCGCTGGGTTCAAGGGACAGCTCGGGCAAACGCTTGTCCTGCCGCGAGCCGAGGGCCCACCGGTCATTCTCACCGGGCTCGGCGAAAACGCTGGCACCAAGGAGATCCGGGATGCCGCGGCCGCGTTCGCCCTCGCGGCACGGGGGCACAGCGATCTCGCCCTCAACCTGCCGGCTGGCGACGCCCAGGCCGCCGTCGAGGGCGTGCTCTTGGCGCGCTACGACTACAGCCCGCTCAAGAAATCCTCCGGCACCGTCGAGCTCCATTCCCTGACTTTGCGGGTACGCGGTGAGCAAGCCGAACTTGACGCCAAACGCGGCACGGCGTTCGCGAGCGCGACCGCCCTGGCCCGCGACCTCGCCAACGCTCCGCCGAGCCGCCTCACCGCGGCACGCATGGCCGAGTGCGCGGCCGAAATCGCCGGGGCGACCGGGTTGCAGATCGAAGTCTTCGACAAGGAAGCCTTGATAGAGCTCGGTTGTGGCGGTCTGCTCGGCGTCAACGCTGGCAGCGCTGACCCACCACGGATGATCCGCCTACGGTACAAGCCTGAGGGTTCAGAAAAGCACCTGATCCTCGTTGGCAAGGGCGTCATGTATGACTCCGGCGGCATCGCTCTCAAGCCCGCCGACGCGGTGCACGCGACGATGAAGAACGACATGTCCGGTGCCGGGGCGATCCTGGCGGCGATGTCGATGCTGTCCGAATTGGACTGTCCACTCGCGGTCACTGGCTATCTCATGTGCACGGACAACATGCCTTCCGGCACAGCACTGAAAATGGGCGATGTCATCAGCATTCACGGTGGCAAGACGGTCGAGGTAGTCAATACCGACGCTGAAGGACGGCTCGTCATGGCCGACGCGCTCGTGATGGCGGTGGAAGAAAAACCGGACGCCATCGTCGACATCGCCACGCTGACGGGCGCTTGCCTGCGCACGTTAGGCCCGGAAGTCGCTGGCCTGCTTGGCAACAACTCCTCTTTGATGCGGCAGATCGAGACTGCCGCGATGGCTACGGACGAGCCCGTGTGGCAGCTTCCGCTCGACCACCGCTACCGCGACCAGCTCGACTCCGACATCGCGGACCTGAAGAACATGGGCGGCATCAACGCCGGCAGCATCACGGCGGCCTTGTTCCTGGAGGAGTTCGTAGGCAAAGTGCCGTGGGCACATCTCGATATCGCTGGCACAGCTCAAAACGATGTCGCGTCACTGTGGCGGACCAAGGGCTGCACCGGTTTCGGCGCCCGCTTGCTGCTGGAGCTGGCGCTCACGTTCCAAGGCCAGCGGTCATGAAGCGCACCTTTTCGCAGAAGATGCTCGACGGCATTGAGAAGGCGGGTAACAAAGTTCCACATCCCGTCATGATCTTCTTGATCCTGATTGGACTGATCATCGTCCTGTCAGCGATCTTCGCCGCGATGGACGTCAAGGTTACCTATGAGATCGCCGAACCGGTACCCGTCACCGGCACCGAGCGCTATGACGGCGGCACGATCGAGCCCACGCTGGAGTACCCGCCGGACAAGGTCTACAACCCCGACGTTGAGACGCACACCGAAACGACGGAGATCCGCAGCCTGCTGACCGGCGACGGCATCCGGTTCATCTTCACCTCAGCGGTCACCAACTTCACCAACTTCGGTGTCGTCGGCGTAATCCTGGTGGCGATGATCGGTGTCGGCCTCGCCGAACGGGCCGGGCTCATCGGCGCACTCATCCGCAAACTCGTTGCGGTGGCACCAAAGTGGGCCTTGACGTTCATCATCGTCTTCTTAGGCATCCTGTCTTCGATCGCGTCTGACGCCGGTTATCTGGTGCTGATACCCCTTGGCGCCGTTGCGTTCATGAGTGTGGGACGACATCCGCTCGCGGGCCTCGCCGCGGCCTTCGCCGCCGTGGGCGGAACCTTCGGCGTGAACATCCTCATCACGCCCATCGACGGCATCGTGACCGAGGTGACCAACGAAGCGGCCGCGCTGGTTGACCCGAACCGCTCGATCGGGCTGACCGCCAACCTGTTCTTCGGCATCGGCTCCACCATCTTCCTCGCGTTCCTCATCACGTTCGTGACGGAGAAGATCGTTGAGCCGCGGCTGGGCAAGTTCACCGGGGGCGGAACGTTCACCACCGAAGAAACCGAGGATGTCGGCAACGAAGGCCGTGGCCTGCGCTACGCGCTATACGGTCTGCTCGCGGTCGCTGCCCTGTTGCTGGTGCTGACCGTCCCGCGCAACGGCATCCTGCGCAACCAGGAAACGGGCAGCATCTTCGAAGGCTCGCCGTTGATGGACGGTCTGATCTTCATCATCATGCTCGTCTTCCTCGTGATGGGACTTTGCTATGGCGTCGGCGCGGGCACGCTGCGCGGAAGCGCCGCCGCGATGGACGCCATCACCAAGACCTTCGCCGGGCTCGGTGGACTGATCTTCATGCTGCTCGTGATCGCTCAGTTCATCGCGTACTTCAACTACACCAACATGGCCACGGTCGCCGCGGTGAAGATGGCCGATGGCTTGGAGAGCGCTAGCATCGGGCCGCTTTGGCTGCTGATCGGGTTTATCCTCGTGACGTTCGTGCTCGACCTGATCATCCCGGGCGTGATTCCGAAGTGGGCTATCTTCGCGCCGGTGTTCGTGCCGCTGTTCCTGCGGCTCGGGGTCGCGCCGCAAACAGTCCTCGCGGCTTACCGTGTCGGTGACTCACCAGCCAACGTGATCACGCCTTTGATGGTGTACTTGCCATTCATCGTGCTGCTGGCACAGAAGTACAAGAAGGACGCCGGCGTCGGCACCGTCGTGTCGCTGATGATTCCGTACACGCTGATCATCTTGCTGGCCTGGACCCTGTTCTTCGTCGTCTGGTATCTCCTGGGCATTCCGCTGGGCCCGGGCGCTCCCGTCGAGCTGAAGTGAGCCCAGCCGCCCTTTCCTTCCTGGTGCTCGGCGCCGTGGTAGTGCTGTTCGCGTGGAACCGCCTGCCGGTCGAGATCGTGGCGCTTGGCTCCGCCGTCGCGCTCTACTTCACCGGAGTGCTTGGTGCGGACCAGATCTTCAGCGGCTTCGGCGATCCAGTCGTCATCTTCATCGCGGCGCTGTTCGTCGTCAGCGCCGCCCTGGATGTCAGTGGAGTCACGGCTTGGGCCGGCCAGCGGTTGATGAGCCGGGGCAACCCGCTGCTCGTCACCATGCTCCTCGTGGCCGGGCTGACCGCCCTCATCAGCGTCAACGGAGCCGTGGCCGCCCTGCTGCCGATGGTCGTGCTGATGGCTGTGCGCACCCGGCAGTCGCCCTCGCAGTTGGCCTTGCCGCTGGCCTTCGCCGCGCACGCCGGGTCGATGCTGTTGCTGACGGGCACTCCCATCAACGTCATCGTGACCGAGGCGGCCCGCGACAACGGGGCGAAACCGTTCGGGTTCTTCGAGTTCGCGCTCACGGGCCTGCCGTTGCTCGCCGGGACGATCGTCATCATCATGTTGTTCAGCCGCCGGCTACTGCCCGTCCGCACCCCGCGCTCGATTCCGCCTGACTTGAGTCAGCACGCTAGGACACTGGTCAAGCAGTACCGGCTGGATGAGAACGTCTACCGCCTCCAGGCCACGCGCACGGTGACCCCACCCGACGGCATCACCATCGTCGGCAAGCAGGCCCAAGACGGCATCCTCATCGTGCGCGGTCCTCAGTCCACAGTGGAGCGATTCGCTGCCGAACACGACCTGACCTTCCTGCCGGAACCGGCTTCCAGCCACGTCGAGGGTGCCCTGATCACGCCCGACCTCGGGGTCGCCGAGGTCGTCGTCAGCCCACGGTCCAGTCTCATTGGGAGCCAAGTGTTTCCGGGCATGGTCACCGAGAGCGGAGATCTCGTCGTCCTCGCCGTGGAGCGCGGCAACGGCCAGAAGCCAACGACTCTTGCCGCTGGCGACACGCTGCTGCTGCAAGGCACCTGGAAAGCACTCGACCGCAATATCGACGCGGACCCGGGCGTGCTCGCGGTTGACCAGCCGGGCACTATCCGCGCACAGGCCGCTCCGCTTGGCAACGCTGGAAAACGCGCCATCGGCGTGCTCGTCGCGATGATCGTGCTTCTCGCGACCGGTGCCGTTCCGCTTGCGGTGGCGGCATTACTGGCCGCCGGGGCGATGGTCGTGCTCGGCGTGATCACGATGCCGCAGGCCTATCGCGGCATCTCGTGGACGACGCTCATCATCGTCGGCGCGATGATTCCGATGTCGGTCGCGATTCAGCAGTCCGGCGCCGCTGACATCATCGCGGACGCTCTAGTCCGTCTTGTAGGCGGCAGCGGCCCACGGATTCTGCTGCTGGGCATCTTCTTGTTCACGGCCATCCTGGGCCAGATGATTAGCAACACCGCTACCGCGCTGATCATCACCCCGATCGCCATCTCGGCGGCCACGTCACTCGGCGTATCGCTGCGGCCCGTGCTGATGTGCGTCGCGATCGCCGCCGCCGCTTCGTTCCTGACGCCCGTCGCCACCCCGGCGAACATGATGGTCAAAGGCCCTGGCGGCTACCGGTTCGGCGACTATTCCAAGCTCGGCCTGCCGTTGCTGCTATGGTTCGGCGTCGTTGCTGTGCTTGTCGTCCCGGTCTTCTGGCGGTTCTGATGGCTTATGTTTCCACCGGTCAGTTGCCGCCGTTGGCCCGGGTGCAGGCGCTCGTTTCCGAAGCGCACCAGCGCTTCTCGGCCGAACCCGCGGGGACGGTGTCCAATGTCTACCCCGCTTTGGCGAGCATGAACCCTGACCTGTTCGGCGTTTGCGTCGCCTCCGTCGACGGCTCCACCGCCAGTGCAGGCGACGCGGCCACGCCATTCACCATCATGAGCGTCTCCAAGCCCTTCGTCTTCGCCCTCGTGGCCAACCTTATGGGTACTCCGAAAGTGCGCACCCTGATCGGCGCCAACGCGACCGGCTTGCCGTTCAACTCGATCACCGCGATGGAGCAGTCGCCCGGCGGCCGCACCAACCCGATGGTGAACCCGGGCGCTATCGCGACCACGAGCTATGCCCCCGACTGGAGCTTCCTCCACAATGGACTGTCGGCGTTCGCCGGCCGCCCACTCGACCTCGACGAAGAAGTGCTCGCCTCGGCCCGCGCGTCAAACCACCGCAACCGTGCGCTGGCCGCCCTGCTCGCCAGCTATGGCCTGCTTGGCGGTGACTATGTGGAAGCCCTCGACCTCTACACCAGACAGTGTTCTTTACTCGTCACCGCCACCGATCTCGCCGTCATGAGCGCCACGCTCGCCCACGGTGGCGTCAACCCGGTCACCCGTGAGCAAGTCGTCGCGGCCGACGCCTGCCACGCCGCGCTGGCCGTCATGACCACCGCCGGGCTCTACGAAACGTCTGGCGACTGGCTCTACACCGTCGGCCTGCCCGGCAAAAGCGGTGTCGGTGGCGGGATCGTGACCGTGTCCCCGGGCAAGGGCGGGCTCGGCACCTTCGCGCCGCGGCTAGACGCCGCGGGCAACAGTGTCAAAGGCCAGCTCGCCGCCGCTTTCCTATCCCGGGAACTCGGTCTCGACCTCTTCTTCTCCTCACCGCGCCGTTAAATCATGGCGGCCGCTTCGGCGTAGTGGCAGGCGGCCGGGTGTCCGTGACCACGGTCGATGAGTGCGGGGATTTCGCTGACACACTTGGCTTGCTCAGGCTCGGACAGTGTCGCGAACTTGAAGCAACGCGTGCGGAAACGGCAGCCCGACGGAGGGTTCACGGGACTCGGCACGTCTCCGGCGAGGATGATGCGCCGCCGCGTGCGCTCCTTGCGCGGATCCGGCACCGGGATCGCCGAAATGAGCGCCTGCGTATAGGGATGTGCCGCCCGGGTGAACAGTGCTTCCGTGGGTGCGATCTCGACGATGCGTCCCAGGTACATGACAGCGACCCGGTCGGCGACGTGCTGCACCACCGAAAGGTCATGCGACACAAAGAGATAAGACAGCCCGAACTCTTGCTGCAGGTCCGCGAGCAGGTTGATGACACCGGCGCGGATCGAGACATCCAATGCCGACACTGGCTCGTCGAGCAGCAGGACCTTAGGCTCCAGCGCCAAAGCACGGGCGATGCCGATGCGCTGGCGCTGTCCGCCGGAGAACTCGTGCGCGAACCGGTTGGCGTGCTCGGGGTTCAGCCCGACCTGCTTCATCAGTTTGCGCACCTTTTCCCGGCCACCGTTGGCGTAGAACCCGTGGATCCGCAACGGTTCGGCGATCAGCTCAGCGACCGTCATGCGCGGATCAAGGGACGCGAACGGGTCCTGGAACACGATCTGCAGATCCCGCCGCAGGGGACGCATTTGCTTGCGGCTCAACTTGAGCACATCCCGCTCGCCGTAGACGACCGAACCCGCTGTCGCCGGAATCAAGTTCAGCAGCAAGCGCGACAGCGTCGTCTTGCCACAGCCCGACTCTCCAACAAGGCCAAGCGTTTTGCGCTCCTCAAGCTCCAGTGACACACCACAGACCGCGTGCACCTCACCGACTTTGCGCCGGACCACCCCACGTGAACGCACCGGGAAATGCTTCACGAGGTCCTGCACCTTGAGCACGGTCGTCATCGGAAGATCTCCTCGGGCTTGGCGTCGATCAGCCGCTCGTGGTAGTGACAGGCCGCGCCATGGCCGGCCGCAACGTGATAGAGCGTGGGTTCCTCAGCGTCACAACGAGCGGTTACGAGCGGACACCGCGGGCTAAACGGGCAGCCCGAGGGCATGTTCAGCAGCGATGGCGGCGCTCCGCTGATCGGAACGAGCCGTGTCTTGGTGTCGATGCGCGGCAGGCTGCCCAGAAGCCCCATGGTGTAAGGCATTCGCGGTGTGTAGAAGATGTCGTCAACTGTTCCCGTCTCGACGAGCCGCCCGGCATACATGACACACAACCGTTCGGCGTGCCCGGCGATGACACCCAAGTCGTGCGTGATAAGCACGAGTGCCGCGCCGGTCGCCTTGCGCGCGGTCTCCAGCGCCTCAAGGACTTGCGCCTGCACCGTCACATCCAGCGCCGTCGTTGGTTCGTCCGCGATGATGACATCCGGGTTGTTGGCCATCGCGATCGCGATGACGACCCGCTGTTTCATGCCACCAGACAATTCATGGGGGTACGCCGTGAGCCGTTGCCGCGCATGCGGAATGCCCACGATCTCCAGCAGTTCCAGCGCCCGTTTGTTCGCCTCGTGCTTGCCCACATCGTTGTGCACCAGCACCGCCTCAGCGATCTGATGCCCCACGGTGTAAACCGGGTTCAGTGAGGCCAGCGGGTCCTGAAACACCATGGCGATGTGCTTGCCCCGGTAGTCGCTAAGTTCAGCGTCAGACCGCCCGAGCAACTCCTTGCCCATGAACCTCACGGACCCGCTGACGCGGGCCGACTTGGGGAGCAGGCCGAGCACCGCCATCGAGGTGACCGACTTACCGGAGCCGGACTCCCCCACGATGCCGAGCGCCTCGCCCCGTTTGAGTTCATAGCTCACCCCACGAACCGCCTCGATCGTGCCGTCGTCGGTGGGGAACTCGACGGTCAGGTTCTCAACCTCAAGCAAAACTTCACTGCTCACCGGCGTACCCTCGTTTGTTTTGGATCGAAAGCGTCCCGCAGGCCGTCACCGATGAAGTTGATGGTCAAAGCGATCAGGATGATGAAGAACCCGGGGAAGTAGAACAACCACGGCCTGGTGTTGACCGCGCTCTGTGCTTGCTGGATAAGCAAACCGAGCGAGCTGTCCGGCGGTTGTACCCCGAATCCAAGGAATGACAACGCGGTCTCGGCCAGAATGCCGACGGCGATCAGAATCGTCGCGCTGACGATCGTCGGGCCGAGCGCATTGGGCACGAGGTGCCGCAAGATGATCCGGCTGTCACTGGCTCCGAGGGCGCGTGCGGCTTCGATAAAGTCCTGTTCCCGCAAGGAAAGCACGAGCCCGCGAATGAGGCGCGAGACGTTGGCCGACGCCAGCCCGCCGATGATGAGCGCGATGGACCACCACGCGCCTTGGCTGATCGAGGCAAGCGATGCGGCCACCGCGATGCCGGGCAGGATGATCACCATGTCGGCGAAGCGCATGAGCAAGTTGTCGACATGCCGCCCGAAGTAGCCAGCGATCGCTCCCCACGCCGTGCCCATGACGATGCCGATGACGGCGACGGATAATGCGATCTTCAGTGACTGCTGCAAGCCCCGCATCACCTTGGCCAAGCCATCACGGCCGAGGTTGTCCGTCCCAAAGGGATGTTCCCATGAAGGCGGCATCGAGTTGTCCGGAGTGATGTCGGTGTAGCTGTATTTCCACAGCGCGGCACCGGCGTAGGCGAATAGAACGATCAAGATGAAGACGAACAAGCTTCCCATCGCTAGCCGGTGCCGCATGAAGCGCCGCAGCACGATCTGGAACTGACTGCGCTCCTGGACCGTGAACTCCTTGGAACTGACCGCCTTTTCCGGCGTTATCTGAAGCTGCTCGGTCATATCCGAATCCTTGGGTCCAGGACGCCGTAGAGCAGGTCGGCGATCAGGTTGAAGATGACCACGATGGTCCCCGCGATGAGCAGCCAGGCCATGACGGCGTAGGCGTCCCGGGTGGTGATGGAGTCAATGAGGTACTGCCCCATCCCATGCCAGCCGAAGACCTGTTCGGTGATGACGGCTCCGCCGAGGATGCCCGCGAAATCCAGCGCCGTGACCGTCACCAACGGGATCAGTGCCGTGCGCAGTGCGTGCTTGGTCAGCACTTTGCGCCAGCGCAGTCCTTTGGCACGGGCCAGCCGGATGTAGTCGCTGCCAAGCACTTCCAGCATCGACGAGCGCTGGAACCGGGTCCACGAGGCAAACGTGATCAGTGCGAGCGCGATGGTCGGCAGGATCATGTGCCCGGCGATATCGGCGAACCGGCCCCAGGCGCTGTCATCCTCTAAGAGCACCGAGCGGTCGCCATAGGTGTAGAAGACACGGCTCTGCGGATCGCCATCGGCTTGGTTGAGCAGAATCCCGGCTTCCTTCAGCAGAATCGCCAGCCAGAACGACGGCATCGCCAGGAACAGAAAGCCGAAGAAAGTCGCGGTGTAGTCCATTTTGGAGTATTGCTTGACCGCGCTGACGACGCCCGTGACGATCGCGAGCACCAGAGCCACGGCGAGGGCGACGAACACCAGCCGCAGTGTCACCCCGAGACGGCCCCAGACTTCTTCATTGATGTTCTCAGTCTTGTTGACGGACGGCCCAAAATCGCCTTGCAGCGCGTTGGTCAGCCAGTGCCAATATCGCTCGTACCAGGGCAGGTCTAAATGCAGCCGTTGTGCTTCAAGGGCAATGGTTTCCGGTGGTGTCGGCGGATTGGTCACCCGCAGCGCGTCGAGGGGATCACCCATCAGCGTCACCATGATGAACACCAGGAACGAGGCGACCAGCAGCACCGGAATCGAAATGAGCAACCGCCGGATCACGAAGGCGAACATGCGTTCTCTCCCACCTTTGCAGCGGGTCCCGGGTGTTTGCGCACCCGGGACCCGCGTTTGCCAGGACTCTTACTGAGCCGTGGTGTCCAGCGCGGCCCAGAGGCCGACGTTGTAGACGGAACCGTGGTTGGTCGGGTTAGGACGGATGTTGGTGTACAACTTGTCCGAGGCGAGGAAGATCTCCCGCTGGAACAAAGGCAGCACGTAGGCGTCCTTGGTCATGATCTCGTCGGCCTTGTTGAGCAGCTCGAACGCCTTGACGTCCTCGCCAACCAGTCCGTTGGCCTCAGCGATCAGCTTGTCCGACTCGGCGTTGACCCACTTGCCGTAGTTGCTAGAGCTGGTGCTGTTCCAGATCTGCTTGGCCGCACCGATACGCAGCGGGCTGCCGACCCAGGCGAAGATAATCATGTCGAAGTCACCCGACGACAACGTGCCACCGAGGTTGTCCGTAGGCACGATCTGCACGTCGATGCCGAGCTGCTTCAGCGACGCCTGAACGAGCTCACAGCTGTTCTGGCGCAACATGTTTCCGACCGTGTGGCGCATCCGCAGTGGCGGCACGGCCTTGCCCGTCTTGTCGAAGAGCTTGCCACCCTCGATCTTGTAACCGGCGGCCGTCAGGATGCCCTTCGCCTTTTCCACATCACCAGAACCCTGGCCGGTTGGCGTGACGTGGTCTTTGTACGCAGGCATGCCCGGGAAGAAGTTATGGCTGCCGAGCGGCTGCGTGTCCGGAGCGTACTGCCCAACAGTTTTCGCGATGATGCCCTTGCGGTCGATCGCGGTGAAGATGGCCTCACGCAACGCCTTGTCGGCCAGCGCGGGGTTCTTCAGGTTGGTGTAGATGTGCTCCCACGACATCGACTTGCCGAGGAACCAGTGCGAGTCGGGCAACTGCTTGGCCTGTGTGATGAGGTCGGCCGTCGGGATCGGGGAGATCGCGTGGACTTCCTTGTTCTTCAGGGCCGGGATCAGCTGCGCGTCACTGGTGATGATGCGGTAGATGACCTTGTCGAGAGCCGGCTTGGTGCCCCAGTACTTCTCGTTGGGCACGAGCGTGAGCGCGAAGTTCGGCTCGAACTTCTCAATCTTGTACGGGCCAGCGGAGTAGGTCGGGACGTTGGTCTCGAACCACTTGAAGCTCGTCGCGAGGTCGCCCTTGGTGGCGGCGATGTGTGCCGGGTAGAGCGGCAGGAACATCGCTTGCCAGTCCGGGTAAGGGCTCGTGAACACGACCGTGACGGTCTTGCCACCATCGCTGCCCGTCACCGAGGTGACCTGGTCGAAACCGGCCGTGCTCGCCGGGGTGCAGGTGGGACAGTCCTTCTTGTTCTGCACCTTCCAGGCGTAGATGAAGTCTTCGGCCGAGATGGCGGTGCCGTCGTTCCAGACCGCGTTCTTGTTGAGCTTGTAGACAACCGTCATCGGGCTCTTGCTCGTGATCTCTACGGAGTCAACGAGTTCTTTATTTACCTGGACCGACAGGTCAGGGTAGTAGTGGTGAACCCGTGGCAGCACACCAAACAGCGCGTGTGAGTATTCCAGCGTGTTGCCGGCGCTGGACAGTGTGTTCCATGCCTTGATGTCCTTGCCAATCGCATAGGTGATCGTGCCACCTTTTTTGACCTTGCCCGTGTTGCACTCGTTCGGCTTCTGAACACAGTCAGCGAAGCCAACCGAGTACTCCGGGCCGGAGCCGCCATCTGGCGTCGCGCTACAGGCGGCCAGAGCAAGAACCGCGGCGGCAACTGCGGCAATTCCTAATTGGCCTTTGGTTCGGCGATACATCTGCATGTTCCCTCCAGTGTGGGTGCACCTAGGGAACGCTTTGGGATGGCCATCGCAGAATAGTCACATCGAGATCTTTGCCATGTCGTTATAGAGCGCGCCGCTTTCCTAATTGGATCAACCAGTCGGATAACAGCCCTTGCCAATCGGTGTCTGAGATGTTAGATGGATCAACAACGAATCGACCAAAGACATCACGATCAGCGAGCGGTCCCACCCTCCGGTCGCATTCGAGCACTACATGAAGCTTGTCTTCGGTCCCGACGAACGTGACCTCCAGCTGGTTCACATTTTGGGAATATGTGTTGCCAGGAGCGAACTCAATCTCTTGATATAGCGGCAGAGTTTGCGGCAGCCCCGGCAGGAGCCCACGCTCCACATGCGAGCGGGCGAACTGAAACCCGAGTTCCTGGACCGCCCGCAGAATGCGCTGTTGCGCCAGCGTTGGCGTGATCTCAATAGGATCGACGTCGCTTCGGTCGACTTCTCGCGCGATTTCCAGCTCGGTGCGCAGGCTGAGCTCCACGCCCGGCATCGACAGCGGTGCCTCCCACGGCACCTCACAGCTAAAGGGCAGCACCAGTCGCTGCCCGGCGCTCAGCGTGAAGTTTTCTGTCACACGGCACCGGTAAAATTCCTGTACGCCGCCGGTTCGCAACGATGTCAGAAGGACAAGAGCGACATATCCCGCTTTGACTTGATGATCCCCACCCGTCAACTCGACTTCACCTTGTAACCTGCCGCCCGGCTGGCAGATGCCGACCGAAAGTTCGGTTCTAACCATCGGTCCGCCTGCGCCAAATGCCTGCATTAGCCGCCTAATCACTGAAATATCCACCCCTGCAAAGCGTCTAGTGCTCACACCCATTTCACACGATGCCCGCCACAGTAATAACAACGACAACGCACAACGGGGAGAGGGCGATGACCTCCATTTTGGACCTTGACGAGATCGACGAGCGCGGCATTGCCTCAGATCTGGTACGGGCGTACCTCAATCTGATTGGCCGCACCAAGCTGCTCACCGCGGAACTGGAAGTCGAACTGGCCCGCCGTGTTGAGGCTGGGCTCATGGCCGAGCACCTCATGGAAAACGGTGCCACCGACCCCGATCTGGCGATCGTGGCACGCGAAGGCAAGGCCGCGAAGGATCACTTGCTGGAGGCCAACCTGCGGCTCGTGGTGAGCATTGCCAAGCGCTACACCGGGCGTGGCATGGCTTTCCTCGACCTGATCCAGGAAGGCAACCTCGGCCTCATCCGCGCCGTCGAGAAATTCGACTACGCCAAGGGCTACAAGTTCTCCACCTACGCCACCTGGTGGATCCGCCAGGCCATCACCCGTGCCATGGCCGACCAGGCGCGCACCATCCGCATCCCGGTGCACATGGTCGAACAGGTCAACCGGATGGTCCGCGTGCGGCGTGACCTCGCGGTGCAGTTGGGCCGCGAGCCCTCGATCGCTCAGGTCGCGACCGCGCTGGGCATTCAGGATTACCAGGTCATCGAGCTCATCTCCTACGACCGTGAACCGGTCAGCCTCGACCAAACCGTTGGCGAAGACGGCGAAAGCTCGCTAGCTGACTTCATCGCCGCGACGCCGCAGCAGGACGCCTTCATCCAGGGCCAGCTGCGCGACGAGGTCGAGATCGTGCTGTCGACCCTGTCGCAGCGAGAGCAGCAGGTCATCCGGCTGCGCTTCGGTTTCGATGACGGCCGCGCCCGCACGCTAGACGAGGTCGGCAAGGAGTTCGGCCTGTCCCGCGAGCGCATCCGCCAGATCGAAAAGACCACACTGCACAAGCTGCGTAACGGCGAGCGGGGCGCCCGCCTCACCGCTTACGCCGCCTAAAGCTTGCGCGGCCCCGAGTCGGGTCGCTCGGCTGGATCGTCCATCTCGCCTTCGGCGTGCAGGACGGTCCAGCCTTTTTCGTGCACCAGAACGGGATTGAGGGTCAGGCTCCGTAACCGGGGGACCTCGTCGGCGAGCTGCCCGGCTTTCGTTAGCAGCTGGGCGAGCGAAGCGAGATCGGCGCCGGCCAGCAGGGCCGCCGCTTTGGGCGCGCGCACGAGACCGGCCGCGTCCAGATCGGACAGTGGGGCGGCCCGCCAGGCTTGGTCGCCAACGAGTTCAGCGACCGGTCCGCCCAAGCCGAATCCCACAACGGGCCCGAAAGCGGGGTCGTCGCGGATTTCCAGCCGGCAGGCCACTCCTGGTGCGGCCATGGGCTGCACGACGACTTCGGGACCGAAGATGGCTTCCAAGTCGCTGTAGGCCTTACGGAGTACCTTCTCGTCGCCGAGATTGAGCCGCACGGCGCCTATGTCAATGCGATGCTGATGCTCCACCGCCTTGATGGCGACGGGATAGCCCAGGCGCTTAGCCGCTGCCGTCACGGCTTTGGCTCCCGAGGCGAGCACGGAAGGCAGCACCGGGATGCCGTAGGCGTCGAGTGCTTCCTCCAAAGTGGACACAGAAGCGTTGACCGGTTCCGGGAACGTTCCGGGCGGCTCACGCAACCAGGCCGCCCGCTTGGCCGCATGCGCCAGTGCCCGAACAGCCTCTTCGATCGTGCTGTCGAGCAGGCTGATGACCACAAACGGCTTGTCCGCTCCTTCAGCCACGTCACGCAGCACTTGCCGATAGGGCTCCAGGATGGCCGCTTCCGTGGCCACGAGCGGTCCGGTGGGCAGGGGCGGGGCGAGGATCACCAGCACGGCGTCGGCGTCCTCACTGTCCAAAGTGGTGCGTGCCGCCGCGGCGAGCTCACTGGCCGAGGCTGCCGGGCCAACGGCACCGGCGCGTCCCACACGCAGCCCTGCCCCGCGCACTCTCGCGCCGGCGAGCGCCGTCAAGGCGAAGGCGTTGCTGACGATGCCGATGCGGTCACCAGCGGGCAGCGGCTGCGTCGCCAGAACACCTGCCGTGTCAAACAGTTCCGAGACCGTTCCCGCTTCGATGACGCCAGATTGCGCCCGCAGCGCGTCGAGGGCCGACCTGTCCAGCGTGGACCCGACTCCTGTCTCGCTTGCTAGCACCAGAATGGGCTTGCGCCGCCCGACTTCCCGGGCGATCCGCGAAAACTTACGTGGGTTTCCAAACGTTTCCAGGTACATCACGATGAGGTCGGTCTCCGGGTCATCGGCCCAGAACTGCAGCAGATCGTTGCCGGACACATCGGCCCGGCGGCCCGCGCTCGCGAACGACGACAACCCGAGCTGGCGCCGGTCTGCTTCAGCGAGCAGTTGCAGCCCAAGGGTTCCCGACTGGCAGAACAGGGCCACCCGTCCCGCGGCGGGCAAGCGTGGCACGAGCGTCGCGTTCAGCTTCGCCACGTGATCGGCGATGCCCAGGCTTCCCGGCCCGATGACCCGCATCCCCAGCACTCTGGCCTGTGCCACGAGTTCCCGTCGCTGTGCGGGATCGAGTTCCGTGATGACCAGCAGTCCGTGCACTCCAGCGGCGCCGGCGTCGGCGACGACCGCACCGAGTCTCGCCGGCGGCACCGCGACAATCGCCAGGTCAACCTGTGCTTGCTCGCCCCTTTGCTCTGCACCTATAGGGGCAGTTTTATGCGGCAGCTCCGCCTCTACAGGTGCAGAGCTAAGGGGTGCGGCGACAGCGTCGCGAAGGGACGTTAGCGGACCACGGGGGTGGACCACGTAAATCGCGCCGGGGAAACCGCCGGAGGTGAGGTGCGACAGGATCGCGGCGCCCACGCCACGGCCAGAGGCGCTCGCTCCGTAAACGGCGACGCTCTGTGGGCGGATCAGCCGGGCCACTGACCGGGCTTCGGTGCGGTGTTCGCGATCCCATTGCACCGCAAGGGAACGTTGCGTTTGAGCGACGGGGAAGACCAAGTGGACGACCCCATCGGCGTAGCGCCTGGTGACTTCATAGCCCGCGTCAGCGAACACCCGCAGCATCGCGTCGTTGGCCGGCAGCACTTCCGCGACGAACCGCTCGATGCCCGCGTCCCGGGCGGCGGCCGCGAGATGTTCCAGCAGAACGGAACCGACGCCGCGGCCCTGATACGCGTCCTCGACGGCGAACGCGACTTCGGCGTCGGGAGCGTCTGGGCCCAGGCGCTCGTAACGCCCGACGCCCACCATGTTTGGCCCGGAAAGGATAACCAGCGCTTCGCGACTGGAATGGTCGACGTTGACGAACCTTTCCAGATCACGAGCGGGAATCCGCGGGTATGGGGAAAAGAAGCGCAGATAACGGGTGCGCTCAGAAAAGCGGCTGTGCATGGCGACGAGCGCGTCCGCGTCCGACGGCTCGATCTGTCGCAAGTGGACCGTGGTGCCATCGGAGAGCAGCACGTCTGCCGCACGGCCTGTCATCGTCAGTCCCGTGCGTCCATGGGATCGAGCCCGTAGTAAGGGAAGACGGCTTGCCGTGTCGCGAGAATCGCCCGGTCGAGCGGATCCTGTGTGACGCCCGGCTGCCATGGCTGGAAGGAAACGTCGGCGTCGTCGGTCATCCGCAGCGGAAAGTCTTCGCCGGGGAAACGCTTCTGTGCCAGCGCCCGCCACGATGGCGGCGTTAGCGTGGCCGGGTCGATCGGATCGCCGGTCACCATGGCGAGCAGATGCGTCCAGGTTCTGGGCACGACATACATCAGGGCGTAGCCGCCGCCCCCGGTCGCCAGCAGCTTCCCGCCACACAGTTCCTCGGAAAGTGCTGACACCGCGAGGGCTCCGGCGCGCTGGCCGTCGACGCTCAGGCGCAGATTGGCCAGCGGGTCGCGCGCGTGCGAATCGGCGCCGGCTTGCAAAACGATCAGCTCGGGACCGAACGCGCGCAGCACACTGGGAACCACGGCGTGGAAAGCCCTTAGCCAGCCCGAGTCCCGGGTGCCCGCGGGCAGGGGCACGTTGACCGCGCTGCCGAGCGCGTCAGGCCCACCGACCTCGGTGGAAAAGCCCGTGCCCGGGAACAGCGAGATCGGGCTCTCGTGCAGGCTGATGGTGAGCACGCGCGGGTCGTTGGCGAAGATCTCCTGCACTCCGTCGCCGTGATGCACGTCAATGTCGATGTACGCGATTCGCTTGGCGCCCTGGGAAAGCAGGTCAGCGATGGCGATCGCCGGATCGTTGTAGACGCAGAAGCCAGCCGCCCGGGCCGGCATCGCGTGGTGCAGGCCGCCGGAGATGTTGACGGCTCGCCTGACCGAGCCCGACCACACGGCGCGCGCGGCTGCCAGCGTCGCCCCGGACACGAGTGCTGACGCCTCGTGCATGTCGTCGAAAACCGGATTGTCAGCGGTGTTGAGGCCGTAGCCCCGGAAGAACGGATCGTCGGGCGCGGCTTTGACGGCCTCGATGTAGTCGGCTCGGTGCACCCGCCCGATCTCCGCATCGGTTGCCAGCGCGGGCTCTTGCACGGTCACGCCGGGCCGGCTGAGCACGCCTAGGTCACGGGCCAGCGCCATCGCCAGCTCGACCCGCACCGGATTGAGTGGATGGTCGCCCAGGTCATAGCTCAGGAGCCGGTCACTCCAAACGACAAGCGAGTTCACGCCTAAGCCTCCCTTTGGCCGGCTTGAGTGCCAGGCGCCCAGCACACCGAGCGCGAACTCATGGCGCGTCCGTCGCGATTGGACGCTGCGGGTCGGTGATCCAGTCACTCCACGAACCGACGTAGAGGGCGGCTTCTTTGCCTTGCTCGTGCAGCCGCAAGACCGTCCTGGCGGCCGTGATGCCGGAACCGCAGTAAGCGCCGAGCGGGACGCCATCGGGCAGCTCGATCTGCGCACCGTCGGGATAGTTGATGGCGCCCGGGATGTGCCCGGCGACAGGATCGATCGGCTCCATCTCGCCGCGGTATCGCTCAGGAGCCCTCACGTCGAGCAAAATCCCGGTCGCGGCCAGTTCCTGCGCGCCGTCCGCGTCGATCATCGGCATATTGCCCGGGCGGACCATGAAGTCACCTGGCTTGATCACAGGCGCGGACTGCTCCACATCGAACGTCCATGCTGGAAAGCCACCGTCGAGCACGTAAACCGTGGGATGCCCGGCCCAGCGCAACAGCCACCACGCCCGAGCCGCGGCCATGCCGTCGCCGTGGTCGTAGACAACAACCGGCTGTGTGCCGGTGACACCTGCTTCGCGCAGTCCGTCTTGCAACGCCTCCACCGAGGGCATCGGGTGGCGGCCACCCTTGCCGGGCGGGCCGGAGAACACCGCTTCTAAGTCGACGAAGACCGCTCCGGGGACGTGGCCACGCTCGTAATCTGGCCGTCCAGACCCCTGTTGCAGGGTCCAGCGCACGTCAAGCACGCTCACGCGGCCGAGCATTGTCCGAAGGGCGTCAGGCGAGATCAGCGACTTGGGCACAGCCCCAACAATAGAATGAGCGCGTGCTGGCTATCCGTGCGGCTCGGCTTTTTGATGGCGTCTCGGCTGCTCCTGTTGAGCAGCCCGTCGTTCTGATCGACTCTGGGAAGATCGTTTCGATTCAGGCGAGCGGGCCGGCACCAGAGGGTGCTGAGGTTATCGATCTGGGTGAGGCTCACCTAGTACCAGGAATGATCGATGCTCATCTGCATTTATGTTTTGACGCCAGTTTCGATCCCGTTGGCGCGCTCGCGGCCCGGTCCGACGATGAAGCGCTGGCGCAAATGCGGGAGGCGGCACGGTCCGCACTCTTGGCTGGCATCACGACGGTCCGTGACTTAGGCGACCGCGATTACCTGGCTATCCGTCTTCGCGACGAGCACGACGACCTGCCGACGATTCTCGCGGCTGGGCCGCCGCTCACCTCCCCGAAGGGGCACTGCTGGTTTCTTGGCGGGGAAACCGAAGGCGTGCAAGGGATCCGGGCTGCTGTTCAGGAGCGCGCGGCACGCGGGGCCGATGTCATCAAGGTCATGGCGACCGGCGGCGAACTGACCGAGGGCACCTACCCGCATTTGCCACAGTTCTCCCTGGAGGAGCTGAAGGCGGCCGCGGACGAGGCACACCGGCTCGGGCTGCCGATCACGGCACACGCGCACGGCGTTCCTGGCATCGTGAACGCGATTGACGCCGGGTTCGACTCCATTGAGCACTGTTCGTTCATGACCGAGGACAGTGCCGAGGCCGATCCGGTGCTGCTCGCCAAACTGGCCGCCTCGCCGACCGTGGTCTCGGCGACTCTCGGGCACATTCCGGTGCCGGGCCTCGATCCACCGCCACGCATCAAGATGCTGCTGGCGAAACTGACCGAGATCTTCCAAGCTGCCGCTGAAGCTCGCGTCAAGATGATCGTCAGCAGCGACGCGGGAATCGCTCCGGTGAAACCGCACAACGCCTTGGCATATAGCGCACTGCACTTCACCGAGTTGGGCCGCACCAACCTCGAAGCGCTGATCGGGGTGACCTCCGGCGCGGCAGACCTGTGCCGCGTCGGCGACCGCAAAGGCCGGCTCGCTCCCGGCTACGACGCTGACATCCTTGCGGTGCAAGGCGATCCGCTCGTCGACATCACCGCGCTGCGCAACGTGGTGGCCGTGTTCAAGGACGGGCGGCTAGTCCACAACCAGTGACAGCACTTCCCTGGCACAGCCCCAGGAAAGCGTGACTCCACTGCCGCCGTGCCCGTAGTTGTGGATGATCGTCCGTCCGTCCACGGTGGACTTCTCCACACGTACGCTCGGGCGAACCGGCCGCACGCCCACACGCTGCTCGACCACCTGTGCCCCGGCCAGCTTCGGCTCGATCGCCGCACACCGCGCCAGAATGCCCGCGGTAATCTCCGGATCAGGCGACAGATTCCCTTGGTACGCAACGGCACTGCCCCCGAGCGCGACAGTGTCCCCATGCGGCATGAAATAGGTCAGCTCGCTCCACTCACTCGCGTCTTCGAGGAAGAACGACTCGATGCCCGGGTTTTCCACCACCACAAGCTGCCCTTGAATTCCTTCAACCCCTTCATCTGGTACTAGGGACCGCGCGCCCACGCCAGAACAGTTGACGATCGTTTCAGCGGCGACACTGCCGAGACTGTCCACGGTGGACAGCTCGACGTGAACGCCCGCTTGTCTGAGCCGAGAGGCGAGATAGCCAAGGTAGGCCGGCATGTGCGTGACCGGCATGGTGTAACGCCAGCCCACCGCGAACCCCTCGGGCAGTCCTGTTTCGTCGGCCCGGAAGTCACGCACCACGCCCGCCCAGCGCGGCTCGGGCACCATGACCCGGTGCGCTTCCAGCCCGCTCCGCATGCGGATGCCCGATTCTTCTAACCCAGACAGCCGCTCCAGTTCCCGGAAAGTCTCCCCGCCCCAGCGCAGCGGACGGTCGTCGTGCTCGTCCACAAGGTAGATGCTCCAGGCGGCGCCAGCGGCCCGCGAAAGGGTGTGCCGCGGCTCGTCCTTTGACACCACTCGCACCGGCAGCCCCGCCTCGGCGAGGCAGATCGCCGTCGTTAGACCCGTGACACCCGCACCGATGACGACAATGGGATCCCTTGGCATCACTACACCCTAGTCACGGAACCTATGGCGTGACGATGGCGAAGTTTGGATCTGGATCGTCCATGAATGACATGAGTTTACTGAGCACACCCGAATCGCCATGGACGTCGATGCCCTCCAGTCCTTTGCCGCCCATCACACCGAGCAGCTGTGGCTTAGTGAGCGTCAGCGTGAGATCGGCACCGTTGGACCCGGGATCGGGAATCGCGTCCTTCCAGTGGCTCAAGGCACCGTTGGACAGCTGCATGCGGTGGTGTTCCTTGAGATCGGTGAAATCCCAGTCGATCGTGAGCCGCTCGCCACCCGCGCGCAGCCCGTCGACCCGGATCGCGATCGTGTCAAAGAGCTGTTCCACGGACAGTGCCGCGGCCATGCCCGTCCCCGCGTCCAGAGCGGTCTTCTTGATCCCGTGCCGCAGTTCCTGTGCACCGGTCAGATAGAAGTTGCGCCACGTGCTGTTCTCCGAACCGATCCCGAGCCGCTCGTAAGCCTGGGCCAGCAGCTCTTTAGCCTCTTGGTTTTCCGGCTCGGCGAACACGGCATGCTGCAGCAACTGCGCCGCGAAGCGCAGGTCGTCTGCCTCGAGATAGCCGCGTGCCTTTTCCATGAGCCCGGTGACGCCTCCGAAACACTCGGCATAGCGCTTGGCCGATTCGACCGGCGGGTGCTGCCACAGGCTGCTCGGGTTGCCGTCGTACCAGCCCAGGTAACGCTGATAGATGGCCTTGACGTTGTGCGACACCGAGCCGTAGTAACCACGGGCGTGCCAGGCGCCATCGAGTCCGGGTGGCAGCTCCATCATTTCCGCGATCTCGGGGCCGGTGTGGCCCTGGTTCAGCAGCCGCAACGTCTGATCGTGCAGATAGGCGTAGAGATCGCGTTGTTCGGTCAGGAACCGCACGACCTCATCGCGACCCCACGTCGGCCAGTGGTGCGAGGCGAAGGCGACCTCGGCCTGATCGCTGAACAACATCATCGCCTCGTTGAGGTAACGCGACCAGATGCGCGCGTCACGCACGAGAGCACCACGCAACGTCAGGACATTGTGGAGGTTGTGAGTCGCGTTCTCCGCTAGGCACAGGGCACGGTGATCAGGAAATAGGAAGTTCATCTCCGCCGGCGCTTCGGTCCCTGGCGTGAGCTGGAAAACGATCCGGACCCCATCGATCGTCTCTTCCTGCCCGGTGTGCGTGATGTCGATAGTGGGCGGGAACAGCGAGATCGTTCCCTCGGAAGTCCCGAGTCCGAGTCCTGCCCCGACTCTGCCCTCCGGGCCGGGGTCGAGATTCGCGCCGTACATGTAAACGGCCCGCCGCGTCATCGCGGTTCCGGCGTAGACGTTCTCGGATACGGCGTGTTCCATGAAGCCGGCCGGGGCGATGATCGGCACGCTCCCGTCGGTGACCCCGGCGACGCCGCCGAAGTGATCCGCGTGCGAATGGGTATAGATGACCGCCGTTACGGGCCGCTCACCCCGATGCGCCCGGTAGAGGCCCAGCGCGGCGGCCGCGGTCTCGACACTGATCAATGGATCGATGACAATCACTCCCGTGTCGCCTTCGACCACCGTCATGTTCGACAGGTCGAGCCCGCGGACCTGGTAAATCCCCTCGGTGACGGCGAAGAGGCCCTGCTTCGCGCAGAGCTGGCCCTGTCGCCAAAGGCTGGGATTCACCGTGTCCGGGCACTCGCCTTCGAGGAAGGTATAGGCCCCGGTGTCCCAAACGCGCTTGCCCGACGCGGTCTTGATGACCTGCGCGGGAAGGGCGGCTACGAACCCACGGTCAGCGTTGTCAAAGTCGGTTCGGTCGTGCCAAGAAAGATCCCCCATAACCCGCACCCTAGGCTTCTCCGCTGGTCCGTGAGGTGTCTTTGGCCACACGGAGGACATGGCAGGGCAGCCCAGATGGGCACGACAACGTTTGTCGGATGGACACCATAGAATTGCAGCCAGCCGCGTGAGAGGGACCTGCCGCAATGTCACATGATCTCATCGATACCACCGAGATGTATTTGCGCACCATCCTTGAGCTCGAGGAGGAGGGTGTCCCACCGCTGCGAGCCCGAATCGCCGAGCGGCTGCACCAGAGTGGCCCGACGGTCAGCCAGACCGTCGCCCGCATGGAGCGTGACGGCCTGGTCACGGTTGTCGAAACAGACCGCCATCTGGCACTCACCGAGGACGGCCGCGCCCATGCGGTCGCCGTGATGCGCAAGCACCGGCTCGCCGAGCTGCTTTTGGTCAACGTCATTGGCATGCCCTACGAGGAAGCCCATGAAGAGGCCTGCCGCTGGGAGCACGTCATGAGCGACGCTGTCGAAAAGCGGGTTTATGAGCTGCTTAACCGTCCCACCCGGTCTCCTTATGGCAACCCGATTCCCGGCCTCGACGCCATCGACAAGGGTGCACGGGAAGCACAAGAGTCGCCGTCCGAGCGCAACCTGGCTTTCCCCGGCCTCACCGGATCAGTCGTCGTGCGCCGCATTTGCGAGAGTGTCCAAACCGACTCCGAGGTGCTGCGCCAGCTGCACGCCGCGGGCATCGACCCGGGCGTCACCGTAAACGTGGCACAGGAACGCGACGGTGTCCGGGTCGACCTCGGCCAGGACCAGATCCGCCTCCCCCGTGAGGTGGCTTCCCGGGTGTTCGTGACGACCCGCTAACGCAACGCATTCCAAAGCCCGGGGCGGATGATCCGTCCCGGGCTTTTGTTTGCCGTGCTACAAGCGGCGTTCGATCTGCCCACGCAAGGACGCGAAGTCGGCCTTCAGGACGCTGACCTCTTTGAAATACAGCACGAAGATCCCGATGCTGCCGCTGTCAGCCCAGCCGCAGATCGCCGTCGAGCGAGGATCGCCAGCCAGTTTCGCGCACTTGGCTTTGCCGCCCAGCGGACCCGGCTCGATGGGCGCGTGCTCGCTCAAGTTGGTGGGGTTCGCTGAGATCGACTTGAACACCTCGTCTAGCTTGGCCTGCGGGTCGGCCACCGGAACGCTATAGGCCAGCACCAGCAACACATCTTCGGACTTCAGGTTGCCGTAAGACGACGAAACAACGTTGGTGCTCTGCGGAACAACCTTGTCCATTCGGACCCGGACACCGTCCAGCGTGCTCTGGATCGTGACGTCACTGAACTTCTTGCGGGTTCCCATGCTTTCCGGGGTGGAAACGACTATCTGGCCCGCTGCCGGGTTCGCGTTCGTGCTCGGCTTGACCGCCTTGTCGTACAACAGGTAGCCGCCGACACTCGCCGCCACGCAAACCACCAGCACGATGACCATCGATGCCCAGAGGAAGCCCAGCTTGCGCTTGACCGGCGGCTGGACCGGGAGCTGGGGTTGCGCTGCCGCTGCCGGTGGTTGCGGCACGGCCGGCTGTTGCTGCGGCTGTGCGTATTGCTGCTGCACGGGCTGCTGGGGTTGCCCCGCCGGGAAATGCTGTTGCCCAGGCGCGATCGGCAAACCATAGGCGTCGTATTGCTGCGCCTGGCCCTGTCCGGGAACCTGTTGCGCCGCAGCGTATTGCGCCTGTAGAGCCGCCTGCTGCTGCGCGGCATACTGCTGTTGCTGCGCGGTGTATTGCTGTTGCTGCGCGGTGTATTGCTGCGAGGGCACGGCCTCGGATGTTGGTTGCGCGTATTGCTGCTGCGGGTATTGCTGACCGGTCGCGGTGTGATCCTGCTGCGCTGCCGGTTGTCCGTAGTGCTGCTGCGCGGAAGCGGCCTGCTGCTGCGCCTGTTGCTGCGCCGAAGCGGCCTGCTGCGGGTATTGCTGGCCGGCCTGCTGCGGGTATTGCTGGCCGGCCTGATGCGCGGCGGGTTGCGCGTAAAGCTGCTGCGCGGCGGGCTGCCCGTAGCGCTGCGCCTGCTGCTGTGCCGAAGCGGCCTGCTGCTGCGGGTATTGCTGACCGGTCGCGGTGTGGTCTTGCTGCGCGGCGGGCTGCCCGTAGCGCTGCGCCTGCTGCTGTGCCGAAGCGGCCTGCTGCTGCGGGTATTGCTGACCGGTCGCGGTGTGGTCTTGCTGCGCGGCGGGCTGCCCGTAGCGCTGCGCCTGCTGCTGTGCCGAAGCGGCCTGCTGCTGCGGGTATTGCTGACCGGTCGCGGTGTGGTCTTGCTGCGCGGCGGGTTGCCCGTAGTGCTGTGCTGCGGGCTGGGCGTATTGCTGCTGGGCGTATTGCTGCGGTTGCGCGTAGGGCTGCGCCGGGGATGTTGGCTGCGCGTAATGCTGCTGAGCGGGAGCGGCGTGCTGTTGCGGGTATTGCTGGCCGGTTGCGGAGTAGTCCTGCTGCACGGCTGGTTGCGCGTAATGCTGCGCTGCGGGCTGAGAGTATTGCTGTCCTGTCGGCTGGGCGTATTGCTGAGCAGCCGGTTGGGCGTAGTGCTGCTGGGACGGCACTGCGGGGGAAGTCGGCTGGGCCGGTGGGGCGTAATACTGCTCCGCGGAAGTGGGTGCCACTGGCGGCTGGTATGGCGTGAAGCCAGGCTGCTGCTGGGCAGGGCCGGACGGTGGCGCCGCGAGCTCCGGATCCAGGTATGCCGGATAGCCGCCAGGCGGTTCGTATGAAGGGTGTGCCATCTGTCCTCCTCAGGTCCCAGAGACGAAACCTACCAACGCTTGCAAAACGCGGCTGTCCGGGTTACGTGAGAGCAGCTCAACGCGGTGCACGAGACGGGGCATCGTCAAAGGAACCGCGACTCCGGCGGCTAGGGCTAGGGGCAGCACGGCGAGCCCGTGCCCGGCGGACGCTAGGGATAGGACAGTGCGCACATCAAGTCCCGTGTACCGAATCGAGGTGCGCAACGGGTGTGCGGCACCCATCGCGGAACGGATGTCGCTCAGCGGAATGGCCGCGTCCGGGGCGTCGAGCCAGACGGCTGTGTTCAGGTCACTGAGCCGCAACGAAGAGCGGCCAGCCAGCGGGTGAGCCGAAGGCAGCACAACGCCGAGCGGGGATTCTGCTTTGGACAGCGGCGACCGGTGCAACGGTCCCGTGTCGGGCAGCCGCAGCGGGTCGCTCGGTGCGGCCATGCCAGCGACGAAACCGGCGTCGAACTGACCGCTCGCGACGCCTAAGGCGACTTCTGTGAGCGTGCCGCCGGTCAGCGAAACGCCGCCTGGAAGCGAGGCCGCAAGCACCGGCAGGAGGGCCAGTGAAGTGGCGCCGAGGTGCAAGGGAACGGACCGCGTGACCGTCTTGACCACGTCGGCCCGGGCCGCTTCGAGGCGAAGCAAGATGGGTCCGGCGTGCTCCAGCAGGCGAAGGCCAGCATCGGTCGGGCCGACCGGGCGCCGGTGCAGCAACGCCGTTCCCAGCTGCGCTTCGAGAGCCGCGATGTGCTGGGAGACGGCCGATTGCGTGTACCCCAGCTGAAGCGCCGCGGCCGAAAATGACCCGTGCTCGGCCACGCAAACGAAGGTCTTGAGGAGGTGAGGGTCCACCGCATTAGTGTTGCTTATCAGTCAACCGCAAATCATCGTTGGCGCTTAAGTTCGCAGGCAGGCCATGATGAGCCCATGCCTCGTACACCCCGGATCGCGTTAGTCGGCGACAGGTCCCCCAATGTGCAATCGCATCAACGGCTTCCCGTCGTGCTCGAAGCCTTGGCCGAGCAGGACCAGCTGCTCGTGGACGCCTATTGGATCCACAGCTCTGAAGTGGGCGACCTGACCGGCTTCGACGGCGTCTGGCTGCTGCCCGGCAGTCCCTACGCCAGTGAAGTGGGCGCTCTCAACGCGGTCACCCAGGCACGCGAGTCGGGCATCCCGTTCCTGGGCACGTGCGGTGGCTTCCAGCACGCCCTGCTCGAATTCGCCCGCAACGTCTGCGGCCTGAGCCAGACCCACCATGGCGAGTCGTCTCCGGATGGCGAGGAGCTACTGATCGTTCCGCTCGCCTGTTCGCTTGCGGGGCACCAGGGCATTGTCCACATTGGAGCGAACACACGAGCCGAGAAGTTGCTCGGCGGCACACAGACGTTTGAGCGCTATTTCTGCGGCTACGGACTTAATAACGCTTACCTGAGTACCCTCAGGGCAAAGGGTTTGATCTTTACTGGGCATGATGGCGAAGGCGACGTCCGGATCGCCGAGTTGCCCAGCCACCCGTTCTTCTTGGCGACCCTGTTCCAGCCGGAGCTGGCCGACGGCCCGCGCGCTCACCCGTTCATTCGGGCCTTCGCCGCCGCTGCCGCAAATAACGCCACAACAAAATCACAGCCGGTACTTGGCTGAGCCCATACAAGACGTGAAAGCCGTAGTGATACCAGGTCTGCGCCGGGTCGAACGGCCAGATCGATAGCGGCAGCACGCTAAGGACGCCCCCGCCCGCAAGGTTGAGCCCGGCCCAGGACAACACCATCGCCAGCAGGATCATGCCGACAGTGTCGCCCTGGGCCGCGGATCGAGCTAGTGGCAGGTCCCCGTGCCACTGTCGCTATAGGACTGTCCCGCGACCGGGACGAACTGCCAGTCGTAGCTGTTGGCGTGCAGCGTGAATTTCAGCACGCCATAAGCCGTGCTGTTGCGCGCCACGCTGTTGGGCTGAATCGTGCCGAAGCCGTAGTGGCTAGCCCCGCCCATGCCAGCGACGAACGGCCGCAGACCGCGGGCGTTGTCGAGGGCACCGTTGGGGTTCATCGGCGCGAACCGCTCGTACTGGTGGTTGTGCCCGAACACGGCGACGTCGGCGTTGTAGTCATACAGCGCTTGGTAAAGCGGACGTGTCGACGTGGACGGGGAGTGGTTGGCACCGGAGGTGAACAGCGGGTGGTGCCAGTAGGCGATCGTGCACGGCTTGGTGCTCGCGGCCAGATCGGCGCGCAGCCACTGCTCCTGAGCGGAGCCGGCCGACATGCTGATGTTGGAGTTCAGCGAGACGACGTGCCAGTTGCCCAGATCGAAGGAGTAGTAGCCCCGGCCCGACGGACCGGCCTGAGCGCCGAAGTAGTTGTAATACCCGGTCGCCCCGGACGTGTTGTAGTCGTGGTTGCCCGGTGAAGGCCGGGTGCGCGACTTGTGGCGGCCCCAGGTCGGGTCGTAGTACGAGTTGAACTCCGACGCGGTGCCGTTGTTGTAGACGTTGTCACCGGTCGTGAAGACGGTGCCCGCGATGTTGTCGAGCAACGCCGCGGTGGCGCTGTCGCCCGAGCCGGAGTTGGAGATGTCTCCAGCGCCGACGAGGACGGGATCTCCACTGACGACACCCGTTGTGATCACGAGCTGAGGCGCGTTCGCGCCCGACTCGCGAGCGCTGTAGTAGGCGCCGTCGGTGCTCGCGGAGGTCGCGCCGAAACTGAACGTCCCGTTGCCGGTCACGAAGGCGGTGACATTGACTTCGTACCAGGTGCTGGCGGCGACTGATCCGATGCTGCCCAGCGTCGCGCCGTCGATCGCGGGCTGGTTGTTCCACGTGGTGCCTGTCTCGGACCAGCTGTTGTTGCTGACCGCTTTGAACGTTCCCCCGTTGTTGCTGCCGCTGTTGCCACTGATCGTGCGCAGCCGCAGCTTGGCGCTGAGGATCGGCTCGGTAACCCCACTGACGGTGAACCGCAGGAAGGTGCGGCGCACCGGGGAGTTGTCCACCGTGAGCTGGCTCGACGTGCCGTAGTTGGTGGTTGCCGCGTCACTTTGGACATAGGTGTCCGCGACCGGCGTGAAGGTGAGCGTTGCGGCGGACGCCGGCGCGGCCAGGATCACTGTGCTGACAGCGATCACGGTCGCGATGGCGACATGGCGGAATCTCATGGCCCGCAAATTAAGGCGCGACATCGTCCGTTAGGACACCGGCAGGTGAACGGGCGGTGGATAGCATATCGGTCATCCGTTGTTTACCTCCTGCTCTCCTTCATGCAGTGGACTGTCGGCCGTGTACTTAGCGTCGGTTACCCGGCCCGCGGCTTCCGGGACAGCCACGAAGATCGTGGCGGGCAACGTGGTGGCGCTAGGCACAGTCAGCCTAATCACCGATATTTCGTCCGAAATGGTCAGTGCGGTACTTCCGTTATACCTGGTACTCAGCTTGCAGTTAAGTCCCTTGAGCTACGGGTTGCTGGACGGGATCTATACCGGTGCGACGGCGATCCTGAGGATCGTGGGCGGATTCGTCGCCGACAAGTTCCGCCATCGCAAGCTGGTCGCGGGCCTCGGCTATGGACTGTCCGCGCTCGCGAAGCTCGGTCTCCTGTTAGCGGGCCGTTCGACGGGGGCGCTCGGGTTCGTCATCGCCACCGATCGCATGGGCAAGGGTCTGCGCACGGCACCCCGCGACGCGCTGATCACGCTGTCCACACCGGAAGGCGCGCTGGGGCGGGCGTTTGGCGTGCACCGGATGATGGACAGCGTCGGGGCGTTCCTCGGCCCCTTGGTCGCGATGGCCGTGCTGACCGTCGCCGCGCAGTCCTATGACGCCGTCTTCGTCACGTCATTTTGCATCGCGGCGCTCGGTGTCGTGGTGCTCGTGCTCTTCGTGCATGACCGGCGCGGAACCCTTGCGGCGCAACCGATTCGCCTCAAGGACGCGGCTCGCATTCCCGGGCTGGGCAAGCTGGCGCTCGTGGCTGTCCTGCTGGGCCTGGCCACCATCGGCGACGGCTTTCTCTTCCTGCTCCTGCAAAAGCGCGACGATCTGAGCCTGATCTGGTTCCCGTTGCTGGCCGTCGGCACGAGCCTGGCCTACCTCGTTCTCGCCACACCAATCGGTGCCCTAGCGGACCGCATCGGGCGGGTGCCGGTGTTCCTGGCGGGATACGCCGTGCTGACCGTGACCTACCTACTGTTGGCTTCTGGGGCGAGCGCGTGGCTGATCCTCGTGCTCTACGGCCTCTTCTACGCCTGCACCGACGGCATTCTGATGGCTCTGGCCGGGCCGGTGCTGCCCGAACACCTGCGCACCACCGGGATCGCCGTCATTCAAACCGGGCAGGCGGTGGCCTACCTAGGCTCGTCTGTCCTGTTCGGACTGGCGTGGCAGACCATTGGCTCGACGCCAGCGATCTTCGCCGCCGCGCTCACCGCCGTCATCGCGCTCGCCGCAACAGCTTTGGTGCTGCGCCGCTTCGCTGCCACCACGCCTGCCGTCGCTGCGGAGGACCGATGAAGCCACGCGGGCCGTCACTGCGGAGGACCGATAAGGGAGCACGCCCGCGCTTTCCAGCCGACACGACGTTCTGAAGGAGGACCGGTGAAGTTCAGGATCGCAGCGTTATCGCTCGCGGCCGTTCTCCTGGCCGGGATCGCGGTCACCTACGTGTGGTTCGCGCGGCAAGCCCAGCCTGCTCCCGCGGCGGTCAGCCCGGTGACGCTGGAAAGTGGGCTGCTGGTCGTGCTCAACCGCCGCTTAGCCGTCATTGACGGCAGTGGCGCGGCGCGAGTGTCCGCTGTGGAATGCGTGCGGGTCTATGCCGCCGCTGGCACAGGTGTTTGCCTGCAACCGGAATCGCCGTGGGCCTACCACTTGAGTGTGCTGGACAGCTCGCTCACGACGACGAAAACATTGCCCCTGCCGGGGTTGCCCAACCGGGCCAGGGTGTCGGCCAGTGGCCGCATGGTCGCGTGGACGACCTTCGTTGGCGGCGATTCCTATGCCAGCGGTGGGTTCTCTACGCGTACCGGCATCATCGACACCAAGGAGGGCACGGTGATCTCGACGCTGGAAGACTTCGCGATCACCCGGGAGGGCAAGGCTTATCAGAACATCGACGTCAACTTCTGGGGCGTCACGTTCGCCGCGGATGACGACCGCTTCTATGCCACGCTCGGCACCGACGGAAAGCGGTATCTCGTTGAGGGATCAGTAAAAAGCCGCACTGTCAGGACAATCGTGTCCAATGTGGAGTGCCCGTCATTGTCCCCAGACGAGACCAAGGTGGCCTTCAAACAGGCCGTCAACGCCGATCCCCAGCAGGGTTGGCGCCTGTCGGTGCTGGACCTTAAGACCCTCGCTGTCACACACACGGCTGAGACTCGCAGCATCGACGATCAGGCCGCGTGGCTCAAGCCCGGCACGATCGCCTACACGGTGCGCGACAGTGCGGGTGACCCTAGCGTTTGGACGGTCAGCGCTGACGGCACCGGGCAGCCCCAGCTGTTGGCACCCGGTGCCGAATCCCCAGCGACGCTAGGCAACCATCTTTAGCATCATCTCGATCTGAGCTCGCCGGGACTTGTCGACCCGGTGGGCCAGCGAGACGGATTCCCGGTGTTGCCCGGCGGCGATCTCCATCCGCGCGAACTCGACCGCTTGATGCTGGTGTCCAATGAAGATGTTCAGGAATGTCTTCTCAAATTCAGCATCCGAGGCGTCTTGAATCGCCTTCAGCTCCGCTTCACCCGAACTCGGCAGACCGCCGTGTGACGCGTGCAAAGCTGAGCGCACGTCGGCGTCGAGCGGCTTTTGCCACGTGTCCAGCCACGCCTTGACCTGCTTGGCCTCGTCGGCCTCGGTCACCTGGATGGCCGCGGCCAGCGTCTTGACCTCGTTACTGGACGATCGCTTCGCCACGACCTCAAGGTATTTCGCGGCGATGGCCTGATGACTCGCGATCATCTGCGCGAACATCACGTCGGTGTCATTGAACCCGTCGCCAAGAGCGGGCTTATCCGGTGGCAGCGTTCCGCATCCCGCGAGCAGCACCAAAGTCAGAGCAGCCAGCAGGGCTCTCATTGCTTTCCTTCCTCACCGGTGGTGAGCCCGCGCCTTGGTTGCCCGGGCTCACCGGTCATCAGATGCGTTCCCAGAGCGCTGCGACGTTTGGCGGTTCCCAGCCCGGAAGGGAGGTGTGCGCCTGGCGGCAGCGATAGGTCAAGCCGCCGTAGGTCACGGTGGCGCCGACCGCGTAGTACGTGTTCGGCGCCCAGGTTCCGCCAGGGTTAGGTGGCGGTGAGGACGTCGGGGGCTGCGTGGTCGGTGAAGCTGTGGTGGGTGGCGGGGTGGTCGGCTGCGGACCGCCGGAACCAACCTGCAAGTCCACACAGGCGTAGAAAGCCATCGCGGTGTCATAGACATTCCATCGCGCTAGCACTTTGATGCGCCCTGTGCGGCCACCGAGGTTGACGCTGTGCGAGAGGCTCGCCGGCGGTTGAGCACCGTTATCGTTGAAGTTCGCGATGCGGGTGCCGCCGACGAAGTATTCCCAGTTACTTGTGCGGTGGCGTGCCGTGAGCACCCAGTTGAAGGTGACATTGTTGCCAACCGACGTCGCTGGCCAAGGTCGGCCTTCGTCGTTGAGGATGGCAAACCGGCTGCCGTTTCCGTTGCACGCCATGGAACCCTTCGGAGCTTCCACGCTCTGTGGTTCCCAGACGATGTCGCCACAGTCGAAAGACGTCTTCCGCTGCGCGCACATCGCCTGACGGCTGGCGGGCGATGAGATGTAGCCGTGCGCTTGTGCCGGTGTTTCGACCGCCACCAGTAGAGCCGCCGTGACAACTGCGGCCGACAGGGCGGAAATGATGATGCGTTTCCGCATGCTCACTCCTCGCTTCGGTGCGGATGTTGCGCTTACCTTAAAACGAGAAGAAGGCATTGATAAATAAACTTACCTAAAAATTAAATGCCATTTTTGGGGTACTCCTTAAGCCTGCAACTTGCGCAAAAGGTATCGACGTTCCGGCAAACTGGTCGTTCGCCTGGCCGCTTCCTTGAAATCACTGGCCGCCTCAGCCGTGTTGCCAGCGAGTTCGTGCAGGTGAGCCCGGGTCGAGAGGAGACGGTGGTGCCTGTCGAGTCCCTCGATCGTGCCCAGGAGATCAAGTCCGGCTTGCGGTCCGTGAACCTTAGCTACCGCCACGGATTTGTTAAGGGTGACCATCGGCCCAGGGGTCATCCGCTCGAGGATGCCGTAGAGGGCGAGGATCTGGGGCCAGTCCGTCTCGCCGGGCTCACAGTGGATCGCGGCGATGGCCGCCTGCACCTGGTACCCACCGGGATTGCCTTTGGGCAGCGCGGCACCGACCAGCTCGGTCCCTTCGGCGATCAGGTCTTGGTCCCACAGGGTTCTGTCCTGTTCAGACAGCGGGATGAGGCTGCCGTCGGCGGCGGTGCGGGCCTTGCGGCGCGCCTCAGTCAGCAGCATCAGCGCGAGCAGGCCGGTGACTTCGCTATCGGCGGGCAGCTTGGCGTGCAGCATCCTGGTTAACCGGATCGCCTCAAGCGAGAGGTGCGGTGCGGTCAGCTCCTCCCCCGACGAGGCGGTGTAGCCCTCGTTGAAGATCAGGTAAAGCACGTGCATCACGGTGGGCGGTGAACCGCCCGGGGACTTGAAGCTCGCGCCACTGTCCTTGATCGCCGCCTTGGCCCGGCTAATGCGTTGCGCCATCGTGGTTTCCGGCACCAGGAACGCGGCCGCGATCTGAGCCGTGCTCAATCCCCCGACCGCTCTTAGCGTCAGCGCGATCTGGCTCGGGACGGACAGATCGGGATGGCAGCAAAGGAAAAGCAGCGCCAGCGAATCGTCCACATCGGACACCAGGGCGGCCTGCGGCGTCGTTAGGTAGTCACTGACCTCGCGCTCGCGGCGGGAGTGCTCGCTTCTCATCTGATCGATCAGGCGCCGTGAGCCGACGGTCACCAGCCAGCCCTTGGGGTTGACCGGCGTCCCCTCGCCCGGCCACTTCAGCGCGGCTTGCAGCAGAGCCTCCTGTGTCGCGTCCTCGCACAGGTCAAACTGGCCGTAGCGCCTCGTGAGCACGCCAAGGACCTGCGGCGCGAGATCGCGCAGCAGGCCCTCGATAGCTGTTGTCATAGATCTTTCTCGGCGTCGTGCAGGATCGGCCAGAACTCCACCGGCTCAATCTCAGCCCAGGGCATGTCGGCCGCGATCTCCAGCGCACGTTCTTCGCTCTCGCAGTCGAGCAGGTAGAAGCTGGCCATATATTCCTTGGTCTCCAGATAGGGACCGTCGGTCACGACCGGCTTGCCCTCAGCGCGCTTGACCAGCTTCGCCGTCACCGCGTCACCGAGGCCGAACGCTCCGATCAGCTCGCCGGTGGCCTTGTATTTCTTGTTGAACGCGTCCTGTTTAGCGATCTCGGCCGGCCAGTCCTGCGGGCTGATGGCATCCCACTTCTCCTGGTTGCCGTAGATCATCAGCAGGTATTTCATTTCTTTGCTCCTCTAGGTCTCGGTTAACCATAGGTCGGAGCCGGATCGCCGTTCTCGACAACCGTCCGGTGGATTACTTTTCGCGCTTCCTAATATTGAATAACTTGCATGCGCTTACGTGCTGGGTTCATGGCTGCGGCGCTCGTGGCCGCAGCATTGTTCTGGGTCGCCCCGGCCTATGGCGAGGTCCTGTCAGCCGGGTCCGCCCCTGTGGTGCCGGACAGCTACATCGTGGTGCTCAAGGATTCGGCCCGCTCGCTCACCCGCGGTGGGTACTCCGGCAAGATCGGGCCATCGTTCGGGCGTGTGCTCAACGGGTTCTCGCTCTCCACTGATCTCGAGGGCGCCCGTCGCGTCGCCGCCGACCCGGCCGTGAAGTATGTCCAGCCCAACTTCCTGCACCCGGCGAACGGGACGCAGCCGAGCCCACCGTCGTGGGGTCTCGATCGCATCGACCGCAACTCCCGGGTGCTCAACAGCTCCTACGAATACCCCAATAGCGCCGACTGGGTGCACGTCTACATCGTCGACTCTGGAATCCACTACGACCACGACGACTTCGGTGGGCGGGCGATTCCCGGCTGGGACTTCGTCAACCCGGGATTCGACGCCTCCGATCCGTGTACCGGGCATGGCACGCACGTGGCCGGAACGGCGGGCGGCACCACTTATGGTGTGGCTAAAGGAGTTCGCCTCGTTTCCCTGCGCGTCATCGACTGCACGGGCTGGAGCACGACCGCCCGCTCCATCGAGGCCGCCAACTGGCTCGCGACCACCGCGATCAAGCCGGCCGTGGCCAACCTGAGCTACGGCAACGTCACCGTCGATCCGGCATGGGAGGAAGCGATCCGGGGTGCGGTGGCCTCCGGGGTGACCTATGTGGTCTCCTCCGGCTCAGGTGACCTGGGCGGCAACGGTCTCGACGCGTGCACGGTCACCCCGGCGCGCATGCCGGAAGTGATCGCCGTGGGCGCCACCGACCGCAACGATGCCCGCTTCGGAAAGTCAGGCTGGGGCTCGTGTTTGGACATCTTCGCCCCCGGCGTGGGCATCACCTCGGCCCAGCACCTCACCGAAAACGGCTACGTCACGTGGAACGGCACGTCCATGGCGGCACCGCACGTGTCCGGCGCGGCCGCGATAATCCTTGGCGCGCATCCCTCGTGGACCCCAGATCAGGTGCGTCACCAGTTGCTGAACCTCGATCCGACCGTCGTCACGGTCGGCGGTGGCGGCAGCGGATCGCCAAACAAGGTGCTCTTCGTCCGCAGTGGACCAATGCGGATCGTGCTGAGCTGTTCCCTTCCCGGCGGCATGTGGTCGTGCACGGTGGAGGCCAACGGTGCCGTGGGACCCAACACCGTCACCTGGACCCCCGCCTCGGCCGGCCTGTGCCTGAGCGCCCCAAAGACCGTCAACGTCAGCGTGCGCGTCACCGACTCCCTTGGTGCCACGGCGACCGCCTCGCGGACCCTCCTGTGCAAGCCAGGCTGCCCCATCGGCCCGTCCCTCAACGGCAGCGTTCCCCTGATCTGCCCGTCAAACGTCCACAACGGAAAGGGGGAACCGGGCACCGCCCGGTTCCCCCTTTCCTGACACCGTTTAGCTGCAACCGCTGGTCGAACCGCAGCCTTCGCAGACGTAACAGGAACCGGCCGGGCGCATCTTCGTGCCACACGTGTAGCACAGTGGAGCGTCGGATGCCTTACCGGTCAACGATTCCAGCACCTCGGTCGACGAGCCAACGTGCTCGATGACCTGGGTTTGGGCCACCGCTGGCGGCGCGTATTCGACACCGGCTTCTTCGGCTTCCAGGCGGGCGGCCCGCTCAGCAGCCGTGAAGACACCGAGCTCGGCCCGCTGCTCGTAGGTCATGAAGTCCAGCGCGAGACGGCGGAAGATGTAGTCCATCACCGAGTTCGCGATGCGGATGTCCGGGTCGTCCGTCATGCCGGCCGGCTCGAACTTCATGTTCATGAACTTCTCGACATAGGTGCGCAGAGGCACACCGTATTGCAGGGCAACGGAAACCGCGATCGAGAACGCGTCCATGACCCCGGCCAGGGTCGAGCCCTGCTTGCCGAGCTTCAGGAATACCTCGCCGAGACCATCGTCGGGATAGGACGACGCGGTGAGGTAACCCTCGGCGTCGCCGACCGCGAACGACACTGTCTGCGACGGGCGCTTCTTCGGCAGCCGCTTGCGGACGGGGCGGTATTCGATGAGCTTCTCCACGGCCTTCTCAGCCGTCTTCTCGGCCGGTGCGGTCTCCTTCTTCGACACGCTCAGTGGCTGACCCACCTTGCAGTTGTCGCGGTAGATCGCGAGCGCCTTGAGGCCCAGCTTCCAGCCGTCGAAATACATCTTCTCGACTTCTTCGACCGTCGCCGACTCCGGCATGTTGACCGTCTTGCTGATCGCGCCACTGATGAACGGCTGCACCGCGGCCATCATGAGCACGTGGCCCATCGGCTTGATGGCACGCTCGCCCATCGCACAATCGAACACGGCATAGTGCTCAGGCTTGAGGCCCGGAGCGTCAACAACGTGACCGTGCGTGCTGATGAACTCGGTGATCGCCTCGATCTGCTCCTCCTGGTAACCCAGGGTGCGCAGGGCGCGCGGAACGGTCTGGTTGACGATCTGCATCGAACCGCCGCCAACGAGCTTCTTGAACTTCACGAGCGCCAGGTCCGGCTCAACGCCGGTGGTGTCGCAGTCCATCATGAAGCCGATGGTGCCGGTCGGTGCGAGCACGCTGGCCTGCGAGTTGCGCCAGCCTTGCCGCTCGCCGAGCTTGTTGCCGCTGTCCCACTGCTTCTGGGCCTCACGGGTGATCGCGGTCGCGACCGGGCCGTGCGGCTTGAGCGCGAGAGCGGCCTCAGCGTGCAGCTTCATGACCTTCTTGTGCGGCTTCTCGTTGCGCGCGTAGCCGTCGTAAGCGCCGACCACACCGGCCAGCTCAGCCGAGCGGCGGTAGGCCGTGCCCGTCATCAGCGCCGTGATGCCCGCCGCGACCGAACGGCCCGCTTCCGAGTCGTACGGCAGACCGGAAGCCATGAGCAGCGCGCCCAGGTTGGCGTAGCCGATGCCCAGCTGACGGTAAGCACGCGTGTTCTCGGTGATCTTCTTGGTCGGGAAGTCCGCGAAGCTGATCGAGATGTCCATCGCCGTGATGACGAGCTCCACCGATTTGACGAACTGCCCAATGTCGAAGGTGCTGTCGGTGTTGAGGAACTTCATCAGGTTCAGCGAGGCCAGGTTGCACGACGTGTCATCGAGGTGCAGATATTCCGAGCACGGGTTGCTGGCTGTGATACGGCCGGTCTCGGAACACGTGTGCCAGTTGTTGATCGTGCCGTCGTACTGAATGCCGGGGTCGGCGCACTCCCATGCGGCCTGCGCCATCTTGCGGAACAGCTCCTTGGCGCGGACCGTCTTGATGACGCTGCCGTCGAGGCGCGCGAGCAAGTCGAACGGCTTGTCCTCGGCGACGGCCTCCATGAACTCGTCGGAGACCCGCACCGAGTTGTTGGCGTTCTGGTATTGCACGCTGACGATGTCGTTGCCGCCGAGGTCCATGTCGAACCCGGCGTCACGCAGAGCACGAATCTTGTCTTCTTCGCGTGCCTTGGTGACGATGAACTCTTCGACATCCGGGTGGTCGACATCCAGGATGACCATCTTGGCCGCGCGGCGGGTCGCCCCACCCGACTTGATGGTGCCGGCCGAAGCGTCGGCGCCACGCATGAAGCTGACCGGCCCGGAAGCCGTGCCACCAGAGGAAAGCAGCTCTTTGCTCGACCGGATCCGCGACAGGTTGATACCCGAGCCGGATCCGCCCTTGAAGATCAGACCCTCCTCTTTGTACCAGTCCATGATGGAGTCGATCGAGTCGTCCACGGAGAGGATGAAACACGCGGACACCTGCTGCGGTGAGGCCGTCCCGACGTTGAACCAGACCGGGGAGTTGAAGCTGAACACCTGGTGCAGCAACATCCAGGCCAGTTCGTGCTCGAAGATCTCCGCGTCCTCGCCGGTCGCGAAGTAGCCATACTTCTCGCCAGCGGCGCGATAGGACTCCACCACGCGGCTGATGAGCTGCTTGAGGCTCCACTCCCGCTCCGGGGTGCCGACCGCGCCCCGGAAGTATTTGGTGGTAACGATATTCGTGGCGTTGACGCTCCAGAACCCTGGGAACTCCACGCCCCTTTGCTCGAAGTTGATGCTGCCGTCACGCCAGTTGGTCATGACGACGTCACGCCGCTCCCACGTCACTTCGTCGAACGGATGCACCCCGGCGGTGGTCCACACCCGGTTCACCTTTAGGCCGGCCTCTTTCTTGAGCCGCTTGGCCGTGCCGTTTTCCCCCATCGCCATCCCCTTCTTATTGCTCGTCTTTGGCTGTTTCGCCGCCGCGCAACACGGCTATCTCGCGAATGAAGTCATCCGCGGACTGAAAGTCTTGGTAGACGCTCGCGAACCGGAGGTATGCCACCTCATCCAGATCGCGCAGTGGCCCGAGGATGGCGAGGCCAACCTCCTGGCTAGGCACTTCGGCCGCCCCCCGCGCCCGAACCGCTTCTTCGACTCGCTGGGCGAGCAGGGCGATGGAGTCTTCGGCCACCGGCCGTCCCTGGCACGCCTTGCGAACCCCGTTCATGATCTTGATCCTGCTGAAGGGCTCGGTCACGCCGCTCCGCTTCACCACCGCCAGCACGGCTTCCTCGACGGTGGTGAACCGCTTTCCGCACTCGGGGCAATGCCTCCGCCTGCGGATAAGCGCACCATCGTCGGCTTCGCGAGAGTCGACCACCCGGGAATCGGGATGGCGGCAGTAGGGACACCGCATGCGCACCACCTCCTTGATCACAGCCGGGCGCCATGGCCTGACGGTCACCTGCAGTAACCGCTTGGCATCGCACCGAGACGGGTGGACAGCTGGTTCAACCCCAATCTATAGAGGTCTAATTCCTCGCTGCCACTAGATGTTGTGTCTAGAAACTTAAGCCTCACGAGTCCCATTAGCAAGTTGCGACACGCTGTGTCGCACGTCATGCAACGGCTACCTAGAACGTCTGTCCTATAAGTACTGTGTCGTACAGATGTTTGAAAGTTATGCCATGTCCGGTTACAGTCATGCCGTCACGAACATGCGAATGGGAGTCTCCGATGTCCCCACTTGATCGAGCGCGGCCCGGCCGGCCTCCAGCCGCGCCCGGCGGCTCAGGTCCCATGCGGCCGGTCGCCCCGGCCACCGCGACTGAGCGCGACTTGGCCGAATCAGAACTCAGCAGCAGACAGCGCCGCATTCTCGTCGTCATTCGCGACTGGGTCGAGCAGCATGGCTACCCGCCGACCGTTCGCGAGATCGGTGACGCGGTCGGCCTTGTCTCCCCGTCGTCAGTGGCCTATCAGCTAAAAGAACTGGAACGTAAGGGTTTCCTGCGTCGCGACCCGGCCCGCCCGCGTGCGGTCGACGTTCGCGGACCGTCCGATGACGAGGATGCCACCAGAGCGGTCCGCGGGCAGACACCCGTTTATGTTCCGCTCGTCGGCCGCATCGCCGCCGGTGGGCCCATTCTGGCCGAGGAGTCCGTTGAGGACGTTCTTCCTCTGCCAAGGGAACTGGTCGGCCAGGGCACCCTTTTCTCGCTGCACGTCAAAGGTGACTCGATGATCGAGGCGGCGATCTGCGATGGCGACTTCGTCGTGGTGCGCCAGCAGCCGACGGCTGAAAACGGTGACATTGTCGCCGCGATGATCGACGGTGAGGCGACCGTCAAGGTCTACCGCCTGCGCAACGGTCACGTGCAACTGGTGCCGCGAAACACGGCCTACCAACCGATCCCGGGCGACCAGGCGACGATCCTGGGCAAGGTTGTCGCCGTCATGCGACGGGTGCAGTGAGCTAACGCCCCTGCCACTGGCCCGGCTGCTGACCGTAGCCGGGCTGGCCATAGTTTGGGTTGCCCTGGTTCGGGTTTCCCTGATTCGGGTGCCCGCCGGGGTTGCCATAGCCAGGCTGCTGGCCATATCCGGGCTGCGGACCGTAGTTCGGCTGGCCATAACCTGGCTGCGGGCCATAGTTCGGCTGCTGCTGCCCGTAACCCTGGTCGTAGGCGGGGTCGTAAGGCGGGTCGTAGCCACCGCCATAGTTCTGCCCATAACCGGGGTCGTAGCCATAGCCCTGCTGCGGCTGCTGCCCTTGCGGGTAGCCATATCCCTGCTGGTCGTAATACTCCTGCTGCGGATACTGGCGCAGGATCGTTGTTTCCGAGCCGGCCTCCGCGTCATCGTCGTCTTCTTCGCGCTTCTTGCGGGAGCGAAGGATGCCGAACACACCGGCACCAACGAGCAGCAGGCCGAGCACGCCCACCGAACCAACAAGGGTGTAGATGCGGCTCGGGCTAGCGATCGCCCAGTCCACCAACGACTTATCCTTCGCGGCCGGTGCGGTGCCGGTGTTGGCGGGGGCTTCCGCCTTGACCTCGGTCGCGGGCACGAAGCGGTAGATGACAGGCTTCTGCTTCTTCTCGTCTAGCTGGTGGGTCTCGCCAACGGTGAGGAACTCCTTGCCATCAGCCGTGTACGTGATGGCTTCGCCCAGCTCCTGCGGCTCAACCTGAGGCAGCGCCGTCACCTTGGGCTTACCGCTCATGATCGAGGCGGCGATGTCCCCGTTGCTGACCGGCCACTCGTACGCGTCGGTGTAACTGCGCAGCACGACCCGGTCGCGGGTGGGCGAGAGCCCCGCACCCGTGATGGCGTAACGGAATGTCGGGCCTCCCATGTGCTCACTCGTCGTCTTCGGCAAGGTCACCTCGCCGTTGAGTTTGAGCGGAACCGGCGTGCCCGCCTTCTGGCTCGCCAGGGCGGTGGCGGTGTAGATCCGGGTCTTGCCATCAAACGACTTCGTGACGATGATCGGCAGCCCATCCTTGCTAATGAGCAGAGCCTCAGCGTTGTACTTGCCGTCGGGGTAGGCATACCGGTAGGGGCCGTCGATCTTGTCGTCTGCCGTGATCTTCCACAGCGCGATGTGCTGACGGTCTGGCGTGAAGCCGTCTTTGCCGTTGTCGCCGATGTCACCAATCCACACGGTGCCATCCGGCCCGACAGCCAGGTCCTCGGGATCGATCGGGTTCGTCGGATAGCCCAGCGGCTGGCCCACGGCGGTGCAATCCGGCTTGACCTTAAAGACTTTGCGCCGGGCCGCGGACTGCGCGCCATCGTTGAGCAGATACATCGTGCCGTTGGGCGCGATCACCATGCCGGACAGCTCGACGGCCAACGTGTTGTTCACGGTGCAGACCGGGGCGCCGGGCTTAGCTGTCGACGTCTGAGCCACGCTTGGCGTCGGGGTGGGGGTAGGCGCGGCCATCGCCGGCGCTCCATAGATCAGCGCGCCTGCCATGGCCACAGCGAAAACCCGTACACCCCTTAACCGCATCGGGACAGTTTGACACACCGAACGGAGTAGCCGCCTGCCCCCGGTTAGCCCCCTAGATCATCGCCGGTACGCGGTACGGCTCCAGTTCAGCCGCCAGTTCCGCGTCCACCCGGGCCCTTACCTGGGTTCCTTCATCGATATGGTCAGATTCGAGCACCTCGCCGGTCCGGTGAATCCGGTCGACCAGCCTGCCCTTGTCATAGGGAATTACCACCGTCACTTCGACGGCCGGCCGCGGCAGGTGCTTCTCGATCGCCTCTTGCAGCTCGTCGAGCCCTGTGCCCGTGCGGGCCGACACGAAGATCGCGTCCGGCCACGCGTGCTTGAGCCGCAGCAAGGTTTCCTGCTCCGCAGCGTCGATCTTGTTGACGACCAGCAGTTCCGGAACCCGCTCGGCGTTGACGTCAGCCAGCACTTCGCGGACCGCCCGGACCTGCTCCTCCGGATCGGGGTGCGCTCCATCAACCACGTGCAGCAGCAGGTCAGCGTCGCCCACCTCCTCCAATGTGGAGCGGAACGCCTCGACGAGCTGGTGTGGCAGATGACGGACGAATCCCACGGTGTCCGACAGGGTGAACTCCCGTCCGTCGCGTGTGGACACTCGCCGCGTCGTGGTGTCGAGTGTGGCGAACAGCGCGTCCTCGACGAGCACGCCCGCACCGGTGAGCCGGTTGAGCAGACTCGATTTTCCGGCGTTGGTGTACCCAGCGATGGCGACCGAAGGAACCGAACGCCGTTTGCGCTCGGCACGCTTGGTCTCACGGATGACCTTCATGCCGCTGATCTCGTTCTTGAGCTTCGCGATGCGGGTGCGGATGCGCCTGCGGTCGGTCTCCAGCTTCGTTTCACCGGGACCACGCAGACCCACGCCACCGCCCGAGCCCGTTCCGGAACCACCGGCCTGACGCGACAGCGCCTCACCCCAGCCTCGCAGCCGTGGCACCAGGTATTGCAGCTGAGCCANCTCAACTTGCGCCTTACCCTCTTTGCTCTTCGCGTGCTGGGCGAAGATGTCGAGGATCAGCGCCGTACGGTCAATGACCTTGACCTTGGTGCGCTGCTCCAGGTTGCGCAGCTGAGACGGCGACAGCTCGCCATCGCAGATGACGGTGTCGGCTCCGCTGGCTTCCACCGCCGCCTTGAGTTCGTCGACCTTTCCGCGGCCGATGAAGGTCGCGGGATCCGGGTTCTGCCGGCGCTGAATGAGCCCTTCGAGCACTTGTGAGCCCGCGGTCTCCGAAAGCGCCGCCAGCTCGGCCAGAGAGTTCTCCGCGTCGGCTACGGTTCCGGTTGTCCACACTCCGACCAGCACGACACGTTCCAGCCGCAGCTGCCGGTATTCCACCTCGGTGACGTCGGCAAGCTCGGTCGAAAGGCCCGCTACCCGCCTTAGGGCGTTACGCTCCTGAAGGGCGAGCTCGGTGTCCTCTATTTCATGATTCGTACGCAAGTTTGCCTCCTTACGTTCGATGCTGGCATGTAGTAGGTGTGGTGCGCATCCTGATTCCGGGACTGCGCCCGGGCACCCTGATTAACGAAAGGTGGCAAAGTGTCATCAATCCGGCTCCCAAGCGCGGGGTTTTCGATCACGATCCGGGTCGCGGTAACCGCCGACCCGTATGCGATCGGGAGGCTTACCACCGCTGTCGGTGAAGCTGGTGCCATCGTCACCGCACTCGACGTGGTGGATTCTGATCATGTCCGGGTCGTCGCCGACGTGACCTGTGACACCGCTGACAGCCGTCATGCCGATCAGGTCGTCGCCGCGCTCGAGGGCCTCGACGGGGTCGAAGTCCGCAAGGTCTCCGACCGCACATTCCTGCTCCACCTCGGCGGCAAGATCGAGGTCACCTCCAAAGTCGCGCTTCGCACCCGTGACGAACTCTCCCGTGCCTATACCCCCGGTGTCGCCAGGGTATGCCAAGCCATCGCTGAGAACCCCGACGACGCGAGGCGGCTGACCATCAAACGCAACACCGTCGCCGTGGTCACCGACGGCTCGGCCGTGCTCGGCCTCGGCAACCTCGGCCCGGCCGCGGCACTGCCTGTGATGGAAGGAAAAGCGGCCCTGTTCAAGCGATTTGGCGGAGTCGACGCTTGGCCGGTGTGCTTGGACACCCAGGACACCGACGAAATCGTCAGCATCGTCAAGGCCATCGCCCCGGTGTACGGCGGGATCAACCTGGAAGACATCGCCGCCCCACGCTGCTTCGAAATCGAAGCGCGGCTGCGCGATCTGCTGGACATCCCCGTGTTCCACGACGATCAGCACGGCACCGCCATCTGCGTGCTCGCGGCGCTGACGAATGCTCTGCGGGTCGTGGGCAAGAAGCTCGATGAAGTGAAGGTGGTCGTGTCCGGGGCTGGCGCGGCCGGGACAGCAATCATGAAACTCCTTATCCGCCAAGGGGTTGGAGACATCGTCGCGTACGACCGGCGTGGTGTCATCCACCGTGGCATGCCAGATCTATCGGCGCCCTGGCAGTGGCTGGCCGATCACACCAACCATGACAACTATTCCGGCGATCTGCCCGGCGCCCTGCGCGGTGCGGATGTCTTCATTGGAGTGTCCGCGCCCAACATCCTCACCGGCGACGACATCGCCCAGATGGCGGAACGTTCCATCGTTTTCGCCTTGGCCAACCCCGATCCCGAGGTGGACCCACGGGCAGCCCGCCAGCACGCGGCGATCGTCGCGACTGGACGCTCCGATCAGCCGAACCAAATCAACAACGTGCTGGCGTTCCCGGGTGTCTTCCGCGGCATGCTCGACGCTCAGGCACGCGAATTCACCCCCGATATGGCATTGGCGGCGGCTCAGGCCATCGCCGATGCCGTGGGTGAAGACAAGGTCAACCCGAGCGTCATCGTGCCGAGTGTCTTCGACGCGAAGGTCGCCCCGGCCGTGGCTACCGCTGTACGCGCGGTAGCACTCCAGGGCGCGGCGACGGTGCCAGATTCGGTGCCTTCGCCCCCGTCCAGCTAACCGAATCGGCCTCGCCGCTGAACACCAGCACAGCCGGGCCTGCCAGCCATGACGTCTGCTCGTCGACCGTCACGGTCAGCCGTCCACCGGGGACATCCACAGTGATCGCCCCGGTGGGCTGGCCCGAGCTTTCCAGGATCGCGGCGACGCCGACAGCTGTCGCACCGGTGCCGCACGAGAGCGTCTCGCCCGAGCCGCGTTCGTAGACGCGCATGCGGACGTGGTTTTCCCCGGCCCACTCGTAGTAGGAGACGTTCACTCCTTCGGGGAAAAATTCTTTGTCGAAAGCGGGCGCGACGGACAGGTCGACATCGTCCACTGAGGACACCTGATAGATCAGATGCGGGTTGCCCATCGAGATGGCCCGGCCGCCTTCGGAGTGTCCAAGCAGGACCGGCGCACCCATGTCGACCCGGATGCCATCCCACTCCAGATAGGCCTTGCGCACGCCGGCGCGCGTGCCGATCTCCAGCGGAGAACCCGTGGCCAGCCCGCTCTCCCAGAGGTAGCGCGCGAACACCCGCACGCCATTGCCACACATCTCCGATAGCGAGCCGTCGGAATTCCAGTAGTCCATGAAAAAGCCGCCGTCGCGGCGCTGCACCCGCAGCACCCCATCACCGCCCACGCCGAACCGGCGGTCACAGATGGCCGCGACGAGTTCTGGGGTCAGCGAAACGGACTCATCCACGATCACGAAGTCGTTTCCGGTGCCGTGGCCCTTAGTGAACCTGAACCGCATAGGTCCCTCCCCGTATGACGTTCAGAGCCTGCCCAAGCAGATCATCGCTGGTGCCGTCGAGCCAGTGAATACCGGGGTCACGGCGGAACCAGGAGCGCTGACGGCGCACGAACCGGCGCGTGCCGGTGACTGTCGCCAAGTGGGCCTCAGCTTCCGTGCACTCCCCCTCAAGGAAAGCAAGGATCTGCTGGTAACCCAAGGCCCGGCTCGCGGTCAGGCCGTCGCGTAAACCCACATTCTCCAGTGAGCGGACCTCATCGACGAAGCCCTGTGCCCACATGACGTCGACGCGCTGGGCGATGCGGTCATCCAGGTCAGCCCGGTCGACGGCGATGGTCAGGGCGTCATATACGGGCTTCGGATCGGGCAGCGATGCCGTGAACGGGCGCCCGGTCAGCTCGATCACCTCAAGCGCCCGCACGATGCGGCGCCCGTTTGAGGCCAGAATCCGGTCGGCGGCCAGCGGGTCTAGCGAGCGCAAGCGAGCGTGCAAAGGCTCCGGGCCGCTTTCGGCCAGCTCCAGCTCCAGCGCATCGCGGAGTGCTTTGTCTGTACCAGGGAATTCGAAATCTTCTAAAACCGCGCGTAAATATAGACCGGATCCACCAACGAGAAGGGGAATGTTTCCCCGGCCCGCAATAGCGGCTATTTCGGCGCGGGCAAGCCGCTGATACTCGGCCACGCTGGCCGGTTCCGTCACTGGCCAGATATCGAGCAGGTGATGCGGGACACCCTCTCGCTCGGCTGGCGTTAATTTGGCCGTGCCTATATCCATCCCGCGGTATAGCTGCATAGAGTCGCAGTTGATGATTTCGCCGCCGAGGGCATGAGCAAGCGCTACCGATAGGGCAGACTTACCGGCAGCAGTTGGTCCGGCGACGGCGATCACACGCATGCAACAAACGTAACCGGATCGTGCCCTTGACAAGCCTCCCGGGCCAGTGCGGGGAGGCCACATTGGCCGTAAGGTCGCATGCGGTCGTGCCTTGCGAATTGGCCAGGGCACAATGAGCAACACACAGTGCTATGGCGGCGGTCCGCGGCGCAGCGCGGAAGCCGGGAAGATTGAGGGATTCGGCATGGGTAACTGGGCGAGCTACGGCCGGGTAGACGCCGATGGCACGGTCTGGGTCAAGACAGCCGCGGGTGAACGTACCGTCGGTTCTTGGCAGGCCGGGACTCCGGAAGAAGGCCTGGCGCACTTTGTGCGGCGATATGAGGATCTGCTAACCGAGGTCGTGCTCCTAGAGACCCGTCTGAATTCGGGCGCGGCTGACGCCGGGCACACCCTGGCGACAGCCAAGAAGCTGCGCGGTGGCCTTGACGAGGCCCACGTGGTCGGAGATCTCGACGGCCTGGCGGTGCGGCTCGACGCCCTCATCGTCCTCGCCCAGGAGAAGTCGGCCGCGGCCAAGGTGGCCCGCGATGCCGCCCGTGCCGAATCGGTGATGCGCAAGACTTCGCTCGTCGAGGAAGCCGAAAAGCTTTCCGCCGAGTCCACGAGCTGGAAGGCCACCGGCGACCGGCTCAAAGAGATCGTCGATGAGTGGAAGACGATCCGTGGCGTCGACAAGAAGACCGACGGTGAGCTGTGGAAGCGGTTCTCTGTCGCGCGCGACAGCTTCACCCGCCGTCGTGGTGGCCACTTCGCCACCCTCGACTCGCAGCGCAAACAGGCCCAGTCGGCAAAGGACGACCTTGTCGCCGAGGCTGAAGCCCTGTCGGAGTCGACCGACTGGAAGGCCACGGCTGACCGGCTCAAGGAGCTCATGGAGGCCTGGAAACTGGCCCCGCGCGCGTCCAAGGAAGCCGAGCAGAAGCTGTGGGAGAGGTTCCGCGCCGCGCAGGACGTCTTCTTTAACCGCCGCAAGCAGGTGTTCTCTGAGCGTGACGCCGAGCAGAAGGCCGCTTTGGGCCGCCGGCAGGAGCTGCTGGCCAAGGCCGAGGCGCTAGACGTCGACGCCGACCCGAAGGCCGCACAGGCCGCGCTGCGCGACATCCTCGGGCAGTGGCACGACACCGGCCGCGTTCCACGCGAGTCGATGGCTGGCCTCGACCGGCGCATCCGCGCCGTGGAGGACAGGGTCCGCGAGGCCATGGACGCCGCCTGGCGGCGCACCGAGCCGTCGGCCAACCCGCTGCTCGTGCAGATGCGTGACCAGGTGGCCGAGGCTCAGGCCCGGCTTGAGCGCGCACAGGCCGCCGGGGATGCCAAGCGCATCAAGGAAGCCGAGCAGGCTCTCGCGAGCAAGAAGAAGTTCCTCGAACTCGCGGAGAGCGCCTCCTAAGTGGAGGCGCTCCCCTATCTGTCGCCCTACAGCTTCAGATAACAAGCACCTTCCATCTTGTACGCCGCTGCGGTCGGGCCGGTGAACAGGTCCTTGACCTGCGACACACCGGTCGGCCCAGCGGGGTCCACTTTGTAGATTCCCGTCGACTTGAATTGACCCGCCGCACCGGCTTTGAAGTTGCCCGAGCCCGCCGGCAGCATGCCTTCGTAGTCAACGGATTCCAGTGACTTCACGGCGGCCAGCAGACCGGCGCGGGTGAGGTCCTTGTTGGCAGCGGCCTTCTCCAGCGCCGCCTTCAGCGGATACGACCAGACCCAGCCGGCGGTGTAACCCTCGCTGGGCGCCTTGCCCGTCAGGGCGTTGCGCATCGCCGTATGCCCGGTGCTGTTGGTGGACCACGAGTTCCAGGGCACGGACTGTTCAAACAGGGCGGTCAGCGCCGGGCCTGCCGCGGTCTGCAGCAGAGCCGCGTTCCAGCTCGGGCTGGTGCCGATGAACCGGCCGCGGTAGCCACCGAGATAGGCGCCACCAACGATCGTGGCGACCTCGGTTGGTCCCGTGGTCAGGATGACCAGGTCAGGCTTCTTCGACACGATCTCAGCGATCGCGCCCGCCTGCTTGTCCTGGCCAGCGTCGGTCTTGAGGTGAGAGAAGGTCAGGCCGAGCTTCTCCGCGCCAAACTTCGCCCCAGCCGCGGCGTCATCACCGTAGTCACCAGCGTAGTGAATGGACAGAACACTCTTGGTCTTGTACTTCTCCACCGCGTAGTCCAGCGTGTTCATCGACTCCATGCAGTAGTTCGCACCGGACTCGATGATGACGTCTTCAAACGCCCAAGCCGACGTCCACGACGCCGGTGCGGCCACGACACTGTTGTTCTTGAGGTCAGTGATGATGGCCGCTGTCGTTGGGGAGCCAAGGGTCTGTGCGAGAGCGAGGATGTTGCTCTTGATCTCGTCGTAGACCTCTTTGTGCGTGGCTGGCGTGTATTTGTTGTCACGGATGTATTTGGTGACGTCTACTTCGTACCCGCCGATCCCGCCGTTTTGGTTGACGCGCTTCCAGAAAGCCTTCTGCGCGTCGGTGATCGGCACAGCGAGGGCTTTGAACGGGCCCACCGTCAAGTCGGAGATGATGCCGAGATAGATGCAGCCCTTGGTTTTGTCGATCGCCTCAGGACAGGCTTCTTTGGTCACACCGATATCGGTCTTGATCCCGCCCGAGTCCGTGGTGGTTTCCGCACCCCGGCACGCGCTCAGGCCAAGCGCCGCGACGAGCGTTAAGGCAGCTAATTTCTTCACTGAAATTGCCCTTCTTCTCTCCCATTAATGCGCCGGCCACAGGTGTGCGCCGGGCTGCGTCGGCTGGGGCTTGGCTTTGCCGCCCCGGCAGACAGGATTAGTAGCTGAACGGCCAGTTTTTCCAGTAGGACCGGATGCGGAACCAGATGCCGACCAGGCCTCTCGGCTCGAAAATCAGGAAGCCGATAATCAGAACGCCATAGAGGATCGTCTGAACCTGATAGATATTCGGCATCTCATCCGGGGCAGTGCTGATAAACGGGATGAGCGGCTGGATGTCCCGGGTTAGCCGGGGCAGCAGCGTGATGAAAAACGCCCCGGCGATCGCGCCGGAGATGGTTCCCGGTCCGCCAATGAGGACCATGGCGATGTATTCCACGGACAGCACAAGGCTGAACGCGCCGGGCTCGATGTGGCCGATGAGCGCGTAGAGCAGGGCTCCCGCGCAGCCGGCGTAAAACGACGAGATCGCGAAGGCGATCGTCTTGTATTTGGGCAAGCTGACCCCGATGACCCCGGCCGCGATATCCCGGTCACGGATGGCCGTGAACGCCCGGCCCACCCCCGATCTGGTGAGATTGCGGGCCGCGATCGCGAAGATGAGCAACAACAAGAACGCGAGCCAGAAGATCTTTTGTTCGGGAGTACCAATGGAGTCCGCTTTGGACAGTGAATAGCCGAACAGGTCGAGGGTCGCCGCGGACCGCCCCACGCCACCGCCGCCGGTCATCTTGGCCCATTCGTTGAAAATGTGCTGGCCGATGAAGACCAGCCCCAAGGTGACGAGCGCGAGGTAGAGCCCACGTAACCGGGTCGCCAGCGGTGCCACGATGACGCCGGCCAGCATCGCGACGAGACCGGCCACGGGCAGCCACACCACGAGATTCGTTATCCCGAGCCCATAGACGCGCCCTGCCGGATCGCCACTGACGAACGCTGAGGTGAACGCTCCAACGCCCAGGAAGAAGGCGTGCCCGAGCGAAACCTGTCCCGCATATCCGGTGACGAGCCCGAGGCCGATCGCCCCGATCGCGGCTATGCAGCCAATGGACAGCAGATGCAGTTCGGTGTCTTGCAGGATTTGCGGCAGCGCCAGGCCCGCGAGCACGATCAGCCAGAAGACCAGCTTCTTGCTAAAAGTGTTATGCAACGCCATATCCTTGGCGTAGTCGGTATGCAGTAGCGGACGGCCTATCACACTCGCTCCACTTCACGCGTGCCGAACAGCCCGTAGGGCCGCACCAAAAGAACCAGCAGCATCACCACGTAAGGCGAGATAACCGAGACGTTGCCGCCAAGCCAAGGCATGTCTTTTTGGTAGAGCGCCGTGACTTCGAAGACGATCCCGACGATCAGCCCACCCACGACCGCCCCGGCTAGAGAGTCCAGTCCGCCGAGGATGATGACGGGCAAGGCGACCAAGGCGGTCAGCCACATCAGGTGGTCGACGCTCTCCCCCGCGGCGGCGAACGTCCCGGCGACGGCCGCCAATCCGCCGGCCATCGCCCACGAGACAGCGAACACGGCACCGACCGAAACCCCTTGGGCCAGTGCGGCTTCCTGGTCGTAGGACGCTGCCCGCATTGCCAGCCCCATCCGGCTGTACCGGAAGAACGCGAACAACGCGGCCACGATAATGGCGGCGGTCACGAAGATGACCACATGCCGCTGCTGCACCGTGATGCCGCCTATGTCAAAGGCTTTCAGTCCCCACGGGTCGTGCATGGGACGGACGTCGTTGCCGATGTATCCATTGACGACAACGCGCACGGCCACATCGACCCCGAGGGTGATGATGGCGACGACGAACGGTGGCTTGCCCACCATGGGCCGCACGGCTGCTCGTTCCACGCCCAGTGCCAGCAACGCGGTCAGCGCGGTAGCAGCGACCAGGGCGCCCCAAAAGCCAAGGGTCCCAATGAAATACGTGACCATGACCGTGCCCGCGAGCATGAACGCGGGCTGGGCGAAACTCACGACCCGGGTCGCCTTGAAGATGATGACGAACCCCAGCGCGAGCAGCGCGTAAATGCTGCCCCGGCCTAGGCCCCGGGCTAACGCCTCCAGCAGCTCAACCATAGATATCGTCCACCAGCTCGGCGAACATCGTCCCGATCGCGGACCGTTTGACCTTCATCGTCGCGGTCAGCTCCCCATCCTCGTGGTCTAGTTCCTTGGGCAGCATGCGGAATTGCCTGATCTGCTCAACCGGCGCGTGACGCGCGTTTACATCGTCCACAATGGACTGAACGAGCGCCTTGACTTCAGGCTTTTCCGCCAGGTCGCGATAGGTCGTGTAGGGCAGCTTGCGGCGTTGCGCCCACTCCCCGACCGTGTCGAGCTCGATGCCGATCAGGGCGGCCAGGAACGACTTGCGGTCCCCGACCACGATGGCTTCCTTGATATACGGCGAGGCCTTGAGCCCGTTCTCAATCTCCGATGGCGAGATGTTCTTCCCACCGGCCGTGATGATGATGTCCTTAGCGCGGTCAGTGATGCGGACGTGGGTCCCATCGACCCACTCGCCGATGTCACCGGTGCGTAGCCATCCGTCGGGAGTCATCGCCTTGGCGGTGGCTTCAGGGTCGCGGTAGTAGCCGACGAACGTACCGCCGTGCCGGGTCTGAATTTCCCCTGTCTCCTCGTCGATGCGCAGCTCGGTGTTCAGTTGCGGCTCGCCGACCGTGCCGAGCTTCACGCGCTTGGGCCGGTTGGCCGTGGCGACAGCGGTGTTTTCCGTCATGCCATAGACCTCGTGCATCGGTACCCCAATGCCCATGAAGAACTTGAGCACTTCCGGCGCGATAGGCGCGGCACCCGAAGCGGCGAAACGCACCTTGCGCATGCCGATGCGTTCGCGCAGCGCGCGATAGAAGCAGAGATAGCCGACGCCATAAAGGATTCTCGTGCCGAGGGTGTGATTGCCACCGGTCTTTACCAGGACCGTGCCGATCCGGTCAGCCACCTTCAGCCAGAGCCTCGCGTTGGCCCGCTTGAACAATGACGCCGAAGCGAGCTTGATCTGCACCCCGGCCAGAATCTTTTCCCAGATCCGGGGAACGCCAAAGAGAATCGTCGGCTGAATCTCGCGCAGGTTGGGCTGGACGGTCGCGATGGACTCGGCGAAGTTCACCTGAACGCCGGCACCAGCGTTGAACCACGTCGTGAAGATGCGTTCGGCCACATGGCACAGCGGCAGATACGACAGCAGGATGTCGTTGCGGCTTGGCTTAGGCGAGGTGAATCCACCGCCGTCCACGAGCACGGAAATCGCGAACTCCACATTGGACACACTGAGCATCGCGCCCTTGGGCGGTCCCGTCGTGCCAGAGGTGTAGACGAGCGTCATGATGTCGTCGGGCTGAGCATCGGCCATCCGTTCGGCGACCGCTTCGGGATGGCTGGCCCTGTGCTCACGGCCCAGCTTCAGCAAGTCTTGCCACGCCATCAGCTTCGGGTGGTCATAGCGATGGCGGATCCCGCGTGGTTCGACGTAGACGATCCACTCCAGCTCGGGGCAATCGTCAACGACCGCGAGCGCCTTGTCGGCCTGTTCCTGATCCTCGGCGACGACGACCCGCGCACCGGAGTGTGAGAGCAGGTAACGGACCTCCGCGGCCGGGTTAGTCGGATACAGCCCCACGGTCGTTCCGCGCACGGCCACCGTCGCGATATCCGTGTAAAGCCACTCGCGCCGGTTCTCCGACTGCACGGCCACCCGGTCGCCTGGCTGAATCCCGAGCGCCAGTAACGCGTGCGCGACGTCCTGTGCGCGGTCCCAGTACGCCGCCCAGGTGACCTCTTCCCAGACGCCAAAGTCCTTCTCGCGCATGGCGATGCGGTCAGGGTCGGCCTTCGCCCACGCCTCGATCCGGCTGGCGATCGTCTGTGTCCTCGTTTGCGTGGCGACAAGTGTCATGACGTCACCCCTAAATAGGCCTTGATGACGGCGGGGTCGTGCTGGATATCGGAGGGGAGCCCGGTGGCGACGGTCTGCCCGAAGTCGACCACCATGACGCGGTCAGCCAGATCCATGACGAGCCCCATGTCGTGCTCGACCAGGATGATCGGCAGCTGGAGTTCGTCGCGGATGTCGAGGATGTACCGGGCCATGTCCTCGGTTTCCTCTTGGTTCATGCCCGCGACCGGCTCGTCGAGCAGCAGCAGCTTCGGCTCCATCGCCAGAGCCCGGCCCAGCTCGACGCGTTTCTGCACGCCATAGGGCAGCAAGCCCACCGGGTAACGCCGCCATTGCTCAAGCTCGAGGAAGTCGATGATTTCCTCCGCTTTGCGGCGGTGCGCGATTTCGTCGCGGCGGGCCTTGCCCAGCCACAGCAGCGCCGCGAGCGTTCCGTAGCGCAGGTGGTGATGGCGGCCCAGGGTCAGGTTTTCCAGAACGGTCAGATTCGCGAACAGCTCGACGTTCTGGAACGTGCGCGCCATCCCGAGGGCGGCGATCTCGTGCGGCCGCTTTCCCTTGAGATCGGCGCCGTTGAACGTGACACGGCCAGCCTGCGGCCGGTAGACCCCAGAGAGCACGTTGAAGATCGAGGTCTTCCCGGCACCGTTCGGGCCGATGATGGCGAACAGCTCGTTTTGCCCAACGTGGAACGTCACGCCGTCGATGGCTTTGACCCCGGCGAAGGACAGGTGGACGTCTTCGAAGGTGAGCACGGTCATGACAGCCACCGCTTCCGCCGCTGATAGTGCTTGACCTCGCGGAACGAGGTGGTGTGGGAACCCAGATAGAACTCACGGATGTCTTCGTCGGCGAGCAGCTCCGCCGACGGTTTGTCGAGCACGATCTTGCCGGTCTCCATGACATAGCCGTGCGAGGCGATCGACAGCGCCATGGTCGCGTTCTGCTCGACGAGCAGGACAGCTGTTCCCGACTCGTTGATCCGCACGATGAGATCCCTGATCTGTTCCACCAGCTTCGGCGCCAGGCCGAGCGATGGCTCATCGAGCAAGAGGTAGCGCGGAGCGGACATCAGCGCCCGGCCCATGGCGAGCATCTGCTGCTCACCGCCGGACAGGTAGCCAGCGGTGCCCTTGCGGCGCTGGGCGAGAACGGGAAAGAGGTCAAAGGTACGGGCGAGGCCTTCGCTAATTTTGCGGCGGTTCGTGTGCCCACCGAGGCGGAGATTCTCCTCAACGGTCAGCTCGGCGAAGATCCGGCGGCCTTCCATCACCTGGCCGATGCCCAGCCGCACTAAAGCAGCGGGACTGCGGCCAGAAATGACAGCGCCGTCGAGGGCTACCGCTCCCTTGGTGATTTCTCCATCGTGGACATCCAGCAACCCCGTAATCGCGCGCAGTAGTGTCGTCTTTCCTGCACCGTTGGCGCCGAGCAGGGCCACGATCTGGCCCGGGGCGACACCGAGACTGATGCCCCGCAACACCAGGGCAACATCGTCATAGACGACTTCCAAATTGGACACCTGCAGCAAGCCGGCTCCCTATGTGTCGTGCATCACAAGTTACCGATGATTAAACAAGCTGTGTCTCGCAGGTCAATAGGTGTGGCAGACAGACATTCAACTGAGATCTTGAGCCGCGTCACGGTTGGATTACGTCACCCGTGGTTCAGGTATTTATGGCATCCTCGCCTTTGTGCCTATTGCCAAATGGATGAGTTCCGTCATGGAGACCCGTCGGCGTCGGCGACTGTTCCTTGCCGGGCTTGTCACGGTTGTGGCCGTTTTCATCGCCGTCATCCCGGGCAAACGGGGCTGGTTCGACGTGGGTGTCTACTACGGCGCCATCCATCACTGGTTCGAAGACGGCGGCTCGCTCTACGACTACATCAAGCCTGACTCGACCTATGGCTTCACCTATCCACCCTTCGCGGCCCTGTGCATGCTGCCGATGTTGCTGTTCACCTGGCACCAGGCCGTCGCCGTGAGCGTCGTGCTGACCGCCTTCGCCTCGGCAGTGCTCCTCTACTGGCTCGTCGACCCGATCGCGCAGCGCCAGGGCTGGAACCGCCCGTTCACGTTCGTTATCGCGGCGTGCATGTTCGCCCTGCTCGAACCAGTGCGCGACACCGTCAGCTTTGGACAGGTCAACCTCTTACTCCTGGCACTTGTCTATGTCGACTACCGGCTGCTGACGACCGGGCGGGAGCGCTGGGCCGGATTCGCCATTGGCCTCGCGGCTGCGATCAAGCTCACACCGGCCATTTTCATCATCTATTTGCTGCTGACGAAGCGCACGCGACCGGCCCTGATCGCCATCGCCACGGCCGCTACCGCCACGCTGTTCGCCGCGCAGGTAGACCCCACGCAGTCCCTGGTCTTCTGGACCGACGCGCTTCTGGACACCAACCGCGTGGGCGTTTTCGCCTATGTCTCCAACCAGTCACTGCAAGGCGTCCTCGCCCGCTTGTCGCCGCCGACGCCGGGCACCATCTTCTGGGCCATCGCCGTCGCGGCCACCCTGTGGATCTGGTTCAAGAAGATCCGCCAGTCAGACGATCGCTCCGGCTTCGCGCTGACCGGCATCATCGCCTGCCTCATCAGCCCGATCACCTGGGTGCACCACCTGGTTTGGGTGATCCCGGCGCTGATCATCATGGGCGACACCGCCCTGCTGGCTCCCCCGGAACGCAAGGCCCGGGCCAAGAAGCTCGCGATCTGGCTCTACGCCGCCATGTGCAGCAGCGTGGTCTGGCTGTGGGGAGCTAACTCGTCGGGGATCTACGGATTCATTGGCAGCAACACCTACGTCTGGGTGACGCTCATCCTCTTCTTCACTGTCCCTGTGGTGACAGCACAATCGGCGACGCAGACCTCGCTCTTGCCAACGCCGAGACTGGCGCTGCAGAGCGAAATCGCGGCCCGTCCGAGGCGAGTGTCGGAACTCATCCGGCGGTAACTCTGGCGCCCATGCCAGAATGCTTGGCTGTGACTGTTCTCCAGCGGATTGCGACCGAATTAGGGGTGCGAGAGCGCCAGGTTCAAGCAGCGGTAGAGCTTCTCGACGGTGGGGCGACGGTGCCATTCATCGCGCGCTACCGCAAAGAAGTAACCGAGATGCTCGACGACGCGCAGCTGCGCACGATCGAAGAGCGGCTGCGTTACCTGCGGGAGCTGGAGGAACGGCGAACCGTCATCCTCGAGTCCATCAAGACCCAGGGCAAGCTCACGCCCGAGCTTGAAGCGTCCATCTTGGAGGCCGATTCCAAGGCGCGCCTCGAAGACATCTACCTGCCGTACAAGCCGAAACGGCGTACGAAAGCGATGATCGCCCGGGAAGCGGGGCTGCAGCCGGTCGCCGACGCGATTCGCGAAGGTGGCGCCGCCTACGACATCAGCCAGCACACCGCCGAAGAGCTCGACGGCGCACGCGCGATCATCATGGAGGAGTACTCCGAAGACGCCGACCTGGTCGGATCGTTGCGTGAGCTCATGTGGGAACGCGGCTTCATCACGTCCAAAGTGCGCGAAGGCAAAGAGCAAGACGGCGCCAAGTTCTCCGACTACTTCGACTTTTCCGAGCCGTTCACCAAGCTCCCCTCGCACCGGATTCTCGCCCTGTTCCGCGGGGAGAAGGAAGAGTTCCTCGACCTGACCTTCGATCCAGGCGACGAACCCTACGAAGAGCGCATCGCCGTTCACTTTGGCTGCTCTGGACAGTGGCTTTTGGACACCGTGCGCCTGACGTGGAAGACGCGCATCCTGTTCCGCATCGGGGCTGACCTGCGCGGGCGCCTGTTCCAGCTCGCCGAGGAAGAAGCGGTGCGTGTCTTCGCCGCGAACCTGCGTGACCTGCTGCTCGCGGCGCCCGCCGGAACCCGGCCGACCCTCGGCCTGGACCCGGGCTTCCGCACCGGCGTCAAGGTCGCCGTCGTCGACGACACGGGCAAAGTGGTCGCCACCGAGACGATCTATCCGCACGTGCCCGCGCACAAGTGGGACGAGTCGCTCGCGGTGCTGGCTGTGTTGTGCCAGAAGCATTCCGTCGAACTGATCGCCATCGGGAACGGAACCGCTTCGCGCGAGACCGACAAACTGGCCGGGGATCTCATCAAGCGCTTCCCGCAACTGGGCTTGACCAAAATCGTCGTCTCGGAGGCGGGCGCCTCGGTTTACTCCGCCTCGGCTTATGCCTCACAGGAGCTTCCGTCGCTCAACGTTTCGCTGCGCGGTGCCGTGTCGATCGCACGCCGTCTCCAGGACCCGCTAGCCGAACTCGTGAAGATCGATCCAAAGTCGATCGGGGTCGGGCAGTATCAGCACGACCTGTCCGAGGGCAAGCTCTCACGGTCCCTCGACGCCGTCGTGGAAGACTGTGTGAACGCCGTCGGCGTGGACGTCAACACCGCCTCTGTTCCTTTGCTGACAAGGGTTTCCGGCATCGGTGAGACGCTCGCCGCCAATATCGTCGCCCATCGTGACGCGAACGGGCCCTTCAAAACCCGCTCGGCGATCAAAGAGGTGGCGCGCCTGGGACCCAAGGCGTTCGAGCAGTGCGCGGGCTTCCTGCGGATTGCGGGTGGTGACGACCCGCTGGACGCTTCTGGAGTACACCCTGAGGCTTATCCCGTGGTGAAGCGGATCCTCGCGTCAGCTGAGACGGACATGAAGACGCTCATCGGCAACACGACTTTGCTGCGCAAGCTCAAGCCGTCGGACTTCGCTGACGAAACCTTCGGTGTGCCAACGGTTTCCGACATCCTCAAGGAGCTCGACAAGCCGGGCCGTGACCCGCGTCCCGCGTTCCAGACCGCCACGTTCGCTGAAGGTGTCGAGGAACTCAAAGACCTCGTGCCTGGCCTGATCCTGGAAGGCGTGGTCACCAACGTGGCCGCGTTCGGGGCGTTCGTCGACATCGGCGTGCACCAGGACGGTCTCGTGCACGTCTCGGCCATGTCGCGCAACTTCATCAAGGACCCGCGCGAAGTGGTCAAGCCGGGCGATGTCGTGCGCGTCAAGGTGCTTGAGGTCGACATTCCGCGCAAGCGGATCTCGCTCACGCTGCGCCTGGAAGACGAACACGAGCAGTCCGCTCCCTCGTCCAAACCCGACCGCGGCGGACAGCGCCAGCCCGACCAGCGCCGCGGCGGTGGCGGTGGGCAGCGCGGCTCCGGTGGCGGTCAGCGCGGTGGCGGTGCTCGCGACCGTCAGGCGGCTCCCCCGGCGAACAGCGCCATGGCCGACGCTCTGCGCCGGGCAGGCTTGACCAAATAGGAAACAGCGGGCGCCCTCAGGGGCGCCCGCCGCTTATCCGCAAGTAGTGGCGGCCGCTGGCAAGGGTGCTGGGACGCCTATGGACGGCAAGCCCAGCATGACCCCCGGGGTCCGGGTAACTGTGCCCGCCTCGTAGACGTCACCGGCCTTAGTGCGCCTGTGCGACAGGACGGGGCCGTCGCAGTTGAGGTGATGCGGCGCGGCATAGGTGACCACGGTGTTGACGATGTCGCCGGGACGGATCGCGGGCGAGGCTTCAAAGTGGACCAGGCGCCCGTCGCGGGCCCGTCCAGACATCCGCCCCGTGGCGCCGTCCTTGCGCCCTTCACCGACCGCCACGAGGACTTCCACCTCGCGCCCGACGAGCTTCTTGTTCTCCGCCCAGGTGACTTCCTCGACGACGGCCATCAGCCGCTCGTAGCGCTCCTGCACGACCTGCTTGGGCACCTGGAGGTCCATCGTGGCCGCGGGAGTGCCGGGGCGCTTCGAATACTGGAAGGTGAACGCGCTGGAGAAGCGCGCCTCGCGTACCACATGGAGGGTTTGCTCGAAGTCTTCTTCGGTCTCGCCCGGGAACCCGACGATGATGTCGGTCGTGATGGCGGCGTCAGGCATGGCTTTGCGCACGTTCTCGATGATCTGGAGATAGCGCTCCTGCCGGTAGGAGCGGCGCATCGCCTTGAGCACGGTGTCCGAACCAGACTGCAGCGGCATGTGCAGGTTGTGGCAGACGTTGGCGGTCTCGGCCATCGCGTCGATCACGTCGTCGGTGAAGGCGGCCGGGTGCGGGCTGGTGAAGCGCACGCGCTCCAGTCCCTTTTCCCGCAGTGGTCCAGTCGCGCGCAGCAGCTTGCCGAAGGCGAACTTGTCTCCAAACTCGACACCGTAGGTGTTGACGTTCTGGCCGAGCAGGGTGACTTCCAGAACCCCTTGCGCCACAAGGGCTTCGACCTCGGCGAGCACGTCGCCCGGGCGCCGGTCCTTCTCCTTGCCCCGCAGCGCGGGGACGATGCAGAACGTGCAGGTGTTGTTGCAGCCGACCGAAATCGACACCCACCCGGCATAGGTGGACTCGCGGCGGGCGGGCAGCGTCGAGGGGAAGACCTCAAGGCTTTCCAGCAGCTCGACCTGTGCCTCTTCGTTGTGGCGGGCGCGCTCCAGCAGGGCGGGCAGCGACCCGATGTTGTGCGTTCCGAAGACGACGTCGACCCACGGCGCCTTCCGCACGATCTCGCCTTGATCCTTTTGAGCGAGGCATCCGCCCACGGCGATCTGCATGCCGGGGTGTTTGTCCTTGACTGGGCGTAGATGACCGAGATTTCCATACAGCCTGTTATCGGCGTTTTCACGCACTGCGCAGGTGTTGAAGACCACAATGTCAGCAGTGGCGTTGTCGGCTGCGCGAACGTATCCGGCAGCATCCAACAAGCCGGAGATCCGCTCGGAGTCGTGAACGTTCATCTGGCAGCCGTAGGTGCGGACTTCATAGGTCCGCGGGGCTGCGTAGGTTTCAGTCGTCATGGCACCGAAAAGGCTACCCGGAGATAAAGGTTTATCGGGACGTGACCTTTCTGGGTTTCCTCCTACCTCACGATCGCTTTAGAGTGACGACGCATCATCAGACCCTTTTGTGAAGGACCATGCATGGCGCAACCCCTCATCGAACTGAACTCGGTAAACAAATGGTTTGGTTCGCTGCACGTGCTTCGCGACGTGAATCTCACCGTCGACCGAGGCGAGGTTGTCGTCGTCATCGGGCCCTCCGGGTCGGGTAAATCGACTCTCTGCCGGGCGATCAACCGGCTGGAAACCATCAACTCAGGCACGATCACTTTCGATGGCCAGCCCCTGCCCGCCGAGGGCCGCGCGCTGGCGCGCCTTCGTGCTGACGTGGGCATGGTGTTCCAGTCGTTCAACCTCTTCGCCCACTTGACGATCCTGCAGAACGTGACCCTCGGCCCGATCAAGGTCCGGGGCGAGTCCAAGGCGAACGCCCGTGAGCGCGCGATGCAGTTGCTTGAGCGCGTTGGCATCGCCAACCAGGCCGACAAGTACCCGGCTCAGCTGTCCGGTGGCCAGCAGCAGCGTGCGGCGATTGCCCGCGCTCTGGCCATGCAGCCGAAAGCCATGCTGTTCGATGAGCCCACGAGCGCTCTCGACCCTGAGATGGTCGGTGAAGTGCTTGAGGTAATGACTTCCCTGGCCGCCGGCGGCATGACCATGATCGTTGTTACACACGAGATGGGATTTGCCCGGCACGCCGCCAAGCGAGTGGTCTTCATGGCCGATGGCGAGCTGGTCGAGCAAGCGGCGCCAGCCGAGTTCTTCGGCAACCCGCAGAGTGAGCGGGCGAAGGACTTCCTGTCAAAGGTGCTGCAGCACTAATAACTTTCACTCACTTCACATTTGATAGGGATGAGGGAGAAATCATGCTCATGAAGCGCCTCGCGGCAGCTGCTGCGATCGCGGTGCTGGGGGTCGGCGTCGCGGCGTGCGGTGGAACGGATCCGGCAACGCCCGGCCCGTCGACCGCGTCGTTCAAGGCCGGCTCAACGATGGAGAAGCTCAACAAGGCTCAGAAGATCACCATCGGCACCAAGTTTGACCAGCCCGGTTTCGGCCTCAAGGGTCTCGACGGCAAGCCTGCTGGCTTCGACGTGGAGATCGGCAAGCTGATCGCCAAGGAGCTGGGAATTCCAGCCGACAAGATCGAATGGGTCGAGACCAAGTCGGCCGTGCGTGAAGAGGTCATCGAGAAGGGCACGGTCGACCTCGTCGTGGCGACCTACACCATCAACGACGCCCGCAAGCAGCGCATCGCGTTCGCCGGACCGTACTATGTCGCTGGCCAGCACATCATGGTCCGCAGCGACGACAGCTCGATCACGGGCCCGGACTCCTTCAAGGAAGGCACCAAGAAGGTCTGCTCGGTCCAGGGTTCGACCCCGGCGACCAACATCAAGAAGTACCTGAAGGACGAGGCTACGCAGCTCGTGCTCTTCGGTGGCTACGCCGAGTGTGTGGACGCGCTGAAGAACAAGACCGTTGACGCGGTCACCACCGACAACGTCATCCTGCTCGGCTTCGTCGCCAGCAGCAACGGCGCCTACAAGCTCGCCGGTAACAAGTTCACCGACGAGCCGTACGGCATCGGCGTGAAGAAGGACGACACCGACTTCCGCAACTTCATCAACGATCTGCTCGAGAAGATCGCCAAGGACGGCAGCTACGCCAAGGCGTGGAACGACACGGCCGGCAAGTTCGACAAGAACACGCCGACCGCTCCGGCCGTCAACCGCTACTGATATGTCCAAGCTGGAAGGTGAGTCATGAACGTTCTCTGGGAGCAGTTCCCGGTCTTCCGGGACGGTTTCCTGCTCACCTTCCAGCTTTCGTTTTTGTCAGCCATCGGCGCTTTGCTGGTGGGAACGTTGGTGGCGGTGCTGCGCATCAGCCCAGTGCCGCCCCTGCGCTGGCTGGGCACCAGCTATGTGAACCTCTTCCGCAACATTCCGCTCACAGCGGTCTTCGTGTTTGTCGTGGTTGGACTGCCGCTGCTCGGCTCCAGTGCTGACTTTCTGAAGATTCCCGGGCTCGACCAGATCTTCACCCGGCTGGGCATCGACCTGCCCTACTTCCGCTTCTCCATCATCGCGCTGAGCCTCTACACCGCGGCTTTCGTGTGCGAAGCCCTGCGCTCGGGCATCAACGCCGTGCCGTCTGGGCAGGCCGAGGCCGCTCGATCGATCGGGCTGACCTTCACCCAGAACCTGCGCTTCATCGTGCTGCCACAGGCATGGCGGGCCGCCATCGTGCCCCTGGGCAGCGTCATCATCGCGATGATTAAGAACTCAGCCATCGCTGGCTTCATGGGCCTTTACGGCGACCTGTCCAGCCGTGGGCAAGAGCTGGTGTCAGCGGGTGTGAACGGCGTGACGTATCCGCTGATCCCCGTCTTCATCGCCATCTCGCTCGGCTTCCTGATCATGACCGTCCCGCTGGGGCTGCTCCTCGATCGCATTGAGAAAAACAGGATGGTGAAGGCGCGATGAGCCGCGAGACGTCCGTTCTTTATGACGCCCCCGGTCCGCGCGCTAAGCGGCGGACCATCATCCTCAGCGTGGTCATTGGCCTTGCCGCTGTCGCCCTGCTCTACCAGTTCGTCTACAAGCCACTCGACGCCAAGGGCCAGTTCTCGATGGTCAAGTGGGGTCCACTCATCGACCCCGACAACGAGTATTTCGACGGCGTCTGGGACCGGCTCTGGGTCGGCGCCAAGGCGACCATGCAGGCTGCCGCGCTCGCGATCGTCTTCTCCGCGTTGGTGGGCCTCGTCCTCGGCGTGATCCGGATCCTGCTCCGGGCCGTTAGCACCCGCCGCTACGCCACCCTTCCGCCCGCGGTCGCCTATGGCTTGCGCGGCTTGACTTGGGTGCTGAACGCCCTGACCCGGGTCTGTGTCGAGTTCTTCCGCGGCATTCCCGTTGTCATCACCATCTTCTTCGCCTGGCAGCTCCTCGGCGGCACGTTCTTGCCTGTCGTCGTCGGCCTCGTCATCTACAACGGCATCGTGATCGCGGAGATCGTCCGCTCCGGGATGGAGGGGGTCGCCAAGGGCCAGCGCGAAGCCGCGGAATCCCTCGGTTTGTCCTCCTTGCAGACGACACGCCTGATCCTGCTGCCGCAAGCGATCCGCACCATGCTTCCGGCTCTGATCAGCCAGATCGTCGTCGTGCTCAAGGACACCGCACTCGGTGGCATCATCGTCGCCGGTTACGAAGAACTCATCGCGACAAGCCGCCAGGTCTCGCAGCTGCTGCCGCAGCTCGCCTTCGACCAGGAGCTCTACAACCCGCTGCAGTTCTTCACGATCGTGTGCCTGATGTTCCTTGTCGTGAACTACGCGCTGTCCAAACTGGCGCAATACCTTGAGCGCCGCCTGAGCACCAAAGCCGACGCGAAGCCGGTCAAGGTGACCTCAGCCGCAGGCACTGGCGTTTAGCGGGCGATTTCGGTGGAGCGGGACTCCCGCACCACCGTGATCCGGATCTGCCCCGGGTACGTCAGCTCTTCCTCGATCTGCTTAGCGACGTCCCGTGCGAGGACAGCAGCGCCGATCTCGTCGACTTCTTCGGGGCGGACCATGACGCGCACTTCGCGGCCGGCCTGCATGGCGAAGACCTTCTCGACTCCCGACTTGGCTCCGGCGATCTCTTCGATGCGCTCCAGCCGCTTGACGTAGGCCTCAAGCGACTCGCGCCGTGCCCCGGGACGGCCGCCGGAGCAGGCGTCAGAGGCCTGCGTCAGCACGGCCTCGATCGTCTGCGGGGGCACTTCGTTGTGGTGCGCTTCGATCGCGTGCACGACTTCTTCTGTCTCACCAAAGCGGCGGGCGATGTCAGCGCCGATGATGGCGTGCGAGCCTTCGACCTCGTGTGTCAGCGCCTTGCCGATGTCGTGCAGGAATGCTGACCGCTTGATCAGGACCGGGTCGAGTTTCAGCTCGGAGGCCATGATTCCGGCCACGTGGGCGGTCTCGACGAGGTGCTTGAGAACGTTCTGCCCGTAGGACGTGCGGTACCGCAAGCGGCCCAGCAGGTTCACCAGCTCGTCGTGGATGTCGGTGATGCCGACTTCGACGAGGGCGTCTTCGGCAGCGCGGCGGCACATGCGCTCGACTTCGAGCTTCGCCGTTTCGAAGACCTCTTCGATCCGGTGTGGATGGATCCGTCCATCGAGGACAAGCTTCTCTAGGGTGAGCCGGCCAATTTCGCGCCGGACGGGATCAAAACACGACAGCAGCACCGCCTCGGGCGTGTCATCGATGATCAGATTGACCCCGGTCACTGTCTCGAAGGCCCTGATGTTGCGGCCTTCGCGGCCGATGATGCGGCCCTTCATTTCGTCACTGGGCAGGTGCAGCACGCTGACCACGCTCTCGGCGGTCTGCTCGCTGGCGACCCGCTGGATCGCGTCGACCACGATGTGCCGGGCCCGCTGCTCGCCATTCATCCGCGCGTCGGCCTCGATGTCGCGGACGAGCAGAGCGGCCTCCCGCTTGGCCTGCATCTCAATGGTTTCGACGAGTTCGCCCTTGGCCTGCTCGGCGGTCAGCCCAGCGACCCGCTCCAACTCGCGGCGGTGCTGCTCATTCGCCTCGTCGAGCTCCAGCTTGCGCAACTGCAGAGCTTGCTCCACTTTGGACAGCTCGGCTTCCGCGGCGGCGATGCGGCGGTCACGTTCGGCCAGCCGCTCAGCTTCCTCGGCGTGCATGCGTTCGCGCTCGGCGAGCCTTTCGGCCTCATCAGCGTGAAGTCGCTCGCGTTCGTCCAGGCGCTGCAGCCGGCGCTCGGCTTCGGCTGCTTGTTCCTTCGCCGTGGCCGTGAGCAGGGCGATTTCCCGCTCGCCGGTGCGTTTGGAGGTGGTGCGCATGCGCTCGGCGTCTTCTTCAGCCTGGCGATGCGCCCGCTGGAGCACCGAGTCTGCCTCGGAGTGGGCGTTATCAAGGACGCGCTGTGCCTCAGCTCGCGCTGTGGCCACCTCCGCTTTTGCGGCTGCGGCTTCGGCCCGGGCCGCGATGACCTCGGCCTGTGCCGTCGCGACGGCCCGGCGTTCGGTCTCTAGGGCTGTCTGCGCTGCGGCCACAGAAGCCTGCAGCTCAACGAGGGTCTGTCGCTGACGTTCCCGTTCGGCCGCGGCCTCAGGGTCATCCACGATCACACTTAGCGGCAACCGCGACGGGCCGACGTGCCCACTCAAACGGCGCAGAACGCGTGCGGCCACCAGCAGCATTCCTGCCACCAGCAGAGTGAGCACGACGATCGCGGCGAGCAGGGCGCCTTCCATCCCGGTCATGCCCGGCCCACTTCTGAGTGGGTAGCCACTGCCGAACCAGACCGGCCGGCAAGCTCGGGCAGACCCCGGCCTATTACTGCACGGGTTTCCACTGCCGCTCCCCCATCACGCACGGCCGGCCCATGTGCCTGTTCGACCATGGCCGCCCTCCATTCACGACGCTGAGACTTTTTGCTTCAGCGCAGAGGCGCGACACCTAACCAGGGACAGCAGGTCAGAGCACCTGCCTAGGGGCGCGGCCGGTGCTCTCACCAGGAAAAATGTTGCCGTACTGTTACATGTTCTATGTTGTGCGATATAGCTGATGCTGGTTGGTGTTTACCTCTCCAGTGCGAGGCTAGGCGGCCGAGGGCGGTCCGGTCAAGAACTCATGATCGGACACCAAGACGGACTTATCCCGTTTCTTCGTAAGCGTCAGGATCTATCAGCTCTGCTAACTCCGCATCACGCGTGGCCAGGGCTTCTTTTACAGCTCGGACGGCCACCCCGCCGGGGTATCCCTTGCGGGCAAGCATGCCGACGAGACGGCGGAAAACCTGTTCTGGCTCCCCGCGTGTCGTTCTGAGCTTCCTCAATGCGAGGTCGAGGGCCGTCTGCGCCTCAGTATCTGAATCCAATTCGGATAGTGCGTTCGTGGCGACCTCTTGGTCGACGCCTTTGCGGCGCAACTCCTGCGCTAAAGCCCTGGTCGCGAGGCCTTTGCTGTGATGACGGCTGTTCACCCAGGCCCGGGCGAACGCAGCATCATCGATCATGCCGACTTCGCTGTAGCGATCGAGAACGGCACTGGCGACCTCGTCGGCGACACCGCGCTTGCTCAACGCGGTCTGCAGCTCAGCACGTGTGCGCGGGCGGACCGCCAGCTGGCGCAGGCAGATCTCCCGGGCGATCTCCTCCGGGTTACGTGGCGCGTCCTGCGCTGGCGCGGGCTTAGCCGACCAAGGCAACGCCTTTGCACGCCGACCGGAGCCGTGCCCATCACCGGTCGCGGCACCTTGATCCTCATTGACCGCATCACGTTGGGACCAGGGCAAACCCCCGTCTCGCGACGGGAAGCTCTCTTCGGCCGACTCGCTGCCAGGTGTGTCACGACGAGACCAAGGCAGGCTCTTGCGTGACCTCTTCGTGCCTGACGCGGCGGGCCAAGCGTCTTCGCCGGGTGGGGGCTCCTCATCAGCGGCCCAAAGCAGCGGTTCCCCGGCAGGAAGGCTGGGACTGTCCGTCTTGGAACGTCGCCGTTTAGGGGCTGGGGGTTTGGCGTCCCAGCCCCTGCCTGTGCGAGCCATCTAGCTAGAAGTCGACCGGCGGAAGAACCGGGCCGCTGGCCGCGTCGGAGGCGTTGATGCCAACGCCCAGCTTCTCGAGGATCTTCTTCTCGATCTCGGAGGCGACGTCTGGGTTTTCCTTGAGGAACTCCCGCGCCTTCTCCTTGCCCTGGCCAAGCTGGTCGCCTTCGTACGTATACCAAGCGCCAGCCTTGCGGATAATGCTCTGCTCAACACCAACGTCGATGAGCGAGCCCTCACGCGAGATGCCCTTGCCATACATAATGTCGAACTCGGCCTGCTTGAACGGCGCCGACATCTTGTTCTTCACGACCTTGACGCGGGTGCGGTTACCCACGACTTCGGTGCCGTCCTTAAGCGACTCGATGCGGCGAATGTCCAAACGCACCGAAGCGTAGAACTTGAGCGCCTTTCCACCGGTCGTCGTCTCGGGCGAGCCGAACATGACGCCGATCTTCTCGCGCAGCTGGTTGATGAAGATCGCCGTCGTGCCGGAGTTATTCAGCGCACCGGTGATCTTGCGCAGCGCCTGGCTCATGAGCCGGGCCTGCAGACCCACGTGACTGTCACCCATCTCGCCCTCGATTTCGGCGCGAGGAACGAGCGCCGCGACAGAGTCAATGACGATGAGGTCAAGGGCACCCGAGCGGATCAGCATGTCGGCGATCTCTAGCGCCTGCTCACCGGTGTCGGGCTGGGAAACCAGCAGCGCGTCGGTGTCGACACCGAGGGCCTTGGCGTATTCGGGGTCGAGCGCGTGCTCGGCGTCGATGATCGCGGCGATGCCGCCACTTCTCTGAGCGTTAGCGATCGCGTGCAGGGCAAGGCTCGTCTTACCAGAAGACTCCGGACCGTAGATCTCCACGATGCGGCCGCGCGGCAACCCTCCAATGCCGAGGGCGACGTCAAGCGCGATGGAACCGGTCGGGATGATCTCGGTCTGCACCGTGGGCCGCTCGCCCAGGCGCATGACGGAGCCCTTGCCGAACTGCTTATCGATCTGTGCGAGCGCTAACTCAAGCGCTTTACTTTTCGCATCAGTCTTTTCAGGCTTCTCAGGTGCTGTTGCCATTTTCGCGGCCACCTCTTCAACTACGGGTGTCTTTGCTTGAGCCCTCTTCGTCACAAGTCACACGCTAATCCTCGGGTCTGACATTCCGATGGAGAGCCTAGACGAACAGATGTTCGATCTTAACGCAGGCGCGCCGGAACGCGATCGGCATACTGCGAGCAAACCGCACGCCAAACCGTGTGTACATCAACACCGTCAGCTAGCGCCGCCTTGATGGTCCGGTCGCCTAGCTGAGAAATCACCTGATCAGTGGCCACACTGGAGGCATAGGCCTGCCCGAAGACCGTATTCATCCGCTCCCAGAAGTCTGTCTGCCGCACCCGGCCAGGCTACATTCCGGAGGGTGATCATCCGAAATGCTGCCCCGGCTGACCTACCCACCATCGGCGAGATCGACGCCCTGTCGCAGATGTACGCCTACCAGGACGTCAAGCCGGCCGAATACCTCGCCACGCTCACCCCGCAAGCACGCACCGAAGCGTGGACGGAGCGGCGGGCCAACGAGGCCGACACCCATCACCTGCTGGTCGCCGAGGAAGACGGCCAGATCAAGGGCTTCTGTTACGTCGGCCCGGGACAGGATCCCGCGATCGGTGACCTCTACGCGCTGTTCGTCCACCCGGACGCGCTAGGTGGTGGCGTCGCTAAGCCGCTGCAAGGCGCGGGCCTAACCGTCCTGAGTGGACTTGGCTACCGCCGTTTTCTGCTTTACGTCGCGGAGCAAAACCACCGGGCCAGAAGGTTCTACGAGAAGACCGGCTGGTACGCCGAGGGCGAGGGCTTCGAGTCACGTGGCGCGAAGTTCCTGAAGTATTTGCACGACTAGGACTTGGCGACAGCCGGCTCCGGGAGCGGGCGCAGGGCGAGGGCGATCAGCGGAAGCGTCGCCAGCGCGGCCAGCAGTGTCAGCACGGGATAGCCCGAATATCCAACAACGACACCGGAAACCAGGCCCGCACTCGCCCCCGTCATGCCCGTGGCCAGGTCAGCGAGTCCTTGTGCGGGTGCTTTCAGCTCGACGGCGATCGACTCTGAGAACAGCGTCGAGCCCGCCACCATGGTGCCCGACCAGCCCAAGCCCAGCAGCACCAACGCGAACGTCAGCTGGCCGGTGCGATCGCCCGCGGTTCCGGCGATGGCGCAGGCCGTTATCAGGATGGCGATGCCAGACAGGATCACGGGCCGCCGGCCCAGCTTGTCGGTGAGCCAGCCGACCACGGGCGACAAGCCATACATGCCAGCGATGTGCGCGCTGATGACGATGCCCACGATCTTCAAGGTGTCCGCTGGGGTGTGCGTCTCTCCAATGTGGAGCGGCGTCATGGCCATCACCGCCACCATCACCAGGTGCCCGATCGACATCGACGAGATGCCCAGCCGTGCCGCCGGGCTCGCGAGAACGGCCCGCCAGGCGACTTTCAAACCTAAGGACTCCTTGGGAGTACTAGGTGAAAGCTCTTTGGAAAGCATGAGTGGATCGGGGCGCAAGAAGAGCACGACAGCCGCGCCACCGATGAGAAACGACAGCGACGCGAAGGCAAACGGTGCCGCGAGTTGCGGAACGCCCGGCAACGTCTGCCCGATCGGGGCGGCCAGCAGCGGCCCGATCACGGCGCCGAGCGTGGTCGACCACACGACCAGTCCCAGGTCGCGTCCCCGCTTCTCCGGTGTAGCCAGGTCGATCGCGGCATAGCGCGCCTGGAGCTTGCCTGTGTTCCCGGAACCGAAGAGGAAGAAGCCCAGGAATAGCAACGGAAGTGAGTTCCAGAGCGCTGAGCACAGCACCGCCACCCCGCCCACACTGCCGACGAGGTAACAGACCGCCAACCCGGGACGGCGGCCTTTTCTTTGCATGAGCGCCGAAGCGGGGACGGCCATCAGCGCTCCGCCGACCACGGCCGCGCTCTGCGCGACACCGGACAGCGCGGTCCCAGCCATGTCCTTGGTGAGCAGGGCACCCACGGAAATTCCCATCGCTACGCCGAGACCAGTGATGATCTCCACGAGCATGAGTAAACGGACAGTACGCGTCTGAACACGCTCTACATGAGGGGCCACGGGTGTCGAACCTACAGGCGAAGGGCTAGGCTGGCCCAGCAAACGTGAACCCCCCTCGACCGGAGGACCGTCTTGACCACCACCCCTACCGAGTCGCGCGTCATGACCGCCGAAGAGCGTGAGCAGTTCGAGCGCGACGGATTCGTGATCATCCGAAACGTGCTCACCCCGGATGAAGTGGCGCATTACGCGGCTGCGGTCGACCGGGTCTACGCCGAGCACGAGGCTCTCGGCAAGCTCGGGCCGGACAAGTCGCTACACAAGCTCAGCGCCGTGGCCTCGTGCCCGGAGCTCGCCGGTCTTGTCGACCACCCCAAGGCGTTCCCCATGGTGTGGAGCACGATGGGCTGGAACGTGCACGTTTACCACTCACACCTCGACGTGCACCCGCCGATCCACGAGCCGAAGCCCTTCCGCTTCGAGTGGCACCAGGACGGCGGCCGGCAAAACCGTGAGATCGAGACCAACCCGCGCCCGCGGCTGTCCGTCAAGCTCGCGTTCTGGCTGTCTGACGTCTCCGAGCCCGGCCGGGGCAACTTCAAGGTCGTCAAGGGCTCGCACCTGACGAACCGCATCGATGGCCCGCCGCGCCGCGACATCGAGTGGCCTGACCCGGAACACGCGATGGAAGTTTGCGCCAACGCTGGCGACGCTGTCTTCTTCGACCGCCGCATCTGGCACGCGCGCTCCAACAACTACTCCGACCTGACCCGCAAGGTCGTCTTCGTCGGCTACACGTACCGCTGGGTCGCCATCCGTGACGAGGCTGTGTCTCCCACGGTCGCCGCCGGCCTGACGCCCGTGCAGAAGCAGCTCGTCGGCGCCTTGGACGAGGGCCGCGTGCACGACCCGATCGAGGGCGGCGACCACGCCTGGGGCCACTTCGAGAAGGAGGTCCCGCTCTACCGCGACCTCCACGAGCGCGGACTGCTCGACTCGAGCTTCCCTTACCTGATCCCGTAATCCTCCTCGCTCAACGAAAGCCGGTGTCCCACATGGACACCGGCTTCTTCCATCCCACGGCCCCTTCCGCGCCTTCCCTTCCGCGCCCGCCCCCGCCACGCTCTTCCCCGCGCCGCGTGCGCCGCGCCGCGCCACCTTCCGCGCCGCGTGCGCCGCGCCACCTTCCGCGCCGCCCGGCCCTTCCGCGCCCGCGTCGGCGATCCACCACCGTCACTGGTGATCCACATCCTGCTGGACGTGATCAACAGGCGGTTTGATCACGTCCAGCAGGATGTGGATCTCGCGTAGGGATGTGGATCACGATGAAGCGGCTAAGGCGTCAGCGAACGGATCGCCTCGACGACAGCCGACGGCGCGCGGAACGGCAGGAAGTGGTCGACGCCCGGCAGCGAGACGAGGCGGCAGCCGGGCATCCGGCGGGCAGCCTCCAAATTGGACTCCACGAGGGGCGGATAGTCCAGGTCACCGATGAGCAAGGTGGACGCAACGCTAAGCGCCTCAAGGTTTTGCCATGCGTCCCCGGTATCCGAGATCTTGTCTCCGCCCCGGGACCAGCCCTCGATGCCGCCGCGCAGAAGGTCGACTGCTAGCGGATCGTCACCCGCGCGACCCCAGATGCTCATGCCCCGCGCCACGGGATCGGCTGGTGGCGTGTGATCCCACGGCAAGTCGTAACCGGAGATCCCGGGAGCGGCGAGCACCAGGCCGGCCACGCGGGACGGGTGCGAGAGGGCCACGTCGAGCGCGGCTCCCCCGCCCATGCTTAAGCCCACAAGGAGAGGACGGTCGAGGGACAGCTCATCTAGTACCCCCAAAAGGTCTTCGGACAAGGAGAAGGTCGTAGTCGGACGCGCCGAACAGCCGAAACCCCTGGCGTCAAAGCGAATCAGCCGGTACGAGCCGGAAAGTTGCCGCCACACCCGGTCCCAGATGCGGCTGTCCGCCATGCCGGCGTGGACGAACACGACGGGCTGCAGATCCGGCTCGCCAGTGTCTTGTGCCCAAACGAATCCGTCGCGCACGTGCACGATGTATTCGTCTTCGCGCAGCGGTCCGGTCCGGGCGTTGCGCAGGCGGATGCCGCTGAAGTCGAGTCCGCTTTCGATGACTTGATGCCACCACGGCCAGATGTTGTGCGTGAGGCGCAGTTCGATGCCGGCCTCTTCGTGCAGCTTGAGCAGGTCGCCTAAGTGCGTTGGCGGACCGAGCGGGGTCACTGGCACCGAGCTGACCATCGCGTGACCGATGTCCTCGAACGTGTCGGCGGGCAGACGGTAGGCGTAGACAGGGGTCTCCTGCATGGCAGGCAGCCAGTCGTATTCAATGACGTGTACGCGGGACACGCCTGGACCGAGCAACGAACTGTCCGAAGTAGACGGCCGGCCCACGCCATGCCACGTGGGCACATCCGTGGAAACCAGTAGTCGGGTGCGCGTTCGTAACCCACAGCCCAGACACGTCCATCGATGGGCTCGAAGCGGGTGATCGTCGGGTCTTCGGAAAAATGCAGTACTTCACCGGGATCAGGGCGCATGCTACCTGCCTAGCACGCCACGCAACTCGTTTTGTTCGGCTTCGGCGATGACGTCAGCGATCCGCTCAGCTTCGCGCTTGTCCAGGGTCGAGACCGTGATGCGGACCGCGGGCGGACTCACGAGACGATATGACCGCCCCGGCAACACGGCGAAACCGTTGTCCCGCAACGCGGAAACGACACTGAGCTCATCGCGGACCGGGATCCAGACATTGATACCAGTGCGCCCGTGACCGGTGATCCCTCTGTCAGCCAACGCGGTCAGCAGCATGTCACGGCGCGCGGCATAGGCGGCCGAGGCAGACGAAACGTCGAACGTGTCCCACAGGTGCAGCAGTTTGCGTTGCAGGATCGTGGACACCCAGCCGGCGGTCAGCCGCATGCGCCCTTCCACGCGCGACACGGTCTCGGGATCGCCTGTCAGCACACAGCACCGCAGATCCGGCCCGTACGGTTTGGAAGCGCTGCGAACGAAAGCCCACTGTGCGCCCGCGTCGGCGATCGGGTGCAGGGGCACGCCCGCTAGCTCAGCCGCATGGTCGTCCTCGATCACGAGCAGGTCTTTGATGAGTGGCCTAATCACGGCTGCCCGCTGAGCGCTGATCGCGGCACCCATCGGGTTCTGCGCGCGTGCCGTCACGATCAGCGCACTGACGCCCTTGTCCAAAGCGGACAGTATGCCGTCGAGTGTCGGCCCTTCATCGTCAACGGGCACGGGAACGGGCACAAGTCCTTGCAGCGCAAGGATATCGAAGCAGGCGGCCCAGCCCGGATCTTCCACCGCCACCTTGTCACCCGGCCTTAGATGTGCCATCAGCACGCGGTCGATCGCGTCAGCGGCACCATTGACGACCGTGATCGGGGCGTCGAAAGGCAACCGCTTGCCAGCCGCGGCTTTCAGCTCAGGCAACACGCCACCGTCGGAGTAGTTGGTCTTAACCGGGAGCAGCTTCACGTCGGGATATCCGCTCGCCAGATCACGCAGGTGCGACGGGATGGACAGCGGGCGGGCGCTGCGCAGGCCGGCCACAGGTGGCTTCTCCCGGATGCTGGTGCCATTGCGGCCAGCCGTGGTGACAATCCCTCGCTGCCGCAAGCGTTGATAGGCCGCCGCGACGGTGGCAGGGCTGACATTGAGCTCACCGGCGAGCGTGCGAACCGGGGGCAGCAAAGCACCCGGAGCTAGCGCCTGATCGCGCACTCCGGCCTCGATGCTGGCGGCGATCGCGGTTGCCGTGTCGCCACTGATTCGATAATGTACTACCACAGTTACAGTAATGTACTAGAACAAAAGGCGGGCGGCAAATGTTTGCGCAGACCGAACGGACAACCGCGCTACGTATGCGCGACCGGATGCACTACGACCGCGATCTGGCCTACGCGATCATCGACGAGGCGTGGCACTGCACCCTTTCCTTCGTGGTCAATGGCGAACCACGTGCCCTGCCAACGCTTGTCGTGCGCATTGACGACACCGTTTATTTCCACGGCTCCACGGGCTCCCGGCCCTATCTCATGCCCGGTCTAGCGGTCTGCATGACGGTGACGCACCTCGATGCCCTAATCCTGGCTCGCTCACAGTTCCACCACAGCGCCAACTACCGCTCGGTCGTGGCTCACGGCGTGACCGTGCCCGTCGTCGATCCCGCGCGCAAACTCGCCGTGTTAGCGGCCCTGGTCGACAAGATCGCTGACGGACGCTCCGAGCAGTCCCGCCCGCCCACAGCCAAAGAACTCGCGCAGACCGCCGTGCTGGCGCTCAAGCTCGACGAAGTCTCGGTCAGGGCCAGGACAGGCGGCGTGAACGATGACGAAGAAGACCTCGGATTGCCTTACTGGGCCGGCGTTCTGCCCACCCCAGTCACCAAACTGGCGCCCATTCCCGCGCCCGGTGTCGAAGCCCGCATGCCCGGCAACCTGGGCGTCAGCCGCTGGCAAGAACGCGTGACGCTGCGCGGCGACCACGTGATCCTCGAACCCTTGCGCGACAGCCACGTTGACGAGCTGTTCGCCGCGATCGGCGATGACGACGTGGTGTGGCAGCACATTCCGGTGCCCTGTCCAAAGACTCCCGCTGAGGTGGCTGGCTACATCTCGGGGTGGCTCGCGACCCCGAATCGCCTCACGTTCCTGCAACGGTCCGCCCGCACCGGCGACGCGGCCGGCGTGACGTCGATCCTGGTTGAGGAAGGCACACAGACGCTCGAAATCGGCGGCACCATCATCGGGCGCAAGCACTGGCGTACCGGCCTTAACACCGAAGCCAAACTTATGCTCCTCGAACACGCCTTCGGCAATCTGAAGGCCCGCCGCGTCTCGTGGCAGACCGACGTGCTGAACCTGCGGTCACAGGCGGCCATCGAACGCCTCGGTGCCGTGCGCGAAGGTGTCCTGCGCGCCAACCGAAACCGCAACGACGGCACGGCGCGCGACTCCGTTATTTACAGCATCGTCGCCGCAGAGTGGCCAAACGCACAGTCGGCATTACGGGCCAAGCTGCGTCAGGATTAGCTCATGCTTGGCATCACCGACCTCTCGACTTACGTGATCGGCACGATCGCGATCATCCTGCTGCCCGGGCCTAACTCGCTCTATGTGCTGAGCACTGCCGCGGCCCGCGGCGTCCGCGATGGTTACCGTGCCGCCGCCGGAGTCTTCCTCGGTGACGCCATCCTGATGATCGCCTCAGCGGCGGGGGTGGCTTCGCTCCTGAAAGCCTTCCCCGCCCTCTTCTTGTTCATCAAGTTCGGCGGCGCGGCTTACCTGGGTTACCTGGGCATCAAGATGATCATTGGGGCTCTCCGCCGGAAGTCATCTTCAGATGCAGATGTCGCGCCCGCACTCGATACGACCAACCCGTTCCGCCGCGCCTTCACCATCAGCACATTCATGAACCCGAAGGCGACGCTGTTCTTCATCTCCTTCTTCATCCAGTTCGTCGACCCGTCCTACGCCTATCCCGCGCTGTCTTTCCTCGTGCTCGCGGTCATCCTGCAAATCGTCAGCATGCTCTATTTGACGATGCTCATCTTCGCGGGCAGCAAACTAGCCGACGCCTTCCGCCGCCGCCGCAAACTCGCGGCCACCGGAACAGCCGCCGTCGGAGCGTTGTTCGTCGGCTTCGGACTCAAGCTCGCCACCGCGACCCTTTAAGAGCAACATTTTTCCGATGTCCGCCGTGGTGGCGGCCGTCCCTCCCGCGAGGCCCTCAAGGTCCGCGCGCCCCGGGCTTCTTCCGCGTGCCGTCACCCTCGCGCGCTCGCTCGGCTTCAAGGCTTTGGCCCACAACGGGACGCTCGGATCGTTCTCGCGCGGCTTCCTTGGGCCTGTCCTACCGGTCCGGTTCCTCCACACCGGAGTGCTCGCTCGTTCCTCCCGCCGTGGCGACATAGTCGAGATCGACATCCCAAAGCGAGATCCACATCCCACGAGACGTGATCAGACTGCCTGTTGATCACGTCTGCGGGGATGTGGATCACGAGTGGGGCGGGCAGGCGCGCGCGGGCAAGCCGTTGGCGAGCGGCGCTTTGGCGGGCAAGCCGTTGGCGAGCGAGCCGTTGGCGAGCGGCGCTTTGGCGAAACGTGGCGCGGTGAGGCGAAACGTGGGAACGCCAAAGGGAGCCGGAAAGGCGGAGAAAGGGAAGCAGGAGAGCGGGGAGAGTCAGGAGAGGGCGGGTTCGGGGATCAGGAGGTCTTCTCGGCCGAGGTCGCGGAGGATGTCGTTGACGACCCAGAGTCCAAGGTGGACGGGACGCACCACGAAATAGTGCACGGCGGCACGCACACGGGCGCGGTCGACGGCACTAGCGCGAATGGTGTCGGCTATTAATTCCTTGAGTCTGGCCGCGATGCGTGTGGCCAGTGCGAGCTCGTGATGGTCACGGCGCGCTTCAAGCCTGGCGAGATGGCCGTCCAGCTGTCGTAGCAAGACGTCTGATTCGTGCCCAAAACTGCGTCGATCACCCATAACGTCGGACCTCCCACTCCGTAATGGCTGGGTTACCAATCGTGAGCAAAACCCTACGCGAATCACCCAACCCGGGCAAGTGTGCTGTCCGTTCGGCCATGTCACACCCACCAGGCAGGATGGATTGCGTGATGGATGACTTCGGTGCGGCGACCCGCGCCTGGTTCGAGGCGGTGTTCGCTGCGCCCACGACGGCGCAGTCCGGCGCCTGGGCAGCCATCAGTAAAGGTCATCACGCCCTGGTAGTTGCCCCGACCGGCTCAGGTAAAACCTTGGCGGCCTTCCTATGGGCACTCGATCGGCTGACGCATGAGCCGGTTCCCGAGGCGGGCAAGCGCTGCCGTGTGCTCTATGTCTCCCCGCTAAAAGCCCTGGCTGTGGACGTCGAGCGCAACCTGCGGGCTCCGCTGACGGGCATCACACAGGCCGCCTCCCGGCTCGGGCTGGCCGCGCCTGACGTCACCGTGGGCATGCGCACGGGCGACACACCGGCCGACGAGCGCAGGGCGTTTCAGAAGCGGCCCCCAGACATTCTCATCACCACGCCCGAGTCGCTTTTCCTGTTGCTCACATCGCAGTCCCGAGAATCGTTGCGCAGCATCGAAACCGTCATCGTCGATGAGGTCCACGCGGTGGCCGGCACCAAACGTGGCGCGCATCTCGCGTTGTCGCTTGAGCGGCTAGACGCGTTGCTGCCCAAGCCAGCCCAGCGCATCGGGCTCAGTGCGACCGTTGAGCCAGTCGAGATGACGGCCCGTTTTCTGGGCGGGGCGATGCCGGTGCAGGTGGTGCAACCCAAGTCGGCCAAGACTATTGAAATCAGCGTTGAGGTCCCCGTCGAAGACATGACGGCCTTAGACGAGGGCCGCGCCGAGGATGAGGGCCCGCGCCGGGCATCGATCTGGCCAGCGGTCGAGCAGCGCATCTACGAGCTCATCAAGGAGCACCGCTCCACCATCGTTTTCGCGAATTCAAGACGCGGGGCCGAGCGGCTGTGCGCCCGGCTCAACGAGCTAGAGACGGAATATCAGCCGCCTGACCAGCCACCTGCGCAGATCATGGCGCAGTCGGGGCAAAGCTATGGCACGCCTGGGCTTATCGCCCGGGCACACCACGGCTCGGTGTCCAAAGAAGAACGCAAACAGATCGAAGAAGAGCTGAAGTCGGGCCGCCTGCCCGCTGTCGTGGCCACCTCCAGTCTGGAGCTTGGCATCGACATGGGTGCGGTCGATCTCGTGGTGCAAGTGGGCGCGCCTCCGACGGTCGCGGCCGGGATGCAGCGTGTCGGCCGGGCCGGCCACCAGGTGGGTGCGGTCTCCAGAGGCATCGTGTTTCCGGTCCACCGCGGCGATTTGCTCGCGTGCGCGGTGGTGGCGCTGCGCATGATGGGCGGAAAGCTTGAGCCCATTGACTATCCGCACAATCCCCTTGATGTGCTCGCGCAACAGCTCATCGCGATGACGGCCCTCGACGAGTGGACGGTGGCTGACGCTGCCGCGCTCGTCCGCAAAGCGGCCCCGTTCGCCGAGCTGCCCGAGTCAGCTTTGCACGCTGTCCTCGATATGCTCGCGGGGCGTTATCCCTCAACGGCTTTCGCTGAGCTGCGGCCACGGATCGTTTGGGATCGCGCGACTGACAAGCTGACGGGCCGTCCGGGCAACCAGCGGCTCGCCGTGACGAGCGGCGGGACGATCCCTGACCGGGGCCTGTTCGGTGTTTTTCTCGCTGGCGCAAGCAAACCGAGCCGGGTCGGTGAGCTCGATGAGGAGATGGTTTACGAGTCGCGCGTTGGTGACGTGTTCGCCCTGGGCACCAGCTCGTGGCGGATCGAAGACATCACTCCCGACCGCGTCCTCGTGACGCCTGCCCCCGGACAGTCAGCTCGGTTGCCGTTCTGGAAAGGCGACACGGTGGGACGCCCGGCCGAGTTAGGCAAGGCGCTTGGGGCGTTCCTGCGCAAGCCTTCCACCTTGGACACGCTGGAGCCGAGCGCACAAGCCAATCTGACGGCCTATCTCGACGAGCAACGCCAGGCGACAAAGCACCTGCCCGACGACCGAACTGTTGTGGTGGAACGGTTCCGCGACGAGCTGGGCGACTGGCGGATCGTCGTGCACAACATCCTTGGCGCCAAGGTGAACGCTCCATGGGCTTTGGCGATCGGCCAGCGGCTGCAGGAGCGGTTCGGTGTGGACGCTCAGGTCCATGCGGCCGACGACGGCATCGTGGTGCGCTTGCCCGAGACCGCCGCGGAGCCGCCCGAGGCGGAAGTCTTCGTGTTCGATCCCGAAGAGATCGAGCCGATGGTGGCCGAAGCCGTTGGCGGATCAGCGATGTTCGCGGCACGGTTCCGTGAGTGCGCGGCCCGGTCCCTTCTTCTGCCCAAGCGTGACCCGGGTCGGCGGCAGCCGTTGTGGCAGCAGCGGCAAAAGGCCGGTCAGCTACTCGAGGTCGCTCGTGACTATCCCGAGTTCCCGGTCACGCTTGAGGCCGCTCGCGAGTGCTTGCAAGATGTCTTTGATTTGCCAGCGCTCGTCGGGCTCATGCGTGACATCGCTGGCCGCAAAACAAGAATCGCTGACGTCACCACCCCGCAGCCGTCGCCCTTCGCGCGGTCGCTCCTGTTTGGATACGTCGGTGCCTTCCTCTATGGCGAAGACGCCCCGCTAGCGGAACGCCGCGCCGCCGCCCTGGCTCTCGACCCGACACTGCTCGGTGAGCTGCTCGGCCGGGTGGAGTTGCGTGAGTTGCTCGACCCGGCCGTGATCGCGGAGACAGCGAGGCGGCTCCGCTGGGAAGGCCGCACGATCCGTGACGCGGAAGACCTAGCCGAGATGTTGCGCCAGCTGGGCGATCTGTCCGAAGTGGAGCTTGGCGAAGCCGCGGCCTTCGCCCCAGAGCTGGTGCGCAGTGTCCGTGCGCTGAAGGTCAGGATCGCGGGCCAAGACCGGTACATCATCGCCGAGGACGCCGGGCGATACCGGGACGCCCTTGGAGTGGCGTTGCCCCCTGGTCTTCCCGCCGCCTTCGCTGCCCCGGCTCCGGATCCGTTGCCTGACCTCGTTTCGCGGTACGCCCGCACGCACGGCCCCTTCCGCGCAGACGAAGTGGCGGCACGGTTTGGCATCGGCATCGCCGTGGCTGACCACACCCTGCGGCGGCTCGCCGCCACGGGTCGCGTGGTGTCTGGAGAGTTCACTCCGGCTTCCGACGGCGGTCACGTCGAGTGGTGCGACGCTGAAGTGTTGCGTTTGCTCCGCAGGCGCAGTCTCGCGGCGCTACGCAAGGAGATCGAGCCGGTGCCGCCCAGTGTGCTCGGCATGTTCTTGCCACGCTGGCAGCACATCGGCGCCCACGCCACCGGAATCGACGCGGTCGCCGCAGCGATCGACCAGCTTCAGGGAGTGCCCATCCCGGCGTCAGCGCTGGAGAGATTGGTGCTGCCAGCACGGGTCAGCGACTATTCACCGTCCTACTTAGACGAACTGTGCGCGACAGGTGAAGTGATCTGGTGCGGCGCGGGTTCCATCCCTGGTGGCGACGGTTGGGTCAGCCTGGCTTTCGCCGACTCGGCTCACCTGCTATTACCGCCAGCACTCGAGTTCACGCCAAATCCCTTGCACGAAGCCATTCTTGGAGCCCTCAGCGAAAGCGCCATGTTCTTCCGGCCGCTATCCGACCGCATCGGCGCTGTTGACGACAGCGACCTTGTCACGGCGGTGTGGGATCTGGTGTGGGCCGGGCTGATCGGCAATGACACCTTGGCTCCCGTGCGTGCCCTGCTCGCAGGCGGAACGGGTGCCCACAAGGCCAAGGCCACTCCGGTCCGGTCCCGGATGGGCAGGCCTGGCCGGCCCCGCATGCCGTTACGCTCCGGCCCACCTAGCGCCTCTGGGCGCTGGCATCTGCTGGAGCCACGCGACCTCGATCCCGTTAAGCGGGCTGCCGCGACAGCCGACGCTCTGCTGGAGCGCCACGGTGTAGTGATCAAGGGCGCCGTCGCCGCCGAGGGACACCCCGGCGGATTTGCCGGGGTCTATCCCGTGTTCGCCGCGCTGGAGGAGCGCGGGGCGGCCAGGCGGGGCTATTTCGTCGAAGGTCTCGGTGCGGCACAATTCGCGCTGCCGGGAGCGGTCGACCGGCTGCGTGCCCTGGAGCCCAACGGCCGCGCTGTGGTGCTGGCCGCCACCGACCCGGCAAACCCCTACGGTGCGGCCCTCCCCTGGCCCTCAGCGCCCGGCTCAGACCTCGCGAGCGGCCACTCGGCCGCCACAAGCGGGCAGACGGCAACGCGTGGTGGCGCAACAGCCAGTCAGCCTGGGAGCGCAAAGGCAGGAAGGCCAGCTCGGGACGTGGCAGGCGTCACGACGGCCGAAGCCAAAACGGGGCACCGGCCAGGCCGCAAGGCGGGAGCGCTAGTGGTGCTGGTCGATGGCGAACTGGTGCTCTACGTTGAACGGGGCGGCCGGACGCTACTGTCCTTTAACGACGATGACGGCCTGCTTATCAAGGCAGCACAGGAATTGGCCGCCGCCGTCAAACGTGGAGCGCTCGGCGTGATGAGTGTGGAACGGGCCGACGGTGAAACGATCCTGGGCAGTGGCCTGGGCAAAGCGCTCGAATCAGCAGGTTTCAGAATCACCCCACGGGGATTGCGCTTAAGGGGTTAATCAGGGTGGTGCAAGCTGACCGGCTAGTGGCATGCTGCCGGAATGACCGGCACCACCCCTGCCACCGTCCCGGCCAAGAAACGCGACGTCTACGTCGATTTCCTGCGGGCTTTGAGCCTCATCATCGTCGTGCTCTGGCACTGGGCGTTCACGATCCTCGAGTGGGACGCTGACGGCCCCCACGCGACCAGTCCACTCGGGTTCACTAAGGGACTCTGGCTCGCGACGTGGCTGTTTCAGGTGATGCCGTTGTTTTTCTTCATCGGTGGCTTCGTTCACTTGCGCACCTGGAACAGGGCGCACGAAAACGGCGTTCCGATGCGGAGTTTTATCTGGAAACGGGTGCGTCAGCTCCTCGTACCAGCAACGGTTGTTTTGATTGTGTGGATCGGCCTGGGGTCGCTGATCGGCACGTATTTCAATCTCACCGGCGTTTATCAGACCGTCAAGCTGGTCGTGAGCCCGTTGTGGTTCCTGGCGGTTTATCTGTTTCTCATCCTGATGCTGCCGATTTCCCTTTGGCTGCACCGCAAAGCCGGTTCGCTGGCGCTCGTGTGGCTCGCTGGCGGCGCGATGGTGGTCGATGTGATCCGCTTCAAAGGCGGGTACGACGAACATGGCCCGTTCAACATCGGCTGGATCAATATGGTGCTCGTGTGGGGCCTGGCGCATCAGGCCGGCTTCTTCTATCAGAAGGTCGTCGATGCCCCGCGCCATAACGACTGGGCGATCCTGTGGACCGGTTTGTTTGGCCTGATTGGCCTGGTCGGATCAGGGCTATATCCGGGCAGCATGGTTGGCGTGCCGGGTGAACGGTTCTCCAACATCGGCCCGCCCACGTTCGTCATCGTGTCGCTGCTGCTGTTCCAGATCGGTGTCGCGGAGCTCCTGAGACCGGGCATGGTCAAACGACTCGAACGTCCAAAGTGGAAGAAATTTAGCGAAACACTTAACGATTTCGCTCTCCCGCTTTATCTCGTGCACAGCACGGGCATGGCGATTTTCTTGTTCGTCGTGTGGCTCGCGTTCGACTACGACCTTAAACAGCCAGCTCACGTGGACTTGGGGTGGTGGCTGACCAGACCGTTGGCGATCATCGGGCCGCTGCTGTGCACGATTCCCGTACTTTGGCTTTTCCGCCGCCTCCAAAAACCTGGCCGTGAGGCGGTAGCGTCGGAGAGTGCCTCCGCTTAGCTACGTTTCGCTCACGACAGACTACGGACTGTCAGATGGCTTTGTGGCGTCCTGCCACGGCGTGATCGCCCGGATCGCCCCTGCCGCAAGGGTTATCGACGTGACCCACATGATCGCGCCCGGTGACGTGACGCGCGCGGCCGCGGTGCTCGCACAGACCGTGCCTCACCTTCCGCCTTCGGTGCATTTGGCTGTCGTGGACCCGGGTGTCGGCACGGACCGTCGCGCGATCGTGCTCCAAACCCCCAATGGCCTGCTCACCGGGCCGGATAACGGGCTGCTGATCTGGGCGGCGGACGCGCTCGGCGGCATTACCAAGGCCACGGAACTGTCCATTCCCGATAAGGCCTCGCGCACGTTCCACGGCAGGGACGTCTTCGCGCCCATCGCGGCCCGGCTGACGCTCGACGGGCAAGCCGAGGGCACGTTGCTCGACCCGGCGACGCTCGTGCGGCTGCCCGATCCGGTCGTGGCGCTCGGCGACGGGTGGATCGACGCCGAAGTGCTGACCATCGACCGCTTCGGCAACGTCCAGCTGGCGGCTCCGGCGTCGTACCTTCAGCAGCTGCCTGACAACGTGACCATCGCGGGCGTACGAGCCATGCGCGGGCAGACGTTCGCTGACGCGCCCAGCGGCGGGCTGGTCGTGTTCGGAGACTCAGCCGGGCACCTGGCCGTGGCCGTGAACGGCGGCCGGGCGGCGGTCATGCTGGCGGTAAATCCAGGGGATGTCGTGCGCATTCGCTAGGTAACTTCGGCGAAAACCCCATAACGGGCATCCGACTTTGTATACGGTCGGCATGAATCATCCGATATGGGGGAAGCGATGGACATCACGCAAGCTTTGAACGACATGTGGCGCTCGGTGCTGCTGTTCGTGCCCAAGGCCGTTGGGTTCCTGGCCATCATGCTGGTCGGCTGGATCATCGCCAGGGTGATCCGCAAACTGGTCATGAAGGGGCTCCACGCGCTCAAGTTCGACCGCGCGGTAGACCGCGGCGGCATCGCACGGATGTTCCAGGGCAGTAAGTACACGCCTTCGTCCATCCTTGCGGCGCTGGCGTACTACGCGGTGCTCCTGTTCACGCTTCAGCTGGCCTTCGGCGTATGGGGCCCGAATGCCGTGTCTGACTTGATTCGCGGCATCGTCAGCTGGCTGCCTAAGGCATTCATCGCGATAGTTATCGTCGTCGTGGCGGCCGCTATCGCCGGTGCGGTCCGAGACCTCATCTCCAACGGTCTCACGGGCTTGTCGTACAGCCGGATGCTCGCGAACGTCGCGTGGGCCTTCATCGTCGGCCTGGGCATCATCGCCGCGCTCAACCAGATCGGTGTCGCCACGGCGATCACCACGCCTCTGCTCGTCGCGACACTCGCGACCCTGGGCGGCATCCTGGTCGTAGGCGTAGGCGGCGGCCTCATCAAGCCCATGCAGGCACGCTGGGAGAAGGCGCTGGACAAGGTGGAGACCGAGTCCACGTCGGTGCGCAACAAGATGCAGTCCAACATGGCTGGACGGCGCGACACCAAGGAAGCCTTCGCCGCTGGTGAGAGCGTGACCGCGGCCGAGACGGAGCGGATCAGACGGCAGTAACGCTCGGCAGATAGCCGAGATCGCTAGCCAGTCCGCAAACGGAAGCCAAGCGCAGGCTCAGCCAATGCTGGGTCTGCGCTGGCATGTCATGGCAGGCGTACTCCGCGGCCACTTCCACGACGCCACGGGCGTAGGCAGCGAGGTCTTCGAGGTCGAGCCAGCCAGCTCCGGGGCCGATAGCGTCGCGGACCGCGGCACCATGCTGATCCAGCGCGGCGAGCAGACCGGGCGCAGGGGCGGTGATATCAGGCCACAGCACTTCCCGCTGAACCAGGCCAAGGAAAAATCCCGGCTGCTCCATGGGGTCGGCCGCAAGCCTATTCACCAGCTCCTTCATGGGCGGCAACACTACGCCCTAAGCAAACAAATGTGCCCCAGGCCGTGACCCGGAGCACATTTCTTTGCTTGCTATCTAGACGCCGGTGAGTTCCCTGCCACGTGCGGAACCAGAACCGTTGCCAGGCCTGATGTTGCGGGCCCGCAAGGTCGTCCGCAGCGGGGTATCCCGGCGAACAGTGACCGTAACCTGTCCGTCCTCTGCCCACACCGCAGTGGCCGGCTCCTCCACCCTGGGTGCGGGTGTAGCGACGGGCTGCGGGACAAGGACGCCCTCTACCTGCTCAGCCAGGGCGACAGTGTCGCTGACGTCCTGGAGCACTTCAGAGAGCCGTGCGCCTAAGGCGTCACAAATCGAGGCAAGCAGTTCGCTTGACGCTTCCTTCTGGCCTCGCTCGATTTCGGACAGATAGCCCAAGCTGACGTTCGCCGCGGTGGACACCTCACGCAAGGTGCGGTGCTGTCCTTGGCGGCGGGCGCGCAGGGCGTCGCCGATCACTCGACGCAAGAGCACCATGGCGCACCCCCTATATGTCTAGCCGACGGTTATCACCGGCGGCTTGCCATGAACCGTACCCCTTCTCCGGCGTATCGACACCCCGCCCCGCCGCAACAATCTTTATGATCGTAGATGTTATGACTCAGGTCACAATGGAGGACTCAAGGAGCGCCAGAACCGCATCTACCGCTGCTTGGCGAATGGTCTGCCGGCCGCCGGAAAGGGTCAGGTGCTCAACTTTACGCTGCGGGCCGTCGATTGCCACAAAGACAACTCCTTCGGGTACGCCGTCTTGCGCCCCCGGCCCAGCGACGCCGGTGGTCGACAATCCCCAGGTCGCCCCACAGCGCTCACGTGCCCCAGCAGCCATCTGGCGGGCCACTTCTGGGTGCACAGGCCCGTGCTCAGCGAGCAGGTCAGCGTCCACCCCAGCGAGCGTGTGCTTGAGATCGGTGGCATAGGTCACCAGCCCGCCCCGAAACACTTTGGACACCCCGGGCACGCTGACGATAGTGGCCGCGAGCAGGCCTCCCGTCAGCGATTCAGCGACCGCGAGCGTCTCGCCCCGAGCCGCCAATGTCGCGATGAGACGGTCAATCATGCCTTCGCCAGCCATTCCGCGTGCGTTGACTGTTCGCGCTCCCATAGCGGTGTCACCGCGTCAGCGTCGACGCCGAGAGCGGTCAGGCACTCCTGCCATTGGTGCAGCGTTTCCATGGTTTGCGACCGCTTGCCCGATTTATCGACAGTCGTCAAAACTAGTCCGCGCAGGGCAGCAACCTCACCCGGCAACCGGACCTGTGCGGTCAGAAACTTCATGAAGCTCGACTCGGGCGACGTCGACTGAAACTGGTGTGCCGCAACGAAATCGTCCAAGGAGGCGGCCGCCGACTCAAACTCCATGGCAGCAAACGACCCCTGCACGTCGTGTGTGAACCGCCAGCCGTCGAAACCTGGAGCGGCATCAAGCGCATAGCGGAACGGACCCTGCACATATTCGTCAGGCACCAGGGGCAGCGGAGCGTAAATCGCATCGCCCAGGCCCGCGTCAACGAGCCACGGCGGACCGTCGAGGTCGTGCACCACGAGCACCAAGTGGTTGAGATTCGGCCGCTCCTGAGCATCATGGCGCCACACGTAACCGCGATGCGGCGTCACCGAGAAGCCCAGCTCACGCAACAGCCACGCGAACGCGCCGTTGAGCTGAAAGCAATAGCCACCACGTCTTTGCACGATCCGGCGCACCGACTCGACGGGATCAAGGGTGCCGGGCCGCCCGAGCATGATGTCGACGTTGGCGTAGACCACTTTGGACACGTGGGCCCGGTGCAACTCGGCTAGATAGGCGGCCGAAGGAGGCTGGTGTGCGACGCCGAGCAGGGCTAAATACTCACTGAGCACCGGCGGCCTGCCGCAAGCGGTAAGCCGCGATGACGTAGTCAACACCGGTCACGACGGTCACGACGAGGGCGGAGAACATCAGCACCGGTCCGGCATATGACCACGGCGTGGGGAAGGGGAACAGGTACCACGTGATCGCCCCGATCTGCAGCACCGTCTTGAGCTTGCCGCCACGGCTGGCTGCCATCACGCCCCACTTCAGCACATAGAAGCGCATCAGCGTGATGCCCCACTCGCGCACGAGGATCACGAGAGTCACCCACCACGGAAGCACGCCATAGGCGCTCAGCAGAATCAGCGCCGTGCCCGTGAGCGCCTTGTCAGCGATCGGGTCAGCGACCTTGCCAAAGGAGGTCACGAGGTTGAAGCGCCGGGCCACCCAGCCGTCGACGTAATCGGTGAACGAGGCGACCCCGAAAGCGATCGCGGCGGCGATCCGTAACCCAGGGTCGGTCATGCCAGACATGATTACCAAGACCACGAACACGGGCACGAGCACAATGCGGACCACCGTCAGCACATTGGCCGCGTTGAGAACCGGCACCTTGGTAATGGGCACGGGACCTACGTTAACCACTCATTACGACAGCGGAGAGCATCGCCACCGGCTCTGCAACCAGATCGACACCTTCGGCACGGACGACTTTAGCCCGCACGAGATCACCAGGCTTGAGTGCGGCCGCGTCGAAACCGCCGGTCAGGGTCGTCGACCCGTCCACTTCAGGGGCCTGATGCTCGGCGCGGCCCTCGGCGACACCGCCGATGACAGCGTCCACCATCACATCAATTTCGGTGCCGATGCGTTCCTCGGCGCGTTGCGCGCAAAGTTCTTCCGACAGCGAAAGCACTTTCTCGTAACGCCGCTTAATCGTGGCGGCCCCGACCTTCTTGTCAAAGCCGGCGGCTTCCGTGCCGTCCTCATCGGAGTAGTCAAAGACGCCAACCGCGTCCAGCCGCGCCTCGCTTAGGAACCGGATGAGCTCCTCGACATCGGCTTTGGTCTCACCCGGGAAGCCGACGATGAAGTTGCTGCGGGCACCGGCCGCCGGGTTGAACTTGCGAGCCGATTCGAGAAGGTCCAAGAATCGTTCCGTAGAGCCAAATCGCCGCATCCGGCGCAGGACCGGCTCGGAAGAGTGCTGGAACGACAAGTCAAAATAGGGTGCGACCCCGGGCGTGGTGGCGATCACCTCAACGAGACCGGGGCGGGTTTCAGCCGGCTGCAGGTAGCTCGCGCGCACGCGCACGATGCCCTTGACGGCAGCCAGTTGCGGCAGCAGCTTCTCCAGCGCGCGAGGATCACCGAAGTCCTTGCCGTAAGAAGTCGAGTTCTCGCTCACGAGCACCAGTTCGCGAACCCCGCTCTGCGCCAGCCATTCAGCTTCGGCGAGCAATTCATCGGGGGTACGCGAGACGAACGCACCCCGGAAACTAGGAATAGCACAGAACGAACAACGGCGGTCACAACCGCTGGCGAGCTTGAGTGACGCGACCGGGCTCTTGTCGAAGCGGTGCCGCAGAATCGGTTTGAGATGCGCGGGTGTGGCACTGTCCACAATGGTGTGTCCAGGAACGACGACCTTGGCGGCCTTACGCTCCACCGGCGCGATCGGCAGCAGTTCACGGCGGTCCCGCGGAACGTGTGCCTCCACCTTCTCGCCGTTAAGCACAGCGTTAAGCGTGGCCGAGATCGTCGGATAATCGTCAAAACCCAGCACGGCGTCAGCCTCGGGCAAGCTCTGCGCCAGGTCCCGCCCGTAGCGCTCCGCCATGCACCCGGCAGCGACCACTTTGGCACCGGTCTCCGAGGCGGCAAGCAGCGTCTCAATCGAGTCTTGCTTGGCCTTCTCAACGAAGCCACAGGTGTTCACCAACACCACGTCAGCCTTCGAGCCATCGGTGCTGACCTGCCATCCATCGCCAGCAAGACGGGCCGCTAGCTCCTCGGAGTCGACCTCGTTACGGGCGCACCCGAGGGTGAGCAGGGCAACAGAGGGCTTACGGGCTTCGGTGGACATCCACCCAGGTTACCCGCCCCAAACATCGGCCTCCCGTGCGCTTCCCCACCTTCCCCCACCCGTGCACCCGCTTCCCACCCACCTTCCACCCACTTCTGTCCCCACCTCATCCCTGCTTCCCCACCGCTCCCTCTGCTTCCCGACCTCCTCTGCCCGATGGTGCCCGCCTGCTCCCCTACTCCTTGCTTCCCCGCCGCTTCCCGCCCCCGCCGCCCCGCATTGCCCGTCGCTCCCCTGGCTTCCGCGCCGCTTCCCGCCCCCGCCGCCCCGCATTGCCCGTCGCTCCCCTGGCTTCCGCGCCGCTTCCCGCCGTCCGCCATTGCCGCCTCTCCAGCCACCGTGCCCGCTGCAACTTGAGATCCACATCCCTCTAGGCGTGATCCAAAGCCGATTCGATCACGTCCCAAAGGTTGTGGATCACCGATACGGATGTGGATCTCGATGAAGTGCGACCCGAACTAGAACCGCCAGAAGTAAACGGAGCAAAAGGCAGCGGTGGAAGCAGGGCATCTCCCGGGATGCGGGACGCGAAGCCAGGCCAGCGGAACAGCACGGCGCGGGAAGCAAATGGCGCGAAGCCGAGCGCGGGAAGCACGAGCCGCGACGCAAGGGCGGCAGAGGAAGGGAAAGGGCGGGCGAGGAAGTGGCGGCGGCGAAGGGCGCGAAAGGAGGAGCGCGAAGCGGAACGGCGCAAGGGGCGGGAAGCGGAAACAGGCAAGGCGAAAGGGCGCGAAAGGAGGAGCGGAACGGCGCAAGGGTGGGAAGTGGGGTGTGGCGGAAGCAGAACGCGGGGAGCAGGTGGCGCGGGAAACCATGGGAGCGCAGGCCAAGCGGGACAGCGAGGCACAGGGGATGTAAATGCCGAAGGTTTGTAAAGAGCCCGGGAAGCGCGGACAGGGAGGTCCTCGCGGGAGGAACGGTCGCAACCATGTGCGGCGTCGGAAATAAAGGCCCTGAACGTCTTGGCCCACGGCCGCGAGCGAACAGGCATAAACCAAAGCCCGCACCGCGACCAAGATGAAGCCGCGGTGCGGGCCGGATCACCCACGTGGAGGAGAAATTACGGTGCGTGGGTGGCGGTGATCTGGGTGAACTGCCAGTTGTTCTGGGCGATGCCCGAGCAGTTCGACACGACGCCGCCGCCGGGGCAGGGGCGGTCGCGGTTGACCGACCAGAAGGCCAGGCGCGGGATGTGCCGTGCGGTGGCCCAGTTCTTGATGTCGGTCCAGTGCTGGATGGACGTCATTTCCTGCTGGTCTGACAAGCCGTTCATGCCCGACAGGCCCATCTTGCGATACGCCTGGTCGTCGGTCCAGCCATAGGCGGCCTTGAGTGCGTTCTTGAGGCCTTCGGCGGCGGAAGTGGTGCAGGTGAACATGTTTCCGGTGCAGCCGAAGTCGAATGGCATGATGGTGAAGTTGTCGATGTTGGCTTGGAGCGCTGCCGACTGGTTGATCAGACGGGTGCCCCAGAAGTTCGGGCCGGTTGTCGACGTGCCGAAAGTGATGATCGTCTTGATGCCCGGGTTGTTCTGCTTGACGATCTTCAGCGCGTTGAGGATGCGGTCCTGGACGACCTCGTTTTCGAACTCGTCCGTGTTTTCGATGTCGATGTCGATGAACTTCAGGTTGTACGCGTTGATGACCTGCTGGTAAGCGCCAGCCAAAGCCGCCGCTGACGAACAGTTCGGCCCGAGCTTGTTGCCGCTCCAGCCACCAAACGAGATTTGGATGTCGCCACCGTTGGCCCGGATCTGGTTGATGACCTGCTGGTCAACACCGCCGGTCAGTGGACGCTGGCTGTCCCACATCGGGGTGCAGCCGCCGCCAGAAAGCATGAACGCCATCGTGAACTGCTTGATGCCGGTCGCGCTCATGACGGTGGAAACCGATGGCGGGTCGCCCCAGCCGAGGTACAGATACGGCGCAGCCATCACGCCGGCAGACGGGCACCCTGAAGTGGAGATGGTGACAGAGTTGCTGTTGCCAGATTCGCCACTGGAGTTGTAGCCGCGCACGGTGTACGTGTGCGAAGTGCATGCGGCCAAACCGCTCACGGTGCCGGACAGGCTCGACGTCTGCAAACGTTGCGTGGAGCCTTCGTAAATCCGGTATCCCGTAACGGTTCCCGACGACGTGCCCCACGAGAACGACGCGCTGGTCGACGTTACGCCCGTTGACGCGAAGTTAGGCGGAACGCCGGGAACGCCAGCGCAACCGGTCGTGGAAACGGTGATGGAGTTGGAGTTCGCCGACTCCCCCACCGAGTTGTAGGCACGCACGGTGTACGTGTGACTTGAACAGGTTGCCAGCCCACTGATCGTGGTGCTGAGGCCGGTGACCTGCGCTCGCTGCGTCGTGCCTTCGTAGACGCGGTAACCCGTGATCGTGCCGGAGCCCGCTGCCCAGCTCAAAGAAATCGAGCTGTTCGTCTGTCCCGTGGACGCCAGATTGCTTGGCGCGCCAGGGACCCCGGAGCCGCCCTGGCCCTGCAGCGAGATGCTGTCGGCGTAGTACGTGCCTTGGCCGTACCAGCCGTGGAAGTAGATCTGCGCGGTCGTCCCGCTTGCCGTGAACGTCAGCGACAGCTGCGTGTAGGACGATCCGCCCGGGGTCCACGTCGCCGCGCCACCGGTAACGCCGAGGTAGGTGTAGTTACCCCGGAACCAGCCGGACAGCGTGTACGAAGTGCCGCTCACGAGACCACTGACGTTCTGGGTGCACTTGGCATTGTCCGAACTCGACGCCGCACCCGCCAGCGCCCGCGTGCCCGCCTGAACCGGCGTGGTCACGATGGAGCCGAGGTTACCCGTGCATGACCAGGGCGACAGTGACCCGGATTCGAATCCGCCGTTGACGGCCAGCTCAGCGGCCTGCGCCGCCGGGCTTCCAAGAAGGGTGCCGGACACCACCAGTGCCAGCACGAGGAGAATACGTTTCACGTTGCTCCTAGAGTCCATTGTGGAGAGCGGTCATGAGGGTGCCGGCTCCGGTGTCGCCCGACATCTCCCAGACCATGCCGCCCAAGAGGCCTTTGCTCTTGAGCCACGCGGTCTTCTGCTGAATGGACCACGTGTCGTCGAACGTCCACCACTGCCCGCCATTGCCTGTGTAGCAATAGGTTGAGACCGACTGGGTGTCGTGGTGGACCGTGCAGTTGGGAACCATCGCGATCAGGTTGGAATAGCCTCTCGTTCCTGCCTCCTCTTGGAATTGACCTGGTGCCGCCCCCGTAGCTGTTTGCCATTCGCCGTTGTTACTAGGGCCAGCGGCCACGCCTTGCCAGCCCCGCCCGTAGAAGGCGAAGCCAAACGTCAGCTGTCTCGGATTGACCCCGGCATCGAGGTAGGTCTGAATGGCTTTGTTGACGGAGAACTCAAACGCGTACGGGTCCTGCGTGTCGCGGTACAGGTTGCCCTGGTGCCCGGTGCGGTTGGGTTCCCAAGAGTTGTCGCTGCCCGCGCCATGGAAGTCATAGCCCTGAACGTTGGCGAAATCCATGTAGCGGAACACACCATTGGGCCCGATGTCCCAGCCCGCTGCGATCTTCGCCGGGTCGGCCGGAGTGAAAGCCGTTAGCAGATAACGCTTTCCGGTCGTGAGACTCAGCTCGTCCATCTGACGGCGGAATTCGGCGGTCAGCGCGGTGTTGTTGGCTTTGTCTTCGGGACGCACGATGTTACCCGCGTGACCTTCGGCCCCGGGCCATTCCCAGTCAAGGTCAATACCATCAAAGACATTCGCCGCGGTACCAGGTCCGCCCGCACCGTTATACGTTGGCAGATTGCCCTTGAGGTAGATGTCGATGCAGGACCGGACGAACTTCTCCCGTGACGCGGGTGTCAGTGCCGCGTTGGAGAAGAACTTCGAGTAGGTCCAGCCACCGATGCTGATGAGAATCTTCAGATGCGGGTGCTTGGCTTTCAGCTTGCGCAGCTGGTTGTAGTTGCCACGCAACGGTTCCCAGCCGGTATCCGCGACACCATCGACGGACTGGGAGGCACTCATTGGCCGGGCATAGTCGGCGTCAGCGTCACCGGCACCCGTGCCCTGATCGGGGTCCTGCGGGTTCTGCGTAGTGCCTTTGGTGACACCTTGCAAACACGTCAAGTTGACGGGATCGATGTTGGCGAACGCGTAGTTGATGTGCGTCAGCTTCGCCGCACTCCCGCTGGTGTCCAAATTGCGAACGAAGTACTGGCGGCCGTAGATGCCCCACTGGACGAAGTAACCGACCTTGGCGTACTGCCCGGCCCCGATCACGTCATCTGTCGTGACCGTCAGCGCGTTGGACGGTCCGCTGACGTTGTCGTAGGTGTCGCGTGCCTTGACCGTAAACGTGTACGGCGTCAGTGGCGCCAGACCGGTGATCGTTGTGGAGAGCCCGGTAACGCTGGCCTTCAAAACAGTTCCGGCATAGACGTCATACCCGGCAATGCCGTTCGCGTCCGTAGCGGCATTCCACGCCAGACTGACCGTGTAAGCGGTCTTGCCCGTCGACCGCAGGTTGCCCGCGACGGTCGGTGGAGTCGTGTCATTGGCTGGGTTCAGCGTGGTGGCACTGACCGCGGCGCTCGCTGCCGACACGTTGCCACGGGTGTCCTTCGCCTTGACGGTAAAGGAATACGCCGTGTTCGGGGTGAGCCCGGTGACGACAGCGTTCGTCGAAGCGACGGACGTTTTCAGAACAGTCCCCGCATAGATGTCATAGCTCGCGATCGGGAAATCCGTTGGCACCGCAGCGGTCCAAGCGAGGCTGACCGTCTTGGTAGTCCGGCCAGTCACATTCAAACCAGTAGGCGCGTTCGGGGCCCGGTCCGCTGACCCATCACACTTGTTGCCGTTGATGCGGCAGTTGAGCGGGGCCGCACCGGAGCCATAGGCGATGAACCACGGGCTGTACGGCTCGGTGCTCGCGCCAGCGGCCACCGTGCCGTTGTAGTGCGCGTTAACGATCGTGACGTGATTGCCACTTTGCGTTGACGTGCCGTTGTAGACGCCGCCCATCGTCACACCGGCGGGCAGGTCGAATTCCAGCGTCCAGCCCGTGATGCTGGCACTGGTGGGATTGGACACCACGTACTTGTCGAGGTGCCAGCTCCCATGGTTGGCAGTCGAGAAGGTGGCGATGAGGCCGGGTGCCGCTGAGGCGGGAGAGGCCGGCACGAGGAGGGCTGTTAGGACGAGTGAAGTGGCGAGAAGAGCGCGTCTGAACATGTCCACACTCCAGACAGATAGGAAACTTTCCTAACTGTTTGCGAACATACTCAGACGCTTATGAATAGTCAATTAAATCGATCTCAAAGCTTTACGCTCGAGGGCGATTACCGAGGCCACAACCACGACGAGAGCGACCATTTGCCAGATCGTGAACTTGAGTCCTAACGGGACGGTCGCCAGCGCAGCCAGTGCCCCGAGCACCCGGAACCGCAGCTCGCCGATGCGCAGAACGCGCCGGAACCACACGTCAGCCAGCAAATAGATGGCGACACCACCGCCGAGCAGAAGCGCCTGCGACAGGTAGACGTGGTCTTCGGAGTAGTGCACCGCCTTCTTCACACCTGCCGCGAAGACGACGATGCCGAACAGCAGCGGATAGTGCGCGAAACCGAAGGCGTGCAAGGCAACCCGGCCTCGCTGGCGCGACGGTGTCGCCTCCAGCGCCTGTTCGGCGGCCTCGTCATCGCCACCGAAGTAGAGCCACCACAGGCCGAACGACAGCACGAGCCCGAGCACGGCCGCGGTGATCAAAGCGGCTGTCAGGTCAAGGCCTGCGGCGCCCACGCCAATGGCCACGATCGACTCACCCAGGGCGACGATCACGATGAGGCCGTGCCGCTCCACGAAGTGACCCGCGTTCAGTGCCCACTCGCCCATCGGATGCAAATAGGGCGACGCGATAATCACGATCATCGCCGCGATCCACAGCCCCAGCCGCCACGGCTCGCTCGCCACGAGCCCTCCCGCGAGCACGAGACTGGCGCTCAGGAGGTTAAGGGGAGCTAGCTGGCGCATCGCGGCAGGGGCCGCCTTGAGCAGCAGTCCACTGTGGATGGCGTTGACCAGGAAGAACCCCACCCCAAACGCCCAGCCACTGCCCTGGAACGCGGCCGGAATCGCCAGCGCGATCAGCAGGAACCCGGCCATGCCCGCCAGCAACATGGTCCGCCGGACGGGGTCACGCGGGGCGATCACATTGGTCAGCCAGGCGTAGCCGCCGTACATCCAGAAGATGATCCCGAGCATCAACAGCGACTTGCCGACGTTTTGCGGGGTCAAATCACTGGCCAGCACAGCGGTCAGCTGCGTAACGGTGAAGACGAAAACGAGGTCGAAGAAGAGTTCCAAAGTGGAGACTCTGACGGTGCTTTCATTGCTCACGTGCGGTGTCCTGATCCCAATCGAGTGCTTCAGCGAACGCCAGCCGGACCGCTGAAAGACACTCCTCAGCGGAGGTGAGCTGACCCGTCTGAGGCGCTAGCTGCGTGGCCCAGTCTAGGGGCGCTTTGGTGAAGAAATAGGGCCGCACGCTTATTCCCGCGACTTCGCGCACCTGTGTCTCCGGGACACCGAAGGCGGCTGCCACCTCTGCCCGCCCAAAAGGGTCAAGCATCCAGGACTTCCTTCGCGTAGCGCAGGGCACGGGGCTTGTGCTGATCGCGGGCGAGCCGCTCGATGGTGTCCGCATCGGAGCGTCGCCGCAGATCTCTAAGCGCCACAACGATATCCGCCTCTGGCAGCCCGCCCAAGGCAGGGCGAGCCGCCAGATCGACAAACGTCTGCTCAACGGTGGTGACCCAGCCGTTTAACACCCGCTCTAGCTCCAGCCCATTGACGTCACGTTTGACGAAGGTCACCGTGCCAGCCTCCGTCGCCAGGACGGGCCGTTGCTTGGGCACCGCGACGACAGCCTCGCCTAGTGGCCGGGGAATGACCCCGTGCAGACGGACCGCGCTCGTGCCCATCAAGGCAACCTCAGCCGTCCCGTAATCAGCCTGTGCGATCCCCAGAGCCACGGTTTCCAGGTCGGGCTGCCAGCGATGGTCACCGACCCGGTTAAGAGGAACGATCGCGTAATAGCCGGTGGCCATCTTCTTCAGCACGCCCAGGTCAGCTAGGCGTTTGAACTCGGTCCACGGCTGGGCGTAAATGCGAGCCGCATCCTTGGGGCGCAAGATGTTTCCACCCCGCGTCAACTCCGGCGGCAACCCCACGGCACGCAACTAGTAACATCTCCCTAGGCTTAGAGCCTAGGTTCATCATACTACTTGCGTCGGAGCAGGGTGCGGTTCACGGAAAGTAAAGGCGTGCGGGGTCGATCCGTGCTCGTCCAGGTGCGCCAGCCGCTCAGCGGCCTCTTCGATCGTGGGGATGTGCCCGGCCGGAATCCACCACATCACCGCGTAGCCGCCCTTAAGCCCCTCGTGGGTGAACCACTCTCGGCGGCGGCGCATGTAGTCGAGATGCTCGGTTTGATAAATGAAGCCGCGCAACGATTCGACCGACTCCCAGACCGTCAGGTTGATGATCACATCCTCGCCGAACGGGTTGCCGATTCCGGTCGCGTCACCGGACTCGTCAAACAAGCGCCACACGAACCCGGGACTGTCATCGCCCAGTTTGTTGATCTTAGGCAGGGCGTCCATGAAGTCCTTCATCCCCGCCGAGTCCAGCGGGTAAAGATGCCGCGCGATGTTCAATTGGGCCAGCTGATAGCTCACTTCTTGTCCTCCTTCAGAACCACGCAACAGTGACCTGGCCGCGGCTTCATCGCCGCGCGGGCAGGCCATCGCGCTCCTTCGGCCATCCCGGTGAGCAGGCCAAGATTCATGCCACAGATCAGCGGCGGAAACTCTTGCGCCAGCTTGTGAAACGGGCAGTTGCGCAACACGACTTCGCCGTCGCCTTGCACCGGCTCATAGCCGTGTTCACGTAACGATTCCCACATGGATTTACTGGCGTTGGCACGCCTCCCACGCGCGCGGGCAACCTTCTGCAGCACGTTGTCGGCGCCCGCTTTCTCCAGCGCCTCGGCCAGCAGCTCGCCAGCCTCCACATAGGACCGTGGCGGGACGCTGATGTCAACCTCTGCGCCACTACGGCGGTAAAGCTTCGCGGGCCGTCCACCAGACGGCCCGCGCACGAAATGGAACTCCAGCAGGCCCGCCTCGGCGAGCTTGTCGAGATGAAACGCCGCCAGGGTCCGCCCGATCCCGAGCGTGGCCACCACTTGATCCCGGCTGACTAACCCCGCTGCCGCGGCGACAGTGTCATAGACCTGCCGCCGCGTCGGATCAGCGAGCGCACTAAGCGCCGTTACCTCGTCCACAGAGGTATTCTAAAACCAACGCCTGTTGTTTTTACAAGTGGGTATTTAGTCGGCGCCCAGAGCGGCCATGACTTCAGGGAGTTCATCGGGCTTGATAAGCACCTCACGTGCCTTGGAGCCTTCGGACGGTCCGACGATGCCGCGTTGTTCCATCAGGTCCATCAAACGGCCAGCCTTGGCGAAGCCCACGCGCAGCTTGCGCTGCAGCATGCTCGTCGAACCCAGCTGCGAGACCACCACCAGCTCGATCGCCTGCAGGAGCAGATCAAGGTCGTCGCCGATCTCCTCCTCGGCTTTCTTCTTCGGATCCGGTGGCGGCGGAGCCAGGACGTCCTGCCGGAACTCGGGCTCACGCTGGCGTTTGCAGAACGCCACGATGTCGGCGATCTCGTTCTCGGAGACCCAGGCCCCTTGCAGCCGTTGGGGTTTGGACGCTCCCATCGGCAGGTAAAGCGCGTCGCCGCGGCCGATGAGCTTCTCAGCACCGGGCTGGTCGAGGATGACGCGGGAGTCGGCGAGCGACGAAGTCGCGAAAGCCAAGCGGGACGGCACGTTTGCCTTAATGAGGCCGGTGACCACGTCAACGCTCGGGCGCTGGGTCGCGAGCACCAGGTGAATGCCCGCCGCCCGCGCCAGCTGGGTGATACGCACGATCGAATCTTCGACATCGCGCGGGGCGACCATCATCAGATCCGCCAGCTCATCGACAATCACCAGCAGATAGGGGTACGCCGTGAGCTGCCGCTCCGAGCCCGGAGGCGTCTTGATCTGACCGGCGCGCAGTTTGCGGTTGTAGTCGTCGATGTGCCGCACGCCCGCCGCGGCGAGGTCGTCATAGCGCATGTCCATCTCGCGCACGACCCAGTCCAGGGCGTCGGCCGCCTTCTTCGGGTTGGTCACGATCGGCGACACGAGATGCGGGATGCCCTCGTAGTGCGTCATCTCAACGCGTTTCGGGTCGATCAGCAGCAGCCGCACCTGATCCGGCGTCGCCCGCACCAGAAGAGACACGAGCAAAGAGTTGAGGCAGCTGGACTTTCCGGCACCGGTCGCGCCAGCGATGAGGATGTGCGGCATCTTCGCGAGGTTGGCCGTGACGAACCCGCCCTCGATGTCCTTGCCCAGCGCCACGACCATGGGGTGACTGTCCGAAGTGGCGACTCGCGAACGGAGCACGTCACCAAGCTGAACATCTTCGCGGTCAGAGTTGGGGATCTCCACGCCCACCGCGCTCTTGCCCGGGATCGGGCTGAGGATGCGGACGTCCGGGCTCTTCACCGCGTAGGCGATGTTGCGTGACAAAGCGGTGATGCGCTCCACTTTCACGGCCGGGCCCAGCTCGACCTCATAGCGCGTCACGGTCGGCCCACGGGTGAACCCGGTGACCGCGGCGTCAACGTCGAACTGGTCGAAAACACTTGTCAGCGCGGCGATGACGTCGTCGTTGGCCTTCGAGCGGGTCTTCGGCGCGTCCCCGGGACGCAGCAGATTCGGGGGCGGCAGCACATATTCGCCGCCGAGACTCGGCAACGCCAGTTGCTCCGTTTTGGTCGGTGGCGGGGTGTGCGCCGGGGGTGTTGGCTTCACCCGCTTGGCTGGCCGCTGGATGATCTCGGTGTCTAGGCCGGGCTCATCTGGTACCTCCAAATCCTCGGGATCGAGGAAGGCGGCCGGGGGCGAAAGGCGGCGTTTGCGGGGCGCGGGCACGGTTTCCTGGTTTTGCTCATCATTGTCCTCATCGGACAGTGGGCGGCCCAGGAACAGATCCCGGGCGAGCGCCAGTCGCTCCGGGATCTTATTGACCGGCGTCGCCGTGACGACGAGCAGCCCAAAACCGAAGAGCAGCAACAACAATGGCACCGCGACATAGGACGTCACGGCGTGCTGCAGTGCTCCCACCGCGAGCCCCAGCAAACCGCCGGCGTCCTTCTCCCGCTGGTTGATGTCCACCGGGTGCACCAGGATCTCCAGCAACCCTGTGCTGGAAAGGACAAGGCTCACCCAGCCAACCATCGAGCGGCCGTTCTGGGCCGGGTCCGGCGCCGAGCGCATCAGCCGGATCCCCCACCCCGCAAGGAGCAACGGCAGGACGAGCGAGACAAACCCGATGAAAAAGCGCACCGTTCCGCCAAGTTTGGCGCCAACGGGACCGCCAGCGTTGCCCCACAACGCGACAGCGAGCAAAACGGACAGTGCGATCAGGAGCAAGCCCACGCCATCACGGCGGTGCTCCGGGTCAAGGTCTTTGGCTTTGGCCGCCTGGGAACTCAGGCCGCGCACGAACCAGCCGAGGCCGTGCGCGATAGCCATCCAGATAGCACCAACGGCGCGGGTCAGCAGGGCGAAGGGGCTTACCCTGCGCGAAACCCGTGCTCTGGGGCGTGTTTTAGCGCGCGCCGCCGGCTGCTTCGCGGGCGCAGCTCGGCGGCGGCTCGGTTGAGAGGTCCTTGCCGCCATGCGACAAGGCTAAACGACACCCTTGTAGTTTTAGACTTCCAACACGGACGGAACAATCATCGGGCGCCGGCGGTAGGCCTCGTTGACCCAACGGCCGACTATCCGCCGCACGATCTGCTGAAGCTGATGCGGGTCGGTGATGCCGTCGAGCGCGGCCCGGTCAAGTGCTTCCGTGACAAGGGGAAGCACCGGATTGAACGCGGCCGGGTCCTCCGAAAAGCCTTTGGCACTAAGGGTTGGCCCACCGACGACCTTGCCGGTCACCGAGTCGACCACCACGGTCACGGCGATAAATCCACCGTCACCAAGGATCCGGCGTTCCGTGAGCAAGCTCTCGCCCACGTCGCCGACAGCCAGACCGTCCACATAGACATAGCGCGACTTGACGTGGCCAGTGATGCTGGCGTGCCCATTGACGAGGTCAACGACATCGCCGTCTTCACATAGGACGATGTTATCGGGGTTGATCCCGGATTCGACCCCTAGCCGCCCATGTGCCCGCAGATGGCGCCATTCGCCGTGCACGGGCATGAGGTTGCTGGGCTTAACGACGTTGAGGAGGTAGAGCAGTTCCCCGGCCGGGGAGTGACCGCTCACGTGCACCTTGGCGACATCCTTGTGGATGACGTTGGCGCCCGCCCGCGCGAGCTGGTTGATGACGCGGTAAACGCTGGTCTCGTTGCCCGGCACCAGCGAGCTGGCCAGAACCACGGTGTCACCTGGTTCGACCGTGATGTGCCGGTGATCGCCCGTGGCCATCCGCCCCAGGGCGCTCATCGGCTCCCCCTGCGACCCGGTCGACATGAGCACGATCTCGCCCTTGGGCAGGTTCATCGCCTCGTCGATGCCGACGACCAAACCTGGCTCCACGCGCAGCAGCCCGAGATCACGGGCGATGCCCATGTTGCGGACCATCGAGCGGCCGATCAGGGCCACCTTGCGCCCGTGCTCGTGCGCCGAATCCAGCACCTGCTGCACTCGGTGGACGTGGCTGGCGAAGCTCGCCACGATCACGCGGCCAGCGGCCTTAGCGAAGATCGCGTCGAGCACCGGCCCGATTTCGCGCTCCGGGGAGACGAATCCGGGGATCTCGGCGTTCGTGGAGTCGGACAGCAACAGGTCAACGCCCTCAGCACCGAGGCGGGCGAACCCAGCCAGGTCGGTGATGCGGCCGTCGAGCGGCAGCTGGTCCATTTTGAAGTCGCCCGTGTGCAGGACTAGCCCCGCGGGCGTCCGGATCGCGACGGCAAGAGCGTCCGGAATGGAGTGATTGACGGCAAAGAATTCGCACTCAAACGGTCCGAGTCGTTCACGCTGTCCCTCCGTCACCGTGAACGAGTAAGGCGTAATCCGCCGCTCGGCGAGTTTGGCTTCGATCAATGCCAGGGTGAACTGCGAGCCCACGAGCGGGATGTCGGGCTTGTGGGCGAGCAGATAGGGCACCGCACCGATGTGGTCCTCGTGCCCATGGGTCAAGACGATGGCCTGGATGTCGGCCAGGCGGTCCAGGATCGGGGCAAAGTCCGGCAGGATCAGATCGACGCCCGGCTGGTCGGCATTGTCCGGAAACAACACTCCACAGTCGACGATCAGAAGCTTGCCTTCGAACTCGAACACGGTCATGTTGCGCCCGATGGCACCGAGGCCACCAAGCGGCGTGATCCGCAACCCGCCCTCCGGTAACGGAGGCGGGGGATCGAGTTCCTTATGTCCCTCTAGTGGTACAGAGGTCAAATTATTCTCCTTAGCATGTGTTAGAGCGGCACCCCGGCGTCCGCGCAGTCGCTTCGCAGCTGAGCCAGCTCAGCCTCAGTCGCGTCGGCGAGCGGAAGGCGCACAGGTCCGCCCGGCAGGCCACGAACGTTCATGGCTGCCTTAACCAGGATCGTCCCCTGGGTGCGGAAAATACCGGTGAACAGCGGAAGTAGCCGCAAATGCAGCTGCAGAGCCGCGCTGTGATCACCGCTATCAAAGGCCTCAATCATGGCCTTGGTCTCGTTGCCGTTGAGGTGAGTCGAGGTGCCAACGACCCCAACACCACCGACGGCTAGAACCGGGAGGGTGGCTGCGTCCTCACCGGAGTAGTAGGCGAAGTCAGGGTGACGGCGCAAAACCGTCCCCTGGGCCACCAGATCCACCTTGGCGTCCTTGACCCCCACGATCCGCTCATGCTCAGCCAGGCGCAGCATGGTTTCCGTGGCGATCGGGATGCCACTGCGATGCGGGATGTCGTAGACGAGCATCGGCAGCCCGGTGCTGTCGGCGACGGTGGTGAAGTGTTTGAGCAGCCCACTTTGCGGCGGCTTGTTGTAGTACGGCGTGACGACGAGCAGCCCGTGCACCCCAGCTTTTTCAGCCTGACGGGCTAGCTCGATCGTGTGAGCGGTGTTGTTCGTGCCGACGCCGGCCAGGATCTTCGCCCTGCCGCCCACTGCTTCCACGACGGCCCGCAGGATCGTCTCTTTTTCACTGTCGCTAGTGGTCGATGCTTCACCGGCGGTGCCGTTGATGACCAGTGCGTCATTGCCCTGCTCGTCCACGAGGTATTCAGCTAGCCGTGAGACCCCATCGACATCGATGCTGTGGTCGGCATGCATAGGCGTGACCATCGCGGTAATAACCCGGCCAAAAGGCCGCCGCACGTCTTGCGTCATCTTCTCAACCTAATTGGTCAGGACTCCCAGGTGAATGGGCTGGCCGCAATCGACGACCCATCCGCCAGCTGGCGGATCTCGAAGTCACCGAAAACACTCGGGGCCAGACCCTGCAACTGCCGCAGGCACTCCACGGCCAGGGCACGAATCTCAACGTCGGCGTGCTCCGTCGCACGCATCGCGATGAAGTGGCGCCACGCGCGGTAATTGCCGGTGACGACGATCCGCGTTTCGGTGGCGTTCGGCAGGATCGCGCGGGCGGCCTGGCGGGCCTGCTTGCGGCGCAGGGTCGCGTTGGCGACGTCGGAGAACTTGGCCTCAAGCCCTTCGAGCAGCTCGTTATAGGCGCGGACCGCGGCCTCGGACGCCTCGACGAACTTCTTGTGCAGTTCCGGGTCCTCGGCGATGACCTCAGGCTCGACCATCGCGGCGTCGCGCTCGGGAACGTAGCGCTGGGACAGCTGCGAATACGAGAAGTGGCGGTGGCGGATCAGCTCGTGCGTGAACGAGCGGGAAACCCCACTGAAGTAGAAGGTCGCCGACCCGTGCTCGAGCACCGACAGGTGCCCGACCTCAAGAATGTGCTTGATGTAGCTCGCGTTGGTCGCGGTGGCTGGGTTCGGCTTGGACCAGGACTGGTAGCAGGCACGGCCGGCGAACTCGGCCAGGGCTTGGCCACCTTCGGCGTCGGTCGACCACGGCACGTCGGCTGGGGGCGCGAATTGGGTCCAGGCGATCAGCTGCACCTTGGGCTCTACCAGTTCTGTCACACCAAGCACATTAGTTGACGTCATTTCTGACTTGCGATGACGTCACAGTGATGTCATAGTGGTGGCATGGACCTGTCACCGTACATCGACTCCCTGCGGCGGGACTTGACCGCCGCGGCCGCGCCGGGCGGGGAGCAGGTCGCCCAGACGGCGCAGCTGCTGGCGACCGCGCTTGACGCCTCCGCCCGGCTGTCTTTCATCGAAGTGCTTGCCGACGCGACAGCCGAGATCACCGCTCAGCTCGACGGTCCCGTGATCGAAGTCAGGCTCCGTGGGCGGGAAGCCGACATCGTCATTACGAACACCGCGCCCGCCGCCGCCACTCCCCCGCCGATGGCCGAGGGCGGCGATCTAGCCCGGCTCACGCTTCGCCTTCCCGAGCAACTCAAGGAAGCCATTGAGAAGGTGGCCTCCGCTGAAGGCATCTCTGTCAACTCGTGGCTCGTCCGCGCCGCCACCCAAGGGGTTTACGGCCAGCGTGGGCCCCACACCAGGTCATCGAGCCTCGGCCGCAACTTCACCGGGTTCGCCCAAGCCTAAGGAGCCTCTCGCTATGGACTACACCTTCGACAACCCCGGACCGGTATCCGCAGATCTTCGCATCGCAGGTGGACAGATCAATGTGGACACAACTGAGACTGAAACCATCACCGTTTCTGTGGAGCCAATGGATGGCTCCTCACAAAGCCGGGAAGCCGCAGAGCAAACTCGTGTCAGCCTCGACGGCAAACAGCTCATCGTCCACCAGCCCGACCACAAAGGCTGGGCCCTGTTCCGCTGGCCCAAACTGAGCATCACGGTGCGGCTGCCGCAGGATTCCGCGCTGACCATCAAGGCCGCCTCCGCCGACATCCGCTGTAACGGGATTTATCGCGAAGTAGTGGTGCAGTCGGCTAGTGGAGACGTCTGGGTCGACCGCGTCACCAGCAACCTGTCTAACCGCAGCGCGAGTGGTGACCTGAACGTGGGCTGGGTCGGTGGCTCCGTGCAAGCCCACACGGCAAGCGGCAACATCAAGATTCAGCACGTGGGCCGCGACGCTGACGTCAACTCCGCCAGCGGCGACATCGAAGTCGGGCAGTTGCAAGGATCGATCCGCGGCAAGACCGCCTCAGGCGACGTGCGGATCGGTTGTGCCAGCCAGGGCGAAGTCAAAGTGAACTCGGTCAGCGGCGACGTCGACCTCGGCATCCTCGCCGGCACGGGAGTCTGGCTTGAAGTCAGCAGCGTTTCGGGCCGCACGACCAGCGAGCTGTCTATGGGCGGTGATTCGGTGCCGCCGACCGGTGCCTCACTCAAGGTCAGGGTGCGCACGGTGTCAGGCGACATCGAGCTGCGCCGCGTGGTGACGACGGCTTCCCAGGCCTAAACGACCGGGCTAGACAAAGAAATAAGTGAATGGCTCCCAAGGCAGATTCCGCACGATCATGAAGACGCCCCAGGCCGCCAAGAACCAGCCGAGCATGGCCGGGCTGATGCGAGGCGACGGAATGTTCCAGCCAAACATCGCCCGGCCGGCCCATGCCACGTAGGCATAGATCAGCACCGGCACGACGAAGACGAACAGCAGATGGTGACGCGAGGCGGCGGCCAGGTCGCCATGCAGCAGATACCAAGCGGCACGCGTGCCACCACAGCCCGGGCAGTCGAACCCGGTGGTCAGCTTGACCAGGCAAGAAGGGATCGCGTCCGCGGCCATAATCGTCGGGTCAGCCCACAGGGTGTAGCCGACCGCACCACCGGCGCAGCCCAGCGCCGCTAGCGGCGCCGCCCAGGCCGGGGTGTTCCTGAGCTTGTGCGTCAAACGCGTGATGCGATCCACTGGGACCGCGGAAGCCTCCGTCACGCTTCGAATTTACACGTAAGACGCTCATGTCGTACGGGCGTAGTAGGTTGCGGCCGTGGAGACGCTGTCGATCGCCGAAGTGCGCCGGGCGACCCTGGCCGCCCAGGGTTTCACCCGCCGTCCTGTCAGTGCGAGCGCGAAATATGTGCGGCGGGTCGTCGAGGACACCGGCCTGCTGCAAATCGACTCGGTCAACGTCTTGCAGCGCGCGCACTACATGCCGGTCTACAGCCGCATCGGTTCCTATGACACGGCGGCGCTCGACCGCGGGAGTTCCCGCAAACCACGGTGGCTATTCGAATACTGGGGCCATGAGGCCTCCTTGCTTCCGGTGAGCCTGCATCCGCTCATGCGCTGGCGCATGGCGATGGCATCAGAAAAGGCATGGGGCGGTCCGCTGCGCATCGCCCAGGAACGGCCTGATCTCGTGAAGTGGGTGCTCGCCGAGGTGCGTGACCGGGGTCCGGTCACGGCGGCCGAGATCGAAGAAGACGTGCCGCGCGACAAAGGCAACTGGGGCTGGAACTGGTCTGACGTCAAGAAGGCCATGGAGTGGCTGTTCTACACCGGCGAGGTCACCTCGGCTGGCCGCACGTCTCAGTTCGCCCGGCTCTACGACCTGCCTGAGCGCGTGCTCCCGGCCGATATCGTGCACACCCCGACGCCGTCTTCCGACGAGGCTTACCGCCAGCTGGTCGAGCTTTCCGCAAGGCGGATTGGCGTGGCCGCCGAAATCGAGCTGCGCGACTACTTCCGGCTTCCCGTTTTAGCCGCGCGCACGGCGATCGCGGAGCTCCAGGAGGCGGGCGTGCTGGTGCCCGTCGAGGTGCAGGGCTGGAAAGTGAAGGCCTGGAAGCATCGCGACACAGTCATTCCGCGCACGGCACAGGCGTCCACTTTGGTCAGTCCGTTCGATCCGCTTATCTGGCAACGTGATCGCACCGAGCGGCTGTTTGGCCTGACCTACCGGATCGAGATCTATGTCCCGGCCGAGAAGCGGATCCACGGCTATTACGTGCTGCCGTTCCTGCAAGGTGACCGGTTCACCGCCCGGGTCGATCTCAAGGCCGACCGCAAAGCGGGGCTGCTTCGCATCCCGGCCGTGTGGGCCGAGCCGGGCGTCAAGAAGCCTGAGGTCGCCCGTGCCCTCGCCGCTGAGCTTCAGCGCCTTTCCGGCTGGCTCGGGCTCTCCGGGGTGGCCCCAGCCGAGCGCGGCGACTTGGCCGCCGCGCTCAACCCGTTGCTGCGCCGACTCGCTTGAGCCCGGCTGCGGCGAGTTCTGGCTCCAGAGCCGACCCGGCTCGGCAGGGGCACAGACGGTGCGGCGGGCGCGGTGAAAACCGGTCGGCAGCGCGACACTGGCCTGATTACGATGCGGCTGTGACGACCATCCGGCCCGAAACCCTGGCTGACGTTGACGAAGCCGCCGCTGTGCACGTGCGCGCGTGGCAAGCCGGCTACCGGGGCATGCTGCCCGATGACTACCTTGATGGCCTGGATCCGCAGGCGTGGGCCAAGATGCGCCGCGACCGGCTGGAGCAAAACCTCCCAAGGCAGTCGCTGATCGCCGAGACGCACGGGCGTCTGTCCGGGTTCGTCATCTTCGGCCATAAGCGCGACGAGGACGACATGGTGGTCTTCTATCCGGAGCTGGGCGAAATCTACGCGATTTACGTCGATCCCGATTTCTGGGGCACCGGTGTCGCTGACCAGCTCATCAAGGCGGCGCTGGAAGGGTTGACACAGCAGGAGATTCAGCTGTGGGTGCTCGAAGAAAACCACCGCGCGCGCAAGTTCTACGCCCGCTACGGGTTACACCCGGACGGAACGCGGCAGTTTTACCGGCCTCGGGGCACCGAGTTCGACGCGCCCGAGGTGCGGCTCAGCTTGCGGCGCTAGGGCTGGCGTGACGAAGAGCATGGCCAGTGTCAGCCACACGTACATATTGGACAGTACAAAATAGACGGGGTTGTCGAAGTTCGCTTCGAACGGCCACACCAGCCGGCTGCACATGATGATGTAGGCGACGACCACGAAGATCCGGGCCCATTTGGCTCCACGGCGCCAAATGAGCACCATCGCGGGGATCGCCCACACCAGGTGGTGAATCCACGTCACCGGGCTGATCAGCACGCCGACCAGACCCGTGAGCGCCAAACCGAGCATTTCATCGTTGTTCGCCACCGCCCGCTGCGACCGGATCGCCCAAACCGCAAGCGCCAGAAGAACAAGCGATACCCACAAGATCCTATTTGGGTGTACCGGGTCCAAGCGCGCGACCGCACCTTGAAGCGACTGATTCGAGATGAACGAAAGCACCCCCACGCGATCGGTGTCCCAGAGCGCGGCGGTCCAGAACTCGCGCGAGGTGTCCGGGGCGATCGCCGCTGCCGCTAGCGTCACCCCTCCCGCGGTCAGCATCGACACCAGAGCGGCCCGCCATCGCCGGGTGATCAGCAGATAGACGATGAAGATCCCGGGCGTCAGCTTGACCGCGGTCGCTAGCCCGATCCCGATGCCCGCCCACTTGGACCGCCGGGCGGTCAGCAGCAGCAAATCAGCGCTCACGAGCCCGACGAGCAGCATGTTGACCTGTCCAAACAGGAACGTCTCGCGCATCGGCTCGAACACGGCCGCCAGGCACAAGAAGACGCCTAGTTCAAACCAGCCGGGCTTGCCGAGCAGCCGCCGCAACAGCCAGACCGTCACGGCGATGGTGGCCGCGCACGTGATGGTGACGACCACGGGCCAGGGCAGCACCGCCATGGGCAGCATCACGAACGCGGCAAACGGCGGGTAGGTGAAGCCGTAGGTGCTGTTGCCCCGCACGAAGTCGTAGATATTGCCGCCTTCAGCCCAGTAGTTAACCGCCCCGTAGTACACGTTGAGGTCGAAGAACCCGTGCCGGACGGCGAAGAAGAAGTCGAAGACGAGGGCGGCGACCGCGAGTGCGGCAAGTGACAGGACCTGGGCTCGCCTGCTCACCTGCTTCCCCCTTATGACTAGGCTGCCAGTTATGGCTGTCGGGTTCGTCCGTCCCGCGCGTCCCGGCGAGGCCGGTGAGATCGCGCGTATTCAGTTGGTCACGTGGCAGGTCGCCTATGGCCGGCTGCTTCCCAAGCGTGTGCTGGACCAGATCGACGAGAAGTTTCTGGAGCAGCGCTGGGACGAGGCCATCACGGCTTCCCCGAGCCCGCACCATCGCGTTCTCATCGCCATTGAGCAGGCCGCTTCAGAATACGCGGTTGGCTTCCTGGCATCGGAACCATCGGACACACCAGGGCTCGTGAGTGTCACCGAGCTGCTCGTCGAGCCGCGCTGGGGCCGGCGTGGGCATGGCAGCCGCCTGCTCGCCGCGGCGACCGACCTCTGGCGTGCGGACGGCTTCACCGCCGTCGAATCCTGGGTCTTCGAGCAGGACCCGGCCATGAACAAGTTCCTCACCTCGGCAGGCTGGGCACCCGACGGCTCAGAACGCGCCCTCGACGTCGACGACCTGCTGGTCCCCCAGCTCCGCCTCCACGTCTCCCTCACCGGCCCAGACCCCGACCCCGACCAAGCCGCCGAGGTCCAGACGTCAGAGTAGGTGCTGGAGGCCGACGGTCAGTCCGGGGCGAGAGACGACGGAGCGGACGGCTAGCAAAACGCCCGGCATGAAAGAGATCCGGTCATAGGAGTCGTGCCTGATCGTCAGCGTCTCGCCGGTCGTGCCGAACAAGACCTCCTGATGCGCCACGAGCCCGCTGGCACGCACGCTGTGCACGCGCACTCCCGCGATCTCCGCGCCGCGAGCACCTGCCACTTCGGACTTGGTGGCATCGGGAGCCGGCCCGAGACCCGCCGCGGCACGGCCTTCAGCGATCCGCTCAGCCGTGCTCAGCGCCGTGCCACTCGGGGCGTCAAGCTTGCGGGGATGGTGCTGCTCAATGATTTCCACGGACTCGAAGAAGCGAGCGGCGCGGGCGGCGAACTCCATCATAAGCACGGCACCGACGGCGAAGTTCGGAGCGATGATCACGCCGACCTCGGGGTGGCCCTTGAGCCAGCCCCGCACCCGGTCGATCCGGTCGGGGGTGAATCCACTCGTGCCGACCACGGCGTTGATGCCCTGTTCGATGCACCAGTGCAGGTTGCTCATCACGACATCGGGGCTGGTGAAGTCAACAACGACCTGTGCCCCGGCGTCAGACGCGCTAAACAGCCCGTCGCCCTGATCGATCATCGCCACCAGATCGAGATCCTCGGCGGCATCCACGGCACGGCAGACTTCAATGCCCATCCGGCCGCGAGCGCCCAGCACCCCGACACGGATGGGCTCTTTCGGTTCCGTCACGCCGCTCAACCTACCGGTTCGGGCTTCCTTTGCCTCGCACCCACCCACCGGGCTACCAAATACGCGGCTAGCCCAAACGGGGACAGCAGGATCGTCAGCACCAGGATCGGCGCCATCACCAACGGATGGACTCTCCTTTCCCGACTGTCCAAGTACATCCATCGCCCGATGAACAAGTCGAAGGCGATCAGATGTGCCCACACGAGAGTGATCCCGGCCGGGGTGGCGATGACGCCGACCACCCCGGCGTGATCCGGGTTAAGCATTTCCCGGGCGAACTCGGGGAAAATCGGTGCCACGGCAATGAAATAGACGATGAGACTGGGCACGATCATCAGCGGTGAGCCAATGATGCGCTTCGTCCACGACCATCCCGGCAGCAGGATCATCAGTGCCCAGAACGGCACGGCGACCGGAAACGCCAGATTGAAAACCTCAACGGCACTCATGCCGCACCTGCCGAGGTCAGGGTGGGCTTGGTTTCGGCGGCCACGGAAGCGTTTGGCTTAATGCCGAAGGCCGTTAGGGCAATGGCGACAGCGGCGAGGACGACGGCCGCCAGAGCGCCCCAGGTTAGAGCGTCTGGATGGATGAACGACTGACCGCGCAATGCCTGCCAGGTCACGATGACGGTCAGCCCGCCCCAGAACACGGCGAACGCTGTCACGAGCCGCGCCCGGCGGGCCATGTCGCGCAGGCTAGGAATGCGCCGCGATAGGAACATCAGTCCAAACGCGATCAGCGGAAGTGCTTGCAGCGCATGCATTCCGATGAAGTGTGGCGCGCGCAGGTCGCCGCCTTCGGTGCTCCAGTTGACGATGGGAATCCCCGGCCCGCCGTCGGGCACGCCAACGGCATGGGCGCCAACGAAATCGGGGGCCGAACCGGTCGACAGCTGAGCCGCGGTGGGACTCGTCATGAGGAAGCCGACACCGAGGCCGAACAGCGCGATGAGCAGCCCGAGCCGGATGGCGAGGGCGTTGGCGCGGTCGGGCATGCGCTGCCGCAGGAGCAGCACGCCGATCCATGCGGTCGCGACCCAGACGAACACGATGCTGGTGCCCATGATTGACCACAATGCCGCGTCTAGCCCCGTGGAGACGTTGAAATGGCTCCGCAGGCCACGCAGCGCCTGGCCGGCGATGACCACGAGCTCGATGGCCAGGGCGACGGCGATGATGGTGCCGAGCCACCAGGCGATGCGGACACCCTTGTCGCGCACGAGACTGATGAGCCAAGCGAGCGTGAGGTTGTAGATCGCCGTGGAAATGAAGAACTTGAAGGGCTTGAGCCAGATGGGCACTCCCAGCAAGGTTCTGTCATCGATGAAAATTCCAGCGAGGCTCACCACCGATAGGACCGCCATGGCGATCCCGGTGACGACCAGCGGGCGGTGCAAGGTCTTTAACATGGCTCCATCCCCAATTAGATAGCGTCACTATCTACTATCGGTAAGTTACACTATCCATGTCGCGAACGGAAGATGAAGGACGGTCAATGCGCATCGCCGAGCTAAGCCGCGCTAGTGGGGTCCCGGTGCCCACGATTAAGTACTACCTGCGCGAAGGGCTGCTGCCGCCCGGCGAATTCTCCAGCCCGAACCAAGCGCGTTATGACGAAGGACACGTCCGGCGCCTCAAACTCGTCCGGGCTCTGGTCGAGGTCGGCCGAGTACCCATCGGGGGTATCAAAGAATTGCTCGCCGAGCTTGATCAACCAGAGCCGAATGTGCACCGGGCGATTGGCTGTGCACTGGAGCCCGGGCTGCGGCGGGAACCGGAAGAGGACAACCCCGAAATCGCTGCCGCTAAAGCGGATCTGGACCAGCTCATCGAGCGCCGCGGCTGGAACGTCGACGACTGCTCCCCGGCCTATCAGCAGATCGCCGAAGTCATGGTGACGTTGCGGCGGCTGGGCACGGCTGACCTGCTTGACGGGCTTGAGGGCTACGCACAGGTGGCAGACAAAATCGCCGAGATCGACCTGGGCCTCGTGGCACGGCACCGCAATGATCCGGGGCACGTCGTGTTCGAGGCCGTCATCGGCACGATCATCGGCGATTCACTCTTGCAGGGGCTGCGGCGGTTAGCTCAGGAAAACTTATCCGCCAAGGTTTTTCAGGCGAACGCGGTGTCGTCGTAAGGTCCGACGGCGGCCAGTGTCATCTGCCCGCCGAGCACCTCGGTCGCTATCGCGGCGACGTCGTCGAGCGTGACCGCGTCGACCCGTTCCAGCAACTCGTCCATGGTTAGCAACTCACCGTGCAGCAGCTCGCCTTTGCCCAGGCGGCTCATGCGGGAACCGGTGTCTTCGAGCCCGAGCACGAGTCCGCCCTTGAGCATGCCCTTGCCCCGGCGCAACTCCTCGGCCGAAATGCCTTTGGCGGCAACGGTTGCCAGCTCCGCACGGATGATGTCGAGCACCTCGGCGGCCTTGGCCGGCGCGCACCCCGCGTACACCCCAAAGGTTCCTGTCTCGGCGAAATGCGAGACGTAGGAGTAAACCGAGTAGGCCAGGCCCCGCTTCTCGCGCACCTCCTGGAACAAGCGGCTCGACATGCCACCGCCGAAGACGTTGTTCAGCACGCCCAAGGCGAAGCGACGCTCATCGTGACGGCCTGGAGACCATCCACCGAGTACCAAATGAGCCTGTTCCGTGTCGTCGGACCGCACCACTGTCGTGGGTGGACGCAGCGCCACCTTGGCATGGGGTGAGCGCATCGGCGCTGGAGCGGCGGCTGGGAAGCTGGCGAAAGGCGACTCGGCGAAGGCTTTGCGGACCTGCTTGACGACCGTCGCGTGATCGAGGTTTCCGGCGGCGGACACGACGATGTTCGGCGAGGTGTAACGACGGCGGTAAAAGCTGTGGATCTGCTTGCGTGTCATCGCCGTGATGGTGTCGCTGGTGCCGGAGATGAGCCGGCCGAGCCCGTGGTCGGCGAACAGTGCCGCGGCGTGCAAGTCGTGCACCTCGTCGGCTGGTTCGTCGGCGTGCATGGCGATCTCCTCCAGGATGACGCCACGCTCGGTCTCCACATCGGACTCAAGGAGCAGTGAGTCAGCGACGGCATCGCAGATGACATCGATCGCGAGCGGGAGATCCGCGTCGAGAACCCGTGCGTAATAGCACGTGTATTCCTTTGCGGTGTAAGCGTTTGTCTCGCCGCCGACCGCCTCGATGGCTGACGAGATGTCCATAGCGGACCGCTTGTTGGTGCCCTTGAACAGCAGGTGCTCCAGGAAGTGCGAGGCACCGCTTAGCTGCGGTGCTTCGTCCCGGGAGCCGACCCCCACCCAAACGCCAAAGGACACGCTGCGCATGGCAGGGATGGCTTCGGTGAGGATTCGCAAACCGTCTGGCAGTACGGTGCGGCGGACGACCCCTCCGAGGTCGCCCGCCACCGTTTTCGTTACTGCCCTGGCGCTAGCCGTCACCTGGCTAGGAGTCACTCTGGGCGGCGCTGACGGCGCTCGCGCCGCTCGCCACCTTCACGCTTCTCGCCCCGGTCGCGGTCGCTACGGGGAGCCCGTTCCGCGCCACCCTCGCGAGGTGCGCGCTCGGTCGCGATCGGCTCGCCGTCGGGACCAATCTTGTCGAGGTAGATCTTGCCGCGGGCGTCCACGTCCGCGATGACGACCTCGATCTTGTCGCCAACGTTGAGGAAGTCCTCAACCTTCTCCACGCGCTTGCCATCGCCCACCTTGGAGATGTGCAGCAAGCCGTCGCGGCCCGGCACCAGCGAGACGAAGGCACCAAAGGCGGCCGTCTTCACGACGGTGCCCAGGAACCGGTCGCCCACCTTCGGCAGGGTCGGGTTGGCGATCGCGTTGATCCGCTCGACCGCGGCGGCCGCGGACGGGCCGTCGGTCGCGCCGACGTAGATGGTGCCGTCGTCCTCGATCGAAATCTCGGCGCCGGTCTCATCCTGGATCGCGTTGATGGTCTGGCCCTTCGGCCCGATGACCATACCGATCTTGTCGACCGGGATCTTGACCATCGTGACGCGCGGAGCGTAGTCGCTCATCTCGCCCGGAGACGCGATAGCTTGCTCCATCACGGCGAGGATCGTCGTGCGAGCCTCGTGCGCCTGCTGGAGAGCTCCAGCGAGCACATCGGACGGAATGCCATCGAGCTTGGTGTCGAGCTGAAGCGCCGTAACGAATTCCGGCGTTCCGGCGACCTTGAAGTCCATGTCACCGAAGGCGTCTTCGGCACCGAGGATGTCGGTCAGCGTCACGTACTTGGTTTTGCCGTCAACCTCATCGGAGATGAGACCCATGGCGATGCCGGCGACCGGGGCCTTGAGCGGCACACCGGCGGACAGCAGCGACAGGGTGCTGGCGCAAACCGAGCCCATCGACGTGGAACCGTTGGAGCCCAAGGCTTCCGACACCTGGCGGATCGCGTAGGGGAACTCGTCGCGCGCCGGCAGCACCGGAATCAGAGCCCGTTCCGCGAGCGCACCGTGACCGATTTCGCGGCGCTTCGGTGAGCCCACCCGGCCGGTCTCACCGGTCGAGTAAGGCGGGAAGTTGTAGTTGTGCATGTAGCGCTTGGTCTTGGCCGGCGACAGCGTGTCGAGGGCCTGTTCCATGCGCAGCATGTTCAGCGTGGTGACACCCATGATCTGGGTCTCGCCCCGCTCGAAGATCGCCGATCCGTGCACGCGCGGCAGGATCTCGATCTCGGCCTTGAGGTCACGGATGTCCCGCAGGCCACGGCCGTCGATGCGAACACCATCGCGCAGAACGCGGGTGCGCACCTCGGTCTTGACCAGCGAACGGAACGCCGGTGACAGCTCCTTCTCACGGCCTTCGAAGTCGGGCGTGACCTGCGTCAGCACCTTCTCCTTGACCAGGTCGAGAGCTTCCTCGCGCTCGGCCTTGCCCGCGATCTTCAGCGCTTCGGAGACCTCCGTGCCGGCTGCGGCCTTGACCGCCGCGTACACGTCGTCCTGGTAGTCCAGGAACACCGGGAACTCCTGCACCGGCTTAGCCGCGATAGCCGCCAGCTCGTCCTGTGCGCGGCACAGCTCGCGGATCGCGGTCTTGGCGGCCTCAAGGCCACCGGCGACAACATCCTCGGTCGGCGCGGTGGCACCGGCGGCGACGAGTTTGACGGTGTGCTCGGTCGCCTCAGCCTCGACCATCATGACGGCGACTTCACCGTCAGGAAGGGTGCGGCCGGCCACGACCATGTCGAACGTCGCGCGCTCGAGCTCCTCGTGCGTCGGGAACGCCACCCACTGGCCGTCGATGTGCGCCACACGCGTCGCACCGATCGGGCCACTGAACGGAAGCCCGGACAGCTTGGTGGACATGCTCGCCGCGTTGATGGCTACCACGTCGTACGGGTGGGCCGGGTCAAGCGACAGCACGGTCTCGATGACCTGAACCTCGTTGCGCAGTCCCTTCACAAAGGACGGCCGAAGTGGACGGTCAATCAGGCGGCACGTGAGGACAGCGTCCTCGCTCGGGCGGCCTTCGCGGCGGAAGAACGAACCGGGAATCCGGCCAGCGGCATACATCCGCTCCTCGACATCCACCGTGAGCGGGAAGAAGTCGAACTGGTCCTTCGGGGTCTTGCTAGCGGTCGTGGTCGAAAGCACCACGGTGTCGCCCAGCTGGGCGACGACTGAACCCGCGGCTTGTTTGGCTAGGCGCCCAGTGGAGAACGTGATCTCCCGGGTGCCGAAGGTGCCGTTGTCGATAACGGCCTTGCTTTGCTGATCGCCGAGTGTCTTCTCGGTCATAAGAGCTTCCTGCTCCTTCGCGTCGTGGTGCACCGCGACAGGGCTAAGGGAAGAGCCGGTCTTCGATCGAAGTATCCGGTGTTGTCCCGGATACCACTACCGAGGACCGACGGCCCTGTGTTGCTATGCACCTATTTCTTTTTGTGCCAAAGGGGGAGCAAACCGCTCCCCCTTTGATGAATTACCGGCGCAGGCCGAGGCGCTCGATGAGCGCGCGGTAGCGCTGGATGTCAACCTTCTGAAGGTAAGCCAGCAGCCGCTTGCGGCGTCCGACCAGCAGCAGCAGCCCGCGGCGGCTGTGGTGGTCGTGCTTGTGCGTCTTCAGGTGCTCGGTCAGATCCTTGATCCGCTGAGTGAGCATCGCCACCTGGACCTCGGGCGAACCCGTGTCACCTTCAACGGTGGCGAAGTCCTTCATGATCTGGTTCTTGACCTCTGCTTCGAGCGCCATAGTGCTCCCTTGTTCGGGTTTTGGAGTCCTCGCCGCCCGCGGCGTCGTGCAGAAAGACGAGGCATAACGTCGTCAAGGCTATCAGCTAGGCAGGGTCGCCTACGCCGAGTACCGCTCTCGTTTGCGCAACGTCATCAGTGATTGCGTTGACCAGGGCGTCAATGCCATCGAATTTGAGCGTGGGGCGCAAATGCGCGGCGAACTCCAGCGCAAGCCGCTCACCGTAGAGATCTTCATCGAAGTCCAGCACATAAGCCTCGACGCGACGTTCTGTCCCGGAGAATGTCGGGTTTGTGCCAATACTGACCGCCGCGGGCAGTTTTTGCGAGCCGCGGATCAGCCACGCCGCGTACACCCCGTCGCCGGGGATCGCGGTGTAGCGCGCCGTCATCAGGTTTGCCGTGGGGAAGCCCAGCTGACGGCCCCGCTGGTCGCCCCGGACGACAACACCCTCGATGCGATGCGGGCGGCCCAGCACCTGCTTGGCGGTTTCCACGTCGCCCGCGTCAACGCACGAGCGCACATAGGTCGACGAGAAGATCACACCATCGCTCGTCACCAGCGGCGCCGGCTCCACCTGGAACCCAAAGGTGCGCCCGAGCTTTTCCAGCAACGTCACATCGCCAGCGGCCCGGTGCCCGAAGCGGAAATTCTCCCCCACGACGACCAGGGCGGTGTGCAGGTGTTCGACGAGCAAATCGTGCACGAACTGATCGGCGCTCAGCCGCGAGAAGTCCAGCGTGAACGGCTGCACGCAAAGCACATCCACCCCAAGGTCTTCGACCAGCTCAGCCTTGCGCAACGGCGGCGTCAGCACGGCCGGGTGCGTCCCGGGACGCACCACTTCGGACGGATGCGGATCGAACGTCAGCACCACGCTCGGCAGATTCAGCTCCTTGGCCCGCTCCACGGCGTGCCCAATCGTCTGCTGATGCCCCCGGTGCACGCCATCGAAAACGCCAATGGTCACCACCGACCGGCCCCAGCCACTCGGGGCGGCCTCAATCCCACGCCAACGCTGCAATTTCCTAGCCCTCCACCGCGAAAACGACCTCGGACCGGGCTTTACCGTCGCGATCGGACATGATCGCCAACGCGGTCCCGTCCGGCCCTGTGACACCGTACGGCCCCATGATCCCCGCCGGGCTCAGCGGCCCGCCGTGCGAGACCGTCTTGGCTTCCGCCTCGTCGACCTTTCGTGTGGGAAGAGCCTGTGCCAAAGCTTCAGCCAAGGTCAGGAGAATGGGGTTTTCCAGGTCCGCGAGTTGGTCCAGGGTGCGGGATTCCCGCAAAGTGAAATTCCCAACGTGGGTACGCCGAAGCGCCGTCAAGTGCCCGCCGACGCCCAGGGCTGCCCCCAGATCACGGGCGATCGCACGGATGTAGGTGCCGCTTGAGCAGGCAACTTCTACGTCCACGTCGATTTGGTCGCCACCGCGCGTGATGTTGCGCACGTCGATTCGCTCGATGCGAACCCGGCGAGCGGGCAGTTCGAAGCTCTCCCCTTGGCGCACACGGTGATAGGAGCGCACGCCCTTGACTTTGATCGCGCTTACGGCATTCGGAACTTGGTCCACGTCGCCCGTCATCGCCTTGAGCTGGGCGTGGATCTGCTCATCAGTCACGTGAGCGGCCGGTGTCGTCGCCGTGATCTCACCTTCGGCGTCATCGGTGATCGTCGACTGGCCCAGCCGGATGGTGCCTTCGTAGACCTTGTCCGCCCCTACGAGGTAGGTCAGCAGACGGGTCGCGCGGCCCACACCCAGCACGAGAACGCCCGTGGCCATGGGGTCAAGGGTTCCCGCGTGGCCGACCTTGCGGGTGCCCGCTATGCGGCGCACCCTGGCGACGACGTCGTGGGAAGTCATCCCGGGGGCCTTGTCGACGACGATCAGGCCTTCCGGTTTTGCTGTTGTCACACAGGAAGCGTAGTTACTGCCTCGTGTCCATGGACATCTGGACGGCGCGGCGGGCTTGCTCGCGCTCTTCCTCGGCGGTCGCTGGCTTCTGATGGGTCTGAGCGGTCTTCTTCGTGGGCATGACAGGTCCCCAAATTCACTAAACGCTTGCTAGGACTGGCCGCAATCGATCGCCGGGGTCGCCGGGAACTGATGTATTGGCTGCTGCGAGCGCCAGGGCAGGTAACCCTCTCATGGCGTTGCTTGCACCAAACTATCGTTCAGTTCCACATCTTGTTCACTTGTTCTCAAGATGTAGGACATGTTTTGATACGCGCTAGCGCGCCAAGAAGTGCCACCCGAGCCAGAACCAGAACCCGAGCACGGCCAGCCTGCCCACGGGCAAGCCAGCCGCCTCGTAACGCATGACGACCCCGGTCACCTCGCCCAGCCTGGGCACGCGCGAGTTCGGACGGCGGGCGGCGATCTCGACCGCGAGCATGGCCAGCGCCGCGAGCACGAAACCGCTGATAGCCAGAAGCCTGGTCACACTCATCGCCGCACCAGCCCCCAGAAGACGGTCAGCCAGCCGAAGTACCCGAGGCTGCGCATGAGGTAGTCATCGAGCAGCGGGTCGGCCAGCAAGGACAGGGTCGGGTAGTCGTGAGTCGAACCCAGGGCGTAGGTGATGGCCTCCACCACGATCAGCAAGCCGACCGGCAGCAGCCACCAGACCACCCCGGGTGGCAGCTCACTAGCGCCCTGACGGCGGGGCAGGCGGCTGCTGAGCCCAGCGATCAGCAGTGTCGCCCCCAAGACGAGGACGTAAAGGTTGGCCGACAGCGAGAAGGCCGGAAAGAAGCCTCCGAGCAGGGAAAGCGGCAGGAAGAGCAAAACGGCGGGAAAGCTCGGGCTCGGCCGGTCAACAGCAGTCAGCTCAGGCGGTCGCGGGACCTGCCTATCGTGCTCCATGTCCTAATTGTGCCTGGCTTGCCCCGGTACGTGAGCAAATATTCACGCTAAATGAGCACGTACCGCTTCGATAACCTCGCCCGCGCTGCCACGTCCCGTGAATCCGGCCGCTAGCCGGTGCCCACCGCCCCCGAGGGCCACCGCCACGGCACTCACATCGACGCCGCCCTTGCTGCGCAGCGACACGGCCCACTCGTTGACGGCGACCTGCTTCAGCAGGCAGGCCACATCAGCCTCGGCCGTGCACCGCACCGAGTCGATAAGCGCTTCAAGCACATAGCCCGGCTGATTGTGTTTGGCCAGATCGTCCAAAGTGGCCACCGCGGTCACCATGCCGCCGCCCTTGGCCGCGGCGGGGTCGAGCGTTGCCCGGCCCAGCACCTCGCCAAAGAGCTTCACCGCACCGAACGGGCGGGTGTCGAAGATGCGCCGCGATATCTCGCCGACCCGGATTCCTGATCCCACCAGGCGGGCAGCGAGCTCGTGCACCTCGGGCGTCGTGAGATCGAACTTGAACGATCCCGTATCCGTGACCAGGGCGATGTAAAGGCATTCGGCGATGGCCGGGTCGAACGCGACCCCCAACCGCTCCAGCAACCGGGCCGCGACCACGGCCGTCGCCGCCGCGTCGGGGTCCACTAGCGACAGTTTGCCAAAGCCACTGTTGGAGGCGTGATGGTCGAGCACGATGCTCATCGCGGCCGTGTCGAGCCGCCGAGCCAACGCACCCAGACGCGAAATGCTGGCCGCGTCAAACGTCACCAGCAAATCGGGAGCCTCGTAAGCCTTCTCCTCTGGAATCAGGAGATCCATGGCAGGCATGTGCAAAGGCTCCGGAACGTTGAGCGGGCCCGGGAAACTGCACTGCAGCCCGGTCACCCCGAGCTGCTGCAAGCCCTGGGCGAAGCCCAGCATGCTGCCGAGCGCGTCGCCATCGGGATTCACGTGACAGGCCAGGAGCACCTGCGCTCCCGGCCGGATCACTGCCTTGATAGCGGCAACCGCTTCAGCCCAGTCTCGCTCGGCGATGCCGCCGCTCACCGCTGAACCGTCGCGGGTGAATCCTCGGATTCCTCATCGTCTTCGCTGATGCGGTAAGGCTGCGCGTCGCCCGCGTATTTGGCGGTCGCCGCCAGCTCCTGCACAGCCGCGTCGCGCTGCTTGGCCTCAGCCAGCAGATCGTCGATCTCCTTGACGTGCTCTTGCACGTCATCGAGCACGAAGGCCAGCGACGGTGAGTGACGCAGCCCGAGAGCCTTGCCGACCACGCTGCGCAGGAGACCTTTGGCGCTCTCCAGAGCCGCTGCCGTGCCCGCCTGGGCCGCCGAGTCACCAAGGACGGTGTAGTAAACCGTCGCCTCGCGCAGATCGCCGGTGAGCCGCGTGTCGGTAATGGTGATCATGCCGAGCCGGGGATCTTTGATCTGGCTCCGCACCGCTGAAGCCACCAGCTCCTTTACCCGCTCTGAGTGCCGTCGCACCTTGGCTGGATCAGTCATCACGCCACCTCCACCGAAATTACGTCACCGACATTACCCGCATGACGGCCGCGTCAGTCGTCGTCGCCCAGCCAGCGCCTGCGCACGGAGAGCAACTCCACTTCGGGCCGCCCTGCCACGAGCCGCTCACAAGAGTCAAGAACGTCGTTGACATGCCGCGCCTCCGCTGCGACAACGGCTACCCCAATCTCGGTCCGCCCATGCAACTCCAGTGCGCCGACTTCAGCGGCAGACACCTCGAATTTGCGCAGAGCGGCGATGATCGGACGGATATATGACCGTTTCGCCTTCAGAGAGCGTGAATCGGCGGGCAACAGAAGATCAAATAAAGCTGTTCCCGTATGCACGATGGTTCAGCTTGCCAGACCTAGGGCTTGCGGGCCACCAAGATATCCCGGGTGATTCCCTGGTCGACCCAATGCTCGAACCCCTCGGCCGGCACGATCTCCAGGCCCGCCTTGGCTAGCAAGCGTTCCGCCTCGGCGCGTGGGGCCAAGTGAACGTTCCAGGACAACCCGATCGCGCCGCCGGGCTTGAGCAATTCGGCCCACCCCGGCACCGCTTCAGCCAAAAACTCCGTGGGGGTACTCGTCTTGTGCACGACGTTGTAGGGAAGGTCACCCACGATGAGGTCGGCTGAGCGCGCCTTCATCAGTGCCCGCGCCCGGCGGGTGTCGGCGTCAAACAACGTGACCGTCTGCGTTCCGGTGATCGTGGCATCGAAGCGCCGCCCGATCCGCTTGCCCTCACGGCGAACCGGGGTCAGGTCGGCCGTGTGCTTGAGCCGCTTACGCCGCAGATAGGTCTTTAGGAACGCCTCGTAGGCGTCGACGCTCTTGCCATCGACCTCGATGCCGATCGCGTTCCAGCCATACATGAGCGCTTGATTGAGCGTCGTGCCCCGTCCCGCGACCGGATCCAGCACCGTGAACTGACGCCCCGCGAAAGGCCACGCACTGGCTAACGCCGTCACGTTCAGCAGCAGCTTGGTGAAGTGCTCGTTGGTCTTCCCGGCGTATTTCGGGATCGTGATGAGGTCATCGTCGAACGTGTCCAATGTGGACACCTCGGCCGGCTTGAGCAGATCCCCTTGCCGCTCAAAGAAAGCGTAGGCGCTCGATAGATTGCCGAGATCGCCCAGACCCTCGGCCTCAAAGTCCAGATAGGACAGTCTGGCACGGCTTACCGGCTCGGCGGCGACGCCGAAGGCACGTAGCTCAGAAACGGCTAGCGCCGCCGACGACTGGGTGTAGACCCGGTTCGCCGACGGCGCTAGCAGTAATGCGTACTTCATTTATGCGCGCGGCTTCTCACGCATCTCATAGGTTTCGATGATGTCGCCAACCTGAAGGTTGTTGAAACCACCCAGAGTCAGACCACACTCGAAGCCCTCACGGACCTCCGTGGCATCGTCCTTGAACCGCTTGAGCGAGCTGACCGTCGCGCTTTCGGCCACCACGGCACCGTCGCGGACGACGCGAGCCTTGGCGTTGCGGCGCAACAGACCGGTCCGCACGATACAACCGGCGATGTTGCCCACCTTGGACGAGCGGAAGACCTCGCGGACCTCTGCCGTGCCAAGCGCGTGCTCCTCGTATTCCGGCTTGAGCATGCCCTTGAGCGCTGCCTCGATTTCCTCGATGGCCTGGTAGATAACCGTGTAGTACCGGATCTCCACGCCAGCGCGGTCGGCGAGTTCGCGAGCCTGCTGCATCGGGCGCACGTTGAAACCGATGATGATCGCGGTCGCATCGGACGAGGCGGACGCCAGGTTGACGTCGTTCTCGGTGATGGCACCGACGCCACGGTGGATGATCCGCAGTTGGATCTCCTCCGGGATCGGCAGCTTGACCAAAGCATCCTCGAGCGCTTCCACGGAACCGGAGACGTCGCCCTTGATGATGAGGTCGAGCGAGGTGCGCTCGCCTTCCTTGATCTTCTCGAGCAGGTTCTCCAGGGTGGCCCGGCCACGCAGGTTCGCCTGCTCCGCCGCGCGCTTACGCGCTTGACGCTGCTCGGCGATCTGGCGGACCGTGCGGTCATCGTCAGCGGCCAGGAACGTGTCGCCAGCACCCGGAACCGCTGTCAGACCCAGCACCGCCACCGGGCAGGCAGGGCCTGCTTCGGAAAGCGGACGGCCGGTGTCATCGAGCATGGCCCGGACGCGACCGTAGGCGTTACCCGCCACGATCGAGTCACCGACGCGCAGCGTGCCCCGTCCAACGAGGACAGTGGCGACTGGGCCACGGCCCTTGTCGAGGTGGGCCTCGATCGCGATACCTTGCGCGTGCCCATCGATCGGTGCCCGCAGGTCGAGCGAGGCGTCCGCCGTAAGCAGGACCGCTTCGAGCAGACCGTCGATGTTGATCCGGCTCTTGGCGGAGATGTCGACGAACATGGTGTCGCCACCGTATTCCTCGGCCACCAGACCGTATTCGGTGAGCTGCTGGCGCACCTTGCCCGGGTTGGCTTCCGGCTTGTCCACCTTGTTCACCGCGACCACGATCGGAACCTCAGCGGCCTTGGCGTGGTTGAGCGCCTCGACCGTCTGTGGCATAACGCCGTCGTCGGCCGCGACCACCAGGATCACGATGTCCGTCGCCTGCGCACCACGGGCACGCATAGCGGTGAACGCTTCGTGACCAGGGGTGTCGATGAAGGTGATCGCCCGGTCCTCGCCCTGGTGACCAACGTGCACCTGGTAGGCACCGATGTGCTGGGTGATGCCACCCGCTTCCCCTTCGACCACGTTGGCCGAACGGATCGCGTCGAGCAGCTTGGTCTTACCGTGGTCGACGTGACCCATGACGGTCACCACCGGCGGACGGGTAACCAGGCGCTCATCGTCCACATCTTCATCGAGATCGATGTTGAAGCGGGCGAGAAGCTCGCGGTCTTCGTCCTCGGGGCTAACGATGGACACGTTGAAACCGAGGTGCTCACCGAGCAGGAGCAGGGTGTCATCGGTGCACGACTGGGTCGCGGTCACCATCTCACCCAGGTTGAACATCTCCTGCACGAGCGAACCGGGGTTGGCGTTAATCCGCTCGGCGAAGTCCGAAAGCGATGCTCCACGCGGCAGCCGGACATCCTGTCCCTGGCCACGAGGCGCACCTGAGCTCATCGTCGGGGCCGACAGGTTGTCGAACTCTTGACGCCGCTGCTTCTTGGACTTGCGGCCGCGGGCCTTACCTCCAGCCTTACCGAAGGCGCCCGCCGCGCCACCACCGCGGCCACGGCCACCGCCACCGGGACGGCCTCCGCCGCCACCGGGCCGGAACCCGCCACCTGGTGCACCGCCACCTGGACCACCGGTGCCACCACCGGGACCGCCGCGGTAACCGCCGCCGCCACCGGGGCCACCCGTGCCGCCACCGGGACCACCACGGTAACCACCGCCGGTACCGGTACCGCCACCTGGACCGCCACGGTAACCGCCGCCGCCAGCGCCGCCGGGACCACCGGTCCGGGCACCGCCGGGACCGCCGCCACCGGGACCACCACGGAAGCCGCCACCGCCGCCGGGACCACCGGGACGTCCCGAACCGGGACCACCCGGACGTGACGGACGCTGGCTCGGCATGGAAGCCGGGTTAGGCCGGGGGCCACCCATTGAGGCTGGTGAAGGCCGGGGCCCACCCATGGATGCCGGGTTAGGCCTAGGCATGCCGTCGGGACGTGGCGGACGCGGTGCGCCGCCGCCCGGCGTAATGCCGAAGGGATTGTTGCCACCACTGCGCGGTGGGCGCGTGCCCGGTCCACCGGGACGCTCGCCACGCTGACCGTCACGCGGAACGGACGGACGGGCTTCGCGGCCACCCTCGGTGCGAGGTGCCGCCGGACGGGAACCGTCCCGGCGCTCGCCGGGTGCTCCTGGGCGGGCCGGACGAGCCGGAGGCGGGCTTGCCGCCTGCGAACCCGGCCGGGGTGGCATGAAGCTCGGCTTGGGCGCGCCTTCCGCGGTCGGACGGCCCTCGCGCTGTGCCTGCTGGGCGGCGCGGGAAGCTTCCTGCTCCGCCTTCAGCGCGGCGGCACGTGCCTCCGCTGCGGCGACTTCGATGTCATGCGCGCTCGCCACCTTGGCAGCGGGCGCGGGAGGCAGCAGAGACGGCGCCTTGGGCTTGGCCCCAGGCGCAGATGGTGCTGCCGATGGTTTCTTGGGCGGGGCCGGCCGTGCCGACACCCGTGGCTCAGAGGGAGCTGGCGCCGCGGGCGCTGCCGCCGGCGCGCTCGCCACCGGTGCTCCACCGGCCGCGAAGGCTTCCTTCAGGCGCCGGGCGACAGGTGCTTCGACCGTGCTCGACGCGGATTTAACGAACTCGCCCATTTCTTTCAATTTCGCGAGGACGTTCTTGCTTTCGACCCCGAGCTCTTTAGCTAGCTCGTGTACGCGGGCCTTGCCTGCCACTGCACTCCTCATCCCGAGGCCGCACGGGCAAGTCCCGCAGCGACCTCACTTGTGCACTTGAAGCCTGATCATTTCAGTGACTTCATCGTGTGCTCATGTTGGTCGGTCCTTTGCTCCTTCAGCAGGGCGGATGCCCCGCCTACGGTTTCAAGCGCCAGCTGTCAGGCTGGCGATCGCTTCGCTTAGCTCACCCGCGTCAATGACGCCGGTGATCCGCAACGCTCGCCCGAAGGCATGTCGCCGCAGTGCTAGTGCGAGGCAGCCCGCAACCGGATGCACATGTGCGCCCCGGCCGGGCAGCGCACGACGGAAATCGGGCCGGAGGCTGAATTGGGCAGAGCCCGAATCAGTGACTGACGCGATTGCCACCACGCGCAATAGTTCCGAAACGGCAGCACGTTGTCTGCAACCCACACACGTCCGAAGATGCGCATGATGAGGACGCGCGCGCCGTATCACTTCAAGAGTCTACCCCTTGAAGTTCCTAAAGCGCTTCGGGCTCCGGCGTGATGGTCTTGGCAGACGGCACGCTCTCGGCCGCATCGGACCTGATATCGATCCGCCAGCCTGTCAGTTTGGCCGCCAGCCTGGCGTTTTGCCCTTCCCGGCCGATGGCTAACGACAGCTGATAATCCGGCACGGTGACCCGTGCCGCACGAGCAGCCAAATCGACAATCTCCACTTTTAGGGCTTTCGCCGGAGAGAGCGCGTTGCCCACGAACTCCGCCGGATCTTCCGACCAGTCGATAATGTCGATCTTCTCACCGTGCAGCTCGCTCATGACAGCTCGCACACGCTGGCCCATGGGGCCGATGCACGCACCCTTGGCGTTGACCCCGGCGACCGCGGAGCGCACGGCGATCTTCGTCCGGTGCCCAGCCTCCCGGGCGATAGACGCGATCTCGACCGTGCCGTCGGCGATCTCCGGAACCTCCAAAGCGAACAGTTTCTTCACCAGCGCCGGATGCGAACGCGACACCGTCACCTGGGGCCCGCGCGGGCTCTTGACCACGTGCACGACCACGCAGCGGATGCGCTGGCCGTGCGGGTAGGTCTCGCCCGGCACCTGCTCCGACTGCGGCAGCACCGCTTCGACCTTGCCCAGGTCGATGCTCACGATCCCTTTCTCAGAACGGGTTTCGTGTGCCTGGATCACGCCGGTGACGAGATCGCCGTCGCGGTTTACGTACTCTCCAAAGTGGACTTCGTCCGTCGCCTCGCGCAGCCGCTGCAAGATGACCTGCTTGGCGGTCATCGCCGCGATCCGCCCGAAGTCGTGCGGAGTGTCGTCGAACTCGCGCTCCAGATGGCCGTCTTCGCCGAACTCCTGCGCATAGACAATCGCAGATCCAGTGTGCCGGTCGATTTCCACGCGGGCGTGCGGATGCGAGCCTTCGGTATGCCGGTAGGCGGTGAGCAGCGCTGATTCGATCGCCTGCAGGATCGTCTCCTCGGAGATCTCTTTGTCCCGTGCCAGCGCCCGCAGCGCTGCGAGATCGATGTTCACCGCTCCTCCTCGTCTTCGAACTCCTGGAGGTCTTCATCAGAGACCTCATCCAGCCGGCTGAACTCAATCTGCACCCGGCCCGCTCCCAGATCGGCGTATCCGACCTTGTGGGCGACGCCTTCGACATCAAGGGTGACCTCGTCGTCGCTGGCGCTGGTGATGCGTCCAGTCAGCTGCCGGTCCCCCGCTTTGACCTTGACCGTGCGGCCCGTGTTGCGGCGCCAGTGCTTGGGCAGCGTCAGCGGCCGGTCAACCCCCGGGGAGGAAACCTCAAGCTGATACTCACCAGCGATGAGCTGGCGTCCCGATTCCTCGGCCGCGTCGAGCGCCTGGGAGACGGCGCGAGAAACGTCGGCGATCACGTCCAGGCCCAGCCCGCCGTCACCGTCAATGATCACACGGACCAAATGCCGGCGGCCGACCGCCTTGACGGAAAGCGCTTCGAGCTCATACCCAGCAGCCACGATGGCTGCCTCGGCCACGTCACGCACTGCGGCGATCTGCGCTGTCGTCGCTGCGGGTAACGGTGGCGGTGCCGTCCGCTGCGGCCGGCCGGTAGAGGCGGGCCGGCCAGGCTGACGTCCGGTAGATCGGCCACGTTGTGCCATGACGGGCTCCCCTCTGGCTCGCTGGTGTGAAGTTCGACGACCAGAGCGTAACTCGCGTGGACAGCTGGAAGCCTCACTGCCCGTACTCGCCACTCCCAACGTGTCCGCCCAGGGGTTAACCGATGCCGCTAGGCTTTGCCGGTGTTTCAGGGGCATACCGGGTCGCGGCGCGACATGTTACGCAGGGTGATCAGCATTGCCGCGGTCACTCCGGTTCTCGCAGCGTGTGACCTTCTCAACCGCGAGCCACTCCCACCGCCGCCGCCCGATCCGCTGACTCCGCTGCACGCTGCCACCGTCGCTTTGGCCGCTCGCTACGACGCCGCTATCGCGGCTAGCCCGCAGCTCGCGGCCACGCTGACACCGCTGCGCGACACGCACCTGACACACGCGAAGGCATTGGCCGCCGTGATGCGCCCAGCTCCCCCGTCGGGCTCCCCTGAGCCCGCCCCAAGTGCACAAACAGGAACCGTGCGCCAGGCAGAGCAGGCGGGGCACCAGGAAGCGGTGGAGGCTTGCCTGACCGCTCCGCCATACCGCGCTGTCCTGCTGGCTGAAATTGCCGCCGCCCGGGCGTGTCATCTGGAGGTGCTGCCGCGTGACTAGTGATGAGAAGGGGCTGCGGTCTGCCCTGGCGGCCGAGCACGCGGCCATTTACGCATACGGACGGCTCGGCGTGCTCCTCGATCCGGAAGGCAAAGGCGAGGCACAGGCCGCCGAAGCGGTTCACAAGGCCAGACGCGACGCCCTGGTCGTGCGGCTCGACGAGCTGAAGGCCTCACCAGAGCCAGCCCAGGCTGGCTATGTGCTGCCGTTCCCCGTGTCCGAACGCGACAGTGCGCTGAAACTGGCCGTGCACGTCGAAGATGGTGTCTCGGCGACTTGGCGGGACGCGATCGCGGCCAGCGAGGGCGAGGACCGTAAGGCGGCCCTGAACGCGTATATGGAAGCTGCCGTGCGCGCGACCCGCTGGCGGCGGATGGCTGGCCTAACTCCTCTGACCAGCGCTTACCCGGGCAAGAAGGGTTAGCCGCTTTACAGATACATACTCGGTATGCATACTCAGTACCCATGTCCATTAGGCATGGTTTGCTGGCGTTGCTCGAGCGCGGTTCGCGCTACGGCTACCAATTGCGCGCCGAATTCGAAGAGTCCACGGGTGGCACCTGGCCGCTAAACGTCGGGCAGGTCTATACCACGCTGGGTCGCCTCGAACGAGACGGGCTCGTGCGGGGGATGCCGGAAAGCGACGGGGGTCAGCGGCCCTACGAGATCACCGACGCCGGGCGCGCCGAGCTGGCGCTGTGGTTCGCCACGCCGCTGTCGCAGGCGGACCGGCCGCGAGACGAGCTGGCGATCAAGCTCGCGCTCGCCATCACGACACCCGGCGTCGACGTGCGCGCGGTGGTGCAGACGCAGCGAAGCGCCACGATGCGCTCACTTCAGGAGTTCACCAAGCTCAAGCAGGCTGGCGGCGAATTGCCGTGGCTGCTCGTCCTCGAAGCCATGATCTTTCAGTGCGAGGCCGAGAGCAGGTGGCTCGATCACTGCGAGTCCGCTCTTGTCCGGCACCGGCCCACGGTCACCCCAGTGACCCAACACATCGACGAACGGGTGACCGCTGATGAGCGTGCTTGAGTTGCGCGGCGTTAGCCGCACTCACGGTTCCGGAGCCAATGTGGTGCAGGCCTTGCACAACGTCTCCCTCAGGGTCTCGCCCGGTGAGCTGATCGCCGTTATGGGGCCCAGCGGTTCCGGCAAGTCCACTTTGCTCAATCTCGCTGGCGGGCTTGACGCGGCCGACGCGGGTTCGGTTCACGTCGACGGCCACGACCTGTCGCGGATGTCCCGCAAGGAGCTAGCGCGCATCAGGCGCACGAGCGTGGGATACGTGTTCCAGAACCTCAACCTGATCCCCAGCCTCACGGCAGCTGAGAACATCACGCTGCCTCTGGAACTTGACGGTGTTTCGCTGCGCAAGGCACGGCCGCTGGCTCTCAACGCTCTGTCCGAAGTGGACCTCGACGGCTTCGCTGACCGGTTCCCTGACGAGATGTCGGGCGGTCAGCAGCAGCGCGTCGCCATCGCCCGTGCGCTGATCGCCCAGCGGCGGCTGGTGCTGGCCGACGAGCCAACCGGTGCCCTCGACTCGGCCACCGGTGAGGCGGTGCTGCGCCTGTTGCGCACCAAGGTCGACGAGGGAGCGGCAGGCGTGCTCGTCACCCACGAAGCACGGCACGCCGCCTGGGCGGACCGCGTCATCTTCCTGCGCGATGGGTCCATTGTGGACTCTTCAGGCCCATTGCCCTCCGCCGATTCCCTCCTGACGGCCCGCGCATGAGCGAGGGCTCGCCCGAGCGAACCGGAATCGCAGGGTGCCTAGTGCCTCATGGCAAAGGCGACCGAAGGGAGACTTTGACATGAGCGCTTGGTGGGCCGCGCTGCGAATCGCGCGGCGGGAAGCGTTACGTGCCAAGACAAGAGCGGCACTCGTCATCGCGATGATCGCCCTGCCGGTCGCCGCGCTGACCGGAATCGCCTCGGCCTACGACATGTTCGACCTCCGTACCCCGGAAAAGCTAGATCGCAGCATAGGTGCCGCCGACGCGAGCCTTCAGGTCGTCGGCAAGGACCCGATCGAGCAGGAGCCCTCGGGCGACGGATATTGGCCCGCAAACGACACCGGACAGGTCCAACCTTCGCTCATTGGCAATGGCGGAACGCCTCCCGTCGACGTGGCCGCGCTGCTGCCCTCTGGCACCCGGCTACTAGGCGAACTGGACCTCGATGTCACGGTCCGCACCCCGCGCGGGCTAGCCGGCATCACGGGCCGCGCCACCGACGTGGGCGATCCACTCCAAAGTGGACGCGTCACCATTCTGCGCGGCACGGCGCCGCGCGACGCCACCGAGATCGCACTGACCGAGTCCGCCGCCGAGTGGCTCGAAGTCGGCCTCGGCGGCACGGTCACGGCGACGAAACCCGCACAGACCTTTAAGGTCTCCGCGATCATCGAGTACCCGGCGGACCTCTCCCCGGCCATGGTCGTGCATACCTCGCTGGCCAACGGCGCGTTCCAGCGGTGGCTGGCCGATACCCCGCAGCCGGTGACGTGGGAACAGGTGCGGCAGCTCAACGCCAAGGGACTGCTGGTGGTTAGCCGGGAGGTGGCACTCAACCCGCCGGCCATCTACAACCAGGGTGGCGGCCCCCGGGTCGATGGCGGCGAGCTGGCTTTGGGCGGGCTTGTCGCGGCGCTGGCCATCTTCGAGATCGTGCTCTTGACCGGGCCTGCCTTCGCGGTGGGTGCCCGCCGCCGAAACCGTGAACTGGCTTTGATCGCGGCGGCCGGTGGTGAACCGAAGCACATTCGTCGCGTCGTCCTTGCCGACGGCATTGTGCTGGGGCTGGTTGGGGCGGTCGCTGGGATCGTCCTCGGGATTCTCGTCATCACGTTGGCGTTGCCCATTCTTGAGGATGTGAGCCGGTCCCGCGTAGGCGGATGGCGTGTCTTTCCCTCGGCTCTGATCTTCATCACGGTGGCGGCGGTGGGGACGGGCCTTCTTGCGGCGACCGTGCCCGCTTTCATCGCGGCAAGGCAAAACCTCGTGTCCGCCCTCAATGGACGGCGCGGCATCGTTAAGTCACGCAAGCGCTGGATCGTCACCGGCGCGGTTCTCGGCGGATCCGGTGCCACGCTTGCTCTCGTGGGTGCCACGATTGTTGATGAGATCATGGTCGTGATCGGGCTGGGCATCATGGAGATCGGCCAGGTGCTGCTGACGCCAGCGCTGATCGGCCTCGCGGCGAAAGCGGGCCGATGGCTGCCCCTCGCGCCAAGACTGGCCTTGCGTGACATGGCCCGCAACCGCACCTCCGCCGGGCCGGCGGTCGCCGCGGTCATGGCCGCCGTCGCGGGTGCCGTGGCCACGGGAACGGTTTTGTGGAGCACGGAGCAGCAGTGGCTGTCCACCTACAACCCCACGCTGCCACCAGGATCGGTGAGCATCACCTCTTACGTCACCACGCCTGACGAGCAAATCCTGGGGCAGGCCAAGCAGATCGCCACACAGGTCTATCCGGGCGCGACGATCCGCTCGGTGAGCCAGGCGACGTGCGAATCGAACAGCCAGCCGTGCATGGTGAGTCTTGAGCTGCCACCGGAACTGCGCTGCCCCTACCTGTCCGAGTATGAAATGACGGCTGAACTGCGGAGGCAGGCACGAGCCGACACCCGTTGTGCCACAAAATTTATGTTCTCTCGCAACGAGGCTGTCGGCACCATCGTGGACGACGGGTCCACATTGGACGTCACCACTAGCCTGAGCGAAGCCGACCGGGCCAAAGCGACGGCTTTCCTTGCCGCAAGTGGCGTCATCATCGATGACGCACGCTATGTCAAAGACGGCAAGGTACTTCTGTCCATTGGAGACAGTGTGCGTGAAGTGCCCGCGATGGCCCTGGACACCGGCTTAGGCGGCGCTAGCGCGATCGTGTCCCGCGGGGCACTGGCCGGCAGCGACGTCACCATCCAGCCCGACCGCCTGGTCATCAAACCGCTGACTCCCGCCACGGCCGACCAAGAGGCACAGCTTCGGGAACGCCTCAGTGTGCTCGGCGAAGGGATCTCCCCCTATACCGAGCGTGGGCCGCGACGCGACATCGATGTCGTCGCGCTCCTGCTCGCGATCGGGGCGGTCGTCATCGCTGTCGGCGCGGCGGGCATCGCCACCGGGCTCGCGGCCGCCGACGCCCGCGCTGACCTGGCCACACTGGCCGCGGTCGGGGCGGCTCCGGCGGTGCGGCGCCGCTTGACGGTCAGCTCGGCTGGGCTTATCGCGGGAATGGGCGCCTTACTCGGCACTCTCACGGGATTGATCATTGCTTTGACTTTGATCGTGACTATCAACGCGTTCGACGCCGAGAAGATCATCTGGCCGGTAGCGCCGCCCATTCCCTTCACCGTCCCGGCGAGCAACATGCTGATCGTGCTTGTGGTGCCGGTCATCGCCATGGCCGGGACGGCACTATTCACGCGGGCCCGCTTGCCCATCGAGCGAAGAATCTGAGGCCCGCCGCGGACCGTGCTTTCGGCAAGGTGGGCGGCAAATGAGAGCGGAGCTCAGGTTAGCTTCCCTCGCGTAATGGCATGGGGCATGATATGCGCCATGCCATTACGCAGACTGGTGAAGCGCCTGGGCCACAAGGCCTGGTTTGCCAAGATGAATAAGGCGATCGTGCCGCTGGACAAAGGCCTAGCGAAGATCACCGGCGGCCGGGTGGTCGCGCTCGGCCTCGTGCCTTCCTTGCGCATCGTCACTATCGGCAAGAAGTCTGGCGTAGAACGGCTGCAGCCATTGGCCTACGTGCCCGACGGCGACAACATCATCCTCATCGGATCCAACTGGGGCGGGCCGAAGCACCCCGGCTGGTCCTACAACCTGATCGCCAACCCGCAGGCGAAGGTGTGCATCAAAGGCAAGTGGCGCAACGTTACGGCCAAACTGGCCAAGGGCGACGAGCGGGCAGCGTTGTGGGCCAAGGCATTGGAGATCTGGCCAGCCTACGCCACCTATGAGAAGCGGGCCTCAAACCGGCAGATCCGGGTCTTCTACCTCACGTAGCCGACACGCCGATCAGCGTGCCGGCGCCATAAGTCGCCGCGGCGGCGAGTGCCCCGAGCGAAAGCTGGCGCAGACTGCTGAAGAGCCAGTGCCGCCTCGTGAAACGGGCCGTTAGGGCGCCTGCGATGAACAAGCCCAGACCGCCGATGCCCAGCGCCAGCCACAGCGAATCGCTGCCGAGCAGATAGCTCAGCAACGGGATCAGCTCACCCACCGAGAAGCACAGGAAGCTGGAAGTCGCTGCCAGCCATAGGCTCGGGGAGCTGTCGGGATCCATGCCGAGCTCTTCGCGCACATGCACTTTCAGCGCTTCGTCAGGATTTTCCTTGAGGATGTCGGCGACGCTGTGCGCCAAGTCGGCGGGCAAACCGCGCTCGATCCAGCGGTGCGCGAGTTCGTCGGCTTCCGCTGCCGGATTCTTATGCAGCTCGCGGCGCTCTTTAGCCACCTCGGCGGCCAGCTGCTCGTTTTGCGCGCGGACCCTGGTGTATTCGCCGAGAGCCATCGAGATCCCCCCGGCCACGAGACCGGCGGTGCCCGTGAGCACGATGGTCCCGGGCGCCACACCACCACCGACGCCGGCGATCAGCGAGATATTGGTGACGAGTCCATCCATCGCGCCGAACACGGCTGGCCGCAGCCAGCCGCCCGAAATATCGGCATGTTCGTGCTCAACCCGCTCAACCTCGCTCCATCCGGTCGCCGCGACGAGTTCAACCTGCGACTTCGACTCGCTCGGGGCAAGCCCACGCTCATGGCAAGGTCAGGATCTCATAACCTGACTCGGTCACGACAACAGTGTGCTCAAACTGAGCGGTCCATTTGCGGTCCTTGGTGGTAACGGTCCACTTGTCGGGCCAGACGTCATAGCTGATGCCGCCGAGCGTGATCATCGGCTCGATCGTGAAGGTCATGCCCGGGACCATCACGGTTGTCGCGTCAGGGCTGTCGTAGTGCGGCACGAACAGTCCACTGTGGAACGCCTCACCGATGCCGTGCCCACCAAAGTCACGCACCACGCCGTAACCAAAGCGCTTGGCATAGGACTCGATGACCCGCCCGACGACACCGATCGGCCTGCCCGGCGCGACCGCCTTGATGCCACGCATGGTGGCCTCGTGGGTGCGCTCGACGAGCAGCCGTGCCTCCTCGCTGACGGTGCCCACACAGAACGTGGCGTCCGTGTCGCCGTGCACCCCGTTCAGGAAGGCCGTGACATCGATGTTGATGATGTCGCCGTCTTCGAGCACGGTCGAGTCGGGGATGCCGTGACAGATAACCTCATTGAGGCTGGTGCAGCAGGACTTGGGGAACGGCGGCACATTGCGGCCCGGATAGCCCAGAGTCGACGGGTAAGCCCCGTTATCGACCAGGAACTCATGCACCACAGCGTCGATCTCGTCGGTCGTCACACCCGGCTTGCAATGCTCCCCAGCCAGCTGAACCGCCTGCGCCGCCAGCCGCCCGGCAACCCGCATCTTTTCCAGGGTTTCCTCGGTCTGGGTGTGTGGGCCGGTCCAGGCCGCGGCACGCTTGCGGCCGACATATTCCGGCCTCGGAATGCTCGCGGGCACCTCCCGCCAAGGAGAGATTTTTCCGGGTACTAGGTGAGCACGTTCCGCTGACATGGCTAAGACTTTAGTCCGCAGCTAGGACAGGCACACCGTCGATGCTGGTGGCGTTGCGCGTGTGGAGGTAGTGCAGGCGCTGTTCCTCGTCCTTGTTGTCCCAGAATTGGTTAAGCAGATCGCGGTCGCCGGTGTAATCCATGAGCGGCACGCCATAGCCGCACGAGTCAGACACCCGCTCGACATCGACAACGATGACACTGCGCGCGCCCCAGTGCTTGGGCTCGGGGAAGTTTCGCATCAGCTCCGGGAACTGAGGGTCGTCCCACAGGACTTCGCGCCCCCGCCCGTGCAAACGGTAGATCTTCGGCGGACCGTCAAAGGCACAGAACATGAGCACGATGCGGCCGTTGTCACGCAAGTGGGCGATCGTTTCAATGCCTGACCCGCCATATTCCAGGTAGGCGACCTTTAGCGGGTCAAGCACGGCGAAACAGCCTGATAGCCCTTTAGGCGAAACGTTGACGTGACCGTCCGATCCAGACGGTGCGGTCGCGACAAAGAAGATCTTCTGGGCTAGCAGAAAAGCGTGGATCCGGTCATCAATTGCTTCGTAAACCTTGCCCATCAGGCGAGCTTACGGCTCACACGGTGACGTAAGAAGTCTTCGACTTCAGTTGTGCCGCGGCTGACACCAGCGCCACGAACAGTGCCGGTGACTCCATGTCCTCCGGATGCCATTGCACACCAATGGCGAACGGGTGATCCGGGTGCTCCAGCGCCTCGATGAGCTCGTCATCGGGGCACCAGCCCACGGGAGTCAGCTTGCCCGGGTCGGCGACGCCTTGGTGGTGATAGGAGTTGACGATCGCGTCGGCGCCAAACAGCTCACGGCACTTGGATCCGGTCGCGAAGCGCACCTTGTGTTCGTTGTAGGTCTTGAGCACTCCCGGCATGCTGTGCCCTTCGTGGCCGACGGCCTCGGGCAGGTGCTGGTGCAGCCGGCCGCCCGAAGCGACCGCCATGACCTGCATGCCCCGGCACACGCCCAGGATCGGAACACCGTTGTGCAGAGCGGCTTTCACGAGCGGGAGCTCTCCCGCGTCGCGGACCGGGCTCGTGTGCACGGTGGGGTGCGGGCGCTCGCCATAGCGAGACGGCTCCACGTCGGCGCCACCGGCGATGATGATGCCATCGAGACCCTCAAGTACTTCTACCCCACCGTCTGGCATCGGCGGGATGAGCACCGGCCGGCCACCGGCCATCCGGACCTGCTCCACGTAGGCCCACGGCAGCACCGCGGCCAGCGTGTCATAAACGATGAATTGAGTCTGGTTGACGTAGGTGGTGATCCCGATTAGTGGTCTGTTCACATCGCTCACAACGGCGTCACATAAGCCCCGGTAATGCCCCCGTCCACAACGAACTGGGAGGCGGTAATGAATGAAGCATCGTCACTGGCCAGGAACGCTACCGCCGCGGCTATCTCAGCGGGCTCAGCAAATCGGCCCATTGGCACGTGGACGAGACGGCGAGCCGCACGGTCCGGATCCTTGGCGAAAAGCTCCATCAGCAGTGGGGTCGCCACCGGTCCGGGGCATAGCGCGTTCACCCGGACTCCCGACCGGGCAAACTGAACGCCCAGCTCACGGGACATCGATAGGACGGCACCCTTGCTCGCGGTGTAAGCGATCTGGCTCGTGGCCGCGCCCAGTAGGGCAACAAAGCTAGCCGTGTTAATAATGGAGCCTTTACCAGCGGCAAGCATGTGCGGCAAGACGTATTTGCAGCAAAAGTAGACGCTCGTCGCGTTGACTTTCATCACACGTTCCCACGCTTCGAGACCGGTGTCCAAGATGGAGTCGTCATCGGGCGGGGAAATGCCAGCGTTGTTGAACGCGATATCAACGCGGCCGTGCCTTTGCACGACGCCATCGAATAGCGCTTTTACCTCGTCTTCGACGGATACGTCGCACTTGACGAAATCGCCGCCGTCCGGGGGTGGATTGAGGTCGGCGTGCACCACATGCGCGCCTTCCTCAGTGAATCTCTTAGCCGTGGCCGCTCCGATCCCACTGGACGCACCAGTGATGACCGCGACCCGCCCTTCCAAGCGCCGCAACACCTACTCCTCTGTGCTTATGAAGATGTTCTTGGTTTCGGTGAACGCTAGTGGGGCGTCGGGGCCGAGTTCGCGACCCAGTCCAGATTGTTTTACCCCACCAAACGGCGTCCAATAACGCACTGACGAGTGCGAGTTGACACTGATCACGCCAGCCTCGACCGCGCGTGAGACCCGCAGCGCCCGGCCAACATCGCGCGTCCACACCGATCCGGACAGCCCAAATTCGGTGTCGTTGGCTAGCCGGACCGCCTCTTCCTCGGTGTCAAACGGGAGCACGCTGAGCACCGGGCCGAAGATCTCCTCGTTCCAGTCGCGCTCGCCCGCTGCGAGGACGGTCGCCGGAAACCAGAAGCCTTTACCGGTCTTGACCGGGGCCTGGATCAATGGGTTGTCCACATAGGACTTCACGCGTTCTCGCTGCTCCGCGGAGATGAGGGGAATGCACTCATAGCTTTCCACGTGTGGCTTGAGGAGCGACAGAAACTCGTCGTATACCCGTCGCTCCACTAGCAATCGCGACCGCGCGCAGCAGTCCTGACCCGCGTTGTCGAAGACCGCGTCAGGCAGGGCTTTGGCGGCCTTAGCCAGATCGGCGTCGCCAAACAAGATCGTGGCTGACTTTCCGCCCAGTTCGAGGGTCACGCGAGTGAGGTCGTCGGCACAGGCCGCCATGATCTGCTTGCCCACTTCGACCGAGCCGGTGAAACAGATCTTGCGCACGTCAGGGTGCTTGACGAGAGCGGCACCAACCTCAGACCCGTGCCCGGGAAGGATCTGCAGCACGCCCTCGGGCAGCACTTCATTGGCGATCTCACCGAGCTTCAGTGCCGTCAGCGGGGTCAGCTCGGCCGGTTTGACGATGACCGTGTTGCCGGCCGCGAGCGCCGGGGCGAAGCCCCACGCCGCGATCGGCATCGGGAAGTTCCAGGGGACGATGACGCCCACGACACCGAGCGGCTCGTGAAACGTCACGTCCCAGCCGTTGGCGACCGGAATCTGCCTGCCACACAAGCGTTCTGGCGCACCGGAGTAATAGTTCAGCAGATCGCGTACGTTGCCTGCCTCCCAGCGCGCGTTGCCTTCTGAGTGCCCAGCGTTGGCCATCTCGAGCTGTGCCAGCTCGTCAAGGTGCTCCTCCACTTTGGAGGCGAACAAACGCAGGAGCCGGGCCCGCTCCCCTGGCGCGACGTCGCGCCATGACACAAATGCCTTGCGCGCCAAAGCAACGGTTGCCTCCACATCGCCGGGCGCGACGACCGCGATTTCCTCTTCCGTCGCCGGATTGATGATCCTCACAGTCGCTCAAACCCCCGGACCAGTTCCCAGTCAGTGACAGCCGCTTCATAGGCGGCCAGCTCGACACCGGCCGCGTGCGCGTAATGCTTCACGACATCGGCACCAAACGCCTCGGCCGCGATTTGCGAACTCAGCCACCGGTTTTGCGCCTCGCGCAGTGTCGCGGGCACCCGTTGCGCCGTGGCGTCGTCATAGGCGTTGCCGGTGAAGGCGGGCTCTAGCTCCAGCTCATTGTCGATGCCGTGCAGCGCCCCGGCGATCAGGCCCGCGATGGCAAGGTAGGGATTGACGTCACCGCCCGGAAGCCGGTGCTCGGCCCGCAGTGATTGGTCATGCCCCACTAGCCGCACCGCGCACGTGCGATTGTCGCGGCCCCAGCGCAATGCCGTCGGTGCGAATGAACCAGGCTGGAATCGCTTGTAGGAGTTGATGTTTGGGGCGTAAAGCACACTGAACTCGGCCGTCGTGGCGAGCAGTCCGGCCACGAAATGCTCACCGAGCTTGGACAGCGCGGCACCGCGGGCGAGCACCGGCTCCCCCGCCGCCGAGCGCACCGAGAAGTGCACGTGACACGAGTTGCCCTCACGCTGGTTGGGCTTGGCCATGAACGTCAGCGACAACCCCAGCTGTGCGGCGATTTCCTTGGCACCGTGCTTGTAAAGGGCGTGCTGATCGGCGGTCCGCAACGCTTCGGCGTATTTGAACGCGATCTCGTGCTGGCCCAGGTTGCACTCGCCCTTAGCGCTTTCGGGCTCCAGGCCCGCGCCCGCCATGCCCAGCCTGATGGCACGCAGCAATGGCTCTACGCGGCTCGTGCCCAACAGGGAGTAATCGACGTTGTATCCGTTCGCGGGCGTGAGGCCCCTGTACCCCTTAATCTGGGCTTCTTCAAAGGTTTCCTGGAACACGATGAATTCGAGTTCGGTGCCCACATAGGGGATGAGCCCGCGTTCGGTCAGGCGCGCGATCTGCTTGCGCAGGATCTGCCGTGGCGAAACGCTTACGGGCGCACCGTCGTGACCGGACACATCGGCTAGCACAAGGGCGGTGCCGGGAAGCCAAGGTATCGGCCGAAGGGTCGCGAGGTCAGGCGTCAGGACGAAGTCGCCATAACCACGCTCCCATCCGGAAACGTCGTAGCCGGCGACCGGCGTCATCTCGACGTCGACGGCGAGGAGGTAGTTGCAGGCTTCGCTGCCGTGCCGCAGCACCTCATCGACGAAATACCGGGCGTGTAACCGCTTGCCCTGCAGCCGTCCCTGCATGTCGGTCATCGCAAGGATGACGGTATCGATCTCGCCGGTATCGACGCGTGCCCGCAGTTGCTCGGCTGACCACATAGGTCACAGGTCTACCGGTCAGCCGGTCATTCGGCAACAGTCTCCGGCTTTGCCGCTGGCTTCGGCGCGGCGACCGTGGTGCCCAGCCGGTCCCAGACCATGCCCGCCTGATGGCCCAGCGCGCCGACGGCCGCGGGCAGCAATGGCAGCACCCAGTCGGCCAACCATCCACTGTGGACCATGTTCAGCACGATGATCGCGGCGAACGCGGCGGCGAGGCCTTGCACCATGCCGCGCCAGAACGCGCGCCCCGAATAGGCGACAGCGGCCCGCCGGGCCGCCTTGTCATTCATATCGGGAAAACCAGCCAGTGCCTTAGCGTCGCGCCGGCCGAAGTTGAAGCCGGCGACGGCGAGCGTGGCAGAGCAGCCAACGACGACCGCCGCGAGGCTGTTACGTGTGATGAGCATGAGCAAGGCGGCTGATCCGCCGCCAACTGCCAAGGCGACTACGGCGCGGATCCACTCCTCCTTCTCTCCGGGATACCAGTAGTACTTGCTGGTGGTGTCAGAGAGCTGTTTTACGATCCGCCCCATCGGGGTGTTCACCTCTAGTCGTCGCCTAACTACTGTCAGTAGCGATGCTAGAACAGAACGGTCGCGAACGTGCCGACTCTTCGGAAGCCGAGCCGGTCATAGACGTGACGCGCCGGCTCATTGAACGCGTTGACATACAAGCTCACCGAAGGCGCGAACCGGCGCAGCGCTTCCCGCACCACAGCAGCCATTCCAGCCGACCCGATGCCACGGCCGCGATATTCGGGATGCACCCACACGCCCTGGACTTGCGCCGTATGCTTCGTCACCACCGCGAGCTCGGCCTTGAACACGACTTGGCCGTCGAGAATGCGTGCGAACGCGCGCCCACTGCGCACGATCTCCGCGACGCGTACCCGATAAGAACGCCCGCCATCGTCAGACACCGGTGACACGCCTACTTCTTCGGTGTACATGGCGACCGCGGCTGGGAACAGCACGTCCACTTCGTCTGTCCTAACCGGACGGACGAGCGGATCGGCGGCCCGTGACGGCGACCTGTCCACCATGAGCAACGGCTGCTCCGCGCGGACCGTCCGCTCTGGACCCCACGACGGGCGCAGCTTTTCCCACAACGCGAGCACGGCCTCGGCCGAACCAACGACCGATGCGCCCGCGCGCGGCCAGCCAGACACCAGATCCGCGAACGCGGCGATCGCCTTGTCGTCAGCTCCGAGCGGTGTGACCTGACCACCGCACCACAGCAATGCCTCAGGCGCGCGGCCCGTGCCATAGCCGAAGAGTCTGCCGTCGGCCCGCCAGCCCAGGCCCCGTGCCCCGATGCGCTCAGCGACCTGCGCCGAGGCGATGGGATGAGCGTCCAGCAGACGCTTCACCACCGCCCGGTCAGGTTCAAGGAGTTGCCGCACCGGCACCGTGAGCATGCCTCAAGACTAGTAAGCACCGTCACACCATGCCTACCGAACCGTCTGGTTGACTCTCGATACAGTTCCGATATATCGTTAACGCATCGCGAACCGATCGCGATACTTACCCAAGGAGTAAAGATGTTTAGCCCACACAGACATGAACAGGGCCGCCGATTCCGGCGCGGATTCCCCGGATTCCCGCCGTTTGAAGGCGGCATGGGACACGGCCGGGGCCACGGGCACGGCAGAGGACGCGGACGCCGGGGCGACACCCGCGCCGCGGTGCTAGCTCTGCTGGCCGAGCGGCCGATGCACGGCTACGAAATGATTTCCGAGCTTGAACAGCGCACGGGCGGCTTCTGGCGCCCCAGCCCGGGCTCGATCTATCCGACGCTTCAGCTCCTCGAAGACGAGGGCCTGATCGTCAGTGAAGAAACGGGTGGCCGCAAGCGCTTCACCCTCACCGAGCCGGGCCGCACCCAGGCCGAGTCCGCGGGCCAGCCCTGGCAGCGGTTCGACCAGGGCCAGATCGACGAGTTGCAGCAGTTCCGCGAGGCCGCCATGGGCATCATGAACGCGATGCGCCAGGTCGGCACAGCGGGCAGCACTGACCAGCGCCGTCAGGCACTAGAAGTGCTGAACGAGACTAAACGCAAGCTCTACGCCATTCTCGCTGCCGAGTAAAGGTCAGTGAACGCTCACCAGGGCACCACCGGCTGGCTCATCGTCCAGCGAGATGCCCATCTCAGCCGCGATCTTGAGGGCTTCCTCAACCAGGGTTTCCACGATCAGTGATTCCGGCACGGTCTTGATGACCTCGCCCTTCACGAAGATCTGGCCCTTGCCGTTGCCGGAAGCGACGCCGAGGTCAGCCTCGCGAGCCTCGCCCGGGCCGTTGACGACACAGCCCATGACGGCGACGCGCAGCGGCGCGGGGAAGCCTTCAAGAGCCGCGGTGACCTGCTCAGCCAAGGTGTAGACGTCGACCTGAGCCCGGCCACAGGACGGGCACGAGATGATCTCCAGGCCACGTTCCTTGAGCCCCAGCGATTCCAGGATCGCGTTGCCCACCTTGATCTCTTCGACCGGTGGCGCGCTAAGCGAAACCCGGATCGTGTCGCCAATCCCTTCGGCGAGCAACGCTCCAAACGCGACAGACGACTTCACAGTGCCCTGGAACGATGGGCCCGCCTCGGTCACGCCCAGGTGCAGCGGATAGTCACACTGCTGGGCCAGCAAGCGATAAGCCCTGATCATCACGACCGGGTCGTTGTGCTTGACCGAAATCTTGATGTCGCGGAAGCCATGCTCTTCGAACAATGAGCATTCCCAAAGCGCCGACTCCACCAGAGCCTCAGCCGTGGGGCGGCCATACTTCTGCAGCAGCCGCTTGTCCAGCGAACCCGCGTTCACACCGATGCGGATCGGAACGCCAGCGCTGGCAGCGGCTGCGGCGATTTCCTTGACCTTGTCGTCGAACTGCTTGATGTTGCCCGGGTTCACCCGGACCGCGGCACAGCCCGCGTCGATCGCGGCGAACACGTACTTGGGCTGGAAGTGAATGTCGGCGATCACCGGGATCGGCGACTTCTTCGCGATCGCCGGCAGCGCCAGGACATCGTCTTGCGACGGCACGGCCACCCGGACGATCTGGCAGCCCGACGTCGCTAATTCCGCAATCTGCTGAAGCGTGGCATTCACGTCGGAGGTCAGCGTCGTCGTCATCGACTGCACACTCACCGGGGCACCGCCACCGACGGGCACGCTGCCCACCATCAGCCGGCGAGACTCCCGGCGGGGAGCTAGCGGCGGTGGCGGGGTGGCCGGCATTCCAAGGTTGATCGCAGTCACGGCACTCTCACTTGAAGAGGGAGATTGGGTTGACGATGTCGGCAGTAATAGTGAGCACGGTAAACGCACCGAAAATCAAGATTACCGTGTAGGTCAGCGGCATCAGCTTGTAGTAATCCACCCGGCCGGGGTCGGGTTTCTTCATTTTGCTGTACAGCCACGACCGCACCCGCTCGAACCAGGCGATCGCAATGTGACCACCGTCAAGTGGCAGCAGCGGCAGCAGGTTGAACAACCCGATAAACAGGTTCAGCGAAGCGATCATCGCGAAGATGGCCGGCCATTGGTGCAGCTTGGCCAGGTCGCCACCGATGCGGGCCGCGCCCACCACGCTGACCGGGCTCTCCGGGTCACGCTCACCGCCGGTGATGGCGGTCCACAATCCAGGGATCTTCTCCGGGAACTTCTTGATCGCCTCGATGACCCGCATGAAGGTGTCGCCCATGAGGCTCGCACCGACCGGGAAAGATTCGATGGCGTTGTACTCAACACGGGTCGGCAAAGCCGGGTCGAAGTCCAGCCCGATGCCCATGACCGCGACCTTTTCCTTGGCGCCCTTCGGGTCTCCGATCGGTGCCCGCTCGGCCTCCTTGGGAGTGACCGTGATCGTCTGCGTGGCACCGTTGCGCATCACCGTGACGTCGACCGGCTGCGCCGACTTCAGTGAGCGGATGCCCTTGACGAGATCGCCGTAGTTGTTGATGGGAACCGTGCCCAGCTGGGTGATCTTGTCGCCGGTCGCTAGACCGGCCGTCTTGGCAGGCCCATCAGCGACAGCACAGTTGCCTTCCTTGTCGGGCTCAAGGCAATCAGCGACATAGATGTAGGCCGGCTGCGTCAAAGGGTCCTCGGCGTGTATACCAAGGTTTTGCGGGTTGGGCATCGCGGCGGTGGCGGCCACGCCCCAGAAGATAAGGAACGCCAGGATGAAGTGGACGATGGAGCCAGCGGCCATGACGATGGTCCGCTTCCACACCGGGAAACGCCACATAGCGCGCTTGTCGTCAGCGTCCTCGTCCTGCGGCGTCATCCCGACGATCTTGACGAACCCACCGAGCGGCAGTGCCTTCACGCCGTATTCGGTGTCGCCCTTCCTCCGCGAAAAGATCGTCGGGCCGAAGCCGACGAAATAGCGGGTGACGCGCATGCCGAAGCCCTTGGCGGTGCCCATGTGACCGGCCTCATGCAGCGACACCGAAATCAGGATGCCGACCGCCACGAAGACGATCCCCAGCAGACCCAGCATTAAGCACCCATCCTGTCAATAAGCTCGTTAGCACGCTGCCGGGCCCAAGACTCGGCGGCGAGCACATCTTCGACCGTACCCGGTTCACCCAAGGCCGGAGCGTCCGCGAGGACCTGTGCCACCGTGTCCACGATGGCCAGGAAGGGCAAACGTCCTTCGGTGAAAGCTGCCACACATTCTTCATTAGCCGCATTAAAGATCGCTGGACGGCACTTGCCGTCGCGGCCGGCCTGCTTCGCCAGCTCAACAGCGGGAAACGCTTCATGATCCAGTGGGCGTAGTTCCCAGTTGTGCGCCATGGTCCAGTCGACGGCGGGGGCCGCGTCTCGTACCCGTTCGGGCCATCCCAAAGCCAGCGCGATCGGCAGCCGCATGTCTGGCGGTGAGGCCTGAGCCAGCGTGGATCCGTCGGTGAACTCCACTAGCGAGTGCAGCACCGACTGCGGGTGCACCATGACCTCGATGTCGTCATAGCTGATGCCGAACAGCTCGTGCGCTTCGATGACTTCGAGGGCCTTGTTCACGAGCGTCGCCGTGTTGATCGTGACGACCGGTCCCATGTCCCACGTCGGGTGCTTGAGCGCCTCTTCGACCGTGACGTTGGCCAGCTCTTCGCGCCGCCGGCCGCGAAACGCCCCGCCGCTCGCCGTCAGAATCAGTCGCCGCACCTCGCTGGCACTGCCGCCGCGAAGGCATTGCGCGAGCGCCGAGTGCTCACTGTCGACCGGAACGATCTGCCCCGGCTTGGCCACCCGGCGCACCAGTGGCCCACCGGCGACCAGTGACTCCTTGTTGGCCAGGGCGAGCAGGCGCCCCGATTCCAGCGCGGCCAGGGTGGGGCCGAGCCCGAGCGACCCGACCACTCCATTGAGGACGATGTCGCAAGGCCACTGAGCCAGCTCGGTCATCGCGTTGGGCCCGGTCACGATCTTCGGTATGCGAAACGAGCCGGTGGCATAGCCCTGTCGCGAGGCCTCAGCGTAGAAAGCCAGCTGCAAGTCTTGCGCGACGCTTGAGCGCGCGACGCCGACAACCTCTACTGCGAGCGAAAGTGCTTGCTGCGCAAGGACTTCAACGTTGCCACCACCAGCGCCGATAGCGACGACCCGGAAGCGGTCAGGGTTGCGTTCCACGATGTCGATCGCCTGAGTGCCGATCGACCCGGTGGAGCCGAGCAAAACGATGTCGCGCTGGACGGAACTGGAGTGCACGCCGCCTATTGTGCCCGGACCCACCAACTCGCTCATTCGGATGTCATGAACTCGGGGTGCTTTTGCAAGAATTCTGGGAGGTGTCCATCCCTGGCCGCGGCGAGCATGTCCAATGAAGCCGCCGTCAGCACCTGGAACGACACGCCATTGATGTCCTCAGAGGCGAACTGCCCCGCGTTGGTCTTGATCATTACGAGGTCGTTGGCCGCGACGTCCTTCATGGTGAACAGGAAGTTCTCCAGCGGGACGTTGCCGTGGTCGAGCAGCACGGCTTTGCCCGCCGCCTCGACGATGCGGTTGATCCGCGGCAGGTCCTTGATGATGTCCTTGCTGGCGGCCTTCTTCGCCATCGCCTTGATGACCTTTTGCTGGTTGCGCTGACGGTCATAGTCACCGTTTTCCAGGCTCTTGCGGATGCGGGCGAAGTCGAGGGCGAGCTGCGAACTAAACGTCCGGCAACCGGGCTCGTGCACGACAACCTTCGCCCCGGCCGGGAGACCCCGTACCTTGCCGGACGCCTCGTCGTACCAAACGTCAACGATCTTGCCGTCAGGCATCTTCGCCAGGTGGATGGATTCGGCTTTCTGGTCGACGCAGATGTCGACGCCACCGAGCTCATCGATGATGGACTTGAACCCGTCGAAGTCGACCAGCATGGCGCCGTTGAACTTCATGCCATTGGTGATCTTGTTCAGCGTCAGGGCGAGCATCTCAACGCCGTTGGCCCGCTTGGTCTGCTCGTCAGCGTCGTTCTTAGCGCGGTAGCCGATGCCGAAGACAGCGTTGACCTTCTCCACGCTCTGGCCGGGGAAGCCGAGCCGCTGATTCTTGGGCACCGAAACCTTGGTGTCACGCGGGATCGAGATCAGGTAAGCCTGATCGTGCGTTTTGGGGATGTGCATGATCACGATGCTGTCGGCCAGAACGCCCGCGCGGCCCTCGCCTGCACGTGACTCGGTGTCGATGCCCACCAGCAACAGGTTGATCGCGCCGTCGATGTTGGCGCCCGCCATCGCCACCGAGTCTTTGGGGATCAGGCTCGTGGTCTGAATGTTGGCCGTAACGGTCGCCAGCCCCAGCCGGACCGCGACGATGCCTCCGCCACCGGCGACCATCAACAAGGCACCGAAGATAACGAGCAGGCGCGCCCAGGTGGGATCCTTCCGGCGCTTGCGCTTCGCCGGGCGCACTTCGTCATCGAAGTCGGGCAGATCCATCGGGGGAGGTGGAGGCTGCCGCCGTTTCGTGCGAGTGGACGACGCGGGCACACTCACTCCGTTCGCGAGGGGGGTACGAATGACAACACTTTACAGACGGTCCCAGCTCGCTGCCGTACCGCGAAAAACTGTTCGTCCTATATGTTGCATTCGTACCCTGACCGTCGCGAGGTTTACACGCTGATTCCGCCGGAAGACCATCCGGGGCTCAACGTTCTACGACTCCCGGATGCCGTATCGACGATAGAGCTTGGCTAATGGCCCGGGAGCCCACCAGTTCCAGCGGCCGAGCAACCGCATGGTCGCGGGCACGAGTAGCGTGCGCACGAGCGCCGCGTCAACGGCGACCGCGACCACGGTGCCGACGCCGAGGAGCTTGATCGTGGCCGTGCCGCCGGTCGCGAACCCTCCAATCACGATGATCAGCAAGAGTGCCGCGGCGGTGATGATGCCGCCGGTCCGCTGCAGTCCGTGTGCCACCGCCGTGTTGTTGTCTCCGGTCTGGTCCCACTCCTCGCGTACCCGCGAAAGAAGGAAGACCTCGTAGTCGGTCGCCAGGCCGAACAAAATCGCGAGCATCAGCACCAGATTGGCTGGTTCTAGGAACCCCGTCACGGTGAAGCCCAGGAAATCGGCGAAGTGCCCGTCTTGGAAAACCCATACGACCACACCGAAGCTGGCGCCGATCGAGATGATGTTCATGACGATGGCCTTGAGTGGCAGCACCACTGAGCCAAAGGCGAGGAACAGCAACACAAACGTGCTCACCGCGATCAGCAATAGCATCCACGGCAACCGTTCCGTGAACGCGTCGAGCTGATCCACATCCGCGGCGGATCGCCCGCCAACGAGATGCTCCCCTGGCAGTTGCCGAATGTCGCGGACCAGATCGCGTGCCAGCTCCGACGTTGGCTCGCCGGGATAGTTCACGACGATCAGCTTGTCCTGCACAACCTGGGTGGCCGTGACGTTAGGCAGGCCCTTGATTCCCGCCTCCAGAGCGGATGCGTTGCTGGACAGAACCATGATCGGCGAGGTGCCACCGCCCGGGAACCCGGTGTTGATCCGTTCACTGACGACGCGCGACTCGGTGTCCTTGGGCAGAACGCGCTCGTCGAAACCACCAAACTCGATGCGCAGGAAGGGAACTGCCAGCGCCAGCAACAACACCGTCACACCGACGGCGTAAAGCACCGGCCGCCTCATCACGCTGTGGGCCAGTTTCGCCCAGCCACCCTCACCACGCTTGGGCCGTGCCTTGATGCTCAACGCGTTGATGCGCTTGCCCAGCACCACAAGCAGGGCAGGCAGCACGGTGAGCGCAGCGATCATCGCGACGAGCACCGCACTCATGCCGCCCCAAGCCATGGACTTGAGGAACGCCATCGGGAAGACCAGCAAGCTCGCCAGGGCGACAGCGACTGTCAGGCCGGACACCATGACGGTCCGTCCCGCGGTGGCGATGGTCACCGCGATCGCCTCCGCCGGTGTCTTGCCCAGGGCGAGTTCTTCCCGGAAGCGAGAGACGATGAATAGCGAATAGTCGATCGCCATACCGAGGCCGAGCATCGTAATGATGTTGATGGCGAAGACCGACACATCAGTGACCTGTGCCAGTGCCCTGACCGTGATGAAGGCGCCTAGCACCGCGAGGATGCCGACGAGCAAAGGTGTCGCCGCGGCGACGAGTCCACGGAAGATAAAGATAAGCAGGACAAGAAGAATCGGCAGGCTGATGATCTCGGCCTTCGTGATGTCCTCGCTGATTTGGGTGTTCGCGTCCTCCAGGAAGGGGATGAGCCCACCGATCTCGCTTTTGACTCCCGCTGCCCCTAAAAGGGGCTCGATGGCCGCGAAGTCGTCGAGCTTCTTGTTCTCGTCGCCATCGCGCAGCTGAATGGCCAGGTAGGTCGATTTTCCGTCGGTGGAGACCCGTCCATTGACGACACTCGTGACCTCGGGGCGGTCTTTGACCCGGGCCATGACATCGTGCACGGGAGCTTCGAGACTGTCCCCGGTGTAGAGCGCGATGATGTCGGTGTCCTGGCGGCCGAGCTCCGCGTTGATTTGCGCGTGTGCCTTGCTCGACGGACTCGACGGATCGTCGAAGCCGCCACTGATCAGATCGTTGAAAACGCCGCCGCCCCAGGTCGCCCCAAGCACGAGAACGGCTGCGGCGGCCAGCAAAATAAGCCAGCGCAACCGGACTACGGCCCGGCCCCACCATGCGAACATGTCATCCTCCGGCTAAAGTTGATTAACACCGGTTAGATTAGTGAACACCGTTAACGTCAGGATAGCTCGTGTCGGATAGGTCACAGAAGCGACGGGACCTCACGGTCGCTGAAATCAAGGCGGCAGCACGGTCTTTGCTGGTCGCGTCGGGTCCGGCGGGGATCAGCTTGCGAGCGGTCGCACGGGACATGGGCATCACCGCTCCCGCGCTCTACCGCTACTACCCGGCGCTTGACTCACTGATCCTCGACCTCGCGACCGACTTACACGTCGAGCTACGCCTGGCCTGTGAGGCCGTGCGCGACGAACTCCCCGCTGATGATCACGTCGGGCGGCTGATCGCGATGGTGCGCGAATTCCGGCGCTGGGTCCTCACCCACCTCAGCGAGGCCGCCCTGATGTTCGGCCCGCCCCTGCCCGGCGTCGATGAATTCCATCAGCAGTGCGAGGACCTCACGCACGCCGGCAACCAGTTCGGCATGATCTTCATCGAGCCGATGCTGGCCCTGCACGCTCAGGGACGCCTGCCGGTCCGGGACGCTCTCGCCTCCCAGTTCGACATCCCCGCCGAGGTCTACACCTACTTCCTGGCGAGGTGGGCACAGTTCTATGGATTAATTATGGCCGAAGCCTTCGGGCACTTGAGCTGGGCCGTTGATGACGCTACGGAACTTTTTGAAGCCGAACTGAAAGCCGTTACTGAGTCATTGCTCAGGTAATCTCTCTCGGTATGACCCACCCCACATCAGCCGACGTTGTGATCATCGGATCCGGGCACAACGGACTCGTTAGTGGCATCCTGCTGGCCCGGGCCGGCCTGCGCGTCGTCATGCTTGAGGCAAGCTCCGTCATCGGTGGCGCGACCCGCACCGAGCACCCCTTCGCCAAGGTGCCCGGCTTACAGCAGTCGACCGGCTCCTACTTGCTCGGTCTGATGCCACCGGAACTCATGCGCACCCTGGACATCGACATCCCGGTGCTGCGCCGCGACCCGCACTACTTCCTGCCCACGCCAGGGTCTGCCTATCTGCTCAGCGGCTCGACGCGCACGGACAACGGCATCTACTCCGAGGCCGACCTACGGGCAGACGCGTTGATGCAGGCCGAACTCGCCGCCCTGCGCGAGGATCTCGCGCCCGCGTGGCTGGCAGAACCAGGCACCGTCGAAGAGACCGCCGCGCAATACATCCGGCCGTCCCTTCAAGACACTTTCATTTCTCTGGTACGCGGAAGCGTGCTCGACTATCTGAAGAAGTTCGATTTCGAATCCGAACTACTGCTGTCGATGTACGCGGTGACCGATGGACTGTCGGGCATCAACGCCGGCCCCGACGATGCTGGAACCGGCCATAACTTCCTCGTGCACAACATGTGCCGGCTGCCCGGTGCCGACGGCACGTGGATGATCGCGCGCGGCGGGATGGGTACCGTCTCGCGGATGTTCTCCGAGGCGTTCGTCGCCGCTGGCGGGCAGATCTTCACCTCGTCACGAGTGGCTTCGGTGCTCTCGTCAGCCGGTGCCGTTACCGGTGTTGCCCTGGAATCCGGTCACGTTGTCTCGTCTCCGGTGGTGCTCGGCGCGTGCGATCCCTATGAGCTGATGAAGATCGCCCCCGTTCCTGACTCGTTGCAGGAGCGGATGAAGGCGCACCAGCGCACCGGCACCACGATGAAGGTCAACCTGGCTCTGTCTGGGCTGCCTAAGTTCTCGTGTCTGCCCGCGGGCGCCCCATCGCCGTTTGGTTCCACGATCCACCTGCTGCCCGGCTCCGATGGTGATCAGCCGCTGGCCCGCTTGCGCCGGATGTGGGAGCAAGTCCAATCAGGACAGTTGCCCGACGAGCCGACGATCGAGTGGTACCTGCACACCACCGTCGATCCCTCTTTGATGGACGACGAAGGACACCACTCCAGTGCGCTGTTCGTCCAGTCCGTGCCCTACGGCGCCGCCGTGGATGACGCCTACGTGGACCACCTGTTGTCCATTTGCGACAGTTACGCGCCCGGAACGTCAGCGCTCGTCGCCGACACCTTCACGCTGTCGCCGTCGGGGATCGAGTCGCACTTCGGCATCACCGGTGGGCATATTCATCACGTGGACAACACCGTCGCGCTGGCGTCCCGGATGCCTTATGCCACCGGCTTCCCCGGCCTCTACGCCGGCTCCGCCGGCTGCCACCCGGCCGGGTCAGTCATCGGCGCGGCAGGCCACAACGCCGCCAACCGCATCCTGGCCGACCTCGGCAAGTAGCCCGCTTGCCCTTGCGGCCGCGCTATTTGGCCGCGCATCGTGCGGGCGCGCATCGTGCGGGCGCGCATCGTGCGGGCGCGCATCGTGCGGGCGCGCATCGTGCGGGCGCGCATCGTGCGGGCGCGCATCGTGCGGGCGCGCATCGTGCGGGCGCGCCCGTTGGTGATCCACATCCCTTGGGACGTGATCAAACCGCCTTTTGATCACGTCTGGAGGGATGTGGATCTCACCTCGGGATGTGGATCACGATGAAGCGGCGGGCACGGAACGGATCTCGTGCCCGACGCTCGTCAGGCAGCGCCCACTCGATAGGTCAAACTTCCAGCCGTGCAACTGGCACGTGAGCGTCTTGCCCTCGACGATGCCAAAGCGCGTCAGGTCGGCCTTGAGGTGTGGGCAGCGGCGCTGGAACGTCCAGCCGCCCATCGTGATGTCCTCGGCATCGGGACGCTGGCTTTCATACCAGCCCTCGGCATACTGCAGGCGCTCCTCGGACAGGCACTTGAAGAACGCGTAGACGAACTCGTTGTACTGACCGATGCGGGCGGCGGAGAACCGGCAGGACAGGAACAGCGAATTGACCCAGTCACCTTCACCGATGTGGAGCAGGTGCTCGACAAGGCGGCGCTCGGTTCGGAACCGGTAACGGACCTTCTCCTCGTCGTACACCCGAACTTCTTTGCCTGGGAAGTCAATGACGATCGACTCGAGCACCTCGCCGTCGGGGGACGTGAGATCGAACCTGACCGGACCGCCGACTCCCTTGGCGAGGTAGACGGATTCGTCGAGCAGCGGCTCGATCTGCGCCTTCATGCCCGCGAGCACATCGACCTCAGGGTGCGACCAGGAAGCCTTCTCCTTCTCAATGGTCACGCGCTGACGATCGCGGTATGCCTTCAGGTGCGCTTCCTTGTTGGCGAAGTATTCGTCTGGATCCGTCGGATGCGTTGTGCTGCAATCGGTTTGCGTCAGCGTCGAGACACTGCCCGGCAGCAGCACGACACCATTGGAGCCCGGATACTCCTTCATGAACTCCGACTGATCCGGGAAGATGTTGCCCTCGTCGCCGTGAATATCGTTGAGGTGCCACAGTTCGTCATCGAGGAAGCAAGGCGGCCCAGCGATCGGGAACACCCAGCTAGCCTGAAGATCGTCGATGTAACGGAACGTCCGGTCAAACTGGCGCTCACGCTTCTGCTTGCCGAAGGCGGTCTTCGCGGTCTGCGGCAGCTCGTAAACCATCGGATACCAGATCGCACCACTGAACTGCAGCATGTGCGCGTGCACGTGACCGAGTTCCTTGAACGAGGCTAGATCCGTTGGCCGGGCGTCATTTTGGTTCAGGACGCGCACGCCGTCATATTCCACCCACAGTGACGAGTCGCCAATCGGGCCGTCGGTCGGGCTGATCAGCGCCTGGATGAGCACCTTGAGCCCGCCATCGAGCTCGTGCACCTCGTCGCTCACGGTCTTGAAGAACTTCGTGAAGCCCAAGTCGCGCAGTTCGTCCTCAAGCTGCGACGTCGGGTACTCGGGGAGCAGAACGGTCGCCTTCTTGCTCACGAACCGCTTGAGATGTGCCGCGTCGAAATGGTCGCGGTGCAAGTGCGAGACGTAGAGGTAGTCGCACTGGCCCAAGGACTCCCAGTCGAGCTGGGAATTGTCCGGAAAGGGGAACCAGGAGGCGAAATACGCTGGGTTCACCCAGGGATCACAGAGGATCGACCCGGCTGGGGTGTCGATGCGCATGCTGGCGTGTCCCGTACCCGTAATTTGCACTGCTCTAGGCTACCGGTGGAGAAACGTGACCGCCGAAAGGACCTCCAGTGGCCGCAGAAGAGCCGGTAACCTCACCCGACCAGCACAAGCCCACTCCGCGCAGGCTGTGGCGCATCGGCGGCGTGGCCGTGATCATCACTCTCGTGCTGATGCTTTTCGCCAACAACGACGTCAGCACGGGCGCTCCGTGGATCATCGGGTTCGCCGCCGGGATCGCCTTCCTGCTGATCGCCGACGCCGTGCTGCGCCGCAACGGATTGCGGGACTGACATAGCAAAGGGCCCCGCCTGGGCGGGGCCCTTAACGTCTTAGCGCGCCACGTCTTAGCGCGACCGGAGAATCTCGCGAGCTTCCCGGATCGCCTGATCCACCTCGGCTTCGTAATAGCCGCCGGGAACTAGCGCCAGCCTGGTCGGATCCAGCTCAGATTCGTTCACTCCACCGCGGCCAGCCAGGGCACCAGCGACCGTGTCGAACAACCGGTCCACTTGGCTCGGGTCATAGCCACTGCCGAAGCGACGCAACTGGAACGTGCGGCGCAGCTGATCGATCCGCTGGCTCTCGATCCCACCCGGAGGCGGGCCGAAGCCACCGCTTTGCGACGGCGGCAGCGGGTTGAACGATCCGGTGGCGGCGGCGTCGAAACCACGTCCCGACATCGTGTCCATCTGGCGGAAGGGCGGGGCCGCGGGGGAAACGGGCCCGAAACCGCCTGTGCCATAAGGATCGCTGCGACGGATCTCGCCCGTCAGATCGGTACGCCGGATCTCACCCGTGAGGTCATTTCCGCCTCGGCGCGGCAAGTCCGAGTTGAAGCCTGGGTAGCTGCCTGACGGTTCGCGGATGGGGTCCGGCGGGAGGGCGCTAAAGCTGCCAGTCGGCACATAGGCCGAGTCATCACGCCGCGGCGGTCCGTCAAAAGGCTGGTCAAAGCGGGGCAAAGTGCTGGTGGGAACGTGCGCTGAAGGAGTGCGGGTGGGCAACGGTGGTGGCGGCGGCCCTCCACGATCGACCGGGGAACTCATCGCGGCACGCAACTGGGCACCGACACCGGGGCCCATCGACCGCTCCTCAAGCTCGGCGATCTGACGCTCCACCCGGTCAAGGTGCAGGTCAACTTGCCACTCGTCATAACCGCCGAACCGCACTCTAAAGACGACGTCGTGCACATCCTGCGCGGTCACCCGGCCCGCCCCTGAGCCGTTGATGGTCGCTTCTACCCGGTCCAGGAAGGCGTCAACCTCATCGACTTTGTATCCGCGGCGGATCGCCCGCCGGCGGAAACGCTGCCCGTGACTCGAAGAACTCATGCCTCACCCTCGCTTGCCGCCAGTTGACCACATGCGCCGTCGATCTCTCGCCCTCTAGTGTCCCGCACAGTAGTAGGAACACCGGCTTCCCGCAGCCTTCTGACGAATTCCCGCTCAACCGGCTTGGGACTGGCGTCCCATCGGCTCCCGGGGGTGGGATTGAGCGGGATGAGATTGACGTGCGCCAGCCGCCCCGCTAGCAGTCGTCCTAAAAGGTCGGCCCGCCACGGCTGATCATTCACATCCCTGATCATCGCGTATTCAATACTGATTCGCCGACCAGTCTTCGCGGAGTAGGCCCACGCCGCGTCGAGCACCTCAGCGACCTTCCAGCGCTGGTTGACCGGCACGAGTTCGTCGCGGAGCTCGTCGTCAGGCGCGTGTAAGGAAAGCGCAAGAGTAACCGACAAATCTTCGTCTGCCAGCTTTTTCATGGCCGGGACTAGGCCGACCGTCGATACGGTGATGTGCCGCTGCGACAAGCCCAGCCCCTCCGGAGCGGGACTGGTCAGCCGGCGCAACGCCGCGATGACGCGGGAGTAGTTCGCCAAAGGCTCGCCCATGCCCATGAACACGACATGGCTTAGCCTTCGCGGCACTCCCTCCATGACCCCCGACGCGGCGACGCCAGCCAGATAGACCACCTGATCGACGATTTCCGCGGTCGAGAGATTGCGCGTTAGCCCCGCCTGTCCCGTAGCACAGAACGGGCAGGCCATTCCGCAGCCTGCCTGACTTGAAATGCAGACGGTTACCCGATCTGGGTAACCCATCAGCACGCTCTCCACGAGCGCACCGTCGTGAAGCCGCCAAAGCGATTTGCGGGTCGCCCCGTCGTCGCATTCAAGCTCGCGAACCGGCGTCAGCAGCTTTGGCATCAGATGGCCTGCGAGACGCTCACGGGACGCGGCCGGGATGTCCGTCATCGCGGCTGGGTCGCGCTCGAGGCGGCCAAAGTAGTGGGTGGACAGCTGAGCGGCACGGAAGGCCTGCTCGCCGGTTTCGGCGACGATGGCGCGACGGCCAGCCAAATCCAGGTCCGCCAGATGGACAGGCGGCATGGAGGCACGGCGCGAAGGCATACCGTCACCGAGCGTTAATGGAACTACGGGCAGTGTTGTCATGACTGGACCAGTGTCCCACGTTCCGCAACGTACAACAGCCCCCCGGTTGACACCGGGAGCGATATCACGGGAGCGGCGCCAGCACGGAGAGCAACAGATAGGCGGTTGGCACAGCGAAAAGAATCGAGTCCAGCCGGTCCATCAGGCCGCCGTGCGCGGGCAGCAGGTTACTCATGTCCTTGATTCCAAGATCACGCTTGATGAGTGATTCGGTCAGATCACCGAGCACCGCGGCGCATGAGACGATCACGCCGAACAACGCGCCCTTCCACGGAGCCACATCAAGCAGCAGCCACAACAACGCGGCACTGCCGGCCGAAGTCGCCACGATGGAGCCCGCGAAACCCTCCCAGGACTTCTTGGGGCTGATCGAGGGAGCCATCGGGTGCTTTCCAAAAAGGACACCCGCGACGTAGCCTCCCGTGTCCGACAGGACGACGGCCAGAAGTGCGACAAGAATCCGCCAATGCCCGTCGTCCGGCGTGACGAGCAATACCGCGAAGCCCAACAGGAATGGCACATAGACCAAAATCAGCACTGACGCGCCCATGTCGCGCAAGTAACCGTCGGGCCCGTCACCCATCCGCCACACGAGCACGGCCAGAACCGCGACCAGCAATCCGGTTGTCAGTCCTTCGATCCCGGCGAACCAGGCGAGCACGACCATCGCGATGGAACCGCCAAGGAGCGGCAGCAGGGCCGGATGCGCCTCACCTGACCGGATCGCGCGCGCCATCTCCCACACGCCGATGCACGCCGCGATCGCGATTATCGCGATGAAGGCTGGCTTGAAGAAGAACAGCGGAACGAGCACCGCGGTCAGGAGCAGGACACCAACCAGCAGCGACACCGGGACATTACGCCCTGCCCGGCCATAGTCAGGCGCATTGGCGGGCGCGGCATGCCTGAAGCGCCGCGCCCCCTCATCAACCTCTGACATCAGATTTCGAGCAGCTCAGCTTCTTTGTGCTTGACCAGCTCGTCGATGTGACCCGTGTACTTGTGGGTCAGTTCGTCGAGTTCTTTCTCGGCCCGCTTGCCCTCATCTTCGCCAACGGCACCATCTTTGACGAGCTTGTCGAGCTCATCCTTGGCCTTGCGGCGGATGTTGCGGATCGCGACCTTGCCGTCCTCGCCCTTGCTGCGGACGACCTTGATCATGTCGCGACGGCGGTCCTCGGTCATCGGCGGAACGACGATGCGCAGCACGGTGCCTTCGTTGCCCGGGTTCACGCCGAGGTCCGAGTCACGAATCGCGCGCTCCATCGAACCCAGCTGGGAGGCGTCGTACGGCTTGATGATCACCATGCGCGGCTCCGGGACGCTGATCGAAGCCATCTGCGGCAGCGGTGTCGGCGTGCCGTAGTAGTCGATCACAATCTTGGAGAACATTGCCGCGCTCGCCCGGCCGGTGCGAATGGCAGCGAAGTCTTCTTTCGCGTGCTCAACGGCCCGGTCCATTCGCTCCTCGGCCTCAAGGAGGGTCTCGTCAATCACGGGCTTCTCCGAATCTCTCAAGTCAAGTTCACACTAGGACCGCAAGTGAGGTATCGCGTGTCGGGCCTGCGGCCCGACACGCGATACCTCACTAGCGTTCAGGACGGGGTGATGAGCGTCCCGATCTTCTCACCACGCAACGCGCGCGCGATGTCGTCCCCCTCAGCCCCGAAAACCAGCATCGGTAGCCCATTTTCCCCGGACAGGCTGAGCGCCGCGGCATCGGCCACCCGAAGCCCTTGCCGGATGGCTTCCCGCGAGGTGATCTGGTCGAGTTTTACCGCGTCAGGGTTGGTGCGCGGGTCAGCGCTGTAAACGCCGTCCACTCCGTTCTTGCTCATGAGCACGACATCGGCCCGGATCTCCAGCGCACGCTGGGCCGCGACCGTGTCAGTCGTGAAGTAGGGCATGCCAGCGCCGCCGCCGAAGATGACGACCCGGCCCTTTTCCAGGTGCCGGATGGCGCGCAGCGGAATGTATTGCTCGGCGACTTGAGCCATCGTGATGGCGGTCTGCACGCGCGTCTCGATCCCTTCCTTCTCCAGGAAGTCCTGCAATGCCAAGCAGTTCATGACCGTGCCGAGCATTCCCATGTAGTCAGCACGCGCCCGGTCCATCCCGCGTTTCTGAAGCTCCGCACCACGGAAGAAGTTGCCGCCGCCCACCACGACCGCGACTTGCACTCCCGCGCGCACCACAGTGGCGATCTGCCGGGCGATGCCGGCCACCACGTCGGGATCAACGCCAACGGCGCCACCGCCGAAAACCTCGCCTGAAAGCTTCAGAACCACTCGCTTGAACTGACCGGTCAAGAGTGCCACCTTCCTCACACGTCACCGCAGACCATATGCCACGGGGAGGCCGTGTTCGCACGACCTCCCCGAACGCGTTTTTCGCCAAGTGATTAGGCTTGGCCGACCTCGAAGCGGGCGAACCGCGTGACTTCGATGCCAGCGTCCTTGAGCACCTGAGCCACCGTCTTCTTCTGGTCGGCGACCGAAGCCTGCTCCAGCAGCACGAAGTCCTTGAAGAACGAGTTCACCCGGCCCTCAATGATCTTCGGCAGAGCCGCGGCGGGCTTGCCTTCCTCGATCGCGGTCTGCTCGGCGATACGCCGCTCAGACTCGACAACCTCGGCCGAAACTTCCTCACGGGTGAGGTACTTCGGGCGCATCGCGGCGATCTGCATCGCGACGCCACGGGCGTCACCCTCGGCGGCCTCGTCGGACTTGCCGCTGTAGGCGACCATGACGCCAACCTGAGCGGGCAGGTCCGGGCTCTTGCGGTGCATGTAAACCGCGAGCTGGCCGTCGAGCACCGCGAAGCGGTTGATGACGAGCTTCTCGCCGATCTTCGCGGACTGGTCCTGCACCAGGTCGGCTACCGTCTGGCCGTCCAAAGTGGACGCGAGCAGAGCTTCGACGTCGGCCGGCTTGGTCGCCTCGACGTGCTTCACCAGCTGGTCAGCCAGCGCGATGAAGGCGTCGTTCTTGGCGACGAAGTCGGTCTCGCAGTTGAGCTCCAGCAGCGCCGAACCGTGGTGCGCCACAAGACCATTGGCGGTCGTGCGGCCAGCACGCTTGCCAACATCCTTGGCGCCCTTGATGCGCAGGAATTCAACGGCCTTGTCGAAGTCGCCGTCAGCCTCTTCCAGCGCCTTCTTGCAGTCCATCATCCCGGCGGCGGTCAGATCACGAAGCCGCTTAACGTCAGCGGCGGTGAAGTTAGCCATGACTTCCTCTCAGTTCACTCGGCCGAAGCGGCCGGTGTCTCAGTCGACGCGGCGGGGGCGAGCAGTTCCTGCTCCCACTCGGCCAGCGGCTCGTTGGCCGCGACGGTGCCGGGCTCCGGCTTGACGTCGCCACCACGGGCAGCCTTGCCACTGCGGGCGATCAGGCCGTCGGCCACCGCCGAAGCGATGACCTTGGTCAGCAGCTCCGCCGAACGGATCGCGTCGTCGTTACCGGGGATCGGGAAGTCGACCTCGTCCGGGTCGCAGTTGGTGTCAAGGATCGCGATCACCGGGATGCCCAGCTTGCGAGCCTCGTCAACGGCGATGTGCTCCTTCTTGGTGTCAACGATCCAGACCGCGGCCGGAACGCGCGACATGTCCCGCAGACCACCAAGGGTCTTGGAGAGCTTCTCCTTCTCGCGCGAGAGCACGAGGGCTTCCTTCTTAGTGTGGTTCGCGGTGGCACCCGACAGGTCCATCGCCTCAAGCTCCTTCATGCGCTGAAGCCGCTTGTAGACGGTCTGGAAGTTGGTCAGCATGCCGCCGAGCCAGCGGTGGTTGACGTAGGGCATGCCCACGCGCGCCGCCTGCTCCGCAACGGCTTCCTGAGCCTGCTTCTTGGTGCCGACGAACAGGATCGTGCCGCCCTCAGCCACCGTGTTGCGCACGAAGCTGTAGGCCTTCTCGATGTAGTCAAGGGTCTGGCGCAAGTCGATGATGTAGATGCCATTGCGCTCAGTCATGATGAAGCGCTTCATCTTCGGGTTCCAGCGACGGGTCTGGTGCCCGAAGTGCACGCCGCTCTCGAGGAGCTGGCGAATAGTTACAACAGCCATGGTTAGGCCAATTCCTTCCGGCGTGAGCGCATGCTCACGCAGTCCCTGGTTTCCGGCGGCCGGTCGGCCGCCGCCTGGCGCCCGGTCGCCGGCCTTGATGAACCTCGCTAATGCGAGACCAGGGAGGCCGCCGCCTTCGCCGTGACGGCGAGAGGAGAGCGCGCGAAGTCAACCGCAAGTGCGGTCGCCGGGGACAAGTGTATACGTGACCGCCGGCCGCTAAGCAGCGGCAGCCCCCGCAGCTAGAAGCAGCAGCAGAGCGATCGGCAGATAGACGAGGGGTGTTTTGAGCCACACCCGCGGGCCCTGGAAGTGCACGGCCGCGGCAGCCCCGGTGAACAGGGCATACATGCCGAGCGCGAACAGCGGGAAGCCCACCATCGCCAGCAGCGGTGCGAGCGCCGCACCAGCACCCGACTTGAACGCGCCGGACAGGAAGGGCGGGATCATGAGCACCACGCCCAGCGTGCCGACCACGCTGAACAGCACCGCGAAAGCGGGGCGGGCGCTGCGGTAAAGGCCATCGTTTTCGGCCACGGCCCGGCGCACGGTCGCCGCGTCCACCTGGGAGGTCGGTTCGCGCAGCGCGCCAACCGGTTCGGGACGCCACTCTTGCGCGGGAGGCGGCAGCGGCTCTCCTGAGCGTGGGCCACGGCCAGCGGGGGCTGGAGCGGGTGATCCAGGAATGCCGCTGATCGGCCGCCGGCGCTCGTTCAGCTCGGCCATGGAGGGATGACGCCCATCCTGCCGTGGAATGAAGCGGTCCTCATTCGGGTCGTACGTATATCCGCCTTGGCTTCCGGATTCCTGCCAGGCTCCAAAGTCGTCACGTCGGTCCACGGGCCCAAACCGTATGGCACCTGCTGCCAAGACGCAACCGCAGGTTATCCCCAGGCCGGTGGTTATCCACAATGGACAGCTATGTTGCCCGTGCTCAAGATGGGGTTACGCCGCGACTGTTATCCGCATGACGAAAACCCGCAAAGCGCTGGGCAAGTGGGGTGAGCAACTGGCCGCCACCCATCTGACCGAGGCCGGCATGGTGTTGCTCGACCGCAACTGGCGAACCAGCGCGGGTGAGATCGATCTCGTCGCGCGCGATGGTGACGCGATCGTCTTCGCCGAAGTGAAAACGCGCCGCAGTGATGCCTTCGGCGACGGGGCCGAAGCGGTGGCCGGGAGGAAGTCGCTTCAGCTGCGCATGCTCGCCGCGCAATGGCTGGCGGCCAGCGGGATCCGGGCCAAACACATCCGCTTTGACGTGATCACGGTTCGGGTCCGGCCCAGTGGGCCTGCGATCAACCACATTCGCGGCGCCATCTGGCAATGAGCTACGCACGGGTGATCAGCGCAGGGCTAACGGGTGTCACGGGGCAACTGGTCGAAGTCGAGGCATATCTGGCGCCGGGTCTGCCCGGGGTGCACCTGACCGGCCTGCCCGACTCGGCGCTCAACGAAGCGCGCGACCGGGTTCGTGCCGCTATCACCAACGCCGGCCGGGAGTGGCCGTCGCAGCGGATCACCGTCAACCTTTTCCCGGCATACCTTCGCAAACGAGGCTCCTGTTTCGATCTAGCCATCGCACTTGCCGTGCTTGGGGGCACGGGTGAGCTGCCCCTCAACGCTTTGCGCCAAGTGCTGCTCGTTGGAGAGCTGGGTCTGGACGGGTCGATCCGGCCTGTGCGCGGGGTGCTGCCCATGGCCGCGGCAGCTGTGCACCATGGGGTCCGCCGGGCGATCGTGCCGCACGCCAACAGTGCCGAAGCCGCGCTCGTACCAGGACTGCACGTCCTAGGCGCCCCCGACCTCGCCTCCGTGATCCGTTTCGTTCAGGGCGCCGGGAGTTTGATACCGCCCGAGCCAGCGGCCGAATCACCCGTCCCGCAATTGCTCGACCTAGCCGACGTCGCCGGTCAGGAGCTCGGCCGGCTGGCGATCGAAGTGGCCGCCGCCGGTGGCCATCATGTCGCGTTCAAAGGCCCGCCCGGTGCCGGAAAGTCCATGCTGGCCAAGCGATTGCCCTCGCTCCTGCCGCCGCTAGATGACGACGACGCGCTGGAGGTGACGTCGCTGCATTCCGTCGCCGGGGCGTTGCCGCCGGGAGCACCGCTGATCCGCCGTCCGCCCTTGCAGGCTCCGCACCACACCGCGAGCGTCTCGGCTCTCGTTGGCGGCGGCAGCGGCCTGCCCCGCCCTGGCGCGCTTTCCTTGGCGCACAAGGGGGTCTTACTGCTCGATGAAGCGCCCGAGTTCGCCGCCCGGGCGCTCGACGCGCTGCGCCAGCCACTGGAGGAAGGCATCATCACCATCTCGCGTACGCAAGGCGTGGTGGTGTACCCGGCCCAGGTTCAGCTGGTGCTGACCGCCAACCCGTGCCCCTGCGCCAACTCCGCGTCTGAGTGTCAGTGTCAGCCGCAGGCTCGCAGGCGTTACCTGAGAAGGCTTTCCGGTCCGTTGCTCGATCGCATCGACATCCAGATCGAGACAATGCCGCTGTCCGCCGCACACCTGCTCGGCGAGGACTATCGCGAACCGTCAAGCGTGGTGGCGCAACGGGTCGCCGAAGCACGGCAGGCCGCGATCGAGCGCTGGCGCGACATCGAAGTCGACCTGAACGCCACGGTGCCGCCGGGAGTGTTGCGCAAACCTCCGTGGCGGTTGGAGCCCAGCGTCACCGCACCGCTGATGCGCCTGCTCGACCAGGGCAGCATCTCCGCCCGCGGCTACGACCGGATTCTGCGCGTGGCCTGGACTTTGGCCGATCTGGCGGGACTGTCCCGGCCGGGTACCGAAGAGCTGAACATCGCGATCGAGTTAAGACATGGAGAAGCCAGATGACCGATGTGGACGAAGCGACCCTGACGGCCCGCCTCATGCTCAGCTGGCTGTTCGAGCCGGGCAGTAAGGCCGTGCATTTCCTCGTCGCCAAGCACGGGCCACAGGAAGCTCTGAACCGCGTCCTTCGTGGTCTCGTGCCGGAGGATCTGCACGGTCCCGCGGCATCACGTCTGCAGGGCGAGGATCCGGCTGCCGTCGCCGAGCGCCTGTTCGCCGACGCGAACCGGCTCGGGGTGCGCATCGTGGTGCCGGAGAGCCAAGACTGGCCTTCCACTTTGGACGATCTGAGCCGCATCAGTGTTGACACCAAGAAGGACCGAATTGAGCGCGACACCTTCCCACCGCACGCGCTGTGGGTTCGCGGCACCCTGCCCTTGATGGACTTGCCGTCGCGAGCGGTGTCCATCGTCGGAGCACGTGCGGCGTCGGGCTACGGGCTGCACATGGCTGCCGACATCGCCTACGGTCTGTCCAGCCGCGGCTGGACGGTTATTTCTGGCGGCGCCTATGGCATCGACGCGGCCGCGCACCGGGGAGCCTTGGCCGGCACGGAGTTTGGCGGCAGCACGGTGGCCGTCCTGGCCTGCGGAGTGGACCGGCCCTACCCCGTCGCGCACCAGGGCTTGTTTGAGCAGATCGTCCAAAGCGGACTGCTCATCAGCGAGTGGCCGCCTAGCGCGCACCCCTATCGCAATCGATTCCTCATCCGTAACCGGGTGATCGCGGCGCTATCGCGCGGCACCGTGCTCGTCGAAGCGAGCGCGCGCAGCGGTGCCCGCTTCACGCTGCGGCGGGCACGGGAACTGGGCCGCCCCACGATGGTCGTACCCGGGCCCGCCACATCGGCGAACTTCATTGGTAACCACGAGATACTCCGCACCGAAGTCACCGCACGTCTGGTGACCAATGCCGCCCAAGTCATTGAGGACGCCGGGCCGATTGGGGAGTTCGCCGAGCTAGCCCGTGGCCCCATCCGCCCCTTCGATCATCTGAGCAGCGTTGAACAGCAGCTTGTCGACGCGGCTCCCCGGCGTGATGGTGCCCTGGCCTCCCAAATCGCGGCGGAGGCGGGCATCGGGCTGCGGGAAGCCCTCGCGATACTGCCCTCACTTGCTGTCCGCGGATACCTGCACCGCACGGCCGATGGGCGTTACTGTCTCTTGACGTGATGACCCCTCTGCCCGGTGCGGCACAGCTGTTTACCCTCGACCTGGCGATCGCGCATCTCAACCACGGCTCGTTTGGCGCCGTGCCACTGGTTGTCCGCCAAGCACGGGCACGCATGATGGCGGCCTACGACGCGAACCCGACGAAGTTTGTGAGCGAGCGGCTCATCGAACTGACCGCCGCGGCACGGGATCGCTACGCGGCCTTCGTCGGAGCCGATCCACAGGGCTGCGCCCTCGTGACGAACGCGACGGCTGGTACGGCGATCGTGCTGAACTCGATAGCGTTCGCGCCCGGCGACGAGATCGTCATTACCGATCACAGCTACAACGCGGTCATGCTGGCCGTGAATGACGTCGCCACCCGCCTGGGCGTCAACGTCATCACGGCCCCGGTTGACCTCGGATCAGCCGACGACGCGACCGTCGAGGCCATCGTTTCGGCGACGACCGAAAGAACGCGGCTCGTCATCGTGGATCAGGTCTCGTCGGCGACCGCGCAGCGGCATCCGGTCGGGGCCATCGCCACGGCGTTGCGCGCGCGGGGCATCCCGCTGCTGGTTGACGCCGCACACTCACCGGGCATGATCCCGGCGCCCCTGTCGGGTGTGGACGCCGATTTCTGGGTCGGCAACCTGCACAAGTGGGCGTTCGCGGCGGGCGGCACCGCACTGCTCGTGGTCAGCCCAGCGTGGCGGGATCGCTTGCGGCCCTTGGTGGTTTCGCACCACCATCACGACGGGTTCCCCCTCAACATCGAGCGGCAGGCCACGACGGACTTCACCGTCTGGCTGGCCGGGGTCGAAGGGCTCACGATCTTCCGCACGTTCGGGGCGGAGGCCATCTGGCAGCACAACGTCGCCCTGGCCGCTTACGGTCAAAAGACCGTCGCAAAAGCCTTGGGTGTACCAGATGAGCTCCTCCCCCACCCCGGATCAGAGGTGAGCATGCGCCTGGTCCCCCTGCCCCCGGGCACCGCCGACACCTACCCGCAGGCCTCGGCTCTGCGCACCCGGATCTCCGACGAGCTCGCGACGGAGGTCAACGTCATGCCGTTTCGTGATCGCGGCTATCTGCGGTTGAGTGCGCAGATCTACAACACGGCTGAGGACTTCGCCCGGCTCGCCTCCGGCTTGCCGGCCTTGCTAAAGGAAGCAGCCTGACCCTCCCTCGGCCGAGCAGCACCAGCGGATCGAGGTAGGTCTCGCCCTGTCTGAGCCCAAAGTGCAGCGCGCCATCGTGTCCCGTGAGCAGAACGCCAATGATCTGTCCGGTCACGACGGTCTGTCCCGCGGTCACGGAAGGCTCAACTGGTTCATAAGTCGTGCGGGTGCCGTTGCTGTGGGCGACACTCACGACGGGCCGTGACACGACCCACCCAGCAAAGTGGACGATCCCATCGCCCGCTGCCCGCACCGGCACACCGGCTTCCGCGGCGATGTCGACGCCACGATGCCCCGGCGACCACGGATGCGGCCCGACCGTAAACCGCCGGACCACCACCCCTTCCACCGGCCACCCCCACCGTTCAACCACTCCCGTCCCGATGGCGCGCCCCAGGAAAGGCACCAGAACACGCTCCACACCGAGCCCCGTCACCGGCCCTCGCGCCGTTTCCCCGGAACCGAGCGCATCCCCGGGAAGCCGCATCAATCCGGCAGCGCACACGGAAAGGACCGGGACAGGCTCGCCCAGAGCGCTCGCCATTCCGGGAGCGCCCGCGGGCAAGGCCGGCAAACGCGGACCTTGTAACCTCGCCGGCGCCGGTCCGGGAGCGTATGCGGGAAAGGCCGGCAAACGCTGGCCCGGCAACCTCGCCGGTCCGGGAGCGCTCGCGGAAAAGGCTGGGGCGCGCGGACATGACGGCCTCGCGGGAGGGACGGTAGGGACCACGGCGGACATCGGAAAGAGGAATATCAAACAAACGAGGCCACGCATAACGCGCAGCCTCGCGGAAAAATCAGAGCCGAACCCGAAACGATCAAGGCCGCCTGTGCATAACGGGAAGCCTGTGGAGAACCGTCAGAACCCGCCCTCGGTCGGCAGTGAGATGTCCGGCTTCTCGAGCTCTTCCACGTTCACATCTTTGAACGTCATGACCCGGACATTCTTCACAAACCGTGCAGGCCGGTACATGTCCCAGACCCAGGCGTCGTGCATCTCGACCTCGAAGTAGACCTCGCCGTCCGAGTTGCGCACGTGCAGATCGACCTGGTTTGCTAAGTAGAACCGGCGTTCGGTTTCCACGACGTACGAGAACTGGCGCACGATATCCCGGTACTCCCGGTAGAGCTGCAGCTCCATGTCGGTTTCGTACTTCTCGAGATCTTCAGCGCTCATATCTCGTCCTCCTGCGGGTCGGCCCCAGAAACCGTACCGCGCGCGTCAGCTCCCCGCGCGGTTAGCCACGTTGCTGCCACGTTCTTGTATGAATGTCGATGTACTGGACTTGGCCCGTGCTCACGCAACGCGGCGGTGTGCTCCGCGGTGCTATACCCCTTGTGTACCCCGAACCCGTACTGCGGGTACTGAGAATCGAGCTCTGTCATGATCCGGTCTCGGGTGACCTTGGCGAGGATGCTGGCGGCCGAGACACAGGCAGCGACCTGGTCGCCTTTCCACACAGCGAGCCCGGGCACCCCGAGCCCATCGACCGGGAACCCATCCGTGAGCACATAAGAAGGATGCGGCGTCAGCTGGGCGATGGCTCGCCGGATCGCTGCGACGTTGCCCACATGCAGGCCCCGGGTGTCCAGCACGTCTGGCTCGATTACCACGACGGACCAGGCTACAGCAACTGAGACGACCTGGTCGTATAGACGGTTTCGTGCCAGAGCCGTCAGCAGCTTGGAATCCGTCAGCCCGAGAATCTCCTTCGACTGTCGGTTGGGCAGGATCGCGGCCGCGGCCACGAGAGGCCCCGCGCAGGCGCCACGGCCCGCTTCGTCGGCTCCCGCCACCACGGCGAACCCCCGGCGCTGCAGCGCCCGCTCCAGCCCGTATAAACCGGCGTCTCGCCGGAGCAACGGCCGTGCTGGAGCTAACATTCGGCCACCCCTGCCTTCTTTAGCACTTCGATCAGGTCCTGCGGGTAATACGCCTCGTCCAATCCCCCAAGATCAGACAGCGAGAACCAACGTGCTTCATCGATGGTGTCCCGCTCGTAGTCGTCAAAGCCCGCGGAGTCGACTGTCCATTGTGCAACGCGCACCAAATAGAACATCTGTTCCTGACGATATGTCACGCCATTGAACGAGAACCGCGTCACGTCGGAGTGGACAGGCTCGCCCACCTCAGAAACCACCAGACCAGTTTCTTCCCGCAACTCACGCAACGCACCGGCGGTGAAATCCTCACCGTCGTCGAGACCGCCGCCGGGCGTGAACCAGTAGTACACACCCTGTGCGGCGGGATCGAATCCCCGGAACAGGAGCACGCGGTCATCAGCGTCGACAAGCAAGATGCGTGCTGCCACCCGGTGCTTGGGCTCCATATGCCGAGCCTATTCCGGCTAGCCGCCGGACTGTGGCCCCGGGACGCCTTCGAAGGTCGGCGGAACCGTGAGCCACGTCGTGCGGCTGAACGGCCAGAAGAGCACGAACGCCCGCCCGACCACAGCGTCTTCGGGGATCGTGGCTTGCTCAATGTCGTTGGAGCCCTTGTAGTTCTGCAGCGAGTCGCCGGACTGCTGCCGGTGATCGCCCATCACCCAGAGCCGCCCCTTGGGCACGACGACGTCGAACTTCTCTACCGAGGGCTTGTTGCCGGGATAGATGTAATCGAGTTCGTCGAGCGGATGCCCGTTGATCTGAATCCGGTCTTGCGGGTCGCAGCAGACGATCCGGTCGCCACCGACGCCGATCACCCGCTTGATGTAGTCCTCGTGCTCCGGCTTGTTGCGCCATGACTCTGGCGCCTCGAAGACGATGATCTCGCCGCGCTCTGGTGATCTGAAGTCGTAAACCAGTTTATTGACAAGCACCCGGTCATCAAGATCCAGTGTGTGTTCCATCGATCCCGAAGGGATGAAGAAAGTCTGGACCACAAACTGCCGCACCAGGAACGCCACTAGGACTGCCACTACCAGCAAGACAGGCAGTTCTTTCCAGAACGAACCCTTGCTGCTCTTGGTCTGCTCGTCAATCACGCTCGGCAGCCTACGTGGCGAACCTGAAAACGACGATCACCTGTCGTGTGTCGTGCGGAAACGCCGGCGGCGGTCCAGGGCCAGGAGCGGCAACAGGAACGCTTCGGCCGGTACCGCGTCGAAAACCTCCTGGCGCGCCAGGGATCCCCACCGGTCGAACGGCGTGACGATCACCATGGCTTTACCGATCACGTTGTCGATCGGCACGAGGCCTTGGCAGCGGGAGTCCTGCGACACACGGCGGTGATCGCCCATCACGAACAGCATCCCGGGCTCCACCTTGACGGGTGGGAAGTCTCTAGCCGCACAGTTTTTCGGCTGTGGGTTGTCGGTCCGGGGCGAATTGCGCGTGACGTAGGGCTCGTCGATGGGAACCCCATTGACGTATATCCGTCCGTCTTTGGGGTCACAGCAGGAAATCACGTCCCCGGGAACGCCAATCACCCGTTTGATGAAGTCTTTTTCACCCGGCTGGGAGATGCCGACAAGGTCACCTACGGTCCGGCCGAGCTTGGAGAAGAACCCGGCTTCGTGATCGACGGGGTGCTCGATGTAGGTCCAGTTGGCCGGGCCCTCGAACACGATGACTTCACCGCGCTGAGGTTCCCGGAATTGGTACACCACCTTGTTTACCAGCACCCGGTCTCCAATCAGGAGGGTGTCCTCCATGGAGCCCGAGGGGATGTAGAAGGCCTGCATCAGGAAGGTGCGTATGAGCACCGCGAGGCAGAACGCCACGACCAGCAGCAGCGGAAGTTCTTGCCATAGCGGCATTCCCTTGCGCTTGGCTTTGCGTGGGCGCTTGGGCCACTGTTCACCGGAGAAGGTGTCCTCGTCATCCGGAATGATCACCACTGCGCGACGCCCCGATCCCGAAAGTCCACTTGATATTCGGGCGACAGCTTAGAGCGCGGTACAAAAAATGGGCACCCGCTACAGGTGCCCATTTTTTAGCTGAAGTGCTACGCGGAGGTCTTGTTGTCCCGCAGTTCCTTGATCTTGGCCTTCTTACCGCGCAGGTCACGCAGGTAGTAAAGCTTGGCGCGGCGCACGTCACCACGGGTGACAACTTCCAGCCGGTCCAGCGTCGGGCTGTGCAGCGGGTAGGTCCGCTCGACACCCACGCCGAAGCTCAGCTTGCGGACGGTGAACGTCTCCCGCAGGCCCGAGCCCTGGCGGCGGATGACGACGCCCTGGAAGACCTGGATACGGGAACGGTTACCTTCGACGACCCGGACGTGAACCTTGACGGTGTCACCGGGGCGGAAGCCTGGGATGTCGGAGCGCCGGAACGCGGCATCGACCATGTCTAGCGTTTGCATCGCTACGTCCTTAGGACTAAATACTGGCAGGGCTGACTCAGCGTCTTACTTATGCTGGGTCCTCGTCGGTCGAAGACGCGACGGCAACCTCACTACTCTGCCACATCCGCACCTGGGCTCGCGAATCCGGCCTCGGCCAATAGAGCGAGGTCACGTTTGTCGAGCGTGGGCCAGACCTTTTCGAGCAGGTCCGGACGCAGCGAGGCGGTCCGCAGGAGCGCCTGATCGCGGCGCCAGCGAGCGATCTTGCCGTGATCACCGGAGCGCAGGATCTCGGGCACATCCAGCTCTCGCCACGAGGGCGGCTTGGTGTAGACGGGGCTTTCGAGCAGTCCGTTGGCGTGCGACTCCTCGTCAAGCGACGAAGCGTTGCCCAGCACGCCCGGAATGAGGCGGATGATGGCTTCGAGCATCACCAGGACCGCGACCTCGCCACCGAAGAGCACATAGTCGCCGAGCGAGACTTCCGTCGCGCCATAGTGCTCGATGACGCGCTGATCGATGCCTTCATAACGCCCACAAGCAAAGATCAAATGATCAGCTGGTACGAGCGAAGCCGCCATCTCCTGTGTGAAGGGCTTGCCTGCGGGGCTAGGGACGATGATCTGTGCGCTGGGAGAGTTCAGTGCGTCGAGGGCGAGCCCCCACGGCTCCGGTTTCATGACCATCCCGGGCCCACCGCCATACGGGGTGTCGTCGACTGTCCTGTGCACGTCAAACGTCCACTGGCGCAAGTCGTGCACGGCAAGGTCGACCTGAGACGAACGCGCTTTGCCGATCAGGGACAGGTCCAGCGGAGCGAAGTACTCCGGGAAGATCGACACGATATCGATCCTCATTCGAGCTCCAGCAGCCCGTCCGGCGGGTCGATGACCACGAGCCCTGACGCGACGTCAACCGTCGGCACGAAGATCTTCAGGAACGGCACCAGGGTGATCCGCCCGTCGGTGCGCTTGATGACAAGCAGATCCGACGCGGGTGAGTGATCGATCCGGGTGATCTGGCCAACCTCAACGCCCGCAACGGTTTTGACCGTCAGCCCGACGAGATCGTGATCGTGGAATTCGTCCGGGTCGGACAGATCTTCCATGTCTTCGGAGTCGAGTTCGAGGATCTGTCCCCGGGCCGCCTCGGCGGCGTTGCGGTCAGGGATCTCCTCGAAAAAGATCAGCCAGCGCCCCAGATGCGGCCGCGCGCTCTGGATGGTTAGCCGTGAGGGGCCGGCGATAAACACCGACCCCTCACGAAAGCGCAGCTCAGGGGAGTCCGTCCGCGGGTCCACGATGACTTCACCGCGCACACCGTGAGGGCGGACTATCTGCCCAATTGTCAGCAGCATCAGAAGGAGTCGACGATGTCGACGCGGATGCCTTTGCCGCCGACCGAACCGATCACCTGGCGCAATGCCCGGGCGGTGCGGCCGCCGCGGCCGATCACGGTGCCGAGGTCTTCGGGGTGCACGCGCACCTCGAGCCGGGCCCCGCGACGGTTGTCGACAAGGCGCACCCGGACGTCATCCGGGTGCTCAACGATCCCCTTGACCAGGTGCTCCAGCGCTGGCCGGAGCGCGCCGTCAGCCCTGCTGTTCGTCGCCGGCCGCAACGGCCGTCTCCTCTGCAGCAGCGGCGGCCGGAGCCTCGGTCTTAGCGGCGGCAGCCTTCTTAGCCGGCTTGGCCGGTGCTTCCGCCTTCGGCGTCAATCCCGCGGCGGCCTGAGCGGCAGCTTCGTAGATCGCGGTCCGGTTGACGGGAGCTGCCTTGACCTTGAGCGGCTCAGTCGGGGCCGGGAGACCCTTGAACTTCTGCCAGTCACCGGTCTTGGAAAGGATGGCTACGACCTGCTCACTCGGCTGAGCGCCGACGGAAAGCCAGTACTGCACCCGGTCGGACTTGACCTCGATGAGCGAGGGCTCTTCCTTCGGGTGGTAAATGCCAATGAATTCGATCGCCTTGCCGTCGCGCTTGGTGCGCGAGTCGGCGACGACGATGCGGTACTGCGGGTTGCGGATTTTACCCATCCGCAGAAGCCGGATACGAACGGCCACGGTTTTTCGCTCCTGTTGCGATTGAGGTGAGCAACTCTCCCGCTGCGTGGGGTGCAGCCTTTGAGCCAGCTCGTGGACACACACCCCGACCCCAGGGTTAGAGGGCGCCAGAGTCAGGTGCGAATACCAAGGAGCAATTGTGCCAGATGGTTGGCCGGTCCTCGCAGAAGGGGCCATTCGGCTAGTAGAGGCGCCGATCACACCGCCGCTAGCTTGCGTGAGCATTATTCACTCACGACTCACGGGGAGATATCCGTGCTGGGACGCATTCTGTGGAACAAATGGGGCATGCTCCTGCTCGGCATCGCCGCTCTGGCGTTCGGTCTCGTCATGATGAACAGCACCGAGGTTCGTTGTGGCACCGACGTTATGTCACCTGGCGACACGTGCGAGGCGATCGACAAGAAGACCAACAAGGTCGTCGGCACCAACACGTATGAGCAGGAAAAGGCGAGCCAGTCGCAGACCGCCAAGGTCCTGACGATCGTCGGCGGGGTGCTGACCGCCGGTGGCGCGACTTGGATCGTGATCGCCAAACTGCGCCGCAAGCCCGAAGAGGTTCAGGCCGCTGCCCCGGCTGCCGCCGCCTAATCCGCGCAAATGAAACGGCCCGGGCACGTGACCCGGGCCGTTTCGCTAACGGTCAGTAGGAACGGGCGAGGATGGCGATCAGCCCCGGCTCGTCCTGCGAGGCGGGAACGGACCCGTCCGGCCGGTAAAGGCAGCGCACGGAGACCGCGCTCTCGTTGGCCTTGGCTTCGCCGTCGACACCGATGGCATCCCACGGGACGCGTGCCCAGCCGTTGGCCGCGGCCGCGATCGCTTCGTCCAGAGTGGACACGTCGGCGGTCCGTGCCTCGCGGGTGGCCAGTGCCTCTTCGTAGAGGGCTTTCTGGTCCGCTTCCAGGGCGGCGGTGACCGCGCCGACAGCCTCGCCAAGAGCGACCGGGGTCTTCGACCCGTCAGTACGCCGCACCAGCGTCACGGTGCCAGCGGCCAGGTCACGCGGCCCAACCTCGATGCGCACCGGGATGCCCTTGAGTTCAGCGTCCACAGCGCGCCGTCCAAACGCGACATCCACCCGGTCGTCGAGCTTGACGCGCACTCCAGCGGCCTCCAAAGATGCGGCCAGCTCAGCCGCTGCCGCCTGGGCACCGTCCTTGACCACCGTCACGAGAGCCTGGATCGGAGCGAGAAGTGGGGGCAGCCGCAGGCCGTTGTCGTCACCGTGGCACATGATCAGACCGCCGAGCATGCGGGTCGACGTGCCCCAAGACGTGGTCCAGGCCAGCTTGCGCCCGCCTTCTTGGGCCGAGTAGTAGATCTCGAAGGCACGGGCGAAGTTCTGCCCGAGCTCGTGCGACGTTCCCATCTGGAGGGCCTTGCCGTCGCCGGTCATGGCCTCCAGGGTGTACGTCGAGGTGGCGCCAGCGAACCGTTCCCGGTCCGTCTTGCGGCCCGCCACGACGGGGATCGCGAGCAGGTCGCGCATGTGGCGCTCGTACACCTCGTGGTGAATCTTGAGCGTATAGGCCTTGGCGTCCTCAAAGGTCGCGTGCGCGGTGTGCCCCTCCTGCCACAGGAACTCCGAGGTCCGCAGGAAGATCCGCGGGCGCATCTCCCAGCGCACCACGTTGGCCCACTGGTTGAGCAGCAACGGCAGGTCCCGGTAGGAGTCGACCCACTTGGCCATGAACTCACCGATGACGGTCTCTGACGTCGGGCGCACCACGATCGGCTCGGCGAGCTGCTTGCCACCGCCGTGGGTGACGACCGCGAGCTCGGGTGAGAAGCCTTCGACGTGCTCGGCCTCACGCTTGAGGTAGCTCTCCGGGATGAACAGCGGGAAGTAGGCGTTCTGCGCGCCAGTCGCCTTGATCCGGGAGTCCATGTCGGCCTGCATCCGCTCCCAGATGGCATACGCTGTCGGCCGGATCACCATGGTGCCGCGCACCGGGCCGTTGTCGGCCAGTTCCGCTTTGGCGATCAGATCCTGGTACCAGCGGGGAAAGTCTTCCGCACGGGGAGTGAGCACACGAGCCATGGGCACAAATGTTACGTCGGCCGGCAACCAAGCCGCAGAGCACCCCGTGTCCACTGGTGTGACCCCAAGTTTTGAGTCTTTCTATGAAGGCACGTCGACGCGGCTCCTGCGCTTCGCCTACGGCCTGACCGGCGATCTCGGCGAAGCACAGGATTTCACCCAAGAGGCCTACGTGCGGGCCTGGCAGCGCTGGAAACGTCTGCAAAGCTACGACAACCCGGAGTCCTGGCTGCGTCTCGTGGTCACCCGGCTCGCCACGGACAGGTGGCGCTGGCTGGGTGTGCGGCGCAACCCGGCTACCCAGGAGCGGGCTCACGTCGTACCCCCGCCTAATGAAGACCTGGTGCACCTCGTAGCGGAACTGAAACGGCTGCCGATGGACCAGCGCAAGGCTTTGGTTTTGCACTATTTCCTGGATCGGTCCGTGGCCGACATCGCGGCCGAGACCGGCGCGAACATCAACACCGTGAAGTCGTGGCTAGCCCGCGGCCGGGCCAACCTCGCCGTGCAGCTGACCGAGACGCCTCCGTTGCCGCCCGCCAAAACCATTGCCAGCAAAGGAAAACAACGCCGAACGATCCGTCAGGCACTGGCCTTCTTCGCGACAGCGGCCACCGCGACAGCCGCTTATGCCTTCTTCGTTCCCGCGCCGGCCGTGCCACCAGCCGACCCTGATCTGATCGTCCGGTTTGACGCGCCCGCTGCCTTTGGCATGGCAACGGCGCGAGGTGACCGGGCCTACGTGATGTGGTTGGACCGTGACTCCCACGAGTGGATCGCCGCCATCGATCTGACGACCCGTACCCCGGCCTGGAAGCCACTGGATCTCGGAGTCTTCGGCGACACCAACGGGATGGAGGTCGCCCGCGACGCGATCGTCATGTTGACCGAGCAAGGACGGGACTACCAGGGCGACACACTGATCGCGGTCAGTCCCGAGACCGGCAAAGTCATGTGGCACCGGCCTTACAGCTTCAACGAAACGCACCGGTTGCTCTTTGACGACACCCTTGTGCTTGGTCTGCAACAGCCTTTGCGGGCCGAGGCGCTCGATCTCAAGACAGGTGCGCCGAGGTGGACGGTCGCCGATCCGGTGACCAGCCTCATGCCGGTGCGGACAACCGCGGAGTACCAGTCGATCAATGGCTGGTCCGGGCCACCGCCGCCGGCTTCGCGCCAAGTCGCGATGTTCCTCACCGACGGCCGGGTTCAGGTCCGCGACGCTGGCACGGGGGCGATCGTGCACCAACTGGCAGCGGGGAAGTTCTCGGGCACCACGCTTATCGCCGATGGGATGCTTTATGGCGTCAGCAAAACCGGCGTCACGGTGCATCCGCTTGACGATTCGGCGCCGACACGCACGATTCCCGTCGCGCTGGGCGAGCTCACGATTGACCCGGTCATGTGCACGACGACGCTGCTGTGTGTGTCCACAAAGGACATGCTGACCGTGCTGAACGTCAAGACGGGCCAGGTCGCCTTCGAAGTGGCGACGCCCAACGCGAGGGCGGTGAGCGCCACCGAAGCGGGGATTCTCGTCACCGGATTTGAGGGAGCGCAGCTATTCTCCTTTGATGGCAAGCCTTTGCTGACCGATGTGCTCGCCAGCCGGGCAGCGATGTGGCTCGACGCCCGCACGCTCATCGCCTACGAAGCGCCAACGGTCACAATGATGCCGCGCGAGGGCGACCCTAACCAGCCGCCAGATGCCGGGCCCGCCGGCCGCATGGTGGCGATCGCGCTGCCCAGCGGAAAGGTCACGACCCTGCCCATTCAGACGCAGATTCCGTACTGCTCGTGGGCGCGCAACGTCATGGTCTGCCCCGCCGCGAACGGGATCGTCGCGCAGGAGTTTTAGCGAATAACCTTGCCACGCAAGATGATCCGCGCCGGGGACTGCAGCACACGCAGATCCAGGCGCGGATCTTCGTGGTAGACCGTGAAGTCGGCACCCTCCACGCCCAGCCATTCCCGTGCCCGCCACGATCCAGCGCGCAGGACGTCCAAAGTGGACATACCAGCCGCATGCAGCCTAAGCATCTCCTGCGCCGCGAGCCCGTGGTCGATCCCGCCACCGGCGTCGGAGCCGACGAAAATCCTTACGCCAGCTTCATAAGCGGCCGACACCAGTTGCGGAAAGCCCTGCTTCAGCGCGCGCATGTGCGCGGCATAAAGCGGGAACTTCTCTTCCGCCCGGTCAGCGATGCGATCAAAAGTCTCAATATTTATCATTGTGGGTACTAGGACAGTGCCCCGTTTGGCCATCTCGTTGATGACATCGTGGCTAAGCCCTGTCCCGTGCTCGACACAGTCGATCCCGGCACTTACAAGGGTCGCGACACTGGACTCCTCGAAGCAGTGCGCCGTGATCCGCGCTCCCGCCTGATGTGCCGCCTTCACCGCCTGGGTGAGCGTTTCCTCGTCCCACGCGGGAGCCAAGTCGCCTGTAGACCGGTCGATCCAGTCCCCGACGAGCTTCACCCAGCCGTTGCCCCGTTCGGCCTGCCTCGTGACCTCGGCAGCGACCTCCTCGGCGGGAACCTCCACGCCAATCTCAGGCAGATACCGGCGCTGCGGAGCGACATGCCGTCCCGCGCGCACGAGTCTGGGCAACTCCTCGTCGACGTCTAGTTCCGGGTACGGAAAAGGCGACCCGGCATCCCGGATCGCCAAAACTCCCGCATCACGGTCGATCATCGCGAGCGTGCGCGCCTGCTCCACAGACGACACGGGTGCGCCTCCTGGCGCGATCCCAATGTGACAGTGCGCGTCCACCAACCCGGGAAGGATGAACCCTCCATCCACGACAGTTTCCGCACCTGGCTGCTTGTCCCGAAACACCCGGTCGCCATCGATCCAAAACTCTTCAGCCGAATCTGACGCCACGTTTATCCCGCGCACATGCAACACCATGCGCCCCAATCTATCGCCCGCGCCCGCCCGCTACTCCACCACGCCGAACGCGTTATTCCTCGTCTTTGTCACGCTTGAGGAACTTGCCGAAGTCCAGCTTGGGGGCGTTGAAGCCGTCGCCGCCCATGCCTGGCGGAAGCTGCGGCATGCCGCCGGGGAAACCGCCACCGGGGAAACCGCCGGGATTGCGCGGGCCACCGCCGCCGCCCTTGGTGCCTTTGCGCTTGTTCTTCGGCGACTTCGTGGCTTTGCGGCGCGAGCCGGGCAGGCCCATCATGCCGCCCATTTGCTTCATCATCTTCTGCGCTTGCTCAAAGCGGTTGAGCAGTTGATTGACATCCATCACCGTGACACCGGAACCGCGTGCGATGCGGGCACGACGGGAACCATTGATAATCTTCGGCGTCGTACGCTCCGCCGGCGTCATCGAGCGGATAATCGCCGTCACCCGGTCGAAGTGGCTGTCGTCCAGATCCGCCAGCTGATTCTTCATCTGGCCCATGCCGGGCATCATGCCCAGCACGTTGGCGATCGGGCCCATTTTACGGACCGCGATCAGCTGGTCCAGGAAGTCCTCCAGCGTGAACTGCTCACCACCGAGCAGCTTCGACGCCATCTTCTCCTTCTGATCCTCATCGAAGGCGGCCTCAGCCTGCTCGATCAGGGTCAGCACGTCACCCATGCCCAGGATGCGGCTAGCCATCCGGTCGGGGTGGAAAACGTCAAAGTCCTCAAGCTTTTCGCCGGTGCTCGCGAACAGGATCGGCTGCCCGGTCACCTCCCGCACGGAAAGCGCCGCACCACCGCGAGCGTCACCGTCCAGTTTGGACAGCACGACACCGGTGATCCCGACCCCATCCCGGAACGCCTCAGCGGTAGTAACCGCGTCCTGACCGACCATCGCGTCAATGACGAAGATGATCTCGTCGGGCTCCACGGCGTCGCGGATGTCGGCAGCCTGCTGCATCATCTCCGAGTCGATACCCAGCCGGCCGGCGGTGTCGACGATGACGATGTCGCGCATGTGCCGCCGCGCGTACTCAATCGATTCCTTAGCGACCGCAACCGGATTGCCCACGCCATTGCCCGGCTCGGGTGCGTAAACCTCAACCCCGGCGCGCTGCCCGAGCACCTGCAACTGGTTGACAGCATTGGGCCGCTGCAAGTCAGCCGCGACCAGAAGCGGCTGATTGCCTTGCGCCTTAAGCCATTTCGCTAGCTTTCCGGCCAGCGTCGTCTTACCGGACCCTTGCAGACCGGCCAGCATAATGACCGTCGGCGGATTCTTCGCGTAATTCAGCCGCCGCGCCTCGCCACCGAGGACCCCGATCAGTTCCTCGTGCACAATCTTGATGACCTGCTGAGCTGGGTTCAGCGCCTGCGACACCTCAGAGCCGCGCGCCCGCTCCTTAAGCCGGTGAATGAAACTCTTGACCACCGGCAGCGCGACGTCTGCCTCCAGCAGCGCCAGCCGGATCTCCCGCGCGGTCGCGTCAATGTCGGCATCACTCAGCCGCCCCTTGCCCCGCAGTTTCGTGAAGATCCCGGACAGCCGGTCACTCAAGGTGTCAAACACAGCAAAACATCCGCTCGTCGGTAGCCAATCGCCCCCGCTAGGTTAGCCGCTCCACGCCTGCCCTGCCTTCATGCCCACTTCCTGCCGTTTTTCCCTCCCCGCGCGCCCAGTCCCCACCTCCGGCCATCCGCTCCCCGATCCGCCTGCCCTGTCCGCTTGCCTTGCCCGTTGCCTCGCCCACTTGCCTCGCCCACTTGCCTTGCCCGCCTGTTTGCCCTGCCCGCTTGCATCGCCTGTTTGCCCTGCCGCCTCCGATCCCGCTTTCCCCGCCCACGCGTCCCGCCGACCTGCGCTTCCTTGCCGCTCGCATCCCGATCCCGTGAGACCTTCACGCCCCCGCTCTTCCGGGTCCGGGCTGCCCAGCAGCTGCCGGCCCCCTGTGCATCAGGTCCGTGGCTCGCTGCGGCTTCCTTTTCCGATGTCCGCCGTGGTTGCGACCGTCCCTCCCGCGAGGCCCTCCATGTCCGCGCGTCCCGGCCTCGACTGGTGGCGGGTCCGCGCTTTCCGCCCGGCTTGCCACGCCCGCCGGTCGCTGGGACCTGGACCCGCGCCGTCCGAGGGGTTGCGGTAGGGACTTCATCTTGATCCACAGCCAAAGGTGAGATCCACATCCCTTGAGACGTGATCAAACCGCCTTTTGATCACGTCTCAAGGGATGTGGATCACGCATGAGGAGGGAGGGCAAGGAGTTGCAGTGGCGGGAAACGGCGCGGAAGGGCAGCGCGCCGGGGCGGGAAGCAGGGCCGATAGAGGCGGGCCAGGACAGGCGGAAAGCGGGCCGGACGGGACCCGGGGCCGGGCGGGACGCGGGGCGGACGGATGAGAGGCCGGGCGGGACCCGGGGCCGGACGGGACCCGGGGCCGGACGGAAAGCAGGGCCGGACGGAAAGCAGGGCCGAAAGGAGCGGGAAGCAGGAGCGGGACGCAGGGGCGGGAGAGACGGGGCGAGGGAAGGGGTGAGTAAACCCGGGTTTAGGCGGCGGCGGCGAGGACGGCGGATTCGGCGGCGGCGCGGTCGAAGGAGCCGACGAGGTAGAACACGTCCACGGCATCGGCACCCAAAGTGGACACGCGAGCGGCCCGGACGTCGATGTTGAGCGATGCCAATGCGGTCGTGATGCGGTACAGCAGACCCGGCGCATCCGCCGCCCTGACTTCCAGCAAGTCGGAGGCTGGCCAGATCACGCGTGGTGGCGCGGCGCTGGTGCGGCGGGCGATGCCGAGGCGCGGCGGTGCCGTGAACTGTCCTAACGCGACCCGCCGTAAGTCGGCAGCGAGCCGGTCACGGTCGAGTGTCGCGCCGAACCGGGACGAAATCGCGCACTCGAAGATCGCCCGGCCGTCGACGCTGACGCTGTTGACGACAGCGATCTCCAGACGGTGACTGGCGAGGCAGCCGGCGACGGCGGCCAGGAGTCCGGTCCGGTCTGGTGCGGCCAGCGCGACCCAGTCCTCGGCGACCTGGACCACGGGCAGTTCTCCGCGCGCGAGCACGGCAGCCGGTTCCCAAGCGGGGGCGGACGGTTCGCCGGAGAGGACTCCGCGCACTCGCGCCACGAGGGTGTCGATGAGCCGGCCCTTCCACGTCGACCACGCCGCCGGACCCGTGGCCATGGCGTCCGCTCGCGCGAGCATGTGCAGGATCTCAAGAGTGGGCAGGTCTCCCACCTTCGCGGCCACGTCGGCGATGACGGAAGGATCGTCGAGGTCGCGCCGGGTCGCGATGTCGGGCAGGAGCAGATGGTGCAGCACGACATTGCTCACCAGTCGCGCGTCGCTTGGCCGCAGCCCGATCTCCGTCGCGATGTCATAGGCGATCGGCGCGCCGACGATGCTGTGGTCGCCCGGCAAACCCTTGCCCACGTCGTGCACAAGTGCTGACAGCACAAGCAGATCGGGCCGTGAGACTTCGCGCGCCCAGCGGGCGGCGTTGGCCGCGGCCTGTACCAGGTGACGGTCCAAGGTGTACTGATGCACCGGATGGTGCTGCGGTGTCCCCCGCACCCGCGTCCATTGCGACAGCCAGCGTCCCGTCAGGCCGAACCGGTCACACGCTTCCCAAGCGGCGACCAGTCCCGGCCCGGAGCCCAGGAGTGCCAAGAAAGCGTTACGTGCGGCCGACGGCCATGGCGACGGCAACGGCGGCTCAAAGCGCACAAGCCACTCCAGCGTCGCTCGCGCGATCGGCATCTGCGCCTGAGCGGCAGCCGCGGCCACCCGCAACGACAGCGTGGCATCGGGTTTGGGTCCGATCGCGTCACGGGCCAGGACGATTTCACCATCGACGGCGATGACGTCCCGCGCGACCGGATGCCGTTGTGTGGCAAGCGTTCCCGACCGCAGGGTCGAGCGCCACCGCTGGACGGAGCGCCAAGAGTCGGTCAGTGTCCACGCGACGGTCCGCGCGTCGAGCCCGATGCGGCGCAACAGAGTGTCCCCATCGGACAGTCCGAGCATCTCGGCGACAGCGTCGCGGTCTTGTGCGCGCATGCGGTCTGAGCGTCGGCCAACACTCAAGTGCAACGCGTCCCGCACGTCGAGGAGGCGGGAAGCGGCCGCCCTGACCGCGGGCGGCAAGGCGTCGGCGACACCGGCGATGCCGATGCCCCGCAACACGGCGACGTCACGCAGCCCGCCAGAGGCCTCCTTCAGGTCACCTTCGAGCAGATAGGCCAGCTCGCCGTGGGCCCGGTGCCGTTCTTCGCAAAGCTCGCGCAACCGCGGCAGCTGGCGCGAGGCGGTCCGCCGCCACATGTCTGACGCCGAGTAGGCCAGCTGTGCCGTGAGCACGGGATCGCCGGCGATGTGCCGGGCGTCGAGGAGTCCTAAGGCGACTTTGACGTCATCGTGTGCCGCGTCAAGTGATTCGGCGACTGTCCGGGTGGAGTGGTCCAGTCCCAGCTTGGCGTCCCATATCGGGTACCAGAGCGAAGCAGCGAGCTCGTCGATGCCCGGCACTCCGCTGTGGAGCAAGATGAGGTCGAGATCCCCGTGAGGCGAGCATTCCCGCCGTCCCAGCCCGCCGACGGCGACCAGGGCGACGCCCGCTGTGGCTGGCAGCAATCCCGCCAGCCAGATGTCGAAGGCGGCGGCGCGTGCTTGCCGCGCCGCCGCTCCTATCGCATTGTCAGAGCGCGTCGAGCCCGCGCTCGCCGGTGCGAACACGTACCACCTCAGACACCTCGGTGACCCACACCTTGCCATCACCAATCTTGCCGGTCCGGGCGGCGGTCACGATGGAGTCCACGACCTTTTCCACGTCGAGTTCGTCGGTGACGACTTCGATGCGGATCTTCGGAAGGAATTCCACCGTGTACTCCGCGCCGCGGTAGACCTCGGTGTGCCCCTTCTGCCGGCCGTAGCCCTGAACTTCGCTTACCGTCATCCCGGCGACGCCCATAGCGTGCAGGGCTTCTTTCACCGCGTCGAGTTGATACGGCTTGATTACTGCGGTTACCAGCTTCATCGAAAGCCCTTCCATCTGGTGGACTCTAACCGCTGACCTTCACGGATTCAGCCGGCTCTTCTTCGGGTGCGGCGGTCGCCTTCGGTGCGATTCCGGCCAGGGCGAATGCCCCCGTGCTACCACTTCCGGCGTTACCCGCCGAGTAGTCGTAGGCACTCTCAGCGTGCTCGGAGATGTCGATGCCTTCGACCTCAGCCTGCTCCTTGACCCGGAAGCCGATCGTGAACTTGATCAGGTACCCGAGGATCAGGGCGATGGCGAAGGAGTAGACCGACACGATGCCGCTGGCGATCGCCTGGCGGCCCAGCTGTGCCACGCCGCCACCGTAGAACAAACCGTTGTCGGCGTTGAGGATCGCGTCATCGGTGATCCAGCTGTTGACCGTGTCCGTCGCGAACAGGCCGATGGCGAGCGAGCCGATCCAGCCACCGACGAAGTGGACACCCACGACGTCGAGCGAGTCGTCATAACCGAGCTTGTACTTGAGGCTGACCGCCAGGGCGCAGATGGCACCAGCGACCAGACCGATGATCACGGCTGGCAGCGGCTGCACGAAGCCACAGGCCGGGGTGATCGCGACCAGACCGGCCACGGCACCCGACGAGGCACCGACCAGGGTCGGCTTGCCGTCACGGATCCACTCGATGAGGATCCAGCCGAGCACGGCGGCAGCGGTGGCGACCTGGGTGTTGATGAACGCGACCGCGGCCGTGGAGTCAACGGTCAGCTCCGAGCCGGCGTTGAACCCGAACCAGCCGAACCACAGCAGGCCAGCGCCAAGCGCCACGAACGGCACGTTGTGCGGCTTGAGCTTGTCCTTCGGCCAGCCGATGCGCTTGCCGAGCACGATGGCCAGCGCCAGAGCCGCGGCACCAGCGTTGATGTGCACGGCTGTACCACCGGCGAAGTCCAGGGCACGGATGTCCATGCCGATGAACCCGGAGCCCCAGACCCAGTGCGCGACCGGGACGTAAACCAGGGTGAACCAGCCAGCCGCGAACACGAGCCAGCCCGCGAACTTCGCCCGGTCGGACACCGCGCCACTGATCAGGGCCACCGTGATGATGGCGAACATCATCTGGAACGCCATGAACACGTAGATCGGGATACCGGTTGAGGCGCCACCGGCGAACCAGAAGTCACCCGGGAAGAACTTGTCCCCGGTGAACTGGCTGAAGCTGCCGATGAAGTCCTGCAGGGCGGCGTTCTCGTTGGCGCCGAAGGCAAGTGAGAAGCCGTAAAGCAACCACAGGACCGAGATGAGCCCAATGGTCACGAAGCTCATCATCATCATGTTGAGCACGCTCTTGGCCCGGTTGAGCCCGCCGTAGAAGAAGGCGAGACCAGGCGTCATTAGCAGCACGAGCGCGGACGAGACGAGGAGCCAAGTGGTATTGGCACCGTCGATCGTCGGCGGGTCCTCCAGGAGCAGCACGCTGCCTCCCTCATTCTTAAACTGGCTAAGGGTGACCAGCACCGCTGCTGGTTGAGCCGGAATAATTGCGCCCCCCTGTTTCGCGCAAGGGCTCTGCGCGGTTTCCGACTCGTCACGATCTGTTTCGTACGTGTGAAGAAAACTTCACAGGCTAAAAATCTTTACAGATCAATATGACCCATTCAGTGATCGACAAATTACGATGCGTGAATGAGATACCCCCGTTTGCTCGGGCGCGTCATCATCGCGCTCGCTATGACGTCAGCCGCAGTCGCCACAAGCGGCCCCGCCAATGCGGCAGAGCCAGAGATCCTGGGCAAAGGCGGCGTAACCGCCGTCAAGGACAGTTATCTCGTCGTGCTCAAGGACAACCGCGCACCTGTCCGGGAGACCGCAGAACGACTGGCGAACGGCAAGGTCAAGTCCGTCTGGGAGCACGCCGTACGCGGCTTCTCGATGAACGTCACCGAGGCCCAGGCCCTCAAGATCGCCGCGGATCCGGCGGTCGCCTACGTCGAGCAGAACCACACGGTCACCGTGCAGGACACGCAGACCCCGGTACCCAGCTGGGGCCTCGACCGCATCGACCAGCGTGATCTGCCGCTGAACAACTCGTACACGTACCCGAACACGGCATCGTCCGTGCACGCGTACATCATCGACACAGGCATCCGGATCACGCACACCGACTTCGGTGGGCGGGCAAGCCACGGCTTCGACTTCATCGACAACGATGCGGTCGCGGACGACTGCAACGGGCACGGCACCCACGTCGCCGGCACCACCGGCGGCACGGCTCACGGCGTGGCCAAGCAGTCCCTTCTCGTCGCGGTCCGCGTGCTCAACTGCGCTGGCAGTGGCACGTTCGACCAGGTCATCAGCGGCGTCAACTGGGTGACGGCGAATGCCATCAAGCCAGCTGTGGCCAACATGAGCCTCGGCGGGACAGGCACCAACGCGACACTGGAAGCAGCGGTGACGAACTCGATTTCCTCGGGTGTCACCTATGCCCTGGCCGCGGGCAACAGCAACGCGGACGCCTGTAACTTCACCCCGGCCCGTACGCCGGCGGCGATCACGGTCGGCTCGACCACGAACACGGACGCCCGGTCGAGCTTCTCGAACTTCGGCACCTGCCTCGACCTGTTCGCTCCAGGCAGCTCGATCACCAGTGCGTGGATCGGAAGCGACACGGCGACCAACACAATCAGCGGCACTTCGATGGCTTCACCACACGTGGCCGGCGCGGCAGCCCTGATCCTGCAAGCGAACCCGGGCTTCACCGCCCAGCAAGTGCGTGACGCGATGGTCGCGGCGGCCACTCCGGGCAAGGTAACCAGTCCCGGCACCGGCTCGCCGAACCTGCTTCTGTTCGTGGGCAGCGCAACGCCGCCGACGTGCAGCCCGGTCACCAACGGCACCGACGTGTCCATTCCAGACGGTTCCGTCGCGGTGACCAGCACGGTCACGGTGACCGGCTGCTCCGGAAGCGCCAAGCCGACGTCAACGGTTGAGGTGCACATCCTCCACGCCAACCGTGGCGACGTCGTGATCGACCTGATCGCACCGGATGGTTCGGTCTACAGCCTCAAGCGGCGGTCCAACGACACGGGCGACGACATCCACGCGACCTACACCGTCAACCTGAGCTCCGAGACGGCCAACGGGACGTGGACGCTGCGGGTGCGCGACCGGCGCGGCAACGGTATCGGCGGCACACTCGACAGCTGGACCTTGACGGTCTAGCACTGCGGCGAGCGGTTTCGCGCTAAAACGCGGAGCCGCTCGCTAACGCAAGGCGTGCTCGAACGTGTACCGCTCATAGTCAATGAGCCGTAAATCGCGGAGGGGCCGGCGCAGATGTCCTTTCTGGACGATCCGCACGAAAGCCGGCTCCCCCGCGTTGGCCAGCCGCCGAATGCCCTCGACGTGGTCGACGATCCGTTTGCGGATCGTCCGGACGAGACGGTGCCGGTCACGCGGGATGAGCCCGTAGGCGTCAGCGAATAGCCGCAGCCGCCGTGGGCGGTCGGGCCGGTGCCAGCCAAGCGTGATGGAGTCACGGTCGCTGAAGATCGGCACCCAGGTCCAGGCCGCGTAGGCCACGTCGTAGATGCGCGATCCGGGTGAAGCCAAGTCAAAGTCGATCATCGCCAGCGTGCCGTCTGGTTTCCAGATCACGTTGTGCGGCGCGGCGTCGTGATGGCAGATGATCTCAGCGTCGGGCGGTGGCGGGCCAAACGATCGCCAGACCGCACCCGTTGGCGGGCGGAATCCGGCCTGCGCGTCGTGATACATCCGCAGCATGGTCGCGACAGTCACGAGGGCTTCGTCGGTGACCCAATGCGGGGCGAGCGGGTATTCGCCACACTCACCCGGCACGTAGGACAACACCTCACGGCCGCGTTCGTCCATGCCCAGCGCGCGTGGTGATCCCGTGAAACCGTTGTATTCCAGGTGGTTTAGCAGCGCGTGCACCGTGGGCGTCCAGGGCCCAGCGTTGCGCCGCACCGTGTCGCCGACCCGGACGACGGTGCTGACGTTTCCACCCCGAAGCGGGATCTCCTGATTCAGCGTCACTCGTCGCCCAGCAATGCGCTCACGAAAGCATCAACGTCGAATGGTGCCAGGTCGTCAGGGCCTTCGCCCAAACCGACCAGTTTCACCGGAATGCCGAGTGTGCGCTGCACCGCGATGACAATACCCCCTTTGGCCGTCCCGTCCAATTTGGTCAGAACGACCCCGGTAACGTTCGCGACCTCGGTAAACACCTTGGCCTGGGTAAGCCCATTTTGCCCGGCGGTGGCGTCAAGCACCAGGAGGGTCTCCGAAACAGGACCGTGTTTTTCCACGACCCGCTTGATTTTGCCCAGCTCATCCATGAGGCCGACCTTGTTTTGCAGACGGCCCGCGGTGTCGATGAGAACGGTATCCACGCCGCGCTCTATACCCTGTTTCACCGCGTCGAATGCGACGGCGGCCGGGTCACCGCCCTCGGGACCACGAACCACCTCGGCACCCACTCGGCCGGCCCAGGTCGCGAGCTGTTCGGCGGCCGCGGCACGGAACGTGTCGGCCGCGCCCAGCACGACGGTGTGACCGTCAGCGATGAGCACACGCGAGATCTTGCCGCAGGTCGTGGTCTTGCCCGCCCCGTTGACCCCGACGACCAGGATGACGGCCGGTTTCCCGTCTTTGGGCGAGGCGTTCAGGGACCGGTCCATCGCCGGGTCGAGGGCTGCGGTTAGCTCCTCGGTCAGCAATTTGCGCAGGTCAGAAGATGAGCGGGTGCCCAGCACGCGGGTGCGCTCGCGCAGCTTGCCCACGATTTCCTGGGTCGCCTTCACACCGACGTCGGCACCGATCAGGCTCTCTTCGACCTCGTCCCAGGCGTCATCGTCGAGGTGATCGCGAGACAGCAGGCCGAGCAGGCCCTTGCCGAAGACGTTCTGTGAACGCGACAGACGGGCGCGCAGGCGCACGAGACGCCCTGCCGTGGGCGCGGGCACCTCCCGGCCGGGTCCGGTCCCCGCGGACGGCTCAGGCGCCTTTGGAGCCTTCCCTGCCCCGGCCGGCTTAACCGCCGTGGCATCCTCCTCGGCCACCGCAGGCGTCCCGCCGGTTGCCGCCGTGACTTCATCTGTCGATGTCTTGCCGCCCGGCCGTTGCGGCGCGGCAGTGACAGCCGACGAATCCGCTGAATCCTCAGCTGGGGGCAGCGACGCCTGCCGGCTGCGCTTGATACCAACGAAAGCGGCGCCCCCGATCACCAGAACGCCGATGATCACGAGCACGATAAGGCTGAGCGGATCCATGCTCCGCATCCTCTCAGACGGGAGTCGGCGGGGCGTGAGTCGCACCCATGCATGAGGATGAGCGTGTGGCGAAGCTCATCCTCGGTCCGCTCCTGCGCCGGGTGACCGGCAACGAAGCGGTTATCTGGCTGCAAACTGACGCAAAAGCCGAAGTGACCGTGTCGGCCGGCGATAGCCAGACAACCGTCGAGACCAGGCGAATCAACGGCATCCATCTCGCGCTGCCCGTTATCGGAAATCTGCCCGAGGGCCGCACGCCTTACGAGATCCGTCTCGATGGCGAGCTGGTTTGGCCACTGCCCGGATTTCCGCCGTCGACGATTAAGCCCGCTGAACGCGACGCCACGATCACCTTCGGCTCCTGCCGTGAGGCGTCACATCAGGCGCACGATGCCCTTCATGCCTTTGCCGAGCGCGCATTGAGTACCCCCGAAGATCTTCCGGATCTTTTGGCTCTTATTGGCGACCAGATCTACGCTGACGAACCCCATCGCATCAGCACCTTCGCCGAATATGTGCAGCGCTACCACCAAGCGTGGTCCCCGCCCGAGGTGCGCTGGCTCCTATCGACGGTTCCCACTGTGATGGTCTTCGATGATCACGAGATCATGGATGACTGGAATTCTTCGGCGAGCTGGCTGGCCGATCAGCAAAGTGACCCGGCTTGGGAACAGCATCTCCAAGCCGGCCTGCAGTCATATCTGCTCTTCCAGCACCTCGGCAACCTCACGCCAGCCGAGCTCAAAAACCAAAGCTGGGACGAGCTTCCCCAGCGCTGGGGCTTCACGCTCGACATCGGTGCCACTCGGCTGGTGATGCTCGACTGCCGCGGAAGCCGTGTCCTGCAGGGAAAACGCCGCATGTTCCCGCAGGACGAGTGGGACCGGCTGGCGCGCGACACGCAATACGAAAGTGACCATCTGCTGATCGCGTGCTCCTTGCCGTGGCTGCTGGCTCCGGTCATCGACTTTGGCGAACACGTGATGGAGCAGTTGTCCGTCAAGCACGGTGGCGCCATGGAGAAGCTGCGCCGCAAATACGATCTCGAACACTGGAGTGCCGTGGGCGATTCGTTCACCGAACTTGGCGACATCATCACGGCCGCCAAGACTCCAGCGAGCGTGAGCGTGCTGGGCGGTGACGTCCACCATTCCTATGTGGTGCAAGCACTTTTGCCTGCCCGGCCCAACGTGCATCAGGTGACGTGTTCGCCGCTGAACAACAGCGTCAGCTGGGTCATGCGCACGATGCTCAAGACGGCCTGGGCCCTGCCCTTCCCCAACGGGCAGGTGAAGCGCAAGCGGCTAACCAAGCCCTACTTTGGCAACGCCATCGCGACGCTGACCCATCGCGGGCGGCACGCCGAGGTCATGATCGAGGGCGTGACCGCCGAAGGGCGCCTTGCCCCGGTCTCCGCGCACCGGCTGACCTAAAGGTCCAAAGCCGCACGCACATAAGGGATGTCGGCGTCCGAAGTCCAGCGCATCGCCGATAACCCGGCAGCCCGGGCACCTTCAACGTTGCGATGCGTGTCATCAACAAACAAACACCATTTCGCTGGTACTCCGAGAGCACCGCAAGCCGCGTCAAAGAACTCCCGGCTCGGCTTGTGCACCCCGATCTCAGACGACGAAACCACCGCGTCGAATGCGTCGGACACGCCTAGCAGAGCCAGATCGTCGCGCAGATCGTCAGTCGCGTTGGTGCACAAGGCAACGGGCCGGCCAGCGGCACGGACCTCGCGCACCAGAGCTAGGACCTTGTCATCGATAAAGCCGCGGTAACTCTCCCAATCGGACAGTTCCCCGGCTGTCGCGCCGGTCTCCGCCGCGATGGCGTCGATCCACTGCGCCCGGGTCCACACGCCGGTAACCGCTGGCACGTAAAGCTTCCACGACAGTCCCGCGGCGAGAAACTCATCGTGACGCGGGTTAGCCGGACGGTCCCATTGGCGCAGCACCCCGTCAAAATCGATGAGCAGGGCGTTCGCCTTGTGCCTACGCCTCATCGCCGTCGTCGCCGCGGCCGAGCTTCTGGCTGATGACCTCGGTGACGCCATTGCGCATCGTCACGCCGTAAAGCGCGTCAGCGACTTCCATCGTGCGCTTTTGGTGCGTGATGATGATGAGCTGGCTGCGCGAACGCAGTTCGGCGAACAGGGTGATAAGCCGGCCCAGGTTGACGTCGTCGAGCGCGGCTTCCACCTCGTCCATGATGTAGAACGGACTGGGGCGGGCGCGGAAGATGGCGCACAGCAACGCCACCGCGGTCAGCGAACGCTCGCCACCGGACAACAGCGACAGTCGCTTGATCTTCTTGCCCGGTGGGCGGGCCTCGACCTCGATGCCCGTGGTGAGCATGTTCTCCGGGTCGGTCAGCACGAGCCGGCCTTCACCGCCCGGGAACAGGATCGGGAACACCACGTCGAACTCGCGAGCCGTGTCCTCAAACGCGCTCGTGAACACCTCAAGGATCCGGTCATCGACGTCCTTGACCACCGTGAGCAGATCCCGGCGGGTCGCCTTGAGGTCCTCAAGCTGATCGGAGAGGAACTTGAAGCGCTCCTCCAGAGCGGCGAACTCTTCCAGCGCCAGCGGGTTGACCTTGCCCAGCAGGGCCAGGTCGCGTTCTGCTTTGCCAGCACGCTTTTCCTGGATGGCACGGTCAAACGGCTCAGGGTCAGCGTCTTCGACCGGCACGGGGACCATCGGGCCGTATTCGCCGATCAGGGTCTCAACGTCGATTGAGAACTCTTCCCCAGCACGGGTTTCCAGCTGCTCCAAGCGCATGCGCTGTTCCGCTCGCGCGACTTCGTCGCGGTGCACTTCGGAAGTCAGGCGGGACAGATCGTCACCGAGACGCTTGGCCGCCGAACGCACTTCGGTCAGCTCGGCTTCCCGGCCCGTGCGGGTGGCAGCGATCTCGTCACGGGTGATCGCGGCCTTTTCCAGGGCGGCGGTCAGCTTTTGCAGGATCAGCCGAGTACCGACCTCGACGGCTTTAGCCACCTGGGCCCCGCGCTCGCGCGCGAGCCGGCGGGCAGCGGCCCTCTCGGCGGCGGCACGCTCGGCTTGAGCCTGGCGCAGCAGTGAGTCGGCCCGTCCCGAGATCGAGGAAACCCGTTCCTCGGCGGTCCGCACCGACAGGCGGACCTCGACCTCGTTCTGCCGGGCTTGCGGCACCAGGGCGGCCAGGCGGTCACGCTCCACTGTGGACGGTTCTTCGTCCACAGGCGTGTCCTCGGCCGCGGCGAGGCGCTCTTCCAGCCCCGCCAAGCGCTCCAGGTCCTCTTCGCGGGAAGCGACGGCCTTGTCCCGGGCGGCGAGCAACCGCTGGGCTTCGGCTTGCGCCGACCGTGCCGCGGCGCCCAGCTCAGCGAGCTTGCGGGCGGCCGCGTTGCGCTCGCCTTCGGCGGCACGCTTGGCCGCGGCGGCGGTGTCGACGACCGCTTTGCGTTGCGCGATAAGGGTTCTAGTCTCTTCAAGGTCCTCGGCTAGCGAGGCGACCATCTCTTCGGCCGCTTCCCGCTGACGTGCGGCCTCATCGACAGCCGCTTTGACCTCGATGAAGCTAGCCGCCTTGGCCGATCCGCCGGCGGCGGTGAACACACCGAGGACATCGCCCTCGGGCGTGACCGCCCGCACCGCGGGGTGGCGGTTGATCAGGCTGGCGGCCATGGGCAGGTCCTGCACGACGACCACGTCGCGCAGGATGTGCGTCAGCGCGGGGCGCATGTGCTCGGGGCAGCGGACCACGTCTAGTGCCCAGCGAGCACCGTCGGGAAGCGCGAAGTCCAGTCTGGACGGCGCCTCACCGGCGCCCACGACGAGCGCGGCGCGGCCAGCGTCCTGGATCTTGAGCATCCGCATGGCTTCTGCGGCTTCGTCCACTCCCGACACCGCGACGGCGTCGGCGAGCGCGCCAAGAGCGGCGGCCAGAGCGGCTTCGTAGCCATTCGACACGGTCAGCAGCGAGGCGAGGCTGCCCAGCACGCCAGGGATCTCTCCGGCGCGGGCGAGCAGCGCCCCAGCACCGTCCTTGCGCTCCAGTCCCATGGCGAGGGCGTCTTCACGCGCCTTCCACGACGCGGCTTCCTTTTCCGCGGCGCGTTCCGCGGCGGTCAGCCGGCGTAGCTCGCTGTTGGCTTCGTCCAGGGCCTCAGCGGCCTCCTGGTGGGCGTCATCGAGCGCGGCGTTGTCCCGGTCGGCCTCGGAGGTCTGCGAGGACACCTCGTCCACTTGAGACTGGGCGAAGGTGGCACGTTCGGCCGCGTCGTCGAAAGCGATCGACAGACGCTCGATCTCCTCGGCCGTGCTGGCGACACGTGCGCGGGCGGCGTCGACCTGGCCGGTCAGTTTGGCCAGGCCCTCGCGGCGGTCAGCGATCGCCTTGACGGCCAGCACGAGGGCCTTCTCGGCGGCGGCGAGCTGGCGCTCGAGTTCTTGGCGGTGCGCCACGGCTTCGCCTAGGCGCCCCTCATCGGCCGCGAGCGCGTCGCGCAAGGCGACTTCTTCGGCTCGCACCCGCTTGGACTCGGCTTCGAGCTGCTCAGGATCGCGGCCGGGCCGTTCGTCCGCCGAGGGAGCCGACAGGTGCCGATGACGTTCCGCCGCGAGCTGTGCCGTGGAGCGGAAACGTTCTTGCAGCGCGGACAGCTGGTACCACAGGTCCTGTGCCTGCTGCAGGGCTGGCGCGTCCTCGGCGTGCTGGGCTTCTAGGTCTTGGAGACGTTCCGTGACCACAGCGAAGTGGGTCTCGACCTCTTTGCGGCGCTCCCGCACGGCGGTCTCGTCAGCGACCTCTTTGTCCAAAGTGGTGCGCAGCGTGTAGAGGTCGTCGGCCAGCAGCCGCAGTCGCGCATCGCGCAAAGTGGACTGAATCGTGGCGGCCCGGCGGGCGACTTCTGCCTGCTTGCCGAGCGGTTTGAGCTGACGGCGCAGTTCGGCGGTGAGGTCCGTGACGCGGTTGAGATTCGCTTGCATCGCGTCCAGTTTCCGCAGCGCCTTTTCCTTGCGCTTACGGTGTTTGAGCACGCCGGCGGCCTCTTCGATGAACGCGCGGCGGTCTTCTGGCTTGGCGTGCAGCACGGTGTCGAGCTGACCCTGCCCGACGATGACGTGCATTTCCCGGCCGATGCCGGAGTCGCTGAGCAGTTCCTGGATGTCGAGCAAACGGCAGTGGTCGCCGTTGATCTCGTATTCGCTTTCGCCCGAACGGAACATGCGGCGCGTGATCGAGACTTCTGTGTAGTCGATCGGCAACGCACCGTCAGTGTTGTCAATCGTCAGAGTGACTTCGGCACGTCCTAGCGGTGAGCGGCCGCCGCCTCCAGCGAAGATGACGTCTTCCATCTTGCCGCCACGCAGGGCTTTGGCGCCCTGCTCACCCAGGACCCAGGAAATCGCGTCGACGACGTTGGATTTGCCGGAGCCGTTCGGTCCCACCACGCAGGTGATACCGGGCTCCAGCTTCAAGGTCGTCGCACTGGCAAAGGACTTGAATCCCTTTACCGTCAGGCTCTTTAAGTACACGGGTTCGCGGTTCTCCGGGGTCTAGGGGTGATCGTCAGCCAACAAACACTCCCCGGAATGTACCTGGCCCAAACGAAGGGCAAAGAGAAGCGCGCCGCCACGGCAGTGAGGGCGCGCAGTTTGTCGGGTGCGACGAGTCAGGTATCTGACTCTTAGGTCAACGCCGGCTCACGCAGGTGGAGCAATTCGTCCACCTCGGCGGCTGCCGCCGCTAGCCGGTCGTTATCCGCCCTGAGGCGGGTGACCTCGAACTCAAGTGCCCGCACCGTGGCACGCAACCGAGTGACCTCGTCCAGCATGCGCCGATCAGGCGCAGCCGCGACGTGGCCATAGAGGGCCTTCGCCATATCTTCTCCTTTTGAAGCGCAGCTGAGATTCCAGCAAACGCGCGCCCATCTAAGTCTCGTCCGATTCTGACGGCCCATAACTGTCTAGTGGGCACTACAGCTGTGGTCGGGCGCGACTGGCGACTAACTCATCCTCCCCCTCATCCGGGCATAACGTCAAGTTGCCAGGCTGCACGAACGTCGTTAGCGTCCCTTCCGTGCGTGGTCGTCACCGGCGCCCGTGGCAACTGTCAACGAGCCTTTTCAGCCTTGCTGGGGCCCTGTTCTGCCTTCTCGGGACCGCAGTGATGGCGATCGAAACAGGCCGGGAATCCGGGCCTTCGCTCAGCGTGACGGATATCACCCCGTCGGGAAGCACACAGCCAGCACTGAGCGCTTCACCCAGTCAAGTGGTCGTTACTCAGAGTCCTGAGACCCCGCCATCGCAGGCTATTCCTTCTGCCCCGCCGTCATCTGCGAAACCTGACAAAATCACCTCAATGGAGGATGAGGTCACGCGCCTCATCAACATCGAGCGCACCAACAACAATTGCGGCACCGTCCGCACCGATGAGCGGCTGCGCACTTCGGCTCGTGCGCACAGCACTGATATGGCGCAGAACAACTACTTCAGCCACACCGGCAAAGACGGATCCAACTTCGTCGTGCGGGCCGAACGGGCTGGCTACCCCAAGGGTGCCGCCGCGGGCGAGAACATCGCCTACGGCTACGGCACCGCCGCCGCTGTCGTCAAAGGATGGATGAACAGCGACGGGCACCGGCGGAACATCCTGAATTGTTCAGCCAAAGCGACCGGAGTGGGCCTGGCCTACCGCGGCAGCACTCCCTATTGGACACAGGTCTTCGGCCGCGCCTAGTCCTTGCGCACCCGGCTCACCAGCCGCTGCAAGGCATCTAGCTCCTTGTGCAGGGCCGTCTTGCCCTCTGCCGTCAGGCGCAGCCACGTGATCGGCCGCTTGCCTTCATAACCCTTGCGCACTTCCAGCAGCCCAGCCGACTCGAGCACCTGCAGGTGACGGCTGAGGTTGCCGTCGGTCAGCTGGAGTTCGTCGCGCAACGCACCGAACGCACACTCGCTGGTTTCGCTCAGGATCACCAGGATTCCCAGGCGCACCCGTTGATGCACCGTCTCATCCAGATCCAGCGCGGGGTGCACGTCGCTCATGACGCACCCGTGCGTGACATGCCCGTGCGCGAGCGGCGCCACCGGCCGAGGGCGAAGAGCAAGAGCGGCAAGGCGATCACGATTAGCAACGGCCCCGGACGGTGCACGTGCAGCAAGGTGACCTGGCCGCCCAGGGCCGGGCCGGATCCCCCGCCGAGCAGCCAGCTCAGCCAGCCAGGGATGTTGCCCATCCCGCCGAAAGCGAACTGCCACCACGTGATGACGCCGATCCAGAAGCCGCAGAATATGAGCCAGCGAGATCTTTCCACCCAGCCCAGCAGGACTACACCGACGGCGATCACCATGAGCGGGGTGAGAAAGCCATAGACCATGTCCCCGATGCCCGGCTCCGAAACCGTGATCGTTGTGAGCTCCTCAGTGGACAACTGCCGGGTGGGAAGGGCCGCAAGGAACGCGAGGAGGAAAAGAGCGCCGCTCGCTACACCAAGGAACAGCCGCCAGCGCACGCGATAGCCGGTCAGCCGTTCGCGCCGGCGATACCAGAGCGCGATCAAGCCCAAGACCAGCGGCGTGCCCAGAAACCAGTAGAGGTAAGACGCGAGGGGCGAGTGCTGCATGTCGGGCAGACCAGCCCAGGCGGGTGCCTCAGGGTTGTAGATGTTCACATCGCGAAACGGTGTGCGATAGAGCGTGATCGTCACGAGCACGAACAGCCCGAGGACGAGGGCGGGGAACCAAGCTCCACTGTGGACGCGGGAACGCACGCGCTGCCGAAGCTGATCCACTTCGGAGAGAGTTTGAAGGGCGTCACTCATATTTACTTTGTATCGCAAAGTTCACGGCGAAGCAAAGAGACGATATCCGACACTTGCTGCTTTAACGCATCGATCGTTATACCAGCGTGACCCCGTTGCTCTCGCTGTACCAGCATCCGCTCACGCATCCCGAGGCATGGGCGACGACCGAAGCCGCTGCCAACGGCACTCTTGTGCTGCTCAACATCGCCGCAGGGCCAGGCAGTGGGCTCGATCCGACGTGGACGACGGCGACTCAGCGGCTCGTGCGCGCTGGCGCCACTGTCATCGGCTACATCGACCTGGCCTTCGGTGCCCGGGCCATGGAACAGGTTCGGGCGGAATTGGGGCGCTGGGCTGGGTACCCCATCAGAGGCATTTTCTTTGATCAAGCGCCGACGAGTCCTTACTCGATCGGGCCGGTCGCGACAGCGGTGCGCGCGGCTCGCCGGATCGGCTTCGACACGTTGCTCGTGAATCCCGGCCGCCCAGCCGATTCCATCTATCGCGGGCTGGGCGCGGTGCTGTGCACTTTCGAAGGCACCTGGCAGGAATACCAAGCCGGCACTGAAGAGGGCGTCCGGCATGGTGACGCGCACCTCGTGCATTCCGTTCCGGTGGAACAGATCGGCGCCGCGCACGCGCTCATGCGTGGCAGAGGTGCCCGCTATGGCTTCGCGACGCCGGGCGGCCCGCCTTCGGCCGCGTCGAGCTACGCCAGCGGATCCGTTGAGGCGGCACCGTTTGGCTTGCCCACGCAACGCCCGGCGACAGTGCCGGTGTGAAGCTGTTTGCCTTGGTGGCGGTGGCCGTTTGCGCGGCCATCGCCGGAGCCAACGCGGCCAAATGCCCCACCGACAGCGTTCCCGTCGACACTCCGGCCGAGCCTGAGACCCTGCTGCTCGATCCGCAAAGCGTTGACGCGGCTGAGGTCGACGATCTGCACACGGCCGGGAAGAAAGCTCTGTGCCTAGCGTCCACTTTGGAGCTCGTGCAGCTGTGCCGGGACAAGGGTTTCGACGGCGTGACGTTCGCGACCGAGACGCCGCAGTTACTGGAACAGGCGAAAAGGCTCAGGCTGGTGGTCGTTGGCAGCGAGGGCAAAAGAACGACGAACGGTTCATGAACGAGGCCCGCTTGATCGCCGCGCCGCAGCGAGGGCACGGTTCGCCTTCCCGGCCATAGGCATTGAGGGTACGGTCGAAGTACCCCGACTCCCCGTTGACGTTGACATACAAGGCGTCAAACGAAGTGCCACCCGCTTTGATCGCCTCTGTCATCACGGCTTTGACCTCGGCCAGCAATCGCGAGCCCGCCCGTGCCGACAGTGAGTCGGCCGCGACAGCTCCGTGCAAACGAGCCCGCCACAGCGCTTCGTCGGCATAGATGTTGCCCACGCCCGAGATCAGCGTCTGGTCGAGGAGCGCCCGCTTGACCCCGGTGCGTTTGCGGCGCAGTGCCGTCACGAAATCCTTGTCCACAAAGGACTCCTCGAGCGGGTCGAGGGCGATGTGCGCGATCTCGGACGGAAGCTCGGCACCGCCTAGCGAGACGGCGAGTCCACCAAACGTGCGCTGATCCACGAAACGAAGCTGCGGACCCTTATCGGTGAAGTCAAAGCGAATGTGCAGGTGCTTTTCCCGCGGCGCCGACGTTGGCTGCACGAGCAGTTGACCTGACATGCCGAGGTGACCAACGATCGCGTCGCCCGAGTCGAGCGGGAGCCACAGATACTTGCCGCGCCGGCGAGTGGCCGTGATAGTGCGCCCGCGCAGCAAAGCGGCGAAGTCCTTGGCGCCCGCGACGTGCCGCCGCACGGAACGCGGATGGTTCACTTCCACCGTGGAGATGGTCCGTCCCACGATCCATTTGTCGAGCCCTTGACGGACCGTCTCGACCTCTGGCAGCTCGGGCATCCAGCACCTCTAAATCGTGAACGGCCAAATCGTAATCATGTGCGCACCGAACCAGAGCCCAAACGCGGCCCAAAGACCAAGCAGCGCAACGGAAACGCGCTTGGGCACCTCGGCCAGGGCACGGGCGACCGGCGCGGCCGCCAGCAGCAGGACCGGCACCAGCAGACGTGGCTTGGAGTGCCAATATCCAGCTTGCCCGATCACGAGCACGAGCGCTAACAGGCCGAAGGCCAGCAGCGCTCCCCAGATCCGGTCGAAGACCGCCACGAGGCAGAGCACCACCGTGCCGATAATCAGCCAGGTCGTGACGCTGTCGATCAGGCCAGCCTCGCCGGACAGGGTGTTGCTAAGGAACGTGACGACACTGTCGCCAAAGTCGAACGTGCTGCCCCAGCCAGCGGTCTGCACCTTGAACCAGGCGTCCCACTCACCGACCTGCCAGCCGACCCAAGCCAGGTAGAGCGGGCCGGCCAAGAGCGTGATCGCTGCCGCCGACGATGCCCAGACCCGTTCGCGGACCGCCATATCCCGCCACTTGAGCAAAACGGACACGGCTAGTGCCAGGCCTACCGCCATCCCTGTCGGGCGGGTTAGCGCGGCGCCCAGGCCCACCAGACCGGCCAGCCACCAGACGCGCTGATGAGCGGCCAGCAACGTGGCCGCGACGAGGGCCAGGAAGAGCGGCTCGGTATAGCCCATGATCAACACGACGGCCATCGGCTGAGCGCAGACGAGCACCATCAAGGCGTACCCGCTGAATCTGGACCATAAAGTGACCCCGAGCAGGTAGATGAGCACGGCCGCGGCCATCCCGCAAGCCCCGGCGACAATGAGCGACGCGGCCCGGAAGTCGCCGGTAATGAGAGCGACCGTCCTGATCAGGAACGGGAAAAGCGGGAAAAACGCGAACCCGTTGCCAACCCTGATGCCCTGGCCGTTGTAGGTATACCCATCGGGATAGCCCTCTTCGGCGACATTGATGAACCACCCGCCATCCCAGATGAGCAATCGCTCGTCCACGGACCGGTCATCGGGTGAGAGCCAGTAGATGAACAACAACTGGACGACGCGGAGGGTAGCCGCGATGCAGACGGCGAGAGCTATGCCCGCGAGTCCACCCGCCCGCGACCACAGGGACGCCGATGTCGTGGGCCCGGCCAGTCCTGTGCGCTCGGGCAAACGCGCACTCACTATTCGCACTGCGCCTTCGATTCGCTCGGGCGAGCCCTCGCTCATGCCTCGGTTGCCTCGGGGTGCTCCTCGTCCATGGCACGAGCCGATAGCGCGCGCCAGGCTTCCTCGGCCGCCCGCTGCTCAGCTTCCTTTTTGGACCGTCCCGCCGAACCACCGAATCGTTCGCCCCCGGCCACGGCCCAGGCGGTGAAACTCTTGGCGTGGTCGGGACCACGCTCTTCGATCAGATATTCGGGAACGCCCCAGCCACGGGCCGCGGTGAGCTCCTGAAGACTGGTCTTCCAGTCCAGGCCAGCGCCACGCCGGGCGGACTCGGCCATCAGGGGATCGAAAAGTTTGCGAATGACCTCGGTCGCGCGCTCGATCCCGTGCTCGAGATAAATCGCCCCGAGCAGCGCCTCGAACGTATCGGCGAGAATCGAATCTTTGTCACGGCCGCCCGTCAGCTCTTCGCCCCGGCCCAGCAGCAGATGCGGGCCCAGGCCCTCGGTGCCCAGCGACCGGGCGACCCCGGCCAGGGCACGGGCGTTAACCACACTGGCCCGCAGCCGGGCAAGCTTGCCCTCGGGCAGATCCGGGTGGTTGTCATAGAGCGTGGCCGTAATCACGAGGCCGAGCACGGCATCGCCGAGGAACTCAAGACGCTCGTTGGTTGGCAGACCGCCGTGTTCATAAGCGTAGGAGCGGTGCGTCAGCGACCGCTCCAACAGCTCCGGCTCAAGCGTGACGCCCAGAGCACTGGTCAGCTCACTGGATGTAGACATGCCGCACCACCCCTCACTATCGGCGAGGGGTGGGAAGACGGCGTATACGCCACCGAACTATTAGACGGCGAGAATCTGGCGGCCTTTGTAGGTGCCGCACACACCACAGGCAGCATGGGGCAGCTTGGCCGACTTGCACTGCGGGCAGGGCACGGTGTGCACAGCGGAGACCTTCCACTGCGCCCGGCGGTGGCGGGTGTTGCTGCGCGACATTTTGCGCTTCGGGACTGGCACGGTCCTACTCCTCAGTGATCTTCAAGTTCAATTTACCCAGGGCCGCCCAACGGGGATCTTTCTGCTCGTGGGTGTGACCCTCAGGCAGTTCGTCCCATCGCACCCCACACTCGGGGCACAACCCTGGGCAATCCTCGCGGCACACCGGATTGACCGGCAATGCCAGCACCACCGCGTCCCGCAGGGCCGGCTCCAGGTCGATCAAATCGCCCTGCATCCGCCCGACTTCGTCTTCATCGGTGGTCTCATCCGTGGTGCTTTTCGCGTAAGCGAACAGCTCCTGGACCGGTACGGTCAAGTCTTCGCTGATCGGCACCAGACAGCGGCCGCACTCGCCTTCCAGTGGCACCGTGATAATGCCAGAGACGAGCACGCCTTCCGACACCGACTCCAACCGCAGATCGAGGCTGACGTCAGCGCCTGCTGGCACTCCGATCATCTCTACCCCGAGGTTCGCCGGTGCCGGGACGACCCGATCGAGCGTACGCATCGCACCGGGGCGGCGCGGAAGGTCTCGGGTATCGAGAACCAGCGGGGCCCTGGGGTCGAGGTGCTTCATCGAGTGTTCTGGCATGGCGAAACTCCGGCGCGAGAAATGGCCGACGAAGAAGATTACCTGACTGGCGGCCTCTTCGTCGAACCGAGGTGGCTCAGAACGAGGGCAGCGGCCGGTCGTCTTGCTCCGGAACGTAGGAACCGATCTCCCGAAGGGCGTGCATCTTGTCCCGCCCGCGCTCGATCGACGCGAGGGCACGGGTCAGGAACTGCTCGAAGTTCGCGAGCGCGGTATCGACGTATTCGTCAACTTCGTCGCGCAGGCGCTGCGCCTCGGCCCGTGCCTCACCGATGATCCGGGCTCCCTCGTGTTCCGAGGAAACCGTGATCTCGTTCACGGACACCAGGCGCGCGTGCTCCTGCTCACCTTCGCGGATGATGCGCTCCGCCTCCCGGCGGCCGGCGTCAAGGATCTTGTCGCGCTCTTCCAGCAGGGCACCGGCCCGGCGGAGTTCGCCGGGGAGCTCGGCCCGAAGCTGATCAAGGGCGGCAATCATCTCACCACGGTCGATCATGCAGTTACGTGACATTGGCACGTTACGTGCAGACTCGACAATGGCAATAAGCTCATCTATGCGATCGAGCGGGTCCACCGGTCACTCCTATTAAGCGCGGCGCACAGGTCTGTGCCGCCGCTGCGTCGGCTTCGGCTCGCTGTGCGGCCGGAGCCGACAGGAAACTGAGTAGCTGTCTCATACATGATGCCCCGTCGGCGGTCAGTTGGCTCGCACGGCGCGCAAGCGCTCAGCAAGCCGGCGTTCGACCAGCTCTGGCACATATGTCGAAACATCTCCGCCCCACTTGGCCACCTCTTTGACCAGGCTCGACGCGACGAACGAATAGAGCGGGTTGGTTGGCATGAACAATGTTTCCACGCCCGAGAGCCCAATGTTCATCTGCGCCATCTGTAGCTCGTAATCAAAGTCGCTGACGGCCCGGATGCCCTTGATGACGATTTCGGCACCTTGCTCCCGGCAGAAATCCACAAGCAGGCCCTGGAAGGCGACGACCCGGACGTTATCGAAGTCCTTGGTCACCTCTCGGATCATATCGATGCGCTCATCGACCGTGAACAGCCCTTTTTTGGATTCGTTGACCAGGACGCCAACGATCACCTCATCGAACAGCTGGGCCGCCCGGCCAAAAATGTCCAGGTGTCCACGCGTAACCGGGTCGAAGGACCCGGGACAGACCGCACGCCTCACTGCGTTTCGCCCTTCAGCCCAGATGTTTCAGTGGCCCGACCGTACCAAAGCGCGGACTCACCGTAACGGCGGCCGCGCTCCAGCGTGACCCCCTCCACCCAGGACGGCTCAGGAGAGCGGCTGGAGCGTTCCAGCACCACAACGGCATCCTCGGCGAGCCATTTGCCCGTCACGAGGGCGGTCAGCACGGCGGTGAGTTCTTCCTCACTCAGCGGATACGGCGGATCGGCAAATACCAGGTCATATGGCGTTTGTGGGTTGCCCGCGCCAAGGATCACGCTGACCTTGCCGCTCGACACGTGCGCACTGGAGGCCTTCAGCAGCGAGATGTTGGCCCGGATCGCTTTGACGGCACGAGGTTCTGACTCCACGAGCAGGGCATAAGCCGCTCCACGCGACAGCGCCTCCAGCCCAACCGCGCCCGACCCCGCGAACAGATCGAGGACGCGAGATCCTTCGATATCCATCAGCGTGTCCAAAGTGGAGAAAAGAGCCTCCCGGACGCGATCTGAAGTCGGCCGCGTATGCCGGCCCTCGGGAGTGCTTAGCCGTCGCCCTCCGTAGCGTCCTGACACGATCCTGGTCACGCTGCGACGTTACTTCATAACGATTGCGCATCGCAGTGACGCCTGAGTTCACACAAACGCTTACCCCTAAATATGGTCAGGCGTCGCATAACAATTCTCAGCTTTCACATCCCCCCGGGAGAGCGTGTGAACCGTTCTGTCAAACGCCTGCTCGCGCTTGCGGGCAGCGCGACCGTCGGCGTTTTCGCCGCGGTCGCGATCGCCACCCCCGCTCACGCCCACCACACCAACGCCAGCGGCTCGGCTGTCTGCCAAGCAGACGGGACGTTCAAAATCACGTGGTCGGTGGAGCACCCAGGAAACTGGCAAGGCCGCACCGCCAAGATTGAGACGCTGACCGTGTCGCCCAACGGCACGATCACGCCCGTCGCTCCCGCCGCTACTTTCGCGGTGGGCACCACGATCGCCCCGCTGACCACCCTCAAGGGCACGCAAACAGTGCCGGGTGGCACGACCTCGGCCACGCTGGTGGTCAAGGCACGGTGGTTCAACACCAACGGATCCAGCACTGACATCACCGACGTTGAGACCGTCACGCTCGACAAGGACAACGGCCTCGATGGCAAGTGCGTCAAGGATTCTCTGCCCACCGCCTCGTTCGTGTCGCTCTGTGATGGGACCGTAAAGGTCCACATTGTCAACGGCAGTCGTCTTGAGCAGACCTTCTCTGTCGAGGCCGGCGAGTGGTTCCAAACCAAGAAGCTGGCCGCCGGTGCCGAAGGTGACGTCGTCGTTCCAGCCGACAAGGCGAAGACCACCATCGTGGTCAAGCTCAACGGCGGAAAAATCAACTACAGCCTCGGCTGGACCCGGCCGGAGAACTGCCCGACGCCCAAGGCTGAAGGTGACTCCGACTGCACCACGTTCAAGGTGACCGTGACCAACCCGCAGGACGGTCTCAAGACCACCGCCACCATCACCTATGGCACGCAGACCAAGACGGTTGACCTCGCTCCCGGTGAGTCCAAAGTGGTCGATTTGGCCGCGGGCAACACCGGCGAAGCCACGGTGACCTTCTCGGGCTGGGGCAGCACGCAAACAGTGAAATACGAAAAACCCGCCGACTGCGCTGGCCTGCCAGTGACGGGTCCCAACACGGTGACCTACATCGGCACCGGCATCGGCGTCGCCATCCTCGGCTTCTTCGCCGTCTACTTCGGCCGTCGCCGCCTGGCCCGCCTACGCCGGCTCGCTGCGTAGTCCGTAATAGCACCACCCCATAGAGAAGAGGCGGGTCCGTTTAAACGGGCCCGCCTTCTTCAGCCCTTTTGCAGGTACTCGGCGCGTTCTTCGCTCACGAAACGGCCCACGGATTCTTCCAGCAATGGGTACTCAGTGAGCCCCGGATCAGCCACGAGAAGCGCCTCAGCGGACGCTCGTGCCTCGCCGATCACGTCACGGTCGCGCAGCAGCGACAGCAACCGCAGGTGTGAACGCCGTCCCGACTGGGCGGCCCCGAGGACGTCGCCTTCACGACGCTGCTCCAAGTCGAGTTCGGCCAGGGCGAAACCGTCCAACGTGGAGGCGACGTTGTCTAGGCGCACTCGCGACGGCGTACCCTCAAGGGCTTCTGTCACTAGCAGACACAGACCTGGCGCTGACCCACGGCCGACCCGCCCGCGAAGCTGGTGAAGTTGGGAAATCCCAAAGCGCTCGGCGTCGAGGATGACCATGACGGTCGCGTTGGGCACGTCGACGCCAACTTCGATGACGGTCGTCGCCACGATGACATCGAGTTTGGCGGCCGAGAACGCTTGCATGACAGCGTCTTTTTCCTCGGCTGGCAGCTTTCCGTGCAGGATGCCCAGCCGAAGTCCTTTGAGCGGACCGCTGGCGAGCAGTGGCGCGACTTCGGTGACGGCGAGCGGCGGGCGTTTCTCATCGGCGTCGGGGCCGTCGTCGTCTTCGGAACCGATGCGGGGGCAGACGATGTAAGCCTGGTGTCCCTTGGCGACTTCTTCGCGCACGCGCTGCCACGCCCGGTCGAGGAACGCGGGCTTCTCCGCGGCAGGCACCACGTGTGTCGCGATGGGCGAGCGGCCGCCCGGAAGCTGAGACAACGTCGAGACTTCCAGGTCGCCATAGACCGTCATCGCGACGGTCCGCGGGATCGGGGTCGCCGTCATGACGAGCACGTGCGGCGGCTGATCGGCCTTGGCACGCAGGGCATCTCGCTGCTCAACGCCAAAGCGGTGCTGTTCGTCGACGACGATCAGGCCGAGGTCGGCGAAGTCAACGCCTTCGTAAAGCAAGGCGTGGGTGCCGATGACGAGTTCGGCCGAGCCATTGGCGATTTCGCCCAGCGCCCGGCGTTTCGCTGCCGCGCCAAGCGATCCGGTCACGAGCGTGATGCGATGCTGGTTCTGCACGCCCAGCAGCTTCATGATGCCCCGGAAGTGTTGGGCCGCAAGCACTTCTGTCGGCGCAAGGAGCGCCGCCTGACCGCCGGCGTCGACCACTTGGAGCATGGCTCTCAACGCCACCAGCGTTTTTCCGGCGCCGACCTCGCCTTGCAGCAAACGGTGCATCGGGTGCGGCGACGACAGATCCGCGCTGATTTCCTCCCCCACCGCCACCTGACCCCCGGTCAGGGTGAAGGGCAACGAGGCGTCGAACTCAGCCAGCAACCCGTTGTCCATGCGGGGGCGCGGCTTGGCCGGCCAGGAGGCGGCTTCTTGCTTGCGGCGCACCAGGGTCAGCTGGATGGCGAAGGCTTCATCCCACTTCAGGCGGCGACGGGCCATCTCCAGCATGGCCGCCGAAGTCGGCCGGTGAATTTCCGTTAGCGCCGTGCCGAGGTCGGTTAGCTTGCGCTCGGCCCGGATGAACGCGGGCATCGGATCGGGCGGCATCTGCACCGTGTCCAAAACGACCCGCACACAGCGCGCGATAACCCAGGTTGGCAGCTTGGCCGCACTCGGATAGACCGGGATCAGAGCACCGGCGAACGACTCCATCTCCGCGTCCCAGTCAGCCCCATCGAGCAAGATGTATTCCGGCCCGTTGAGCTGGCGCTTGCCGCGAAACTCGGTCACCTTGCCCGCGAACAAACCCCACTGCCCAGGCTTGAGATCGCGCTCACGCCACGGCTGGTTGAAGTAGGTTAGCGTCAACTGCCCGCCCAGTCCATCGCCGACGATCACCTCAAGCAGGTGTGTCACCTTGCCCCGGTTGCGGCGAACGTTGGTGTTCATGACCTGTGCCATGACCGTCACGTCATCGCCGGTCTCCAGGAAGCGGATGTTGGTGTGCTCACCGCGCTTCTCGTAACGCCGGGGCACGTGATAGAGCAGGTCTCCGGCCGTATACAGATCCAGGCTGGTCGCCAGCGCCTTCGCCGTCTTGGCACCCACCAGTTTGGACAGTGGCGTATCCACCGGCTATTCCACTCCCACCAGCAACGGATAGTGCGCCTGGCCCCCGTCGTATGCGTGCACCTCCACGAGCGGCCACTTTTGCGCGATATGAGCCTCGATCGCGGGCACCAGCCCAGGATCGGCTGCCGCTCCCGTGATGAGGGTGACGAGCTCGTTGCGGCCGGTCGCGAGCATGCGGTCGATGAGTTCCGTGCAGACGTTAGTCAGGTCGCTGCCAATGACGTTGACTTCGCCTTCCACCAAAGCGATCACATCACCTGGATAGCACCTGCCTGCGACAGTTAACGCTTCCCGGCTGGCGATGGTGACCTCGGCGGAGCGGCACGCCGCGGCGGCCTCGGCCATCGCGATGACGTCATCTTCGAACCGGCGAGAAGGGTCGCGAACCGCAAGGGCCGCAAGGGCTTGCACGGGTGACCGGGTGGGGATGACGCGCACCTTCACGCCCTCACCGAACGCCTCATCGGCGGCGGCCTGCGCGACAGCCCGCAGATTGGTATCGGTGGGCAGCACGGCGACCCTGCCAGCACCGGTCGTCAGGATCGCGTCGAGAATCTCCGATGTGGACGGATTGGCCTTGACCGTAACGGCACCTTCGTCTTGCAGCAGCGAAGCGATGCCATTGCCGGCCGCGGTCACCACCACTGCACGAGCCGCCGGGTCGGGCCGCCGCGGCCCGTGATCGGCTTTGGAACTGGTCAGATGCGTGATCTGCAGCTGATAGGGGCGGCCTGCCAGGAGGGCGGCCTCAATCGCGGCACCCGCGTCATCAACGTGCACGTGCACACGCCAGGCGGGCTGACCGCCAACGATCACGAGCGAATCCCCGAGCGGATCGAGCGCCTTGCGCAGTTCGGCGATCTTCTCCTGGGTGCTTTCGATCAGGAACTGCACCTCGAACGCGGGACCGCGATAACTAGAAACCGCGGGCAGAACCAGCGGCGTGGGTGGGTCGACCTCGTGCAGGGAACGCTCGCCGGTAAGGGCCTCGACCATGGCGTCTAGCAGCAGGACCAGTCCCCGGCCACCGGCGTCGACGACCCCCGCCGCCGCGAGCACGGGAAGTTGCGTGGGCGTCAAGTCCAGCGCCTCGGCCGCCGCGTCCGCCGCCTCCTTGATCGTGACTCCATCGGCCGCTTTGGCCACGCTGAGGATCGTTCCCTCGACCGGATTCGCGACCGCCTCATAAGCCGCACTGGCCGCCTCTTGCAGCGCCCTCGTGCCACTCACGCCCTGGGCGAGCCCATTGAGCCACTGCGCGGTGATGACACCGGAGTTGCCCCTGGCGCCCAACAGCGCTCCCCGGGCCATGGTCCGCAGCGCCTCAGCGGCGGTCGTCGCGTCGGGAGCGTGATCTAGCGCATGGCCAGCGGCCTGCAGGGTCAGCAGAAGATTCGTCCCGGTGTCGCCATCGGGCACGGGATAAACGTTAAGGTCGTTGAGTTCCTGCTCATGCTGCCGCAACAGATCCACACTCAGGGAGCACCAACGCCTCACCGCGGTTGCGTCCAACGACTCCAGCACGGTGCTTAGCCTAATGGTTTGAGCTGAGAACCCCGATTGGGCAGGGCAGCGAATCTTCGGGTAACCTGTCGAGGTTGCCTTCATTTGGCAGCATGATCATGACGAACCCAGGAGATTGCAGTGGCTGCTGTTTGTGACATCTGCGACAAGAAGCCGGGCTTCGGCAACAACCGGCCGTGGTCGAAGAAGGCCACTCGCCGTCGCTGGAACCCCAACATCCAGACCGTGCGCACCCCTGACGGCAGCAACACCAAAAAGGTGAACGTCTGCACGTCATGCCTCAAGGCTGGCAAGGTAGCGCGCGCCTGATTCAGGCTTTCAAAAACGGCCCGCTCTTTGAGCGGGCCGTTTTTATAGGTCGCGTCCGAAGCAGCGCACGTCGGGCTCGTTCTTGTAAAACCCGAACGGCTCGATTCGCTCGTATCCCAGAGATTCATAGAGGGCGACAGCTTCGTGCTGGGGCGCGCCTGTTTCCAAAATCATGCGGGTACGCCCATGAGCACGCGCGTCCTCTTCAAGAGTCGCCATGATCCGCCGTGCCAGCCCCTGTCCCCGTGTCTTTTCAGCCACGTAGACCCGCTTGACCTCGGCGACCTTCTCAGAGCCGTTGTGTGAGCGCCACGCCCCACAGCCGACCGGCTCCCCGGCGAGATAGGCGACGAAGAATCCGCCGTCGGGCGGGTCGAACTGCATCGGGTCCACCGGCGTCGCGTCGCCTGACCCATAGCGTGCGGTCAAGTCGTCAAAGAGCTCAGCGATGAGCTTCTGAGCCGATGGCGCCCCATAACGCGTCGGCTTGATCACGATCTCCACCCGACTGACTCTACTGAGAAAAACTCACGACCCGCTCGCGGGCTTGAAGTGATCCCAGCCTGGCGCTCCGGGCCAGGCCGTGCCGTTGACGGTCACTTCGCCGGTGCCCTCATGGACCGATCCGATGACGCGCCATCCCTCAGGCAGCAGACTGTCCGGCGGGAAAGTCGCGGCCAGGGCGTGATCATCGCCACCCGCCAGCAGCCACTGATAGGGATCGACTCCCAAAGCGAGCGCCGCGTCACGCATTTGTTCCGGCACCTCAAACGTCTCCTTGAGCAGATCTATCCGTACGTGGCTCGCTCTGGCGATGTGGCCCAGATCGGCGAGCAGTCCGTCGGACACATCGATCATCGACGTTGCCCCCGCACGGCCGGCCGCGGGACCGTGCGCATACGGGACTTCGGGGCGGCGGTAGGCGTCTACCAGTACCTTTGGCGTTCTGAACCCTCGTGATAGGACGGTGTAGCCCGCGGCGGCAAACCCGGTTCGCCCGGCCAGCGCGACAATGTCTCCGGGACGGGCCCCACTGCGCAGCACGGGCGCCAGCCCATGCAGGTCACCGAGCGCGGTCACCGCGATGGTCAGCACCGGGCTCGCTGTCATGTCTCCACCCACGACACTCGCCCCGACGAGAGCTGACTCTTCAGCCAGTCCTTCAGCGAGCTGCTCAGCCCAGCCGATGTCGAGGTCGGGCGGGGCACAGAGGGCCACAAGTAGCGAGGTCGCCGTGGCGCCCATCGCCGCGATGTCGGCCATGTTGGCGGCCGCCGCACGCCGCCCGATGTCAAAAGCGTCGGCCCAGTCCCGGCGAAAATGCCTGCCTTCCACGAGCACATCCGTTGACGCGACCACCCGTCCATCGGGTGCGACCACGATCGCGGCGTCGTCACCGGGACCCAGCACGACGGCCGCCCCCGGTTTCCCCAGCCGGGCGACTACGCGGGAGATCAGCCCAAACTCTCCGGTCTGCGCGATGCTCAAAGTAGCTCCCCGGTTCTGTGAGGTATCTTCAGCGCGTGGTGCACGCCTACATCTTGATTCAAACAGCGGTCGGCAGGGCCGTCGACGTGGCCGGCGCGATCGCGGCCATCGAAGGCGTGGACCGCGTCGACGCGGTCACCGGCCCTTATGACGTTGTCGCCCAGGTTCAGGCGCGCAGCGTGGATGATCTAGGGAAGCTGCTGCTCTCGCAGATTCAGCAGATACCCCACATCACCCGCACGCTCACCTGCCCCATCATTCACCTGTGACCAACGACAAAGCGGGGTCAGGGGCGTCTGCGGGCTGGGTCGCGACGGCGATCGCCGTTCCGGTCGCGCTCGTGGCCGGATTCGTGGCGTTCCAAATCCTCAAGCCGTTCGAGCGGACGAACTCCACCGAGCCGGTCAAAGTTGACGCGGCCGCGCTCGCCCCGGAGGAAGCTCCGCTGTGCGCTGCCGTGGTCGCCAAGCTCCCCGAGACGGTCCGCGGGCTGAACCGGCGCCCAGTGGTCAACGGGCCGGAGCAAAACGCCGCCTATGGCGAGCCTCCGCTGACGGTGACCTGTGGCGGGCAGACACCCGCGTTTCCGCCGCAGGACTTGGTTTACAACGTCAACGGGATCTGCTGGCACGCCGATGAAGGCGGCAAGCACTGGACCACCGTGGATCGCCGGGTCGCCGTGAAGATCAGCCTGCCCGAGGATCTCGACGGCGACGGCAGCGCCCAGCTGGCGGGAGTGTTCTCAGCTGCCGTGGGCCAGGCCATCCCGCCCCTGGACAAGATCCCGACCGGATGTAAGCCGGGCTAGCCGGATTAGTGCAGCCCCGGCCCACGCCGCAGCGCGGTCTTGATCAGCCGTGACAACAGCTTCGGATAGTCCAGCCCGCTGGCCGCCCACATGCGCGGGAACATCGACGTGGACGTAAAGCCGGGCATCGTGTTGATCTCGTTGAGGTAGACGTCAAGCTCGGGTGTGACGAAGAAGTCAACGCGGGCCAGCCCAGCACAATCCAGTGCCGTGAACGTCCGCACGGCCAGCTCCTGCACCTTGGCCGTCACGTGCGCGGGCAGCCCGGCGGGGATGTCGTATTCGCAGTCGTCGCCCAGATACTTCGCTTCGAAGTCATAGAACTCGTGGCCGTCTGCGACCACCCGCACCTCGGCCAGCACACTCGCCTCCGGCACACCGCCGGCTTCGCCCTCGATCACGCCGCATTCGATCTCGCGGCCGATGACGGCGGCCTCGACCAGCACCTTCGGGTCGATGGCGCGGGCCTTGGACACCGCCGCATCAAGCTCAGACCAGTCCTTGACCTTGCTGATGCCATAGGAAGAACCGGCACGAGAGGGCTTCACGAACACCGGCAGGCCGAGCCGCTCTTTGTCTGCTTCGGACAGTTCCTGCCCGTTACGCAACACGGCATAAGGCCCGGTCGGGATGCCCTCGGCGGCGGCGAGCTTCTTGGTGAACTCCTTGTCCATGGCGGCGGCCGACGCGAACACATTGGCCCCCACATAGGGAATGCCAGCCATTTCGAGCAGCCCTTGAATCGTGCCGTCCTCGCCGTAGGCGCCGTGCAGCACCGGGAAGACGACGTCGACGCCAGCCAGCGCCGAAACGCCTTGGGCTGCGTCAAGAATCACGATCTCCTGGCGAGTCGGGTCGGCGGGAAGCACCATTGCCTGCCCGGATCCGGAGGTGATCTCCGGTAGCGACCGTCCCTGGATCATGAGTTGCCGCGGATCCCCACTGGTGAGCACCCAGCTGCCCTCGCGGGTGATGCCGACCGGCACGACCTCGAATTCGGCTGGGTCCAGAGCGCCAAGGATGCTTCCCGCACTCACACACGAGATCGCATGCTCAGTGCTGCGCCCACCGAAGACCAGGGCAACGCGGATCTTTTCACTCACGGCCCGACCCTACCGTGTGCTGTGCAGATTCCGTGCAGGCCAGGTCGCGTTTGACGGCAACACCGGCCTAACATCCCTGACCGTGACCCCTCAGCAACGCCTGGTACGGATCCGGATCTGGATCGTCTTCTTCGTGATCGCCTTGATGATCAGTGGGATTACCGCGTTCCCGCTGCTCGCCGAGGTGCGGCTGGCTTCCAGCCTGCCTATGCCGTCGTTCGCCGAACCCTGGTTCGACCGGGTTCTGACAGCACTGGAGAACACCGATCCCCTGCTCTTCTACGGCACCGACTGGCTCGCCTTCGCCCACATCGTCATCGGCCTAGCCTTCATCGGGCCTTTTCGTGACCCGGTCCGCAATATCTGGATCATCCACTGGGCCATGCTCTGCTGTGTGGCGGTCATCCCGCTCGCCTTCATCGCCGGCCCGATCCGCGGCATCCCGTTCTGGTGGCAGCTGATCGACATCTCGTTCGGGATCTTCGGTCTCCTGCCACTGTGGATCGTCCACCGCCACATCCGCCTCTACGCCGCCTCACTCACCCCTGCCCCGCCGTCGTTTCGTGATCCACATCCCGTGGGACGTGATCAAACCGCCATTTGATCACGTCTCAACGGATGTGGATCAGCATCAGGGATGTGGATCAAAACAAAGGTGGGGCGGCCGTCCTGGTGCGACGGCCGCCCCGTGAGGAGGAGATTGCGGTCTAGGAACAGGTAACGCGGGGAGCGGGATTTGGCCCACTGCCCGGGTTGCCGAGGAACAAGAACGTCGCCGACTCTCCTGGCTTCAGCTTTTTGTTCCAGAACTCAGGAGTGGCCGTGACCATGGCACCCGACTGCGTCACCGTCGCCAGGTAGCCCGCAGTCACCTTCTGCCCACTGAGGAACGAGAACCGCGCGGTCCAGCCCTCCAAAGTGGACGGCGATGTGTTGCGAACCGTAACGGAGGCAAGGAATCCGTCCGGCCATGCCGACAGCGTCGTGTAGGAAGCCTGGCACGGTGACGCCGACGAACCCGACGCCAGGAACGCCGAAACCCATGCCAGCGGGGCGTTCCAGTTGATCGTCAACTCATTGGTCGCCCACGACTCGATGTCGTCGATGAAGCAGAATTGCCCGACACAGCCCTGAAGCTTCTGCTGTGCGATCGGATCCTGAATCGACGAGTTCGGCCCGCCCGACAGCGTGCCCCGGGGTGGGTTAGGCAGATCCGGGTTGAGCTGATGCGCGTACCACCGGCTGTGCTGGTTGTGCGCGTTCTGCTCGCCGTAGCCGGTGATGTAGGACATGTTGAGCGCGTTGCGTCCTAGCAGATAGTCCATTCCGGACAGTACGCCGTCGCGGAAGGCGGCATCCCCCGTAAGGTCATACGCGGCCCCGATCACCACGAGGTTGTTGAGGACAGAGCTGTTGGAGCCCCAGTCAAACAACCCGTTCGGCGCTGTGTACGTCAGCTCGTAAGCGTGCGCGGCCTGTGCCTGCAGATACGTCTGAGCCGCGGCCACCACCGATCCCTTGACGCTGGCCTGCAACGGGTTTGGCGTTCCAGCGAGCTCGAGCCGCCCCAGCGCGCCCACTGCCTGCCAGCTAAACCCGCTTGGCGTGAACACGTTCGCCGTGTGCAACGGTGAGTTCAGCACATGATCGCGATACACGGCCGAGCCCGTGGTCACATACAAAGCGGCTGCCGCCCAGTAGAACTCGTCGGTGACGTTGGTGTCGTCGTAGGCGCCGCCACCAATGTTGTCCGAACCGGGGGCATACAAGGCCGGGTGAGCAAGCGCGGCGGAGAACGCCGACTTAGCCACACTCAGGTTGCCGGCCGCGAACGCGGCATCGTAAGGCGCGAACACCCGCGCTGCCACGGCGGCGGTCGCCGCGAGGTTGAGAGTCGCGGCCGTGGACGGTGCGTGCAGTTCACGCTGACGCGGGTCGAGGTGCGGCAGGAGCGGAAGCCCGGTCCACGCGTTGTCGTGCATCTTGTGGTGTGCCATGCCAGCGAGCGGTTTATCCGCAGGCACCTGCATGCTCAGCAGGAACTCCATTTCCCAGCGTGCCTCGTCGAGGATGTCGGGGACGCCGTTTCCGCTTTCCGGCAACGCCAGTTGCCCATCGGGGAAGGCGAACCGGTTGCGCTCAAAGGCGTTCATCAGCTGGTATACCGAGATGCCGCCGTTGACAACGTACTTGCCGTGGTCACCCGCGTCGTACCAGCCACCGCGTACGTCTAGCGAGTAGTCGCAAACTCCGGGCTGGCAAGGCACGGAGATGTCGCCGAGGTTCGGTGCCACGCCAACGTGACCGGCCGGACGGCCATAGCCGGGGCGCAGCGAAGGCAGGATCTCGATCCCGGAGCGTTGCGTGTAGTAGAACTTCAGGGCGTCATCACGCAGCTGGCTGTAGACCCCACCGTCCACGTTGAAGGGATGCGAAGTCTCCCCGTCGGCGACCAAGACATAAGAACCAGCAGCCGTAACCGAAGAGAAGTCGATGCTGTGCACGTTCTGCCCCGACGTCGCGTCAACACCGCGCGGAACGGTCTGCCCACTAGCGACAGCCGAACCTCCGGAACGAAGCTCCCACGACAGAGCAGACGTGGAATCCGTTACCAGCGTTGCCTTTTTGGGTCCTGAAGCCAGGTAACCCACCTGGTTCACCCGCACCCGTGGACCGGTGTCCGGCGTGTAAACCGGTGGCGCCGCACCGCCTAGGAGCGACACGTTGTCGACACAGAACCGCCAGGGCTCGGCACGACCGCCGATTTGGAACACGACCTGTGCGTTGTCCAAGGAAACCGGCGACGTGAAGCCGCCTTCGGAAGCCGGGAAAGGCAACGAGACGTATTGCGTCCACGGATCAACCGGCAGCTGCACCATCGCTTTGCCGAAGGCACCAGGGCCGAGGTCCATGGAGAACGCGTAGGACTCGCCCGCGACGAGGGACAGGTCGTTCTGGCCGATGATGACATCCCACGGGTTGACCGTCCCGCCGGGGATGTCGGCGCAGAGCTGACCGCCGCTTGAGTCCAAAGTGATGTTGCCAGTGCCCCACCAGGGGGCATGACCAGAATCGAATGTCCCGTTGACGATTTGCTCAACCGGGTCGGCGCTGGCCGGGACACCGGCGACGACGGACAGCAGGGTGCCCGCGAGCACGACAGCCATAAGTGAGCGTGGGAGCGCTTCCATAGCCAGGCATTATTGCGGGAGCGTTTCCATGCCGTCAAGAAATCGATCTCCTCGGATCGCCCACCAGGGCGGCTAGACCTGAGCGGCGGCGTCCAGGGCAGACGAGATGTCGGTCAAGATGTCTGAGGTGTCCTCAATGCCGCACGACAGCCGAACGAACCCGGCAGGGACGGTGTCGCCCCACTGATGACGGCGGTCAGCCGACGTGTGCGTTCCGCCAAACGATGTCGCCGCGGCGACCAAAGTGGACGCTCGCAGGAAGGCCGCGACATGGGCGGCAGACGGAAGGGAGAACGACACGAGCCCCGGTGCCGTGGCCGCCCACCGCACGTCAGAGACCAGCGGGTGCGATCGCAGCAAAGTCGACAAGGCCGTGCCGGTCGCACCTTGCTGACGCAGCCGCAGTGCCAATGTGGACAGTGACCGCCGCGCGAGCCAGCAGTCGAAGGCGGAAGGGATCGCCCCACCCAAGTTGCGCCACCGCTGCATTCCGGCGAGCAGCTCCGGGTCGCGCGTCGCCACGTACCCAATGAGCAGGTCCGAGTGGCCGGTCAGGGCTTTTGTGCCCGACGCGACGACAACGTCAGCGCCGAGAATCAGTGGCTTCTGCAGCAGTGGTGTGGCGGCGGTGTTGTCCACGGCCAGCAAAGCACCGGCAGCCAAAGCACTTTCGGCCAGAGCCGCGATCGGTGCCTCGTCCAAACCGGGGTTGGCGGGCGACTCAATCAGCACGAGGCGCACGCCATCAAAGGACGGATAAGGCCCCGCCGTCGGCACCTCAACGACAGTGACAGACAGATCCGCGAACGTCGAAGCGGCCAGGGCACGGGTGTTGTAGTAGCCGTCGGACGGGATGACAACCTTGTCTCCCGGGCGCAGCACCGTCATCAAAAGCGCCGTGATGGCAGCCTGTCCGCTGGAGAAGGCAAGGCACGAGCCGTCTTCGAGGTCGCCGATGGCTGTCTCGAGAATCCGGCGAGTCGCGTTGTCGGGACGGCCGTAACCGTCGGTTCCGGGCTCGAAACCCTCTACGGCGAGGTGATACGGCGCGGCGAAGACGGGACCTGGCACCAGCGGCTCCCCGGGCACGGGCGCGGGAAGTCCACTGTGGACGCAACGGGTGCTGTCACCGAAGGTTGTCATTCGGGTTTTGTAGCACGGGACATCAGTGTCTTAACAGCCAGGCGAGGGTCAACGCCTTCGTGGCAGACCCGCTCGACCTGTTCTGTGATCGGCATGTCCACGCCGTGCGCCCGGGCGAGGTCACGGATCGCGAGGCAGCTCTTGACTCCCTCGGCCGTGAATCTCGTCGTGCGCTGTGCTTCCTCAAGCGTCTGCCCGCGGCCCAAAGCTTCACCGAACGTGCGGTTGCGCGAACCGGGCGACATGCACGTTCCGACCAGGTCACCGAGACCGGCCAGGCCCGCGAACGTCATCGGGTCGGCTCCCAGCGCCATGCCCAGGCGCGCCGTTTCGGCCAGCCCCCGCGTGATCAGCGTGGCTTTGGTGTTGTCTCCAAGCCCCATCGAATGCGCGATGCCGAAGGCGAGAGCGATGACGTTCTTCACGGCGCCGCCAAGCTCACACCCGATGACATCGTCTTGGGTGTAGGGCCGGAAGTAGGGAGTCGTGATGGCATCCTGCACGCGGGTCGCGCGAGCGACATCGGTGCACGCGACGACGGTGGCGGCCGGGTGACCGGCCACGATTTCGAACGCCAGGTTGGGTCCGCTCACCACGGCGACCCGGTCTTCAGGCACGTCAGCGGTTTGGCAAATGACCTGGCTCATCCGCATGGTGGTGCCCAGTTCGATGCCCTTCATCAGTGACACCAGCGTGGAACCGGGTTTGAGGAACGGCTTCCAGTCAGCGAGGTTGGCCCGCAGGGTCTGCGACGGAACCGCGAGCACGACCAAATCGGCGGTCGCCAAGGCGAATGCCGCGTCGGATGTCGCGGAAACGTGCGGGCCTAACGGAGTACCCCCAAAATATTCTGGGTTTGTCCCTGTCTCGTTGATGGCTTGGGCGACTTCGGGGCGCCGGGCCCAGACGACAGTCTCGTTTCCCGCATCGCTAAGGATCTTGGCGAACGCGGTTCCCCAGGAACCAGCGCCAAGTACTGCCGTCTTCACTCGCCAGCCTCCTTGCGTTCGGGTGTCCAAAGTGGAGGAGGATTCTCCACGCCACGGATCTCCGCGAGGATGTCCCGGATACGCAACATCATCGCGTCAGTCATGTCATTCAGAACGGCCGCGGAAGCTTCCTCGCCAAGCCATTGATCCAGGTCTACCGGTGGTCCTGCCCAAACCCAGACGGGGGTACGCGGGCGAAGGCGCAACTTCTTGGAAGGCTTACGCCGGTCGTAGATCTCCTCGGCGCCCCACATCGCCACCGGGATCACCGGGGCACCGGTCAGCAAGGCGAGCCTGGCAGCGCCAGTCTTGCCTTTCATCGGCCAAAGGTCGGGGTCCCTGGTGATCGTTCCCTCCGGGTAGATGACCACCGTGCCATTGTTGCGCAGGGCTTCGACAGCGTCATCGAGCGCGCGGGCGGCCTCGATGGTCCCGCGGCGCACCGGCACCTGACGGCACCACTCCAGGATCTTTCCCGCGACAGGGAGACGAAAGAGGCTTTCCTTTGCGAGAAACTGTGGCCAGCGTCCGGATTCGTAGACATAGCGGGCGATCACGAACGGGTCGGCATCGGACATGTGGTTGACCACGACGATCACACCGCCCGGGCGCTGCAAGTGTTCGAACCCGCGCCAGTCTGGTTTGTTCATCAGTGCCGTGGCCGGTTTGACCAGGGACACGGCAAACCGGCCCCAGAAGCCCAGTTTCCGACGCGCCAAGGCGCCCTCCTCTTATCTGTCAGGACGCATCATGCCACGCCTCCGTGCGACCTGGCACACTGGCGGAGATGTCTGTGCAGCTATGGACGGTTCTCATCCCCTTAAAACGGCTGGAAGCCGCGAAAACCAGATTGCGTGGGGCGCTCCCCGGCGTGCCGCACGACGATCTTGTGTTGGCGCTGGCCAGGTCGACTGTCGCGGCTGCCCGGCAGTCTCCGCTCGTGCGGCGGACCGCCGTGATCACCAATCAGTCCGGTCTCGACGCTGAGACCATCCCCGATCTGCACGGCGACCTCAACGAGGCGATCCGTGAAGCGGCCCGGCTCGTCACGGGTCCCGTCGCCGTCATTCCCGCCGACCTGCCCGCGCTGCGGCCTCAGGAGCTCACCGAAGCGCTGGCCTTGGCCGAGCAGCGCAGTTTCGTGCCCGATACCGAAGGCACCGGCACGGTCTTGCTCGCCTGCCCGAAGGGACTGCTCGATCCGCGCTTTGGCCCCGGCTCGGCGCTCAGGCACGAGCAGTCCGGGGCGGTCCGCCTTCATGGCGCGTGGCCGACGTTGCGGCGAGACGTCGATACGGCCGCTGACTTGGCGGCGGTGGAGGCATTAGGCTGGCGGCATGCAGGGCACGGTCTCCGAGTTTGACGCCGCGACGCGGTCCGGGTCGGTGCTGCTCGATGATGGCAGCCCGGTCGCTTTCGGCGCTTCCGCCTTTGACCTATCCGGGTTACGCCTCCTGCGTTTGGGCCAGCGGGTTCAGTTGGAGACCGGTCCCGATGGGACTGTTGACAAGATCTCCATCCCCACGTTCTAAGTTCACCTCGCGTTAACCACCGGCTGCGCGAAAATAAGGCGTGAGCAGCACGCCAGGCAGACGTCCCGCACGCCGCAACCGCAAGGAGCCGGCCCCGTTGGCCGATGACCGTTACCTCAACCGCGAATTGTCCTGGCTTGACTTCAACGCCCGCGTCCTCGCGCTGGCTGAGGATGAGCGGGTCCCCCTTCTAGAGCGCATGAAGTTCGTCGCGATCTTCGCGAGCAACCTCGATGAGTTCTTCATGGTGCGCATCGCCGGGCTGCACCGCCGGCTGCAAACCGGGCTTCCCGCGCGCGGTGCCGACCAGATGCCGCCGCGCAAGGCGCTCGAAATCATCGCCGAGCGTGCCTCTGACCTTGTCGCGCGGCAGGCCGCTCTCTTTGACAGTCAGATCCGCCCGCTGTTGCGCGAGCACCGGATCGAAATCATCACTTGGTCCGATGTGGAGAGTGCCGAGCGCGACCGGCTGCGTGGTTACTTCCACGACCGCATCTTCCCCGTGCTGACCCCGCTGGCCGTCGACCCGGCTCATCCCTTCCCCTATATATCGGGGCTGTCGCTAAACCTCGCCGCCGTGGTCCGCGATCCCGAGACAGGCCAAGAGCAGTTCGCCCGGGTGAAGGTGCCCGACAACGTCCCCCGCTTCATCGCCGTTACTAGCGACGGCCGCACCGGGCGCTTCCTGCCGATCGAAGAACTCATCGCCAATCAGCTCGGCCAGCTGTTCTCCGGCATGACCGTGGTGGAACACCACCTGTTCCGGGTGACCCGCAACGCCGATCTAGAAATCGATGAAGATCGAGATGAAGATCTGATCGAAGCTATGGAAAGGGAACTGGCCAAGCGCCGGTTCGGTCCGCCTGTGCGCCTTGAGGTCGCAGCGTCCATCTCCGACAACGTGCTGGAGACACTCGTCGAAGAGCTCGACATGGACAGCCACGACATCCTGCGGGTGCCGGGATTGCTTGACCTGTCGAGCCTCTGGCAGCTGCACTCACTGGACCGCCCAGACCTCAAGGACCCCGCCTTCGTCCCAGCGACACACCCGCGCCTATTAGAAGGAGAAAAGACCCGCAGCGTCTTCAACATCCTTCGCGACGGGGACATCCTCGTGCACCATCCGTACCACTCCTTCTCCACGAGCGTGCAGCGCTTTATCGAGCAGGCCGCCGCCGATCCGCTGGTGCTGGCGATCAAGCAAACCCTCTACCGCACTTCGGGTGACTCCCCTGTCGTCGACGCTTTGATCGCCGCGGCCGAAGCCGGCAAACAGGTCGTGGTGCTCGTTGAGGTCAAGGCCCGCTTCGACGAAGAAGCCAACATCGGCTGGGCCCGCAAGCTGGAGCGGGCCGGGTGCCATGTCGTTTATGGACTCGTCGGCTTGAAGACCCATTGCAAAACCGCCTTAGTGGTACGCGAGGAAGGCGGCCAGATCAGAAGGTATTGCCACATCGGCACGGGCAATTACCATCCGAAGACGGCCCGGCTCTACGAGGACATCGGTTTGCTGACCGCCGACCCGCAAGTGGGCGCCGACCTGACTGACCTATTCAATACGCTGACCGGATACAGCCGTCAGACGTCGTACAGGCGGCTTCTGGTGGCACCGCACGGCATCCGTAACGGCATCATCGAGCGCGTCGAGCGCGAGACGGCTCACGCCCGGCAGGGCATGCCCGCCCTGGTTCAGATCAAGGCGAACTCCCTTGTGGATGAACGCGTTGTCGACGCCCTCTATAGGGCGTCGCAAGCGGGCGTGCAAATTGACCTCATCATCCGCGGCATGTGCACGCTGAAGCCAGGCGTGCCGGGGCTGTCGGAAAACATCCGGGTGCGCTCGATCCTGGGCCGGTTCCTGGAACACTCGCGCGTCTTCCGGTTCGGCAACAACGGGGAGTCGGAATTCTGGATTGGCTCGGCCGACCCGATGCAGCGCAACCTGGATTCCCGAGTCGAAGCGCTGATTCAGGTCATCGACGACACAGCCCGCAAAGAATTACACAAACTGCTGGCCGAGGCGATGAGCGATGAGCGCGAAGCGTTTGACCTCAACCCAGATGGCACGTGGATTCGCCGGGTGTCGACCCCGGACAACCCGCTGACTGACCTTCAGGAAACTCTGCTGCGGCAAATGGTGCAGGGCTAAACTGGCTGGATGCTGGAGGAGGAACGTAAATACGGCGTCCCGTCCTCCTTCGGCCTCCCGCGCATCAAAGGGTTCAAGGCCGTCCCGAAGACCGCCAAGCGGCTCGAAGCGTCCTACTACGACACCGAAGACCTGCGGCTAACCCGTGCCGGAGCCTCGCTGCGCTACCGCACGGGTGACGAGCTGCCGTGGACGGTGAAGCTCGCGACCGACCTTCCCGGGGTGCGGCAAGAGATTTCGCGAGCCGGTTCGCGTGGGCGGCCACCGGCCGAATTGGTGCGGCTGGTAACTACCCTGACTCGTGGTGCACCGTTACATAAGGTGGCTCTGCTGCGCACCGAGCGGCAGCGTTGGGACATAAGCGATGGCCACCGGGTCGTGGCCGAGATCGCTGACGACATCGTTACTTCCGGCGGCCAGACGTTCCGTGAGCTGGAAGCCGAGCTGAAAGACGGTCCGCCGGAGATTCTGTCCACTGTGGAGCGAGCGCTGCTGAAGGCTGGTGCTACGCCCAGCGACTGGTCCTCCAAAATCGCCCGCGTCCTCAACGTCATTGAACCGCCTGACGTCGTGCCTCCGGGCGAGCAGCCGGGGTCCAGCGCGCCTGCGGAAGCCCTTGTCACGTGGGCGATCCGCACACATGTGCGACGGATCTTCGCTCACGATCCGTTGCTGCGCTTGAACGAGACGCTCCCTAACGGCGACACTCCCGTGCATCAGCTGCGCGTCGGAGCGCGCCGGCTCCGCTCAGCGCTGCGCTCCTTCGCTCCGCTGCTGGCCAAGGCGTGGACTAGCCAACTGCGCGACGAGCTCAGCTGGTTCGCCGGAGTCCTTGGCGCCGCCCGCGATACAGAGGTGCTGCGCGCCCGGCTCAGAACGACGGCAGCGCTAGATCCGCTGGCTCCCTTGGATCAGGCCACGGTGGAGGCGATCGACGCCGAATTGACCAAACGGCAGGCCAAGGCGCTGTCCATTGCCAGCAAAGCGATGCGCAGTGAGCGCTATGTCCAGCTGACCGCCCTGCTCACGGAGGCCACCCAAAGCGTCCCGTTCGCCAAGCCGTCCAAACGCAAGTCCCCCAAGGACGCGGCGGGCGACCTCGTTCGTGCGGTGGCGGGCCTGACCGCTGAAGCTCCCGACGAGACCTGGCACCAGGTGCGCATCCTTGTCAAACGAGCCCGTTACACGGCTGAAGCGGCCGGTGCTTCCAGAGACAATCTCAAGTCACTTGCCCGGCTTCAGGATCTGCTCGGCGAGCACCAGGATGCCGCTGTGGCCGCCGAAGTCTGGCTGTCATTCCGGCGCGATCCCGCCATGGCGGTCACCGCTGGCCGTCTCTTCGAGCGTGAGCGTGCGCTGGTGCGCCAGGCCCGTGAGGGCTTCTCCCGCGCCTGGCAAGAGCTGTCAGAAGCGTCCTAGAGCCACGAACAGCGCCAGACCGCCTAGCAGCAGGTTGAACCCGATCCCGGGGTGTTCCTTGCGCCGCAGGTGCGTCAGCGCCGCGAGCACCATGACGAGCACGAGCCCACTGGCCGCCAGGGGCGTGAGCACGGTCGCGATGCCGGTCAGCCAGGGCAGCACGAGCCCAATGGCGGCAAGCAACTCCATCGCCCCGACGAGCTTGATGGTCCCGTCAGAGAAGTCTTCGACGTAGGGCATGCGGGGCTGGAGCTCGCTTCTGGGCTTCGTTAGCTTCAACACCCCGGCGCCGGCAAAGGCCACCGCGAGCAACCCTTGCACGATCCAAAGCACCACGTTCACCGGCTTCGCCTCCTTCTAAACGGTGGATCGCCTCCATATATCGAGGCGCCACGCTAGCAGTAAGTGGAGACAAGAGTCCACTTATTCCCTGGTATTCTTTGGATCATGGTGAGAGCGGACGCCGCGCGCAACAGAGAGCTGATCCTCGATGCCGCCGCCGCAACGTTCGCCCGGCGGGGCCCGGGCGTCCCGCTGGAAGAGGTCGCCGCGGAAGCTGGTGTCGGCATCGCCACCCTCTACCGCCGGTTCGCGACAAGAGAAGAGCTGCTGGAGGCGGTCGCCGCCCGGCACGTTGAGTTCTACGAGAAGGCGCTACGTAAGGGACTGTCCGACCCGGACCCCTGGCAAGGCTTTAGTGGCTTCGTGCGCGCTGTGGCGGAAATCCAGGCCAAGCATCCCGGTTTGGCGGAGATGCTGATGGTTCCCTGCCACGGCGCCGATCCGGCCCGGTCCTCCGCCGTTTTTGAGGGCTACCTTGAGTTGGTGCAGCGCGCCCAACAGGCCGGCGACCTGCGCCCGGACTACTCCCCCGAAGACTTACCGATGCTGTTGCTAGCCAACGCTGGCGTGCTCAGGGGCACCGCGGGTGCCGCGCCCAGGGCCTGGAAACGCCTCGTGGAATACCTATTACAGGCCTTCCAATGCCGGTCCCACCGCGATTCGCTTCCCCCGCCGATGAGTGGCGCACAAGTCCAAAAAGCACTAAAGAACCCCGCCGGCTAGCACGGCGGGGTTCTTTCGTTTTGTTCGCGGTAGGTAAATATTTAGCGCTTGGCGGCCTTCTTGGCCGGTGCCTTCTTGGCGGGAGCCTTCTTGGCAACAGCCTTGGTGGCCTTGGTCGCGGCGACCTTCTTGGCCGGAGCGGCCTTGGCAACCGTCTTCTTGACGGTGGCCTTCTTAGCCGGTGCGGCCTTCGCCGTGGTCTTCTTGGCCGGGGCGGTCTTGGCGGCAGCGGTCTTCTTGGCGGCGGCCGTCTTCTTGGCAGCAGCAGCCTTCTTGGCCGGGGCGGCCGACGCTTTTCCAGTCGCGACAGTCTCCTTGAAGCCGGCGCCCGGGCGGAATGCCGGCACCGTCGTCTTCTTCACCTTCACGGCCTCACCCGTGCGCGGGTTGCGGGCCATGCGGGCTGCACGCGCGCGGCGCTCGAAGACGCCGAAGCCCGTGAGGGAAACCTTGTCTCCCTTGGTGACCGCGTTCTGGATTTCGGTGAGCGTCGCCTCAAGCACCGCCGCAGCCGTCTTCTTGTCGACGACGGTGGGGTGAGCGGCGATCGCGTCGATGAGTTCGCTCTTGTTCATTGTTTCCTCCGGTAGTGTCCTTCTGGACCCGTAAAACCAGCCATCTGTGTTGGACAGTAAGCCTTATATCTTCAAGATGCCATTAGCAAAGCAAAAAAGCATCCTTGTGTCGCAGAAATAACGACGGTCGCGCCCTCAAGTTCCTATGAGGACGCGACCGTTTTACTACGAGAACGGGCTAAGACACAAGTACCGCAAAGGATGGGCGGGTGGCTTCAAAGGCCGTAATCGCCTCCGCGTGACGAAGCGTCAAACCAATGTCGTCAAGGCCTTCCAGTAGCCTCCACCTGCTGAAATCGTCCATCGCAAAGGGCCAGACATGTTCCCCGGAACGGACTTCCCGGGCCTGTAAATTTACTTCCACTGGGGCGCCAGGATTTTTTTCGATCGCGTCCCAGAGGGTCTCAACGGCCTCCTGAGAAAGTTCAACGGTGAGCAGACCTTGCTTCAGCGAGTTGCCCCGGAAGATGTCACCGAAGCGCGGCGAGATGACAACCCGGAAGCCGTAGTCGTTAAGCGCCCACACAGCGTGCTCACGGGATGACCCGGTGCCGAAATCCTCGCCAGCGACAAGGATCGTCGCCCCTGCGTAAGCGGGGTTGTTGAGAACAAAGGAGGCGTCCTCGCGCCAGGCGGCGAAAAGCCCATCCTCAAAGCCAGTGCGGGTCACGCGCTTGAGATATACGGCAGGAATGATCTGGTCGGTGTCCACGTTGGACCGCCGCAATGGAACAGCTGTTCCAACGTGAGTGGTGAATTTCTCCATCTTTAGCTACCTCACACCAGATCGGCCGGAGCGGAAAGCCGCCCGGTTACGGCGGTTGCGGCGGCGACCGCAGGGGATACCAAATGGGTCCGGCCGCCCTTGCCTTGCCGTCCCTCGAAATTGCGATTCGACGTTGAGGCCGATCGCTCACCTGGCTTTAGCGTGTCCGGGTTCATGCCAAGACACATTGAACAACCGGCGAAACGCCATTCGGCTCCAGCCGCGGTGAACACCTCGTTGAGTCCTTCTTCTTCCGCCTCGGCCCTAACTTGCGCCGAACCGGGAACGACGAGCATCCGCACGCCACTGGCGACTTTGCGCCCACGCAACACTTCCGCCGCGGCACGCAGATCCTCCAGCCTGCCGTTGGTGCAGGAGCCCAGGAAGACCACGTCGACGGCAACGTCTTTCAGCGCCGTGCCCGGGGTCAGTCCCATGTATTCCACCGCCCGCCGGGCGGCCGCCCGGTCCGCCTCGGTGGCAAATGATTCCGGGTCCGGCACCGAGGCACTCAGCGGTGCGCCCTGGCCGGGATTGGTGCCCCACGTGACGAATGGCGTCAGCGTGCTCGCGTCGATGACAACCTCGGCGTCGAACACCGCGTCGTCATCAGTCTTGAGTGTCCGCCAATAGGCGACGGCTTCGTCCCATTGCGCGCCTTGCGGGGCAAAGGGACGGCCTTTAAGCCAGGCGAACGTTGTCTCATCCGGCGCGATAAGGCCGGCCTTAGCGCCCCATTCGATGGACATGTTGGAGACGGTCATCCGTCCCTCCATGCTTAGCTTTTCGATCGCGGGGCCGCGGTATTCCACGACATATCCCCGGCCGCCGCCGGTACCAACCTTTGTGATGAGGGCGAGGATCAGGTCTTTAGCGGTGACACCAGACGGCAGTTCGCCGGTGACGGTAACGGCCATCTGCTTTGGCGTTCCTTGCGGCAGGGTCTGTGTGGCGAGCACGTGCTCGACTTCAGAAGTGCCAATGCCGAAAGCGAGCGCACCAAAAGCGCCGTGAGTCGACGTGTGCGAGTCTCCACACACGATGGTCATGCCTGGCTGGGTAAGCCCTTGCTGTGGCCCCATCACGTGCACCACGCCCTGCACCGGGTCACCCAGAGGGTGCAGCCTTACTCCGAACTCCGCGCAGTTCTTACGCAGCGTCTCAATCTGGGTCCGCGACACAGGATCGCTAATCGTCAGCAGATTGTCAGTTGGGGTGTTGTGGTCTTCGGTGGCAATGGTTAGGTCCGGCCGGCGGACCGAGCGGCCAGCCAAACGCAGCCCGTCGAAGGCTTGCGGGCTAGTCACTTCATGCAGCAGATGAAGGTCGATATAGAGGAGGTCGGGTTCCCCGGCTGTTTGGCTTACGACGTGTGCATCCCAGACCTTCTGGGCAAGAGTCCTGCTCACTGGTGTCTCCCACCATCTGGACATCCCACAACTTGGGAGGTATGTTTCGGTGTGTGGGACACAGTATGTCTGGCGTTGGCGTGCTTGACAAGGCGGTCGTGATCCTTGCCGCCTGTGTTGATGGCGCAAGCCTTGCCGAACTTGTTGAGCGAACGAAACTGCCACGGGCGACGGCGCACCGGCTGGCTCAGGCCCTTGAGATACACCGGATTCTGGTTCGCGACACGCAAGGGCGCTGGCGTCCCGGCCCACGTCTTGGTGAGCTCGCGAACGCGGCGCCAGACGTGCTTCTCACCGCCGCCGAGCCATTGCTGTCCGCACTTCGTGACGCCACAGGCGAAAGCGCCCAGCTCTACCTTCGCCGGGCCGATGAGCGCGTTTGTGTGGCTGCCGCCGAGCGCGCGAGTGGTCTTCGCGACACCGTCCCAGTAGGTGCGATTCTTCCGATGACGGCGGGCTCCGCGGCACAGATCCTGTTGGCTTGGGAGCCACCGGAAGCGGTCATGCCGTTGCTGCCGCGGTGCCGGTTCACCGGCCGCACGCTCGCCGAAGTCCGGCGGCGCGGCTGGGCTCAGTCGGTCGCCGAGCGCGAGGCCGGCGTCGCTTCCGTGAGCGCGCCGATTCGCGACCGCACGGGGCGAGTCATCGCCGCCGTCAGTGTTTCCGGCCCGATAGAGCGGCTCGGCCGGCGTCCCGGTGACCGGCATGCCATGGCGGTCGTGCGGGCGGGACAGCGCTTGTCAGGGCTGTAGGGACCGCACGATCTAGTCACTGTCGCCTACCCTGCTGGCGTGACTGACCCCGCAGAACCGCAACCTATAGACATCACACCGGCGGCTAACGGCGGCGAGACCATCGTCGCCGTCAAGCGCCGCAAGGCTCCGCTGATCCTGTCTGGCGCCGTGGCGCTCGCTCTCGCCGTGGGCGCGGGCGTCTTCGTTGGGTACCAAATGTTGTTCGGTGGCCACGCCGCGGCAGAACGCATACCCGGGACAGCGCTTGCCTATGTCTCGATCGATCTTCAGTCCGGATTGGACCAAACGCGCAAGCTGATGAAGCTGGCGGAGAAGTTTCCGCAGACAGGGAACTCAGCCGATCCGAAAAAAGCTCTCGATGAATTCCTTACCGATCTCAAACTCGATGGCGTTGACCCGAAACAGGATCTGGGCAGCTGGGTCGGCTTGCGCGTAGGAGCCGCCGCCTGGCTGCACCACGACAAGCCTTATGCCATCCTCGCCGTGCAGAGCACCGATGACGCCGCCGCGACGCAGGGCCTTGGCCGCATCCGCGAAAAGACCAAACACCACTTGGGATTCGTGGTGCGAGACGGATTCGCTCTGCTGGCGATCGGGGAGAAGGACTCACAGGCGGCCGCTGACGCTGCGGCCGCGGAGGCGCAACGCGCCCCGCTATCCAAAGCGGTGAAGTTCGCTGACGCCAGGGCGTGGCTTCAAGACGATCAGATAGCGATTCTCTACCTGGATCTGGGTGGGGTTAACCAGATGATGGAGGCCGCGCTAGCCCCCGAGGCCGTGCAGTCCAAGCAGGCCAAGGCTTCTCAAGGCGAGATCATTTTGGGGGTACGCGCCGAGGACGACGGAATCGTTGCCAGGTTCCGGACCTTCGGTGGAGCACCGGCCAGTGGCGGGCTCAAGGACGCGTTGGCCAAACTCGGCGAGATGCCGGCCAGCGCCGACATCGCCGCCGTGGCGGGCCTTCCCACCGAACTCACGACGTCGGCCAGCCTATTCGGCTCGATGCTCCTTCCGTTTGGAATGCTCGGCGCAGGTCCACCAGACGGCGTGGAACCAGTCCGGGTTATCGACAGCCCTGTCACGCCTGTCGTCGGCGATCTGACTCCGCAGGAGGAGGCGGAGTACGACGCGTTGCTGGAAAAGGCTTTTGACGGCACGCTCACTGCGGCCGAGGAGAAGCGGTTCGAAGAACTGAGCGCGAAGTCTATGGGCGACATAGGCGGCGGCCCGTCGGAGGCTGAGATGGAGCGCGTGTTCAAGCTCCTGTCGGGAGCGACGATTCAGCTCGCGCTGTCTGGGGTGGCCCAGAAGAGCACCGCCGTCCACATCGTGGCTCAGCTGCTCTCATCGCCGACCGAGGCGGATCTCAAGTCGCTTACCGAACTGACCGATGGCGAGCTGGCCATTGAGGCCAAGGGCACGACAGTGACGGCGGTAACCAAGGGCCACACGCCCGGTGGCGGCAGACTGGCGGACGACAAGCTGTTCCAGCGCGCGTTCGACGGCATGCCCGGTGAGGCGCAGCTGGCTGTCTTCGTCAATCTGGACAAGCTGATGACGGCCCGCGAACGGGATCGGCTCGGACCGGTCAAGGCGATCGCCATCGCTCAGGGCACCGGCTCAGGGCTCGTGCGCGTCCTCATTGGATAGTCCACTTAGCGCAAAGAAAGGGCCCGCATCCATTGGATGCGGGCCCTTTCGCGCTGTAGCCCCGAGGGGATTCGAACCCCCGCTACCGCCTTGAGAGGGCGGCGTCCTAGGCCGCTAGACGACGGGGCCATAGGAACTTTTGGTTTGGATTGTGCTCGCCAGACAATACCAAAGTCCAGCGGGCTAACCCGCTGGGGTACCAGGACTCGAACCTAGACTAACTGAACCAGAATCAGTTGGGCTGCCAATTACCCCATACCCCAATTGGCCCGGCTGCAGCCGTGCCGGGAGTGAACTTTACCCGACCGGCCGCAGCGGACCAAATTCATATGCGGGTCAGAGTGTCAGAACCGGATTACGCAGGTCACCGAGCCCGGCGATCTGCACGCTGACCAGGTCTCCATCCTTAAGCGGCGAAACTCCGGCCGGGGTGCCGGTCAAAATCACGTCGCCGGGCAACAGCGTCATGACATGCGACACATAGGAGATCAAGGTCGGTACGTCGAAGACCATCTGGCTGGTCCGGCCGAGCTGACGCACCTCCTCGTTGACCTCGCAGCGGACCTCAGCGTCAGACACGTCCACGGCGGTGTCGATCCACGGGCCGATCGGGCAGAACGAGTCAAACCCCTTCGCCCGGGTCCATTGGCCGTCAGAGCGCTGCAGATCGCGAGCGGTGACGTCGTTGGCGCAGGTGTAGCCGAAGACCGCTTTCTGAGCGTCCGCGCGGTCCACCCGGCGGGCCCCGGTGACGCCAATCACGACCGCCAGCTCGGCCTCATGCTCAACCTGCTTCGACTGCGGAGGCAGCCTGATCGGATCGTTGGGGCCGATCACCGAGGTGGACGGCTTGAGGAACAGCAACGGCTCCTTTGGCACCTCTGCGCCGTGCTCAGCGGCGTGGTCGACGTAATTACGGCCGACGCACACCACCTTGCTCGGCAGGATCGGTGAGAGGAGCCGCACATCGGCTACCGCCCAGCGCTGATCCGTTTTCTTGATCTCGGCAAAGGGATGTCCTTCGATCGCGACGATGGTCTCCCCTTCGACCACGCCGAAGGACATGCCGCCTGGGTGAACGAAACGAGCAATGCGCACGGGACCCAATCTAGGAGATCAGGCGGTACCGCAGATCTCCGCCACCCGCTTGGCAAGAGTTTCCAGTCGGCTGGTGTCGAAATTCTGCAGCGACGTCAAGCTGTTGAGGCTGCCGCCCAGGGTGTCGAGTTCTTTGGCGACATTGTCAAGCGCCGTCTTGAGCTCGACCTTTTGTGCGGTCGTAGCGTCTTCGCGCAGGTCGTCAGCCAGCTGGATCAGGATCGTGCCAGACTGCTTAACGGATTGTTCCGCTCCCACGAGATCACCGTTGGTGGCGAGTGTTCCGGCTTTCTCAAGTTCATCGGTGAACTTCTGGATGCCGGTGTTGACCGTCTCCCTTGACGTGTCACAAACCTCAGCGGTGTTCGGGTCGAGCGAAATCGTGGGTGTGGCGGTTGGCGATTCGAGAAGCGTTGACGGCAGCGGCTCCGGTGTAGGTAGTGGAGTCGGTTGGGCCGCCACCGCCGTGCCCGCACTCGCGAATAAAGTCGCGGCGAAGACGGCGGAGATCAAAAGGCGCTTCATAGCTCTCTCCCCCCAAGAGATGACCTTGAAATCGTACCGAGATAACCGCTCTGGTTACCCTTGAACCGTGTTTCTGGCCCTACAGGAGTGGACCGCGCGGCGTGCCCAGCACGAGGCGCGGGTCAGCCGTCTCCTCGGTGAGCACCTGACTCGCCGCCAGAGCGGGGTCAAGCACCCGGTGCACGACTTCCTGTTCACCTACTACTCCTACCGCCCCGCTCAGCTTCGGCGCTGGCACCCGGGTTTCGGCGTGACACTCGAGGACGGGCCGTCAGAAGAGGTTGACCTAAGCGCGAAACGACTCAGCTCGGTCGGCTGGATCCGGGATCTCCTGGCGGCAACGCAACAGCGCCAAGCCAACTTCGGGTGCTTTGGCATGCACGAGTGGGCGATGGTCTACCGGCAGGCACAGCACGAGGTGCGCCACAATTCCTGGCCGCTAAGGCTTTCCCCGTCGCGTACAGCCGAAGTGGTTGAAGAACGCGGAGTGCGCTGCTCGCACTTTGACGCGTTCCGCTTCTTCACCGCGCCGGCCCGTCCGCTCAATGTGCTGCAGCCGACGCGGGAAACCCAAGCCCTAAACGAGCAGCCGGGTTGCTTGCACGCCAACATGGATCTGTACAAGTGGTCTTACAAGCTCGCCCCGATCGCTGGCGCGGAACTGATCGCGGACTGCTTCGAGCTGGCCAAGGACATCCGCACCCTGGACATGCGGGCAAGCCCCTACGACCTTGAGCCACTTGGCTTTTCGCCCGTGAAGATCGAGACTGCCGAGGGCCGGGCCGAGTACGCCACTGTCCAACGTGGATTCTCTGAACGCGCCCAGCCCTTGCGGCGGCGTCTTATCGAGCAGTGCGATCTGGTACTGGCCTATGCCTCAGTGGGCGGCAGTCCCTCGGTCGCATAGCGCATGCCTTCTTCGGCCGCGCTGACAATCGTGTTGGCTTCCGCCGCGGACAGCCGTCCTTCGGCGACAGCGTCGGCGAGGCGGGTCTTCAGCTTGTCGATATGACTGACGGCTGGCGGCGCGATGCCGAGCGCGAGCACGCCAGAAGCACTGAGAACGAGAGCGGTCTTCTTGGGCAACCGGTTCATCATGTGATCCACCGTGACCGGTGAACCTCAACGGCCACTGAACTGAAGCTGGCAATTAGCGGTGTGCCCCGACCGTGTCGCGGATCTTTGAGCCTTCGGCTGTGTCGGCGGAGCGGGCACAGTGCGCACAACAGTAGAAATCGCCCTCGACATTGACGCCGTGACCGACGATCTTGCAGCCGCAGTGCGAGCACTCGGGTGCCAGCCGGTGGATAGCGCACTCAAACGAGTCGAAGACGTGCTCCTCGCCGCTGGGAGTCCGCACCGTGAACGACAGGTCGTATTCGTTTCCGCATACCTCACAAGTCGCCATACCTGCCCGCGTACCCCGCGGACCGTAAGGTGAAACCGTGATTGTCCGGGTGGATCAAACCAGCGACGTGCCCGTCTACGAGCAGATCCGGTCGCAGATCGCGGCCAAGGTGGCAACGGAGGAGCTGTCCGCCGGAACTAAGCTCCCCACGATCCGCGCGCTCGCCGCCGAGCTGGGCCTAGCGGTGAACACGGTGGCCCATGCCTACCGGGAGCTGGAAACGGCCGGTCTCGTGCAAACCAGGCCCCGCCACGGCACGACTGTCAGCCCGGGCCGCTCCCGCAAGGAAGGCGCTCCTGGCCGCGAGAAGCTGCGGTCCGCCGCGCGGGCCTACGCCAAGCTCGCCCGGCAGCTCGGCATCGCCAGTGAGCAGGCGGCTGAGGTCATCCGCGAAGAGCTCGCAAAGCCTCACTGACCACAGTGGACACCGGCTGTTCCGCGTCTACGACCACGGTGTGCTCATCTGACGTGGGCTCCTCGAGGGTCGCGAACTGTGAGTCAAGCAGGCTTGGCGGAAAGAAATGACCTTGCCGGTGCTTGAGCCGCTCCAGCACGGCTTCACGGCTGATTTTCAGGTAGACAAATGTGGCCGCGCGGCCCTGAGCGAGATAGTCGCGATAGGACTTATGCAGGGCAGAACAAGCCAGCACAGCGGTGTCGTGCGTGTCTAACCACGCGGCGATGGCTTGCAGCCAGGGCCAGCGGTCCGCTTCGGACAGCGGATGTCCCTGCGCCATCTTTTGCAGGTTCTCCAACGGGTGAAAGTCGTCGCCGTCGGCGAACGGCACGCCAAGGTGCCTGGCCAGCTCGGTGCCGATCGTGGTCTTTCCGCTACCCGCCACGCCGAGAACTATCACCACTGTCATGAGGTTGATTCTGCCCGTTACCCGTGAGGCGGCGTTGGGTAACGTCAGGCTTGATGCGATTCTTAATCCCCTTACGTTTCAGACTAAATAGGACAGCACGGAAGTATTTTGGCTGGGAGAGCGTCCGCAAGACGCAACTTCCAGCGATGAAGGCTGTTTATAAGGGCCAGGACGCCCTCGTGGTGCTCCCGACGGGTGGTGGTAAGTCAGCGATTTACCAACTGCCCGTTTTGCTGAAAAAGGGCCCTGCCATCATCATTTCTCCGCTCTTGGCGCTGCAGCAGGATCAGCTGACGCGACTCAACGAGCGCGGGCTAAACGCTGTGCGGATCAGTTCCGCCGAAACTCCCAAGCAACAGGAGCAAGCACTCAAAGACCTTGCCTCGGGCAAGGCCAAATACTTGTTCATCACCCCGGAGCAGCTGGGCAAACCTGAGCGGGTCGCGGCGCTGAAAAAGCTCAAGCCCGCCCTCGTCGCGGTGGACGAGGCACACTGCCTTTCGCACTGGGGCCACGACTTCCGGCCTGACTACCTTGCCCTCGGCGAGGTCATCAAGGCACTGGGACGGCCGCCCATCGTCGCCCTCACGGCGACGGCGAGCCCGCCGGTGCGCGATGACATCTCCCAACGGCTCGGTTTGCGCAAGCCGATGCTGCAACTGTCCGGACTGGACCGTCCGAATATCTTCATCGAGACCGTGCACAGCCCGTCCACAGAAGCTCGCTATCGCAAGCTTCTCGCCCTGCTGAAAGCCGAGAAGGGACAGGGCATCGTCTACGTCCCGACCCGCCGGGCAGCCGAGGAACTCGCCGAGAGACTGACCGCCAGCGGGGCTGATTGCAGCTTCTATCACGGTGGGATGACGACCTCCACGAGGGAGAAGTGCCAGACCGGTTTCATGTCCGGCGACATCCGGGTCATGGTCGCCACTTCCGCGTTTGGGATGGGGATCGACAAGGCTGACATCCGCTGGGTCGCGCACATGGCCCTGCCTGACTCGCCTGACAGCTACCTTCAGGAAATCGGCCGGGCGGGCCGCGACGGCAAGCCCTCCCGGGCGCTGCTGCTGTGGTCGGCTGAAGACATTGGGCTGCAACGGTTCTTCGCCGGCGGCAAGCCGAACGCGAGCGAGCTGGCTCAGCTCGCTGAGGTCTTGCGGGACATCCCGAAGAGCCAATGGCACACGGGAACGACGTCACGCAAGCTCACTCGCTTGACCTGGCTCCTGGAAGGCATCGACCTCGCGCGGCTGACACCACAGCAAGCGGCGCAGGCGGCGATCACCGAAGCGGCGCAACGGCAAGCCGTTCAGCTAACGCGCATCGAGATGATGCGCGGCTTCGCTGAAGCCCAGAGCTGCCGCACGCGAATGCTGTTGGGTTATTTCGGCGAACAGTTGCCGGGTGGCTGCGGCCATTGCGACAACTGCGTTTCCAGCCCGGCCGCGGAAGTTCCTGACACGCAGCCCTTCCCCGTGCACAGCACCGTCCAGCACGCCGAGTGGGGTGCTGGAACGGTGCTGTCTTACGACTCTGATCGGATGACTGTCCTTTTCGAACGGGTCGGGTACAAAACCCTTTCCGTGTCGGTGGTGCAGGCTAATCAATTGCTAGCCGTGGTCTGATCAGGTGATGCTGCGGCGGCCGGAGAACCCGGCCACCAAGGCGACGCCAAGCGCAGCCAAGGCCACCTGAATGAGGATTTCGATCCAGTCCACGCCTTCGGTGTCGGCTAGCCCGGCACCGCGGGCGATGGCCGTGCCCAGCAGGGCGGCGACGATGCCTACCACGATGGTGAGCCAGACCGGAATGCTCTGCCTTCCCGGCAGCACAAGGCGGCCGAGGGCACCGATGATGAGCCCGACGATGATGGCCGAGATGATGCCCGCCACAGTCATTGTCCACTCCTTGAAATAAACGGGGGATGTTCCTCCAAGGACGACATTGCCCCGCCACGCGCCGAGTCAAACGCGCTGCATTGGGTAAGGAATGAGGCGACCCCCCAATAGCAGTGAAGGAGACAGTCATGGGAATTGGCGCAAGCTTGCTCCTCCTGGCCGTGGGCGCGATTTTGACCTTCGCCCTCAACGTCCAGGTTGGTTTCCTCGACCTCGATGTGGTCGGCTGGATCATGATGGCCGCCGGTGCGATCGGCCTGTTCATGACCACAGTGATCTGGGGTCCACGCCGCAGGGCGGCATCAGTCACGACGACGCCCACCACTACAACCGAATATGAGCGCGTCGACGGACCCGACCCGCGGCTCTAGAACACATAGGAAGCGCCGCGGCAGTCACCCGCGGCGCTTTCTCAAGAGATACAGGCGCAGACGATCAGTGCGGCCCCAAAATGGGATGCCGCAACGACTTTGGCTGCCGGGTGCGGAGTCTTTTCCGCGATGAGGTCGCCGAGCTTGCCTGGCGTCAGCCAGTCGAGCACGTAGAAGGCCAGTGCCATCAGGCCGATCCCGATCAGTCCGAAGAGGATGGTCGAGACGAGCCCTTTGCTGAACTCCCCGTAGCTCGTGAAGATCGCCGTGAAGACGATCAGCGCGATGCCGAGCTGATTGGCGGCGAGCAGCAGTGCCGCGTTGTGACTGCGGTCAGTCCAGATCAGCTCGCGCAGCTTCCCCGGGGTGAGCAGGTCAACGACGACGAAGCCGACGGCCATGAGCATGATGCCAACGAGGCCGAAGACAAGACTCTGCCACGCGCCGCTGAAAATGTCCTGGTCAAACATGCCCGGCAGGTTAACTGATCGCGTCAACTACAGAGCACCCAGGTATTTGATGCGCTCGTAAGGGGTCACTTCGCGCCGGTATTCTTCCCATTCCGCGCGCTTGTTGCGCAGGAAGAAGTCGAACACGTGCTCCCCAAGCACGTCAGCGACGAGCTCTGACCCGGACATCACGTCGATCGCCTCGGACAGGTTCTCCGGAAGCGCCGAGTAGCCCATCGCACGCCGCTCAGCGCTGGACAGCGACCACACGTCGTCTTCGGCTCCCGGTGGCAGCTCGTAGCCCTCCTCGATGCCCTTGAGACCGGCGCCAAGCAGCACCGCGAAGGCGAGGTAGGGGTTGCAGGCCGAATCCAGGGAGCGGACTTCTACCCGGGCCGAATTGGGCTTTCCATACGCTGGTACCCGAACGAGTGCCGACCTGTTCAGGTGCCCCCAGCAAACATAAGCCGGAGCCTCCGTGATGCGGTCGGGGATCGCTTGCGGGAAAAGCCGTTTGTAGGAGTTCACCCACTGGTTCGTGACCGCTGTGAACTCGCGGGCATGCGTAAGCACGCCGGCGATGAACGCCTTGGCCGTCTTGGACAGCTTGTGCGGGTCGGCTGGATCGTGGAAGGCGTTGCGCTCGCCTTCGAACAGCGACAGGTGCGTGTGCATGCCGCTGCCGGGCTGATCGGTGAACGGCTTGGGCATGAACGTCGCGCGCACCCCGTGGGTCAGCGCGACCTCCCGCATGACATGGCGGAACGTCATGATGTTGTCGGCCGTGGTCAGCGCATCGGCGTACCGCAAATCGATCTCTTGCTGGCCTGGCGCGACCTCGTGATGGCTGAATTCCACGGAGATGCCGATGCGTTCCAGGGCGAGCACGGCCTGGCGGCGGAAGTCGCGGGCGACGGCATGTGTCGTGTGGTCGAAGTAGCCACCGGCGTCGACCGGCACCGGAACTGAGCCGTCGACCGGCCCGTTCTCCAGCAGGAAGAACTCGATTTCGGGGTGCGTGTAGAAGGTGAAGCCCTTATCGGCCGCTTTGGACAGTGCGCGGCGCAGCACGTGCCGCGGATCGGCCCAAGACGGGGTGCCATCGGGCATCAGGATGTCGCAGAACATCCGGGCGCTCTCGCCAGACGATCCGCCCTCAAAGGGGAAGACTTGGAATGTCGTGGGATCCGGCATAGCGATCATGTCGGATTCATAGATGCGAGCGAAGCCCTCGATGGCCGAGCCGTCGAAGCCGATGCCCTCGTCAAACGCGGCTTCGAGTTCCGCCGGAGCGACACTGACCGACTTGAGCGTTCCCAGCACATCAGTGAACCAGAGACGGACAAAACGGATGTCACGCTCTTCAAGCGTGCGAAGCACAAACTCTTGCTGACGGTCCACGAGGACATCCTTCCAAGTTCCTGTTACGCGAACGTTACGCCACCTCAGAAGAAGACGTTCGTTGGACGGGACGTGATAAGGCGAAAGACCCTGGTCGGCGGAGCGGTTCTGGGGGTCACCCTGTTCGGGGCCTTGACGATAGCGGGGATCATGGGCGCGGTCAGCAGCCCAAGGCAGCCCACACCCGTCAAGCCAGCCAAAGACAACGGCACGATGGCGGCCACTCAAGCCGAGTTGGAGCAGGCCCTGATCCGGCCGGCTGACTTGCCCAAGCCGTTCGCGTCGGCCTCCAAAGCCACGATTCGCCGCCTTCCCCCAGCGGAAAGTTGCGCCGCGTTGCTTGATCCCACATCGCTGGTGCGGCAAGCCGCGCAGAAGATGCCACAAGTGGAAGCGACCGATCAGGCGTCGACTCACCTCGATGGACCAGCCCAGCTGACCCAGCTGCTCACCACTTTCGCCGGCAACGGAGCCGAAGCCGCCTTGCGCGAGCTGCGCGAAGTCGGCAAGACCTGCAAGCAGTTTGGTGCGGTGCTCGACGACGGGACTCCCGTTCAAGTGTCAGCGGCTCCTGTGCGCGATGACGTGAACGGATACACGATCAAACTGACACTGACCGGCGGCGGGCGCATCACCTCGGGCTACGTCACGCTGGGCCGGGTCGGGCAGGTGCTATCGGTGCTCCGCGAAATCGGCTCGGTAGACGCCGTGGCCGCCATCGATCCGGTCAAGCTGGTGGACCTGACCCTGAGCAGGCTCACCCAGCCCCGGTAAATTGGGGGATATGGCGAAGCTGCGGCTGGCATTAGCTCAGGTAAACCCCACGGTAGGCGACCTCACGGGCAACACCCTGCTCGTTCGCGAATGGACAGCACGGGCAGCGGCCAAGGGCGCCGAGCTCATTGCCTTTCCAGAGATGATGCTCACTGGGTACCCAGTGGAGGATCTGGTTTTTCGCGAGTCCTTTGTGGCGGCTTCGCAGCGTGCGGTGCGGCGGCTGGCCGCCGAACTCGCGACCGACGGTTTCGGCGAGCTCGTGGTGCTGGTGGGTTACCTCGACGCCGACGGCCCGGCGAAGCTCGGCTCTGACACCACAGCGACCCATGGGCCACGCAACACGATGGCCGTGCTGCACCGCGGTCAGGTGATCGCGACGTATTTCAAACACCATCTGCCTAACTACGGCGTCTTCGACGAGGACCGTTATTTCGTGCCCGGCGACGCGCTGACGGTGCTGCGGCTGTCCACTCCGGACGGTCCGGCCGACGTCGCTTTGACGATCTGCGAGGACATCTGGCAAGCGGGTGGCCCGTTCGCGGTCGCGGCCGCCGCCAACGTCGGGCTCGTCGTCAACATCAATGGCTCGCCTTACGAGCTGAACAAAGACGACGTCCGGCTCCCGCTCGTGCAGCGGCGTGCCGCCGAGGCGAAGGCGACAGTCGCTTACGTCAATATGGTCGGCGGTCAGGATGAGCTGGTCTTCGACGGCGATTCGCTCATTGTCTCGGCTTTTGGCGACCTGCTCGCGCGCGGGCCGCAGTTCAGCGAGGCGTTGCTCGTGCACGACTTGGAACTGCCGACCGCGGCTTCAACGGCCTATCCCGACGACCTGCCGATGACGATCCGCCGCGTGGACGTCCCCACCGCCTGGACGGTCCCTCCCACCGGGATCGCCAACGCTGGAGTCGCCGAGCGCCTGGCCGACGAGGCCGAGGTTTGGTCAGCACTGGTACTAGGACTGCGCGACTACATCCACAAAAACGGCGCCAAGTCGGCGGTCATCGCGGTGTCCGGCGGCATCGACTCAGCCGTGGTCACGGCTATCGCGGCCGATGCCCTGGGCGGAACCAACGTCGTCGGGATTTCAATGCCAAGCGGGCACTCCTCGCAGCACTCGCGCGACGACGCCGAAGCGCTGGCGCACAACCTTGGCATTGACTACCGCACGGAACCGATTCAGCACATGGTTGACGCGTTCCTGTCGAACCTGAACTTGAGTGGCCTCGCTGTGGAAAACCTTCAGGCCCGGGTTCGTGGCGTCATCCTGATGGCAGTGTCCAATCAGGAGGGACACCTCGTGCTCACGACGGGCAACAAGAGTGAGCTGGCCGTGGGCTATTCGACGCTTTACGGCGACTCGGTCGGCGCCTTCAATCCGCTCAAGGACGTGCCGAAGACGATGGTGTGGCGGCTCGCGCGCTACCGCAACACGGTCAGCCCAGTCATCCCGGAGAACTCCATCACCAAACCGCCCAGCGCGGAGCTTCGCCCGGGTCAGCTCGACACCGACTCCCTGCCCGACTACGACGTGCTCGACGCGATCCTGGTGGGCTACATCGATGGCGACATGGGCCGCGATGACCTGGTGGGGGCGGGACACGACGCGGCGCTCGTGGACAAGGTGCTGCGGATGGTCGACACGGCTGAGTACAAGCGCCGCCAGTCCGCGCCTGGTACCAAAATCTCGTTCAAGTCCTTCGGCCGCGACCGCCGCATGCCGATCACCAACCGGTGGCGTGAAATTTCGCACTGAAAGCTGACGGCGGGCGCCCTCGGGGTGCAAGCATCTCTTTAGAGCCCGGGGACCGTAAAGCGCGGCCTCGAGGTGAGAGGAGACGACGATGTCAGATGCAGTGGGCTCCCTCTATGGCGCCCCGGTAGGCCAGCGCATTCGCACACGGCACTTGCAGCAGCTCAAGGACCGTGGCGAGAAGTGGGCGATGCTCACTTCCTACGACCAGTACACGGCTCGCCTGTTCGACGAAGCGGGCATTCCGGTGCTGCTCGTCGGCGACTCGGCCGCCAACAACGTCTTCGGTTACGAGACCACGCTTCCGGTCACGACCGACGAACTCATCCCCATGGCGCGCGCTGTCGTGCGCGCTACTTCCCGTGCGCTAGTGGTCGGTGACCTGGCCTTCGGCTCCTATGAGGAGGGTCCGGCACAGGCGATCCGCACGTCGGTGCGCTTCATGAAGGAAGCCCAAGTCCACGCCGTCAAGCTCGAAGGCGCCCGGCCGCTGCTCATCGAAGCCATCGTGTCCACGGGCATCCCCGTCATGGCGCACATCGGCTTCACCCCCCAATCAGAACACCAAATCGGTGGGTACCGGGTGCAGGGCCGCGGCGAAGACGCCAAGCACTTGATCGAGGCAGCGCACAGCTGCCAAGAAGCCGGAGCCTTCGCGATCGTGCTGGAGATGGTCCCCGCCGCCGTCGCCGCCCAGATCACTTCAGAGTTAGGCATCCCCACCATCGGCATCGGCGCCGGACCGGACTGTGACGCTCAAGTCCTCGTCTGGCAGGACATGGCCGGACTGCGCGTTGGCGGCGGCCCGGTTCCCCGGTTCGTCAAGAAATACGCCGACCTGGCAACGACTTTGTCCGACGCGGCCAAAACCTACGCCGCCGAAGTCCGCGATGGCGTCTTCCCCACCCAGGACCACTCGTTCTAACTTCGCCGCCGTTTATGCATCAGAATCCCGGCCGGCTTCGTCTCACGCGGGGCCGCGACCAGGCAGGACTGTAGTGCGCGAACCGCCTTTGCTCTGCACCTATACAGGCACAAATATGCAGACACCTCTGCCTCTATGGGTGCAGAGCAAAGGCGTGAAAAACACATGCTCACGCCCCCGGAAACGCGCAAAATTCAGCCGCAGGTTTATGCACCCGCTCGCTAGACGTCCGTGACGCGGATGCCGGCGTGTGCCTTGTAGCGCTTGTTGATGGCGATCAAGTTGGCGGTCAGTGCCTCCACCTGTCCCGCATTACGCAGCCGCCCCGCGTGCACGCCGCGCATCCCCTTGATGCGGCCCGCTAGCGCCTGCACCTGGGCGACCGCTTCCCGGTCGTCGCCGAGGACGAGCACGTCGAGTTCCATCGCCTCGACCGTCAGATCAGCGAGCAGCTCGGCTGACACGTGGTGGAACGCGGCGGTGACCGTCGACTCGGTGAGGATCGCGGCAGCCTGCTCGGCGGCACTGCCTTCCTCAACCTTCAGCGCGAACGGGCCCTGCTTGCCGAAGCCCAGCGGGTTCACACAGTCGATGACGATTTTGCCCGCGAGGTCGGCCTTGAGCGATTCCAAAGTGGACGCGTGCCCGTCGAATGGCACCGCGATAATGATCAGGTCGGAATCCCTTGCCACACTTGCGTTTTCGGCGCCACGCACGTCGCCGCCCGCGATAGCGGCGATCTCCTGAGCGGAAGCTTCGGCCCGCTCGGCATTACGGGAGCCGATCAGCACCCGCTGACCCGCTTGTGCCAGCCGGATCGCGAGGCCCCTGCCCTGGTCACCGGTGCCGCCAAGGATGCCGACGACGTGGCCGCTGACGTCCGGCAAAGTGCTCTGGTCGAAACGCATTGGGCGATACTGTCAGATGGCCCTGGCGAAAAGTAGGGCCGACACCACAAACCCGAATCCCACCACGATCCACTTAACGGCTTTCGCGTTGAGACGCCTGCCGTAATGCCCGCCGATGAACCCGCCCACGAGCGTTCCCGGGACGAGGGCGGCCACGGCCCACCACGCCACATCACCGAAGAGCGCGAAGGACACCGCGGCTGTCGTGCCGATGGCGAGCTGGATGACGTTCTTCGTGCCCACGAGCCGCCTGATGTTGTCCTTCAGCACGAGCCCCAACACGGCCATGATGATGACGCCGATGGCGGCGATGAAGTACCCGCCGTAGAGCCCGATGCCGAAGATGGCGGCGGCCTTCACCCACGTGGGCTGGTTGTGCGGATCCTTGAGCCGGGCTGCCAGCTGATCCTGAAACGCCATCGCCAGCGCGGCGATCAGCACGAGGATCGGCGCGATCCAGTCGAACAGCTTCTCCGGCGTGCTGAGCAGAAGCACCGCTCCGAGAACCGTCCCGGCGACGGCGGCGGGCACGAGCTGCCGCAGCACGGTCTGCCCCTTGATGTCCCGCCGTGTGCCGAGAACTCCCCCGATGTACCCGAAGGGCACTGAGACTGAGTTGGTCACGCTGGCCTGAACGGGAGGCAGCCCTGCCCACAGCAGAGCGGGAAAGGTCATGAGCGACCCTCCCCCGGCGACGGCGTTCACCGTCCCTGTGATGACACCCGCACCCGCGAGGAGGAGCGCCTGTCCCAGTTCCATATCCCTGGGTTTGTAGCATGGACAGTCGACGGGCGAGACGACCGGGCGGCCGCGTCGGAGGCAGAGCTTCCGCCGAGGAACGTCCGGACTCCAAAGGGCAGGGTGGTTGCTAACGGCAACCCAGGGTGACCTGCGGGATAGTGCCACAGAAAACAGACCGCCCAGCCTCGGCTGGGTAAGGGTGAAACGGTGAGGTAAGAGCTCACCAGCGCGGCGGGTGACCGTCGCGGCTAGGTAAACCCCACCCGGAGCAAGGCCAAGAAGGGTTCCGCCCACGGGCAGAACCTGCGCGAGCGTTCGAGGGCTGCCCGCCCGAGCTCGCGGGTAGGCCGCTTAAGCCTGCAGGCGACTGCAGATGCGAGATGGATGGCCGCCGGCGCCGCAAGGCGTCACAGAATCCGGCGTACAGGTCGTCTCACCCGTCACCGCTCCACCTTGGACGAACGAAAGCTCGGCCGATTGGCGAAGTGGGCACCCGGCCCGGTGAGGCTAACTAAACTGGGGGTGCGGGTGCGTTACGGCCGAGTCGCGGGCAAGGGCGATTAGCACCGGGTTTGACAGCAGAGAGCGACTGGACCCGATCGCCGCCGGGGCGCCCGGGGAAAGATTAGGGTGGCTCAGCGATCTGTGCGGAGCCACCCGAAAAGCTAAGCGCCCTCGACGATCGCGGCTTGTTTTAAGGCGTCGACGTCGATCTTCTGCATGCCGAGCATGGCGGTCATGACGCGCTCAGCCTTGACGGGATCGGGGTCGGCGAGCAGCTCGGGCAGGTCACGGGGGATGATCTGCCAGGAGACACCGTATTTGTCGGTCAGCCAGCCGCACTGGCCGGGAGAGCCGCCGTCAGCGGTCAGTTTGTCCCACAACGTATCCACTTCGGATTGGTCGCGGCAGTCGACGTAGAGCGAAACCGCAGGCGTGAAACCGAAATCCGCTTTGCCTCCGTTGAGGGCGTAAAACTCGATGCCCTCAAGTTCAAACGAGGTAACGGGTCCTTGTGTGCCAAGCACTTTGCCGTTGGGGAACACTGAGGCATAGAAACGGGCCGCTTCTTCGGCTTGAGTGTCAAACCACAGCCACGTACTAATCTTTTGCATACCTCTCTTCCTACGCGAATTTCTAGGGGCTCATAGTGAAAACAACCCCCTTCGTGCTCGACTGGCCAGGCGCGGGACGGCTAGCGATGATGCCCAGGCCGGCTGGCTTCGACTGGCTGGCCGACAGCATGGCTTCCCTGCGCGGTAAAGGCGTCGACACGTTGGTGTGCGCGCTCACCCGGCCCGAGCAGGAGCGGCTGGGACTGTTGCGTGAGCAGGAGGAGGCGGAACGGGCCGGAATTAGTTTCCTGTCGTTTCCGGTCGCGGACTTCGGAGTACCAGATGGGGAAGAACTTTTGGAGCTGAGCCGGCGGCTGGCGCAAGAAGTCAGCGAAGGGCGATTCGTCGTTGCGCATTGTTTTGGTGGCATTGGCAGATCTGGCACGATCGCGGGCGCCACGCTGATTCAGCTCGGGGCGACGGCCGATCAGGCGATGGAAATCATGACCACCGCACGCGGTTTTAGCGCTCCCGAGACGGATGCTCAGCGCGATCTGCTCCGCAAGCTCGGGGGCCGGGCATAGCCTGAATCCGGGAGGTGAGCCCCATGGAGCTGATTCAGGTGGGCGACCCGGGTTATGACGATAACCGCACGATCTTCAATGCGATGATCGACCGGAAACCGTCCGTTATCGCGCTTTGCCGGACCAAAGACGAGGTGGCTGAAGCGATTCGCTACGCGCGTGAGCACGGGCTGGAGATCGCCGTTCGCGGTGGCGGGCACAGTGTGGCCGGGATGGCGCTCACGGAAGGTGGACTGGTCATTGATTTGCGCCACCTGAACCACGTCGAGGTCGATCCCAAGGCACGCACGGCCAAGGTTCAAGGTGGTGCCACGATGAGCAACCTTGACCGGGCAACGGAACCGTTCGGACTCGCGACGACCGGTGGCCGCGTGTCGACGACGGGCGTGGGCGGATTCTCCCTCGGTGGCGGAACCGGCTGGCTGGACCGAAAGTTTGGGCTCGCTTGTGACAACCTGCTCGAAGCCGAACTCGTGACCGCCGATGGACGGTTCGTCAAGGCGAGTCCGAAGGAGAATCCTGAACTGTTTTGGGCTTTGCACGGTGGTGGCGGAAACTTCGGCGTAGCAACGGAATTGACGTTCCGCCTTCATCCACTTTCGACAGTCGCGATGGCGATGCTGTTGTTTCAGCCTGAGCGCGGCCCGGAAATGGTCGCTAAGTTCCGCGATTTCATCGAGGCTGGCTCCGACGATGTCAACGGTGCCGTGATTTACATGACCGGCCCGCCCGAGGAGTTCGTCCCAGCGCATATGCAAGGCAAGAAGACGCTTGCTGTGTTGGTGATGAGCGCCGGTGACCCGGCCGAGATCGAACCCATGACACAGCTTGGGCACGAGGGCGGCATGCAAATGGAGCTGCCTTACGCTGACTTGCAATGCATGGTCGACGACCCACCGGGACACCGCAATTACTGGTCGGCCGAGCATCTCGCCTCACTGCCCGACGAAGCGGTGCGTGCCTTCTGCGACACGACGAACACGATGATCGTCCCGTCGGCGTCACAGGGCGTGCTGTTCCCAGCGGGAGGCGCCGCGGGCCGTGAGACAGCCGATTACCCCGTGCCCTGGCGGGCAGCACCCTGGGTGGTGCATCCGTTCGGGCTGTGGGATAAGGCCAGCGATGACGAGCGCGGCAAAGCCTGGGTGCGCGAGTCATGTGCCGCCGTCAAGCCGTGGTCGATGGGCAGTGTGTATTTGAACTTCATTGGAAACGAAGGGCAAGCACGCGTGGAGTCAGGCTTCGGCGCGGCGAACTACGAGCGGCTGAAGGCGGTCAAACGGGAATTCGACCCGCGGAACGTCTTTCACCTCAACCACAACATCAGCCCGGAATAGACGACAAGCGGCCAGCGGGTGTAGCGAAAACCCGCTGGCCACTTACTCAGCGCTTGCCCCAGCTGGCCCAAGACGGGGCCAGTGGCTTGAACCGGAGCACCATCCCTGCTTCGGCCGGGGTGTTGTCCCCCTTGCGCTGGTTGCAGCTGTAACAAGCAGCTGCCGTGTTAAGCCATGTGTTAGCGCCGCCGCGTGAGCGGGGCAGGATGTGGTCGATCGTGCTGGCAACACCACCGCAGTAGACGCACCGGCGCCCGTCGCGCTCCAGCACCCCCGAACGTGACCACGCGGGGCCTTTGGTGTGCCGCCAGCGAGTGACCACATAGGACACCAGGCGCACCACCCGGGGCATCGGGTAGACACCGACTCGCTGCTCAGGCTCAGCCTCGTGAACCACCGCTACCTGCCGCCAGAGCATCCTGATGGCATGGCGGAGGCTGACCCGGTGCAGCGGGCCAAGGTCGGCGTTAATTACCAGTACTCCGGTCATCGGGTCACCTCATCTCCAGCAAAACTGTTGTCGCACAACGCCTAGCGCCCGCAAAGCGTACGAGGAGCGTGGATCTGGCGACAACCGGTTTTCGAGATAGGGTCGGCAGGTGGATATCACCATCAGTAACGTGCCTTCGCTCAACCGCTACGAGGTGCGTTCCTCGGGTCATCTCATCGGCGTGCTCGAATATCACCGGCAGCCTGACGCCGTGGTGATCGACCACGTGGAGGTCGACCCGGGTGCCCGCGGGCGGGGCATCGCCGGTCACCTGACCGAGACCGCCGTGACGGCGTTTGAGGCCGAAGGCATCCGCATCGTCCCGGTCTGCCCCTACGCTCAGCACTGGATTGCCACGCGCGAAAAGGGGTAATACCGAGGTCATGTATGCCCGGATCGCCGCCGTCCTGTTTGGACTAGCGCTTTTGTTTCAGATCATTAGTTTCAGCGCCGGAAACGTCATCACGGTAACGACGATGATGCTAGCCGGGTTGATCTTCGTAGCCCTGCACCTCGGTGGGATCGGCACGAACTGGACTCGCCGCCGCTACCGCAGGTAGTCAACGACCGTGGAGCCGTCGCCGGGGCTAGCGTGCTCGGTCCACAGCTCCCCAGTCCAGAACCGGTACGTATAGCGCCCGGTCGGGTCGGCATACCACCCGGCCGGGGCAACCGGAGCAGGCAGCTTCGCCGACGCCAGAAAGGCATCCACGTCGGCTAGATCTAGCAGCTTCACTCCCAGTTCGCGCGCCTTACGAGCTTTCAAACCATCATCTGGGTACTCGGTAACGCACGCCGTAAGCCCCCGGCTGATGTTGGCGACCACTTGGTAGCCCGCCCCCTCAAACCGCCGCTTCACCGCGTCGGGCACGGCTGGCCCGCACCAGACCCGAGGACCCGTCTTGTAACGGACCGTCTCATGTGGAGTGATGTCGGCGAAGTAGCCCGGGTGCTCCAAAAGCATGGCCACGTTTGACATTTGCGCGAGCTCGTCGAGGGTCACGACGTCGTCGGCGAGCGCGACATCCCTTAGCCCGTCAAGGAACCGGCGATGCAGTTCGGCCACCTGCCGCGCGCCCATTCCCGCTCGCCCCGCGAGCCGTCCCAAGTGCCGGGTCTTCTGTTTCGTCAACGTCGCCCCGTCGGCAAGGGCTTCGGTCAGCGCGTCCAGGTAAGGCGCCGCACCCACGGGGTCGTGATCGGCCATCGAGAACGGGAGTTTGCTGAGCAGCGAGCGCATCCAGCCGTCGGTTCCCTTGCGCAGATTGGTCACGCGGGTGCGGGGCGTCGCTCGTTTCGCCACGCGCGGCAGTCCTGTGAGCGGCACGGGGTATCTCAAGTCCGGCGCTAGGTGCAGCAGTTTAGTCAGCAGCAAGGCGGTCGCACGAACATCGCCGAGCGCGGTGTGCGCGTCGGTGATGGTGATGCCACAGATCTCGCAACAGGTCGCCAGCTTGTAGTTCGGGCTCGCGAGCACGGCTTTGGCCAGCTGCCGGGTGCAGATCGCGGGCAGCGGCGCGGGGGTGACCCCTATCCGGTTGAGCTCGGCGACTAGAAAACTTTCCTCAAACGGGGCGTGGTGCGCCACCACGACGGCACCGTCGAGACGGGACAGAATCTCTCCGGCCATGTCGCGAAACGTTGGTGCGCCGTCGAGCATCCGCTCACTGATGTGATGCAGGAACACGGGACCGGGATCGCGGTCAGCGGACAGCAGGGTCGCCCATTCGTCAACGAGCTGTCCATTCTCGACGCGGCCCATCGCTATCTCGATGATGCGATCCTCGGCAGGCTCGAGGCCCGTCGTTTCCAGGTCGATAACCACAAAGGGCACACCGTCTAGGGCGTGCCCTTCTGGGAAGGCGAGCTGCCCGTATCCAAATAGCTCGCTCACGTTCATGGCAATGATGGTAACCCGGCGGTCACTGTCCGTTCTGGAGGTCGCGCAACACCTTGAGCGCGCTCTTCACGTGACCGAAGACGTTGACCTGAGAATTGAACACGTGCCGCACGATGCCCTCGACATCGATCACGTAAGTGACCCGGCCGGGAAGCAGTTTGCCCATGGTGCTCGGCACGCCGTATTCGGTGCGGACCGCCCCGCCCCGGTCACTGACCAGCGTGAACGGCAGGCGGTACTTGCCGGCGAACTTCTCGTGCGACTCGACGGAATCGGAACTGATGCCGATCACTTCGGCACCGGCCTCGCTGAAGTCCTCATAGCTGTCCCGAAACGAGCAGACCTCGGCCGTGCAGCCCGCTGAATCGTCGCGAGGGTAGAAGAACAGAACGACCGGCTTCTGCCCACGGAACTTGGCTAGCCGGACCGTCTCGCCCTTCTGGTTCGGCAACTCGAAGTCAGGGGCCTCGTCGCCGACGTCAATTTTTGATGCCATGGCGGCAACAGTAGCTTCACAGATGCCACGGAATCACTATCGGTTCGCTGGGAATGCGCCCTGTGAAAAATCGCTCAGCCAGGTCGGCTAGCGGGCGCGGAACGATCTCTTCCCGCGTTTCCCTTAGTTCCGTGAGCGTCCACCACCGGGCGTCAAAGAGCTGCTGAAGCTCCCAGTCGGTGTGTCCACTGCGATCAATCTCATGCTGTTCGACCCGATGGAAGAAGTAAGTGTCCAAGTAATGCCCGGCGGCGAGCCCCGGAACTTCGGCGAAACCCTCGCTGTAGGCGACCATCGGCCCCAGCGCTGCCGGGTCTACCGTGACCCCCGTCTCCTCGAACAACTCGCGGGCGGCAGCGACGTGCAGCTCCTCGCCCTCTTCGACACCACCGCCGGGCGTGAACCACAGCGATCCTTGACCGTGGTCGTGAACGTTCTTGTGCGCCTTGAACAGCAGCACGCGCTGCTGGCCGTCAGCCAGAATCACCCTGGCTGACGTTCGGACATGCCCCGTGTTCATCATTACGGCGCTGGGTGTGCGGTGACCGTGGACACGAAGAACGCCGGGTCGTCCAGCCACGGCATGTGCCCGGCATCAGGCTGGGTCACGACGGTGGCGTTGGGGAAACGCTTTGCCATCAAGACGGCTTCGGCTGGCCGTGGCGCGGGGTCGACCTCGCCGGTGTAGATGAGCACCGGCGCGGTTACCTGTGCCAGACCCGCGTAAACAGCGTCGAGGTCTGGTTCGAAGGCGAAGTTCTTGATGGCCTCAGGAGTGCGCTTCTCGGTTTCGTCAGCGGCCGCGTGCGCCGCTTTCTCCGGCGTCCACGGGCGGCCGTAGAAGAACATGTCCTGGCGGCGCATCACTTCTGGCGAAGCGCTGCCCTGGCCCGCGATGCGTTCGTTGATGGCAGCCAAGGCATCCTCGAACCACGGCTCGTCGCTACGCAACTTGATGGCCTCTCCCATCAAGCTGTCGATCACGCAACCCATGACGCGCTGGCCACCATTAAGCAGCACAAGGGAAGAGAGCCGCTGCGGATGCGTTGCCGCGTAAAGCACGGCGATCTGAGCTCCGCCGGAGTGACCGAGCAGGTTCATCTGCTCCAGCCCAAGATGCTGACGCAGGGCTTCGACGTCGAGAGCGAGCCGGTCAACGCGGTAACTGTCCACATCGGACGCGTCAGCGGACCGCCCGCTGCCACGGTTGTCCAGCAGCACCAAAGTGCGGTGAGCCGACAGCCCGCCCAAGTCTCCAAGGTAGACACTGTCGCGGGCCGGGCCGCCGGGAAGACACACCAGCACCGGACCCGAGCCCACGACACGGTAAGAGAGCACGGTGGAGTCGTAAGAGGGGAAGGAGGGCATGCGCGACAGCCTACACCGCTTCGAACCTGACCTGGCGTTTCACGGTGTCGGCGGTCGTCAATCGTGCGTCTATCCGCGTACCAGCGACGAGTTTTCCATCGCAACGCGCGCGGACCACGGGGTCGGTGATGGCGATGGTGCCCAACGGCTTTTTGTCATCGGCCTCGATCACGACGGCCGGGAACACTTCGCCGACGCGATCGGAGAGCACGGTGGATTCGACGAGGTCGACCGCTCCGCGTTCGGCGGCTGAAGCCAGCCGGTCCGTTGACGACATGACGTCAGGCAGTTTCGGCAACGCCTCGGCGGCCCACTCGGGAACGGACCGTCCTTCGAAAAGCGCCAGGCAAGTCTCGGTGACGTAGCGATCGGCCAAGCGCCGCAACGGTGCGGTCACGTGCGCGTAGGCCGCGGCGACCGCGCTGTGCTCTGGATCGGCGGGAATCTCACCGTTGAACGCGGTGTAACCGGCGCCGCGCATCAACTCGGCTGACTCGTCAATGAACGCGGCTGACTTTGGCTCGCCTGGGTCGATGGACGCGAGCACTTGCCCGATCGTCGCGCCCGCGGGCCACGGGACACCAAGCCCTGTCGCGGCTTTGCGCAACATGTCGACGGCGGTCGGCGGCGCGGCGGGCATCGTGCGCAGCATGCCGATGCGCCCCGCGAGCATGATTTGCGCCGCGGCGCAGCCGGTGAGCAGCGAGATTTGCGCGTTCCAGTCTTCTGACGGTGTCAGCGGTTTGAGCACGAGCCGCCAGCCGTCGCCGTCGCGCTCAATCTCCTGATCGGGCATCGGCAGATTCACCGCACCCCGGTCGAGACCGCGTGCGATCAGCAGTTTGCCAATCTCGGGCAGCAAGCTAATGGGTTCGGCGAGCGTGCCCTTGTCAGCATCGGCCTGAACGCCCGCGTAATTGAGCTTCGCCCGGCTGCGCACCCGCGCCCGCTCAAGCCGCGTCGCCTCAACGGAACCGTCAGCGGCGAGGTCGATCGTCCACACCATCGCGGCACGCTCAGTATCGGGGAGCAGGCTGGCCGCACCTTCGCTGAGCACCTGCGGATGCAAAGGCACTTTGCCGTCAGGCAGGTAGATGGTCTGACCACGCACCCAGGTCTCGGCCTCAAGGGGGCTGCCCGGCGTGACATAGGCGGCGACGTCGGCGATGGCGTAGTGCACGCGATATCCGGTGCCGCGGCGCAACAGGCAGACGGCCTGATCCAAATCCATGGAGGTGGGTGGGTCGATCGTGACGAAGGCAAGCTCAGTCAGATCGGTGGCGGGCAGCTTGACCTGCTTGGCGGCCTGCTCCGCTTGCGCCTGCGCCGCGAGCGGAAACTGCTCAGGCAGCTCCAGCTCGCGGCGCAGGGCGGCGAAATCTATCGACTTGGCATGGATGACGCGGTGTGCAAGACGTTGAGCCACGCCACCCTTCATACCACCTAGCGGGCCATTGCCTTCTTGGCTGGGGCACGCTTGGCTGTCGTCTTTCTTGCGGTCGTCTTCTTGGCCGCCGTGGTCCGCTTAGCGGTGGTCCGCTTGGCCGTCGCTTTCTTTGCGGGAGCGGTCTTTTTCGCCGTGGTCTTCTTGGCTGCCGGACGCGTCGAAGCTTTCTTCACTGCCTTCTTAGCGGTGGTCTTCTTCGCCGTCGCCTTCTTGGCGGCTGTCTTCTTCACGGCCTTAGTGACGGCCTTTTTCGCGGTTGTCTTCTTGGCCGCCGTCGTCTTCTTGGCGGTGGCTTTCTTCGCCGTCGTCTTCTTCGCAGCCGTCTTCTTGGCAGCGGTCGTCTTCTTCGCCGTCACCCGCTTGGCGGTGGTCTTCTTCGCGGGAGCGGTCTTCTTCGCCGTGGTCTTCTTGGCTGCGGGACGCGTCGAAGCCTTCTTGGCGACCGTCTTCTTAGCTGCCGCCTTCTTCGCAGTTGTCTTCTTCGCGGTCGTCTTCTTCGCGGCAACCGTCTTCTTCACAGCCCGCTTGGCTGTGGTCTTCTTGGCAGCGGCCTTGGCTACGGCCATCGCACGTTCCTCCTTCGGATACGTCCGGCCGGTCACCTTTTCCGGCTGGACCGTGGAACATCCACTTAGATACTCCAGACATCACTGTGCACGCTAAATAGCCTAAATGCAGCTTATTCGGCAAAAAAATCCAAATTTGTGGCTGAGTCGTCCTCAAGGGACTGTCGCGAAGAACCTACATCTTTTACGTCCACTATGGACAACTCTGGCGGAAAAGGATTGCCTGCCAACGGCTTCTGCCAAGATGGAAACGTGCTGTTCGCCGACCTCGCCGCCACTTCGGCCGCCGTCACCGCAACCTCGGGGCGCAAGGCAAAAATTTCGCTGCTCGCCGGTTCGTTGCGCCAATTGGGGGAACGAGGCGACCCAAACGAGATCCAAGCCGGCGCGGCGTACCTCAGTGGAGAGATGAGACAGCGCCAAATCGGCGTAGGTTACGCGGGGCTGCGCGATTTGCCCGCACCAGCCGCGACCGCGACGCTCGCCGTTCCTGAAGTGGACACGGCCTTTTCGGCCATCGGCGCGGTAGCCGGTGTTGGCTCCCAAGCGAAACGCAAAGCGCTCGTGCACGACTTGTTTGGCCGCGCGACCGCTGCCGAACAACAGTTCCTCATTGGCATCATCGGCGGCGAATTGCGGCAGGGCGCGCAAGCGGGACTGCTCGCTGACGCGATCGCCGAAGCCGCGCATGTTCCGTCCACAGCGGTGCGCCGTGCGCTGTTGCTCAGCGGTGACCTCAAAAAAGTCGCGGCTGCCGCGCTGATGGGAGGCGAAGCGGCGCTTGGGGAATTCGCGCTGACGATCGGCCGCCCCATCGCACCAATGCTCGCGCAGTCCGCACCGGACGTTGCCGCCGCGCTCGACGCGACCGGTGTTCCCGCCGCGGTTGACGCCAAACTCGATGGCGTACGCATACAGGTGCATCGCGACGGTGACGACATCGCCGTGTTCAGCCGCAGCCTCGACGACCTCACCGCGCGTATGCCGGAAATCGTGACCGCCGTGCGGGAGTTGCCGATCCGGCGACTCGTGCTCGACGGCGAAGCACTAGCGCTGGACGCGACGGGACGCCCACTGTTGTTTCAGGAGACAGCGAGCAGAGCGTCAAGGCGTGCCGCGGGTGCGCTGCGGCCGTACTTCTTCGACCTGCTGCACGTTGACGGGACAGATCTCGTTGACGAACCAGGATCGGCTCGCTGGGCCGCACTGGACGCGCACTTGCCATCGGAAATGCGCGTGCGGCGCACGATGGTCGAGGACGGTGCCGACGCCGCCGAGGCCTATAACGCCGCCCTGGCCGCAGGACAGGAAGGCGTGGTGGTCAAGGCCGCGTCAGCCGCTTACGACGTCGGGCGCCGTGGCTCAGCGTGGGTCAAGGTGAAGCCGCGCCACACACTGGATCTCGTCATCCTCGCGGCGGAATGGGGACACGGCCGCCGTCAGGGCTGGCTTTCCAACCTGCATTTAGGCGCTCGCGGCAAAGACGGATTCGTCATGCTGGGCAAGACGTTCAAGGGCCTCACCGATAAAATGCTCAGCTGGCAAACAGAAAAGCTGCTTTCGCTGGCCTCAGAGCGCGGAGACTGGGTCGTCAAGGTCCGGCCCGAACTCGTGGTAGAGATTGCCTTTGACGGCGTCCAGCGCAGCACGAGATACCCCGGCGGGGTCACGTTGCGATTCGCCCGCGTGCTGCGCTATCGCGAAGACAAGCGCGCGAACGAAGCCGACACGATAGAGACGGTGCAGGCACTGCTCGGCTAACGTTGCGGTCGTGATCGCGCTGCACCGGTTCAAAGAGGGCTTCGACGCGCCCCAGTGGACGAGCCCGCAACTGAGCGCTGACTTCGCCGCTACCGAACTCATCGCGTCGTGGACAGCCTCCACTCCGGGTGCCAGCTATATCCGTGCGCAAGTGCGTGGCACCACCGTGTCCGGGGCCCTGACGAAATGGTTCAGCCTCGGCGAGTGGGCCGCCACCGATGAGCACTTCACGCGCACGTCGGTGCCAGGGCAAGGCGACGAGCACGGCACCGTCAACGCCGACACGTTCCGCGCGCAGCCGGGGCATGCCCTGGCCAGCTGGCAATTGCGCATCACGTGCGTGGGCGGGGCGGTGCTGCACTCGGCGCATCTCATGGCTTCGGCACTGCCGGGGCGGCTCGCGGCATCCGAGCCGTTGGGCTCGGGGCGGGCTTTATCAGTACCGTCGTTTGCTCAGCGGTTGCATCGTGGCCTTTACCCGCAGTGGGATGGTGGCGGGCAATCGTGGTGCAGCCCCACGTCCACGTCGATGATCCTCGCCTACTGGGGCACGGGACCCAAGCCTGTCGATTACGCCTGGGTTGATCCGTCCTATGTGGACCCTTGGGTCATCCACGCGGCCCGCAGCACCTACGACACCGCCTACGGTGGTTGCGGCAACTGGCCGTTCAACACCGCTTACGCCGGCACCTTCGGCTTGGAAGCTTTCGTCACGCGGCTGCGTTCCCTCAACGAAGCCGCTCTGTTCATCGAGGCGGGCATTCCACTCATCGCGTCAGCGACGTATCAAGCGGGACAGGTGCCCGGGTTGAACTACGGGACGAATGGCCACCTGATGGTGCTTTCCGGCTTCACTGACGAGGGCGATCCGATCCTGCACGACCCCGCCTCGGACAGCAACGCTGAGGTGTGTAAACCGGTCGGCCGCCGCGAGTGGGAATCAGCGTGGCTGAACACCTCGGGCGGCGTCGTCTACGTCATTCACCCGGCGTCGCACCCGCTTCCGCCGTCGCCGGGGAACTGGTGACATAGGGACAGTGCCGGCACCCGTTGGTGCAGCAGTAGCCACGCTCGGCCAAGTAGCCCGCCGTGAGCACGAAAAGTCCCGTGTCCGGGTCGGCATAGCCGAGGTCGCCGCCCTCGAGCGCCTTCGCGTGAGCGGCCAGAATCTCTGACCGTCGCGGGTGGTCTGGCGAAAGCCGTTGCGCGTGCGGATCGTTCAGCCCGCGCGACTCATCCAAGGTGTGCGATGTCATTGACGGTCCGTACGGCGATAGCGTCGTCGGGGTAATAGTCCACAATGGACATCCCGGCCGGATCAAGGAAGAGCCGGTGCAGGATCGCGTCAGTCGCGCCCAGCGCGTCGCGCAGAATCAGTTTGATGGGCGAAACGTGGGACACGATCGCGACGGTCTGCCCCGGGTGCGCCTTCCTGATCCGGGCGACGGCTTCACTGACTCGCTTGGCGACTTGATGAAACGATTCGCCACCGGGAGGAGCCGCCGACGCGGAGGCGAGCCAGCGGTTGAGTTCCTTGCCGTAGTCAGCGCGCACCTGAGTAAAGGTCAAGCCTTCCCACACACCGAAGTCGCACTCGATGAGGTCGGCGTCGGGATAGACGGGAAGTCCTGTCAGCTCCGCCGTTTCCAGGCACCGGCTCAGCGGCGAGGAGTAGACCGCGGCGGGATCGAGCGCGGCCACGCGCCGGGCGACCGCTTCGGCCTGCACTCTGCCCACTTCGGACAGTGGCACGTCGCCCCGGCCCGAGTAACGCTTCTCGGCGGTCATCGCGGTGGAGCCATGGCGCACCAAGATGAGCCGCGTGGCCGCCATCGTTCGCGGCTCCCACGTGCCCAGCGGTGCTTGTTGCGGCGCCGACTCGGCGGGCAGCCCGTCCATGGCGCGGTTGGCGATCGCGTCGGCGTGCTGGTTCTTCTCGCGCGGAATCCAGTGGTAGCCAACGGTTCCGATCTGCTTGCTCAGCGCGGCCGCTTTCGCCGCGAGCGGCCGCAAGCCGGGATGCTTGATCTGCCAGCGGCCCGACATCTGCTCGATGACGAGCTTGGAATCCATGTAGACATCGGCCGCCGTGGCCCCTAGCTCGGCCGCGGCTTCCAGCCCGGCGACGAGACCTGAGTATTCAGCGATGTTGTTCGTGGCGATGCCGATCGCTTCGCCCCGCTCAGCGAGCACGGCTCCGGTCTCGGCATCGCGAACCACGGCACCGTAGCCGGCGGGGCCAGGGTTTCCCCGGGCTCCGCCGTCGGCCTCGATCACGACTCTCACAAGCCAGACTCCGAAGTGCGCACCATGATGCGACGGCACTCTTCGCACCGCAGGACCTCGTCGGCCGGTGCGGCTTTCACCCGCGCCCGGTCGGCACCATAAAGCTCAAGACGGCAACCGCCGCACTGTCCATGCCGGACCAACGCCGCTCCGAGGCCGCCAGAGTCGGCCCGGATTTTGTCGTAGAGCGTCACCAAGTCCGCTGGGAGGTCGGCAACAAGCGGCTTGCGCGCGCTGGCCTTCCATTCCTCCTCTTTGGACAGTTCGCCAAGCGCGGCGTCCCGCTTGGCCTCGGTGCCCTCGCGCCGCTCGCGCGCCGAGGCGATCTTCTCGTCTACCGCGTCGAGGGCGGCCTGTGCCGTCTCGCGCTTTTCCATCAACTCCAGCTCGGCGTCTTCAAGCTCTGCCTGACGCCGTTTCAGGGAGACCATCTCGTGCTCAAGGGCGGTCAGCTCACGCGCCGGGAGCCTGCCGTCAGTCAGCCGGTCCTGATCACGCTGGGCGCGCTGACGTACTGATTCGACCTCTTTTTCCAGTTTGCTGATGTCGCGATCGAGGTCATCGACCTCAACCTCAGCGCGGGCGCGCTCGTCTTCAAGGGCGCTGATCACCTTGGTGAGCCCCGCCACCTCAGCAAACTCGGGCAGGTTCTTCTTGCGGTGTGCGAGCTGCTGCAGCGCCGTGTCGATCGCTTGCACGTCGAGCAAGCGCTGCTGGTCTTTCGGGTCTGCCCTCATAGTCCACGATTATGCCCGCAACCCGGTGACGCCTTCCGCGGCGAGCAGGCCATTACGGCCGGCCACGCAACTGAGCCGTCCAGGGATCGGTGCTCAGGCCCGACACGATCGCTTCGAGGCCGGTTTCCTTAGCCAGCCAGCCCGCGACTTCGGTGAGCCAGGGCTGCTCGGTGGCCCAGTGACCGGCGTCGACCAGGGCTGGGCCGCCCAACGCGAGATGTTCGCTGACCTGGTGGTGCTTAAGATCACCAGTCACGTAGACATCGACTTTGAGCTCGCGCGCCTGGGGCAGGAAATCGCCTCCGGAACCACCGCACACGGCGACCAGGGTGATCCTTTTCGCGAGGTCACCCGCGACGCGTACCCCCACGTCTCCTGCATTGAGGACACGGGCCGCGAGTTGCGCGAATTCCCGCAGAGGCAAAACCATGGGCAACCGGCCGACGCGGCCATGACCCCGCCCGTCGGCGGTGGGCAGCAACGGCATCCGCCCCACGATGCCCAGAGCGTCAGCAAGCGCGTCACTCACGCCCGGACTGGCCACATCGGCGTTGGTGTGCGCGGTGTAGAGGGCGATGCCGTGCGCGATCAAGTCGTGAATCATCCGGCCCTGCGGCGTGGTGGCAGCGATCGAGGAGACCTTCTCAAACAGCAGCGGGTGATGCGCCAGGATCAAGTCAGCCCGCATCTCGATGGCCTCGGCCACGGTCTCGGGCGTCACGTCCACAACACAAAGAACACGGCGGATGTCCTGGGCCGGCTTTCCGGTCACTAAGCCAACCCGGTCCCACGGCTCGGCCCACTCCAGGGGATAGCGCGCTTCCAGGCCAGCGATCAGTTGCTGGAGTTGCACATCCGCTCCAGTTCGTCGAGGCTCAGCTGCCACGGGAACGTCTCGCGGACATTCTCCGCTTCGCCGGGCGGCTGTAGCTTGACTACCTCGTCACCATAGAGCACATTCACCCCCCAGCTTCTGAGTCTGGCGATGTTGTCATTGAAGAGCGGATGCCGCGCGATGAGGTGGTTGGTGTAAGGAATCGCCACGATCGGCTTGCCCAGCCCGTAGGCCTCATTGAGCAGTCCTAAAGGGAGGGTGTCGGTGATTCCGGCCGCCCACTTATTGATGGTGTTCACGGTGGCGGGCGCGACGATGAACCCATCCGCCGGCGGCAGCAGATCGGGCTCGCCGGGATTCTTGTAGAAAGACCGCACCGGGAAGCCTGACTGCTCCGCGAGCGCGTATAGGTCGAGGAACTTGCGGCCATCCGGAGTGGGCACCACGCATGCGGTGTGCCCACGTTCCTGCACTAAAGAAACCAGTCGCCCGACATCGCGGGCGACTGGAGAACCACAGCAAATCAAATAGACGATCAAACTCCGACGCCCATCTGCTCGGCCAAATCCGCGATCGCGATTGGCGGGCTTCCCTTTGTCCGGCGCAGGATGTCTCCCATGACTTCATGCGCTATGGGACGGCAGCGTACCTCGGCTGGCGCGAGCTGATCACACTCGAGCAACATCTCCCCCGCCTTGCCCACATCACCGACCTGGGCGAACGCGCGTGACATGTCTATATAGTGGTGCGCCCGCCGTTCGGGCATGAGCCCACGGAAGGACTCCGGGCTAATGGCGTCGTTAATGGCGACAGCGACCCCTCCGTCGCCCAGCTCGACCGCCGCTGCTGCCCGGTGCAGCAACACATTCGTGGGACCGAAGTTGGTCCAGTAGTGGTTGAGGTCCTTGCCCAGTCCTTGTGCCGCGTCATCGGCGGCGGCGAGCAGATCCTCCATCGTGGCACTGTCGCCAATGCACGATGCCGCCATCGCCCCTTGCAACAGCAAGATGCCATAGACGGAGATCCGCTCAGGACTGCTCGGGTCCACCGCGTTCGGGCTCAGCCTGTTCGCGATGTTGACGTTGACTTCCAATGCGGACCGGTGACGCCCTAGTGCGCGAAGGGCGTTCGCCACGCGCATGGTCGCGACGCCAGCTAACAGCTGATCGCCCGCGCGCTGACTAACGGCGATGCTTCTGTCAGCCGCGAGCCAGCCCAAGTCGAGTTCACCTAGGCGCCGCATGGCACTGGACGTGATTTGGTAAACCTGACCGAGCAGGTGCGCCGCGTCGACCGCGTGATCCGTGCCGGCGTAAGCGGCGTCGGCCGCCTGTGCCTCACGCAGCAGCTTGGGCAACGCCCGGGTCAGCACTCCCCACTTCGCGTGAAGGAGGGTTTGCCAGGCGTGCGCCGTCGCCTTCTGCATTTCCGCGATGGGCGGCGGCTCAGGCGGTGCGTAGAAAAAGGCGCTGATCTGGTCGTATCGCTCTAAAGCGGACCGTATTTCGGTGACCTCAATCTGATCGATGCAGTTCATGCTGTCGGGACGTCGCTCCGGTTCGCGGCCGAGGAGCAGTTGAACGTCCACTTGCAACACTTCAGCGATCTCTGAGGTGACGGAGAACTTGTCGAGCCGGCGCACCCCGCGCTCAACCTTGTCTACCCAGCTCTTGGACTTGCCTAGCCGGTCAGCGAAGACCTGCTGGGACATTTTTCGCCGGTTGCGCCAGTAGGCGACCCGCCGGCCTATCGGCAGCTCGTCCATCTCCCGCCCTCCGATCGCACAGGTTGTGCGCTGTTTTTCAGTGAGGATGCGTACCTTCAAATGCAACTTGCAAGTTGGGTATTGCATATGGGCGATTGCGTTTACGGATCGTTGAAGCGGTCAACGAAACATGAAGGTGAAAGTAACGCGCGACCCATCGATGAAAGGGGATGAATTTCATGCTCTTGAGGATGAGGCTGCGCCGGGCTGCTAGCCGTTTCGCCAACCACGGATGGGCCGTCACCCCGGGCTCGTATTTCAATGGTTCCCGCATGGCTTGCGACCGCCCGACCTGCTGGGCGTCCAGTTGCCATCCTCTGCTGCCCGACCTGTCGTCCGGAGTGGACGAGGCGGACTGGTGGCGTGAACGTCCCCACTCGGTGCTGCTGCCAACCGGCCAGAACTTCGATGCGATCGAGGTTCCGGGGTTGCTCGGTTCAGCCGTCCGGGGGTCCATCGGCCCGGTGATAATTCTGCCAACCGACCGCTGGGTGTTCCTTGTGCAAGCTGGTTCCCCGTTGCGGGCCGAACTCGCCCACCGCACCGATATCGTGCTGCATGCCGCTGGCTCCTGGGTGCCAGCGCCGCCGACGGTGTTGCCCGAGGGCCAAGTGCGCTGGCATCTCACGCCCGCACAGGTCAAGTGGAACCTGCCCGAAGCCCCGTATGCACAGAAGGCGCTCCTCAGCGCTTTGGTGCACCTCGATGCGAGCTTTCTCGATCTCCCTTTGACGGTCCGCCGGCCGTCGACTGTCGCGCGTCCCTCCACAATGGAGGCCGCTTTACGTCGTGCCGGGTAACTAACCCGCTGCTCATCGCCAGTGGGGTTCGTTAGTCGGGGTGAAGGGAGCTCCGACATGATAGACAACGTAGAACTCCGCACACGCTGCGTCGAGTCCCAATTTGGGGTCATACGATCGTCTGAATACAAGTGGGCGGGCACCCGGCCAACGGGAGCCCGCCCAACAGGTTCTCGGCCAGGCGGCTCACCCCGCCCAGCTGGAACACGTCCGATCAGATAATAGTTGTCCATCCATAGATATCTTCGGCGCGGCCGTACTGGATGTCCACAAGCGACTGGCGCAGCGCTGACGTGACCGGACCGGTCTCGCCCGTCCCGAGGAGGAACTCCCCGTCATTGGCGCGGACCGTCCCAATCGGAGTGAGCACCGCCGCCGTCCCGCAGGCGAACGTCTCCACGATCTCGCCCGACTTCGCTCCCTCGCGCCACTCGTGTAGGGAAATTTGCCGCTGCTCGACAGTCCGTCCCTCGGCCTGGGCCAGCTTGATCACGGACTCCCGCGTGATGCCCGGAAGAATCGATCCGTTGAGTTCCGGCGTGATCAGCGATCCGTCCTTGCGGACGAAGAAGATGTTCATGCCACCGAGCTCGTCGATGTAGCTGCGGTGCACCGCGTCGAGGAACACGACCTGATCGCAGCCGTGCTCGGCGGCCTGAGCCTGAGCGATCAGTGAAGCGGCGTAGTTTCCGCCGCACTTGGCCGCGCCGGTGCCCCCGGGCGCCGCGCGCGTGTAGTCCTGCGAGACCCAGATGGACACGGGCTTGAGCCCACCGGAGAAGTAGGACCCCACCGGCGAGGCGATCAGGACATAGAGATATTCATGCGAAGGGCGGACACCCAGAAACACCTCATTGGCGTACTGGAAAGGGCGCAAGTAAAGACTGCCGCCCTCAGACGTCGGCACCCAGTCGCGATCCACATCGACAAGCTTCTCGATCGAGCTGAGGAACAGGTCTTCGGGCAGCGGAGCCATCGCCATGCGGCGGGCCGACTCGGCGAACCGTCTCGCGTTGGCGTCGGCCCGGAACAGGCCCGTCTTGCCGTCGGCCCGGTGGTAGGCCTTTAAGCCCTCGAAGATCTCCTGGCCATAGTGCAGCACCGCCGTCGCCGGGTCCATGGGGATCGGCGCACGTGCCTCGACGCGGGCGTCGTACCAGCCCTTGCCCTCGGCATAACGGATCGTCACCATGTGGTCGGTAAATACCCGGCCAAAACCTGGGTTGGCCAGCAGCGCTTCGCGCTCCGTGGCCGTTACCGGCTGCTCACTCCTGTGGATCTCAAAGTCGATCATGCCACCGCCGCTCATGCGCGCTGCCCTCCCGGGTATCTCATTGGCTGGGAAAAACTTACCCCTAAACCCGCCGAGGGTGTACTGCGCATGATTGCCCAGCCACCCCACGTGGCTGGGTCCACGGGGTTGACTAACTGACGAGTACGGCTACGCGATCGCCTACCTCAGCCGTGCGAACCGGGTCACCCGGGTTCCGGCTGGAAAGCTCGGTAGCGACAGCCTCACGCACCTTGTGAGCGGCTTCAGGCTGGTTGAGGTGGTCAAGGCACAGGGCGACCGACAGGATCGCCGCGATGGGGTCAGCCTTGCCCTGGCCCGCGATGTCCGGCGCGGAACCGTGCACCGGCTCGAACATCGACGGGAAGTCACCGCTCGGGTTGATGCATCCGCTGGCCGCCAGGCCAATGCCACCGGTCACCGCGGCCGCGATGTCGGTCAGGATGTCGCCGAACAGGTTGTCCGTCACGATCACGTCGTAGCGCTGCGGGTTGGTCACCATGAACATCGCCGCCGCGTCGACATGCTGGTATTCGGTCGCGACATCGGCGAACTCGGCGGCCACCTCGGTGAAGGTGCGTGCCCAGAGCCCACCGGCGTGCGTCAGCACGTTGGTCTTGTGGACCATCGTGACCTTGCGGCGCTCTCTTTGCCGTGCTCGCGCGAAGGCGTCGCGGATGACCCGCTCCACGCCATAACGCGTGTTGAGGCTCTCCTCGGTCGCGATCTCAGCGGCCGTGCCCTTGTGCAGGCTGCCGCCGGCGCCGGTGTAGAGCCCTTCAGTGCCCTCACGCACGACCACGAAGTCGATCTCGCCCGGCTTCACGTTGGCCAGCGGGCCACTGGTTCCGGGCCACAGCCGCGAGGGGCGCAGGTTGACGTATTGGTCGAAGTCGAATCTTAGTTTCAGCAGGAGGCCGCGCTCGAGCACGCCCGGCGGGACGCTCGGGTCGCCCACCGCGCCGAGCAGAATCGCGTCGTGCCTCGCGAGTTCATCGCGCACAGAATCGGGAAGGATTTCACCCGTGCGGTTGTAGCGGGCCGCCCCAAGATCGTAGTGAGTCAGCTCAACACCCTCGGAAACCGCGTTAAGGACCTTCAAGCCCTCGGCCACGACTTCGGTGCCGATTCCGTCTCCGCCAACCACCGCGATACTTGTCACGCGGACAACCTTAAGCGGCCGTCTTAGTAAGCGGTAAGTTTGGCCCACATAGTGGACACGCTTACGGCTGGCGATTGTCCCCGACCAGGCGACCTGACCGGATTAACGGGCGTTTGGGCAGCGCCGCCATGGACTTCACGGTGTCGACGTGCGAGGGATTCGGGCGTACGAAAAGCGTGACCGTCACGGCGGGAGCGAACCCGCTGCGCGTCATCAATGTCGCGCTGGCCGTATTGGAACCCTCAACGTCGGTCACGACACGGCTCGCCCCAGCGCTGAAAAGCCCATCGCAGCAGACATCCACGAGGCGGCGCGCGATCCCCTTGCCCTGATGATCCGGGTCAACCGCGATCCACTCCAGATAGGCCCAGTCGTCGCGCAGCTCGAACTCCATCGAGCCGAGCACGAATCCGACGACCGTGCCCTCGGAAAGCGCGACCCAGCAAGAACTGTCGCGTGTGTCCAGATGTTCGGCGATCGTCGTCAGCGACCACGACGTGTACGGCTTGGCGGTGACGTCAAAAACCCGGTAGCCGAGATCAAGCACCTGCCTGAGGTGCTCGAACCCTAACGGGGTGATCTCGATGCTCACCATGTCATTGTCCACTGCGGACAGCGGCGCCGCATGGAAACGGCGCCCTGGCTTAAGCAAGCCGGGCGCCGTTGTGGAGCAAATGGATCAGATGTCGTCGGTCAGGTCCACGGTGGTGGCCGCGGTCGCGCCGATGCCCGTGGCCGCGACGGCCAGCAGGTCGGCCTGCACCGGCGAGTCGACGGTGAGCGTCATCAGAGCCTCACCACCGGCTTCCCGGCGAGCCACGGTCATGGCGCCGATGTTGACACCAGCCTCACCAAGGATCGTTCCGACCGCGCCAACCACACCCGGACGGTCCGTGTAGCGGAAGAACAGCAGCACGCCCTCAGCGTCGAGCTCGAGGTCGAAACCATCGATCTCGGTGAGCTTGAGCTGCTCACGGATGCCGTGCGTGACCACGGAACCGGAGACCGAAACCGTGCGGCCGTCGGGCAGCGCGCCCCGGATCGTCACCAGGCTGGTCTTGCTGTCCTCGCCCTCCTTGGTGACGACGAGGTCAACCTCAACGCCACGGTCGGCGGCGAGCAGCGGTGCGTTGACGTAGGTCACCTGCTCCTCGACGATCGAGGCGAACAGTCCCTTGGTGGCAGCCAGTTTCAGCACGGAAACGTCCTGCGGCACACCGCGCACGTCGACCGTGACGCTGGCGGCGACGCCACCCGCGACGGCCGTGAAGACCTTGCCTAGCTTCTCGGCCAGCGGCAGCAGCGGCCGCACCTCTTCGGCGACAACGCCACCGGCCTGGACGTTGACCGCGTCGGGCACGAACTCGCCTTGCAGCGCGAGCTTCACGCTCTTGGCGACAGCGAGGCCGGCCTTGTCCTGAGCCTCGTTTGTGGACGCTCCGAGGTGGGGCGTGGCCACGACATTGTCGAATTTGAACAGCGGGGAGTCGACGCAGGGTTCTTTGGCGTAAACGTCGACGCCTACGCCTGCTACCCGGCCTTCGGCTAGCGCCTCGGCCAGTGCGGCCTCGTCGATCAGACCGCCCCGTGCGGCGTTGATGATCCGGACTTCCGGCTTGACGAGCTGAAGTTCCTTGGTGCCGATGAGGCCCGCGGTCTCAGCCGTCTTCGGCAGGTGGATCGAGATGAAGTCACTCTCGCGGAGCAGTTCTTCGAGGCCGACGAGCCGCACCCCGAGCTGTGCCGCCCGAGCGGGCTGAATGTAGGGGTCGTAAGCGATCAGGCGGGTGCCAAAGGCGGCGATCCGCTGCGCGAACAGGATGCCGATGCGGCCAAGGCCAATGACACCAACGGTTTTGCCCTGGATCTCGACACCGGTGTACTTAGACCGCTTCCACTCGCCGTTCTTGAGCGCGCTGCTGGCCGAAGCGGTGTTGCGGGCGACGGCGAGCAGCAGGGCGAGGGCCTGCTCGGCAGCTGAAACGATGTTGGAGGTGGGCGCGTTCACGACCATGACACCACGAGCGGTCGCGGCGGGGACCGCGACGTTGTCGAGCCCGACTCCGGCCCGGGCGACGACCTTGAGCCGCGGGGCGGCCGCGATCGCCTCAGCGTCGATCTGGGTGGCACTGCGCACGATCACCGCGTCGGCTTCGGACAGGGCGGACAAGAGCGCAACCCGGTCGGTGCCGTCGACGTGACGCACGTCAAAGTCGTTTGCCAGCACGTCGAGTGCTGCCGGGGCCAGTTCTTCAGTAATGAGCACAACGGGAGTCACAGTCTTGCCTCACGTAGAAGGTGCTGAATGAAAGCGCCGCGCCGCGCCCTATTCTGGGGATCGTAGCGAACGCGCTGCTCAAGTCGCGCGATGCATCGGTGTGACGGTGCGCACGCGAGCCGGCAAACGTTGCACGACCTGGCGGAAGGTCTCCGCTTCGGACGTGATGCCGTCATATAGCCGATCGAAGGCTAGCGTTCCCACCGCCGGGTAGACCCGCTCTCGCGGAGGCTCCTTGGCGGACAGGAATTCCATAATCTCCTCGCGCAGCGACGGCGGGCAAATACTGGAGTGGTAGATCACATTGAGCGCCTGTGTGCGCATCGACACGACGTGATCGTCGCCCTTGTTGTCGTGGAAATGCGGGTTGCGGCTCTCAACTTGCAGGACTTCGACCCCCGAAGTCATGACGTCGGTGTCGGGCGCTGGCAGCACCCCGCCGAACTGTTCGAACAGCTCGACAAACTGGAATGGCTCGATGGCGAAGCCGCCGGCCATACGCATTTTCAGGCCTAACTCCAGGCTTAGAGCGTGTTCGCCCGCGTTGCCGGTGACCACAGCCTCGGTGCCGAAACCGGAGTATTCGGCGAGCAGCCGGTTGAGGTATTCATTGGTGATCTCGGAGCTGCGGCCCCGTCGGCTGAAGAACAGTCTGCTGTCGCGCACCTTTGGCTTGGAGTGCCAGCTGATCCGGACCATCCGGTATGGACTGTTCACCATGGCCAGGCCGGCGGCGTACACCTTGCAGTATTCGTGCACGGCACCGGGAATGTAATTGTCGGCGTCTATGTAGCCGACGTACTTGCGCCCGGTCATGGCCGCCAGAGCCATGCCGACGAGCATCGCCTCACCTTTGCCGTTGTGCACCAGGCCCTCTTCGTCAAGCAGCTCGGGCATTCCGGCCGCTTTGAGGGATGACGCCAGGCCGGGGTCGCGTTGATGCACGGCCAACGCCGCGCGGTCGGCTAACCGGCAGAACTGCTCCAGGGCACCGATCTCCATGTCATAGCGGTCGACGGGCGATCGGTCGCTATTGGACACCAGGACGATCAGGCAGTCGTGGGGAATTCCGGAGAGCACGCCCTCGATGACGCGGCGTGGCTCGTTCATGCACGGCACTACGATGACTAGATCCTTTTCGATATCCCGGATCGTGTCGCGGGAAATGATCCGCGACGGGCCAAGTTGATCATCGTAGGTCTGCGTGCCACAGTCGATTTCGATTACGCGCTGTAGTTCGTGAATACGAACGGCGCCGAATCGTTCGGTGCGGTACGGATACTCCAGACGCATGGCTGGAAGGTACCCGAAAGGTTGAGTATCTGTTCGCCCCTAAAGCTGAGAAATCTCTGTTAACTACTCAAAGTAGTGAAGCCGTGCCTAAGGGGTCACCTTAGACACGGCTTCTTCTTTCTACCTATTCGGTTTTTAGGCAGTCTCTGTGATCGGGCGATCGACCCAGCTCATCATGCCGCGCAGCTTCGCCCCGACCGCCTCGATCGGGTGCTCGGCACCCTGTTCCTGCAGCTTGGTGAAGTTCGGGCGGCCAGCGTCGTCCTCAGCCACCCATTCGCGGGCGAACTCGCCACTTTGGATCTCGGCCAGGATCTTGCGCATCTCATCCTTGACGCGCGCGTCGATGACCCGTGGGCCACGCGTCACGTCGCCGTATTCGGCGGTGTCCGAGACGCTGTAACGCATTCGGGCGATTCCACCCTCGTACATGAGGTCCACGATCAGCTTGAGCTCGTGCAGACACTCGAAATAGGCGACCTCGGGCGTGTAGCCAGCTTCGGTCAGCACCTCGAACCCGGTCTGCACCAGCGCCGCGGCGCCTCCACAAAGGACAGCCTGCTCGCCGAAGAGGTCCGTCTCGGTCTCTTCCTTGAACGTGGTCTTGATGACGCCAGCGCGGGCACCACCGATCGCCTTGGCGTAGGACAGCGCGAGCGCCTGGGCGCCGCCGGTCGCGTCCTGCTCGACCGCGATGAGACACGGCACACCCTTGCCGTCAACGTATTGCCGGCGCACGAGGTGGCCCGGTCCCTTCGGCGCGACCATCGCGACGTCCACATCGGACGGAGGCGTGATCAGGCCGAAGCGGATGTTGAGCCCATGACCGAAGAACAGCGCCTTGCCGGCGGTCAGGTTCGGCGCGATCGACTCGGCGTAGATGAACCGCTGCGCGGTGTCCGGCGCGAGGATCATGATGACGTCGGCCTCGGCCGCGGCCTCAAAAGGCGTGACGACACGAAGACCGGCCTCGACGGCCTTGTCCCAGCTCTTAGAGCCGGCGCGCAGCCCAACGCGGACGTCCACCCCGGAATCCCGCAACGACAGCGCGTGCGCGTGACCCTGGCTGCCATAGCCAATAACCGCCACCTTGCGGCCCTGGATTATCGACAGGTCGGCATCGTCGTCGTAGAAGATCTCAACCACTTTGGTTACTTCCTTTGTGTTTTAAGCAGCTGCAACACGCAGAGCGGGACTTGCGGTGATGGCCCGCGAACCCCGGCCGATAGCGACCAGGCCGGACTGCACCATTTCCTTGATTCCATACGGTTCTAGATCGCGCAGAAGCGCGTCGAGTTTCTCAGCCGTGCCCGTGGCTTCGATCGTCAGCGCGTCGGGAGCGACATCGACCACCCGGGCGCGGAACAGCTGGACCGTCTCCAGGACCTGCGAGCGCACGGGACGGTCCGCCCGCACCTTGACCAGCAGCAGTTCCCGCTGCACTGAGCTGGCGGGTTCCAGCTCAACGATCTTCAGCACGTTGACGAGCTTATTGAGCTGCTTGGTGACCTGCTCCAGCGGCTGGTCCTCAGCGTTGACGACGACGGTGATCCGGGAGACCTCGGGGTGCTCCGTCTCCCCCACCGCCAGCGAGTCGATGTTGAACCCGCGCCGGGAGAACAACCCGGCCACCCGGGCCAGCACACCGGGCTTGTTTTCCACCAGAACAGAAAGTGTGTGCTTAGCCATGGCTACAGGTCGTCCTCGTCGAAGACGGGGCGCACGCCCCGGGCGAACATGATCTCATCGTTGCTCGTGCCGGCCGCGACCATGGGCCACACCATCGCGTCCTTGCCCACAACGAAATCGATAACCACCGGGGCGTCATTGATTTCCATCGCCGCCTTGATGGTGGCGTCCACATCGGACGCTGACTCGCAGCGCAAACCTATGCAGCCCAAGGCTTCGGCGAGCTTGACGAAGTCAGGGATGCGGTGTTTGTGCGTGCCGAGGTCGGTGTTGGAGTAACGCTCGTTGTAGAACAGCGTCTGCCACTGGCGCACCATGCCCAGATTGCCGTTGTTGATGACGGCCACCTTGATCGGAATGCCTTCCAGCGCACACGTCGCGAGCTCCTGGTTGGTCATCTGGAAGCAGCCGTCGCCATCGATGGCCCACACGACCGTGTCGGGCTTGGCCACTTTGGCGCCCATGGCGGCGGGCACCGCGTACCCCATGGTGCCTAGGCCCCCAGAGTTAAGCCAGGTGGCCGGCTTCTCGTATTTGATGAACTGGCTGGCCCACATCTGATGCTGGCCCACGCCGGCGCAGTAGATCGCGTCTGGTCCGGCGATCGCGCCGAGCCTGGAGATGACGTATTGCGGGGCGAGGGTGCCGTCGGACGGCTCCTCATAACCCATCGGATAGCGCGTCAGCAGATCGTTTAGCGCGGCCCACCACTCCGTATAGGACAGTTGTGGCACGGCTTTCAAAGCGGTGATGAGTTCTTCGATCACGTGCTTGGCGTCGCCCACGATCGGCACGTCGGCGTGACGGTTCTTGCCGATCTCGGCCGGGTCGATGTCGGCGTGGATGACTTGTGCGTCAGGGGCGAACGAGTCGAGCTTGCCCGTCACGCGGTCATCGAACCGGGCGCCCAGGGCGATCAGCAAATCGCTGCGCTGCAAGGCATACACGGCGGGGACCGTCCCGTGCATGCCTGGCATGCCCAGGTGCTGCTGGTGTGAATCGGGGAAGGCGCCGCGGGCCATCAGGGTTGTCACCACGGGAATCCCGGTCAGCTCAGCCAGTTCCAGCAAAGCGGAGGTCGCCTGAGCCTTCAGCACACCGCCGCCCACGTAGAGCACGGGCCGCTTGGCGGCTTGAATCAAGCGTGCCGCTTCGCGGATCTGCTTGCCGTGTGGGTGCATCGTCGGCCGGTAGCCCGGCAGGTCGAGCACGGGCGGCCAGCTAAACGTGGTCTGCCCGGCGAGCACGTCTTTGGGGATGTCGACGAGCACCGGGCCGGGGCGGCCGGTGGAGGCGAGGTGGAACGCTTCGGCTAGCACGCGCGGGATGTCGGCTCCCGTGCGCACCAAGAAGTTGTGCTTCGTGATCGGCAACGTGATGCCCTGAATATCGGCTTCCTGGAAGGCATCCGAGCCGATCGAGGCGCTGGGAACCTGCCCGGTGATGGCGACGAGCGGCACCGAATCCATGTAGGCGTCGGCGATCGGGGTCACTAGGTTGGTCGCGCCCGGGCCGGAGGTGGCCATACAGACGCCAACCTTTCCGCTCGCCTGGGCATAGCCCGTCGCGGCGTGGCCGGCCCCTTGCTCGTGGCGCACCAGGATGTGGCGCACCTTCGAGTCGAACAGCGGGTCATAGGCCGGGAGGATCGCCCCGCCTGGGATGCCGAAGATGACTTCAACGTCGAGTGCTTCGAGCGATTTGACGAGGCTCTGGGCTCCGGTGACGGTTACTGGAGCGGCGGCTGCCGCGGGCTTGACCGCCGCCGCGGTCGCCCGGTTTTTCTCAATGGCATGCGCGAGTGTCTCGGGACTCGGTTTTGTCATCTGTCTTCACACCCTCTAAGAGAATCCCAGCCAACAAAAAAGCCCTCGTGCCAAATGGCACGGGGCTGGCGCGCTCTCCATTACTGGGAGAGCGCGCTCAAATAAGTACTCGTGGGGCTGGACGCCTCGACATGCTGCCCAGCTTGACGCATCTCAGCGGATGAGTCAACTGCTCCCGGATGTTGGGACAGTCGTGTCTTTCCTGCTCATCGCGGGAGCCGGCAGCGGTGGCATCGACACGAGCATCGCCTCCAAGTGCTCTCCAGGCACGCCCCGGCCGAACAGGAAGCCCTGTCCGTAGGGGCAGCTGGTTGAGGCGACGAGCTTGTGATGTGACATATCCGCTATTCCCTCGGCGATGACCTGAAGCCCGAGCCGCTGGCCGATGCGGACCGCGACGTCGACGAGATCGACGTCGGAGACCAGACCCTGGTCGATCTTCAGGATATCCACCGGGATCTCGCGCAGCGCCCCAAGGTTGGAATAGCCCGCGCCGAAGTCATCGAGCGCGATCCGCACCCCAAGCGAGCGAAGAGAAGCCAAGACCCGCCGGAACTCATCCACATCGACAGCGACGGCGTGTTCGGTGACCTCCAAAACCAACCTAGAGGGGGGTACGCGGTGAGCCCGCAACACATCCCGGACGCGATCCAGATACTCCGCCGAGTGCAGCTCCCGTGGCGAGACGTTGACCGAGACCCACACGTCGTGCCCGTCGCTGAGCCAGCGGCTCAGTTGCCGGCACGCCTCGTGCAGCACCCACGCGCCCAGGACTTCGATGTGCCCGGTCTCCTCGGCGATCGGGATGAACTCCAGCGGCGACACCGCTCCTAGCTCGGGGTGGTTCCAGCGCAACAGCGCTTCGGCGCCAACCGGGCGCACTGAAGGCAGGGCGACCACGGGCTGAAAGACGAGTACCAGCTGCTGTTTGTCGATCGCGTCGCGCATCTCGTGCTCGATGGCGCTGCGGCGGCGCAGGGTGCGGTCGAACGTTTCGTCGTAAAGCTCGACACGGTTCTTGCCGTGCATCTTGGCGGCCCGCTGAGCAAGGTCGGCGTTGCGCAGCAAGGAGTGGATGCTGTCGGCTGTGGCGCAGCCGGCCAGGCCCATGCTCGCGGACAGGTAGATCGGGCCGCCAGCGGCGTGATAGGGCCGCCGCAGCACGCCTAGGAGACGCTCGGCCACCTTGACGGCATCAGCGGGACGTCCCGCCATGAGCACGGCGAATTCGTCCCCGCCCAGGCGTGCGGCGAGGTCACCGGGACGCAGGTTCATCCGCAGGCGCTGGCCGACTTCGATCAGCACCGCGTCACCAGCGTCATGCCCACGCAGGTCATTGACGTTCTTAAACCCGTCAAGGTCCAGCGTCAGCAGCACACAGGAGGCGCCGCTCGTTGCCTCGACGTATAGCGACCTGAGCAGACCGCGCCGGTTAGCCAGCCCTGTCAGCGGATCGGTGTGCGCTAGTTCCCGGTAGTGCGACTCGCTGTCAGCCAATCGGGTGTGCACCTTGCGCAAGTCGATGAACGCGATGTACTGCCGCCCCACGAGGAAGAACCCGTTGGCGACACCCACGATCGCGGTCACCGCGTCGATCCCGTCCTCATACGTGAAGCCGTAGATGGCGACCACGGAAAGGGCGAGAACCGGAGCGAGCGCTGTGGCCAGGCCGGAGCTCGGTGAGCCGTCCGTGCGCGCGGCGGCGGCCGCCACGGGCACGGCTTCACCAGAGGCCCAGAGCCAGCCGGCCAAGGGCAGCAGAAGGGAACCGAGCAGCGCGACGACGACCGTGTGATAGCACGCGCCAGCGGCGACCAGGGTCGTGCCCACGGCGACCAGCCCGGCGGCGGTGCAGCGGCGCGCGACGAGACGGCGGTCCACTTGCGACCGTACAGTCACGACAGCGGCCAGCCCGACCACGATCGAGGCTAAGGCGGAAGCCACCATCACTGGCACACAGCTGCCCGGGATCCACGAGAACACGGGCTTGTCGGGGCGCAATATCAGCACCCACAACGGGATGAAGATGCCGGACGCGACGGTCAGCGATTCGAGGGTGAGGCGCAGTCGCGCTCCCGGCCCGACGACGCGGTCGCAGAAATCCAGCAGCACGGCGACGAGCATCAGCGAGGCGATCGAGGCCGGAAGCCCGAAAACCATGCCCGCCTTCATGCGTGCATTCATTTCGTGCAGTGGCCACGTCCGCGTGATGAAGTAACCGACGATGCTGCCGATGCCCCAGACCACGAATACGCCGCTGCATAGGGCGAATCGGCGTCTGACGGCGAGCGTCCACGCTGACGGAACAGCGGTGATCCCACCGATCACCGCGGATAGAGCGAGCCCCAGTTGGAGGTCCACGCCACTAACTGTGGCGTATGTCAATACACAAAGCGAGACTGATTGTGCGACTTCACCTCCGCCAGCGGTCTCATCTAATGGACCTCAAGCGCCTGAGCTGGGATCAGCGTCTGAAGAGTGACACACTTGCCAACATGCCAGCCTTGCGCTCCCGCACTTCGACCCATGGCCGCACCATGGCCGGTGCCCGTGCCCTGTGGCGCGCCACCGGGATGACGGATAGCGATTTCGGCAAGCCCATCGTCGCGATCGCTAACAGCTACACGCAGTTCGTGCCCGGACACGTGCACCTTAAAGACCTAGGTGACCTAGTCTCCGGAGCGATCAAAGAAGCCGGCGGCGTAGGCAGGGAGTTCAACACGATCGCGGTCGACGACGGGATCGCCATGGGTCACGGCGGGATGCTCTATTCCCTGCCGTCTCGTGAGCTGATCGCCGACGCTGTTGAGTACATGGTCAACGCCCACTGCGCGGACGCTCTGGTCTGCATCTCCAACTGCGACAAGATCACGCCCGGCATGCTGCTAGCCGCGCTGCGCCTGAACATCCCGACCGTGTTCGTGTCCGGTGGGCCGATGGAATCAGGCAAGGTCGTTGGAGACAACCGCAAACTTGACCTCATCGACGCCATGATCGCCGCCTCGACCGACAGCGTCTCCGATGAAGAGCTGAGCGAGATCGAGAAGGCGGCCTGCCCGACGTGCGGTTCGTGCTCGGGCATGTTCACGGCCAACTCGATGAACTGCCTGACCGAAGCGATCGGGCTTTCCCTGCCGGGCAACGGTTCTACGCTCGCCACGCATGCGTACCGCAAGGACCTGTTCACCCGCGCCGGTTCGCTGATCGTCGACCTGTGCCGCCGTTACTACGACGGCGATGACGAATCCGTTCTGCCGCGCGCTATCGCGACCCGTGACGCCTTCGAAAACGCCGTCGCCCTCGACGTCGCGATGGGCGGCTCGACGAACACGGTGCTGCACCTGCTCGCCGCCGCGCGCGAAGCCGAGCTCGACTTCGGCGTCTCCGACATCGACGCCATCTCCCGCCGCGTCCCGTGCCTGGCCAAGGTCGCCCCGAACAGCCAGAAGTACCACATGGAAGACGTCCACCGCGCTGGCGGCATCCCGGCCATCCTCGGTGAACTCGACCGCGCTGGCCTGCTCAAGCGCAACGTCCACTCGATCCACTCGCCGAACCTCGATGACTGGCTGTCCACGTGGGACATCCGTGGCGGTGCGGTTGATCAAGAGCTGTGGCGCGCGGCCCCCGGTGGCGTCAGGACGACTCAGGCGTTCAGCCAGTCGTCGACGTGGTCCACTTTGGACACTGACGCGGCAGAGGGCTGCATCCGCTCACGTGAGCACGCCTACTCCCAAGACGGTGGTCTCGCGATCCTGTTCGGCAACCTGGCACCCGAGGGCTGTGTCGTCAAGACCGCTGGTGTGCCTGAGGAATGCTTGACGTTCAGTGGCCCGGCGAAGGTCTACGAATCACAGGACGACGCCGTCACCGCCATCCTCGGCAAAGAAGTCGTCGAGGGCGACGTCGTGGTCATCCGCTACGAAGGCCCCAAGGGCGGCCCCGGCATGCAGGAAATGCTCTACCCCACGTCCTTCCTCAAAGGCCGTGGCCTTGGCCGCGCCTGTGCCCTGATCACCGACGGCCGCTTCTCCGGCGGCACGAGCGGCCTGTCCATCGGCCACGTCTCCCCCGAAGCAGCCGGCGGCGGCCTCATCGCCCTCGTCGAACCGGGCGACATCATCACCATCGACATCCCGTCGCGCACCATCTCACTCGACGTGCCAGAGTCCACATTGGACGAACGCCGCGTCGCGCAGGACAAGCGCGAAAAGCCCTACACGCCAATCAACCGCCAGCGTCCCGTAAGCGCCGCCCTGCGCGCCTACGCCAGCATGGCGACTTCCGCTTCAGATGGCGCTTACCGCAAGGTGCCGTGATTCCGCCTTCATGCGAGTGGCTCTGGTCCGGCACTGCGACTCTTTCTCGTCGCGGTGCCGGCTTTGGTTTATGCCTGCACCCTGACCGGCCGCGATCCTTGGCCTTGATTTCCGCGATGCCGTCGCTTGACCCGGTCCGTGCGCGCGCCTGGCAGGCCTTGCCGGGGCTTCCTTCAGGGCGGGTCCGATGTCCGTCGTGGCCCAGACCGTCCCTCCCGCGAGGCCCTCCAGGTCCGCGCTCCCCTAGCCCGCCACCGCCGCGCTTGCCCGCCCTTCACCGCGGCTCCCGCTTCGCCGCGGTTCCGCCTTCGTGCTGCGCACCACTCCGCGCTTCCTAGGCCCCCACCTCCGCGTTTGGCTCCGGCTTCGCTATGGCTTTCGGTTGCCTGCGGAAAGAGTTGACTTGGTTTTGATCCACAGCCGGAGGTGAGATCCACAGCCGTTGGGACGTGATCGAATCGGCTTTTGATCACGCCCCAAGGGATGTGGATCACGGAGGTGGGTGGTGGTGCGGCGCGATCAGGAGGGTTCGTTGCCAGGGCGCCACTTGATGGAGCATCCGATCGAGGGGTACTGCGGCTCGGAAACGGGTTGGCCGACGCGCAGGGCGGATACGGCCGCGATCAAGGACGAGCCGGTGAGCGGAACGTCGGATTTGGGACGCGAGTCGTCGAACTGTCCGCGATAGGCGAGCAGGCGGTCGGGGCCGTAGAGGAAGAAGTCGGGCGTGCACGCCGCTCCGTAAGCGCGGGCGACTGCCTGAGACTCGTCGTAGAGGTAGGGAAAGCTAAATCCGGCCCGTTTGATCTGGTCTACCAGGCGCTCCGGTGCATCCTCGGGGTAGTTGATCACATCGTTCGAGCTGATTCCCACAGCGGCGATGCCCAGTTCCGAGATCACGGACGCCAGCTTGGTTTCGACGTGTTTCACGTATGGGCAGTGGTTTGACAGAAACGCGACAAGCAGCACTGGCGCGTCACTGAAGTCTTTAAGGGACACGGTCGATCCCGTGGTCACCGCGGGAAGGGCGAAATCGGGTGCCGGTGTGCCCAGCTCAACCATGTTGGAGTCAACAGCCATGCCCACATTCTGCCCTTCGCAAAGAAAGATAGGATCGCCGTGACCGCGACTGGCGCACACAGGTGGGGATAACCACCGGGGAGCGAAGTAGAGAGCACCGCGCGCCTGGGTGCTCCGGGCTGGAATTTACGTATAAGCGAGGAGCATGATCATGCACGAACCCAAGCTCACCCATCTCGCCCAAGCCGACCCGGCGCTCGCTGCCCTGATCGAGGGCGAAACTCAGCGCCAGCACGACAAGCTGCGGATGATCGCGTCGGAAAACTACGTTTCGACCGCGGTCTTGGAAGCCTCCGGCACCGTTCTCAACAACAAATATTCCGAGGGGTACGCCGGAAAGCGTTACTACGAGGGCCAGCAGTTCATTGATCAGATCGAAACGCTGGCGATCGACCGGGCGAAGGCGCTCTTCGGCACGGAGCACGCGAACGTTCAGACCTACTCGGGCTCGCCGGCCAACCTCGCGATCTATCTGGCGTTCCTGCAGCCGGGCGACACCGTGATGACGATGTCCCTCGCGCACGGCGGTCACCTGACGCACGGTTCGCCCGTGAGCATCACCGGCAAGTGGTTCCGCCCTGTCCACTATGGAGTGGAGCGCGAGACCGGCCGGGTGGACATGAGCAAGGTGCGCGAGCTCGCCCTGGCGGAACGCCCCAAGCTCATCATCTGTGGTGGAACGGCCATCCCGAGGACCGTTGACTTCCCTGCCTTCGCTGAGATCGCCCAGGAGGTGGGCGCGATCCTGATGGCTGACATCGCGCACATCGCCGGCCTGATCGCCGGTGGCGCACATCCATCGCCGGTCGGTTTCGCTGACGTGATCACGACCACGACGCACAAGACGCTTCGTGGCCCGCGTGGCGCCATGATCATGGCCAAGGCGGAGCACGCGACCGCTGTGGACAAGGCCGTCTTCCCCGGTCTTCAGGGCGGACCGCACAACCACACCACGGCCGGCATCGCCGTCGCCCTGCACGAGGCCTCGCAGGCGTCCTTTAAGGACTACGCGCACCAGATCGTGGCCAACGCCAAGGCGCTCGCCACAGCGTTGAACGAGCTGGGCTTTGATCTCGTGTCCGGTGGCACGGACAACCACCTGATCCTGGCTGATCTGACCGGCAAGGGCATCGGTGGCAAGCCGGCCGCTAAGGCGCTTGACGTCGCGGGCATCGAGCTGAACTTCAACGGTGTCCCGTTCGACACCCGCCGTCCGCTCGACCCGTCGGGCATCCGGCTCGGCACGGCCGCGCTGACCACCCGCGGCCTGACCGAGCAGCACATGCCACAGGTCGCCGCGTGGATGGACCAGGCGATCAACGCCGCCATCAAGGAGGACACCGCCGCTCTCGACCGCGTCTCTGGCGAGGTCAAGGAGTTGCTGCAGGGCTTCCCGATGCCGGGTTACACGTCCTAAGACGACCAGTGTTAAGGCGGCGCACCCTCGTGGTGTGCCGCCTTTCGCTTATGCCGCAACAGGTATGCCGAGGGTCTCGCGAAACTGCTCGATGAAGAAGGTGCTCTTGATCCCGGCGGTCGTCTCCGCCCCGAGCACACCGAACTCCTCGGCATAGCTCACGCCACCGTTAGGGCCAAGGGGCAGCACGATCTCGTCCGCGTGCGGTTCATAGGTCTTCAGGTCACCAGTGCCCTCGATCAGGGCACAGATGTTCGCCGCGACGACTTCGGCATGGTACCCGGCATGGCGCGCCATCTTCATCTCCGGCACCGCGGTGAGGTCGCCAACGGCGAACACGGTGGACTGACCGTCAACGTGAAGCGAAGGTGTCACCGTGAGCTGACCGTTGGCCTGCCTGGCTTTCGCCAACTCCGCGTCGAGGTAACCGGAGTCGACAACCGCGCCGTAACACGGGAACCACATGTCCGCCGCGATGTCCACTCCGGACGCTGTCGTGACCGTGAACGCTTGAGCCTGCCCCGGCTCTGAGGACGGCAGTGTTTTTAGCGACGTCCCTAGCACCAGCGAGACGTCCAGTGCACGCAACTGTTCCGTGAGCTCGGCACGAAACGCCTCGGGGAACCGTCCCGAGATCAGTTCTGGCATGGGGTCGACGATCGTCACCGCCTTGTCTGGCCACGCGGCTTTGATCTCCCCAGCGAACTCCAGCCCGACCGGGCCAGCGCCGAGCAGCAACACGTGGGATGCCTTGGTCATTTCACCGCGCAGGGCGTGCAATTGAGCCGCCGCTGTTTCACTTGCGAGGGTGTGCATCTTCGCCGGAAACGGCACGGTCGAGCCGGTAGCCAGCACGATGTAGTCAGCGTTGATGACTTCACCCGACGCCAGTTCAACGCTTGAGGCACTCACCCGGACCGCTTTGTCCTGGCGAATCTGGCCGCGCGCGAGCAATCCGTCATACGGAACGAACATGCGCTCTGTCCATTGTGGATCAACAACAGCCCGCAACGCGGCGACATTGTGCACGAAGGAGTCCCGTGGTTCGACCAATATCACGTCGGCCACCTCATCGAGCGCCTTCGCTACCGCGATCCCACCGTATCCGCCGCCCACCACAACAACTGTTTGAGTCATGCGATCGACTGTCGTTCGCCCAGCCGGTACTAGGAAGGCCGTGCTTATGGTGGTAGTGACAGGGCCACCATCGTCGGCCACAGGCGCGCTAGGTTCAAACGGTGAGCGATAACGAGCTGGGTCTGTTCCTGCGCACAAGACGGGAAGCCTTGACGCCCGCCGAGGCCGGATTGCCGCCTGGGAGCCGCAGGCGCACCACCGGCTTGCGCCGCTCCGAAGTCGCGACGCTCGCCGGCGTGAGCGTCGAATACGTCACGCGACTGGAGCAGGGTCGCGATCGCCACCCGTCGCCGCAAGTGTTGTCGGCGCTCGCGGGCGCGTTGCGACTGTCCGGGCACGAGCGCATTCATTTGCACCGGTTGACGAAGGCGCCCGGCCCGGGCTTCAACTGCCGTGGCGAGTCAGCGCCGGCCGAGACGATTCGCCCTGCGGTGCAAGCGATTCTGGACCGGCTCGAACCAACGCCTGCGGTTCTTCTCAACCGTCTCAACGACATGGTGGCGTACACAGACGGTTTCGGCCGTCTCGCTCGCCCGGCCGGTCTGCTCGACGGCGAGCGCCCCAACTTCGCCCGGTTCGTGTTTACGGACGCCAGGGCGCGGGAGGTCTTTCCCGACTGGGATCACGTGGCCGACGATCAGGTCGCGACACTGAAGCAGGGACCGTTCCGGATCGACCGCCACGTGGCCGGGCTGGCCGATGAGCTGACCGTCACCGCGGGCGAGGCGTTCACCGCGCGGGTGGCTAGCCTGCCGGGACTGCCCAAACCCAGTGGCGTGATTCGGTTTCAGCACCCAGACGTGGGCCCACTTCGGCTCGCTTACGAAACGCTGGAGCTTCCCGCCGACGACGACCAGCGTCTACTCATCTATGTGCCGGCTGACGCCGCGACCACCGCAGCGCTCGATGACTTGAATTGGCAGCGGGCACCTCTGCGCTTAGTGAGCTGATTCGTCAACTTTAGTTGACGCACCACAGATCGTCAACTAAAGTTGACAAACATGAAGCGACTCCTGTTGATATGCGGCGCGCTCGCAGGACCCCTGTTCGTCCTCGCGTTTTTGATTGAGGGCGCGACTCGCGACAGCTACAACCCGATGCGGCATGCGGTCAGCTCGCTGGCGAACGGGCCCTTCGGCTGGACCCAGACGGTCAACTTCCTCGTCACGGGCGTGCTTGTGACGATGGCCGCATTCGGCTGGCGGATCGCCCTGAAACCCGGCAAACGAGGTTCCGTCTTCGGGCCGCTCTTCGTCGGCCTCTGGGGCATCGGGCTCATCGGGGCTGGCGTGTTCGAGGCCGATCCAGTCAGCGGCTATCCCCCGGGCACGCCGCCAATGCCCGATCCGATGACCACAGCAGGAACCCTGCACGACCTGTTCTCGCTCTTGGGCTTTCTCTCGGTTCCTTTGGCTTGCTGGGTGCTAACGCGACGGTTCGCCAAGGCTGGGCAGAAGGGCTGGGCGCTTTACTCCGTCCTGAGTGGAGCGCTGTTCCTCACCCTGTTCTTCGTGTGCAGCGTAGGCTTCACCCAAGCCAAAGGTCTCGTGGACGTCGCCGGGCTTATCCAGCGAATCACCGTCACGATCGGCTTCACGTGGATAACAGCCGTGTCGCTACTCCTGCTACGTCGCGAACCTCCGGCCGGCGCCAGCGTGCGCGAGGTCCGCCAGCCTGTCCTTGCTGGCCGCTGACGTCGCCTTTCCCGCGCCTTTGCTCTGCACCTATAGAGGCGAAGATCCCGCGCATAAAACTGCCCCTATCGGTGCAGAGCAAAGCGACGCGGTGCACACACCCCGACCTGCGCACACGGAACTCCCGAAGGCGACGCATGGAACGCATAAAACTGCCCCTATCGGTGCAGAGCAAAGCAACGCGGCGCACACACTCCGACCTGCGCACACGGAACTCCCGAAGATGGCGCACGGAACGCATAAAACCGCCCCTATGGGTGCAGAGCAAAGCAACGCAGCGCACACACCCCGACCCGCGCACACGGAACTCCCGAAGATGGCGCACGGAACGCATAAAACTGCCCCTATCGGTGCAGAGCAAAGCGGCACGCAAGCACACGCCAAGGGAATCGCCGCGCGACAGGGAAGGCCAGGGGACAATGACGGCCATGGGACTGACGCTGGGGCAGGCGAAAAAGCTGTGGTCGGAGCTGCGGATCGCGGTCGATGACGGTCTGTCGCAGACGGAATTCCGCCGCATTGAGGGAGGGCTGAAGTTCTCGTTCAACGCCGACCATCGCGTGCTGCTGGCCAGTGGACTTCCGCGCGGCGGGAGGTGGCCTGACTGGCGGGGCGCGGAGCCTGAAGAACTCAAGCAACGGCTAGCCGAACCGGTCGAAGGTGTGCTGTTTGACGTTGAGGAGAACGGATTCTGGCACCGCTCGTGGGGGCGCCGACCCGCGGAACTGAAAGAGGCGCTGCGCCTGGCTAAGTCGAAGGTGCAGAGCGCGCCGTTGCTAGTACCCATATATGGTCATAGATATAGCCCGGCGTTGCCGCAGCCGAACCTGCCGGTTTTTTCGGTGGTGCAAACGGATGTGATCGTCTACGGCAGCACGATCGAAGAATATCTAAGGCGTGAGTTTGGCTCCGAAGACATGGAAGCCAAACTCACGCCTGCGGACAGGGTGCCGTTCTGGAGCGATCTAGTTGCCGTTGAAGAGCACTGATCCGCAGCAGCAGAACAGGGCGATCAGCAGGAACGCGCCCGAGATGATGAGCGAGGCCACTAGTCCCGGGAACTTCTGCGGCTCAAAACCGATGGCGCCCTTGATGAAGTTGATGACGGGCGCCGAGTAGTAAACCGTCGGCACGACTTGAGTGTTGTCGACGGTGATCGTCGCCTCGCCGAACTTCCACAGGTACTGAATGAAGATGGTGATCTGGTGAATCCCGGCGGGTGCCGGAAGAACGTTCTCACCCCAGGCGAGCCTGACTTCGTGGCCATTGATGACCGCACGAGGCGCGAACATCGCCAGGGTGAACGCGAGCCAGTGGTACTTGGTGGTGATGCGCAGCTGGCCGCTCTGAGGAGTAGTCATGGTGATGGATCATAGATTGTCAGAGTATGGCGTACACAGTCGTGGCTTGTGCTACCAACGCATCGCCAGCCGTCATCGTGATCTCGGCGAAGGCCAGGCTGCGGCCAAGCTTCGTCAGACGGGACGTCACCAGGACATCCTTGCCGATAACGGGCCGCTGAAAGGTCGTCGACAGTTGCACTGTCGTCATCGGACCGAAGCCACCCTTGGCCGAGCTGATGGCGATCACGGTCGCCGTGTCAGCCGCCGCCATGAGCGCTTGCCCCGACATCGCGCCGCCTTCGCGGGCGAGCTTGTCCGACCAAGGCAACCGCAGGGTCGCGAAGTCGGGCCCGGCTTCCTCAACGGTCAGCCCAAGTTCCTGCACCCAGGGCGCGAAGTTAGCGGCGAGGATCGCGTCACCGTCGAAGTCAGCACCGCCCGCGACCGAGGGGATGACTTGCACTTCGGCGTTGGCCGCCACCTCAGTCTCCTGACCAGAAAGCACGCGGCAGTCCTCTCCATCGACATAAACGTTGACGTAACGGCGCAGCTCGCCCTGCTCATCACGGATCCGCCGGCCGAGCCGGGGCCAGCGGGAATCCACCTCATCGAGCACGGCACGCAAAGTGCCGTGAGCGTCAACGGTGACCCGGGAGGCTCCGTCCACTTCGGACCGGAGCGCTCCTGGGATGAGAACCGTTGTCATAGCGTGATCGCCCGGACGCACAGGACGTCAGGCAGGTGCGAGGCGACGAGGGACCAGCTCTCCCCTTCGTCGGCACTGGCGAAGACTTCCCCGGTGCGGGCGCCGAAGTAGACGCCGGCCGGAGATCCGTTATCGGTGCACATCGCGTCACGCAAAACCGTGGCGTAGAACGGCGCGTGCGGCAGCCCGTGAGATTGCGCCTGCCAGGTCTCGCCCGCGTCTGACGAGCGGAACACCTGGCATTTGTTCTCGACCGGGAACCGGGACGCGTCGGCCACGAGCGGGAAATTCCACAAAGTGTTGCCCTTGCTGGGGTGCGCCACGATCGGGAAGCCGAAATCGCTGGGCAGACCGTCGGCAATGGACACCCACGTTTGGCCATCGTCATCGGAACGGTAGACACCGTGGTGGTTTTGCGCGTAGAGCCGCTCAGGGTTCTCGGCGTCGCGCGCGATCTTGTGCACACACTGGCCATATTCGGGGAAGCGCTCCGGCTCGGGCATGAAGGTGGCCTGGATGCCAACGTTGCCCGGAGCCCAGGTCTGTCCGCCATCGACAGTGCGGTAGACGCCACCGGTCGACATCGCCACGACGACGCGCTGCGCGTCGGCCGGGTGCGGCAGGATCGAGTGGATGGCCTGGCCGCCGAACCCGGCACCCCAGTTGGGCCGGTGCGGGTGATCCCACAGGCTGCGCACCAGCTCATAGCTCACGCCGCCGTTTTCGGACTTGAACAGGGCCGAGGGCTGCGAGCCAGCCCAGACGACTTCAGGAGAGCTAGCGGCTCCAGGGGCGAATGCCCAGACGCGCTCTAGAGACGTTTCCGTTTCTTTCGGGAAGGAGACGGGAGCCTCCTCCGGCTCACGCCACGAGGCCCCAAGGTCATCGCTCACGGCGACGCTCGGGCCGAAGTGGGAGCTTTCGACACTGGCGAGCAGACGTGGCTTAGCGCCGCGGTTGTCGATGCCCACGGCGTAAATCCCGGTCATCGGGAAGTGGGGGACGCTGACTTGCCAGGCGTCTCCCACACGTTCCCGGCGGGCCAGAAATAGGCCCTTAGCGGTACCAATCAGCAGAAGGACGGTCACCGCCACAGTATGCCGGTGACCTACGACACACACCAGCGAGCATGCCAGACTAGGGGCCGTGACCAGGTTCAGATACCCCACTCCGCTGCTGCTGACCGCCTTTCTCGCCCTCTTCGTGGCGATCTTCGCCTTCGGTCCTGATGGCTACTGGTACGTGGCCCTGATCCCCGCGCTAGCGATCTTGTTCTTGCTCCGCGTCGGCACGGACGTCAACTCTGCCGGTTTGCGGGTCAAGTCCCTGTTTGGCAAGGTCGTTGTGCTGTGGCCGGAGGTCGCCGCGCTTACCAGCGATCAGCGGGGCCGTGGCGTCGCGGCTCTCACCAACGGCGGCAAGGTTTCCCTGCTGGCCGTGCGGTCCCGGGACCTCCCCCGGCTCATGAGCGCGAGCGGCATGACGCCCGCCGAGCAACAGCCCAGCTAACGCACCCAGCACACAGATGACCGCGGTCGCCAGGAAGATCTCGCGATATTCCGTGCGCAGCGCGGTTTTCAGCGCCGCCTCGTAGATCGCCATCTGCTTGACGAACTCTGACTCGCTGATGCCGAACGGCAACGGCGTGTTCAGGGTGGCGGTCAGCTCACGGAAACGGTGGAATCCCCACGCTGACAAGGCGGCCACGCCAACGAGCATGCCCATCATGCGGGCGACGACCACCGCCGCTGACGCGATGCCGTGCTGCGCCGAGGGGACGACCCGCAGCACGACCGCTGAAAGCGGGGCGATGACCAAGCCGAGACCTAGCCCGGCGATGACGAGATCGGTGTCGATCCGCGGCAGGCCGGAAAAGTATTGCGCCGCAAGCAGATCCGCCGGCCAGTTCGCGATCAGGAGATAGGCCCCCGCGCTGACAAGCAACCCGAGGACGGTCAGCAACCGCTCGCCTAGGTAGCGAATCAACAGTCCACCAAGGACAGCGCCGATGGGCAGCGCGATAAGGAACCGGACGAGCAGCCACGTCGCGTCGATGGGCGTCATGCCGAGCACGGTCTGCGCGAGCAGCTGAACGTCCACGAGCGTCACCATGAGGGCGGCTCCCGTGGCGAGGCTCGCGGCCAGCGAACCCAGGAACGGAACCATCCTGACGCCGGAGGTGTCCATCAGCTTGGTGCGGGCACGCCACTCCCACAGCACAAACAGCAGCAGGGCAAACGCTCCGCCGCCAAGCAGGGGCAGGCCCCACGACGGGAGGACGGCATTCTCCGGATCGGGGTTGTAGAGCCCGCCAACGAACAGTCCTAACGCGATGGCCAGCAGCAGACCACCAATGACATCAACCTTTTCCCGCCGCTCGGCCACCAAGGCACGGGGCAGAGCGACCCAGACCGCGATCGCGCAGACAGCCGCGAGCGGAACGTTGAGCCAGAAGATCCCCCGCCACCCGATCCACACCGCGACCGCGGCACCGAACAGCGGCCCGAGCACGGCACCGAGCTCCTGCGCCGCACCGACCCAGCCGAGGGCCGGAGCACGGCGCTCGGCCGAGAACACGTCGGCGACGAGCGCCATGGTGACCGGAAGCAGCGCACCGCCGGCGAGACCTTGCAGCGCACGGCCGCCCACGAGCACGCCAAGGTCCGTCGCCATCGCGGTGATCACCGAACCCGCGGCGAACCCGGCCAGGCAGGCGATGATGACGGCACGGCGGCCGTAGCGGTCAGACAGCCGCCCGAGCAGGGGCATGCCAGCGATGTACCCGAGCAGGTACCCCGTGATGATCGGGGTAGCCCGCTCCAGGTGGTTGACCGGAATATCGAGATCGGTAATGACTTCGATCAGCAGGGAGACCAGCACATAGGCGTCGAGCGCTCCTAAGAGGACAGCCAGCCCACCCGCTCCGATGGTGAGCCTAGGGCGCACTGATGGTCACCGGGACGTCGTAGTTGGAGAAGGTCACCGTGATCGTGCCGCCCGGGGATCCAGGGATCTTGAACGCGGCCTTGGCGATCTTCTTGGTGTCCTTGTCGAGCCAGACTTCCGCCGTGACTCCGGCGGCCTTGGTCGGGATGACGGCCGCCATCGCGGTCGTGTCCGGCTCGAAGGTCACCTTGTACGTGTCCTTGCCGTCAACCTTTTCCAGCCCGGCTGTCTGCGGGTTCTTGGCTGTGCGCAGCAGCTTGGCGGCACCCCGCTGGGGGTCGAGGATCGCTGACGGGTCGTAGACGCTCGCCGCGAAGGCCAGTGGCAACGGCGTGAAGCCGCCCGTCGCGCCCTTGATGTAGGCGGTCTGGCCGACGATCACGAACTCGGCCTCGACCTTGACCCCACTCTGCGTGATGGTGGCCTTACCTTTAGCGTTTCCTTCTCGTGTCAGGTCGCCTTCAGCCTTGCTGACCGTTAGTCCGTCGATGGTCCCGTCAACGGTGAGCGTGAAGTGAGCACTCTTGACGTCACTCATCGCCTTGTCGCCCTCGGCCATGAGCGTCGCACCCGCAGGCAGCTCACTAGGCGCGGGAGATTCGTTCTTCTTGGTGCAACCGCTCAGGGCGACCGCGAATATCGAAAGCGCGGCTAGCGCGCGGAGGGTTCGTGACATACAGGCGATGCTAGTTAGCCCGTGCACGGATCAATAGCCGTCCCTGACCACGTTCAGTAACGATTCACCTTGGGCGAACCGGCGCAACTGGTCGCCAACGAGACGGTAGGACCGGGGGATGAAGCCCTTCACCGATCCGGCGACATGCGGGGTGAGCAGGACGTTAGACATGGTCCACAAAGGATGCCCGGCCGGCAGCGGTTCCGGATCGGTGACGTCGAGCGCCGCGAAGATCCGCCCCGTCGCGAGTTCCTTGGTCATCGCCGCCGTGTCGGCAACTGGACCGCGAGCCGCGTTCACGAACAGCGCACCGTCCTTGAGCGAGGCGAAGAACCCCGCGTCGGCGAGCCCACGGGTCTCGGGCGTCAACGGAACGATCATCACGACGACGTCGGCCTGCGGCAGAAGCCGGGGCAGCTCATCGATGCCATGCACGCCGTCACGAGCCGTGCGGGCCACATAGGTCAGCTCAACCTCAAACGGCTCCAGCCGGCGCGCGATCGCGGAACCGATCGAGCCAGCCCCGACGATGAGCACGCTCTTGCCCGCTAATTCGTCGGTCGGCGCCGCTTCGGCGTAAGCCCACCGGCCAGCCGCCTGGGCCTGAGCGAAAAAGTCAAAGCGCCGCAACGATCCGAGGATCGCCCCGACCGTCCACTCCGCTGTGGACGAATCATGCACCCCGCGCGCGTCGCACAATGTCACGCCGTCAGCGAGCTGGCCGATCCACGCGTCAGCTCCGGCCGACAGAAGCTGGACCACCTTGAGATTCGGCATCGACGCCGCCAGTCCCACGACATCGCCCTGGCCCAGAAACGGCGGCGCCCAGAACTCAACCGCCTCTGGATCACCGGGCAACGCCGCGTCGCCTCGGGGCAGGAGGCCGATCTCGAACCCCGCCGGGATCGCGCCCATCGTCTTCAGGCCGCTTTCATGAGCTATCCAGACCTTCACGTCCCCTACCGTAGCGGCCGTCATAGACCCGATACGCACCTAGCTCAATCACTTCATAACCGGTCAGCTTCGCCCGGACGGCCCTATCGAAAGACGAATCCGCTGACGCTACGAAAACCTTTGGGTTCGCGTTGGCGACCCGTTGCCAGTGGGGCTCATAGCGGTTGAATCCCTTCCGCAATTCGTCATTCAAGACCCCACAAACCCTTTTCTCGCTGGTACTCAGTGAGCCCCACCCACAAGCCCAATAGTCGCCGTAATACTCCGTGATGCCCCGCTCCTCCAGCACCGCCAGAACCCGTTGCTGTGCTTGGGTCTTCGCCCGGTCGACCGGAGTGATGTGGATCGTGGCCCAGCACATCCCGGCCGCCAGCCCCGCGAGCACGGCGCGTCCCGCGACACGCCGTTGCCACAGTGGCCACAGCACGAACGGCCACGACACCAGCAGCAAGTGCAAATACCTCGCACTCTCGATAGGCGTGTCAGCCGACGCTGGACTGCGCACATAAAGCACCGTGGTCACGACTCCCGCGGCCACCAGCCCACCCCGCACCCAGCCATCGCCGCCAGAACACGAGCGCGTCAGGCCGCTGCGATATCGCGCGATCACGGCCTTTGTGCCCGTGGCAATTCTTCGTACTGCCACCGCGTAAGACTCCATCGTGATCCACATCCGCTGATGCGATCCACATCCCCTGAGACGTGATCCACGGGCGGTTTGATCACGTCCTAATGGATGTGGATCAGCATTGTGGATGTGGATCACGACTAAGCGGCCGCGGGAGCGGGACGCATCGGCGCGGGCGGGGCGCAAGGGGAAGCGGGACAAGGCGGAGCGGGACGCATCGGCGCGGGCGGGACGCAAGGGGAAGCGGGACAAGGCGGAGCGGGACAAGGCGGAGCGGGACAAGGCGGAGCGGGACAAGGCGGAGCGGGACGCATCGGCGCGGGCGGGACGCAAGGGGAAGCGGGACAAGGCGGAGCGGGACAAGGCGAGTAGGAGGGCGGTCAGCACGGTGAGCAGGGCGGCGGTCAGGACAGTGGGGACGAGGGTGAGTTGCCAGGGGTGGCAGACGCCTGGTTCGCAGAGGCCGAGCGCGAGCGGGAGACCGAGCACGGCGCCACCGTGGAAGCGGTCCGTTAAGGGGGCGTCGGTGCCAGCGGACGTGAGGATCTGCAGCACGTGCAGGGAACGGTCTTCTGGTAACGCCACGACGTTGTGCCAGAGCAACGGCAACGCGCCCACGACAACGCCCACGCCGAGCACGGCAAAGCGCCAGCCATAGGAACGGCAGCGCACCAGCAGGAGCAGACCGGCCACCGCCAGACAGGGCAACGTGTTCCAGGAGTTCCACAACATGAGTCCGGCTAGCAGGCCCCAGGCTCCAAAGTGGAGTGCTCTACGCGTACCCCCATAAAGGGTTAAAAGAAAGAGCAGGGCCACGCAGAAGAGCGATTCTGGGTATTGACCTCCGCCAATTAGTTGGTTGCGCAGGACCCGGTCGGCGCCGAGGCTGAGCAGCCCGACGGTGAACACGGCGAACCAAGGTGAGCACAGGCGCTTGACGAGGTGATACATGACAACGAGGAACCCGGCGTAAAGCATCAGCGCGGGCAGCCGCAACACGAACACGGACGGCTCAAAGAGCACGAAGAACGGAGCCGCCACATACGAGTAGATCGCGCCGAGGTAAGACTGACCGTAGAAGAACACCGGAAATGCGCTGCCCTGAGCGATATGCCACGCGGCCAGTCCCGCTGTCGCCTCATCCGTGTTTGGCGCGGGGAAACCCTGTGTGAGCAGCCACAGCCGCAAGGCCATTCCCGCTGCGCCTAACGCTAGCGCGACAAAAGCTGCCACTCACACGTAACGACGCTGCGTGGGGATAGGCTTGGGCGCATGTCTGCGGTGCCGTGGAACCACGCCTCCCGATCAGGGCTCTGCACGATCATGAGAGCTGCCGTTGCTGTTGCGATAGTGTCCCTCGGCCTGACCGCGTGCTCGGCCGGGAATCAGCCGAACGTGGCGGCCACCGCGCCGCCGCCCGTGCCCACTCCTGCCGTCGCCCCGAGTTCGACGCCGTTCGCGGCGACCAAGGACGTCTTGGTCAAGGGGCTAGAAGCGCCATGGGGCATCACCTTCCTGCCTGACGGCAGCGCCCTGGTGACTGAACGCGACAGCCGTAAGGTCATGAAGATCAGCAAAGGCGCTGGGCACGACTCGCCCTACACCGCGACCCAGGTCGATGTGATCGAAGAAGCTGACTCGCATGGCGAGGGCGGCCTGATGGGCATCGCCGCGTCGCCAAATTACGCACAGGACCAGACGCTCTACCTCTACTACACGACGGAATCAGACAACCGGGTCGCGCGTTACAAGGTCGGCGAGAAGCCACAGCCGATCGTGACCGGCATTCCGATTTCGGGCATCCACAATGGAGGGCGCATCGCCTTTGGGCCTGACGGCTTCCTCTATGCGACCACGGGCGACGCCGGAAGCCGCGGTCTGTCCCAGGATCTCAACAGCCTCGGCGGCAAGATCCTGCGCATGACGACCGACGGCAAGCCCGCACCCGGAAACCCTTACAACACTTTGGTTTGGACGTTCGGTCACCGCAACGTGCAAGGCATCGCCTGGGATTCCAAAGGCCGCCTGTGGGCCAGCGAGTTCGGGCAGAACACCTGGGACGAGATCAACCTGATCGAGAAGGGCAAGAACTACGGCTGGCCCGACGTTGAGGGGGCGGCTGGCGACAAGCGGTTCACCGATCCCGTGTTCGCCTTCAAGACCAGTGAATCCTCGTGTTCCGGGGTAGCGGTCTCAGCCGGTGACGTGCTCGCCGTCGCCTGCCTGCGCGGGCAGCGACTCTTCATGATCCAGATGGGCCCGGATGGCCCGGTGACCCAGCCCAACCCGCAACTGGTCAAGGAATACGGCCGGTTGCGTGCCGTCATCGCCGCGCCCGACAAGTCGCTCTGGGTCCTGACCCACAACCAAGACGGCCGCTGCAGCGGCGAGTGCAAGGTCCACCCCGACGATGACCGCATCCTAAGGATCTCTGTCGGGTAATGACACGCACGTTCGGCTGGCGGCAAGCGGGGAAGGCACTGATCTTCGCCGTTGTCGTCATGGCTGGGGCCCTGCTTGGCTTACAGCTGGCAGGGCCCACCGCGGTCGATCTCGGGCCGTTCCGCATGACGTTTAGCTTGCAGCCTTCGTTAGCTGGGGATACGCAAGTCCTGCTGCCGCCGCTCGGGTCGCTGCAACTCGACACCCATGAGGGCCCAGCGCACTTGCAGGTCCGCCTCGATGGGCTCGATCGCACCCGGACCGAAGCTCTCATCAACGATCCCGCCTCTATCCGGCGTGCTTCCCAAGGCGTCGCTGAAGAAGCCCGCGCCGGCATCAACCGGCTCGTGCTGCGGACCGTCGGCGTTGGCGTGCTTGGCGCCATGCTCGCCGCCGCTCTCATGTACCGAAGGACGCGCCCCGTCGCCTGGGCCGGCGGCCTAGCGCTAGCCGTGCTCACGGCAAGTTTGGGATCAGCGGCACTTTCCTTTAACCCCAAGGCTTTGCAAGAGCCCCGCTATGACGGTCTGCTCGCGAACGCTCCCGCCATCGTCGGTGACGCCCAGCGCTTGGCCGACAAATACGACGAGTACGCCGCCCAGCTCGAAAAGATGGTCGTCAACGTCGGCACGCTCTACAACACGGTGTCGAACCTGCCGGTCTACACGCCCGATGACGGCACGATCCGGGTGCTGCACGTGTCGGATCTGCATCTGAACCCGGCCGCCTGGTCGGTGATCCGCTCAGCTGTCGAGCAGTTCCACATCAACGTCGTCGTGGACACCGGTGACATCAACGACTGGGGCACCGAGATGGAGGCCAGCTTCGTCGCCTCGATCGCTTTGCTTGGTGTGCCTTACGTTTACGTGCGCGGCAACCATGACTCGGCAATCACCCAGGCCGCTGTCGCCGCGCAGCCCAACGCGATCGTGCTCGACAATCAGGTCGCAGTCGTGAATGGGCTAACCATTGCTGGCATTGGCGATCCACGGTTCACGCCAGACAAGGGCGGGCCGGCCACCGACGGTTCCGAAGTCAAACTCGCCGGGGAAGCACTGGCCAAGACGATTTCCGGTTATGGAAACAAGGTCGACCTTGCCTTGGTTCACGACCCGGAGTCGGCGCCGCCGCTGGCAGGCCTGGTGCCCACAGTGCTTGCCGGACACGCACATGGACGGTCCGTGACTTCCCTGGAAGGTGACGGCAAGACCACGAGGCTGATGGTGCAAGGGTCAACGGGTGGCGCTGGCCTGCGCGGGCTAGAGCACGACGAACCCAACCCGCTCGCCATGTCGGTGCTGTATTTCGATCCCGCGCACGAACTCGTCGCCTACGACGACATTTCCGTTGGCGGCACAGGTCTGGCGGAGGTGTCCCTCAAGCGTCACATCATCGCCCGGGAACCCCTGCCAAACCCGTCGCCGTCTGCTAGCTGAGGCGCTGAAGCACGAGTTCCCGGACCGTCTTGGCGTCAGCCTGGCCCTTGGTCGTCTTCATGACGGCACCGATGAGAACGCCTGCGGCGGCTTGGTTTCCGCCCCGGATCTTCTCGGCGACCTCCGGGTTGGCGGCGATGGCCTCGTCGATGGCGGCGGTCAGCGCACCGGTGTCCGAGACGACTTCGATGCCACGGGCGGCCATGATGGCGGCCGGGTCACCCTCGCCGTTCAGGACGCCTTCGAGCACCTGCCGGGCCAGCTTGTCGGTGAGCTTGCCACTGTCCACAAGGGACTGAAGCTCAGCGACCTGCTTGGGCGTCGCGCCCACGGCAGCGAGGTCGACACCGGTCTCGTTAGCCTTGCGAGACAGCTCGCCGAGCCACCACTTGCGTGCCGTCTCAGCGTTTGTCCCGGCGGCGATGGTCTGCTCGATCAGCTCGACCGCGCCAGCGTTGAGGATCGACTGCATGTCCAGATCGGACAGTCCCCAGTCTTTCTGGAGCCGTGCCCGGTGCACGCGCGGCAGCTCGGGAAGGGCGGCCTTGAGTTCCTGAACCCAAGCGGCGTCCGGCGCCAGCGGCACGAGGTCGGGCTCGGGGAAGTAGCGGTAGTCGGTCGCGGTCTCCTTGGACCGGCCCGACGTCGTTTCGCCGGTGTCCTCGTGGAAGTGCCGCGTCTCCTGCGTGATGTGGCCGCCACCGGACAAGACGTTGGACTGGCGCACGATCTCGGTGCGGACAGCGCGCTCCACGCTGCGCAGCGAGTTGACGTTCTTCGTCTCGGTGCGCGTGCCCCACTCTTCGCCCGGCAGATTCAGCGAAGTGTTGACGTCACAACGCATTGAGCCCTGCTCCATGCGCACGTCAGAAACGCCCAGCGTGCGGATCACGTCACGCAGTTCGGCGACGTAGGCCTTGGCGACCTCGGGAGCCATGCGTCCCGTTCCGACGACCGGCTTCGTGACGATCTCCACGAGCGGGATGCCGGCGCGGTTGTAGTCCACGAGCGACTCGGTGGCACCGTGAATGCGGCCGGTCGCGCCGCCCACGTGCAGTGTCTTTCCCGTGTCCTCTTCCAGGTGAACGCGCTCGATCTCGACGCGCACGATCTCACCGTTGACGGTCACGTCGAGATAGCCGTCCACACAGAGCGGCTCGTCGTACTGGCTGATTTGATAGTTCTTGGGCATGTCCGGATAGAAGTAGTTCTTCCGGGCAAAGCGGCACCACTGCGCGATGGAGCAATTCAGCGCGAGACCGATCCGGATCGTGGCCTCGATCGCCGCCTTGTTCGCGACCGGCAGGCTGCCGGGCAGGCCAAGACAGACCGGGCAGATCTGTGTGTTCGGGTCGGCACCGAAAACCGTGGGGCAACCGCAGAACATCTTGGTCTGCGTTCCCAGCTCAACGTGGGTCTCCAGGCCGATCACCGGCTCGTAGCGGCCGATGGCGTCGTCGAAGCTCAGCGCAGTGATACTCACGACGACAGCTTAGTAGCGTATTGATCCTCAGTTCCGGTCGGGCCATGCTCATGCCCATGGGTTCGGTTACTTCTCCCCGCGTGATCGGTGAACTGCTGGGCACGGCGCTGCTGGTCTGCTTCAGCGTCAGTGCTTTGTTCGCCACCAGGGACACGCTTGCCACCGCGATCGCGGTGCTCTGCACGACGGTTCTGCTCAGCTGGATCTTCGCCGGGTCCCATTTCAACCCATGGGTGACGATCGCGACCGCCATCAGGGGGACCACCGGCTGGGCGAGTGCCGGCATCATCGTCGCCGCGCAACTCACCGGCGGCATCCTCGGCGGGCTGCTCGTGCTCGGGGTGTTCAGCAACGGGGCGATGCGCGGGCTCGGCACCACCCGTCTGGCGGCCGAGGCGTCAACCGGCACCGGCTTGATCGCGGCATTGCTCGCCGAAACCCTCGTCATCTTCGTGCTCGCGTGCGTCGTCTTCGCACAGGAGAAGTCAAACCTGCTCGGCGTTGGCATGGGCCTGGCCTACGCCGCCGGGACACTCGCCATAAGCGATGTCACCGGCGCGTCCATGAACTTCGCGCGGACCCTCGGGCCCGAAGTCGCGCTGACCTTCGCCGACGGGTTCACCGAGTGGCCCCAGATCTGGGTCTACGCGGTCGCGGGGGTGCTGGGAGCAGCCCTGGCCGGGCTGCTCTACCCGCTGTGGAACGCGTCTAAAGCGCAGGAGGAGTAAGGGTTCCCGCTACCGACTCAACGGCGGCGGCGACCCGGTACATCCTGTCGTCGGCCATCGTGGGAGCCATCACCTGGAACCCGACGGGCAGCCCCTCTGACAGTCCACAAGGGACAGAGATCGCGGGACCACCGTAGAGGTTCGTCGGGATGGTGTACAGGTCAGCGAGGTACATCTGGTACGGGTCGGACGTCCGTGAACCGAGCAGGAAAGCCGTGAACGGCGTCGTCGGCGAGACGAGCACGTCAACCTGCTCGAACGCGGCGGCGAAGTCCCGTGCGATCAGCGTGCGGACCTTTTGCGCCTGGCCGTAGTAGGCGTCGTAGTACCCGCTGGAAAGGGCATATGTCCCAACGATAATCCGGCGCTTGACCTCGTTGCCGAATCCGGCTTCCCGGGTCATCGACATGACGTCTTCGAGGGACCGCTTGCCGTCATCACCCACGCGCAGCCCAAACCGCACACCGTCAAAGCGCGCGAGGTTTGACGAACACTCACTTGGCGCGATCAGGTAGTAGGCCGGGAGGGCGTAGAGGAAGTGCGGCGCGCTGATCTCCACGACCTCGGCACCGAGCTTCGTCAGCGCCTCGACGGTGTCGCGGAACGCTGCCATGACACCAGGTTCGGCACCTTCGCCCGAGAACTCGCGCACCAGACCGATCTTCACACCGGTCAGATCGCCCGTGGCACCAAGCCGCGCGGCGGCGACCACATCGGGAACCGGCTGCGGGATCGAGGTCGAGTCCATCGGGTCGTGCCCAGCGATCACGGTGTGCAGCAGGGCGGTGTCCTTGACGGTCCGCGCGCAGGGCCCGGGAGTGTCCAATGAGGACGAGAAGGCGATGAGCCCGTAACGGGACGTGCCGCCGTAGGTTGGTTTAGCACCAACGGTTCCGGTCACGGCACCCGGCTGGCGGATCGAGCCACCAGTGTCGGTGCCGATCGCGAGCGGCGCCTCATAGGCCGCGAGCGCGGCCGCGCTGCCACCGCCGGAGCCACCCGGGATGCGCGTCAGGTCCCACGGGTTGAACGACGGTCCATAAGCCGAGTATTCAGTGCTCGACCCCATGGCGAACTCGTCCATGTTGGTCTTGCCCACCATGACGAGCCCAGCTTCCCGCATCCGGCTCATGATCGTGGCGTCGTAAGGCGGCTTCCAGCCTTCCAGGATCTTCGATCCCGCGGTGGTCGGCACACCCTTGGTGGCGATGACGTCCTTGACAGCGATCGGCACCCCGGCCAGCGGCCCAAGCTTCTCGCCCTTGTCCAGCTTCGCGTCGACTTCACGGGCGGCCTTGAGCGCGCCCTCCGCGTCAACATGCAGGAACGCGTGCACGCGTCCGTCCACTTCGGAGATCCGGTCCAGGTGCGCCTGAGCGACCTCAACGGCGGACACTTCCCTTGCCGCGATTTTCGCCCCAAGAGCAGCGGCAGTTTCCTTGATCACTGTCCTACTCCTCTTCAGCCAGAATCTGCGGTACGCGGAAGCGGTTCTCAAACGCGTCGGGCGCCCCGGCAAGCGCCTCAGCCGGGGTCAGACTTGGCTTAATCACGTCTTCACGCAGGACATTGACCAGCGGCACCGAGTGCGACATCGGCGGGATATCGTCGGCCACGACCTCGCCAACCCGGGCGACGGCCTGCAGAATCCCGTCCAGCTGCCCCGCGAACAGATCGATTTCAGCGTCCGTGACCGCGAGCCGGGCCAGCCGCGCCAAGTGCGCGACCTCCTCGCGCGAGATAGTTGCCATGAAGACGAAGTCTATCCCCCAACTTGATCATGGCTTCCGCACCCTCTAGATCGCCGGCCGCCGGCGTAGCGTCCCCGTCACCAAACTCGTCTGCTCAAGCCATGCCCCGGACTCAGCACAGATCGCACTCACCACGAACGCGGCATCCTGCTGATCCAGCTCCAGCCGCCGCGGATAGATCGGCTCATAATGCGCGATCCGATTCCGCAAGTGATGGAGCCGTTCCACTCGCTTCCCAATGTCCGACCGTCTTCGCGATACGAGCCCGGGGAAAGCGTGCCGCAATACAGGGGTCCAGAGTGTCTGCTCGAAGGACGACGACAGCATGTATCGCCAGAACCCGAACGTCAGTTCCGAGACGAGAGCGCTCGGCGTAACCGACCGCCGCTGAGCCTGAATGCGTGAAGACGCATCTGCGATGTCTCGATCAGCCTGGGACCGAGAACCCCAATCGGATCATCGAACCATGTTCCGCTGCTGGCCGCGGATGCGTTCCACAACGACATCTGTTCATGGATCGCGTTGCGAAGCAGCACTTCAACACCGTGCAGCAGGCCGTGAAAAGCCGCACTAGCGTCCATGTTCCATTCGTAGAGATCGAATTCCTGGGAAAGACCGGACGTGTCCGCCTCATACCTGCCCATCCGCTCAGGAGAGAGCCGTTGCCTGATCGTGACTAGGTTGATGATTGTTTTTGCCGCCATTTACCCGGTAAGCTCCTTCATGAAAGCCCCGGTAGTCCTCTGCGAAAGCATGACCCGGGGCCTGGTCTTTTTCTGTGCCCCGCAACCGGTTCACCGCGGTGTGAAGGTGCACAGTGGACTGTCTACACAGGACAGTGGGAGTGCAGCAACGCAATCGACTATGTTCTGTGGATAACCCCGTCAGCGGGAGGGCGTGGGGAGCATGGCACCGGGGACGCGGGGGCTGCTGGTGGCTAGCCACTCGGGCAGTTCGGCGGCGGTTAGGGGCTGTGAGTAGAAATAGCCTTGGGCCACATCGCAACCGAGCACGTTGAGCAGACGCCAGGCGCGCTCGTCCTCGACGCCTTCGGCCACGACGCGCAGGCCAAGGGCTCCCGCGAGCTCGATGATGGAGCGGACGATGGCGCGGTCATCTGCGTCTTCGGGCATGCTCAGCACGAAGGAACGGTCGATTTTGACTTCGCTTAGCGGAAGCCGGCGCAGGTGCTGCATCGACGAGTAGCCGGTGCCGAAGTCGTCGAGCGCGATGCCGATGCCGAGCTGGTGCAGTTTCGTCAGCGTGGCAACGACCCGGTGCGGATCGGCCATCAGGGCGCTCTCGGTGATCTCAAGCTGAAGCTGTTGTGGCGCGACGGAGTGGGCACGCAACAGGGATTCAATCAGCTCAACGATTTCGCCCGAGTGCAGATCGCGCACGCTCACGTTGACGGCGACGCGAAGCTTGACGCCGCGAGCCGACCAGATCGCCAGCCGCTCGACAGCCTGCTCCAGGACCCACTTGGTGAGTAGCCGCATCACAGAACTCGGCTCAGCGACTTTAATGATTTCGTCGGGGCCGACCCACCCACGGGACGGGTGGTTCCAGCGGAGCAAGGCTTCGATGCCGACCACGCGGCCGGTGCTGATTTCGATCTGGGGCTGGTAGGCCAGCGCGAGACCGCCACCGTCTGGCGAAGCCAGCGCGGCCCGCAGGTCGCCCAGGAGCAGCAGGCGCTGCGGTGAATTCTGGTCGGCGTCAGCCGAGTAGACAGCGATGCCATCGCCGCTGTGCTTGGCCGAATACATCGCGACGTCGGCACGGCGCAGCAATGTCGCGAAGTCTGAGCCGTGCTCAGGGAAGATGGCGACGCCGATCGAGCCACCGACGTCAAGGGGAAGGCCATCGAGCACAACGGGATTCACGAGCGCCTGCTCGATGCGTTCAGCCAACGCGCGTGCTTGCTCCGGGTGGTCTAGACGCTTGGCGACGATGGCGAACTCATCGCCCCCGAGCCGGGCGACGAGGTCTCCGGGACGGGCCGCGCTCGCGAGCCGGTCTGCCACGGCGACGAGAAGCCGGTCGCCCACCTCGTGACCGAGCGCGTCGTTGACGTTTTTGAAGCGGTCAAGGTCGAGCAGGAGCAACGCGAATCCGCGTGGGTCGCCTTGCACCGCGCGATGCGCGTGATTGGCCGCGACTCCGGCGACTTCCGTGACGAGAGCCTTGCGGTTAGCCAGCCCGGTCAGCGGGTCCACATTGGCCAGATGACGCTGGTGCGCCGTGATGATGGCCAGCTTGCGCACAGCGATTAGCGGAAGCAGGAAAGCGGGGATGAACTCGGGCCGCCGCATCGACAGCATCATCACCGTGGGCGCCAGCATGAGCAGTCCGCCGGTGGTGAGCAGCTCGGCCCCAAACGGACCGCGAACCATGGGCCACCAAGCGACATCGTCTTTGAGCCAGATCGCCACGGCCGTCGTGAGGTACTTGACCAGGAACCACACCAGGGCTGAGGCGACGACGGCGAAAATAATCCGGCGTTCGCCGGGGAGACTCGCTCTGAGCTGCTCAAAGACCAGGTTGGCGAGCGCGAAGGCCAGCGCGTATTGCCCGATGTTGAAGGCGGCGCGCCAAGGGGCGTGGCCAAGGCGCCACGAGGAGAGCACGACCGCGCAGCCTTGGACGATGATCGCTGGCGCGAGGCCGTAGCCCAGCATGATGCCGAACGTGAACGCCACGGACGGGAAGACCGCGGCTGTGTTCCACCGGCCGGGCAGCGTCACCGGGACGGAATCGGCAAGCACGGCAAGTGCCGCGGTCATGAGGAAGCCGACGGTCGAGATGGACACGCCTTGCAACAGGCTGTGTCGCGGGAGGCTGAGGAAGTCGGGGACGGACAGCACGAGGGCTGCCACGATCACGCCCGCGACGTAGACACCAAAGGCGGTCCGACGCTCAGCAGGCACGCGATTGCGCAACATCTGCTGGGCGAGCGACGTGGCCACCATGGAACCCTCCGCATGGGACGGGGAACCTAACGCGGGGCGTGCGTTAGGTCACACTACTGTATGCCCCGATTGCCGACACGACACGTTCCGCGAGGGCGTGTGACTGATATAAGCCATTTTCAGGCATTTCTTTGATTGCTCACCGTGCTCGTTCGGCCACAATGTGCCATACGAACGGCCCCCATCTCGACTCATTGGGAGCGCGTTCATTCTTAAGGCTAAATCTCATGGTCAAACGGCTGAGCCTAGGATGAACGCGGCACTGTCCGCAACGGACAGTCGCGAAGTATCGATGGACAAGTCGCCAACATTGGCTTGGCGCAGCCTTTCGCCCTCACTCGCGGCGGCTATTGCGCCTAGGCGGAGCGCCTCCCCGGGTTGTCCGGCCAAGGTGTCGCCCGGGATCCCGGGGCCAGCGCCCGCGCCCCGCGCCAGGAACCGTTGCGTGAGCGCGGCCTCATCGGCGTCCAGGCGCCACACCGTCAGCGAAGCGCCCATCAGTTCACGGGCGTAGACATCGACCGTTTCCTGACTGTCCGCGGGGCCCACCATGACGAGATGTTCGGCGCCGTAGGACCGGAACGTTCGCCACAACGCCGCCACGTTGCGCGCTCGCAGCCGGTGGTCCGATCCGGCGAAGCCGAGCTGTTCCAGATCGGCGAACGCGCTCAATCCAGCGCTGCGCAGCTTTAGGTAAACAGCGAAGCCGATGGAGGACTTGCCGACCGCCTGCGGACCGCACAGCCACGTCACGGTGCCACCGGCTGGCACCGGGGATGGCTCCGGATAGGACGGTCCGTCGTGCCACTGCGGAGCGGAGATCTGAGCGCAGACCTCGGCGACGGAAAGCCCTGTGGTGTCAACGATTTCCTCGGCAAAGGTGCCCCGGTCCATGACCTCGGCGTCGTCGAGTGCTTGCGCGAGCGATTCGAGCCGCACCCCGCGAGCCTGATACCGCTGCTGTAGTTCCGCGTGCGAAACCGTTAGCCGGCACAGGCGCACCGTGGGCAGCAGCTCGCGTGGGATGCCGTCAACGACATCCACGACACCGGAAACGATGAGACCGCGTGCTCCGGCCGCCGCGTAGTGCGGAAGGATCGCGGCCAGATTGCGGGCCTTCATCGTGTGCAGGCCGGCATTGGAAAACGATGGGGTGTAACACATTCCGAGCTGGTCGATATCGACGTAGGCCACGCCCGGGGTTCGCGTGAACAGCTCCCAGGCGACGGTGGTCTTGCCGATGCCGGACGGTCCGCAAATCCAGAGCACGGGGATCATGCCGGAGAGTGTAATTATGGCCATGCATGCGAGTCCCTCAATTATTTGGCCGTACCAAGGGGAAAGGCAACGTTTCCCGGATCGTTTTACCGGTCAGCAGCATGACGACCCGGTCGACACCGATCCCGAGTCCCCCGCTCGGTGGCATGGCATATTCCAGTGCCTGAAGGAAATCCTCGTCCAGCTCCATGGCTTCCGGATCACCGCCGGCGGCTTTGAGCGACTGGGCGGTCAGGCGGCGGCGCTGTTCGACCGGGTCAACGAGTTCGCTATAGGCCGTGCCCAGTTCGGTGCCGAAGGCGACGAGGTCCCAGCGCTCGGCTAGCCGCGGATCGTCGCGGTGCTCACGGGTCAGTGGCGAGACGTCCGTTGGGAAGTCCTTGTAAAACGTTGGTGCCAGGGTGGAGTGCTCGACGAGCCGTTCGTAGAGTTCGAGGATCAGCTCGCCTTGGCCCCACGTGGGATCAAACGGCACGCTCGCCTTCCCAGCCAGCTTGTGCAACTCGGCGACGGTCGACGACGGCGTTACCTCCTCGCCGAGCGCATGGGAGATGGCTTCGTTGATGGAATAGACCGGCCACTGTCCACCGAGGTCATATTCCACACCGTCGTGCACGAGCGCTTGCGAGCCCGAGGCGGCTTGAGCGGCGTTCTGGATGAGGGTGCGGCACAGGTCCAGCATCGACAGGTAGTCGGCATACGCCTCGTACGCCTCAAGCATCGTGAATTCGGGGTTGTGCTTGAAGGAAACGCCCTCGTTGCGGAAAGTCCGGCCCAGCTCGAAGACCTTCTCCACGCCACCGACGCACAGCCGTTTGAGGTAAAGCTCAGGGGCGATGCGTAAATACAGCCGCATGTCATAGGCGTTGATGTGGGTGATGAAGGGCCGCGCGTTGGCCCCACCGTGCACGGGTTGCAGCATCGGTGTTTCGACTTCGATGTAGTCACGGCTGAACAGAGACTGCCGCAACGAGTAGATGACCGCGCTGCGCGCTTTCAGCGTCGTACGAGCCTCGTCTGAAGTGATCAGATCCAGGTAACGCTGGCGGACTTTGGCTTCCGGGTCGGTCAGCCCGAGATGCTTGTTAGGCAACGGATGCAGGCACTTGGCGGTCAGTTGCCAGGATGTAGCGAAGACGGACAGCTCACCCTTGTCAGAGCGGCCGACCTTGCCGATGACGCCGATGTGGTCGCCCACGTCAGCGTCCAGAGACGGCGCGATGACCTGGATGTCGCCGCTCCAGTCGCGGACCGTCGCGAAGACGATGCCGCCGTGATCGCGAAGCAGCATGACCCGTCCAGCGATCGCGACCTGCTGCCCATCGGCCACTGAACCGATGGTGTGCGTGCGCGGAAACGTCACAGGATACGGGTCGGTCAGACCCTCCAGTTTGGACAGCCGGACACGCACCTGCTCGGGCCGTTTCAATTCAACGGCCGGAGCAGTCAGCAACGACACGGGTTCGCCCGGTGGCGGAGGCGGTGGCGTCAAGTGCCCGCGCTGCCACGGCAGCACCAGGAATCCTTCGGCGATCGCGGCTGCCACGCCGACGGCAGCCAACTCCCGCCGTTCACCAAAGCACAGGAACCGTGGCACCCACTCGGGGTGATACTTGACGTTCGACCGGTACAGCGACTCCAGCTGCCACCAGCGAGAGAAGAACAACAGCAGCCGGCGCCAGGCCCGCAGCACCGGCCCGGCCCCGATCCGGGCGCCGTCCTCGAACACGGAACGGAAGACGGCGAAGTTCAGTGAGATGCGTTCAACGCCAAGGCGTGGCGCCTCGCTCACGAGTTCCGAGACCATGAATTCCATCAAGCCGTTGTCGGCCTTACGATCCCGGCGCATCAGGTCGAGCGAGAGCCCTTTGCGGCCCCACGGCACAAACGACAGGACCGCCGCCGGTTCACCGTCAGCGTGAAGAGCCTCGACGAGCACGCAGTCGCCGTCCCACGGATCGTCCAACCGCGACAGTGCCATGGAGAATCCGCGCTCGTCGTCGGTGTCGCGCCACTTCTCGGCCAGTTCCGCCGCCGCCTTCATCTCCTCTGGTGGCACGGCGGAATGCCGGCGTACGCGAGCGGTATAGCCCAGGCGCTCGATGCGTGTCACAGCCTGCCGCACCGGGCGCATGTCGCGTCCCTCAAGCTGAAAATCACGCACGTGCACGATCGCTTCGTCGCCAAGCTCGATGACCTTCAGCCCGTGCTTGGCATAAGCAGTCGCGCCCTCTTCCGACGCACCCATCACAGCGGGCCGCCAGCCGTATTCACGCGAGTAACGCAGCCACTCGTCAATCGCCGGTCCCCATGCCTCGGGATCGCCGACGGGGTCACCGGACGCGAGACTTACGCCGTTGACGGGACGATAGGTGACACCAGCCTTTCCGTTGGGAGCGAAGGCGACTGACTTGTCGCGGCGCGTCGCGAAATAGCCCAGCGAATCACGCTCGCCGTAGTCGCGCAGCAGTCGCCGGACGTGGACTTCGTCGTCGTTTTGCAGGACAGCGGCTTTTCGTTGCGTACGAAATAGGGTGAAGGAAGCGGCGAGAAGAGAAAGCGCACCGAAGAGCCCGAGCACGAAACTGACCCAGCGATAGCTGTGCGTGCGATCGCCCGTGCGCACGCGCAAGCCACCGAGCACCTTCTCCAGCGTGTAAGGCAGATAGTCGCTGGGAGTCAGCGTGTTCGGGAACCAGCGCACGAGCAGATAGCCCAGGCCAACGGAAATCGCGAGGCCAAGGAGCAAAACCCCGATCGCCTTGGGCAGGCTGGATTTCTGAACCTTCGCGTAGAACTCTTTGCGCGCCAGGATGAGCGCCAGCAGAAAGGCCACGGTGATCACGGTCGAAGAGACGATAAACCCGAGTGGGTACCCTTCGAGCTCCGCCCTGTCCACGACATAGACCGTGAACACGATAATGTCGGCGATCATCTGGAGTCCGAAGTAGATCATCATGATCCACCAGGCCATCTTCTTGCGGCGTGCCGTCGCCGCGGCGAGCAGCCCGACGAAGGCCGCGTAGGCGAGGTTCGCCGGCGCGGGCACGATGACCTCGTCGATGAAGTGGCGAACCGGCTGCTGTCCGTGCCCGAACCGCAACGCCGCCAAGGCACAGAGCACCGCTACTACGGTCAGTAGTACGGCGAAGAATCGGGGCACCTGTCTGCGCCAGCTCACGCCGAACACTCCCTCCGGTCGCATTCGCCGCGAGGCACTACGCACCCTGCCACCCCGATTCGCTCGGGCGAGCCCTCGCTCATAAAAGCGAGATTAGCTCCAAATATGTCTATTCAGCCCACAAACAAGAAGTTCCCTCGATAACGTCGCTTCGTGGCACGAAATATTACGAAAGCCCTTCGCAGGGCTCCCCAGCTGCTCCGCCTCGGGCTGATCGCGGGCATCATCGTTGGCGCTGTCGGGCTCCCCGTGGCCATGGCCGCCGGCAAGACCGTCAAGAGCGGTTCGGAGCTGTTCCTCGGGCTCCAGAACGAGCTCAATCCGGTGCCGGCGGGACAGACGAGTTATGTCTACGCCAGCGATGGCGTCACTCCCATCACGATGTTCTATGAGGAGTACCGCAAGTACATCCCGCTCAACGAGATGTCCCCCTATGTCACGCAGGCGATCGTCGCGGCCGAAGACGCCCGCTACTACGACCACAAGGGCGTCGACTTCAAGGGCGTCGCCCGAGCCTTCGTGGCCAACCAGACCGCGGGCGAGGTGTCACAGGGTGCATCCACTTTGACCATGCAATATGTCCGCATGGCGCTGCGTGACGCGGCCGTGAAACCCGACGAGGTGCTCAGCGCCACCGAGCAGACGAGCATGCGCAAGATCCGGGAGATCCGGCTCGCCCTGGAGCTGGAAAAGACCGTGCCCAAGCAAGACATCCTGGAGCGGTATCTCAACATCGCCTACTACGGGCATCGCGCCTACGGCATCTTCGCCGCCGCACAGATCTTCTTCTCCAAACTGCCCTCTGACTTGACTCTCGTTGAGGCGGCAACGCTGGCCGGGCTCGTGAAGGCGCCCAGTGCCTACGACCCGGCGAGCCACGACTCCACCTCCGCACTCGACCGCCGCAACTGGGTCATCGAGCAGATGGTCAAGACAAACCAGGTGACAGCCGAAGAGGCGGCCGTGGCCAAGGAACAACCGTTGGCCCTCAACGTTTATGAGCCGCCGAACGACTGCATCTCGGTCTCGCCTGATCACAACAGCTGGGGCTTCTTCTGCGACTTCTTCAAGAACTGGTGGATGGAGCAGCCCGCGTTCGGGGCTAACCCACGGCAGCGGCTCGATAACCTGCGCCGCGGTGGGTACCGGATCACGACCTCGCTGGACGCCAATCTCCAGGAAACGTCGATGGACGCGGTGACCTCCCGGGTACGCATCGGCAGCTCCTACGCCCACGGCCTCGTGGCCGTGCAGCCGGGCACGGGACGCGTACACGCCATGGCGGTCAACCGGAACTACTCGCTGGACCAGTCGGGCAACGGGCCACACTCCGACTGGAGCAAACGCGATGAGATCCCGGGCAACTACCCGAACACGGTCAACCCGTTGCTCGGCGGAGGCGACTTGCCGGGCTATCAAGCCGGATCGACGTTCAAGTACTTCGTGATGATGGCGGCGCTTGACGCCGGGTTCTCACCGAACACCAGCATCAGTTCCCCGAACCGGCTCGTGTCCATCTATCCCGGATCCCCAGGCGAGCCAAGCACTTGCGGCACGCAGTGGTGTCCCGCCAACGCGAGCGGTGCCATGGCCGGCGTGCGCAACATGTGGACCGGGTTCGGCATGTCGGTCAACACCTACTTCGTACAACTGGAGCAACTCGTCGGCGCGGACAAAGCCGTGAAGATGGCGGAACGTCTCGGCTTGCGCTGGCGCTCCGAAACGGACCGTCACCTGTCCTCGACGCCGGAACTGGCCGCGGGCTGGGGTTCGTTCACGCTCGGCACCGCTGACACGACGCCGCTGGAGATGGCTAACGCCTACGCGGTGGCCGCCGCCGATGGTGTTTACTGCGAAGCACTTCCGGTGCTGGCTATCAACCACCCCGACGGCAGTCCCGTGACCGTCAAGGATCCGGAAGGCAACGTGCGCAACGTCGCCGACCCGCGCTGCCGCCAGGAAGTCGCCCCACACGTCGCCCGTGCCGCGACGGACGCGGGCCGCTGTGTCACCGGATATGGCGCGGCCGGCGCCAGCTGTGGCGGCTGGTCCACGGCTTCGAGCGTGGCGGGCATGGTCGGGCGGCCGGTGGCAGGCAAGACCGGTACGACAGACAGCGACCGCACCGCCTGGTTCGTTGGCTACACGCCGCAGCTGTCCGTCGCCTCGTTCATGGCCGACCCGGACTACATCTTCAATCACGTCGGGTTCGGCAACTCCCAGAACCCGATCGCGGCGGCCGCACAGGTGCTGCGAGCGGGAACTTCACCGAACACACCGGGGTTCAGTTACCCGTAAGCGTTCACAAGAAAGCGGGCCTCGTCACTTGGTGACGAGGCCCGCTTCGTAGGCCAGGATCGCCGCCTGGGTGCGGTTCGCGCAGTGCAGCTTCTCCATCACACGCGAGACGTGGCTCTTGACGGTCGTCTCACTCAGGCGCAGCCGCTGGCCAATCTCCGCATTGGACATTCCTTCGCCAAGACAGGCCAGCACTTCCATCTCGCGGCCGGTGAGGACGTCGAGTTTGTCGCGCGCTTCTTGCCTGCCATGGCCGGGCGCCTGATCGGTGAAGTGCGCGATGACCGACCGCGTGATCGCGGGATCGAGCACCGCCTGCCCCAGGTGAGCTTTGCGCACCGCCGCGACGAGGTCTTCGGGTGGCGTGTCCTTGAGCAGAAAGCCCACGGCACCAGCGCTCAGCGCCCGGTAGATATACGTGTCCTCACCAAAAGTCGTCAGGACAATGACTTTCGGCCCATCTTCGTGCGCCGTCAGCTCCTCGGTGGCTTTCAGGCCATCCTTGCCAGGCATTCGAATATCCATGAGTACTACGTGAGGCCGCGTCCGCTCAATGAGCTCCAGTGCCTCATCGCCGTCGCCGGCCTCCCCCACGACTTCGATGTCCCCGGCGCTTTCCATCATCATGCGCAGCCCTGAGCGCATCAGGTGCTCGTCATCGACAATCACGACCCGGATCATTTGCTGACCCCTCTCATCTCGGCTGTCCCGTAAGGCAACGTCGCGCGAACGGCCCAGCCGCCGCCAGCCATCGGGCCGGCCTCGATGCGGCCCGACACGAGCGCTGTGCGCTCACGCAAACTCTTGAGCCCGTGACCCGACTGGGGAAACACGGCCGTGTCCCGCGCTGGTGCCTCGTTGATGACTGTCACGTCCAAAGTGGACGTTCCCCACACGAGCTGCACCATGATCGCGGCACCTGGCGCGTGCTTACGGGCGTTGGTCAGCGACTCCTGCACGACGCGATAGGCGGTGCGTTCTACGGTCGCGGCGAGCTTCCTCGGCGTACCGGCCTGGTGGAAGGTGACGTCATCGCCGGCCTTGCGTGAGTCGCCGAGCAGGGCTTCAAGGTTGGCCAAGTTGGCCGTCGGCGCCAGGGGCGCTGACTCGTCAGAACGAAGCACGCCAACGACTTCCCGTAGCTCTTCGAGCGCCATCCGCCCGAGTGAGCGGACCGTCTCAGCGGTCTCGCGCGTGCGCTCGTCGGCCGCGGCGAGCTTGAGCGCGCCACTGTGCACGACCATGAGACTCACCCGGTGCGCGACCACGTCATGGATCTCGTTAGCGAGCCGGTTGCGTTCGTCGGCACGAATGCGTTCCGCTTCCAGGCGCCGCGCCCGTTCCTCGTCCGCTGACCGTTCCGCGTAGGTCTGCAGCAACGTTCTTCGTGCCCTCGAGTAGAGGCCCGTGAGCACCGGCGCGACCGTGAACAGAATGATTTCCGGGATGAGGTAGGTCAGCACGTTAGGGGCGAGGTCGATCTGCGACGGCCACGGCAGCAACAGCACCACCACGCTGACGGCGGCGCCCACCCAGCAGGCCCAGCGCGGGAAGTCACTGTCCGCCATGGTGTACAAGATGATGGCCAGGCCGAGCGGATAAGGCCATGTGGCCAGATCGTTGAAAAGCGTTGCGGCGGTTACCACGAAGAAGGCGACGATGGTCCACACGCGACGCATCGCCACCCCGCAGCCCTCGGCGATATCGCGCAGCAAATCCGCCGTGGTCTCGTTGTTGGACAACGTGGTCGCCGACATGAGATAGATCGTCAGGACCAGGCCGATGGCCAGATCCGTGACGATCTCCTGTCTACGCAGCCAGTGAGGCGAAAACCACGACATTGCTCAAGTAGTTCCGGTTCTTTTTATCCAGCTCGCCACCGCACGTGATCAGCCTGAGCTGAGCTGTGTCCGCCTCGCCGTAAACACGGTCATGCGGAAACTGGGTCTTCGGGAACAGCTTCACTTCGTTCACCTTGAATACCGCGAGCAGACCGTCCTTACGCAGCACGGAAATCACGTCACCGGGCACGAGCTTGCCGAGGTTGAAGAACACGGCCGGTCCTGTGGACTCAGAGTCCACGTGCCCGACGATCACCGAGCTGCCAGCCTCCCCCGGGGTCGGGCCGAGCCGGTACCACCCGGCGAGCATTGGCTGTTTGATGACGTCAGGCACCTCCAGCTCAGCTGTTGGCGTGGTGCCTACCGACATGACGTCGGCCCTGACTTGGATCGCCGGGATCTCAACCTTCACCGGTTCGGAGGCCGGAAACGTACGCATGCTTGGGTCATAAGCGACCTCAGGCATCGCCTTGGGCGCAGGCGGTTTGGCGGGTCCAAGCGTGAGTGCCGCGGTCAGCAAACCCGCCCCGGCGGCCGCCACGATCGCGAGCATTCCACTCAGGACGACCCGTCCCCCGCTGCTCCGCTTACTCACCCCGCCCTCACCCCCGTGCCGCGTCGCCCCTTGACCCCCATCACGACATCCCTGTGCCACCGCGGTTCGCCGCTACCGCGCTTTCCGTTCCCGCACAACCGCTTGCGGGACGGCAGTGGATCCGTTCCCGCGTCACATGGTCCTGCGCGTGCCCGCGTAGCCTGTGGCCAGAGCACCACGGTGACAGCGGCGAGTCATCGGCGGGCTGTTAGACGGTGACGCGACGCCGCAGCAACACGAAACCACCGGCAGCCGCGGCAAGGAGAGTCACGCCGGTGCCGAGGAGCATTCCGTTCTGAGAGCTGCCGCCATCGCCACTGGGCGGCCCGCCACCCGGCGACACCGTAAAGCTCGTCGATCCGGCCGCTCCGCCAGCACACAGGCCGTTGACGGTCCACTTGCCAATCGAGGCCGTCCCGCCGGGCACGGTGAACGTCGCCTTGTTCGTGCCGCCCTGCGCGTGCAGCTTCACGTCAAAGGTCTGCATCTTCGACGGGCCAATCACCTCAGCGGAAGCCTGTGTGTTCTGGTTACAGGCGACGGTGATCGTCACCATCCCGCCCGGCTGCGTGACGCCGGGGCTCACGCTGGTGTTGGCGAGGGCCGCGCCGGGCAGCATGATCGCGCCCAGGGCGGCTCCGCATGCCGCAGTGGCAAGTGCCTTCGTAAGCATTACGTCCCCTTCGTTGTCTTACCGACAACTTAAGGCGAAGAGGACTAACGTTTCCCCGAAATGCCGGAAAAGCCCTATAGCCCGACTGCGGCCGGACCGTCCTTGAGCAGCTTATTTAGGGCCTCTTCGTCCAGTGTGGGCACGCCTAGAGACTCGGCTTTCGTGAGTTTGGAGCCCGCGTTCTCCCCGACCACGACGAAGGACGTCTTCTTCGACACCGAGCCTGCGATCTTGGCACCGAGATCGACGAGCATGTCCTGAATCTCGTCACGGGTGCCCAGGGTCAGCGTGCCCGTCACCACCGCCGTCATCCCGGCCAGGGGCTGCGGACCGGCCGGCTTGGCGGGCTTGGCGTCATCGACCATGCGCACGCCTGCCTCGGCCCACTTGCGCACGACCTCGCGGTGCCACGGCACGGTGAACCATTCCTTCAGCGACACCGCGATGATGTTGCCGACGCCTTCGGCCGCTGCCATCTGCTCGACCGTCGCGTTTTCGATGGCTTCCATCGAGCCGAACTGGTCGGCCAGCGCGATCGCGGCGGTCGGCCCGACGTGCCGAATCGACAGCGAAACGATGACCCGCCACAACGGCTGCTGCTTGGAGGCCTCCAGGTTCTCCAGGAACTTGCGGCCGTTGCTGGAGATGGCGCCGTTTTTGTTGGTATAGAACGAGGTCTTGCCCAGCTTCTCCTCATCGAGGGAGAAGAGGTCACCCTCGTCAGTGATGATCCCGGACTCCAGCAACCCTTGCGCGCCTTTGTAACCGAGCCCTTCGATGTCAAAACCGTCACGGCCCGCTAGGTAGAAGATGCGCTCGACGAGCTGAGCCGGGCACTGCTGCGTGTTGGGGCAACGCAGGTCGACATCGGCTTCCTTGGCAGGAGCCAGTTTCGTGTTGCAGCTCGGGCAGTGCGTCGGCATCACGAACTCGGTCTCGCTGCCGTCGCGCAGATCCACCACGGGCCCAAGGATTTCCGGGATCACGTCGCCCGCTCGGCGGATGACGACCGTGTCTCCAATCAGGACACCCTTGCGCTTGACCTCTTGCTGGTTGTGCAGGGTCGCGCTGGTGACCGTCACACCCGAAACCTGAACGGCCTCAAGCTGTGCGAAGGGGGTCACTCGGCCGGTCCGCCCGACGTTGACCGAGACGCCGAGCAGCTTCGTGTTGGCTTCCTCTGGCGGGTACTTATAGGCGATGGCCCAGCGCGGCGCCCGCGATGTCGAGCCCAGCTTGCGCTGCAGCGCGACCTCGTCCACTTTGATCACGACGCCATCGATGTCGTGCTCCAGGTCGTGGCGATGCTCGGCGTAGTAAGCGATCTGCTTACGAACCTCGTCGATCGTCTTGACGACCTTCCACCGGTCGCTCGTCGGCAGGCCCCATTCCTTAAGCAGCTCATAGGCTTCGGACTGCCGGTCAGGATCAAACCCGGTGCGCGCACCGATGCCGTGCACGATCAGCCGCAGCGGCCGCTTGGCTGTCACGGTGGCGTCTTTCATGCGCAGCGAACCGGAAGCGGCGTTGCGCGGATTGGCGAAGGGACGCTCGCCCGCCGCGACGAGAGAGGCGTTGAGGTCAAGGAAACCCTCGGTGGGGAAGAAGATTTCGCCCCGGATCTCAACGAGGTCTGGAATCGGTTTGCCGGTCAGGCGATGCGGAATGCGTTTGATGCCCATGACATTGGCGGTCACATCTTCACCGGTCTGGCCATCGCCGCGAGTAGCGGCCCGCACGAGCCGGCCCTTCTCGTAGGTCAGGTTGATGGCGAGCCCATCAATCTTCAGCTCGCACAGGTAGTGCACGGGAGCGCCCGCGTCGCGCTCGACCCGCTTGGCCCACGCCATCAGCTCGTCTTCGTTGAAGACGTTGTCGAGGCTGAGCATCTTCTCCGCGTGGCGGACAGCGGCGAAGGATGAGCCGCGGCCAGCACCCACCCGCTGCGTCGGGGAGTCGGCCGACACCAGCTCAGGGTGGTCTTCTTCGATCTTTTGCAGCTCGTGGAGCAGCGCGTCATATTCCGCGTCAGACAGCGTTGGCGCATCTTCAACGTAGTATCGCTGCTGCGCCTCATCGATCTGGGCGACAAGCTCGGCGTAGCGCTTTTGAACCTTCTCCATGCTGCTCACAGGAGTCAGCCTAAATCAGACCTCTGACAGTCTGCGCGCTGCTTCACGGCAAGCCGCGAGCACTGACCGGGCGAAAGCTGGCGTCGCTCCCGCCAAGCCACAAGCCGGAGTGAGCACGACTTGCTCAGCAAGCTGTGACTGTGGGAAGCCCAAATCGTTCCAGAGCTTGAGGACGCGGTCTGCTAGCTCAGGTGACTTGGGTGCCTGAGTGCCCGTCGTGGGCGCGACTCCGGCATAGAGCGTCAAGCCCGCGTCTATCCACTCCCCAATGGGGTCAAGGTGCTTCACGAGCGACAGGTCCAGCGAAACTCCGGCCGCCTTGGCTTCACGGAACAACGCGATCGGGGCATCGGCGGCACAGCAGTGGAACACGACCGGCACCCCAACGGTGTCCACAATGGACACCAGCGTTTCCCTTGCTACAGCTGTGGAAACGGCACGGTAGGTGTGCAGGCCACTTTCCGTCGGCACCCGTCCCGTGAGCACAACCGGCAGCGAGGGCTCGTCAAGCTGCAAGACCACAGAGGCGCCTGGCACCCGGCGGCGAACCTCAGCGACATGCGCCTTAAGACCTTCGGCGAGCGAGGCGGCGGTATCGCGTACTCCCCCGTGATCTTTGAGAATGGCCCCACCGATCGGAAGTTGCAGGCTGGCCGCGAGTGTCCACGGCCCGGCGGACTGGATTTTCAGTGGCCCGGTGTAGCCCTCAGCGCGCTCGGTCAACGCGTCGAGGTCGCGGGCCAGAAAGTCACGCGTGCGGCGCATGTCCGCGCCGGGGCGCGGGGCGATCTGCCAGCGCCCGGCGTAGATCTCGACCGGCATGTCCACGAGAAAGCCCGCGGACCGGCCGATCAGGTCGGCACCCGGACCGCGGGCGGGAAGCTCTGGCAGATAAGGAAAGTCGAGCTCGCCAAAAGTCTCGTTGACCGCCTCGGCGATCGAAGTCCCGGGCAGTGAACCAATCCCGGTCGTTTTCACCGCGCGCTCGTGATCGTCGCGCTGCCCAAGACGATGTCGCCTTGGTAGACGACAATCGCCTGGCCCGGGGCGATTCCCCGCTCGGGCTGGCGCAACTGTGCCGTGAGCACACCATCAGCGACCTCAACGACCGCTGGGACTGCCTTGCCATGTGCTCGCATCTGAACCAGGCCTTCAAGGGGACCCGCCGGGAAAGTCCCGATGGGACGCGCGCCCTCCACTGTGGACACTTCCAGCGCTTCGGCCGGCCCCACGGTGACGGTGTTGTTCACTGGCGTAATCGACAGCACGTAGCGAGGCCGCCCATCGGCTGCGGGCCGGGTCAGCGCCAGGCCCTTTCTTTGCCCAATGGTGTACGCGAAAGCGCCCTCGTGCTGCCCGAGGACTTGCCCGGTCGACCCGTCGACGATGTCCCCCGGCACGGAACCGATCCGCTCGCGGAGGAACTTCTGCGTGTCGCCGTCGGCGATGAAGCAAATGTCATGGGAGTCGGGCTTTTGCGCCACGCTCAGGCCACGCTCGGCAGCCTCGGCGCGCACCTGCTCCTTGGTCGAGTCGCCCAGCGGGAACATCGACTTGTCGATCTGTTCCTGCGTGAGCACCGCGAGCACATAGGACTGGTCCTTGCCCAGGTCCACGCTGCGGGCGAGCTTGCCGTCGATGATCTGCGCGTAGTGCCCCGTGACAACCGCGTCGAACCCGAGCGCGATGGCCCGGTCGAGCACGGCGGCGAACTTGATCTTTTCGTTGCAGCGCAGACAAGGGTTAGGGGTGCGGCCCGCCGCGTATTCAGCGACGAAGTCGTCGATCACGTCTTCGTGGAACCGGTCGGCCATATCCCAGATGTAGAACGGAATCCCGAGCACATCGGCGGCGCGCCGGGCGTCATGGGAATCCTCGATCGTGCAGCAGCCCCGGGCTCCGGTGCGATGCGTCTGGGCGTTCTTCGACAGCGCAAGATGGACCCCGGTCACGTCATAGCCCGCTTCTACCGCCCGGGCCGCCGCTACCGCTGAGTCCACTCCACCAGACATCGCCGCCAAAACACGCACCCGAGAAGTCTACCCGCGCTCGCCGCGGAGCCCTTCACGGTTTCCTCGGCCCGGGGTTTTAGCGCTGACCGGCTCGTTTGGCCCGCTCGACCGCGGCCGGGAGGGCGGCGATGAGCGCGTCGATGTCTTGCGACGTGCTCGTGTGGCCCAGCGTGAAGCGCAGCGAACTGCGGGCCAGCAACGGGTCGGTCCCCATGGCGAGCAGCACATGTGAGGGCTGCGCCACACCGGCCGAGCACGCCGACCCGGTCGACACGGCGATCTTGGCCGCGTCGAGCAGGAGCAGCAGGGCGTCCCCTTCACAGCCCGGGAAACTGAAGTGAGCGTTGTTGGGCAGCCGGTTGTCGGGAGATCCGTTCAGCACGGCGTCGGGGATCGTCTCAAACACCCGCTTGACCAGCTCATCCCGCAAGATCGTGAGCCGGGCGGCCTCAGCCTGCTGCGTTTGCACGACAACCTCGACAGCGGTGGCGAACGAAGCGATGCCCGCGACGTCGAGCGTGCCCGAGCGCACGTCGCGTTCCTGGCCGCCGCCGTGCAACAGCGGCGTCACCTTGACGTCCCGTCCTAACAGGAGCGCCCCAACCCCCTGCGGCCCACCGAGTTTGTGCCCGGTGACACTCATCGCCGACACCCCGCTGGCGCCAAAGCTCACCGGCACATGCCCGATCGCCTGGATGGCATCGGTGTGCATGGGCACGCCGCTGGCTTTCGCTAGGGCGGCCAGTTCCGTGATGGGCTGCAGGGTGCCGACCTCGTTGTTGGCCCACATGACCGTCATCAGGGCGACGTCGTCACCGAAATCGATGTCGGTGTCCACCCGCCCCGTAGCGTCAACCGGCAGCCAAGTGACCTCGGCGTCTTCGTGTTTCTCCAGCCAGTGCACGGCGTCGAGCACGGCATGGTGCTCGGCGGCGCTGGCCAGAATCCGGGATTTGCCCACGTCACGACGAGCCCAGAACAGACCTTTGACGGCAAGATTGTCGCTCTCGGTCCCACCACTGGTGAAGATCACTTCGGATGGGCGGGCACCTAGCGCCGCGGCGATGCGCTCGCGGGACTCCTCCACGCGTTTGCGGGCGAGCCTGCCTGGACCATGCAATGAAGAGGCGTTGCCCACTTCCCGTGCGGCCGCTATATAGGCGTCCAGCGCCTGGGGCAGCATCGGCGTGGTCGCAGCGTGATCAAGGTATGCCATCTCGCCGCTAAGCCTAATACTTGAAGCCGCTAGGCAAATGCCTAGCGGCTTCCGTCACATACCTATTTACGTTTGCGGATTTCCTCGGCGGCTTGAGGCACGACCTGGAATAGGTCGCCCACGACGCCAAAGTCGGCCAGTTCGAAGATCGGCGCCTCGGTGTCCTTGTTTACCGCGACGATGGTCTTCGACGTCTGCATGCCGGCCCGGTGCTGGATGGCACCGGAGATCCCGAGCGCGATGTAGAGCTGCGGCGAAACCGTCTTACCGGTCTGGCCCACCTGGAACGCGTGCGGGTAGAAGCCGGAGTCCGTCGCGGCGCGCGAAGCGCCAACGGCGGCGCCGAGCAGATCGGCCAGCTCCTCGACGAGCTTGAAATTCTCCGCGGACCCGACGCCACGTCCACCGGACACGACGATCGAGGCCTCGGTCAGCTCGGGACGGGCGCCCTTGGCTTCGGCCACGCGGTTCACCACGGTGGCGAGCTTGTCCTTGTCACCCACAGCGACGTCCACAGTGGACACCGCGGCGGCACCGGCCTGCGGAGCCGGGGTCAGCGAGTTCGGCCGGACCGTCACGATCGGCACGCTGCCCTTGACCGCCGACTTGACGATCGTGGAGCCAGCGAAGATGACCTGTGTCGCCGTGCCGTCAGCGTCGAGCGAAACGACATCCGTGAGCACACCGTTGTCGAGCTTGACCGCGAGGCGTCCCGCGATCTCCTTGCCCTCCTGGGTCGAGCCGATGAGCACAGCCGCCGGCTGCACGTCCTTGACCAGGCTTGCCAGGACAGTCGCCTTTGGAGCGACGAGGTAGTTGGCGATGTCGTCGCCAGCGGCGACATAAACCTTCTCCGCGCCGAACTCGCCCAGCTTCGCCACCAGCGGCTCCGCGTCACCAAAGACAACCGCGGCGGGGGTACCCAGTGAGCGTGCCATGGTCAGCATCTCCAGGGTGACCTTCTTGACCGCTCCACCAGCGGCTTCAACAACAACCAAGACTTCAGCCATTGGAAAGTCCGCCTCTCACACAAACTTCTCGGACGACAGGTAATCCACGAGCGCGACGCCACCCTCACCGGAGTCGGTGACCTTCTGGCCAGCGCTGCGAGGCGGCCGCTTGGTGTGCTCCTTGACCGTGGTCTGAGCACCGGCCCAGCCGACCTCACCGGCGTCGACGCCAAGGTCGGCGATGGACAACGTCTCCACCGGCTTCTTCTTGGCGGCCATGATGCCCTTGAACGACGGGTAACGCGGCTCGTTGATGGTGTCCCAGACGCTCACGATCGCGGGCGTCGCGGCGGTCACGACCTCGTAGCCTTCTTCGGTCTGCCGCTCGATGGTCAGCTGGCTGCCGTCGACGGTCAGTTTGCGGGCGCCGGTCAGCGCGGCGACGCCGAGACGCTCCGCCAGCATGTGCGGCAGCACCTGGCCGCGGGCGTCAGTCGACTCCGCACCACAGATGATGACGTCGGCGTTAAGGCGTTCGAGCGCCTTGGCCAGGACCTTTGACGTGCCGAGAGCGTCCGTTCCGGACAGTGCGTCGTCGACGACGTGCACAGCACCATCGGGACCCATGGACAGCGCCTTGCGAATGGACTCGGTGGCCCGTTGCGGCCCCATGGTCAGGACGGTCACCTCGCCGCCGTGAGCTTCCTGCAAGCGCAGGGCTTCCTCAATGGCGTACTCATCCATCTCGTTGATCACGTTGTTGGCCGAGGCGCGGTCTACGGTGTTGTCCTCAGCGCGCAGGTTGCGCTCGGCGCCTGAGTCTGGCACCTGCTTGACAAGTACGACGATCTTCATCGCGGAGCAGGACCCTCCTATTGAACGTGCGTTTAATAGTGCACACGATATCCAGCGCCGACGTTACCAGTGAGTAAGGTCGGCGAAGTTTCTGCTGAGACATTCGTCATTCCTGGAAGCGCGTAGAGTCAGCATAGGTAGGAGGTGTCCTGATATGTCCACTCAAACCGCGCCCCTACCCCTCGAAACGCACCATGCTCGCCCGGCACCGCACGAGCACTTATGCACGTGCGGCCGCCTCCGTGAAGACTGTGTCCGCGACACGGTCCGCTCGATCTGGACCGGCGATCAGGGGCGCCAGACGTAAGGCGTCGTCGTGGTGATCGCGACGAATCCGAGGCGCTGCAGGATCGGGCGGCTGTCCTCGGTGCAGTCGACGTGCAGATACTTGTAGCCGCGCTCGATGGCCTTAGCCGCGCGAACGGCGACAAGTGCCTTGTAGATCCCACGGCCGCGATACTCGGCGAGCGTCGTGCCACCGTTGAGCCCGGCGAACTGCGACCCTGGCAGATACCTGATCCATGCCGCGCTCACGACCTTGCCGTCAGCTTCGGCGACGAAGACGTCGAGACTGTCCGGAGTGGACTCTTCGGCGAGCATCGTTTCCAGCCACGACAAGTCCTGCCCCCAAGCCGCCGTGTTGAGGTCGGCGATTTTGCGGTAGTCGTCGCGGTCGGCGGTCTGCCGGATCGTCACGTCGGCGGGAAGCGCGGGGGCCTCGGTGGCATAGGGAGCGGCGAGTCCAACCACGACGGTCTCCGGGTCCTCAGCGGCAAAGCCATGCGCGAGAAGACGGTCCGTCAGGTCAGCGGGCAGATCGTGGCCACGGGTCTTCCACTCGAACTTCTCGCCGCGCTCGCGGAAGAACGCGACCTGCCTAGCGATAAGCGCGTCTAGGTCATCGCCTTGGAGACCGGCGAGATCGCGGTAGGTGATGAACCCGCCGCTGGCCATTCCCGACGTCCGCTTGAGCGGGCCGTCCCAGTGCACCGTCGCGCCAACCGGGCCAAAGGCCTCGAAGACCCGCGCCTGTGCGTCGTACTCGGCAAGAAGCTCTTTTGGATCAAGTGAGTTAGTCATCGGGGCCATACTAGGAACGTGCTCAACAGGTTTCGCAACTGGTTTGATCCCCACGAGACGCGTTCCGTGGGCACCACCCCGGACTACCGGTTCTCTCTCGCCAACGAGCGCACCTTCCTGGCGTGGATCCGCACCGGCCTCGCCCTGATCGCCGGAGGCCTTGCGGTGGCACAGTTTCTCGAGCCGTTGCCGGTGCCACACCTGCGTGAGGTGCTCTCGATCGTGCCCATCATCCTCGGCGCCGGATGTGCCCTGCGGGCGATCGACCATTGGATTCGTTGCGAGGTCGCCATGCGCAAAGGCGAACCGCTCCCGCCCTCTCGCTTTCCCGGCTTTCTGGCGCTGGTCGTCACGATGAGCGCGCTGCTCGGTCTCGTCTATGTGATCTTCGATGCCGCCACCCGCTGAGCCTCAACGATCCAATGAGCCGCCCGCGCGCGAGGCACCCGCTCCCGATAGCGGCAAGGCGCTGGAACGGACTCGCCTAGCCTGGCGGCGGACTACGCTCGCCGTCACGGCGACCGCGATCCTGCTCGCCCGGCTCGGCCTGCTGGAACGCGCCTGGTTCGTGATGGCGATGGGCGCGCTGCTTTGGGCTCTGCTATTGGCCTTCATCCAGCGGCGGATTCGTGTGCTCACCGATCCCCCGCGGCTGCGATTTCGCCTTCTTGCCCTGACCACGGCCGGGTGTCTCGGTTTCGCGGTGCTCGGGGTCGTTGCCGTCCTGCGGTAGGGCTTACCCTTCTACGGCATGGGACGCTTCTGGCTGTTCTTCTTCATCGCCGACATCATCGTGACGGCGGCTGCCCTCATCAGTTGTCTGTCCACTGAAGAGGAAGACATTAGGGCGCTGCCCCGCATCGTCTGGGTGATCATCATCCTGCTGTTCTCGCCCATCGGCGCCATCGTGTGGTTCGCCGCAGGCAAGGCACGCGTGAGCCCAAAGGCGGGCACGTGGCGAGCCGGCGGCGGGTTCCCCGAGGCGGCCCGGCCAGGCCGGACGGTCGCGCCCGACGACAATCCTGACTTCCTGCGCAACCTTGACCGACAGCGCGCCGAACTCGAAGCGGCGGAGCAGACTGAGCAAGAACGCGAGATGCTCCGCAAGTGGGAAGAGGATCTGAAGCGCCGTGAGGACGAGATCAGGAAACGGGACAATCCGGACGGCTAGCCGCTCTGGCCAAAACCTGAAACTTATTCTAAGCTCCGCCGCCATGAGGAGAATCACACGCGTGCTCGGCGTGCTCGCGATTGTGGCGTTTGGAGTCTTCGGCGCCGCGCCTGTCGCGTCAGCGCACGACGAGCGCCAGACCCGTGAGCTGGCGGGCACAGGAAGCGTGCCGGTCTATCGCACGTCCGGGCCGACGCTGCTGGTCTGCAAGACCGATAAGGCCGACTTCGACAAGCGGATCGCCGCCTACCCCGCGGCCCTGAAAGCCGAAAACGAGAAGCTCTGGCAGGAATGCCAGACCAACGGCTACCGCCACCTGCAGGCCGCCGTTGACGCGGCGAAGGTTCCCGACAGCATCATCAAGATTCTCCCTGGCATCTACTACGAAGAGCCGTCGCTTGCCCCGCTAAGCGCCGCGTGCCAGCGCGTATATGACAACGCACCCAAAGGCAAGGTGTACGAAGAGTTCGCGATCCTGACCTTCGATCAGCAAGTCGCCTGCCCGAACATCCAGAACCTCGTGTCCATCCTGGGCAAGAAGAATCTGCAGATCGAGGGAACAGGCAACCATCGCGAAGACGTGATCATTGACGGTCAGTTCAAGAAGCTCAACGGGATCCGGGCGGACAACGCTGACGGCATCTACATGAAGAACTTCACCGCGCAGCGCACGGAATTCAACGCGGTCTACGTCATCGAGACCGATGGTTTCGTCATTGACGACATGCTCGGCCGCTGGAACGACGAATACGGATTCCTCACCTTCGCCGTCGACCACGGTCTCTACACCGACTGCGAAGGTTACGGCAACGGTGACTCCGCGTTCTACCCGGGCGCGGCCTCAAACATCAACAAGGACAGGGGACACGACGTCCCGCGCTATGCCGTCGAGATCCGCAACTGCTGGGGGCACCACAACACCCTCGGCTACTCCGGAACGGCTGGTGACTCGGTTTGGGTGCACGACAGCATCTTCGAAAACAACACCACCGGCATCGCGACGGACAGCGCGTTCCCCGATCACCCGGGCATGCCGCAGAACCACTCCAAGTTTGAAAACAACATCATCCGCGACAACAACGTGTCGTACTACAAGTACATCAAGGACGGCACGTGCAAGAAACCGTTCGCGGAACGTGGTTATGACCAACTGCCACCAGAAAAGGGCGTGGTCTGCCCAGCGGTCGGCGTCCCACTGGGCGGCGGTGTCATCAACCCGGGCGGCAACTACAACATCTGGCGCGACAACTTCATTTACGGCAACAACTACGCCGGTTTCGTGACCAGTTATGTGCCGGGCTTCGTGCGTAACGACGACGACTTCAAATACTGGTTCGACACGTCGCACCACAACCGTTACCTGAACAACAAGATGGGCGTCACCGAGAAGGGCGAGTCCAAACCCAACGGCCTCAACTTCTGGTGGGACGGCCAGGGGCGCGGCTCTTGCTGGACGCCGATGGACAACACCCTGATCCGCACGATGCCTGCCTGTGGTTCCGATGACCTGCCAGCGCTGGGCACGCACCGCTACTTCGGCGAGCCAGCGCACACGATGAAGATGCTGGAGTGCGCGTCCTACAGCGCGGGCGGCCAGATCATCCCGGGCGGCTGTGACTGGTACGGCGAATTCGGCGCCTCTGGCTTCAGCCGGGTTGAGGTGCGCGACGCCACCATCGGCGCTGTCCTCATTGGACTGATCGCCGCGGGCTTGTTCTTCCGCCGTCTGCGCAACGCTCCACGCGGCTTGCCCGCACTGGCCGTGACACTGGCCGGGCTCGTTATCGGCGTCGTGGGCACGTGGCAGATGGGCAGCATCTGGCACCCGATCGGGCTTGCCGTCTATGGCGTGGGAATGGTCCTGTTTGGACTGGCGCTACGCAAGTCCGGCACGCGCAAACTCGGCATGCTCACCCTGCTGATCGCCGCGTTCGCCCTCCTCGGAGCGATCGACCACGGTCTCATCATGATCCCGTGGATCGCGGTGTCGCCCGCGCTCGTGCGCATCATCCTGGAACTGATCTGGATTCCGTGGGCCCTGGGCGCCGTCATCATCGCCCGGCGGCGATCCGCCTCGGCCCCTGCGCCGGAGGCTGCTCCAGCTACCTAAAGACCCCTACACCCATCCCCGCGTGCGGGCAGGCAGAGGCACACACCCTCTGCCTGCCCGCACGCCTTTGCCAGCGGGCAGAATGGGGCGGGTGAAGATCTCGCTGCTGGGGCCGGCCGAGGTGCGTGCCGATGACGGCACGCTCGTCGACCTCGGTGGCGCACGGGTGCGGACCTTGCTGATCCGCCTGGCGCTGGAGCCGGGCCGGACGGTCAGCCTGGATGCGCTCGTGGACGCCGTCTGGGTCGACGATCCACCTGGCAACGCGGCGAATGCCTTGCAGCAGCTCATTTCCCGGCTACGACGGCGCGGTCTGCCCATCACCGGCGAGCCCGGTGGCTACCGGCTTGACGTCAGCGAACAAGACGTTGACATCTTTGGGCCTGACGCCGGCGATCCGTGGCGCGGGCCAGCCTTAGCCGAGGTCGCGGACCGCCCGTTCGCCGCGCCACACCTCACCCGGCTCAACGAACTGCGCACGGCAGCCGAGGAGGATGCCGCGAGCGGTGTGCCCGAACTAGAAGCGCTCGTGACCAAGCATCCGTTGCGCGAGCGCCCGGTGGAGCTGCTGATGCGGGCACTCTGGGCGCAGGGCCGCCCGGCCGAGGCACTGGCCGCCTACGAGCGGTTCCGCCGCTCGGTGGCCGACGCGCTGGGGGCAGACCCGAGCGCTGGCCTGAGTCGCCTGCACTTGGAAATCCTGCAAGGCCAAGAGCCGCAAAGCCTTCCGCTCAGCTTGACGAGTTTCATTGGCCGCCAAATAGACCTGCGACGCGTCCGGCAGCTGCTCGGCAAGTCGCGGCTGGTGACGCTGACCGGTCCGGGTGGAGCGGGCAAGACCCGCCTGGCCATCGAGTCGGCACGCGGCCTGCCCGACGTCAAACTCGTGGAACTCGCCGCGCTCACCGAACCGGAGCAGATCGCCCCTGCCGTGCTGGCGAGCCTGGGAACACCTGCTGCTAAAGCAAATCGGGCAACCCGAGGGTACTGATGAGCGCGTCATCAACGCCCTCAGGCACCAGGACCTAACGCGTGGGAGGCCGTCAGTGGGCTGGCCGAGAAGTCGCTCGTACGCGTCGATGGCGACCGCTATCACGTGCTGGAGACGATCCGTGAATACGGCTTGGAGAAGACGGGACAAACCGCTTATGCCCCAAGGCATGCGGCTTACTTCACCGAACTCGCCGAGCGGGCTGAGACTTTCTTGCGCGGCGGCGAGCAACTGCCGTGGCTGCGGGTCCTTCGGGCCGATCACGACAACTTCGACACGGCGCTAAGGGACCGCATCACGGCCGGTGATGTCACCATGGGTACCCGCCTGGTCGCGGCGCTCGGCTGGTACTGGTGGCTCGCAGGCTATCGCGCCGAGGGCAGCCGCCTCGCCGCGGAGGTGCTGGAGATGCCGATGGCCGTGCCTGACGACATCCGGGCACGTGCCTATTCCCTTTCCGCTATCAACACGCTCGACGGGCGCGGCGACATCCCGCTGGCGATCGAGTGGTTTACCAAGGCCGCCGAAATCGTTGCGGACACGGGTGCCCGGCATCCGATGCTGAAACTGGCACCGCCGATGGCGTTGCTGGCGAGCTGGGCCGTCGACGGCATCGGCCTGGCGCCCGATCCCGTCTATGCCAAGCTTTTCAACGACGACGATCCATGGGTCGTGGCGACCGCCCGCACCTTCCACGCGCACGCGATGGTGAACCTCGGTCAAGCCGCGCACAAGGTGGTGCACGAGTTCGAGCAAGCGCTTGAGGGGTATCGCGACCTGGGTGACCGGTGGGGCATGGCGCTCGCTCTGGAAGCTCTTTCCGCGGCCTCGGCTCAGCGGGGCGATTTCGCGGGAGCGGCAGCGCATGCCAGGGAAGCCATCAGCCTTCTCGCTGTTCTGGGGACTAGCGAAGACCTTCTCCAGCTGAGAATGCGCCTGACGCAAGCCCTTTGGATGACCGGCCACGAGGCCGAGGCCATCGCCACGCTGACCGAAGCGCAGCATCTGGCCGAGCAACTCGGCATCACGTTCATGCAGGCAATGGTCGAAGCCGTGTGGGCCGAAGTCGAGCGTGCCCGCGGCAACTACGCCGCAGCGTGGAGGCGGCTGACCGTCGCCAGCGATCTGGTCGCGGATGTCTCGGTGGCTCCTCAATTCCGCGCGTTCGCCGCGCACACGAAGGGCCTGCTTGCTGGAGCCGAAGGGCAGCTGGAAACGGCCAGGCAAGCGCACACTGAAGCCGTCGAGTACGCGCTGTCTTCAGGGGACTATCCCGTCGTGGCACTGTCGCTGGTCGGCTGCGCTGATCTCGTGTTGCGCGAAGGGAATCCGGATCTCGCCGCTCGCCTGCTCGGCGCTTCGGAAAAGTTCGCCGGGACGGTGGATCACTCCATTATGGACCTCCCCCGGATCACCGCCGCCGTCCAGGAAGCCCTGTCGCCGGAACGTTTCGCGGCGGCCTACCAGCTCGGGCGGGCCGCCACGATCGACAACGTTCCGGCGCTCGTTAGCGGCGCTTGATCTTCGCCAGCGCGAGCGGCGCGAAGATGAGCGCGATCGCTAGAGCACCGAGCAGTCCCCACAACGTGTTCGTGAGCACCGGCCCTCCCGTGAGCATGCCGCGCAACGCGTCGCTCATGTGCGTCACCGGGTTTACCTTCACGAACGCCTGCAGCCAGCCTGGCAACGTGTCGGTGCGCACGAAGGCGTTGCTCAGGAAGCTCAGCGGGAAGATGACCGTGAAGCCATACATCATCACCTTTTCCGGCTCGTCAGCGATGCTGCCAACGAAGACGGCGAACCACGACACCAGGAATGTGAACAGCAGCATCAGCCCGAAGGCACCGAGAACACCGACGACTCCTTCGGTGGCGCGGAAGCCGATGGCGTACCCGGTGGCCATCAAAATGAACATCGACCAGCCCTGCTTGACGCTGTCGGACAGGATGCGCCCGGCAAGCGGAGCCCAGCGGGCGATCGGCAGCGCCTGGAGCCGGTCGAAGAAGCCCTTGGACAGGTCGACGCTAAGGCCCATGCCGGAGTTCATCGTCGCCATCAGTCCGGATTGGACAATGATGCCGGGCAGCATGAACTGCAGATAGGCCACCGGATCGCCAGAAATGGCGCCGCCAAACAAATAAGTGAACAGCAGCACGAACATGATGGGCTGGAAGCTCAGATCGCCAAGCTCCATCGGGTTGTGCCGGATCTGCACCAGCCCACGCCACGCCAGTGAAAACGTCTGCCGCAGCCCGGCGCCCGGGCTCTGCCGCGGCACGGTAAGGGTTGTCATGCCTTGGCCTCCTCTTCCGCACGGTGCCCGGTCAGGGCAAGGAACACTTCGTCCAGAGTGGACGTGCGCAGGGCTAGCTCAGCGATGGCGACCCCGGCGTCATCGAGGCGCCGCACCACGGCGGGCAGCACCGCCGGGTCGGTGACCCGTGCCGTGACCGTGCCGTTGGACAGCTCTGGCCCTGCCGCGACTTCGCTAATCACGGCCAGCACCTTGTCCACATCGGACTCCTGAACCGGCCGCACCGCGAGCGCCTGGGAACCCGTCTGCCGCTTCAGCTCATCGGGCGTGCCGTGCGCGATCACCTTGCCGTGATCGATCACGGAGATGCGGTCGGCCAGCTGATCGGCTTCGTCAAGATATTGCGTGGTGAGCAGCACCGAAGTGCCGTCGGAGACCAGCTCCCGCACGATCTCCCACACCTCGTTTCGCGCGCGGGGGTCGAGTCCCGTGGTCGGCTCGTCAAGGAACAGCACCTTGGGCCGGCCAATCAGCGAAGCGGCGAGGTCTAGCCGCCGCCGCATGCCACCGGAGTAGGTCTTGGCCGCCCGGTCAGCAGCGTCCTCGAGGTGGAAACTCGCGAGCAGCTCTGCCGCACGAGCCCGGGAATCGGCGCGGGACATGCCCAGCAGCCGCCCGATGAGACGCAGGTTCTCCGAGCCGGTCAGCGCCTCGTCAACCGAGGCGTATTGCCCCGTCAGGCCAACGAGCGCCCGGACCTTGTGCGCGTCTTTGATGACGTCGAGCCCACCCACACGCGCTGATCCGCCATCTGGGCGCAGCAACGTAGCCAAGATCCGCACCGCGGTGGTCTTGCCGGCCCCGTTCGGGCCAAGCACCCCGAGCACAGTTCCGGATTCGAGGGTGAGGTCGACGCCGTCGAGCGCTTTGGTCTGGCCAAAGTGCTTGACCAGTCTTTCGGCAACGATCGCGTGTGACATAGGAGCTAGGTTGCCCTAGCCCCCTGACACTTCACTTACAGGCCGATGTCAGGCAGCATTTCCCGTCAGCCGCGACGCAAAGCAAGCCGCTGCCGACTCAGCTGGTGCACAGACCTGTGACCAGCGATTAAGCCAGATTCGCCGAGCGTGGATAGGCGTCAGTGGGGTCGGTCAAGACATTGACGAGATAGGGCACGCCCGACTCGAAAGCCCTGGTGAAGGCCGCTGACAGCTGGCTCGCGTCGCTGACAGTCTCGCCCGCGCCACCCATCGCCTTGACGACTTCGTCGTAGCGCAGACCGGGCTGCAGGTCGGCGGCCACGTCGTAGCCATACATCGCCTGCATCGGGTGCTTTTCCAGGCCCCAGATGCCGTTGTTGCCGACGACGATCACGACCGGCAGGTTCTGGCGCACGAGCGACTCGACGTCCATCAGCGAGAACCCGGCGGCGCCGTCGCCCATGAGGACACAGATCTGGCGGTCCGGGTAGGTGACGCGCGATCCCATGGCGTATCCCATGCCCGTGCCCAGGCAACCATAGGGTCCCGGGTCGAGCCACGTGCCGGGCTGCTGCGGCTCAAGGTAGCGCCCCGCGTAGGAAACGAAGTCGCCACCATCGCCGATCGTGACCGCGTCCGAAGCGAGCACCTTGCGCAGCTCACCGTAGACATTCGCGGGCTTGATCACGTCAGCGGACACCGCCATCTCGGCAGCGTGCTTCTCAGCCGCTTTGACTTCGGCCGCACGAAGCGTGGCGACCCATTCGGTGCGGTCGACGCGGCCGCCGTTGTAACCGGCCAGTCCACTGAGGATCGCCCGCAGCTCGCCTGCCGGGCTGACCGCCACCGAGGCATGTGTCGCTCGCTGCGACGGATCGTCAACGATGTGCACGACCTGTGCCGCGCCGAAGTCGCCGAACCCGAGCCGGAAGTCCAGCGCGGTGCCGATCACCACGACCAGGTCGGCTTGGCTCAGCGCGAGTCCACGGGTCTTGGCGAACGCGAGCGGGTGTCCCCCACCCATGACGCCGCGGCCCATGCCGTTGGCGAAAACAGGAACCGTGAGCGCTTCGGCCATGGCGCGCAACGCTTCTTCGGCCCGGCCACCGTACACATCGGACCCGGCGATGATGACGGGCTTCTGCGCGGCGGCGATCAGTTGCGCGGCCTTCTCCACATCAGCTGGGTCAGGTTCGGCTGAAAGCACCGACGGCGCCACAGCCTCAGCCTCGCCCGAACCAAAGATGATCTCCAACGGAAAGTCCACAAAGGACGGTCCGCGGTGCCCGGACAGCGAGGCCGAGAGCGCCTTAGCCAGCTGAGCGGGAATCTCATCGGTGCCGAACACGGTCGAGGCGTGCTTGGTGATGGAACTGACGATCGGGAGGTGATCCATCTCCTGCAGCGAGCCAGAACCCCAGCGGAACTGCGGGGCGCGCCCGCCAAGCACGAGCACCGGAGCGGCGTTGAAGAACGCGCTCGTGAGGCCCGAGATGCCGTTGGTGACGCCGGGACCGGCGGTCAGGACCGCGACCCCGGGCCGTCGCTGCAGTTTGGCCACGGCTTCGGCCGCGAACACGGCGGTCTGTTCATGCCGCACGTCGTAAAGGGGGAAACCCTCTTGATGTGCCGCGTCGTAGAGCGGGAACACATGCCCGCCCGAGAGCGTGAACATCTCCTGGACGCCAGCTGCCTTCAGGGCAGCAAGAGCTAACTGTCCACCGTGGCCAGAGATCATGCGGGAAGCCTACCGATCGGTTCTAGAAATGTGAAGAGGACTCATTTTCCGCTGAAGTTGGGCTTCCGCTTCTCCACAAACGCGGACATACCCTCTGCTTTATCCGTCGTCGCGAACAGGGCGGCGAACAGCTGAGACTCCCAGGCCAGACCACCGGCGAGGTCGCGGTCGAGACCACCGTCGATGGCCACCTTGGCCGCCCGGATCGCCTGGGCCGGCCCGTTCACATAGGGCTGTACCAGCGCCATGGCCTCGTCAAACACCTTCTCCGCCGGGACCACCCGATCGGCGAGCCCGATGGTGAGCGCCTCGGCCGCGTCGACCATGCGGCCCGAGAAGATGAGGTCCTTAGCCTTGGCCGGGCCGACCAGCCGCGCGAGCCGCTGCGTTCCGCCAGCTCCCGGGATGATGCCCAGCTTGATCTCCGGCTGCCCGAGCTTGGCGTCTTCGGCGACCACGCGCCAGTCGCAAGCCAAGGCCAGCTCACACCCACCACCCAGGGCGTACCCGGTAATCGCGGCCACGACGGGCTTGGGAATGCGGGCGATGGCGTCGAAGGCGCTCGACAGAGCACCGGCGCGCGCCGCCATCTGCACATAGGACATCTCGGCCATTTCCTTGATGTCGGCTCCAGCCGCGAAGACTTTGGGCCCACCGTAAACGATCACCGCGTAAACCGAATCGTCGTCGGTCGCCGCGTGCGCCGCGGCACGCAGCTCCTCCTGAACTTGGGCATTGAGGGCGTTCATCGGTGGCCGTTCTAGCTGGATGACACCGATTCCGTCCTTGATCTGCAGGTTCACAAACTCGCCCACTGCCCGTCCTCCTCATTGAGACTTATTAACAGCGACTCTACGGTTGGCGCGTGTTCACCTATTACCGTGACCGGACGGTGGAGGTGACCTCGCTTGCCCTTAGTATTCACGGCCGGGAGTTTCCCCTCGATGAGCTGGAATACGTGTGGCATCGCGAGATCGGCCCGAACCCGGACGTCCGCCGGCGCGTTGCCCGGCGCGGAGCGCTGAGAATCGGTCTGGTAGTAGCCGCGATCATTGGCATACTGGGCGCAATTTACCTGCTGTATACGGCTTTCTTCGATCGCGCGGCAGCGGCTTCGGTGTTGCTGCCCTTGGTGGTTGTCGTCTTGCTGGTCGCGCTGTCCGGCCCGTTTCTGGAGTGGACGCTGCACCGGCTCGATCACAGCTACGACATTGGCGCGAAGGTGCACGAGATCTGGGCCGTCTGGCAGGGAAAGGAGATCATGCTGCTGCGGATCGCGGATGAGACCAAGTTTGGCCAGATCTACCGCTCTATCCAGCGCGCCATGGAAGGGCCGGTCACGTAACCGCAGCAGCACGAATAGCTGGTCCTACTGGTTCTTCGCCGTTTCGGTGATGGCCTGTGCGACCTGTTGCGGCGTAACGGTTCCAGCGACCAGTTCGGCGACACTGTCGTTGACTTGCTGGCCGACCGCCGGTGCGTAGGCCTGATCAAGGTAGAGCTGGAAGCCCGTGGCTGACGACAGTGACTTCGCCACGGTGGCCATGTTGGCGTCTTTGATCGCGTCATCGGCACCCTTGGCGACCGGCAGGACGGCTCCGGTCGCGGCCTCACGACGCTGGTTCGCGGGGTCAACGAGGAACTTGACGAAGTCGCTGGTGATGGCCGGAGCGTTGTGGCCCAAGGCGAAGCCGTTGCCACCGCCGAAGGCGTCGGCCGCCTTGCCCTTGCCCCCGTCCACCGCAGGAAACGGGAAGAACCCGAGCTTGTCGCCCAGCCCGTTCTTGCTCGCTGATGACGAGTTCTGCACCGACGGTCCCCACTGGCCCATCAGTTCCATCGCCGCTTGACCGTTGCCGATCGCGGCCGCCTGGCCATCGGGCGCGTCGTATTTAGCGCCGAGGAATCCTTTTTGGAACGGTTGCAGGTCAATGAGTTCCTTGAATCGCTGGCCCGCGGCGACGAAGTCGGGCGTGTCGAAATTGCCGTCCTTCTCCGCCTGCTTCAGCGCGTCGAGGCCACCGATGCGCATGGCCAAGTAGGACCAGTAGAAGTGAGCCGGCCATTTGTCGGCACCGGCGAGCGCGATCGGCGTGACGCCAGCGGTCTTCAGCTTCTGCACGGCGGCGAGCAGGTCAGCCCAGGTGGCCGGAATATCAGCACCAGCCTTGGCGAAGAGTTCCTTGTTGTACCAGAAGCCGACCATGCCAATGTCGAACGGCAGGCCGTAAAGCTTTCCGTCCACTTTGTAGGGATCGAGCGCGGCAGGAGTCAGGCCGTCGCCCAGCGACAGCGGCAGCTCCTTGACGAGACCGGCCTGGACCTGTTGCTTGAGCACGCCACCACCCCAGGAGTGGAACAGGTGCGGCGGGTTTCCGGCTTGCGTCACCGTAGTGAGTTTGGCCTTGAATGCCTCGTTTTCCAGCGGTGTGATCGTGACTTTGGCGCCGGCGTGAGCGGTCTCGAACTCCTTGGCGAGCGTGGCCCACAGGCTCAGCATCGGATCGGTGGTCGAGATGTGCCACCAGTCGATCGTGCTCGCGCTGGATTCGCCGTTCTCACCGGAACAGGCGCTAAGCAGCGAGAGCCCAGACAGGGCAAGCAACGATCTGCGTGACAGAGGGGGGTTCATGGGACGTCCCTTCCGAAAGTTTCTATGCATTGCCGAGAATTATCGGAGGATGCTGCGCACGTTACAGGGTGGGAGGGCCCCAAAGGAAGCCCTCCCACCGCGCTCAGACAGCGCAGGTGTAGCCGGAAGGAACCGACGTTGACCCGGTAGGACGGCTGACCTGGAAGCCAAACGTCGTGCTGGCATTCGGGCCGAGCGTTCCGTTATAGGGCATGTTTCGTGCCGTGACGGTCTGCCCGCTCACCGTGAGAGCCGCGTTCCACGAGCCCACGATGGCGTGCCCGGACGGGAGCGTGAAGGTCACGGTCCACGACGTGGTCTGCGAAGTTCCCGTGTTCGTCACGGTCACCGGCTGAATCACGTAACCGCCACTCCACTGGGTTTGCACGGTCGCTACGGCCGAGCAACCACCGCCACCACCGCCCGGGAGCGTGGTGATGCTGACGGTGTTGGAGTTCGCCGACGTGTTTCCAGCCGCGTCCCGCGCCCTGACCGCGAACTGGTACGCGGTAGAGCTGGACAGTCCGCTCACGGTCGCCGACGTTCCGGAGACGGTCGTGCGGACGGCTCCATTTTGGAGGATGTCGTAGCCGGTCACCGCGACGTTGTCCGTCGAGGCACCCCAGCTCAGGGTCACGCTGCTCGAGGTAACTCCGGAAGCAGTCAAGGTTCCCGGGGTGGTCGGCGGCGTGGTGTCCACTGGCGGCGGCCCGCCCGCCAGCGCGTCGTGCACCGCCGTGTAGGCCGGCTTCACGCCGTAGTTGGCGTCGTAAATCAGGGCCTGGCCCTCGTTGGGGAACGTGCCTGGGACCCAGGAGTGCTTGTCGGTGAAGCCCCAGATCGTGACGCCGGTGCAGCGTGCGACGTTGTTGCAAGCCGTGATCACGTTGCGGTAGTAGGTGTTCTGTGCCGTGATCTCGTTGGAGTCAGCAGGCAACGGGATTCGCACGTCTAGCTCGGTGATCCGGACATCCACGCCCAGGGCAGCGAACCGTTCTATGTTCGCCTGCAGGTTCGGGAAGCCATATTGCACGGCTAGATGCGCTTGGAACCCCACGCAATCAATGGGTACGCCCTGATTGCGCAACGAGACGACCAGGTTGTACATAGCGGTGCTCTTCGCGTTGATGCCCTCAACGTTGTAGTCGTTGATGCACAGCTTGGCGTCGGCGTCAGCGGCCCGCGCGTAGCGAAACGCGTCGGCGATGAAGCTCTGGCCGAGTGTGTTGTACCAGAAGCTGCTCCGGAAGGTACCGTCCTCGTTGAAGACCTCGTTCACCACGTCCCAGGTCGCGACGCTGTTGGCGTAACGGCCGACGACGCGCGAGATGTGGTCTTGCATGGCGGTCCGCATAGCACTGGCACCAAGTCCCTGCACCCAGCTGGGGGTTTGGCTGTGCCACACGAGGGTGTGCCCATGGATGGCCTGGTTGTTGGCCTGCGCGAACGAGACGATCGCGTCAGCGTTGCTGAACGTGTAGTTGTTGTCCGACGGTTCCGTGGCGTCCCACTTCATCGCGTTTTCCGCCGTGACCTGGTTGAACTCGGTCGCGGCGATGTTGCGGTAGGCGGCTTCGCTCGACAGTGGGCCGTTGGCGGCGGCATAGCCGATGAACTTGCCCCGGGCCGCGGCGTGTGTCCGAAGTGGACCGGAGGCGAAGGCGGGCTCTGCCGCCATGATCGGCACAGCGAGCGTGCCGATCAGGGTAAGGACGGACAGCACAGCTGACCGTCTGGTTGGGACGGACATGGTTGGGACCTCCTATGACGGGAGCGATGTGGCATCCGTCAGTGGCGGGCACCTCAGGCAGAAGCGCACATCAATGGAAGCGCTCCCAATTCTGGGGTCCGCGCACGAGCACGTCAATGTCCAAGTTCGAAAATTACCGAGAAAGTGATGAAGTGCTATCTCTGATCACGAGTTCGGTCGCCAGCTCCACCCGTGGACTTTCCACCTTCTCGCCCTGGGCTAGCCGCATGACCGTGCGGGCAGCCAGGATGCCCATCTCCACCAGCGGCTGGCGGACTGTCGTGAGTGGAGGGCTGGACCAGCGCACCTCGGGAAGATCGTCGAAGCCGACCACGCTGACGTCGCCGGGAACGCGCAGCCCCTTTTGCCTTACCGCCTCGTAGACACCGAGAGCCATCTGATCACTGGCCGCGAAGATGGCCGTCGGTGGTTCCTTCAAGTCCAGCAACGACATTCCGCCGGTGAACCCGGCCTCGTGATAGAAGTTTCCGGGCTGGATCAGCTCGTCGACGACGGGGATGCCAGCTGCTTCAAGGGCCGCACGGTAGCCATCGAGCCGCGCCCGGCTGCACATCAGGCTAGCCGGGCCAGCGATGAAGCCGATCCGCCGGTGTCCCAATGAGATCAAGTATTCGGTCGCGCGCAGGCCGCCGGTCCAGTTCGTGGCCCCGATCGTGGGCACATCCAGGGACGGCACGCCGGCCGGGTCGACGACGACCACGGGCACATTGAGCCGCCGGAGCTCGGCATGCAGGCCGGGCGCCAGATCCGAGGTCACCAGGATCACGCCGTCGCTGGCGCGCGCCCGCAGATTTTGCAGCCATTGCCTGGTCGGCGCGGTGCGCCGGTGGATAGCTGAGACCACGGTGCCCATGCCAGACGCGTGAGCGACCTCTTCCACACCGCGGATGATCTCGACCGCCCACGGGCTATCGAGGTCGTTGAACACGAGGTCGATCAGGCTGGCCCCCATGCCACCCCGCGCGCCCCGGCGGCGGTAGTCGTGCTGGCTGAGCAGCTCCTCGATCCGCTGACGGGTCGCTGGTGCGACGTCGGACCGACCGTTGATGACGCGCGAAACGGTCGGCACCGAGACTCCCGCCTCCTGGGCGATCGCCGCGATCGTCACTTTGCGATCTTCATCAATAGCCACTGGCTGCTCCTTTGCCCTCGACCGGAAGTTTACGGAACGTTACGCCGTTCGCGCACGCTTGACCGCTGCCCCCGGGCGCTTTACCGTTCGAGAAACTACCGGAAAAATTCCGGAACTCCCTCCTGGACTCTCGGAAGGATGCTTTGGTGACACCCCTGTGGCGCGACCCGGCTCAGCCTGCTGCTGCCCGCGTCGATGATTTGATGCGGCAAATGACCCTGGCCGAGAAGGCCGCACAGCTCACCAGCATCTGGCTCGCCGGCTCGGCGTCCAGTCACGACGTCGCCCCGCTTCAGCACGAGCTAGTGTCCGAAGTGGACTGGCAAAAGCAAATCTCGGCCGGGCTGGGCCAGCTGACCCGGATCCTCGGCACGGCACCGATCAGCGCGGGCGATGGGGCGAGAAAGCTCGCCGAGCTTCAGGACGCCATCGTCAAGGCGAGCCGGTTCGGCATTCCGGCCATCGCGCACGAGGAATGTCTCAACGGCCTCGCCGCGCTGGGCGCCACGATCTACCCGGCGCCATTGGCGTGGGGCGCGACCTTCGATCCCGGCCTCGTCGGCGAAGCCGCGCGGCTCATCGGCGAAGACATGCGACGCTGCGGTGTCCACCAAGGACTCGCGCCCGTGCTCGACGTCGTGCGGGATGCCCGCTGGGGGCGCGCCGAGGAGACGATCGGCGAAGATCCCTACCTAACCGCGACCATCGCGACCGCCTATGTCCGCGGGCTGCAATCAGCTGGAATCATTGCCACGCTTAAACATTTCGCCGGGTACTCGGCTTCGCGCGCCGGGCGCAACTTCGCTCCGGTGAGCATGGGCCAGCGGGAGTTCCGTGACGTCATGCTGCTCCCGTTTGAGATGGCGGTCCGTGACGGCCAGGCCAAGTCGGTGATGCACGCTTACACCGAGATCGACGGTGTGCCAGCGGCGGCTGATGTGTCCTTGCTGACGGACCTCTTGCGGGGCGAGTGGGGGTTCGAAGGAACCGTTGTCGCCGACTACTTCGGGGTCGCGTTCCTGCACACGCTGCACAAGGTGGCCGCCAGCCTGGGCGACGCCGCGGCACAGGCTCTCACCGCGGGAGTCGACGTCGAACTGCCAAGCGTGCACTGCTACAGCGATCCGTTGCTGGCACTGGTGGAATCGGGAACGGTCAGCGAAGACCTCATCGACCGCGCCTGCCGCCGTGTGCTGCTGCAAAAGTGCGAACTCGGCCTGCTCGACGCTCGCCTCGCTCCTGCGCCCGCGGCCGGAGCCCCGCACCGCTTGGCTTCGCCCGCAACGGCTCCCGTTAGCGCCGCACCGATTGAGCTGGATAGTGCGCGGAACCGGGAGGTGGCAAGGCGATTGGCGGCCGAGTCCATCGTGCTGTTGTCGAATGACGGGACGTTGCCGTTGTCGCCACACGCGCGCGTTGCTGTCATCGGGCCACTGGCTGACGATCACAACGGAATGCTTGGCTGCTATACGTTTCCGCGGCATCTGCGCCTTGAGGAGCCGGGCGTTGTCATCCCCACGCTGGCTGACGCGTTGCGGGAACGGTTGCCAGCGGTGAACTCCGCGCCGGGGTGCACCGTGACCGGCAGCGAGACGGACCGTTTTGAGGAGGCTTTCGACTTGGCACGAGACGCCGACGTGTGCGTTGTGGTGCTCGGCGATCACGCGGGGCTTTTCGGCAACGGGACGTCAGGGGAAGGTTGCGACGTCAGTGACCTGAGCCTGCCGGGTGTTCAGGAGGAATTCCTGGCCCGGGTGTGCTCACTTAGTACCCCCATAGTGTTGGTCTTGTTGTCTGGAAGGCCCTATGCCGTCGGCGCTTATGCCGACCGGGTTTCGGCCATCGTTCAGGCTTTCTTCCCGGGCGAGGAGGGCGGGCCCGCGGTCGCCGATGTCCTGACCGGGCAAGCCAATCCCTCCGGCCGGCTGCCGGTGAGCATACCGAAAACCGCTGGGGCGCAACCGTTCACCTATCTGAGCCCGGTGCTGGGGCACACGAGCGATGTTAGCTCCGTCGACCCGGCGCCGCTGTTTGTCTTCGGGCACGGGTTGTCCTACACGACTTTCGCCTGGGAAGGCGACGTAAGCGAATTGGAGTGCGCGACCGACGGCTCCCTCCAATGTGGAGTGACGATCCGCAACACCGGCGAGCGCGCTGGCACGGAAATCGTGCAGCTTTACCTGCACGATCCCGTGGCGAGCGTGACGCGGCCCGTGGCGCGGCTGACCGGTTATGCCCGCGTCCCGCTCGAGCCGGGACGCAGTGCGCGCGTGAGCTTTATGTTCCACGCCGATCTGGCGTCCTTCACCGGGCGCGACGGGCGCCGCGTCGTCGAGCCGGGCGAGATTCAGCTGTGGTTTGGCGCTTCGAGCCGCGACATCCGGCACACGGTGCGGGTGGAACTGACCGGACCGCACCGTTATCCCGGCCACGAGCGTCAGCTGACCTCGCTGGCGAGGATCGACCACACCTGAATGTCGTGGTTGATTCCGTTGTAGGGAAAGGCTTCCCGGAGCACACCGTCGAGGCGCATGCCGAGCCGTTTGGCCACCGCGATGCTGCGGTCGTTTCCATTGGCCACCCGCCACTCGACCCGGTTCATGCCCCGTTCCCGGACCGCCCAGTCGATCATGCGTTGCGCCGCCTTCGTGATGAGACCCTGTCCTTGTGCTTGTGGCGCAAGCCAAACGCCGATCTCACAGGCCTGGAAACGCGGCTCGAACACGCGATAGAGCGTGCCGCCGACCATGACATCGTCTTGCCAGATGCCATAGATGCGGCCACCGTCGGCCGCCAGATCCTCGGCATAGCGCTGGAGCCACGCCCGGGTCATCTCGACATCGGTCAGTCTCGCCGCCCAGGGCAGCCACTGCGCCAGATGTTCCCGGTTGCCGGCGATGAACGCGGCGAACTCCTCAGCACGCCACGGCTCCAGCGCTCTGAGTTCGGCTGTTTCGGTGAGGGGATAGCTGAGCATCATGGCCTCCGCGTGCGTACCAAACGTTTGTTATGTACTCTAACACCATGCCCGCCAAAGGTGACCACGATGCCCGCCGCCAGGACGTTTCGGCCGCGGTGTGGGAGGTGCTCGCCGCGAAAGGCTTTGGCGGTCTCACGATGCGCGCCGTCGCCGCCCAGATGGGGGCGTCGACCGGCCTGGTCACGCACTACTTTCCGAGCAAGCAGGCCCTAATCCGGCACGCTCTGTCGCTGGCCCACGCGCACACGGATACGCGCGACCGGCTCCCCATCAGCGGCACGGGCCTGCAAGCCCTGCGGTCAGCCCTGCTCGATGTCATGCCGATGACGCCCGCCGCGGTCGCGATGAGCCGGGTGTGGGTCAGCTTCTGGGACGCCGCGCTGGCCGATGAGGAACTGTCCGAGGCGGAGCGCTGGCGCTATGACCGGTGGCGCGGCATGCTCCGGCCGCACATCGTGGATGCCGTCGCCAAGGGTGAGTTGCCCGCGCAGACCAATGTGGACGATGCGGTGGCGACAGCCGCGGCCTTCGCCCACGGCCTGGTGGTCCAGGCCCTCTTCGACCCAGCTGCTTTCCCACCGTCGCGCCTGACCACCATGGTTGACGCCTATATCGGGACTCTTAGCGAACGGTGAAGGGGACGTCCTGCCAGTTCGCCGGGAGGACGGGAACGGGCCAGGCCGGATCGGGAGTCCAGTGCTCCCACGCTTCGTCCCACCAGCGTTCGCCGGCGTCGAGCGCTTTGGCTACACGATCGCCTTCGGCTTGGATCTCGTGCACCCGGCCGGGGTAACGCGACTCCCCCGTCGCGGCGAACTCGTCGACGTCCTTCCACTCCCAGCTGGGAGCGCCCGCCTTCCACACCAGGTCTAGCTCGTGATCGAGGGTGTCGAAGCCGATCTCGGTGCGGCGTGGAGCGTCCTGCAGGTTGAAATACCAGCAGTCGCGTTCCCTTTTCTCGCCCCGCCAGAAGACGAAGACAGCGTGGTCAACGTCGGCCCAGTGGATCGCGAGCAGGCCGTGGCCGTTCCAGAACTGGTGACCGGCCGCTTTCCACGGGTGCTCCCCGGCCGGGAAGTCGCCCGTGGACGGAAAGCCAAAGTGCGTTCCCGCAGGCAGGAACGTGACGAGCTGATCTCCGTCATCCCGCACGCACACTGAGGGGTAGGCGAACCACGGCTCACCGCGCATGATCTCGCGGCGGACTACCGTCTCACCGGGCTGAAACAGCCGCATAGCGGCCCTCCTCATAGGACACGCGCAACTTCACGCCGAAGGTCGCAGAAAGGTTGTCAGACGTCATCACCTGCGGCAACGGTCCCGCCGACACGATCGCACCCTCGCGCAGCAGCATCCCGTGCGTGAAGCCGGGCGGGATCTCCTCGACGTGATGGGTCACCAGAACCATCGCCGGGGCATCCGGATCGAGGGCCAGATCGCTGAGCCGGCCAACGAGGTCTTCCCTGCCGCCGAGGTCAAGCCCGGCAGCCGGCTCGTCGAGCAGCAGCAACTCCGGATCGACCATCAGCGCACGGGCGATCTGCGTCCGCTTGCGCTCGCCCTCTGACAACGTGCCGTATTCACGGTCGGCCAGCGAGCCCATGCCCCAGTCGCTGAGCAGCCGGTCGGCCCGGGACGTGTCGAGCTGGTCATACGCCTCGCGGAACCGGCCGACGACCGACCACGATGCGGTTAGGACCACGTCACGGACTTTCTCGGTACCGGGAATGCGTTCAGCCAGTGCCGACGTGGAAAAGCCGACACGCGTACGCAACTCCTGCATATCGGTCCGGCCGATCTTTTCGCCGAGCACGTGCACGGTCCCGCTGGTCGGGTGGGTGCGCGCGGCGGCAAGGCTGAGCAGAGTGGTCTTGCCAGCACCATTGGGCCCGAGGATGACCCAGCGTTCGTCGAGCTCGACCTGCCACGTTATGCCCTGCAACAGCATCTTGCCGGACCTGATGACATTTACCTGTTCAGCGGCGATAACCAGATCGGGATGCACCGGGCCATACTAATGGTGCGACTGGTCAAGATGTATTTCCGCGTGGCATTGCTCGGCCGCTTGAGGGTCGTGCGTGGCGAACACCACTGCCGCTCCCCGCCTGCTTTCAGCGAGCAGCAAGTCGACCACACGCTCCCGGTTCACCGCGTCCAGCTCGCTTGTCACCTCGTCAGCCAGCAGGACATTGGCCCGCATGGCCAGGCCACGGGCCACGGCGGTCCGCTGCTGCTGGCCACCGGACAATTCCTCAACGAGCTGATCGGCCTGGTCGCTAAGACCTAGTTTCTCCAGGACATCGGCCGTTCTTACTTCAGCTTCCTCAGGGGGTACGCCGTTAGCGATCAGTGCAATGTGGACGTTCTCGCTAGCGGTCAATGTCGCGGCCAGCCCGTTGTTCTGCGGAATCAGCACGACACCCCGCCGGATCGCCTCGTCGTGACTGCCGAGACGTTCCCCATTCACGCGCACTTCGCCGCTCTTTGGCCGGATAAGCCCCGCGAGCGTCCACAACAGCGTGGTCTTGCCCACACCGGACGGTCCGGTCACGGCTAGGACCTTGCCCGAAAACGTATGCGCGGAAACGTCTTTCAGCACCGTGCGGGCACCGTAGGCGACCGTGATCTGGTCAGCTTCGATGGTCATGGCTTCTCCGTAACGGCCGGGACTAGCAGGGCACTGCCGTCGGGCTGGTCGATGATTCTGAGGTGAGTGCCCGGGGGCATCCGGTCGAGCAGCCCGTGTGGCAAGTGGATCGAGCCGTCGCGACCGACAACCGCGAACTCTTCGCCACGGCGCCCCTGCGCCCCAACGCGGCCATCGCGGATGGTTACCGTGCGGCCCATGCGCTCGCCGACATCGGGGTCGTGGGTGACGACGATAACCGTCGTTCCCGTGCCGTTGACGGCTTGCAGGGCATCGAGCACCTCGTCGCGGGCGTCCGGGTCGAGCTGGCTCGTCGGCTCGTCGGCTAGGAGCAGCCCGGGCCGGCGGGCGAGCGCGACAGCCAGTGCCAGGCGCTGGCGCTCGCCGGGAGCAAGGTGCTTGGGCTCCAGCTTGGTGCGGCTCGTGTCGCGAAGCCCGACGAGTTCCAAAACGTGCCGCACCGGCAACAGATCGCGGCCGACCGCGGCACGCTGAGCGAACGCGACGTTTTGCTCCGCGGTCAGATAAGGCAACAGGCTGCGTTGCGCGCCCTGCAGCGACACCCCGACGTCAGAGGAGCGCAGCTGCGCCAGCTCCGCCTCGGTCGCCTTCACCATGTCGGTTTCGCCCACGTGCACACGGCCCGCCGACGGACGCATCAAGCCCGCCAGCACACTAAGCAAAGTGGACTTTCCCGACCCCGAGGGCCCAAGCAGCGCAACGGATTCGCCCGGTGATATGTCGAGGTCGACGCCAGCGAGCGCCACCACTTCATATCCTTCGAGCCGGTAAATCGACACCAGCCCGCGGCATGTGACGCCGATCGGCTGTTCAGGTCCCCGATTGGTCACGGATCGTTGCATCACGACAGTCATCTACGCCTCACCACGGAGTAGTTCCGGCTTGGCCGCACGGACCAAGCGCACCGACACCGGCAGTGCGACAAGCAAGCAGCCGATCGCGGCCGCGGCCAAAGCCGCGAGCGCTCCGGGAGCAGGTTGCCATTGCACCGCGGTGGTAACCCCGACGGTCACCAAGGGAATCGCGGGGAGCATGAACAAAGAACTGCCGATGCCAGCGGCGAAGCCAATGAGCGAAGGCCAGCCGAGCAACGTCAGGTATTCGCGGCGCAGCGCGCGCCGCAGTGATTTCACGGGGACACCTGCCACCCGCAGGGCGGCGAGCTCAAAGGCCCTTTGCTCGGCACCGATCCGGGCCACCAGCACCACAATGCCCAGCGACAGCAACACCGCGACCAGACCGGCCAGGGCGTAGATCCGCAAGGCGAGCGCTGGGGCACGCCGGCCAAGCTGATCAGCGTATGCGGTGAGGGTCTGCACCTGTTGCAGCTCAACACCTTGCGCGGACAGCCGCTGCCGTAAGTCAGCGGGAGCGTCTGGCCCAGCCCAGACTTCGAACGCGACCTGGTCGCGCGCGAGACCCTCACTGTCCACAGCGGACTGTGCGGCATAAGCGAGGTCGACGAGGAAGCCCGTTCCCGATCCCGCCCCGGGCAACGCCGTCACCTGCTGGGCCACGGTGAACAGCTGTGGCTGGATTCCCAGCGCGGGGAACGTCCACGTTTCGGCCGGCCCGCGCTGGACGGGCGCGGATCCGGTTAGCAGCGCTGGCAAGGCTTTTGGCGTACGCAAGTGTCCAAGGTGGATATCGCGGTTGCCCTGCGACTCGATCCGGGCTTCCAGCTCGTCCGTGCCGAGCAGGCCGACCTTGACGTCAGCGTTCACTGGCGCACTCCAGTGTTGCTCTCCACCGATCACAAGCGGGCCGCTATTGGAGCTAAGGGAACGCAGGATGAGCACGCCGGTGGTCTTGCCGAAGTCGGCTGGCCGCCGCGAAAGCTGAAATGACAGCAGCGTTCCCGAGGGCGCGGCAGCGCTGTAGTCATGTGTGCCGGTCTTCAGCGTCCCCAGCTTGACCCGCTTGATGCCGCCACCTTCCAGCTCGACCTGCGCTTCCAGCTCCAGCGGAACACCGGCGAAACCGTCTGCCGTGATCTGTGCCGTCACCGTTCCGGACACCAGGTAAGGCTCGGCGACCGGCGGCTTGAGTTTCTTGGCCGCTTCCAGCAGATCGGCGTTCGTGTGCCCGAGCCAGGTCGCGGCACCGGCCAGGCGATCTGACTGCACGCCAAGGACCCGGATGACCCGGCCGTCGTAGTACTCCTCGCGGCGGGCGACCGCCATCGCTGACCCGTCCGGAACGGCGGTCTGCACCGCGGCGAGAAGCCGTTGCGCGTCCGGTGCCGTGGCCCGGTAAACCTTCTGTGCGCCCACTTCCCCGTTGGCGGCGGCCGCTCTTGCCTGTGATGCCACATCCCAGGCGGTCGCGGCGAAGCCCATCAGTGAGGTCGCGATCGCGATGACCACGATGATGCGCTGACGGCCCGGCCGGCGGGAAAGCTGTGCTGAGGCAAGGAGACCGGAAACGTCAGCCACCCGCCGGGCGCGGGGAAGACGTGTCTTTGACAGGAAGCTCAGGATCCGCCCGCCGATGAGGCCACCCACGACGGCGACCAGTGGTGCGACGACGAGCCCGAGGCCAGATGACCGGTCCTGCACGGCGGCGGCGAGCGCGGCCAAGGTGAGGGCGACGATCGCTCCTTCGAGCGCGCCAGCCTTCCACGTGGTGCGCTGCGGAACCTTGCGCAGCAACTGAATGATGCGCGTCGAGAAGATCCGGCGGGAGGCCGCGATCGCTGACAGATAAGTGAGGACAACCGCTGCCGCGACGGCGGCGAAGGGCTGCCACATCAGTTCAAGCGGTGTGCCTTCGGCGAACCAGAGCAGCTTGACCGCGAGCATCACGGCCCACGCGAGCGCCAAGCCAGCCGGCGCCGCCAAGGTGATGAGGAACAGCACTTCGCCCAGACCAAATTGCCCCACGCGCGAGGCGGCATAGCCATGCAGCTTCGCCAAAGCGATTTCCGGGCCGCGTTCTTCAGCGAGCGCGGCGACCAGCACCATGAGCACGAACAGGGCCAGCACCAGCAAGGGCACCGCTCCAATGGGGACAGTCCTGGCGATGGCGTCCTGATCAACGCGGGCGTGATCGATCAGCAAGGCCAGCCTGGAATCAGCGAGCATCGCCATGTCATTGATGCGTTCCACGGACGCCGTCAGCGCCGCGGAAACCTGCTCCATCTGATTCATATCGACGTCGTCGAGGGCGATCCAGGCGGTCACCTTGCGGCGAAGCTCGCCTCGCAAACTCTCCACCTCAAGGGGCGCGTGCACCATCACCGCGTCGATCGTGAAGATCTCTGACCCACTCGGCGTCACCTCGGGAATGGCACCGAACGCCAGCAAGCCTGTTCCGTGCCAATAGGACGACGACGTGTCCTTGGCCGTGTAAAGCCCGGTCACCTTGGGCTTGCGGGTCTGGATCTCGGCGGCCTGACCGGCCTCAAGGTCGATCTCATCGCCCACTTTGATCCCATGCAACTGGGCGGTCCGCGCGCTGACCATGACTTCGCCCTCAGCACCCGCGCACCGGCCTTCGATGCTCACGTGCGCACAGAAGTCGTCGCGATAGGCGAACCGTCCATTCACGACAGTCGCTGGAGCCTTGCCCCGCAAGCGCAGCCGGGCGTCGACCTGTGACGTGAAGCCACTCGTCCGGCTATGCAGCTCCGGCTCACCCTTGATCACCGACTCAACGGTGGCTTGAGCGGTCTTCACCCCGGGAGCTTGCAACTGCCCCGGCCCGGCCGCGACGGTGACATGCATAGCGGTCTGATCCGCGGTCGCGCTCTGGATCATGTCTCGCAAAATCGACTGCTGCGCACCTCGCACATAGGCCGGCAGAACCGCCGCCGACGTTGTCGCGACCGCCGCCAGCAGCAGCACTACCCACGACCGCGTCGCCCGGTATTTGACCCCGCGCCACAGCACAGTCCAGCCCGTCACCGTGCCGTCCTTTCCCTATTGCCGAACACACCAACATCAGGAACGCCGAAGGCCTGCCGACTGGTTGCCTTCGCGGGGACACACAGATGGACAAGGTGCCCTTAAAGTGACCGGGATGAGCGCCGTAATCGAAATCACCGGGCTGCGAAAGCGATTCGTCAGCCTTCGCCGTGGTTCCAAGGTTGCGCTGGATGGCTTCAATATGTCAGTCCAGCCTGGGCAGGTGCACGGGTTCCTCGGTCCCAATGGTTCAGGCAAGACAACCACTCTGCGATGCCTGCTTGGCCTGGTCCGGGCGGACGCGGGTGACATGCGCATCCTGGGCGCGCCCAGTTCCGCTTACCGCACGGTGGCCCACCGGGTCGGGGCGATCGTGGAAAGTCCCGCCTTCTTCGGCAACTTCTCCGGCGCCAAGACGCTGCGCCTGCTGGCGACGGCTGGCGGCGTTCCAGCATCGCGCGTTGATGAGGTGCTGACGACGGTTGGCCTGCGCGACCGGGGCAAAGATCTGGTCAAAAGCTATTCACTGGGCATGAAGCAGCGGCTCGCCGTGGCCTCGGCGCTGCTGAAGAAGCCCAGTCTCCTGATCCTTGATGAGCCCGCCAACGGATTGGATCCGGCGGGAATTCACGAAATGCGTGTTTTGGTGCGCACGCTGGCGGCCGAGGGCATCACCGTCCTGATCTCCAGCCACCTGCTGTCCGAGATCGAGCAGGTCTGCGACTCGGTCACGATCATCTCCAGGGGACGCCGCGTCACCCATGGCCCGGTCACCGATGTGCTGGCCGGCCACGACAAAGGTGAGTTCCGGGTCCGGGCTGCCGCCCTCGACGAGGCGAAGGCCGCGCTTGGGGCGATCTCCCGCAACGTGCGCGAGGCCGAGGGCAGCCTGATCGTGGCCGGCATCGATGATCCGGCACAGATCACCGAAACCCTTGGGCGCCAAGGCATCTGGCTCACCGAGCTAACACCGCTCGCCCCCGACCTGGAGAGCGTCTTCCTCGACCTGACCGGCACCCGTCCGGTGCCCGGCCAGCCGCTGCAAGTGGACGACACCGTGCTGCCCCCGGCCTCGGCCGCGCCACAGCCCGACATCAACATCGAGGTGACCCGGTGAGACTAATCAAGACCGAGGCAAACCGGTTCTTCTCGCGCCGGTTCATCATGGTGATGATGATCGCGCTCGTGGCGGCCTTTGGCCTCACGGTGCTCACCGTCATGTCCGCCTCCGAGACGCCCTCCGCCGAGGCTTGGTCGTATGCCCGTGAAGAGGCCGACCGCGTGCGGGCCGACACCACGATCAAGTACCAGAATTGCCTGGAGGTTTTGACCCCGAGCCGGTGTGATGACTTGAACCCGGCGCATGTCGAGACCGAGGACTTCATCTACGGCACGTTCAACTTCCGGCGCTCCATCAACGGCCTGATGTTCGTGCTCGCCGCATTCCTTGCGCTGTTTGGCTATCTGGTCACGGCTTCGTTCATCGGGTCCGAGTTACACAGTGGCGGGATGACCAACTTGCTGTTGTGGCGCCCGGAACGGCTCAAGGTGCTCGGGACCAAACTGGGCGTCGCCCTCGCGGCGATAACGCTGATATCAGCGGTATTCACGGTCATCTACGTAGGCATGTTCTACGGCATCGCGGCAACGACGGGGTGGGTGGGTTACCTGCCCGATGTGTTCTGGGAAGACCTCACTGAACTCGCCTTACGCATTATTGGGCTGACCTTGGTGGGCAGTGTCGTAGCGTTCTCCATCGCCACGATCGGCCGGCACACCGCGGCCGCCCTGGGCGCGCTCATGGGTTACATCGTGGTGTGGGAAGGCGGCGCCCGCGTCGTGCTCAGCATCGTTTTCCCAGAGATCTCCGAATACACGTGGTACCTGTCGAGCCACATCGCCGCATGGCTCGTTGGCGGGTTCGACTATTGGGACCGGATCGATGGCCGACAGCACTTCCTTGACCTGACCGAAAGCGGCCTCACCCTAGGAGCCGTCGCGCTTTTGTTCGCCCTCCTGGCTTTCACCAGCTTCAAGCGCCGGGATATCGCTTAGCTCCAGCTGTTGCGGGATGTGTTCACTGGGCACATCCCGCAGCGGCAAGTAGGGCTGGGCGTGCTTGGGCAGGCCTGCCGCGATGGCGCGCTCACGGGCTAGCTCGGCGTCGAACTCCGCGCCGAGAAGGACGGCTACGTTCGTTATCCACATCCACACCAGGAACACGATGACGCCACCGAGCGTGCCGTAGATCCGGTCGTAGGAACCGTAATGCGACACGTAGTAGGCGAATCCTCCCGAAGCCGCGATCCATAGCAGCGTGGCCAGAATGCTGCCAGGGGTGATCCAGCGGAAGCCGCCTTGGCGCGCGTTGGGTGCGGCCCAGTAGAGCATCGCAAGCAACAGTCCAAAAGCGAGAATCAGGAACGGCCACTTCAGGACGTCGAAGGTCTGGATCGTGCCCTTCTGCATGCCGAGCATGGTTCCGGCGGCGTCGGCGATCCGGCCGGTGAACACCACGGCAAGCACGCTCACGGCGAGAAAGAGGCCGGTGACGACGGTGATCATTAGGCGCAGGGGCAACGTTTTCCACAGTGGACGGCCCTCAGGCACGTCATAGATGTCGTTGGCCGCCCTGATGAAGGCCCCGACGTAACCGCTGGCCGAATAGAACGCGACCACCAGACCCACGATGGCCACGATCCCGGCCTCATTGCGGTTGTCCTGCAGCCGGTCGATGCCATCGCGAATGAACTGCTGGGCCGGCCCGAAGGTCAGCTCGCGAATGCCTTCCACCACCGACTGAGTGGCCGCGTCGCCGAGCAACCCCACTCCCGCGACCAAAACCAGCATCCCCGGAAAGATGGACATGATGCCGTAATAGGTCAGGGTCGCCGCACGGTCCGTCAAGTCATCGTCGAGCAACTCACGGAACGTGCGGCCAGTCACCCGCAAGAACGCCCGCCCGCTCAGCTCTGAGGGACGCCGGGGGCCGCGAGCGAGCAGTCTGGTCAGCCGTTCGCGGTAAACCACGCCACGATCACTTTTACGCGCCATGGCGCCAGTATTTCCCCGAAGGGCGCGGTGTCAATCAGTACGTGTCGCGCAGCAGATCAGGCGAGGCCTGCCGAACCAGCCGCACCGCGATCGGCAGCGCGACGGCCAGACATGCCAGCCCGGCCGCCAGGACGACACCGATGGCTAGCGGCGTAGGCCGCCAGTCCACTTCGGACGTCACCCCACTGCGCACTAGCGGGATGGCGGGCAGCATGAACAGGGCACTCGCCACGCCAGCCAGCAGACCGGTGATCGACGGCCAGCCCAGCAGGGTCAGGTATTCGCGGCGGATGCCGCGCCGCAGCACGCGCTCGGGCACACCTGTCACCCGCAGCGAGGCGAGTTCGTACCGGCGCTGATCGGCACCGATGCGAGCGGCCAGCACGACGATGCCAAGTGCCAAGAGCACCGCCACCAGCCCGGCGAGGCCATAGAAGCTCAGCGCCAGCGCGGGTGCCCGGCGCGACAGCTGTGCCGAGAAGGCATCGAGGGTTTGCGTGCGGTAGACCTGAATTCCTTGACCGGAAAGGCGTTCCGCCAAGTCCTTGGGCGCGTTGGCGTTCGCCCAGACCTCGTAGTAAACGAACCGCGGGTCGGCCCTGGAGGTGTCCATCGCGTGATTGATACCGGTCTCGAGATCGGTCAGGTATCCGTGCCCGTAGCCGCCGGGAATGTTCTTCTCCCGCTGCACGACCTCGAACGGCTGCGGCTGGTTAGCGAAGGCCATGAAGTTCCAGGGCGCCAGCGGATCGCCGTTTTGCGTGGGAGCCGAACCCGTCAGCACGACCGGCAGCGCCTTGGGCGAACGCAACCGGACGAGGCGAATGTCGCCGTTGCCGGAGGCTTCCAGGTCGAGGCGCAGCGTGCCGTTGCCGATGACGCCAGCCTTGCTGCCACCCACGACGATGGGCTGCCAGAAGGAAGCGTCACCGATGTCCAGCGATCCCTTGTCCGAGGTGATGCTCTGCACCACGAACGATCCCTTGATGAGCACGGGATCGGCCGGTGGACGTTCCAGCACGAGGGCGGTCAGCAGTCCGTCCGGGACCGTCGCCGTGTAGTCGGCTGATCCTTGTTTGATCCGGCCCAGCTTGACGCGCGCGATGTCACCGCCGACGCGAACTTCCGCGATCAGGTCCAGCGGGAAGGTGCCAAATCCGTTGGCTTCGGCGTTGAGGGTGAATTTCCCGCCGACCGCGGCCGGTGGGGGCACCGCTGGCTGAAGCTTGGTGGCCACATTGGACAGATCCTGCGCCGTGTGCCCGTACCAGGACGCGGCTGTCGCGAGCCGTCCACTTTGCACGCCGACAACCTGAATCGTGTCGCCGCCGTAGAACTCCTGGCGCCGCACCACAGCCATCGCTGACCCGTCGGGTGTCACGTCGTTGACCGCGGCCACGAGACGGTCGGCTCCGGTCGCGGTCACCGAATACACCGTGTGCGCACCGACCATCGAGCCAGCGTTTTCCGCCCGTGCTTGGCTGGAGGCGTCCCACACCGCCGCCGAGAATCCCATCAGTGCCGTGGCCACAGCCACCACCACGATGATGCGCACGCGGCCCGGCCGGCGCGAAAGTGCCGATCCTGTAATCATTCCCGCGACGTCACCTTTGCGTTTGGCTCTGCGCAGGGAACCGGCCGAACGCAAGCTGAGCAGACGCCCACCGACGATGCCGACGACGATGGCGAGCAAGGGCGGGGCGAGCAGGGCGAGCCCTGACCCGCGATCCTGCACCGCGGTCACCAGGGCGGCGATGGCAAGAGCCGCCGCGGCGCCCTCGAGAGCGCTCGCCTTCCAGGTCGCCCGCTGGGGCACACGCCGCAGCAGGTTGATGATGCGGGTGCCGATGACGCGACGAGACGCGACCACCGCGGCGACATAGGTCACGAGGAGACAGATGCCGACGGCGGCGAAAGATTGCCACGGCAACGTCACCGGAATGCCTTGGGACAGCCAGAGTCTGGCCATCGTGAACAGGGCGAGCCAGCCGAGCACGATCCCGGCCGGTGCCGCGAGCGTGACGAGGAACAGCACCTCGCCCAAGCCAAAGCCACCCACGCGCAGCGTGTGGTAGCCATGCAGTTTCGCCAGCGCGATTTCCGGGCCGCGTTCTTCGGTCAGCGCGGCGACGAGCACCATGAGCACGGCCAGCGCCAGCACGAGCAGCGGCACCGCTCCAATGGGGACAGTCGAGGCGATTTCCTTCTGGTCCTTGATGATTTCGGCCAGCAGTGACGGCAGCGGTGAACTGACGTTCATCCGGCCCTCAAGCGACTTGACGTAATCGAGAATGTCGGCTTCGAGTTGTGCGGCACCGGCGATGCGGACCGAGTCGAGATCCAGCCAGTACTTCAGGTAACTGCGGCTGATCCCCCGTGGCACGGCTTCAACGTCTTGCGGCACACCGGCGAAGACCGCGTCCAGCGACCAGAATGTGCCCCGCAAATGGATGTCGGCGACATTTGAGAAACCAAGCAGGCTGCCGTGATTCCAGTAGCGCGCGCCCGGATCCTTTGGTGTGTAAAGCCCCGTGACGATGGGTGCCGCGGCCTGGGGCGACGGTGCTTGTGGCGATCCGCCCATCTCGGCTGTGCGGCCCTCATCTGCTTCTGGCCCAACCGAAATCGGCAGTGGCTCGCCGAGCTTAATCTTGTGCAGCTCGGCCGAGCGTGCGCTCACCATGACTTCGCCGGGCCTCGCGGGGCAAGCGCCGGTGACGACAACGTGATCGCAGACGCCGGTGCGGTAGGCCAGGTGCCCGGTGACGATGGTGCCCGGCCGCTGCAGCGCGAGCTTGAGGTTGGTCTCCACGTGCGCGGTGCTCTCGGTCACCAGCCGCTGCAGCTCAGGCAAGGCCGCGAATTCCTCCTTGGCCCGCGCCACAGCCTGCTCATGCGTCAGGCGGCTCGACTGCGGAATCTGCGGGGACAGCACGTTCTGCACGCTGATCGTGGTTTCCTGGCCCGGGTTCAGCACGAGCAGATCTCGCTGTACTGACTCCTGTGCGGCCAGCACATAAGCGGGAGTCACCGCCGCGGCGGTGGTGGCCACCGCCGCCAGCAGCAATACGACCAGCGAGCGTCCCGCGCGGTAGCGCACGCCGCGCCAAAGCACTGTCCAACCTGTCACAAGGGTGAGGACGCTCTTGCTGGTTCAGTCGGTTGTCGAGCCGAACACCTCATCGCGAACGGTGTCGAGCGCGGTCAGCAAGGCACCACGCAAGACGGGTTCTTCTTCCACTCCGGTGACCACGACCTTCGGGCTCACCGGGGTGATAGCGGCGACTTCGTGCTGCACACGCTCGGCCAGTGGCGTGCCGCCTGCCGCGCCGATCTCGCCCGAGAGCACCACCAGAGGTGGATCAAGGACGAGGCAGCACGAGGCGACACCGAGCGCCAACCGCCGTGCGAGTTCGTCGAGAACCGGACCGCCCTTGGTGCCCGCCGCGATCGCGTTGCGAACCGCTTCAGCCGCGGTGCCCGCCCTGAAGCCGTGCTCCCGCGCCACGGCCCTGGCCGCGTCGGCCGCGGCGATCTGCTGGAACGCGCCCTTACCGCGGCGGCTCACCTCGCGGGTGATTTCCGCGCCCGGCACGGGCAGATAACCGATCTCACCCGCGGCTCCGGAGAAGCCACGGTGCAACCGTCCATTGAGGACGACCGCGAGACCAAGACCGCCACCGACCCAGATGAGCAGGAAGTCGTCGATTCCCTTGGCCGCGCCGGTGTGTGCCTCGGCCACCGCTGCCAGGTTCACGTCGTTCTCAAAGATGATCTTCGTGTGCAAGTCATCGCGAAGAGCGGCCGCCAGGCCGCGATGCCAGCGAGGAAGGTTCCACGCGAAGACGATGTCTCCGGTCCCCGGGTCAACCAGACCCGGTGTGCCGAGAACGATCCGGCGGACGTCGCCCATCGGGGCTTCGGCCTGCTTCACCGCGTCGAGCACGGCATTGTGGACGACACCTACCGGATCATCAGTGTCGTGGGTGGAGTGCTCCACCCGGCCGATGATGGTGCCTGTGATGTCGGCGCACGCGGCGACGACATGGTCGGGACCTACGTCCACACCGACGACGTAGGCACTAGCGGGGCGCACCGAGTACAGCTGGGCGTTGGGGCCCCGGCCACCGGCCTGCTCCCCGACACGCTGAACCAGGCCCCGTTCTTCCAGCCGTTCCACTAGCTGGGAGGCGGTGACCTTGGATAGACCTGTCATCTCGCCGAGCTGAGAGCGTGTGAGCGGCCCCCGGGTCAGCAGCAGCTCCAGGGCTGCGCGGTCGTTGAGCGCACGCAGTAGTCTCGGGGTGCCAGGTTGGGATACAGCCATTGCTCATCCTTGGCTCTAGCTTTTAGTAAAGTTTCTTATTAAATTGGGTACCCTTACCGATACCGCCGTAGCCTACAGGTCTTAAGGAGTCGACGTGACCATCGATCCGGGTCTGCGCCGATTGGCCATGCGAACGCTCCTGGCAGCTTTTCCGGGGCATACCGCACCCGAATGGGCCATAGATTTAGTTACCCAAGGTCTCGCCGGGTACACCATATTCGGGTACAACATCTCGGACACCACGCAGATCACCGCCCTAACGGGGGAATTGCGCGCCGCTCGCCCGGGCGTGTTGCTGGCGATCGACGAGGAAGGTGGGGATGTCACCCGGCTCGCGCACCGCACGGGTAGCCCCTATCCCGGCAACGCCGCACTCGGCGCGATCGACGATCTGGACCTCACGCGCAAGGTGTACCACTCCATCGGCACCGACCTCAGCCTCGCCGGGTTCAACCTCAACCTGGCGCCGACGGTCGACATCAATACCGCAACCGACAACCCCATCATTGGTACGCGGTCATTCGGCGCCGATCCCCACAAAGTCGCCCAGCATGCCGCCGCCGCGGTCTCCGGCCTTCAGCTCGCCGGTGTCGCCGCGTGCGCCAAGCACTTCCCCGGCCACGGGGCCACGGTCACGGATTCCCACCTGGAGCTGCCGGTCGTGGAGATGTCCGCGGCCCAGCTGCGTGAGCATGAGCTTCCCCCGTTCCGGGCCGTGATCGAGGCGGGCACCCGTGCCATCATGACCGCTCACATCCGGGTCCCCGCGATCACCGGCGATTTGCCCTCGACGTTTAGCCGGGACGTGCTGACCGGTCTGCTGCGCGAGGAGCTCGGCTTCACCGGTGCCGTGGTCACGGATGCCTTGGAAATGAAGGGCTCCAGCATCATCGCCGGAGGCGTTGGCCCGGCAGCCGTGCTGGCGCTGAGGGCGGGCGCCGATCTGCTTTGCATCGGAGCCGACGTCGACCTTGAGCTAACCGAACAGGTCGCACAGTCCATTGTGGACGCCATTCAGGACGGTTCGCTGGATCGCGCCAGGGTGGAAGAGGCGGCGGACCGCTGTGACGCGCTCGCGGTCATCCCGCAGGGCAGCCTCGCCGACCCGGCTCCCCGGATTGGCTACGACGCCGCACGCCGTGCCGTGAAGGTCGAAGGCAGCCTCGCCGGGTTCGAGCACCCGTTCGTGGTGCACCTGCGCGCTGGCTACACGATCGCGGAAGGGGCCGTGCCGTGGGGACTCACGCCGCACATGAATGGCACCCCGCAGCTGTCCGTCGTGGCCGCCGAAAGCTCGGTCGCCACGCTTGTTGAGGCCGCTCAGGGCAGGCCGATCGTCCTCGTGGGAAGGCACACGCACCGCAACGCGGCCGCCCGTGAGCTAGCGGAGAAACTGGCCGCGGCACACCCGGTCGCCATCGTCGAAATGGGCTGGCCGTCGTCGTGGCGTCCCGCTGGCGTCAAGGCGTTCCTGACCACGTTTGGCGCGTCGCACGCTAACGGCCGCGCGGCCGCTGAGGTGCTCGGGATAGCTCACTAAGAGCGTCCGTATGACCGGACGGATGCCGTTGTGATGACGGCCCGTTGCGACGCTCGGCGGCATGCAGACAGTTGTCGATGCGATAACGGGCGGTGGCGGCGGGCCCGGCACCCTCACGCTCCTGGACGAGAAGGCGAACGCCACCGAGGCGCTCGCTTGGCATGAAGTGCATGATCTGGCGCGCCGCATGTCAGGCGTGCTCGGCCGCTATGACGTGGGACCAGGCTCCCACGTCGGCCTGGCGGGGCGGACCAGCACCACGATCGCTCTCGCGTTGCAGTCGATCTGGCTGTCTGGCGGGTGTCTCACGGTGCTGCCGCCGGCCGAGGACGGCTCATCGCGTACCCGCAAAGAGAATGCGAGAAGGATCGCGGCGGACGCCGGGCTGACCGCGGTCCTTACCACCGACGGCGCCGATGACCTCGAAAGCGCGATGCCGGGAACGCGGGTGCTGCGGCTGGAAAAGCTTCTGGCTGAAGCGAAAGCGTCGCCGGCGGCACCGGTGTATCGCCCGGCGAGCAGTGACCTCGCGGTCCTGCAATACACCAGTGGCTCCACCCGTACGCCGCAAGGGGTTCCGGTAACACACGGGCATCTGATATCCAATGTGGAGGGAATCAGGGCATCGTTGAAGCACGACGAATGGCACCCCGGCCAATGGCTGAGCTGGTTGCCGCTGTATCACGACCTCGGGCTGATCGCCTTCTTCATCCTGCCGATGAGCTGTGGCTGCCCGCTGGCGATCTCGCCACCGGAAGCGTTCGTGCGTAACCCGATTGGCTGGCTCACGGGCATGTCCAAGTACCGGGCCATCATCTCGGGCGCCCCAAACTTCGCCTACGGGCTGCTGTCACGGCTGCTCGCCACCGGCCGGTTCTCCGAAGGGATCGACCTGAGCGGCATGCGGTTCCTCGTCAGTGGCGGCGAGCCGATCGACGCCGAGATGATGGCCAAATTCGCCTGCGCCGCAACGTCTCTCGGCTTGGACGAGCGTGCCCTGCTGCCCGCCTACGGGCTGGCTGAGGCCACGCTAGCGGCCAGCATGACCCCGGCCGACGCCGGATTGCGCACCGATCTCGTGGACCCGGTGTTGCTGGAGTCAGCGGGCATCGCCCAGCCGGGGACCGGCCGCAAGCTGGTGAGTGCCGGTTTCGCGGTGCCGGGTGTGGACATCCGCATCACCGACCGCGCGACCGGGCTGGAGACAGGACCAAGGCGTGTGGGCCACATCGAGTTGCGCGGCTCTTCCGTCATCGGGCGCTATTGGGGCGAACCTGAACTGCCGCAAGGGACCTGGATGCGCACGGGCGATCTGGGCTACCTCACCGCCGAGGGCGAGCTGATCGTGTGCGGCAGGCATAAGGACGTGGTGTTCGCGGCTGGCCGCAACATTTTTCCGCAGGATGTGGAAGCGGCCGCCCAGGAAGCTCCTGGTGTGCGGCCAGGTGGCGCGGCCGCGTTCGGGCTCACCGACGACAGCGGCGACCGGTTGGTCGTGGCCGTCGAGTCGCGCAACAGCGACCCGGCAGAGGTCAAACGTCAAGTCTCCGAACGCATCCGGGCCGAAGTGGGACTGACGCCCAAGGACGTCGTGGTCGTCTCCTATGGACAGTTGCCCAAAACAACCTCAGGCAAGCTCCGCCGGGCCGAAACCCGGCGCAAATATCTAGCAGGCGAATTCGCTGGGAGGCAAACGCGATGACGGACTTTCGGAACGAACTAGCGGCAGTGATCGATCGTGACATCGAGGAATTGGTGGACAGCGCGCGGTTCAGCGACCAGTTGTGCCTCGACAGCCTGGGCATGATGGGGCTGACAGCATGGCTGCAGGGCAAGGGAGTCTCCGCGGCATTGTTCCGCGAACCTCCAGCCACCGTGGGCGACGTGCTCGCCTTGGTCGCCGAACCCCGCAAGCCCACCGTGACAGTACGCATCAACGGCGACGTGATCGGCCCCGCACACTTGGCTCCCCCACCGGAGCAGCATCCGCTGGCGCCGACGCTGTCCAATCGCGAGCTTCGGCTGACACCGGTCGAGCCGGAGGATCTGCGGTTCCTCTACTCGATGTCGATCCATCCGGAGACCGCGTTCAGGTGGCGTTATCGTGGCGCGCCACCACCGGCCGACCGCTTCGCCGCCGATCTGTGGCACCAGGTGCTCGTGCAGTTCGTGGTGCGGTTGCCCGACGGTGAGCCCATTGGGCATGTCGTGGCCTACGGGGCGGACATGGGACAGCGTTACGCCTACGCGGGTGCGGTGTTCCGGTCGGACTTCACCGGCTCCGGCCTCGGCGCTCAGGCGTTCACGATGTTCGTGCGCTACCTGTTCCACACGTTCCCGATGCGCAAGCTTTATGTCGAGGTGCCCGGGTTCAACTGGGAACAGATCTCCAGCGGCGAAGACCGGCACTTCGAGACCGAGGGAGTCATGCGCGATCACGAGTTTTACGCCGGGCGTTACTGGGACCGGTACCTGTGCGCGATCTATCCACGGCACGTCGGTTTGGACAGCTCTACGTAAAGTCTTCATTCAGTCGCCTTTCGTGGCCTGCCCGGCCGACCTACGCTTCGAAGCGATGACCGTGAATAGTGATGGACATGCGTTTCGTGTGCTAGGGCCGGTGCAGGCCACGGCAGTTATTCTGGCGCGCCGGCAGCAGTCTGACTTGCTCGCGTTGCTGCTCGTGCACGCTGGCCAAGTCCTTACCGTCGACCGGATCATCGACTTGATGTGGGGCGGCGCGACACCGCGAACAGCCGCGTCGCAAATCAAGAACATGGTGTCGGCCCTGCGCAACGCACTGCCGGACACAGCTTCGCTAGATCGCGACCGTGCCGGATACCGCCTGACCGTCGCCGAAGGCGCGTTGGATCTCACCACGTTTACCAAGCTGACCGCGCAAGCGCGCGGCACCGACGACCCCGCGGAATCCGCCGCGCTGCTCCGGCAAGCGCTCGCGCTCTGGCATGGTGATCACGCCCTGGCCGGGGTGCGCGCCAACTTCGCCGACGCGGCCCGTGCTCACCTAGGAGAACAGCGCCTCACCGCGCTGGAGGCGCTGTTCGAAGCCGAGCTGGAATGCGGCCGCCACAGCGACATCGTCGCCGAACTGACCGACGCGGTGACGGCTCACCCGGCCCGGGAACGCCTCGTCGCACAGCTGATGACGTGCCTTTACCGCAGTGGCCGCACGACCGACGCCCTGAGTCTCTACCGCCGCACACGCGAGACGCTCGTCGAGGAATACGGTCTGGAACCAGGCCAGAAGCTGCGGGACTTGGAGCGGCTCATCCTTTCCGGCGACTCCTCATTGGACAGTCCCGCGCCCACCCTCGTGCCAGCCCAGCTGCCGATGGAACCGCACGGTTTCGCGGGCCGCGCCGACGAGCTAGCCAAACTCAGTGCCCGGACCGTCGGGATCACCGCCGTGCTCGGGACAGCGGGCGTGGGCAAAACCGCTTTGGCCCTGCATTGGGCACATCGAGTGAAAGCACAGTTCCCCGACGGTCAGCTCTACGTGGACCTGCGCGGGTTCGGAGACGAGGGGTCGAGCATGGCGCCAGCCGACGCGATCCGCTGCTTCCTCGACGCCTTCGCGATCGACCCCAGCCGCATTCCGGACGGACTGCCCGCGCAGACCGCGCTCTACCGCAGCCTGATCGCGGGCCGCAAAATGCTGATCCTGCTTGACAATGCCCTCAGCGCGGAGCAGGTGCGGCCGCTGTTGCCTGGTACGCCCGGGTGCCTTGTGCTTGTCACGAGCCGCAACCGGCTCAGTGGCCTCGTTGGTACCGAAGGCGCTTACCCACTCACGCTCGGGCTGATGTCCGACGCCGACGCCCGGCACCTGTTGCTAGCCCGGCTCGGCGAAGAGCGGATCCGCCAAGACGAAGCCGCCGTCGCGCAAATAGTCAACCTGTGCGCACGCCTGCCGCTGGCTCTGGCGATGGTGTCCGCGCGGGCCTCCATACACCCCGACTTTCCGTTGTCGGCGCTGTCGAGCGAACTCGCACAGGTCTTGGCCGGTGACGGGTCAGCCGCGAATGTCCACAGTGTCTTCTCGTGGTCCTACGATCAGCTAAGTCCCGTCGCCGCAAGCCTTTTCCGCTTGCTCAGCCTGCACCCCGGGCCGGAGGTGTCAGTCGCCGCCGCTGCGAGCCTCGCCGGAGTGCCGCTCGCGGAAGCCCGCCGTTTGCTGACCGAGCTGGCGTACACCCACCTCATCACGGAACGCTCGCCGGGCTGGTTCAGCCTGCACGCGCTGCTACGCGAATATGCCCGGGAACTGGTGCACGCCAACGATAGCGAGGCACAACGGCGCGCTGTCATCATGCGGCTCACGGGACACTATCTGCATACCGCCAATCAGGCGGCCCTGCTCGTGTATCCGCACCGGCACCAGATCAGCCTGGTGCCGGTGGGTTCTGGCGTGATTCTGGAAGAGCTGACCACCCATGCCAGCGCGCTGCACTGGTTCACCATGGCGCATCCCACGCTGGTGTCCATGGTGGACGTCGCCGCTCAGGCCGGTTTCAGCATGCAGACCTGGCAGCTGGCCTTCACCATCGCTGGATACCTTGACAGGCAAGGACATTGGCACGACTGGGCGCAAACACAGCGGGTCGCGCTAGCGGCAGCCGAGACTCACGCCGACCTCGACGGGCAAGCCTGGACCCACAGCGGACTGGGCCTGGCCTATAGCCGCCAGCGGGACTACAGCAACGCGCACCGCCATCTGCACGCGGCGCTCGACCTGCTCGCTCAGCTCGGCGACCGGCTTGGCCAGGCCTACACGCACTTGCGCCTCACCTCCGTGTACGACGGCTGGGGCAAGCCACGTGAAGCCCTGGATCACGCGAGTAAAGCCCTTGAGCTGTACCGGCTTTCGTGCCATGACGCGGGGCGGGCCCAGGCACTGAACACGATGGGCTGGTACCACGCCCAGCTCGGCCAGCTCCAGGAAGCGGTAGACCACTGTGAGCAGGCCCTTGAGCTGCACCGGGAACTGGGCGACCGGCACGGCGCGGCGCACACTTTAGACAGTCTCGGTTACGCGACCTATCAACTCGGCGATTATCCAAGGGCCGCGGCCTACTATCGCGAATCCGCTCACATGCTCGGTGAGACAGGCGATCGCTATTTCGAAGCCATCGCGCTGACCCACCTTGGCGACGCGCACTTCGCCGCGGTGGAACCAGAATTGGCGCGCCAAGCGTGGAAGGAAAGCCTGCACATCTTGCAGGAGCTCGGTCACGAAGACGCCGTTAAGCTCGCCACGAAGCTCAGTGAACTGGACGTATGACCTCGCGTGTGCGGTCTGGGTGACCCGCTCACGCGACCGTGAAACGCATGACTACCAAAACAATACTAGGGCGCTCAGGCGTCTTCGCCGGCGCTGTGCTGGCAACGGTTGTCACGGGAGCGCAGCCGGTGCAAGCGGCTCCTCCGGGCAAGAACCTCGGCCCACTCATCGACGGGTACCAGTCCTACGTCGGACAGTCCACTTGCGACGCCACGCCAAAACCAGGCGTGGCTGAGTTCCGGGACATGCTTCTGGCCGCCTACCCGGGCACGGGGGACTCCGGCATCGGCCGCGCCTGCAACGTTGGCGGGCAAAGCGAACACAAGGAAGGGCGCGCCTGGGACTGGCGAGTCTCGGCGACCAGCCAGGGGCACATCGCCAACGACGCGCTGAACTGGCTGCTGGCCACGGACAAGTTCGGCAACAAGCACGCGCTGGCCCGCCGCTTCGGCATCATGTACATCATCTGGAACCGCCAGGTGTGGCGTGCCTACGATCCCGACGCCGGCTGGCGTCCCTACACCGGGGAGAACCCGCACACCGATCACGTCCACTTCAGCTTCGGCTGGCCGGGCGCGAACAAGCAGACGACGTGGTGGGCTGGCGGCTCGTTCGGCAAGTCCACGGTCGGCTACTACCAGCCCTCCAACAGCACGTGGCACCTGCGCAACACGCACAGCGGCGGCAGTTCAGACATCACGTTCGCCTATGGCGCCGCTGGGGCCAAGCCGATCGCGGGTGACTGGAACGCTGACGGCAAGACCACTGTCGGCTATTACCAGCCCTCGAACGGGACGTTCCACCTGCGCAACAGCAACAGCGCAGGTGCCCCTGAAGTGAGCTTCCAGTTCGGCCCGCCCAACATGGTCCCGATCGCGGGCGACTGGAACAACGACGGCAAGACGACCGTCGGTTACTACAACCCCGGCAGCGGAACCTTCAACCTGCGCAACACCCTCAACGCCGGGCCGGCCGACACCAGCTTCCGCTTCGGGCCGACCAACATGGTTCCCGTCACCGGCGACTGGAACAACGACGGCAAGACCTCCATCGGTTACTACAACCCGGGCGACGGCACGTACCACCTGCGGGACACCAACGACGCGGGTTCGTCGAACTACGCGTTCCGTTATGGCCCACCCGGAATGCGGCCGATCACGGGCGACTGGAACGCCAATGGCAAGACCTCCATTGGCTACTACAACCCGAGCACGGCCGGTTTCCACCTGCGCAACACCAACGACGCGGGCAGCCCAGAGCACAGCTTCACCTTCGGGCCCGGCGGGATGATCCCGGTGGCTGGCGACTGGAACAAGGCCTGAGATGCGACGTTCACGCAAGCGTTTCGTCGCCGCCCTCGCCGCGGCCGGCACCGTCACCTCCGGCGGTGTCATCGCTGATGTCCTTACGGCGCCGGTGTTTTCGGCCGCCTACGCCGAGTGCCAGTCCATCCCGTCCACCGCGGACCCGGCCGTGCTCGAAACGGTCTACCGCACCGGGCGCGGGCTGCACGTCAACGACAAGGTCATGCTCGCCGGTTTCGAGGCGGGCTGGGTTGAGTCACACATGAACAACCTGCCTTGCGGTGACCGGGATTCGCTTGGTGTCTTCCAGCAGCGCCCGTCGCAGGGCTGGGGCACGCCGGAGCAGATCCTCAACGTTTCCTACGCCGCCAACTCGTTTTTCAGCCGGGCGATCCCGGTCGCCGACGCGAACCCCTCGTGGTCAGCGGGACAGATCGCTCAGGCCGTGCAGCGCTCTGCCTTCCCGTCGCGCTACGACCAGGCGGAAGGGACGGCCCGCAACCTCATCACGCAAGCCAAGGATCTGGTCACGGGCAAGCAGACGGTCGGTTTCTACCAGCCGACAGGGCAAAGCTGGCACTTGAAGAACACGCACGCTGGCGGGGCTTCGGATGTGTCGTTTGTGTACGGTGCCGCCAACGCCCGGCCGGTATCGGGGGACTGGAACAACGACGGCAAAACCACCGTCGGCTATTACCAGCCCACCAACGGCACTTGGCACCTGCGCAACAGTTTGTCCGGAGGTGCCGACGACTTCAGTTTCCAGTTCGGTCCCGCCAACATGATTCCCGTGACGGGTGACTGGAACAACGACGGTAAGACCACGGTCGGGTACTACAACCCGGGCAACGGCACGTTCTACCTGCGCAACTCGCTGTCCGCTGGTCCAGCCGATCACGTTATCCCGTTTGGGCCAGCCAACATGGTCCCGGTCACGGGTGACTGGAACAACGACGGCAAGACCACCATCGGTTTCTACAACCCGGCCAACGGCAACTGGCAGTTACGCGACACGCTCAACGCCGGCCCAGCCGACCACAACTTCACGTGGCGGCAGACGGGCATGTCACCGATCACCGGCGACTGGAACGCCGATGGTAAGACCACCATTGGTTTCTACAACTCCGCCAACGGGCAGTATTTGCTGCGCGACAGCTTTGGCGCTGGAGCCGACCACTCGTTCGTCTTTGGCAACGGCGGCGACCGCCCGGTCACCGGCGACTGGAACAACAACTAGCATCATCGCGATCGCCGTCATGATGACGGCGATCGCGCCATCAATGAACCGCCATGTCACCGGCCGGGACAGCGCTGGGGCCAGTTTGCGGGCACCCAAACCGAGCGCCGTGAACCAGACCGCGCTAGCGGCCGCGGCGCCAAGGCCGAAAAGCCATTGGGACTGCTGCTGATTGGCGATCGCACCGAGCAGCAATACGGTGTCGATGTAAACGTGCGGATTCAGGTAGGTGAACGCGAGACAGGTCAGCAAGGTAGGCCACAATCTCGCCGCCGGCTGGTCCGACGCGGTCAGGGCAGAAGGCTTCAACGCCCGGCGCGCGGCCAGAAACGCGTATCCCAGCAGGAACGCCGCTCCGGCCCACCGCAGACCGGTGACCACCTGCGGGTGCGCCTGGACAAGCGTTCCCAGGCCCGCGATTCCGGCCGCGATCAGCAGCGCGTCTGACGCGGCGCACACGACCACGATGGCGAGCACGTGTTCACGGCGCAGCCCCTGCTTGAGGACAAAGGCATTCTGCGCGCCGATGGCGGCGATCAGGCCAAGGGACGCCGTAAAACCAGCGATCAGCGAGGGGAACATGCTTCGACGCTACGTTTCGGACCGTGTTTCATCCAGCTAATCTTTCTTGAGTACGATTAGAGTTGCTTAACATGAGATTCGACTCCCAGCAGCTGGCCACCCTGGCGTCCGTGGTGCGGGAGGGCAGCTTCGAGGCGGCGGCCCGCGCGCTGCGTGTGACCCCGAGCGCGGTGAGTCAGCGCGTCAAGGCACTTGAGGAGACAGCCGGGCAGATCCTCGTCAAGCGCACGAAGCCATGCGCGGCAACGGAAGCGGGCCAGCCGCTGCTCAGGCTCGCGGGCCAGATCGCGTTGCTGGAGCAAGAGGCGGTGCAGGATCCGCTCGCGCGCGCCACGATCGTGGTGAACTCAGACTCCCTGGCGACGTGGTTCATGCCAGCGCTGCAGGGTTTGCCTTACCTTTTCGACATCCGCGAGGACGATGAAGACCACACGCTCGACTGGCTGCGTGACGGTTCGGTGATGGCCGCGGTGACGACGCAAAACGTCGCGGTGCAAGGGTGCCGGGTGGAGCGGCTGGGCGCGATGCGTTACGTCGCGGTGTGCTCCCCTGAGCTCGACCACGACTTCGTCACCACCCCGGTGATTGTCTTCAACCGCAAAGACCAGCACCAGCACCGGTTCATGCGCTCGGTCACCCGGCGGCACCTCGACCCACCCGTGCACTACATCCCGTCGGTGGCCGCCTTCACCGCGGCGATCCGCCTCGGCCTGGGCTGGGCGATGGCGCCGGAAGGCGAAGCTAACGCCGAAGTAAAAGCTGGCCGCTGGAAAAGGATCGCACGCTCGCATCACCTCGACGTTCCGCTCTACTGGCAGTACTGGAGACTTGGCTCAGCGATGCTGCAAGACCTCACCACCGCGGTCAAAGCGGCTGCGCACGTGCTTGTGAAATGATCGCCTCATGCCTCAGGTCGCCACTGCGGTTCTCGACATCGCCTATGAGGAATCCGGGAATCCCGATGGTTTGCCGGTGATTCTGCTCCACGGCTTTCCCTACGACGTGCGTGCCTACGACGAAGTCGCCGCTCTCCTCAGTGACGCGCGTGTGCTGGTGCCTTATCTGCGTGGCTTCGGGGCCACCCGGTTTCGCTCCGAAGGCACCGTCCGAAGTGGACAGCAGGCCGCGCTAGCACAAGACTTGCTCGACTTCATGGATGCCCTTGGCCTCGAAAAGGCGATCGTGGCCGGATACGACTGGGGTGGCCGTGCGGCCTGCATCGTGTCAGCGCTGTGGCCCGAACGCGTGCACGGGCTGGTAACCGTCGACGGATACAACGTGCAGAACCTCGCCTACGCCGGCGAGCCCACGAAACCGGAGTGGGAGCGCACGTACTGGTACCAGTACTACTTCCACTCCGAGCGCGGACGCCTTGGGCTGCAACGCAACCGCGAAGAGCTCTGTGAACTGTTGTGGCGCACGTGGTCACCGCGATGGGACGGTGCGGCGGAAGCTTTTCGCGCCAGTGCCCCGAGTCTGCACAACCCCGACTTCGTCGAGGTCGTCATCCACTCGCACCGGCACCGGTTTGGCCTCGCTCCTGGGGACCCGCGCTATCAGCCGCTTGAGGACCTCATCGCTGGGGACCGCTCATCTCAGTACCCACTGTGGTTATTGAAGCTGGCGCCGATGGCGTGGGCGGGCCTAGCGCGGCCGGTGACCGCGATTTCTTCACGGGTCCCTACGGCCACCTTCATCTGGCGGCCGTAGGGCACAACGTTCCGCAGGAAGCACCGCGAGCTTTCGCTGACGCGGTGCTGAGCCTGCGCTAGGCGGCGGCGGTCCGCACGAGCGTGCGGATCTGCCGCAGTAGGACGGACAAGGCGGCGAGGTCGGCACGGGAGCCGTCCATCTCCCCCATGGCCTTGGTGGCTTGCGCGATCGCGGAAGTGTTGTTCTGCTCCCACATCGCGACCCGCTCGGTTGGCGTGGCCGGTGCGGGAGTAGCCGCCAGCACCTCGTTGGTGAGCGCGGCCAGCGCGGCGTAGAGGTCGTAGCGCAACGCCATGCGCGCCAGCGTTTGCCACCGGTCGTTGCGGGGCAGTTGCGAGATCCGGGTGAGCAGATCGTCGACCTGGAACCGTTCCGAGAGCACGAAGTAGACCCCGGCCACCTCGTCGATGTCGCGCCCGGTGTTCAGGGCGACCTCGACCACGTCGAGCAGACCGAAGCTGTAGAGCATCCGCGTCCCGTGCGCGGCCAGTTCCGGCGAGGCTCCAAGCGAAAGCAGGCGCTCCGTCTGCTCCTTGATCGCGGATCGCTCGTCTCCCAGGAACAGCGATTCGAGTTTGGGCATCAGCGAAACGACGCCGGGCCGCAGCTTCACGATTTCGCCCGCGACGTCCATCGGCGAGCGGCGGTTCTGCAGCAGCCACCGCACCGCACGGTCCATGAGGCGGCGAGCCTGGAGGAGCACTGCCGTTTGGGCGACGGAAGGCACCACGTTGTCGCTTGCTTCCACCGACGCCCACAGGGCTGGCAGGTCAAAGACATCCCGCACCACGACATATGCCCGCAGCACATCGGCTGCCGGTGACCCGGTTTCCTCGACAGCCCGGTGCACGAACGTGATGCCACCGCGGTTGACGATTTCGTTGACCAGCACCGTGGTCACGATCTCGCGCCGCAGCGGATGCTGTGTCATCTGCTGGGTCATGGCGCGCAATGGCGTGGGGAAATAGTCGGTCAGGATCTGGTGCGTCCAGGTCTCGTCGGGCAGGTCGGAGGCGACGATCTCCTCTTCCAGCACGATCTTCGTGTAGGCGAGCAGCACCGCGAACTCTGGCGCGTAGAGCCCTTGTCCCGCTTCGCCTCGCACGACGAGTTCCTCGTCGGTTGGCAAAGCTTCCAGCGCACGGTTGATTTTGCCGTCGCGCTCCAGCTCGGAGATGAGGCGGCGGTGCACGGGAAGCAGCGACAGCGACTGGGCTTGCGAGACGCCCAGCGCGGTTGCCTGCTGGTAGTTGTCGTTCAGCACGAGCGCGGCGACCTCATCGGTCATCGACGCGAGCAGGGCGTCGCGATCCTCCACCGTGGACCCGAGCAGGATCTTGATGTTGACCTCGTGGTCGGAACAGTCCACACCGGCCGAGTTGTCGATGAAGTCGGTGTAAATGCGGCCGCCCGCTTGAGCGAACTCCACCCGCCCGGCCTGGGTGCAGCCGAGGTTTCCGCCTTCGCCAACAACCTTGGCGCGCAAGTGTTTTCCGTTGACGCGGATGGCATCGTTGGCCTTGTCACCGACTTCGCTGTGTGACTCGTGCGATGCCTTGACGTAGGTGCCGATACCGCCGTTCCACAACAGATCCACCGGCGCCAGCAGGATCGCTTTCATCAGTTCGGCAGGGCTCATCGATGCTGTGCTGCCAGGGATTCCCAGCGCTTTGCGAACCTGTTCCGATAGCGGAATCGACTTCGCCGACCGCGGGAAAACCCCACCGCCAGCGGAGATCAGCGACTTGTCATAGTCGTCCCAGGAGCTGCGTGGCAAGTCGAACATCCGCTGGCGCTCCGCGAAAGTCCTTGCCGGATCAGGGGTTGGATCCAGGAAGATGTGCCGGTGGTCAAACGCGGCCACCAAAGCGATGTGCGGCGAAAGCAGCATGCCGTTGCCGAACACGTCACCCGACATGTCCCCGACGCCGACGACGGTGAAGTCCTGGGTTTGGGTGTTAACGCCCATGTCCCTGAAGTGCCGCTTCACCGACTCCCAGGCGCCACGGGCCGTGATGCCCATCTTCTTGTGGTCGTAACCCGCGGAACCACCGCTGGCGAACGCGTCGCCGAGCCAGAACCCGTAAGACTTCGAGATCTCGTTAGCGATATCCGAGAACGTCGCCGTGCCTTTATCCGCCGCGACAACGAGATAGGGGTCGTCGCCGTCGTGCCGGACCACGTCCGCCGGCGGCACGATCTTGCCCGAGTCGAGGTTGTCGGTCACGTCCAGCAGCGCGGAAATGAACATGCGATAGCAGTTCACGCCTTCAGCCTGGTACGCGTCACGGTCCGATGTGGAGGGTGCCTGCTTGAGAACGAACCCGCCCTTGGATCCCACCGGGACGATGACGGCGTTCTTCACCATCTGCGCCTTGACCAAGCCCAGGATCTCGGTCCGGAAATCGTCGCGCCGGTCCGACCAGCGCAGCCCACCGCGCGCCACCGCGCCAAAGCGCAGGTGCACACCTTCAAACCGGGGCGAGTAAACGAAAATCTCGAACTTGGGCCGGGGCTGCGGCAGCTCTGGGATCGCCTGTGGGTTGAGCTTGATGGCGATGTAGGACTTGGGGCGCCCGTCGATGCTGCGCTGGAAGAAACTCGTGCGCAGGGTCGCCTGAATCAGCGTCAAGTAGTTCCGCAGAATGCGGTCCTGGTCGAGACTGTCCACATTGTCCAGCTGCCGCCCGATGGAACTGACGAGTTCCTTGGCCTGCACCGCCCGTTCAGCATCGCTTAGCTGCAGCCGTGGATCGAAGCGGGTTTCAAAAAGAGCCACCAGCAAAGAACCGATTTGGGGGTACGCCGTGAGCGCTGACTCCATCGATTCCTGCGAAAAGACGGTCCCTGCCTGACGCAGGTATTTGGCGTAAGCGCGCAGCACCACGGCTTGCCGCCAGGTCAGCCCGGCCCGCAGCACCAGCTCGTTGAAGCCGTCCACTTCGGCTTCGGTGCGCCAGGCGGCGGCGAACGCGTTCTCCACGTGCGCCCGCACCTCGGCCAGTTCCCGGGCGCCTTGCGGCAACTCCAGGCCGAAGTCGTAGAGGAAGATGGTGCCGTCGGCTCTGCGAACCTCATAGGGCCGTTCGTCAGTCACCTTGACGCCAAGGGAATGCAGCACCGGCAACACAGCCGACAGCTGCATGGGTGACGTGTGCCGGTAGACCTTGAACCGGACGCTGTTGTCACCGTTCTTCTTGCGGTACAGGTGCATTTCCAGCTGGCCGGGCTCTTCGAGCAGCTCCAGCTTGGCCAGGTCCTGCACCGCCTCGAAGGGCAGGTGACCGTCTTTGTAGGTCTCGGGCAACGCTTCCATGTAACGCGTGGACAACCGCTTGGCCTGCTCATCACCGAGCTTGCGCTCCAGCACGAGCCGGAAGTCGTCGTCCCAGTTGCGGGTCGCGTCACCGAGCATCTCGGCCAGCGCGTCGGGGTCGACCTCGTGCGGTGGGTTGTGCGGATCGGTCCGCACGATGAAGTGCACACGCGCGAGGCTGCTCTCGCTGACCCGGGTCGTGTAGTCCACCCCGATGCCGTTGAGTTCGCGGAGCAGAATCTCTTGCATACCAAGGCGATGCGCCGTCGTGAACCGGTCGCGGGGCAGATAGACGAGGCAGGAAATGAAGCGCCCGAACGTATCGCGCCGCATGAACAACCGCAGCTGCCGCCGCCCGGCCATCCGCAGCACCCCGGTCGCGGCCTGGTAGAGGTCGTCGGTGGTGATCTGGAACAGCTCGTCGCGGGGATAGGTCTCGAGGATTTCCAGTAGGTCCTTGCCGGAGTGGCTGCGCGGGCTCAGCCCGGAGCGCTCCAGGACGCTGGCCACTTTACGCTTGACGACAGGCAGATCGCGGACACTCGTGCGGTAAGCGGCCGAGGAGAACAGGCCCAGGAAACGGCGCTCCCCCACCACGTTGCCGTCAGCGTCAAACGTCTTGAAACCGACGTAGTCCAAATAGGCGTTGCGGTGCACGGTGGCCCGGGAGTTGGCCTTGGTGATGATGAGCAGCCGCTTTTCCAGTGCTTTGGCGTGTGCCTCGGGGGTCATTGAGCTCAGGGTGCGGGCGGAGTCTTGGTCTCCGCGCAGAATGCCAAGGCCGGTCCCGGGTTTGGCCTGAATCACCGGTTGACCGTCCACATAGGACAGCACATATTCGCGATAGCCAAGGAATGTGAAGTGATCTTCGGTGAGCCAGCGCAACAGCTCAACAGAGTCCGTGATGTCACGATCAGGCACCGGCAGCTCACCGCTGGCGATCTCGTCGGCCAGCGCCAGCGCCCGCTGGCGCATCGCGGGCCAATCGTTCACGGCACCACGCACGTCTTCGAGCACCCGCCGCAAGTCTTCGGCGAGCACAGCCTGCTCGGCCGGGTCGCGCACGGGATCGATCTCGACCCGCATCCAGCTCTCGACGATGTCACCATCGATCGCGTCGTCTGGCTCGACCTCGGCACAGACCTCTTCTAGCTCACCATCGGCAGAGCGCCGGACCACCACGACCGGGTGCACGAGCAGATGAACATCGAGATTGCGCGCCATCAGCGCGCCAGTCACCGAGTCGACCAGGAATGGCATGTCATCCGTCACGAGTTCCACGACGCTGTGGGACTGCTCAGGAGTCAGGCTTAGCTGGATTTTCAGCTCACCCGGCTGCCGCTTGGCGGCCAGCGCTTGATGTTTACGCGCGGCCTCCAGCAACTCTTCAGGCGTGAGATCGACCAGTTCTTCATCGGGTGCGAAGCGCCAGTAGCGCTGCACAAGCTGGGCGTTGGCCAGCCCTTGCGCTGAGGGGTCAGCTGCGGCTAGCGCGACTGCCGCCGCGATGAGGCTTTCCCCATTAGGCAGGGCATCATCGAAATCGCCATCGTCAAGATCATCCGACAGCGGCAGCGGGCCACCTAAGCCATCGCGCTGCACAGTGTCGACGCTGGCCCCGGATTGGGTGCCAAGCTGCGTTTCCTCCGGCTTGTGCGCCGTCATCGCCAAACTCCCCTCGCCCACCACGCTGTGGGACTCTCCTTGAGCCTAGCCAGCGTCGCGGCTGTAGGCAGCCGGGGGATGGACTAACCGGTAACCTGTTCGCGTGTCCCCCATGCGAAAAGTTGTGCTGTGCCTTTCTCTAGTCGCGTTACTGACACCAGCGATCGTGGCCTGCTCGAAGGATGACGGACCCGGTCATTTCGCCGAAAAGTTCCTGAACGGCTGGTCTACCGGCGATTTCGGCGACGCCGTGATCGTTAAACCGACTGGTGAACGCGTTGAGCCGCAAGCGGTCAAGGACCAAATCAAGACGCTCACCACGGCGTTCGGCGACGCCAAGCCCACGCTGAAGCGCACGGGAGAAAACGTCAGCGGTGAGCAGGACGCCACGGTTGACGTTGACGTTGCACAGCCACTGCCAGGTGGGGGCACCTGGGACTACAAGACGACGATCAAGCTGAAGAAAGCCAAGGACGCTTGGCAGATCGTCTGGGAACCCTCGGCTATTCATCCACAGCTCAAAGAAAACGATCAGCTCGCGATCCGGCGGGTGGCGCAAACCCGTGGCGGAATTACCGGCGCCAACGGTGAAGAGCTCATCAAGCCCCGCCCCGTGGTCACGGTGAACATCTGGCCCGCCCAAATTCACGGCGACAAGGACAAGCTCATCAGCGACCTCGTCGCGGTCCTGGCACCGGTCTACAAAGTGGAAAATCCCGCTGATCTGGCCACGCGCGTGAAGAACCCGGCCAACGCCGGTCTGCTGATCGAGGTCGTGACCTTGCGCCGCGAGGTCTATGACCAGGTGCGCTCGCAGCTGCAAGGGCTGACCGGCATGCGGTTCACCGAAGCGAACTGGATGCTGGCCGAAAGCTCAACGTTTGCCAGCCAGCTGCTCGGGCGCGCCGGTCCCGTGACCAAAGAGATCATGGACAAGAGCCCGGGCGCTTATGGCATCGGCGACCAGGCCGGGCTGAGCGGCCTGCAGCGCCAATATGACGAGCGCCTGCGCGGCAAGGCCGGGCTGAAGATCGTCGTGGCGCGCAAAGCCCCCGACGGCACGACTCAGGACACGTTGCTGCACACGGTGGAGACCGTGAACGGTCAGCCCCTCAAGACCACCATCGACAGCAAAGCGCAGCGTGCGGCCGAGGCGTCACTTGCCAGCGCGGGAAACCGCAACGCCGCTCTCGTCGCGATCCGCGTCTCCGACGGCCAGATTCTCGCCGTGGCCAACAAGGGCATCGACTACAACATGGCGTTCACGGCTAGTGTGCCGCCCGGTTCGACGTTCAAAGCCGTTACCGCCCTTGGTCTTTTGGACGCCGGCAAGGTGACCTCGGAGCAGGGCGTGGCGTGCCCGGGCGTCTTCAACGTGGCTGGCCGTCCGCCGATCCACAACTCTGGGAACTTCGACATCCCGGGCAACCCGCCGTTCCGCGTCGATTTCTACCGCTCCTGCAACACGGCGTTCGCTTCTCTCGCGCCGCTGCTCGGCCCGACAGGGCTGGCCCAGGCTGGCGCGACCGTCGGCTTAGGACAGCAGTGGGACCTCGGCACGGAGGCATCCTCGGGCAAGGTGTCGCAGAACGGTGACGCGGGCGAGCAGGCCGCTGCCGCGTTCGGCCAGGGCACAACTGTCGTCAGCCCAGTCGCGATGGCTGGCGTCGCCGCCGCCATCGCCCGTGGCCAGTGGAAGCAGCCGGTGCTGCTGCTCGATCCCGCCCCCGCGAAACCGGCGCCGGACGGCCCCGTCCTGAAAGCGTCCACTGTGGACCCGCTGCGCGTGATGATGCGCCAGGTCGTCACCGACGGCACGGCCACGTCACTGGCCGACGTGCCCGGCAACGTGTCCGGCAAGACGGGCACGGCCGAATACGTCACCGGCGACCCGTCCAAGACGCACGCCTGGTTCATCGGCTGGTCCGGAGACATCGCCTTCGCCGTGTTCGTCGAGCAGGGTGTCAAGCCAGCCGAAACCGCCCTGCCAATCACGGAGGCCTTCCTCCGGGCTCTCTGAGCTGTTGGGACGCTGCGCGAGCCGACTCACGCACGTAGACTGGCCGATATGGCTGACGTTATGGTCCGGGCTTTACTACCAGCACGTCCACTTAGGGCCGATGACATGTTCCGCATCGACCTAGAAGACACGCCGTTCGAAATCAGCGACGGAAAGCTGGAGATCATGACCCCTCCGAGCGTCTGGCATCAACTAACCGTTGACGACGTTCAAGAGGTTCTGAAGCGGCGCTATCCGACAGTGACCGGCGATGTTCCGGTGTCCGTCGGCGACAACGGCCGCCGGCCCGACATCGTCGCGCTCTCATTAAGCCGCCAGTTCTTGAAGCAGTCACTCGAAAAAGGCTTGACCGCAGACATGATCGAGCTGGCCGTTGAGGTGATTTCACATGACACCGACCGGCATGCAGACAAAGCGGCAGTGAAGCGTGATCGGGAAACCAAGATGCACGAGTATGCGTCTGCAGGCATCCCGGAATACTGGATCATCGACGAAATTCCAGCCAACCGTGAGGATGCGCAGGTCGAGATTTACCACCTGCGTGACGGCAGCTATGTCCCAGCACTGTTAAGCCGGTTGTCGCTGCTGGCAAACGGTGAGGTCGAGATTCCTACGCGGGCGCAGGCTTAGTGCGCAGGAGGTAGGCCAAGCCCAGGAACGGCAGGATCAGCGGGACGAAGGCATAGCCGATGCCAAACTTCGACCAGACTGTCGCGTCTGGAAACGACGATGGCCACAGCAGGCTGGCCGTGCCGACCGTGAGCACGCCCACGAGCTCGAACGAGACACACGCGAGGGCCAGCTTGCGGTATCCGCGCGCGAGACCGATCGTGGCGAGGATGTAGATCAGACCTGCCAGCAGTGACAACAGGTAGGCCACGGGGGCTTGGGAGAACTTCGCCGCGATCTGAACGGACGCTCTAGCGGTCGCCGACAGAGCGAAGACACCATAGATGAAGGTTAATGCACGCCCCACGTTTGCCCCAATCGCAGCACCAGCACCGGAACAATCAGCGCACCGCAGCCCACGATCAGGCTGCCAAACCTCGTCGGCTCCATCCGCGCCAGGACCCAGGCCGCCGGGGGGAGCAGGAGCAGGCTTATGGAGTACCCCCAAAAGGTTATTGGCTCTTTGGGGGCGCCCGAAGCGATGGTGAAGATGACTAGCGCGAGCGCCGCCAGGCCCACGACGACAGTGCCCATGAACTGCACCTTGCCGGGTGGGCGGCGCAGGGCGAACTCAACGAGCCCGATCGCCGCGAGCACGAACGCGCAGACGGTCACCACTGCTGACATGCCGAGCAGACTAGCGAATCAGCTTGGGGTCACTCGCCGCGCGGGGCAGCGGAACGTTAGGCGCACCACGCTGGGGCAGCAACGGCGACAGCCCGGCGGCCAGGGTGGACACCAGTTCAGAAGCGTAAGTGCCCTGCGGGTCGTGATCAGGATCGAAGATCGTGAGTTCCATCCCGAGGCAGTGCGGCGTGCCCACGAGACCCGAGATGAGCAACTCAAGCTCAGCGAAGGCGATGCCACCCGGTGACGGCGCGTCCACGGCCGGCATAATCGTCGCGTCGAGCACGTCGGCGTCCACGTGCAGCCAGTAACCCGCGCAGTCCGCTAGTTGCTCACGGGCCCACTGAGCGGTGCGGGCGCCACCTTCGGCGCGCACGACAGGAGCCGGGCGCACGGAAAATCCCGCTGCTTGCAGATCGAGGCGGTACTCGTCGTTTTCGCGGATGCCCAGAACCACGACGTCAGAGTCCCGGAAATACGGGCGGCGGCCTTCTATCCCAGCTAAGTCGGCCTGTCCACGTCCAGTCACGAGCGCGAGATCCTCGCCCGCGGCCGCACCGACGTAAGCCGCGTTGCCTGGATGCCGGAAATCCGAGTGCCCATCGACGAACACAAGCCCGATCCGTCCATCGATTTCCGCTCCCAGACGGCGCATCGCCAGGCCAGAGCCCAGCAGCACGGAACAGTCGCCGCCCAGGACCAACGGGAATTCGTCATTGTCCACAATGGCGCCGATGCGGTCGGCTAGACGCAGTGAGTACGAGTGGATTTGCGCCGCGTGTGAAACACCATCGCCGGGCCGCCAGTCGCCCGGGTCATACCGAGGCGGCGTCAGGCAGCCCGCGTCGCGGGCATTGAGCCGAGTCAGCAAACCCCTGTCCCGCAACGCACCTGGCGCTTTGGCACAGCCGGGAACAGACGTCGCCGTAGGCGGGCGAAGCCCCAGGTTGGTGGGTGCGTCAAGCACCGCTATACGGCGCACACCCACCCCTCCCCGAGTCGTTTAGAACAATGCGCTCGCCAGGGATCGCCGGGCCGTGGCGACGGCCGGATCGTCCGGTCCGGCAACGGCGAAGAGCGACAGCAGGTGCTGGCGCACAGCCTCCCGATCGTCACCATAAACACGGCGAACCAGATTCACCAGTCTTTGATAGGCCTGTTCCGCCTGACCGGCCAGCACCTCAACGTCGGCGGCGAGCATCTGCGCCTTCAAGTCATCGGGCGCGGCCTGCGCTTTTGCCAAAGCGTCGGCCGGGTCAGCCCCCTTGACCCGCTTGGCGAGCGTCACATGCGCGAGACCCGCTTCAGCACCTTCGTTGCGCGGGGAGTCCGAGAGGATCTTCTTGTAGGCGGCTTCGGCTTCGTCAAGCTCGCCCATCATCAAGTGCTCGTCAGCCTCAGCCAGCCGCGGATCCTCGGGCACCTCGACCTCAACCCCGCCGGCCTTCAGCACCGCATCGAGCCACTTGCGCAGGTCACTAGGCGGCAACAGCCCCGGTACGGCATCAACCGGCTGACCGCCAACGATCGCGAACACCATCGGAACGGACTGCACCCGGAACATCTGCGCCAACCGCGGCTGCGACTGCAGATCGACGCGGGCAAGAATCCAGGTGCCACCATCGTCGGCATTTTGCTTAGCTAGATCGTCGAAGTAGGGATTCACCTCGGGGTGGTCGACGACAAACGCCACCACGACGGGGGTTTGCAGAGAGCGCTCAAGCACTTCCGCCTGAACATTGGCCTCCGTGACATCAACCCACGTGGCGTCCGCTGGCCTCGGCGCCGCCGCCTCTTCCGGCTGCGCACTAGCCGGCGCGGGCCTACTGGCCAGCGCGCTCAGATCCACCGCACCACGGGTGAAAATCGACTGTCCCGGTCGCTGCTCACTCATGGTTCCTCAGCTTATCGCTGACACCAACCCGCCCGTCGGCCCCTGCCCCCGACGTCCCCTGCCCTGCCCCGCCCCGCCTCGCCTTGCCCTGCGCCCTCTTCCCTGATCCACATCCCTTCCCCGCCGCTTCCCGTGCCTCGCCTCGCTTGCCTCGCCTCCCCTTCCCGCCCCCTGCGCCGGCCCTTTCCCGCCGCTGCGCCGGCCCTTTCCCGCCGCTGCGCCGGCCCTTTCCTGATCCACATCCCTTGGGACGTGATCAAATCGCCTGTTGATCACGTCCCAAGGGATGTGGATCTCACCTTTGGCTGTGGATCACGATGAAGCTCCCGCCTTCCGCCGCCGGCCAAGCGGCCGGAGAAGCGGCCGGAGAAGCGGCCTCGCCGAATGCGCGAGCAATGCGGCAACGAAGCAGCCTTCGCAAACCCGGGACTCACGAGCGTGCGGCCGCGATGAAGCTTCGGCGGGGAAGCTATCGGCGAAGCGCCGAGCAAAGGGCGGGGCACCGGGGGTGCGGCGGTGAAGCGGAGAGCAAAGCTAGGGCACCCGGGGGTGCGGCGGCGAAAGCATCGCGATGCACGAGCGGCGATGAAAGCGGCAGCGTTAAACCGTAGGAGAAGCGGCATCGCCGAATGCGTTGGCGCGGAAGCGATGTGGGCAGGGTTTGCGGCGAAGCCCGACCTAGAGCCGCTGGCAAAGGTTGCGGGGAAACGGCTTCGCGGGCCGGGGATGCGCGGAGGTGGCGTGCCGCGCGGGAGCTTGCGGCCAGCACCACGGCGGACCGGCGAACCAAAAATGAAGGAGCTAACACGGCCTGCCACGCGAAGGGCCGGGTCGCGGTGAAGCAACCCGGCCCTAGACGAGAAGGCGGAATATCAGAAGCGAGCGGGCTCGCGGTAGACGCCCCACTCTTCGCGGAGGGCGTCGCAGATTTCGCCGAGGGTGGCTTCGGCGCGGCAGGCGTCGAGCATGGACGGGATCATGTTCTCACCGCCGTGTGCCGCTTGCACCATGCGCTTGATCGCATCGGTCACTTTGGACTCGTCGCGCTTTTCGCGGCGGCCCTTGAGGGCCCGGACCTGTTCGGTCTCGACCTCGTGGGACACGCGCAGGATTTCCAGGTCCTTGGCGATCGTGCTCGTGTGCACGTTCACGCCAACGATCCGCTTGCTGTTGTCTTCCAAGGCTTTCTGGTAGATGTACGCGCTGTCGGCGATCGCTGAGGTGAACCAGCCGTCTTCGATGCCCTTGAGGATGCCGCTGGTGATGGTGCCGTCGTGGCCCAGGTCGCGGATGCGGGCGAAGATCGCCTCGGCTTCTGCTTCGATCTTGTCGGTTAGGGCTTCGACATACCAGCTGCCGCCGAGCGGGTCGGCGACGTTGACGACGCCGGTTTCTTCCATCAGCACGGTTTGTGTCCGCAGCGCGATCTCGGCGCTTTCGTCCGTCGGCAACGCCAGGGTCTCGTCCAAAGCGTTGGTGTGCAACGAGTTCGTGCCACCGAGGATGGCGCTCAACGCTTCGACGGCGGTCCGCACGACGTTGTTCACCGGCTGCTGGGCGGTCAGTGACACACCAGCCGTTTGCGTGTGGAAGCGCAGCCACTGCGCCTTCTCACTGGTCGCTCCGTAGACGTCGCGCATCCAGCGGGCCCAGATCCGCCGTGCGGCACGGAACTTGGCGATCTCTTCGAAGAAGTCGATGTGCGCGTCGAAGAAGAAGCTCAGCCCAGGGGCGAACGTGTTGACGTCGAGCCCACGAGACAGGCCGAGCTCGACGTAACCGAAGCCGTCGGCCAGGGTGTAGGCCAGCTCCTGCGCGGCGGTCGAACCCGCTTCACGGATGTGGTAGCCGCTGACGGAAAGTGGTTTGTAGCGCGGGATATTCGACGCGCAGTACTCCATCAGGTCACCGATGAGGCGCAGGTGCGGTTCGGGGTCGAACAGCCACTCCTTTTGCGCGATGTATTCCTTGAAGATGTCCGTCTGCAGCGTTCCGTCCAACTTGGACAGATCGGCACCCTGACGTTCCGCCGCGACGAGGTACATGCAGAACACGGGGACAGCTGGGCCACTGATCGTCATCGACGTCGTGACGTCCTGAAGTTTGATCCCGTCGAAGAGGATGTCCATGTCAGCCGCCGAGTCGATGGCGACGCCGCAGTGGCCGACCTCGCCCAGACTGCGCGGGTCATCGCTGTCGCGTCCCATGAGGGTCGGCATGTCGAAGGCGACTGACAGCCCGCCACCGCCGGACGACAGGATCATCTTGTAGCGCTCGTTGGTCTGCACGGCGTTGCCGAATCCGGCGAACTGACGGATCGTCCACGTCCGGCCGCGGTAGCCCGTGGGGTAGAGACCGCGTGTGAACGGGTACTCCCCCGGCCAGCCGATCTTGTCGAACCCCGGGTACGAAACCCCCGGTGGCGGACCGTAAAGCGGCTCAACCTCGACACCGCTGAGCGTCGTAAAGTCAGCGTTGCGCTTGTGCGCCTGCTCGTAGCGGCGCTGCCAGCGTTCCCGTCCGGCCTGTATCTCCTCAGGGGTCATGCCCCGAATAGTAGACGCCTTACCTGAACGATCGGTAAGGCCCGGGTGCCTTTCTTGGCCGCAGGTCGCGAAGGAGGCGGACATTGAGCGTGAAGCGCCGGTTAGCTATACCCGCAGGTAATCAGCGGGACGCGCGACGGCGAAGCCGTCGATCAAATGCAGCTCGGCATCGCAAAAGGCTGCCGCTTGGGGGTCGTGGGTGGCGAAAACGACGATCGCGCCACGGTCAGCTTCAGAACGCAGCAGCCGCAGGACGGTCTGCCGGTTGCCCGCGTCGAGTTCGCTGGTGACCTCATCGGCGACGACCACGGCTCCGCGCAGGGCCAGCCCACGGGCGATGGCTGTGCGCTGCTGCTGTCCGCCGGACAGTTCCTCGACGAGCTGGTCAGCTTGGCCTTCTAGGCCGAGGGCTTTGAGCGCGACATCGCTAATCCGGCGGGCTTCCCCGTTGGGCAGCCCGGAGGCGAGCAAAGCCACCTGCACGTTTTCAAACGCGGTCAGGATCGGGGCGAGCCCGTTGTTTTGCGGCATGAGCACGACACGCTGATCGACCGCGTGCTCCCTGTCCCGCAGCGTGACACCGTTGAGGGTCACCGAACCGGCGGCAGCGGGCACGAGACCGGCGATGGCGGACAGGAGCGTGGTCTTGCCGGCGCCGGAGGCACCGGTCACGGCGAGAATCTTGCCCGGCGCCACATTGACCGAAACCCCTTGCAGCGCCGGCCTGTTCTTGCCGTAGGCCACCGTTAGCGATTCCACGACGAGGGTCATGCCGCCTCCACTCTGGACCGTGCGGGAACCAGCGTCACCGTGCCGTCTGTCGCGACGTGCACCTTCAGCCGAGTACCAGGTGGAACGACAGCGAGGACCTCGGGCGGCAAGTGGACCGACCCATCGCGCCCGACGAGCGCGAATTCCTCACCCAGGCTGCCTTCGGCCCCCACACGGCCGTCACGAATGGTGACCTGGCGGCCCATTCGCGATCCGACCTCGGGATCGTGCGTTACCACGACGACGGTGGTGCCTTGGGCGTTCACGGCCGCGAGAGCGTTGATGATCTCGTCGCGGGATGACGTGTCCAGCTGGCTTGTCGGCTCGTCAACCAGCAACAGGCGCGGGCGGCTCGCCATCGCGACCGCTAGCGCAAGCCTTTGCTGATCGCCAGGGCTCAAATCGGAGGGGCGCTGCCTCAAGAAGCCACGGACCGTCAGGCCCACCAGGCTAAGCACATCGCGTGGCCCGGCCAAATCCGTGGCCCCGTGCGCGATCGCGGCCTTCTGCGCGAAGCGAACGTTCTGCTCAGACGTCAAGTAGGGCAACAGGTTTCGCGATGCCCCTTGCAGCACGACGCCGACACGTGTCGCCCGCATGCGGGCGAGTTCAGCATCGTCTGCTTTGGACAGATCGATGTCGTCGATCATCGCCCGGCCGGCCGCCGGACGCAGCAGCCCCGCGAGCAGACTCAGCAAAGTGGACTTGCCCGACCCCGAAGGCCCAAGCAGCGCAACGGATTCGCCCGGGGTGATGTCGAGATCGACCCCGCCGAGCGCCACCACGTCATAGCCTTCGAGCCGGTAGATATAGACCAGCCCACGGCACGTCACCGACGCTGTCACCGCAACCGTCCCCTCGCTCCAGCCAGCACGGTCAGCACCACCGCGGCCAGCATCACCGGAATCGCCGCCAACTCAGCCTTCGGCGCCAGATCCGCCCACACGTCCAGGGTGGACACCGATCCGGGAGTCACGAGCGGAACCCCTGTCAGCATCAGCACCGCGGCCGCCGTTCCCGCGGCCAGCCCCAGCACCAGCGGCAGCACCAGCGAGGTCAGCCGTTCCCGGCGGACCGCCCTACGCAGGGTTTTCGGGCGAACACCCGTCGCCCGCAGCGCCGCTAGCTCGGCTCGCCGCTCCGCCGCACCCAGCCGGCGGCTCAGCCACAACACGCCCACGCCCAGCAGCGCGGCGGCTATTCCGGCCAGCAGATAGAGCCTCCAGGCCAGCGCCGGGGCGCGACGTCCGAGCTGGTCCAGCTCTTTTTCCACCGTGAGGGTACTCAGTAAGCGCACCCCTTGATCGGTGAGTTTCGAAGCCAGGTCAGCCGGGGCATCCGGTGCCGCCCACACCTCGTAGCGCAGGTCGGTCGCGTCAGCCAGCGACGTGGACAGCGAGGCCGAGCGGGACGCGAGGCCGAGGTCGAACAAGAGCGCGTGCGATCCCGCGCGCGGCAGTCTGCCGGAGCGTTCGATGACGGTGAAGCTCTGGGAAACCTCCGCCAGGCTGGGGAACGTGAACGTGTCCCCGTCGCCCGGAACCTTGCCCGCGAGCACCACCGGCAAACTGGCCGGAGTGTCGAGATAGGACACCACGACATCGCCGGCGCCATTTGATTCCACGGTCAGGTTTAGCGGAGTCCCGGCTGAGATGTTGACCCGGGCGGTGGGGTTGCGGTCCGTTGCCGCTTTCCAGGCGCTCGCCTGATCGAGCCGTGCCCCTGGCGCCGCCTCGCTGATGGCCAGCGTCGCGCGGATCGCGCCCGTGAGCCCGCCCGAGCGTCCAATGACGACACCGCTGAACCGGCAGCCCGATCCGTTGGTGCATCCAGGCACCGGGCCGCTGTAGTCGCGCGGGCCGGCTTTGAGGTCGCCGAGCCACACCACAGTGGCCGCCTGTCCGGGCACGGTCACCAGAGCGCCAAGGCGTAGCGGGATCTCGCTCAGACCCGAGGCGTTTACCTTTAGCGTCAGGCTTTCTCCGACAGCAGCCGGCTTGCCCGCTCCCGCTTGCAGTTCCGTTGTCAACGCTGCCAGCCGCTCCTGGCTCATGCCCTTCCAGATCGCGACCTGGCTGAGTTTGGCTGACTGCACCCCGATCAGCTCCACGCGGCCCTGACCGTACTGTTCGTCGGTGCGCACGACCGCCATCGAACGCCCGCTCGGGTCAGCCTTGGCGACAGCCGCCTCCAGCGCTTCCGGATGCGCCGCCATGACCTGGTAAACCGTTGAGGCGCCTAGGCTTTCATCGGCGTACCGGGCACGGGCAGCCTGAGCGGCATCCCATGTCGCGGCCGAAAACGCCAGCAAGGCAACCGCTGCCGTCAGCACCATCGCCGTGCGTGCTGGGCCTGGCCGGCGTGACAGCTGAGCGCCCGCGAGCAGGGCTGGGATACGGCCTTTGCGGCGAGCCAGGCGCAAGCGCACACCGGCCCACAGCTGAAGCAGGCGGCCCGCGATAATGCCCGCCACGAGCGCGAGGGCGGGCGGAGCGAGCAGTGCCTCGGGGGCGCTGCGGTCACGCCAGGCCGCCGCGACACCTATCAGGGCGACCGTCACGGCGATCGCTTCGAAGATGGCGACGCGCTTACGCGTACGCTGCGGAACCCGCCTGAGCAAGGTCAGCACACCCTGAGCGAAGGTCCGCCGGGTGGCGAGCCACGCCGCCGTGACCGCGACGATGACGGCGGCGACCGCTGCCGCACCCGCTTGCCAGGTCAGCTCGGCGTGAATGCCTTCGGCCATCACGGTTCGCGCGGTGAGCTCCACCGCGGCAAGAGCGGCGGCCAGCCCCAGCGGCGCGCTGAGCACGATGAGGAAAAGCGTTTCGTTGAGCCCGAATCCGGCTGCCCTGCCCTGCGGGAATCCACGCAACCGGGCGAGCGCCAGCTCGGGTGATCTTTCGGCGGCGACCGAAACGACGGTCATGACCAGGACGACTAGCGCCAGAATCAGCAGCGGCACAGCGATCACTGGCACCGCACGGCTCAGCACGGCCTGATCGCGAGACACGTTGTCCACGATGCTGAGCAGGGCCGTCTCGACCTGAAGATTGGCGTTACTCAACGCGATGCCGAGCGTTCCGAGCTCCAGGCGAATCTGCGAGGCGTCGTCGAGCCGGACTGCCTCTGGCTTCACCGGATACGTGATGTTCACCGTGCTTTTAGCGACCGGGACGTCAGACTCCGCGCCGGTGATAATCGCGTCCAGCCGCTCGGTGGAGTGTGCGAAGTAGACACTGTTTCCCCAGTACACGGCTGAAGCATCGATGGGCACGTAAAGACCCGTGATCTCCACCTGCTTGCCGGGCGCGACCGTGAGCTTGTCACCGATCTTCAGGCCGGCCGCAGCGGCGGACCGCTCGCTGACCACCGCTTGCTCGGCGTCGATCGCGCAGGTGCCCGTGACTTTCAGCTGGGTGCACGCACCTTGCCGCCAGGCGACCTTCGCGCGCAGTCCATTGTGGACGATGTCGGACTCGATCGACGTCACCGCGCGGTCGAGCACCTGCTGCAGGTGCGGCGCCTCCCGCAGCGCGCGTTCCGTGGAGGCCTTGACCTCGCCGACGCTCGGCTCGTCCATGTTCTCGGCGCGCACGGTCAGCGCGGCTGACACTGCGGGAGCCGAGCGCAGGCCATCTGTCAGCACCGACTGTTCCGCCGCACGCCCATAAACGGGAATCAGCACCGCCGACGTGGTCGCGAAAGCCGCTAAAAGCAACACGGCTAACGACCGGCCCGGCCGGTACCGAATGCCTCGCAGCATGACGGACCAACCGGTCACGGGTGCCTCCTGAGGGGTGGTCTTACGGAGCGGGACGCCCCACCCTAGCCAGGCTCCTGTCGATCAGTCGAGGGAGGACAGCAGTTTTGTGGCCGCAGCGTAAGGATCGAGCCGCCCCTCTGCCACTTCCGCGGCGAGGGTTTCCAGACTCTCCCCGGGCAGGTCACTGAAGCGTGAGCGCAGCTCAGCCAGGGCGAGCGCCTCGATTTCGGCACTCGCGCGCAGCCGCCGTCTTTGTCCTAACTGGCCGGTTTGCACTAGCCAGTCGCGGTGCTCCGTCATGGCGTCCAGAAGCTCATCAATGCCCTCGGAACGGGCACTCACCGTCTTGAGCACCCGGGGCCGCCAAGCCCCCGGCTCACGCTCGCCGCTGCCGCCCAGCGCGATCATGCCTTGGATGTCGCGATAGGTGTTGTCAGCGCCATCACGGTCAGCCTTGTTCACCACGAAGATGTCGGCGATCTCAAGGATTCCCGCCTTGACGGCCTGGATCGCGTCACCCATGCCGGGAGCCAGCAGCACGAGCGTGGTGTCAGCCAAGCTGGCGATCTCCACCTCGGCCTGTCCAACCCCGACGGTCTCCACGAGCACGATGTCGCAGCCCGCGCCGGCCAGAACCCTGACGGCGGCAGGTGTCGCGGCGGCCAGCCCGCCCAGGTGACCCCGGCTCGACATGCTGCGGATGAACACGCCTGGATCGGTGGCGTGGTCCTGCATGCGCACGCGGTCGCCGAGAATCGCGCCACCCGTGAAGGGACTCGAGGGATCCACCGCGAGCACACCAACCCGCTTACCACGTTTACGCAGCGCACGGACGAGTTCGTTCGTAGTCGTCGACTTGCCCACGCCGGGCGAGCCGGTGATGCCGATGACCTCAGCCTTGACGGCCTGCTCGCCTAGAGCGGCAGCGATTTCCGGAAGGGACTGGTCGCCGGATTCGACCATCGTGATCAGGCGAGCGACGGCGCGCGGGTCTCCCCCGCGCGCCCTCTCGACGAGATCAGCGATCACTGCCGGGGAACCCGGATCAGCAGGGCGTCACCCTGACCGCCGCCGCCACACAGTGCCGCGGCTCCGAGCCCGCCACCACGCCGCTTGAGCTCCAGCGCCAGTGTGAGCACGAGCCGCGCGCCCGACATGCCGATCGGGTGACCGAGGGCGATCGCACCACCGTTGACGTTGACGATCTCGGGGTCGATGCCGAGTTCCTTGGTGGACTGAATGCCCACGGCCGCGAAGGCCTCGTTGATCTCGACCAGGTCGAGGTCCTTTGTGGACAGACCTTCCTTGCCCAGGGCGTGCAGGATCGCGTTGGACGGCTGCGAGTGCAGTGAGTTGTCCGGACCGGCCACGTTGCCATGCGCACCGATCTCAGCGAGCCAGGTCAGGCCCAGCTCCTCAGCCTTTTCCTTGCGCATCACGACAACGGCGGCAGCGCCATCCGAGATCGGCGACGACGACCCAGCCGTGATCGAACCGTCCTTCGTGAAGGCCGGGCGCAGCTTGCTCAGTGTTTCCACGGTCGTGTCCGCGCGCACACCCTCATCCTCGGACAGGACGATCGGGTCTCCCTTGCGCTGCGGCAGCGTCAGCGGAGCGATTTCCTCGGCGAACGCGCCGTTCTTCTGCGCGGCGGCGGCCTTCTGGTGCGAGGCGGCCGAGAACGCGTCCTGCTCCTCGCGGGAGATGCCGTGCTTGGTGCCGGCCTTCTCCGTCGACTCACCCATGGCGATCTTGTCCCACGGATCGGTCAGCCCGTCGAGGGCCATGTGGTCCTTGATCACCACATCGCCGTACTTGTATCCCGAGCGCTGTCCGATCAGCAGGTGCGGTGCGTTGGTCATGGACTCCATGCCACCAGCCACGACGATGTCGGCCTCACCGGCCCGGATGAGCTGGTCGGCCAGGGCGATCGCGTTCAGCCCGGAAAGGCACACCTTGTTGATCGTCAGGGCGGGAACCGTCATCGGGATGCCAGCGCCGACAGCGGCCTGGCGAGCGGGGATCTGCCCCGCGCCGGCCTGCAGCACCTGTCCCATGATCACGTATTGCACCTGCTCGGGCGAGACCCCGGCGCGCTCAAGCGCTGCCTTGATGGCCGCCGCGCCCAGCTGGGTGGCCTGCTGGTCCTTGAGGTTGCCGAGCAATCGCCCCATGGGGGTACGCGCGCCGGCGACGATGACCGATGTCATAAGAGGACCCTCTCGTTCCTGAACGATGGTTCGGTCAGACTAACCGGCATGAGCTCCGACCTGACTAGGAACCATGTCACACCGATCGGCCTGCTGCGCATTGACCACGTCGGCGTCGCTGTGCCCGACCTCGACGCGGCAATCGACTTCTACCAGCGTACGTTCGGAATGACCTGCACTCACGTCGAAGAAAACGAGGAGCAGGGCGTGCGGGAGGCCATGCTCCAGGTAGGACCAGAGCCGTCCGGTGGGCACGTCCAGCTGCTAGCGCCGCTGCGGGCGGATTCGCCCATCGGCAAGTTCCTCGACCGCAACGGTCCCGGCGTCCAGCAGGTCGCCTATACGGTGGCCAATATCGATGCGACGTGCGCGGAACTCCGCGAGCGTGGAGTGCGTCTGCTCTATGAAGCTCCTAAACGGGGCACCGCTGGATCGCGGATTAACTTCGTACATCCGAAGGATGCCGGTGGGGTATTAGTTGAGCTGGTTGAGCCCACTGTTGTGGCATAAGTCTCATAAACAGTTTTAAACAGCGAATGCTCGCTGACCTGTTAAGCGATCTATCGGGGCATGGATTTAGCGACTTACTGTCATAACAACGCCCCTTCCGGCCGGAGCTGACTGAGCCCGGCTGGGAGGCGGATGAACCCCCAACAACACAGCATCGTTCCTGGGGAGGAGCGCGGCTATGGCAGTGAGTGGTCAACGGATCTGGCATTTGCCAGCATCCGCAGGCTCAGGCCACTCACTGCCATTCCCATCGCATACCGACGATGCCCGGCGGCACCTCGTTAGCCACGACGTGAGCGCCATGGGTGTTGCCGATCCAAATCTCGCGGACGCCCTGTTCCGGCGCTGCGACGGAGCGTTTCTCAAAGCGATAGCAGCGGGCCGGAACCGCCGTCGGGTCAAACTGCACCTGGCACACAAATTCACCGACGGGGCTGGCGAAAGCCCGGTAGTAGTTGTCGGTGGGCTGCTCGGAAGCGGTGAGAATCTCATACTCGACGACCGCGGTTTCCCCGACCGAGAGCACCCGGTCGAAGATCAGCTCCGCCGCGAGCAGGCCACTGTCCACATCGGCTCTAATGCGGCCGGTGCGGCAATTGCGGATGGTGTTGATCCGCATCTGCGGCTGGCTCAAGTCGTCTGTGCGGAAAACTCCCACCGCTCGCGAGACTCGGTCCACATTGGCCCTTAGCACCTGGCGTGTGGTCAGGCTGATCTCCTGCCGGTTCGCCCCCACGACGTAAAGGTCATGCAGGCTGACCCTCGTGAGTTCCTGATTCATCCGGTTGTCGAGCTCGCCGAGCATCTTCTCGACGCTGGCGCTGGCCGGATCTTCGAAAAGCCGGTCGATGTCAAGGAATCCGGGCGGATGGCTAAGCCAGCGGCCCCTGGGTCTTCGCGGCCCCAACTGCGAGGTCAGCGCATCGGCGGGCAACGACAAGATGTCTTCCATCAGCCGCACCGCGCGCAATGAATCCGGCCGCTCGGGCCGGCTTCTCCCCCGTCGCCAATAACTCAAAGTCGTGAGGCTGACCGAGATCCCCTGGGCGTTAAGCCGTTCCTGGATCTCTTCCAGCCGCAGACCGCTTGCTTCTATGGCGAGGTGCAGCACGGCCGAAAAGGGCCCAGTCCGCACCGCATGAGCTAAATCGCGGCGCAGAGTCTCCGCACGCACAGACTCCATGTTCGGGAAGTATTCTCAAGCTCAGCGTTTCCCGCCACCCCTGCCGTCGCTCACTCAGGCGTAACTCTCGATAAGATCGGCCGGCAACTGGGTCAAGTCGGTGGCCCGCAGGAAGTCGCCCAAATTCGTTCCAGTGCAAGCGGAATCGACGTTTCGCGCCCCGCCCCGGCCCTGTACATCAGCCCGGTGAACGGTCCGGAAATCGATAGAGAATCGTGTCTGTCCAGAATGGTTGGGCACGGTCGAGTGCAATTGCGCCCCGGAGAAGATCATGAATCCGCCGGGCGGCATCACGACCCGGATCTCCGGCTCGGGGTTGATCTCCTCAAGCGCCTTGGGCTGTTCCCGCGTGTCCATGTCGACCTGTGCCGCGGCCATCTGCCTGCCGTTGGCGACCCATTCGCCGTAGTCGTATCCAGCCGAGCTGTTCTTCACCGGCTGCCCAAAGTAGGCGGGGTGGAACGCCATCACGTTGGACTCGGCCACCTCATAGACCGGCAGCCACCAGTTGAGCTGGCAGAACGGCGCCGAGAACCAGGTGTCGCGGTGCGCGTGGAACTGGTAGGTCAGCCCGGCGTTGAGGTAGTCACTGGTCATCGTGCGCAGGCGGGGGACGTCAAAGTGCGTCTGCCCGACATCGACACCGAGGTCTTCGAAGATCTGCCGGAGGAGTTCCTTACATCGGGGGTGATTGATGAACGCCGGCTTGAGACGGGCGAGGACGTCGACATACTCCTGCGCGCCCATCTGGTGTTGCGCGTCCGGCGGGAAGTGTGGCGCGAACGCCTCTTCAGCCATGCCCCGCGCGAATTCCACCAGCGCTTTCGTGCCGGGGGTGGCGCTGAAGACGAAGATGTCACCGGAAAACAGCCGGGCCCGGCGTTCATCGTCAGTAAGGGGCGAGTCAAAGTACACGACAGTCACGGGCAACACTCTGGTCATCCGGCCGCAGGAACGCTGTCAGCTACCTGACCGCACAGGTGGACTTTTTCACAGATCCGTTCCCCACATTTACTACCGTTAAGTAACGTCCGGCTCATGGACGCAATCCTCGACGTGATCATGCAGGCGGAAAACGCCGCAGACCCAGCTGCTGAGCTGCGAAAGCTCTCTGACATCGATGTCCCCAGCAGCTACCAGGGAATGGTGGTGCGCGCTGAGGAGACAGCCATGTTCGATGGCCTTCCGACGCGGGAAAAAGATCCTCGCAAGGCACTGCACTTGCAGGAGGTGCCTACCCCAGAGCTGGGGCCAGGCGAAGCGCTGATCGCCGTCATGGCGAGTGCGGTCAACTACAACACCGTCTGGACGTCGATCTTCGAGCCTATGTCGACGTTCGGCTTCCTTAAGCGGTACGGCAATTCCTCTCCCCTGGCCAAACGGCACGATCTGCCCTACCACGTGGTTGGTTCGGACGCGGCCGGCGTGGTGCTCCAGGTTGGCGTCGGCGTCAGCAAGTGGAAAGCCGGCGACCAGGTCGTGGCGCACTGTCTGAGCGTCGAACTTGAAGACGCGGCCGGGCATGACGACACGATGCTCGACCCGCAGCAGCGGATCTGGGGCTTCGAAACCAACTTCGGCGGGCTGGCGCAGCTCGCGATCGTGAAGGCCAACCAGCTCATGCCCAAGCCAGGTCACCTGACCTGGGAAGAGGCGGCGAGCCCAGGCCTCGTGAACTCCACCGCCTACCGGCAGCTGGTGTCACACAACGGCGCCAACATGAAGCAGGGCGATGTCGTGCTGATCTGGGGTGCCAGCGGTGGCCTCGGGTCCTACGCCACCCAGATGGCGCTCAACGGTGGCGCGATTCCGGTCTGCGTTGTGTCCAGTCAGGACAAAGCTGACCTGTGCCGGGCCATGGGCGCTGAGCTGGTCATCGACCGCGCGGCTGAGGGCTACAAGTTCTGGGCCGACGAGCACAATCAAGACCCGTCCGAGTGGAAACGTTTTGGCGCAAGGATCCGCGAGCTCACCGGTGGCGAAGATCCGGACATCGTCTTCGAGCACCCGGGCCGGGAAACCTTTGGTGCCAGCGTTTTCGTCGCCAAGAAGGGCGGCACGATCGTCACGTGCGCGTCCACTAGCGGCTATGAACACCAGTACGACAACCGTTACTTGTGGATGTCACTCAAACGGATTATCGGCAGCCATTTCGCCAACTATCGCGAAGCTTGGGAAGCGAACCGGTTGATTGATCTTGGTCAAATCCACCCGACTCTATCTAAGAGTTTCCCGCTCGCCGAGACGGGACAGGCCGCTTACGAGGTGCATCGCAATACGCACCAAGGCAAAGTCGGCGTTCTGTGCCTTGCCCCGCAAGAGGGCCTCGGTGTGCGTAATCCGCAGAAGCGGGCGCAGCACCTTTCAGCGATCAAGAGATTCAGCGGAGTGTAGAGCATCGGCACAGATTCCCGGCGCAAAACTGGCCCGGTGCTATTGCGAAAGACCCGGGTGTATCTGGGAGTATGTGCCAATGCCCCAGCAGCAAACTTCCCCCAACATGGATTTCTTTGAAAGTTCAGGCACCCAGCACGACTTCACGGTCGTGCTGCGGGGCTTCGACCGTGAACAGGTCAAGACTTATCTTGACCGGCTGAACGCCCAGCTCGCTCAGTCCGAGCAGGCACGCAATGAGGCTGAGCACCGGATGAACGATGCTCAGCGGCGACTGCGTCAGGCGGAGCAGCGGCTCGCCTCGGTGGAGCAGAAGCTCACCGATGCCAGCAAGCAGCTTGAGGAGAACAGCCGTCCGACCCTGTCGGGTCTCGGCACTCGCGTCGAGCAAATCCTTCGCCTCGCGGAGGAACAGGCCAACGATCACCGCGGTGAGTCCAAGCGCGAGTCCGAGGGCATTCTGTCCGGGGCCCGGCTCGAGGCCCGTGAGATCACCGACAAGGCGCGTGCCGAAGCGGCCGCGATGAAGGCAACCGCCGAACGCGAGGCGGGCAACCTGCGCACCGCGGCGGAGCGCGAGGCGGCCGAGGTTCGCGTTCAGGCTCGTCGTGAGGCCGACACCCTGCGTGCCGACGCCGACCGCGAGACCAAGCAGCTGCGCACCGCGACGTCACACGAGGTGGCTGAGCTCAAGGCGACGGTCGAACGGGAAGTTGCCACGCTGCGGGCGACCGCTGAGCGTGAGATCACCCAGCTGCGCGCCAAGGCGGCCCGTGAGGCCGAGGAGAAGCGCGCCGAAGCGTCCAAATTGCTCGCTGACGCTCGCGACAAGCGGGACAAGGACTTGCAGGCCCTTGCTCTCGAGCTCGCGGAGCGCCGCGAGAAGGCCGAGCGCGAAGAGGGCCAGCGGCACTCCGCCGCTGTCGCCGCCACGCAGAAGCTCGTCGGCGAAGCCGAGGAGCGGGCACGTGCCGCCGAAGACCGCGCGAAGGAGATCGAACAGCGGGCCGAGGCTCGCCGCATCGAGTCCGAGCGCACCGCGACCGACACGGTCGACAAGGCACGCAGCTCCGCCGAGAAGATGGTCAACGACGCCAAGGCCGAGGCCCACCGTCTGGTGAGCGAGGCGAGGAACGAAGCCGAGCTGACCACCAGCGCGGCCCGCCGTGAGGTCGAGGACCTGACCCGCCAGAAGGACGCCGTGACTGCCCAGCTTGGACAGATGCTGTCCGGCCTGGCTGGCATCGTCCCTGGTGCACCTGCTGCTGACAAGGGCAAAGGCGACGCTAAGTAAGCGTTGATTCAAAAGACCTGGTTCCTGCCTGACACCCTGCTCAGGCGGACCAGGTCTTTTTATGTGAAGATGGACGGCATGTCACATGGCGGAGACATCTTTGCGCTCGGCGAGGGCGTGGCATCTGAACCCAGTTTCGACGTCGCCCTCCGCGGCTACGACAAGCGTCAGGTAGATCGGTATGTCACTCAGGTTGAGTCAGACATAGCGAATCTCGCTGCCGAACGTGATCAGACGTTCGCGCAGTTGCAGGCGCTCGCTGGTCAGGTGCAGCAGCTTCAGACCGAGCTTGCCGACGCTCACCGCCGGGCAGTCCCGTCGAGGGTCTCGTTCCGCCACCTGGGTGGTCGCGTCGAGCAGATCCTGGCGCTGGCTGAAGATCAGGCCTCCGAGATCATCGCGCAGGCGCAGCAGGAGATCCACGATCAGCGCAGTGAAGCCGAGCGGCTGCTGGCTGACGCCCGCGAGCGCACGGCGCTCGCTGTGCGCGACTTCGACGTGGCTCTGGCCTCACGCCGCAAAGAAGAGCAGAAGTCTGACGAGCAGCGCAGGCTGGCCGTTGCTGAAGAGACGCAACGGATGCGGGCCGAAGCACGCGACTTGCTCGCGCACGCGCAGCAGGAGGCGCAGGCCCTCAAGACGCTTGCCGCCAATGAGGTCGCTGGGCGCAGAATGCAGGCCGAGAAAGACATCACGACGTTGCGCGCCGAGGCTGAGGAAGAAATCGCCAAGCGCAAGGCTGAGGCCGACCAGAACATGGCGACCGCGATGGCCGAGATGGAACAAGTCGCGACCAACGCGCAGAACAGGCTGGCCCGCGCCGAGGCCGAGGCCCGCCACCGCGTTGCCACGGCGCAGCAAGAAGCCGAGCAATTGGTCGCCACGGCGAAGGCAGAAGCCGAGCGTCTCGCTGCTGCCGCACAGCAGCTCGTCGCGCAGACCAACGCTCAGGGTCAAGAGGACCTCGCCACCGCCAAGCAGCTCGCCGACCAGGAGCGCGCCGCCGCGGCGACCGCGCAACAGGAGCTTTCTGAGACGCAGCAAGCGATTTCGGCCGCGCAGGAAGGTTTGCGCCAGCTAGAGCAGCGCATCACCGAGCTGCGTGCGCAGCTGGCCACCGAGGTCAGCCGGCTGGGCAAGGCGCAAAAGGATGCCGAAGACGCCGAGCGTCACCGCGCCGAGCTGCAGCGGCCGGTTGAGCCAGCCGCTGCCGAGGACGACGCCCCCACGTCTGAGGAAGACAACGACGGCCCTGCCGAAGTCGCTGAGCCGGAGACAGGCACCATTCGCGCGACCGCTTCCGTGCCCACCGCCGAGCAGCAGATCGTCAAGTCAGCCGAGGACAAGGCCGAAGCCGAAGCCGAAGCCGAGGCCGAAGCTAAGGCTAAGAAGGACGACGAAGAAGTGGCAGCGGAGCCTCCAGCGTCACACTGACCAGTCCATAACTGAAGCCAAGGCGTTCGTTGAGACGGCGCATGTCTTCGTTGTATTGCTGCGTCCAGGTGTAGACCTCGCTGATGCCGTTACTGGCCGCCCAGTGCAGGCATTGGCGTTTGAGGGCGGAGGCGATGCCCCGTCCGCGTTCCTCGCGCACGACCGCGGTTAGGCCGTGTTCGGCGCGCGCGGGATTGTCTTCATCGGTAAGCAGTGACGCGACGCCGATGATGCTCTCGCCCCGTAACGCGAGGAAGGTCGCGGCGGGTTCGTTCATCTCGTACTTTTCCCATTGCTCACGGGAGATTTTGACTTCACGGGACGCGGCCATGTCGGCGAACCCGGGCGCACCAACGGCGTCATAGGCCGGGAGCCAAAGCTCGGGTCGCTGGGCGATGCTGACGATCTCGACACCGTCTGGAGCCGACACCGGTAGCTCGTCCTCGATCGGGCGAACTTGTTCCACCTGACGGTCGACCTCGGTGAAGCCGTGCCGCAGCCCGAAGGCCACCGAACCCGGATCGTCGGCTAGCGCGCCAGCGGTGGGAAAGCCCAGCGGCTCAGCCAATTCACAGAGCTTGTAAAGCAGTTCTGTACCGTAGCCACGGCGCTGGAACTGCGGCGCGATCCGGGGCTGTACGTGGGCACGGCCCACCGAGTCGGACCGGTCGGCGATGCCACAGCCGACCACCTGCCCGTCAACTTCAGCGAGCACGGTGTGGCGTCCCGGGCGTTCAAACGAACGCAGGTCCTCGATAGTCGGGATGCGCTGTCCCGGCTCCAAAGCGATGCGGACCTCGCGGTATGCGCTGTAGTCCGCGTCGGAAACAGCCTGCCTGATCGTGAGCATGGCGGCATGCTAACCACTGCGTCAGATCGAGACGACCGCTTTATTGACGTGGAACGCCTCGGCATAAGGCGAGCGGCACTCGATGCCCCGCAGCTTCATCAGGCTCAGGAACGTTTCGTCGGTCCACCAGTCGCGTGAGTGCTGCGAGGGGAAGCACTTGTTGAGCAGCTCGACTTTGCGTTCCGCGAGCTCGCGGCTCACCGGAATGTAGAAAGACGGCCGTCCCAAGTCACCGTCCCACTTGGGGATCTCGTATTGAAGGTGCAAGGCGTTGCGGAACGCTGTCGGGGCTAGTTCGCCCAGCAAGCGGTGGTCTTGATGAAAATCTCCACGCCACGGCGACAGCACCAGATCGGCGTCCAAAGTGGACGCCGCGTCCTGGATGATCTGCTTGACCTCGCTCCAGTGGCCGGGCAGCCGCCCATCGGGCAAGTCGTGCAGGGCAAAGGAAAGCTGCGCCCCGGGAAGGAACGCGTGCGCGGCGGTGACCGCTTCGGCTTGCCGTGCCGGAGCGCCCGCGCACACGACGTAGTGCACTCTCAAAGAAGGCGACGCCAGGGAAAGCAATGTTGCCCCGGCCGCGATCTCGATGTCGTCGCAGTGCGCGCCGAGAACGACGACGCGCTCCACGCCGGACAGGTTTAGCCGCATCGGTTCGGGTCCCAAAGCATCCACGGGCTCTGTGCCCTGTCGTACATCTCTTCCAGTTCAGCCCGGTCCTTGAACGTGTCCGCGGCCCGCCAGAACCCGTCGTAACGCTGGGCGAGAAGGCCACCACGAGCGGCCAGCCGGGAGAACGCGTGCGGCACCATGTCTTCGCCGTCGCGCAACTCGTCGAAGATGCCTTGGCGCATAACGAAATAGCCGCCGTTTTCCCACTGGCCGTCGCGCAACTCGCGGACTCCCGTGACGATGCCGTCCTCAGCGATATCAACGACGTGATGTGTGGACGGCGGCGGCACAGCCAGCATGCTGACGGTCGCGTCCGAGGCCCCGAAACGTTCGATCAGCGAGGGCAGCGGAGCGTCCGTCAAAGTGTCCGCATAGTTGGCGAGGAACATTTCTTCACCAGCGACGTGCGCCTTGACCCGGGAGAGGCGTTCGCCGATAGAAGCCCGCAACCCGGTGTCGATGAACGTGATCTTCCAGTCGGTGATGTCAGTGGAGTGCAACTGAAGCTCACGGCCACCTGAGGCCAGCGTGAAGTCGTTCGACAGCGTCTCGTCGTATTTGAGGAAATAGTCTTTGACAGCGGCAGCGCCGTACCCCAGGCAAAGAATGAAATCGGTGTGCCCGAAGTGGGCGTAGTAACGCATGACGTGCCACAACAACGGCCGGTCACCGATCATCGACATCGGTTTGGGCGCACTGCCTTGCCCGTCACGCATCCGCAGCCCGAACCCACCGCAGAAAAGCACTACCTTCATTTTCGGCCCTCACCACCCGCAAGGTGGGGCGGCAGTGAGCGCGAAGCACGAGTTACCTTCATACGATCTCCAGAGCTGGAATCGGGAAGACGAGTTTGCCGCCCCATTCGCGCACATAGGCCAGCTGAGCGGTCAGCTCCTTGCGCAGGTTCCACGGCAGCACGAGCACATAGTCGGGCTTGTCGATGGCGATACGGGACGGGTCGTGGATCGGGATGTGCGTGCCAGGCAAGAACATCCCGTGCTTGTAAGGGTTGCGGTCAACGGTGTACTCAAGCAGATCGCCCCGGATGCCGCAGTGATTCAGCAGCGTGTTGCCTTTACCTGGAGCGCCATAGCCGACGACCTTCTTGCCCTCGGCCTTAGCGGACAGCAAGAACGACAGCAGATCCCGCTTGATGTCGAACACAGCGGAGGCGAATCCAAGATGTCCCTCGACCGTGTGCAGAGAAGATTCGAGTTCGAGCACTTCCTTGACCCGGGCACTCGGCGCGCCAGCTGATTCAGAATGGCGGGCGAAGACCCGCAACGATCCGCCGTGGGTGCCGATGAGTTCGACGTCGACGACGGTCAGCCCGGCTTCCGCCAGGGCACGCGAGGCCGTCAGCAGTGTCAGGTATTGATAGTGCTCGTGATAGATGGTGTCGTACTGCTTACCGCGCATCATCGTCAGCAGGTGCTGCACCTCGATGGTCACCAGACCCTCGGGCTTCACGAGCGCGGCAAGACCCTTGCTGAAGCCCACGATGTCGGGGATGTGGGCGAAGACGTTGTTGGCCGCCACCAGATCCGCCCGGCCGTACTTTTCCGCCAGGGCCAGACCCGTTTCCTCCGACAGGAACTCGCACTCGGTGCGGATTCCCTTGGCGCGAGCCACTTCCACGATGTTCGCGGCCGGCTCCACGCCGAGCACGGGAACTCCTGCGGCCACGAAATGCTGCAGCAAGTAGCCATCGTTGGAGGCGACCTCGGTCACCAGCGACCCGGGATCCAGCTTCAGCTCTGAAACCATCCGGGTGGCGTAGACGCGCTGGTGCTCAACGTAACTGTCCGAATAGGACGAGAAGTAGGCGTAATCGGAGAAGATCTCCTCGCCGGGCACATAGGCAGGCAGCTGCACCAGCAGGCAGCTATCGCAGATGCGCACGTGCAGCGGATAAAACGACTCGCGCTGATCTAATTGATCTTTACGCAGGAAGTTTTCGCACAGCGGCGACATTCCCAGGTCAACGAAGGTGCGGGACAGGGGTTCGCCACACAGACGGCACGGCACAGCAGACACCGTCACAGCTTCCAGGCTCGGCCCACGATCAGCCAACCGTGAGTAAGAAACCCGTCAGTCGCAGATGCCCTGGTTGTTCTATGTTGGGGGGCGTGACTGCACGGCTGGGGATCGGGCTACCGGTCTACAACGGCGAGCGCTACCTCGCCCAAACGCTCGACTCGCTTCGGGCGCAGACCTACCCCGATTTCGAGGTTCTCATCCTCGACAACGCCTCGACGGACAGTTCCGGCGACATCGCTCGTGCCGTCGTGGCGGCCGATTCGCGCTTCCGCTACGAACGCAAGCCCGAAACGACCGGCGGGCCACAAAACTTCAACGATGTCTTCAACCGCATGGACAACGAACTGTTCGCGTGGTGTGCCGCCGATGACCTGCATCACCCAGACTTCTTCGCCGCGTCGGTGCGCGCGCTCGACGCGCTTCCCGGCGCCATCGGCGGCTTCACGGCCGTCGAGATGATTGACGACCACAATCAGTGGGTACGCGATGAGCTGCCCAGCATTCGGTGGTCGCACCCCGATCCGGGTGAGCGGATGCTGGACATGATTGGCTTCGGTCACGCGTGCCAGAGCATCTTCTCCGTCTACAGGCGATCGACGCTCGCCGCTGTCGAGCCGATGTGCACCTGCTGGGGCAGCGATCGCGTGATGCTGGCGGAGCTGGCGTTGCACGGCCCGACCGCCATCGCCCCGGAGCGCTACTTCCGCAACCGTGACCACGCCGGGCGCATCACCCATGGCAAGGGCCGCAGCAATAGTTACTACGGCAAGAAGGCGCCCACCAAAGCCATCACGTTCCACTACGCGTCACATTTGCGCCGGGCGATCCGCAACGCACCGTTGAGCCCCGCCGACGTTTCGCGCGCGCAGAGGGCTTACTCCCGCTGGACGTTGCGGAACACGCGTAACTTCGCGCGCTCCGCGGCCCGTTTCGTCATTGAATCCGTCCGGCGATAAGGCTTGCCGCGCTGTCCTTCATAAGGATCGTGTAGTGATTCGTGTCGGGCACCAATTCGACCGTCAGCGCCGGAGCCTCACTCCCCCAGTGCCGCACGATCGGTTCCGGGAGCATGCCCGGCTCGGCACCAAACATCCCTCGCGGTGCGTAGAGCAGCGTCGCCGGAACGTTTAGCTTCTTGAGATCGTCGCCAAACGAGGCGGCGTTGACGAGCAAGTCACGGCCATCCGCATAGACCGCCTCAGCATTGGCCCGTGACCGGATCGCCCCTGGCTCTCCCATCGCGTCATAACGCACGTAGGCGGTCAGATCATCATTCCACTCGTCGGCCAGCGCTGGATGCTGCTGGAAGAAGGCCACGTAGGCTTCTTCAGACTCGAAGGTCTGCTTCAACCGGGCGATCGCGGGGCCGACGGTGGCCTCTAGCAACGCATCCGGCTCGAAGCCGTCGGGCACTGGCAAGGGCAGGGCGCCATCGACTAGTACCACCTTGGTGAACAACTCTGGCCGGGTCACAGCGGCCCGCAGCGCGGCATAGGCACCCATCGAGTGTCCTGTTAGGACAACGGGCGCACCGAAATGCTCAGCCGCCGCGGCGATGTCGGCCGCGTGTGCGCTCATTCCGTACGGTCCGGCCAGCGTGTTCGAACCGCCCCGCCCCCGCAGGTCGAGCCCGATGAGACTGTAGTCGCTGGGCAGGTGCCGGGCCACGACGGCGAACGCCATAGCCGAGGCCGTAATGCCATGCGCGGCAAGGACTATCTTCGGTCCATCACCGAAACGCAGTGCGTTTAGCGAGCCGTCTGCGAGGGGGATCTCGATTGCTTGCATGTCAGCCTTTCTGGACTCCGGCGATCTGTTGGGCAAACGTGGCGAACGAATCCGCGACTTGCTCGCGTGAATACGGCTGGTCTGGCCCGAACCAATGCGCCACCCGCAATCCGAGCGAACCAATGGCGATGGCGGTGAGGTTGACGTCCGCTATGGCGAACGACCCGTCTTCTTCTCCTTGTTGGAGCACGCTAATGAGCATGTTGCGGGACTGCTCGCGAATCTTCAACGCGGGTGCGGCCCGCTCAGGGGCGAGGGCGTGCAACTCAGCGTTGGCGACCAGTGCCAGCAGGGGGAAGTCGGCGTGGGCGTAGACCTGCGCTTTGACCAGTGCCGTTAACTGCTCGGCCGGCGCCGGCCCCGCTTTCGCCGTCGCTTCCTCAAGCTTTCTGTGCAGCTCCTGGTGTCCTAATAGGACAAGCTCCGTGAGCACCTGTTCCTTGCTCGGATAGTGCGCATACAACGTCGCCGAATTGATCCCCGCGACGTTTGCTAGATCGCGAATAGACGTCCCGTGAAACCCGTACTCCGCGAACAGCTGAAGTGCCGCAAGCAAAATCCGCCCACGCGTTCCCGGCGGCGTGCCCCCATCAGGCAACTCCACCGCAACCGCATTCAGCCGCCGCGGATCCCACCTCAGCTCCGGCACCGTCCCCCCAACCAATCGATTGGTTGACAACCTAGCGCACTCCCCACCCCCTGCCAACCGCCCCTTCCCCCGCCCCGCCCCGTCCTGCCTTGACCCCCGCTCTTGCCCCCTTCCTCGCTTCGCTCTTAGCTCGCCGCCCCGCCCGGCCCAGCGTTGCCCCACCGGGCTGTTTCGTGATCCACCGGGCTGTTTCGTGATCCACATCCGTTGGGACGTGATCAAACCGCCTTTTGATCACGTCTCCGGGGATGTGGATCACACTTAGGGATGCCGATCACGACTACGCCGACGATGCCGTCGGCAAACGTCGCGCACGAAGCAGCTAACGATCACTGCCCCTGATCCACAGCCCGAAAGGTGTGGCCAAACCGCCTGCTGATCACCCTTTTCGGGCTGTGGATCACACCTCAAGATCGGCGCGCCTGCAGGTCGGCGAAATCCGCAACCCGCGAAGCGGCAAACCCGCGAAACGGTCGACGAGAAAGGCGCGAAGCGCAAACGCTTGCCCGCAAATGCAGAGGGCGGAAACGGCGTCGACGCGGAACGAGGAAGCGGGGAAAGCGCGAAACAGCAGAGGCACGGAACGGGAAAGGCGCGACGCGGGAAAGCGCGACGCGGAAAGGCACGAGGCGGGAAAGCGCGACGCGGAAAGGCACGAGGCGGGAAAGCGCGACGCGGAAAGGCACGAGGCGGGAAAGCGCGACGCGGAAAGGCACGAGGCGGGAAAGCGCGACGCGGAAAGGCACGAGGCGGGAAAGCGCGACGCGGGAAAGCGCGAAACGGCAGAGGCGCGAAACGGCACGGCGCCAAACGGGAAAGTGGGGAGGTGGGGCGAGAGCGGGTTAGGGAGTTGAGACGGAGGCTGGGGAATCGGCGGGGGCTGGCTGGGGTGGGATGGGGGCTGCGGCACCACGGCGCAGGATGCGGCGGATGAGGCGGAGGCCCTGGTCGCGGGTGCGGGTGTCTAGGAGAACGAGGAGTCCTAGCGCGACAGTTCCGCCGAGTGCGCCGCCTAGGAGGAAAGTGGGCAACGGTTCCAGGTGCAGGCGTTCGACTCCCCAGGCGGCGGCGAAGCCGAGGGCGGCAGAAGCCAGTGCGGGCAGGATCGCGCGGACGGTCGGCCAGATGGAGATGCGAAGCACGACACGGTAAGCCAGGAACGCGGTCACAGAAAGGTTCAGCGCCTGCACGAAAAGCGCCGCGATCGCGACCGCTTGCAGTTGGCCAAACACGCCGTCAGAACGGCTGACCCACGCCGCGAAACCGAGACCGGCGGCGGAAAAGGCGGTCGACACCCACGTCAGGATCGCCGGAACGGACGCTCGCTGCACGGCTTGCATGGCCGGGCCGAGCAGTGAGTTCACGGTGCCTAAAGCGCTCACGACACAGAGGATCTGCAGCGGCCGCCCGGCCATTTCCCATTGCGGGCCAATCGTTAGCACGAGCGGCTGCGCGACGGCGGCGAGCACGGCCAGCGCCGGCACGCTCATCACCACAGCGACGTGAACCAGGTTGGCCAGCCGACGGCCGAGCAGCTCGCGGTCCGACTGGTATTGCGCCAGCTCCGGGAGCGAAACATGTTGCAGCCCACGGGAAGTCACGTCGACGACCATTTCGGCGAGCCGCAGTGAGAACCGGTAGACACCAATCATCACCGGACCGAAGAAGGCGCTCATCATGAGCACGTCCATCCGGCTCGACAGGAACACGCCCAGCGCCCCACCGAGTGTCTGCACGGACTGCCGCCGCATGCCTTTCATCCCACGGATAATCGCGCGTGGGCGAGGGAACGACGGCCGCCACGGCGTGACTGTCCACACTGTCATGGCGTAGACGAACACCGACACCAGCTGCTGGGCGACCAGAGCCCAGACGCCCCAGCCGAGCAACGCTCCGGTCACGCCGGCGATGCCGCCCGCGGCCGCGCCCGCCAGCGTACGAACAGCTATGCCTTTGAACTTCATTTGCCGGCGCATCAACGCATCGGGGATGACGCTGATCGACGTCAGCATGGTGACGAAAAGCAGTGCCCACGAAACCGGTTTGAGCAACGGCAATCCGTTGTACGAAGCCCACGCCGGAACGAGCAAAGCGAACAGCCCGCAGAACGTCGCCGCTCCCGTGATGACCGTCCAGAAGGCCGCGTTGGCTTGTTCGTCGGAGACTTCTTCAAGCTGGATAATGGCTAGCGTCGGCCCGTGCTGCAGGAGCATCTGTCCAAACCCGACCCAGAGCACGCCAAGGGCAAGCACCCCAAAGCTTTCCGGGTCGAGGATGGCAGCCAGGACGAACGTCAGGATGCCGGTGATGGCCATGCTGCCAGTGCTCAGCAGGTAGGACCACAGCACGGCAGCCTTGAGTTTGCTCACGTTAGGTCTCCGAACACGGCCGCCAGGTCAGACCGCAGCCCTTCGACGTTGTAGGTGCCGAGCACTTGCTCAGAAGCCTTCGCACCAAGCCAAATCAGCTCGTCGAGCGGACGGTTGAGCGCATGAAGCACCGTTTTGGCAAACGATGTCTGATCGGTCACGGGCGCACTATAGGCCGGGTCGAAGAACTCGCGCCCTCCCCCGCCCGGGTAGCCAATGACGTAGCAACCGCTCGCCATCGCCTCCGCCGGCGGAAGCCCGAAGCCTTCCCGTTCACTGAAACTCAGGAACACGGCTGACCCACGCATCAGTTCCGCGACACCGGTCTCGGTGACGCCAGCGATCGGCACCAGATCCCAATCGACGCCACGTGCCTGAAGCATGTGCATTAACTGGTGCCGCTCTTCGCGTCGCCGCTCGGGCAAGAAGGCCAGCGCTTTGCGGCCCGGTTCCGGTCCGCGGTGGAACACCTTTTCATCAATTACCGGTCTGGTACGCCATAAGCCCACCCCCGGAAACGAAAACTCCAGTAGCTCCTGACTGTCTTGCGAAACCGTGAGAATGCCCTGCAACTGCGGCACAGCCGAATATGGCGCCCCCGGCGTGCCCAGGTCGATCAGATCGAAGGTGTGATACGCGCCCTGGTTGAAGATGTACGTCCGCACGTCTGGCAAAAGCGAAAGCCCCGGGCCGTAACACTCCGGTATCACCAGAATGTCGTTGCTATGCAAGCGAATCGACTCCGCCGACTCGATCCGGGTCGTGTTGTCGAACCACGCCGCCCGGAATCCCGTTGGCTCGTGCAGGATCGCGGCGGGGATGCCCATCTCATTGAGCAAGTCCACGTGCCGGTACATGACTTTGACACCACCGGCCGGTTCGGCCAAGTGAGGTGCCAAGTAGTAGACAGCGGGAGTCCCCTGAGCGGGAAGGACTTTCAGCTCAGGCGGCCTGCGCCAGCGCAGGTCGGCGGCCTTCTGCCGAGCCGCGATGGCCTTACGTGCCCAGCCACCTATCGCCACGACGGCACCTCGTCACAGTCGACCGTCATCGTCCAGCCGGGCGAAGCGAGCTGAATCTGAGCGGTTTGCGCCAGCTGGCACATCTGCTCAGCCTTGGTCACCTGTTCTGTCCACGTTGGACCGAGCGACCGCTCGTTTGGCACGCGCAGGTTGACGATCCAGACCACCGCACAGAATCCAGCAAGTAGGCCGAAGGCCCACTTGTCCTTGTTCTCCCACCACGGCTTGCTAGCGTCCCGCGCCCACTCGCGCCAGGCACGCAAACTGTCACGGTGTCCTTCGGCCTCAGCATCACCGGCCGTGTCCTTCGCCCCGTGCTCATCCGTGCTCCGGTCCCCTACGGCACCGGCACTCAAACCCGACCTCGCCGCCCCTTCATCCAGCCCAGCCCCCGGCCCACCAACCGTCGCAGCACCCGAAAGCGAAGCTGAGCCGGGGAGCGAAGCCGAAACGACACCGGCCGCCGAAACGGAAGCAGCGGAAGCCGAGCCCGCTGCGGGAAGCGGATCCAACCCGGAAGCCGAACCCAAGCCGGAAGCGGACGCAGCGGGAGGAGAAGCGGAAGCGACACCGGAAGCCGAAGCGGGGGAAGCGGAGCCGAGCGCGGAAGCGGAAGCAGGGATTGTGCCCGTGGATTGGGCGGGAAGAGGGTAAGGGGGAAGTGGGCGGGAAGCGACCGTTAGCGCGACTAAAGCGGTCACGAGAAGCATGGCCGGGGCCGCGGCGTAACGGGGTGTGGCTTGGCCGCTGAGCATGACGGGCAGCGCGTAGACGGCGACGCAGTGAGCGCCTGCCAGCAACGCGAGCTGCCAGCGGTCCGTCAAGGTGCGCTTGAAGGTGAAGAAGACGAACAGGCCGACCAGGATCCACGCGACGGCGGCGAGCGCGAGCCAGCGAACGTCCACATCGGACGGGAACCAGCGCTGACCCAGCGTGCTCGTGGGCACGGCCCGGATCGCCCACCAGGGCGCCCACTTCACCGGTTCGGGGTTGAGCTCACGGCCGCCTGGGCCGAGAAGCACGGTCAAGGCTTGAGCGACCAGGCCCGTCCCCAGAGCCAAAAGAACCGAAAGCGACTGACCGTTGCGCCGGCGCCACCAGAGCCACAACGCCAGCGGCACAAAGACCAGCACGAGCAAGTCGCTCATCGCGATCAGCAGCACCGACCCGGCCGCGACCACGGAAGCCCACCGAGAACGGGGCTTCCATACCAGTACCCAGAAAAGGGCATATAAAGCTGGCCAATGCAGGTTGGCGATGGAATTGGGAAGCTCGTCTTGACCGACCGGCACGAAAACCACGACGGCGGAGACGAGCAGCCGCGCCGGTAGAGACGCCAACCGTGAGCTGGCGAAGAACACCAAAACGGAAAGCAGGCCCGTGACGACAGCGGCGGAAACGGCCAAAGCCCAGGCGGCCCAAGCGACCGGGAACAACGACACGAGCGCCGTGATGAGCCGGGGTCCTAAGTGAAGATACCCGGCGTACGGCGAGAAGAAGTTGCCCGCCTCGGGAGAGTTATAAGACGCGGCAAGGAAAACAGCCCCGTCTTCGGCATAGACCGTGTCGAGGGCCCCGGCGCCGGTCTGCCGCAGGAGCGAAACTCCTGCGGCAGCAACGACTGCGAGAAGTGCTAGAGCCGGCCTTCGCGTACCGCCTGGCTGACCCATGGGATCACCTCATCTAGCATTTCGTCCAGGCTGGTCGTGGCTTCGAAGCCAAGCACCTCGCGGGCCTTGGTCACGTCGGGAACCCGCTTCTGCACGTCGTATTCGAACGGGTCGTCGCTCACGTAACGGAACGGGACGTCGTCGCCCTTGATTTTGCGCCAGATCACTTCGGCGAGTTCAAGAACGGTCGTCGACTCAGCGGTCGAGATGTTGAAGTCTTCGTTGGTCGCCGCCTCGTGCTCCATCGCGACAACGATGCCGCGGGCGAGGTCGCCACCGTAGGTGTAGTGGCGCACCTGGTCACCAGCGCCGAGGATGTGCAGCGGGTCCTGGCCCTTGACGATCTTTTGCACGATGTCGGGCACGACGTGCGACATGGCGAGCTTGACGTTGCCCGACAGCACTTCGGCCTCACCGAGGGCACGGCCTTCGCCGACGCCAACACAGTTGAACGGGCGCACGATCGTGAAGGGCAGCTTGTACTGGTCCCAGGCGGCGTGGGCGTAGTACTCCACCGCGAGCTTCTGGAAGCCGTAGGACGACAGCGGCGGCGGAATCTTGCGCTCGTCGCCTTCCTTGGAGGGCCAGTGCTCGGTGGACTCGAAGACCATCGAGGAAGACAGGTAGGTCGCCTTCTTCAGCTTGCCGTCACGGTGCGCGGCGATAGCGGCGTCACAAGAGGCAGCCATGATGCGCTCGTTGGTCGCGAGCAGGTCGTAGGCGTACGCGTGGAAGTAGGAAATGCCACCGATCATCGCCGCGCCGACGATGAAGTGGTCGCAGTCCATCAGCAGGCTCTTGAGCAGCTCGGTGTCCCGGGCGTCGCCTTCAACGAAGTGGTAGTTGGGGTTGTCGTCGTAGCTGTGCGACACCGGGCCGTATTTGGAGAAGTTGTCCAGCCCGACCACGCTGTGGCCGCGCTTGAGCAGCTCCTCAACGACGTATCCACCGATGAACCCGGCCGAACCGGTGACCATTACTTTTGCCACGAATGTTCCTTTTCTTCAACCCGCTGCTTCGGGAGTCTGGCTTGGATTTGCTCGAGTTTGAGGCGCCGCCCGAAGGCGAACCGGAACCAGCGCAGATAGCTGGGAAGGAAGCGGCCAACGTCGAAATTGGACTCACCAAGCTGACGGTCAAGCCAGATGGTCGGAATCTCCGCCACCGGCAGCCGCAGCCGCGTCGCCTTGGCGGTCAGTTCAAGCCCGATCTCGAAGCCGGCCCGGGATTCGATCCCTACCTGCCTTACAAACTCCGCATCGTAGGCCTTGAAGCTGTTCGTAGCGTCACGGGTGCCGACCTTTGTGAACCAGTACAGGACGCGCCCGGCCGTGCGCGAGAGCATGCGCTTGAAGCGTGGGCCGCCGACCTGCTGGCCACCAGGCATGTACCGCGACGCCGCCGCGACCACGACACCACGGTCGACTAGGCGGGCAAGGTCGTCGATCTGCCGCGGATCGTCAGAACCGTCAGCCATCGTCACGACGACGACCGGGGCGACGGCGGCATGAATGCCGAAGCGGATCGCGTTGGACGGGCCGCGGCCGTAAGTGTTCAGAACCGTCCGCACGCGACGGTCAGCTGAGGCGATCTCCTGCGCGAACGGCACGGTCGTGTCCTCAGGCATGTCGTGCACGATGAGGACCTCGCACGGGAGCATGACCTCGCGCAGAATCCGGTCTAGGCACCGGACGATGTTGGCACCTTCGTTGTAGACCGGGATGACGACCGAAACGCGCGGGTTCATTTAGATGAGCACTCCTTCGCCGCGGATGCCCCACATGTCGATGACCGGCTGCTTCACGTCAAGCGAGCGGTAGGGAGCGTGCGGCGCACCAATGATAAGCAGGTCGGCCCGGGACAGAACGTCCTCCTGCGGAGTGAGCCGGGCATCGACGACATAAGGATCGGCGCACAGCACCTCGGCAGCCTTGACCTGCAGAAGTTTGCGGAGCTTAAACGCGAGTGATTCGCGGATATCGTCGCTGCCACCCTTGAACGCCATGCCCAGGATGCCGACTGTCAGCTCACTGAGGTTGAAGCGCTGTTCCAAGCGGGACACGACGTAGTTCGGCAGGCCCTCATTGATCAGCATCGCGGAGTGGCCGAGCACGAAGTTGTTCTTGTTGAACGCGGCCAGCTGCATCGTGTCTTTGAACAGGCACGGGCCAGCGGCGAAGCCGGGCATCGGCAGATCAGACGCGCGCGGGTAGTCCTGTGTGATCGCCTGGCGCACACGGGCGAAGTCGACACCCGCGTCGTTGGCCATCATCCAGAACTGGTTGGCCGTGGCGAACTTGACGTAACGCCAGGTGTTCGTGAACAGCTTGGCCAGCTCGGCCTCTTCGGGCGTCACCTTGACCATCGTGCTCGCGAGGTTGCTGAACAGCTTCTCGGCCCGCTCAGATGCCTTCTCCGTGCGGCCAGCGATGATCTGCGGCAGGTCGAAGATCTCGGTCATCGCGTGGCCTTCAGCGATGCGCTCCGGGCAGAACGCCACGTCGACGACGAGGCCGAGCTGAGCGAGTGTCTTTTCGGTCAGCTGCGTGACGCCTGGGTGCACCGTGGAGCGCAGCACGAGCAGCTGCCCGGGGCGCAGGTGTGTCGCGATCTGCTCGACGGCCTTGGGGACCACGGCGGGATCGGGGTTCAGGTGCGCGTCCACCGGAGTACCCACGATGACAACTACGTGTTCCGCGGCCGCGACCGAGGCGGGATCGGCGGTGGCGACTAGCTTGCCGTTGGCGATGGCCTCAGCGAAAGGCTTCTCCGCGCCCGCCTCGGCGAACGGAAGCTCGCCCGCGTTGATGCGGTCGACGACGGCGGTGTTGATGTCGTAGAGCGTGACCGACAGCCCGCGCATCGCAAATGCGATCCCGAGCGGCAGGCCAACCCGTCCGCCACCACCAACAATCACCACATCACGATCAAATGCCACAACGCCCCTCCTCGGCAGACCCCGTAATGCTAGGGAGGTGCCCGACCCTACAAGCTCATCTGTCTGGAAGACGACCGGGCACCCAGGTTTGAACTTAGACGCTGATAGGAATTCAGCTGTGAATTTGCGCCGTGGGGAGACTGTCAGAGTCCGCAGCGTCGCGGAAATACTATCCACTTTGGATAAAGATGGCACTACGCGTGGTATGCCCTTTATGCCGGAAATGCTGAAGTTCGCCGGTCAGGAACTCAAGGTGTTCGCCAGCGCGCATAAAGCTTGCGACACGGTCGATAACCTTGGGGGGACACGGGGTCTGGAAGCGACCGTGCACTTGAGTGGGGCCCGATGCGACGGTGCCGCCCATGGTGGATGTCAAGCCGCGTGCCTGCTGTTCTGGCGCGAGGAGTGGCTGACGACTGGGCCCCTGGAGCCATCGGCGCCAAAGGTGACCGTCGAGGACCTCAGCGAGCAGACCCAGCGGGCCGGTGACATCTATCACTGCCAGGCGACAGCGCTCGCCCAAGGCTCGACGATCCTGCGTGCCGGAAACCTCTCGCAATACGTCACCGACTTCCGCAGCGGCAACGTGCGCAACCCGTTCAAGCTACTCAAGGGCATCCTGATCACGTTCTTCAATGTGTACCAATGGAAGACGTACGGAAAACTGCCGAAGTGGCTCACGATCGCGGGCGGCAAGCGTTATCCGTTCTACGGCGGCACCGGTGACGGCAAGCGCGTCCCCTCTGGCGAGCTTCAGCCCGGCGATCTGGTCGAGGTGCGCAGCAAGCAAGAGATCATGGCGACACTCAACTCCGCCAACAAAAACGGCGGCATGCTCTTCGACTCTGAGCAACTCCCGTTCTGCGGCCGTCAGGCCCGGGTCGAGCGCAAGATCGAGCAGATCATCGACGAGCCCACAGGACGCATGATCAAACTGCGGGATTGCCTGGTACTAGAGGATGTCGTGTGCGAGGGCATCTATCACAAATTCTGCCCGCGCGGCGGTTTGCCCTATTGGCGGGAAACGTGGCTGCGCAAAGTGGAGCCACGCGAAAGCTGACCCCCAAGGGATCGCCAGGTGTGATTACGATGCGTACCTCACACCCTTCCTTGGAGGACATAAGTGAAGACAACGCACGGGGGTGTGCGGCGCTTGCTCGCTATCGCGGCCGCGTCGCTCATGGCAGGCGGTGCGGCGGTAGCCATCGCCACACCAGCCTCGGCATCGCTGCGAAAATTCGTCAAGCCCGTCAAGTGGGCTTACACCGATTCCCGGGACAAGGACGCGTCCTATGTGGACGGTCAGGGGAATCTCCCGGTCGGCTCCTGGCGCGACGCCGACGGCAAGCATCACAAGTCAAGGGCCTACTACACCTTCGACTTGCGTCCCTTCGCCGGCAAGCGGATCAAGTCAGCGGGCTTCATCACGGCTGAAACGGCGGCCAACGACTGCACCAAGCCACGCATGCTGGAGATCTGGCGCACCTCACCGATTACCGCTACTACCAGCTGGCAAAACGCACCAGCAGAACAGCAAAACCTAGGACCGCTTTATGGGTACGGGTGCCCCGCGAGCTACCTGGAGACCGACTTCACCGAGGTGGTCCGTCAAGCCTTGTCCAGTGGACAGGAATCGCTCACGATCGCGGTGCGGGTGCCCGACGACGCGGAAGGAAACGTCGCGTTAGGACGCCAGATGCGGCGCGATCCGGGCATCACCATCGACGCCAACAGCACGCCCAACGCACCAACCGCTGTGACCGTTGATGGCGTTACGTGTGATGGAAGCGTTCCGTTGTGGGTCGGGAGTCTGACGCCATCCGTGCGCGCGTTCGTCACCGATCCCGACGTCAACGAGACCGGCGGCGGCGACCCGGTGCACCCGGAATACGCCGTGTGGCCGGAAGGCCAGCCGGAGCAAAAAGCCACCTGGCAGGGCGGCTGGGCCGGTTACTCGCCCACCACCGTCTATTCCACGATCCCCTCGGGTGTGCTGTCCGAGAACGGGACGTATGTGTTTCAGGTGAGAAGTTCTGACGGTGACGACGTCTCGCCATGGAGCACGGAATGCCGCTTCACGGTTGATACGGTCGGCCCACAGCAGCCTCCGGTCGTCACTTCGGCGGACTATCCCGACGACGGTGAATGGCATGGCGGGCCTGGGATCGCGGGCACCTTCACCTTCACTCCCAACGGTGCGACAGACGTCGCTGGATACCGCTACGGGTTCTGGGACGCCACACAATATGCCGCCGCGAACGGGCCTGACGGTTCGGCGTCGGTCGTCATCACGCCGAGCCGGGACGGACCGCATTATCTTGTGGTCTACAGCATTGACCGGGCAGGCAACTACTCCAGCCAGACGTCCTACTGGATCTATGTTCGCTCGACAGCACCGCTCGTGGAAGATCTGACCCCCACGGCGCTGTTCCCCGATCCGCACCTGCTGAAGTTCTTGCCGCGCATGGACAATGTCGTCTCCTACACGTATCAGATCGACGAAGGCCCGGAGCAGGAAATCGCCGCCGATGCGGACGGCACCGCTCAGATCACTGTTACACCAACGCTTAGTGGCGTCACGGTGCGGCTGCGCAGCACCACCGCCTCGGGTTTGCACTCCGGATGGAACTGGCACAGCGTCATGGTGAGCACCTGGGTCACCGTCACGTCGCAAGAGTTTCGGCTAGATGGCAGCCAAGGCGTTCCTGTCGGCACGCCAGGCTCCTTCACGTTCTCACCCGGTATGCGCGGCGTCACCGAGTATGTGTACCAGTTCAACCGGTATCAGGAAAACGAGCGTCCGGTGCAGACGGTCGCGGCCGGCCCCGACGGCACGGCTACGGTTCCTTACACCGCAACGGGAATCGGCTACAACTCGATCCACGTGTTCAGCCGCACCGCGGACGGGTTCGAGTCGGAGGAGGCTGGCTGGTCATTTAGCCCCGCCTCGATCGCCCCAACCGTGAACTCGGCTGTCTACCCGCGCGACCAAAAAGGCGGCGGACCCGGCACCACGGGCACGTTCACGTTCAGCCCGGCAGCGGCCAACGTGGTGACCTATGCCTACACCTTCCGCGACGAACCCACGCGGACCGTCCAGGCCGGCTCTGACGGAATTGCCACGATCGAATGGACCCCTGAGGTCTTCAACTCCGAATGGGGCGGCTGGAACCAGCTGACCGTCCGCTCTTACAGCGCCGACGGTTTGGTTTCCGACCTTGCCTACTACTCGTTCCAAGTGGACGGTAAGCAACCCGGCGTAACACACTCGGGCAGCACCGTCGGGCAACCAGTGACGCTGACGCTCACGGCCGCTCTGGCGAACAGCACCGAGTTCGAATACAAGATCAATGACGGACCACTCCAGGCCATCGCCGTTGGCCCGGAAGGCACCGCGACGATCAACTACACACCCCCAGGGGGTTACTACTTCCTGGTCAGTGTGCGCAGCAAAACGGCCAGCGGCACCCTGTCCGGCTGGACCTGGCATTACGTCTGGCTTGACTAGTTAAGCCAGAGCGAGGGACCGGCCGCGTCTAGCCGGTCCCTCGTCACGTCATAGCGGTTCAGCGCCACACAAACTGGTCACTTTGTATTTGGTCTGCGCCCCGACGCCGAACCCGGTGCCGACCACGCGCACTTGGAACGTGGGCGATCCCTTGGGCAGACCGGAACAGGTGCGGTTGAGATAGACCGTGAGCGTCTCGGCCATGGGGTTCATGTAGACCCCATTTGCCATGCTCCAGGTCACGGTGCAGGCCTCGACTGTCTGTTGTGGGCAGGTGCGCGTTGACCACGTGAAGTCGACATAAGGCACTCCGAAGACAGCCGTGTAGGTGTGGTTGCCGGAGGTCTCAACCGCCGCCGGGCCATATAACTCAAGCGTTGGTGTCGCGTGGGCGGGCGCCGCGAGCAGGACAGCCGCGAGAATCCCGGCCGCGGCCGCGCCAAGGAGGCGCTTCGTTGCGCTCATGAACTGCTCCCTACTGGTTGGCCTTTCTATTGATTGGCGCCAATGCTAGGTCTCGCCCGGTGGCCACGTCTATAGACATATGTCTATAGCAGATTGGCCCTCCGCATCACCGTCGGCGAGTGTCGCTCCGCTTCCCGGTCCGCTGACTTCAGGATCAGCCACGGACTATGTGATAGCTCGCGATTCGGGCGACGGTCCCTATTCGAGCATCAAAACGCCTGCCGCACCGGGCCCATAGTCACCAATCGCGAGGCCGCCAACGGTTCCAATGCACCACGGTGATGGCGCGGGGCAACCTGCTCTGCTTGGCCTTCGCCGTCGCGCCAACGGAACGTGAGGCGATCGGCCTGGTGAACAAGCTGGGCTTGGAGTTCTTGCCGCGCTGGCAAAAGATCCCGGCCGACGCGGTCATCAAGTAGCTAGGACAGGCCGATCGCGCGGTAGTGGGTGAACGAACCGGGATCCCAGAACCGGCGGCCGTCGGCGACCAGAGGCTGCGGAACGCGGTTGGCCACAAGCGTTGGCACCTCAGCGAACTGCGGCCACGAGGTCACCAGGACGATAGCGTCGGCACCGTCCAAAGCGGATTCGAGAGTTTCCGCCATCGTGACGGTGTCGACTCGCGCGACGGGGTCGAAGGCGACGATGTCGGCACCACGTTCCTTCAGGGCCGCGATGACAGGGAACGCCGGTGACTCACGGATGTCATCGGTGCCGGGCTTGAACGCCAGGCCCAGCACGGCAACCCGCTTGCCGGTCACGTTGCCGAGCAGGCTCACGAGCTTGAGTGGCTGCGCACGGTTGATGTCGAGCACCGATTCCGTCAGCGCCATCGGCACGCCCTGAGTCTTGCCAAACGACGCCAGCGCCGCCAGGTCCTTCGGGAAGCAGCTGCCGCCGAAACCACAGCCAGCTTTGAGGAAGGACGTGACGGGCGCGTCCTTGAGTAAGCCGGAGGCGTGCAGTCCCCGCTCGACATCAACGATGTCAACGCCGCCGATCGTGCTTGCCAGGTTGGCCATCTCGTTGGAGAACGAGATCAGAGTCGCCTGGAACGCGTTGGAGACATACTTCATCATTTCCGCCGCGGCGACGCCGGTCATGAGCACGGGCGTGTCTTGCCAAGACGAGTAAAGCGCCGCAAGCGCGCCCAGGGTGCGGGCGTCGATGCCGCCGATCACGACGCGATCCGGGAAACGGGCATCGTGCACCGCGGTCCCCTCGGAAAGGAATTCTGGGTTCATGCCAACACCGAAGTCGGCGCCGGCTTGTTTGCCAGAGTGCTTCTCCAGCAAAGGCAAAACCACTTTTTCCGTGGTACCAGGAACGACCGTCGACTTGACGACCACGACGTGATAGCCATCTTTGTCCTTGAGCGCGCCGCCGATCTGAGCGGCGACAGTCTCCACATAGGACAGATCGATCTGGCTTCCGTCAAAGGGAGTGCCGACCGCGATCAGGGTCAGGTCGCTGTTCTGCACGGCATCCGCGAGATCGAGCGTCGCCGTGAGCTTCACTCCGGCCAGCATCTCGGGCAGCCCAGGCTCATGAAACGGTGCCTGGCCGGCGTTGACCATCGCGACGCGTTCCGGGGAGGCGTCAACGCAAACCACGGCATGCCCAGCCTCAGCCAGGCAGGCGCCCGTGACAAGGCCTACGTAGCCGGTGCCAACAACACTGACGCGCATCAGGCGTCCTCAGCGACGCGGTTGCCGTTGTACCACAACATCGAGCGGCGGAGACCTTCTTCGATGCCGATCTGTGGGTCGTAGCCAACCTGTTCGCGCGCCTTGGTGATGATCGGGCAGCGGCGGTTCGGGTTGTCGATGAGATATTCGGCGTCCGTGCTCTCTTGCCGCACGACCTTGCCTTCGTAGCCGAACAGTTCCTTGCCCAGCACGACAATCCGCTCAGCGAGCTCGGCCATCGAGATCTCGGGCGTCTCGACCCCGATGTTGTAAGCCTCACCGGGGCGGCCATTCACGAGCACCTTGTAGTAACCGATGACCGCGTCGGCGACATAGCAGAACGTCCGCATCGGCGAACCGTCGGAGAGCATCACGATGTCGCGCCCGTTCATCACGTCGCGCACGAAGTCGGGGATGACGCGGCGGTCAGTGATTTTCAGCCCTGGGCCGTAGTTGTTGAACGGCCGGGCCACTGTCACCGGCAGGTTGTGCACGCGGGCGAAGTTGACACACAGCGTCTCGCCGTAGCGCTTGGCTTCGTCGTAACAGGCACGCGGCCCGGTGCAGCTGACGTAACCGCGGTAGTCCTCGGGCGTCGGGATGAACGCCGGGTCTGGATCGCCGTAGATCTCGCTGCTGGAGTAGAACAGGAAACCCTTGATGGGGTTGGCTTTGCCGTATTCGAGGAGGTTGCGAAGGCCGTTGACGTTCGCGTCCATCGTCTCGATCGGGTAGTTGCGGTAGAACGTCGGCGAGGCGATGGAGCCCGCGTGGATCAGGTAGGTGAAGTCCGCGTCGGCCGGCAGCGGTTGCGTGATGTCGTGCTTGGTCACGGTCAGCTTGGCGTTGCCTTCCAGGCCCAGCAGCCAGTCCGGGATGCCCCGCATGAAGTTGTCGTAGACGGTGACGTCCACGCCGGCCTTCAATGCCGACTGCACCAGGTAATAGCCGAGGAAGCCAGCCCCACCGACGATCAGAAGTTTTTCGCCCTGCAGTTTGGCGAATTCTTCCTTAAGCGTGCTGGTGATGTAGGCCAGGTCTTGTTCAACGATCTCGTTCGCGGTCTCCACAGCGCACAACCTAGGGGTTTTGCTTGTTCCTGGTCATCGCATGTGTCGGCTAAGCGACGGCTTGATTCTCGACAGAAGACTATGGTGGCGCGCGTGATGTGCCCCGCGTGCGCCCTCGACACCCTCGCTCCCCTGGCTGACCTGGGCGAAATGCCCGTCGCCTGTGGGATGACCTTCCCCGGGCCGGCCGCTGCCCGGCTGTCGCCCAAGGGGCGCATGCAGCTGGCCTCCTGCCCGCGCTGTGGGCACGTCGCCAACACGGCCTTCGACCCCAAGCTCGCGCCGTTTGACGCCTCGTTTGAGGCGGCCCTGTTCCACTCCCCGACCTACACCGACTATGCGACCGGGGTGGTGGACCGGCTCGTCAAGGAGTTCTCACCGTCTTGCGTGCTAGAGGTCGCCTCTGGCAGTCACGTGCTCACGTCACATTTGGAGTCACTGGGAGTTTCCGCCACGGGTGTGCCAGACGCTGTCGTGAAGTCGGGTTCCTACGATCTGGTGCTCGCCAGGTTCGTGCTGGAGCACATGGCTGACCCGTTCAAACTGCTGACCTCGCTGCGCAAAGTGGCCACGCGCGCTTTCTTCGAAGTACCAGATGCTGGTTATGACCTAACGACGGCCGGCTGGGACTGCATCTATCCGCACGTCGGATATTTCAGCGCCGCGTCGCTGAATGCCATCGCGGCCCGGGCTGGCTGGCGTGTGCTGGAGATCGGCACCGCGTTTAGCGATCAGTATCTCTGGGCGATCGCCGAGCGGGCTGAACCGTTGACGGTGGACCCGGTGCCAGCGGTCTATTCGCCTTCGTTTGACGCCGCGACGGCTCAGTGGCGCGACGGGCTCGCCGGGAAAAACGCTGTCGTCTGGGGAGCGGGCACGAGAGGCACGATGTTCTGCAATCGCGTCGACCCGCGCGCACAACTCATCGCCGGTGTCGTTGACCGCAATCCGGCCAAGCACAACCGATTCTTGCCCATCACGGGGCACCGGGTGCTGGCGCCGGCTGACCTGACGGAGATTCGGCCGGATCTGGTTATCCTCACCAACCCCAGCTACGTCAAGGAAATCGCAGCTGAAGTGGCGTCTCTCGGCATTAGGGCGGAAGTCGTCGTCGCCTGACTACTCCTTCAGGTCCAGGCATCATTCATCAATGGGGATGAGTTTTGCGCTGCCGTCATGGGTAACCGTGTAAGCCATGTGGAAACGTGCACTTGGCGGTTTGATAGCCGTCTCTGTTCTCCTGGCTCCCTCAGTGCCCGCGATCGCGGCCCCATCTTCCGGGCTCAAGTCCGCATTGGACAAGATCACGGCAGCCGGAATGCCTGGTGTTCTAGCGGAAACGCGCGCTGACGGCCGCCGCGAGTCGGCCGCGAGCGGAGTGGCCGATGTGGACACACAGCGCAAGGTGGGTTCCGCCTTCAGCCACCGTGTGGGGAGCATCACGAAGACCTTCACCGCGACGGTGATCCTCCAGCTCGTTGGTGAGGGCCGGATCGCTTTGGACGCACCGGTTTCGAGATACCTTCCGCAGTACGACACCACCGGCATCACGGTCCGGATGCTGCTGAACCACACTAGTGGCATCTCTGACTACGACCACATCATCTTCGCCACACCAGACGACATCCTGCGGCACCGCACCACCACGTTCACCCCGGATCAGCTCGCACGCTTTGGCCTGGACGCCCCGCGCACCAGCCCACCGGGCGGGCCGCACCTGTACTCCAACACCAACTACGTCCTGGCCGGCCTGATCATCGAGAAGGTCACGCGGCGGCCAGCCGTGCTCGAGATGTACCGGCGCGTCATCCTGCCGCTTGGCTTGTGGCGCACCTACTTCGCCGCACCGTCGTCGCACATCGCCGGCCCGCACGCGAAGGCCTACATCCCTTGGCTCGACGGCAAGTTGATGGACTTCAGCGTTTACAACATGTCGTGGGGCTGGATGGTCGGTGACGTTGTCTCCACCAGCCGCGATCTCAACGTGTTCTACCGCGCGCTGCTGACCGGCCGCTTGCTATCCCCCGCTTTGCTGGCCGAGATGAAGACCACCGTGCCCTGGGACCCGGCCTACCCTGAGGCGGGCGGCTACGGTCTCGGTCTCTACTCGATCGCCTCGCCCTGCGGCATGATCTGGGGTCACGATGGGCTCGTGCTCGGGCATTCCGCCATCTCGCTGCACAGCGAGTCAGCGGACCGCCAGATCACCATCGGCCAGAACATGACCCACTACGCCGACCCGTCGTTGCCGGACCCGATCGGCGAAGCGACCGGTGAACTGCTCCTGACCTCGCTCTGCCCGGGAACCGCTCTCAAGAGCGCAGCACCTTTCGTCTGGCGGAGCCCCGTCCACAAATAGCACCGCTAGCTGGCGTGGGCGTCCTGCCCACGCCAGCTTCAGCACCTATTGATCCACAGTGGTTGATACGCTGCTTTCCTCGATGGGAAGGAGCGGATCCTTTGGCGGACTACGAGTACGACGTCTTCCTTAGTTACCGCCGGGCCGGCTCGGTCAATGGCTGGATGCACAACCACTTCTATCCCAAACTCGTCGAGTCGCTGACCGACGAGTTGAACTACCGGCCAGAGATCTATTTGGACACCGAGCAAGATGTTGGTGATCGTTGGCCTGAGCGACTCGAATACGCGCTCCTGCGGTCGCGGATCATGTTGTGCGTGTGGACCCCGTCGTATTTTGGCTCAGACTGGTGCCTCGCGGAGTGGGAAAGTATGAAGTTGCGTGAGCAGGCGCTAGGCATGGCAAACCGTCAAGCGCCCGGTGGTCTCGTCTACCCGATCCGCCTTAAGGATGGCGAAAGCTTCCCGAAGGAAGCGCGAGAGACGCAGTACCTCGACATGAAGCCTTGGGCTTATTCATCGCCCGTCTTCCAGCAGAGCGTGAAATTCCTGGAGTTTGAGGAGAAGGTCGCCGGCATCGCCGAAGATCTCGCGCGACGGCTAAGGCAAGTGCCAGCCTGGGAACCACATTGGACAGTCATCCGCCCAGCCGCCAAAGACCTTGGCGCACCAGCGCTGCCGAGGCTGTGATCGCATGCCAGGGACAGTAGTCACGTTCTACTCCTACAAAGGCGGCGTCGGCCGCAGCTTCGCACTCGCCAATGTGGCGTGGCAGTTGGCCCAGTGGGGCAACCGCGTGCTTTGTGTCGACTGGGATCTCGACGCTCCCGGCTTGTCTTACTACTTCCAGCCCTGGATAGCTAAGACCGAAACGGGTCTCGTCGACTTGATCTCTGCTTTCGGGGCCGGGGGGACACCACGGTTCCGCAAGTACCAGCAGCCTGTCTTCAGCCACCCGTCGGGTGGACGGCTCAGCTTGCTCTCGGCTGGCGCCCAGGGCCGCGGCTATCCCCAGATGGCGCAATCGATCGACTGGGCCCGGCTTTACCTCGACAAGGGTCTCGGCGACTTCCTGGAGACCATCCGGGCCAGCTGGGTCGAGGACTACGACTTTGTGCTCATCGACAGCCGCACCGGCATCACCGATGTTGGCGGCATCTGCACGGCCCAGATGCCAGACATCCTCGCCATGCTCTTTACAGCCAATGAGCAGAGCCTCGTGGGAACCCTGGATGTCGCACAACGCGCGCAAGAGGCGCGGGACAGGCTGCCGTACGACAGATCCCCGGTCTTGGTGCTGGCTGTCCCCTCGCGGATCGACGCTAGAGAGGAATATCGCAACGCCCAGGCATGGCGCGATACCTTCGTAACTGACCTCGCCCCTCTGTTCCAACCCTGGCTCTCACGTGAGGCGCCGCTGCAAAAAGTGCTCGGGCACATCACGCTTCCCTATGTGGGCTACTGGAGCTTCGGCGAGGAAATCGCGATCGCCAAAGAGCCCGACCCTTCCCCTGATCAGATCAGCTATCCCCTGCAGTCCCTCTCAGCCCTGATCGCTCATAAGCTTGACCGCACCGATCTTTTCGCCCGCAACCGCGATTCTTACGTCGCTGCGGCTCAAGCTTCCTCTGGCGCCAGCCGGTATGAGTACGACGTCTTTATCAGCTACAGCCCTGAGCAAAAGAACGCCGCCGAGGCACTCGCCGGAAGTCTCAAGGCCAAGCGACTTAGGGTTTTCCTAGATACCTGGGATATCCCGATTGGAGCCGACTCCCGGACCGTGATGACCGATGCGCTGGAGCAGGCGCATCACATGGTCATCGTGACAGGGCCGGAATATTCAGCCAGTCAGCTTGAAGACGTAGAGACTTTCCTGCGCCACACCTTGGACCGGCGGTCGGACAGATTGATCATCCCGGTTCTCGTCGGAGCTGACCGGCTACCCTCTCGCGCTCCAAGCTGGCTACGCCGCACCCAAGCGATCAACGCCACCTTCAGCACGACCGACGAAACCACCGATCAGATTGTGCAGACCCTTAACGATCCCTCCTAGGCGGAGACGCGGGGCTTGGGCCGGGGAGTGAACAGTGGCGGCAGCGGCACGGTGGGGTGTGGTGGCAGCTCGGGCGCGCGGGTGGGGCGAGTGAGGCGCCACATGACGGCGGCCGCTCCGGTGAGCACGCCGAGGAACATGGCGTAGGTCCGGAAACCCATGGAGTCAAAGGTGAATCCGACCGCGATCGCGAGCATCTGCACGGAGATGAGGCAGGCGCACAGGTGACGGTCGGCGAGGCTGGTGGAACGCTTGTAGGCGATCGCCGCGAGCGTGATCGCTCCTAAGTGGACCAGTGCCAGCGCGACGACGCCGATCACACCACCGCCGACGAGGGACTGCAGCCACTGACTGTCGAGCCAGGTGTATTCGGTCGGGATGAAGGTGCCGTGGCCACGGCCAAAGAGCCAGTGCCCGTCCATCCAGCCCTGCTCTTCGATCAGATCCCAGTCTTCGGCCCGGCCCTGCACACTGGCGTCGTCTTCCCAGCCTTGGAACAGGCCGAGGATCGTGCCGAGCAGACCAGGCATGGCGAAGATCAGCATGATCATAAGGACAACGGTTGGTACGACAAGGTTGAACCGCAGTCGCCAGTTCCACGCCGGAATCATGACGAGCATCGCCACCGCGAGCGCGACGATTCCCGTGCGGGACAAGGCCATCGGCAGGGCGAGGAACATGATGGCGCCAGCGATCGCCGACCACTGGCGCATCGCGCGCGTCGGGGAGAACCGTCCCATGTGGACAGCAAACGGCAGCAGCATCGCCATCACCGTGCTGAACTCGATGTAGTGGCCGGTCGTGCCGTTGACCCGCAGATGTCCGGCGCCGCGGGCTTCCAGCCCGTTCAAGTTGCCGTGATAGACGAGCCCGGGGATCTGGATGTAGGCCGTGATGTCGAACTGCATCACCGACTGCATGATGCCGATGAAGCCGATGATGGAGCCGCCGACGAGCATGACCCGGATGAGGCCCTCGACACGCTCCTTGCGCGGAACCCCGTCGGCGACGGCGAGCACGGCACCGAAGAAGGCGAGCGTGCCGATGATGAAGCGGACGGCACCGTTGTCTTCGAGGGTCGGCATGCCACGCATCAGCCCGGCCGCATATGAGGCAAGGATTGTGGTGAAGAAGAACCCGATGATCCACCGCATGGGCTGTGGCCCACGGGTCACCAGACGCGGGTGCATGCGCGAGAGCACCCAGATGCCGAAAAGCAGCAGCCCCATAAGCGTCGCCGGGTGCCCCAGGTCGCTAAGCGCCGGAACCGCTAGGGGAGCCGGGATAAGGCTCAGCATCATCACCATGATGCTGACCAAGAACCCGATGTCCATCAGGTACCGGCGCTGCTGGGTGGCGTAAATGGCCCCCTCTAGAAACCGGGGAGAGTACGCCTGATCGGACATCGGCTGCTACTTCTTGCCGTTGTTGCCGGTGTTTCGCTTGTTCTTCGGCCCACCCGACCACGAAACGCCGGCCAGCGGCAGCACCACGGTGCTGTCGTTGTCGTCGCGATCGTCAGCTAAAGAGACGGTCTCCGCGTTGGCCGCGTTCGGCCCGGCATAACTGACCGGCGGAGGCGGCATGATGATCGCCGGGCTGACCGGAACGACAGCGCGGGCTTCGGGTGACTCTGGCACGCGCAGGTAACGCCGGCGGACGAGGGCGTCCACCCACAGCGACACCGCGACGGTAACCAGGATGCCAACGCCCACAATCACAATCAGCGTGCGCTTACCCACCGTGCGGACGACTTCGACCTTCTCACCCGGATCGAGCACCTCGGTCTGGATCGTTCCGCCCTTGGGCAAGTTGAATCCGGACTGACGTTGTTCGAACTCGCTCTGAATCAGCTGGATCAGCCGGTCGAGCGTGGCGCGGGCGGATGCTTCGGATTTGGCTAGGACGTTGATCTCGATCACCGTCAGGCCGAAAGTCTTGGCCGTTAACTCGAACTCGGGCGAGAGCCCTTCGGCCTTCAGCATGTTGTGGACTTCGGCACCGTTGCCTCGAATGACGGTGTACTCAGCGAGGGTGTTCGGGCTGAAGGGGTTGACGGGCGTCGTCCCCTTAGCGTCGTTGTTAACCACCGTGGGTGAGGTGACGGCCAGCTGGCCTTTGATGTTGTAGTCCGGTGGCACCGTTAGCAGTGCGAACACTGCTGCCACCATGGCGAGCAGCAACAGCGGCACCGCAACCCAACGGCGCCGCCACATTACCTTCGCGACATCCCAGAGATCCATGTCGCCCTTCTCTCGCGGGTATTTCCGCCCTAGAGTCTTACGCCGCCTGCCGACATAAGGCAACCGGCCGACGTGCTGATTATGATGCCTGGTCAAACGAGTTCTAGCAGCTTGGCAGGCCTGGTTGTCGGGAACATGACGGCCAGGAAAGCTTTGAAGAATGAGAGTCTAGCCGTCGTGCGAATTGGATTTGCCTGCTTGTGGGACCGGGATGCCCCGTCGACCTGGTCGCGTACCCCTTGGGAGTTGCGCAAGGCCATGCAGGATCAGGCTGATGTGGTTGATGTGGGTGTCGACGTTCCGATTCTCATGCGGCGTGCCCTGCAGACAGCTCACTTGAAGATTCGCAACCGTGAACTTATCACCCTCTGGGAACAGGGCGCGTTGACGGATCGCTTTTGCCGGGGCCAACTTAACCGCCGCTCGGCTGACTGTGACGTCGTGTTGCAAATTCAGGACTTGGCGATCACCGAAAAACCCTTCTTCGTGTACCAGGACATGAGCTTCGACGCGTTGCTCAAGTTGCGTGAGTCCGGCTTGGACGTCTTTCGTGTGCTCACGACGAGTGAGATGAAGCGCCGCCACGAACGTCAGCGTGCTGTATATGAAAAGGCCGCCGGCGTGATCGCGATGAGCCACTGGCTCGCCGAAAGCCTGGTCAAGGACTCGGGATTGCCGCCGGAGAAGGTGCACGTCGTGCATCCCGGCCGGGTGGCTTCAGCTGGCGGTCCGGTCAGAGAACGTCCAAAAAGGAGACACAGGCTGCTCTTCGTCGGGCGCACGTTTGCCTCCAAGGGCGGCGACCTGGTGCTCAAGGCGTTTGAGAAGCTGCGTAAAGATGGCGTGACCCTGACGATCGCTGGCCCGCCAACGCTCGACAACGTGCCCGATGGCGTCACCTTCCTCGGGGCGATCCCGGGCAGCGAAGTCGCGAAACTTTACGACGAGCACGATCTGTTCGTGCTGCCCACGCGCATTGAGGGATTTGGGATCGTCTTCACCGAGGCGCTCTCGCGGGGGCTGCCGTGCATCGGGCGCAACAACTTCGCCATGCCGGAGATCATCCAGGCGCCGCGTTATGGACGTTTGCTCAACGAGGACGATCCGCAGGAACTCGCCGATCTCATCAGCGACGCCCTAGCCGATGACGCCCTTTATGAACGATGCGGAACGGACGCTGCCCTCATCCAAAGTCACTATTCATGGGAAAGAGCAGCAAGAGAGGCCATTAGCGCGGTCTCTACCTGGCCGAACGGATGAGGCCAGTCGGTAACGCGACATGTAGACACGCCACACCGCCTTGCCCGCTGTAGCTGCACGTGAGCGAATAGTGCGGTGTCAGCGCATGTCACGATCCTCATTGCGAACTTGCCCGCCGAAAAAGACCGCCGTGTCATCCGCCAATGCCTGTCCTTAGAGCAGGCTGGCTTCGAGGTCACGGTCATCGCCCCGCGCGGTGACCGTGGCTTGACTGTCCTTCCCGGAAGTCGTGGCACCCGTCTGCGGCCTTATCCAGTACCCGTGCTGGGGTCTGGAATTTTGTCTTTTGGTTTTGAATTCGCGTGGTCGTTTATGTGCATAGCTTTCCGGCTGCTCGGTGAGGTGCTCGCCGGGCGGGCGCATGCCGTGCAGGTGTGCAACCCGCCGGATGTTTACTGGCCGCTGGCTTTGCTGATGCGGATGATGGGGCGCCCGTGGGTGTTTGACCACCACGACCTGTGCCCCGAGGTCTACGCGACCCGGTCCGGCGGGAACCCGAAGCGCATCGTCTACCGGGCCCTTGAAATGCTCGAATGGCTCACCATGCGGACCGCCACGGCCGTCTTTTCCACCAACGAGTCCTTTCGCGACATTGCTTTGCGGCGGGGAGTCAAGCCGCACAAGGTTTCCGTCGTGCGCAACGGCCCGGCCCTGACCGAGCTGGTCGCCAAGCCGGCTAAACCCGATGGGCTGCAACGCATTGTCTACCTCGGCGTGCTCGGCCCGCAGGACAACGTACGCGGTGCCGTGCTGGCCGCCGACGAGCTGACCCGGTTGCGTGGCCGCGACGGCTGGCGGCTCATCATCGCTGGCGACGGCGAAGAGTTCCTCAACCTCAAGGCTCTGGTCAAAGAACGCGCGCTCGAAGATGTCGTCGAGTTCACCGGCTGGCTTGGCCCGCAGGGGGTCGACGAGCTGCTGCAGCAGGCGACGTGTGCGATCCAGCCCGACCTGGCGACCCGCATGAATCAGTTGTCGACGATGGCTAAAACGGTGGAGTACCTGGGCCGTGGGGTTCCGGTCGTCGCGGTGGACCTGCTGGAAACCCGCCGGACCGCGGCCGGCGCGGCGATGTATGTGCCCACGGGCGACCCGTCCGAGTTCGCCAAGGCGCTCGACGAGCTGCTGCGCGATGAGGCACAGCGGGAAGAAATGAGCCGGCTCGGGCTCGAACGGTTCACCAGCAAGCTGGCGTGGGACCATCAAGCCGTGCCCTACCTGCAAACGTGGCAGCGCCTGCTCGCCAAGCGCCTTCCCCCGGCGTCGATTCCGGCACCGCGCCAGGGCTCGCGTAAGCCGGGCCGTAAAGAGCGGGCAAAGCTGTGATCAGCATCATCATCCCGGCACATAACGAGGGCGGGCGGCTCGGGGCCAACCTGACGCTGCTCACCGAAGGCATGTCGCCGGGTGAGTTCGAAATCATCGTGGTCGCCAACGGCTGCACCGATAACACCGTCGACATCGCCAAGTCGATTCCTGGCGTTTTCGTCATCGAGCTCGAAGAGCCGGGCAAAGCTGGCGCCCTGCGCGCCGGAGACGAAGCGGCACAACGGCTCGCGCGCATCTATCTCGACGCGGACATTCCACTAGCCGCCTCCGAGGCCCGCGCCCTAGCCGCTGCCGTCGCATTGCCCGGGGTGCTGGCGGCGACGGGCCAGCGGCTTGTCGTTACGCGTGGCTCGGCTCTGGCCGTGCGCGGTTACTACGCCGTGCACCGCCGGCTGCCCGTGTTCCGCGACGGCCTGTTCGGCCGGGGCGTCATCGCGCTCAGCGCGGCAGGACGCTCACGGTTCGAGGTCTTCCCGGCGATGGTCGCCGATGACCTTTTCCTCGACTCACTGTTTGACGCGCACGAGAAGCACCACCTCGACGACGTCGTGACCAAGGTGACGGCGCCGCAGCGCACTGTCCAATTAGTACGGCGCCTGGCTCGCGTGCGCGCTGGCAACCGCGCTATGCGGCAAGTCTCGAAAGCCCGTGCCGCTTCTAACACCTCGTGGCTTCGTCACGTCGTGCTGCCCCGGCCGTGGCTTTGGCCAGCCGGGCTTTGCTATGCCGCTGTCACGCTCGCCGCTGAGCGGATGTCGCGCCGCGAAAACCTGACGTGGGGGCATTCGTGATCGACGTAACGGTAGTGGTCGTTTCCTACAACACGCGTGATCTGACGCTGAAAACGCTTGCCTCGCTGGCGTCTTGCGCGGGTGACTTCGCTCTGGAAACGATCGTCGTCGACAACGCCTCCTCCGACGGATCGGCCGACGCGATCTGCGCCGCCTTCCCCAACGTGTCGGTGGCCAGAAGCAAGACCAACCTTGGGTTCGCGCAAGCGGTCAATCTGGCCGCGTCGCAAGCGCAAGGCCGCTATTTGCTGCTCCTCAACCCCGATACGGTACCGGGCGGAGCGTTCATCGCCGAGTTGGTGGAGTTCGCCGGCAAGCATCCGGAACGTGGCATCTACGGCGGGCGCACCGTGCGCGAGGATGGCAGTGACTTCCTGGCCGGCTACGGTTTCCCGACCGTCTGGTCGGCGTTCTGTTTCGCGACGCTGATGTCCACGTTCGCCCGCCAGAGCCGGCTGTTCAACCCCGAAGAGCTGCCTGGACTCGACCGCTCCGAACCGGTCCCGGTGCCCGCGCTGTCAGGTTGCCTGTTGCTGGCCGACCTTGAGCTGTTCCTGCAGCACGGTGGCTTCGATCCGCGATTTTTCATGTACGGCGAAGACATGGACCTGTGTTACCGGGCCACGCGGTCGGGCGCTCAGCCCACGCTGGTGCCAGCGGCACGGATCATCCACTTAGGAGGAAAGTCCTCAAGCTCAGCGGGCAAAGTGGAGATGCTGATGCGCGGGAAGATAACTTTCCTCGCCAAGCACCAGCGCCCGCGCCTCATCAAGGCCCTGCTGATGACCGGTGTATTCGTTCGTGCGATCGCCGGCAAAGAGCCATGGCGCTCCGTTTGGCGGACCCGCCGTGCGTGGCGCAACGGCTGGCCCGCCGTCTAGCTATTCGAACTCGGTGCCACCCTTACGCGTTAGGTACGCGTCGGACACGAGCTTGCCGATCGCCCGGCCGCCAAGGACTTCGCTGTAACGTTCCGCCGCGGGACGGATGACGATCCCCTCACGGATGTTGAGCTCCTTGCCCGACAACGTTTCCCGGCCACTGGCGAGTCCTATGAGGACAGTCTCGTCATACGGGCCCTCGTAGAGCACCGGGGCGCAGGGCAGCTCGCCCTGAGGCACCGCAAGCCAGCGCACCTGACCGTCAATCTCAGCGGCGACGTCGAAGGCCGCGTAGTTCACGGGACCTTCCGTTCCGTAGGCCAAGTCCTGCACACCTTTGCCGTAGACCTCGCCGAAGATGCCGACCCTCGTCGCGCCCAGTTCCGCGGCAAGCTTCTCCGCGACCGCCGGCACGCCATGGGCTAGCACAGCACGCCAGTAAAGGTTGCTAACGCTCTCCTTCAGCGCGAGCCGCTGCTTGCCGAAGCCCTTTGACGAAACGAAACGATCCCCCGTCTCCGCGACGTAGGTGAACAAGCACGCTGTCCCGTGGATTTTCTCCGTCGCGATAACGGGTTCCCCGGCCGTGAAGATGCCCGGGTAACGCTTGATGTTCTCGATTTCGACCCACGGCAGCAGATCGGGCGCCGCGGCGATGTCGCCGGAAAGGTGCACCGGAATCGGCGGCACCCACTTCGTCACGCCGAGCAGCTCAGCGAAGTCAGTGTCGTCGGCTAGCGAAAGGTCAACGCCCCCAAGCGCTTTCGGCGTGCACACGATGCCCTGTGACAACTCACCGCGCAGCCGCACCGCCTTGACCCGGTTGTGTGCCGCTCCCGCGAGCTTGCCGGTCAGCCCGAGTTCGCCGATGAGCGCCTCCGGCAACACCGACCCCTCCGGCAGGTAAATCGCATAGTCCCCGGTCTGATAGGCACCCTTGGCCACGACCGCACGGTAGAGCCCAACCTGCGCGAGTTCGAGCGCGTCGGCGTTGGGATGCGGGTGAACGACAAGACTTTCCGCGGTGACCTTGAGAGTGGACATGCGCGAGACCCTAGGACAGAGAAGGCCGCCTCCGCAGGTCAATAACGCGGAGGCGGCCGAAGTTGCGGTGCGTGATTAGTCAGCCAGGTTGGTGATGCTCTGTGCCCAGCGGAAGAACTTGTTCGTGCCGAGGTCACGGACAGTCTTGATGTTGAACGCCTTGAGCAGCAGCTCAGCGTCGCCTTCGGACACGCCCGCGATCGCGGTCACCGGCGCGTCGGCGAGTTCCTGAGCACTCTTGCCCTCGTACGCCTTCATCAGCTTTGCTTCCAGTCCCAGCATTGCTTTTCTCCTTAGTCTCTGCCCCGACCCGGGCCTTGGTAAGGCTACGTTGGCATTATGTCCGTGACATAGCCAATGCCCAAACCCGACATCATTTGTGCAGCTCAGAGTGAGGTCAGCAACACCGACAGGTTAAGGATGAAGTCGACGCTAGCGGCTTCGGCCTCAGCCATTCCGTTGAGCAGCCGGTCAAGCCAGGACTGATTAATCAGACCGGAATTGGCGGCTGGCTCTAGAAGTTCGGGGTTCTCCCGCCAGTGCTGCACGACAAGGTCGGCCATGACCGGGGCACCAGCCGCGTAGCGGCGCAGACCCCGGCGGTGCCGCAGGACTTTACGCCCAGCGCGCCCGGCGAACTTATGAATCGGTGTCTCACCAATCATCCGCGTGACAGCTGGCGGGCGGCGCAGCACACTCGGCCGCATGCCAGAGCCCAGGGGCATCTCGGCGAGTTCGTTGTCCAGGTGCGACATCACGTCCACGGCTTGCTGTGAACTCCAGCGGCGCCGGTGCGGCAGCGACATCATGATGGTGAGGACTTCGCGGTCCAGCAACGGGTTCAGCGTGACGCGTTCGTTGACCGCCGCGGTGATGGTCGCACCACCCCAGCGATGCAACCGCTCCTTCAAGAAGAACTGGTCCATCGACGACATCCAGTCGAAACCTTCATAGGCGGCGAAGGTTTCGCGAACCCGGCGATAGCCGATCTCACGGGACTCGGCGGCGAACTCGTCAGACAGCGAACTGTCCGGCACACCGTAGTTGTTGGCGAACCACATGTTGAAGAAACGGTCCGCCAGCTGTGGCGTCTGCCTTGGCCGGTTGGGCTGGAGCAAGTAATAGCCCACCCGGGCCAGCTCGCCACCGTGGCCGGAAAGTCTTGGACTGTCAGCGACTTCACGCTCGGCCCACTCGAAGACCGCGGCCGATAGCGGCGCACCCATGCCGTCTTGACGCAGAGCGGCGGCGTGAGCGAGCTGATAGGCGATCTCAGGATCGAACGCGGCGATCTCGTCCAGGTCTGCCTCGACGTGACGCATGCCGTAGCGTTCCGCGATCCGCTTGGCGACCGGGCCGTCGGCCGATCCACTGTGGACAATCGTGAACCCCGTGATTTCCTTGCGGCGGTCGGCGGGGACGGCGGCCAGGATCAGGCGGCTGTCCATCCCGCCCGACAGCTCCAGGACGACATCGTCGTGCTGGTCTAGGAAGCCGCACACCAGCTCGCGCAAACGGGCCGCGTGCACGCCAACGAGGTCGTGGGTAAACGGCACCTTGTTCAGTGCAGGGTAGGGCTCTGCCGACAGCTCGCCTTCGGTGAGCTTCCAGTAGTGGGCCGCGGGCAGCTTGCGTACACCCAAAAATGGGGTGTCCTCATTGAGGTGGTGACCCACCATCCGCTGCACGGCAAGGGCTTCGAAATTGAGCTTCGCACCGATGCGCGCGGCCACAACGCGAGCCGACGTGCCTGCCGCCGCCCACCCGGCCTGCTGCGATCCGTAGAGATGCCGGAAGCCAACGTGGTCGGCAGCGATCACCGCCTGATCCCCATCGATCAGCAACGCCGCGCTGGGCGCACCGAGACGGTCCAGCCCTTCACCGCTACGCAGCTGGCGGCCCAGCTCGTCCAGGCTTACCGGAGCGCCAAACGCGTCGACCGCGCCCCGGCACAACAGGTTCACACCGTCGGCTAGACCGAAGGTTCTGAGGGGTTCACCCGCGGTTGAGACAACCAGCGGGCGATCATTGCTCTGCACCGACTCAGGTTATGCGTCTTGGGTGCCGTCACGCACTGTAGACAACCCGACAACTTCATAGTCGATCGGTTTGAGCGTCCCATTATTGGACATCTCGGCCGAACACGCCGTCAGGCCGACGACCAAATCCATCTCCGCGTGCAGCTCAATGTAGTCCCCGGCCTGGGAAAGTGGCGGTCTGATGTCCAGCGCACCCGTTTCGGTGACGACCACGTTCATGAAGGTGTTAAACGTGGTCCCGATGTGTGACGGCTGAACGCCGTGCGGCGCCATGGCTTTGCAGAGGTTCTCAAAACAGCTGGGGTGGTAGCCCTCCCAATCCGGGTAGAGCAGGTCAAATGTCTCCTGGCTGCACGGGGTGAGCAGGAAGTCGTGGCGGCCGACGAGGTCGGTGCCAATGCGCAACATCGGCACAGAACGGTTGCTGTAAAGGATGTCGCCCGTCGTCAGCCAAATCCTTTCCGCGTAGTCGAGTGAACGGCCGGATGAAAGCGCATGAGTGGGATCGCCCACAGCGACCGCGTAGAGGTCGGCCACTTGTTCGCCAAAGGGGTCGATCAGCCGCAAGGTGGCGCCTTTGGGCAGCACGACCGCGGCGCCCGACTGCCGCTCGATTCTCATGTCGCATTCCTCACGTGGAAGGGGCATTGCCAGTCCGGTTCGACAACTCGGCCACCATACTGCTTGGCCTCGGACTGGTTGCCGTAGTCCTGCAGCGCGGGGTTGAAGTTGCCTTGCAGCCGCTCATCTCGCCGCCGGATCGTGCGCTGCATCGAAACGAACCGCTCGGCGTGGCGCAGCTCCTCAAATTGCGCGTGCGCGTTGAAGATGAGCGTCGGCCACGCCAGGCGCCGCGTCCACCGTTGCGAGCCAGAGTGCATACCAACGACAAAGAATGAACGCCCGTGAAAACTGAAGGAAAAGCTGTTCTCATCGGGATCGGATGAAACCGTTGGATCCCAGGGCATTTCGTCGAGGTCGTGCAGGCCTTGCAAGGTTTGCCAAAGCAGTTTCTCGAACTCGACCGGGCCAATGCCCGTTGGTTCCTGGAACGACACCACACACGAGGCGAAGCGGTCGGGCGAGAGGGGAAAGTCCGTTATGAAGGTGCGCAGATCCTGCGCGAGTTCAGCGACACTTGAAGGGTCCCCGAGAAGGGGATAAGAGCAGAACCGGTAGTGCCCAGCCCGGACCGCTGCGGCACCAGCGACGCAAGCGAAACCTTGACTGAGCGCGACAGCCCGGAAGCCGTCATGCGCAAGCACTACTGAGGCGTCAGGCAGCAGACCGGGCTGGTCCAAGCGGACCAGTCGCTCCTTTCCGGACTGCCAGCCGTGATATGACATCCGGCCAGGTTAGCTAGCAATCACGCCAAGGTTTATCAGAAAGTCGACTGTGGTGGCATCAGTTTGGATCGTGCCGTCAAGAAGCTGCCCTAGCCAGTCTTCGTTTATTAACCCAGATTTCGCGGCGACGTCGAGCAAATCCGGATTATTGCGCCAGTGGGCGACAACAAGCTCGGCTAACAACGGTGCGCCCGCGGCAGCGCGGCGCTGTGCGCTTATGGTGCGAATCACTTTGCTCCCCGCCTTGGCGAGGAAGCCCTTCCACGAGTTCTCGCCGAGCCGTCGGGTCAGCGTGATCTGGCGATCGAGCGCGACCGGGCGCAGCCCCGAGCCCAGCGGAATGCGGGCGAGCTCAGGGTCGAGACGGTCGAGAACCCTTACCACATAACGGGATCCCGATCGCAGGCGAGTGGGCACGGCTTGGGCGTAGCTAACGACCTCGGCATCGGTGAGCGGGTTTAGCGTGACCCTATTGCGGCACCCATCGGTGATGGTGATACCGGCCCACCTCTGCATTCTCTGCCGCAAGTAGAACCGCCCGACGGCGCTGAGCCAATCGGTCTTCTCCCGCTGAAAGACTTCCCGCAGGCGCTTCATCGCCAGCGTTTGCGACTCGGCCGCGAAGTCACGGGTTAGAACCTGGTCTTTGACCGCGTCGTTGGAAATGATCCAGCGGCGGATGTAGTTGTCGACCGATTCCTGCCGCACCGTCGGATGTGGACGTTCAAACTCGAAGATCGCCCGTGCGAGTTCGCCGCCGTGCCCGGACAGCCGCGGTCCTTGGCGCACTTTGGATTCAGCCCAGTCGAACGCCGCCGCCGACAGAGGCCGGCCAAGGCCGTCTTGGCGCACAGCCGCCGCGTGAGCCATTTCCCAAGCGGCTTGCGGGCCGAAATCCCGCAGCCCGGCCACATTGACGACCTCGAATCGCATGCCGTAACGCTCAGCGAGCCTTGCCGCGACGGCACCGTCCTTGCTGCCCGCCGTCACGATGGTGAAAGCGGTCAGTTTGCGGCGCCGCTCCGGCGGCACGGCCGCGAGGACGAGCCGGCTGTCCAGCCCGCCGGAAAGCTCCAGCATCACTTCGTCATGGTGGTCGAGAAAACCTGCGACCAGATCGCGCAACCGGGCCGCGTGGGCCGGCGCCGCGTCCTTTGTGCCCGGGCTTTCCATTCGCTGGTACCGGCTGAGCCGTAGCTTCCCATCGGAAAGCTTCCAGAAGTGGGCCGCCGGAAGTTTGTGCACGCCCGCGTAAGCGGTGTCGTCATCGAGGTAGTGCCCGGCCAGCCGGAACACGCTCAGTGCTGTGATGTCGATGCTCGCGCCCGACTGTTTGGCCAGTGTCCGGGCTGAGGTGCCGGCCGCGGCCCAGCCCGAACGGGCCGCTCCGTAGACGTGACGGAACCCGACATGGTCCGCCGCGATGGTCGCCTCGTTACCCTCGATGAGAAGGGCCGCGAAGGGGGCACCTAGGCGCTCAAGCCGGTCTTGGTCACGCAGCCGTTCTGTCAGCGAGCCGGCCGCCAGAGGCGATCCCGACTCGTCAATGACTCCACGGCAGAGAGCCGTCGCACCAGCGCCCGTGCCGGAGACATGGAGCGCCTCACCTGGCACTGACACCACTACGGCTTGGTCGGCTATCTGCACGGCCCCAGGCTACCGACGCAAGCCTGCTCAGGCACGAGGGGCGCCGCTGTACAGAATCTGACTTAATCGAGATGTTTAAATGCCGCAACGGTTCGATCGGCATAGGCGCTCGCGTCGCCAAAAGTCATCGGACCGTCCCAAGTGGACGGTAGTGGTGTGGGCACATCAGGCACGATGCGCTTGACGATCTCGTCGAGCACGGTCTCGGCGTCACCGACCCACAGATGTTTCCCGCCGGGCACCGCAACGACCTCTGCCTGCGGAATCACCGAAAAGCGTGCCTTGGCCTCCACCGGGCGCAGGTAATCGTCAAACTCCGGGACCAGAGCGGTCAGTGGCTTGCCGTTAACCGCCCAGGCGGCAAGGTCTTCTTCTGACGACGTCCGCAAAGGCGGCGACAGCAATATCGCGCCTTCCACCGACGGCTCGAGCCCGTAGCGCAGCGTCAGATCGGTGCCAAACGACCAGCCGACGATCCATAGCCGGGGCAGGTGCTGAAACTCGGCGAACTCGATCGCGGCGGCCACGTCGAACCGCTCGCCGTTGCCACTATCGAACACGCCCTCGCTGGTGCCCCTGACACTGCTCGTGCCGCGGGAGTTGAAGCGCAGCACGGCCAGTCCCGCGAGCGCGGGCAGGCGCCACGCGGCTTTGCGGAAGATGTGGCTGTCCATCATGCCGCCGTGCGTGGGCAGCGGGTGCAGGCAGATGAGCGTCGCGACCGGGTCACGATCTTCTGGTACGGCGAGCTCCCCGACCAGGGTCAGGCCATCTGCCGTGTGCAGTTCAATGTCTTCGCGGCGGCCAGGAAGGATCGAGTTGGCGCGGATCGGCTTCGACGTCACGCTAACTATCTTCCCGTGCCTGAGCGTCAATAACCCGACACCGCCACGCGATGTGACTGGGGCTACTGTTTGGTGCCGTGAGTCCTGGATCTTTGGTGCGGCCGGTGTGGCGCTGGATCACTCGCCCGGTCGGCTCAGTCAGGGCAATCGCGACCACCCAGCCCGACGTCGTGCTCACCTACGACGACGGCCCCGATCCGGTGACGACGCCAGCCGTGCTCGAAGCCCTGCGCGCGCACAACGCCACCGCCACGTTCTTCATGCTGACGCCGCGAGCGGTCGCCAACAAGTCTTTGGTGCACGAGATTGTCTCGGCCGGGCATGAGATCGCGCTGCACGGCATCGACCACACCAGGCTCACCCAATATTCGTCCGCCGAAGTGCTGCGCCGGTGCCGCGAGGGCAAGGCGATCCTGGAAGACATTGCGGGCGTTGAGGTCCGCTGGTTCCGCGCGCCCTACGGAGCGATTCTCCTTCCACATTGGACAGCCGTGCGGCGCTCCGGCATGGAACCCGTCGCGTGGGGACCCACCGCCCGCGACTGGGTTCAGCTGCCGGAAGAAGAGATGGCACAGGCCGCATTGGGCTCGGCTCAGGCAGGCGAAATCATCCTTGCCCACGACGCGTTCGCGGGAGCCGACGTCGGTGTGGACGATGGCCCAGCACCCACCGTGGATCGGGGAAAACTCGCCGAACTCTTGCTTTCCGGCCTCGCTTCGCTCGGCCTGTCCGCAAAATCCTTGGGCGACACCGTGAACACGGCTCAAGCCAACCCGGCTCGCCCTCGCCGTTGGGCTTGGTTCCTGCGTTAACGGACAGCCGCAAGGTCGTCCTCTTGGAAGTCGTCGAGCTGCGTTCCGACGGCAAGATCGACCTTCGCGTCGACACCTGGACCTTCCCCAACTGAAGCCGAATAGTGTCAGAGTGGAGGAGTAGAACAGGAGGCATGACCGTGACCCAGGAAAAACCACTGACCGGCATCGATCCCACCCGTCCATGGACTTTCGAGGATCTGCTGGTGCTGCCCGATGCCGAAGGCTGGCGGTTCGAGCTTTTCGAAGGGACGCTGCTCGTGTCGCCGATTCCACCCATTCCACATGGGAGTGTTGTCGTCAGGCTTCGGGATATCCTGCTCAAGCAGCTCCCAGAGTCGCTGAAGGCGGGTGAAAACTTCGGTGTGCTCAAGCAGGACCATCGCAGCTATTTCGTTCCCGACCTCACCATCTTCGATGCCGAGATGCTGGAGTCGGCCCTTCCCGCACTGCCACCCTCGACCGTCAGCTTGGCCATCGAGGTCGTCTCGCCCGGCAATCCCGCCAACGATCACGTGATCAAGCGCAACGGCTATGCGACCACTGGTGTCAAGGAGTTCTGGATCGTTGACCCGCGCACGCAAACCGTCACCGTCCTGACAGGACCGACTCCCAACGGCTACACCCTCGAAAAGGTTTATGGCTCAGGCGATCTCGTCAGAGCACAGGAGCCACTGACCGTGGAAGTTCCGGTAGCCAGCCTGTTCAGCTAAAGGCTGGCTTCCTCCCTCTCCCTATTTCAGCCGCGGGTCGTGGGGGTGCGGCGGTGACGGGCGTTCCAGCAGCTGGTGTGCCAATGCCGACGATCGGAGACGTCACCGAAGTCCTCATGGGGCCAGACCACGACATGCGGGACCCCTGGCTTGATCTCCTGGTCGCAGCCGGGGCAGCGGTAAGTCTTGGTGCTCGACTCGCCGGTTAACGCCCGGACCCGGAATTCGCCCTCAATGCGCTCATGCCGGACCGGCCCCGGATCAGGGCGGCCCGGCTCATCACGCCGTCTGTTCTTGCGTGGCACAAATAAAACTTAGCGATGCGTGTGATCACGGAATCCGCGGCCGGCCTTGCGCCCGAGATAGCCCGCGGTCACCAGGTGCTCCAGCAGCGGGGCGGGCGAGAACCCGGGCTCACGCAACTCGAGGTAAAGCTCGCGCTGAATGGCTAGCGAGACGTCCAGGCCCACCACATCAAGCAACTCGAACGGGCCCATCGGGTACCCACAGCCGAGTTTCATAGCCGCGTCGATGTCGTCGGCGCTGGCGTAGCTGGCTTCCAGCATCTTGACCGCGTCGTTTAGGTACGGGAACAACAGGGCGTTGACGATGAAGCCAGCCCGGTCGGCACACCCGACAGCGGTCTTGCCGAGCTTGGCGACGACCGCGTTGGCAGTGGCAAGAGTCGCTGATGAGGTCCGGATCGTTTTGACGACTTCAACCAGCGGCATGACCTGAGCCGGGTTGAAGAAGTGCAGACCCACGACGTCGGCGGGCCGCTGGGTGGCCATGGCGCACTCGATGACGGGCAGGCTCGACGTGGTCGTGGCGAGCACGACGCCCGGCTTGCAGATCTCGTCGAGGCTGGCGAACAGGGCCTTCTTGACGCTGAGTTCCTCCACGACCGCTTCGACCACGAGATCGGCGTCGGAGAGGTGGTCGAGGTTGGTGGACCACGTGATCCGGCCGACCGCCGCGTCGCGGTCACCCTCGCTGAGCTTGCCTCGCACGACGCCCTTGTTGAGCGAGGTCTTCACCGATTCGCAGACCGCCGCGGACTTTTCCGCGCCGCGGGTCACGCTCAGGACTTCATATCCCGCCTTGGCGAAGACTTCGATGATGCCCGTGGCCATCGTCCCGGAGCCCACGACACCTACGGTCGTGATCGTCCTTTGCAGACTGTTCTCACTGTCCGCTTTGGACACCGCGTCGGTGACGACCGGTGAGCCAGCCTTCTCATAGGCGTAGAAACCGCGGCCGCTCTTACGGCCGAGCAGTCCAGCGGTGACCATCTGCTTGAGCAGTGGCGCCGGGGCGTGCCGGCGATCGCGGCCACCGCGGCGGTACATCGTGTCGAGAATTTCGTAGGCGGTGTCGAGGCCGATCAGGTCCATCAGCGCGAGCGGGCCCATCGGCAGCCCACAGCCGAGCTTCATGGCCGCGTCGATGTCTTCGCGCGTGGCGTATTTGCCCTCGAACATGGTGACCGCGTGGTTCAGGTAACCGAAAAGCAGAGCGTTGGCGATGAACCCGGCCCGGTCGCTGATCGTCACGTCGGTCTTGCCGATGCGCGCCATTAGCGCCTCGACATCCTCGACGACCTCGGGCGCGGTCACCACGGTCTTGATGATCTCGACGAGACGCATCACGGGGGCGGGGTTGAAGAAGTGGACCCCGATCACCTGGTTGGGCCGGTGCGTCGCGACGGAAATCTCGGTGACGCTCAGGGAGCTCGTGTTGGTGGCAAGAATCGCGTGCGGCGCGCACACCCGGTCAAGCTCGGCGAAGATGCGCTGCTTGAGGTCGAGGTGCTCGGGAACGGCCTCGATCACGAAGTCGACCTCGCTCAGGGCCTCAAGCCCGATGCGGAAGTCGACCCGGGCCAGAAGGGCGTCACTGTCCTCTTGCGACAGTTTGCCTTTGGCGACCGCACGGCCGGTCGAGCCGGCGAGGTTTTGCCGGCCGCGCTCCAGCGCCGCCTCACTGATCTCTACCGCCACCACGGACAGGCCGTTGCGGGCAAAGACCTCTACAATTCCGGCGCCCATGGTGCCGAGCCCCACCACACCGACCGTATTGATCTCGCGCGCCATCGCGGCCTCCTTAGTACAGGTTCAGCCGAGTCTGCCACGGCGGGCATCCGCTCCAAACCGGCAGTGCCTGTGGTTTGTTCCACAAGTTTGGCTCAGAAGCGGATGACTGGCGTTTCGACGCTGGGCTCACCTGGCATACGCGGCGTATCGGGGCCGATCTTGGTGCACCCGGGCAGGCCCAGGTAGTGGATCCACCCTGAACAGCGCAGGAAGGTCGCTGTCAGCGGTTGCTCATTCGGCCCGATAGACACGGTGTGCCGCTGGGCGCCGCCATCTGACCACCCGATGAACCGGTAGCCCACCCCATTGAGGAACTGCGAGGACGGCGCGTAAACAGTGCGCTGTGCCCCATCGATCAAATCGACCGTGAACGGTGCCGCCCCGGCGAACGCGTCAGTGGTGAGCTGAAGCCCCGCAGGCTGGGTCTGCACCGCCCAGGACACCGGCTTCGGGTTGAGCGGGCGGGTGATGCTCGACGTCTGGCCACTGGAGTCCGTCGCCGTGAGCACGAGTTCAAGGTGCGCTGGCAACTCGTGATCAGGTGCCGTGAACGAACCGCTGGCCACACCGTTCCACGACTGCAATGGATGGGTGTGGCAGCCACCGTTCACGACACAGTGCTGCATGCGCAGCTCCCACTTGAGGCTGGCCGCGGGCAGCACACCGTCATCGGGGTCGGCCGCACTGCCGCTGAAGCTAACCGTCTGCCCGACTTTCCACGTCAGGGCCGCGCTCGGGCTGTCCATCGTGGGGGTCGGCGGGAAGCCATTGACATGCACCGCCACGGTTGTCTCCGAGGACGCTCCAGCCAGATCCGTGACCTTGAGCCGGGCCGTATAGCTGGCCGCGACGGAGTATGTGTGCTCCACCGCCACACCAGTCGTGTCGAAGGAACCGTTGTTGGTGAAGTCCCATTGATAGGTCAGCTGGCCTTGGTCGACCGCGTCGGCGTCACTGGACGCGGAGGCGTCGAACGTGACGGTCAGCGGCGGGTTCCCGGTGACCGGCCCGGCGTCGATGTGCGCGACGGGCGGCCTGTTCGACGAGTAATACCTGATCGCCCGAACCGTTCCGCCCAAGCTCACGTAATACAGCTCGTTGTCTGGCCCGAGCTCGAGGTCGGTCGGGCTGGCCGCTTCGGCGAAGGTGCTCACAAGGCTGGGGCTGGGCAGACCGCCTTGCTGAGCGGTCTTCATGACATAGATGCACTTGCGCGAATAGTCAGCGATGAAAAGTGAGCCGCCATATTCGGCAGGAAAGACTCCCCCGCTGTGCGGGTAGAACACGAGCCCGGACGGTGAGTAGCCGTTGTTGTCGCAACCTTGCCCCGGCTGTCCCGTGGGCACGTGGTCATAGCTAAGGAATGGCGGGCTGACCGCACCACTTCCGGCGGCGTAAAGCGAACCGCACAAGGGAATGCCACTGCTGGCGTATTCGGACTGCTGGCCATTGCCCTCGTAACATGGCCAGCCGAAGTTCTGTGGTGTCATGGCGAGCGGGTCGACCAGCCGGTCGATATCTTCCCAGCTATTCCAGCCGGTATCGCCGATCCACACCTCACTCGTCCCTGGACGCATCGTCATGCGATACGGGTTACGCAAGCCGTAGCCCACGATGAGCCTCTTGTTCGGGTCTGGCGAGAAGAGGAACGGATTCCCGGGAGCCGCAGCGCCGTTCTCTGGATTCAGCCGCAGGATCGCCCCGTTGAGCAGGACCGGCCCGGTGGCGCTGCGAAGGCTCTGCGAGCGCACCGCGCCGCCTTCGAAAGCCGGGTCGCCACAAGGGTTTCCGACCTGTCCATAGTCAACTTGAGTGAAGCTGGCGCCATCGCCGCCCGTGACATAGAGCATGCCATCGACGCCGAATTTCAGATCGTCGGTCGAGTGGCTGATCCATTGCTGGCACCAGCCTTCGACAAGCACCTGTTCGCTGCCGGTCATCACCTTGCCGGTCGCGTCCGCGCGCAGGCGCGACAACCGCCCGGTCACGACGCAGCTGCCATCCCAGTAGGTGCAGTTGTCGTTCCAGTAGGGCGCGCTCTGCCCTGGCGGGGCGTCCAATGTGTACAGCACATAGATCCAGGGCTGCACCGGAAACTGCGGGTGAATCGCGAGGCCGAGCAAGCCACGGTCACCAAGGTTGAAGACCTTGGCGGATAGGTCGGCGAACAACGTCGGGTCGGGGTCGCCGAGGTTGTCAAAAACCTTCACCTTGCCGCCCTTTTCGGCGACGAAGATGAGTCCGTTGGGCGCGAATTCAAGGTTGGTGGGGTCGGTCAGCCCAGCGAACACGATGTGCTCCTGAAAACCGCTGGGCAGAGCTGGCCCAGCCGAGACCGGCTGAGCGATGCCGTTGAGCAGCGATCCCACCAGAATTAGGGACATAGCTGCGCCAAGCCGACGTAACATTTGGTATTCCTCCCGAGAAACTGCGCCCCAAAGTATCGGTTACGAGGAGCGCTCGGATCCCCCGATCAGTACAAGAAAGAATGAGGATCTTTCTTATTACTTCCGGGTAGGAATAGACTTCGGCCGTGACCGTCACGACGATTCCCGGCGCGAGCAGCGTGACCGCCGGCGAGCTGATCTCAACTAACCCGGCGACCGGCCAGGAGGTCGGCCGTGTGCGGGTTGCCACTGCCGAAGATGTAAAGGACGCGGTGTCACGTGCCCGCGAGGCTGCCGCGTGGTGGGCCGGGCTCGGTTTCCGCGAGCGCAAGCGCCGCTTGCTGAAGTGGCGCAAGGCGATCACTGGCCGCATCGGTGAGCTATCGGTGCTGATTAACCAAGAGGGCGGTAAGCCACTCGAAGAAGCCGTGCTGGAAGTCGTCGTTTCCGTCGATCACATCGCTTGGGCGGCCCGTCACGCGCGCAAGACGCTGGGATGGCGGCGTGTCGGCGGTTCGCTGATGCAGCCGGAATACGCGGGCTACCTTGAGTACCAGCCATACGGCGTCGTTGGCGTCATCGGTCCCTGGAACTTCCCCATCTTCACGCCGATGGGATCGATCGCCTACGCCCTCGCGGCCGGCAATGCGGTCGTCTTCAAACCGAGCGAATACACGCCCGCGATCGGACAGTTCTACGTCGATCTCTTCCAGCAGATCGTGCCGGAGCATCCGGTCCTGCAGATCGTGCACGGCATGGGCGATGTGGGCGCGGCGCTGTGCCGCTCCGGTGTGGACAAAGTTTCGTTCACGGGATCGCCGGCGACAGGCAAGAAGGTCATGGCGGCATGTGCCGAAACCCTTACGCCCGTTGTCATTGAGGGCGGCGGTAAAGACGCGGTGCTCGTGCTTGAGGACGCTGACCTGGACGCTGCCGCGGAAGCGGTCGCCTGGGGCGCGAACTTCAACGCTGGGCAGGCTTGCGTCGGCATCGAGCGGGCTTATGTGCACGAGCGCGTCTACGACAAGTTCGTCAGCAAGCTCGTCGAGGAGACCAAACGCATCGACATCGATTCCCAGATCGGCCCGATCACCATGCCGGGCCAGCGCGATCTGATCAAACGGCACATCGATGAGGCGTTGACCAACGGCGCCACGGCGCTGCTCGGCGGGCCAGACGCGGTTCGCGGCGCCTATGTGCGGCCAACCATCCTGGTCGGTGTCCCCGAGGACTCGACGACGGTTCAGGAAGAAACGTTTGGGCCAACGCTCACGGTGGCGAAGGTGTCCGGCGTAGAGGAAGCCGTGCGGCTCGCTAACGGGACGCAATATGGCCTCGGCTCGGCGGTCTTCTCCCGTTCACAGGGCTTTGAAGTGGCTCGCCAGCTGCGCACCGGGATGACCTCGATCAACTCCTTGTTCTCGTTCGCTGTGCTGCCAACGCTTCCCTTCGGGGGCGTGGGCAACTCCGGGTTCGGCCGGATTCACGGCGAAGATGGGTTGCGCGAATTCGCCCGCGTGAAGGCGATCGCGAAGCGGCGCCTTCCCAGTGTCCCGGCGCTGCTGACGTTCCGGCGGACGAAGAGCGGCATGAAGTTAGCCGAGCGGGCGGTCAAGTTCCTGCACGGCTAATTTGACGGTTACTAGATTTTGAGAGCTACTATCAATTTATGGTAGCTCTCAAAAACCGCTGGCTGGCGCTCGCCGCCCTGGTCATGTGCGTGCTCGTCATCGGGCTCGACGGCACGGTGCTGAACGTCGCCCTCGCGACCCTCGCCGCCGACCTCGGCGCCAGCACTGGCGAACTGCAATGGATCGTCTCCTCCTACCTGATCACGTTCTCCGCGTTCCTCCTGCCCGCTGGGCTCGCAGGCGACCGCTGGGGACGCAAGAAACTCCTGCTCGCCGGTCTCGTGATCTTTGGTGCCGCGAGTGGGTTCGCCGCCTTCGCCGGCAGCACCGCGACACTGGTCGCCGCTCGTGCCGTCATGGGCGTTGGCGCGGCCATCATCATCCCGTTGTCGATGTCCACGCTGCCGGTGATCTTCCCGCCGGAAGAACGCGCACGGGCGATTTCCACCTGGACCGTCGGGATGGGACTCGCACTGCCTCTGGGGCCGATCGTAGGCGGGTGGCTGCTGGAAAACTATTGGTGGGGTTCGGTTTTCCTCATCAACCTGCCAGTGATCGCCATTGCCCTGATCGCGGCGGCCATCTTGCTGCCGGAGTCGAAAGATCCCGCGTCGGCGAAGCTCGATCCGCTCAGTGTCGTGCTCTCGGTTAGCGGGCTCGGGCTAGCCGTTTACGGCGTCATCGACGCGCCGGAGGCGGGTTGGGGATCAGCCCGTGTGCTAGGCAGTTTGGGCGCCGCGACTGTCCTCATTGGACTATTCATCTATCGCAATCTGCGCCGACGTGAACCCATGGTCGACCTTGGGCTCTTCCGGAGCCCGGCGTTCACGTGGGGCACGGTGGCTACCGTCTTCGCCGCTTTGGCACTTATGGGCGGGCTCTTCGTCGTACCCCTTTATTTGCAGGCGGTTAAGGGATTCAGCGCGATGCAGACGGGGTGGGGTCTGGTGCCGTTGATCCTCGGCCTGATGGTGACCGGCAAGCTCGCACCGCGCATAGCGGCTCGCCTGGGGAACCGGAGTGCGATCGTCACGGGCATGCTGCTGCTGGCCGCCGGATTCGCGCTCGGCTCGCTCACGACGACGGCGTCCCCCTTTGTGCTCACCGGCAGCTGGCTTGGGCTCGCTGGGCTGGGCCTCGGGCTCGCGATGGTGCCGGCGATGGACACGGTTCTCGCCTCGTTGCCTGAGGCGAAAGCCGGTGCTGGATCTGGTCTGGTGCAGACACTGCGGCAGGTCGCGGGAGCCTTCGCGGTGGCTGGGCTGGGCAGCTTGCTGAACTCCATCTACTCCAACGGGCTATCCGGTCCGGCAAAGGAGTCGATCGTCGCCGCGGCACGGCTCGGCGATCCGGCCGTGTTGTTTCAAGCCCAGGCGAACTTCGTGTCGGGAATGGACGTCGTGCTTATCGTGTGTGCCATAGGTTCTGTCGCTGGCGCGGCACTCGTGGCGGCCTTCTTCAAGGCCCGCCCGGCGCCGGTAGGGTAGGCACGTGGGTTTACGGGAGCGGAAGAAGGCCAAGACGCGGCGCCTCATCCAGCAGGAGGCGTTCCGGCTGTTCGCCCTGCGTGGATATGACGCGACGACGATCGATCAGATCGCCGAAGCGGCCGAGATCTCGCCGAGCACCTTCTTCCGCTACTTCCCCACCAAGGAAGACGTCGTCATCGACGATGACTACGACCCGCTGCTCATGGAAACGTTCATCGCCCAGCCGCGCTCGCTGTCAGCGGTGGCGGCTTTGCGGCGCGGCATGCGTGAGGCGTTCAGCAAGATCTATGAGACCGATCACGGCGAACTGCTTCAGCGCACCAAACTTCAGCTTGAACACCCCGCATTGCGTACGCGGATGATGTCGAATCAGCGCAACACCACCGTGAGACTGGCCGAAGCGGTCGCCGAGCGATACGGCCTGCAACCCAGTGACCTTGCGGCACAAGTGTTCGCCAGCGCGGTCGTGGGCGCGATGTGGCCGGCCCTGGAGCGCTGGGTCGCCAGTGACGGCAAGGCTGACTTGCCCGACCTGCTCGACGATTGCCTAGCCGTGGTCGAGTCCGGCTTTCCCCTCGGCGCGTGACGGCGTCATCGCCACCACCCAGGCCGCTTGCACGCCAAGGAACACCAGCAACGACAACAGGATCGCCTCGGCCTGCAGCCCGGAAAGCGATAGCGGCCGGGCGATGCGCGGGAACAGCGCGACGATAGTTACGAGCACATAAGCCGCCGTCGCCAGGTAACGCAGAATGTTGCCCAGGATCGGGGCATCAAGATGCTTCAGGATCGCGGAGGACAGCAGGAACGTGCCTATCGCGCCAGCGATTCCGGCCACCGCGAACGAGATTCGCCACAGGAACGGCGTTTCCGGTGAAATCTGCGAGAGCAGTGACACGGTGCCGGGGATAACAAAACCGAGACTCACGAGGTACGCCGTGCGCCTTCCAGCCGTGTCGCGAAGTTCCTTGCGCTCGCGCGCGGCGACCCACCACAACCCCAGCAGCGTGAAGTTGATGCCTGATATCACCGAGTAGAAAGCACTTAGGTCCATTTCGTCACCAGCCTAAGTCCTCGCGTGATACCTAAGTGTCATGACCACGGAATTGCAGATCCAGAAGCTCGACAAGGCCTTCGACCAGCTCGACGTCAGCAGCAACGGGGAACTCGACCGCGACGATCTGATCGCGCTGGGCTCCCGGCTCATCCTGGGCTTCGGACAGTCCCCGACTTCGGCCAAGGGCAAGGAAATCCTCGACGGCTACGACCTGTTCTGGCAGGAGCTAGCCCGCACGGCTGACGCTGACGGCAGCGGTTCTCTCTCCCCGGCTGAGTTCCGCGAGGCGATGATCGCGGCATACATCGAGGGCAGCCGGTTCGACACGACGTTCCTGCCGTTGGCACAGTCCGTCGCGAAACTGTCTGACACCAACGGCGACGGTCAGATCGGACGGCCCGAGTTCGGCACGCTGCAATCCGCCTTCGGCACGCCGTCACCTGACATCGACGCCGCGTTCGCGGCGCTGGACCGCTCGGGCAGCGGTCAGATCAGCGTGGACGATCTGGTGCACGCCGCCCGTGAGTACTACACGAGCCCCGACCCGCAAGCTCCGGGCAACCTGCTCTTCGGCCCGCTGTGATCCTCGAAGACATCGAAGGACTGGACGCACCAAGCCGGCGTAAGGATGGTCCCTTCACCGGCTTCGGTGCGCTCGCGGCGCGCGCCTTCGCCGAATCTGACGTCGCGACCGTAAACCTTTTCGCCCGCTGGGTTTCCTGGCTGGCCGCCTTCGACGACCTGCGCGATGACACGGGACTCGGCACCAGCCCGGTCGCGCTTTCCGCCATGTACAAGGAACTTCTGTCCACTGTGGATGGACAGTCCCGGCACCCACGCTTCGGCCCGCTGTGGCGCGCGACGGCGTCGCGGTGCGGTCCGGCTTGGCGGCAGCGGTTCCGCCGCGACCTCCTGCTGCACTGGCACGGGAGTCTGCATGAGGCCGCCAACCGCCGCTCGGGCCGCATCCCGGCCCCGCAAGAGTTTGTCCAGCTGCGCCGGATCACCAACGGGGCCATCGTCTTTTTGCTGTTCGAGCCGATGCTGCGGATCGAGGTGCCGCCCGCGGTAGCCGAATCCCGGCCGTGGCGATCGCTGGTCCAGGCTGCCAATGACGTCACCGCCTGGTGTAACGATCTCGCCTCCGCCTACCGCGAAGAGCGGCACAACTACGTCCATGTCTTGACTCATCACCTTCGGTGTTCCGTAGCCGAGGCCGAAGCCCAAGTGCGGCAACGGATCGCCAGCCGGATGGCCGACCTGCACGCGGCGGCCCGTGTCTTGCCTGAGGAATTCGAGCGCCAGAACCTTGACCGCGCCACATCTTGCGCTCTCAGCCGCGTCGCCGTGACCTATCTCGGCGCACCGCGCGGCCATCTCGAGTGGCTGCACGAGTCACCGCGTTACACGGCGTAAGGCAGCACGCGGGTGACAAGCTCGTGGTGGAAACGATCGGGTTGAGTGAACGCCGCGAAGTGGCTGGCACTCTCGATGAGAGCGATTTCCTTATGCGGCGCTTCGATTTTCGCGAAGTATTCCTCCGCGAGACTCGTCATCGTCAGCACATCGCTGGCACCCTGGAGCAGGAACACCGGCACGTCGAAGGTCATGCCGAGGTCATAAGCGTTGTAGGACATGTATTCCGCGAACATCTCCTTCTGCGTCGCCATGAAGCCTGCCAGCAGATGCCACTTGTCGCGCAGGCTATAGCGGCCGCCTGACCGGAACACCAGCGGGAACAACAGTTTGGTGACCGCGTTAGGGGTGACCGGGTCGGTCTTCATCGTCCAGTTCATCTTCACTTGCCACGCCTTGAGATCCCATGTGGACGGTTCCGGGCCGATCTTCTCCAGCGCGGCAACGGCTTTCTGGTCACCGGCTTCGCGGACTCGGTCGAGCGCGCCTTCGTACCCCCGGAGTTCATTTTCTCTCATGTCGGTATACATGTCCGTGAGCACCAAGGACGAGAACAGGTCTGGCCGCCGCTTGACCAAGGGCAATCCCAGGAGGGTACCCATGGAGCCCGCCAGCAACACGAGCCGTTCCTTGCCCAGATAGTCGCGCAGATACTCAGAAACCTCGATCGCGTCGAGCGTCAGCTGAGCGTAGGTGTTGAGCCCCATGCCTGCCGCACCGCTGCGCGACCGGGTCTTGCCCACACCCCGGCGGTCCCAGTGCACGACCGTGAAGTCCTTCTCCCAAGCCGTGATCAGCGGTGTGAACACGGCATAAGGCGATCCGGGGCCGCCGTGCAGCACGAACAGAACGGGGTTGGCGCGGTTCTCGCCGCGGATCTGGATCCACTGCTCGATGCCACCGATGGTGATGTAGCGCTGCTCTTCAATCTTCTGCGTCATGCTCGAAACTATACACATGTATTAGACGCTTGTACAAGACGCTTGTACAAATCTGTGGGCGCCGGGATTTGCCGTGCCCTGATAGCCTCGCCCCCGCAACCCCTCTCACCTCTATGGAGTCTCGCGATGTCGGACCTGCCGCCCACGTCGGAATACCCGCAATATCAACCTCCGCAGCCACCGTCGAACGACCCGACACAGGTGGTTCCGCCGCAGGCCCCGACCTATCCCCCGCAGCCCGCCCAGCCGCCTTACGGCCAGCAGCCTTCTTACGGCCAGGCCCCTCAGCCGCCTTACGGCCAGCAGCCGCAGCAGCCGCACGGCCAGCAGCCTGGATATCCCCCGCAGCCCGGTCAGCAGGCTTCTTACGGCCAGCAGCCCGGTCAGCCGCAGCAACCGGGATATGCGCCCGGCCAGGCCACGCCGGGCTACCCGCAGGCACCGGGGCAGGACCCGACATTCGCTTACGGACAGCCTGGTTACCTTCAGCAAGCGCCGGCGAAGAAGTCGCGCAAGTCGCTGTGGATCACCCTGGGCATCGTTGGCGTTCTGCTCTTTTGCCTCTGCGGAGGCGGCATCGCGGCGGCGATCTACTACGCCAAGCCGGAAGCTTTGAACACCCTGGACCCGACGCCGACGCCGTCGAAGAGCAACAGCGCCCCGACGAAGTCGCCAACAGCGAAGGCCTCCAAGGTCACACTGTCCACTCCGGACACGATCGGCAACCGCAAGAAGAGCACCGACCCGTCGATGACCGGTGCGATGGAAGGCATGAAGTCCAACTTCCAGGGACTGTCTGACCTCGGCGAGCCGGTAGCGGCCGTTTACAGCACCTCGGGCAGCAAAGACATGATGATGGTCGTCGCTTTCCCGCAGGAAGACGCGTTCGACTCAAAGATCGTGCTGGACGGCATGTTCAAGGGCATGGAGGGCAGCGGCGGCACGATGTCCAACAAGATCACCGTTGAGCCCGGAAAGCTCGGCGGCTCAGAACAATGCGCCGACTTCGACATTCAGTCGATGCAAATCGCCGTCTGCGCCTGGGCTGACGATGTCTCTATGGGCATGGTCATGTGGTACTTCACCACGGTCAGCAAGGTGAAAGGCGAGTTCGTCACCATTCGCGAGGCCGTTGAGTCCAAGCCCTGACGCGGGGCGCTGCACCAAACCGCACCCGGCTGCCGGTAGGCTGCCCGGGTGCGTTTGGTTATAGCCCGGTGTTCGGTTGACTACGTTGGACGGTTGGCGGCACATTTGCCCGTCGCGACAAGGCTCATCATGGTCAAGGCCGACGGCAGTGTGTCCATTCACGCCGACGACCGGGCTTACAAGCCGCTGAACTGGATGAGCCCGCCGTGCCGCCTGTCGGAATCACCAGGCGTGTGGCGGGTCGTCAACAAAGCCGGGGAAGAACTGCGGATCACCCTTGAGGAGATCTTCCAAGACACGTCGTACGAGTTGGGCATCGACCCTGGCCTGCAAAAAGATGGTGTCGAGGCTCATTTGCAGGAACTGCTAGCCGCGGCGCCGCAGACGTTTGGCGACGGCTTCACGTTGGTACGCCGTGAGTACATGACCGCCATCGGGCCGGTCGACCTGCTTTGCCGTGATAGCGCCGGTGCTCACGTCGCCGTCGAAGTCAAACGCCGTGGCGAGATCGACGGTGTGGAACAGCTAACCCGGTACCTCGAATTGATGAACCGTGACCCATTGCTGGCACCGGTCGCTGGCATCTTCGCCGCTCAGGAAATCAAGCCACAAGCCCGTGTGCTGGCCGAAGATCGCGGCATCCGCTGCGTTGTCGTCAACTACGACACCCTGCGCGGCATCGAGCGTGACGAGCTAACGCTTTTCTAGCAAGGGTTCGTTAGCGTTCCGCCGTCGAACGCGATCGACTGACCGTCGACAATCGCTTCAGCACGCCATCGTGTTGAGGCACTGTCCAAAACGAACTCTTTACCTTTGTCAGGCGCCCATACCGGCGGCACCTCGCCTTCGTAAACGCCATCTTTAGCGGTGAGCACGTAGGCGTAGGCGTTGCCGCCCGATGACGCCACGTGCATGGCCTTCAGTTCCGAAACCGTTCCGCCGAAGGCTTGAATCCGCACCCGAATCGACCAAACTCTCCCCTCACGACAAAACGGCACCGCTGTCGCGGACAGATAAAGGCCCGTGGGCTGTGGACTCACCGTCGGCGTGGCCGCCGTGTTGTTCCGCGTGGGCCGGGTAGCAACAACCGCGACAACGGTTCCTATCGCGGCGAGCACTACCACACCAAGTGCCCAAAGCTTTCCCCTCCTCATGACCCTCGCACCTCGCGTTACCTCTGCTGCCACCTCTCGCCCACGCCCCGCTTCCCGGCCAGCGGCTACCCCCCATCCAAGGTTTACTTGCCGCCCATGCGCCGCTCCCTTACCAGGGGCCGCTTGCCGACCAGGGTTTGCCTGCTGTCCGGCACTTCCGCCCGCCGGCCTTTTCGCCGCAACCACTTCCATGGCCGCGTGTGCGCTCTTGGTCGTTTCCTTGGCCGCATGTTTCGGCTGAGCGACCGGCTCGGTTGCCTTCGGGGCGGCATTTACCTTTCCTGGCGGCGCCTTCACGGCGGCGATGAACTCGCCGGGCTGAGCTGTGGACGCAGCTGGCTCGCCACGCGCAGCGACTCGTTCAGCCGATTGCGTGCTGGGCAGGACCGGTTCACTAGGCACCACGTTATGCGGCGGCTGAGTGCTGGGCAGGGCCGGTTTACTCGGCGGCACGTTGTGCGGCACAGGTTGCGACGGCTGGGTAAGGGGCCGGACGGGTTCGGCTGAGGCGAGCGGGACGGTTGGCGACGAGGGCGCGCTGGGGTTTTGGGGTTGTGCTAGGGGTTCTCGGACGGCAGATCGCTTGGTGCGCCATCTCTTCACGGTCTGGATTAGGCCCGAGTGCGGCGGCGCTGGAGCCGGGGTTGGTGGCTCGGAACGGCGCGGCTGAGGTGTTTCGAGTTTGACGAGGAGGGCACCGCAGCCTGGGTTCAGGCAATACGGTGCCCCCTCGGTGTCTTGTTCGCCGCACTCCGGGCACACGATCTGCATTGGACTGTCTTAGCAGTTGTAGTGGGTAGTTCTGTAGCCGCTATCAAGCGTTGTCCCATTTGCCAGGCGGACAACCACTTTCCAGCGCACCGAGGACGCGCCAGGCGGGACAGACAGGAAAGGGTCGCCGTCGAACGTCGGCGCGAAGATCGGGCCGAAGCTCGATCCACTGCCGGAGCCCGATACAGAACCCGACGGCGTAAAGCTTCCGACCGCGTCGTGGTAAACGGTGACGCTCGAAATGCTCGACGACGTGTTCGACACCGATCCTGTCACGCGCAAACCCCACGCCGGATCACTCAAGCCGTTGTTCGGTGGGCAATCCGGCGTCCCGCTAGCGGAAAGTGCTGGCGCGGGTGGCGGCGGTGGACCGGCTGTCGTTGGCACGGGTTTGGGCGTGGTGGGCTTTGGACCTGGTGCCCCGCCACCGCCCCCGGTCGCTGGCGGGGTAGTAACAGCTTCCGTTGGACTCGGAATCGCATCCGGCGTGGGCGATGTGCTCGGTGACGACACCACCTCGTATGTCCACTTTGGATTCTTGGCAGCCTGCTCCTGTCTCGCGGGATCCTTTCCGCTGCCACTCCCAGCGATCCACACCACAGCGGCGACCGCGACAAGAGCGGCGACCGTCACGATGGGAAGCACAAGACGGCCGCCGGAACGAACCGCGCTCACCGGCTGTTCCGGCGCCGTCTCCTTAGGAGCGAGAGCGATAGCGAGCGCCGCGCCGCAATCCGGGTTGCCGCAATAGGACAGTCCCGGTTCGTTTGCCTCGCCGCACGACGAACAGCTCACCATGCTCACACCCCGTATCTGTATTCGCGCTTGGTTTCTTGCTCCTGCTGCTCTTCGGGCACGGGCTCGTAACCGGTTAGCTGCTCTTCAGCCTGCCGTGGAGGCGCCGACTTCTTCCGGTCGACGGGACGCCCGGAAAGCGTTCTGCCGCCACCGACCGGCTCGTCGCCCACGATCCGCGGGCCACTCAGCGTGATGGGGCGGCGCGGTCTGGCTTGCCGTCCCCCTACACCGCCAGCCCCACCGGCTCCCGCGCCTCCTGGCGGAAACACGGGCGGCATCCCACCCTGGGCGGCGGCGGCATTGGCAGCCGAGGGCCGTCCAGTGAGGACGTTGCTGCCTTCGGCCATCTTCCCGGTGAGCCCTTGCGGCCCCGATCCGGGACCGCCTGGGCCATTGGCACCGTTGATGCCTCCGGGCCCGCCAACGCCTCCCGGGTACCTGCCGGGAATCCCGCCCGGATAGCCCGGGTATCCCGGCAGTCCCGTTCCCGGCACACCCGGATAACCAGGTGTGCCCGGGCCCGGAAAGACAGGCGGTGGAGGGATCACCGGTGGCACCGGGGGTGGTGGAACCGTCCCCCCGGGCGGTGGTTGAACACCCGGCGGAGGTTGCGTTCCCGGCGGTGGCTGTGTCCCAGGCGGCGGATCCTTCTTCGGCGGCGGTGGCGGGTCGTCCTTCTTGGGGGGCGGGTCCTTCTTCTTCGGCGGTGGGTCTTTCTTCTTCGGAGGCTTCTTTATCTCAGGCTTCTTGACCGGCGGAGGCCCACCGCCAGGCGGCCCGCCACCGGGACCCGTTGGCCCCGTGGGCTTGACCTCCTTCGGCGCTTTGTAGTCGAGTAACCCGCGATAGAACTTGGGCTTGTCATCCCAAGTCGACATCGCCGCTATCTGGCCGCCATTGTCGTAGGCGACTTGCTTCGCGTGCTTATCGAAGGCGTCATTTACCTGTCCTACGCTCCGGAATGAATAGGTAGTGCCACCCAGCTCAAACCGGTACACATCTGAGAAGTTGAGAACACCGCCAGTGACCCGGTCGCCCAGGCCGCCCCACACATCGTCGGCCCAGAACTCCCGTTTGCGCATGTACCCGTTGATCTCGTCCCGGCTGTCCTTCATCCACTGCAGATACTTGAGCAAATGTTCTACGGTGCTTGCGGTCCAGACCATGTCAGAGCTACGCGACTCCATCGCGTTGTACCAGTTGACCATTGAGGGCAACGCCAGATTCCGCGCGCTATCGAGCAGCGTCTTGGCGGATTTGCCTTTCCAGTGCTTGCTGACCTTTTCCACGTCGCCGAAGAACTCGTCCCAGTGCGCGTGGATCACTCGGCGCGTGGCGTCCCAGCGGGGCACCATTTCCCGCAGCAGCTTTATCGAGGGCTCAGCCTTTTTCACCGCGTCGTAGATCTCGTCAAGCCCCTTGAGGTCGCCGAGCTTTCCCGGCATGACTACTGATCCTTCGGGCGGTAGGACTTCGTTACCTGTGAACCACCATAGATGTTGTCAACAACAGTGCTGAGGTCCACCTTGTCGATTTCACGGGCGCTGTGCTGGTCATTGGAGTCGTAGCGCTGAAAGGCGTCAAGGGCAGCGTTGCCGTAGGCCGCCAGCCCCTTTCCCATATCTACGGTGAACTCCTTGAGAGACTTCACATCACCGCCGAGATTCTTCGTGAACGTCGCCAACTCAGGAAAGGCTGAGGCGACGGTGCCGGCCTCGCTTGCCAGCAACTCCAGACCACCCTTGCCCTCGGTCTCGTCGTTGAGGTCTGAAAATGGCTTTCCGGCGCGCTTGGTGAAGTCGCCGCCAGACTTGACGTTGTTGGCGCCAAAGGCGTGCAGCTCTTTGAGATCTACGTCGAGATCCAGCGTGCTCAGCCCTGCCGCCGACTTCCTTAGGTCCTTTTTGGACACATCTTTGACGTCGGGGTCCCCCGCGGACGGATTTGGTCCGGGCTCGACCATGGTGCCTCTCCCCTCAGGCGCTTTGAACTCGGTTCGGTGTCGCTTCTTCGGTTGCTGTATCGGTTTCACGTGGTGGCGCGGTCTTGTGTGGGTCCGCTGGGCGACCAGTCATGGCCGGAGGGCCAGCTTCCGCCGGAGCCGCTGGCGCTGCCGTGGGCAGGTATCCCACCTTCTGACGGCGACGACGCCGGCGGCCCGCGACGTTGGCCATGGGGCCGGGCGGGACGACGGGTGGCGTGGCCATCGCGGGAGAACCTGTGGTGGCAGCACGCATCGCGCCATCGAGACCGGAGCCTGCCATCAGCCTGCCGAACAGTCCGTTCGCGACATAGCCGTTGAGCGGTCCGCCGCGTAACTTGCTGAGCAAGCCCGGTGAACGGGCCGCCGCTGGTTCGGCCGCGGCGGTCGCGCCACGTAACCCGACCGGAATCAACGGCGGAACGTAAGGCGGAATCAGCGGTCCAGGACCGCTTACCGGCGGCGTGCCAACGGGAAGGCCACCGCCAAACGGGCCGTCGAACCCATCGTCAGGCGAGGGCCCACCTCCGTCTTGGAACGGAATCTCCGCCTGTGTGTCAGGGTCGCCCTTAGGACCATCAACGAGCTGCGGCCCCGTATCGCGGTCGTTCGCACGAGGAGCCGGGCCGTGGGGTTCCACGAATCCACCTGGGCCGGTCTTGGGCGCCAGCCCGTGCAGCCCAGAGTAGGGCGCGGGGTTCTGCCACGGCGTCAGTTCCTTTATCCGGGCGCCGATCTCCGAACCGACAGCACGCGCCAGCAAGTCATAGCGCGCTTGGATCCGCAGGACCAGTGCGGCGTTATCTGCAGCCGCCTTGATCTCCGCGTCACGAGCGGTTTTCAGCTGATCCATTTTCGTCTGCGAACGCGTGACATCGGCAGACACCTGCAGCAGCGAGCCAGCGCGTCCCCACGCACCACTCGAACCTCGGTCAGCGGCATACATCCACTCGCGCATGCTCTTGACCGACTTCACCATCGCCTTCTGAAACGTTGAAGCGGCGGCAGGGCTCGTCCAATGTGGACGAAGCTTCTCTGTCGCGTCTTCGAGCTTCTCGGCGTACCCCCTGATGAGGTCGGAGGCAGTTTCCCACCGTGAACCCAGCGCCGAAATGGCGGCAGCGTCCACCGATTTGATGATGGTGTAAATGTCGTCGAACTTAAGGCTTCCCCAGGCGGTCATGGCATCTTCGTGTGCAAGTCGATCATCTTGGTGAGGCTCGCCTCAAGCTCATCGGAACTTGAGCTATCAGCTCCGCCATACAAGCGGTGACTCTCTCGTGCCACGACACCATGGGATTGAATAGCTTCACCCATGTCGTCGGTAAAAGCACCGAGCTGTCCCGCGTCTTGCGCCGTGCCTGCCTTCAACGCCGCTAGTTCGGTAAAGCGCGGATCGGCTGCTATCGCCTTCGCCGCTGTTTTGAGTGCGCGTGTTTGACCGTCAGCTTGGCGATCAAACGTCTGTCCAGCTTGGACCATCTCATCGCCATAGTCCTTGAGATGCTGGAGTTTGACGTCCCACTCAGCCATCAGCTACCTATAACCCTCCCCCTGCCTAGCAGTCACCAGGTTAGATGCTTCCGGGCTCGTTTTCCAGCCATCCAAACTGGACCAGCCTCAACCCTTCCTTTCGCGTCTGCAGCCAAGCCCGCCCAGCAGGAAGAGGACCAGACCGCACGCCGGACACGAGCTGCCCTTCGTTGCGGTCAGCCGACATGATGGCCGCCGGTGATCCCAACTCCCGCAGCCGCGCCAGGGCCGGATCGTAGAAGGATCTGCTGGCGCCACCGCTTCGGCGGGCGATGATGAGATGCAGGCCGATCTCGCGTGCCTGCGGCAGAAGCTCGGCGAGCAGCGCGACCGGATTGCGGTCACCGGCAACGAGATCGTAGTCATCGACGATGACGAACACGTCGGGACCTTTCCACCAGTCCCGTTTGCGCAGCTGTTCCGGCGTGATGTCGGGACCGGGCACGCGCTCGTTCATGGCCGTGACCACATCACGAACGAACTCGGTCGCCTGTGCCGCTGAGGTCGCGTAGCCCAGCAGGTGGTCCTGTGGCAGCAGACCGAGGTTGGCCCTGCGGTAATCAAGGAAGAAGAACCTTGCCTCAGCCGGAGTGAACCGGGCCGCGAGCCCATTGGCCAGTGTGCGGAGGAAGGCTGACTTCCCCGATTCGACATCGCCGAAGAGGTACAGGTGTGGATCGGTGAAGAAGTCGAGGCTGACTGGGCTGAGATCGTGCTCAGCGATCGCGACCGCCGGGCCAGGCTGCGTACGCAGTTGTGGCAGCAGTTCAAACGGAACCATCGGGGGCAGCAGCCGGACCTTCGGCGCCGCCTTGCCTGGCCACGCCGCGCTGATCTGTTTAATCAGGACGGTCAGCGCCTCGGGCAAGTCATCGAGACCGTTACTTTGGTCCATGCGCGGAAGCGCCGCCAGGAACTGGTACCGGTCTGGCGTAATGCCCCGCCCCGGCGCGCTTTGCGGCACATTGGCGGCGGACCGCCGGTCGATCGCCGAGTCTGAGGGATCGCCCAGGCGCAGCTCCAGCCTTGACGCGATGGCGTCTCGCAGCGATCCGCGCACCTCGGGCCAGCGGGCGGCGGTTAGCAGCAGGTGGATGCCGTAGGAAAGGCCACGCATAGCCAAAATCGTGATGCGTTCTTCGAGGTCTTCGAACTCTGAGCGGATCGTGGCCCAGCCGTCGATCACGAGGAACACGTCGCCGAAACGGTCGCCCGGGAGCTGACCTGCCGCCCGGATCCGCCGGAACGTCGCCATCCCGTCGATGCCAAGCTCCACAAAGGACTGTTCGCGCTGATGAAGCAGGCCTTCAAGTTCAGCGATCGTGCGCCGCACCTCGTTGACATCCCGCCGTGACGCGATGCCACCGAAGTGGGGCAGCTCTCGTAGCGAAGACAACGCTCCACCACCGAAATCCAGTCCGTAGAACTGCACTTCATCAGGGCTATGTGCCAAAGCCAGAGACATCACGAGGGTACGCAGTAACGAGCTCTTCCCCGACTGAGGCGCCCCCACGGCCACTAGATGCCCCGCCGCCCCGGACAGGTCAACACCGAGCAGATCACGCCGTTGCTCAAACGGCTTGTCCACGATGCCAGCGACCGCTTTCAGTCCACCGCCCGCGCGCGGCCACGGCCCGACACCCATGATTTCCCCCAGGGCGGGCGCTGACCCGAGCGGGGGAAGCCAAACCCGGTGCGCGGGCGTCCCGTGCCCTGTGAGCCGCGACGTCAGGATGTCGAGCAGCGTGTCGCCGTCGACTTCGGTGTCGTCCATGGGATCTGCCGCGGCTGGCTCCGCGGCGTTGGCCGGGCCAGCCACATAGGTGGAGCTGTATTCGTAGATGACGTCACCGACCGACGTTGACGTCAGCTCCTCGGGCCTGCGGTAGGCACCGGAAACGTAGGCGGCCCGGAACCGTTCCAGCGGCTCGGTGCCGAACTTGAGGAAGCCGTGCCCAGGGGCGCGAGGCAACTCGTAAGCGTCGGTCACACCGAGCACGGAGCGGCTTTCCATGGGGGAGAACGTCCGCAAGCCAATGCGGTACGACAAGTGGGTGTCCAGACCACGGAGACGGCCCTCCTCCAGGCGCTGGCTGGCGAGCAACAGGTGCACACCAAGCGACCGGCCTAGCCGTCCAATCTGGACGAACATGTCGATGAAGTCGGGCTTGGCGGACAAGAGCTCACTGAACTCGTCACACACCACGAGCAGGGTCGGCAGCGGGTCAAGCGGCACACCGGACGCTCGTGCGCGCTCATAGTCGCGCTGCGACACGAAATTGCCCGCCGCCCGCAGCAACTCCTGGCGCCGCACTAGCTCGCCGTTGATGGCATCGGTCATGCGGTCGACCAACGGCAGCTCGTCAGCGAGGTTCGTGATCACGGCACTGGTGTGCGGGAGGCGGTCCAGCTTGACGAACGTCGCCCCACCTTTGAAGTCCACGAGCACGAAGTTGAGTACCTCGGGCGAGTTCGTGATCGCCAGCGAGAGCACAAGCGTGCGCAGGAGTTCTGACTTGCCCGAGCCGGTGGCACCAATGAGCAGACCGTGCGGGCCCATCCCGTCCTGTGCCGACTCCTTGATGTCCAGCTCGACCCGCGCCCCGTCAGCACCCACGCCGATCGGCACCCGCAGCCGCTCGCGGTTGGGCCGCGGCTGCCAGCCGATGGCCGGGTTGAGCTGCTCAGGATCGCCGAGTTGCAACAGGTCGGCCAGCCCGTGCTCGGAGTTCATGGCGCGATCGTCGCTGCCCCCGCCGCTGGCTAGCCGCAACGGGGAAAGCTGAAGCGCGAGCGCCTCGGCGGCGACTAGCCCAAGGCTGTCAGCTTTGCCGAGCTTCTGCGTGCCGCTATAGCTCGTGGCGGTGAGTTCACCGGACTGTCCAATGTCGAGCACGACGGTGGCCCGGTCCAAGTTGCGGGGTGGGTCGCCGTCGAGGTCGATGACGGTCACGCCTTCGACGCCACCGTCGACGAGCAGATGGTCGGAGCCGGCCCGGTCCGCCCCGTCGACGATGACGACAAGGTGCGCACCGTCAAACGATGTCTCCGAAGCGGAGGGATCGAACCGTGGCCGGGCAGCCAAGATGTCGTCAGTAATCGCTTCCAGCGCCACGACACTGGGCGTGATCAGACGCACCGGTCCGAGGGCGTCCACATTAGACGGATGCAGCGCGTGCGGCAGCCACTTGAGATATTCCCACTGCACCCGGGCTTTCGGCCCAGCGCACGCGGCGACCATGATGTCGTCGGGCGCATGCCAGACGGCCGATTGTGCGACTATCGCGCGCGCGAGGGCACGGGTCTGTCGGATGTCCCCGCGCAGGTAGATCCTTGCGAAACCGTTGAGGGCCAAGATGACCGGCAGGTCAGGCACGTGGCGGTAGGCCTCGATGAAGCGGCGCAGTGCCATCGCGCTCACGGGCTCGGCCTTCTCCATCGGCAGCGGCGGTGGCACGGTTAGCGTGGCCGCGAGCTCCCGTGGGCCCAGGCCAAGGCGAATCTGGCCGAAGTCAGCATCGTTGAACCGGCGCTCCCACAGGCGCACTCCGTCGACCATGGACCAAAGCGAGTCTGGATCGGGGTGGGCGTAGTATTCCGCGGCCCGTTGCTTGCGCATGGTCGCCCGCACTTCACGCCGCTGCTGGGCCAGATCGAAGAGGTATTCGCGGCGGCCCGCCTGCATCTCTTGTTTGCTGGCACCACTGCCGGCCGTCGTGAACTGAACCGCGATGATGCCCACCATCGAAATGCCTAGCAGCACACCGGTTATCCAGCGAAACGACGTGCCCGCGGAACCGCCGCCGCCCACTCCCGCGAAAATGAGGCCCATCGCGGCCATCCCGGCGACCATCGGAATGACCAACATGAACTGAGCCCACGATCGGCCGCCTGGCGCGGGAATTTCTGGCGAGGGCTCAAGGACTGTCTCGCCTTGTGGATAAGGCGGGGCGAGCCGCCGTGGCGGTCGTTTCCGGATAGTCGTGGCCATGCGAACAACGTCCTCCCCGCGATAGCATGCGGCCGCGATGGTATCGCGGGGAGGACATGAGATGACAGCTCCAGCCTCGGCGGGATTGACTAATGTAATCTTGCTTTCGCCTAAGAGGCGCGTCGATATATCACTTCCAGGTCACTTGCCACTGGCGCACTTGCACCCGATCCTGCTGCGGCACGGGGGCGAAGATCTGGTTGAGGACGCGGTGAACCGGGGCGGCTGGGTCGTCCGGCGTCCAGATGGGACAGTGCTCGACGCGGGGCAGTCGCTCGCCGCGCTTGGGGTCCGCCATGGTGACGTGCTCATGCTGTCCTACCGCGATCAGCATTGGCCCGAGCCCGTCTTCGACGACATCGCCGACGGCATCGCTGAAGAGGCGGCGCGCCTGGGACCGGTGTGGCGCGGCAACACCAGTGCGACAGCCGGTCTGGCCATCGGCGCCTCGATCCTGACCGTTGGGCTGTTTCTGCTCTTCACCAGCAGTGCCCCGTTGACACAGGCCGGGTTCACGGCGGTCGCCACGGGAACTGTCCTATTAGGATTCGGCACGCTGCTCGCGCGCTGGCTCAGCAACACCAAACTCGCCGCCGTGCTCGGCACCTTTGGGATGGTCTACCTGGCGGCCGGTGGACTGCTCATCCTGGGTCCGGCCAGCGGCACGAACTGGCACTTTCTCGTGTCCAGCACAGCGCTGCTTTCCGGCGCCATAGCCGCGCTCGCTGGGATAGGCGCGTACCGCTGGATCTTTTACGCGGGCGCTACGGTTGGCGTGGCTGGCGCGTTTGGCACGCTGCTCGCGGCACTGTCCACTCCGGACGGAGCAGTCGCCGGGACGGTCGCCGCATTGATTCTGCTGTCACCGCTGCTGCCCCGCTATGCGGCGCATCAGGGTGGCTTGCCGTCGCCTTCGGTGCCCAACCCGGCTCACGGGCAGACGACACCCGATCCGCTGCCCGCCAAGGCGGAACTGGCCGCCCTGGTGCAGCGGTCTGATGAGCTGCTGACGGGCATCCTGACCGGACTGTCCCTCGTGCTGCTCGCGGGCGTCATCAAGCTCGCGGTCGCGGGGCAAACCGCCACCGTCATTCTCGCGTGTTTGATTACGGCCATTTGCTCACTGCGTACCCGCATGTTTATCGCTTTAAGGCACCGCTTGCCGCTGGCGATCGCCGGGCTCGGTGGCGTCGTTAGCCTGCTGGTCCTCGCCTGGATGTCTTTCGATGCCCCGCAGCGGGCCACCTACCTGGCACCGGCACTGGCGATCCTGTCGCTCCTCATGGGCGCGGCGGTCAGCATGGGCAACACCTTCGCCAAACGGCCACCGAGCCCCGGGCTCGGGCGGCTCGCCGACGTGTTGGAGGTGCTGGCCGTCATCGCCACACCCACTCTGGCCTGCGCGGTCATGGGCCTGTTCGGCCTGATTCGCGGCATGCTGAACGGCTGAGGGGACCCGCGCCATGCTCACGCGCCGCGATCTCATTCACTCGCGTCAGTTCCTGTATCAGCGCATGATGGCCGCGCTCGTGGCCCAGAAACCAGATCCGCTGGACTGGTCGGGCCGGCGCATGTCCGGTGCCGCCTTCGCCGCGGCGATGATTACGGTTATCGCCTTCGCTGTGACGGGCATCTATGCGCTGATCGTGCCGGGTGGCAACACCCGCTGGCAAGCCTGCGACGCTCCCATCGTGGAGAAGGAAACCGGAGCGACGTTCATCTGCCTGCCCGAAGAGGGCCTGCTCTACCCGGTCGCCAACTTCTCCTCCGCGCGCTTGTTCACTCCGGATTTCCATGCGGCATACAGCATTTCGGCGGCATCGCTCACCTGGCCCAAGGGCGGGCTCATCGGGATCGCGGGCGCGCCAGACACCTTGCCCGCCGCCAAGCAGCTGGCCATGGGCGCGTGGTCGGTGTGCCACCGGCTGACACCCGAAGGAAAACCATCAACAATCCTTTTCGCCGGGTACTCCGAAGCGAGCGGCCAAGACGCCGACGGCGCCGCCTTCGTGGTCGCCGATCCCGCAGGCGCGCGCTACCTCATTTGGCAGGGAGCCAGGCACCCGGTCAAGGACGACACCGAGGTGTTGCGAGCGCTCATCGCCGACCCGCAGCAGACGATGCCGGTGAGCGCTGCCTGGCTCGACGCCCTGCCCCGGGGCCCGCAGATCGGCAAAATCACGGTTCCCGAAGCGGGGCAGCCCGCGTGGGGCAAGCTCCTCATTGGACAGGTCGTTCAGGTCGGTCAACAGCACTACGTCGTGTGGGACAAGCAAAATCTGCGGGCGATCACTCAGTTGCAGGCGGCCCTGCTGATCGCCGCCTACGGCGGCAACGCCCCGAAAGCCGAGCTGACCACCACTGACCTCATCGGTCACGGCGGCACCAGCGCTCTGGAAACACAGCTCCCGCCAACCGCCCCGCGAGTCGTGCCACTGGCCGCCAACTCCGGCGTTTGCGTGGTCAGCGACAACGCCAGCGATCAGCGTGCCGTGCGCTATGGCGTGTCCATGGGGCACGCGGAGCCACGGGGCGTGGTGTCCAATGTGCACACTGCCGACGCGGTGGTGGTCGAGCCCGGTCGCGGCGTGCTCGTGGAAGCGATGACGTCGGCGACCGCGACGAGCGGCACCATCATGCTGGTCACCGACCGCGGCGTTGCCCACATCATTCCCACGCCTGAGGCACTCAAACGGCTCGGTTACGAGAACACGCCCCGGCTGAAGCTGCCATCGGCGATCGTGGCACGCGTGCCGCTCGGGCCAGCTCTGGATCACACGATGGCAGGCACTCGGCTCGGCTAGCACTAGTGCAATGTGGATGGTCCCGGATACGCTGGCGCGGCATGGCTTGTCCAGGTTTGAAAGGGGGAACGCCAATGGACATGGAATCTTACGACGCGGCGATGCGAGACACCGCCGAAGAAGTAAGGGGCTTGGCCAAGCACCTTATTGACCAGGTGCTTCCAGGAATCCAATCCGGAGCGACAACAGCGAGCCTCGACTGGGATGGCAAGGCGGGCGGCATGTTCGTCAACGTCAACCAGAAGTTCGTGACCCACTTCACGAATATCGCTGAAGGGCTCATCAAGGTCGGCACACTGATCGACACCGTCGCTGACGGCCATCAGTACGCTGACAGTCACAACGAGAAGATCATGGATATGGACTTCTCGGGACTCGACCTCGCTGGAGACAACATCGGCTCCAACGGCCAGGTCACCAACAACCGGCTCTCGGCGATGCGAGGAGGTGCCTGATGTCCGGCAAAGTCAGAATGCTCGGCGAGGCCGTCCACACGGGTGCGAAGGCCTATGACAATGGCGTCGCGGAAATGTACGACGTGCTGTCCAAAGTGGAGGGCGCCGTCGACGCTTTGGCGGCGACCTGGAAAGGTGCGCCCTACCAGGCCTACCAGATGCTCAAGCAACAGTGGCGAGCCGACGCGGCCAAGGTCGCCGAGGCCGGAAGTGAAGTCTCGACCAAGATGACAGATTCCGTCCGCGCCATGCAAAACAGTGAAGATGAGCTCGAAGGGCTCATCAAGAGCATGATCCGGTAACGACTGCCACGACAGGGAGGCCGCAGGCAGGGCGGCTCCCCTACGTAGACAACTCAGGTTCGCTGAGATTCCTGCCTTCGTGAGCGCCATAGCCGCGCGATGACCACGATCCCGATGACCAGCAGCCCGAGTAGCCCCGCTATGCCCAGCGCACGCTGCGGCAGGCTTGACGTTGGCACCACTGGCGCTGTGAGCGGAGGCCCGGGAGAACGTGACGCCACAGCGCTTTCGTTCGGCAAAAGCTCTGTGACGGCCCGATAGGGGTCGAGCGTCCTCCCCTGAGCGGTCCGCAAAAGCCGTGTGATGACTTGGGTATTCGTCAACGCCGGCTCAGCGGCCACGATAAGCGCGGCCGTTCCGCTAACGACAGCGGTCGCCGCGTCCGCACCGCCCTGCCAGTCCACGAAGTGGTCGGTGTCCCGGGCGGCCACTGTCATGCCTCCGTATCCGGGAGCGTAAACGTCCACATAGGACTCAATTGCTGGCGCTCGCTGCCCTAGACGGTCAAACGCGCCAACACCAATCACCGACGGGTACGCCGCTGGATAGATCGCTCCTTCGCCGCCCACCGCGGCCACGACAATCGCGCCTTTGCCCTGGGCATACTCCACCGCGCTGCGCACATCGCCGAAGTCTGCCTTCAAGGCAAGCGACACGTTGATGATCCGTGCACCGGCATCGGCCGCTGAACGGATTCCCGCCGCGACTCGTGCCCCTGGCGCCTGCCTTTCGTCCACAACGAACCCACCGCCGTCTTCGGCGACCCGGATCGGGATGATCTCCGCCTCGGGAGCGATGCCCACGAGCCCGCGACCGCCAGGTCTTGCGGCGATGATGCTGGCGACGGCCGTGCCATGGCCGATGCAGTCGAGCCTGCCGCCGGACAGTCCTTTCACGAGATCCGCGCCGCCGCCAAGCGCTGGCGCCAATTGGCGGTGCTCGTTGACGCCCGTGTCAACCACGGCGACCTTGACACCCTTGCCCGTGGCCAAGTGCCAAAGCTCAGGCGCGGCGACCCAGTTGAACCACCAGCCAAAGTCTTGCGCCACGGTGCCTTTCGCCCGCAGATCCGCTTCCCGTGTTTCGGGACATCCGGGTAGTGCCGCCGATGCCGGTGTCACAGGTGACAGCAGCATGGCCGCGATGGCCACCATCGCCGTAGCTCCACTTTGGACCGCACACCATCCCCGCCATTTCACATGGTGCAGGGTAGCGGGAGATTCCTTGATGTCGTAGCTTCTATGACGTGACGGTATCGGAGGATGAGCTGATCAGAATGCGCGCGAAGGCGGCTGAAGTCACCGCCCGCGTCGATCAGCTCGCCGCCGAGCTCGATGAAGTATCAACCCGGATCAAGGCAGTTAGCGTGACCGCTAAATCTGCCGACCAGCTGATCCGGGCGACGGTTGGGCCAGAAGGCAGGCTGACCCGGCTGGAACTGGATAGAGATATCTATACCTTCCACACGCCCGATGAGTTAGCGCGTGAGATCGAAGAGACCATCGCCGCCGCGGCGACTGAGGCGCAGCAACGGGTCATGGCTATGTGCCGCCCGTTCGTCTCTGACGACCAGATGCAGGCGGCGCTGTCCTACGACTACAAGACGCTGGCTCAAGGCCTCACCGGGGGACCTCGTGACGAACCCATACCTGCCTAATCCCGATGCCGCGCTCTCGACTTCCGCTAGCTTGACGACCTCTGGCAACCGCATGCGTGACGCGGTGTCCACCGCGGTGTCGCAAATAGAGGGTCTCCAAGCATCCAACCCTTGGGGTGACGACGAAGTCGGCCAGACCTACCAAGCCAGTCTCGGGGACACCAGCGAGATCACCGCCGCGATGCGCGGCCTGGGCGAGGGAATCACCGGCTTTGGCAACATCGCGCAGTCGGGGATTCAGCAGATCCTCGATATCGACGACATGTCAGAGAAACATATGGGTGGCCTGAGACTCTGATTGCCCGGCGATGACCATCACCCTGCCAAGCTGGGGTCAACCGTGGGATGCCGTGCGTGATCTCGTCGTGTGGGTGGGCACCGGTGGTGGAGGCTTTCCTCAAGCCGACGAAGACCGCATCCGGGAACTCGCCGCGGCGTGGCGCAACGCTGGGCAAATCATCGATGACCACATGTCCACGGCGAGCACGCACGCCAACTCTCTGGCCACTGAATGGCAGGGTCAAGCGGGCGGCTCGTTTCACCGACTCTGGCGCTACTACCAAGACGAGGGCTTGCCCGGGCTAACCCAGACCTTGGAAAGTCTTGCTACGCGCCATGAAACGGCCGCGCAGGAAGTGGAGTACGAGAAACTGACGGTGATCATCGAGGTCGGCATCCTGATGATCACTATCTTCGCCATCATCGTGCTGTCGTTCATTTCCTTTGGCGCGGCTCTTTCCTTCGCCGCTGGACCCATCGCCGTCACGAGGCTGGCGATCCAGCAGGCGCTGCGTCAGCTCATCGCCGCCGCCACGCGTGGCTTCCTGCGCGGGCTCATCAAGGAGGTCGCGTTTGAGGCGATCTCTGAGCTGGCAACAGATGTCGCGGCACAGCTGGCCCAGTTCGCGATGGGCACGCGCAAGGAGTGGGATTTCGACAAGTCAAAGTGGTCGCTCGCCGGTGGCGCGCTGGGTGGTTTGCTTGGCGGCATTACCGCGCCGAAGATCAGCAAGCTGCTCGACAACCTTCCCGACGGCCCTGCTGGCGTGTTGCCAAAGCTGGTTGTCAACGGCACCAACGAAGCAGCCGTGGACGTCGCCACCGAGGCTGGCATCAACCTCGCCCGGACCGGCAACCTCGACATCGACCTGACACCCGGCCAGTTCGGCACAAAGGTTGCCGCGGAAGGGCTCCGCGAAGGCGCCAGCGACCTCTACCACAACCGCCTCGACGCGGTAACCAATCGCGGACTGCCCCAGCCGCCGAACCCCAACGACACTGACACTGACCCTCCCAACCCGAACGACACCGACGACACAAACCCCGACCCCACCCGCCCCGACGACACCGACCGCGACAACACGGACCGCAATCCGGCGCAGCCCAACGACAGCAACCGCGACGACACGGATCGCACCAACACCGGCCCGCCGCGCCCCACCGGGCCCGGCCCCCAGCCACAAAGCCAGCAACCTCAAGGCCCGCAGCCGGCTCAACAACCGCAGGGTCAACAACCGCAGGGTCAACAACCGCAGGGCCAGCAATCCGGTCAACAACCGCAAGGCCAGCAGCCACAAGGGCAGCAACCTGGTCAGCAGCCGCAGGACCAGCAGCCTTCGCCCAACGATGAGCAGGACCAATCCCCACGCGACCAGGACCGGCGCGTCGATGACGCCCAGCACGAGGAAGACGGACGGCGGGACGACGATGTTGAGCGGGATGATGAGGCGCAGCGCGACCAGGATCGGCAACAAGACGATGACGCGCACCGGGACGAGGACCGTCAACGTGACGCGAACGCTGAGCGCGACCAGAACCGCGAGCGCGAAGATGACGCACTGCGCGAGCAGGACCGGCGGCAAGACGACGATGCGCGACGGGCGCAAGATGAGCAACGCGATGACGATGCACAACGTGAGGCTGAGGCACGACGCGGAGAAGATTCCCAACGCGACAATCAGAGCGACGACAATGCTCACGATCAGGCGCGGGATGGCCGGACCGATGCTGTCGGCGTGCAAACCCAGGCGCAGCAGGCGACGAGGCGACGTGCGCGGCAAACGCAGAGTACAAGTAATACCAATGTGCGCGAGAACGTGCCCGTCCGTGGGTCGATGCGGCGGTTCCGGGTCCATCTGACAGGTCAGCGTGCGGAGATTGACGCGCAACGGGCGGCGAACCGGCGAGGCATTCAGTCCTATATGGACGATCTCAACACTGCCGGGATACGCGCTGACGGCCGCACCCTGGGCAACCGAGCGTATTTCCGGCGGCTTGCCGCGACAGCGGACTCAGGAGATCACGAGCTCAGCGCTGCGGAGCTGCAACATCTTTGGGAGCAAGGCAGGCAATACCGCGACAATCACGGACCGCTCGGCCGAGCAAGCGAGCAGGTCGGTGGGCAAGGCACCTTGCCGGGGCTGAGCCAGGTCTTTCCGAACGCAATGATCTTCACTCTTGGGCCGGACATGAGTCCCGACGCCGCGCTGCGCCTGCTCGCACCTCAGCCGGGCGATCCGCCCGTGATACTGGTCCTCACTGGCGACGGTTCGGGCGGCGGCACCCGGAACAACCTTGACCGTACGGCGGTGATGCTCACGCCAGGACAACCGCCGCAACTGCTCGTGGTCGAGGAAAAAGGCGGCCGCAATCCGAGACTCGAAACACGGCAAGTCGATGACCCCGACGGCGGCCCGCAAATCGAGGCGCGACAAGGAAGCCCGGAATACATCAGGCATCTGCTGCAGATCGACAACGTCCTCGGCCCGTTGCTGGAGCAAAATCCCGAGTTGCGTCAGCTCCTTCAAGACACTGTCACCGGTGCGAACGGCGGTGAGGTTCGTTCCTTCGTCGTCAGAGTCGGCGTCACGGGCCGCGCCACCATCACCGAGCAGTCTCTTCCAGAGGACCGATTCCAGCGCCAAGGCATCACCCTGCCAGGCGGTCAAGACGTCACCGGTAACGAGTCAGACGACGACCCTGACGCCGGTGACCCAGCGCGACCTTCTCCCTCCGGCGGACCGGCGGCACCTTCACCCGAGCTAGAGAGCGAAGAACAGGCAGCACCTCCAGCGGTCCCGCCGCCGCCACCGCCGCCACCAAGCCCGCCCGGCCCAGACGACAGCGAAAGCGACGACTCGCAACCGGGCGATGAAAACCGGAACAACGACCAATCGAATTCCAACGACGAGCAAGAGCCCAACGCGCAAGGCACCCGAAGGCAAAGCAACAAGCAACAGAGCGACCGCGATGCGCCGGACCAGACGCGTGAAGACAACCGCACCACCAGCGAACAGACCCAAGACGCGGAGCAGAACGAGAACGGCAGGCAAGACCAGAGCACCGAACAAGAATCCGAGACCCAGCAAGACCAGGAAACCGACACTCAGCGGTCCGAACAGGATTCACAAGGCCAAAGCCAAGACACGCAAGACAGCCTGACCGACGACGAGAAACAGAGCGGTCGGCAAAAACAAGCTACCGGGCAAGACACACAGCAAGAGCAAGACAGCGAACAGGACGAGGCCAAGCAGCAAGAAACGCAACAAGAACAGAGCCACGAGCAAGAGCAAGGTCAGCAGCAAAGCCAAGAAACGCAACAGCAGGCCACCGAGGAGAACCCGGCTAACGAGCGGGAGCAAGGCAGCGAGCGAGAGCAAGGCGAAGGAAGCAAGGAAGAGCAAGGGCGAAGCGAGCAACAGCAGACGGGCGAGCGGGAACAAGGGCAAGAGCAGGAGAAGAGCGAGGAAAGCGAGCAGGACGAGGAGAGCGAGCGGGAGCAACAGCAGACCAGCGAAGAGGAACAGGCGAGGGAGCAAGAGCAGGAAAGCGAGCACGGACGGGAGCGGGAAGAGGAAGGGGAAGAAGACAGCGGCGGGCGGGAGGATGCGCTGTCGGTGATGCGGGGACGGAGCCAGGCGAACACGGGGCCGGTTCCGTTTGATTACACGAGCTTCTTCGGCGACCCGGACTGGGCGGACCGCGCCATGGAGTTTGAGCGGCGCGTGGGGGCGTATCACTTCAACAGTCCGCGCGCGAGAGCGGCGACGGTGCAAGCGCTGGTGCGGATGCGTGAAGTGCTTATGGCTATCACGCCCAGGGAACCAGCCGAGTCCGATGTGGACTTTGAGCGTAGAGTCGAGCGGGCGTTCTTCAACGATCACCCGATGTCGCACAGGAGTGCCGGGCAAGTCGGCCCCAACGTTACGTTTGAGCAACTTCTCGAACAAGGCGACCTGCGCGAACTGATGACCGCACTCTACAACGCCTCATATTTCAGCACCTCAGCCGACACCCTCAAAGCCGCCCTCCTGGACATCATTGATAACAGGCGCTGGAGGCTGGCAGCCGAACTCGGGCTCGATGTCGCATTGCTGCAACGGATGCAACGTCAGCTTGATTCGCCGCTTAGGCGGCTGCTTTCGCTTGTCGCGGACCAGTTTGGACGCGACCCGTTCCGCACCGGCAACGTTCAGTTCACCTCGGACCACAGGATCGACAACGCCGCCGAGTCGATGGCCAGTCAGCGCAACCGGCAGAATCTCGAAAACCGTGACGCGGCAAACGAGAACAAACGTCAAGGGCAGCCAGACCGGCGCGGCGACAGTCAGCAGGACCCGCTTGAGGGACGGCGGCGCACGCCAAGGGACTACGCGGAACTCGGGGCACCGCTCGGGCCGTTGTCTATGGCGTTCCAGGAGTTGCTCAACGGCGGCCCGCTAGACCCCGATACCCCACTGTCCTGGTACGAAGGTGCCGTCATCCACGACACCAACAATCTGTGGACACAGCTGCAAAACCAGGCTGGCTTTCCCACCGTGGACGGCGTGTCCATGACGGCGGCACGGATGCTGATGGCAGCACGGTTCCTGGGCCTCGATCCGGATATGCAGCAAGACTTCCTCAACGCGCTCATGGGCTGGATGCTGCCCGGCCCGGACCATTCGCTGGTGGAGATTCTGCGCGGGGCGCAGATCGCTGGGCTCGACAGGATCGGGCCGGACTTCCGGCGGCTCAATCCCGTTGACATGTATCGCACGATGACGGGGATTGACCTTGAGGCGATCCGCACGCAGTTTCCGGGCGGGATGTTCCCGCATGAAGCGGCCTACGCCGACCGGGCACGGGACCCGAGTGGGTTCACGGAAACGGAACAGAATGTCCAGACCCTAGCGGACAGACTGCTGCCGCAGCTGCGATCCGGCGAAGTCACGAGCCGGGATCTGCGGCGGTGGCTAGAGAATAGCGGCATCGACCCTAGCGATCCGGATGCGGTGCGTGCGTTTGGCAACAGGCTGTCCGAGGCGCAAATCATGGCGCTGACCGTCTATTCCAGACACAGTCATGTGCTCATCAACAACGCCACGATGTGGCATCAGCTTCCGACAGGGCATTCGGCGACGGCCGTGCAGAATCTGCTTCGCCGCAGGATGGAGAGCCTGGTCTGGAATCAGCTCACGGCATTGGAGGCGACTGGAAACGCCAGCCCGTTGCCGATGCGGCTCAGATCCCTCCTGTTCACGGGCGACGGCGCGCGGGGAACGATCCCACCGATGCAGCCGGTCACGCAGCGGTGGTTCGCGGCTGGGGGCCAGATGGAGCGGTCCACGCGGGCGGCGGCCGAGTTCCGGGCAGCTGGGCGGGCAGACGAGGCACGGCAGGCCGAGCAAGCTGCGCGGCGGGCGGCCATGGACCGTGAGGACGCCTGGCAGGACATTCAGCGGCAGATCAGCGATGTGACCCCCGAGGTGTACGCAGAAATGCGCTGGCACGCCGACATGCTTCAAGACGCCCTGCATCAACTGCCGGCCGTTGGCAGCCCGGACAACCCGGTGCTGGCCTTCCGCGGTGACCGGGTGTCGCGCATCTGGTCTCCCGCCTACGGTTTCAGCTTCCTACCTGGAAGCACGTCACATGACTTCCTCAGTGTGAGCACCGAACTCGACGTCGCGGTGCGGTTCATGACGTCCAATACAGCCGACCGCCGCCCGACTATCGTGGTGTATCAGCTGACGGGCAATCAGGCGCACAACATGTCAGTGTTCAGTTCGTTCCCGAATCAGGCCGAGGCGATCATCCCGACGGGATCGCAAACGCGACGGGTCCGTGATCCTGAGCTGGAGCAGACCATCCGGGAACAGGTACAGCAGTTGACCGATATCGACTTTGACGTTGTGATCTATGTGGAACCACCGCCGGAGGGAGGACAGCATGACTGATCTGGATGTGCTGTCCGCTGGGCTGCACCGATTGCTGCTGAGGCTGGCGGGATGGCTGCCTGCCGAAAATCTCACCTATGCACGCGGCTGGCTTGGCGAGGGAGATCTAGCCAAGACCGTTGACGCGATCGTGGCGTGGCAGGAGGAGCTCGGCTACGGATTGTCCGCCGCGGAGACCTCGCTCATGCGGGAAGTGCTGCAGGAGCTGGGATTTGGGCCGGGTGATGTCCCCATTGGACAGGTGACTGAGGCCGCTGCGCCACGCGCCACGTTCACCAGCGCTGGTCCCGAGTCGAGCCTCATTGACGGTGCCGCGGTTGACTATCTGTCTCGGCAGCCGGGAGTCACCAATGTCTGGCGCGCTTGGCGAAACGGTGACCGACGGGTCTACCTAGCGCAGGCAACCCCCGAGACCGCGGTCTGGGACATCGCTGTCGGCGCACAGCGCTATCTGGTGGCACTCGGCGAGGACTTTCCACAGGTGGAGATCTTCTGGAACATGGGCGAGCTCACCGAGTACACACAAAATGTCTTGCTCTTGTGGCGCGTGGAAGGATGACGCTGTGCAGAGTCTGATTCAGGTCTCACTCACTCTCCCTGGCGCTTTTCCTACGATCGCCGACGCCGTGCGGGCCGCTGCCGATGGCGCGACCATCGCGATCGCTCCTGGCGACTATCAGGAAAACCTGGCTATCACCCGGAAAAGGCTGGTGCTCACGGCTGCCAATGGGCGCGACACGGTCACCATCACGGCTTACCGGCTGGCCGAGCCGCTCGTGGAGTCGCGTGATTCCACTGTGGAGCTACGGGATCTGACGCTGAAGAGCACGGACAGCCCGGCCGTGCTCGTCGTTGGCGGTGAGCTGACGATGAAGGGCTGCACCGTTGGCGCCACTTCGGCATCGGCTGTCCACATTGGAGGGCGTGCGGAGTTTTCGCTGACCGGGGTGACGATCTCGCACTCACAGGTCGGACTGTCCCTCGACAACTGCAACGGCACCTTGGCTGACTGCCAGATCTCTGACGTCCTCACCGATGGCATCCTGATCCGGTCGGCAGATCCTCAGCTGCGCAACTGCACCATCACCGGCTGCGGATACCGCGGGGTCTACATATACGAATACTCCAAACCGACGCTGGAAAACTGCGAGGTCATCCGCATCGGCGACGTTGGCATCGCGGTCGCTCAGCAGAGTTCGCCCTCGCTGCACGGATGTGTCGTGCGCGAAGCGCATGGCCCGGGAATCACGGTCGCGGCCGACTGCGGCGGGCAACTGGCCGACTGCCGCACCGAACAGACCGCCGAGCCCGGCATCTACATCGCCCCGGGCTCGCGCGCGGAAATCATCAGCACCGACAAGCGCCGGCGGGCTCAGGTCGGTGCTTCCGATCGCCCGATCGTGGCCGACCAGGCCAGGGTGGAGCGGCTGCTGGAAGAGCTCGATGGGCTGGTTGGGCTCCCCGGCGTCAAGTCTGAGGTCCGGGCGCTCATTGACGAGATTCAGGTCAACGAATGGCGCCGTAGCGGTGGGCTTTCCGTGTCACCGACGAGCAATCACCTGGTGTTCACGGGCGCTCCGGGCACCGGCAAGACGACGGTTGCCCGCATCTTCGGGCAAATCCTTGCCGCCCTTGGACTTTTGACCAAGGGCGAGTTCAAAGAGGTGGCTCGCCGTGACCTCGTGGGGCAATACCTAGGGCACACCGCAGAAAAGACTTCGCTCGCTTTCGAATCCGCCATGGGCGGGGTGCTTTTCATCGACGAGGCTTACACGCTTTCGCGATCGTTCGGCTCGGGCAGCGACTTCGGCCAGGAAGCCATCGACACGCTCGTGAAGCTGATGGAAGACCACCGGCACGAAATCGCCGTCATCGTCGCAGGTTACACCGGCGACATGCACGATTTCCTAGACGCCAACCCCGGTCTGGCATCGCGGTTCAGCAAGACGATCGAGTTCGAGAACTACGCTCCAGCCGAGCTTGCTGAGATTTTCGTGGCCATGGCCGAGACCAATGAGTACACGGTGGATCCGGTCATTGGGGAACTCGTCGCCCGGCATTTCAGTGGCAAGCTGGCCGACCCCAACTTCGGAAACGCCCGTGAAGCCCGCAAACTCTTCGAAGGCATGCGCAAGGCACAGGCCCAGCGGTTGCGCCAGCTCGGCCGCATGCCCTCGGGAGACGAACTTCAGCTGCTCACCCGGGAAGACCTGCTAGCCACCATCGATGGGTAGCCCTGCTGTGTCATGCTGGTGACGTGCTGGAAGCGTTGACGGGCACCGGGCTGGCCACAGCGGCCGGGCTCAATGCCTATATCCCGTTGCTCGTGGTCGGGCTGCTCGCCCGGTTCACCAACTGGATCGATCTGCCCGGAGCGTGGGCTTGGCTGAGCAACGGCTGGGTCATCGCGATCCTGGCCGGGTTGCTGCTCATCGAGTTCGTGGCCGACAAGATCCCGGCGGTCGATTCGGTGAACGACATCGTGCAGACGGTGGTTCGCCCGACGGCTGGCGGCATGGCTTTCGCCGCTGGCGCGGGGTCGGAGACCATCACGGTGTCCAACCCGGCCGATCTGTTCACCCAGAAGATGTGGGTGCCGTTGGTCATCGGGGCGCTGATCTCACTCACGGTGCATGCGGGCAAGGCGACCGCGCGGCCTGTGCTCAATGTGGCGACCGTGGGCATGGCCGCTCCGGTGGTCTCCACGGCTGAAGACGTCACCAGCACAGGCATCTCGTTCATCGCGATCCTGATCCCATTGCTCATCATCGTGGTCTTGATCCTGATGGTGTTCCTCTTCTTCCGCTGGCGGCGCAAGCGCAAGGCGCGTAAGGCGACGGTAGCGAGCGGCGTGGCGAGAAGCAGCTAAACGGACATTAGCGGCATACTCCCTGGGGGGCATAACGCCCGCAAACCCACGAGGGAGGACCGGCTTGGCCAGCGTCGCCGAGGTCAAGGCAGCCATCGATGCCGCGCTGCTGCACGTGCAGGAGGGCCAGATCGCGGTCAGGTCAGCCAACGATCAGCTTGGGGAAGCCCAGCTGAACCTGGCAACCGCCGTTGAGGGCTCCGGACACGAGTCAGTGCAGTCCGCGCAAGCGGCACTCGCTCAGGCGGCATCGGAGCTTCAGGACTGTCTAACCGCTACATTGCGCGCCGTTGAGCAGGCCGAAACCTACGTGGCCACGCTCTAAGGACATGCCGTGAGCCTTGTTCAGGACCTTGCCGACCGTCTTCGCGTGACCCGGGATGATCTCCCGGTGGCCGAGGTGGCCGGCGCCGCAGAACGTTTGCGCACCGCCAGCAGTTTGCTCGCGTGGGTGATGCATCAGTCATCGGGGCCGACGGTCGCGCCGTCGCTCGGTGTCGCGGCGAGTCATCTGGACCATGCGGCTGCCGCGCTGCGGGTGGCCCAAGACGCGATCGATGACTACTGCTGCGTTCTCGGGATCTCGATGTATTCCGACGGTCCCGCGCCGGTCGTGCCCACGCAGGTGCACCGGGTCAGCGGTGTCGACACGCAGCTTTCAGACTGGTGGAGCACGCGCATCAGCGAGCTAACCGGACAGTCCACCGACGCGCGTTCCGACGGTGCGCCAACCAGTGCCGAGCTGCTGCGCCAGGTCGCCGCCGCCGCTTTGGACAACGACACCAAGCGCCTGCACCGCCAGCTCGTCAACGCCGGCCCCGCGGTCGGCCTTGGGCTGGCGGCGGTTTGCCCGCCCCTGCTACGCCGTTTGGCCACGGATCTGGTGGGTCATCCTCCGCGTCTTGAAGACCTCGCGAGGGTACGCCGTGCGGCGCTCCCGCTGCCGGCCGAAGTGCTGCCCGACTTGACGCCAGACCCGGCTGAGGAGACGATCGCGCGCGTTTGCCATGCGCAGCCACAGCGCAAGGCGTCGCAGCCCAACCACCCGGCGGATGTCGCCGTGACCTCCGCTCTGCTGGTGGCCGGCTTGCTCCGCGCGACGGGCCGTAGTGCTGACGATCTGGCCGAGCTGGAAGAGCGCGTGCACGCGGCTGCTGGAGCCGCAGGCGAGGCGGCCGCGGAGCGTGCGAAGTCGCACCGGGCCGAGTTGCGCATCACCGATAACGCCCGCCGTCGCTCCGCTGTGGACGAATTGCGGCCTGCATGACATGTCTGGTCCAGAGCAGAACCTTCCCCCCACTCGCGGCCTGGTCAATGCGGTGCGCCGTGAGCTTGCCGAAGCACGGGCCGCTGCCCGCACTCGGTTAACCGCTGCCCTGGCTGCCCGTCAGGCGGCCGTTGCCCAACTGGAGTCAGTGCGCAAGACGGCACCGGCTCGCCGCAATGCGCTGACCGCTATCCGCGACGAGAGTTGCCAGGCGGCTCAAGCACGCTGGGAACGCGAGACATCTGCGCTCACGGCGGCCTTGCGTGAGCACGCCGATGCCGCCGCGCCCGGATTCGCTGGCATTCCTTTCAGTGGCTGGCGCTCCTGCGAGAAGTCCACGTCGGACGCCGGAAACACGTTGCTGCGCATCGGAACCGTGCTCACGGATCTGCCGGCGCTGGTGCCCTTGCTGGACGCGTCGCATCTGCGCCTGACCGGTGTGGAAGGCAACGTCGACGGTGTCATCAGCGGACTGCTCGTGCGTGCACTGACCTGCGCCCCGCCCGGTGCTGTCCGTGTCACGGTCTACGACCCGGGTCAGCTGGGTGGTGCCTTGGCCGGGCTCGCTCCGCTCGCTCCGGCCGGGCTCGTGTCGTACCTAGGGCCGGGCGGTCTGTCCCCGTTGCTCGATGAACTCGTCGAGCACATCCGCCGGATCAACGAGAACGTGCTCGCGGGTTCGTATCCGGATCTGGCAGAGCTGGCTCGCCGCACCGGGCGCAGGCCCGAACCATGGCGGATCGCCGTGCTGCTCGCCGACGCGGCGACAGAGCTGACAAGCGCACAGCAAGCGCAGCTTGACCGGGTCGCCAGAACCGGAATCGCTTCGGGCGTGCATCTCATCACCCGTGGGCTGGAGCTGCCAGCGTCCTATGTGGAGACCATTCAAGTCAGCCGGGACAACCGGGCGCAGAGCAGCCTGACCGGCGAGCTGTGGATCAAGCTGGACTCACCGCCCACGCCGACGTTGCTCACGTCGGTGTGCAAAGCCCTTGCTGAGCAAGTGATCGCGGGCCCGCCGCCGGTGCCATTCGCCGCGCTGCTTCCCGATCAGCTGTGGGCGGAAAGTTCCGCCGAGGCTCTGCGTGCCCCGGTTGGCGAAGGCACCGATGGCCGTCTCGTGGAACTCGTGCTCGGCGACGATCCGCCGCACGCTTTGATCGGCGGCCCGTCGGGCTCAGGTAAGACCAACCTCATCTACGCGTGGCTGGCCGCCTTGGCGACCCGTTACAGCCCAACGGAACTCGAGCTGCACCTGCTCGATTTCAAAGAAGGCGTATCGTTTGCCCGCTTCGCTCCCGGCACCCGTGACCCGAGCTGGCTGCCGCAGGTCAAACTCGTCGGCATCAACGTCAATAGCGACCGTGAGTTTGGGCTCGCGCTCCTGCGGCACCTGAGCGTCGAGCTGAAACGGCGTGCTTCGGCGGCCAAAAAGCATGACGCGTCAAAGCTTTCCGAGCTGCGCAAGGAAGACCCCACCGGGCACTGGCCGAGAATCGTTGCGGTGATTGACGAATTCCAGGTGCTTCTGGGTGCCCGCGATGCCGTCACCAACGAGGCGGTTTCGCTTTTGGAGGATCTCGCCCGGCGTGGCCGGTCCCAGGGCATCCACCTCGTGCTCGCGAGCCAGGACGTCGCCGGGATCGAAGCACTGTGGGGCAAGTCGGGACTGGTCGCTCAGTTCACGTTGCGCATCGCGTTGCCGAAGGCACGACGGGTACTGGCCGAGACAAACCTTGCCGCAGAGCTCATTCCCCGGTGTCACGCGGTCGTCAACGCCGACTCTGGTGTTCCGTCAGCTAACGCCGTGGTGCGCCTGCCCGATGCCGGCGACCGCGACACGTGGATGTCGTTGCAGGAGCAGCTGTGGCACGCCCGCCCGGCTGATACCGAACCGCCGCGGCTCTTTGACGGCGACGTGCCACCGCTGTTCCCGTTGCTGCCGCCTCCACCGCCTGCGGAAGCCTTGACCCGCTTGGGCGCCGTGGCCTTGCTCGGCGAAACGATCGACGTCATGGGACGGCCAGCCACCCTGCGGCTCAACCGCGCTCCAGGACGCAACTTGGCGATCCTGGGCACGCGAGCCGAAGAAGCCTGTGCCATCCTGGTTTCCGCTGGGCTGACGCTCGGACGCCAGCACTCCCCCGGCAGTGCCCGGTTCAGCGTGCTGTGCCTCGACGACGACGCGACAGCCGCGGCGAAGTCACTACACAAAGCGTTGCCAGGCGCGGAGATGTACGGACCGTCAGAAGTGCTTGAGCTGCTGGAGAACTGGCAGTCTGACAAACCGCATTACGTCTTCGGCTTCGCCATCGACGCGGCCGCGTCTGTCCTGAGTGGACGCGGGCACGAACTGTTGCGTGGGCTGCTCAACAAGGGCCCCGAGTCGCGTGTGCACCTCATGGGCTGGTGGCGGACCGTCGCGCGGCTGAGAGACGACCTCGGTGGGATCGGCGCGCGCTTCGACGCCATCGGGGCATGGGTCGCGCTAGACGTCCACGGGGCCGAACTTGCTTCCCTATACCCACAGCCAGGCGGACCGCCCTGGCACCCGCGTCACCAGCGTGCCCTGTTCTTCGACCGTTCCGTGCACCACCGCCCCGAGATCATCATCCCTTACGAGGTGGTCACGTGAGCTCAGCTTCGGCTCGCTATCGCGAGCTGGTCGCCGACCTCGTAGCCGCGTCCCGGCGGCACACCGCCGCCACGGCGACGGCGCAAGAGTCCTATGCCGACGGTGCCGCTGCCGTCGAGCACGACCTTGCCGCCGCCGAGGACGCCGTGTCGAGCGCCTCCGCCACGGTCACGCAAGCCCACCGGGTCGTCGCGCAAACCGACCTCGCCGCGGCTGGCGTGTGGGACGAACTCAAACGCGTCCGTGGCCGGCGTGGGCGACGGCTCGGCGGAGTACCAGATGCTGCCTGTTCTTCTCAGGCGGACCCGGAGGCCCTGCTCGCCAGCGCATCCACCCGCGTAGAACGGGCCCGGCGCGGTGGAGAACCGTTGCCGCCCATGGTTTTGCCACTGTTGTTCTTCCTTGGCGCCGGTTGCGCTGCTTTGGTTGCCCTGCTCGGGGTCTTCATCGGCTGGCTGGTGCTGCTGCCCGCGCCACTAGCTGGCCTTCCCCTGGCTCGCCACTGGGTCGATCACCGTTTCGCGGCACGGCTCGACCCCGGCGCTATCGGCGTGCTCGTCATCGGCGGCATGCTCGCTAGCGCCGGGGTCTTCCTGACCCTGCGCTAAACGCAAAGCCGCTTTAGGCGAAGTCGCTTGGTTTGTAGGCCTTGGGCTCGACGAGCACGAGCCAGTTGCCGGAGACATCGCGCATGACGGCCTCGACGCCATAGGGACGGTCCTCGGGCTCCTGGACGAAGTGGACGCCCTTGGCGCTCAGTTCCTTGAACGTCTTGTGGCAGTCGTCAACGTTGAGCCCTAGGCCGCCCATTTGACCGGCCTCCAGCTGCCGGCGAACCACGTCGGCCATTTCCGGCGACAGCGGCGGACCGGGCGTCATGAACGTGACCTCAAGCTCGGGCTGGTTGGGGTGTTTGACGGTCACCCAGCGGAAGCCTTCGCCCATCGAGATGTCGGTGGCGGCCTCGAAGCCGAGGACGTCGACGTAAAAGTCGCGAGCCACGGTCTGGTCCATGCAGTAGACCGTGACTAGGGAAACATTCGTGATCATGCGCTTACGGTAGACCTGCCTCGCCGTCTGCGGCTTCTTTCAGATTGCGCGATCCGGCGGTGCCCCGGTGGTCGTTGACGCCACGCATGAACAGCCAGCAGCCGGGAACGTGCGGTCCGCCGCGGGCCGCCCAGCGGTCGCGGTAGGCGGTCGGTGTTTCCCCCACGAGTTGCGTGAACCGCGCGGAGAACGAACCCAGGCTGGCGAAGCCGACGAGCATGCAGATTTCGGTGATGGTCAAGTTGGCTGACCGCAAAAGATCCTGTGCTCGTTCGATCCGGCGCCGGGTTAGATAGCGGATCGGAGTCTCGCCATAGGTCGCTTCGAAACTGCGTGCGAAGTGAAATTTCGAGACACCGGCGACTTTTGCCAGCTCCTCAAGATCCAGGTCTTCTTGAAAATAGCGGTCGACGTGGTCTTTCGCACGGCGCAGGTGGGCGAGCAGCTCCACTGGCACAACCCTGCGCTTACCGCTCACGCCCCAAGCGTAAGCGCAACCGGCTAGGTTGGTTCGTTATGGGACTGTTCCGCAGGTTCAAGGGTGACCCGAAGACAGAATTCGCGAACATGGTTCTCGCCGATTTGCGTGACCGTGGCGTTAGCGAGTGCTCATACATTGAAGATGACTTCGCGGTCGCCTACAAGCGGTCAGACGGTGGCGGCGGGCATATCTACCTGCAGAACACGTTCGCTGATTGCGATGGTGCCGACGACGACTACATCCGCCAGCGGATAGCCAATCTGGTGCAGGCGGTGGCTTTTCCGCCTGAGCGTCCGTCAAGCTGGGCCGAGGCACGGCCAAACCTGCGCGGTGTCATCCGCAACGCGACCTTTGGGCTTGGCGCGCCAGACACGGCGAAGACCATCCTGTCGCGACCATGGCAGCCGTTCCTGTCAGAGATGGCCGTCATCGACACCCCGACCGCCATGTCCTATGTGACCGAAGACGATCTCGTCACGTGGGAAGTGTCCAAAGAAGACGTTTTCGCCGCCGCGCGCGCCAACTTGGCTGACCGCCGTCCTTCCGCACCAGCCGAACGGCAAATCATGCGGTTCGTCGACGCGGGCGACAGCTATTTCGTGTCCATGCTTCTCGTCGAGGGCTGGCTCGCCAGCTTCGCTTTGACACCACAGGACCGGCCCGTCGCCTTCATCACCGACACCTCGAGTCTCGTTGTGGTGCCTGGTGCCACGACGATCACGCCATTGCTGGAGATGGCCGAGGAGGAATACAGCCGAGCGGGGCGCAGCATTTCCCCGCAGGCCTACACGGTTGACGCTGACGGGCGAGTCGTACCGTACCCGGAGCTGGCTGGACGCGACGATGCCGTCAAGGTGCACCGTGCGGCGACGATCCTTGCTGGCAACGAATACGCCACGCAGAAGCACTGGCTAGACCAGAGGCACGAGGCTCAGTCAGTTGACGTTTTCACGGCTAGCTGCACCGTGATGCAACGCGAAGACAGCAGCCTGTTCTCCTACACCACTTGGCCCGACGGCGTGGACACGTTGCTGCCCCGTGCCGACTTCGTCGCGATGGCAGCCGACGAAGCCTCGTTCTTCGTCGAGTGGCCCATGCTCACCGAGTTCGTCACGCTGGAACCCGAGCGCGGGCTCTATCCCGTGCGCTACCGCGTCAGGCAATGGCCCGACGCGGAAACGGTGGCAGCGTTACGTTCGCGGGCCGTCAGCCCTTAAGCTCACGTGACTCGCGCACGACGGTGACAAGCTGATCCATGATGTCGGTCAGCGCGAAGTCCTTTGGCGTGAACACCCGGGCGACACCGGCCTCCCGCAGGGCGACCGCGTCGTTGTCCGGGATGATGCCGCCAACCACCACGGGCACATCGGGCAATCCCGCGTCACGCAGTCCACTCAGGACAGCGGGCACGGCGAGCAGGTGTGCTCCGGATAGGACGGACAGTCCCACGAGGTCGACGTCTTCCTGAACGGCGGCCGCCACGATCTGCGCTGGGGTCAGCCGAATGCCCTGGTAAACCACCTCGAAGCCAGCGTCACGCGCGCGCACCGCGATCTGCTCGGCGCCGTTGGAGTGCCCGTCGAGGCCGGGTTTGCCGACCAGGAAACGCAATGCCGGACGGCCGAGGTCGTGCGCGGTCTGCTTCACCCTTTCGCGCACGTTGGCCAGAGCCTTGTCACCGCTCGGTGACGTGCTCGCCGAAAGTCCCGTGGGCGCCCGGTATTCCCCGAACACCTCGCGCAGCGCGCCAGCCCACTCCCCTGTCGTGACACCGGCTTTGACACACTCCAGCGTGACGGGCATCAGGTTGGCCTCGGTGCGCGCTGTTTCTTTCAGTTTCTCCAGCAACGGCGTGATGTCTTCTCTTTGCGCCCGCCATTGCCTAACAGCGTCGGCAGCGTGCTCTTCAACCGCCGGGTCGATTTGCTCGATCGCGTTAGCGCCAGTCAGCGGCGACGATTCGGTTTCGGTGAACCTGTTGACACCAACGACGGTGTCTTCTCCCGTCTCCATGCGCTTGCGTCGCTCGGCGAGGCTGGTGACGAGTGCGCTCTTGAGGTAGCCACTTTCGACCGCCGTGACGGCGCCGCCCATCTCCAGCACGCGGTCTAGCTCCGACCGGGCACCATCCACAATGGACTGGACGAGCCCTTCCACCACATAAGAACCAGCAAAGAGATCCGGGTACTCCAGGAGATCGCTCTCGTAAGCCAGCACTTGCTGCAAACGAAGCGACCATTGCTGGTCCCACGGGCGGGGAAGCCCCAAAGCCTCGTTCCACGCTGGCAGCTGAACGGCACGCGCGCGGGCGTCGCGAGACAGCGTGACGCCCAGCATTTCCAGCACGATCCGCTGCACATTGTTTTCCGGCTGCGCTTCGGTGAGCCCGAGCGAGTTGACCTGAACGCCGTAGCGCAGGCGCCGCTGCTTCGGATCCGTTACGCCATAACGATCGCGGGTGATCTCATCCCACAGCTGGCCGAACGCCCGCATCTTGGCCATCTCCTCGATGAACCGGACGCCAGCGTTGACGAAGAAGGAGATCCGCTGCACGACGTCGCCCATACGCTCGGGCGCGACCTGACCTGACTCCTGCACCCGGTCGAGCACGGCAACCGCTGTGGCCAAAGCGAATCCGACCTCTTGCACCGGGGTCGCCCCGGCTTCCTGCAAGTGATAGGAGCAGATGTTGACCGGGTTCCACTGTGGACAGTTCCGCACCGTCCACGCGATGACATCGGTGGTCAGCCGCAGCGACGGCCCGGGCGGGAAGATGTAGGTGCCGCGGGACAGGTATTCCTTGATGATGTCGTTCTGCGTTGTCCCGGCCAGCTTTTCCAGCGCCGCGCCCTGCTCCTCGGCGACGCTGGCGTAGAGCCCGAGCAGCCACATAGCGGTCGCGTTAATGGTCATGCTCGTGTTGGCTTTACCGAGATCGATGCCCTCGAAAAGAGCCCGCATATCGCCGATATGACTCACCGGCACGCCAACGCGGCCTACTTCGCCTTTCGCGAGCTCGCTGTCGGGGTCATAACCCGTCTGCGTCGGCAGATCGAAGGCGACGGAGAGCCCTGTCTGGCCCTTGCCCAGGTTGCGCCGGAACAAGGCGTTGGTCGCCGCCGCGGACGAATGGCCAGCGTACGTGCGCATCACCCACGGGCGGTCGCGCTCGGGCAAACGGTGCTCCATAGCCTGAGGATAGGTTACCGATCGTTAACTTAGACCGGTGAAAATCCTCACTCCCTATACTGCGCCGTGTGACAGCTTTAGCGATCAAGGTCGCGGGATTAAGAAAAACCTATGGGGGTACTGCCGCCGTCGCCGGCGTGGACCTCGAAGTGCATAAGGGCGAGGTGTTCGCCCTTCTTGGCCCGAACGGGGCTGGCAAGACGACCACGGTCGAGGTCCTCGAAGGCTTCCGCAAGCGTGACGAAGGCACCGTGTCGGTTCTCGGCGTGGACCCCGCGCACAGCGACAGCGCCTGGCGCCAGCGCATCGGCATCGTGCTGCAGGGCACCGGAGAGTTCGATGAGCTGACCGTCGGCGAGGTCATCCGGCACTTCGCCAAGTTCTATGACAACCCTGCCGACCCGGCTCAGGTGATCGAGCGCGTAGGCCTGTCCGAAAAGGCTGGCGCCCGCACCCACACCCTGTCCGGCGGGCAAAAGCGGCGCCTTGACGTGGCGCTGGGCATCGTCAACCAGCCCGAGCTGCTGTTCCTCGACGAGCCCACGACCGGATTCGACCCCGCCGCACGGCGTGAATTCTGGGAACTGATCCGGCAACTAGCCGCCTCTGGCACCACCATCTTGCTGACAACGCACTACCTCGAAGAAGCTGAATACCTCGCTGACCGGGTAGGCGTGATCGCCAAGGGCACGATCGTGGAAATCTCGACGCCGCAAGAACTTGGCGGCCGCAACACGGCGAAGGCGACGGTCAGCTGGCGCGACGGCAGCGAAGAGACCGACACTCCAACCGCGACGGTGCAACGGCTGTCCGCCGAATACAACGGCGAAATCCCCGAACTGACCGTCAAACGACCGTCCCTTGAAGACATTTACCTGAAGATGATCGGAGGGGCGGCATGAGTCTCGCCCTCGCACAAGGCCGTATTGAGCTACTGCAGTTCTTCCGTACCAGGGAATCGCTCGTCTTCACGTTGCTTTTCCCAGCGATGCTGATGGTCATCTTCGGCTCGATCTTCAAGAGTGTCGAGATCGCCCCAGGAGTCACGCTGTCGCAGTATTTCGTGACCGGCATGATCGCCTCAGGCATCCTGTCGAGCGGCTTTCAGAACCTCGCCATCACGATCCCGATCGAGCGCGACCGCGGTGTGCTCAAGCGCTACCGCGGCACGCCGATGCCCAAGTGGGTCTACTTCGCGGGCAAGGCCGTCTCGGTTGCCGTGCTGGCACTGGTTTCCATGGTTCTGCTGCTCGTGATCGCGGTGCTGCTTTACGGCATCAAGCTGCCGGATACGCCGGCCAAATGGGGGACGCTGGGCTGGGTTTCCGTGCTCGGTCTGGTCTCGTGCACGTTGCTGGGCATAGCCTTCTCGTCCGCGGCGCGCACGGGACGGTCAGCCCCAGCGGTCGTGACACCGATCGCCCTGATTCTTCAGTTCACCTCGGGCGTGTTCTTTGAGTACGACAAATTACCGACGTGGATGCAGCAGTTTGCCGCCCTGTTCCCGTTGAAGTGGATGACCCAGGGGCTGCGGTCCGTCTTCCTGCCGGATTCGTTTGCCTCCCAAGAGGTCGCGGGCTCTTGGGAGCTGGGCAAGACGGCCCTCGTGCTGGGCGCGTGGTGCGTCGGCGGTCTGCTGTTGTGCCTGCTGACCTTCCGCTGGACCACGCGCCGCGACGGCTAGTTCAGTACTTGTAGAAACCCTTGCCGCTCTTGCGTCCGAGCTCTCCGGCGGTCACCATCCGCTGGAGCAGCTCGGGCGGGAAGAACTTCGCGTCGGCCGTGTCGGTGTAGATGTTCTTCGCGGCGTGCATGAGGATGTCGACGCCGGTCAGGTCAGTGGTCGCCAGCGGTCCCATCGCGTGCCCAAAGCCCAGCTTGCAAGCTAGGTCGAGGTCCTCGGGGCTGACCACTCCAGACTCCACCAGCTTGACCGACTCGACCACGAGGGCGGCGATCAGGCGGGTCGTCACGAAGCCGGCGATGTCCCGGTTGACCACGATGCAGGTCTTACCGATCTCCTCAGCGAACTCGCGCGCCTTGGCGAGCGTCTCGTCGCTCGTGCGGTGGCCACGGACGAGCTCACAGAGCTTCATCATGGGTACCGGTGAGAAGAAGTGGGTCCCGACGATCTGCTCGGGACGCTCAGTCACCGAGGCGATCTGCGTGATGGGGATGGCACTGGTGTTGGTGCCGAGCACAGCGCTGGGCTTGCAGATGCGGTCGAGCGCGCGGAAGACCTCCTGCTTGACTTCCAGCTTCTCGAAGACCGCCTCGATCACGACATCGGCTTCGGCCGACGCTTCCAGCTCGGTCGTGGTGGCGATGCGGCCCAGAGCTTCCTCGGCCGACTCCGCGGTGATCGTGCCCTTGCTGGCGAATTTTTCGAGCGACTTGCGGATGCCGTCGAGCCCGCGCTTTGTCGCGGCATCGTCAAGATCACGAAGGGTGACCTCCCACCCGGCCTGCGCGGCAACCTGCGCAATCCCGGAACCCATGAGGCCAGCACCGATAACTGAAAGCTTCTTCGCCATGCCGCGAGCCTAACGAATCTTCAGGTACCAGGCGCTGGGGGTGTGAACTTGCGAAAGAGTGAAACTTCTCGCAAAAGCGTTTCGGAATGTCAAGATGTGGCCATGACGCTCGTCGGCCCGTTTATCGCGATTGCGCTGATCATGGCGGTGGCGGCACTGATGCACCGCACTCTGAGGCGCAAAACGCTCTTGCCCGTTGCCTCCCCTTCACTTTCGCCCCCGCCCACGCCGGTTCGCCCCACGCAGCTGACCGACAACCTGACGGACGACTATGGCCTGCTCGCCACGGCCGCGGTCTGCCGCACGCAGGCGGATGCGCTGCTGGTTAAGGAGCACTTACGCACCGCGGGCATCCGTTCGACGCTGGCCACCGCACCCGACGGTCAGATCCGGGTGCTCGTCTTCGGCGATGAGGTCGTGCGCGCCCGCCGCCTGGTCGGCTAGCTGCTTAGAACCCATTGATCGCGCGGTGCCGTTTAGAACGTGTATTCCGGGTCCGAAGGCACCTCGGCCCGGGCCACGTCAACGCCTAGTGAGCGCAGGTCACCCACGAAGTTGGGGTAGCCGCGGTCGATGTGGTGCACCGCACGCACGCTGGTGACGCCGTCGCCACACAGGCCCGCGATGACCAGACCAGCCCCGGCGCGAATGTCGCTCGCCGTGACCTCAGCGCTCGACAACCGTTCCCGGCCGCGGACCATCGCGTGATGCCCCTCGATGCGGATCTCAGCGCCTAGGCGCTTGAGCTCCTCAGCGAACATGAACCGGCCATCGAAGATGTTCTCGGTAATCAGGGACGTGCCCTCGGCCACCGCGGCCATCCCGATCGCCATCGGCAGCAGGTCCGTCGCGAATCCGGGATAAGGGAGAGTACGGATATCGACGGCCTGTGGCCGCTGTGGCATCCGCACCCGGAAGTTGTTCACGCCGTAGTCGACCTGGCCACCGGCCTGGGCGATCTTGTCGAGCGCGATTTCGAGCCAGCGCGGCTCGCAACCGTTGACGGTGACATCGCCACACGTCATCGCGGCACCGAAGGCCCAGGTGCCCGCGACGATCCGGTCACCGATCGTCGCGTGAGTCACCGGGTTGAGCGCCTCGACGCCGTGAATGGTGAGCTCAGAAGTGCCGGCACCCTCGATCTGGGCACCCATCGCGTTGAGCATCATGCAGATATCGACGATTTCGGGTTCGCGGGCCACGTTGTCGATAACCGTCGTTCCGCGAGCGAGAACCGCTGCCATGACTAGGTTTTCCGTTGCCCCAACGCTAGGGAAATCGAGGCTTATCTTCGCGCCGTGCAGCCCTGCTGGTGCGCTCGCGACCACGAAGCCGTGCTCGTTGGAGATATCAGCGCCCATCTTCGCCAGACCGCCGACGTGCATATCAAGGCCCCGTGAACCGATCGCATCACCGCCGGGGTGTGCCACACGGACTTCACCGCAACGGGCCAGAAGCGGCCCCAGCACACAGATCGAGGCACGCAACCGGCGCACGAGATCGTAGTCCGCCTCAGGATGCAGCCGCTCCGGCACTCCAATGTGGACGGAGTCGTCGTGGAACGACACCTCAGCGCCCAGCCGCCGCAGCACCTCACCCATTAGCGCGATATCGGTGATGCGGGGAATGTTCGTGACGGCCGATTCACCCGAGGCGAGCAACGCTGCCGCCATCAGCTTGAGAGCCGAGTTCTTGGCACCTACCACGCCGACCTCGCCGGTCAGCCGTACTCCGCCGGTCACCCTGATGACGTCCACATCGCACATCGTAGAAGGCGCGCCAGGCTCCATCAGTACGCTACTAGTCATGGCCGTTCACCTCACTCGCATCTACACCAGGACCGGCGATGCCGGCACGACCGCCCTTGGCAACGGGGAACGTGTACCCAAAACAGCCCCCCGTATAGCCGCGTATGCGGAAGTAGACGAATGCAACGCCCAAATCGGCGTCGCATTGGCCCTAGGCAACTTAGCCGATGATGTCCGTGATGCGCTAGTGCTGATCCAGAACGACCTTTTCGACGTGGGCGCCGACTTGTGCAATCCCATCACTCCCGACCCGAAATACCCGCCGCTGCGCGTTACCAAGGACTACATCACCCGCCTTGAGGGCTACTGCGATGAGTTCAACGCGCGGCTGTCCAAATTGGATTCATTTATCCTGCCGGGGGGTACGCCAGGAGCGGCGCTGCTGCACGTGGCGCGAACCATCGCTCGTCGCGCGGAGCGCGCGTCGTTCGCCCTGATGGAAGCGGACCCGGATCGCACCAGCAAGCTTCCCGCACAGTACCTCAACCGGCTCTCCGATCTGCTGTTCATCCTCGCTCGCGTGGCGAATTCCGATGGGACCAACGACGTGAAGTGGGTTCCGGGCGCAAACCGATAAATCCTCATATACGGTGAGGGCGTGGCTGAGGCAATAGTCGCTGAAGGGCTGGCCAAGCACTACGGGGACGTGAAGGCGCTCAACGGCATTGACCTGTCAGTGCCCGAAGGAACCGTGCTCGGCCTGCTCGGGCCCAACGGCGCCGGGAAAACCACCACTGTGCGCATTCTGACCACGCTACTCAAACCCGACCACGGCCGGGCGAGCATCAACGGCATCGATGTCCTCGCACATCCCGACAGGGTGCGCCGCACCATTGGGGTGAGTGGACAGTACGCGGCCGTCGACGAATACCTCACCGGCATGGAGAACCTCGAAATGATCGGGCGGCTCTATCACTTGGGCCGCCGTCAAGCGCGCTCGCGAGCCGACGATCTGCTGGAGCGGTTCAACCTCACGGAGGCCGCCAACCGTCCGGTCAAGACATACTCAGGCGGCATGCGACGGCGACTGGACTTGGCCGGGGCGCTCGTGATTTCGCCGCCGGTGATCGTGCTGGACGAGCCGACCACGGGGCTCGATCCCCGCTCGCGGCTCGGCATGTGGGACGTCATCAGCGAACGCGTCCGTGCCGGAGCGACGCTTCTGCTCACCACGCAATACCTCGAAGAGGCCGACCAACTCGCCGACGACATCATCGTCATCGATAAAGGCAAAGCCATCGCACACGGTACACCGGAAGAGCTCAAGCGCGACGTCGGCGGCGAACGGCTCGAAGTCGTGCTGGGCAACCGGGCCGAGGCCACTACCGCGGCCGAGATCCTGGCCAAGGTGTGCGCCGGAGACGTTGACATCGACGATGAGGCACACCGTGTCGCCGCGCCCATCACCAAAGGACCCTGGGCGCTCATTGAGGCGGTCCGCCAATTCGACTCCGCCGGCATCGAGCCGGTCGACATCGGCATCCGCCGGGCCAGCCTTGATGACGTGTTCATGAAACTCACTGGTACTCACGCCTCCGCCATGCAGACCGAGGAGGTGTCGTCATGAGCGCGCTGACACTGGCGCTACACGACGGATGGGTTGTCGCGAAACGAAACCTCATCAAAATCAAGCGCATCCCGGACTTGCTCATCTTCTCGACGATCCAGCCGATCATGTTCGTGCTGTTGTTCGCTTACGTCTTCGGTGGCGCTATCAACGTGCCGGGCGGCAACTACCGCGAATTCTTGATGCCCGGCATCTTCGTGCAGACCGTCGCCTTTGGAGCGGGCATCACCGCGATCGGGCTCGCCGACGACTTACAGAAGGGCATGGTTGACCGCTTCCGGTCCCTGCCCATGTCCCGTGGCGCTGTCCTCATTGGACGCACGACTTCCGATCTGCTCAACAACCTGTTCGTCGTCATCATCATGGCGCTAACGGGCCTCATCGTGGGCTGGCGCATCCACACCGGACTGTGGAAAGGCCTCGCGGGATTCGCACTATTGCTCGCGTTTGGCTATGCGATGAGCTGGATCTCAGCGCTCATCGGACTATCCGTCAAGTCGGTCGAGGTCGCCCAGAGCGCTGGATTCATCTGGATGTTCCCGCTGACATTCCTGTCCAACGCTTTCGTGCCAACGCAAACCCTGCCAGCCATCCTGCAGCCGATCGCGAACTGGAACCCCATCTCGTCGATGGTCCTATCGTTGCGTGACCTATGGGGCAACACTGGACTGACCCGCCCGCCAGGTATCCCGGGCGAGTACCCCATCCCGTTGGCACTGGGCTGGATCGCACTCATCCTGATCATCTTCGTCCCGCTGAGCATCTCCAAATACCGCCAAGCCGCCGCCCGCTAACTCCCCGACTGCCCGCCGCCACCCACTTCCCGCGCGCCCCGCTTCCGCCGCTTCTCGCGCGTCCGCCGCACCCGCGCCACCGTCACCCGCACAAACCCATCGGTGATCCACATCCCTTGTGGCGCGATCAAACCGCCTTTCGATCACGTCTCCGAGGCTGTGGATCACAGTTCGGGATGTGGATCACGACCAAGCGGCCTCCCCGAAAGCGGGTAAACCGAGCAACGCAAGGAGAAGCAAGGCAGTAACCCAAACCGCGTCAAGCAAGGCAAGCGGAGACGAAGGATGTCGGTGCGGCGGTGTTGGGAAGCCGGGGCGGCAGGACGGACAGCGAAGCGGACCCGAAGAAGGCATCGCACCGCAAGGAAAGCGGGATCCAGGGAAGCGACGAACAGGGAAAGCGGCGCAGCGCATGGGATGCGGGGAATCGTGCGGGGTGGGAAATGGCGGGCGGGGCCGCGAGGAAAGCGTTGGGAGCGCGGAGGTTGCGGGCCAGGGAAGCGCGGACCTGAGGGTCCTCACGGGAGGGACGGTCGCAACCATGTGCGGCGTCGGAAATAGGCACCGCAACCCACCGCGGCCGCAAGCGAACAGGCCTAAACCAAAGCCGGCACCGCGATAGCCATGACGGCGCAGAAACCAACCCCAGCAATCAGGTGCTGTAAGGCGTGACGGACTCGAGCCAGGAGAGGAAGCCGGTGACGGTGTGGCGGGGCATGGCTACCTCGATGATGGAGCCGCCTGCCTTGCATTCAAGCACGACCCACTCGACCGGAAGCAGTTGTGCCTCTTCGGGAGTGGGTGACCGTCGGCTCAGGACGGTGACGTCGCGGCGGGTGAGGATTTTCTTCGGGCGCGGCGCCAGGCTGAACAAGCGGAACCAGCGGAGGTCATCGCCCCGGAAATGGGCGAACCCCGGGGCCCATCCTCGGCCGCCGGGGCGCTGGTTCAAACGGAAATAAAGCTCTACGGTGCCTCTTACTCGCGCGAAGTATTCGCGGCGGGCGAAGACGGCGATTAGCAGGGCAAGGCAAGCGACGAGGAGAACTGCGATCGCTTCCAGTACCCGCATGGTCAGTTGCTTGCGGGAGTGGCGCTTTCGGCGAGGACGGTTACGCCCTCTGCCGTCACGGAAAGGAATCCGCCATCGACGTCGTAGGCCAGTTCCTGGCCGTCGGCGAGCTTGATGCGAACCTGACCCGGGTTGGCCAGCTGGCCCAGAAGCGGCGCGTGCCCGGGCAGGACGCCCAGTTCACCCTCGGTGGTGCGAGCGCTGAGCATCTCAGCCTCGCCCGACCAGACACTCTCCTCGACCGCTACAAGGTCGACCTTCAGGGTCTTGGCCACGTCATTCTCCTTTGCTGAGGGGGCCGCCGGCCATCCGGCGGCCCCCTGTCAAAAGTAACTACTTAGTGAGCTCGCGGTAATTCTTCTCGAGGTCATCAAGACCACCACACATGAAGAACGCCTGCTCCGGAACGTGGTCGTAGTCGCCCTGCGAGATCCGCTTGAACGCCTCGACGGTCTCCTTGACAGGCACCGTGGAGCCTTCGACGCCGGTGAACTGCTTGGCGGCGTAGGTGTTCTGCGACAGGAACCGCTCGATCCGGCGAGCCCGGCCCACGACGACCTTGTCCTCTTCCGACAGCTCGTCCATACCGAGGATGGCGATGATGTCCTGCAGGTCGTTGTACTTCTGCAGAATCCGCTTCACCTCAGAGGCGACCGCGTAGTGCTCGGCGCCAACGTACTCGGGCGCGAGGATCCGGCTGGACGAGGCCAGCGGGTCCACGGCCGGATAGATGCCCTTGTCGGACACCTTCCGCTCGAGGTTGGTGGTCGCGTCGAGGTGCGCGAAGGTGGTCGCCGGAGCAGGGTCGGTGTAGTCGTCAGCGGGCACGTAAATGGCCTGCAGCGACGTGATGGCCTGACCACGCACCGAGGTGATGCGCTCCTGGAGCTCACCCATCTCGTCCGCGAGGTTCGGCTGGTAACCCACGGCGCTTGGCATACGGCCGAGCAGCGTGGACACCTCGGAACCGGCCTGCGTGAAACGGAAGATGTTGTCGATGAAGAGCAGCACCTCCTGCTTCTGCACGTCACGGAAGTACTCCGCCATGGTCAGCGCGCTCAGGGCGACGCGAAGACGCGTGCCCGGCGGCTCGTCCATCTGGCCGTAAACCAGTGCGGTGTCACCGATAACGCCAGCGTCGGTCATTTCGTGGATGAGGTCGTTACCCTCACGGGTACGCTCGCCGACACCCGCGAACACAGACGTACCACCGAAGTTCCGGGCCACGCGGATGATCATTTCCTGGATCAGAACCGTCTTGCCCACGCCGGCACCGCCGAACAGACCGATCTTGCCACCCTTAACGTACGGGGCGAGCAGGTCGATAACCTTGACACCGGTCTCCAGCATCTCCGTCTTCGGCTCAAGCTCCGAGAACGCCGGAGGCTTGCGGTGGATCTCCCACCGGTCCTTGACTTCGAGCTTCTCGCCCGGCTTGAGGTTCAGGCACTCGCCGATGACGTTGAAGACGTGACCCTTGGTCGCGTCGCCCACCGGCACGCTGATCGCGGCACCGGTGTCACGCACCTCAGAGCCGCGGACCATGCCGTCCGTCGGCTGCATCGAGATCGCGCGGATCACGTTGTCGCCGATGTGCTGCGAGACCTCAAGGGTCAGTTCCTTGTCGCCCTCGGCCAGGGTGACGGTTGTCTTGAGCGCGTTGAAGATCTCGGGCATCGCGTCACGCGGGAACTCCACGTCGACGACCGGGCCGATGACCCGGACGACGCGGCCGACGCCCGTTTTAGTTTCGGTCGCAGTTGTCATCATTCACTCCCCGCCGCCGCGAGCGCGTTCACGCCGCCGACGATCTCACTGATTTCCTGGGTGATCGCGGCCTGACGCGAAGAGTTCATCTCCCGCGTCAACCGCTTGATCATGTCTTCCGCGTTGTCAGTCGCGGCTTTCATAGCCCTTCTGCGAGAAGCGCTTTCGCTTGCCGCCGAGTCCAGCAACGCCGCGTAGATGCGCGTGTTGATGTACTTCGGGAGCAGAGCGTCAAGCAACTCCTCCGGGTTGGGCTCAAACTCGTATGCCGGCAGCAGTTCGCCCTCGTTAGCTTCGCGCTCTTCGACCTGCATAGGCGCGAAGATCCGCGTGTCGGGGGCCTGCGTCATGAGCGACTTGAACTGGGTGTAGACGATGTGCAACTCGTCGACGCCCAGCACGCCGTCCTCACCAGCATGATCGGTTCCGTCATCGGCACCGTGCACGAAGGCCTCAATCAGCGTCTCGCCCACGGTCCGCGCGTCGGAGAAGCGAGGCTGCTCGGAGAAACCACTCCAGCTGCCCGCCAGCTCACGCCCACGGAACTTGTAGTACGCGATGCCTTTGCGGCCAACGACATACAACGCGACCTGCTTGCCCTCACCCTTGAGCCGGGCAATGAGCTGCTCGGCCAGCTTGATGGCGTTGACGTTGTAGCCGCCGCACAGACCACGGTCACTCGTGATGAGCAGAACACCGGCCCGGTGCTCGGGTTCCCGAGCGACGAGCAGCGGGTGCTTGGCGTTCGTGTTCGACGCCAATGAAGTAAGCACCCCGGTGATCGCGTTCGCATAGGGCAGCGACGCGTTCACCCGCTCCTGGGCCTTGGCGATGCGGCTGGTCGCGACCAGCTCCATCGCCTTGGTGATCTTCTTCATCGCACGGGTCGCGCGGATCCGCCGTCGAAGAACTCTGACTTGTCCGGCCATAGGACTACTTCTTCTTCTTTTTATCGCTCTTGATGCGCGTCACGGTCTCGACGCTTTCTTCGCCCTCGAGCGGTGCGGCGTCAGCTTCCTTGACGGTTACCGTCTCTTCGTTCGCGAGGAACATGTCCTTGAACTTGGCGACGGCCTCGTCCAAAGTGGCGACGATGTCGTCATCCCAGTTGCCAGCCGCGATTGAGTCCAGCGTGCCCTTGTGAGAGTGACGCAGGTAGCCCAGGAACTCCGCCTCAAAGCGGCGAACTTCGTTGACCGGAATGTCATCGAGCTTGTTCTCGGTTCCGATCCAGATCGAAACAGTCTGCTCGGCGGGCGACACCGGCGCGTAGTTCTGCTGCTTGAGCAGCTCGACCAGACGTACACCCTTGTCCAGCTGAGCACGGGAGGCCTTGTCCAGGTCGGACGCGAAGGCGGCGAACGCCTCCAGCTCACGGTACTGAGCGAGGTCCAGGCGCAGACGGCCAGAGACCTTCTTCATCGGCTTGGGCTGTGCCGCACCACCAACACGCGACACCGAAGTACCAACGTTGATGGCTGGGCGTACACCGGAGTTGAACAAACCTTCCTCAAGGAAGATCTGGCCATCGGTGATCGAGATGACGTTGGTCGGGATGAAGGCGGAGATGTCACCGGCCTTCGTCTCGATGATGGGCAGACCCGTCATCGAGCCGGCACCCAGCTCGTCGGAGAGCTTGGCACAGCGCTCCAGCAACCGTGAGTGCAAGTAGAAGACGTCACCCGGGTAAGCCTCGCGGCCCGGCGGGCGGCGCAGCAGTAGCGACACGGCACGGTAAGCCTCGGCCTGCTTCGACAGGTCGTCGAAGACGATCAGGACGTGCTTGCCGGCGTACATCCAGTGCTGGCCGATCGAAGAACCGGCGTAAGGCGCGAGGTACTTGAAGCCGGCCGGGTCAGAAGCCGGCGAGTTAACGATGGTCGTGTATTCCATCGCGCCCGCTTGCTCCAGCGTCCCCTTAACGGAGGCAACGGTGGAGGCCTTCTGTCCAATCGCGACATAGATGCAGCGAACCTGCTTCTTCGGGTCGCCGGATTTCCAGTTGTCCCGCTGGTTGATGATCGCGTCCAGGGCGACGGAGGTCTTACCCGTCTTGCGGTCACCGATGATCAGCTGACGCTGACCGCGACCGATCGGGGTCATGGCGTCGATCGCCTTGATTCCGGTCTCCAGCGGCTCATGCACGCTCTTACGGGCCATAACGTTCGGCGCCTGAAGCTCAAGCTCACGGAAGCCCTCGTTGGCGATCTCGCCCAGGCCGTCGATCGGCTGGCCAAGCGGGTTCACCACGCGGCCAAGGAAGGCGTCACCAACGGGGACCGAGAGCACCCGGCCGGTCCGCTTAACGGTCTGGCCTTCCTCGATGCCTTCGAACGGGCCCAGAACAACGACACCGATCTCGCGCACGTCGAGGTTAAGCGCGACACCCAGGGTGCCGTCTTCGAACTCCAGCAGCTCGTTGGCCATGGTCGAGGGCAGACCCTCCACCTTGGCGATACCGTCGCCAGCCTCGGTCACGACGCCGACCTCCTCGCGGGAGACCTCGGGCGTGTACGAGGAGACGAAGCGCTCAAGCGCTCCTCTGATCTCGTCAGACGAGATGGTCAGCTCGGCCATCTTCAACTTCCCTTACTAATTCGCGCGCCGGCCCCGCCGGCGCGGCAGGATTACCGCGCCACGAGGGCGGTACGGACTGTGGCGAGTCGCCGCGCGACCGTGCCGTCATAGAGGTCAGAACCGATCCGGACGCTCATGCCCCCGAGCACTCCCGGCTCAACCATGACCTTGATGGAGATCTGCTTGCCATACCTGCGCGTTAGCGTCGCGGCGAGCCGTTCTTCCTCCGCCTCAGACAGTGGCTCAGCCACCGTCACGTAGGCGATCTCGGCTTCGCGTCGCTCCGCGGCCAGCTCCACCAGGCGAGTGAGCCCGTTGGCGAACCCGCGGCCACCGAACCCACGCACCGCAAGCTCAGCGAGCTTGACCGTGACCGGCTTAGCCTTGCCTTCAAGCAACTCCCGGGCGACAGTCGTCCGGCGGCCAGTGTCCACAGTGGAGTCACCGAGGATGGCGGCCAGCTTCGGGTCACCGGAAACGATCTGTCCAAAGCGGAACAGCTCGTCTTCGACCTCAGCCAGATCGCCCGACTGCTCGGCACTGGACAACAGCGCGTCCACGCCCAGCCGCTCCGCGCCTTCCAGCAGCTCGGAAGCAGCCGACCAGCGCCCTGACGCAAGCGTTCCGATGGGCTCCAGGGCGCCATCGCTCACCTTGCCGGATAGCAGGCCTCGCGCCAGCTCGGCCCGCTCGCTCGACGAGCGCGACGGATCAGACAGCGCCCGGCGCAACCGTGGCTCGCGCGCCAGCAGGCCAGCGAACGCCAGGATCTCATCGGCCACCGTGATGGTGGCCGATCCCAGCTGCTCGCGGGCTGCCTGGTACGACTCCCGGCTCGCTGCCTGCATCACTTAGCTCCGGCTGTCTCGAGGTCAGCCAGGAACCGCTCGACGGTGCCCTTGCGGCGGGTCTCGTCAGCGAGCGATTCGCCAACGATCTTGCCGGCCAGGTCGACGGCCAACGTGCCCATTTCCGTACGCAGCTCGCGGACGATCGACTGACGCTCACCAGCTAGCTGGTCCTTGCCAGCGGCGATGATGCGGTCAGACTCCTCCCGCGCCTTGGCGAGCACATCCTGACGGATGCCCTCAGCGTCGGCACGTGCCTCGTCGCGGATGCGAGCAGCCTCGGTCCGGGCTTCGGCGAGCTGAGCCTTGTACTGGTTCAGCAGCTCGTTGGCCTCGGCCTGAGCCTTCTCCGCACGGAGCAGGCCACCTTCGATCGCGTCAACGCGGGCCTCGTACATCTGGTCCATCTTCGGGAAGACGAACTTCATCAGCACCCAAGCCAGCACCCCGAACGCGACGAGACCGATAACGATCTCTTGCCAAATCGGGAGAAGCGGGTGGTGCTCTTCTGCGGCGAGAAACATCTATACCTCCGCTCGTGAATGGAGACGGACTAGCTTCAGCTGACCTTGTCCGGCAGCGCGAACGCGAGAACCAGACCAAAGAGGGCGAGCGCCTCAGCCATAGCGAAGCCAAGGAACATCATCGGGCGGGTGATACCAGCGGACTCAGGCTGACGGGCAGTCGCCTGGATCCAGGCAGAGAAGACCAGCGCCAGACCGACAGCGCCACCGATGGCGGCGAGGCCGTACCCGATCGAGTTGATGTTGCCAACCATTGTTTTCCTCCTGATTTCGCACGTGATCTTCACGCGACGTCTTACTTACTGGTGAAACGAAATCTCAGTGTTCGTCGGCGATGGCGCCAGCGATGTAACTCGCCGACAGCATGACGAAGACATATGCCTGCAACAGCGCGATAGCGGCCTCGAAGATGGTCAAGGCGATGGCCATGCCCCAGGAGATGACGCCGGCGACGGCTAGGCCGATGTTGCCGGAACCAACGAGGAGGAAGCCGCCGAGCGTGAAGACCAGCAGGATGAGGTGGCCGGCGAACATGTTCGCGAAAAGACGGACCGAGAGGGTCACCGGGCGCAGCAGGAACGTTGAGATGAATTCGATCGGGATCAGCAACGGCAGCAAGAGCTTCGGCACACCCGGCGGGACTAGGTTCATCTTCACGTAGTGGCCGAACCCGTGCTTACGGATGCCGACGACGTTGAAGATCACCCAGGAGATCACCGCGAGCACGATCGGGAAAGCGATGTGCGAGTTCGGCGAGATCTGAGCCGTGGGGATGATGCTGTAAATGTTGGTGACCGCGATGAAGCAGAACAGTGTCGTCAGATACGGAGCGAACTTGGCGCCGTCGTGGCCGATGACGTCTTTGGCGACACCATCACGCACGAAACCGTAGACAGACTCGCCAAGCCACTGCGACTTCGACGGGACGATCTTGGCGTTGCGCTGGGTCAGCATGAAGAACGCGATGATCAGCGCGACCGCGAGCCAGACCAATATGGTGAATTTCGTGATCCAAGGCCCCGCGACATCCGGTAGAAAGAAATCCCCGGTGCTCGGCGGCCACGGAATATCCGAGGTCGTCAGCGTCGCTAGCTGGCTCACCCGTCCACCTCTCTCAAGTCCCCATTCGCTTGACGATCAAATAGACCGCAAGGAACATCCCAAGGATCATGCCGGTTAGGAGACCGATGTGCTTCGGAACCCCGAAGTAGGCATCGATGCCCCAGCCGATCGCTCCCCACACGCCGCTTCCAGCGATCAGGTAGCCGAGCGCGGTCCAGCCCATGTTGGCGCCTGACGCGTCGTCAGGACGCTTTGGGGGTTGGTTACCGGCCATGATGCGGCGAACAATATCAGTCTCAAGAGTGAGGTCCTGAGGGACCCCAGCCGGCTATGAGATCGAGATTGATAAAACCGCATCGGCACGCTGTCATTAGGGGACCCCTCACGCATTCCCCTGGCGGTGACGACATGCGCATGCCCACTTTACTGGTCGCTTCTGCCCTGCTCACAACGATGAGCGCCGGATGTGAACCCTCGGAAGGCAATAGCGAACGCCCTGTCCACTGCGAAGTCATCGTGGACGCACCGGATGAGGCAGAAAAATCCGGCAAAATGCAAGCAAGAGTACGATTTAGCTGCGACAAACCGGGCGCTGAGACCCTGACGCTGAAGCTGAAACTGGAGAAGAAGAGCGGTGAGGAATGGCACACCGTGTCTTCTGCGACACACACCGTTAAGGGCATGGACACCCACGCGTCAGGATTCGACCGCCAGAGCAGGCAGCTCGAAGTGGACTGTGCGCTGGGCTCTTTCCGTACGGTCGTTGACTGGAGCCGAGTGTCCAGAAAGGACACCGAAGGCGACAACCTGGTCAGTGGCGTGAAGCGCGATCCATGTAAGACGTAGCCCGCCACGTCGCGATGCCCTGCGTGGTGATCCATGTCAGCGTGCCGGCGAGCACCCCAAAGGCCGCCGGCCGCAGGCCATCCCAGCCACTCACCGCGAACGACCCGAAGACCAGGAAAAGCACAATCATCTTAAGGATGTAAGTCCCGAGGCCGGCCGACATAACCAGCTTGGGGTGCACCGACGCCGCCCAGGCGATAACGAGGCTCGACAGCCCGAAACTTGCCAGGACGATCAGCACCCCAACCGCGAACGGCCAGTTGAAGATCGCGGACACCAGAGCCAGAGCTCCGGTAACCGCGGCCGGAACCGCCACTGTTTTCATTGACGCTCGCACTTATTGAACTCTCATTCATTTCGTCATCAGTTCGGCGTGAATCCGCAATCGCCTAGCCTATCCGTGCGCCGAATCCGGTCACATTCTCCCAGTTCAGGCATGCCCAAACTTGTCAAGCGCCATTGTCCTATATGCAAATCAATCACTTTTATATAGCGAATCTCATGGATATCCTCCGCTGATCCCTACTGGTTCAGGAGGACCAATGAAGAAAAAGCTCTCACTAACTCTCACCGCGATGCTCGTCGGCGTTGGCGCGGCTGTCGCGGTGACCACCCCGGCATACGCCGAGTGTGGACCCGCGATTATCGACATCTATGACCTGAACTGGAGCAAGTACGCGGTCGTCCACAACAGCTGTTGATACACCATCAACGCATCAGTAGACGTGCCATTCATGGGAGATCCAGCCTGCCAAAACATCGCGGCATGGAGCGACCGAACGTTCCGCACCAGTGGTTCAAGCTGGTATGACCCACGTGGGGCATACATCTGCTAATCCCTGTCTCCCTTGGGCTGCGGTCGCGTACGCGCGTCGCAGCCCAAGCCCACACGAAATTGCGGCAGATTTCATCGGCCGTTAAGAATGTCTGCCAACGGGACGACCGTGTCTTGGATTTCGTCGGCGACACGGCTGAAGACCTGGTCACCACGGCCCCACGGGTCGTCGAGGTCGTCTTGGCGCAGCGGGGGCGCACCTGCCCGCAGTTCGTCCACGCGAGCGACCAGGGCCAGGCCACGATCGTAGGGATCGGCGGGCAGACTGTCTGTGTTCACGGTCTTCAGCAGCCGCCCGAACTGGCCGAGCACGAACGTTTTCGCGGCCGCGTCGGGACGCAAAGCCAGCACGTACTCGTACTGGTCAGCCGTCGCAGTCAGCACTAAGTCGGCCGAATCGATGTGCTCGGCCTTGAGTTTGCGGGCGGCGAAGCCATCCGTGCTGCCGCCGCGGGACTTGACCTGACGGGCCGCTGGCGGATTCATCTCTTCGCCCTCGTGCCATCCTCCCGTACCAGCCGAGTGCGTATAGATCACGTCACCGGCCGACAGGGACAGCAGCCGTTCCGCCATAGGCGACCGGCAAATGTTGCCCATGCATATATGCAAGACAGTGAATGGCGGCATCAGGACGGCTCCTCAACGGTGCCAACAACCTCGCGGATCTGGTCGATGCTGACCGCACCAGCACGCAACAGCTTCACGCGATCGCCCGTGCAGTCCACGATGGTCGACGGCACCGGGCTGGGGCACTCCCCTGCTTCGAGGTAGACGCTGACCTTGTAGCTGAGCTGATCCCTCGCCTGAGCGGCGGTCAACGCGGCCGGCTCGCCGGTCAGGTTCGCGCTGGAGACCGCCATCGGGCCGGTCTCACGCAGCACCTCGAGGGCCACCGGGTGCAGCGGCATCCGGACCGCGACGGTGCCGCCGGTATCACCGAGGTCCCACTGCAGGGTCGGCGACTGCTCGACGACGATCGTGAGGGCGCCGGGCCAGAACGCCTCGACCAGATCGCGGGCCGAGGAAGGCAGCCGGGTCACCAAGCCGTCGAGAGTGTGCCGGGAGCCAACGAGCACGGGCGGCGGCATCTGACGGCCACGGCCCTTGGCGTTGAGCAGGTTCGTCACCGACCACGCCTTGAAGGCATCAGCACCGATGCCATAGACCGTGTCCGTCGGCAGAACAACCAAGTCGCCGCTGCCGACAGCATCGATAGCAGCCTTGATTCCCCGGTCGCGCTCGGTGATGTTGCGACAGTCAAAGAGCCTCACAACGTGCCAGTTTGACATGCCTTGCTGATTTTCTGGGCAGCGGCCGTCTCACGGGCTCGCTGCCAGAGGCGAGACCGCGCTACCTCCGCCGGCGGACTGCCGTCGTGTACCGCGGCCGCCCCGCCAAATCGGCATGGGTTTCGATCTCTTCGAACTCCGGCTCTAGCAGGTGTTTTAGCCCTATATGGGTGTCATCGTGCTCGAATCCAAACCAGCCGCCGGGCTCTAGTAACCCGGCCGCCCGCGCGATCACGGCCGGAATGAGATCGAGCCCGTCGTCGCCGGCGAACACCGCCTCGGCCGGGTCCGCCTCAACCTCGGCGTTGACTTCGACACCGGACGGGACATACGGCGGGTTACTCACCACAAGATCAGCGACAACGTCCAGATCGACGGTCCGGATATCGCCCTCGATCACTTCCACGCCGGTGCCAGCCGTGTTCCGGTGCAGCCACTCCAGCGCCGCGGGACTGCGCTCCACCGCGAAGACCCGTGCCTTAGGCAGCGCCGTCTTGACCGCCAGCGCCAGCGCCCCCGAGCCACTGCACAAGTCCACGACAACCTGCGGCTCGCGCTCGATCGCCCAGCGCGCCAGAAGTTCCGTCTCGGGTCGTGGGATGAAAACGCCGGGACCGACGTGTAATTCCAGCCCCAGGAACGGTGCCGTTCCGGTGAGATGTTGCAGCGGGATCCTTCCAGCACGCTGCTCGACGAGGGCGTCGAACCGCTCGGCCTGCGCCTCGGTCAAGCCTTCGACCAGCAGCAGGCGGCTTCGCGGTACCCCCAAAATGAAGGCAGCAAGCAACTCGGCATCGACCCGCGGGGTTGGCACTCCGGCCGCCGCGAGCTTTTGCGCCGCCGTTCGCAGCGCCTCCTGTAACCGCACGGGCCCAACGTTAGTGCCATAACTCGTTTGACCGCTCATAGCCGCGAAAGCCACGCTAGCGCCATGGCACTAGTGGAGGCCCGCGGGCTGACGAAAGTCTTCCGCCGTCCGCAAAAAGATCCGGGCCTTCGCGGTGCGCTCAAGCACCTGGTGCAGCGCAGGTTCAAGGATTTTCGCGCGGTTGACGGCATCGATCTGTCCATTGAGGCCGGTGAGGCGGTCGCCTATGTGGGCCCCAACGGCGCTGGCAAATCAACAACGATCAAATTATTAACCGGCATTCTGGTACCAACCAAAGGAACCGTTGCCGTCGATGGTCACCAGCCACACGTGGAGCGGATCGTCAACGCGCGCAATATCGGCGTCCTCTTTGGACAGCGGACCCAACTCTGGTGGGACCTGCCCGTGCGCGAATCTCTCGCCCTGTTGCGCGATATGTATTCGCTATCGCCAACGTTCTACAAACAGCGCCTCGAACGGCTCGACGACGTCCTCGGCTTAGGCGAACTCATGCCGGTGCTCGCGCGCAAACTCTCGCTAGGGCAACGGATGCGCGCTGACCTCGCGGCCGCGCTTTTGCATCAGCCCAAAATTGTGTACTTGGATGAGCCCACCATCGGGCTCGACATCTCCGTCAAAGACCGGGTGCGCCAATTCTTGCGGGAGCTGCGCGCCGACGGGACGACGCTCATGCTGACCACCCACGATCTCGGCGACATCGAGGATGTGTGCGAGCGGATTGTCATCATCGACGAAGGCCGCAAGATTTTTGACGGTCCGCTTAAAGAGATGAAAGACCAATTCGCGAGGGTACGCCGAATGCACTTGCAGCTGGCTTCCTCCGTTCCACTGGCTCAGGTCGCCGCCGTGCTCCCGGAAACCGAAGTGGCCCAAGGCGATGGACCGCATTCCGTCACGATCACGTTTGACCGCTTCACACACACCGCCGGACAGATCGTCTCGGCCGTGCTCCAAGTGACCGAGGTCGGCGAGCTTCATCTCGATGAGCCCGCGATCGAAGACGTAGTGCGCAAGGTCTACGCCGGGGAGTTGCTCCGTGAGAGCGTATAAGCGGCTCTTCCTCATCTCGGCGCGCAACGTGTTCGCCTATCGGATGAGCGCGCTCGTCAGCTGGATTGGCTCGGGCGCATTCCTCATCGCCTCCTTCGCGATTTGGAAAGCGCTCCTGGGCGACGGTTCGATCGGTGGCTACGACTGGCCGTCGATGAAGGCCTATCTGATTATCAGCTGGGCCACTATGCAACTCGGTGGTGCCGGACTCGAGTGGCGGATGGCTGACCGCATCCTGTGGGGCGAAGTCGCCACCGACCTGACGAAACCGGTGGACTATCAAAAGGCTAGATTCGCCGAGTACCTCGGTTCGCTGACTCTTGAACTGATCGCTATCACCATCGGCGTGAGTCTGGTTGCCATGCTCACGGGCGGTTTCGCCGCGCCCAAGCAGCCACTGTTGTTCTTCGCCAGCATGCTCCTAGTCATTCCGCTGAAGTTCATGTTCATGTACCTCGCGTGCATGCTGTGCTTCTGGACAAGCAACTACATGGGTGTCGCCTGGGCGAAGAACGCGCTCATCATGCTCTTCTCCGGCGGACTGATTCCCTTGTCGCTCTTGCCAACCTGGCTCGCCACCCCCGCCGCGGTGCTCCCCTTCGCCAGCGTCACCGCCGCACCAGCGATCGTCTACTTAGGACAAGCTGGACTGGAAGTCGTTGTGGTACAGGCTTTCTGGGTGATACTTCTTTGGTTCACGGCCCGGCTCCTGTGGCGCGTCGCCTTGCGCGCTCTAACTGTTCACGGAGGCTGATCGTGCGCGTCTACTTCCGCATCCTGGGCGCACACTTGCGATCCACCCTGGAATACGAGGCAGACTTCGCCATCATGGTGGTCGCCGGGCTGCTGTTTCAGTTGCTCAACCTCGTGTTCCTGAGCGCCATCTTCGCCCAGGTGCCCCACATCAACGGCTGGACCTACGCCGAATGCGTGCTCGTGGCCGGGATGTACGGCATCATCGCCGGCCTATCACCCTTGTTCTTCGAGGGCATGTGGAGCATTTCGTGGCGCATCAACAAGGGCGAGCTTGACTACCCGCTCATCCGCCCGGCCCCGGTCGCCGCCCAAGTCATCGGCAGCCGCATCGGCCTGCACGGCGTTGGCGACTTAATCGTCGGCGGCTCGATGGCCGGCTGGGCCGTCACCCAAGTCTCCGTATCGTGGACCCCGCTGACCGTCGCCATTGGACTGTTGCTGTTCGTCAGCGCCGCGGCGATACACCTGTCGTTTGTCACCATCTTCAACCTGGCGTCGTTCTGGATCCCCGGCCCACACCCGTTCCTGGCGATCACGATGCACAACATCGAAGACATGGTTCGCTATCCGTTGACGATCTACGGTCAGGGACTGCGGCTGGCCTTCACCGTCCTAGTCCCGTTTGCTTTCGTCACCTTCTTCCCGCTCGTGTGGCTGCTCGGCAAACCGTTCGCCTGGGCCGGCCTGCTCACGCCTGTAGTCGCCCTCTGGAGCGTGTGGCTAGCCCGCTTCACCTTCCGCCGAGGTCTCCTGCGCTACGAGTCCTCCGGCCACTAACCCAGTTCCTCCCCGCCTTCCTCCTCGCCCTCCTCGCCCTCCTCGCCCTCCTCTCCGCCTTCCCCTTTCCTTTCCGCCTGCCCCGGCGAGCCCGCCCTTCGCTCCCTTCGCTCCCTTCGCTCCCTTCGCTCCCTTCGCTCCCTCCCTCCCTTCGCTCCCCGCCTTCCTCCGCCGCACCCGCCCCTCGCTCCGCGACCCTTTTCTCCCCCCGCACACCCCGATCCTGATCCACATCCCTTCAGACGTGATCAAAGCGGCTTTTGATCACGTCTCGCAGGCTGTGGATCACGCATAGGGATGTGGATCAAAACAATGTGGGTGGCGACTACAGGAAGGCTTGGGACGCCCGGGCCAGGATGGCGAATGCGGAGTGAGGATTCGCGGCGGCGTGGAGAGAGCCCAGGAAGCGCGTGGCCGCAATGGCGAATGCGGAGTGAGGATTCGCGGCGGCGTGGAGAGAGCCTGGGAAGCGCGGAGCGGGATGTCCAGCAACAAAGGGATTCGCGGCGGCGGCGGGAAAGAGCCCGGGAAGCGCGGACCGGGATGTCCTCGCGGGAGGGACGGTCGCAACCATGTGCGGCGTCGGAAAAGGAAAGCGTGCGCGGAAGGCGAAGCGCGACAAAGGAAAGCGCCGCGGCCTGGAAGCGGGCCGCGGCGCGAGGTAAAGCGAGAAAAGCGTTACCGCGACAAGGATTCGTCGCCTGCTAGACGGGCCGCGCGGTCGGCGGTTGTTAGGGCGTCCAGCGTGGGGTCGAGTTCGCCGCCCATGACCAGGTCGAGGTTGTAGGCGGTGAAGCCGATGCGGTGATCGGTGATGCGGTTTTGCGGGAAGTTGTAGGTGCGGATGCGTTCCGACCGGTCGACGGTGCGGATCTGAGACTTGCGCGCATCCGCCGCGGCAGCAAGGGCTTGCTCCTCCGCCGCCTGGGCGAGCCGGGCGCGGAGCATGCGGAAAGCCTTGTCCTTATTCTGCAACTGGGACCGCTCATTCTGGCACGTGACAACGATTCCCGTCGGAACGTGGGTCAACCGAACAGCCGAGTCAGTCGTGTTAACGGACTGTCCACCCGCGCCCTGTGAACGGTAAACGTCCACGCGGACGTCGTTGAGGTCCAGCTCCACATCGGACTCTTCGGCTTCCGGCATGACGAGCACGCCAGCGGCTGAGGTGTGGATGCGGCCCTGGGATTCCGTTGCGGGGACACGCTGCACCCGGTGGACGCCGCCTTCCCACTTCAAACGCGACCATACGCCGTTGCCGCCCTCGGGCACGCCTTTTGTTTTGATGGCAACGGAAACGTCCTTGACCCCGCCGAGGTCTGACTCTTGCGAGTCCAGCACTTCCGTTATCCAGCCGTGCTTTTCGGCGTAACGCAGGTACATCCGCAGGAGGTCGGCAGCGAAAAGTGCCGACTCCTCACCGCCTTCACCTGACTTGACTTCAAGGATGACGTCCTTGGAATCGTTGGGGTCACGCGGCGCGAGCAGTTCGGCGAGCTTTTCTTCCAGCACCGGCAGCTGCTGTTCCAGCGACTCTGCCTCGGCGGCGAAGTCTGGTTCGGCAGCGGCTAGTTCCCGGGCGGCCGTGATGTCAGCCCGCAGTGCCGTGAGCTCACCGGCCGTCTTGTGAATTGGGGTCAGCTCAGCGAACCGGCGGCCGACGCGGCGAGCCTCTGCCTGGTTGGCGTGAATAGCCGGATCGGCGAGCCGCTTCTCCAGCTCCTCATATTCCTCTAGTAGTGAGGAAAGACGGTCCGTGCTCATGCCTGACACACTCCCACATACGACGGCGCCCGCCCCACAAGTATGGGGGCGGGCGCCGTGAAGCCAGCTATTTGGCGTCCTTCTTGTCCTTCTTCTGGACCTTGGCGTACTTGGCCTGGAACTTCGCCACGCGGCCAGCGGTGTCAAGCACACGCTGCTTACCGGTGTAGAACGGGTGGCATGCGTTGCAGGTCTCGACGTGAATCGCACCACCCTTAGCGGTGCTGCCCGTCACAAATTGGTTGCCGCAGGAGCAGGTGACAGTCGTCGGTGCATACTGCGGGTGGATTCCAGATCTCATCGCCCTTGGGTCCTCTCAGAAAGCGGTCGCTGGGTCGCCTTGTCGCGGCGTGAACCAGTACCAGGTGGCCGATCGGTAACTATAACGGATCGACTCGCAAGTTATTCCATGCGACCCTGCTACCCGTGTTTCCCCTCGATCAGCTCTTCCCTCAGCATGCCCTGACTTCAGCTCTCGATGGCGGCCTCGTGCGTGCGCAAACGCACCCGGAGCTCCCGCTGACGATCTACAACTACACCGAGCACTGCGCGTTTTCCAACGCGTGGAGCGAGGTCACATTGGCGTGCCGAGGTTTGATCGTCAATCAAGCAGGCGAAGTAGTGGCCCGGCCGCTGCCGAAGTTCTTCAACTACGGGCAAACGGGCGCTCCGGCACCAGCACTGGACGAGCCAGTCACTGTGACGGACAAGGCGGACGGCTCACTGGGCATCATTTACCCGGTTCCGGGTGGCTATGCCGTGGCTACGCGGGGCTCGTTCGCCTCAGATCAGGCTGTGCACGCGACGAAGCTGCTCAACGAGCGCTACAGATCATGGGCGCCACCAGCGGGAATGACCGTATTGGTGGAGATCATCTACCCGGCGAACCGGATCGTGCTCGACTACGGCGGGCTGAACGATCTGGTGCTCCTGGGTGCGGTAGACATCGTTAGCGGTCAGTCTTACGGGCCCGACGGCGTCAAGGACTGGCCCGGACCGGTGGTGGAAACATTCCGTTATGAGACGTTCGGTGCCGCGCTGAGCGCACCGCCCCGCGCGGGTAAGGAGGGCTTGGTGGTGCACATCACCAGCGCCGACACTCGCGTGAAGATCAAGTACGAGGAGTACGTCTACCTGCACCGCATCATCACCGGACTGTCCGCCCGGCGGGTGTGGGAGGCGATGGGAGCAGGCTCATCGGTCGACGAGATCGCCGCGCCGCTTCCGGACGAATTCCACGAGTGGGTACGAGCGCTCGCAGCACGGCTGGACGCGCAAGTAAAAGCGATCGAGGCAGACGTCACTGCTGCGTTCGACGAGATCATCGCAGCGCTGCCAGAAGGCTGGTCCCGCAAGGACTTCGCCCTCGTGGCGGCGAAAAGCCCGCTGCGCGGTTACCTTTTCGCGCACCTGGACGGCAAGTCCTACCGCGAGGCGATCTGGGAACAGGTGAAGCCTTCGGCAGACGAGACACCGCACGGGCTTAGCTCAGGGGAGGATGAGTGACATGGCGACGCTTTACATCACCCGTGGCTTGCCGGGCTCAGGAAAGTCGACCTGGGCACGGCAACAGCCGGGGACCGTGCGGGTCAACCGTGACGATTTGCGGTCGATGCTGCACGGCGGGCACACCGGCGAAGGCTGGGCCGAACGTCAGGTGACCGCGGTGCAGCACGCGGCGGTTGAGGCACTGCTGAAGTCGGGCCAGAGCGTCATTTGCGACGACACAAACCTGCGGGGCAAGACGGTCAAGGACTTGGCTGCCATCGCGTCGGAATGCGGTGCCACGGCGGAAATCGTGGACTTCACCCACGTACCACTTGAGGTTTGTCTCGAACGTGACGCACAACGGCCCGGAAGCGTTGGCGCGGAAGTGATTCAGCGCATGCACGAGCGTTATCTGGCCGGGAAGCGGCAAACGCTCAGCCTTGACGAGCCCATCAGAACAGAGCCCGTGGCCCAAGACGAAAGCTTGCCCGACTGCATTCTGGTCGACCTGGACGGAACCGTGGCGCTGATGGGCAACCGAAGCCCTTACGACGTCACGAGATTGCACCTTGACCGTCCAAACGCACCGGTCATCAAAGCGGTGAAAGCCATGTACGAAGCCGGTCACACCATCGTCTACTGCTCCGGCAGAACCGATGACGGGCGTGAAGCGACAGAGCACTGGCTCGACAAGCATGTCGGAGTACCCTATGCGGCGCTGCACATGCGCAAGACGGGCGACTCCCGCAAGGACTCGATCGTCAAGCGGGAGATCTTCGAACGGGAGATCGCGCAAAACTGGCACGTGGTCGCGGTCTTCGATGACCGCAACCAGGTCGTGAAGATGTGGCGTTCCATCGGCCTAACCGTTTTCCAGGTCGCCGAAGGCAATTTCTAAACGGGCCGCCTCAGGTGAGGCGGCCCGTTGAAACGTCACTCCCCTGGAGTGGTCTTCGCGATCTGCATCAGGAACTCGATGTTCGTGCGGGTCTGCTTGAGCTTGTCGAGCAGCAGATCCAGCGCGGCTTGCGAGTCCAGTGAGTGCAGCACCTTGCGGAGCTTGTGCACGATGACCAGTTCCTCCGGCGCGAGCAAAATTTCTTCCTTACGCGTGCCGGATGGGTCGATGTCGATCGCTGGGAAGACGCGCTTCTCGGCGATTTTGCGGTCGAGCTTAAGCTCGGCGTTACCCGTGCCCTTGAACTCTTCGAAGATGACGGTGTCCATCATGGAACCGGTCTCCACCAACGCATTGGCGATGATGGTGAGCGATCCGCCGCCTTCGATGTTGCGGGCAGCGCCGAGGAACCGCTTCGGCGGGTAGAGCGCGGTCGAGTCGATACCACCGGACAGGATCCGGCCACTCGCCGGAGCGGCGAGGTTGTAGGCACGGCCCAGACGGGTGATCGAGTCGAGCAGCACGACCACGTCGTGGCCCAGCTCCACCAGTCGCTTGGCGCGCTCGATGGCGAGCTCGGCGACGGTGCAGTGGTCCTGCGGCGGACGGTCGAAGGTCGAGGCGATGACCTCACCCTTCACCGAACGCTGCATGTCGGTGACCTCTTCGGGACGCTCATCCACAAGCACGACCATCAAGTGGCACTCGGGGTTGTTGCGGGCGATGGCATTCGCGATCGCCTGCTGAATCATCGTCTTACCAGCCTTAGGCGGCGACACGATCAGCGCACGCTGTCCCTTACCGATCGGCATCACCAAGTCGATGACACGGGTCGTCAGGATGTGCGGATCGGTCTCCAGGCGCAACCGCTCCTGGGGGTAGAGCGGAGTCAGCTTGTAGAACTCGGGGCGCTTGCGCGCCTCTTCCGGGTCGGTACCGTTGATGGTGTCCAAACGGACCAGTGGGTTGTACTTATCCCGGCGCTGTTCGCCCTCACGGGCCGACCTGACCGCACCGGTGATCGCGTCACCGCGGCGCAGACCGTACTTCTTTATTTGGGACATCGATACATATACGTCATTTGGTCCGGCTAGATAGCCGGTGGTGCGCACGAACGCATAGTTGTCGAGAACGTCAACGATGCCAGCCACGGGCACGAGCACGTCGTCTTCGTTGACCTGCGGCTCGGCTCCACCGCCACCACCGCCCTGGTTCTCCGAACCACGGTCACGGCCGCGGCGACGGTCCCGGAAACGGCTGCGCCTGCTGCGGCGGCCATCACCGTCATCGTCACCATCACCATCGAACCGCTCGCGGTCGTTGCCGCGCTGTTCGGTCCGCTCAGTGTTGCGATCGTTGCGGTCATTGCGGTCGTTGTTACGTTCCCGCCGGTCTCCGTTGCGCTCGCGGCGGCCTTCACGCGGCTCGCGGCGTTCCCGGGTTTCGCCCTCACGCGGCTCAGCCTCAGCTGGGGCCGGAGTGGTGGCTGCGGGCTCAGACGCGCCGGAAACCCGGCTGGTGCGCCGCGGACGGCGCTCGCCTGTTTCTTCTGCTGGCACTTCAGCACGCACTTCATCGCGTGTGGGCGCGGCGGCCGCAGCGGCCCGAACCCTCGGTGTTCCCCCGGATTGTGCAGCGGTAATAGCGGCGATTAGCTCGCCCTTACGCATCCGCCCGGTGCCGGTGATGCCCAAGCCAGCCGCCATGGTTTGCAGCTCGGGTAGCAGCTTCGCAGATAGCCCGCTTCCCGCTGTTCGGCGGCGCCGGCCGGTGGAGGCGTCGTCAGCGACGTGGGAGACATCCGACGTCATGTCGGTGGTGTCGCTCAATGGATTCCTTCCCTCGAATGGCCGGGGCTGCCCGGGTCAAGCTGTCGAGAAAAATCAGGTGGGCCGGGCGGCCTCGGATACACCTGTGCTGCCATACGAAGGCAAACAGGAGTTTTAGCGCAGACGCATCCGTCAATGACCGCAACGGAAGCGGCGATCGGGTCTGCGGGTGAGCGTGTAAGACGGAGGGTGGACGGGGTTACCGTCTTAACCGATCTTAAGGGTGCGCCGCCCCGCATGGATCGGGCGCTTCGCGGCTGTGCTGACCTAGAGCGTAATCAACGTCTGCCACCAGCGGCAACACCGGGGTTATTCGGCGTGTCCCAACGTGCTTGAAATGTTACCTGGACGAACCCTCGCACCAGCGCTTTCAGGCGCCAGAGTGTGACATACCCAACCACTTTCCCCAGCGAAATCAGCGGGAATCCCGCTCAGCGCGAGCACTGTTGGCCCTGCTCCACTGATGACAGCGGCGATTTTTCGCCCGCGAAGTTTTTTGACGAGGGCCGCGCTTTCCGGCATTCCCGGCGCCCGGTAATCCTGGTGCAGCCGGTCTTCGGTCGCCTCAAACAGCAGGCTCGGGTCCTTGGTCAGCGCATACACGAGCAAAGCACTGCGGCCCGCGTTAAAAGAAGCGTCCGCGTGGGGCACGCTCGCCGGCAAAGCCGCCCTCGCCTCCTTCGTTAAACCCCTATTCGCTGGTACGAACAAAGCAGGCTGAACCGCCGGGTGGACTTCAGTGGACACAGCCCGGGCACCGTCATGGCTGGTCCAGGCGATAGTGAAGCCGCCCAGCAGACACGGCGCCACATTGTCGGGATGGCCCTCGAGACGGCCCGCGATGCGCAACTCGTCTTCCTGGCTCAGTTTCCCGCCGCTGAGCGCATTGGCCAGGGTGACTCCGGCGACGATGGCCGCACTCGACGACCCCAGCCCACGGGCTTGCGGGATCGCGTTGACGCAGGTGAGTTCGATTCCGGCGGGCTGCTCGCCGATTTCGGCGAACGTCTCCCGCATCGCCTTGATGACGAGGTGCTCTTCGTCCTTGGCCAGGTCCCCGGCGCCTTCACCCGTGACTCGCACCGTCGTCGGTTCGGCAGTGACGCGCGCGGTCACTTCGTCGTAAAGCGACAGGGCGAGCCCGAGGGCATCGAATCCGGGGCCTAGGTTCGCGCTGGTCGCGGGCACCCTGACGGTGAAGGCAGTCACGCGGACCATGGTATGTGCGCACGGCCGCTAGAGTGATCGAGCCGCTCACCCCTTGGGAGAATTCATGTTCGACGCCGATGACTTGCCTGAACTGATGCTGGCCCTAGTGCCCGAATTGCTGCTGTTCCTCGTGCTGCTTGTGATGACGATTGTCGCCATCGTCCAGCGCCGCCGGATCGGGGGAACAGCAAGTGGCCTGGCCGCCTCGGGGCTCGGGATCATGGCGCTGCTCTCGCTCTTCCAGGCTTTCTGGTACACGTTTGGCATCCGCTGGGTGTTAAGCGAGGGCGGATTCTCGGAGTACACGACCGTCTTCGCCATCGTCAGCATCGTCACGCGGCTTATCTACCTTGTGGGCCTGGGACTGGTCGTTGGCGCCATCTTCGTGCGGCGGCCCAACGCCGAGGCTATTCCTGCTCCTCAGCCTCAGCAGCCGGTTTACTAACCTGCCGCCCTGCGGCCTTCAGCGCTTGCCGCAGGGCGAATTCGATCTGAGCGTTGATGCTGCGCAGGTCATCGGAGGCCCACCTCGCTAACGCGTCGTGGACCGCCGGGTCCAGGCGCAGCAGCAACTTCTTGCGCTCAGCCATCAGCTCAGTAAATCGTTCCTGTGTTCACAACCGGCTGCACCGCGCGGTCTCCACATAGGACGACCAGCAAGTTGGACACCATCTGGGCTTTGCGTTCCTCGTCGAGGCTGACGACGTTTTGATCCTGGAGCTGCTCCAGCGCGCCAGTCACCATGCCGATCGCCCCTTCGACAATCTTGAATCGCGCCGCCACCACGGCTTCCGCCTGCTGACGCGCCAGCATGGCATGCGCGATCTCCGCAGCATAAGCCAAGTGCGTGATCCGCGATTCGATGACGTTGATGCCGGCGAGGGCGGCCCGTTCACTGAGCTCGTTAGTGAGCTCTTCACTGACCGCGGCACTGTCTCGCAAGCTCGTCCGTCCACTGTGGTGTGCTTCGTAGGGGTAGCTTGTCGCGAGGTGACGGACCGCCGTTTCCGCTTGCACCTCAACGAAGTTGACGAAATCATCAACGGCGAACTTGGCCGCGTAGGTGTCCACGACGCGCCACACCACCACTGACGCGATCTCGACCGGGTTACCGTCCGCATCGGACACTTTGAGCCGCGCCGTTTCGAAGTTCCGGATGCGCTTGGAGATCTTGCGCTTCTCCGTCACCGGCCAGGTGGCGTGGAATCCCGCCTCATCAATCGTCCCGGCGTATTTGCCGAAGAACTGAATGACCCGTGCGTCATTCGGGCTAATCACGATCAGTCCACTCGCGAGCAACGTCACCACGACCGCCGACACCGCGATCACTGCCGCCGCGACACCTTCTTGGGGCAGGGTGAGTGCCACCCAGCTGATCACGGCCGCGATGATCGCCAGGATCAGGACCACGACCAGCCAACCGGAAACCCGGAACGCCCTTTTCTCCATGACATCACCCTTCTATCAATGTGATATCACTATGCTACCGTGAGGGCGCAAGGATTCGTCAAGTCAGCTTTTCGGAGGCCCCTCATGGTCCAGTTTGGCCGTCAGCTAAAGCGCCGCAGCAGCACGACCTTGATCGTCGGCATCGCCATCACACTCATCCTGCTAGCCGCCGGGCTCATCGCCCTGTCCGCGGCCTGAGTCACGCGGCCGCTTGAGCGGCATTCCCACCGTGCACATCCGCGCCACGGGGCGTCCCGTCCGCTTCCTGACCGCTCCTGCTTGATCGGCATCCCTAAAGCTGATCCACATCCCTTCGGACGTGATCAAACCGCCTGTTGATCACGTTTGCGAGGATGTGGATCACCGATAGGGATGTGGATCTCGGGCAACCAGCTGCGGGCTAGCGGCCGGTCCGGCCAGCGGGCGGGCGTGGCGGCCCATCAAACGTTGGCGGTCCGGCTACCAGGCGAGCAAGCGCGGGCAAGCGAGCAGACGCGGGCGGTCCGGCGAGCAGCGGTTCGGCGAGCAGACGCGGGCAACGGCAGGCGGGCGGTCAGACGCGCGTGCGGGCGGGCGGCCGGTCCGGCCAGCGGGCGGGCGTGGCGGCCCATCAAACGTTGGCGGTCCGGCTACCAGGCGAGCAAGCGCGGGCAACGCGAAGGCGGTCCGGCGAGCAGACGCGGGCGGTCCGGCGATCAGACGTGAGCGGGCGGGCGGGCGTAATACGGGCCGGTCAGTTGGTGGCGAGGGCGGGGGTCGGGGGCGAATCGCTCAGGCGGCGAGTCACGAGACGCCAGCCGATCGCGTAACACAACGTCGTCAGACCGCACAGGGTGATGAGCAGCGTCGCTGACACTGAGTCGACGAACAGCCCCACGATGAATTGGGATGCCGTCACGGCCAGCATGGCGACCATCGTGTCGGCGGCGTTGACGCGGCCGCGCAACTCGTCTGGCACCGCTTGCTGGATCGCGAAGCTCGACATGACCCAGTTTCCGCCGCCGGCCAGGTGCGCGAAGAAGATGCCGACCAGGGCCAGGAAGAACCACGGCGAGAACGCGACGCCCACATAGAACAGTCCATAGGCACTCATCGACAACGCCAGCCCTGGCAGCAGCCAGTCGGGCCGGTTGAGCACCTTGCGGAACAGAAGCGGTCCAACGAGGGCGCCCAGGCCACGGGCCGCGAACATGATGCCAAGGCCGACCTCGTCAACTCCCCAGGCGATAGCCAGGATCGGGAAAACAGTCAGCACACCGTTGCCCAGGCCAACCGCTGACTTGACCGTGATCAGGGCCCGAAGACGGGGCTGGCCTTGCAGATAGAGCAAACCTTCTTTGATCGCCGCGAAGGCTGGGCGTGATTGGGGGCCAACCATTTCCTGCATAGGCCGCTTGATGCCCCAAGTCAGCAGGGCTGACGAGATGAGGGCGAAGCCCACGATGCCGAAACAGAAATAGGGCGACAGCCAGGCCGTGAGCAGTCCACCGACGGAGGAGCCAACGATGGTCATCGTGCCCCACGTGGTGCCGGCCACGGCCATCGCGTTGGACAGGTCAGGGGGATCGACCATGTTCGGCACCGCTGAACTGGACGCCGGCGAGTAGAACGCTTTGGCGACGGCGAGCGAAGCGACAGCGAGCAAAGCGACGGGACCGGCCGCTGGGCCGCGCACGAAGAACAGACCTCCCACGGCCAGCAGGGCAGCGAGGTTAGTCGTGATCAGGATGTGTTTCCGGTCGAAACGGTCAGCGATCGTTCCCGCGTAGGGCAGCAGCAGCGCCACGACACCGGTCTCGACACTCAGGACGAGCCCACCCCAGATTCCCTTGTGGGTCAGGTCGTTGAGCAGGATGAGGAGCGGCACCATGACAAACCAGTCAGCGCCGAAGACGATCAATTGCGAGAAATAGAGACGCCGGAAGTCCTTGTTCCGGGTAAGGACCGAAAGCACATGCGTACGCTACACCTCCGGCACCTGGTAAAAAAGATCGCGTGAAGTCCCCCACGCGCGCGGCCCTGATCCTCGCCGCAGCCATCGCCACCTTCGTTGGCTACTTCCAGATGGCTAAGACCATGCCGATCAACGCCGACGGGGCCAGCAACGCCCTGCAAGCGTGGGAGATGTGGCACGGCAACCCGATCCTTCGGGGGTGGACGGTCACGGATGTGTCGTTCTACTCGACAGAGCTGATCGAGTATCTGCTCATCACGCTCGTGCACGGGCTCAACGAGGATGTGTTCCGGATCGCCTGTGCGCTCACTTACACGTTGCTGGTCGTGCTGACCGTGGCGCTGGCCAAAGGTGACGCGACGGGCCGCAAAGCGTTGGCCCGCATGGGCCTTGCCGCCGCGATCGTCCTGCTGCCCATGCCGGGCGCGGGTTACCTGGTCGCCTTCGGCGGGCCGAACCACCTGGGCACCGCGGTGCCATTGCTGGTCACGTGGCTCCTGCTGGACCGGGCGCAGGAGAAGCGATGGATGCCCGTTGCCGTGGGCCTGGCACTTGTCTGGGGTCAGATCGGCGATCCGCTGGTGCTTTTCATCGGAGTACTCCCCCTTGGTCTTGTGACTCTTTATCGAACGGTGCGTAAGCGGGAGTGGTTCGGGACCGACGCGCGGCTGGTACTTGCCGCCGCGCTGTCTGTCCCGATTGGACAGGGTGTGCTGAAAGGTATTGAAGCCGCTGGCGGTTTCATCGCGCACTCGCCGCCAACGCACTTCGCCAGCCCGGGCAAGTGGCTTGGGCACCTCAAACTGCTCGGTGAGGTCACCGCGGTCAACTACGGAGGGTACCTTCCGGATCTGAGCCATCCGGTCGACGTCGTGGTCGGGGTGCTCCGGCTCGGCGGGCTGGGCCTGGCCGTTATCGCGCTCGGGATGGCGCTCGTTTCCTTGCTGCGTCAGCCTTTTGGCGATCGGGTGAACCAAGTGCTCGCCATCGCCATCGGCGTGAACCTCGGCGCCTTCGTCGCCTCCACGTTGCCCACGGATCTGATGTCGGCCCGCCAGGTCGCCGTTGTGCTGCCGATGGGCGCCGCGCTCGCGGGCCGCATCGTGGCCGACCACCTCTTTGCCACCAAGCGTCCACAGATTGCCCTGGCCACACTTCTTGTTTTCTTTGGTGGCGTGTTCGTTTGGCACACGACGGGAAAGCCTTGGGACGAACCGAAACGGGAACTCGTCGCGTGGCTCGACGGTCAGGGTCTGCATCACGGGCTCGGTGGCTATTGGAACGCCAATGACCTAACGCTTATCTCCCAAGGAAAAGTGACTGTCGCTCCGGTGACGGGTGGCGACACGATCCGTGGGTTGCGGTGGGAGTCACGAGCCGACTGGTACGACGCGGCGAAGTTTGACGCGCGGTTCATCGTCATCGACACGACCCGTCCGGCGATCGGTGACGTGGACACTGCCCTCAAGCAGTTCGGCAATCCCGTCATCCGTAAGGACTTCGAGCAGTTCGCTGTCCTGGTTTATGACAAAGACCTGCTCGAAGGACTGGACGCCGAATGTGTTGGCAGCGTTAAGCCGTCGATGTATGACTGCGCGTCAGGCTAGGTTCAGCGCGCGGGCGGCGGCGAGCGGGTCGAGGGAGATGGTCTGTGGGGCCGGGGCGGTTGAGATCGCCCACTCCGGGTCCTTCAGGCCGTGTCCGGTGACCGTGCAGACGACGCGCTGACCGCGGGCCAGCTTTCCGTTCGCGGAACTTTGCAGCAATCCAGCCACACTGGCTGCCGAGCCCAGCTCCACGAAGACGCCGACCTCGCGAGCCAGAATCCTATATGCGGCAAGGATATCCCGGTCCGTCACGGCGTCGATGATGCCGTTGGACTGATCGCGGGCGTCGAGTGCCTTCGTCCACGATGCCGGGTTGCCGATGCGGATCGCGGTCGCGATCGTGGACGGTTCGGTGACAACAGCTCCGTTGACGATCGGTGCCGAGCCGGCCGCCTGGAAGCCAAACATCCGCGGGGCCTTGCCGTCTTCTTGATAGCCCATCCAGTACGCGGTGATGTTTCCTGCGTTGCCAACGGGCAGGCAGTGAATGTCGGGCGCATCCCCCAGGGCCGCAACGATTTCGAACGCGGCTGTCTTCTGGCCGTGCAGCCGGTCGATATTCACCGAATTCACGAGGGCGACCGGATAGTCCTGGGACAGCTTGCCCGCCAGCCCGAGGCAGTCGTCGAAGTTTCCGCTCACTTGCAGCAGTTTCGCCCCGTGAACAAGGGCCTGGGCCAGCTTGCCGAGCGCGATTTTGCCCTGCGGCACCAGCACGGCACAGGTGATGCCAGCGCGCGCCGCGTAAGCCGCCGCCGAAGCTGACGTGTTGCCGGTCGAGGCGCAGATGATGGCCTTGGCCCCGTGCTCGACCGCCTTGGACACGGCGACCGTCATGCCCCGGTCCTTGAACGATCCCGTGGGGTTGGCGCCTTCGACTTTGAGCCAGACTTCGCAGCCCGTGCGGTCGCTCAGCGCAGGCGCGGGCACGAGCGGCGTATTGCCTTCGTGAAGCGTGACCACAGGCGTGGATGGGCTGACCGGAAGCCGGTCCCGGAACTCTTCAATCAATCCACGCCACATGGTCAATCTCCTTCAACGCGTAAAACGCTCGCGATGGACCGGACGAAGTCGAGTGACCTCAATTCCGAAACCGTCGCCGCAAGAGCCGAGTCTGCTGCCGCGTGGGTAACGATGACAAGGACCGCATCGTCACCGCGACCGGATTGATTCACGGTCGCGATCGAGACATCGTGTTTGGCGAATACGCCTGCCACTGCTGCCAGCACACCTGCACGATCCGCTACGTCCAGAGAGATGTGGTAGCGGGTGCGCACCAATCCCATAGGGCGGACAGGCAAGTCGGCGTAAACCGATTCGCTGGCCGACCGCACACCGGCCAGCCGGTTGCGGCCGACGGCGACGAGGTCGCCGAGCACGGCACTCGCTGTGGGGGCACCACCGGCGCCACGGCCGTAGAACATCAGCTGCCCGGCCGCTTCGGCTTCCACGAACACGGCATTGAACGCATCACCAACGCTGGCCAGGGGATGCGAGCGCGGGATCATCGCCGGGTGCACACGCACCGAGATGCCGCCATCTTCCGTGCGGGCCGCGATGCACAAGAGCTTGATGATGCAGCCCATCGCCTTGGCGCTGGCCACGTCATTGGCCGACACCTCGGTGATGCCTTCGCGGTAGACGTCCTCTGCTCGTACTCGCGTGTGGAAAGCAAGGGACGCAAGGATCGCGGCCTTGGCCGCGGCGTCGAAGCCCTCCACATCGGCGGTCGGGTCTGGCTCGGCGTAGCCGAGAACCGTTGCCTCATCAAGGGCTTCGCTGTAGCCGGCACCCGTGCTGTCCATTGCGGACAGAATGAAGTTGGTCGTTCCGTTGACGATTCCGGTGACCTGCTGAATGCGGTCGCCGTGCAGCGATTCGCGCAGCGGGCGCAGAAGTGGGATAGCGCCAGCGACGGCGGCTTCGTAGTAGAGGTCCGCTCCGCCTTCGGCCGCGGCGTCGTGCAGCGTTCCGCCGTCCTCAGCGAGCAAGGCCTTGTTGCCAGTGATGACGCTCTTGCCATTACGCAGAGCCTCGACGAGCCAGGTTCGGGCTGGCTCGATGCCTCCGACGACCTCGATGACCACATCCACGTCGTCGCGCTTGACCAGGCCAAGGGCATCCGTCGTCAGCAGCTCCGTGGGGACCCCGGGCCGGACACGGTTGGGCCGCCGCACGGCGATCCCGACCAGCTCCACCGGCGCACCAATGCGCGCTTCGAGATCGCCAGCCTGCTCATGCAGAAGCCTGACCACCTCGGCGCCCACCGTGCCGCACCCGAGCAACGCAACTTTGAGAGCCATGCTCACCCCACATCTAGCGCAAGGAGGTCGTCTTCGGTCTCCCTGCGGACAATCACGCGTGCTTGCCCGTCTCGTACCGCGATCACCGGTGGCCTCGGCACATGGTTGTAATTGCTGGCCATGCTCCGGCAATAGGCACCGGTGCCGGGGACCGCAAGAAGATCTCCTGTTTTAGTGTCGGCGGGCAGGAATTCATCCTTCACTACCACGTCCCCGGACTCACAATGTTTTCCCACCACGCGGGCGAGCATGGGATCAGCATCACTCGTCCGGGAGGCGATCGTCGCCGAGTAGGAAGCGTCGTAGAGCGCGGTGCGGATGTTGTCGCTCATGCCTCCATCGACGCTGACATAAGTGCGGATGCCATCGAGCGGCTTGACCGTGCCGACCTCGTAGAGCGTGAACATGGACGGCCCAACGATCGCCCGGCCTGGCTCGACGCTCAGGTGCGGAACATTCAGCTGCAGGGCGTCGCACTCATCTTTAACGATCTTGAACATGCGCCGGGCGAGATCGTCAGCCGGGGACGGGTCGTCCTGGCTGGTGTAGGCGATGCCGAAACCGCCGCCGAGATCCATCTCGGGCAGCTCGACGCCCAGCTCGTCCTTGACCTGCTTGTGCAGCTTGAGCAGACGCCGCGCACTGATCTCAAAGCCCGAGGCGTCAAAGATCTGCGAGCCGATGTGTGAGTGGAAGCCTTTGAGGGTCAGCTTGCCGTCACGGATGATCTTCGCGGCCGCCTTGAACGCGGTGCCATCGGCCAAGCCGAAGCCGAACTTCTGATCCTCGTGCGCGGTCGCGATGAACTCGTGCGTGTGCGCCTCGACGCCAACGGTCACCCGGACCATGACGTCGACGTTCTTACCTATTTTGTAGAGTCGCTCGATTTCATCGAAGGAGTCGACGATGATGCGGCCTATTCCTGCGTCGACGGCCCTTTGGAGTTCGGCCATCGACTTGTTGTTGCCGTGGAAGCCAATGCGCTGAGGTTCCATCCCGGCTTGCAGAGCCGTGCTCAGTTCACCGCCCGTGCACACATCCAGGCTCAAGCCTTCCTCAACGAGGATGCGCACAATCGCCTTACACAGGAACGCTTTTCCGGCGTAGTAAACGTCGGCGCCCTTGAATGCCGCTTTGAACGCGCGGCACCTGGCCCGGAAGTCGTCCTCGTCGAAGATGTAAGCAGGCGTGCCGAACTGTTCCTTCAGCTCAGTGGCTTTCACGCCACCGGCTTCCAGTACCCCATCGGATCCTTTGTGGACAGTGAGGGGCCATAAAGACTTCAAAAGAGCATTGACATCAATGGGGGTACGCAGCCAAGCCGGCCCTCGATACCCAAAGTCACCGTGAATAGCTCCGGCTTCGTGCGCGCGCCCGGCCATGGAACCTCTTACATCCTTTCAGGGGCAGATACGCCGAGGAGCCCGAGGCCGTTGACCATGACGGTCCGTGTGGCGTCGTTGAGCCATAGGCGAGCGACGTGAGTCTCACTGATCGTCTCGTCGCCGTAGGGCAGCACCCGGCAGTTTTCATAGAAGCGGTGGTAGTCCCCGGAGAGGTCTTCCAGGTACCGGGCGATGTGGTGTGGCTCGCGCAGTTTGGCGGCCTTCTCAACCACGGCTGGATAGTCACCGAGCCGCTTGAGCAGGTCCAGCTCCTTGGGATGGGAGAGCTTCGCGGGATCAAACGCATGGGTGTCGCGTGTGAGGTCCACGTCCTTGGCGTTACGCGCGACACCAGCTGTCCGCGCGGCAACGTATTGCACGTAGTAAACGGGATTGTCCTTAGTGGCCCGTGTCCACAGTTCGATGTCGATGTCGATCGGGGAGTCACTGCTGTAGCGCGCTAGGGCATAGCGGCTCGCGTCCACACCGATCGCCTCGACGATGTCTTCCATCGTCACGACCGTGCCCGCGCGCTTGCTCATGCGCAGCGGCTGACCGTCTCGTACCAGGTTGACCATCTGTCCAATGAGGATCTCAAGGTTCGTGTCGGGGTCGTCGCCGAAGCACGCGGCCATCGCCCGCATCCGGCCCACGTAACCGTGGTGATCGGCGCCAAGCATGATGACGACCTTGTCGGCGCCGCGTTCCCGCTTGTCGAGGTAATACGCACAGTCAGCCGCGAAATAAGTCCAGTCGCCGTCGCTCTTGCGCAGCACGCGATCCTTGTCGTCGCCGAAGTCGGTGGTGCGCAGCCAAACCGCGCCATCCTTGTGCTCCAGGTGACCCTGCTTTTCCAAGCGGTTCAGCGCCAGGTCGAGCTCGCCCTTCGTGTGCAGATCCTTCTCGTTGAAATACACGTCGAAGTGCGTGCCGAACTCGTTGAGCGATTCTTTGATCTGCTGGAACATCAACTCCACGCCCTCGCGGCGGAAAGTCTCCTGGTCACTCGCGCCCGGGTGGTTCGCCATGATCGTGGCGGCGATCTCGTTGATGTAGGCACCGCCGTAGCCGTCTTCGGGGGCGGGCTCATTGTTGGCAGCCGCCAGAAGTGACCGTGCGAACCGGTCGATCTGACCGCCGGCATCGTTGAAGTAGTACTCCGTCGTCACGTCAGCGCCGGCGGCTTTGAGCACCCGCGCCAGCGCGTCACCGACCGCCGCCCAGCGCACGCCGCCGAGGTGAATGGGGCCGGTGGGGTTCGCGGAGACGAACTCAAGGTTCATCTTGATGTTGCTCAGGCTCGTGGAGTGGCCATAGCTCGAGCCTTGCGTCACGACTGTATGGGCGAGCTGGCCCGCGGCCGACGCCTCCACGCGGATGTTCAGGAAGCCCGGTCCAGCGATCTCCACCGATGCGACACCTGTGACTTTGCTGAGTTCTTCGGCTATTGCCGCAGCTAGGTCCCGTGGATTGGCGGCACCGGCCTTCTTCCACACTTGCATCGCAAGATTTGTCGCGTAATCTCCGTGCTCAGGATTGCGCGGACGCTCGACTGTCGCTGCCTGCGGCAGGGCCGCCAGGTCAAGATCTCTGGCGGTAAATACCGTGCGGGCGGCAGACAGGACGGCGTCAGCGAGATTCTCCGGAGTCACCTCGCCATGATAAAGCGGGGTAGACTGCGTCTCTGCGCCCGGTAACGGACGTACCCACACCCCTCGATGTGACGGACGACAACCATGAGCATCAGCACGCCAAGCGGCGATGAGAAGAGCCCCGGCTCGGTGAAGGTCACCGGCAAGCCCGCGGCCAAACCAGGCGCTAAGCCGGCCACCCCTAGTGGCAAGGGCAAGAGCACCGGCGGCCCTCGCAAACCGATCGCACCGGTCAAGGTCTCCCAGGATCGCAACTGGGGCCCGATCGCGATGTTCGCCGCTGTCGGCGTGATCTTCGTCGTGATCGTCGGCTGGGGTGTCTGGGCCGCCTGGGGTCCCGACGGCGCTTCCGTCCCGTGGCAGACCAAGATCTCACGGGTTGACGGCGTTCAGACTTTTGACGTCAAGTGCAAGGAAACGAGCTGCCACATCTATGGGCCGCTCGCTTACGAGCAGTCTCCGCCGGTGGGTGGTGACCACACCCCGATCTGGCAGCAGTGCATGGGCAACATCTACACGGAGCAGATTCCGAAGGAACACGCCATGCACAGCCTTGAGCACGGCGCCGTGTGGGTGGCTTACCGCCCCGACCTTCCGGCCGATCAGGTCGAAGCGCTGAAGAAGCAGGTCACGGGCAAGGGTTACACGATGCTCAGCCCCTACCCCGGCCTCGACAAAGCCGTCTCCCTGCAGGCTTGGGGATACCAGCTCAAGCTCGACGACCCCAACGACGGCCGCATCACAGACTTCATCAATGCCCTGGCTAAGAACGCCACCAAGGAGCCCAACGCCACCTGTGGTGGCGGTGTGACCGCGGTCGGCGACAAGCCGCTGACCGAAGAGCAGATCCAGGCGAAGTTCGGTGGCCAGCAGCAATAAACTAGACCCGCGTTCGTGGCCCGGCCTGGCGATCTTCCTGGTCGCCGGGCTGGTGCTAGGGCTGACCGCGGGTCTAGTTCTTACCCGGGACAACAACCCTGGCGACACCTCAGCCGAGGCAGGCTTCGCCCGCGACATGGCCATGCATCACGCCCAGGCCGTGGCCATGGGCATGATCGCCTACCAGCACGGCTTCGACGGCGAGATCCGCGTCATGGGTGGCGACATCGCGCTCACCCAGCAAGGCCAGATCGGCCGCATGAACCAGTGGCTCGAGCAGTGGGGTCTCGGCCAAAACAGCACTCAGGCCGCGATGTCATGGATGCCAGCTGGCATGGGCTCCCTCGAAAACGGCCTCATGCCCGGCATGGCGACCCAAGCCGAGATGGACGCCCTCGAGAAGGCCACCGGCACCGAAGTCGACCGGCTCTTCCTCGAGATGATGATCAAACACCACCTCGGCGGCGTCCACATGGTCGACGGTGTGCTGAAACTCTCCAACGACCCAGACGTGGTCGCCCTGGCCAGCACCATGAAGGCGAACCAGCAGGCCGAAATCACCTATATGCAGGAGTTGCAGAAAAAGCTCCCCCGCAAGACCGGGTAACCCATTTCGGCTTCGGTCGACCGGGCTGATAGTCTTTCCCGGTCGCTGAGCCCCCGTAGCTCAGGGGATAGAGCACCGCCCTCCGGAGGCGGGGGCGCAGGTTCGAATCCTGCCGGGGGCACCAATCCGAGAAATCTACTGAACAGGCAAGATGAAGCCACCGGCCAGCCAAAACGGCTAGCGGGGCTTAATTCATGTGTCCGGCTGTGTCCGGCTAATCCTGGTGATCACCGGCCGGTTTTACCGAGGACGTACCGATTCTCCATTCGGCCATCCGATGCGGAGGAAACAATGAAGCGGGTGTTCGCCAAGAACCTCGGGCCGCAGCGGCGGCCTGAAGTCTCAGCGAGACCTCAGGCCGCACGGCCGCTATCGGCCGCCCTTACGGCGTCCGCCTCTGCGTTTTGGCTCACGCCTGCGCTTCGGCATTTCCACGGCGATGACGCGCCGCTCGTTCACCTCAAGCCGCCTACCGGCACGCTCTTCTGCCTTCATCATCCTGAGTGTCACGAAGAGCGTGACCGCGGCGATGATGCCGGCTAGGGAGAAGAGCACGGCGTAAGCGGGCCATGCGTCGGGGCTGAAGCTCGCGACCGCGACGCCTGTCAACGTCACGAAGGCTGTAAACGCCAACCCAAAGATGATTACCGCCGTCGACGGCGGGATCGTGCTGTTGTCATAGCGCAGGAAGAACCTCTTCCCCCAAGCTACGACGAGCGCCGCTTTCCCCCCGTCGCGGACCGACGGATCCGGCTGGATCTCGGTGGCTGTCAGGTCCATCTGGACCGGGTCGCCACCCGACCTACCGGGGTTAACCGGTTGCATGGGCATAAATCCTTTCGCCCAAGAAACGAAGGGTATTCTCCTCGACCGTCGTTGTGGCCGGTACATTTTCTAGGCGCACTCAGATACAGCTTTCAGAGGTATTTCGTGAAGACCGTACCAGACGGAAACCCGACGACAGGCAACAGGGTTTCGGCGCGCCGCCGTGTTGCTTTCGCCACCGCACCGCGTCAAGCAGTTGACACGTGTTACCGTAGTAGCTACAAATAACCAGTTCGACGCTCGCGTTAGGTACGGCAATTACCCATACCGAGCTAACAGATCAAGAGTGTCTAGACCGAAACGAGACCGACATGCGGCTTACCCCCGGCTGGAACCGGGGATCAGCCGCCACGCTGCTCACGATGTGGCCACAGCATGAGCAGCCAAGGCAGCACCCGGGCGGCCAACCTGGGTTCTGCCAGGAGATCCCACAACGAGACAACCCTGCCCGCCGTAACTGCGGATCCAGATACCGATCGCCACAGCGAATCGCGACGCTGCGGATGCTGGATATCGCGGTTGCACTCCCGACGCTGTAGTGCTGCGTCGCAACCACGGAGTGCACCTGAAAGGACACCCATCCATGCTGGCTACACCTGCTGAAGCCAAACGACGCAATGCAGAGGAGCTACATCCGGAAACCCCGCCTCCCTCGGCGAACGGCAACGAAGGCACAAAGACTGGCGGCCAGCTAACCAAGGTCACAGTCAACCTGGTGCCGCGTGCAGTCGCCGCGCTCGATGAGGTAGCCGCGATCACTCACGATACGAAAACCGAGGCCATCAACCGGTCGCTGCAGCTGTATGCCTACCTGCAGAAAATGATCGAAGAGGGTTATTCCGTGTGCCTGATGGACCCCGAGGAAAAGACGGTTGTCCAGCTGCAACTGTTCTAAGGACTCGTGAAAGCGAAGTTGTAACTCTGTCCCGAAAAACCACGGGCCCACCACTCTTGCCGGAGTGGTGGGCCGCAGGCATGCGCCGGTATAACGCGTTTACACCGCATGCCTCGCCACTGCCTCCGGCTGACCACGATCGGCGGTCGCCTTCGTCTTCACAACTGGCGCCTGCTCCCCAGCCTCAGCTGCCCTCTAAATAGGAGCGTTCTGTGGCGAGACATTATCCCGTGGCACAAACCAATTCACCCGCCACGCCTTGGAGGATTCGCCGCAGCGTGCGAATACGCACTCTCTGGGCAAGCAACGGCCCGTCGACGCCGTCGCGCACCCGGTCTACTTTGCCAGGGTTCCATTCCTTCGCAGCGCTGTGCAGGAACAAACTTGCAGCACAATCACCGCCGATCCGGTCGACCGCATGCGAGTCTGCCGCGACCGCGCAAGCGCATCGCAGAATGCTCGATGCCACTGCCGCTAGGGCATCCCGTTGAGCCGGCATGGAAGCCCGCTCCGTCCACATTGGACAGAGCGGGCATCTCCACTTATCGCCGCGGCTTGCGGTACTGGCGGACCAGCTTTACCGCACCGTCGCGGGTCATCGGAACCGAGCGCCGCCTCGCAGCGGACATTACGTCAACCACCAACTGCACCTCGGTCTTGTGGCTCCCCCGCGCCACAACGAGAGCTACATCCTGCGAGAGCAAGCGGAACTTCGCATTGAGCTGTGCGTTCAGCTGGCTCATGCCGCTGTCATTGGTAATGAAGCTCGACAACGTCTACCCCCAAGATGTTGAACATGAAAGTTTCTTGATCACGGTGACACGGTTCCATCCACATTGGCAACGCCCCCGACATCCTCGGGCGAGTCACGACGTAAGCGGCCATGTCCTGCACGCCCGGCAAGCACTGCGTCAATCTCGTCCATTCGGGACGGTGTGGAGAGTGCAAAGGCGAAGCCGAAGCCAAGCGCGGCACCTGCGCCGAACGCGGCGACAGCGAACCGGGCCGAGAAGCATTGCTGCAAGACGGTCCTGGCAAACCCACGTCATCGTTCAATAGCGACTGATGGCCCGGGACCGTTGCCCAGCGCGTCCTGAACGCGCTTTCGCAGTAACTCGGCGCCCCCGTCTAGACACTTCGCGTAGGTCTTGAGCAGGATCTCTACCGAGTGGCCAGCCCACTTAGCAACGTCAGCTGGCGGAACGCCCGCGTTGAGCCACGTCGAGACAGCTGCGTGCCGCAGGTCGTAAGGGGTCGCAGCCAAGGGCGAGGCGAGCACGGCCGGGGCGAAAGTCGCTTTACGCGCCTCCCGCCATGCCCGATTGATCGTGCCCTTCGGCAGCTCTTCTTGGTTTCGCTCGCCCCGGAACAACCGGCCGTCTGAGGTAGTTCCGAAGGTTTTCATGTGCTGATGGAGCAGCGCGGTCAGCTCGGGCGGGCACGGCACGGTGCGGACCTCTCCTACCGCGCGTTGCTTGAGCTGGCGCCGGTCGCGGTTCTTTCCGTTGTCGGTCCATTCCTTGCCCGCGAACGGCTCTGCAACTTCCAGGTACAGCTCACCCCACCCGTCAGCAGGTAGAGAGAGGTTGTGTTTAGCCAGGCTCACTGCCTCCTCCGGCCGCAAGGCGGCGAAGTAGAGGCATCCGAAGAATGCCTCTACCCTTGGGCCGATCCGTCCGTAGTGGCGTACGGCCCTGAGGAGGGTACGAGCCTGCGTCGGATTGGCAACTGATCGCCGGTCCACCGTGTGGCTCACCTTCGGCGCTGTCCACTTGAGCGCCGGAATCGGGTTTGCTGACAAGGCTTTCAGCTCGCGTACGGCGTACTCAACTGCGGTATTGAGGATCTTCCGGTGACGACTGACCACGCTAGATGCTGTTGGGCTTCCGTCGAGGTTCTTAGTCAGCCCGTCCAGGACTCCCCTTAACACCTCTGGCATGCTGATTGCGGACACCTTGCGGGTGTTCCTCTCGATCCAGCGAATAGTGCTCACGACATTTGCCGGACAGCTGGCCGAGTCCCGTTTGACCTTGTTGAACGCCCAGCGATTCAAGGCGTGCCGGATAAGCTTTTCATCGGGCTTGCCCTTGTCTGTGGTGAACATCCTCACGGTCACCCGAGTCAGCGCCTCTGCAACCGTGCGGCGGGTCGTGCCCGCCGCACCATCCCATTTCGTATCAACAAACTTGCAGGCGAACGCGTACCAGTTGAGGTCGACCGCTGCTCGCTGCATGGATAGCGGGAGTCCACTGTCCACATAGAATGCTTCACCCTTGCGGGCAGCTGTCAGCAGCTCAGAGCGGAAGCTCTCCGCAAGGGCACTGGTCTTAAACTTCTCCTTATGCCGTTGTCCCGCAACGGCCCACTGGACCCAGTAGGTTGTTTTGGTCTTGCCTCGGTAGACGTCGGTCTTCCATATCTGCACGTCAAAGCTGGTTTTGCTCACGCTGCACTCTCCGCAAGGGTTTCGAGCCAGAGTTCGTAATCGATCCGGCGAATCCGCAGCTCCCCGTTGGGAAGCTTGATTGACGGGGGCGACTTCTTTTTGGTTCTCCAGTCGTAATAGGTGGAGCGGGAGATCCCGAGATCCGCGCAGAGTTCTTCGATGGTCATATATGTGCGGCTGAGTGTCGTTTTTGGACGACTTCCTGCCGGGCGATCTCGGGTCTGGGTTGCGCTTGCCATGATGGCGCTACTCCTTTGCCTGGATTGAGGTTTGGGAGTGGCCCTGGCGCACGATTGCGGCCTTGCGCCAGGGCCGTTTGAGGTGGCCTGCGGTGACCCGCTGAGAGCGTTTCCAAGCCAAGATCTGCGCCATCCGTGACGGGAACTTAGGCGCGGTCCCGGATACAGGCGTTCACTGTCTGATTTGGATGGTCGATCGGGCTATTCGGTGGGGCCGACGAGACGCAGTTTCGGGTAGCCGTTTTTGTGTCCCTGTCCCGGAACCAGGGGGGTAGCCGTACCAGCCGTACCAGCCGTATCAATGCTGGTCAGCCCTGGTACGGGATCTTGAGTGGTACGGCTTGAGCCGTACCAGTTTTCCAGCCGTACCGCCTGTGAGCTGGGCTGGTACGGCTGGTACGGCTGGTACGGGTTACCCGGGGGTGAGTCGTCTTCGGGCGGGCAGTAGCGGCTCCAGGCGTCGCCGAAATCGGCGCCCCGGTAGCCCTTGGCTTGCCCGATCGGTGAGGGAAACCGGATGGTGGTGCTGCTGATATCGAACTCGCGCAAAGCGGTGGCGAGTTTGATCGGGGTGAGGTCTGCCCATGGTGCTTCCGGGTCTGCTTTGAGCCGGTCGATTAGCGTGGCGGTGGGCAGCATGTCGTCTGCGCCGAACGCGGTGCGGCAGTCAGCCAGAAGCCTTGTGCGGTCGGTGTTCATGGAGACGCTTTCTGCCTCCCCGGTAAGGAAGACAGCGGCTCGCCGTGCCCGTGCGGGCCACAGTCCGCCAGCGATGTCCGCTACCGCGATCAGTGGTTCCCAGGTGTCGGCGGCCCGGTCCTCGACCGGCATTTCCGGTTCGTAGTCCTCCAGTTCGGCGAGGTGCCCGGCTAGCCAGGCGGTGAGTTCTCTGCCGAGCTTGACCAAGATCGGGCGGTCGCGTTTGATCCGCCACGGGGCGACCTTTTCGCCTTTGGCGCGGCGGCGCATGCGGATGATGGCGGCCCGGTCCTCGATGGTGTCGGGCATCATGCCGATACCGGCCATCGCGGCCATACAGAAGGTTTCGAGGCACTCGACTTCTTTGGTGTTGGCGTCGTAGCGGCGTACCGGTTTGCCGCGCTGGTGCCCGGCGTTGAGGATGCCGCGCAGATCGTCGTTGTCCCCGGGTTTGGTGAAGATGGTGTCTGCCTCATCAATGAGCAGGGTCAGCGGATCACCTTGGCCGATCATGCGGTAGATCGCGGCGGTGCTGGTGTTGACCGTCATCATCGGGTTGAAACTGGCCGCATCCACCACATCCAGCAAACGCGACTTGCCGCACCGCTTTTCCGGCGCGCGGATCACCAGGCGCGGCGCGTACTGCCAGGCCGCCTGGGCGTGGGTCGCGGCGATCCACAACGTGACCGCATCGGCCGACTCCGGGTTGGGCAGGACCACATACCGCAGGATCGCGGCGTGTACCCGGTCGAGCAGTTCGGCACCATCTACATCGGGCGGTGGCTTTCGGGTCATAGGGTTACTCCTTCGTCTCGGAAGCCGCCGCTGATCGCGGCGCGGGAGTCTCGTTCGGTCTGGCCTGCGGCCAGCCCCACTGCCATGAGGGCAGCTTGTGCGTCGGCGGGGCTGATTGCCCCGCTGGCGGCCATGCGTGCGACCCCACGGCTTGCGCCGTAGAGCGTGGTGCGGCGCTTGCCTTCCGGTGCGTTGCGCACGGTCGCCAGGTGCGCTTCGAGCAGGGCGGCCGGTGATGAGATGCCCCCGGCGCGGGCCAATCTGGGCTTGGGAGCTGGGGCGAGTGCCGGGTTCGCCGCGGTGACTGCTGGAGTCAGTGCCGTGCGCAGCGCGAGGGGCATCTCACTAACAGGTGTGGACTCATCAGCCCACACATACGGCTGCCGCGTGTGCGGGTGGATCGAGGGTGGCGCGATGACGTATCCACCATCGGCTTTGATGTCGATGCCGGGGCCGAGAACGTTTGGCCCGGAAGGGATCTTCGTGTGCGGGCCGGGGTGGCGGTAGTACAGGTGCAGGCCGCCGGAGCCGGTCGCGGCAAACCGGGTAGGCGGTAAGAGTCCTTGTGCTACCAGTGTTTTGATGGTTTGACTGCCTCCGTTGCGGGGGTCTACATCGACCACCACCAGCCCTGAAGGTGCTCCGGTGCGGATGGCGAGCATGCCGTTTGGCTCCATCGCGAGCATGCGCACGATGGCTTTCGGGTCGCGGGTCGCGGCGTAAAACCCGTGGCAGGTAAGGCACCGGCAGCCCTGTGGATCGTGCTGTTTGGGGTCTGCGGCGCGGCACGGCGGGCAGTTGGCTACGGGCCGTTTGTTACGGCCGAGAATGAAGACTGGCCATTCGGCGGCGTAGCGAAGCGCAGCCGCCTTAAGTGAGTGCACCGCAGGTGCCCCCTTTCAGCTCTTCGTGTGTGGGACCGGCGCGAGCCGGGTCAGGTCTGGTTGCGGTCCGGCGCGATCAGCGAACGCCGGTTCTTCTCTAGGGCTTCTTCAAGCGCGGCAACGGCTTTGGTGACGGCGCGGCGGATGTCAAACCATCCCTCTTCAAGCTCGTGCCGGAACCCGGTCAGGTTCCGCACGCTGCTGATCAGCCGGTAGTTGCGGGTCTGTCCGTGCTCAAAATCGCTGAGGATGGCCTGCAGGCGTTCCTGTTCGCGTGCTGGTTCACGCCGTACGCACGGGATGGCGTGCAGGTCTTTCATGAGTTGCCGCAACGGTTCCGGGGTTACAGCGGGCACGTCCGGCACGGGGCTGTTTGGTGCGTCGAGCCGTTGGATGCATTCGTCCATGACCCTGCGGGCGCGGGTGCTTTCGGGCAGCCGGTTACGCAGCCCTTTGAGCTGGTCTAGTGCTTCTTGGCTGCTGGTGTGGCCTTTGACGGGGCCGGTGGCGATACGGCCAATGACGTTTGCCAGCGGCTCGCCATCAATGTCGAGTCGGCGGTCGTGGCCCATAGCGGCTAGGGCCTGGCCGATCTCTCCGTCTTCGTGGAAGCAGATATCGCTGCCGCTCGTGGGGAACTCCCATGCGTTGGGTAGCAGCGGTTTGTCCGACATCCGTCCAGCGGTGACCGTGGCACTGGTGCGGCGGGCGGCGGGTGAGCGGCTGAAGCGGTAGGCCTCAAGGTTGGCGATGAGGTCGGCCTTGTTCTGGTTACCGGGTGCGAAGCCGATGTTTCGGCTGACCTCGCGCAGATGCTTGAGCGTCATCGCCTGAACTTGTTGTGGGGTAGGGAAATCGGCGGGCAGCCCGCTTGCCGCGCTTCGTGCAGAGCTGATCGCAGCGGTGGCCTGGCCTGGCTGTCCGAAGAATCCGGGCGGTGTGGGCTGGCGTACGCCGGATTCAGCGGTGGCCAGGTGTGCGGTGTAGAGGGTTTCGAAGGTGTTGCGGGCTTCCTGTAACGCGATAGAGGCGTTGAAGATCTCAAGGACCGCGCCGGGCAGGTACTCAAGCACCCGGTCGTCGAGGTTCTCTTCGCTGAGCGCAGCAATGTAGTCCTCTGCGGCGGTGGCTATCGCGTTCATGCCGCTGGCGAGGCCTTGCAGCTGCCCGATTAGCTCCCATGCGGTGTGCGGGGTGAGGCCGGACGCCGATAGGGCGTGTGCGGCGTCCAGAAGCGGCCGGTTTGGCCTGGCGGTTTCAGTCACAGCTGTGTCCTTAGGTCGGATGAGCGCAGGCTGTGCAGGTTGCGGCGCAACGTGAAATGCCCATGGAGTTGCTGGGCCATGTCGGCTTTCGTGCCTTTCAAACCGTCGTAGCCGTAGGCGGTGGCTACGTCTTTGAGCTGCTTGAGGGTCATCGCGGCCAGCTGCTCCCGCGTGGGGTAGCTAGCCGTGTTCGCTGTGTGGCTTGCTGCTTGACCAGCGCGCGCCTTGGCTGCGAAGAAGCCGTTTGGGCGTGGCTGGCGTACCCCGGATTCGGCGGCCTCGAAGTGCGCGGCGTAGACGGTGCGCAGGTTTTTCGCGGCGAACTGGAACGCCGCGCTTGCGGCGTAGAAGCATTCGGCCGCATCTTCGATGTGGTAGATCACGCGCGGATCGATGCCGGTGCCGAGGTTTTCGGCGTAGCGGTAAGTCGCCTTAGCGAACGCTTCCGCGCCTTGGCTCAGCCCGCATAGCTGCGTGTCCAGATGCCATGCGGTGACGGGGCGGAGGTCGGCGGCTGNTAGGTGNNGGGCGGCGTCCAGGAGTGCNACGGCGCCNGTGTTGGTGTCGCTCATGCGTGGTTGGTGTCCTTTCCTGGTCGGAGTACGCGGTCGAAAACGGTGTGGGTGACGGCGATGAGGTGGCGGCACTGTGCTTGGGCGATGGGCTCGTGTGGGTCTAGCGCGGTGACGGTGCGGATTTCGACCCAGCCGCCACGGGCGTTGTGGTAACGGGTGGCGATCAGGGTGCCGTGGCTGGTTTTCCAGCGTTCCGGTTCGGAGACGTGCTCGCCCCCGGTGATGTGCGCGGCGGTGCAGCGGTGATCGCGTGCGCACCACGGCGGGTGCCCGCCCGCCCATGGCACAGTCTGATCAGGTGCTGTCTGTCCAATGTGCTTAGTGGTGCGTGGGGTGAGCGCGGTCATGCGTAACCTCCGTGTGGTCACGTTGCGTATACGGGCGGGGCGGGTTACGCGGGCGTCTCACGCGTCTCACGGGTGCGCCAAATAGCGCCCATACGCGGGCGCGTACGCGGGTGGTGAGACGGTGAGACGAGACGGTGAGACGGCTACGCAGCGTGAGATTCGCTGACCGCCTTGAGCTGGTACAGCTGGCGTCCCTTGTCGCGGGTGCGGGTGACGTG
>NZ_KB903270.1 GCF_000379685.1 Catelliglobosispora koreensis DSM 44566 | reverse complement strand
GTCGATTGCTTTGCCGCTGTTGCGGTTGACGATGACGTACCAGGCGTTGGGGTCGACCGTGACCGCCGACGCGGGGCTCGCCGCGACGGACAGCATCGTTAACGCGAGCGCGCCGGTTAACGCCGCCGAGATGAATGCCCGCAAGCTTCGGCGCCGCGGGAGGGACAGGACTTTCACGGGGTACTCCTTAGACAGTGCCGGCCCGGACCGGAAAAATGCGGGCCGGCAGATGACATTGATGTGTCGCGTGCCGTAACGGGCTATGACAAGTCGAATCGGCTGACCGTGACTGATCCGCCAAGAGACTGTGTGGCGTAGTTGAAGATGGCGTACCGGTAGCCCATAAAGAACTGCCAGGCGTTGTTGAGGGTGAAGGCAGAACCCAGGCTGGTGAAGGTGACGCCGTCGGTGCTGTAGGAGAACGTCGCCTGCCGGCCGCTGCCTGGCCGGATATCGGCGTTGGCGCGCAACCAGATCCGGCCGCCCGAGACCGGGGCGCTAGCGACTTCACTTCCAGTGCCGGTCGTGTTCCAGTTGCTGTCCATAGTGAGGTTGTTGGTCATGACCACTCTGGTGGCACCGCCATCGCGTTTGACGCCAATCCATGCCGACGACTGCCTCAGCATCGCCAGCCCCGAACGGTCACCATCGCGCATCGTTGAGTAGTCCAGCTCGATCGTGGCCGAAGACGTAGGCCCTGGGATGCGGTGAGTGATGGTGTTACGGGCGGCGTAGAGGTCATTGGTGACGGTCGCCGTTTGCAGGCGCAACCCATTGTTGACCGACCACTTGGTGTTGTCCGGGTTGTGGTTCCACTCCCATTGCGGGCCAAGGGCTGTCCCGGCGAAGGTATCGTCGCTGTTGAGCGGCTTGACGACGCGGGGCGGTGGCGGCAGGTTCGGCAGCGGATACGATGCGCCCCAAGCGTTGTTGACCAGCTGGATGACGGGCCAGCCGTCGCTGTTCCACGTGACCGGTGCGAGCACGGGGATGCGGCCGCCAGGGTAGGCGTCCACAAAGGCCATGTAGTACCAGTCGCCATTTTGTGTCTGAACCAGGCCACCCTGATGAGGCACGCCACCGCCGGATACCGGTCCGGGCAGGTTGAGCAGCAGCTGCTGCATCGTGTACGGGCCGAACGGTCCGTTGGTGGACTTGAGGATGTACTGGCCGTTGGCAGGACGGGTCAGGAAGATGTAGTAGTTGCCGTTGCGTTTGTAGAAGCGTGCGCCCTCAAGAGTGCCCACATTGGACGGTGTCGTGAACACCTGCTGTGCCCGCACCTGGCTTAGGCCGTCGGCTGATAGCTGGGCGACGCTGATAGTGCTGTTGCCGTAGGCCACATACATGGTGTCGTTGTCGTCGACGAGCAGGCCCGCGTCGTAGTAGCAGTTGTTTATCTGCGAACGTTTGGTCCACGTGCCATCGACGGCCGATGCCGTGTAAACGTAGGTGCGGTTGAACTCGACGCAGCCCAGCCAGTAGAACGTGCTGTTGCTGGGGCGGTAGTTCAAGGTGGACGCCCAGATCCCCTTCACGTAGGCACGGCCGCCACTGAGGTTGTAGTTACTGGAGCCGAAGTCAAGGGCCGGCACCGAGTGTCCCGCGAACTCCCAGTTCACCAAGTCATACGAACGCAAGATGGGAGCACCGGGGGAGTAGTGCATGGTGGAAGCCGAGTAGTAGTACGTGTCGCCTACCCGGATGATGTCGATGTCGGCAAAGTCTTGCCACGCCACAGGATTGGTGAAGTTTCCGGGATTGGTCCCACCAGCCGGGACGAGTTGCCATTGCTGGTTGTTTCCGCTCCAGTCGTCGTATTGGACGATGTTGGCGTTGTTGGCGGTGGAGGCTCCTTGGACTTCGAGGACTTTGTTGCTGTGGCGGCTGGTGATTTTGATGTAGCCGTTGGTGGTGTCGGTCAGGCG
>NZ_KB903269.1 GCF_000379685.1 Catelliglobosispora koreensis DSM 44566 | reverse complement strand
TGGGCAGCGTGCTGACCCGCACCCTGCTCGGCGCCGGCTACCGGGTGCGGGTTCTCGACAGTTTTCTGTACGGCCGCAACAGTCTCAGGACTGCCGGACCTGCGGACCGGCTGCAGATCATGCACGGCGACATGCGTGACATCCACACCTGCGTGCAAGCACTCGACGGTGCTGACGCCGTAATTGTTTTGGCCGCCATCGTCGGCGACCCCGCCTGCAGCGCCCGGCCGTCACAAACCATCGAAACCAATGTCCTTGCCGCGCAAGTGATCGCGGCCGCCTGCAAGCACAGCAACATCGCCCGGTTCGTGTACGCGTCGACGTGTAGCGTGTACGGCACCGGCGGCACCATGCTCGGCGAAGACGCGCCACTTAACCCGGTATCTCTCTACGCCCGCACCAAAATCGCCTCTGAGCAAACCATTCTTGATATGGCCGACGGCTACTTCTGCCCCACCGTACTACGGATGGGAACCCTGTACGGCTATTCGCCGCGCATGCGCTTCGACCTAGTGGTCAACACCATGACAATGAAAGCGTTCACCCACAAACAGATCCAGGTCTTCGGCGGGCAGCAATGGCGGCCACTGCTGCATGTCGCCGACGCCGCAGACGCCTACCTCGCCTGCTTGCAGGCAGACCTGGACACCGTCGCCGGGCAGGTGTTCAACACTGGCAGCGACGCACAGAATTACCAGATCCGCGACATCGCCTCCATCGTGGCCAGCAGCACAGGTGACGTCCACGTCGAACGCGACGCATCAACCCTCGACGCCCGCGACTACCGGGTCAGCTTCACCAAAATCCAGGCGGCCCTTAACTTCCGGGCCCAGCACACGGTCGAGACAGCGGCAAAAGACATCTTCTACCGGCTTGGCCAGGGCATCATCAGCAACCCTGAAAGCAAGATCTACTACAACCATTACTTCGACACCGCAGAGGAGTGACGCCGACGCCGGTGCAGCCCGGGCCGTCAACACGGCCGCTTCTGGCAGGCATCACCCAAATCCCAACGCACAGAACGGAGAAACCGTGGGCACAACGGTCTGCGGATGTCCAATGTGGAGCGTTTCGCTGGCAGGTGCCGGGCGTCGACACAAACCGGGATTGTCTGCTGGGTGCGTGAAGGCCCCGCCCGTGCTGGCGGGGCCTTGGGCATTGCCGGTTTACTGGCTGACTGCGTTCTGGTATGGCAGTGCCACGTATGGGAACGCGGTGCGGAACGGCAGGTCGTTGACGTCGACAGCATCACCGAGCGTGGACACGGCTGGCGGCGGGTTGGGCAGCAGGATGCCTTCGGCTGCTTGCAGGGTGACGTCGATGACATCATCGGCTAGGCGGCGCCCGTTGGGGAACCCTGCCAGGTCCCCGGCGAGGACTCCCATGCGCATCGGGTTTGCTGATGGCGGCACGGACAGGTTGAGGCGCAGCTGCTCGCTGGGCTTGAATTTGTTCGCGTTGACGTCCTTGTTGAGCAGTTGCGAGTTGAGGTCGGCCTGCACTGGCCCGCATGCCTTGCACACGCCGGTCAGGAACACCTCGACCAGGTCAGCTCGTGGTGTCGCGGGTGCGGGGATGCCGTAGATGGCTTCGACCAGCTTGGGGACCTCGGGGCTGGTGACGTGGTGGAGGAACTTGGCGTCGTCTTGCGGCTTGCTGGCGTTGAACTCGTTCTTTTTGCCTACCGGGATCACGACTTCGTTGACCAAAGGCATGCCCAGCCGTGACACCTGCCGCATCGAACCTGAACTTTCGGCGCTGGTGACTTCTTCACCGGAACGGCTGGTGGTGGTCCAGATACCGACGACCGGGTTGCGTTTCACACTGCCGCCCAGCGCCAGCTCGTGGGAGCGTACCTGCAGGGCCACGGTGTTGACGTTGTAACCGGCCAGGGTGTCCTGGCCAACCTCAGACAGGTTGCCGCCGTAGAGCAGGTCGAAC
>NZ_KB903268.1 GCF_000379685.1 Catelliglobosispora koreensis DSM 44566 | reverse complement strand
CGAGCCCGGCCAGCACGCTGCGGTAGGCGGGCCGGGTTTCACAGCAGCGTTTACCCCCTACGACGCGGCACTGGCCGCAGCGGCCGCGACAACGGTGCACCGCGTCGAGCTACCAGTTGTGGAGACCGAACTTGAGGCTGCACCTGGGGTGCGGCAAAAGCGGTGGACCTTTGGCGGCACTGTGCCCGGGCCCACCCTGCGCGGCAAGGTCGGCGACATGTTCGAGGTGACCCTGATCAATACTGGGTCACTCGGGCACGGCATCGACTTTCACGCCGGTGCGCTGGCCCCCGACGGGCCGATGCGTACCATCGCCCCAGGCGAGCGGCTGACTTACCGTTTCACAGCCACCCGGGCCGGGATATGGATGTATCACTGCAGTACCGCACCGATGACTCAGCACCTGGGGTCGGGGATGTTCGGTGCGGTCATCATCGACCCTCCCGGCCTGGCACCTGCCGGCCGCGAATACGTGCTGGTCGCCTCCGAGCTGTATGACGGCGACCCGGGTGGCGAACAGCAAGTCGATAGCCTCAACGCCGGTACACCGTCGCGGTGGGCGTTTAACGGCACCGCCGCCCAATACGATCACCGCCCCCTGACAGCCAAGACCGGCGAGCGGGTAAGGTTTTGGGTCCTCAATGCGGGCCCCGGCGGGCTCGTGTCGTTTCATGTCGTTGGCGGCCAGTTCGACACCGTCTACTTCGAAGGAAATTATCTGCTGCACCCAGGTCTATCTGGCGGGGCGCAGTCGCTGGCCCTGGCAGCAGCCCAGGGCGGATTCGCCGAGATGATCTTCCCGGAGGCTGGGCACTATGCCATCGTCGATCACGACATGCGTCATGCCGAAGGCGGCGCACGTGGCATCGTCACGGTAGCCAACTGATGGACCTGTGGGTGCTGGCACGGTTCGTTCACGTGGTAGGGGCCGCGTTCTGGGTCGGCGGCCAGCTGTTGCTGGCGTTAGTGGTCATGCCGCTGGCCCGCCGGCAGCTCGACAGCGAAATCCGCCACCACCTGATGGCCGCGGCCGGGCGCCGCTTCGCCCGGCTCACCCTTGCCGTGGCCCTGCCACTGCAGATCGGTACCGGGATCGCCTTGGCCGCCCACAATAGCGTGACCTGGGCATCATTGGCCGAGCCTGGCTACGGCCGGACCCTGGCCGCCAAACTCGGCCTGCTCACCATCGCCATGATGTTCGCCGCCGGACACGGCATCGCGGCCGCCAAAGGACACCGCTCCATGTCGCGAGCTCTTAGCGCCGCCGGGCTGGCCTGCTCCGCGGGTGTCATCCTGCTGGCCACGGCGCTGGCTGGATAAGCACTGTCCGCATGTGCCGCTGACACCCGCGCGGGACCCGCCTAATGCGGCGGAGGTTGGCCTCCTGAACGCGATCTTCTGGTCTCGCGAGCGGCTGGCCAAGGTTGCCGGACCGCACGCCAAGGCGCTGCGGCGATTCGTTTTGGGCCGGTGGGCCGGGGGCAAACAAGGTCTTTTGGCCCTACGGCAAACGATCGTCTGGGACAAAGGATTAGGCACTGCCTGGTTCGGATAAGGAGTGCGTGTGATTTCAGCGGAGCGTGCGTTGCTGGAGGCGGGTGGCCTGCTGCGCCGGGCCGAGGTGTCGGCCGATGGCAGGGCGCTGTTTCAGATCGGTGGCCGGGATGCCGACACCTTCTACCGTGACCGGTGGTCATATGACAAGGTGGTCCGCTCCACGCACGGCGTGAACTGCACCGGGTCGTGTTCGTGGAAGGTGTACGTCAAAGACGGCATCATCACCTGGGAATCCCAGCAAACCGACTACCCGAGCGTGGGACCGGACCGGCCAGAATATGAGCCGCGCGGCTGCCCTAGGGGCGCCGCTTTCTCTTGGTACACCTACTCACCGACTCGGGTGCGCTACCCGTATGCGCGCGGGGTTCTGGTCGACATGTACCGGCAGGCCAAAGCCCGCCTGGGTGACCCGGTCGCGGCGTGGGCCGACATCCAGGCCGACCCAGACCGCCGCCGCCTGTACCAGCGCGCCCGTGGCAAAGGCGGTCTGGTGCGGGTGTCGTGGGATGAGGCTTTGGAGATGATCGCCGCC
>NZ_KB903267.1 GCF_000379685.1 Catelliglobosispora koreensis DSM 44566 | reverse complement strand
TGGGAACTGTGTTTTCTGTACGCGGTCGGATTTGGCGGTTTCGTCGCCTTCAGTGTCTACCTTCCCGCCCACCTGCGCACCGCCTACAGCCTCACCGCCAGCGATGCCGCCCTGCGCACTGCCGGATTCGTGGTCCTGGCCGTGATCGCCCGCCCCATCGGCGGCGCTCTATCCGACCGCTTCCATCCGGTACCCGTGCTTGTCTGGTCCTTTTCCGGAGTGGCCGGTTTAGCTGTGCTGCAAGCATTCCAGCCGCCTCTCATGCCGTGGGGCACCATCGCGTTCCTGGGCATGGCCGCACTGCTCGGCGCCGCAGCAGGCGCCGTGTTCGCTCTGGTCGGCAAACTCGCCCCCGAAGGCAAGACGGGCGCTATCACCGGCCTGGTCGGTGCCGCCGGCGGCCTTGGCGGCTTCCTCCCACCGCTGATCATGGGATGGGTGTACAGCTTCGAGCAGTCCTACTCCATCGGCCTGATGCTGCTATCCGACGTGGCCCTGGCCGCAGCCGTCTACACCGGCGTGAAAATGAGCCGGCACACCCAGGTCATGGCAGGCCAGCGGCCCAGCCTCGACCCGGGCCTGGCCCCGGACACCAGCGTGCCCACCTGATCTGACGCCAGCCCGCATCATGGCGGCGGTAGCCATTTCCGTCCCGCCTGCCCGCCCTGCCCGGTGGGCATAGCGCATTGCCCAAAACCATTAATCACCAACAGGAGAACTGACGTTGTACCGGAACCATGCTGCCTGCACGCCCGGTGCTATCAGTTGCCGTCGTCGCCTGACCACGGGCGAAGCCAGCGCGGGTCGGGTGTGGCCGCTGCGGGGGTGAAGCGGATGTCGGCCGACAGGCGCATCACGTCGCAGGTGTTGTCGAAGGTGGCGTGCACGAGGTAGGGGCAGTGGATGACGATGTCTCCGGCGCGGTAGTCGGAGTAGAGCCATCTGCCGCCGAGCTGGCGGCTGATCCAGCTCAGGTCGTGGCTTAGCGGCCGGGGATCGTGGGGCCGGTCGGTGTGCTGGCGGCGAAGCTTCTCCAGCTGCGCCCAGGGCACCCGGTGCGAGCCCTCCAAATAGGCCAGGCCACCGCACTGCAGCGGGCTGTCGCCCAGGGGAATCCACATGGTGATCAGCTGGTGTGAGCCGGGGTCGAGGTAGTCGAAGTCGGTGTGGGCGCGCGACGCGGCCGGTCCCCAGTGATAATGGCGCACAATCTGGCGGGGAAGAGTCACAACGTCGTCGTTGCCGAGCAGTTGCCGCGCAATACGCAGCAGCGCTGGGCTTGCTGCCAGGGCGGCGAAGGTGGTGCTGCGCACGAAATCGTAGGCTGGGTGGCCCGGCACACCATGCGGCAGTAGCTCTGGTGGCTGATGCCCGGACCAGATCCCCTCCCACGGCTGTGTTCCTGCCGCGCAATAGGCCGCAGGGAAAGCGTCGAAGTAAGCCCGCCGCATCCCCAGCACCTCGCTGCGGCACAGGACTTCGCGTAGCAGTACGTAGCCGTCGCGGGCGAAACGCTGCCGCAGATCTGCGTCGCCGGGTGAGCTCACGCGCATCGGCGCCGGTGCGGCGTGCAGCGGCACCCCGTTGGATGTTACAGGCATATGGACCGTCCTTTCTGGCCGGCGGCACAGGCCGCCTCAGTGAGCGTCTGCGCGGCCTACGCTGTGGCGGCAGAGGCCACGGTCCCAGGCTGGGCGGGTCTTTCGGCCCTTTGCGTGCCCGCCGGGGCGGGCGGGGCCACAAGGCCTGCCGGCAGGTGACCTTCGGTCCTGGTGCGGTATCTGGCCGTCGGCTCAATATCCATTCCGGAGAGATTCCCCGGCCAGTTGGTGGCCGGGCACACCAATGACGGCAAATGCTGGAGGTGCGTGGTGAGGGTGCTGGTGACCGGCGGGTCCGGGTTCATCGGCTCGCATGTCGCCAGTGAGCTGCTCGCGGCGCATCATGAGGTGACGATTTATGACCTGGAGGCGCCCCATTTCTCGCTGCCGTGCGCGTTTGTGCGTGGTGATACCCGCGACCTAGACCGGATGACGGCAGCAGCCCGCAAGGCCGATGTCATCTACCATCTGGCAGCCGAGGCGAACGTCAACCGCTTCTACGACAGCCCGCTGTACTCAGCCGATATCACCGCCACAGCCACCTTG
>NZ_KB903266.1 GCF_000379685.1 Catelliglobosispora koreensis DSM 44566 | reverse complement strand
AGCCCCGGGATTCGGTGACCGGCGCAAAGCCATGCTGCAAGACATCGCCTTCCTCACCGGCGGGCAGGTCATCACCGAAACCGTTGGCCTGAAACTGGAAACCGTAGGCCTGGACCTGCTGGGCCGGGCACGCAAAGTGGTGGTGGCCAAAGGCGACACCACCGTCGCCGAGGGCGCCGGGGACGCCCAGCAGATCGCAGGGCGGGTCAGCCAGATCCGTGCCGAGATCGACAAGTCCGATTCGGACTACGACCGCGAAAAGCTGCAAGAGCGCCTGGCCAACTGGCCGGCGGGGTCGCGGTCATCAAAGTCGCTGCGACCGAGGTCGAGCTCAAGGAGCGTAAGCACCGCATCGAAGACGCCGTCCGCAACGCCAAGGCCGCTGTGGAAGAAGGGGTACTGCCAGGCGGAGGTGTGGCCCTGGCCCGCGCTGCCGCAGAGCCGCTTGACGATGTGCTGCTGGCCGGCGATGAACAAATCGGGGCCGAAATCGTGCGGCGCGCACTAGCTGAGCCGCTGTGCCAGATCGCTTCCAACGTCGGCCTGGAAGGCGGTGTCGTCGCCGCCAAGGTCACCACATTGGATGCCGGCTGGAGCCTGGACGCGGCGACCGGCGAATATGTGGGCCTGTTCAAAGCCGGGATCATCGACCCGGCCAAGGTCACCAAGTCGGCGTTGCAGAACGCGGCATCGATCGCTGGGCTATTCCTGACCACCGAAGCGGTCGTCGCTGAAAGCCCGAGAAAGAAAAGGCGCCAGCCGCTGGCGCAGCGGGCATGGGTATGTAGCAAGAAGTTCGGCGTTAGCTACGGCAGCGGCGCCACCGGCACAAGCCACTAGGTGTCACCGCCGCCGTAGCACGACAGGCGCTCGTGCAACAGGTGAAATCAGTTTCACTGACGTTGCACCCAGAACGGAGGTGATGGGTGCGATCATCAGATTCTTCGACCGCCATGGTTGGCCCATCACCCGGCAGGCATGGACACGGCTAAGTCACACACCGGGCTACCCGCACACTGCCCTCGACACCGTCGTGGTCGCGGCCGCGGAGAGGCGGCCGGGAAACGTGGCCAACATGCACACCTACTGGCTCGGCATCGGCGAAACCACCGACCTGCGGATTTTCCGCACGATCGTGTTCGGCACCGGCGCCCGGCCCGCCTGGGCCTGGACCAGCGAGCAAACCCATTGCGGGCCACCAGCGGGTGTGACAATGGTTGGCCAAGGAGGGCCACCGCCCGCAGCCGGACAATCCCAGCAGCGCTAATTGGCAATCAACGTCCCACCGCCGATTCCATTCCCCACTGACACGTGCGCCCGCCATGACGGGTACTTTGCCCCGTAAGCGATCCGCGGAGGCAGCAATATGACACACGGCAGCACCGGACGATCGTCACGGTGTCCACGACGGCTGGTTCGCCATCGCGCCAGCAGACCCGCCCACCAATCCCGGGCCGAGGCCGCGACTTCACCACATGCATGCTGCCTGCGTGAACTGGCCAGCAAGCTCATCCCAATCTGCCTGCTCCTTTACTCGGGAGTACCACCTGCGGTTCGGCAGACCCCGCCCTCGAGACTTAGGCTGCCTGGCGTAGGTCATGGACAGGCGACACTACGTCAGACCTCAGCGTGTCTGTCCAGGTGCGGGCCGCCGGTATTGCCGGTGGCAGACGGAACGGCGCTGTCATGCCATCCAGCGCAAACGCGCAGGTCACGCGTACCACGGCCAGCGCATCGGTAGGGTCGGACTTACCGTAGGTGCCTGCCGCGTCGCGTGCGTGGCCATGAGTTTTGGCGCAACACGCATGATGCGTTTGCCCGCGCGGGCTCGTCAACCTGGCCGCCGTCGGCATCATCGCCGTGCCGTGGGGGCTTTGCACTAATCGGCTCAGACGAAATCCCGTATCAGCACAGCCCAAGCTGCGCCGGGTTCGATGCGCTGTCTCCGCACGTCAGGCTTAGCCGCCGAAAACCGCTATATCCGGGTGATCAGGCTGGCCTTCGTGACGGCGTACTCCGCGGGCGTCAGAATCCCGAGATCTTTGAGTTCGGCAAGCTTTCTTAGCTGTCCGACCGCATCGGGTCCGGCGGGCGAGGCTGCTGGCGGATTCTGTGCTATGTGGACGCGGTTGCGGACGATGTCCACAAGCGACTTGCCTGCATCTTTGCGTACGTTTCTGATCTCGGCTTTGTTGCCGGGTGCGAAGATGGTGATGGATCCAAAGACGAGTCCCGCACTCCACTGAATTGACGTGATCTTGCCGTATGTGAAGTCCACGACCTGCTGTGTCATTATTGTGTGCAGGATGAATATCAGCCGCTGGTCAGTGAGTACCATCAGTCCGGTGCCATTGCCGTAGGTGCCAGTGAGCATTCGCATGACGGTCTCATCGTCGTGCAAGCTGGCGGCAAGGTTTCTAATGCCGCGTTCGGCAACTCCCTGGTTCGGCAGTAGTGCTCTCGCCGATTCGATATCGGCGCGAAGGGTGGGGGTGTGCGCCATCGGGGTCCCTCCGTCTCAGCGCAGGTCGACATATCCATTAAAACACGAATGCCCGGATTGCCCAATATAGGGAAGGTATAGCGCGGGCCGACTCAATTCGAAGGAGGAACTCGGAGCCTGCGCCGAAGAGCTGTCCCGTATTCATCGGATGCAGCACAGCCCACTGTTGTTGTGGCTCTAAGCATCCTGTCCTGTCCCATCGTTT
>NZ_KB903265.1 GCF_000379685.1 Catelliglobosispora koreensis DSM 44566 | reverse complement strand
TTGTCCGGCGGTGTCCTACTCTCCCACACCATCGCTAGTGCAGTACCATCGGCGCTGGCAGGCTTAGCTTCCAGGTTCGGAATGTGGCTGGGCGTTTCCCTGCCGCTATAACCGCCGAAACTCTATGAACTTGCTGTTTCCCTTTTGCGGGGGTTGTTTGCAAGTTGTGATGTGCAAAGTGGACGCGTGCAGGGCATATGTTTTCTGCTGTGGTGTGTTGAAGTCCTCGGCCGGTTAGTACCAGTCACCTGAACCCATTGCTGGGCTTACAGTTCTGGCCTATCTACCCAGTGGTCTTCTGGGGGCCTTACCCCACTTGCGTGGGTGGGAGACCTGGTCTTGAAGCGTGCTTCCCGCTTAGATGCTTTCAGCGGTTATCTCTTCCGAACGTGGCTAACCAGCCGTGCCCCTGGCGGGACAACTGGCACACTAGAGGTTCGTCCGTCCCGGTCCTCTCGTACTAGGGACAGCCCTTCTCAGGTTTCCTGCGCGCGCGGCGGATAGGGACCGAACTGTCTCACGACGTTCTAAACCCAGCTCGCGTACCGCTTTAATGGGCGAACAGCCCAACCCTTGGGACCTACTCCAGCCCCAGGATGCGACGAGCCGACATCGAGGTGCCAAACCATCCCGTCGATATGGACTCTTGGGGAAGATCAGCCTGTTATCCCCGGGGTACCTTTTATCCGTTGAGCGACACCGCTTCCACATGCCGGTGCCGGATCACTAGTCCCGACTTTCGTCCCTGCTCCACCCGTCAGTGTCGCAGTCAAGCTCCCTTATGCACTTACATTCAACACCTGATTGCCAACCAGGCTGAGGGAACCTTTGGGCGCCTCCGTTACCTTTTAGGAGGCAACCGCCCCAGTTAAACTACCCACCAGACACTGTCCCAGAACCGGATCACGGTCCGTGGTTAGATACCCAAAACTGCCAGAGTGGTATTTCAACGCTGCCTCCACCACCACTGGCGTGATGGCTTCATAGGCTCCCACCTATCCTACACAGGCAATGCCGGATATCAATGTCAAGCTATAGTGAAGGTCCCGGGGTCTTTCCGTCCTGCCGCGCGTAACGAGCATCTTTACTCGTACTGCAATTTCGCCGGGCCTGTGGTTGAGACAGTGGGGAAGTCGTTACGCCATTCGTGCAGGTCGGAACTTACCCGACAAGGAATTTCGCTACCTTAGGATGGTTATAGTTACCACCGCCGTTTACTGGCGCTTCAATTCTCCGCTTCGCCCTTGCGGGCTAACAGGTCCTTTTAACGTTCCAGCACCGGGCAGGCGTCAGTCCATATACAGCGCCTTACGGCTTGGCATGGACCTGTGTTTTTAGTAAACAGTCGCTTCCCCCTGCTCTCTGCGACCCCCACCAGCTCGGAGAGTAAATCTCGTCACCAGCCGGGGCCCCCCTTCTCCCTAAGTTACGGGGGCAATTTGCCGAGTTCCTTAACCACAGTTCGCCCGATCGCCTCGGTATTCTCTACCTGACCACCTGTGTCGGTTTCGGGTACGGGCCGCTCACAGCATCGCTAGAGGCTTTTCTCGGCAGCATAGGATCACTGACTTCACCAAAACGGCTCGGCATCACGTCTCACCCTTATATGCCATGCGGATTTGCCTACATGGCGGGCTACACGCTTACCCCAGGAATATCCACCACCTGGGTACAGCTACCTTCCTGCGTCACCCCATCACTCACCTACAAACCACGAAGATCCCAACATTGATTGGTTCCACCCGAAGGCTTCACCTTTCGCTGGAGGTTAGTACCGTGATGTTCGGCGTGGGCGCTGTTTCGCGGGTACGGGAATATCAACCCGTTGTCCATCGACTACGCCTCTCGGCCTCGCCTTAGGTCCCGACTCACCCAGAGCAGATTAGCTTGACTCTGGAACCCTTGGTCATCCGGCGGAAGGGTTTCTCACCCTTCTTTCGCTACTCATGCCTGCATTCTCACTCGTATGCAGTCCACGGCTAGCTCACGCTGCCGCTTCACCCCACATACGACGCTCCCCTACCCAACCAGAAAACTGCACCCACACGCTAATGTGGGCGGATCTAAATTCTGATTGCCACGGCTTCGGCGGTGTGCTTGAGCCCCGCTACATTGTCGGCGCGGAACCACTTGACCAGTGAGCTATTACGCACTCTTTCAAGGGTGGCTGCTTCTAAGCCAACCTCCTGGTTGTCTATGCGATCCCACATCCTTTACCACTTAGCACACGCTTAGGGGCCTTAGCCGGTGATCTGGGCTGTTTCCCTCTCGACGACGAAGCTTATCCCCCGCCGTCTCACTGCCACGCTCTAACTTACCGGCATTCGGAGTTTAGCTGACTTCGGTAACCTGGTAGGGCCCCTAGGCCATCCAGTAGCTCTACCTCCGGCAAGAAACACGTAACGCTGCACCTAAATGCATTTCGGGGAGAACCAGCTATCACGGAGTTTGATTGGCCTTTCACCCCTAACCACAGGTCATCCCCCAACTTTTCAACGTTGGTGGGTTCGGACCTCCACGACGTCTTACCGTCGCTTCATCCTGCCCATGGCTAGATCACCCCGCTTCGGGTCTAGAGCATGCGACTAAAACGCCCTATTCAGACTCGCTTTCGCTACGGCTACCCCACCCGGGTTAACCTCGCCACATACCACTAACTCGCAGGCTCATTCTTCAAAAGGCACGCCATCACCATAACCCTCTAACGAGGATGTTCTAGGCTCTGACGGATTGCAGGCAGATGGTTTCAGGTACTATTTCACTCCCCTCCCGGGGTACTTTTCACCATTCCCTCACGGTACTAATCCGCTATCGGTCACCAGGGAGTATTCAGCCTTACCAGGTGGTCCTGGCAAATTCACCGCAAATTACAGGAGTTCGCGGCTACTCGAGAACCCTCCACAGAAGACCACAGATTTTCGGCTACAGGACTTTCACCCTCTACGGTCCCGCATTCACTCGGGTTCGCCTAACCTGCGGTTTTATCACTTCTGGGCGCACTGTCAGATACGCCAAGGAAAGCCTCACGACCCCGTGTATGAAACCCCTGACAGGTATCACGCATACACGGTTTAGGCTAAATCCGCTTTCGCTCGCCACTACTCACGGAATCACTTTTGTTTTCTCTTCCTGCCGGTACTGAGATGTTTCACTTCCCGGCGTTCCCCCTCACTGCCCTATATATTCAGGCAGGAGTACCTAGACATGACTCTAGGTGGGTTTCCCCATTCGGACATCCTGGGATCACAGCTCTGCTGGCAACTCCCCCAGGCCTAACGCGGCCTCACACGTCCTTCATCGGCTCCTGGTACCAAGGCATCCACCATCTGCCCTACATAACTTCAAACACAAAACACAATTTCTGAAACTGTTATCAGTTAAGGAAAAATTGCAGAAAACAGAGACCACACAATGTGTGTCTCTAGATGCTCGCGTCCACTATGCACATCTCAACCAACAACCAACCACCACCCCA
>NZ_KB903264.1 GCF_000379685.1 Catelliglobosispora koreensis DSM 44566 | reverse complement strand
TCTGGGTGAAGTTGAGGTCCGGGTCATCCAGGGACGTGACGGAGCCAGTGTTGTACAAGAAGGTGTTTTTGTTCTTGTACGACGATTCGAATTCCCACCGGTAGACGATGTCAGGCTTGGCGTCGCCGTCGTTGTCGATGTTGATGTCGTGTGCGGCCTTGTCGGCGAACGGGTAGAAGTTGGGGCCGCCGTTGGGCTCTTCGAACGGTGTCCAGTTCGCGATCATCGTGACCGTGTCGGGTGCGTCCGGGCTGACGAACGCGTACAGGTCGGTGTTGTCCAGGCGTGGCAGCCCGGCGATTAGCGGTGCCTCCCGGTGAGATGAGGCGATGCTGGCAGCTGGCGTCATCGAGGCGATGGCGGCGACGGCCAGGCCGAACGTCGCGGCTATGAGTGCGGGTTTTCTTGGCAAGGTCTTTTCCCCCTGTGGTGTCAGCGGCCCTCTGTTCTGGCGGGGCCTAGCTGGTCATTCGCAGCAAACGCCATGCCGGATTGGTCCGTTTTCGACTTTTTTAGGAGCCGTGTCTGAAATTGATGTGCGACGTTGCCCCCGCTAGATGGGGGTGCGTATGAGGTGGTGTGAAAGACGGCGGCTGCTGCTTATCGTGGCGGGATTGGCGGCCGGGGTGACGGTGGCGGGGTCGCTGATTTGGCGGCCAGACACGACCCCGGCACCCGCCCGGCCGGGTGACCCGGGGGTTGCGCTAGAGGCCGCTGGGGCGAAGTTGCGGGAACGGCTGACCCGGCTGCCCACCGACGCGGGCGGCTGGGCATCACTGGGCATGGTCCACGTCCAGCTGGCCAGGGTGACCGACGGTGCCAGTCACTACCCGCTGGCGCAGCAAGCCTTCGACAAATCCCTGTCCGCACGGCCGCACGGTAATGAGCCCGCACTGACCGGCCTGTCCGCTCTCGCAGCGGCCAAACACGACTTCGCCGCCGCGGCAAGCTATGCCGAAAACGCGCTCGCCGCAGACGGCTTCTCGGCAGCGGCCGCAGGCGCTTTAGCCGACGCCTACATTGAGCTTGGCCGCTATGACGAGGGTTTCGCCGCGGTGCAGAAGATGGCCGACCTGCGCCCCGACACCGCCTCCTACGCCCGCGCCTCCTACAGCTTCGAGCTGCGCGGCGACACAGTCCGTGCACGTGAGCTCATGGCCAAAGCCACCCAAACCGCGGAAGACCCTTCCGAGCTGGTTTTCGCGCTGCAGCACGAGGCAGACCTCGCCGTGGCCGCACATGACCTGCCAGCCGCGCAGGCTTTGCTGGATCGTGCCTCACAGCTTTACGGCCAGTACGTGCCAGTTCTCTACGGACGGGCCAAACTCGCTGCCGCACAAGCAAACCTGCCCGAAGCGATCACCCTCATGCGCGACGTCACCACGCGCCAGCCACTACCGGGCTATGTGTCCTATCTGTCCGGCCTGCTGACCGCTTCCGGCGATCGTGATGCAGCCGCACAGGCGCACACGCTGATGCGTGCCGCCGGGCAGCTGTCCGGCCCAGACACCGACCGGGTGCTGTTCGAAGCCGAACACGGCGACCCGGCAGCCGCCGTCGCGATGGGACGCCAGCTGTACGCGCAACGGCCATCGATCGCCGTGGCCGATGCGCTGGCATGGGCGCTGCACCACGCCGGGCAAGACGCCGAGGCCGCCACCCACGCAGGGCTGGCGCTGCGGCTGGGAACCAAAGACCCGCTCATGATCTACCACCGTGCGGTCATTTTCAAAGCCCTGGGCCGCACGGCAGAAGCGCAGGCCGGGCTGCGCGAGGCCCTCACCCTCAATCCCGCGTTCTCCCCCGTGCACGCACCTGCCGCCCGTGCGGCGCTGGCCGAACTTGGTGGTGCGGCATGAAACGCCTCGTCGTTGCCGCAGCTGTTGCGGCTATAGGGTTTCTTGCGGTCCCGGCCGGTGCGCAGGCTCATCCGCTAGGAAACTTCACCGTCAGCCAATACGCCGGCATCACCGTCGCCCCAACAGTGATCAGCATCGACTACGTGCTCGATATGGCCGAACTGACAACCGCAGGTGAACGCGCCGGCATCGAAAACGCTGGCGCAGCAAAGAAATGCACCTCCATAGCCGCAGCGAACACCCTGACCGTCGCAGGCAAGCCGCTGGCACTGCACGGTTCCGGGGCGTCGCTGACGTTTCCGCCCGGCCAGGCGGGACTGCCGACCCTGCGGCTGGAATGCCAGTTCACCGCACCGGCAGAAATCAGCCGGCCCGAACCCATCGGGTTTGCCTTCGGTGCCTACACCGACCGGCTCGGCCTACGCGAAATCGTGGTCACCGCAGAAAACACGACGATCAGCGGACCTGGGATCTCTTCTGCCAGCCGCACCGCACGGCTGCGCTCATATCCAGACGAACTTCTGTCCGCTCCGACAGATCACCAGGCAGTCAGCTTCACCGCGGCACCAGGCGGCACGGCAGACGCCACCGCCACCAATGTTGGAAGCGAGCCGCAAAATGCTGGCACCGCCGCACGGCTGCAGGCGGCACTGGCATCACTGGCCGGGCGGACCGAACTGACCACAGGCATCGCATTGCTCGGCGTGTTTCTCGCGATGCTGCTAGGCGCAGGGCACGCCATCGCCCCCGGCCACGGCAAAACCATCATGGCCGCCTACCTCATCGGCCAGAAAGGACGACGCCGCCAAGCCCTCGAGATAGCCGCCACCGTCACCGCCACCCACACCGCCGGCGTCCTCGCACTCGGCGTCATCATCAGCGCCTCATTCACCCTCGCCCCGCAAACGATGTACCGGTGGCTGGCCATCGCCAACGGCCTCATCGTCGCCGCCATCGGCATCATTCTCCTCAGGCGGGCACTCCACGGCCAAGGACACCACGGGCACGGCCATGGGCATGGGCACCATCATCACCACGGGCATAGCCATCACCATCACGGCGAGGCCGGGAACCACGGGCATCATCACCATCACGACGATGCCCATGATCACGGTCATCAGCGCGGTTGGCCACGCCAGCTCGTGCCTGCCGGCCAGGTCCCGGCTGGCGACGGCACCGGCCTGCTGCTGCCCAGCCCCCGCCATGACCACGGCGGTGCGCACAGCCACGACACTGCACATTCGCATGACGCTGACCACCAGCATGGCCACGATCATGACCATGACCACTGGCATGGTCATGACGGCCAGCACCACCGCCATGACGCGGCCCCGGCGACTCCGGGACGCAAAACGGTGCTGGCGATGGGTTTCGCGGGTGGGCTGACGCCTAGCCCTTCGGCGGTGGTGGTGCTGCTCGGTGCCGCCGCAGTGGGGCGGGCGTGGTTCGGGGTGCTTCTGGTCGTGGCGTACGGGGCGGGTATGGCGGCGACCCTGACCGGGGTGGGTATGGCTTTGGCGAAATTCAGTGACCGGCTGCAGCTGCTGCTGTCACGGCGCTGGGGCACCGTGCTGGGCAAGCTGCCGCTGGTGTCGGGTGCGTTTGTGCTGGCGGCGGGGCTGCTAATCACCATCCTGGCCGCATCTGGCAGCGCACTGTTTGTCTAAATAGGACCGGATGGGTCGCCGGGCCGGGTTTCCATCGAATAGGTGACCCGGCCCATCTGCCGCCCGGTGGCGGGCGAAGACGGGGCATGACTGTTCCTGTGGATGAACGCGCGCTGCGCGGGCTCATGGAAGAATCGGCGGACCTTCACGCCGATGCCATGCGTTCCGGGCGCGCGGACCTAGCCGATTACGCCGACGCCGTCCGTGACACCCATTCCCCGTTGCTCAAAGCGGCGGGTTTCGCGGCGGTCGCCTTCGGCACCGTGAGTGCGGGAGTTCTTGGCAGTGCGGGCAGCGCGTGGGCTGCCGCCGAAATGGATGTGATGGCTTTGCAGACAGCCGCGTCCCTGGAAAACCTTGCCGTAGCCACCTACAAAACCGCTTTGACGTTGCCGTTTATCGGCGGGTCCAGCGCCAACAAGGTCGTGCAGGCGTTCGCGAACAAGACGATGGCCCAGCATGACGAGCACGCGCAGGCATTCAACGCCGCCCTCACCAAACTCGGCGCGAAAACGCAGGCCGCGGCGAACCCGAAGTACGCGCCTGTTGTGAAGGCTGCCGTGCCAACCATTAAGGGCCCGGCTGATGTTGTCGGGCTGGCGATCACGCTGGAAGACGTGGCGGCGCAAACGTATGTCAAGAATGTGGGGCAGGTGTCCACTCCGCAGCTGCGTCAGCTGTTCGCCTCTATCGCCGGGGTCGAGGCGCAGCACAAGGCGATTCTCCTTGCCGTGCAGGCACTGTTGAAGGCCGACGCGTCGCTGATCGCGCTGCCGCCGGATGCGGCGAAGCTTCCCGACGCCGCTGGCGGGGTCGGGTTCCCCGACGCGTTCTATCCCACCGCGATGGCCTCCCCGGTCGAAGAAGGAGCGGTCAAATGAGCCGTGACAGCGACATGCACGTCTCCGAAGCGCAGCTATCGGCGATGACCCGCGACCTTGACGACTTGCACCGCAGCACCTTCCCCGGTGTCCTGAAAACCCTGGCCTCATTCAGCCCGTCCCGCCGGTCGCTGCTCGTCGGC
>NZ_KB903263.1 GCF_000379685.1 Catelliglobosispora koreensis DSM 44566 | reverse complement strand
GGTTATCCCAAAGACCAGGGCAGGTTACTCACGTGTTACTCACCCGTTCGCCACTCGAGCACCCCGAAGGGCCTTTCCGTTCGACTTGCATGTGTTAAGCACGCCGCCAGCGTTCGTCCTGAGCCAGGATCAAACTCTCCAAAAAAGAATCCAATCAACTGGCATATCAAATATGCCACTCGGCAACCAGGCCATCCGACGAGGAAAGACCCTGGCCACCACCAAAACAATGGCACCAACAAAAACAACACACCCTGTTGAATTCTCAAAAAACAAACACACACCTGCAGACCTGAACTTTTCGGCTCAACCCTGCGAGGGGCAACTGCTCTACACTACCCGGTTGGGCTCTTCAGGTCAACGCTCAATTTCCAGAACTTTTCTGGATCAAGAGAATCTTGCTGAGGCTTACTCGGAAAGTTTGCTCGGCCAGCAGGCGAAAACTCGTCCGCCCGATTGTTACCGGCCTCGCTACCTTACCCGGTCGGATTCGCGGGCGCAAGGCCCACACCACCCGGATTTTCCGGCGGATTCCTGAACTCAACCTCAACTTCGCAGCTGAGCGTTTTGTCCGTTCCCGTCCGGCATGGAGAACATTACGTGATCGTGGGAAGGCCATGCAAATCGGGGGTGGGCGACCGCGGTCACATCACTCGTGAGCAGGAAGGATGGTTCCGCTCACGGGAGCTAGCTCGATGGGGCCACAGGTGGCTCTAAGCACGACAGTGTCGCCGTCTTCGAGATAAGTCCGCTTCGCTTCACCGACCGTTACGGGTTCTGAGCCGCCCCAAGTGAGTTCGAGGAACGATCCGACTTCGGCACGCGATGGCCCCGAGACGGTCCCCGAGGCGAACAGATCCCCTGTGCGCAAAGAAGCTCCGTTGACGGTCATGTGGGCGAGCTGTTGCGCGGGAGTCCAGTACATCGAGGCGAACGGAGGCCGCGAGACGGTGTGCCCATTCCACTCCACCGACAACTTGAGGTCCAGTGCGCGACGGTCATCGTCCAAGTAGGACAGCACGGGCGGGTCCTGTGCGGGAGCGTCCGTCCAAGCGCCGGCGAGCGCCGCGAGCGGCGTGATCCAGGCGGAAACTGAAGTGGCGAAGGACTTTCCGAGGAACGGGCCGAGTGGTTGATATTCCCACGCTTGGATGTCACGAGCCGACCAGTCGTTCACGAGCACGACACCGAAGACGTGATCGGCGAAGTTCTGCCACGGCACCGGTTCCCCGAGCCGTGATCCCGCTCCGACGACGAATCCCACTTCGGCTTCGATGTCCAGCCGTCGCGATGGCCCGAAGTCTCCCGCAGCGCGCTGCCCCTGTGGACGGATCACGCCGGTCTCGCTCACCACTACGGTGCCGGCTCTCCCGTGGTACCCAATGGGAAGGTGTTTCCAATTTGGCAGTAGCGCTGGCTGTCCCGGGCGGAAGATCTGCCCGACGTTTGACGCGTGATGCTCCGATGAGTAGAAGTCGACGTAATCCGCGACTGTCCAAGGCAGGCGGTTGGTCACCTGGTTCAGCGGGATCAGCAGACTCTCAACCGAGCGGCGGTTTGCCGGATCAGACAGCAACTCGGTGACCCGGGCGCGGACCGCCGACCAGTGGGCCGGGCCGAGCGCGAGGAACGTGTCCAGGTTTGGCGCTTCAAGGCTTCCGGCGGCGAGAACGAGCCCGCCCTCCTCCGCGCGACGCAGGTCGAGCGCGAAGTCACCAATGCGGACCGCGCACGAAGCGACGCCATCGGCGGAAACCACGACACCGTAAGGCAAGTGGTCGATGTCGAATCCCGTGCCGGCGGCTCCTGGTACCCACGTCATGAATTTGGTCCTACCAATCCGAGTTGCTGCAAATCTGCGACGGGCTCAACAATGCTGCACGTGCCAAAGCCGACCCAAAGCGGCCGGGACCCGTGTTTGAACGGCCGGATGGCTTCCAGCAACGTTAGCGGCTGGGTGGTGGCGAGCATCGCTGCCACATCTGCGACCTCGGCCTCCTGACTGGCCAGGCAACAAGCCGCCAGGATGTTCAGGAACCCGTGATGGGTGAACCCGGTCTCCGGGTCGTTGTGCCGGATCGCGTGGTGCAGTCCGGCGGTGAGTTTGAAGGGCAATTGGCGCTCAGCGCACGCACAGATCACCGCGGCGAGCTCGACCGGTGTCGGGAACAGCTCCGCGGCGAGACCACCGGTGCGGAACTTCGCCGCGATCGTCAGCCCCTCGGCACGCGCCTCAGCGATGGTGTCGAGTGCTGACAGGAGGCCCCACGCCAGCGGAACCTCGGCGAAGCCGGGCAGGTCATAGCGCTGAAGCAGCTCGATGAACCTTCGCAAGGTCGGCTGCGGATCTTCGCCGCGCCTGGCCACGGGTGCCTCGACCTGTTTGACGACGATGCCTTTGGGCGTCAGTGGGCGGAAGAGATCACCGAGGAAGTTTCCGTCGGCGATGACCCCTACCCCGATCGTTTCGTCGGGTCTGAGCATCCCGCTGAGCGTTTTGACTTGCGACGCGGGCACGAGCAGCGGCCCGACAAGTTCGGAATACCAGGTCGTGCGGTATTCACGATGGGAGTCAAGCGCATCAGGCAGCGTGGCACTGCCGGGTGGGAAGACCGCGGCGTCGTCCAAAAGCTGCGCCAGCAGCAACGGCGTTGACATGATCAGTCAATCTAATGGACGCTACATAGAGCGGACAAGTGTGTCCGATTATCGGACGTGCAAGTCTGGAAAGTGGACAAATTGCTTCGGATCAACCAGGAGGCTCGTAATGCCCTATTTTCGCAGCGTAGGTGAGGTTCCTCGGAAGAGGCACACTCAGTTCCGCGCGCCGGACGGCAGCCTCTACGCCGAAGAGCTCATGGGCCAAGAGGGCTTCTCGTCGGACTCGTCATTGCTTTACCACCGCTACGCACCCACCGGGATCGTGGCGGCCGAAGCGTTCGAGCCACCGGCCTGGACACGCGTCCCGAACCGGCCACTCAAGCCACGGCATCTGCAAACACACAAACTCGACACGACCGGTGCCGACGCGGTGCTCGGCCGCCAGCACCTGCTCGCCAACGACGACTGCCGCATTTCTTACGTAGTCGCGGACGCGCCATCGCCGCTTTACCGCAATGCGATCGGCGACGAGTGCCTTTACGTCGAAAGCGGCTCGATGCGCGTCGAGTCCACATTTGGCGTGCTTGACGCTCGCGAGGGCGACTACGTGATCATCCCGACATCGGTTATCCACAGGATTATCCCCAACGGTCCGGTCAGGGTGCTGGCGATCGAGGCGACGGGGCACATCGGCCCACCGAAGCGGTACCTGTCCGTGCGCGGCCAGTTCCTTGAACACTCGCCCTATTGCGAACGCGACCTGCGCGGACCGTCAGAGCCACTGCTGGAAGAAGGCGAAGACGTCGAAGTGCTCGTGCAGCACCGTCGCGGTTGGACGCGCCACGTCTACGCCCACCACCCGTTTGACGTCGTGGGCTGGGACGGCTGCCTCTACCCGTGGGCGTTCTCCATTCACGACTTTGAGCCGATCACGGGACGCGTGCACCAGCCACCGCCAGTGCACCAGACGTTCCAGGGGCCAAACTTCGTCATCTGCTCGTTTGTGCCGCGCAAAGTGGACTATCACCCGCTCGCGATCCCGGTGCCGTACAACCACCACAACGTCGACTCCGACGAAGTGCTGTTCTACACCGGCGGAAACTACGAGGCACGCAAAGGCTCGGGCATCGAGCAGGGTTCGATTTCACTGCACCCGTCAGGCTTCACGCACGGCCCACAGCCGGGTGCGGCGGAACGCTCGATCGGCGCGGAGAAGTTCGACGAACTCGCCGTCATGATCGACACGTTCCGCCCGCTGGATCTTTGCGAGCCCGCCCTCGCCTGTGAAGACGACGGCTACGCGTGGACCTGGTCCCGCCGGCCGCCTAAGGCACCGGGAGTTGACACCGCTACCGGGTAACAACCTTGTCTGGCGTGATCGTGCAAACGAGACGCTTGTTGTCCGGGCTGTGCTCATGGAAGGGCCGGTCCTCGTACAGGAACGACAGCTCCTGGATGAGTTCCGGTCCGCCTTCGGGATTCATCGTGACCGTGCCACGGATCTCGGCGTACGAGTACGGATCGGTGGGGTCGAACAACATGAGCGAGACCCGAGGATCGCGTGCCATGTTCTTCGTCTTCCGCCGCCCCTCGATCGTCGAGAAGATGACGTTGTCGCCATCGCGCTTGACCCAGATGACGCTGCTTTGCGGCCCGCCATTGGGATTCACCGTGCTAAGGGTGCCGAACACCTTGTTATCGATCAGCTTTCGCGCCAGATCGGGAAGTTTCATAGGGGAAACACTAATGCGACGGCGATCCCCGCAAGGCCTTCTCCCCGCCCTGTGAAGCCGAGCCCATCTGTTGTCGCGGCCGAGATGCTGACCGGTGCGCCAATCGCCTCGGTGAGCACCTTCTCGGCTTCGGTGCGGCGCTTGCCGATCTTTGGGGCCACGCCAACGATCTGAATAGAAACATTTCCAATTTCAAACCTATTTGCGCGTACGAGGCGGGCCGCCTCTGTAAGTAAAGCGACGCCCGAGGCACCCGTCCACTCTGGCCGGTCTGTGCCAAAGTTCGCCCCGAGATCGCCTAGCCCGGCAGCCGTGAACAGCGCGTTGCAAGCGGCATGAGCGGCGACGTCACCGTCGGAGTGCCCGGCGAGGCCATCGGCTTCGGGCCACAGCAGTCCGGCAACCCAGCAAGGGCGGCCCTTCTCGAAGGCGTGCACATCGCTGCCGATCCCCACTCGCATGACTGATCCTTTCGCGGACAAGATCCCGGTCGCAGCCTAGTTGCGGGAGCGGAGGATGGATTCTGCGATCAAGAGATCGAAGGGCGTGGTGATCTTCAGCGCCTCTGGGTGGCCCGGAACCGTGAACACGGGCAGGCCCATGCGCTCCACGAGACCGGCGTCGTCGGTGTGAGCGTCAGTCGCGGTCGCGTGGGCTTTGGTGAGGAGATCTCGGCGGAAGCCCTGGGGCGTCTGAACGGCGCCCAACTGTGACCGATCGACGGTCGTCAGAACGTGTCCGTCTGGGGAGAGCTGCTTGATCGTGTCCACGACGGGCAAGACCGGGATGACCGCGTCGTGACCGGTGCGCACGGCGGCGGCGACGGCTTCGATTAGGGAGGGCGGGGTCAGCGCACGGGCGGCGTCGTGAACCAGAACGATCTCGAACGAGGCCGGAACGGCTGCCAGCGCATTCGACACCGACTCCTGCCGGGTCGAGCCGCCCTCGACCACGGTTGCCTCTGGGAGTTGAGCTCGCACAGCGCCGAGGTGGGCCGCAGGTGCCGCGACAACGATGAGACCGACGGAAGGAGCGGCCGCCAGGGCGCGAAGACAGTGGACCAGCAGCGACTGTCCGTGAAGATCACGCAGTGCCTTGGGGACATCGCCACCGAGGCGCAGACCCTGGCCTGCCGCTGGAACGAGAACCGCGACGTCTCTCCGCTCCAGCAGCGGCTTAGACGTCGCGGTCATCGTGTGTTGTGGGGGTTGATGATCGTGGTGGATCACGCCTCAGCGAGCACCTTGTCGAGGAGGATTTCCGCCCCGTCCTTAGTGCTCTTTTCGGCGAGTGCTACCTCGCCGACGAGGATGTCCCGGGCCTTGGCGAGCATGCGCTTCTCCCCCGCTGAGAGACCGCGCTCACGCTCACGACGCCACAGGTCACGCACGACCTCAGCGACCTTGAGCGGATTACCCGAGGCGAGCTTCTCGAGATTTGCCTTGTAACGCCGTGACCAGTTGGTCGGCTCCTCGGTGTGCGGAGCGCGAAGGACGTCGAAAACCTTGGTCAGGCCCTCTTCGCCAACAACCTCACGCACGCCGACGATCTCGGCGTTCTCTGCGGGCACCCGCACGGTAAGGTCACCTTGGGCAACCCTTAGAACGAGGTAAAGCTTCTCCTCGCCCTTGATAGTGCGGGTCTCGATAGCCTCGATGAGTGCGGCCCCGTGGTGGGGGTAGACGACGGTCTCGCCGACACTGAAATCCATAGGTACGAAACCCCTTTCGCTGTGTCTAGGGTAACACGGGGGCGCGAGACCGTCCCACCCTGCTAGAAGTAGTTAGCGCAGCTCACGCTAGCTGTGAGACGCATTCCTTTTCCTTGACAGCAATTCCTGGTCTGTTGATCTTGCAAGAAAAGCGCGAGAGTTAGGCGTGGGCTCCGCCTCGAATGGACTCCCGGACCTCCCTCCCGAGTGGGGCAAGGTCCAGATTCCCGATGACGCCGCCGAGCTTGATCCAGAAGCCGAAATTATCCGTCGTGAGCTGCGTCACGAGGCCAAACTCGCCCGCCGGAAGAGATCACGTGCGCACTGGCGGCGCCGCCTGCGCCTGCCTGAACACATCGATGACCCTCAGCAGCCGTCGATCGTGCTACCCCTCCTGATCGTCGGCATCGCTCTGTTGATTACGCTTATCAGCTTGATCATTGTCGCGCTTCCCACCCTCACGACGCCCGGTCCCGGACACATCAATCCCGGTCCATCTGTGGTCACCACTTCATGACCGACCGTGACGGGGGCTTACCGGGCGTGCTGTCGACGCTATGGCGGGGATGCCATCCGCTTCCGGCCGCCGCGGTGACGGCGCTGAGTGGAGTGCTCGCGGTCGCGCTCGGACAGCCGCTGCGCACGGCGGCCCTCGCGGCGGCCACGATCGGCGCCACGCAACTGAGCATCGGCTGGGCCAACGACGCGGTCGACGCACCCCGGGACCAGGCCTCAGGACGGGCTGACAAGCCTCTCGTGGCGCGGCCGGGCTTACGGCGTACCCTCTGGGCGGCTTCAGGGGTGGCAGCTGCGGTGACGGGCCTCGCGGCGCTGGCTTGGGGATGGCCTCGCGGGTTTTTGGTCTTTTCGGCGCTCATCGCGGCACAGCTCTACAACTGGCCCCTCAAGAGCACCGTCGCCTCGGTCGTTCCCTATCTCGTGTGCTTCGGGCTCCTGCCCGCATTCCTTGCCCCAGGAGTGCCGGGGTGGGTCATCGCGGCCGCCGCGTTGCTCGGAGCGGCAGCACATTTCGTCAATGTCATCCCCGATCTTGCCGATGATGAAGCCACGGGGGTACGCGGGCTGCCGCACCGCCTGGGCGCGAAGGCGAGCCTCTACTTAGCTAGCGCGTTGCTGATCGCCGTGACCGTTCTGCTCGTGCTCGGGGCCAGGCCTCCGCTATGGGCGGCGATCACCGCGTCGCTCGGCGCTGCCTCGCTGCCGCTGCTTAGCCATTTCGCGCAGCCTCGCTTCGCGTTCCGCGCACTGCTGGCGATCGCGGCGGTCGACGTGGTTTTGCTGGTCATGACGGGTGTTCAGTGATCACGGCGTGCCCCGGAGAGGCGCAGATCTTCCGCGTACTACCCTGAGCCACGTGAAGCGCTCGATCACTCTCGCCGTCGCGGCGGCTGGAATCACGTTGGCCCTGGCCGGATGTCAAACCGGGATCGACTCTGAGACTGCCGCTCAGGTGGCTGCGGTTCCGGGGTATAGCTCTGTCTTTCCCCTCGCCGACGGCACGCAGTCCGTCTCGGTGCTGAACGCCACGCTGGAGTACCCGGGCGTGGAGGGTTACAAGGCGGGCGAGGAAGCGCCGATCACGTTGACCGTCGTGAACACGACGACGCAGCCGGTGCGCGTGGTGCTGAAGTCGGCCGGCAGTGGCGACGTGACCGCCGAGGGCGGCATCCTCACGCTGGAGCCGGGTAAGTCGGCGACACTCACGGGCGAGGTCAAGCTGACCGAGGCGCTCCAGAGCGGCGAATTCGCTCGCGTTGACGTGGAGTTCGTGGGACTCAAGACGTTCGAGGCGCAGATTCCGGTGAAGACGCCGAATTCGCCTGCTCCACGCGTGCCACACGAAGTGACCGGCGGCACCGAGGGCGAAGGCCACTGACTGTCGCACCTGGACGGTAGGTTCACCGGTTGTGAAAGCCACCGCGAAGGCACCCCGTCCTGCTTACCTCTGTGACGCTTGCGGCCATCAGCCGCCAAAGTGGGTCGGCCGTTGCCCTGAGTGTGGCGAGTGGGGCTCGATCGTGGAGTCCACGATGGGCCCGGCGTTGGGTGCGATGCGCAACGTCGCCCCACGGCAGCCAGGTGAGCCAGCCCGTCCCATCGCGACAATCAGTGCTGAGCCCGCGCGCGCGGTCGCGACCGGGGTCGGCGAGCTTGACCGTGTGCTCGGGGGCGGTTTGGTGCCTGGGGCGGTCGTGCTGCTGGCCGGAGAGCCAGGAGTCGGCAAGTCGACGCTTCTGCTAGACGTCGCCCAGCAATGGGCCATCAAGAGCGGCAGCAACGCGCTCGTGATCAGTGGCGAAGAGTCGGTTAGCCAGGTGCGCTTGCGCGCTGAGCGCATGAATACGTTGCACGACAAGCTTTATTTGGCGTCCGAAAGCGACTTGGCCGCCGTGATCGGTCACCTCGACGCGGTGAAGCCCGGCCTGCTCGTGCTCGACTCAGTGCAAACGATCTCGGCTCCCGGCACCGATGGCATCCCCGGTGGCGTCACTCAAGTGCGTGCGGTGACAGCCGCTGTGGTGGCGATCGCCAAGGAGCGCAACATCGCCACCGTCCTCGTGGGTCACGTGACCAAGGACGGCAACGTCGCGGGCCCGCGGGTGCTGGAGCACCTCGTTGACGTCGTGCTGCACTTCGAAGGCGACAAGCATTCGTCTCTGCGGTTGATCCGCGGCATGAAGAACCGGTTCGGCGCGGCCGATGAGGTCGGCTGCTTTGAGATGCACGACACCGGCATCACCTCGCTCAGCGATCCGTCCGGCTTGTTCCTCACGCGCTATGCCGAACCCGTCCCGGGAACGTGTGTCATGGTCGCGATGGAAGGGCGCCGGGCGCTCATGACGGAAGTTCAGGCGCTCATTGGCGCTCAGGTGCCGGGCTCGCCCCGGCGCACGGTTTCGGGGCTTGATTCAGCTCGCCTGGCCATGATCCTGGCCGTGCTGGAGCGCCGGACGAAGCGAATGGCGTTGCACGACAAGGAAGTTTTCGCCGCTACCGTCGGCGGGATCAAAGTCACCGAGCCGGCCGCGGATCTTTCGATCGCGCTCGCGGTCGCGTCGGCCGGCCTCAACTTGGCGATTTCGCCTCGGTTGACCGCGATCGGTGAGGTCGGGCTGACGGGCGAAATCCGCCGGGTGAGCGCGATTCAGCGCCGCCTCTCCGAAGCCGCACGGCTCGGATTCAAGTTCGCGTTGGTGCCGCCTGGTTCAGGCGCTTCAGTTGAAGGAACAACCATGATGGGGATGAAAGTGGTCGAGGTAGACCAGGTCGCCGCGGCACTCCAGTGGGCAGCCAAGTTCTCAGCGGAGTGAACGTAGACTGTGGCCGTGCCGATCGATCGCGAGACCACCTGGGCCACCGCTGCCGTCAGCGGTGACTCTATGCGGTCCACTCTGGCGCGGGTCGCTCCAGGCACGCCTTTGCGTGATGGCCTTGAGCGCATCCTGCGCGGCAGAACCGGCGCCCTGATCGTGCTGGGCTATGACCGGACCGTGGAGTCGTTGTGCACGGGCGGTTTCCCGCTCGACGTCGAGTTCACCGCGACCCGCCTGCGAGAACTGTGCAAAATGGACGGTGCCGTCATCATTAGCGCCGACGGCAACCGCATCGTGCGGGCCGCCGTGCAGTTGATGCCCGACGCCTCCATCCCCAGCGCCGAGTCAGGCACCCGGCACCGCACAGCGGAGCGGGTCGCCAAACAGACCGGCTACCCTGTGATCTCCGTCTCGCAGTCGATGAATATCATCGGCGTCTATGTGTCCGGGCAGCGGCACGTGCTCGATGACTCCGGGCAGATCCTGTCACGGGCCAATCAGGCTCTTGCCACGCTTGAGCGCTACAAGCTTCGCCTCGACGAAGTCAGCGGGACGTTGTCCGCACTTGAAATCGAAGACCTCGTGACGGTCCGCGATGCCGTGTCCGTGGTGCAGCGCCTGGAAATGGTGCGCCGGATCTCCGACGAAATCGCGGGTTACGTTGTCGAGCTCGGCACGGATGGCCGACTGCTGTCCCTGCAACTCGACGAGCTCATGGCTGGTGTCGATTCCGACCGCACACTCGTCATCCGTGACTACTTGCCAACGGGCCGCCTGGCGCTCGGCAAGCGCCCGCGCACGGTGGATGAGGCACTCGTCGAGCTAGACCTGCTGACCGCCAGCGAACTCATCGACCTCGTGTCGGTCGCCAAAGCGATGGGCTATCCAGGCACGACGGAGACTTTGGATGCCACCGTCAGCCCGCTCGGCTTCCGCCTGCTGGCACGTGTTCCCCGCTTGCCTGGTGCCATCGTCGACCGGCTCGTCGACCACTTCGGGAGTCTGCAACGGCTCCTGGGAGCGACGGTTGAAGACCTGCAAGCGGTCGAGGGCGTCGGAGACGCCCGTGCCCGCGGCGTGCGTGAGGGACTGTCGCGATTGGCCGAGACGTCGATCCTGGAGCGCTACGTCTGACGCTCAGGTGAGCTTCAGCGTGACGGGGTCGCTCAGATCGGTGCCGACGCGGCCGATGAGCTGATATTCCCCCGCCTCGGGGACATCGCCGCCGGGGAGCTTGTTAGTGCACGTGCTTGAGGACTTTCCGTTCCACAGCACGCGATAGGAACGCTCGTGATTGGCCGGGAACGTCCGCACATCGGGGCCCTGCAGCGCTCCACAGTGGTCAGACGACCAGATCTTCTGCGTGCCGAGCACGATGTAGAGCTCTTGCTGATCGGCGCCGACGTCGCGTACACACTCGCGATTGGACACGTTCTTGATCAGCAGGTTGATCTGAACTTCGCTGCCACGGGGCAACGGGTTCTTCACCGGAACCGCGGTCACGCTCAGCTCGGCGTCAGTGCACTGGTTCGCGTCCGTGACCGGGGGCACCGACGTCTGCACCACGACCGGTGCCGTTACCGGGCTCGCGGTCGGGCTGGGTGTGGCACTCGATTGGACGGCCGTCTGCGTGGCTGAGGCATTAGGCGACGGCGAAGCCGCTGGCGCTTTGCCGACTCTGCTGCAGGAAATCATCACGATCAGGACAGCGAGAATCACACCGCCGAGCACCATGGCGCGGCGTCGCCAGTAAACGGAGGCGGGCAGCGGACCCACGACGAGTCTCATGATGTGCTCACGCTATCGCCACGATCACGCCTCGCCCAAACCGACACGCTATAGGTATACCTTGCGCTGGTAGATGGCATGCGCCCCGCTCACTCTGTCCAAAAACAACAGTCCCTGGCAGTGGTCGATCTCGTGCTGCAAGGCTCGGGCCTCAAAAGCGTCCGTCGTTATGGTGACCTTGCGGCCGGTGCCAGGCTCCTGTCCTTCCACGACGATGCGGCCCGCCCGCTTCACGTCGCCGGTCAGGTCCGGCACCGACATGCAGCCCTCACGGCCCGCCTTCCAGCGGCTCGCCTCCATGACGACAGCGTTCGCCAGGGCGAACCGGCCGTGCACGATCGCCGCCTTGGGATGGCCGGTCACGTCGACGACGAATAGCTGAGCGCTGACGCCCACTTGCGGGGCCGCCAAACCCACGCAGCCCGGCGAAACCCGCATGGTGGCTAGAAGGTCCGCCGCGAGCTGAACGATCTCCGGATCGCACGGATCAACCATGTCACCGGGTCTGCTTAGGACAGACTCAGGCGCTGTCACGACCGGCAGAATGCGGCCTTCCGGGAGCTTCAGGAGCCCTTCGGCCAACGCGGCCGCCAACGCGGCGCTAGCGGCATCCGTGGCGCTGCTGGGCGCGGCAGAAGGGTGCACAGAACCGTCGGGCGCCCTGTCCTTGACTTCGTGCGAGCCGAAAGAATGTGGCTCCGCTTCGGGGGTGGTCACAGGACGTCCGTTTCGGCGGGACGCAATCGGACTTCGACGCCGAGCTCTGCGGCGGTCTTCGCGAGTTCGGCTTGAAGTTCCGCTTCCTTACCCGTGGGGAGATCCAGCTCGGCGATGAGCAGGTAGAGCTGACCGGACAGGCGCGTCGACAGGTCGGTGATGTTGCCTCCGGCCTGGGCGATCACGCGCGTCAGCGCGGCCACGATGCCGAGACGGTCCGCGCCGTGGACACTGAGCACATAGGGTGAGCCACCGGAACCGGCCTCCTCGTCGGCGCCTATTTCGCGTACCCCCACTAGAAGTTGACCATCGGCGGCCAGGAAGGCGAGCGCGGCCTCGACTTGCGCGGCGCTGGCTTCGACCGAGCAAATCAGGGTCATGGCAAAGTGGCCCCGAAGCCGCGTCATGGTGGAATCGGTGAGGTTTGCCCCCAGGGCGGCAAGAGCGCCCGCGACATCCGCGATGATTCCTGTGCGGTCGCGCCCGAGGACGGTAACGGCGAGTTCCATGGAGGAAAGTATGTATGGCGAGGCTTTGGCCTGGTACACCGCCAATGCCCGGGAATTGCCGTGGCGGGAACCGGACGCTGGCGCCTGGCCGATCCTGATCAGCGAAATCATGCTGCAGCAGACACCTGTCGTGCGGGTGCTTCCGGCATGGACGGAGTGGGTGTCCCGGTGGCCAACTCCGGCGGATCTCGCGGCCGAACCGGTTAGTGAGGCGATCCGGGCGTGGGGGCGCCTCGGCTATCCGCGGCGAGCGAAGTGGCTGCACGCGTGTGCCGGGAAGATCGTGGAAAACCATGGCGGAGAAGTCCCGCGGCAGCTCGATCAGCTCCTCGCGCTGCCGGGAATCGGCGACTACACCGCGCGAGCCGTGCTCAGTTTCGCCTATGGCCAGCGGCATCCGGTCGTCGACACCAACGTCAGACGGCTCGTCGCCCGGGTGCTGAACGGCGTTGAGGACCAGGCGATCCCACTGTCCACAGTGGAGGATCTGCTCCCGCCCCAGCCCGCGCAGGCAGCCGTCGTCAGCGCCGCGTTCATGGAACTCGGCGCCCTCGTCTGCACCGCCAAGTCGCCGCGCTGCGAAGTGTGCCCCTACGCCCAGCGATGCGCGTGGCGTGAAGCCGGTTCGCCTTTGCCGGACAAGCCTTTCCGCAAGACCCAGACCTACGCGGGCACCGATCGCCAAGTGCGCGGCAAGCTCCTGGCCGTGCTGCGCGACAACTCCGGACCGGTGCCCAAGCAACAGCTTGATGGGGTTTGGCACGACGAGATTCAGCGGGAACGAGCGCTGCGAAGTCTTCTAGAAGATGGGCTCGTGTCAACCCGTTCCGGGGACGTCTTTTTCCTCCCGGGTGCGTAATCTCTCTGAAGTGTTCCCCCGACGGGCTTTCCTAGCTGCTACAGCGCTGTGCGCTGCCGGTTGCGGCGACAAACCTCGCATGGTCGAAGGTCAATCTTCACCGACTCCCGAGGCCTCCGCGGTGACGCCACCGTCCCCGACGACGACGTCAGCCGAGTTCGATCCGTTGCCGTCGCCGACGATCCCTTACGACAAGTCCGCCGGGTGGTACTTGGAACGCGTCCCCACCTTCGGCAAGCCGCCGAAAGCCGAGCCGGTCGAGGTCGACAATGGAGGGTCAACGCCGTGGTGGTCACGCGTGCCGACCCAGCACAACGTCGCTTTCATCACGATCGATGACGGCGGTCTGATCCGCACCACCGAGGCACTTGAGATCATCAAGCGGGCCAAGGTTCCGGTGACGCTGTTCCTCAACTCCCCGGCAGCGACCAGTCACGCTGACTACTTCAAGAAGATTCAAGCCACAGGCGCCGGGATTCAGAACCACACCGTGACGCATCGCAATCTCAAAGGCCAGTCATATGAGTTCCAGAAGAAGGAAATCAATGACTGCGCCGACCAGATTGAAACCGTCTACGGTCAGCGGCCGTACTTGTTCCGCCCGCCCTTCGGCAACTACGATGCGGTGACGCTCAAAGCCGCGCGAGACTCCGGGATGCGGGTGTCGTTCTTCTGGACCCAGACGGTCGATCAGGGGTTCATTCACTATCAGACATCGCAGAAGGCGGTCCGTCCCGGCGACGTGTTCCTGATGCACTTCCGGCCGATGCTTGCCGACGATCTGCTCAACACGTTGCGTGCCATCAAAGAAGCAGGGCTCACGCCCGCCCGCTTGGAGGATTACATCCCCCGCGCGGCGGCGTGAGCCCTGCTCTGCGCTGTATTTACGCGGCTTCGACGGCGGCTTCCGACGAGGCGGCGGCTGCGGTCACCGGCTCTTCGGGAACCGGTCGCGTCGAACCCGTGAAGATCAGCTTCGCGGTCTCGACCTGCTCGGGATCTCCTTCGAGGTCCACGAGCACGTTCTGTCCTGGCTTGAGTTCCTGGAACAGGATCTTCTCGCTGAGCGTGTCTTCCAGCTCGCGCTGAATCGTGCGGCGCAGCGGACGGGCACCAAGGACCGGGTCGTAACCCTTCTTCGCCAGGTAACGCTTGGAGTTTTGGGTCAGCTCCAGGCCCATGTCCTTGTTGCGCAACTGCTCCACGATCCGCTTGATCATGATGTCGACGATCGAGAGGATCTCGGATTCCTGCAGCTGGTGGAACACGATGGTGTCATCGAT
>NZ_KB903262.1 GCF_000379685.1 Catelliglobosispora koreensis DSM 44566 | reverse complement strand
GTCAGGGATTCTGCGGGTGCGTTGGTCATGGCCCACCGCAGGTCGCCTAGCCGGTTCATCCGCAGGCACAGCACCGGATTGAGCTGGCTCTTGAGCCGCCCGGAGTGCCCGAGGGAGTCTTGGGTGGGTTTCTGGGTGGCGATAATCGAGCCCACGGCGACCTCGCGGCCGGTTTCGGCCACCTGGGTCGCCTGCTCGGTGGCCTCCTGGGCTTCTGGTGTGTTGCGGCCAAACAATGCCGATGCCTCATCGATCACGATCAGGAGCAGCGGCAGATCTGGTGATGGCTTTAGTACCGCGTCACCGTCACCGGTCGCTGCCAAACGTGCGCCCGCTAGCGCGCGGGCGTCAATGACCGCGTTGGCGCAGGTGAGCATGTCCACGGCGGTTGCCGGGTCGGTGGCCAGCCAGTCAATGCACGGCAGCCACGGCGCCAGCGACTTGCCGCGTTTGGCCACGTCGATAACCCACACAACCGTGTCTACGCTGGCCATGGTCCCGGTCAGCAGCACGTTAAGGCTGGTGGTCTTTCCCGAGCCGGTGGCGCCGGTCAGGAACGTGTGCCGGGCGCCAATGCTGTTCCACAGGGCCAGCTGCGCCGTTGAGCCGTCTTCGTAGACGCCGAGCGGGATCGGCGTGTGGATGGTGCGTGCGCCGGGCGCCCACAGGTCCGGGCTGGCGCTAGCTGCGGTCGCGGTGCGGGTTTTGCGTCGGGCCATGCTGTGTCGCCTCCGTCCAATAGGGTCAGTCGCGGCCGGTGCTGTTGTTGATGTGGTAGGTCGCGGGGTGGATGAGTGGCTGTGTCCACGGGTCGGTTTCGGTCAGGTGCACCAATACCTTGCGGGCGTTGGTTTTGTCTTGCTCGACTTTCACCGCGCCAGGGCGCAGCTCGTAGGCGCCTTCGATGCGCTTGCGCGAGATGTCTTCGGGGGTCTGGCCAGCGGCCAGTTTCACGGTCAGGACTTCGCCTGCCGGGGTTTTGCGGGTGGCGAGGAGCTTCGATCCGGCGACACCGGCGATTTGGGCGACGGTGTTCCACCGCTGTTTCACGGCGTCGGCGCGCAGCTGCGCGCGCAGGGTGCCTGACATCCACCAGCCCAGCCCGAGCACCGGTGTCGCTAGTGCCCATAGGCCGTAAAGGCCGCCGTTGCCTGGCTGGTAGGCCACCAGCATTGTCCACGGCCCGGTGATGGTGAGCACGATGGCGGCAAGGCCGCGATCGTATCCGTGCAGCCGCGTCAGCCACGCGAAAGCGCACAACGCTGCTACCGCGTAGGAGGCGATCAGCCAGCCCGTTCCAGCGGTCATCCGTACGATCAGGGCGGTAACAGCGATCGCGAGCACGAGCAGGGCGACGGCGACCGGGGCGAGCTGGCGGCGGAACCGCCACAACAGCCGGGCGAGAGCGAATGCGATCGTGTTGCGCTGCCGGTCATCGATGAGCGCCAGCGCGTTCGTCTTAGATTTGCGCTTGCCAAACACTGTCTTTGTCTCCTCAAGGGGTCAAAAGGTGGTGCACCCCAGGGGTTTGGGGTGCACCGGGTGGAGCGGCTGGGGTTAGGCGGCGTTGCGCGGGTCGAAGAACCCTGCGGCGGTCGGCTGGCGTACCCCGGCCTCTGCGGCTTCCAGGTGCGCGGCGTACAGGGTGCGGAACGAGGTCGCGGCGTTAGCGAACGCCGATCCGGCCTGTACCAGGTTTTCCATCGCGGTCAGCACGTGCGCGCTTACCCGCTGGTCAATGTGGGTGGTGTCGAGGGTTTCGGCGTAGTCGCCGATCGCGTCAGCGATCGCGACCGCGCCACGGGACAGGCCAACGAGCTGCGCGTCGAGTTCCCACGCGGTAGCTGGCTCCATCTCCGAGAGTTCCTTGGCGGCGTTCATCAGCGGCTTGAGATGCGTCGTCGTGGTCGACATGCGGTGGTGTACTCCCTTAACAGAGGCGGGCTTTCCTGTGGTGGAGCTGTTTGGTGCGGTGGGCGCTGGTGGTGCGCTTACTGGGAAACTTGTTGTCTCCCGGTGTTTCCGGCTGACCTGGCGAGTAGTGATGGGGCTGGCGTTGCCGTCCCATCGCATATGCCAGGCCATGTGTGAGCGGGCATTGCTCGCGCGGACCATGCGCCCGCAGCGGCTACACGGGACGTAGGTGTCCGCGTGATTGGTGTGAGTTCTGTTGCGGCGCCAGGTTTCGGCCCGCTGGCTGCCGTGGTCATACAGCCAGTCCATCGCGGTCAGGATCGGCCGCACGGCGTGATGCTTGCGCCGCCAAACGGCCCGTGCGATGCGCAGCGTGATGCGGGTTTTCGGGTGCCGTACCAGCCACAGCTGTACTCTGCGCCGACGGCGGATCGCGGCCGAATATGTTGCCGCGTCTAACACTTCGGTCCATGACGGGATCGAAGGATGTCGCGCCATGCCTTTTCACCTCTCAACACATGGCAGGTAGAGCAGCGTGTGCTGCTAATCGAGCCCACTGTCGCGGGCGAGCTGGGCGAAGGCGATCTGTTCGTAGCGGCGCCGGTCCACCTGCGACATCAGGTACTCAAAACCCTGCGTGGCGTAAGAGAACAGCAGCCCTAGCGGCATCAGCAGCAGCCACCACCACGAAATGCCGAACAGCCACGCGCTAAGGCCAGGGCCGAAAAACAAGGCCGAGCCGGTAAACCCGCTGACGTAGTAGGCGGCAAACAGCCAGTGTGACCAGCGGGTCAACGTTGGCAGGTCTGGCGGGTAGTGAATCTCGATCGTGATGGGAAGGGTGATGGTCCGGTCCAAAATGTGTGTCCTTTCCTGGCCTGCCACCGTGACAAGCCAGCGCGAGGACCGGGCCGATAACCGTCCCGGTCGTCACGCTTACTGCGCGGTGAAAGCTGTTGCTCAGAAAGGCGGTTCGTCGTCTTGCGGCCGCTCGGCTTTGCCGCTCGTGGTGGCCCAGGGGTCACCGCCAGCTGCCGCTACGTCGGTCTTGCGGGCCATCTTCATCACCTTGGCTTGGGCATACTTGAGTGATGCGCCCACGTCTTCGACGTCGAGCTGCATCGCGGAACGCTTCTCGCCCTCCTGGGTTTCCCATCGGTTCAGGCGCAACCGGCCGGTGACGACAACGCGGGAACCCTTCTTCAAAGACTCAGCGATGTTTTCGCCCAGCTCCCGCCATGCCGAGCAGTTCATGAACAGGGCGTCGCCGTCCTTATACGACTCGGTAACGCGGTCGTACAGACGCGGGGTGGAGGCGACGGTGAACTTAGCGAGCGCGACACCGCTTGGGGTGAAGCGCAATTCGGGATCGTCGGTCAGATTGCCAACGATGGTGAGGGTCGTTTCGTTCGCCACAGGAATGCTCCTTCACAACTGGCCTGCCACGGTGGCGGCCAGCACCACAGGCCAAACCCGTTGTGGTGCAGAGGGTTTGGCCTGTCATGCTGACTGTCACCGCGCGTAGGATGCCGCAGCGGTGGTGGCGAGCTGGGTTTGCAGCGTTTCGATTTCGGCACGCAGCGCCCGTTCGGCAGGTGAGGTGATGCCGGTGTAGACGCCGATTTCTACGCAGCCAACCGTGACATCCCCACTGTGGTGGTAGACGCCACCGCTCATTGCCTGAGCGGCACCGGGCTTACCTCTCAGCAAGCGCAGAAGGGCGTCAATCGCAGCGATGCGTTCAGGTTCGGTGCCGTGGGGCTGGATGTGCAGGCTTGGCCACGCGTCACCGAGCGGCACGCTCCCGTCAGCGTCCAGGAGTGTCGCGATGTGCCGCAGCGATGCGGCGAGGTCTGCGGCCGTGTCTGCACGGCTGGCGAGGGTGGGATCGTTGCTGTTCAACGGATGTGCTCCTTCCGCGCGGGTCCGCCACGGTGGCGGCCAGCGCGAGGACCGGAACGACGTTCGCTCCGGCCGTCACGCTGGCGGTCATCGCTACAGGCCTTCACGCAGCCGCCACGCGATGTCGCACAGGTCGTTTTGCAGCTGCTCAAGCAGCTCTGCTGGGTCGCGGCGCGCGGTGACGGCGGTGTCGATCCAGCCGCTGATCGCTTCGAGCTGCTTGGCGGTGCGTTCGGCCAGGGTGCTGGCGTTGTTGGGGTTGTCGGGGCAGGCAAGGGCTGTCTTCATCAGGTGTGCTCCTTCCCGGTTGTGCCGTCGTCGTTGGCGGCTAGCGCGGCGAGCCGGACCGGCTCAGGGGCTCACGGTCCGGCCCGCACGCTGGCTGCCCCGGTGCACGGGGTTAGGCGGGAGTGGTGACGAGTTCTGGCGTCGTGTCGCTGGTTTTTGGCCAGTACCGCTGCACGGTGCGCTCAGATACGCCTAGGGTTTTGGCGACATCGACTTGCCGCGCGTCGGGTTTACGCATGACCGCTTTGGCGACTCGCTCAGCGGTCGGTGTCGTCTTGCGTGGCGGCCTTTTGGCCGCCGTGGTGGCGTCACCGTTGGCGGGTGCTGTGGCGTCACCGCTGGAGACTGGTGTCGCCGGTTGTGGCGTGATGACGACTGGCGCGGGTGCGGTCAGTTCCGCGATCTGGTTGACCAGCGAGATGCGCCGGTGAACTTCAGCGATCATTTCCGGCGTGGCCAGCAAAGCCAGGCGCCGCAGCCGGTTCTCCCGCAAACGGCGCAATGCCTTGCCGTGGTGCAGCTTGTGCGCTGTGGCGGTGAGGCGGCGGATCTGCCGCTCTGCGTGAACCTTGGAAAGGTCCGCGTCGGTAGGGTCGATAAGGCCAAGGCTCACGCCGATGCGCCGTGGCGTCCACCGCCAGCTGCCCCGCTCCTGCCGCTTGCGTGGCGTGCCTTGCGGCTCGTCGGGCAGATACCGGGACATGACCACTGTGGCGGCCAGCAGGGGCAGCAGAATCCGTGCGGCGGCCTCAGCGAGGCTGTGCGCCGAAAGCGCCACCACGACACCCATGGGGACCGCGATACGCCACAGCAGGCGGCCGTTCGGTCCGAGGTTGCCGTAAGTCTTCCAGTGCTCGTGTGCCCGCGCTGCGACCGTGATGAGGACGGCCGCGCCGACGCCGGAGACCACAAACGACATGAGGCGTGGCATGTTCATCGTTTGGGCGAGTTCGAAGACGCCCTGTGCTTCCCATAGCAGCACCAGCGGTGCGGCGATGTTGCCCGCGATCATCGATAGCTTGGTGCCGCGTGTCTTGCGCCGCAACAACAGCAGCAGCACCAGCCCGAGCATGACAGCGGCGGGGATACGCAGGGCGGCCCAGTTCGTTACCAGCCACGCCCACATGGTTTCGGCGTTCATTTGATACCCCCTTTGTAGGGTGCGGCGCGGTGCCCGACCAGGTAGATGCGCACCCGCTTGTCTTCGGTCGGGTGCGGATCAGACACGTACGGGACGGTGAAAACTTCAGCGAGGATTTCGGCGGCATGTGCTGCCGCGTAGGGGTTTCCGATGAGCCGGAACTCCACCGGCCCGCCTACGGCCTGCCGTGGTGTTAGTGCAAGTTCGGCGGCCAGCGACGAGTTAGCTATCGCTATCCACTCCGAGGCGGGCATATCGGCACGCTTGGCGGGCACTGCCGGGCCGTAGAGGAACGCCGAAAGCGCGTCCTGCAACCGGACGGCGTCTTCAGTGGCGCCGTCGTAGAAGCTCATGATGTTCGGGAAACCGAACCGGGCAAGCACTTTGGCGACCTCGATGGTCACGCCAACGGAGAAACGCGTGTCGGCCACGTGCCGGTCTTGCGGGAAACGGCCGGCCATCACGCCACCGCCGCGAGGACCGGGGCGACAGCCCCGGCTGGTTCGAGGCTTGCCGCGGTGAGGTCGAGCAGATCGCGCAGCGCGTTGAGCCTGCGGTGTTCGGCACGACGCAAACGGCGCCAGTCCAGCTCAGTCGGTCCGTGAGGTGCGGTTAGAAGCCCGATTTCGGCATCCACAATGTCAAGCTCAGCCGCGATCAGCGGCCACTCCAAGTCGATAGCGGCCAGCTCCACATCAGACGGGCCAGCCAAAGCGTCCAGGGTTTTCATAAGAAGTCTCAGTTCCTTCCACGACGCTGCGCACCAGACCCCGAGCGGCGCGGCTTACGCGCGCCAGGGCAGTTCGGGCAGCGATCCTCAGTGGCAGACGTGGCGAACAGCGCGCCACATTCGCAGGTCCGGTACACGGACGACTTACGGCAGGTAACCCGCACAGCCGAAGCAAGGGATGAGACCATGGCAAACACCTCTTCCTTGATGGGAGTTGGGAAGCCAGGGCGCGGCAGATGGTTTCCAGGCCAGCCGCGCCCCGGCGAAAGAGAGAAGAACAGAAGGCCAGCCAGCACAAGGGGCTGGCTGAAACCGTTCCCGCACAGGGATTCGAACCCTTACCCCGGCCCTCCAGTAGTACTGGCCGCGTATGCGGGATTACCGATGCTCACGGGGGCATGAGAAGCAGAGAGCCTGCCCGCTTGGCCGTTCCGGCAGGGAGTGCACTTACGCATCGATCGCCCGTCTTGCCTCGATCACACACGCGCCGTGGATACACCCACCATCACAAACCGAGCAGGTGAAGGAATCGCCCTCTCACCAGCCGTTGCCAGGACCGCCAAACCGGCTCGCCCTGACCTAGGAGCTTTTGCGTGTCACTGTGAAATTCTCAAAGGACCCTTGGAGTGAATCCGCTTCGTGTATGCGCATTATTAATGCGCATCAGAGTATCGATATGAAGCCGAGTAGCGCAAGAGGGTTGCGCTACTCTGATTTCGTGACCGATGAACGAGACGAACTTGTCGCAGCTACGAGGCGCTATCAGCGCACCGAAGCGGCTCACGAAGAGGCCCGTCGAGCGGTTATCGACGCTGCCCTTGCTGCGTTGCGGGCCGGAATCGGCCCAAGTGAAGTGGAGCGGCTTTCGCCGTTCACGGCTGCCTACCTGAGGAAGCTCGCAAGAGGCGAGGGGATCCCCCCAGCGGCACCGGGGTTGAAGCGTTCTACTGGAAAGGTGGGCTGACGCCCGATGTCTGGCTTCCCCTTAGCGCTGTTGCTTTCATGCCTTAAGTCAACCCTCGACATGACAGTTTCCCCAGGCCACGAAATAAGCAGCAGTGAGTCAGCGCCTAGGCACCAACTAGGCACATGGCTCAGAGGGGGCGATCATGCCTGCTAGGGGCAAGGGCGAAGCGATTCCAAATGACGCTCTATACAACGCTCGCGATGCTCGCGGCGAATCACAGGGACAAGTAGCAGAAGGGCTAAACCTGCTCGCGGCCAAGCGAGGCGAGCGGCTGGCATTCGACGGCAACCAGGTCAGCCGCTGGGAACGCGGCACGGTGCGCCCCGGACGCTTGGCGAGCCAACTGCTTGCTGAGTACTTCGGCTTGTCGATCAAAGACCTTGGCCTATCCCGCGAGAGAACGTCGCGTGCGAAACAAAGTGGGTCGTCTGCCGGTTCGCTTACTTCGGTACTCATAACCGAAGACCCGACGCGGGAGGACGCACCCGAAGTGATTGAGAGTCAACGGGAATGGCTCCATATACGTCGTAGCCTTAACCAGAACCACACGCGTCTTGCCAAAGCGGCAGCGCTTCTCTATCCACAAGATGTTCAGCTAGGCGAGACAGGTATCCTCGCCAGACACGATTGGATGCTGGAAAAGCCGATTGACCTTGCAGATGTCCAGATCAGGTTTGTCGCTAAATCGGTTCCGCCGACCTTTACGGGTGAGGAAGACGAGACCTTGAACGTTCGGCCGCTGAAGGCCGAACAGCGAAGATACTCGCGCTACAGTCAGGCAATCCGTGATGTCGCCAAACCTACCCTCTTCGAGAACCGCTATTGCTGGCGCCTGCTAGATGCAACATTCGCCGACACCGGTGGAGCGCTCCAATTTGGTGCGATGCACTACTTCGACGCCATGGATACCTGCGAGGCACTGGCCCACGAATTCGCTGGTACGCACCTCGACGCAAACGGGCAGATTGGACGCCCCAGCTGGCGCGGTCTGAAGTTCCGTAAGGCAATCGGCGATCCATTCGACCTAAGTCAACGCCCAGCGGTCATGTCGATAAACACCCTTACTATCCGGCGCGACAAAACCTCCGCCAGCGTCATACTGCATAACCGCAATGCGGCCAACGTCGCTACGTCTGGCGGCATCATCGGCGTCATGCCAGCTGGAGTCTTCCAGCCGTCGACAGTACGAACAGCCTTACACGACAACGACTTCGACCTGTGGCGCAACATCATGCGCGAGTATTCGGAAGAGTTCCTGGGAAACACAGAGCACGACGGTGACGGCCCAGGAGCCAACTACGCAACCGAACCCCTGCGATCCCTTGATGCCGCACGGCAAACGGGCGGCATCAAGCTGTATTGCCTAGGGCTCGGTATCGGCGCCCTAGACCTCTGGGCAGGGCTAGAGACAGTCGCCGTTATCGACACAGACGTCTTCACCGACCTTTTCGCTAGCATGGTCCACATCAACGACGAGGGCACAGTTGTCAGAGTCGGTAGCGCTGTCCCGACAGTGCACATCCCATTCACGAAGGAAGTCATCGACGAACTTCAGGCAACAAACCGTCTCGCTCCCGAGACCTCACTTAGCCTGCAAAAGGCATGGGAACATCGAGGCCTGCTGCTTAGTTGATGCGCGGACGGCAAGGCGCCTTTGCCGTGGTGCTATTCAAAGAATTGAGGCCGTGCCGCAAGCGTCTCGCGAGCATGCGGGCGATGTAGGCGGCTGGGTGTTGAAGATGAACACAGTGCCAAGTTCCATTGTCAGTTCGTTGATCATCGTCGTCGCGTCAGTTTCGCTGATGCTGTGACGGGTTTCGAGCTCGCGCAGGATCACGTTAACGCGATGCTTATAGAAGTTGTGACCCGATGCACCCCTGTGAACGTAGTGGTCCGTTCGGTTAGGGCGCAGCTAGCCACACCGCCAAACGATCACACCGGTATAGCTTCTGAGCTGAGGCTACGCACACTCAGCTGATGATGATCTGTACGTGCTGCGGCCAGTGGCGGGTGGATGCCATCGTGAATTCCGTTTCCCCCAACGGGGCACGCCAGCGGCTACAGATCACCAACGGCGGCACTATGTCGGAGGTTTCGCCAACCCACATGAGGTCGCCGCGCGGCGCTTGGCGGAGGCGAGCTTTTTCGCGACGAATGCCGACCAGCACTCCCTCGCATATGTAGGGATCCCGTTCACGTGCGCCGCCCGCCTGCTGGCGCGAAGATGGCAGCGGGCTAGCCGCTGCCATCTCCTTACTCCGCGCACAATCGTCTAATTCTCGCTGGCGGGACATCAGACGTAGTCCGGCCGAACATCATCGATGGCGCCTGGATCGTTACGGGGTCTTGCTCATCAGGTCAAAATATTTAGTGCGCCCCAGTTGTTCCCGATGACGCCGCCGGTTCCGGATAGGAATCCGCCTGCACCGTTGCCCCTGTACAGATGCAGGTCCTTGGTGGTGGCATGGCGGGCGAGAATGTCTGTTTTACCATCGCCGGTGAAGTCTCCGGCAGAAAAGACTAGGTCGTAGGCACCCCAGTTGTTCCCGATGAATGCGCCACTGCTGTACAGGAAACCACCGGTCCCATTTCCGTAATACAGGTACAGGTCCTTGGTGACAGCGTCGCGAGCGATGATGTCGACCTTGCCGTCACCCGAGAAATCCCCAGCGGAAAAGACTCGGTCGTAGGCGCCCCAGTTGTTGCCGATGACGCCGCCGGTTCCGGACAGGAAGCCGCCTGCACCGTTGCCCTTATATAGATGCAGGTCCTTGGTCGTGGCGTGGCGGGCAATTATGTCAGCCTTACCATCGCCGGTGAAATCCCCAGCAGAGAATATCTCATCGTAGGCGCCCCAGTTGTTGCTTATCGCGCCGCCCGTTCCGGACAGGAAGCCGCCTGCACCGTTGCCCTTATATAGATGCAGGTCCTTGGTCGTGGCATGACGCGCAATAATGTCGACCTTGCCATCACCCGAGAAATCCCCAGCGGAAAAGACTCGGTCGTAGGCGCCCCAGTTGTTGCTTATCGCGCCGCCGGTTCCGGACAGGAAGCCGCCTGCACCGTTGCCCTTATATAGATGCAGGTCCTTGGTCGTGGCATGACGCGCAATAATGTCAGCCTTACCATCACCGGAGAAGTCTCTCCTCAGCAGCACCTCAGGCTGGCTGCCGGAGCCTCCAGAGCCGCCGCCACCGCCTGAATCGCCACCGCCGGTACCATCACCTTTGTCATCGCCGTCGACTCCGACCAGCTCGAACGTGCGCGGCTCTTCTCCGTAACCAGCGCAAGTGCCCGTGATGCTCTCAAACCAGTTGATTCGCATCGCAATGGTATTGCCGTAGCGTCTATTTACCGTCCACTTACGGCTGTAATATTCAGCTCCGTAGATGTCATGACGATCGTATTCCTCAAACGAGGGACCACCAGGTTCGATTCTCCGGTGACCGATGGTCATGATGCTGACCGTGGGACCGGCTACGAAAGCAACTGTCAGCTCGACATCACGCACAGTGATGCCTGCGCTGCTGACGTTTTCGAGTGTCCATTTCACCATCCAGTCCCGCGTGATGTCGCGATCTCCGCAGTCGGCGGTAATGCGCACGCGCTGCGAATAGGTGGTACTTGCCGGTCCCACGGTGCTTGACATTCCCATGTAGTAGTACTTGTCGTCCGCATGAGCGGGCGAAGCCGGGACCAGAAGCGAGCTAGCCACAGAAGCGAGTGCCGTAGTCAAAACTGCAAGCCGCCGAAAACGTCCATTACTCAAGTTGAAACTCCTTGCAGAGGGATGTCCAAGATCCAGCACCCTAGCAAGAAATCCACGCTGCGGATGCCCGTCCTCCGGGCAGTACGGTCATCTCATTCGCTCTCTGCTCTCAAACCCAGTGCGGATCGCTCTTTCCTGTGACTTGGCCGGGTCCTGAGTGATGAAAGCGACAGAAGCCGGTAGAAGGCATTGATGAGGGCTGTCGCTTCGTTTGAGTAGCGATCGTTTGGGCAGGTCAGCTGCTCGCTGATCTAGTTGTCTAAGAGCTTGCCTGATTTGGTTCGGCCAGGCGGTGCTTTGTCCGCCCATTTTGGGAGTGCGCCGCCCGGGGCTACAACCAGCGGACGGCGCGTCGCCCTCAAGGAGGACTCATGAGCGCTGTAAGTGTCATCGGCAACGCCGACCACCCGGTACCCCAGCGAATTACGGTCAGCGTTTCCGTATCGGGGACCGTGCGGGTGACGGTCGGCGAGGCTACGAAGCGCCCATTCAGTTCCCGCTAACAGCGGGCTGCGGAGCGTTAGGCCTGTCCCGGCGCTCCGCAGCCGTCCACCAATAGGTCCTGTGTCCGCCCCGTGTCTAGATGTCGCCCATAGCGAACTGCTCATCCGTTAGATCTTCGACGGACTCAAGGACCTCGTCGGTGACTAGTAGTCCGCCAGCAGTGAAGTGCATCTGATGTCGGTTCGATACTAGGAAGCTGTTCGGTATGAAGACCAGCCGGATGAACGGCAAAGTCTCCACGTCACGGCGTAAGAACGATGCGCCTAGAGTTCCAGGTATAAACCACGAGTTCGCGCCAAATGCCGAAAACTGGCGCTGAATGATCGCCTCAAGAAGTTGGATAGCCTCAAGTGCGGGCGCTCGCGCGTCACGATCTAGATCGTGACGGAAATGTACGCAGTCATTCCGTCTTGCGTTCAGCTTGACGAAGTCGGCGGCTGCCTCGGGTATCAACACATTCCAGTCGGCAAGTGCATCGATCATCTTTGGCCATTTATCGAAAGAGCTCTTCTTGTAGATATGTTTGTAGTGTGTGGACGATTTGAAATCGTCACGGAGCTTGATGACGAGATGATTCAAAATGCGTTCGCCTAGTGTGCAAGCGCCCACCAAGGCTGGATAGTAGGCGCTCATAACAAATGCGGAGCGTGCTTGGGCCAGGAATTTGTTGTGGTAGGCCAGTACTGAGAAGGGTTTGGCTCCCAAGTCCTTGAAGTTTTGAAGCTTTGTCGCAAAGTCTCGCTGTCCGAATTCTGCGGAGAGTTCTTGATGGATATTCTCTATGTTTTTTCGCCATTGATCGCGGATCGCTGGTGTCCAGTCGTCACGGATTTCGGTGCTCAATGTGTTTGCACGCGTGTCGAAGTCCATGATCATAGGGCGGTATCGTTTATTGCCGTCACCCGGTCCTCGTGCCTCGCCTGATGGCACCACTCTTCGCATGTCAGCCCTCTCGCCGCTGCGCCGCCCGGCCGAGGCGCCTGGTGCCGCAGGATTCGCAATGACACGATAGCTATCAAGGGGAGTCGCGTGCCCCGCCGCGCCGCCATCTGGCATGCCCGGCTCGTGAGTGACTACCCGCAAGGAGGCTCACGCACGAATGCGGACGCAAGCGGATGGTTGTTGCAGCTCTTGACCGATATCTGGAGAGAGCAGATAGCAGTGGTGCTTGCTTGACACGGAAGAGGTCCGCCCTGAAGGTGTGCACGGTTTGGCGGTGCCAGATCCGTGCCAGACACATAGGGTCACCACGGTGACTGTGGGGGAGTGGCGGGGAACGAAGCAGGTCAGGGCCTGATAGAAGCCTTGCAGCATACGGATGTTTGCCGATACCCGCCCTGGCAGTGTGGGGGTCAGGGGTTCGAGTCCCCTCAGCTCCACTCATCTATATAAGCAAGTAAAACGCCCTGGATTTCTCCAGGGCGTTTCGCGTTATGTGCTCAGTTGAAACGGCTCGTGCCCAATCTTTGCCCAATCGCTAAGTGATCTTGCCTCGCGCCTCCTCAACGAGGCCATCGAGTACGGCAGCGATGGCTTGGTCTCGTTCGCGGTCTGCATGCTGGTAAATCATGGCTGCGCGGGTGCTGGAGTGCCTGATGCGGGCCATGAGTTCCTTCAAGGTCGCGCCGCCGCGTGAAGACCATGTGCTGCCTGTGTGGCGCAGGTCGTGCAGATGTAGATCTAGCTCTTTAGGGATGCCGGCGGCGATCAGAGCGCGTTTCCAGATCCGTTGAAGTTGCGGCGCCGTGGCACACCGCCAAGTGGGCCGACGAACAGCTGACCTTCGTTCGCGTAATCCGGCCCGCTAGGAGCCCTCATCTGTGACAGGAAAGCTAAACGCCCGGACTGCTCCAGGGCGTTTAGCGTCGTTTACTATGCCGCTCTGTGCTCTCCTGGCGTAGTTCCTGAGCCAACATCCTGGCTCGGTACTGCGCGAAGGTGCCTCACGACTGAGGTCAAGGTTTCTGCTGCGGCTTCGATGGCTTCGCGGTCCTGCATGAGCGTTCGGACGAACAGCTGGGTCTCTGCGTCGGGGCTGCTCACATTGTCGATTACCAATTGCCTGATGAAGGTGGATAGCTTGAGGCCGGCTTTGTCGGCTGCGGCATTGACCAGAGCTAGTTCGCCCTTGTTGAACCTCACAGACACGACGCTGGAGAGGTTCGGTGAGATATCGGCCGCCACAGGTTCGCCCCAGGCGTCGTCGCTCTCGTTTTCCTCAAGCCACTGCGCGTATTGCTCGGGTGTCATCTCACCGAGGTCAGCATGTTCAAACCCGGAATCCGAGTTCCCCCTGGCCATCGCCCCTTCTCTCGTTACGTTTGCTGCCAACATGTAATCGGTACAGCTTCGTTCGTCTCGCTCAGGTAGATGAAGGGGATTGTCAATCTCCTACCTGCGTCAGTTCGGCCCACAGCTTTATGGGTCGATCTCCTATCAGCCCGGTTGCTCGCATAGATCGTGGGACCGTTCGCAAACACTTCTTCAATTTCGGTGATAGTCGCTCGCCGCGTTATGTACGTGACGGGAGCGAGATCCCAGCGCAAGGCTCGGATCCGAACAGGCGGCATGAAAGCCGTCCTTTCTGATATCACACATGTCTGCCGCTAATTGTAGTACGAGGCCGACAGATTGTCATACATTCGTCGTCGATGCGGCTCCACCCAACAGGCTGGCAAGGAGAGGGACGTCGGTCCCCGGTGAACTCTCGTCTCGGGGACAAACGCTGGTCAAGGCTCGTCAAGGGTGAGCGCATACCTGGGACACACGCCAACAGCATGTAGCCGCAGTGGCCGATAACCTACCGTGATGTCTCATGTGGAATGCACTGGCCGCGCTCGCAGCAGTAGCAGCGGCGTTGATCGCGATCATGGTCGGCAAGAGGACTATCCGCGCGCAAACGCGCAGCACTTTGGACCAGCGCGCCCCTGATGTAAGCGTAGTTCTGAACCGCGTCGAGCCGATCCTCCGGACGAGGCTTGCGAATGGCGAGTGGGGTGTCGAGCATTCGAGTTGGGAAGACGGAAGATTCGTGAAGCCCTGGTGTCTGGCCAAGCCCGGGGGACAGCCGTCACCGCCTGCGCCGCTGCACCCGGCGGAAGGCCGTGACGAGGGAGACCTCTCCTGGGCGGCCTTTCTCTCTGTCACGATCCACAATCATTCATCGCGCACGGTGTACATGGACTCCGATGACCTTGTTGTGTCGGGAAGCAACAGCTATGGCCAGCGATTGCCGACGGCCAAAGCCGTTGGCCGACTTGTCCTCGGGCCGGATCAGCAGGAACGGTTCTACCTGCCGGTCGTGAAGAGTGTTCGTGAGTGGGCGTCGCTCTATGGCAGCGATCGGTGGGAGGCGGCAACATCGATCATGGTGGATGACGGCCAGGACTTTGGCGTGAGCGAGGAACGCGTGATCAATATTCGACTTCGGCCTGTCGAGCCAAGTAATGCGGGTGCGGATTTCCAAGGCGTACAACATTGCCAAGGCTGCGGTAAGCCGCTGTGGGTTATGCGATCGACGGACTTTGGCGAAGCAACCGTGGAGCCCGCTGTGCGGCGTTACTTCTACTCAAAGATCGCCGGACAGCAGGTCCCGTCCGACCGGCCGGGCTGGCCCACACGTATCGCGCGGCGGTTCGTGCGCCGTAGAGGCTGAGTCATTCCCCTCAGCTCAAAGGCAGTTGGGTCTTGATCCAGAGAGCTAGCTCTCTGTGTGAGTAGCTAACTGCGTGACTACCGAGAAGCGAGCGGACGGACGCACACGGACGCAGGCGACTGTTTGCCCTGCTACTGGGTCACATCGATAAAGATCAGGGAGCCGTGGTCTGTGCTTCACACGGAAGCCGTCTACTAACGGCCAATGGTCCAGCACAGCACCTCCTGGCTTCCCATGGCCGCCCTGCCATTACGAATTCGGTAGTAGCCCTTCGCTCGTGGTACTCCCCGTAACGCGAGCGATAGGGAGGCCAGTGCGGTACGGGTACCGCGTTTATCGCTGGTGACATTCAATGGTGAAGGAACTCCGATGATCGAACAGATCTGCGCGTCGCGAAAACTATAGACTTGCCATCCTTGGCATTCGAATGGTTGTAGGCACCGGTGCCCGACTCGACCGTTACAACGTAATGGTCCGATCGGCGAGGGCGTGGCTAGCCACATTGCCAAACCGCTTGACATCACTCGAATATGGGACGCCCGTACGGCTCATGGACACACCATGAGCCGTACGGGCGTCCTTTGCCTATCGGTTCTATCGCGTATATACGTACTTCACACCGTTGACTTCAATGGCGGCAACCGTCGAAGCACGGACGTCTCCTGACGCACCTGACACTCGTAGGTTGTTCCAGCCGCGGTTGCTGCTGGCTTCATACACAACGCCGTTTACGGTTGTGTAGAACACCTTTTCGCTGCCAATGTTCGTTGCGGCGAGCGCTCCGCTCGAAACACCTTGGACGCCGGTCCACAGGTTGGTCCAGCCATTGGCGCTGCTGGCTTCGTAAACCTTGCCGTTGATTATCGTGTAGATGTGCTTGGTGCCGTTGACGTTGG
>NZ_KB903261.1 GCF_000379685.1 Catelliglobosispora koreensis DSM 44566 | reverse complement strand
GTCCACGAGCACGTTCTGTCCTGGCTTGAGTTCCTGGAACAGGATCTTCTCGCTGAGCGTGTCTTCCAGCTCGCGCTGAATCGTGCGGCGCAGCGGACGGGCACCAAGGACCGGGTCGTAACCCTTCTTCGCCAGGTAACGCTTGGAGTTTTGGGTCAGCTCCAGGCCCATGTCCTTGTTGCGCAACTGCTCCACGATCCGCTTGATCATGATGTCGACGATCGAGAGGATCTCGGATTCCTGCAGCTGGTGGAACACGATGGTGTCATCGATACGGTTGAGGAACTCCGGCCGGAAGTGCTGCTTGAGCTCGTCGTTGACCTTCTGCTTCATCCGGTCGTAGTTGGACTCGGCATCCTCGGACTTCTGGAAGCCCAGCGAAACCGCCTTAGCCACATCCCTCGTGCCGAGGTTGGTGGTCAAGATGATCACCGTGTTCTTGAAGTCCACGATGCGGCCCTGACCATCCGTGAGGCGGCCATCTTCCAGGATCTGCAGCAGCGTGTTGAACACATCCGGGTGAGCCTTCTCGATCTCATCGAACAAGACCACCGAGAACGGCCGGCGCCGCACCTTTTCGGTCAGCTGGCCACCCTCGTCGTAACCGACGTATCCGGGAGGCGCACCCACCAGACGCGAAACCGTGTACCGGTCGTGGAACTCCGACATGTCCAGCTGGATCAAAGCGTCCTCGCTGCCGAAAAGGAACTCGGCCAGCGTGCGGGAAAGCTCGGTCTTACCGATGCCTGACGGCCCGGCGAAGATGAACGAGCCCGACGGACGCTTCGGGTCCTTCAGACCAGCCCGCGTGCGGCGAATCGCCTTGGAGACAGCCTTGACCGCGTCCTCCTGGCCGACAATGCGCTTGTGCAGCTCGTCTTCCATGCGGAGCAGACGTGCGGTCTCTTCCTCGGTCAGCTTGTAGACCGGGATGCCGGTCCAGTTCGCCAGAACCTCAGCGATCTGCTCGTCGTCGACCTCGCTCACGACATCGAGGTCGCCAGCCTTCCACTGCTTCTCCCGCTCGGCCTTCTGGCCCAGCAGCGTCTTCTCCTTATCGCGCAGCTGCGCGGCACGCTCGAAGTCCTGCGCGTCAATCGCGGACTCCTTGTCCCGGCGGACCTGAGCGATCTTCTCGTCGAACTCGCGCAGGTCTGGCGGAGCCGTCATGCGGCGGATCCGCATGCGAGCGCCAGCTTCGTCGATAAGGTCGATCGCCTTGTCCGGCAGGAACCGGTCGGAGATGTAGCGGTCGGCCAGGTTGGCCGCGGCAACGAGCGCCGCGTCGGTGATCGTGACCCGGTGGTGTGCCTCGTAACGGTCGCGCAGACCCTTGAGCATCTCGATGGTGTGTGCCACCGACGGCTCGCCAACCTGGATCGGCTGGAACCGGCGCTCAAGCGCGGCGTCCTTTTCGAGGTGCTTGCGGTATTCATCGAGCGTCGTGGCGCCGATGGTCTGCAGCTCACCCCGGGCAAGCATGGGCTTGAGAATGCTGGCCGCGTCGATGGCGCCTTCAGCGGCACCCGCGCCCACCAGCGTGTGGATCTCGTCGATGAACAGGATGATGTCGCCACGAGTGCGGATCTCCTTAAGCACCTTCTTCAGGCGCTCTTCGAAGTCACCGCGGTAGCGGGAACCGGCCACCAAGGCACCCAGGTCAAGCGTGTAAAGCTGCTTGTCCTTGAGCGTCTCCGGAACCTCGCCTTTGACGATCTTCTGAGCCAGTCCTTCAACGACAGTCGTCTTTCCGACACCAGGCTCGCCGATCAGCACCGGGTTGTTCTTGGTGCGGCGGGAGAGCACCTGCATCACGCGCTCGATTTCCTTTTCCCGGCCGATGACCGGGTCGAGCTTGCCCTCACGCGCTGACTGGGTCAGGTTGCGGCCGAACTGGTCGAGCACGAGGCTCGTCGACGGCGCACCCTCGCCCGTGCCCGGGGTGGCGCCAGCCGCGGCCGGTTCCTTGCCCTGGTAGCCCGAGAGAAGCTGGATGACCTGCTGACGCACCCGGTTAAGGTCGGCGCCGAGCTTGACCAGCACCTGGGCGGCGACGCCCTCGCCTTCGCGGATGAGCCCGAGCAGGATGTGCTCGGTGCCGATGTAGTTGTGGCCGAGCTGCAGCGCCTCGCGCAACGACAGCTCAAGCACCTTCTTGGCCCGCGGCGTGAACGGGATATGCCCGCTCGGCGCCTGCTGGCCTTGGCCAATGATTTCTTCTACCTGCTGGCGCACACCCTCCAGCGAGATGCCGAGACTTTCCAGCGCCTTCGCGGCCACACCCTCACCCTCGTGGATGAGGCCGAGCAGGATGTGCTCCGTACCGATGTAGTTGTGGTTGAGCATCCGGGCCTCTTCTTGGGCCAGGACGACAACCCGACGCGCCCGGTCGGTAAACCTCTCGAACATTCCCGCTCCTCACCAGCGAAGCTGTTTCACTCACTTTAACGCTCGCCACCGACGGTTTCAGTTGCCAGAAGGGCCATCAGTGGGTCGTGTTAGAGCAACCTTGCCGCGTAGCTGCTGATTCCGCAGTATCGGCGGCTACGCGCAGAGCGAAAATTGCCCGCTATCGCAGCCCTGCGGCGTGGTAGGCCTCAATGAGCTTGGCCGGCACGCGACCCCGTTCACTTACTTTTTGTCCCTTTTGGGTCTTTGCCCAATCACGCACACGCTGGTTGAACGCGCGCTGCTCCGCGGCGGAAAGTCCCTTGCTGCGCGGCGCGGGACCACTCGCCGCCCGCTTGGCGTCCTTGCGGGCGACGGCGACGAAGGGGGCAAGGGCCTGCGCGAGCTTGTCGAAATTCCCCGGGCTCAGGTCAATCTCATAGCTGACGCCTTCGAACCCGAACTTCACCACCCGGACGTCCTTCTCAGAGCCATCCAGGTCATCTTGCAGAACGACAATTTCGCGTCGTGCCATGCGGTGCCTCCCATTGGACTTTCAATTTGGGTGAACCGCCACAGAATAAACCACGCTATTCGGGCCGGACCAGAGGGAACAAAATTGTTTCCCTAATGCCTAGGCCAGTGAGCGCCATCATCAGCCGGTCGATTCCCATTCCCACTCCACCAGCGGGCGCAAGGCCATACTCAAGAGCGCGAAGATAGTCCTCGTCTAGCGGCATGGCTTCGGCGTCACCCTTTTGTGCGAGCTTGGCTTGCAGCTCGAATCGCTCGCGCTGAATAACCGGGTCTACTAGCTCGGAATAACCCGTTCCAAGCTCGAAACCGCGCACGTAGAGATCCCATTTCTCGACCAGCCCTGGTGTCGAGCGGTGCGCACGCACCAGCGGTGACGTGTCTTCGGGATAGTCACGCACGAATGTAGGTGCTTGTAGCGTGTGCTGAACGAGTTTCTCAAACAGCTCTTCGGCGAGCTTACCCGGAATCCACTTCGGGTCGACCGCAAGATCGTGCTTCTCCGCGTACTGAACGAGCTGTTCATAGGAAGTATTAACATTTACTTCCTCGCCCAGTGCTTCCGAGAGGGCGCCAAAAACGGTTACGGAGCGCCATTGCCCGCCGAGGTCGAATTCCGTGCCATCGTGAAGCGTGACGACATGCGATCCAGCGATGGCCATTGCGGCCTCCTGAATCACCTCTCGCAATAGATCAGCCATCACGTTGTAGTCGGCGTAGGCCTGATAGAACTCGAGCATCGCGAACTCCGGTGAGTGACTGGAGTCGAGTCCCTCGTTGCGGAAGTTGCGGTTGATCTCAAATACCTTGTCTATGCCGCCGACGACACAGCGCTTCAAAAACAGTTCCGGGGCGATACGCAGATAGACATCGCGGTCGAGCGCGTTAAAGTGCGTGACGAAGGGACGGGCCGCCGCCCCACCGTGCACGAGCTGCAGCATCGGGGTCTCAACCTCGGTATACCCGCGCTCGTGGAACGAATCGCGCAGGCTGCGGACCGCGGTGGCGCGATTGCGGACCATGTCACGGGCTGCGGGCCGCATGATCAGGTCGACGTAACGCTGCCGCACCCGGGTCTCCTCGCCCATCGGCTTGTGCGCGACCGGCAACGGGCGCAGTGCCTTGGACGTCATCGTCCACTCGGCCGCGAGCACGCTCAGCTCACCGCGCTTGCTGGAGATCACTTCACCGGTGACGCCCACCTGGTCGCCGAGATCGACGAGCTTCTTCCAGTCGTCGAGCCGCTCGGGGCCAACCTTGTCGAGCGACAGCATGATCTGCAACTGGGTGCCATCGCCGTCCTGAAGCGTCGCGAAACACAGCTTGCCGGTGTTGCGGACGAACATCACGCGCCCTGTGACGCTCACCATGTCACCGGTTTGCTCATCGACCTCAAGCGACGGGTACTTAGCCCGGACCTCGGCCAAAGTCGCTGTACGCGGGTAGGTCAGCGCATATGGCTCGGCTCCCGCTTCAAGGATCGCTTCCCGCTTGGTGCGCCTAAAACGCATCTGCTCGGGCAGGTCGTCAGCGATTTCGGGAGAGTTTTGGTCCGTCACGCCGACTAGCCTACCGACCGTGGAATTTGATACGCATCGCCTTTCCTTTGGTGCGGCGGCCGCTCACTACGACAGCGTCCGGCCCACCTATCCGCAGACCGCCATTGAGTGGGCTTTGGGTGCCTCACCTGTCCAGGTGCTCGACCTCGGCGCGGGCACCGGCTTGCTGAGCCGTGCCCTGCTCAAGGCCGGTCACCACGTCATCGCCGTCGAGCCTGACCCGGGAATGCGGGCTCAATTCGACGCGGCCACCGCGGGCCTGAAAGCGCTCGAAGGCGGCGCCGAGAACATCCCTTTGCCAGACGCCAGTGTGGACGCTGTCGTCGTCGGCCAGGCCTACCACTGGTTTGATCCCGAGCGGGCTCATCCCGAAATCGCTCGCGTCCTCAAGCCCGGTGGCGTCTTCGCTCCTATGTGGAACGAGCGCGGTGTCGAGGCGCCCTGGCTCATCCGCCTCGACGATCTGCTCAATCAGCAGCGTGGCACCGAGCACAACGATCAGCTCGCCAGCGACTTCGGGCCACTGTTTCATCCGCTGGAGAAGCGGAGCTTTCCGCACACGGTCACGATGACGCCGCAGCGACTGGCAGACCTGGTCGCGTCGCGGTCCTATTACCTTGTCTCGCCACCTGACAAGCAAGCCGAGATCCTGCGGCTGGTACGCGAGATCTGCGAGACGGAACTGCCCGGTCAGGAGACGTTTGAGATGCCGTATCAGACCGACGTCTACAGGGCCACGTTGCGTTCGTAGACCATGCGCAGGCCGATCAAGGTAATCATCGGCTCGTGGTGGGTGATCGTCTTGCATTCGCCAATCACGATCGGGGCGAGGCCTCCGGTCGCGATGACAGCGGTCACCCCACCCAGCTCTTCGATCATGCGGTGCACGATGCCGTCGACCTGGCCCGCGAATCCATACACGACACCGGATTGCAGACACTCGACCGTGTTCTTGCCAATGACCCGGGGTGGCTTGACCAGCTCGACCTTGCGCAGTTGGGCCGCACGGGCCGCCAGCGCGTCGACGGAGATCTCGATGCCCGGCGCCAGCACCCCGCCCAGGAACTCGCCGCGAGAACTCACCGCATCGAAGTTAGTGGACGTTCCAAAGTCGACGACAATCGCCGGACCGCCGAAGAGCTGATAGGCCGCGAGGGTATTCACGACCCGGTCGCTGCCAACCTCTTTCGGGTTATCAATCGCCAGCTGCACCCCGGTCTTCACGCCCGGCTCCACGATCACGGTCGGCAGGCCGCCGTAGTAACGCGACAGCATCGTGCGCAGCGATCGCAGCGCCGCCGGGACCGTTGAGCACGCGGCCACGCCGCTGATCTCGACCTGGTCGCCGGCGAGCAGGCCACGAAACATGAGGCCCAGCTCGTCAGCCGTGCTGCGGGAATCGGTCTTGACCCGCCACGAGTGCACGATTTTGTCGCCCTCAAACGTCGCCAGCACCGTGTTCGTGTTACCGATATCGATGGTTAGCAGCACCGGGTCACTCCCTCGGCTTAAGATCCAGCGCGATATCAACGATAGGCGAGGAGTGCGTGAGCGCACCGACCGACAGGAAATCCACACCCGTCTCGGCATACTCACGAGCCACGGCGAGGGTCAGCCCGCCGGTCGCCTCTAGTTCAGCCCGATCCCCCACGGCCGCAACGACTTCGCGCAGGGCATCCGGTGTCATGTTGTCCAGCAACAGAAAATTAGCGCCCGCGGTGACCGCTTCTATCGCTTCACTCAAGGTGGTGACTTCCACCTGGACAACCATTTGGGGGTACGCCGAAAGCACGCGCTCATACGCCGCGGTGATCGAGCCCGCCGCCAGTTTGTGGTTGTCCTTGATCATGGCGACGTCGTAGAGCCCCATGCGTTTGTTCGTGCCTCCCCCGGCACGCACCGCGTATTTCTCGAGCACTCGCAGACCCGGTGTCGTCTTACGCGTGTCTAGTACCCGCGCCTTGGTCCCTGCTAGTTCATTGGCCCAAGCGCGCGTGTGCGTCGCCACGCCGGACATGCGGCACAGGAGGTTCAGCGCGGTGCGCTCGGCGGCTAGGAGCGTCCTGGTTGGACCGGTGATGGTGGCCAGCACATCGTCTTTGGCGACAGCCGATCCATCGTTGACGTGCACCTCAACTGTCGCTCCTGGCCCGGCTAGCTCAAACACGGCAGCGGCGACGGCTAGCCCGGCGACGACACCATCTTCGCGCGCGATCAGCTCGGCGGTATCGGTTTGTGCCGCGGGGATGGTCGCCACGCTCGTGACGTCGAGGTGCTGTGGGCCAAGGTCCTCGCGGAGCGCGTTCTCGATGATCCAGGTGACTTCCAGATGGTCGAGCCCAAGGTCGCGAAGCAGAGCCTCGGTCTTTTCGTTCACATCGACTCCCACGTGTGCGTTAGTTCCCCGGCTTCGGTTAGGCGCGGGACGATGTGCCCGCGCCACTCGTCGAGGGCCTCGGGGAAATCCTCCCGCCAATGGCAGCCGCGTGTCTCGCGCCTGGCGGAAGCCGCGCCGGCCAGAGCGCTCGCCACGGTCACGAGGTTATGGAACTCCCAGCTCGTGGCGACGTCAGCGGCTTTGCGCACCGCGGCGGCGGTTTCCTCAAGGGTTTCGGCGCTGCGCAGCACCCCGGCGCCCTTGGTCATCGCCCGCTGCAGCTCGGCGCGAGCAGGTGCCTCGACCTCAGGATGCGTGGGCAGGCTCGTGTCCGCGAGCAGTTCCGGTTCACTGAGCGGGGGCAGGTCGCGGACGATGTCGGTCGCGATCCGCCGCGAGAAAACCAAACCTTCGAGCAGCGAGTTGGACGCGAGCCGGTTGGCGCCATGCACTCCTGTGCACGCCACCTCACCGCAGGCGTAAAGCCCGGGAATGCTCGTGCGGCCATCAAGGTCGGTGCGCACGCCACCCGAGGCGTAATGCGCCGCTGGGGCGACCGGGATCAAGTCGTGTGCCGGATCGACACCAGCGGCCAGACAGTAAGCCGTGATGGTCGGAAACCGTTCGTGCAGCCGGGAAACGTGCCGTGCGTCGAGATAAACGTGGTCGGTGTTGTCGGCCAGCATCTGCCGGTGGATGCCTTTGGCGACAACGTCTCGCGGCGCCAGCTCGGCCAGCTCGTGTTTGCCAACCATGAAGCGCTTGCCTTCAGCGTCAACCAGATGCGCGCCTTCACCACGCAGCGCTTCGCTAACGAGCGGCTGCTGGGCGGTCCGGTTGCCGGGCAGATAAAGCGAAGTCGGGTGGAACTGAACGAATTCCAGATCGGTGACAGCGGCTCCAGCGCGCAGCGCGAGCGCCACACCGTCGCCCGTGGACACGACCGGGTTCGTGGTCGCGGCGAAGATTTGCCCTAACCCACCGGTCGCGAGCACGACGGCGCGCGCGAGGATCGCGCCGACGCCGTCTTCGGTGCCTTCGCCGAGCACGTGCAGTGTGATGCCACAAGCGCGGCCATTGGTGTCGCGCAACAGATCCAGCACGAGCGCGTGCTCGATCAGGCGGATCCAGGGATCGCGGCGAACCGCGGCATGCAACGCCCGCTGCACTTCTGCCCCGGTGGCGTCACCGCCGGCGTGGACGATCCGGTTGGCGTGGTGGCCGCCTTCGCGCGTGAGCATCAGCGTGCCGTCAGCGTTGCGGTCGAAGGTGGTGCCGAGGCGGATCAAATCACGAATCCGCCCAGGGCCTTCGCGGACGAGGACGTCGACCGCGGCGGCGTCGCACAGGCCCACCCCAGCCACCATCGTGTCCTGAGCGTGGGCGGCGGGAGTATCCAAGGGGTCGAGCACGGCCGCGATGCCGCCCTGGGCCCACCGGGTTGACCCGTCATCGATATTGACCTTGGTCACTACGGTGACGTGCAGCCCGGCTTCCCGCAGGTGGAGCGCGGCCGTCAGGCCGGCGATGCCGGAGCCAACGACGACGACGTCAGTCGGCTCGAACCAGCTCGCGGGGCGAGCGGGCAACCTTGTGGGCAACGCCGGCAAAACCGCCGGATCGAGGTGTGGCACATACACAGTCAACCGTGCCGCTACCCGAAGTTCACAGATGGGTCAGCAGTGTCAAAGCTCACGCGTAGTTGATGGGCAGGCCACCGGTGCCGGTGCCCTTCAGCGACTTCGTGAGCGTCTTGCCGACGTAGAGGTGGCAGCGGATGCTGCGGTCACCCGCGTCCCAGTCCCGCTTGCTGGCCGTGAAGTAGTACGTTCCCGTGCGGTACTTGAGGTTGTTGTCGTTGGGAACGCCGACGTACGAAGCGATCGTGGCCCGGCAGCTGTTGTGCACCGAGTCCGGGCCCTTGTCCTTGTGGACGTCATCCCAGGACAGGTCAACGGCGAAGGAACCCACGTATTCGGCGTTGTGCCCGGTGCCGCAGTCGACCGGCTGAATCTCCTGGTCTTCAGCCTTCGGCACGTTCAGGCAGCCGTACTTCAGGTCGGAGGCGCCGGAGAACTCGCCCTTGAGGCTCTTGTTCCGGCTTGTCATCGAGCTGCTGAAGAGGTCTTCATAGATGCCAGCCTCGCAGCGGTACCACTTGGCGCCGCCATCCCAGTTGCCCCTGGACGGCAGCGAAACCCCGATCCAGATGCGCCCGTCGCGCCAGTTGCCACCGAGGAATTCAGTGGTCTTCTTGTCGCACTCAGACCAGGCGGCTTTCATCGTGTCGCTGTTTGAGGCGGGAATGCCGCCCCGGGCGGCATCGCCCGTGAACTGTCCGATGTGGACAGTCTCGAACTTGTGCGCCGCGGTGCACTCAACCGGGTTGTAGCCAGAGCGGAAGAGATTGGCGGAGAAATCTTGGCTGCACGAACCAGCTTTGGGCTCCCAGCCAGCCGCGGCCGGCATGGCGGGCCACTGGTTGGAAAGGTCGCCATCGGTGCCCGGAGGAACGCCACATGCCGACGCCGTGACCAGCGTCGCTCCCGCGATCAGAGCGGCTAAGAAGGCACGGCGCATGTCATTTCCCCCCAGGATGAGATAGCTAGCAGGCCGTGAGCATAGTTCATGAACGCTATGCAGCCCAATCCCGCTTTTTTCTAAGGAATCCCAACGCCACGGGTGCCTTTTGCCGACCCTGTCATCTTCCGGTCGTCGAGCCATAGATAGCACCGGACCGCGTTCTCACCGCCGCCTTGCCACGTTGTTTCCTCGGGAACGGCATATGCCCCGGTTGTCAGGTTCGCTACGCGGACACCAACAAACTCAGCGATCGCGCCAAAGCAGTGGTCGTAGATGACATCCCACTCCGCGTCGGTAGTGGGGTATTTCGTGTCCTTGGGCAGGTTCACACTGCCCGCGTACTCAGTGTTGTGCGAGACCTCGCAAGGCGAGGCGATGAGGCTGTCCCTGGAAGTGGTCTCTTGCAAGTCGAAGCAGCCCAGGGCAAGGCTGTCCATCGCGCCCTTCTTGAACGGACCATCCTGGCTGACCTCATCGCTGTCCCAGTTGGCCATATCGCGCGGCACCACGACGTCACAGCGCAGCCAGCGGGCGCCGCTCTTCCAGCCTGTCGTGGACGGCCAGTAGACGTAGAGCCGGAGCCGGTAGTCGAGCCAGTTGCGGCCAAAGAAGTTGCTCACCTCTTTGCTGCACGCCGCCCACGCCGGTGAGGCGTCCGGCGACTCCGGCTGGGGTGCGGTCTTCAGCGCGGCAGTCTCGGCGGGCAACTGTCCAACGAAGATGGTCTCGGCCATGTGCGCCTTGGAACACGGCACCGGCACGTAGGAACCGGCCGCACTGTTCGACGACGCGCGCTCATGGCACACGCCTTGTTCCGGTGTGAACTGCGTCGCTTCCGGCATCGCGGGCCAGTTTGAGCCGATGCCGTTGCCCGGCAACAGCGAGCAGGCGTTCAGCATAAGAGCTGCACTGATGGCCAGAACGGGCAATAAGCGGCGCACGACACCCTCCCCGAGAAACGCGTAAGCGGCCGGAGGAGAGTAGCCGTGCGCCGAAGCGCGGGGATATCCGCTATCTGGACAGGCTGGCGCCGCCGAGAGGAAGTGACACGGCCGTGCGCCGGTCACCCGCCCGCAGGCATTGAGGCGAAGCGGCGCTAGCGAACACTAACGGTTAGGTCCCCACGAATGACCTTGTCCGCCATGCCTTCTACGGCCTCGGCGGGATCAGTACCCAATGAAATGATCTTGTTGTCTTTGTCGACATGAACCACGGCGGGGACATAGGCGCGCGCGGTGGCATCGTCCATCTGCGCGTACGAGATCAGGATGACCAGATCGCCGGGGTGCACGAGATGGGCCGCGGCGCCGTTGATGCCGATGACACCGGAGCCCCGCTCTCCAGGAATCACATAGGTTTCCAGCCGGGCACCGTTGGTGATGTCGACGATGGCCACCTGCTCACCGGGGAGCAGGTCGGCGGCGTCCATCAAATCCTCGTCGATCGTCACGGACCCCACATAGTGCAGGTCGGCCTGCGTCACGGTGGCGCGGTGGATCTTCGACTTGAACATGTTCCGAGAGAACATCAGCGCAGCTCCAGGTCGGTGTTGTCGATGAGTCGGGTGGTGCCGAGGCGAGCGGCGACGAGCAGTCTCGCGGGTCCAGTGACCGGGGCTGGCCCGAGAGCGGGATCGCGCAGCTCGAGATAGTCAACGTCGAGGCCGGCCAGCTCCTGCCCGGCTGTGGCGAGGACCGCATCGGCTGTGTGCTGAGCCGCACCTTTGCGCAGTGCCCGGGACAAGGCCAGCGCGAGCTCGCGCTCCTCAGGCGACAGGTAACGGTTGCGGCTCGACAGGGCCAGGCCGTCGCTCTCCCTCACGGTTGGCACTCCGACGATTTCCACGGGCACGTTGAACGAGGCGACCATCTGCTTGATGAGGGTCAGCTGCTGGTAGTCCTTCTCGCCGAAGAACGCCACGTCAGCACGGGTCATATTGAGCAGCTTGAGCACCACCGTCAGCACGCCGGCGAAGTGCCCGGGCCGGACCGCTCCCTCCAGCACTGTCCCGAGTGGACCCGGATCAACCGTCACGACGGGCTGATCCGGGTACATCTCGGTGGGGGACGGCGCGAATACGAGGTCGACGCCTTCTTCCTCGCACACAGCGAGGTCGGCGTCGAACGTGCGGGGGTATTTCGCCAGGTCTTCGTTAGGCCCGAACTGAAGCGGGTTCACGAAAATCGTGGCGATGAGAAAGTCGCAGGTCTTGCGCGCTTCACGCATCAACGTGGCGTGCCCGGCATGCAGGGCCCCCATCGTCATGACGACGCCAACTTTGCCGGGGCCCGCTTTAAGCGCGTCCCTCGTGTGCACGACCTTCACTTGGCCGCCTCCACGTGAACGGGAGTCGCCAGGGCGTCGAGCAGGGCTTCGGCGTCGGTCGTACGCAGGCGGCCAGCAGCGATCGCACGATCAGCGGACCGGCGCGCCAGCGCCAGATAGGACGTGAGCGTCGGCGTACCTTCAAGGACATCGATGTGCCGGGCGACCGTTCCCGCGTCTCCACGCGAAACCGGGCCGGTCAGGGCGTTGTCCCCCATCGCTAGGGCATTCTGCAAAGCAGCGGTCAGTAATGGTGCGAGCACCTTCTCAGGCTGCACCACGCCAGCGTCGCGAAGCCGGTCCGCCGCGTCATTCACCAGTGTCACCAAGTGATTCGCCCCGTGGGCGAGCGCGGCGTGATAGAGCGCACGGTTCTCGTCAGCTATCCACTCAGGCGTTCCGCCGAGGTCTTTCACCAGGCTGCCCGCGATCTCGCGAAGCCCTTCGGGTGCGGTGACGCCGAAGGAGATGCCGTTGAGGCGGCCAAGGTCGGCCTTCGTACCCGTGAACGTCATCGCCGGGTGCAGCGCCAGCGGGCGGGCGCCTGTTTCGACTGCCGGCTGCAAGACAGCAAGCCCATGCGCACCTGAGGTGTGTGCCACGATCTGGCCCGGTTTGAGCACGTGCAGTGCCGCTAGCCCATTGACCACGCCAGCGAGGGCGTCATCGGGAACCGCGATGATGAGCAGGTCGTCGGCGAGAGCAGCGACCTGGTCAGCGGGAAGATTAGGGGTGCCAGGAAGCAACTGGCGAATACGGTGCTTGGCGGCGCTAGATACGCCGGAGGCGGCAACCACTTCGTGACCCGAGCCACGCAGTGCCGCCGCGAGAACAGCGCCGACACGTCCGGCGCCGATAACACCAACCTTCACGATCCAGTCCTCTGCGTCGGGGTACCGGTCAAGGCCAAGTATGAGACCTTGACCGGCCCACAGGACAAGAGACTGTGCGAAACCCAACTATTTCAAGAATGTGGCGTCAACGTACTTAACATTGGTCGCCGCACGCTCCTGACCAGGCAGAGCGTCTCCGTCATGGACGACGAGAAGTCCATTTGGATAACCGGGCAACCTGGTGTTCACCACCGCCGCGCCATCGCACTCCTGCACTCCCGCGATCACGAACCCGCCTTTGTGCCGGTTCGTCAGCCGGTCATAGGTGAAGAACTCGTCGCTGCCCTGAGACGACACGATCAGCGTTCCGCTCAGGAGACCGGTGCGGTAGATGGCAAGGCCCTCGACGTCAGCGGAGATGCGGCCGCCTTCGCCCGGGTCCTGCGACCAGTCGTGGTCGCACTCTTCGGTTTCCGGGTTATAGGTGGCCGGAACGCCAAACTCCCGCACACGCTCCACCATCTTGGGCGCGGTCTGGAACCGTCCGCCCACGACAGACAGACGCCACAGGCCAACGTCTTCCTGTGCCACGTAAAGCATTCCGAGCACCGGGTCGACCGTCATGCCTTCGGCCTGCGGTCCCTCCCCCGGCTCCAAACACGGTGACCACGACTGACCGCTCTTCAACAGGAATTCCGTCGGCAAAGCGAGGCCATCCACTTTGACGTAGGAGTACCCATTGATGGTTTTCTTGATCCTGAAGAGGCCGAGCTCGGAGGTGTGCCGGCGGGTGACCACGGCGTACGAGCCATAAATGGCCAGGCCGTATCCCGTGGTCTGGTCCTGCACTTCGGACTCGCTCGTGCTGAAAAGCCATGGGGCGTCAGGCGAAGTCACGTCGCTGAGCACACCATCGCCGATCCGGTAGAACCGCAGCTTGTCCAGGCCACGGTCGGTCACGACGGCCACATCGCCATAGAGGTCAACGTTGTTGAACCGGCCGTCTTCTGGGGTCGCGAAGTGCTGTAGCTCCTTTCCGTTCAGGTCATAGACATAAAGGCCCCCGTTCTTCGCCGCGACGATGATCCGGCTGCGTGCCTTGTTCGTGGGGTGCACCCAGATCGCGGGGTCGTCGACGTCGGCGTTGCCGCCCTCGTCGTCATCAAAGAGAACCGGCGTTTCCAGCCTCGGCTTGATGACAGGTGCCGCCGAGGCGTGGGCTGGTGCCGCGGCCAGCAAGAGCGCTGGCACAGCCAGGGAGAGGAGAAGCTTTCGCATATCGCGGACCGTAGAGTCAGCAGCGCAACAGATTCCCAACGGAAAGTGAACGCCTGATGCGCTTCAGCCAAGCGATGGAGCAGGCTCTCTACGGGCCTGAGGGCTTCTTCGTGCGCAGTCACCCGGCCGCGCACTTTCGCACCAGCGCGCAGTCGCCGCTTTTCGCCAGGGCCATCGCGCGCCTGATCGACCTCGCTGACGTCGCACTCGGGCGGCCCCAGCAGCTTGACGTCGTCGATGTCGGTGCGGGCGAAGGGATGCTGCTCTCGCATTTGCGCCCGCTGTTGCCCGATCGCATCAACCTGCTGCCGATCGAGATCGGGTCGGAGATCCCATCGTTCACCGGCGTGCTGCTCGCGACGGAATGGCTGGATAACGTGCCGCTCGACTTGGCTGAAGACGGTCGCTACCTGTGGGACGGCGAGCCAGTGTCTAAAGAGGACGCTGACTGGATGACGCGCTGGTGGCCGTCGGCATCCAGCACCGTCGAGATCGGACGATCACGAGACCTTGCCTGGACCGCCGCGGTGGGCAAGCTCCGCGCCGGAGTCGCGCTAGCCGTCGACTATGGACATTTATCTGGTACTAGGCCGAGCACGCCAACCGTCACCGGTTTCCGGGACGGCCGTGAGGTTTCCCCTTCCTTCGACGGGTCGACCGACATCACCGCCCACGTCGCCATGGACGCGGTCGCCGCCGCGACCGGGCTGCCGTCAAAGCTCATCTCCCAGCGCGAAGCTCTGCACTGGCTCGGCCTGTCAGGCAGCCGTCCCGCCCTGGACTTAGCGCACCGCGACCCGGCAGGTTATGTGCGCGCGCTGGCCGAGGCGAGCGAGGTGGCCAGCCTGACCGATCCCGATGGATTGGGTAGTCACTTCTGGCTGATTCAGACGGTAGGGTGCGCTCTATGACGCCGCGGGAAATGACCGTCGCCACTGGTACAGGTGGGCTCGGCACGGACATGGTGCTCAATATCGGCCCGCAACACCCCTCCACGCACGGTGTGCTGCGCCTGCGGCTCATCCTGGACGGGGAACGGGTGGTTAGCGCCGAGCCGATCATCGGTTACATGCACCGGGGCGCCGAGAAACTGTTCGAGGTGCGTGACTACCGCCAGATCCTCGTCCTGACGAACCGTCACGACTGGCTCAGTGCGTTCAGCAATGAGCTAGGAGCGGCGATGGCCGTCGAACGGCTCATGGGCATCGAGATCCCTGAACGCGCCGTCTGGCTGCGAACAGCGCTCGCCGAGCTCAACCGCGTCTTGAATCACCTGATGTTCCTCGGTTCCTACCCGCTGGAAATCGGCGCGATCACGCCTATGTTCTACGCGTTCCGCGAGCGGGAAACTCTCCAGGCCGTTATGGAGGAGGTCTCCGGCGGGCGGATGCACTACATGTTCAACCGCGTGGGCGGCCTCAAAGAGGAAGTGCCGGCCGGCTGGACTGACCGTGCGCGCGACGCGATCAAGCTGGTCGAAAAGCGCATGCCCGACTTGGACAACCTGATCCGCAAGAACGACATCTTCCTGGCACGGACCGTCGGGGTGGGCGTGCTGACCGCGGCACAGGCCGCGGCCTACGGCGCGTCCGGGCCGGTGGCACGCGCCTCTGGCCTCGACTTCGACCTGCGCCGCGACGAGCCCTACCTGGCCTACGGCGAGCTGCCGGTAAAGGTCATCACACGGTCCACCGGCGACTGTCACGCGCGCTTCGAAGTGCTGCTAGACCAGGTCTACGTCTCGCTCGACCTGGCCCGGCAATGTCTTGATCGCGTTGACCAAATCACCGGTCCCGTGAACGTCCGCCTGCCCAAGGTGGTGAAGGCCCCCGAGGGCCACACTTATGCCTGGACCGAGAATCCGTTGGGCATCAACGGGTACTACCTGGTCTCCCGGGGCGAGAAGACACCGTGGCGCCTCAAGTTGCGCACAGCCTCGTTCAGCAACGTGCAAGCACTGTCCACTTTGCTCCCCGGAAGCCTCGTGCCCGACCTCATCGCCATCCTTGGCTCGATGTTCTTCGTCGTCGGCGACGTCGACAAGTAGCTAGAGGCTGTTCAGTTCGGTGATGGCGTTGGCCCGGCCGAGCTGTCCCTGTAGGACGAATCGGTAGTCGGCACCGGAGCTTTCGACCTCGAAGATCCACACCTCGGAGGGGCTCAGCGTCACGGTGTACCCCGCGGCCGGCTTGGAATGTGAAGTGGCGAAAGAGGTCACGCTCGCCGAGCTGAGCGCCCGCATCCGTGGCGTGTTGTCGGCAAGCCAGGCAGCCAGGAAATGGCGCGTGTATTGCTCCGCGTTGTTGGGAAACAGCGTCCGGTCGAACTTCACCTCGACGACGCGATCCGGAGTCTGGCTAAGGATCCGGAAGATCAGATCTGAGCCGAGCGCGTTGCGGTACGTGCAGTAGGTCGAGCCGGCCGCTCCGCCGCACGAGACGAAAGTCCACTGCAGATCGATGTCACGCGGGACGGCCTTCATCTGATCGCGTGCGGCATCGTTGAGGTGCTTCTGCAGCCCAGCGTTGTCCTGGCAAAGCCACGCCTTGAGCGCGTCCTGACTCGGGGCGTTGCCACCCTTGACCTCACCCGGGCACATGGCTGGCTTAGGACTGGGAGTCGCTGCGGCGCTTGGGGTTTCGGAGACAACCGAGCCGACGGTCGGCGCAGCGGCAGGCTCCTGGCTCTTCTTCGTGCACCCGGTCACGGTCAGCGCTAGCGCCACTATCGCAATGCCACACCTCATGGCGCTGAAGACTAAGAGCATTCGCGTTCGCGCGCCGCGGAGTGTCGTGAACACGCCTCTGCTAGAGGACCGTCTAGTCGCGGTAACGGCGGTCGTAGTCCCGATCGCGATCACGGTCACGGTCACGGTCATCGTTGTAGGTAGACCAGCGGTCTTCGCGGTCCGAACTCGTGATCGCCCGGCGGCTGCGGTCTTCGCGTTCCCGGTCGCGGTAAGGGAAGTCGCCCCTCGGGATGTCTAGCCGGTCTTCATCGGACCAGCCGCCCCGTCCCCTGCCCACGCGGTCGTCGCGATCGCGGTCCTCACGGTCGAGGCCGGCCTCGCGCCGCACCGCCGCCCAGCGGTCCTCGATGCGCAGCTCGGTGCCACCCGCGCCGTCGGTGTGCAAGGCCGCCCTGCGCTCACCCATGCGCAGTTCCCGGCCGTGGTCGTCATCGCGGATGCTCGCCCAGCGGTCGCCGGCGCGCACACCGGGACGCCTGTCATCGTCTTCGATAGGCGCAGACCAGCGCTCCTCGTAAGGCTCGCGTTGCTGCCACCGCTCGGCGGCGGCACCGGGCTCACCGGCGTCACGGCGGCGGTCTAGCTGCTCGCGCAAACGCTGCTCGGTCCAGGAGTCGTCACGGCCCCGTGGCGCCGCGGTCTGTGGCCGTCCATACGTGGTGCCCGCCCGCTGCTCCTCGTTGGGATCCATCACCGTGTGCCGCGTTGTCACCTGAACCGTCTCGGTGTGCCGCACGATGCCCGACGGCATGCCCTGGCCCCGGCCGTGAGCTGGGTTGCCGGGCGCGGGAGGCCCGACCCGGCCGTTAGGCCCGGCAGGAAGCTGGTGGCGCAACACTTCCAGCTGACCGCGGGTCGCCTCAAGCTCCGCGCGGGTCGCCTCAACCTGATCGAGCAGGTACTGAAACTTTTCCCCGAAGGCGCGATGCGTCGCGTGAACGGCGTGGGCGATGTCGTCGCGGATGTCAGCTCGCGTCGCGTCGACTTCGTCAAAGAGGGTGTCTTCCAATTCGGTCTTCATCGTCTCGCCTTCGCGGCGCAGCATTATCGAGACGGCGATCATGATGACCGAAAGGACAAGGATGCCAACGGCTGTCCGCAACGAGCCGGTGCTCGACCCGATGAGCAGCACCAATGCCGCAAGCGGGGCCAGAGCGACCCCGACCCAGAAGAGCGCTGAGAAGATGCGGGCACGTTGCTGATCTTCCCGGGCTGCGGAAGCCGGCATGGTGCTAGAGGTTACCGACCGTCGCGGCGAATCGGAAGGGCGGCCGTTCCAGAGATCGCGCCAAAACTCCGAGTTAGGAAGCACCAATGACTAACGACCGAACCCGCCATGAGCGCAGGCACCAGGGCGGCAGGGTCATCCGTCCGATGCTCCACTTAGGACGAAAGCCAGCGGCGGTGTCAGCAGAATGCCGACACCGCCGCTTCTTACAGATCTTTTAGTTACCGCCAGCGATCAGTCTCCGAGCCCCACTGCGTGCCACTGCTCGTCGTGGCCGGCGAGGTTGGCGTCGCCGAAAGCCCGGACCAGGCGTCTGTCGAGCTTGGTGTCGACCAGCTCGTCGCGGTCGAGGTTCCAATGCCCACGTCTGACCAGTCTTCTGGACCGTCTTCGGCACTCAATGGCCGGCCGAAGGTCTCCACGAGCCGGGTGACCACCAGCCCGGTGGCCACCGCACTCGCCGCGAGGATCCAGTCGGAGATGCGCCAGCCGGCCTCGTCGCCGTAAACGATCAGCAGGGTCACGAGGCTCGTCGCCAGCAGCGTGCCGAACACGCCCCCGCGGCGTCCAAACGCACTGGTTCCACCGACGAGAGCGATGCCGATGGCTAGAGCGGTCAGGTCAAACCCGTGTTCCTGTGCCACCGGAACGTCCGCTGTGCCGCTAGCGGCAGCCAGGAACACGCCAGCCAAAGCGGCCAGCACGGTCGCGCCGATGATGCCGAACGAGGTCAGCGTCGCCGCCACGCCACCGCGGCGCGAGGCTGGATCGCCTACCGGCCGGAACCGGCCGATCCCGCGGCGCACTGGCTTGATCAGGCCGAGCAGCCCGGCCACGACTGTCAGCACAGCGAAGCCGGCGACCAAGTAGTAGGCATGAGGAAGGGGGCTGTATTCGCCTTGGACCTCAACGGGTGCCTGGAATTTGTACTCGATCCACGCGACGGTGACGAGCGCGCCGACGAGGCTGCCTGCCCATCCCGGCACCTGGAAACCAACGACAAGCAGAGCCATAGCCAAGCCCAGGCCCAGTGCCAGGAGCACCGGCCAGAGGCTGGTCGCCACGAGGCCGTTGGTGCTGTTCTGCGCGTAATAGAGGCCGCTAGCCACCGCGACGGAACCGATCGCCAGGTTTGGCGCTCCGACCCGCAAGGAGATGGACGCGGCCAAAGCCAGCAAACCCAGTGAGGCCAGGAGAACCAGCACACCGCGCAGGCCGTCACCGCTCACCGTGTCGCGATGGCTGGCGAAGAGCAGATAGCCGAGGGCGATCACACCAAGGGCGAGCACGCCTTCCCAGGCGAAGTGCACGCCAAGCCGGTCCCGGCCAACCTCTCCGTGCTCCGGATCGTCGAAAACGTCCTCGAGGTTCGCCGCCGAGCGGGAGTGCCGTCCGCCCAGCTGACCGGCGTCTGTTACGTCTGAATTGAGTTCATAGGCCATAGCCCACGCCTCCGCACGCCGCGATCTGCCGGTCCGCGGGGGTACAAACCGGCTACCCGGAGGACCGTACCGGCTCGGACATGAATGCAACAGACCCTAGCGCTGATCAGCGTCTTTCTGATCCGGATCCTTTGGCACCCGGCAAGCCCGCTCCAGCCACAGTCCCGCCCCCATCGCCGCGAGAGCCGCTAACGACGTTATGACAGCGATCGGGAGATCTCGGCGGGCGGCGTCATTGCTCTGCGCCTCGACAGCCAGCCAAAGCGTCAGCGCGAGCGCGAAGCCGGAAAAGATGGCACCGGTCAACGAGGTCGCCTTCGCGAGCGCGACGTAACGGGCCACCAGCAGCGGCTCGACCGGCAGGCGGCCAGGCTTACGCTCGATCCTCGCCCTAGTCTGCTGCGCGAGCACGAACTCCAGCAGCGCCAGCACACCGAGCGTTATCGCGACCGGCAGCAGCGGCAGATCCGCCAGTTCCCAATACCAATAGCTCGTGGAGACCCAGGTCAACGCGGCCGCGGCGAAACCCGCGACCACGAGAGTTGCCGCGTTGGTCGGCTTGATCCGCGGTTCGCTCACGGAGTCGACTGTAGCTGGATCGTGGGCAATGCGTTCATAGCCGCGACATCTGCCTCAAGCGCTTCCGACAACACGAGGTCGTTGACCCAGCCGTGCCCCGGCAGCTTGGCGTAGGGCTGAATCTCCAGCCATGGCCGCAAAACGAAGGCTCGCTGATGTGCGCGCGGATGCGGAAGGGTCAGCTCAGGGGTGTCCATGATGATGGGGGTGCCGTCGTCTTCCCACATCGCGATGAGGTCGACGTCCAGGGTTCGCGGGCCGAACCGTCGTTGCGGATCGCGTTCGCGCAGCGCGGTGGCTTCGATGCGCTGAGCCGCGTGCAGCCACTCGATGGGCCGCAACGGCCCGGTCACGATCACGGCCGCGTTGTAGTACGACGGCTGATCCTCATCATCGCCCCAGGGCGGGGTTTCGTAGACGCCCGACACCGCTCGCACTTCGCCCGCTTCGCTGAGCCCGGCGACAGCCAGCCTCAGGTGGGCTTCCCGATCGCCAAGGTTGCTTCCGATCGAGAAGACCACCTGTGTCACAGGCTGACCTTATAGCCCTGGTCGAAAGCGGCCGCGACCGCGATCTCTTCCATGTCACGCAAGACCGCTTCAGCCAGCTGCGGCGGGACGTAGTGCGTGTCGAACGCGAGGGTCAGCTGCAGTAACCCGGGCACGTCGTCAATGTGCAGGAACAGCCGGTCAAACGGGGTGTCCTGTTTGGTCACCCAGGCGAACGTGCTGCTGGCCACCGCTGCGTGCAGCTCCGCGGGCGCGGGCGGCGGACCCGACGTTTCGGTGCGGCTGCTGACCCGGCGGTCATTGAAAAAGCATCCGGTCGTGAAGCCGGGGCCTCTTTCTTTGGCTACTTCCGCCATGAGCGCGACTAACCGTTCAGGGTCGAAATACGCGTACTTATAGGCCGTCATGGCCGCGCGCTGGGAACGGGCGATCACCTCGTCGACCGTAGAGCCCGTGACATCGATGGTCACCAGTCCGGCTTGCGCGAGCATGCAAACCACATTGGACAGCCGCGGCCGGAACCGGTTGCTGACCACGGGACGGGTGAACACCGGGGTAACGCCTGACTTGCGGGAAAGCGCGATCGCGAACAGCGCGAGCAGAATCGCCGACGAGTCCACTTTGGTGCGTTCACCCAAGGCGCGGACCGCGAGACACAGCGCCACGGAACGCAGGCGCCCTTCCCAGTAGCGCGGCACCTGGGCGCCGGAGGCGTCGTCCAATAACCCCAGCGGAACGGCCCGCAATTGCTGACCCCAGTGCCGCATCGCCAGGTCGTTATGCCGTTGTCCCGCAGGCGATCGCTGCCAGCGTGCTTGTTCCAGCGGCTGCATCCCGTCAACGGGCGTGTCAGGCCGCCGGACTACCTCCTCCAGCATGATCATGCCGCCGAAGCCGTCCATGGTCAGATGCGACATGGTGGCGACCAGGTGCGTCGCCGTGCCCTGATGCCGGACGACAGCCATCCGCACCGGCCACTCCTCGGCATAGTTGAACGGCCTTTCGGAGTACCCCTCATGGATCTGAAAGGCAAGCGCGGCCGGATCGTCGCCGTCGTTGGCGTCAAAGACTTCTAATCCGATCTCCCCACTCCCGTGCACGTGCTGCGTGGGCCGGCCGTTCGCGTCGAAAACCAGTTTCGTGCGCAACGGCTGGTAACGGGTCATTAAGAACCGCAGCTCTTCGGCCACATCTTCGGTGGTGGTGCCGGGTGCTACGGGTGCGCTTCCACCAATCGGAAGCGCTGATTGCTGGGCGACCATGGCGTGCCAGATCTCCCACTGCCCCCATGACATTTCTTCGATTCCATCGCCCTCACCGGTGAACGCGACGATGATCTGCTCTGTGGCCACCAGGCTGCTCACATCGCTCCTATCGACAACGTCGATGAGTCAACCATCCACGATCGGCTATCGCGATGGGCCGGTCAGAGGAGTGCCGCGAGCTGTTCGCCTAGGATGACCGGGTGCACGATGGCCTACCGGTGGTGATGGGGGTTCTCAACGTCACGCCCGACTCGTTTTCCGACGGCGGCCTCTATGAGGACCTGGATGCGGCTGTGGCCCACGCGTCCGAGATGGTCGCTCAGGGAGCGCAATACATCGATGTGGGCGGCGAATCGACCAGGCCGGGTGCTTCCCGTGTGGACGCGGCCACGGAGACTCAACGGGTCGTTCCGGTGATTACGGCGTTAACGGCCGCGGGGATCGCGACCAGTGTGGACACCACGCGTGCGCTCGTGGCTTCGGCCGCGCTGGAGGCCGGTGCCGTGATCGTCAATGACGTGTCCGGTGGGCTGGCCGATCCAGACATGAAGCGGGTCGTGGCTTCCGCTGGGTGCCCCTACGTGATCATGCATTGGCGGGGTCACTCGGCGGACATGCAGAAGCTGGCGCATTACGACGACGTGGTTCGTGATGTGCGCGTGGAGCTGTTGCAGCGAGCGGCCGAGGCGGTTTCGGCGGGAGTTAATGCGGAGCGGATCATCCTCGATCCCGGGCTCGGATTCGCCAAGACAGCGGAGCACAACTGGGCGCTGTCTCAGCATTTGCGCGAGTTCACGGCTTTGGAGTACCCCATCTTGTTTGGATCTTCAAGAAAGTCGTATCTGGGCAAGCTCCTCAACGACCGGCCAGCGCCTGACCGTGACGTGGCGACGGCGGCGACCAGTGTGCTCGCCGCACAGGCCGGGGTGTGGGGCGTGAGAGTACACAATGTAGAGGCAACTGTCGATGCCCTGAAAGTGTGGCGAGAGTGGACCAGATAAAACTGAGCGGACTTCGAGTCTGGGGACACCACGGCGTCTTCGACTTCGAGCGGCGCGAGGGCCAGAACTTCGTGATCGACGTGACGTTGTTCTTGGACTTATCGATGGCCGCAGGGTCTGACGATGTAGCTAACACTGTCCACTATGGTGAATTAGCTTCGGCTCTGGCCGCGGTCGTCGCTGGGGAGCCCGTGAACCTCATCGAAACCTTGGCCTCACGGCTCATTGACGTCTGCTTAGCCGACAAACGTGTGGCCGAGGCGACCGTGACGGTCCACAAGCCACAAGCACCGATTCCGCAGACGTTTAACGACGTGAGCGTGACTTTGCACAGGCGTTCTTCCGACAGCGCCCCTTCGGCAAAGACGTAGTTGCATAGCTTGTCGCAGTGAGTGACGCACCGTACCCTCAGGGGTGTTCTGGCAGGCCCAGAATTACCGTAAGTGTTCGACACGAAACAGGGTGTCATCGGCGCATCCCACAGCTGAGCGCACCTTTCCGTAAGGCTTAGCAAGTTGCAACTAGCGCCGACGAGACCCGGGGGAGGTAGCAAGAGATGAATGCCACGTCGCTCATCGGCGCGGTCGCTGAAGTTGTGGCCGCGGCGCCCACCCCCACTCCGGGCGGCGGCGGATCCATTAACACCACAGGAATTCTCGAATTCTTCGCCAGCAAGCTCGCCCCTATTTTGCTGGCTGTTCTGGGCGTGATCTTCATCGGCCGGGCTAGCCGGGGCGAGGTGTCCAAAGTGCTGACCAGCTCGGCGATCGCCATCATCGGCATCGCGTTCATCGTCGGGGCGGGGGCATTGTTCGTGTTCGGCGCTGGCCTGGTCGACATCATGTTTGAATAGGGCACTTAACATGAGGCTGCGTACGGACGACGACATATACCGGGCTCGCCTGGTTTATTTGGGCCCCCCGGGATACACCCTGCCCGTCCAGTTGCCCTACGCCCAATATGGCCTGTTCGTGCTCCTCGTGCCTACGTTCATGGGGATCCGCTGGCTGTTTACCCAGGAGATCGATCCTTTCCCCGCCTGGGAGATCGCGCTGGCCATCGTGGCCACGTCGTATGTATTCCGGCATGTCGATCCTGACCGTCCTGCCCGGATGGTCATCCGCACGGCGCTCACCGACTGGCGGCGCACCAAGGAACCCGCCACCGAACGTCGCGACCCCAAGCTCGTCGCCCGCCGCGTGCTGGTCCGGAAGGCGCTCACATGACCACATTCGACATTCACGGTGCCGAAGACGAATCGGTGACGGACGCTATTCCCTCTGTGGATGGCCCCGTCGCCGCCTTTCAGCCGCCAAGGCGCAGGCCACCATCGGAGTCGCTGCAGTCGGAGAAGTCCGACGATCTGCAGCGTGCGGCGGAAAAACGCGCGGCTGAGATGCGTGAGGCCGCCACCTCGGCGGCAGCGCGCCTGCGTTCTACTCCTGCGGCATCCGCGCCTCGCCTGGACGTCGAGTCCCCCTTCCTTGAGCTGTTTGACGCCTCGGCGCATACTCCTGCCGCGGTGAAGGTGCCTACCCGGCCGGCGGGACCGCCCGGATTCATTGGGCCGCCTCAGCATCCGCTGCCGGGACAGGTCATTGACGCGGAAGAGTTCGCTGATCCTCCCGCTGGGCCTCCTGTTTCTGGGCCGTCCGGTTCCGGGCCTTCGGGTTATGGGCCTGCTGGATCTGCGTCGTTGGCTTCCGGGACGTCTGGCTTCGGGGGGTCTGGTGCTGGGCGGGCTGGTGCCGGGCCATCGGGTTCGGGGCCTCGTCATGGGCGTGCTCCGGAGGTCGTGCGGCCGGTTTCTTCGCAGCCGGTCTCCGCTCAACCTGTTTCCGCTCAACCGGTGTCGTCGCAGCCGGTTAGCGCACCGCCCGGGTTGATGCCCGCTCCCGTTGTGATGACCGCTCCTTCGCGGCCCGCGCCGGCGCCGTCTGGTAAGCGCAAGCCACAGCCCGTCAAGCTTCCTAAGCCCGCCAAGGAACGTGGCCCCGCGCAGGAACTTGAGATCAGCGAGATCGCTGGCCACCTGACGTTTACCCGCCATGCTGTCACCGCTTGGTACCTGCTTCCCGAGGTTCGCTGGGCATTCCGGCCCGACCCTGAGCGTGAAGCGATCCTGAGCGCCATTTCTGAGCAGTACGCCGGGTTGGCCGGCTTCCGGCTCCACTTGCGACGGACGACCCGTCCGTTCCCTGCAGACCAGTGGGCAGCGCAGCTGGACCAGCTGACCACGCGTCCGCTGCCGCCCGTGCCGAACGCTCCGTCCTGGGGCGATCACCTTGTTGCGGCACAACGGCACCTGCGGCAGATCAACCACGCCGAAGGCCAGACGTTCCTAGGCGTTACGTTTGCCCGCCGAGCCCTGGGCGACAGCTTCTCCGAGCGAATGCTCAAGATGTTCGGCCGTGGCACGCCCGAGTCAGAGCGCAAGAAGCTTGGCCGGCAAGTCGAGCAGTTCGACGAAGTGCTTGCCGCGTTTGGCATGCGCGGACAGCGGGCCCACGCTTTCGAGCTGGAATGGTTGCTCTACCGCTCAGTCGCGCTAGGCATGGCCCCACCAACGTTTGTGGGCACCATCGGGCACGGCAACTGGGAATCCGGCGATCTGCTCGCGCTCACGGAAAACATTGAGCGTTACCGCACGCCCTACGGCAGCACGGTCAAGCTCGTCAACCGCATGACCGCCGAGGAACGGCACGTCGCCGTGCTCACCGTCGGCCGCATGGAACCACTCGACATCCCGGAGCGCCACGAGCCGTGGCTGCACTTCCACGAGCGGTTGCCGTGGCCGATGGAACTGTCGTCGCGAGTGGACATTCTCGGCCCGCAGGACAGCTTCCGTAACCTTGAGCACCGGCTCCGGATGATCCGCTCACAGCAGCAGGACTACGCCGAGCACGGCATGGACGCGCCGCCAGAGCTGGAACGCCTGGCATCCCGCGCACTGGTCATGGGCGACGAAATGACGACCGGCCTGCCCGTCGATTCGGCCCGTGCGCACGGATGGCACCGCATCGCGGTCAGTGGAGCGACCCGTGACGAGTGTCTTGAACGTGCTCGCGCGGTGACCGCCGCGTACAGCCGTGAGCTCCGGGTTGCCTTGCAGCACCCCAAGCAGCAGGACCAACTGGCGCGTGAGTTCATCCCTGGCGAGCCGATCGCCAACACTGGGTACCTGAGGCGGATGCCGGTGCGGCTGCTGTCAGCGGCGCTGCCGCAAGCCGCGTCCACGGTTGGGGACAAGCGAGGGGACCTCATTGGGCGTACGGCGGGGACTTGCCGTCGGCCGGTGTTCCTGGACCCGCACTTCCCGATGGAGGTACGCGAGCGCAGCGGTCTAGCCGTGATGGTCGCCGAGCCCGGTGGTGGTAAGTCCACTTTGCTTGGTGCGCTGGGATACCTGAACGCGCGCCGTGGTGTGCAGGTGACCCTGCTTGACCCGTCCGGGCCTTTGGCACGTCTCGCCGCTATGCCCGAGCTTCGGCCGTTCACGCGCGTGCTGAACCTGACGGGTGGTGAGCAGGGGACGCTTGCTCCATACTCACTGATTCCGACGCCTCGGCGCGAAGAGTTTGGCGCGGGGCATGCGGGCAACCGCGAGTTCGAAATCGCGGTGTCCAACGCCCGTGCTGAGCGCCGCATGCTGGTGCAGGACATCTGCAGCATGCTCGTGCCGCCGCAGGTGGCCCGCGAGGCTTCCACCGCGACGCTGCTGCGTCACGCTGTGCGGACCGTTCCGGCCGAGGAAACGTCCACATTGGACGACGTCGTCCGCTGCCTTTCCGGCGTCGACGATCAGGGTCGCGAACTAGCCAACCTTCTGATGGACACAGCGGAAATGCCGTTGGCGTTGCTATTCTTCGGCTCACCGCCACCAGACCTGCTGGGCACCGACGCCGCGCTGACCGTCATCACGATGTCGGGCCTGCGGTTGCCAGACCTGAAGATTGAGCGCGAATACTGGTCGGCCGAGGAAGCATTGGCCCTGCCGATGCTGCACACCGCGCACCGCCTCGCGGTCCGTCGTTGCTACTCGGGTGACATGCACCAGCGCAAGCTCGTTGGACTCGATGAAGCCCACTTCATGGAGGGCTGGCGCTCAGGACGGTCGTTCCTCGTGCGCCTGGCCCGTGACTCCCGCAAGTGGAACCTGTCCGCCTTCGTAGCTTCACAGAACCCGAAAGACATCCTCGGACTCGACGTGCAGAACCTGGTTTCAACAGTCTTCGTTGGGCGTATCGCGCAGGACGCCGAGATCGCTTCTGACGCGCTGCGGCTACTTCGCGTGCCCACCGACGTTGGCTACGAAGCCGTGCTGGCTTCACTTTCCGCGCCCGACGCTAACAGTGCGGGACGGCTCGGGTACCGCGAGTTCGTGCTGCGTGACGTGGATAGTAGGGTCCAGCGCGTGCGGGTTGATGTGTCCTATGTGGACGGTCTGCTAACTACCCTCGACACCACCCCGACCGGACAGGCGGCCCGGCGGTGAGAAAAGTCCTCGCGATAGCCGTCCTGTTCCTGGGGACGTTCTTCGGCGTACCGGCCTCGGCCGCGCCCGCGCCCCCAGCGCCAGCCGTCGGGGTGTCAGCGGTAGCACCGTTGTGCTCGCTGGAGGAATGGACTGTAAGACCGCTAGACGAGTGCATAGCCCGCTTGGCCGAACTCAACCCTGAGCGAGCACTCTGCGTCCACGCACCGAATCCGGCAACGCCAGACTCGGGGTTCGCGGGCTGGTTCGCTACCAAGCCAACATGACAAACGGGCGGCGGTGGTGGCAGCGGCTTGCTCTATAGCGAATACGGTTACGCCGGTTACGACTACACCACTTATGACATCGGCTGCGCCGACACCTTGATGCATCCGGACCACAAGATCGAATCCACGATCGCCAACGGCGAATTCATGATCGCTACGGGGATCGTCGCCGCGTCAAATGGGCTGCGCGAGAAGGCGTGGTCGCCTGGCGATCTTTGGTCCTGGTCGGACCCGCTTCTGACGACCGCCACGGAAGCGATTTACACGCGTGTCTTCAGTGTCTTCGGAGTGGTTACCATCGCGGTCGTCGGCATGTATTTGCTCTGGCGCTCACGTCAAGCACAGATGTCTGCGGCACTGACCACCGCCGGTTGGGCATTGCTCATTCTCGTTGCCGTCACTGCTCTGGCAAAATGGCCTGTCCAATCCGCGAAGGTCGCGGACAGTGCTCTTGTGGGAACACTAAGCGTGGTGCACGACGCGATTGGACCCGCATCAAAAGCCCCAACCACTTGTGACGACCCTGATCACCCCGAAGCATGCGTCGACACCAGGCCGCCAGCGGTACGGGCGGGCGACACCGCTGTTCAGACTCTGCTCTATCGCAACTGGTTGCGCGGGGTGCTGGGTTCCGCTGACAGCGAGACCGCCAAAAAGTACGGGCCAGCACTGTATAGGGCGAAGTCCTTTAGCTGGGAAGATATTGAGGCGATTCAGTCCAACCCAGCGAGGCGTCAGTCGCTCATCGACACGAAGCAAAATGACTGGAAGAAGGTCGCTGAGCAGATCAAGACCGAGGATCCTGAAGCCTACGAGTACCTCAAGGGCACCAAGGGAATGGAGCGCGTCGGCGCTGGATTCATCGCTATCCTCGCTTCGATCGCGTACGCCTCGTTCGACATCGTGGCCTCGCTTCTTGTGCTCCTCGGCTTTGTCGTCATCCGCTGGGCTGTGATCGCGGCTCCTGCGTTAGGAACCGTCGGCCTCTTGCGTCCTGCGAGCGCTGGCATCCGGCGTCTCGCCAACGCCGTTGTCGCAGCAGTCATCAACATCGCGATTTTTGGTACTGGCGCGGCGGTTTACCTGCTCGCCGTGGATCTCATCATGAGTACCGCCTCGTTGCCGGGCTGGTTGCAGGTGACGCTCGTGCTGCTCTGTGGTGTGGTCGGCTGGATGTTGTTGCGCCCCTACACCCGCATCACTCAGCTCAGTGGCCGCAGCAGCGGCGCCGCATTGCTGACAGCACGCCCGCAGTCGGCCGCAGTCACTACGACGTCGAACACCAACGTGGATGTGACCACTGGCGGCCTCAAACCCGAGGCGCGGGTGGAGCAAGAAGTCACCGTCGAAGCCGCGGCGGCGGCCAGGGCCGAAGCTCGGCCTGGGTCGGACACGATCGCTCCCGCCCCACGCAAGCAGCCCTGGATCGATGTCGACACCCACGATCCGGAACCGTCTTACGCCATCTACCGCCCGGCCAGTGTTCCGCAACAGCCGGGCCCGCACGCAACACCCGCAACACGGCCCAGTGAACCCCGAACCGAGGCGCGCGCGGAGACGAGATAACTATGGCGAGCCGACTCCTCAGCTCCCTTCCGGTGCGGCCCCGCACCGCGATCGCTCTGATGCTTCTCCTTCTCGTAGGACTTGTCGTCATCGTGGGCAAGATAATCGGCGGGGATCCCGATCCAGGGCCGAACCTCGGTTCGGCACCGTCCACGGTGGATCCAACGGCAGGCAATGACAGTGTCGTTGACCCACGGCCGAGTGCCAGTCCACGGCAGCCCACGAAGGGTGCTGCCGTTGCGACGGTGGCGACCACCTTCGCGCAGAACTGGATTGAGAAGAAGCGGACGCCGCAAGCGTGGAGGTCCGCGCTAGCACCCCTTGCGACAAAGGCATTGCAAGACGAACTGACGGGCGTGGACCCGGTTAACGTGCCCGCTGAACGCATCACGGGCGCCACAACCACTCAGGTCTATGCGGATGCTGTCGTCGATGCCACGGTTCCTTGCGATGCCGGCAAGCTGCGTCTGCGGCTCGTCTTCGTCGAGCACGGCGGTGATGGAAGCTGGCTCGTCGATGGCATTGATTGGGACCGAGCATGAAGACTCCCCTGCCTTCGTACGTGGCTCCCTTACGCGGACCAAAGAAGCGCCTCATCCGCCCAGTCGTGCTCGCGGGCACGACAACGGTTCTCGCGTTGCTGTGCTGCGCTGGCGCTGTAGTCGCGATTATCTTCGGCGACCTCGCGAACCAGGGCTCCGATCTCACCAGCGCGATGACTTGCGGCAACAACAGTCAGGTCGTGGTCAACGGCGAGTTCGAACGCGTGGGTTCGTATGGCCCCACCCAGATCCGCAACGCCGCGATCATTGTCCAAACAGGACAGAAGCTTCAAATTCCGCCGCGAGGCTGGGTTATCGCTGTCGCCACGGCCATGCAGGAAAGCAGTCTCAACAACCACGGGCATTTGGGTGACCGCAACGACCATGACTCGCTCGGCTTGTTCCAGCAACGCCCCAGTCAGGGCTGGGGAACAGCGGAGCAGATCATGAACCCGGAGTATTCCTCCACCAAGTTCTACAACAAGCTACTCGCCGTGCCGAACTGGGAACTTCTACCGCTAACCGTTGCCGCACAACGGGTTCAAATCAGTGCGTATCCCAACGCCTACGCCAAGCATGAGCCAATCGCGACACAGATTGTCAACAAGCTCACGGGTGGCGGAGGTCGCGCCGTGCTCGTCAACGGCAAACTGCGTTGCGCCGGCTTCGGCCAGATCGCCGCGTCGGGATGGACAGCCCCTGTCGGAGCTAACGTCGTGTCCGCCTTCCGTACCTCGCAACGCCCGTCTCATCATGGCGTGGACCTCGGTTCGGCCCGCCTGACGCCCATCATCGCCGCCGCGTCTGGTGTGGTAATCGACAGCAGATGCGACTCGGTAACCTGTGCCCAAGACGGATCACCGTTCATGCGCGGTTGCGGGTGGATGGTGGAAATCCTGCACGCCGAACAAGTGATCACCCGCTACTGCCACATGAATACACGGCCTGCGGTTAAGGTCGGCGACCGCGTGACAGTCGGCCAGGTTATTGGCATCGTTGGCACGACCGGTAACTCGTCGGGGCCACACTTGCACTTCGAGGTACACCTCGACGGCGACGAGAGCTCCCGCGGCGCGGTCAACCCAGAGGTGTTTATGGCGAGCAAGGGCGCTCCGCTCGGTACCCCCGTGGTTTAAGGATGCAATGAATGACCGAAGCTGATTTCGCGCGCTGGGCGGCCCAATGGCGGACGCCGCCCGCGCCCATCGTTCCCGTGCCCGCGCTGACCGTCGAGAGCACCGGCGGGACTCTGCGTGGCGCCCGGGTCCTCGTCGGACTGCCTGGACACGGCTGGCGCGGAGACATGCGCGCTGACGCTCTGATTCGCCAGGGTGCGCGCACGTTGGTGCCTGTACTTACTGAGGCCGATTGGTACCGCGCTGAGCGCGACCGGACGGAGGTGCCTGCAGCTCTTGTGCCGGTGGAACGGGTATGGGTCGAGACCATTCATACGGCGCCGGAACCGGTTGTCTCAACGAACGACGTGGCACCCGTGTCGCTGGACTCCCCGCCTCACCGGCCGGCGCTACCGGCTGAAGGCGCTGGGCAGCTCACCGGCAAGCGGATGGTGCACACCAGCGAAGACGGCGAGACACGTGGTCTGCGTGCGGTTACCGAGGTTCACATGAGCCCGGAGGGACATCCACAGGTGAGGGTCGCCTCAGAAGCCGATTGGTACGGCTGGGGAGCGACCGGCAAGGCACCCGCGACGCGGGCACTTCCCGTTACGGAGCTGTGGTTGGAGTAGTCGACGCTGATGGCGTGGGGGAAGGCGTCGCTATCTTCTCCGCGCCGCACACGCGCCAGCCGTCTTCATCCGCCATCGTAAAGCGCCAGGTCTCGCTGCGTTTGCTTGTTACCGTTATGCCCTTGCGGCCAGAGATCGTTAGTTCGGTAGTCAAGGTTTTGCCTTCCTGCCTGAAGGCACCCCAGGAGACCAGAACAGTGATGTCGAATTCCTTCTCGCGCTGATCGAGTTCCGCACGAAGGGTCTTGATGGGTGCAAGTCTTTCTTGATTCTTGCAGGCATAAAGGTCAGCACCGACGAAATCCTTCCGCACGAGAGCGGCACGGAGGTACTCGTCAGTGACGACCTGGGGCTCGGTCCGGTCAATTTTGGTGGCCTCGTTATAGATGAATAGGCCACTGGTGGCCGCCCCGGCAGCACCTATCCCGATCACTATTCCGGCAATCACCGCTACCCGCCGCCAACGCATTCACCCATTGTGCGGCTAACCGCGGCGATGACATAGGACTTAACAAGCGGCACCCTTCGAGACATCGTCGAATAGCCGACTGACTCACTGCGGCCAGACTATCCAATATGGACTGTCAGGCGGCATGAGCCGCTCAGCCACAGCATCGAACCGTGAAAATTTCTCCATTCCGGCCCGCCGCCAGGACCACTCCACTTACTGTGATCATGCAGAGCCAGGGGAGGTGGATCATGCTCATCAGCATAGGTATCGGGCTATGCAACCTCATCGGAATCGGCCCGATCTGGATAAGCATCGGATAGATTTGTCTGGCTACACCATCACTGTCGCTGGTGTAGCCCTTTCTTTGCGCTCAGCGAACTCCCAGAAAACAGGGTCTAGCGCGAACCGGATTTCGTACCGTAGTCTTCTGGCAACCCTCAGCCGCTTCCCCCGTGGTGGCTGAGGGTTCTTCTATGCGTGACGAAAGTTATCCACAGGGTTATCAACAATTCCCCGCCGACCGGACTGTTCCGCTACCCTTCGATCGACATGGTGCGATCCTTTGCGGGGAGGAATAATGTCGGGCGGGCAAAAATTTTCCGTCGACCTGGGGCAAATTCAGCTAACCAGCGAAAAACTGCGCTCGGACACCAACGAAGGCCTGCAACCTGGCCTAGCCGATGCCAACGGCAAGATGCAGCACGGCATCCGGTTCGGAGTCCGCTCACCATCTGGCGAGACCGAAGCTGCGGCACGTGCGCTCGATGAGGCGTTACGCATCCACCGGGGCAACACCGAAGCGCACCTGATGCGTGCGCAGCAGCTAGCTAACGCCCTGGAGATCATCTTAGCCAACTACCGAACCAGCGACGAACTGTCGCGAATGGACAATGAAGTCATCGAGTGGCTTATCTACAACGCTTTGCCCAAGCAGTTCACCGCTGAAGGCCCGATGTTCCAATGACTTACGCCATGCCCGAAGGGCCATACCCCCAACTAGTGGCTTACTCACCTGGAATGCTGCCTTTCCAGGTCCCATTCCCCGCGCTGTATCAGGCGAACTGGCCAGGTTTCGACGTCCCGCGAACCTGGTCCATCGTGGAGCACGAAGACGATGAGCTTGGCTGGACACAAGTTGATGGCTTCCAGCAAATGGCGATCGTCTTGTTCGATCACCACCGTCGGCTGACGCGACGCCGCAACGAACTGGCCAACGCATGGCAGGGACCCGCCGCCGACGCGGCGCTCGCCCACATCGACCAGTTTCTGGCGCAACTGGAGTCCGACGCCCGGTGCGCCGCCACCACCGCGCGCGGACTCCACGGCATTCTGGACACGCAAGCCAAGGCCAAAGCCGAAGTCGCACAGCTCAATCATTCGTGGTCTCAAGTCACCAGCGACTGGAAGCCAGAGTGGTGGGACCACGCCGCGCAGAAGCTGAACGATCAAGCGGCAGCCGTCATGGATGACGCGGACAAAGCCATCCGCGACCACCGCACCCGCATCATCGTCCCCGAAAGCTTCCCGAGCGGAAGAGGAGAGGCACCGCCTGTGCCTGCAGGCGCGGAAGGCCCATTGCCGGACGCCAGTGAGGTACCAGATAGCCAATCCGTACCAGCTGTACCGGGACACCACCCTGTTCGGTTTACAGCCAGCGCCGACAACGGTCCCGACCTCGCTAGCGCACCTTCTCCTGTGCCTGCAGTTCCAGGAGCGCCAGTGTCTATGCTGCCGATTCCTCCTGGCAATCCGTATGCACCCCAGGGCGGCGCTTATATTCTTCCTGGTCCCGGCGTAGGTACAGGTGGCTATATCGTTCCGATGCCCCAGCCACCTACTCGGGCTGGAGCTGGATCCTCAGTGTCCGGCTCACAGGGAAACTACGGCTCCGCAGCCAGAGGTAGCGGAGCTGGCTTTGCTGGGACTCCAGGCAATCCATCAATGTTGCCGATGCCCTTTGGTGGTTCAGCCCCGCCTGGGACAGGCAATGGGGGTAGTCAGCAGCGTAAGGGCAAGGCTGACACCGTATGGCAGACCAGGCGCGGCGTTCCACCGGTGATTGAGGGGGTTAATGAGCGTGCATATATCCCCGGACAGCCAAGCAATACGCAAGAGGCTGAGTTCAAAGAGTGGTTCGCGCAGCTTGCCACGCCGTGGCAGGCCGATCGCTCAGGCAACGGCAGGGACCCGCAAGTAGTTCTTCGGAGGGCGAAGCAATGATCCGGTTAGTGGTTTGTTTCGTTGCCCTAACTGCAACGCTGCTGGCGAGTCCCGTATGGGCCGTGGACAACATCTCCGAGGGGCAGTGGTTTCACTCCTACATGCAGACCACCGAAGCCAATAAGATCACCCAAGGAGAAGGAATAACCATTGCGGTAATTGATACCGGAGTGGACGCCAGCCACCCTGATCTGTCCAGCAGCATAGTTGCTGGTACCGACTTTGTTGATCAGACGGATGGGCGCTCGGATACGAATGGCCACGGAACGGCAATGGCCGGACTGGCCGTTGCGCGTGGACGGGTTGCAGGAGTAGCGCCCAAAGCGCACGTCATGCCTGTGAGAGTTGCGATCGTGGATTTGGGCGGTAGCGCATCTTTGGCTCAGGGCATCATTTGGGCAGCTCAACACGGCGCCAAGGTCATATCGATCTCGCGAGGCTCGCCTAGTCAGGAAAGCCGGTTGGACTTTGCTATTCAAGAGGCTGCGAAGGCAGACGCTGTAGTCGTGGCAGCCGTGGGAAACAAGCCAAACGACAGCTCGGTGATTTATCCGGCGGCGATTCCGGGGGTGTTGGCTGTTGCCAGTATTGGCAAGGACGGCAACCGGGCGCCTAACTCCGTCACCGGGCCTGAGGTCATGATCGCGGCGCCGGGGGATGGGATCTCCAGCACGAGGCCGAACAACGGGTACGGCGTCACGAACGGGACGTCGAACGCGACGGCGATTGTGGCTGGCGCGGTAGCGCTGATCAGGGCTAAGTATCCGCAGCTAAAAGCACAGGACGTCATCAAGCGCATCACAGCCACCGCGACAGACAAAGGTGCACCCGGCAGGGATCCCGAGTACGGCTTCGGCGTGCTCAACCTGATGGCGGCACTGACCGCTGACGTGCCGACGCAGAGCGCGACACCAGGCACAACGAGCAGTCCAATCACGACACCGCCAGCGCAGCCAAAGGACAGCAAGCCATTCCCCTGGTGGCTCATCGTTGTTCCGGTAGTCGTGATCATTGGTGCCACCGCCGTAGGAATCGCCATAAAACGCCGGCAAACAAGTTGACCCGCGACGAAGGCGTTGGCAACGTGACGCCACGTGGGGAATCTGCGCACCAATAAGACGTTCCGTTTGCTCGTCCTGGCCCGCGCGGTCAACGTCCTTGGTAACGCGATTGCACCCATCGCGCTAGCGTTTGCGTTGCTGGACATGGGTTTCAGCGCCTCCGAGCTCGGTCTCGTCGTCGGGGCAAGGACGCTAGCCAACGTCATCTTCTTGCTGGCCGGCGGCGTGCTGGCCGACCGAGTACCAAGGTCACTGGTCCTGATCGGAAGCATGACCACCGCGTTCCTGAGCCAGGCGACGGTCGCGGCCCTTGTCCTGAGCGGAAATGCGACCCTCACGCTGCTCATGATTCTGTCGCTGGTGAACGGAATGGCCTCCGCGTTCGCGATGCCAGCGGCGGCCGCGCTTATCGGCGAGGTCGTGCCGACCGAGGATCGCCGAAACGCCAACGCTGTCAACGGTTTCGCTCGCAATGGCGCGATGATTATCGGCGCAGGGTTCGGTGGGATCCTGGTAGCCACCCTAGGTCCGGGGCTGGGCCTGGCCGTCGACGCCGCCACCTTCGCCGTGGCCGGTCTCATTTATCTGCGGGTACCAGTAAAGCCCGCCCCACCAAAGCAATCGCACGTGTTCGCCGACTTGCGCATCGGCTGGCGTGAGCTGACAAACCACACGTGGCTCTGGGCAGTCGTGCTCGGGTTCTGTTTCATCAATATGGTTTACGGCGGCGTATACCAAGTCCTCGGTCCCGTGATCGCCGACGCGTCCTTCGGCCGGGAAGTGTGGGGTCTCATTATCGCGGCCAACACGGTCGGGATGGTCGGCAGTGCCGTGCTAGCTATGCGTATCAAGGTGAAACACCCGCTGCGCCTCGGCGTGATTTGCGTGCTCGGTGAACCGCTGATGATGGTGGCCCTGGCGAAGACGTCCTCACCCGCACTGCTTATCGCGGTCTCACTGCTTGCAGGAGTTGGATTACAGCAGTTCGTCGTCGCGTGGGAGACCTCGATGCAGAATCACGTGGATGCCGACAAGCTCGCCCGTGTGTACTCGTGGGACATGCTTGGTAGTTTCGTGGCGATCCCGGTCGGCACCGCGCTCGCGGGCCCGGTCTCATTGAAGCTGGGCATGACGACCACTTTGATCGGCGGTGCCGCGATCTGCACCGTCGCCCTGGCTTTGGTCCTCGCGAGCCGTTCCGTGCGGACCCTTCCAGGAGTGAAGCCCACATCACAACCCGATCCATACCCCCTAGGGGTATAGTGCTGGGCATGCAAGACAGACTGACGAAACTCGCCATCTCCGCGACCCTGCACTGCCTCACCGGCTGTGCGATCGGTGAAGTGCTCGGCATGGTGATCGGCACCGCCCTCGGGTGGAGTGACCTGGCCACCATCGCGCTCGCGATCGGGCTGGCGTTCCTGTTCGGCTACGCGCTCACGATCCGGCCGGTGCTCCGCTCTGGCCTGCCGTTCAAGAAGGCCGTCAGGGTCGCGCTCGCCGCTGACACCGTTTCGATCGCCGTCATGGAGATCGTGGACAACGCGATCATGCTGCTCATCCCGGGCGCGATGATGGCCGGCCTGACGTCTTGGCTGTTCTGGGGCGCCCTCGCGGTGTCGCTCGCGATCGCGTTCGTGGTGACGGTTCCGGTGAACCGCTGGCTCATCTCACGCGGCAAAGGCCACGCTGTCGTGCACGAATACCACGGCGGCCACAGTAGCCACGAGAATGCGCACCAAAGCCACGCCGGGCACAGCAGCCAGGAAAGCACGCACCAAACCGAAGCCCGCCACAGCGGCCACGAACGCACGCACTAAAGCCACCTCTGGCACGCAGCCAAGAAGGCGTGCCGCAGGACTACGAAGGCCACGGTGGGAGAGAAGGCACCCTCCACAGCCACGCCCGACACGAAAACAGCAGCGCCAGCAACGACAGCCATAGAGAGTACGAAAACTGAAAGCACCCAGAGGAACTGCCGCTAGGAAATGCGGGACCGTTGCTCGGCGAAGGCTGAATGGCGAGCGTGGTCGCTCTGGCCAGTAAAAGCCTTGAAGGACAACAGCTTATAGGCTCCGTCACGCGACTCGACCTCAAAGTCCTGTCGTAGCAAGGAGATCCGGCGGTCGAGGTCGTGTGGTGGTATCACGGCCCCGGCCGCCCGTTCTATCTGCGCGTGGGTCATGAAACCGCCGTGGTCACGAAGAGCGCGGTAGACCGGGTCATGCTCCACAGTGGAGGCAAGTCGTCGCGAAGGTGCCGAACGCAAAAGCGCCGCGCGAATGGCGACCCCTAAGGCGTGGGCGACCGGCGGCGGGAAAGCGTTGCCAATCTGGCGGTACTTAGCCGTTTTGCGGCCGGTGAAAGTCCAAGCGAACTGTCCGTCGTTCCAGCCCTGAAGCCGGGCGACCATGTCGGCCGTCAGCCGAGGGCCAACATCAAAGGTCGCACCAGGACCGGGCGGTAGATCGGCAATACCTAGGCCGTCCACCCCCAGTAAAGCCCACGCCGCTTTGGCACGGGTCGGGCCGAGGTCAGCGCCGCCGTGTTTCTTAGATCCGCCAACAATGGTGGGCGCGATGCCGGTGGCACGCCGGGCCCATGCGGAGGCGCCTTCCCAACCGCGTGCGGCCATCATGTCCCGCAACAATTCCCCTACTGTCGGCGGTGAGTCCAACGGAGACGGCCAGTGGAAGTGCCGGAAGTCAGCGGGCTTCATCGCTACCAACACAAAGCGGGGCCGCAGTTGTGGCACACCAAAGTCTGAGGCGTGCAGCAGCCGCCATTCGCCCGTGTAGCCAAACGACAACAGCCGGTCCAGCACATGCTGCCGGTAACCGGCGAACCGCGGCATGCTCAGGCCACGCACGTTCTCCAGGAGCAAAGCACGAGGCTTAACCAGAGGAATTTGCTCGATGGCCCAGGCGAACAGGTCTCGTTCGTCGGTCGCGCCCAGTTGCTTGCCCGCGATAGTGAACGGTGGGCACGGCACACCGCCCGCGAGCAGATCCACACCGGCAATCTCCGCGGGATTCCACGAAGCGACATCGCCTTCGCGCACCCAGTCGCCGGTCATGCCGAGCCGCTCCGAATTCGCGCGCAGCGTCGCGCAAGCGTGAGGATCAAGCTCGAAAGCCAGCCGGTGTTTGAAGCCGGCCTGGTGCAGTCCGAGCACCTGTCCACCAGCGCCCGCACAGATCTCCACGACGTCTAAGGTGGCGGAGTGGGCGAGGCGACTCATGGAAAGGGACAATACCCGCGGGCCATGTCGGCGGGCCGTTCGCGGAACATGGCGGCGATCAAACGGTCAGACACGAAGCCCGAGATCGCCCTGCGCCGAGCGCTTCATCAGCTGGGGTTGCGCTACCGCAAGGATCTGCGCATAGACCTCGACGGCGCGCGGGTAAGACCAGACATCGTGTTCACGAAACGCAAGGTCGCCGTCTTCGTCGACGGCTGCTTCTGGCATGTGTGTCCCGATCATGGCCGTCAGCCGACCGTGAACGACTGGTACTGGGCGCCAAAGCTCAGGCGCACGATGGAGCGTGATCGCCACGCCAACGAGGCCCTGAGCAAAGCTGGCTGGCACGTGATCCGGCTCTGGGAACACGAACCGCTGCCGAGCGCCGTGAAAACAGTGGTGGCCGCGCTTAAGCTCCAGGAGTGACGCAGTTTTCTGATTTGGACTCCCTCAGCACGGAAGAGCTGCGCGAGCAGGCCTTCGCCAAAGCTCGGCGGAAGCTTGACCTGCCCTTCTTCTGGAATCTGTTCACCCATCTGCCGACCGCGCCGGAGACGGAGGAGCGTGGCGTCGAGGATCTCGGAGCGGCGGTCGATGACGTCGTTCAGCTGTGGCGAGAGTTCACCGGCCATGAGTACGGGGATTCCGAACCGATGATCAGAGCTAAATTCATCGATTACCTCACGACCGACTGACATACCCGGGCGTTAAATTCGCGAGGAACCTTACTTGCCAGTGAGGGCGGTGGTCGCCAGTGGACCGAATCGATCAAGCAGCAGCACTGCATCGCCAAGCGGCGGCTGTGGTGGATGCGGCGGCACAAGCGCTGGAAGACCATGTCCCGCTCCCGCGGACCGACTTGGCCGAGCAGCACGACTTGGCCTCCCGCCTGCGTGGTGCCGCGGTCAAGTTAGCTCCGGGTTGGCTCGCCGAGCCCTTGTCCACAAAGGATCCTGGGCCGCTCGGTGAGCAGCGGCGACCTCAGTTCGTCCGGATCGGTTCGGGCGAGCCAGCCGAAGAAGCCGATTTCCCGGCGATCATTCCGCTGCTCGGTTCGGGGCACCTGACCTTCAGCGCTGATTCCCGCGATCCCCGCGTCGCGGGAGCGCTGCGCTCTGTCCTGTTGCGACTGCTGGCGACGGCACCCGCCGGGACGTTGATCGTGCGGGCCGTCGACGCTGTCGGCGGAGCGTTGTTCGCGCCCTTTGGCCAGCTCGCCGACGCCGGGCTAATGCCTCCGGCCGTCACGGACCGCACCGGGCTGCAGGCCGTCTTGGCCGAGGCCGAGCATTGGGTGAAGCCTGGCCGGCCCGTCGATCAGCGCAAACCCGCGGCCCGGCCCCGCCGTCGCGACTGCACGATGCTGCTGATCATCGCGGCACTGCCCTCGACGACCACGGCCGACGAGCTCAACCGCATCAATGCGCTCGCAGACGTGGGCCCGGCCGCCGGGCTGCACCTGATCATCGCTGGCTGGCCGCCGTTGCCACTGGGCTCCAAGCCCGCGATGGCTCCGCTCGCGACCAGCACCCAGATCGCCTTACGCACCAATCACTGTCTGCTCGGGGGGATGCCCTTCAGCACGGGGTCCAAGCCAGCGACCCCAAGCCCGACCGAGATCTGGACGGGCCTGTCCATTCCGGTGCAGCTCGACCCGGACCCGCCGGCCCCTCTCGTGCAGCGCGTGTGTGGCGAGCTCGCCGAGCGGTTCGCCGCGAGCGGGCAGGTTCACCTCATGGATCTGCTGCCCGACCCCGATCACTGGTGGGCCGAGTCCTCAGCCGACGGTCTGTCCACGACGGTTGGCCTGGCCGGAGAGCTGCCTGTTAGCTTGCACTTCACCGACCTAACCCCCCATTGGCTCGTCGGGGGCAGGCCAGGATCGGGCAAGACAGCTTTCCTCATCAACGTCCTTTATGGATTGTGTACTAGGTACGACCCCGAAGAGCTGCACCTTTACCTGCTCGATTTCAGCGTCAACGGTGCGCTCAGGCAGTTCACGCCGACCGATGACGATCCGTCGTGGCTGCCCCACGCGATCGAGGCCGGTTACGACAACGACCCGGCCAACGGGCTGGCGATGCTGCGTTCGGTGGCAAGGGAGCTGCAGCGACGGCTGACCGTGCTCAACGACGCCGGTGTGACCCGCTTCAGCCAGCTTCGCGCCTCCGGCGCTTCCCTGGCCCGCATCGTCTGCGTGATCGATGAGTATCAGCGGCTCCTGGCTAGCAGCGACGAAGCCGTGTCCTTGCTCGACTCGATCGCGAAGCTGGGCAAGACCGCTGGCGTGCATCTCGTGATGTGCTCACAGCACGCGCGCACCAGCCCGATCGTCGGGCAGTTCCTCGTGCGGGTGGCGTTGCCTGGTGGCGGCGGCGTGCTCGAGGCCAACAACGACTCCGCCGCCTCGCTGCCGCTGGGCAAGGCGGTCGTGAACACGGCCGGCGGGCTGGGCGGTCCGCGCGGGGCGACACGCGGGCATGAGAAGACGGTCCGTTTCCCCGACCCGCATGCGGACATGCAGGTCACGTCGGCGTTGCGGCAGCGGCTGTGGCAGGCGCGTGAGCCGGCCTCGGCACCACCGCTCGTTTACGCCGGCTCCATCGTGCCTATCCCCCGCCCGCCCGTGTCCATAAACGACGAGGTTGACGCGTGACGACCGAAGATGTGAGTGCCGTCTGGAATGACTATCTGACGTCGGTGCAGCGGCTCGATTCGGTACGCCGTGAGGCCGCTAGCGCGGCCGCGGCGGAAGCCGAGGCGGTGGCGTCGGCACGCACCGAGCTGCCCGTGGTGCAGGCACGCATTGGCATCCAGGCTGGCCGTCTGCTGGAGGCGGCGCTGCAGGCCGGGACGGCGCCCCCCCCGCTGGTGCCTAACACGGCTGAACAGAAGACCGCGGCGCAAACGGTGGCTGGCGGTCCGGCGGTCGTGCTGGCGGCGCTGCGGCAGGCACGGTCCACTGTGGACGTCGCTGATGCGGCCCTAGCGCGACTTGACCAGGCCGAGCAGCCGCAGGCGGTCCGCAACCTGATCGCCTATGCCCCCGCGGCGGGCCTCGCGACCCTGATCCAGTTTGGCTTCGCCCTTCTCGTCGACGACCGCACACGCACGTTCTACGCAGGCATTTGTGGACTGATCATGGCCGCGATGCTGTTCGGTGCCGCGTGGGTGGCGCTCGGCATCGTGCAGCCAAGAAAGCCGAAGACCCCGGAGATCGGGGCCCTAGTCTGCTTCAGTCCGGTCGTGCTCGTGACGCTGCTGTTCGCGATTATCTAGCGTTAATCAGCGACAGTGCCTCAGCCCGCGTCTTGGGGTCCGTCTTGTGCAGCCCACGGACCGCACTCGTGATGGTGCGCGAGCCGGGTTTGCGGATGCCACGCATCTCCATGCACATGTGCTCACACTCGAGCACCACGATGACGCCACGCGCGCCGAGCTGCGCTTGCAGCAGGTCGGCGATCTGCGACGTCAGCCGCTCCTGCACCTGTGGCCGGCGGGCGAACACTTCTACAAGCCTGGCCAGTTTGGACAGTCCCGTGATGCGCCCGTCTTCGCTGGGCAGATATCCCACGTGGGCCACGCCTTTGAAGGGCAAAAGGTGGTGTTCGCACAAGGAAAACAGCGGGATGTCTCGTACCAGAATGAGCTCGTCGTGATCTGCCTCAAAGGTCGTTTTGAGAATATTTGAGGGATCAACGCGAAGGCCCGCGAACAGCTCGGCGTAAGCACGAGCGACGCGGGCCGGGGTCTTCAGCAGACCGTCGCGGTCGGGATCTTCGCCTAACGCTAGGAGAATCTCCCGGACCGCTGCCTCTATTCGTTTCAGGTCGACGGTCTCCTCCACCGGAACTCCGGTCAAGGAGCCGTCGACCAGCCGAGCGGCTAGATAGTCCAGCTTCTCGTTCAGTTCGTACTCTCCGAGGTCTCAAGTGGGAGGCTGACTTCGTCGGCCGGCTTCACTTCAGTCGGGGTCTGCACCGGTGGCTGGGTGGATGGGGTGCGCTTGCCGAAGCCGTTGTACGGGGCCATCGGCGGGCGCTTCACCACCCGCTCGCAGATGCGGGCCATGTCCTGAGTGGAGATCGTTTCCTTCTCCATCAACTCAAGCACGATGTTGTCGAGCACGTCGCGGTATTCCACGAGAATCTCGTAGGCCTCGTCGTGCGCCAGCTCGATGAGAGAACGCACCTCGGCGTCGATCTCAGCGGCGATCGAGTCGGAGTAGTCCTTCTCGTGGCCATAGCTGCGGCCCAGGAACGGCTCGTCGCCGGCGGTGCCGTACTTGACCGCGCCGAGCTTGGAGCTCATGCCGTACTGAGTGATCATCGCGCGGGCGATCGCTGTCGCCTTCTCGATGTCGTTGCCAGCGCCCGTGGTCGGCTCGTGGAACACGAGCTCCTCGGCGGCACGTCCACCAAGCGCGTAGGCCAGGGTGTCAATCATCTCGGCCCGGGTCTGCGTGTATTTGTCCTCGGTCGGCAGCACGAGCGTGTGCCCGAGCGACCGTCCACGCGACAGGATCGTCACCTTGTGCACCGGTGCGGCGTGGGGCAGGGCCCAGGCGACGAGCGCGTGACCGCCCTCGTGGTACGCCGTGATCTTCTTCTCGTGGTCGGACATGATCCGCGTGCGGCGCTGTGGTCCGGCGATCACGCGGTCGATCGACTCTTCAAGCGCGTCGTCATCGATGGCGCGCTTGTCGTGACGTGCGGTGAGCAGCGCGGCCTCGTTGATGACGTTGGCCAGGTCAGCGCCGGTGAAACCGGGCGTGCGCCGGGCGATCGTGTCGAGGTCGACGACGGGAGTGAACGGCTTGCCCTTGGCGTGCACGCGCAGAATGGCTTTGCGGCCCTCCATGTCCGGCTGGTCAACCGCGATCTGGCGGTCGAAGCGGCCGGGACGCAGCAGCGCCGGGTCGAGGATGTCGGGGCGGTTCGTCGCGGCGATGAGGATGACCCCACCCTTGGCGTCAAAGCCGTCCATCTCGACGAGCAGCTGGTTGAGTGTCTGCTCGCGCTCGTCGTGACCGCCACCCATGCCGGCGCCGCGGTGGCGGCCGACAGCGTCGATCTCATCGACGAACACGATGGCCGGGGCGTTGGCCTTGGCCTGCTCGAAGAGGTCACGAACACGGGAGGCACCCACACCGACGAACATCTCGACGAAGTCGGAACCGGAGATCGAGTAGAACGGAACTCCAGCCTCGCCCGCGACGGCACGGGCCAGCAGGGTCTTACCGGTTCCGGGCGGGCCGAACAGCAGCACACCCTTCGGGATCTTGGCGCCGAGCGCCTGGTACTTAGCCGGATTTTGGAGGAAGTCCTTTATTTCATGGAGTTCCTCGACGGCCTCTTCAGCACCGGCGACGTCGGCAAACGTCGTCTTAGGCGTGTCCTTGCTAACGAGCTTGGCCTTCGACTTGCCGAAGTTGAGCACACGCGAGCCGCCACCTTGCATCTGCGACATGAACAGCAGAAGCAGGATCACGAGGATCGCGATCGGCAGCAGGTTCAGCAGGAGGGAGAAAAGCAGACTCTCCTGGGTGACTTCGATCGTGTAGGTATCGACTTTGCCGGCCGCGCTCGCGGCGACGACCTGGTCATAGATGTTGTTGTCGACGGAAGTCTGTGCGGCCGTGGGGAAGGCGGTCTGGATCCGGTCGGTCTTCTTGTCATCACCCGGGAAGGTCGCCTCCTCCTTCAGCTCAAGCTGAAGCAGCTGCTCCTTGTCCAAGATGGTGGCCTTCTTGATGCCGCCCTTGTTGAGCTGCTCCATGGCAACTTTGGTGTCGACATCTCGGTAACTCGGTCCACTCGAGAACATCTGACCGACGAAGAAAGCCACGCCAGCGATGATCAATAGCCAAAAGATTGGCCTGCGGAAGAAACGCGTTCGCTCCATGCTGGTTATCGGATCCTGATCGTTTGAGTCGGGTCAGCTTGAATCGAAGGTACACCGGGGGGACCCGCGATTCATTAATGCGGGCGGTTCACCGGAGAAGCTTCAGGATTTTCACAGCGTCGTTCGCCGACAGCGAACAGAGCCACGGCGTCAACGCGAGTAAACGTCCGGATGGAGGATACCGACGTACGGGACTTCGCGGTAGCGCTCGTTGTAATCAAGCCCATAGCCGACAACGAACTCGTTCGGGATATCAAACCCGACGTACTTGACCGGAACCGTAACCTTGACGGCGTCAGGCTTGCGGAACAGGGCTACGACTTCGACGCTCTTGGCCGAGCGCGATTCCAGGTATTTCAAGAGCCAGCTGAGCGTGAGGCCGGAGTCCACGATGTCCTCGACGACGATCACGTGCTTGCCAGCGATGTCCCGGTCGAGGTCCTTGAGGATGCGGACCACTCCAGAGGAGGTCGTGCCCTGGCCATAGGAGGACACCGCCATGAATTCCAGCTCGACCGCGGGACCACCAGCGGCACCGAGCGCGCGAGAGAAATCCGCCATGAACATGACCGCACCCTTGAGAACACAAACAAGAAGCAGGCCGTCCACCGACGCGTAGTCGGTCGCGACCTGCTTCGCTAGTTCCCCGGTCTTGGCGTGGAGTTCTTCTTCCGTGATGATCACGCGCTCAATATCCGCGTCATACCAGCCCATGTGGTTAAGAGTGCCGGATGAAAGGGTCCCTCGGCACGTCGGGGTCGTTATTCGATTTGATCAGCCCAAGGTTCCCTAGGATCCCCGCCACAATGAGGAGGCCTGTAAGGAGCAGTAGTGCGGTCATGTCCTTATCTTGCTCGTGGCACTCCACGCTGGACAGTGGCAGATATGCCATTGGTCATCGAATTTCGGCCAGATAGACTGTGCTCATGCTCACCAACGTGGCAGTCCTCGCCCTGAACCCCGTCGCCTCGTTCGAGATAGGCGTTTTGTGCGAGATTTTTGGCACCGATCGCACGGTTGACGGCTTTCCTGGGTACAAGTTCTCGCTGTGCTCCGACGGCGCGGCTCCGCTGCAAACCGAGGCCGGCTTTTCGCTGCTGCCCAACGCTGACCTCAACGCGCTCGACAACGCCGACTTGATCGCCATCCCGGGCTGCCCGCCTGGTTTCCGCGTGCACCCCACCGCGGGAGAGGCCGACGGCATAAAGAACGCCGTGCTGCCACAAGAGGCGATCGATGCCCTAAAGAGAGCGCACGAGCGCGGTGCCTGGATCCTTTCCATGTGTACTGGCGCCTTCGCCCTCGGCTACGCCGGTTTGCTCGACGGACGGCGCTGCACCACCCACTGGCGGCACGCCGGTCAGCTCGCCGAATACTTCCCGGCCGCTGAAGTCGTGCCCGACCGGCTGTATGTCCAAGATGGACGGATCATCACCGGTGCGGGAACAGCGGCCGGGATCGACGCCTGCTTGCACCTCATCCGCCAGGAGCACGGTGCCGGAGTCGCGAACAAACTCGCCCGGCGCATGGTGGTCGCCCCGCACCGGGCCGGTGGCCAGGCTCAATTCATCGAAGCGCCGGTACCAGACACCGCTGCCGCCGACGGCTTGCAGCCTTTGCTGGAGTGGATGCTGACCCACCTGGACGCGCAACTGACCGTTGATGAACTGGCGCAGCGATCTCACATGGCACCACGCACGTTCGCCAGGCGCTTCCGCGCGGAGACGGGCGCTAGCCCGCACGACTGGCTGACGCATCAGCGTGTGCTGTTCGCCCGGCGGCTGCTTGAGGAGACCGAGCTGCCCATTGAGCAGATCGCGGCCCGTGCCGGGTTTGGTGACGCGGCGACCCTGCGGCATCACTTCACCCGGCGGGCCGGGACGACTCCTCAGCACTACCGCCAGCAGTTCAAGCTAGTGCGGAGCTGAGACGCCGAGTTTCGTGCGCACGAGCGTTGTGCCTGGTACCCCGTCGCTGGTCATCGAAGCCGTCAACAGGTGATCGTCGGCGGGGGCCAGCCCCGTCACGGTCACGCCGAAGCGCAGCACGCCACCGGGACGGCCACCGGCCGACCGCACCACGAGATCCTTGTCCGGCCGGGAGGTGAGCAGCTCGCCCTTGCCCAGGGCGTTCTCCGCGCCGACGGCGAACTTTATGTCCCCGCTCGGCAGGGCGTCGGGGTCGTAGGCGAACCGGATCTCCTCCCGCTCACCGGTGGCGATCCAGACCTGGAACTGCTGGCGCACCTCGGTCCCGTAGACCTTGACCCGCCACTCGGCCACGATCCACTCGCGACCGTCCACGGTCGAGGTGGCGACCTTGATGCCCTCGGCCGCGGTCCCGTCTAGGTCAGCCCAGTAGGGCGCGAGGATGTTGTTGGGCCGGTTCTTGTCCAAGCCGCCGGGCGGTTCGAAGCGCACGTCCTGGACGGTGCCTCCCCCGACGACGAGGTAGCCGTTGGAGACCACGCCGAGCCGGTTATAGCTGCTCCCGGCATAACGGAACGACGGGACGTCGTAGGTGATCATCTCTTCGTCGCCGATGGGATCCGCGCCGACGGCCAGTGGGGTAAACCCGCGTCCCTCCACAGTGGACAGATTTGGCTTGCCCGGGATCACACCGTCCAGGGAGGACTTCCTGACCACGGGCGATCCGCCGAGACCGGTGCTCAGGGAGGTGGAGACGTTGACGGAGGCGTCCTCAAAGCCCGTGTTCGCGGCTTCCACGTGACACGTCGTGCTCTCACCGATCGACAGCTCAGACGTGGCGCACCCGGAGGTCAATGTGACCTTGCCCTGCGTCGGGCGGAACGCGACGGGCAGGTGCACCGTGGGGAAATCGCTTTGCGGCGAGAGAGTCACCGTCGCGAACCGCCACTGCGCGTCGGCCTCACGGGAAGCGATCGTGATCGTCAACTCGGCCTCGCCCCGCGCCGGGACGCTGATCAGCGAAGGTGACGCCGTCACCGAGGAATCGCTGGACTTCACGCGGTAGGTGATTCGTTCCCCCGTGTCATTGCGCAGCGTGCGGACCGTCGTGAGTCTTCCCGGCATCACGGGCGCGTTCACCGACGGGAGGTTGAGATCAACCGCCTTGACCTCGTCGTCAGCGAATTCGAGCATGCGGTTCGCCGTCTCGGCGATGGTGATCCCTGGGCGGGCCGCTTTGTCGGCGGCGATGCGGCCGGCTCCGAAGTCCATCGGGTCGGCTGGCGTCTTGAGATCTTCCTTGACTACGTCGGTGATCGCGGTAGTCATCAAAGCCGATTTGATCTGCCCGGGAGTCCACTCGGGCCGCTTCGCCGCGAGAAGCGCTGCCACGCCGGCCACGTGCGGGGACGACATGGACGTTCCCGCAATAGCCTGAAATAGCTCCCCAGGAGGTCCGCCAGCGATCTCATCCGGCATAGGCGTGTGTCCGGCGAGAATCTGGACACCGGGCGCGGTGACGTCGGGCTTGAGTCCTAGACCGCCCGGCCCACGCGAGGAAAAGCCGGCCATGACGTCTCCTTTGCCGCGCTCTTGTGCCCCCGCGCCAAACGTCGCCGTGGTCGCGCTGTCCAGCACCGTGAGCAGCGAAGCATCGGGCAAGTGGACGGTCGGGATCCAGTGGTTATCCGTCTCGGTGTCCTGAAGGGACGGATTGAACAGGATCATGCCGAGGGCGCCGCCGCGACGGACATTCCAGCCCTTCTCCACGCGAGCGTTGCCACCGCGCTCACAGACCACTATCTTGCCTTCGAACGCGCGGGGCTTGGCGGGATCGAGGCACTTTCCACCGCGTACCACCGGGGCGGGGCCAACCCCCGCGGTGATGGAGGCGCCGGTGAAGGTCTTGTCTCCTGAAGGCGTGGCCAAGGTGAGCCGGGCACTGAACTCGCGCGTCTGCGTCGAGGCGGCGACCGTGGTCAGCCAGGGCGCGAGGTGGTTGACCGTCCCCGCACCAGGCCCGGAGTTACCAGCCGATGCCGCCACGAAGACTCCTGCGGCATAGGCGTCCAGAAACGCCATCTCCACAGGGTCGGTGAACGGATCGGTCCCGCCGGAGATCGAGTAGTTGATGACGTCGACCCGGTCCTTGATCGCCTGCTCGATCGCGGCAGCGGAATCAGACGACATGCAGCCCTTTGCCCCGCAAACCTTGTAAACGCTCAACCACGCGCCCGGAGCGATGCCACCGACGGGACCCCGGTCGACGCCGAAGACCTTCGCGCTGCTCAGAACGTTGCCGGCCGCAGTCGAAGCGGTGTGGGTCCCGTGCCCGTCGCTGTCACGAGCCGTCGTGTACGTCTCTGTCTTGTGGACGGTCAGATAGGACTCCAGGAACGGGCGGCCGCCGATCAGCTTGTTGTTGCACTTGAAGTCCTGCCCGAAATCGCAGGTCAGCTTCTTGGGCGGCTTGCCGAGGTTGCCTTGATCAGCGAAGCTCGGGTGCTCTGGCCAGGCTCCCGTGTCGAGGATGCCAACCGTGACGCCTTTGCCCGCCTGGCGCGTGCCTTGCTGCTGCTGGATTCGGTCGGCGCCCAGGAACTCGCTGGAAGCGTCCGTGAGCGGCTGGCGCAACTCGTCCTTCTGCACGGCCACGACACCGTCGAGGGCGAGCAGCTCTTTGACCCGGTTGGCCGCGATGGTGATCGCGAGTCCACCGTAGACAGTCCGCAGCCGGTGCCTGACCTTCGAGCCGGGCAGATATCGAGCCAGGAGGTCGGTGAACTTGTCTTCCCGCTGGGCGAGAAACGCCTCATACGCCAGTTCGGCGGCGTTGCCGTCCAGTTTGCGGCCCGTCGCGGCCGGGCTAGTCGGCCCAAATCCGGCAACGCCGCCGCGATAACTGGCCACCGAATCGTGGTCGAGCTTGACCAGCACTGGGATGAGTTCGGCGTCGGAACGCCCGAGCAGGCCACGGTCCGTGCGGGCGAGCCGGCTGCTTTGCGCCTTCCCTGCCTCTTCCCGCGCAGATGGCTGAATCTTGTGGTCGGCCGCATGGGCTGCGCTGCCTGCCACCGCTTGCGAGAGGGTCGCCAGTATGACAAGCCCGACAATCACGGGAAGCTTCACATAGCGGACAACGAATGGCTTTCTACCAGGCAGCGGCTAGGCCGTCGGCCCGCGGTTCTGAGCCGGCCACATAGACGCCGGACGCGTCCCGCCAGATCGCCTGACCCATGCCAAAGACCGATGGCTCGTGCCGGACCGTCACGTCGTGACCTCGGCTAACGAGGTCCTCGATCGGGAGTCCTTCTTCGGCGAGCACGCGAAGGTCACGATCCCAGAACCACCGCTTGCGGGCGAGTGCCGCCTGCGGATCAAGGCCTTCGTCCACGGTCGCGAGCACGAGCTGAAGGTGGCCCTGCGGTTGCATATGCCCACCCATCACGCCAAACGGTCCGATAGGGACACCGTCGCGAGACAGGAAACCGGGAATGATGGTGTGGAACGGACGTTTGCCCGGCCCTGCAGCATTTGGGTGATCGGCGTTGAGCGAGAGATCAGCGCCACGGTTCTGCAGCCCGAAGCCGTATCCAGGGACGACGACGTAGGACCCAAAGCCCATGTAGTTGGACTGAATCAGGCTGACCATGCCGCCATCGCTGTCTGCCGCGGCTAGGTAAACGGTGCCGCCACGCACCGGGTCACCGGGACTCGGCAGCGCCGCGGACGGTCCGATCAGCTTGCGTCTTTGCTCCACGTAGGACGGATCGAGCAACCCGGGCATCGGCGCGTCTGCCACGTAAGCGTGCGCGTCGGCGAAGGCCAGCTTCATCGCCTCGATCTGTTCGTGCAGCCCGTGCTCGGGCAGACCGTCAAGCAAGGCCAAGGCCTGCAGCGCGGCCACCCCTTGGCCGTTAGGCGGCAGCTCATGCACGGTGAAGCCGCGATAGTTCGCCGAGATCGGCTGCACCCACTCGCTCTGGTGCGCCTCGAGATCAGCCATCGTGAGCAGGCCACCCGTGCTGGAGGCGAAAGACGTCATCGCGTGCGCGATCTCGCCGGCGTAAAACTCCTGGCCATGGCTTCCCGCGATGATCCGCAACGCTCGGCCCTTAGCGGGATTGCGGTAGATCTCCCCTGCTCGCGGCCGCTGGCCGAAGATCTCCGTCCACTCCCGACACTCCGGCTTATCGGACGCCGTCGCCCTCGCCCAGCTCGCGGCAACCACTGGGGAGACCGGGAAGCCTTCTTCGGCGTACCGGATCGCGTCGGTAAACAGCCTTTCGAACGGCACCCTGCCGAAATGCTCGTGCAGGTCAGCCCAGGCTCTGGGCGCTCCGGGCACGGTTACCGGCAACCAGCCTCGCTCGCGGTCCGCCTCGGTCGCGCTTTGAAAAGCCTCCAAAGACAAATTCCCGGGTGTACGCCCGGAGCCGTTCAGCCCATAGAGGAGTTGACCATCCCACACCTGAGCGAACAGATCCCCGCCGATGTCGTTGGACCCGGGCTGGACCACCGTCAGGGTGATCGCGGCGGCTAAGGCCGCGTCGACGGCGGAACCGCCTTCTCGCAGGATCGCCAGCCCGGCCTGGGCGGCTAATGGCTGACTCGTCGCGACTACCCCATGGCGGGCGTAAACGGGAGGACGCACGCTCTTCACCCTAAGCCAGTTCGCCCGAGCGCGGGTGCCCCGCTTTGCTTCACCGGGCGAGCGGTGGGATTCGGGCGCTAGTGTCGGTATATGGCACTCGTTGACTGGGACCTGGCCACCTCGACCGCCGCCCATCTGGGCCCGACCGGCCCGTCAGTCTCGCTGTCCGAGGCCACCTCCGTGGTGCGGCAGCTGCGCCAGCTCGCTGACGAGGCCACCGATCACGTCACCGCCTTCACCGGGCTCTCGCCGCAGATCACGGACAGTCCGGTCCGGGTCGTCGACCGCAAGACGTGGGCTGCCGTCAATGTCACGGGTTTGCGTGACATCGTCTCGCCACTGTCTGAGAAAGCGGGAGTCCTCAACAACCCCGTGACCGCCAAGGTCGCCGGAGTTCAAGCTGGTGCCTTGCTCGCTTACCTGTCTGGCAAAGTGCTCGGACAATACGACGTGTTTGTCCCACCAGGACAGTTGCTTCTAGTCGCCCCCAACATCGTCGCGTTCGAGCGGAAGCTAAGGGCTGATCCGCACGACTTCCGGCTGTGGGTGTGCATTCACGAAGCCACGCACCGCGCCCAGTTCACCGGCGTTCCTTGGCTACGGGACCACTTCATCAAAGAGGTTAAGTCCTATGTGGCCGCATCGGAGACGCCTCGTGCGCTCGGCCAGCAGATCGGCAAGCTCTTGCGGGCGGCACAGGGCAAAGATGACGTCAGCCTGCTCGAAGCGATGCAGACTCCAGAGCAGCGCAAGATCCTCGACCGGCTGACCGCCTTGCTGACCTTGCTCGAAGGTCACGCCGAAGTGGTCATGGACGGGGTCGGTCCTCAGGTCATCCCGACCGTCAGCGATATCCGTGCCGCTTTCGACCGCCGCCGCACCGGTGGCAGCCCGATCGAGCAGTACCTTCGGCGGCTTCTCGGTATGGACGTCAAACTCAAGCAGTACCTCGAAGGCCGCAAGTTCGTCGCCGCGGTCATCGCCCGCGTTGGCATGCAGGACTTCAATCGCGTGTTCACGTCACCGGAAACGCTGCCACGGCTGCCGGAGCTGACCGACCCGGACGCTTGGGTCTCCCGTGTCGTCACTGTCTGAGCCTCACGCCGCCTCGGTGGCGTCTTGGCGAGCAGGGTCACAGGGAGGGCTGAGTCCGGCGGTCGCCGATACACGTAACGCTGTGCGTGCGGTTTCGCCCACGGGACTGGTCTTCGTCGCGTGCTCGGGCGGGGCCGACTCGATGGCGCTGGCCGCCGCGGCGCGCTTTGTCGCCTCGCGCGACGGGTGGCGAGCCGGTCTGATCACGGTGGATCACCAGCTCCAGCACGACTCTGCCGCCGTGGCGGCCTCGGTCGCCGCGTTGCCTGGGTTTGACCCCGCGATCGTGGTCGCCGTTTCGGTTGGGACACAAGGCGGACCGGAAGCGGCGGCACGTGAGGCTCGCTATGAAGCCTTGGCACGGGTGGCGCTGGAGCACGGGGCGAGCAGTGTCCTGTTAGGACATACGGAGGACGATCAAGCCGAAACAGTCTTACTCGCGTTGACCCGCGGAGCCGGGCCCCGCGGGCTGTCCGGGATGCCACAAACCCAAGTGCGGCACGGGATGACGTTTGTCCGTCCGTTCCTTGGCCTGTCCCGGGCCACGTTGCGCGAGGCCTGTTACGCACAAGGACTGTCCATTTGGGACGATCCGCATAACAGCGATCCGGCTTTCACCAGGTCCCGGTTGCGGCTGTCGAAACTGACCGAAACGTTGGGCGATGACGTGGTGCCCAACCTCGCGCGGTCGGCCGCCCTGATCGCGGCCGACTCCTCCTACCTGGATGAGCTGGCCGTTACCGAGCTGGAAAAGCTCGGCGACGGACCGCTCGACGTCACTGTGCTGAGCACTTTGCCCACCCCGATCCGCACCCGGGTGCTGCACCTGTGGGCGGCGGCGCTGGGCGCTCCCCGTGCCTCGCTATCGCACCGGCACGTCGCCGCCCTCGACGCGTTGGTCACGCGCTGGCACGGTCAGGGCGCGGTCGCCTTACCTGGCCGCGTTTTCGTCGAACGACGCGACGGCTACTTAACGCGCATCTGATTGTTGCGGGCCTCGTGGGTCACTTCCGCTAATCCGAGTGCTTCCAAAAGCGGCGGCAGGTAGACACCGAACCGCCCACGGTAGCCCTTCCTCAAGCCGTACCAACCTTTGACGGGATTGTCCTCGGAACGGCCCCAAGCCTCGACGCTCCCCTCAGGAGCTGGCTTCTGCTCATCGGCACCACCGAGCGGCATCCAGTCCCCGTGCTTCTTCAGCATCGCGTGCAAGTCTTCGATCGCCCGCAACCGATAGCGCAGTTGCGTGCTGCCAACCTGGCACACCAGCTCGGGCGGATTCGCCGACTCGTCCTTCCACATTTGGTACTCGCCTTTGCCCGGCGGCGTCACTAGCTGCCACGGGTCGTCAGGCGTTCCTTTGCCCTTCGCCATGCCTTCAACGTAGCCCCGCGCCGCCTCACGCGGGACTCAGACGTCTGTAAAGGTCGATGAGGGGTCGGGTGATTGTTGCTGACGAGGAACCGTTGCCTTGGCGGCCTTGCGGCGTGTGAGGTAGCGGCCCAGGGGTTCGGCCGCACGAGCGGACAGCGGGCCGATCACCGCGAGGATAAGGACATAGGCGGCGGCTAGTGGGCCGAGTTCGGGGGTGATGCCCGCGGCGACAGCCAGTCCGGCGATGACGATGTTGAACTCGCCTCGCGGAACCAGTGCCGCACCGGCGCGCAGCCGACCCGATGGGCCGATTCCAGCCCGGCGGGCGGCCCACCAACCGGTCGCCATTTTGGTGCCGACGCCAGCGAGTGCCATGAGGCCAGCGACCCACGCGACGGGAAGCAGCAAGGCGGGATCGGTGTGAAGTCCAAAGAAGACAAAGAACACCGCGGCGAACAGGTCGCGCAGTGGGCTGAGCAGTTGCCGTGCGGTGTGCGCGAGCGGGCCGGAAAGCGCGATGCCGACGAGGAAAGCGCCCACGGCCGCCGACACCTGAAGGTACTGCGCGACTCCAGCGACGAGAACGGTGAGTCCCAAAACCTTGAGCAGCAACACTTCTTCGCTAGGCGACGAGACCGCCTTCTCGACGAGATGCCCAAAGCGCAGCGCTATCACCAGAATCACGGTGATCGTGACCGCGGCGATGGCGAGCGTGATCGATCCGGCGAGCAGGCCAGCACCGGCTAGCAGCGCGGTCAGGATCGGCAGGTAGATCGCCATCGTGAGGTCTTCGAACACCAATAGCGACAACACGACTGGCACTTCACGGTTGCCCAGCCAGCCCAGGTCGGCCATCACCTTCGCGGTGATGCCCGAAGACGTGACGTAGGTGATGCCACCGAGCGCCACGGCGGCAACCGGTCCCCAGCCCAGAAACAGTGCGACCGCGACCCCGGGGGCAGCGTTGAGCACGAGGTCGAGAAGTCCGGCCGGGGCGTTATTGCGCAACGTGCCGACCAGTTCCGGTGCGGTGTATTCCAGGCCCAGCGTGAACAGCAGCAGGATCACGCCGATCTCGGCGCCCGTCGCGGTGAACTCCTCGCTCGTCGCCAGCGGCAGCACGCCACCGTGTCCAAAAGCCAAGCCAGCCAGCAGATAGAGCGGAATCGGAGAGATGCTCCAGCGAACGGATAGCGCGCCAAGCAATCCCAGGCCTAGGACGATGGCACCGATTTCAATGAGGACAACGGCACTGTGCATAGGCCGGCCCCTCGTCAGCCGTTGGTGAGCAGATCGGCGACGGCGGTAGTGCCGTCACTGGTCCCCACCACGACAACGATGTCGCCCGAATGAAACACGAAATCAGGCCGTGGTGACGCGATCACCTCGGGTCCACGCACGACAGCCACGATCGACGCACCGGTCCTGGTGCGTGCCTGGGTGTCGCCCAGGGTCTGGCCGTCGAATGGTGAACCGGAAGCGATGGGAATCTGTGAAGTGACCAGACCGGTCACCTGCTTTTGCAGCCGTGCCAGCCGCTCGACGATCCGCGCTGTGCCAAGCAACTCCGCGAGCCCGTTGGCCTCGTCGGGGGTCAGCGTCAGCGTCGCGATCGCCGTGTCGGGATCGTGCCGGTCATACACGACGAGATCGCGGCGGCCGGTGTGGTGCGAGATGACGGCTGCCTGCTGACCACGGCCCGTGCGAAAGTCATGTCGAAACCCGATCCCGGGAAGATCTGTAAGTTCAACATCCATCGCCGGATTCTAGTCAGCCGCAGCCGCAAGCAGCGATCCGGGCGACAATCCGATCAAGAGCTTCTTGCGCTGGGTACTGCCCGACGGGCACCTGATTAGCCAGCACAGAGAAGGCGTAAAGCCCGCCGTCCATCGTTTGCACGACCCCGGAAATCGCGTTGATGCCGTTCAGGGTTCCGCTCTTGGCACGCACCACGCCACGGCCGTTGAGCGCGTCGCTTTCGGCGAAACGGGTCGCCATCGAGCCGGACCACCCCGCGACCGGCAGCGCGTTGATGACGTCACCGATCTTCGGGTGCTTGCCATCGGCCGCGAGGCGCAACAGCCCCGTGAACACAGCCGGGCTCACCTGGTTTTGCCGGGAGTAGCCGGCGCCATCGACCAGATGTGCCTGGTCAGCGGGCAAACCCAACTCCACCAGCACCTCTTGGGTCGCGGCGGCTCCGCCTTCGAATGACGCGGGTTTGTTGCGGGCCAACGCGACCTGACGGGCTAGCGCCTCGGCCAGGGTGTTGTCGCTTTCGGCCAGCATTTGCTCCAGCTGACGCAACATGGGTGCGGACTGGACGGCGCCTAGCTCGGCGGCTCCTGTCACGACGGTGCCCTTGGTGACGGCTTCCTCTGGTACCCCTAAAAGGCGCGCCAGCGCACGGCCCGCGGCCAGATCGGGCTCGGCGTAGCGCGTGAACGGCATGATCTTCTGGCGCAAGTCACTGCGGCCGCCGTCGATCATGATTGGCAGGATCTTCGAGGTGTAGCCCTGCTCGTGCTCGTCTGGGTCCCAGCCCGGGCCGAGCAACTGTCCGGTGTAGAGGCTCGTGTCGAGGATGACCTTCGTCGGTGCGACGCCCCCGAGGTTCTTCTTGATCTGATCGGCGAGGTCGCTTAAACGGCCGGCCCCGGCGTAGTAGCCCTCGTTGCCGCCGGCCAGCGTCACATCTCCGGCCGCGACAAGCACGACCTCGCCAGGCGTCGCGCCGGCGTAAGCCTTGGTGGTGATGCGGTAACCCGCACCTCGGGTCGCGAGGACAGCGGCGGCCGTGATGATCTTCGCGTTGGAGGCCGGGGTGCGCACGGCGTTGCCCCGGTGGTCATAGACAACAGTGCCGGTCCGCAGATCGACCACGGAAGCGTTGACGTTCTGGCCCAGCTCCGAGCCGTTGATAAGAGGGTCGAGTGCCTCGCGCATCCGGGTCGCGGCCGCACTTCCGCCCAGGCCAATCGGGGCGAGCACGGGAACCGCGCTGCGCTCCGGGCTAGGCGACGCCTCGGGCGCGGCGAACTCCGGTTTGCCGATGGTCAGCCAATAGCCCGTCACGCCACCACCGGCTAGCAGCGCCACGATGATGATCACGATTAGCGGCCAGCGGCGCCGACGCTTTTCCACAGCGGGGGCCGGCTGGTTGTGCACAGCCTGTGGATAAACCCCACCCCACGGCGGTCCATCCTGTGGATAACTAGGTGGAAAAGCAGATATCCCCTGCTGGGAAGCCTGTGGATAACCACTACCTGACGAACCCGCCCCGCCGGCAGGGCCCGGCCCGTAGTGTGAAGCTGGCCTCCCCAATGGAGCCTCCTTCGAGATTTGCGGTCGAGCTAGGAGACACTGACGTCGTTGAACATACAGGCTTAGCGGAGAGTGAAATGGACTTCGACGTTACCGTGGAGATCCCTCGCGGGCAGCGCAACAAGTACGAGGTGGATCACGAGACTGGCCGCATCCGGCTAGACCGAACCCTTTTCACCTCTACGCAGTATCCAGCCGACTACGGCTTCATCGAGAACACGCTCGGTGAGGATGGTGACCCGCTCGACGCCCTCGTGCTCGTGCAGTCGCCGACCTTCCCCGGCTGCCTCATCAAGTGCCGCGCCATCGGCATGTTCCGCATGCGGGACGAAAAAGGCGGCGACGACAAGGTTCTTTGCGTTCCCGCATATGACCCGCGCCTAGAGCACCTGCGCGACATCTTCCACGTGCCGGAGTTCGACCGGCTCGAGATCCAGCACTTCTTCGAGGTCTATAAGGACCTTGAGCCCGGCAAGAGCGTCGAGGGCGCGACCTGGGTCGGCCGCGTCGAGGCCGAAGCCGAGATCGAGCGCTCCTTCCAGCGTCTTAAGGACGCCGGCGGTCTCCCCAAGCACTGACCGTCTGCAAGCCTGCAAAAGAGATCCACATCCCAGCCCGGGATGTGGATCTCTTGTTGTCTGTAGCGCGAGCGTCAGGCTGCGGGGAGATCGGCTAGTTGGATGAGGCGCTGGTCTCGGCGGGTGACGAGACGGCCGCGGCCAGCGGTCATCCGCTCGTAGCGCGGCGCTCCACTGAACGGGGTGGACTGGCTGCGATCTGCCGACATCAGCAGGTACGGCGCACCCGCCGACCTGATCTGCGAGATCGCCGCGTCGGAGCCGCCTCTGGTCCAGCTGGCGTTAGCCACCGTGATCAGGTGCAGACCAACGTCGCGTGCCTCGAACAGGTAGGGCACGAGCGCTGACATCTGACTGCCAGACGAATTGACGATGTCATAGTCGTCGATGATCAGGAAGAACTCACCGCGGCCTTCCAGCCACGGCCGCTCCCGCATTTGCTGCGGGGTGACGTCAGCTGGTGGCCGCCGCTCTTCCATCTTCTGTGCGATGCCAGCCATGTAGGTCGCGACCTGGCTCAGGCTCGTGATGTTGGCGACGACGTGCGGTGTGTTCACGGCACCGAGGAGACTGCGGCGCGGATCCACGATCAGGATCTTCGCTTCCTCCGGTGTGTACCGAGTCGTGATGGACCGCGCGATCTGGCGCAGCATCGTCGACTTGCCACACTCGCTCTCGCCAAACGCCACCAAGTGCACGTCGGACATGAAGTCGATCGTGGCCGGAGTGAGGTCGTCGGCGACACCGATCGGCAGGCTCCACTGCGGCAGCCCGTCGAAGGTCATGCGGTCGTAGGCGTAGACGGTGGGCAGCATGCGCACCCGTGGTGCCGGAGCACCCGTCCAGTGCTTCGTGATCTCACGGATGAGCTGCTCCGACGAACCGACCGCATCGACCTCGGGCCGAATAGCGAGCGTGAACAAGCCCTCGGGCGTGATGCCGAAGCCGGGCCGGGCCGGAACGTTGGGCGCCAGCTTGCGGTTGCGGCACAGCGAATCGCTCGGGTCACCGAGCTTGAGCTCGATCTTGCTGCCGAACTGGTCGGCGATAGCCGGACGGAAGTCCCGCCACCGCAGAGTCGACGCGACAATGTGGACACCGTAAGCCAAGCCTCGGGTGGCGATCTCGGTGAGCAGACCTTCGAGATCGTCGAACGTATCGCGGATGGTGTTCCACCCGTCCACGACCAAGAACACGTCCCCAAACGGATCGTCACTGAACCGGCCCGCGGCGCGCAGTTTGCGGTAAGCCGCCATCGATTCGATGCCGTGCTGGGCAAACCTGGCTTCGCGGTTGTTCAGGACCTCCAGCACTTCGCTGACGGTCCGGCGAACCTGGAGGCCTTCCAAACGCCCGGCGACTCCACCGACGTGTGGCAAATCCCTAAGCGCACCAAGCGAACCGCCACCGAAGTCCAGACAGTAGACCTGAACCTCTTGCGGCGTATGGGTTAGCGCCAGCCCCAGGATCATCGTGCGCAGCAGTTGCGACTTTCCGCTCTGCCCACCACCCGCGATCGCGACGTGACCGGCGGCGCCTTCGGCCAGGCGCAGCCAGTGGGCGTCACGCGCCTGCTGGGCTGGCTTGTCGATGATCAGCACCGGAACCCTCAGCGCCCCACGCAATTCGGGGTTAGCGACCGTCAAGCCACGGCCCTCGACCAAGCCAACCTGGCCGAACGGAAGGTCCAGCGGATCGGAGATGTCCAGCGGCGGCAGCCACACCTGGTGCGCTGGCGGACCCTGGCCGATCATGCGCTCGATCATGACGTCCATCAGGCTCTCGCCGGGCTTGACGTCCCAGTTGACTTCTGGCTCAGCGTTTTTCGGCTTCGCTGGCACGGGCACGAAACGCGTCGAGAAGTCGTAAATCAGATCGATATCCGGGTTTCGGCGGCGTTCCTGAGTACCAGATGATTTCTTGAAGGATCCTGAAACGTAAGCGGCCTTGAAGCGTTGCAGCGGCTCGGAACCGAACTTGAGATAGCCGTGTCCCGGGGCCTTGGGAAGGTCGTAAGCGTCGCCAACCCCAAGCACCGCACGCGATTCCATGGCGGAGAAGGTGCGCAGACCGATGCGGTAGGACAGGTGCGTGTCCAGACCACGCAACCGGCCTTCCTCTAGCCGCTGGCTCGCCAGCAGCAGGTGGATGCCGATCGACCGGCCGACGCGTCCAATTTGGACGAAGATCTCGATGAACTCCGGGTTAGCGGTAAGCATTTCGGAGAACTCGTCACAGACGATGAACAGTGATGGCAACGGAGCCAGCGCCGCACCACCGGCACGCGCCTTCTCATAGTCCTTGAGGTTGGCGAAGTTTCCGGCCTTGGCCAGCAACTCCTGGCGCCGCATGACTTCACCGACGATGGCGTCACCCATGCGGTCGACCATGCCAGCCTGACCCTCAAGGTTGGTGATAACCGCGCTGGTGTGTGGCAAGCGATCCAGCGAGGCGAAGGTCGCGCCACCCTTGAAGTCGACGAGCACGAAGTTGAGCAACTCCGAGGAGTGCGTGGCCGCGAGCCCGAGCACGAGTGTGCGCAGGAACTCCGACTTACCGGAACCGGTGGCACCGATCAGCAGACCGTGTGGGCCCATGCCGTCTTGAGCCGATTCCTTGATGTCCATCTCGACCGCGGTGCCATCTGGGCCGACACCAATGGGGGTACGGAGGCGGTTGCGGTTGGATCGCGGCGCCCAGCCGTAGGCGACGTCGAAGCGTTCCGGGTCAGGGATGCCAAGCAGATCGGCGAGACCCTTCTCCGTTGTCATCGCGCTGTCAGAGGCGACGGCGGCCGCGCTCAGCCGCATCGGGGACAGACGGCGGGCGACCGCTTCAGCTTCAGCGACCGTCAGCGAGTCGGCGACGCCAACCTCGTTGGCAGACATGGCTGTTGTCGTGTGCAGCGCCCGGGTCCGGCCAACGACTTCCAGCGTCAGCATGCTCCGGTCGAGCATGCGGGGCGGCGTGCCGTCCATGTCGATGATGGTGACCCCGGCGATCCCTTCGGGGACGCTCAGGTGACCAGCATTGTTCATGTCAGCGCCGTCAAGCACGACCACCACGTGCGGATGGCCTTCGCCGTTGCCGAAGCGCGGGCGGCTCGCGAGCACATCACCGAGCATCTTTTCCAGCTCGGCAGCCGAAGTCGCGTAGAGCCGGGCCGGTCCCAGAGCGTCCACAAGCGACGGATGCTGGTTGTGCGGCAACCACTTCACCCAGTCCCAGGCTTCGCGCCGGTACGGCGAGGAGCAGACCGCGACGAGGAGGTCATCGGGCGCGTGGAACGTCGCGAGCTGGGTGATCATCGCGCGGGCGAGGCCCTGAGCGTCGGTGCCTTCGTCGTCATTGGACATATAGCCGCCACGGTACGTTCCGCTGGCGGCCTCGTTGCGCAAGAAGATCCGGCCGAAGCCCTTGATCGACAAAGCGACGGGCAGATCGTCGACCACCGAATAGGCGTCCAGGAACCGCCTTAGGGCACCCGCCGTCATGGGCTCAAGCTCTTCGAGCGGACGGGTCTCCGGTGGCACAAGCGGTGTGGCCAGCGACTGCGGGCCGATGCCCACGCGCACGATGCCAAAGTCGGGGTCGTGCAGACGCCGCTCCCACAAGCGGAAACTGTCCACAGTGGACCAAAGACGCTGCGGGTCAGGGTGCCGGTAGTAGAGGCCGTGCCGCTGCTGCTGAACGGTCCGCCTGGCGTTACGCCGCAGGCCTGCCAAGTGCCGCAGGTATTCGCGGCGGGCGGCCATCATCTCGTGCTTCTTGGGGCCACCAGAGTTGGAGAAACTGGCTGCAATCATGCCAAGACTGGACAAGCCCATCAAACCGCCGGCCACGTAAGTCATGGGCCCACGGGTGCCGCTGCCCATGCCGTACATCATGCCCATCGACACAACGCCGCCAAGGGTCGGCAAAATCATCATGGCCTGCTGCCACTTTTGCCCCGATGCCTGTGGAATCTCTGGTGGAGCGTCGATAACCAGCTCACCACTAGGGATTTCGGGCGCGGGCCTCCTCGGCAACCGCTTCATGATGACTGTTCCCACGTCGCCCTCCTCCCCATTTCGCACGGACTGCGTGCCGCGAACGGCACTATGTTATGGCAGTCTTAGCGTCGTGACCCACCCCGCTACCCTCACCTCTGGCACCGGGCTGACCCGAGTTACGTTGCATACGCCGCAACGCCGGGTAGATGTGGCTTTGCCGGCCTCGGTGGTCCTCGCTGAACTCCTGCCTGAATTGTTGCGCCATGCCGGAATTGGCCTCGCCGACGATGGTGAGAATCACGGCGGCTGGATCGCCCGGCGTGCCGACGGCACCCCGCTGGACGAAGCGAAGTCCTTGGCACAGCTCAACATCCGCGACGGCGAAGTTCTGCACTTGGTGCCCGCCCGGGAACAGTGGCCCGAGCTGGAGTACGACGACGTAGTTGAGGCGATCGCGGCCGGTGCCCGCAAACGCGGTGCGGCCTGGACTCCTGCGGCCACTCGAGTGTCCACATTGGCCGGTGCCGGGATTCTCCTGCTCGCCGGAGTCATGGCGATGCTCGCTGGCGGACCGGCCTGGGCACCAGGCGGCTACCTGGCCCTGACCGTCGCCGTACTTTTGCTGGTCGGTGGAGTGCTCGCGTCACGCGCCTATGGCGATGGCATCGCGGGCAGCGCCCTGGCCGGATTCGCCCTGCCTTACGCCTTCGCCGGTGGCGCGCTGCTCATCGGCGACACCGCGGTTTTGAACGGCGTCGTGCCGACCATGCTGTGGCTGGGCTCGCCTCAGCTGCTCGTCGGCTGCGTCGCCATCCTGCTGTTCGCCGCCCTTGGGGCTGCCGGTGTGGGACACGGCATGCGCATCTTCATGGCTGGCGGCATGGTTGGCCTGCTTGGCGCGGCGACCTCACTGCTGGCTTTCTTTGGTGCTCCCGGTGCGGCCGCGATTCTGATGGCCACACTGGTTTGTGGCATCGGCCTGCTGCCCGTGCTCGCGATCAGGTTCGGCAAAGTGCCCGTGCCGTCGGTGGCGCTGCCGCGCGATTCGGAGTCGTTCTCCGTGTCGGCTCCCGGCCGCGACCGGTCCACGCTTGACCTGCCCGACCGCAGCCGGGTCTTCGCCGCTGTGAGCCGGTCTGAGGAACTACTGACAGGCATGCTGCTCGGCTACACCGCATTGGTTGCCTTCGCCAGCCTCGTGCTCGCGATCGCCGGTGGCGTCGCTGGCCGGGTTCTTATAGCGGTGGCTGCTACGGCGTTGCTGCTGCGGTCACGGCTCTTCGTGACCATCCGCCAGCGCGGGCCTTTGATCGCGGCGGGACTGCTGGGTCACATGCTGCTCCTGGGCGGCATCGTGTTCTCGGCTAGCTCGACAAGCCGGGCTTTCTTCGCTGTGGGCGCGGTTTTGCTGGCGCTGATCGTCGTGCTCGCTGGGCAGACCTGGAGCCGTCAGGCACCATCGCCCTACGTGGGACGGGCCGCCGACTTGTTCGACCTCCTGGTCGTCATCAGCGTCGTGCCGGTCGCGGCCTGGGTGCTCGACATCTACGGCATCATCCAGGGCCTGACTTCCTGACCCTGCCTCGCTTTAACTGCCCGGCCGTTCCCGAATGGCCGGGCTTTCTTTCTGCGCGGTTTCTGTTCGGACGCCGCATACGGTTGCGGCCTCCCCCGCGACGACGCTCGGGTCCGCGCTTCCCGGGCTCGCGGTGCTGTCGCTAGTCACGCCTTTACCACGGCTCGAACTTGCGCCGCTTCACCGTAAGGAAGCTTCCGGCAGGCCGAGTTCCACCAGGCGAGGAAACACCAGCTACCGTCTACTTAGTCGTGATCCACAGCCCAATCTGAGATCCACAGCCCTTCAGGCGTGATCAACAGGCCGTTCGATCACGTCCCACCGGATGTGGATCTCGACCCGCAAAGGAAGGATGCGCGCAATCGGGGGTGCGCCCAGAGAAGCGGTCAGAGCTTGCGCAGGAGGGTGAGGCCGCTGCCGACGAGGACGGCGAAGCCGGCGAGTGCGGCTGCCAGGCCACCGACGCGGCTGCTGGTGCTCTCCTGCACGGTGGCGGCGACGGCGTTGACGGCCGGGGTGACGGTTTCCACAAGGGACGAACCAAAGCCGGCCTTGCCGGGAGGCGGTGCCGTGTCGAGCGGGTTGGCGACGACGGAAGGCACGTCAGCGGTCAGCGCGGCACGGGGGTCGACGGCACCAAACCCGTACTGGTCGTCCCGCCCCGGAACACCTTCGTCACGAGCCGTCATGATCAGACGCTGCACCACGTTGGCGGCGCTCATCTCCGGCCACTTGCTCCGGATCAGCGCGGCGGTGGCGGCGACCAGTGGCGCGGCGAAGCTCGTGCCCTGAACCCGCTGATAGCCACCAGGTTTCGCCCCAACGAGGTCCGAGCCCGGTGCCGCGAGCACCGTGGACGGTCCGCTCAGGGAACCCTTCCACAGATCACCGCGCGGGTTGAGTGCGGTTACCGCGACGACCCCCGGCTCGCGAGCGGGATACCAAGTCGTGCCCGGACCGTCAGCCAGCACATTGCCAACACAGGCCACGACAACGACATCGTGGGCGAAGGCGTAATCGATCGCGTCGGCGAGCAGGGAGTTGACGGCGCCACCGCCCAGCGACAGGTTGATCACCTTGGCGCCGTGATCGACGGCCCAGATGATGGCGTCGGCCACGACACTCGCGTCGTCGTATTCGTTCTTCGCGTCCAGTACCCGAATAGGAAGGATCTTGGAATCTGGGGCTAAGCCAGCCGCTCCGTGCCCATCGGAACTGCGCCCGGCGATCAGGGCCGCGACTGTCGTGCCATGCCCGACCTCGTCAGCCGTGCCATCTCCACCCGGCGCAACAAGATCGAGGCCAGGCAAAACCTGCCCGGCCAAGTCTGGATGGTCGCCCGCGACACCGGAATCAATGACCGCGACGGTCACCCCGGCGCCCCTGGACTGACGCCACACCTTGTCGGCTTGCAGCAGGTTGAGCTGCCACTGGTCGTCTCGGACGTGGTCACGGGAAACGGCTGAGACGGCGAGATCGCGATCGTGGACAAGGTCAGCGGGACCGCCGCGGTCCAGTGGTGCGGCCGCGATGAGCAGGCCCACCAACGTCATCACTGCGAGCACACGAAGGAGCGCGACCGCATAACGCGCGCGCGATGTCGGGGGTATCGGCGGGGGAACGATGCCGCCATTCTGCCCGAATCACCTAGCAGCTGCCACCGCGGACTTCAGGCACATGATCCCGTCGAAACCGCGGACGTAGCCGACCTGCCCTGCGCGGCGATGTTCTCCGCCGCTTCTGCTGTCACCGCGTACCCGACCTGCTGGTTGTCTGCCGCGGCGGCGAAGATGATCCCGAGAACTTCACCTTTGGGGGTGATCAGCGGGCCGCCCGAGTTTCCACTTCGGACTAATCCTTTGATCGTGTAAACCTCGCGGGTAACCGTGCCGTTCTCGTAGATATCCGGCCCCGTGATGTTGCCCACTTCGCGAATTCTGGCTTCCTGTGCGTTGTAGGGGCCATCGAGCGGGAAGCCGAGAACGATCGCGTCGTCGCCTGAGCCGGCTTCCTTTGGCGCGAAAGGCATGACGGGAGCGTCCAGACCCGGCACATGCAACACGGCGATGTCCAGCTTGGCGTCGTAGGCGACGACCTTGGCGGACAGCGTGTTCTTCTTGACGACGACCTTGACGGTCTTCGTGCCCGCGACCACGTGCGCGTTGGTCATCACGTGGTCGTCGGCGTAGACGAAACCTGAGCCTTCGATGCGGCGGCTGCAGCTGGGCGCCGTCCCCAGCACCTTGACGACGGACTCTTCGGCTTTGACCACCACGGGAAGCTTCGCCAAGCGGCCGTCTGGCGGCGGAACTTCCTTGACCTGGGTCGGCACCAGGCTGCCGAAGACTTCGGGGAAGCCATTGGTGTCAACCGTTTGCTGCAGCGCTTCGGTCAGCTCGGTGGCCTGCGCGGGCATGATCCCGTTGATCGCCCTGATCATGAAGCTATTGCGGACCGCACTAGACAGCCACGGTTCTGACGCGTTGCTCAGTGGCACGGCCACCAGCCAGGCCACGATCGACACCGCCATCAGCGAGACGAAAGCACCGCCGATGTCGTCGATGACCTGCCCGCTGCGTCCCGTGATGCCTCGGCGCAGCTTGCTGCCCAGCCAGCCGGCGAGCGCCTGCCCGAGCACGGCGAGGCCAAACACGACGGTCAACGACACGATCAGCTTGATGCCGGGCGACTCGGTCAACCCGGCCAGCAACGGGCCAAGCTGCAGCCCAATCAGCGCCCCGCCGAAGAAACCGGCGAACGACAGCACCCCGATGACAAACCCCTGGCGGTAGCCACTGATCGCGAAGAGGACCAGGAGCAAGATCAGTATTACGTCGATTGCCGACATCGGCTCAGCCTACGGACTCAGAGCGAAAACTGGGAACGGGGCAGCATCTCCACCCGGCTCGTGTCCCACGGTTGGGTCCATCCACCGAGATCAAGCAACGCGGAAATAACACCTGCGGTAAATCCCCAAACCAGCATTCCCTTAACCTGAAAAGCCGGGCCAATAAAACCGCTGGGATGCTTGACGCGTAAGCGATTTGCCGGATCTGCTAGCTCTTGGACTGGTAACCGGGCCACGTGCGCCACCTCGTCCGGCGAGGTCGTGTCGACCGGATGCGGCTTGTGCCACCAGGCCAGCACCGGGGTCACGAGGAAGTCGCTGACCGGGATCCATAGCTGCGGCAACGCCGTTAGGACCGTCACACTCGACGGGTCCAGCCCGACTTCTTCTTCGGCTTCCCGTAACGCGGTCGCGGTCGCATCGGCGTCTTCCGGATCGGCCGCTCCTCCAGGGAACGCGACTTGCCCGGCGTGCGTACGCATCCGCGCGTCCCGTTGCAGCACCAGCAGATCCGGGCCTTGCTCTGGCTCCTCACCAAACAAGACGAGCACCGCGGCCGGACGCCCTTGGCTGGGCGTCTCCAGGCGAGTGAAGTCCTGGCGCTCACTGTCCCGGGCCCGGGACAGAAGCGGCTCAAACCACACTGGAAGTCCTTCGGTCACGCGGTCATCTCAGCGATCTCGGCGACGCGAGGCCCTTTCAGCAGTTTGATGGCCTGCTCACGATCGGTGGGGCCGATGCCGTAGGACGGGCACTGACTCGCTAGTGGACACGCCCCGCACGCCGGTTTCTTCGCGTGGCAGACGCGCCGCCCGTGGAAGATCACCCGGTGCGACAGCATCGTCCAGTCCTTCTTCTCGACCAGTGCCCCGATCGCGAACTCGATCTTCACGGGGTCGGTCTCGGTGGTCCACTCCCATCGCTGCACTAGCCGGGAGAAGTGGGTGTCGACCGTGATGCCGGGGACGTCGAAGGCGTTGCCCAGGATGACGTTGGCGGTCTTGCGGCCCATGCCGGGCAGGGTTACCAGCTCATCGAGTGTGCGGGGCAGATCTCCCCCCCGCTCTACGAGAGCGGCACCGAGGTTGATCAGTGAGTTGGTCTTGTTACGGAAGAATCCGGTCGGCCGGATCATCTCTTCCATCTCCGCCCGGTCGGCGGCGGCATAGTCGGCGGCGGTCTGGTACTTGACGAACAGCTTCGGGGTGACCTCGTTGACCTTCGCGTCGGTGCATTGTGCCGACAGGATCGTGGCGACCGCGAGTTGCAGCGGCGTTTCGTGGTCGAGCTCGCAGTGTGCGTCTGGGTGGATCTCGGCGAGCTCGCGTGCCATCTTGCGCACGCGGCGCTTGAGCGCCAGTTCGGTCTCGTTCTTCGGCACGTTCTACAGCGTACTTATCGAGCCGTCAGCGCCGAAACGAGCGCCACTCGAGGGAAAGTCTTGCTGCGTCATATCGCGCAGGCGTTTGAGCGCGTTCTGCTGTGGGTCGGGCCTTGGCACACCGGGGGTGCTATCGAAGATCGTCGAAGCGAAGGTTCCCGAGACGAACGCGCCATCCGCTGTGAGCGTGGCCTTGAGCACGCCGCCCCAGCCAACGACCTCGCCGCCCTTCAGGCCCGTACCCCCGGAGAAGTTGCCAAGGCTGTGAACGATGAGCCGGCCCCTATATAGCTCTGCCCCGCGCATGGTGTGCGGCCCGTGGCCGAAGATGATGTCAGCGCCCGCGTCGATGACCGCGCGTGAGAAGGCGATGGGGTCGCCCCGGTTCTCCCCGAGGAAGTATTCGGTGCCTGGCTTCACATGGCTCTTGTCAGCGCCTTCGGCACCCCAGTGCACTTGGATCGCCACGATGTCAGCCATCCCGGAGGCCTTCTGGACGATCTCTTTCGCGGTGGCAAGGTTGGTGAGGCTGTTGTCCCGTGCGTACGAGGAAAAGCCGAGCACGGCGACCTTGAGGCCCTTGACGTCCATGACGGTGATCCGTCCCTTGGCGCCGGTGTGGTGCAGGCCGGCCGCCTCAAGCGCCTTTTGCGTATTCAGGTAGCCCTGTGAGCCGAAGTCGGCGCCGTGATTGTTGGCCTGGTTCAGCAAGTGGAACCCGGCGTCGCGCAGACGTTCGGCATATCGCGGCGGGGTGCGAAACGTCCGGCAGTTCTCCGAAGGCGTTGGGCCGCATTTGTTGGATCCGGTGTCGTCGGTGAGCACCTGCTCAAGGTTGCCCATGACGAGGTCAGCGGGGAACAAGTGCTTTACCTGATCGAAAAAATTCCTGCCGTCGTTGGCTGGCAAACGGTCGGGGGCGACGCCCATGACGATGTCGCCAACCGACGACATCGTGATCGTTTTTGACGACTCCAGCGAGGGCGCCGGTGACGGAGTGGAATTGGCCACAGGATCGGGGAATCCCGTCGCGTCACGCCACAGCGGCTGACTGCTGGCACTTGATCGCACCGCAGCCCAGCCCAGTCCGACGGCCAACACAAGAATGACCACCGTCGATATGATGGCGGGCATCCGGTAGCGCAGCAAGATTTCCTTCATGACGCGTGCAGGTTACCCTGCCGTCAAACCTTTGCGTGGCCCACAGGTCTGTGCGGCCACTGCGTCAGGCATGGCTCGCTATGCGGCCATGGCTGACAAGGTGGTCTGATTCTGGGGGTTGGCGTCCGGTTGTGGCCTGCCTGTGCCTAGACTGGCCTCGCGGGGCTTATGCGCTGCATTAGTGGAGGTAGCAATGGACGAGGTGCTTGCCCGCAGCGGTATCTTCCAGGGCGTCGACCCGGAAGCCGCCGAGGCGCTGGCTCGTGAAATGGAGACGATCGAGATTCGCAAAGGCGAAGTCGTCTTCAACGAAGGCGAGCCGGGCGACAGCCTCTATATCGTACTTTCCGGCAAGATTAAGCTCGGACGGCGCGCCGCCGACGGCCGGCAGAATCTAGTGTCCGTCATGGGCCCGTCCGACATGCTCGGTGAGCTGTCGCTCTTCGACCCGGGACCACGCACGGCCACCGCGACCGCGGTCACTGACTGCCGTCTTGCCCGCCTGCGCAAGCAAGCCCTGCGGCCCTGGCTCAACAACCGCCCGGAGATCGCCGAGCAGCTGCTGCGGGTGCTCGCCCGCCGTCTGCGCCGCACCAATGACGCGCTCGCCGACCTCATCTTCACCGACGTGCCTGGCCGTGTCGCGAAGAACCTCCTACAGATGGCAGGCCGGTTCGGCACGCGTGATGGTGGCGTTTTGCGGGTGACCCACGACCTCACCCAGGAAGAGCTCGCTCAGCTCGTTGGCGCCTCGCGAGAGACCGTCAACAAGGCGCTGGCCGACTTCGCTTCGCGCGGCTGGCTTCGCCTCGACGGCAAGAGCGTGATCATCCTGGACCCCGAGCGTCTGGCTCGCCGCGCCCGCGTCTAAGCCGTGTCCAGTGCCGCCATATCATGCCATAAACGGACATATCGCCTAACATCACTGTCGCGAACCTGACTTCCGCACGTCAGCAGTTCGCAAGACCTCGTTGACCCGATCGTACGTGTCCACAGTGACCGATCACTCGCGAACAGTTGCGTCCCCTCGCGATCGGTTGCGTCGGTACTCATCCGACGATCGAAAGAGGTCCCTTCCACTATGAACGCGTGGGTTCGACGCTCACTTCAGGCAGGCGCCCTGACCGCTGGTGCGGTCATGTCCGCCGGCACAGCTGCGTACGCCGCCGACACCACCTTGATCAGCGCGGATAACACCGGCCTGCTTAACGGCACGCAGGTCTTCGCACCGATCCAGGCTCCGATCAACCTGTGTGGCATCGCCGCTGCTGTCGGTGGCGGCGCGTCCGCCGGCTGCGAGGGCGGCAGCACCGCCATCCAGGGTTTGCATGACGTCAAGATGATCAGCGCCGGCAACACGGGCATCCTCAACGGAACCCAGGTCTACGCGCCGATCCAGGCCCCGATCAACCTGTGCGGCGTGGCCGTGTCAGTGCTCGGGGAAGCCACCGCCGGTTGCGAAGGCGGCTCCAAGGCTGTCATCGGGAAAGACAAGCACCACAAGAAGCAGCACCGCGCCGAGTCCGCGCCGAAGGCCGAAGTTCTCGGCACCGTCACGGGTCTCACCCAGAACCTTCCCTTGGTGGGCGGCCTTACCCAGAACTTGCCGCTGGTCGGTGGCCTCACCCAGGGCGGCGGCCTGCCGGTCGTCGGCCCACTGCTGAGCGGACTGCTCGGCGGCGGTGGCGTCGCCAATGTCGTTGATGGCGTTGACATCGACGCGCTCGACTCGGTGGGCACCATGCGCCACACCGAGAGCAACCGCACCGAGAGCGAGGGCGGACAGCACAGCGACGGTGGCCAAGGTGGTGGCTGCGGCTCGACGTGCCCGCCCGTCACGCCGCCGACGACGCCTCCCACCACGCCCAAGCCGCCGCACCACGAGCCGTGCGAGCACGGCCACGGCAAGGACGTGAAGCTGATCAGCAGCGGCAACGTCGGCATCCTCAACGGAACTCAGGTCTACGCGCCGATCCAGATCCCGATCGACGTCAGCGGCATCGCCGTTGGCGTGCTGGGTGAGGCTACGGCGTGGAGCCACGGCGGTGCGACCGCCCGCTAAACGCTTAACCCTTTCGCTGAAACAGCCTCTGTCCACTATGGACAGAGGCTGTTTCTATTGGATGATCGCGAGCAAGGCGCCCGTGTCCACGAGAGCGCCGGGGCGCACTTTGACCACAGACACCACACCATCGGCGGGTGCGTGCACGGGATGTTCCAGCTTCATGGCTTCGAGCGTAAGGAGCAGCTCTCCCGCTCCGACGCGCTGGCCTGGCGCGACGAGCACGCGACCAACGGCGCCAGGCAACGGTGCGGTCAGCGAGCCCTCTTCCAACTCCGCTGAGGGCAACGGAAAGCGCGGGAGTTCGTGCAGAGCGACCGATCCTTCGACACTGTCCAAATAGGACACGTCGCCGACTCTATGTACATCAACCGTCAGGCGTACGCCTGCTACGTCTAGTACCACCTCGTGTGGGGCGGCGGACACGACCGCGACCGGCGGGTGATCGTCGATGACGCCGACTTGCCCCAGCCCAGCCAGGTCAAGCTCTTCGGGATCGACGGCACGGACCCACCACTGGGCCAGCGCGCCAGACGCGTCGAGCCGGTAGCCGACCTCGACCGGGCCGGCCGGACCGTCGTAAACGATGGTTTGCGCCGTCGAAGCAACGTTGCGCCAGCCCGACGGGAGACTCGTGCCAGCGTTCGCGTGCCGGGCCGCGGCGCCTGCTAGTGCGGCAGCCAGACAGCTCAGCCGGACCGCCTCCACAGAGGACAGCAAGGGCGCGAACACTTCCGGCTGCCGGTCGAGCAGGCCGGCATCGATCTGCCCGGACAGGAACGCGGGATGCCGCAACACCCGCACGAGAAGGTCGCGGTTCGTCAGCAGGCCATGGACTTTCGTGCGGGCGAGCGTGGCCGCGAGCATGCGAGCGGCCTCGTAGCGGGTCGGCGCCCACGCCACCACCTTGGCCAGCATCGAGTCGTAGTGCACGCCCACAACGGATCCGGCTTCCACGCCAGAGTCGAGGCGTACCCCCGGTTGCATGAGCGGGCGGAAATTGCCTGCCACATTGGGCACTTCAAACCGGCTGAGCTTTCCCGTCGCGGGAAGCCAGTTCGAGGCCGGGTCCTCGGCGCACAGCCGTGCTTCGATCGCGTGGCCACGCATCGGTGGCGCGGAGACGAAAGGCAGCCGTCCGCCCTCGGCGAGAAACAGCTGCAGCCGCACGAGATCGATCCCGGTCACGCACTCGGTCACGGTGTGCTCGGCCTGCAGGCGGGTGTTCATTTCGAGGAAGAAGAACTCGCCCTCGGGAGTGAGCAGGAATTCCACCGTGCCGATCCCGGAATAGCCGACCGCCTGCGCCACGGCCACCGCCGCTGAGCACAGGTTTTCCCGCAGCTCTGGCGTCACCGCTGGCGACGGCGTCTCCTCGATGAACTTCTGATGCCGACGCTGAATCGAGCACTCGCGCTCGCCGAACGTGACCGTGTTGCCGTGCTGGTCGGCGATGATCTGCACCTCGATGTGGCGCGCCTTGTCGACGTAACGCTCACAGAACACGGTGTTGTCGCCGTAGGCCGAGAACGCTTCGCGGCGTGCGGACGAGACGGCTTCGCCCAGTGATTCCGCGTTGTGCACGATGCGCATGCCGCGACCGCCACCGCCGACGGCCGCCTTCACCAGCACGGGGAATTCGTCCACCGTGGACACATCCGTCCACGAGGGAAGGACCGGCACATCCGCCTCGGCGAGCAAAGTTTTCGCATCGATCTTGGAGGCCATCACCGAGATGACGTTGGCGGGCGGGCCGACCCAGGTGAGGCCGGCTTCCGTTACGGCAGCGGCGAATTCAGCGTTCTCGGCGAGGAACCCGTACCCGGGATGGATAGCGTCGGCACCGGTTTTGCGTGCCGCCGCGATGATCAGGTCGCCGCGCAGATAGGTCGCGCTCGGCGCGTTTCCCGGCAGCTGAACGGCGTAGTCGGCTTCGCGGGCGAACGGCGCATCCGTGTCCGCGGTGGAATGCACGGCGACCGTCTCGATGCCAACCGCGCGGCAGGTAGCGAAGATCCGGCGGGCCACCTCGCCCCGGTTCGCGACCAGGAGTCTTCTGATCATGGCGAGGCCTCCAGCACCGCAAGGCAAATGCCCAGCACCGTCCGGGTATCCCGGGGATCGATCACGCCGTCAAAGCAACTGACGCCAAGGCTGGGCCAGGTGAAGCGGAACCCGTTGTGCGCCAACGCGAAATCGGGTGGTTCTGGCCCGAGCAAAATGGTCACCTGCGGTTTCCCTAAAAGTGCGCGGGAAAGCGCCGGCTGCGCGGCAGCACCAGGCCCACCAAAAACCAGTGAGGGTACGCCGGCGAGCGTCGCCTGGCGGATAAGTTCGAGTCCTTTCTGTACAGCCGCACCGTCAAGGTGTGCCGAGGTGTTGCCGAGCACCGCGACGCGATGACCGTGCACCGTGCCGAATCCCGTGATCAAAGCGGGTGACTTGTGGGCACGGAACTCGTCGAAGACGGAGTCATCGAGCACCCGCGCCAGCACTTCGTGGATCTCGTCGCGGCCAACCGCGAGCATGTCCTCTAGCTCGTGGCGCGGTGGCGGGCCAAAGCGGTGCAGCCGCGGCCCACCGGCGGGCACGAGACGCCGCACGGCTTGGCGCATCAAGCGCAGGGCGTCGCGCTCGTCATCGGCGACGGCGTCGGCATCAAGCGGATCGCCGTGCCCACGCACCATGATCGTGTGATCGGCGACGGGTGGTTCCGTGAACGCTCCGAAGACGACACAGAACCCGGGCGCGGAAACTTGCCGCGCCTCGGCGGAGGTTTCCCACAGGAAGATCAGCGGCAGGCCGAACTGCCGGGCGAGTTCGGCGGCCCGCAGGGCTTTGGGCAGCCCGTCGACGGTCAGGCCGACCTCCTGAACGGTCGGGTCATTCCCGACAATCATGCAAAGCGCCTGTTCAACAACACCAATCGCGGTCACGACCCCGGCTCCGGCGGGCTGGCCGTGCGTCGCGGACAGTTCCAGCAGCGCGCTGTCGCGGTCGATCAGCAGCTCAATGCGTTCCCGGGGCAGCAGTTTGCCCCGCGCGTGATGCCTCGTGACCTCCCGTTCGCCGCCGCCTTCGCGAGCCTGTGTGTGGGCAGCATCCAGCGCCGACAGCGCGGCAAGCGCCGTGCTGCGATTGTCCAGAAAGGACGGCGCGCGGGGGTCGAGCGCGGTGTCAAGAAACGTCATCCGAACCTGATCTGAAGTCATGCACCGCCGCGACGGTGATTCCTCACCGTCGTATGACATCTGTGGCAACGAGTGGTTCAGGCCCGGCGACACGCCGCCATCGGCGCGTCGTCTTAAAGTCCTTCTACCGCCGCTTGAACAAGTGATCCAGGAAGGTCAACACCGGGCCTCGCTGCTTGATGTGCTGCGTGGGTGGACCGTCGTCGGGCACCGGTCCGTGGACCGGGCGGCCACCGCCGTTGAGGTCGACGTTGACGAGCAGTTCCTCGAGGGCACGAGCGGTAGGACGTTTTGCCGGATCGTTGGTCATACCGAGCCGCAGGACCGCGATCAGTTCCTCGGGGCACCCGTCAACTTCAGGGATCGGCTCGGTGAATAACTCGATCAAGGCCAGCAGTCCGGGCGGCTGATTCTTCTGCCAGCGCGGTGGCGCGCCCGTGAGCAGGGCATAGAGCGTCGCGCACAGACCGTAGACGTCACCGGGCGGCGCTGGCTCGGCCCGGCGGAACGCCTCTGGTGGCGCGTAGGCCGGGGTCATCACGTCGAGGGTGATGTGCGGGTCGCGTTGTTCGGCCAGGATCGCCAGACCGAAGTCGGCCAGGGCTGGTTCACCGAAAAGGCTGACCAGGATGTTGGCCGGCTTCACGTCCCGGTGCACGATGCCGCGCTCGTGAGCGTCAGCCAGTGCGTCAGCGATCTTCACCCCAATGTCGCGGACTACTTGCGGGCGTAGCGGCATCAAGTCCTGATAGGACCCCGCGCACAACTCCATGACCAAATACGGGTGGTTGTCCGCGGTCACCCCGGCGTCGAAGAGATCCACGACGTGCGGGTGAGACGACATCTTGCCGGTGGCGTGAGCTTCCCGGACGAACCGGGCACGATCCCGCTCGCTTTCCAGCTTGAAGTTCTCCACCTTGATCGCGACCTCACGCCCCACGGCCGCCTGGCGTGCCCGGAAAATCGTGGCATATCCGCCGACAGCGAGCAGGGAAAATTCGGTCAGCCCAGGGATTTCGGGCAGCGATGAAGGACGTTTAGGGGTGGGGCTCACGCGCTAGACGGTAGCAGCGCGGCCCGCTCGCTGACTTGCTGAGTTGCGTGCGCCAGCGTGGACGCGCGAGCCAGGGCTTCAGCAGCCTCTTCGGCGCGCCCTGCCGCCGCGAGACACTCCGCCAGAACCCTCGCTGAGCGCACCTGGCTGCGAATATCAACCGCTGGCACCGTCTCGGCCAGCAACGCGGCATCCAGGGCGGCCTCGGTCTGATCCAGCGCCAGCAACGCTTTGGCATAGATAGAGATCGACTGCCGCCGGGAGAACAGCATCGATGGCGCGTGCGGGTTTTCCGCGATCGGGGTCAGCAACCGGGCCGCCATCGCCGCGTCACCGGCGGCTAGCCGGGCCGCCGCCAGCAACGATCGTGGTCCAATGCGAGCTGGATCTAGTACTCCGTATGGACTCACCATGGTCAGCACGGACCGTGCGTCGAGTTCGGCGGCCTCATGGTCGCCACGGTCCAGCGCGACAAAGCCGCGGACCGTGCCCGCCATGCCGACGAGCAGCGGATGCGAAATCTTCTCGCCCTCGGTCAGGGCCTCGGTGAGCAAGTCCTCCGCGTGGCCGTATTCGCCTAGCCCTCGCGCCACGACACCGCGAGCCACCAAGGCGAACCCGCAGCCCCAGACGTCGCGCACAGCGGCGAAGTCACGGTAGGCCCGGCGGGCTTCACGGTCTGCTTCGGAGAGTTCACCGAGCTCGCCAGCGGCGAACGCGGCCACCGCCCGCAGCGTTCCGACCGCCCACGCTTCGCCCACCCGTTCCCCGAATGGCAAGAACACCCTCGCTAGCCGCAGGGCCTCGGTCAGGCGGCCTGCCAGCAGGCGCGCATAAGCGGTCGTGCCACGCAGCCAAGCCCTGCCCACGGGATCTTTGGACTGGGCGAACAGTCTGGCCGCGTGACCGAGCGCGGCATCGGCACCGGCGAAATCGCCCCGGGTCGTGGTGACCCACGCGAGGTCCTGCAGCGACCAGGCCTGCGACTTGCGATCACCGGCCGCGACGGCGATCTGGTAGGCCCCGGCGAATCGGCTCGACGCGTCGGCCAGGCGGCCCTTCACGAAGTCGGCCATGCCCAGGCGGCGCAACGCTTCCGCGCGTTCGCCGGGCAGGTCAGCCTCCGTCGCCACGGTCAGCGCCTCGGCCCACAGGCGATAGGCCCCCTCGCCGTCACCGGACGTCAACTGGGCCCGGCCGGCCACGAGCAGTGCCCCGGCACGCGTGCGGGCGTCCTCGGCCGCGTCGGCCACGAGCTTCTCCGCGTCGTGCTGTGCCTCGGTTACCCGTCCGGATTGCAGGAGCGCGCGGGCGTAGACCAGCCTGTCCCGCAGTGGCAGCCCACCGTTGGCGAGCCGTTGCGCCCGCTCCCCGTAGGACACCGCTTCGGCGGGCTCGCCGGCTGCCGCCGCTCGCCTCGCCGCGCGGCCCAGAGCATCGATCGCCAGCGGCACCACTTGGCGGGCTGGCACGTCAGGCCGCAACCGCACCGCATCGGCCAGTTTGGCGGCTTGTTCCGCGTGCTCGGCGATGAACGAGTCCCAACTGTCCATATCGGACTCAGCCGTGGCATAGGCCCCACCTGCTGGGGTCACGGCCTTGGTCGCCGCCCACCGGGCCAGGAAGGCGTGCCGTTCGGCCAGGTCGGTCTTGCCGACCCCGGCATAGGCCGCTTGCCGCAGCAACGGTGTCGCGAAGGCGAACCCGCCGCGCACACGCCGCAGCATGCGGCGCTGCAACAGCTCGTCAACGGCGCGTTCCAGCTCGACGGCGACGACCGCGGCCGGGCGCGGGTCACGGCCAGCGCGCCTTTCCCTAAGCGCCTCAAGGGTTCCCGTCGGGACCGTGTCACCCACAACGGCGGCGTCACGCAACACGGCCCGCGCTTCGGCCGGCAGGGCATCGATACGAGCCGCGAGCACGGCCGCCAGGTCACGGGTCAGCAAGGTGGCGTCCATCGACCCGGGCACAAGTCGCCATTGAGCACCGGTCTTGGTCATGGCCCCGCGTTCCATCAGCAAGGTCACGAGCTCAGCCAGGTAGAACGGGTTGCCCTGAGCGGTGGTCAGCAGACGGTCCTCATCGGACTGTGGGAGCCTGCCGCCCTTCAGATAGGCGGTCAGCAAACGAGCCGCGTCAGCGCCGCGCAGCGGCGAGAGGGTCAGCGCCTCCGCGTCGGCGACCCGTGTCATACGCCCCGCCTTGCGCACCAACTCCGGCCGCCCCAGGAGCAGCACGAGCACCGGGCCGGTCAGCTCTTCGAGCGCAGTGCCAAGGGCGTCAATGGTTTCCGGCGTCGCGTCATGCAAGTCGTCCACGATCACGACGAGCGGCGACTCCAGCGCTAGACCGCTCAGCAAACCAGCCAGAGCCAGCGACAGCTTCTTGCTGTCACGGCTGGATTCCGGGTCTGTTCCCGGCACACCGTGCAAGGCCAGCTCATGTGGCGCGCCAAAGCCGAGCAGGAGCAACAGCGCCTCGATGTCAATCTTCACCGGGGCGCCTGGGCTGCTGCGATGCGACAGTCTGTCCGCTAGGCGCCGCAATCGCTCTTCGACCGCCGACCGGGTGGCCGCCGTGGCACTATCAACGGACAGTCCTATCGCGAGCTTCACCAGATCGGCGAGCGGAGCGAGCCTGCGGCGTTCGCCAAAAGCCGCACAGCGCACCGACAAGACCCGGGCACCGGTTCTGGCCGCGAATCGTCCGGCGACGCTTACCTCGTACCCGTTGGCGAATCGCTCCACTTCGGACGCCAGCCGGCTCTTGCCGATCCCCGCCTCAGCGGTGAAGACGAGAACCCTCGGCTCATCACGGTCGACGACTTCGGCCAGACGTCCCGCGACGCGGCCCAGCTCAGCTTCGCGGCCGACGAACGGTCCTTCTTCACCGAGCCCCGCTCGCGTGCCCCGGGCGTCGTGCAGGCCGAGCAGTTCAAACGTCTCGACCGGTTCCCGCTTTCCCTTGAGCCGCAACGGCCGCAGCGTTCGCCAGCTGGCCACGGCGCCGGTCGCGGCTACCGTGCGCGCCCCGGCATAGATCGCCCCAACGGCAGCGGCATCCGCCAGCCGGGCAGCCGTGTTCACGGTGTCGCCGATGACCGTGTATTCCAGTCCAGCTTGGACACCCGCGAGCACCGGCCCCGTGTTCAGGCCAACGCGCAGGCCCAGCGGCGCACCACCACCGCGCTCGTCATCAAGGACCCGGCGGACCGCCCGCTGCATCGACAACGCCGCCCTGACAGCCCGTTCCGCGTCGTCCTCGTGCGCGACCGGCGCCCCAAACACGGCCATGATCCCGTCGCCGGTCAGCTTGTCCACGTGCCCGCCGAACGTCTTCACCGCTCCCGCGAGCGCCGACATCACGCGGTCGGTAACAGCACCAACGCGTTCCGGGTCAAGCTCTTCCGACCAGCTCGTGAAGTCTGACAAGTCTCCAAACAGGACAGTCACGATTCTGCGTTCACTGGCGGGAAGTGTTGCGGCAGCAGGCAAAGCGGCGCCACAGTTATGGCAAAAGCGGGCCGCCGGCACCGGGACAGTCCCACACACCGGGCAGGTCATTTTAAGTATTCCAACTGGGCGCGCACGCTCCACTCGGCTGCCCACTTCAACTGCGGGTCGACATCGGCGTAAACGACGTCCAGCACTTCCTGTGTCGTGCGCGCTCCTTGCTCTAGCGCGGCTTTGACTTGCTCCAGCCGCTCCACGCGGTGGTTATAGAGCCACTCGGCTGCCACAGCGCAGTCGGGCAACACGGGACCATGGCCGGGCAAGGCTGGTACGCCCTGGAAGGTCTTTAGTTTTTCCAGGCTCTTGAGATAGTCGCCAACGTTGCCATCGGGCCAGGCGACGACGCTGCTGCCCCGGCCGAGGATCGTGTCCCCCGTGAAGACCGCGCCAGAGTGCAGATAGCAGACCGAATCGGCCGTGTGGCCCGGTGTCTCCAGCAGCTGAAGGCTGGGCGGCAGCTCGCCCACGGCAGCTCCGGTCAGGCGCACCAGGCGCTCCACTCCGGCGATGTGATCGGGATGCCCGTGCGTCACGAGGATCCGCCGCACGGTGACCGCATCGGTGATCGCTTTGAGGTGGGCGTCGTCGTCTGGGCCTGGATCGATCACGGTGCCGTCGTCGAACACCCACGTGTTGGTGCCTTCCAGCGTCATATAACCGGGGTTATCCGCCCGGATAAGAGTGACTCCTGAAGGCACCAGACTCATGCGACAGATGCTACTGACCCGGTTAACCCGCGACGACCTCTGCGATGAGCTCAACTTCCACCGGGACTCCCAGTGGAAGCTCTCCCACGCCAACGGCGCTGCGTGCGTGCCGTCCCTTTTCCCCAAACACCGCGCCAAAAAGCTCCGACGCGCCATTAATAACGCCTGGCTGACCGGTAAAACCTTCCGCGCTCGCGACGAAGCCGACGACCTTGACGATCCGTTCGACCTTGTCGAGGCTGCCTAACACCGATTCCAGCGCTGCCAGCCCGTTGAGCGCACAGCGTGCGGCAAGCTCCTTGGCCTGCTCGGGAGTGATGTCGGCGCCCACCTTTCCGGTTGCCAGCACCTTCCCATCAGCTATCGGGATCTGACCAGAAACGTAGACATAATTGCCCGACCGGACCGCTGGAACATAAGCGGCCACCGGCGCGGCGACGTCCGGCAGCTTGAGGCCAAGTTCGGCCAGCTTCGCGTAGGGATCAGTCATCAGGACTCCTTCGGCCGCTTCAAGTAGGCAACCAGCTGCTCCGGATTCGGGCCTGGCACAACCTGCACCAGTTCCCAGCCATCGGCACCCCAATTGTCCAGGATCTGCTTAGTCGCGTGGATCAATAGCGGCACAGTGGCGTACTCCCACTTAGTCATGCTGCTAAACCTATAGAGGCTTTGCCTCGCTGGCTGGGGTGGGGCTAAGCTGAGCCGCTGACCGACCAGGGGGAGATCACCGTGACTCAGCCAGAAAACCAGAACGAGCCGAAGCCCGCGGCTGAGGAAACCCCTGCTTTCGAAACACCGGCCTTCCCGCCGCCTCCGCTGGTCCCGGAGGCCGAGTCAACTCCGTCTGAGACACCATCTTGGTCGTCTCCGGAACCCGCTTCTCCCGCCTGGTCTTCCCCAGAGCCGCCAGCGCCCGCGTGGTCTTCCCCAGAACCCGCCGCGCCGTCCTGGTCTTCACCGGAACCAACGGCGCCGGCCGCTCAGGAGCCAGCGCCTGCCGCGCCGGCGTGGTCTTCACCGGAACCAGCCGCTCCCGCGTGGTCGTCCCCAGAGCCGACCGCGCCCACGGCCCAGGAACCAGCTGCTGCCACACCCGCTTGGTCTTCACCGGAACCAGCCGCACCGGCATGGTCATCGCCCGAGCCGGCCGCTCAAGAGCCCGCCGCGCCAGCCACTCCAGCTTGGCCCGTGGCATCTGAGCCGCAGTCGCCGGCCGCCCCCGCACCGCAGCCGCCCTCATTCCCGCCTGCCGCACCGACTTTCGAGCAGGGCACACCGCCAACTTCGGCCGCGCCGGCATCGCCTGCCGCACCGCAATACCCTGCGGCGCCTGGCTACCCCGCTGCCCCTCAGCAACCCGGTTACCCGGCGGCGCCTGGCTACCCAGCCGCGCAGCAGCCCGTGGATCCGTTCCAGCAGACCACTAATACGCCTGCCTCCGCGCAGTTGCCTGACCCGACGCAGCCGCTGCCGGTGGGCCAGCCCGGAATGCCGGTCAGCGCACAGCCTTACTCCGGCCAGCCGTATTCAGGTCAGCCCTATCCCGGCCAGCCGGGTCAGCCCTACGCCTACCCGGGCCAGCCTTACCCCGGTGCCCCGATGCCAGCGCCCAAGAAGAAGAGCAAGGCGCTGCTGATCACCGGCATCGTTCTTGGCGTTCTCGCGCTGCTGTGCGCGGCCGGTGGCGTCGGTGCCTTCTTCCTGCTCCAGGGCGGCGAAGGCAAGGGCGCGGACACGCCAAAAGCCGCCGCTCAGAACTTCCTCACCGCGGTCTACAAGGACGGCGACGTCGAGGACGCGGAGAAGCTCGTCTGCAAAGAGGCTCGGGACAAGGACGCGATCACCAAGAAGGTGAACGAGGTCAAGGACCAGAAGAGCAAGCTCAGCTCGCCGACGATCACCTGGAGCGGTCCGGACATCAAGGACGAGACCGAAGAGGCCGCCACCACCACCGTCACGCTCAAGCTGGCTACCAGCGACGAGAAGATCTCCGAGCAGACGCTCAAGCTGCAGCTCGTGAAGCGTGATGGCTGGTTCGTGTGCGAGGTGCAGGAGCAGACCAAGTAGCGTCTGGCACCATCGAAGGGTGACTTGGCCAGCCCGTCTGCATGTGGTGACCGGCAAGGGCGGCGTTGGTAAAACCACCGTCGCCGCAGCGCTGGCACTGGCTTTGACCGCCGGAGGCGAACGTGTCTTGCTGGTCGAGGTGGAAGGCAGGCAAGGGCTGGCTCAGCTATTTGAGCTGGAGCCCTTGCCTTACGCGGAGCGTCGCCTCGGTGAGGTAGACGCGGATTTGCGCCTCCTCGCGGTCGATGCCGAAGAAGCGCTCCTGGAATACCTTGAGCTGTTTTACAAGATGGGCCGGGCGGGGCGGGCGCTGCGCAAACTCGGGGCGATCGACTTCGCGACCACCGTCGCTCCCGGACTCCGCGACATTCTGCTCACCGGCAAGGTCAAGGAAGCGACGACCCGCAAGGACGACAACGGCAACCGGATGTACCGGGCTGTGGTCCTCGACGCGCCACCAACCGGCCGGATCGGACGGTTCCTCAACGTCACCGCCGAGGCGGCCCGCCTAGCCAAACTGGGGCCGATCAAGTCGCAGAGCGAAGGTGTCGCGGCGCTGTTGCGCTCGCCGATGACCTCGGTTCACCTCGTGACGTTGCTGGAAGAAATGCCGGTGCAGGAAACCACTGACGCGTTGCAAGAGCTTGCGGCCCTTGGCATTCCGGCCGGAAAGATCATCATTAACGGGTCGCGGCCGCCCTTGCTGTCCGGTCACCCAAAGGTCACGCAAGCGGCCCTCAAGCGCGGCCTCGCTGACGCGGGGCTTCCGGCGGATCAGGCTACGATCGCTGGCCTGCGAGCCGAGGCTAACGCACACCTGGCCCGTACGGCGCTCGAAGAGCAACTGCGCACGGAACTGAGCCATCTGGGGCGCCCGATCGTGGAGCTTCCGCTACTGCCAGACGGCGTCGACCTCGACGGCGTACAGCGTCTCGCGAACATCCTGGGTAGTTAGGCTGAAGATGATGCTGCGCATGGACGCTCTGCTCGCCGACCCAGAGGTGAAGATCATCGTGTGCTGTGGGTCCGGTGGCGTGGGCAAGACGACCACCGCGGCAGCGCTTGGCCTGCGGGCAGCCGAAGTCCACGGCAGGCGGACCGTTGTGCTGACGATTGATCCCGCTCGGCGGCTCGCCCAGTCGCTCGGCTTAACCGAGCTCGATAACACTCCGCGTCAGGTCAAAGACACGCAACTGCACGCGATGATGCTCGACATGAAGCGCACCTTCGACGAGGTCGTGCTGACACACACGGCTCCTGAGCGGGCCAAGGAGATCTTCTCCAACCCGTTCTACCAAGCCATGAGTTCGACGTTTTCCGGCACACAGGAATACATGGCGATGGAGAAGCTGAGTCAGCTGCGCTCGGCGGATTCGTGGGACTTGATCGTCGTGGACACGCCCCCGTCACGGTCCGCATTGGACTTTCTCGACGCGCCGGCGCGGCTCGGCCGGTTCCTGGACGGGCGCATGCTGCGCATCCTGCTCGGTCCCGCCCGCGCGGGCAGCCGCAGCGTCTTCAACCTCGTCAGCGCTTCGTTTGGCGCGTTTTCCAAAGTGGTCCAAAAGATTCTGGGCGCACAGCTGCTCACTGACCTGTCCGGCTTTGTGTCTGCTTTGGACTCGATGTTCGGCGGTTTCCGTGACCGTGCCGAAGAGACGTACCGCATCCTGCAAGATCCGCAGACAGCCTTCGTCCTCGTCGCCGCCCCGGAACCCGATGCGATCCGTGAAGCGGCCTATTTCGCCGAGCGGCTGAACGCTGAACAGATGCCGCTGGCTGGACTGGTGCTGAACCGCATGCACGAGACCGCGGTGCCGGAGCTTGACGCGGCTACCAGTGCGGCAGCCGCGTCAGCTATCCGTGCTTCGCATCCCCTCGCCGCTGAGGTTCTAGAGGTGCATTCGCTGTTGATGAGGCAGATTGTGCGGGAGTCCGGAATGGCCGCTCACTTCACGGATCAGTTTCCCGGTGTTCCCGTTGCCAAGGTCCCCGCTCAGGCGACCGATGTACACGACCTGTCCGGTCTGCGCATCATCGGCGCGGCGCTGGCGGATGCGGTGGGTTAGGCCTCAACCAGCTGTCTGCGGTTCTGATTCTGCATCGCGGTTTCGAAGGTGCGTTTCCAGCTAGACACGTGCGGGTGGCGGCGCAACAGTGCGCGGCGCTCCCGTTCGGTCATGCCTCCCCATACACCAAATTCGATTCGATTGTCCAGCGCGTCCGCCAAGCATTCGTAGCGCACCGGGCAGCCCCGGCAGATGCGCTTCGCGACGTTTTGCTCGGCCCCCTGGACGAATAGCGCGTCCGGATCCCCGTTTCGACACGCTGCGAGACTGGGCCAGTCAGTGATCATGCCAATGCCCATGTTGTTACGTCCCCCCAGACGTTTCCCCCGAAACGTTTGCGGTCGGATCCCCCGAACCAACTACGCAAACGGTGCGTTGCTCGCCGGACCATCATGCTCCGTAGTTGGGTGGTTACGCAACGTTATAGGGCGAAATGCCCGAAATTGTTTTTTCGCGCCGCAGTCCGGCACCACAAATCGGGACCGGTTGCGCCCCTTTGATCGGGGGATCAGGCGCAACCGCACGTCTGGGTCATGCGTCTTGAACAACGACGGTATTCGCGAGGGGTTGCGGGTACTGCGAGCCCGAATCCTGTTCACGTAACCTGTGGCGGTGACCCTCATGCGCAAAAGCGAAAACGGCCTCCTCGCCAATGCGGCTTCCTTGCTGATTTGTGGTGTCCTAGCTGGAGTTGTAGTGGCTGCGGCGGCCTTCCCCCTGGCCGCTTTCACCGGCCTAGCCGCCAAGGCCGGCGGCGAGGCGTTCGGCCAGCTGCCCGATGAGCTCACGGTTAAGCGGACGCCTCAGATCAGCTACGTCTACGCGTCGGACAACAAGACGCTCCTCGCGACGATGTACGACGAGAACCGCCGCAACCTCGACTTGTCGCAGATTCCCCTGGTGATTCAGCGGGCCATGCTCGCCGCCGAGGACCAGAAGTTCTACGACCACAACGGCGTTGACGCCGTTGGTTTCGCGCGTGCCTTCATCGCGAACAAGACCTCCGGGCAGGTCGAGCAGGGTGCCTCAACCATCACCATGCAGCTCGTCCGCATGTCTTTGACGTTCACCTCGTCGCCGCAAGACGTCATCCGGGCGACCGAAGACACCAACGCGCGCAAGCTCCGCGAGATCCGCTACGCCATCGCGCTCGAGCAGCGCATGACCAAAGAGCAGATCCTCGAGAGTTACCTGAACACGGCTTATTTCGGTAAGCGTGCTTACGGCATCTACGCCGCGGCGCAGGTCTACTTCAAGAAGGAACTCAACGACCTGACGCTCAGCCAGGTCGGATTCCTCGTCAGCCTCGTCAAGGCGCCCAGTGACATCGACAAGCACGGCGGTTTCGAGAAGGCCGTCGCGCGTCGTGACTACGTCATCGACGAGATGGTGGCGCTTAAGGACATCCCCAAGGAGCTTGGTGACCAGGCGAAGGCCGAGAAGCTGGAGGTCGTCGGTTACGACACCCCAAACGGCTGTGTCGACGCCAACACCAACCACTGGGGCTTCTTCTGTGACTACTTCCAGAGCTGGTGGCTGCGCCAGGAAGTCTTTGGCGCCACGCGCTTTGACCGTGAGCGTCAGCTGCGCTCCGGTGGTTTCCGCATCGTCAGCTCGATGGACCTCACGGTGCAAGAGTCGGCTTACCAGAACGCGATTCAGCAGCAGCCTCTCGGCGTACCAGAGGCGCTAATGCTGGCGGCGATCGAGCCCGGCACCGGAAAGGTTCGCGCTCTTGCGGTTAACCGCAACTTCAAGCTCGACGACAAGGGTGAGAACGGCCCGCACTCCAACCCGAAGTCTCGTGAGCTGGGCATCAAGGGGTCCTACCCGAACACCACGAACCCTCTCATGTCGACAGACCCGGAGTTCCAGGGTTACCGGCCGGGCTCGGTGATGAAGATTTACACGGCGGTGGCCGCGCTGGAGAACGGCTATCCGCTGGACACGATCATCAACACCCAAGCGCGCGCGGTCTCGAAGTACCGGCACAAGCTCCCGCCGAACTGCAACGGCTATTGGTGCCCGCCTAACGACGGCAACAAGGTCTTCGGCCCGGTCAACATGTGGCAGGCGTTCGGTTCCTCGGTGAACACCTATTTCGTTCCGCTGTTCGACATGGTCGGCGGCGACAAAGTGATGGATGTCGCGCACCGCATGGGCCTGACGTTCTACAACGTGCCCGACAACCCGGCCGACCCGCCGGGTGGCGGCACGAAGGACGACGACTACTACAGCTCAACGACCAATGCCAAGATCTGGTCGCCGTTCACGCTCGGCATCTCGACTCACCCGCCGCTGCAGATCGCGAACACGTTCGCGACGCTGGCCGCTGACGGTCTTTACTGCGAGCCGACGCCAGTTGAGCAGATCCACAACTTCAAGAAGGAGAAGCTCGACGTCGGCAGCTCGAAGTGTGAGCAGCGCTTCGACCCCGAGGTCGCCCGGGCCGCGATCGACATGGCTCGCTGCCCCGTTGGGGACAAGTCCCAGGTCGGCACGTGTGAAGGCTCCACCGCTCGCGACTCACGCGGGATCATCGGGCACCCGATCGCTGGCAAGACTGGTACAGCTGACAACAAGGCGTCCTCCACGCTGACGATCACCACGAAGTCGCTGGCGGTCTCGGGCTTCCTCACCGACCCTGACTGGCCGGACACTGACGTTGACATGCCGCACCCGGGCCCGCGCGGCGTCAACCCAGCCGTGCAGCGGACCCTGAGGGACGCCATGGCGGGCAAAGCGGCGGTTCAGTTCACGCCACCGACGAATCCCAAGCTGATCAGGGGTACGCAGTCCGGCATCAGTGACGTGACCTGTAAGTCCGTCGAGGAAGCCACGGCGATTCTGAAGGGCGAGGGCTTCAAGGTCGAGGTCGACCGCCGGGCCAAGGTGGACTCGACCTGTCCACTAGACACGGTCGCGTACACGAACCCCTCGGTGCGTACGCTGCGCGGCGGCATTGTCACCCTGGTGCTGAGCAACGGTGTGGGCGCTCCGCCTGGTAACGGCGGAGGCGGGGGTGGCGGTGGTGGCGGCAACCCGAAGCCGAGTAAACCACCGATCATCTGGCCCCCACCAAGAAACGACTAGCTAGCAAGCGGCCCCGCCACTCACCAGAGTCGCGGGGCCGCTGCTACTTCGGGAGCTATGCGCCGAGCTGCCGCTTTACCTCAGCCGCGACCATCCCGCCGTCGGCTCGTCCGGCGACCTCGGCCTGGACGGCTTTCATCGCCTGGCCCATCGCGCTCATCCCGCTGAACCCACCGTCAGCGATGACCTTGGAAACGATCGCCTTAACATCGTCATCGGACAGTTGTGCCGGCAGATAACGGGCGAGCACTTCCTCTTCGGCCCGCTCCTTGGCCGCCTGCTCGGTCCGGCCCGCGTCAGCGAACGCGGTCGCGGCTTCGACCCGCTTCTTGGCTTCCTTCTTCAGCACCGCGAGCACTTCTTCGTCGGACAGCTCGCGTTTGGACTTCCCAGCGACCTCCGCCACCCCTACCGCGGCCAGCGCCATCCGCAGCGTAGACGTCGTGATCTCGTCCCGCGCTTTGAGCGCCGTGCGCATATCGGTGGTGAGCCGGTCTTTCAGCGTCGTCATGACTGCACAAACTACCCTGGGGCGTATGGGTCTGTTCAAGAAAATCGCCATCGGCACGGTTGTCGCCGGAGCGGGCACTCTCGCCTACGCCTCGCTGATCGAACGCAACATGTTCACGTTGCGGCGATTTGACGTTCCGGTCCTCGCGCCCGAAGCCGAGCCACTGCGGGTGCTGCACCTATCTGACCTGCACCTGACGCCCGGCCAAGATCGTAAACAGCGCTGGGTGAGCGCCTTGGCCGGTCTCGATCCCGACTTCATCGTCGTGACCGGCGACAACATGGCCCACATTGGTGCGGTCCCAGGGGTGCTTGCTGCCTTTGAAACCCTTTTCGGGGTACCAGGTGGGTTCGTCTTTGGCTCAAACGATTACACCGGCCCGGTCTGGAAAAGCCCGTTCAGCTATTTCAATAAGAACCGTGAGTACGAGCACGGAGTAGACCTTCCTTACGAGGAGCTGCGCTCAGCGTTCACCAATGCCGGGTGGATAGATCTCAACAACTCCCGTGCGCAGGTCAAGGCGGGCGGCCGCATGATCGATCTCGTGGGCGTGGACGACCCGCACATCGGCCTGGACGCCTACCCGGCTGGCCCCGCCGACAAGACCGCTGACGTGCGCATCGCGCTGACTCACGCACCTGAACCACGCGTGCTCGACGCGTTCACCGCCGATGGCTTCGACCTTCTCCTGGCGGGCCACACGCACGGCGGGCAGGTGCGTGTCCCAGGCGTCGGCGCTCTGGTCACGAATTGTGGCCTGGATCGCCGCATGGCCCGCGGCCTGCACCGTTGGCCCGGGGGCTCCTGGCTGCACGTGTCAGCCGGCATCGGCACGCATCCCACCGCGCCAGTCCGCTTCGCCTGCCGCCCGGAGGCCAGCCTGCTCACCTTGATCCCCCGCTGACCCCGATACCCGTTTTGGACTCGGCAGGCGCGTAGGGTAATCTTTCGTCGCGCACACCTCGGGGTATGGCGCAGCTTGGTAGCGCGCTTCGTTCGGGACGAAGAGGCCGTCGGTTCAAATCCGGCTACCCCGACCAGCAAAAGGCCAGGTCAGCGAATCACTGACCTGGCCTTCGTCTATTTAATGGTCTATTTGGTGCCGGGTTCGTCCGTTTCAGTCAGCGAAAAGTCAGTGAAGGTCTTCCGGACCCTGTCTTCACCGTCGTTGATCACGTGCGTGTAGCGGTCGAGTGTGGTCGAGATGTTCTCATGGCCCATCACGCGGGCCACATGGTTCAGCGGTACTCCATCGGACACGAGCCAGGTCGCGTACGAGTGGCGTAGGTCATGGAACCTCAGGCCTCCCTGGGCGTACTTGGCTACCGCTCCCCTGGCCACTCTCCTGTTTGGAAACTTCCTGGTGATCTCGTTGCCCTGAGCGTCCTTCCAGCTGCCCTGCCAGGCTCGCTTGTCCAGCTGGACCACCTTGCCAAGCAGGCCTGCCCTAACGAGCGCTGGCCGCCAGATGGACGCCCGGAACGTCGTGCGTCGCATCGGGCCACCGGCCTCGTTGGCGAAGATCGAGCTATCCGGCCCTGGCTCTACCTGCTCCTTGTGTTGTTTCAGCAGCTCCACCACGAATGGCGGTAGCGGCACTGTCCGCCGTCCTGCCTTGCTTTTCGGGTATGGCTTCATGGTCACATTGCCTGCAACCTCGACCGCCACGCGCCCGACGTTGACTAGCGCTCGGTCCAGATCGATTGCGTCCCAAGACAATCCGATGCACTCGCCCCATCGGAGCCCAGTACCCGCAGCGAGCCCAACAAGAGCCCGGTATCTGTCTGGCAGCTCGGGTAGCAGCTGGGTCATCAGTTCGGATCGGGTGATCGTCTGGTCGTGGGCGTCGGTCTTGCGGCGCTTGGGCAATTTGATCCCTTCCGCTGGGTTGTGGGCCAGCACGCGATCTCGCACGGCGAGCGCGAGGATTCCGGTTAGCAGCCTGCCGCACTCACGGACGCTGGCCGGTGAGAGCTGCTGGCCAACCTTGCTGATCCAGGCCTGAACGTCGGAGTGGTCGATCTTTCCCAGTGGCACGTCTCCCCAGGTAGGAGTGATGTGCGATCTGATGATGGCCCGGTCTCTGGCTACGGTCGTCTTCTCGTCGTTTCGGCCGGCTAGCCAGCGGGTGACGTAGACGGAGAGCTTTGTTTTGCCAGCTCGCGGGCTTACGTACGTGCCCTTGTTCTTTGCTGACTCCATTTCGGCGAGGTATGCCTTGGCTTCCCGTTCTGTGCCAAAGGTTTTCGCCTCCTGCTTGCCTGCGAGGTTGCGCCAGTTGGCGCGGAAATTGCCTGCTGGCGTCTTGTTGACGTGGCCCATCAGATAGCGCTCGCTTTCAGCTCGTTGGTGGTGTGCTCCTGGTCCTCTTCTTCGAGCCAGGCGTGAAATCGCTGCTTCGGGATGACCCACCGGCTACCTAGCTGCCGCGCTGGGATCTCGCCCTGACGGACAAGGACATAAGTGGATCCGAGCGAGAGCCCGAGCAGCTTGGCGACCTCAGAGACCGTGTAGACGGCCCTATCGGGCTTTGCTTTGCCTTGGTGCTGACGGAGCGGGAAAACGTTGTGGCGTTCCATTTGTCGTGCCTCCTCGGCGCATATGTGTTGTGGCGCAATGTGTTTTCTGGTGATGCTGGGGCGGTAGCGGCATTGCCTTGTTGGCGCGGCAGCTGAATTGGGCACTGGTGCTGCCTGTTTTTGGGTAGGCGCTACCGCTACCGCGTCGGCATTTCGGCTGGTGGTAATGGCTTTTGCTGGTAGCTGCGCGGGTAGCGGTGCCGCTACCGGCCTGTTGGCCGCTACCCGTAGCGCTACTTCGTGGTGAGATGCCCCCCGCTGCGCGGAGGATGGTGGGTTACTCTGAGTGACCGTCTCACGCGTCTCATCCGTCTCGTCTCACGGGCCTTCGCGCCCGCGTATGGGCGCCTTTTGGGCTGGCTCGTGAGACGCGTGAGACGGTGAGACGCTTACTCCTGGTTACGCGTGGAGGGGTATCTCGTTGGCGCGGCAGGCCGCGCACTGGCCGTAGGCGTAGAGGATTGGGCCGATGATGGTTAGGTGCGTGTCTACGTCCTCGGTGACGTTGCCGCATTGGTCGCAGGTCTTTTCTTCCAGCGGGTTGAGCGTCTTGAGCTGGATGATGCAGCTGTTGCAGACCAGGTGACCGGGTTTCCACGCGGCTCCGAACAGGACTTGCGGTGCTCCGGTTACGTGCTGGCAGGTGGTGGCGGTGTCTGCTTCCCAGCAGGCGATCACTCCGGCACGCTGGTCGCGTAGCCATGAGCCGACAGGCGTTGCCACGGTTGAGATTTCGGCGTCTGGTTCGATTGCTGCCATTGCGGTCATTTGGGCGGCAGCTTCCGAGCAGGCCGCGTGCATCTGGTCGTTGTAGGCGGTGGTGTTCATCGGGTGGCCTCCGTCCATAGCTGGGCGGGTGCCTCAGCCTCTTGAAGATCGAAACTGTGGTTACTGTCCGTGTACCAAAGGTCTTCAGTCGCGCCAGTCGCGCCAGTGGCGCCAAGGTTTTGTGTTGGCGGAACTGTGGCGCGACTGGGCTCCGCTCCGGTTTCTGGTGACTCTGGGTTACTGGTGATGAGCCTCCAGATCGTGGTGCGGGGGAATCCTTCGGTCACGATCTCGACGCGCGCAGGGATGTAGACGCGCTGCAACGTGCGCTCTGCGATGCCTTCCCGTTTTGCGGCCGCCAGGAGGTCGCCGCGGGCTGCCTCGCCGCCCTGCGACATCAGGTAGGACACCAGCCACTCTTTGGCAAGTGTGGTGCTCTTGCGTACGCCTGGCTCGCTGTTGGCCTCGCCAAGGATGTCGTTTACGGAGCGGTCGGTTTCGCCTGTGAAGACAAGCTTTCCGATGGTGGTCATGCTGCCGTCGCTGGTGGCGACTGCGGCCTGTTCCACGATGTAGCGCAGGCTTGGCAGGTTGAGCGGGCCAAGGTTGGACTTGACCTGCGACATGATGCAGGAGCCGTCTTCGGCTTCGGTGTCGCGGGCTACGGCCATGACCGCGCGGGCCACGGCGCTAAACGCGCGTGATCCGGTAATGAGGGTCAGTGAGTCGGTCGTGGTGGATTTGTTGAAGTGGGCCAGGCCGACCACGGCGCAGCCGGTCTTGTCGGCCAGTTTGGCTAGCGGCTCCAGGGCCGAGCGGAGGTCGCGGTCGCGGTGCGTGTCGATTCCGGAGGCGATCAGGGACAGCAGCGGGTCTGCTGCCAGTAGGCCAACGCCGAGTTCGGTGACGGCCTGGGCGAGCTGCCCGGTGTCCTTGGGCAGGGTCAGGAAGTCAAGGCCGCCACCGGTTTCCACGTCCACCCGGTAAACCAGATCGAGGTCTGCGCCAGCGGCCACGAGACGTGGCGCGATGGTGTAGGACCAGGAGTCTTCTGTCGCGGCGTAGATGACGGCTTTCGGTGTGCCGTAGTGCAGGCCGTGCAGTGTGCCGCGTGTGATCTGTGCGGTCAGCCACACCAGGTAGAGCGACTTGCCGATGCCCTCACGTCCCGGCACGAGGGTCAGGGCACCAGCGGGGATGCGGTCTTGCCATAGCCAGCGAACGGGTTTGATGGTCACGGCTGACGCTGGTGTCAGCCGTAGTGTCCGGGCCGCTGACGGGTCGGATGATGTCGTCAAAGCACTGTCCAATCACGGGTGTCGTGTCAGGAGTTCTGTCGTCATCGCTTGGCATCCGCGCCGCCAGATGGCCTACGGCCGTGGCGGCGCGATGCCGTCAGCGGTCACCAGGGGGTGACGTCACCGGCCATTTCAGCCAGCGTCTTGTCGCCTCGCTCGGGGATGAATCCGGCGCCGCAGCATTCGCGGCATTCCATGCCGTCGCTGTCGATGCGCAGGCCGCAGCAGATGTCACATGGCCACCAGCCGCTGTGATTCATCGCGCCATAGCAGGCCAGGTGAGGCGTGGCCGTCCGGTGGCCGCAGCCGAGGCAGCGCGGCAGCGCGACCGTCAGCATCGCGGGCGGGACAGATACCGGCACTGCTTCGGCCACGGTCGGCACGGCGTGGCGTGCGTCGAGCTGGGTGATACCGAGGGTGCAGCAGCGGGTGTCATCGTCGAGCCACATCTTGCCGTCGCACTCCTGGCAGACGGCCCACACCGACGTGGCGTGAAGCTCGATGCAGCGGGCCGACGCGCATTCACGCCTCTCGCACCAGATACAGATGCCTGCCACCGTGAAACGTGGCGGACTGACCAGGACCGGGGCCTTAACCGTGGCCGTAGACTGAGGGAGCATTGTGGTTCCTTTCCTAGAGGGTCCGGTGCTCCGGCCTCGTCGAGCTGCGAACTCGGCGGGGCCGCTTGTGTTCTAGACAGTACTAGGCTGTTCTAGTGCTGTCTAGTACGGTCTGTTGTTATCTGTTTTTCCGCAGGTGACTACGGGTATCTACCTTGCTAACCTTGGCGAATGGCTCGAATTCGAGAGAACGATCCTCGTCCTCCATATGTCCAAATTGCAGATGAATTGCGGGGTCAGATCACTTCCGGGAAGCTGGCTCCAGGTGATCGCCTCGCATCCGTCCGCGTGATGGCTGAGGAATACGGCGTGGCTCAGATGACCATCTGGCAGGCCATTAAGCTGCTGAAAGCTGAGAACCTGCTCGTTTCGTGGCGCGGCAGAGGTGTGTTCGTATCGGACGGCACACAGACGACCGAGGCAGACGAGCCGACCGACGAAAGCCTTGAGGCGGTTATAGAACGGCTCGTCGAGCTTGAGGCCCGTGTCGCTGTGTTGGAAGGAAAAGCCAAGCGCAGCAAGGCTCGGTAGCGGGGACTTAGGCGAATCTGTTTGCGACAGTTGACAATCACTGGCCTTCGTTGGGGCGTTCGCTTCATGAACACTAGGAAACCGCGTCGCGCGAGCTTCTGCACCATGTGACGGCCCATGTGAAGTGATGGACGCCCATGTGGGGGTGCTCAAGAGCAGTTGAACCACGTATCGTTCAAGCTGGCACTTGGGGGAACGACGTGGGAGAACCGAACGAGGGTCTTGCGCGACTGATTCGCGAGGCAGACGAGCGAACAGGCTGCTCATGGGCAGGACTGGCTAGACGGATTAACGAACTTGGTGCAGCGCAAGGCATCCACCTTCGCTACGACTACACAGCGGTGAATCGCTGGGTCAAACGTGGCGAGCGGCCACGGAGCCCTGTGCCGGGTCTGATAGCAAGGGCTCTATCTGAGAAACTCAGCCGACGTATCGAGCCAGGCGACTTCGGCATGCATGACGAGGACTCGCTGGCGCAGCGATCACTGATCTACCCAGAGCGCGAATCCACGACAATCGAAACGATGGCGGAACTAGGGAGGGCAGACGTGCACCGCAGAAGCATCATTCAGGCGCCGTTCGCACTGGCCGCACTTTCCACATCAAGCCGCGATTGGCTCATCGCCAGCCTCGAAGCAACCGTTACAGAGCGCGGAATGCGCCGGGTCGGTCTAGCCGAGGTCGCGAATATCCGCAGCATGTTCGGCATCTTCCAGGAGATGGACGTTATGCGCGGCGGAGGGCACGCCCGTACGACGCTCGTCGAATTCATGAACACCCACGTAATGCCGCTGCTTCGCGGCCAGCACGATCGCCAGGTGCAGCTGGCGCTCTACGAGGCGGCATCCGAGCAGGCTTACCTCATTGGCTGGATGGCCTATGACGATGGCCAGCATGGACTTGCGCAGCGGTACCTCATTCAGGCGCTCAAGCTTGCCGAGGCAGCAGGCAGTAGCGCGCTCGGTGCTCACATCCTGGCAGGACTATCTGATCAGTCGAACCTGCTAGGACATTCCAAAGAAGCCGTTGCCCTCGCACGCGCTGGTCAGCGCGGGATGAAGCCAGGCGAATCACCCGCATGCCTAGCTGACCTGCTGATTCTCGAAGCACGAGCCTTGTCAGCCCTTGGGGAGCGAGAGCAAGCATCGCGGAAGGTGGCTCAAGCCGAGCAGGTCTTCGGCCAGGTCGTCACCGAGAACGAGCCGGAGTGGGCACGCTTCATTGACCCTGCCTACTTCTTTGGCGAGGCTGCACACTGCTTCCGGGACCTAGGACAACCTGAGCTAATTGAAAGATTCGCGGGGGAATCGCTTGAGGCGGCACAACAACAGCGCCGAGCGAGGCGTGGAGCCCTAAGCCAGGCTGCACTAGTGACGAGTCAGCTCACCCGTGGCGAGGTTGAAGCCGCAGCGAATCGCGCTGCACAGGTCGTCGAACTGGCTGCGATGGTGAACTCATCTCGATGCCTTGAGGCTGTCACGGACCTAAAAGGACGTTTCAGCAGGTACGCCGAGGTTCCTGAGGTGAAACTCTTCAACCAGCGAGCTAGCGCATTGCTGGGCCTTTAGATCCGGCCCTGCCTTCACTGAACGTAACCGCATCACCAGTCGCGCCACAGTTCCGCCAACACAAAACCTTGGCGCGACTGGCGCGACTGGCGCGACTGAAGGCATTTTGATTACGGGGAGTTATCATCGTTGATCTCTGTCTAGGCCGTGATGAACATCTGCCGGACGGCGAAAGCGATAGCTGGTCGCTGGTGATCAGGAACGGCTAATGCCTTGTGGCGCTTGGCAAGCCGGTCTTTTGATAGGGCTTTCACCTGGTCACACATGGCATAGCCGTCGCGTCCGTCCAATGTGATCGGTGGCTGCCAAGGGAGATTCCTGTTTGTGCTGGTGCACGGAATGAGCAGGGCCAGGCCATTAGGCAGCGAGCAGGCCAGCGCGCTTCCGACGATGATGCCGGGTCTGCGGCCCGCCTGCTCTCTTCCTACCTGTGGGTCGAACTCGACCCACCACACTTGCCAAGGTGCGAGCTGGGCGGCTGGGCTCACTCGCTAACCTGCGTGTCCAGCTCCGCCCACTCACGGGCTTCCGCACGGTATTCCGCCAGCGCGGCTGGGTCGGCTTCCAGGGCGGCGATCGCGGCTAGCGAGGCGTGCTCGAACAGCAGCACCTTGAGCGCGTCATCCATGCTCACGCCTCCCATCTCGTCGTTGGCAATCTTGGCGAGGGCGTCTCGGCTGGTCTGGTCTACCCGAATCGACGTCTGCATACATGAAGTATGCAGGATTGCTCGGGTTAGCGCTAGAAGACGGGGGGCATCTCGTGACCGGCGGGGACTCATCCTTGCCGCGGCTGCCCAAGTGGTGCTAGCTGCTAACTGGCTGGTGGCAGGTCGATTTGGCCCGCTAGCGGTGGTGCTAGCGCTAGCACCCGTTGCCGCTACCCACAGTTCACAAACGACTCAGCATGTTCGATTGCGTTGTGTGCCAAGGGTTTTGTAACCTCACACGGGTCCGTGCTGGGGTCATCCTGGCCTTCTGCCATCACCGGCACGGACACCCAAAGAGCAAGAATGGCCGCCTTCGGCGGCTCACTCCTGAGCGGCCTACGGCCGCGAAAACGCCGGGAGTCGCAGCTTTCACTGCTCGATGCGAAGATTCCAGTGGACGCCCTCTGTGGCCACCACGCGCACGCTGACTTGCTTTGAGACCGAGTAGGCGACCTTACTTCCGGTCGGCGTGACGGAATCGGTGGCGCACTGGAGTGGCAATTCCACACCCGGGTCGACATATATCGTCATGGCTCCGCCGTAGCAGTCGCTGATGAGCCATAGATCCCCTGGCTCCACCATGAATACTCCGGCATTGCCCGAGCCTGTTTTCGCCTCGACGACGCCAAGCGTCTTACGCCTTGGGTCGGCCTCTGGCAACGGGGCGATCGATGGGGCCGGCTTTGTGTACGGCTTTGACGTGGTGGGCTGCATCGTCGGTGTTGGCATTGCATCGTTTTTCGGTGTGGGCGTGCATGCCGCAACACCCACCAGCGCCAAGGAAAGCAGCGCCGTCAGGACAGGCGATACTGCGGCGGATCTCTTAATGTCCATCAGGTGTTCCTCCACTTAGGGCTGTATGGCGATTATGGACGTGCTGCCCGCCAGATTGGACGGGCAGCACGTTTCGAGCAAGTTGGGGTTATCCGCCCCAGGTGTTCCAGCCCACGCGTGCCGGAGCCCACGAAGTGATCCATGCGGAGTTCGAGTTGCACGATTGGTAGAAGATCGAATAGAGACCGGTCGTCTTCTTGCGCCAGACGCCGTAGTCGCCATAGACCGACGTGTGCGGACGGGCGATTAGCTGGATTGAGTTAGTAACGCTGGCCGTTAGGGACGCGTGCACGGTCATGCTTGTTTGGACATTGATCTCCGCGACGATGACGCTGACCTTTGCGGAGATACTTCCGGTGTACGAAACTCCAGCGGTTCCACCAACTGTCGCGGTTAGCGTGATGGTGGCGTTGTTTGACGTGCCGTTGTAGTCCTGGTAGCCAGGCCCAATCCGGTAATGGACATCGGACACGTAGCTGATGTTGTCGTAGGACTCCTCCGGCGGGCAAGCCATAGGCTTCACCGGGTCTGCGCTCGCCGGATTGGCAACGACCACGACTGCCGTTAGCGCGATCGCGAGGCTGACCATTGCTCGGCCGAGCTTCCGGGTCACCCCAAGGGGTATCATTCTGCTGTTTTCCACGAACCGTCCTTCCGAGATCGTTGCGTGGTAACACAAGGCTGCGGCTTCGCGAGAGCCGCAGCCACTTCCATGAACGTTCAGGAAGCCAGACGATATCGGTGAACCTGGAGTTGCGCAGACCCTTTGCGGTTCTTGAGATGCCGCGTATCGCGCGTTATCTCGGAGAGTCACCAAGCCAAATATTTGAACGTGCTGGTAGGACACATACGAACACGGGCAATATGGCGGAAAGTAATCGGTAACGAAAAGATAACGGGTGCAACCGATTGGCTTTTAAGACCCTCGCGCCCGATTCTTAGGCTCGGGTCCGAGAGAGTTGTGCCTGCCAGCTCAGCACGGAACCCAGGAGCATGATTGGCCGCCTTTGGCGGCTCGCTGCTGAGCGACCTTCGGTCGCAGAAACTCCGGCCCGCTGAGAGCCACGCTGAGCCAAGATCTGCCCTATCCGTGCGTCCGAGTTAGGGTCTCTCGCGTGGATCATCCCCGTTCGTTCTGATATGGCCCCCCGCTTAGCGGGGCTGTGGCCCGGCTAGCCACAGACGGCCGCAGCCCGCCGGTAGGCGATCGAGAAGCGATCTACCGGCGCGGGGGCCATCTCCCCTACCGCCACGAGGACCAGCCTGCACTGGGCCAAAATGCTGGCCACGACAGTTTTGGCCCTTGTACGACCAACCGGGGGGAGAGTCACAGATCAAAAGCGCTGAAACATTAGCTAATGGTTCAGCCGCTCTTCTGGGCGGCCATTTGTCCCCGCTGTCTTCGCGTCCCGGGGACAAATGCTGGTAGAGGCCGATCAAGGGTGAGCGCGAGGCCCGGGACACACGCCGAGCACGTAGACATCCGGGGGCGGGGCATCTCATCCCTTAGCCCGGACCGCCCGCAGCCGAGGAAAGTCTCCATACCCAGCGGGGGTATGCGTTCGAGTCCACGAAGTCAGCAGGAAGTCAGCAAAGGTGTTGATCCCATCGGGCAGCGATTAGCAACCGTTGACAACACCCGAACAGCAGGATCTTGGCTAACGTGAGTGACCTTCATGTTTAGCAGCCTTCGGGACGAAGAGGCCGTCGGTTCAAATCCGGCTACCCCGACCAGCCGAAGGGCCACAACCTGCTTAGGTTGTGGCCCTTCGCCATTTCCGCACAGCGGCCGATGCTGGCACGATCTGCGCCATGACGATCTCCAGCCCCAAGGCAGATCTGCTCGACTACCTGCAAGGGGCGCGCCGTGCGATGGTGTGGAAGCTCGACGGGTTGTCTGAGTACGACGTCCGCCGTCCCCTGACCCCGACCGGCACGAACCTGCTGGGGCTGATCAAACACTTGGCGCGCGGCGAGTTTGGTTACTTTGGCGAGACGTTTGGCCGTCCCAGTGCTGTCACCCCGCAGTGGCCAGAAGACGGTCAGTCGTGGGAGGCGTGGGTGCTGCCAACAGAGTCACGTGAGTCCATCGTCGGGCTGTATCGCCAGGCTTGGGCGCACGCTGACGCGACGATTGAAGCGCTGCCGCTGGACGCGGTCGGTCAGGTGCCGTGGTGGGGTGAGGGCGGTGAGGTGACGCTGCACCAGATTCTGGTCCACATGACCGCGGAGACCCAGCGTCACGCCGGTCACGCCGACATCATCCGCGAGCTGATCGACGGCTCGGTCGGCCTTCTGCCTGGCACCAGCAATGTCCCGGCGTCGAATCCGGCGGTATGGGCAGCTCACCGAGATCTGGTGGAGCGCTACGCACAGGAGGCTAGTGCCGCGTCAGTCGCATGACAGGACCGTGACAGGCGGTCAGCCGATTCTTGGCGACATGGACAAGACGCTGACCCCCACCGCCGCAACGAAACTGGCCCGGCCGAACCGCATCGTCGAGTTGCTGCTGGCCGAGCGCCACTCACTTCCGCTGACAATCGCGCTGCACTTGGTGCCTGGCGCTCTGATCGTCGCCGCCTACCTGTTCCTCGCCGAGCCGTTCGTCAAGGCGATCAACTATCCGATCTTCCTTGCCTGGGCGATCGCTCTGGTGATCGTGCTCGCGCCACTCATGTTCGGTCTGCTGTGGCTTGGCCGCCAGCGCACGGGCCGCTACACGCTGCGCTCAGTAGCGGACTACCGCGACAAACCCATCTCACGCGGGAAGATGATCGCCCTCATCGCTGGGCTCATCGTGTGGATGACGGTGGTGTCGCTCGCGCTCGTCCCCTTGGACAACTTCATCTTCGACAACTTCTTTACCTGGATTCCGTTTGAGGGCGCGGGTGGCAGCGCCACCACCTACATCGACGGGTACTCGTACAAGCAACTCGTCATCACCATGCTGATCTGCTTGCCGCTGACCGGATTCAGCCTTCCCCTCATCGAAGAGTATTACTTCCGCGGATTCCTGCTTCCCCGCATCTCGCACCTGCGCTGGGGCGCACCCGTGCTCAACACGGTGCTGTTCTCGGTGTACCACTTCTGGGCCCCGTGGACGGTGCTGTCAAAGATTGTCTTCTTGTTCCCGGCGGTCTGGCTGGTGTGGCGCAAGCACGACATCCGGATCTCGATCGGCATGCACCCCGGAACGGCTCTGCTCATGGCCACGATCGGCACCATCGCCATCATCCTGGGCGTGACGCCGTAACGCTTAAGTGGGGTAGGGGGCATCTTCCACCAAGGAAGGTGCCCCCTACCTGGCCACAAGGTCCCTATTGGAGCATGACGGCTCTCGATACCCTCATCCACGTGAGTGGTCATGTGTTCATTAGCTACAGCCATGCCGAAGCCAGCGCCTACGTCGAGCGGCTCGGCTCTTTCCTTGCCGAGGCGGGCGTTCCGGTCTGGTACGACAAGGAGATTATCTCTGGACACCGCTGGGCTCACGTCATTCGCGATCAGATCAACGCCTGTGCCGCGTTCATCGTCATCATGACGCCCGACGCCGAGCGGTCCGACTGGGTCAACCGTGAGATCGATCAGGCTCAGCATCGAAACCGGCCGATCCTGCCGCTTCTGCTTAAGGGCGAACGGTTTTTCACGCTAGCCAATCTCCAGTACGACAACGTCGCTACCGACGCCATGCCAAGCCAAGCTTTTGTCAGCCGCCTGCTGGAGCTTCTCCAATCCCCGAGCCCCATGCCGGCTCAGGCGCCGACTACTCAAGAGATCCTCGATCGATTCGAGCGGGCAAAGCGAACCAGGGAAGCGGGAAAGTACGCCGAAGCGCTACGCCTGCAACAGGAAGTCTTGGCAGAACGACTCCGCATGCTGGGGCCCGATCATCCTGATACGTTGACAAGCCGTGCGGAATTGGCGTGCAGCACCGCTGGATTGGGTAATCACAGCCAAGCACTGAACCTGCACCAGGACATCCTTGCCGACCGGCTTCGCCTGCTGGGGCCGGATCACCGGGACACTCTGGCGAGCCGCCAGGAGATCGGCTTCGCCCATGCGGAGTTGGGTGAACACACCGAAGCACTGCGCCTGCAGCGAGAGCTTCTGGCCGATCGTTTCCGGGTCCTCGGAGCCGACCACCCGGATACTTTGGACTGCCGTCAGTACATCGCCTACTGCTTCGGTGTGATGGGCGCCAACACCGAAGCCCTGCGTTTGTACCGCGAGATTCTGCCTGATTGCAATCGCGTCCTGGGACCCGATCATCCGGACACTTTGATGTGCCGTCACCAAATCGCTCACTACGTCGGGGAGACACAAAGCAAACGCGAAGGCCTCCGGCTGGCCAACGGTTTACTGGCTGATCGCCACAGGGTTCTAGGGCCTGACCACATCGCCACCATCATGTCCAGGCAGCAGATCGCGGCCAACATGGCGACAGATGGGAGGAAATCCGAGGCCCTGCGGCTGTTTCGCGAGATCCTGGCGGACGCCACGAGGGTGCTCGGGCCCGATCATCCAACGACGACGTTGTCAGCGGCGTGGGTTGCCTCACTCTAGATTTTCGTGAGTGCCCAGCGGCTCACTTTCATGTCACAAGACGAGCATATATTCACGGTAATCACTTGGATACATTCCGATGTATCAACTCCATTGAGGAGGATAACGTGATTGCCATACCGTCCCTTAAGCTCGCTTTAGTCGCCGTCATCGCCACCGTCGCGGGTGGACTGACCGGCGTGTCAACGGCGGTCTCCGCTCCGCCGGAACCGGTCGCCGGTGCTCCTGGTGTCATTAAGTACGCAGGCACCGCGGCGGCCGTGCCCAACAGCTACATCGTTGTCCTGCATGACAACACGCCGCCGGGCGAGACGCCCCGCATCGCCGATGAGCTGGCCGCCAAGACAAACAGCAAGAAGACGTGGGTTTACACCAGTGCACTGCAAGGGTTCGCGATCGAAGCGTCAGCCGACCAGGCGCTGGAGATCTCCCGCGATGGCCGCGTGGCCTACGTCGCGCAGGACCAGGTTTACACCACGCAAGCCCTGGGCGTGCAGTTGAACCCGCCGTCTTGGGGGCTGGACCGCATCGATGAGCGGTCGCTGCCGCTGGACGCTAAGTATCACTACCCGAACCTGGGCAACTCTGTCGCGGCCTACGTTATCGACACCGGAATTCTGTTGACCCATAACGAGTTTGGCGGACGTGCCTTCTGCGGCTTCGACCCGTGGGGCATGGGTTGCGCACCATGTGGCCAGGGCCATGGCACGCACGTGGCCGGAACCATTGGCGGGGCGACCGTTGGCGTCGCCAAAGGCGTGCGCATTATCAGTGTTCGCGTGTTCCAGTGCTCTGGCTCGACCACGGCCGCGATCGTTATCGCTGGCGTGAACTACGTGACGTTCGCTCAGTCCATCAACCCCGCGCAGCGCAGTGTCGCGAACATGAGTCTTGGTGGCGGCGCCTTCGCCCCGATGGACACCGCGGTCACCAACTCGATCGCTGGCAACGTGCACTATTCCGTGGCCGCTGGCAATTCCAACGCGGACGCTTGCCTGTTCTCACCGGCCCGCGTGCCAAGGGCGACAACGGTTGGCTCGACCCGCATCAACGACAACCGGTCGCCGTTCTCCAACTATGGCGCGTGCGTTGACGTGTTCGCCCCGGGTGAGCCGATCTACTCCGCTTGGCACACCGCGAACAACGCCTATGCCTCCATTAGCGGCACGTCCATGGCCTCACCACACGCGGCTGGCACGGCGGCGATGTGGCGGCACAAGTTCCCGGCGGACAACGCCGATCAGGTGGCGACGGCTATCGCCGCCAACGCGACCCCGAACGTGGTCATCAATCCTGGGCCACTGTCGCCGAACCTGCTGCTCTTCATGGGCATGATCCCCGTGTAGTGACGGCACGTTAAGGGCCGCATCCTCACTAAGGGTGCGGCCCTTATTCACGCTGGCTCACGAAAGCGGCGAGGCTAGGAACGATGCCCGCAGCGCGATCCGCGTGCCCAGTCGGAATGTCGTGATAGGACTCGAACTCACGGCCTCCTTGTAGCGGATAGCCCACTTGCCCCGCAGGCACCAGCGACGCGGGGTGTCATCGGGATGCGTGAACTGGATGACCGCGTCCCGCCGCCCCAGGCTCACCGGCTGGTGCATGTAGCCGAAACGGAACGGGCGCAAGGCTTTTCCGGCAAGGTCGCGGGCGACTGTCGCGCCCGCGTGGGCTCCCATCGGAATCCCGCCCTGGCACGTGCCGTGCATGACGCCGTAGCGCTGCTTCACCGCCGCGGCATCGCCCACCGCGTATATCGATGGATGCGACGCCGAGCGCAGAAACGCGTCGGTGATGATCCGGCCCGCGCGATCGACGTCCAGGCCGGCCTCGGCCGCCAGCGGCGGAACCTTCACCCCTGCGGTCCACAGAACCCCGTCGCACGCGATGGCACTTCCGTCCGCGAGTTCGACCGCGTCTGCGGTAACCCTTGCGATCCGGCCGAGGCGAACGTCCACGCCCAGCCGGTCCAGCGCCGCGTTCATGTGCGCCCGTGCCTTGGGGCCCATCATGTTGCCCGGCTCCTGGCTGCCAACGAGGACCACATGCAGGGCGGGGTAAGCCTCAGCGATCTCGGTCGCGGCCTCCAGCCCGGTCAGCCCAGAGCCGCAGACAACGAACGTTCCGCTCGCGGTCTTCAGGTGCTCGGTCAGCCGCGGATCGCCCAAGGTGTAAGCGTTCTCGGTCGCGCCGGGCACCAGCGACGTGTCAGCCACACTGCCGATCGCGAAGATCAGCCGGTCATAAGCCATAACCTGGCCATCGACGGTCACGGTCCGCGCTGCGGCGTCGATCCGCGATGCCTTGCCCTGCACAAATCCAATGTTGGTACCAGACACCAGCGCGCGAATCTCATGCCGCTGAAGTTCTTGCCCCGCAGCGACTTGGTGCAGCCGCAGCCGCTCGGTGAAGTATGCGGACGGATTGACGATGGTGACCTTGACGTCCTGGTGCCGGGTGCGGCGAGCCGCACCCAGTGCCGCGATCATGCCGGTGTATCCGGCGCCTAGCACGATGATGTGTGTCATGCCCCCAGGACGAGACGCCGCAACGGAACGTGAGCTGCTGTGACTGGCGTCACAAAGCGAGCCCGGCCAGCTTCTCCGGGTTGCTGATGAGGTGGATCGTCTCGATCGCGCCGTCGACCAGATGGAACGTGACGCCGACGACGGGTGTCTCGCCGGAGTAGACGACCAGTCCTGGCCCGCCATTGATATCCACAACCGCGGTCCGCGGGTCTTCTGGCATCCGCCCGGCGAACGTGATGAACGCCTTGGCCACGAGTTCCATGCCCTGGATCTCTTTGCGGGGCGCTGGCGCGAGCCCACCGCCGTCCGACACCAGCGTGACCCCGGGAGCCAGGATGTCCATGAGTCCCTTGACGTCTCCCCCGGCACAGGCGGCCATGAAGGCTTGCGCCGCAGCGCGCCGCGTCGCCAGGTCGGTGTCGTAACGCCTGCGCTGCGCGCTCACATGTTCGCGCGCCCGCATGGCGGTCTGCCGCACGGACTCCTCACTGCGCTCGACGATCGTCGCGATTTCGGCGTGGGAGTAGCCGAATGCTTCCCTAAGCACGAAGACGGCCCGTTCCAACGGCGATAGCGACTCCAGCACGAGCAGCATGGCCGTCGAAACAGAATCCGATAACGCGACGCTCTCGGCGACGTCAGGCGACGTGAGCACAGGTTCTGGAAGCCACGGCCCGACGTAGGTCTCGCGTCGCGATTGAGCACTGCGCAGCCGGTCGATGGCGAGCCGTGTCGTGATCCGCACCAGGTAGGCCTCAGGGTCGCTGACCTGCTCCTGATCGGTGCCGTTCCACCGCAGCCAGGCGTCTTGCACCACGTCTTCGGCGTCGTTGTAGCGCCCGAGCACGCGGTAGGCCACCGCCTTGAGCAAGCCCCGGTGGTCTTCGAACACCATGGAAGCGGTCACCAGCCGAAGCCTACCGGGGCTAAGATCCACTGTCATGCCGTCATTCGTGCCTGGCCAAACAGTTCTTGTCCGTGATGTGTTCGAAGGACGCCTTTCCACCGCTTTTCCACAGCAGGTCATCGCTGACTATGGCGACGAGATTCGAGTACTGCTCACTCCGGGAGCTCAGGGACACGCCCCCAGCCTCTGGATAAAGGCGATCACCGACAACGACGCCGAGGCCCGGTCCGAGCTGCACTACGCGTTCCAGCGTCGTGATTGGACCGTGGACGAGTGGACCTGGCAGTGGACGACCCGCGTGGCGATCCTCTACGCGGACCGCTATTTCGCCATCGATCCCATGTGGACGGACAGCGGCGAGTTCATCCACTGGTACGTGAACTTCCAGCTCCCGTTCGTGCGCACGGAACACGGCATCGACACCTGCGATCTGCACCTCGATCTCGTCGTCAAACCCGACTTCAGCTATGTCTGGAAGGATGAGGACGAGTATGCCGAGGCCATCCACTTAGGACTTGTGCCGCAGGAGTGGCAAGACAACATCGCGCTCAGCCGTGAGCAGGTGCTGGAGATGGTGCACCACCGGCTCGGGCCGTTCGCCGAGGACTGGACGCAGATGCCGCGGCTAGCGAGCACGGGGCCGGTCCCACCCGGCCGGTAGCTCACCCGGGATCTCCCACGACGGGTCCGGGCGAAAGTCTGTCCACGTGCCGTCGAACGGGAACGCGCCTGACTCAACGACTTTCGTCATGTGCTCGCCTTCGGCGCGCACGGCGGCCGCATCGCGTACCCAATAATGGTCGGGAAATTGAAGTCTTTCCTCGAATTCATCTTCGTCTTTCCACTCCCAGGTGCGGTCGGGATGGACCCACAAATCGAGGTCCTGATCCGTCGTGTCGACCCCCACCAGGGCACCGTTTTCCCAGAGCACCGACGGTTCTTCGAGGTTGATGTACCAGCCGACGAATTCACCGTCAGGTCCCCAGAACCACCACACTGAATGGGCTCTGTCGGGCGGAATGAACATGAAAATGTTGGGCCCGCGCCACTTCTTGGTCACGAGCACTTGACGGCGCTGTGTCCACTCCTTGAAGGGCATGTCGCGAATGCCCTCTCCGTCCTCGGACAGCGAGACCGCCAGTGGCGTCCCGTGGGCGAACCACAGGCGAATGCCGCGCTCATCGTGCCCAACTACTCGTCCGAGGCGTGCGAAGACCAGGCGCTCATCCACAAAGCCCCGGTGCACGAGGAAGCGACCTGGTTCGACCACGTCCCAAAGTGTAAGTGGCTCAACCGCCGGATAGCTGAGCGAAGCGGGCCACTGCGAATTCAAAGGCGTCTGGTTCCACGTTGAGCTGGCGGCTGAACGGGTATTCGAGCTGGAAAACGGACCACAGGATCAACGTGGTCATGACGGTCAGTCCCACGGTCAAAACGAGCTGGGTGACGATTCCACCGACTTTGAAGACGAAAGCCTGGCCGACCGACAGGATCAACCCTCCAATGAGGACGAACCACACCACGGAGGGGATGCCTTCGCGGGCCGCGGCGATCCGCACGTCACGTGCCTGCGCCAGCACGTCCCCTTGGCTGACCGCATAGCTCCAGGCACTTGGCCCAGCTTCTTCCGTGACCACGTTGTCCTGCGGACCACTCGCTTCGGGACGGCTGTTTTGCACCGCCGCCCGCAGTTCGTCGAGAATCCCGTATCCCTCCAGGCCAACGCCTTCGCGACGGTCCATCCGCTGCCACTCCACGCCGATCACGTGCGTCGCGTAGTCGCGCGCCAAACGCTGAATCTGGAAGCGCTGTGCGTCCGGCAGCGTCTCGGCGTAGCGGTATTCCTCGATGAGCGCGGTCGCTTCAGCGGACGCCGCGTCGCCCGCCGCGGTGAACTTCGTCCACACATCGATGAGCACGAACGCCAGCACAATGGCGTAGAGGACGCCCACGACACAGAAAATGAAGCCAATCGCCTCGGTGTCATCGGCCCTGTTCTCGTCCGGAAAGATCTTGTTGACGACCAGGCTCAAGCCAGCCGCCACCGCCCCAACGACGACGCAAATGACTATGCCCCAGAAGACCACACACTATGAACGGATACCGTCACGCTAGGTGACGAAACTCCGTTGGGTACCAGGTGAAGCGTGCCCGCCTGGTAGTCGCCCTGGTGCTGACCGCCATGGCCGTGGCCACGGGACTGGGCGGAGGCACGAACGCGGACCCGGGTTGTGCCCCTGGCGCCTTCATTGTTCAGGACACGACGGCCGGGCTGCGGCTCCTGCGGTTCGACCAGACGACGCTCGATATGACACAGATCACGTTCCTGCCTGGCACGAGCGTCAACGCGCTCGCGGCCGCCGGAAGCAGTCTCTACGCGATCGCCCGCTCCCCTGCCCGGGCAATCCGGATCGGTCACGACGGCGCTTTTGCCGATCTCGGGCCGATAGCCGGGGCGCCAGCTGACAATTTCGCGGCCGCCTATAGCGGTGCGATCTCCGGCGATCACTGGTACCTCTTGCAGGATCAGGTGGTTTACACCGTCTCGCTGACGGCCCGCGCTGTCGTGCGCACCGCCGCGTTAGCGTCACCTATCGATATCGGCGACTGGGCTTATTGGCGCGGTTCGCTGCTAGGCCTGTCCACCGTTGGGCGCGCGGAGCTCGTGAGCGTCAACCCGGTGTCCGGTGCCGTGAGCGTGTTAGCCGAACCAGGCGGCCTGCCGGAAGGTTCGTCCTACGGCGCGGCCTGGCTCCTGAACGGACAGCTCCACGCGCTGCACAACGCCACGGGACAGATCTTCCGGCTCGATCCCGGAAACCCTTCCACACCAGCGGTTCCCGTCGCCTTGCTCGGCTCGGACACGGCCAGCTCCGATGGCGCCTCATGCCCCGCTTACACGCCGCCATCCCCGTCCCCCTCTCCGTCTCCATCGACGCCACCTTCACCCGCACCGTCTCCGTCCACTTCGGAGCCACCCGCCTCCCCCGCGCCGCCTTCCAACCCCGCTCCTCCCTGGCCTTCCTGCCCTCCCGCCTCAACTGCCCCGCCCTCCGCTTCCGCCGTCTCGCCCGGACCACCTGCCGCATCGGCCCCCGCCGCGTTCGCTACACCACCTACCGCGCGCCGACCAGGCGCCGCTGCCGGGACCGCCGCTTTCGCAGCACCGCCTGCCGCGCGCCGGCCGGGGCGGGACCTGTGTGCGCCGGCGGTGGAACCTGTCGTGACTCAAGCGGCTAATCCCGCCCCAGTGCCCCCTCTCGCGCAGGTGCCCGTGGTGCGGCCTCAGGCGGTCGCTCCGGCCGCTGTGGTGCCGCCAGCCCGGCAGACTCCAGCACGGCAGCCGGCGACTGGGGCGCCTTTCGTACCGCGTACGGCACACCGCGTCCTTGAGCCCGCGGCCTTGCCGGACCGGTCCAAGACTCGGCGCTGGGTGGCTGTGGGCGCTATCGTTCTTGGCCTTGGCGGCCTGCTCGGATTTATCGGAGCGAACCGGAACAGCAGGTAAGGCGAGTAAGCTGGCCGCTGACCACCCCGTCGAAAGATCTACACCCCGTGCCCCTAAGTCACATCGCCGCCGATGTAGCGCGAACGCTGCGGCAAAGCCACAGCGCTATTGAGGCGTGCCAGGCGACGGTGGCGGCACTAACCCGAGGCGACGACGGCAGCGCGATGATCGCGGCTTTGCTGCACGTTCAGGATCACCTTCGCTGTGTCGCGGCTAGTGGGTCCTGGCAGGTGTTTTCCTCGGTTCCGCTCGGGCGCGGCATCGTGGGCCGGGTTTACGCGACCGGCCAGCCCGTGGTGCTTTCCGACGTCACGGAAGATCCAGACTTCATCAGGCTGGGCGCCGATGTGGTGACCGAGATCTGCGTTCCGATCTTGGACAACACCGCTCAGCCGATCGGCACGCTCAACGTGGAGTGGACCAAGCAGGTCGATACCGACGCGTGGCGGGCGGTTCTCGCCAATGTTGGCGCGCAACTCGGAGCCCGGGTCATGGAACTCGGCGGCCCGCCTGCGGAAACCCGCGGCGAGCAATTGCTGCGGCACTCTCTCGCCCTCACCGAAGCAGAGACCGACGCTGATGTCCTGGTGCGGGTATGCCGCGCGGCTCGCGAAGTGACTGGCCTTGCCGCCGCGGTGTTGTTGCGGCCCTTGGAACCCGGCACAGGCATCGAGTTAGCGGCCAGTTCGCCGGAGGAGCGCGACCGCCCCCTGATCGCCCGGCTCGCGTCAGCACCACTCGATCAGCTGGCTAGCCTCGTCGACCGCGCTGGCCGTTATGGCGCGTCTTACTCACTCGGCGACCCGGCCCGGCTTAACGCCCAGGGTTTCGAGGCACTCACCGAAGCAGGCGTGCGCACGATGATCGCCGTCCCGCTGGGACAGGGCGCCCTGGTCGCGCTCGACGAAGGCACAACCGTGCCGGACCTCGGCACCGTCAACTTGCTCGAACTCCTTGCCGCACAAGCGACGACGTGCCTGGAGAAGCTGGCGACGTTGCGTTTGCTGCATCACCAAGCCACCTCTGACCCGCTCACGGGACTGCGCCACAGCGGACCCTTCAACACCCGCCTCGCCCGCTCCGAGCCCGGCCGGACAGCGCTGCTCGCGATCGACATCGACGAGTTCAAGCTCATCAACGACACCCTCGGCCATGCTGAAGGTGACCGGGTGCTCGTTCAGGTCGCTCAGGCACTGCAAAAGGCGCTGCGCCAAGGAGATGAGCTGTTCCGCATCGGTGGCGACGAGTTCGTGGCGGTCATTGAGGTGCCGTCGCTGGAAACCGCGATCGCCCTAGCGGAACGGCTCGTTGAGGCCGCCCGCGGCACAGGCCGCACGATCAGCGCTGGCGTCGCCGTGCAGAAGGCTGGAGAGACGCCGGTACAAGCGTTACACCGAGCCGACCGCGCGCTCTATCGTGCGAAGGCGTCCGGTCGCGACGCCGTCCAAGTCGCGCAATAAGCGATTGGCGTGCTTGCCGCTTCATCGTGATCCACAGCCCAAGACGTGATCCACAGCCTGCCAGACGTGATCAACAGGCGAGTTGATCACGTCTCAGCGGATGTGGAACACGAAAGGGAGAAGGCGGAAGGGTCCTACTTGGACAGTTCTACAGCGAGCAGCTCGGCGATCTGAGCGGCGTTCAGGGCCGCTCCCTTGCGCAGGTTGTCGCCGGTCACGAAGAAGTCCAGGGCCCGCGGGTCATCCACGGAACGCCGGATGCGGCCAACCCAGGACGGATCGGTGCCCACGGCGTCGATCGGCATCGGGAACTCGCCCGCGGCCGGGTCGTCGACCACGATCACACCAGGAGCGCCCTCAAGCACATTGCGTGCCTCAGCGGCATCCACCTCGGACCCGAAGACGGCGTGCACAGCGATCGAGTGTCCCGTGATCACGGGCACGCGCACACAGGTCGCGGAGACCTTCAAGTCGGGCAAGCCAAGGATCTTGCGCGATTCGTTGCGCATCTTGAGTTCCTCGCTTGACCACCCGTCTTGCTTCAAAGAGCCCGCCCAGGGGACGACGTTGAAGACGAGGGGTGCGGGGAACGGGCCGAGGTCATCGCCCACCGCGTGCCGCACGTTACCGGTGCGCGAGCCGAGCTGACGGTCCCCTGCGACCTTGACGATCTGGTCATACAAAGTCTCTGGCCCGGCCACGCCAGCGCCTGACGCAGCCTGGTACGAGGCGAGCACCAGCTCCTTGAGCCCGTATTCACGGTGCAGTGGAGCGATGGCGACGATCATGGCCAGAGTCGTGCAGTTGGCGTTGGCGATGATGCCCTTGGGACGGTTACGCACCTGCTCCGGGTTGATCTCCGGAACCACGAGCGGAACGTCAGGGTCCATCCGGAACGTGCCTGACTTGTCGATGACGATCGCGCCACGGGCCGCGGCGATCGGCGCCCACTCGGCGGAAACCTCATCGGGCACGTCCATCATCGCGACGTCCACACCGTCGAACGCTTCCGGCGACAGGGCGATGACTTCTACTTCTTCTCCGCGCACGACGAGACGACGGCCAGCCGAACGCGCTGAGGCGATCAGCCGGATCTCTCCCCACACGTTGGCGCGGTTGGACAGGATGTCGAGCATGACGGTGCCAACAGCACCGGTCGCCCCGACGACGGCAAGGGTAGGCAGCTTGGACATCTCAGATCACCTTCCGGTCCCGGCGTAGACAACGGCCTCTTCGGAGCTACCCAGGTCAAAAGCATCATGCAGGGCGTGGACAGCCTTATCCAGGTCTGTGTCACGGCAAACTACTGAAATCCGGATCTCCGAGGTCGAGATGATCTCGATGTTCACGCCCGCGCGGGCCAGGGCCTCACAGAAGGTCGCGGTGACGCCCGGGTGCGACCGCATACCGGCGCCGACCAGGGAAACCTTGCCGATGTGGTCATCGTAGAGCAGACCCTTGAAACCGACCTGTTCCTGGATCTTCTGAAGGGCAGCCATAGCGGCCGGTCCGTCGTCCTTCGGAAGAGTGAAGGAGATATCGGTACGTCCCGATGCCTCAGTCGAAACGTTTTGGACGATCATGTCGATGTTGATCTCAGCGTCAGCCACGGCACGGAAGATCGCCGCCGCTTCACCCGGCTCGTCCGGGACGGACAGGATCGTGATCTTCGCTTCGCTGCGGTCATGCGCCACACCGCTGATCAGGGCTTGCTCCACGGGAAGATCCTCCATCGATCCGGACACGATCGTGCCTGGTTTATCTGAGTAAGACGAGCGAACGTGAATGGGAACGCTGAACCGGCGGGCGTATTCAACACTGCGCAAGTGCAGGATTTTCGCCCCGCAAGCGGCCAGTTCGAGCATCTCTTCATAGGTGATCTGGTCAATGCGACGGGCGTTAGGCACGATACGCGGGTCGGCGCTAAAAACACCATCGACGTCAGTGTATATCTCGCAGACGTCGGCCTTCAGCGCAGCCGCTAGAGCCACTGCCGTCGTGTCCGAGCCGCCACGGCCCAGCGTCGTGATGTCCTTCGTGTCCTGAGCGACGCCCTGGAAACCCGCCACGATCGCGATCGCGCCCTCATCGAGGGCACCGCGCAGACGTCCCGGCGTCACGTCGATGATCCGCGCCCGGCCGTGCGACGACGTGGTGATCACACCAGCCTGGGAACCCGTATAGGAACGGGCCTCATAACCGAGGTTGTGGATCGCCATCGCCAGCAGGGCCATCGAAATGCGCTCACCAGCCGTCAGCAGCATGTCGAACTCACGTCCCGGCGGCAGCGGGCTCACCTGGTGAGCGAGGTCAATCAGCTCATCCGTCGTGTCACCCATAGCCGACACGACAACACAGACCTCATTGCCCGCCTTGCGCGTCGCCACAATCCGCTCCGCCACGCGCTTAATGCGCTCAGCATCAGCGACCGACGAGCCACCATATTTCTGCACCACCAGAGCCACGCAGACAGCTTAGCGGCGACTGCGTGGGCACTCTCCGTGTCAATCTCACGCTATGAGCATCCACAGAAGATCCTCAACCAGCCGGTACTGGTTGAGCCCACCCTTGCGCGGTTAACACCATCGTGACCGGAAGAAATCGCGGTGTGACACGCGCCACCAACGTTCCGCTGTCGGCCACAACCGCGAGAATGTTCCACGTGCGCCTTTTGATCGCTCCGCTCTCGGCGGCCTTACTCGCGTTATCAGCCTGCGGATCCGACCCCGTTCCCGCAGCGACCCCGGCACCCAGTGCGAGTGCTCAAGGCGTACCAGCTGAAGCGACGCAACCAAGGTCGAAGCTGGCGGCCCGCGCGGCGGCGGCCAAAGATCTGCGCCAGGTGGCGTTTTATGTTCTTAAGACGAAGGACCGTCCAGATCGGACAGTCGCGATCACCCGGGCCACCGATGGCTCTTGGCGCGTCGATATTCCCAAGTCGGCGCACGGCGGCACGATCGACATCGCGATCGTGTTCCACCAGAACGCGCTCTATCAGTGCGCGCTGCCAGGCAATTGCGTGAAGGTAGACGGACAGCTCCCCGGCACGTCCGACCCGAAGATCAGTCACCTGATCACGGACTGGCTGGCCGTCATGCTCGACCGGCAGCAGGCGATCGCGGTCAGCATCGCCCAGCCGCTGCCCGGAGCCGCGGGCGAATGCTACGCGATCGAGTCGTCGGCGGTCGCGCTGCCGATGCCGCTCGATGCCGGAATCTATTGCTACGAAAAGGACGGCACGCTCACGGCGGCTCGCCTGAGCATCGGGACGCTCGTGCTCGCCGGGCAGCCCGGACCGCCCCCGCCGACGGTCACGTTGCCCGGACCTGTCGTCCCTGGAGCACCATTGCCACTAGCCGCACCGGCCCCAACGGCGAGTTCAACTCCTGTACCTTGATCGTTTGTGAGCAGGATTCGCGAAAATCTGATTCCCCCGGCTGGACTACCCAGAAAACTCGCGATCCAGAGCCTGCTCTTCGGCATCGGCCGGGGCGCCTTCACGACCGGAAGCGCGGTCTACTTCCTCAAGATGGTGCACCTGAAACCGTGGGAAATCGGTGTCGGACTGTCCGTCGCGGCCGGCGTCGCCATGGTCAGCGCGGTGCCGATCGGTGCGCTCGCTGATCGTTTTCGCTCACGAAGTGTTTGGTACACAGGCGTTTTCATCTGTGCTCTACTGTTCGCGCTCTATCCGGCGGTGCGGGGGTTCTGGCTTTTCACGCTGCTCCTGATCGGGCTGGAGTTGGCGCAGAGCTTTGCCACGACTGGCCGCAACGTTTATCTCGTCGAGAGCCTTGAGCCCGAAATTCGCGTGGTCACGCAAGCTTTCAACCGCTCTTGGCTCAACGTGGGCTGGGGCCTGGGCACGGGCGCCGCTGGGTTCGCCTTGGCTGTGGACAAGCCGTGGGCTTATCACGCCATGGTTTACGTCAACGTCGCGGTGATGCTGATCAACGTCGTGATGATCTCGCGGCTGCCGCGATCACCGTTGGAGCACCACCCGCGAGTCGTTCACGCTAAGCGTGTCGTGTTCAAAGACCGCCCCTATCTGACCGTCCACTCACTGGTCGCCGTGCTGCTCATCCACGGGACCATCTCGCTTGAGGTCGTCCCGCTGTGGCTCGTCGTGCACACCGACGCTCCCAAGTGGATGCTCGCCGTGCTCACCTGGGTCAACACGATCATGGCCACGACGCTTCAGGTCGCGATGACCCGTGGGTCGCACACGATTCCGGGCGCCCGCCGGGTCCTTCGTTACGCGGCCTGGGTGGGTGCCCTGTGCTGCCCCATTTTCTACTTCTCGGGGCTCACCAGTGGGTGGGCCACGATCGCGCTTCTCGTGCTCGCGACGATCCTGGTCACCATGGCCGAACTGTGGCAGTCCGCCGCCCAGTGGACGCTGATGGCCGAGTTGGCACCGCACGACCGCAAGGGCGAATACATGGGTGTCGCCCGCATGTTCGGCTCCGGCCAGCACATGATCGCCCCCGCCGCGCTCATCGCGCTCGCCGTCACCACGGGCGGCTGGGGCTGGTTCGCCATCGCGCTCATCTTCGTCGCCGTCGGCCTGGCCGGCGGTGCCGCCGTCGACTGGGCTGAGCGCACGCGTCCCACAGTCCGGGCAAATGATCCCGTTCCGGCGGTCGCGGCGTAGGGTGAGATCCATCATGTGGTGCGTGGTGCTCCTCCTTCCATGCCGCAGCGAGGCCTGACCTAGCCGTCGACCAGCCTCTCGCTGCGGGATGTGGTGCTGGTCATGTTTGTCAGGACCTCCCAGGAGTGGAGCATTAACCCATGAGCGCTGCAGCCCAGCGACCAAGCAAAATGCCTTTTCATCGATACGAGCCGTACCCGTTCAGTGTTGAACTGGTTGACCGCACGTGGCCGTCCAAGCGCGTCGAGAAGGCACCCCAGTGGTGTGCCGTAGACCTGCGCGATGGCAACCAAGCCCTGATCGACCCCATGTCCCCCGAGCGCAAGCGCCGCATGTTCGAGCTGCTGGTGCGTATGGGATACAAGGAGATCGAAATCGGATTCCCCGCCGCGTCAGAGACTGACTTCGCGTTCGTCCGGCAGCTCATCGAAGAAGACCTGATCCCATCTGACGTGACGATCCAGGTGTTGGTCCAGTGCCGCGAACACCTGATCGACCGCACGTTTGAATCCCTGCGTGGCGCTAAGTCGGCCATCGTTCACTTCTACAACTCGACTTCCGTGCTGCAGCGCGAGGTCGTCTTCGGGCTCGACAAGGACGGCATCACCGCCATCGCCACCGACGGGGCCCGACTGTGCCAGAAGTACGCCTCGATCCACACCCCAGACACTGACATCCGATACGAGTACTCGCCGGAGTCGTACACGGGCACGGAATTGGAGTACGCGCTGGAAGTCTGCTCGGCCGTCATCGAGGTCATCGACCCCCGCCCCGACTGGCCGCTGATCATCAACTTGCCCGCCACGGTCGAGATGGCTTCCCCCAACGTTTACGCCGACTCGATCGAGTGGATGCACCGCAACCTGCCCCGCCGCGACTCCATCATCCTGTCGCTGCACCCGCACAACGACCGTGGCACCGGCGTTGCCGCCGCTGAACTGGGAATCCTGGCAGGCGCTGACCGTGTTGAGGGCTGCTTGTTCGGCAACGGTGAACGGACCGGAAACGTCGACCTGGTAACCCTGGGCTTGAATATGTTCAGCCAGGGCATCGACCCGATGATCGATTTCTCCGACATCGACGAAATCAAACGGACCGTCGAGTACTGCAACCAGCTGCCCGTCCACGAGCGGCACGCTTACGCGGGCGACCTGGTCTACACGTCGTTCTCCGGCTCACACCAGGACGCCATCAAGAAGGGCTTTGACGCCCTGGCCAAGCGCGGGCCGTTCTGGGGTGTGCCTTACCTGCCGATCGACCCGAAGGACGTTGGCCGGTCCTACGAAGCCGTCATCCGCGTCAACTCGCAGTCCGGCAAGGGCGGCGTGGCCTACATCATGAAGTCCGAACACCACCTCGACCTGCCGCGCCGTCTGCAGATCGAGTTCTCGGGCGTCATCCAGCGTCACACCGATGGTGAAGGTGGCGAAGTCACCCCGACGCAGATGTGGGACATCTTCTCCGCTGAATACCTGTCTTCAGTGCTGCCACCTTACGAACTGTCCACTTCGGACGGCAAGGTGGAGATCGTTATCGCTGGCTCGCGAGGCGTAGGTAACGGTCCGATCGACGCCTACACCCACGCTCTGGGCCGTTCCGTGCGCGTCCTCGACTACGCCGAGCACGCCCTGACCTCCGGTGGCGACGCCCAGGCAGCCGCCTATGTCGAGTGCGAAGTGGACGGCGAAGTCCGCTGGGGCGTAGGCATCGACGCCAACATCGTCACCGCCTCACTCAAAGCAGTAGCCTCCGCGGTCGCCCGCGGCTAGTCCTTGTTTCCTCCGGCCGCCGCCAGGTATTCGCTCACCTGGCGGCGGCCATTTCCTTGCCCAACTTCCGTGTTCCTTCCTCCCGCTTGACTGGCCGCACTGCTTCCGCTTCCCTTGCGCGCCCGCCCACCATCGACTCCCTTTCGCCTGCCCCGCCTCCCCAGCGTTCTTGGACCGGTGGCGGAGCCGCGGGATGAAGATCGGGCACCGACGGCATCGCGGGCCCGGGACGCGCGGACATTGAGGGCCTCGCGGGAGGGACGGTCTGGGCCACGGCGGGCATCGGAAGTGGGAATTGAGGTTCTTCGCTTGGATCTGGATCTTCTGATCTGATCCACAGCCCGAAAGGGGTGATCGAATGGCCCGTTGATCACCCTTATTGGGATATGGATCAGCGTTGGAGATCCACATTGGTGCGGGCGGTCGGCAGCGATGCCGCTTCATCGTGATCCACAGCCCAGACGGTGATCCACAGCCACTGAGGCGTGATCAAACCGCCTGTGGATCACGTCCTGCGGGATGTGGATCACGACCCCCAGCGGTGGGGCGCCACAAGCGGATGGCGGGCACGGGCAAAAGGCGGGGCGGAGGCGCGGGCGAAGGGAGGGAGGGAGGGAGGGGGTTAGGCGGGAGGGGTGGGGGAAGTCCGGGCTGGCGGGCGCGATAGGAAGAGGGCGATCAAACCGCCGAGGGCGAGGAAGGCGGCGCACCAGATGGTTGCCGAGCGGTAGGCGGAGGTGAGCGGGCCGGCCTGTTCGTATTCGGCGCCGGAGAGCCCCACCAGGAGTGGCAACGCGGCCACGGCGAGGAGGGAGCCAGCGCGGGCGGCGGCGTTGTTGATGCCGCTGGCGACTCCGGCGTAACGGTCTGCCAAGGCGGCGAGGACCGTCGTCGTCAACGGAGCGACAAGCAGTGTCAAGCCAACGCTGAAGATCACGACACCGGGAAAGATCGACGTCCAGTAATTCGGGCCGGCCCAGCGCAATAGCAAGGCGCCCAATGCACACAGCAAAGGTCCGGCCACCAGCTGCAATCGAGGGCCGATCTTCGAGGCCACGGCACCCGAGCGCGACGAGAACACGAGCAAGAAGATGGTGATCGGCAACGTCGCCAGGCCAGCCTGCAAAGCCGAGTAGCCAAGCACGTTCTGCAGGAAGATCACGAGCAGGAAGAACAGTCCGCCGAAGGCGCCGTAAACAATTACGGTGTAGACGTTCAGCACCGAGAACACGCTGCTGCTGAACAGGTGCAGCGGCATCATGGCCCGTTCGCGGAGCGAACGTTCGATGAGCACGAAAGCCAAGCCCAGCACGACAGCCAGCACACCAAACGGCCACGAGGGCGCGATCAAGGCGTAGGTCAAGAAAGCCAACGTCAGTGCGCCAAGGACAGCACCGCCGAAGTCGAATCGCCCGCTGGCCGAGGCATCGGAGCTCTCCGGAACGTACCGCCACGTCAACAGCAGCACAGCCAACGCGAACGGCACGTTGATGAAGAAGATCCAGCGCCACGACGCTTGATCGATCAGGAAGCCGCCGATGAACGGGCCCAGGGCGGTGGTCACGCCGGACAGTCCGGACCAGGCGCCGATGGCTTTACCGCGCTCTTCTGAGGCGAAGGAAGCCTGAATCAGGGCAAGCGATCCGGGCGTCAGGAGCGCGGCCCCGATGCCCTGGACGATCCGCGCGATGATCAAAGTTGTCGGTTCCTGCGCCGCTCCACACGCGACAGACGCGAGCGTGAACCAGATGACGCCGATCAGAAAAACGCGCCGGCGCCCAAACTTGTCGCCCAGCGCACCGCCCAGCAGCACGAACGCGGCCAAGGTGAGCGTGTATCCATTCACGACCCACTGCAGCTCCGCCAGCGATGCTCCCAGCTCACGCCCGAGGGCCGGCAGGGCGACATTGACCACAGTGGAGTCCAGGAATGCCATTCCTGAGGCCAAAACCGCGGCTGCCAGCGTGCCGCGCCCGGCCGCGCTGCCGAGTCTGAGCTTAGAATCCACTGTGCTCTCCCCTCGTATTGCCTCCATTTTGCTCAGTCTTGCCCTCATCAGCGGTTGTTCAGGCCCGGGCTCGCCGAGTCAAACAACCAGCAAAGGCCCCGCGAACAGCGGCAGCACCAAGGTTTCGCTGCAGAGCCTGAGGATCGCCGACCCCCGTCCGATGAAGGATTACACCCGTGATCGCTTCGCGCACTGGAACAAGGCCGGCTCCAACTGCGACGTTCGCGACACGGTGCTGGAGCGAGACGGCAAGAACATCAACAAGACGGGCTGCAACATCACCGGCGGCGAATGGTTCAGTGTCTACGACGGACAGACACTCACCGATCCGCTGAAGGTCGACATCGACCACATGGTGCCGCTGGCTAACGCGTGGCGGTCCGGCGCGGATGTCTGGGACGACAAGAAACGGTCCGCCTTCGCCAATGACCTGGAGCGCCCGCAGCTGCGCGCGGTTTCCGCGTCGAGCAACCGTTCCAAGGGCGACCAGGACCCGTCGCAGTGGAAGCCGCCGAGCAAAGATTTCTGGTGTCAGTATGCCCAGGAGTGGATTGCGGTGAAGAGTTTCTGGGAACTCACCGTAACCAAGGACGAAAAGGCAGCTCTCACTGAAATGCTGGGGACGTGCAGTTAGATGTGATTGCCCCACCGGGCGGAGTAATGACAGATGAAGTCGGTGCTATCACCGGCGAACTGACGCTGGCGGCGTCCGAAGACACCGCCAGCGTGAAGGTTCAGTACAAGGACGCGGCCGAGTGGTACACGGTCTCGCCCGAGTCGATGGACTGGGTCAAACAGCAGCTAGAAGGCCACTGAGCTCTTCGGCGTAGTGGCAGGCCACCTTGTGGCCGTCCACTTCACGCAGCTCCGGACGCTCCTGGGCACAACGTTCCTTCGCCCAGGGGCACCGGGTGCGGAAGCGGCAACCGCTCGGCGGGTTAGCCGGTGACGGCAGGTCACCCTTGAGCAGGATCCGCTCACGGCGCTCTTCCACCAGCGGGTCCGGCACCGGAACCGCTGACATCAGTGCCTTCGTGTACGGGTGCAGCGGCCGCCGGTAAAGGTCGTTACTGGACGCTTCCTCGACGAGTGCGCCCAAGTACATGACCCCGACCGTGTCGGAGATGTGCCGCACCACGGCGAGATCGTGCGCGATGACGAGATAGGTCAGGCCGAGCTCGTTTTGCAGCTCGTCCAGCAGATTGATGACCTGCGCCTGAATCGACACGTCCAAAGCCGACACAGGCTCATCGGCCACGATCAGTTCCGGGCTGAGCACCAGCGCCCGCGCGATGCCGATGCGCTGCCGCTGACCTCCAGAAAATTCATGGGGGTACCGCGAAAGCGCCCACTGAGGCAGCCCCACCGCGTCAAGCGTGCGTGAGATGAGCGCCCTGCGGCCGTCACGGTTGCCGCCGATGCCGTGGGCCAGCAGCCCCTCGGACAGAATCGACTCGATGTTCTGCCTCGGGTCCAAACTCGACATCGGATCCTGGAAGATCATCTGCATCCGTTTGCGCTGGGCACGCAGTTTCTCCGGCGGCAACGTCGTCAGATCGACGCCGCCGAGCTTGACCGAGCCCGCTGTCGGTTTCGTGAGCTGAAGCAAAGCCCGGCCGAGCGTGGACTTGCCACAGCCCGATTCGCCGACCAGTCCATAGGTTTGCCCCTGCCCGATGCTGAGCGACACCCCATCGACCGCTTTGACGTGGCCAATGACCTTGTCGAAGATGATTCCCTTCGTGATCGGGAAGTGCACCTTAAGGTCGTCGATCTCGACGAGTTTGCCGGTCATTCGATTGCTCCTGAAACCTCGCGTGAATAGAGCGCAGCTTCGTCCTGGCCGGACTCTTCGAGGACCGGGTTGACACAGCGGAACGCGTGAGCGCCACCGGTCAGTTCAGGCGGACCCTCCACACACGCCTCCGTCACCCGGTCACACCGTGGCGCGAAGGCGCAGCCTTCCAGCCACGGCAGCAGGTCACGTACCGAGCCGGGGATCGGGTTGAGCCGTTCCCCGCGCACGGAATCGAGCCGTGGGATCGACGACAGGAGGCCATGTGTGTACGGGTGCGTCGGCTTAGCGAACAGCGCGTGGCGCCCTGCGGTCTCGACGACGCGGCCGGCGTACAAGACGTTGATCCAGTCACACAATCCCGCGACCACGCCCAAGTCGTGCGTGATCATGACCATCGCGGTGCCATCCTGGTGCACGAGTTCCTTAAGCAGCTCAAGGATTTGCGCCTGGATGGTCACGTCGAGCGCCGTCGTTGGCTCGTCTGCGATCAAAAGCCGGGGCCGGCAAGCCACCGCCATAGCGATCAAGGCCCGCTGCCGCATCCCGCCCGAGAGCTGATGCGGGTACTCCTTGAGGCGCCGCCGTGGATCCGGAATGCCGACGCGATCGAGCAGCAGCTCGGCCTCCTTCTTGGCGGCCTCGCCCTTCATGCCACGGTGCCGCGTCAGCACCTCTGTCACCTGGTCGCCAATGGGCACGACAGGGTTAAGTGAGCTCAGCGGGTCTTGGAAGATCATGGCGATCTCCCGTCCGCGAAGGTCACGCATGGTGCGCTGGTCGGTGCGCAGCAGATCCACGCCGTTGTCGAAGATCGCCTTACCGCCGGTCTTAACACCCCGTGGCGGCAACAGTCCCATCAGCGCCAGCGACGTGACCGACTTGCCGCAGCCGGATTCTCCAACCAGGCCAACGATTTCGCCGGAACGCACCTCGAACGTGACACCGTCGACCGCGCGAACGTCTTCTCGCCCTTTGCTATGAAAGACGACCGACAGATCCTGAACATCTAGCAAACTCACGCCGAAGCCTCCCTTCGGTCGGCTTCGCCGCGAGGCACTAGCGACCCTGCAATCCTGATTCGCTCGAGCAAGCTCTCGCTCATGTCACATCACTTCCGCAGCTTCGGGTCGAGAGCTTCCCGCATCGCCTCACCGAGCAAGGTGAACCCGAGGGCCGTGATGATGATGCCGATGGCCGGGAAGAGTGCCAGGTGCGGCGCGTAGTCGAACCGGCTGTTGAACAGGCCGTCGGCGAGCATCGTGCCCCACTCGGCCTGCGACGAGTCGGGGTTGCCCAGTCCCAGGAACGATAGGCCGGCCGCCTCGATGATCGCCGTCGCGAGCGTGAGCGTTGCCTGCACGAGCACCGGTGCGATCGAGTTCGGCAGGATGTGGCTCAGCGCGATCTTGCGCTTGTGTACGCCGAGAGACGTAGCCGCCACCACATATTCCGCATTGGACTGTGCGATCATCGCGCCTCGCAGCAAGCGGGCGAAGATCGGCACCGAGATGAACCCGACAGCGATCATGACGGTCATCAGGCTCGGCCGCAGCAAGGCGACCAAGCTGATCGCGAGCAACAGGCTCGGCATCGCGAGCAGCATGTCGATGAACCGCATGAGCACGTTGTCGATCGTCCGGCCCCGCTTGCCCCCCAAACCGTAAGCGGCACCGGCGATGCCGCCGATGAGGCAGCCGAGCGTGAGCCCGATCGCGGTCGCCACGACGCCCACCAGAAGCGTCTGCCGCGCGCCCACGATCATGCGGCTGAACATGTCGCGGCCCTGGTGATCCAGACCTAGCCAGAACTCACTGTTGGGGCCGGGGTAGATCGCCTGGCCTTCCTTGACCTCCAGCCCAAACGGAATGCCCACCCCGATCTGACCCGGGTCATAGGGCACCAGGAACGGGCCGAGGACGGCGATCAGGATGAACACGCCCAGGATGCTGGCGCCGACGATGGCTGACGGATTGCGGCGTACGCGCTTGAGCGCCTCACGCCACAGGCTCTCGCCCTGCTCTTTGGAGTGAACGGCGGCGAGCTCAGCAAGCCGTTCCAGCTTCGCGATCTTCTTACGGGCCAGTGCTGTCATCGCACACGCACCCTCGGGTCGATGAACGTGTAGGAAATGTCCACGATGAGGTTCACGATGACGTAGACCACGGCGATGATCAGGATGAAGCCCATCATGACCGGATAGTCGCGGTGATCAATGGACTGCGCGGCGAACTGCCCGATCCCGGTGAACGAGAACACCGTTTCCGTGAGCACAGCTCCCGACAGCAGGCCACCGGTCAGCAACCCGATCACGGTCACGACCGGGAGCATGGCGTTGCGCAGCACATGCCGTCCCCTGATCCGCCGTTCCGTGAGGCCCTTGGCCTGAGCCGTGCGCACATAGTCCTCATTGAGCACTTCGAGCACGCTCGCCCGCGTGATCCGGACGATGATCGCCAGCGGAATACTCGCGAGCGTCAGCCCAGGTAGGACGAGATGCCAGAGCGCGTCGAGGGCTGCGTCCCACTCCTGCGTCATGATCCCGTCAAGCACGTAAAAGCCGGTGATGTGGGTCGCGTCGATCGTCGTGTCTTGCCTGCCGAACGTGGGGAACCAGCCCAGCTTCACCGCGAACACGGCTTTGATCAAGTACCCCAGGAAGAAAATGGGAATGCAGATCGCCACGAGCGAGCCGCCGACGGACATGTGGTCCAGCCAGCTGGCGCGGCGTTTCGCGGCGAGATAACCCAGCGGAATCCCGAGCCCGATCGCGAAAAGCATCGCGACGACAGTCAGCTCGATGGTGCCGGGGAAGCGTTCGAGGAACAGATCGATGACGGGGCGTTTCTCGCTGAGCGAGTTGCCAAGGTCACCTGTGAGCAGTTGTTTCAGGAACCGTCCATATTGGACGAAGATCGGATCGTCGAGGCCCATGGCCTCACGCACAGCCGCACGGGTTTCGGGGGTGGCCCGTTCGCCGAGGAGTGCGGTCTCCGGACCGCCTGGCAGGCGGTGCAACCAGATGAAAAGTAAAAGCGACAGCCCGAGCAACGTGGGGATTAGCTGCAACAGGCGCCGGACGATGAAGCGCAGCATCGCGGGCTCGTCTCAGTCTCGAGGGTGGCACCGGCCCCTGTAGAGCACCGGGGTGCGGTGTCCACAGGGGCCGGTGTTAACCGTTATTTGAATTCAGCCGAGGCGTAGCGCTCGTTTGTCAGCGGGCTGGGCTTAACACCGGTCACGTTCTTACCGAGAACCAGTGCGTTCGGCCCGTGCGCGATCGGCACACCTGGCAGGAACTTCAAGAGTTCAGCGTTCAGAGCCTTGTAGAGCTCAACGCGCTTGTTGATGTCCGGCTCCTTGTCGGCGGCCTTGAACTGGTCGAACAGGGCCTGGTTGGTGAAGCCCCACTCGTCCTTGGCACGGTCGAAGAAGGTGCCGATGAAGTTGTAGGCGTCACCGTAGTCACCGGTCCAGCCGAGCAGGTGCAGGTCGTGGTTCTTACCGGTCTGCACGGCGTTCAGGTATTCCGGGTTCCACTTCAGCGGAATCGCCTCGACCTCGATGCCAACAGCCTTCAGGTCAGCCACCATCATCTCGTGGATGTCCTTCGGGGCCGGCATGTACGGCCGGGTGACCTCGGTCGGGTAGTGGAACTTCAGCTTCAGACCGGTAACACCGGCGGAAGCTAGCAGCGCCTTGGCCTTGGTCGGGTCGTAGTCGTACTTGGTGACGCCTGGGTTGTGGCCCGGAACCGTCGGCGGCTGGAAGTTGATCGCGACCTCAGAACCGATGGGGTACTTCGAGTCGATGATCGCCTTCTTGTTGATCGCGTGCGCGATCGCCTGACGCACCTCTGGCTTGGCCAGCGCCGGGTTTCCACTCTGGTTGATCGCCAGGTAGAGGATGTTGAACGCGGGACGCGGCAGCAGGTTGTAACCAGCGTCCTTCAGAGCCTTCTGGTCGGCCGGCGCGACAAGGTCGTAGCCGTCGATGTCGCCAGCTTCCAGCGACTGCTTCGCCGAACCGGTCAGGGTCTTGAAGTGCAGGTTCTTGATCTTCGCCTTTTCACCGTGGTAGTTGTCGAACTTGGTCAGCTTGATGACCTTGTTCGCGCGGTCCCACGCCTCGAACTTGTAGGCGCCGGTGCCGACTGGGCTGTCCGTCGCGTACTTCGGGTAGGTGATGCTCTCCGCGGTGCCACCGATCTTGTCGGCCTCGAAGTCCTTCAGCGCCTTGGGGCTGGACATCGAGAACGACGGCAGCGCGAGGGCGGCGGGGAACTTGCTGGTAACCGAGGTGATGGCGATTTCAGCGGTGTCCGCGCCCTTGACCGTGCAGGACTTGAACAGGCTCGGCGGAAGCTTCGGGTCCTCGCTCTTGGCGAAGCCACCGAAGATGTCCTGCCAATAGGAGGAAACGTCGGGGCTCTGCAGCAGACCGCTGTAGTTGAACCAACGGTTGAAGTTGAAACAGACAGCCTCGGCGTTGAAGTCGGTGCCGTCGTGGAACTTCACGCCGGTCTTGAGCTTGAACGTCCAGACCAGACCCGTGGAGTCGGGGGTAAAGCTCGTCGCGAGGCCGGGCACGATCTTCGCGCCGCCTTCCTCGGGCTGAACAAGCGTCTCGAAGATCTGACGCGCCACGCGCAGCGACTCACCGTCGCTAGCGAATGACGGGTCGAGCACCTTCGCGTCGCCGGCCACACCGAAGACGAGCGTGTCCTTCTTTGGCGCTTCCGGGTCGCGACCGCTCTCCGCGCAGCCCGCCGCTGCGAGGGCGAGTGCCGCGGCCGCGGCGACCGCAATGGCGGTCTTGAGCCGTGGTGCACGCATGGGGGTTCACCTCTGTCTTAGTCCGTCGCCGCTTGCACGCAAACGGCAGGTGACTGTGGTCACCGTTTGGCCGAACCTTAGTAGCAGTTAGGTAGCCAAGCGTGTTTTGGATCAATAGTGATACCGAACCGTTGCATCGATCATGGTCGCTGGCAGGAACGGGCCGAGCGCTGATGGTCATACCCGGGCGGTAAGTTTGCGGCGTGGCATTGGCGCTTTACCGCAAGTACCGCCCTCGCTCATTCGCCGAGATGATCGGCCAGGAGCACGTGACTGATCCACTAAGTCAGGCCCTGCGTAGCGGGCGGCTCAATCATGCCTATTTATTCTCTGGCCCCCGAGGGTGCGGCAAGACCTCCAGCGCACGCATTCTGGCGCGCTCGCTGAACTGCGCCACGGGCCCGACGCCCGAGCCGTGCGGCACCTGCGATAGCTGCATCGCACTGGCACCCGACGGTCCCGGCTCGATCGACGTCATTGAGATCGACGCCGCTTCGCACGGCGGCGTGGACGACGCACGCGAGTTACGCGAGCGTGCCTTCTTCGCCCCAGCTTCGAGCCGCTTCAAGGTTTACATCATCGATGAGGCGCACATGGTCTCGTCGGCTGGCTTTAACGCGCTGCTCAAGCTGGTGGAAGAGCCGCCTGACTACGTCAAGTTCGTCTTCGCGACGACCGAGCCGGAGAAGGTGCTGGGCACGATCAAGTCCCGCACGCACCATTACCCCTTCCGGTTGATTCCGCCGAGTGTTCTGCGGCCTTATCTGGAAAAGCTCGCCGACGCCGAAGGCGTGAAGGTCGAGCCACAGGTCTTCTCGCTCGTCGTTCGCGCTGGCGGTGGATCGGCCCGTGACTCACTGTCCGTCTTGGACCAGTTGATCGCGGGTGCCGGTGCTGACGGGGTGACCTATGCCCGCGCGGTTTCCTTGCTGGGAGTCACCGACGTCGCGTTGATCGACGAGATGGCTGACGCCCTGGCGGCTGGGGATGGGGCCGCAGCCTTCGCCACCATCGACCGGCTGGCCGAGGCAGGCCACGACTCGCGGCGCTTCGCCGCTGACCTGCTCCAGCGTTTCCGTGACCTGATCATCCTGCGCCAGATCCCCGACGCGGTCGAGAAGGGCCTGCTCGACGCTCCCGACGACGAGCTGGCCCGCATGCGCACACAGGCCGGTCAGCTCGGCGACGCGACGCTGTCCCGGTGCGCCGACATCGTCCACAACGGACTCGTCGAGATGCGAGGCGCGGCCTCACCACGCCTGCTCCTCGAGCTGATCGTCGCGCGGATGCTCCTGCCGGCAGCAGAAGAGTCCGTGTCAGCCCTCCTGCAACGCGTCGAACGCCTCGAATCCGGCTCCTTCATCCCCGCCTCGGCTGCTGCGGCCAGTGGTTCCGGCGCTGGTTCGGCTTCGGGCGCTTCCGGCAACGGAGCTGGCTCCGGTTCGGCGCCTGGCGGCCCGGGTGCCGGTGCGGCAATTGCTTCCGGCAGCGGCGGTTCAGCCGGCGGCACTGGTTCGGGCAGCGGTGCGGCAAGCGCTTCGAGTGCTTCCGGCAGCGGCGGTTCGGCTGGTTCCGCAGTCGCTTCCGGCACTGCGGCTTCCGGTGCGGGTGCGGCAGGCGCTTCGGGTGCGGCAGGCGCTTCAGGTGCGGCAGGCGCTTCAGGTGCGGCAGGCGCTTCAGGTGCGGCAGGCGCTTCAGGTGCGGCAGGCGCTTCAGGCGGCGCGGGCTTCGGGGGCGGTTCCGGACCGGGATCGGCACAAGCGGCCGCTAGGGCTGCCGCTTCGCAAGCCGCGTCACGTTCTTCGTCCGGGGCGCAAGCAAGCCGGGGCAAGGACAAGGCGCCTGCGGCACCAGCCGTACCAGAGGAGTGGCCCACCGCCGCGACACCCGGCGCTCCGTCCACAAAGGACGACAGCGCCTGGCCCGAGGCCGCCGCACTGGGAACAGCCACCGCGACGGAAGCCGAGCCCACGTCAACTCCAGCACCACGGTCCGCTTCGGACACCGGCGTTGACGCGGCGACGTTCCGCCGTCACTGGGATGAGATCGTGCGCATGGTGGGCCAGGGCAGCAAGAAAGCGGCCGCTTTCGCGCGCGAAGCCGTTGTCCGGGAAGTCGAAGGCAACGCTCTCGTCCTGGTCTTCAAGCACAAGATCCATGCCGATGGCGTGAACAACGATCCCGCCCCGCTGCGCGAGGCTGTGCGTCAGGTCATGGGCGGTTCGTGGGAGTTGCGCTGCGAGATCGGTGGCGATCAGCGCCAGCAGGCGGCCCGCCCGGTCAGCGCTCCCGTCCCGCAACGGCAAGCACCACCGCCAGCGAGTGCGAGCCCGCCAGCCGCGCCAGCTAAAAAGGCAGCACCCGCCAAGGCGGTGCCAGCTAAGGGAGCGGCTCCCAGCGACGAGGACATCCCGTTCGACCCTGAGTTCGATGGCGGCGGCTTCGACCCGGGTGATGAACCCGACGTGGAGACTGATTCACTGGCAGTGCGCCAAACTAGCGAGGAGCAGGCGCTCGAGTCGCTGCGCAAAAGCTTCAACCTTGAGAAAATCAACGAAACAGGCCGCTAAAGAGGAGCCTCACCATGCGCCCGGGTGGACAGCCCAACATGCAGAAGTTGATGAAGCAGGCCCAGCAGATGCAGCAGAAGCTGGCGTCAGCACAGGCCGAGCTCGCCGAGGCAGAGGTCACCGGCACCGCCGGGGGCGGCCTGGTGACCGTGACCATGAGCGGGTCCGGTGACTTCAAAGCCATCTCTATTGATCCGAAGGCTGTTGACCCGGAAGACGTTGAGACGCTGGAAGATCTGGTGGCCGCGGCGGTCACCAACGCCGCTGAAGAGGTCCGCAAGCTCACCGAGAAGACGATGGGCCCACTGTCCGCCGGTCTCGGTGGCATGGGCTTGCCGTTCTAACGGGCGACTGCTGTGTACGAGGGGCCCATTCAGGATCTGATCGACGAGTTCGGGCGGCTGCCCGGCATCGGGCCGAAAAGCGCTCAGCGCCTTGCCTTTCATGTGCTGGCGGCTGACGCGACCGACGTCAAACGGCTCGCGCTGGCATTGACGCGCGCTAAAGAAGAGGTTCGCTTCTGCACCTCGTGCTTCAACGTGGCTGAGGCTGAGTTGTGCCGGATCTGCCGTGATCCCCGGCGCCGTGACGATGCGCTGTGCGTCGTTGAGGAGCCCAAGGATGTGGTGGCGATCGAGCGTACCGGCGAGTTCCGGGGCCGCTATCACGTGCTGGGCGGGGCGATCAATCCGCTCGAAGGCATTGGCCCCGATCAGCTCAAGGTCCGGGAACTGATGTCGCGCTTGAGTTCTGGCAGCATCAACGAGCTGATTTTGGCGACCGACCCGAACACCGAGGGCGAGGCCACGGCTACGTACCTCGCCCTGATGGTGAAACCGATGGGAATCACGGTCACCCGTCTTGCTAGCGGTTTGCCGGTCGGCGGCGACCTTGAATACGCCGACGAAATTACTCTCGGACGGGCATTTGAGGGGCGCCGGAAGCTGTAGGCAGACCCGGGCCGAAATCCTCCACTTTGGACGGCACGTCAACGTGAACTGGCTCGCCGTAGCCGGACAGTTCATAGGTAACGTCTGAAGTGGTCGGACCGTCGTTTGAGGAGCCAGCGGAGTGCAGCGTTATCTTGGCGATGCGCCCGTCTCCGTCGAGGGTGATGTCGCCGCTCATGCTGCCACGAACGTAGTGGAAGCTGCCGTCAGGGTTCTGCGTGACCGTGGCGCCATTGTCTTGCAGGCTCTTGACGAAGGCGACCGGGTCGCCTGACCGCAAACCGCCCTTCGCAAGCAGAACGAGCATCGTCGATAGATAGGCTCGGTTGCCCGGATGCTTGATCCACACGCCGTTGGCAGCCACACCGCATTGGTAAAGCGTGCCGTTGATGACCCGGCTTTCGTCCTCGGGGCGCGCCGTATTCTTCAAGTATCCGGTCGCGGAAGCCGGATCGAAGGCGCCTTCGGCACCCAAGGTCCACGACTGTGAGCCGACTTTCAGTTCCTCGGTGATCTTCAGCTGATAGCTCGTCCCCGAGCTGGCCGTCGCCGCGGCGGTCAGCGCCATGGCGGGAGTGGGTGCCCTGACTCCCACGGCGATGAAGATCGCTAGTGCGGCAAGGCCGACGAAGCCAGTGGCCAGTCCCGACCGCAGCATGACGGTGCGCCGGCCGTGCCGTTTACGGGCCGCGGCCAAGACGTGAGCCGACAACGGACCAGCGCCATTAGCCTGATCACTTAGCCCAGCGGACAGTTCTTGTTCGAGTTGAGTGTTCATCGCGAGTGCTCCGTTCAAACCTGGGCGGGCTCGTTGTCCCAGGCCGCGGTTAGTTCGCGGAGCCGGGCGAGCCCTCGGGCGGCGGTGGATTTGACGGTTCCAATGGAGCATCCGAGCACTTCGGCGGCTTCGGCTTCACTGAGCTGCTCCCAGTACCGCAGGACGAGCACGGCACGTTGCCGGGGCGGCAACAGCCCCAAGGCTTGTACGAGTGCCTGTCGCAAGTGGACGGTCTCGGTGCCGTCGGGCTGACTCGGCGGCTCGACCGGCGCGAAAACGAGTGGCTTGCGGCGCCGCAGCCTCCACTGGTCTATGGCCAGGTGGTAGAGCGTGCGGCGTAAATAGCCTTCACGATTGCCTGGTTCGACCCGCCTCCAGCGGCGCATGAGCCGTTCGAGTGCGGTTTGGAGCAGATCCTCACCAGCGGCACGGGTGCCGGTCAGCAGTACAGCTGCCGCCAGCAGTCCGTCACCGCGTTCGGCGATGAGTTCGTCGAGCCCCTCAAAGCTGCGCACGGGTTCTCCTTCCGTCGCCCACCAAGGACGACAGGAGACCCGCGATGGTTGAGTGCGAAGGAGAAAAAATCTAGACGCGCACGAGCCGATCGGCGAATCCGACATAGGGCTCGGGCTCGCCCACGCGTGGCGTGAGCATCCGGGGCCGGAAGATGTGGCTGAACAGGGCGTCGAGGTGCCACACCTGTTTGGGGTGGCCGGCGTGGATCCAGAAGCGTTCGCGGATGCCGTCGATAGCGGTCGCGGCGAGCTCGATGGCTGCTAGCCGCGGGTCCGGGTGCCACGTGATGTTGGCCAGGTGCCGCAGTTCCGTGTTCAGGTGCAGGCGAAGCCGTTTGAACACGCGGCTTTCCTGGGTCACGACGAGCCTGCGGTAGGTGAGCAGAATAAGGAACTCCTGACCGAGCGGGCGGTCAGGGCGGTTGGCGCGGGTGACGAGAACTGTCGCGTCATCAGGCTCGACACAGCGCCGGAAGATCGGCATGTGGCGGCTGACGGTCGGCATGGGGAGGCCGGCTTCGTTAGTGGCGGGGAGGAACGTGCGTGAGAAGACGTCCATGCAAATGCAACGAAGCGATTGCATCCGGCGTTATGCGTTATTCACTCACGTGAGGAGGGGTTGACTAACAGCTACGAAGACAGCACCCTGCGCAAATCTTCGGCTGAGGCAGGGTGAAGGCCAGGCAACATGTCTTGCGGTGGATGCCGGCCGGGGTCAGATCGACTAGATCGCTGAGATCCAAAGCTTCCAAAACGGTCGTGATTTCGGTGTGCCCGAAGCCGCCACGCGAAAGCGAATAGGACACGCCTGAGGCGATCGACCCGGCGAGCGTGCGGCGCCCCAGCTTCACGGAGTCGCGAATCTTGTCCAGCAACGGATCCAAGTGCCGGTCAAGCAAGCTAACCCGAAGAGCTTTCAAAAGATCTTCTTCATTTGGTACGACATGAATCCCGCTGTTCCCAGAACTCGCCAGTGGATCGTCCGGCAAGACGGCGAGCGAGAGCGACGACAACCCGGCCTGCAGCAGGGGTGAGCCGGAGTTGATATGCACGAGCACGTTCTCGGCATCCATGAGGGGCACGCGCCGCGCGGCGGCCCAGCTCAGGACGGCGGGCATGCTGACCCAGTAGCTATAGGACTTCCAGGCGAGCGTGGCAGCCGCGTGCGCTGAGGCACCCCAGCGATGGCGGGCGGCGCTCAGCAAAGCTGGCAGTTTCGTTCCATCGATGAGTTCCGTTGCTTGAATCCAGTCAAGCCTGTCGCTCACGATAAGGGGACTTGCTAGGCCGTTCTGCGGGCCCATCGCACTGAGAGTGACCGTGAGGGGGCGGAGCGCAGCGGAGGTGTCGGAGGTGACAAGTGTGCTCACCGGACCATGCCACCTCGCCTTCACCATGGAGGACTTCCAGACGCGTTACTGTACCCGTCTTAGGCTAGCCTAACCAGACCCACCGTGAAGGAAACTACTGACTGTCACTCATCGGACCTGTCAAGGCATTCGTCAGGAAATCAGCATTACTCGGTAGTTGATCCGATTGACACGAAGAATGAACCCATGAGTGTCTCGCCGGTGGAGCGGGCAGCAGAAGCTTTTGCCAATGAGTTGGCGCGGTGGCGTGTAGACCGGGGAATGACAAAAAAGCAGCTGGCCGCCCGCATGGGTTTCGATCCCTCGTACATCAGCCACATCGAGGGGCGTCGACATCGACCGACGGAAGATTTCGCCCGGCGGGCCGAGGCTGTGCTCAGTGCCAGTGGCGCGATCTGGCGCCGCTTTCAGGAATATGACGAGGCCCGCCAGGTGCGCGGCCCGGTCACCTTGCTGACCCGTGAACCGGTGATCCCGACCCAATGGCTGCCTCCGGGCGCCGGTCTGGTCATCGAGCTGGAAGAAGCTCAGCTGACCTATCGCGACGGCTCTTACGAACTCGTCGTGCGGCGCGCGCTCTATAACGCGGGTGGCGAGCCGGTCACGCGCTACCTCATCCGGGTCGCGGTGGACCGCTTCCCCGGGCAGCCGCAGAGATCTAACGCACACCACCGCATCCATCCCTTGTTACTGGACCAGCTCGCGCTGCAAGCCGAGTGCGGGGCACCCGGCACGACCGAGCCGATGCAGTGGCGGGCCAAGGTGGACCGCGACGCGTTCAAAGAGATCTGGCTGCTGTTCGAAAACCACGACGGCCGGTTTCCGCTCTACCCTGGCGAACGCACGACAGTCGAGTACCGGTACCGAGTCAGCGAAGTCCAGTGGGGCACGTGGTTTGAGCGCGCGGTCCGGCTGCCGACCCGGCGGCTCGTGGTGCAGTTGCGGTTTCCCGTAGACCTTGGTCCCCAAGTCTGGGGCGTCGAGACCTCGATGGCGGCGGAGGAAGCTCCACTTAGGACACCCATCATCCGGGAACGCGATGGCGAGCTGGAGATCTTCACGTGGCGCACCGAGGACCCGACGCTGAACGCGCGGTTCCAATTGCAGTGGCGGTTCCGGACTAATGGTCGCTGAAGGCGTCGAAGCGAATACGCGTATGCGGTACCCGCATCTGGTTGAGCTTGCGAAGCGTGGAGCGCACCATGGCCGGGGAGCCGGACACGAAGAAGTCGTGGTCTTTCCAAGGTCCGTAGCGCTCGACGGCCTCGGCGAGCGTCCCCTCTTCCCCACCCCATCCCTGATCGTGGCTGCAAACCGGGACGAGCGAAACCCACGGGTACGCCGAAGCCAGCTGCCGCAAGCTCTCCAGGTCATAGAGGTCGTCTCGGTCCTTGGCCCCAAACAGCACATGCACCCAGCGCGTCCGGTTAAAGCTGGTCAGCTCGTCGAGCAGCGCCTTGATCGGAGCGAGACCGGTTCCCCCGGCGACGAAGACCATGTCGCGATTGGACCGCCGGTCGAGGGTCATCGATCCCATCGGGGCGGCCAGGCGCACCAGGTCTCCGGCCTTGACGCGGCGCACCAAAGCGCCCGAAAGCCAGCCCGCGCCAAGGGCCCGCACGTGAAAGTCCATCGTCCCGTTAGCACGCGGCGCGTTCGCGATGGAGTAGGTGCGCCACACCCGCGGGTGGTGCGCTGGTGACTCGACCGAGACGTATTGACCAGCGCGATAGTCGAGTTGCTGCAGCGGTTTGACAGTCATGACGGCGATGTCGCGGCTGCGCCTTTCGTGGTGGAGCACTTCGGCGTGCCACCAGGCGGGGTTGCAGTCGGCCTCGGCTCCGGCCAGCATCTTGCGGGCGATGACGTCATAGGCATCGCGCCAAGCTTGGTCGTATTCGTGCGACCACTCGGCTCCGGCGAAAGCGCGCAGTGACTCGATGAGCGCCGCCCCGACGACTTCATACTGCTGCGGCACGACGTTGAACTTGCGATGGTCCCGCCCGAGTGAGCGCAGATGCTCGTCGAAACGGTCTGGGTCATCGACGGCCTGGATCGCGGTAACGATGGCTCCCAGCAGGCGTGCGCGCTGGACGTCCATCGTGGCCGGGAACATGTCCCGGATCCCGGGCTGCTTGAGGAAGATCCGTGCGTAGAAGTATCCGGCTAACTTGTCCTGATGTTCTTCGACGAGTGTCCAGCTTTCCTTTAACAGCCGCTGAAGGTCGCTCACATTCAGGATTTTCTTCACGCAGCGCGTTCGGGAATCGCACAATCTGTGCGACCCTACCTACTCGTGACAGAAGTTAAGGTTCGCTTACGGTCCGAGATGTGGCTGGTCCTTGGCGTCTCCTTAGGACAGTCCGCGGTCTATGCGATGCTGCGCATGGCCGACTTGCTGACCCGGGCGAAACCGCTGAATGAGCAGGCATCGAATCTCAACGTTTCACTCACGCCGGACCGGCCGTGGCTGGACCTGGCCTACCAGCTAGCTGGCATCTTCTTTGGCCTGGTCCCCGCGCTGCTAGCGATCCACTTGCTGAGCCGGCACCCGGGCAACGCCAGGGGACTGCTCGGTTTGACGCCCCAGCGCTGGAAGTTCGACCTTGGCAGCGGCACGCTGCTGGCTCTCGTGATCGGACTGCCCGGCCTCGGCCTCTATATCGGGGCTCGTGAGCTCGGCTTCAACACGACCGTCCAGGCGGCCAACCTCATCGATGTCTGGTGGACGGTCCCGGTGCTCATCTTGGCCGCCGCTCAAAACGCCATCCTGGAAGAGGTTGTGGCGATCGGCTATCTCTTCGAGCGGCTGAAAGACCGGTGGGGCAGCTGGACGATCATCATCGCCAGTGCGGTTTTTCGTGGCTCGTATCACCTCTACCAAGGCTTCGGCGCTTTTGTGGGCAACGCCATCATGGGTGTGATCTTCGGCTGGGTCTATCAGCGCTGGGGTCGCCTCGGCCCATTGATCGTCGCGCACACGTTGCTCGACATCGTGGCCTTCGTTGGGTACTCCCTGCTGGCAAAGCATTTGCCCTGGATCTAAAGAAACCGGGATACCGTTTTGCTTCGGCTTACACCGGCACGGTATTCTCGTCCGGCGGTGGTCATGTGCCATCGAGGAGGCTTCGCCTAGTCCGGTCTATGGCGCCGCACTGCTAATGCGGTTTGGGTTTAACGCCCATCCGGGGTTCAAATCCCCGAGCCTCCGCGCAAAACCAGGTTGTGTATGCTGGTCGAGCACGAGCGCCCGTAGCTCAATGGATAGAGCATCTGACTACGGATCAGAAGGTTAGGGGTTCGAGTCCCTTCGGGCGCGCAATACAGTAAGGCCCCGCCAAATTTGGCGGGGCCTTTACAGGTCTTTAGGAGGTAGCGGCTTAGTTCTTCGCCTTTGGGTCCTTGACGAAGACGCCGTCGCCCTGACGGCCTTCAACCAGCTGTTCAGCCTTGAGGACCAGCATGGCACCACGCACGGAGCCATAGCTGACCTTGAACTGGTCGCGAAGCTGGCTGATCGAGGGCAATTTGTCACCGGGTTTTAGTTCCCCGGATTTGATCTGATCGCGGATGGCGTTTGCCAACCGTTCGTACTTAGCAGTCATTCGGTCATCTCCCATGGCTCGCCCCAGTAGTAGATCACCGCCACCCGTTCGAATCAACTCCCAGGTTCTCCCACTAGACATAGTCAACTAACTCAACTAGTGTAGCTCTCGGTCCTGCGGCATCTCCTGGCTCGCACCCCGAGAGCATGGCGTAGGACCGCATGGGTGGGCCGGTTGCCGCAATCGGTGCGTAGCCGGTTTGCCGGGCGTGGTGGCTCTTTAGGGAGAGCCACCACGCCCTCCTTCGTTACCAAACCGTTACTGCCGGGTTAACCAACACTCATCGTGACGATCATTGCTAGCGAAGCGCTCAAAAGTGGGCAACATTCGCGCATTCCATAACGGACAGTGAAATTTGGTGCCCGGCGCATCAACGTCCTGTTACCGGTCGGTAGCTTCGCCTCTTGTGGTCTGCGTCATAAGCCGGAAACATCTTGCCCACTCAAACCCCATCGCGAGGAGGACTCTGTGAAGGACTCGCACGGCCATCTGGTACTGGGGCGTACCAAGTGGCGGCGGTTCGCCGCCGTGGTGGTGCCGGCCACCATCGCCATGACCGCTCTTATGGGCGGGATCGCAAGTGGCGCGACCCCGGTCGCGCTTAATGTCTCGGGCTCGACGGCGATGCTTTCCGCCGACCAGCTCCAGGCGTGGAATTTCAAGCAGTTCCCGGGAACGGTGAAAAAGCCTGATGGCACCGTTATTCCGGTCGCTGCGACCACCGCTGAACGCGCCGAGATCACCAACCTTTGCCAGTCGGTCAAGGTCGGCCCGATCACGCTGTTCATCCGGGGCGGGCGGGAGCCCGGCAAGCCGGTCAAGGCCGAAGACCTCGTCATGGGTATGGACTACATGTCGGGCGACGCGGTCTTTGAAAAGATCCACATTGGAACGGACGCCCACCACCTCAACTCGCAGCTCGGTGAGGTCGGAGGGTTCGGCCAGAACGCTGACAAGGCGACGGTCAACGGGGTGAACCAGCGCTTCTACAGCACCTACGCTGGCAAGTTCTACCTCACTGGCATGAGCTTGAACCTCAAGTTCGACGGCTCGGAATGCTTCACCACCATCAAGAACTGAACCCGCTCGCGATCCGGGTGTGGGTGCCACACCCGGAACCGCAAAGCTATTGGAGGCACTCGTGACCGTGTGGCAGCGGTTCCGCCTTTGGCGGCAGAGCCGGCCTTTCTGGGGTGGGCTCTTTGCTGTGCTGTCCGGGCTCGAGTTCATCCTCAGCATGAACCTCGAGCTTGAGGGTGGCACGATTTCCCTTGGCCAAGAAGGCTTTCCACAGTACCTGCTCGCCTTCTTGATGATCGTTTGTGGTGCGCTCGCGTGGTACTTGCCCACGCACCGGCACCTCTACGGTCTCATCGCGACCTTCGCCGCGGTCTATTCCCTGCTCGGCCTCAACCTCGGCGGCTACTTCGTCGGCATGCTCCTCGGAGTCGCCGGTGGTGGCCTCATCTTCGCGTGGAATCCCGTGTCAGACGCCGAAATCGAAGCGGCGCAGGACGGCGAAGACGAAGCCAGCGAGACCGAAGAAGAGGTGGGCGACCCGGACCCAAAAGCACCTTCGCTGCGTAACGGCGTCCCTTCGCCCCGGCAGGCGGCAGACGACGACAACCTTCCAAAGGGGTTGCCACCCTCCCCGCGGCACGCAGCGTTGCTAGTCCTTGTGGTGGCTCTAGTAGTAAGTCTGCTGACCGCGACGAGCGGGCCGGGCACGGCAAGCGCCGCTATGGCGCCGTGTCTTAGCCCGACTCCCTCGCCGAGCAGCACGGGCCCGGGCGGCATCATCGGGGACATCATCGACTGGTTCGAAGATCTCTTCGGCAAGAAGAAGCCAACGCCCACACCGACTCCCACCGTGACGCTGAGCCCATGCCCGTCTCCTAGTAAGACGGTCAAGCCATCTGGCACAGCGGTGCCAACGGCATCGGGGACGGCTACACCCCCCTCTGGGACTCCGCTGCCGACGGGCAGTTCAGGGTCAGGTCCGGTGAAGGTCATCAAGGCAGCTCCAGGTCAGCCGCCGGTAGGCAAGAAACCGTCGCGGATGACCGGCACCCGGGTACAGATGATCAATCTAGTTTTCGTTGGCGTGGTCGACCTGCCCACCGCCGACGGGACCATCCGGGTGCTGAAGTTCTCGATGTCACAGTCGGACACCGACAACTTCAAGCTGCACGTCTATGGCAACGCGGGCAAGGACACTGACTTGTTGAGCAGCAAGCTCACAGTCAAGGGCGACACGGTCTACTTCTACACCAACCGGTTCCGTGCCAACCTGTTTGGCCTCATCCCGGTGGACTACACGCCGGAGAGCTTGCCTCCGCCCATTCCGCTGCCGTGGGTGTTCTTCACGAACCCTGACGTCCAGTTGGTCTGGGTGGACTCGCCGGTGCTCCTAGCGCCCAACCTGCGGATCAAGCAGGTCGCGTCCTGACAATTGGCTCCCCGGTTTCCCGGGGAGCCAATTGCTTAAGCGATAGCGGTGTCGAGCGCGATCTCGACCATCTGGGAGAAGGTCTGCTCCCGCTCTTGCGCGGTCGTCGCCTCACCACGCTTGATGTGGTCGCTGACGGTCAGGATGGTGAGCGCGCGAGCGCCATAACGGGCGGCGATGGTGTAGAGCGCGGCCGACTCCATCTCTACGGCGAGAACGCCGTAGTCAGCCAGCGCGTCATAGAGATCCGGACGGTCTGTGTAGAAGGCGTCAGCGGCGAGGACCGGGCCGACCCGCATCTCGATGCCACGAGCTTCGGCCGTCTCGACCGCCTTACGCAGCAAGCCAAAGTCACACACCGGCGCGTAGTCGACCAGTCCGTCGAAACGCATGCGGTTCATATTGGAGTCCGTGCTCGACCCGATCGCGGCGACGACATCGCGCAGGTTCAGCGAGTCTGCGAGCGCTCCGCACGATCCCACCCGGATCAGCGTCTTGACGCCATATTCGTTGATGAGTTCGTGCGCATAGATCGAGGCGGATGGCATTCCCATGCCTGACCCTTGCACCGAGACACGCACACCCTTATATGTTCCGGTGAACCCGAACATATTGCGGACCGTCGAATAGCACTCGGCACCTTCAAGGAAGTTGTCCGCTATCCACTTTGCCCGGAGCGGGTCGCCCGGCATCAGCACCCGCTCCGCAATGTCTCCCGGCTTACCGCCGATGTGCGTGCTCATGTGCTCGATCATTCCACAGAAAGAATGACCTTTCCCCGGGCATGCTCTTTCTCCAGCATCCGGATGGCGTCAGCGGCCGCACTCAGCGGGTACTCCCGGTCGATCACCGGTATGACGGCTCCATCAGCGATGTGCCGCAGCAGTTCATCGAGATCCCTGATGTCGCGCTTGGCCACGAGCACGCGCAGCTTCTGCCGGGAGAACATCGAGATCAGCGAGATGCTGAGAAACTTGCCGACCGGTCCGAGGACGGGACCGCCGTTGCCGAAGGACGCGATGTAAATCCCCTGCGGCGCAAGCACCCTGCGCATCGCGGCGAGCGGGTGATTGCCGACCAGGTCCACGATCACGTCATAGATCTTCGTGCCCTGGGTGAAGTCGGCCTTCGTGTAATCAATCACATGGTCGGCCTTCACCAGATCGACATTGCGCGTACTGCACACCGCCGTCACCTCAGCGCCCGCGAGCCTGGCCAGCTGCACCAGGAACGTGCCTACCCCGCCGCTAGAGCCATTCACGAGCACTTTCTGTCCTTTTTGGACCCCAGCCAGTCGCACCGCCCGCAGTGCCGTCACTCCAGCCACAGGGGTGGTCGCTGCTTGTTTTGCTGGTACGCCGTGAGGGATCGATGACAGGTAGCTTTCCTTGGCTGACACCAGCTCGGCGAACCCGCGCTGCTCCACCTCACCCGCGACCCGGTCACCCGGCCTGAACCGGGTTACCTTGGCTCCCACGGCTTGCACCACACCGGCGATATCGCGGCCGAGCACCGTCGCCTTAGGACGCGTCAGGCCGAAGGCCAGGCGCATCAGCCGCGGCTCACCGCGCATGGCAGCCCGGTCGGCGAAGTTGATCGACGTCGCCTCTAGCCGCACCAGCACCTCATCGTCCTTGGGGACAGGAGCGTCTATCTCTGCATACCGCAAGACTTCTGGCGGGCCATATGTTTCGTAGACGATGGCTTTCATCTGCGTACCCTCTTAAATGCTTCGATGACCGAACTAAGGATTGTGCCGATCGCTGTCAGGATGAGCACGATGTTGATCACACGGACCGTTCCGCCGGATAGTCCAGCCGCCGCAACGAACGCCGGGTTGAGCACGTGGTCGGTGACCGTGAGCCAGATGAGCAGCAAGGGCGCGGCCAGATCGACGAGTGTCGCGACGATGGTCAGCGGGACCGTCCACTTGAGGTAGTAGCGCGCGAACGCGACCAAAAGGCCTGTGCTGGCAACGGCGACGAAGACATAGACCATGCCTGTTTCCCACAACCACGGTGAGAGCACCCCGATGGGCTGGCCGTTGGCGTCCGTCTCCCAGCTGAGCCGCGGCGACAGGAGAATCAGCGACGCCGTCAAGACGGTCACCACCGTGAGCGCGACCAGCTCGGCGAATTTCGCCTTACGGCTCGGCGGTTCCGGCAGATCCGAGAGCTGCCAAGGCTTCGATAGCTCCCTTTGCAGATCGGGCAGGCGTTCGATCGCGGCGAAGGCGAGCGTGGTCCAGAACACGACGTGTAGCGCGGTCGTGAACGCGGCTCCCAGCGTGCCCGTGATGATCTGCCCCACGGGTGCGGCATCGAGCGCACGGATGAGTCCCGTGATCGCGGCCACCGCCGGAACAATCGTTGCCAGCAAAGCACTCAGGACTCTCGTGTAGTCCAGATAGAACCGTGGGCCGATCAGCTGAAGTGGACGGTCGGCGTAGCCAGCCGCCAGCTTCGCCGGGTCGCCCAGCTCCGTGAGCACCTCAGTTTCGCTCTGATCTTCCATGGCGTCGGCGATCGAGGCGCGCAACTCCCGCTCGATCTCGGCGCGCTGCTTGTTAGGCAGGCGCCGCAAAACCGCGTCTATATAACGATCCGTCAGGCTCATTGCTCCCCCTTCAGGGTGCGGAATGCTGCATCAAGCTGATCCCAGTCACGGGTGAGCGCGGCGGCGAGCTCCAGCCCTTGCTCACTCGTGCGGTAGAACTTGCGTGGCCGCGCTTCCTCGGTGTTCCAGTCGCTGCTCAGCAGCCCTTGCTTCTCCAGCCGGCGCAGCAGTGGATAGAGCGTGTTGGCATCGACGCCAAAGCCACGTTTTTCGAGGAGGTCGAGCAGCGCGTAGCCGTAGTTTTGCTCTCGCAGGACGAGCAGGCACGCGAGCACGACTGTCCCCCGCCTCAGTTCCTGCAGGTGTGCCGCTACAAGCTCATCTTCTAGCATGTCTCACACGATACTGTGTTTCACACACTATAGCAACATGCACATCATTGTGATGCGGCGCGAGTCGTTGGATTTAGTGGCCGAGGCGCTGAGCTTGTCCCTCGTGGATGTCGCTGACCCATTCCCAGCCGGGCTTAGCCGACGGGCCGAGGCGCGTGTCATCGGGATCACGGCCCTCACGCAAGGCGAGGAGGTAGGCCCGATCCAGCTCGATCCGTGCGCGTGCCTGACCGGACCCGCCGACTGACCCGTGGCCCGGGACGACGACATCGACATCGTCTGCCACGGCCTCCAACAGGCGCAGCGCGGCGAGGTAATCCTCGATGGGGTCGGCGCTGTCCATGTCGAGCATCGGGACCAAGACATCGGAGAGCATGTCGCCCGCGACGAGGACCCGGCGCTCTTCGATGAAGAGCGCCGCGTGCCCCGGCGCATGCCCCTGATGCTCGATGATGCGGACTTGAGGACCATCCCAGGGAACCTGCGTCGTGCCGGCGGGCAGGGCGGTGACCAGAGCGCAGTGGTCCAGCGAAACCCGCCCGGCGACTTCCGTCTCAGCCAGGTGGTCGATGACCTCAGCCTTCGCGTTCGGGTTGGACAGCTGCTCGGCGACCGCCGCCGCGCAGCGGGCCGTGCTGTAACGCGGGGGCGCACCAAACTGAGCGTGCCAGAGCAGGTGATCCCAATCCGGATGCGTCGAGAAGCCTGCCACCACGGTCTGGTCCAAACCGGACAGATCGTTCGCGAGGCAGGCCAGTTCATCGTCCTGAATCCCCGGATCGATAAGCAGCACGCCCGCTCGGCCCTGCACGACAATGCCGTTGCTCAGGATGAACTCGCTCTCGTGGACCAGCACACCATCCGCGACCTGCCTCAGCACAGCCATCTCCTCGTCTCGATAGGGCTGAGCTTCATTATTGAGACCAGGAACGACAAAAGGCGCCCGATAGAGATCGGTCGCCTTTGGTCTTGCTGCTAACTGGCGGTGGCGGCGGGATTTGAACCCGCGGAGGGCTTGCACCCTCACACGCTTTCGAGGCGTGCTCCTTAGGCCACTCGGACACGCCACCGCCGCAGAGCTTACACGAGCGGTTAGGAGACCCCGAAACCCGTATTGACCGCAGACGTGGGGTCACCCGCTTCAGTGACGTGCACAACACCTAAGCACGTAAGCGCCCCCGTGCACCCGGTAGAGCCCGCTTATCCTTGCTGCCTTCCGGCCCTGGGGAGGTTCACAGGTTGCCGCCGCACGGGGGCAAGAGCAACTGTACCTGGTTGTGTGAACCCGTGGGCAAGCCGCTATCCTTCTCGACGGAGGATTCGCCTAGAGGCCTAGGGCGCACGCTTGGAAAGCGTGTTGGGATAAAACCCTCACGAGTTCGAATCTCGTATCCTCCGCCACGTAAGCAGGAAAAACGGGAGCCACCCGCCAGGGAAGGCTCCCGTTTCGCGTTCATGGAATCAGCCCTTTTGCCGTCACAGCGACGCCTAGCATGGCGATTGAGCGGCAGGGAGGCAATGTGATGACCACGCCAGCCAGTGATGACGCGAAGGCCAAGCAGGAAGAACGCGCTGAGGACCAGCAGGCCCAGGCCGATGCCTGGGAGACGGAGCTGGCCGAGTTCGATCCCGAGACGCCACTTGACGACGATCCCGGTGCCTAGGGCTATCTCGTGAATATCAGCGTCAGCTATCACTCCTCCAGAGACAATTCATTATGTCCATTTCGCGGAAGCTTGTGACGGTTACCTGCACGCTGAGCCTCCTGGCGGCGTGCTCAAGCGCTCCGGCGGCCATGCAGCCTGTGGATCCACAGCAGGCTGACGCCATCATGAGAATCGTCCGTGACTACATGGCCGAGGCTCATCTGAAGGCTGTCATCGTCCGGGTAACCGTGGATGGCAAGGAAACTGTCACCGCCGCTGAAGGCGAGTCGATGACGGGCGTACCCGCTACGACCGACATGCATTTCCGCAACGGAGCCGTCGCCATTTCTTATGTGTCGACGCTCCTGCTCAAGCTCGTCGATGAGAAGAAAATCAGCCTCGACGACAAACTGTCGAAGTTCCTGCCGGAAATCCCGCACGCTGACGAAATCACCATTCATCAGCTCGCCCAAATGACGTCAGGGATTCAGGACTTCGTGCTGGGCAACGAGGAGTTCGCGAAAATCGCTTACGCCGACCCGTTCAAAGCGTGGACGACTCAGGATCAGCTCAACCTCGCGATTAACAAACCCCTCTGGTACCAGCCGGGAACGAACTGGAATTACGCGCACACGAACTATGTGATTCTTGGGCTGGTGCTGGAGAAGGTCACCGGCAAGCCCATGGCGGATCTGTTGCAGGAGAACGTGCTCGACCCTCTCGGGCTCAAGAACACCACGCCGAACCTCACCGCCGTGATTCCGGAGCCGGCGTTGCACGCCTTTAGTTCCGAGCGCCGCGCCTTCTTCAAGATTCCGAATGGGGAGCCTTTCTACGAAGAGTCGACTTATTGGAATCCTTCGTGGACCATCAACCATGGCGCCATCCAAACGTCGAACATCTATGACCTCGAGCGCAGCGCTGTCGCTATTGGCACGGGCGAGCTCATCTCCGACGAGTCATACAAGCTCATGACGACGACTGACTTGCGGGGCAAGACAAGTGCGGTGCCGGGTTGTGGAAACTGCCGGGAACTCGACGACTTCGCGACCTATGGCCTGGGACTGTGGATTACCGGAAACTGGTATTTCCAGAATCCGTTGTTCTACGGGTACGCCGCCGTCAACGGCTACCTGCCATCGGAAAAGATAGCGATCGCCGTGGCGGTCACTTACAAACCGGAGGCGTTCAACGACGAGGGCCTTTACTCCAACGGTGGCGATGCTTTGTTCCGTAAGATAGGCGCCTATCTCGCGCCGAACGACGCGCCACCAACGCGGCCGGGGCAGTAGATGGCCGATTGGGACGGCGCAGGTTACGCCCACATCAGCGGGTTGCAGCGCGCGATGGCAACGGCTGCTCTGGAGTCGGTAACGGTTGCGGGCACGGAGCATGTGCTCGACGTGGGCTGTGGCGATGGATACGTCACGCGGCTGATCGCGTCCCGCGTACCAGAAGGTTCCGTCCTCGGCGTGGATCCGTCACCGCGCATGATCGAGGCGGCGCGAGCCGCCGATGACCAGTTGACGAACGTGACGTTCCAGGTCGGCGATGTCACCACGATGACGTTCGGCCCGGACTTCGATCTCGTGGTTTCGTTCAACACGCTGCACTGGGTGTCCAAACAGGAGACTGCTTACCGCAATATCGCCGCGGCGCTCAAGCCCAGCGGACGGGTGCTCGTGCAGTACGTGTGCCACGGTTCCCGGCCGAGCGTCGAGCGCGTCGCGATGGAGGTGACGCGGGATCCGCGCTGGGCGCACGCTTTCGCTGACTTCACGCCACCGTTTGTGCACATCGATCCCGACGACTTGCCAACGATCGCCGGCAGCGCCGGCTTAGAAGTCACGCGGCAATCGGTCACTGATCGCGAGTGGGACTTCGGCTCGCGGGAACAGTTCGCGCAGTGGTGCACGGTCGGGTTCTCTGACTGGACGTCACGACTGCCGGCCGCTGACGTGCCCGCGTTTGTGGACGCCGTCGTCAGCAAATACGAAGCGGTCGCCGGTCAGCCTGGAGTGGTTCGGTTCCTGCAACTGCGGGCAGAGTTAGCCGTGCTGCTTGTCTGATTCCGCTGTCGCCACAGGCGGAGCCTCGTCCGGAGCGAGCAGGGCACCGATCTTGCGGAACAACGCATCGCCACCGTTGGGGTAAGCACCCTTGTCGCTAAAGGCTTCCGGTAGATACGTCACGGCGACGGCGATGGCTACCTTCTTTGACGGCAGATAAGAGTCGACCGCCGCGTAGCCATAGAAGAGCGGGTTCTGGAAGATCCAGCTACCGCTGATCCAAACGCCGAGGCCGTAGGTGCGAAAGTCGTTGAGGGCAACGCAGGTACCGCAACCGTCAACGGGCGTCGTCTTTCCCCGCATGCCAGTGGAGACCAGCGCTTGGTGCGACTCAGGCGACAGCAGTTTGCCCGTGCCGATAGCGATGGCCGTGGTGTGCAGATCGGTGATGTTGCTGGTCTGGATCGCACCGTGGTTGATCGTCCACGAGGGATTCCAGAAGGTCGACTCTTCGTAGAACGACTGCCCGTCAGCAATGTTGAAGAACGACCGGCGCTCCGAGGTGAACGCGTGCAGGACCGGTTCCGGAATCTGCGCGGTGAGGTTCGGCCTGGTGTTCTTCAGCCCCAACGGGTCGAGCACCTTCTCCTGCAACAGATCCGCCATGGGCTTGCCGGTGGCCTTCTCCAGCACCAGCCCGAGAATCACATAGTTCGTGTGGGCGTAACTGAAGTTCGTCCCCGGCTCAAACCACAGTGGTTTGTTGACCGCCAGGTCGAGCTGTTCCTGAGTGGTCCACGCCTTGAACGGATCGGCCAAGGCGACGTTGGAGAACTCCTCATTGCCCAGCACGAAGTCGTGGTACCCGGAGGTCATCTGAGCGAGCTGGCCGAGCCTGACCCGATCGCTGTTTGGCAGGTCCGGCCGGTATTTCGACACCAAGTCGCCGAGGCTGACTTTCTTCTCGTCCACGAGGATCATCAAAAGCGTTGACACATAGGAGATAGCGACCGCGCCGTTGCGAAAGTGCATGTCGACGGTCGCGGGCACGCCGGTCATCGATTCGCCGACAGCGGTGGTCACGATGTCTTGCCCGTCGACGGATACCTTGAGGATGACGGACTTGAGGTGGGCTTCCTTCATGTAGTCGTTGACGATCCGCATGATTTCCGCCGCCTTCGCGGGATCAGCCGACGACACCGCGGGCGGCGAACCCGAGGCACAGGACGCCATCACGGCAACGGCACAAAGCGTCGCGATTACTTTGACCACGTGCCCATGCCTTCTTCGTCGAAGTACTCAAGATTGAGCTGACCGCCGTTGAAGGTCGCCTTTGAAATGGAGCCCGGCGGAGCGTTTTCCGTGTCGAGCACAAACATGAACGTGCCGCCGTCCCAGTGCTTGAGCGGGAAGGTCTTGCCCACACCCATCGCGAGCACGAGGCTGCCGTTCTGTTCAGTGATCGTGGCGGGGCCGTAGTAGGCGTTGGCGTAGGTGCCGGCATAGTCCGCGAGTGGCTTCGCTGGAGCTGGGCTAGCGGGAGCCGATTGGCCGACCAGCGATCCGACGGGCGCCGTGAGCGGTCCGAGGGCTTTGCCCAGCAGGTCGTAGTAGTCCACCTTGATCCGTCCAAATTGGACCAGGTCGGTGAAGCTGTCGTTGATGGTCTCCGGAATGCCGGTAGGCCAAGCGTTGGTGAGCGTCACGATGCCGACGTCAGCCGAGGGCAGGACAGAGATGTTCGTGGCCGCGCCGGAGACGAAGGCACCAGAGTGGTTGAAGCCGGTGCGTCCCGAAAGCGACGTCGTGACGTTGAACCCGAAGCCATAGAAGCTGGCTCGCGCGTCCATCTCCTTGGGCTTCATCGCGACACTTTGGACCGTGATCGCGGGCTGAAAGTCCTTGGGGTCGTAGATTTTCTTGCCCTCAAATGTTCCGTCGCCGAGGATCATGCGCAGCCACTTCGCCATATCGTTGACCGACGAGCTGACGCCACCCGCTGGGTCCTGCTGATCCGGATCGCGTTCCAGACCGCGCACATACTTGCCGTCGATCTTCTGGTGGAGCGTCGCCTTGTTTGTTCGCTTGACGAATTCGTCGTGCCAGGAGCTCGTCGAGGTCATGCCCAGTGGCTTGTAGATCGCCTCGGCGGCCAGGTCAGCCCACGGCATTCCGGCCTTCCTCGCGACGGCTTCCGCGCCGGCGGTCAGGCCGAAGTTCGCATAGGCGTAGCTGGTCCGGAAGGGATTCAACTTGTGCATGCGCAGGCGGTCGAGGATGTATTGCCGGTCGAAGCCCAGATCTTCGAGCTTGTCGCCTGCCGCACCCGGAAGCCCGGTGCGGTGCGAGAAACCATCGCCCACGGTGACGTGCTCGGAGACCCAAGGGTCGGCGAGCTGGAAGCCGGGCATCGCTTCGGCCAGCGGGGTTTCCCATGTGGCGACACCCTTGGTGACTTGGCTGGCGACAACGGTGGCCGACACCGACTTCGACACCGACGCGACCTGGAAGACGGTGTCAGGATCGATTTTCTCGCCGGTCTCGACGTCTTTGACGCCAAAGCCTTTGGCGTAGATGACTTTGCCGCCGTGCACGACGGCGACCGCCGCGCCCGGCAGTCCTGACTTCTTCATGACGTCGTTGACGATTTCGTCGAGTTTGGCGACGGCCCGGTTCACGCTGTCTTTGGGAAGCGGGATGCCAGCCTGCACGTTGGGCGGCTCACCGACGCTCGTCGGGCCAACAGCGGAGAAGTCGTCTGCGGAGCCCGACGAACATCCGAAGGTAAGACCTGCGGTGGCGAGTAGGACACCCGCCACACGCAGGCCAGTCGGTAAGCGTTTCATCGGGTTCCCCCTGCGTCTCAAACCAGGCAAATAGACAAGAATGAGACTAACGTCCGCAATTCAGTTTTGTATGGCGAATAGCGGACGCCCTCAGGCGGCGTCGAGGGCTTCGGTGATTTTGCGGGTCATCTCGGCCTCGGCTGGGCGCGGCTGGCGGCCGAAGGTCGCGGCTTCGATCGCGGTGAGTACCGTGCTGCGGAAGTTGCTGGCCTCTTGCGGGGCCTGCTTCTTGAGCACGCTCATCGCCTGGGTCAGGGCTGGGAGCACGTGATCGGCGATCGCGGCTACGGACTTGCCGTTGAGCTCCTTGCCCTTGGGGTATTCGGCGAGCACGTGCCCGACCAGGCCGGTGGCCGAGCCGAGCGCGATGCTGCCGTTAGTAGCGATCTTGTGTGGTGAACCGCCGGCCGCGCCCGCGGCCGACAGCAGCGTGACCGCGCCGTAGGCGGCGATGCGGATCGTGGTCTTGTCAGTGTCAGAAAGAGTGGCGTTGTTTGTCATGCCGCAACTATCAGCGGCCGTGCTGACGCCAGCCTGCCGTCGCGCTGACACGACCGCTGACACGAGTTCTCAGGCTTCGGTGGCGACTTTCCACAGGTAGCCGTCTGGATCGCTGAAGTAGCCGGAGTAGCCGCCCCACTCGGCGGCGGCCGCTTCGCTGACCACGGCGCCGCCAGCGGCCACGGCCGCCTGCATTACCTCGTCCACTGCTTCCCTGGAGTCGGTGAGGTGGTGCAACGAGAAGCCCCGGAACCCGGATCCCTCAGCGGAAACGCCAGCGTCCGCGGCGACCGCGTCCCAGGTGTAGAGCACCAGCTGCGACGATCCCTCGCCGAGGTTGATCCGGGCGAATCCAGGAAAGGCCTGGCCGACCTTGCCGCCCAGGCCCTCGGCATAGAACTTCTTGGCGCGGTCCACGTCTTTGACGCCCAGCATGATCACGTTCGCTTGCAATGACATGCCCTCATGCTACGAACTGCCTGGTCCGGGCCGCTTCTCGAATCCTGCGCTACTTGCGCAGGGCGTACTCATCGATTTCGCCAAAGTCGAGGAACACCACCGGTTCATCGCCAACAACTTCCGCGTCGTGGCCGGGCGGGATCGCGGCGGCTTCACCCTCGGACATCTCTAGCTCTGTCCCGTCTTTCATGGTGACCCTCATGCGGCCAGACACGACGTAGCCGAGATGGGAAAACTCGCAGAGCTCGGTTTTGACGATCGGCTTGACGTTGGCTGACCAGCGCCAGCCGGGCTCGAAGGTGCCTCGCGCTACGGCCTTGCCACCGAGATGCAGCAGGTCAGCATGGCCTTTGCCTTCAAATGGACGGACTTCATCTGGCTTGTCGAAGCTCTTAACTTCACCAGTGGTCATTGCCTTCACTCCCCCCGAAGTGCGACTCAACTAACCATAGGCGCGTTCAAAAGGGCGACGTCAATGCACGTTCGGCCGCAAAGTGTCTAACAGTTTCCTTACCTGGTTCTTACAACGTTCAGACATCATGGGCCGGTGAGTGAGAAAGGCCTGATCCTCGTCGTAGAGGATGAGCGGCCGATTGCCGAGCTGGTGCGGATGTATCTGCAGCGCGACGGCTACGGCGTGGAGATCGAGTCCGACGGGCTCGCGGGGCTGGCTGCCGCGCGAAAACTCAAACCCGCGGCCTGCGTTCTCGACATTGCCTTACCGAACATGGAAGGCACCGAGATCTGCCGGCGCTTGAGGGCTGAAGACATCTGGACGCCGATCATTTTTCTGACCGCCCGAGACGACGAAGTCGACCGGATCGTCGGGCTGGAACTGGGCGCCGATGACTATCTCACCAAGCCTTTCAGCCCACGGGAGCTGGTCGCGCGGGTGCGGGCGGTCCTGAGGCGATCGTCAGGCACGCCAGAGCCCGACCGCGCCAGGAAGGTCGGACCGGTGCGCATCGATCCCGCGACGCGCAGCGTGACCGTCAACGATGAACAGGTCCACCTCACGAGCACCGAGTTTGATTTGCTCATGCATCTGATGAACCGGCCCGGCCGCGTGTACACACGCGACGAATTGCTGAGCGCGGTCTGGGGATATGCCGCGCATGGCGGGACGCGCACGGTGGATGTCCACGTCGCTCAGGTGCGCGGAAAGCTGGGCGATGCCGCCTCGGTCATCCGCACCGTTCGGGGAGTCGGATACACCGCCGATGCCTGACCGCAGAGATCTCACTGTGCCGATCAACCTGCTCAACAAGCCGCCCAAGCAGGTGAAAAGCATGAGTGTCACGGCTCGGGCCGTGCTCGCGGGCTGCATCGTCGCGACCATCTCCGTCGTGGTCACCGCGCTGATCGCCATTCCGCTCGCGATTCAGGCCACGGAGAAAGCAGCCAAGGAAGCCCTTGTCACGCAAGCGAACGCGGTCGCGATCACCTTACGTGCCCGTGCGCTACGGCCCAATTCGCCTGACGAGCAACGGATTTTGGAGCAACTGCGCAAGCAGGGCATCGAGCCGTTCTTTATCGCCGACGGCAAGTCTGATCCCGCCGGTGTTCCCGAGCGGATGGTCGAGCAGATCAGCAGCGGCAAGCCGGTCAGCACCCGCGCGACACTCATCGATGGCAAGCTCTACATGATCGAAGGCCGCCCGATCGGTGATACCGGCACGGGTTTCATCCTGGCCAAGCCTGCCCGCACAGGCATTGGCGCACAGGTTGTCGCCTGGGTCTGGTGCCCCCTCCTGGCCGGTCTCATCGCCGGAGTCCTCGCTGGGATCATCCTGGGCCGCCGTTTAGCCCGTCCTATTAGGAATGCCGCGATCGCCGCCGCGCGCCTGAGCTCAGGTGACCGTGGCGTCCGGCTCGCGGTCGAACCACCCGCCGACGTCGAGCGGTTAGCCCTGGCGATCAACGATCTCGCCGAAGCCCTGGCCACGAGTGAAGGACGGCAGCGCGAGTTCCTCCTATCCATTTCTCACGAGCTTCGAACCCCTTTAACCACCATCAGGGGGTACGCCGAAGCGCTCTGCGACGGCGTCGTGGATTCCGCGGCGGCCAGTTCCGTCGGGCGCACCGTGCTCACGGAGGCCGAACGCCTGGACCGTCTGGTGGCGGATCTGCTTTCGCTCGCCCGGTTGGAAGCAGCCGACTTCACGATCGAACCCACCACAGTGGACCTTCCCGAGCTGGCCCGTAGCGCACAGAACGCGTTCGCGCAGCGGTGCTCGCGGCACGGCGTCGAGATCCGAACAGAGCTGCCCGCCTACTCAGTCAACGTTTACGCCGATCCGGTCCGGCTGCGGCAGATCGTTGACGGGCTGGTGGAGAACGCTTTGCGGGTCGTCCCGCCGGGCCAGGCCATCGTGCTCGCGGTCTCCTCCGCCGGACGCGAAGCCCTGATCCAGGTGCGTGACGGCGGCCCGGGGCTGACCGACGACGATCTCCAGGTCGCCTTCGAGAAAGGTGCCCTGCACGCTAAGTACCAGGGGATAAGGAAAGTCGGCAGTGGACTCGGCCTGGCACTGGCCGCGGGCCTGGCGCGGCGCCTGGGCGGGAGGCTTGAAGCGGGTCACGCGCCGGAGGGCGGGGCGGCCTTCACGGTTTACCTTCCCCAAACACCGAGCTGACCTGCGGTTCGCCAGTTCAGGGCACGCTCTGGTGTCATGAGAAGGATTGTCTTGACGTTCGTGATCGGGTCACTTGCCGTGTTTGGCGCGACGGCGTGTGGGCCGGGAAACGCCGCTGCGGAAATGGTCGCGTCAGCGGAAGCTGAAGCTCTTGCGGCGATGGGTGTCGAGCCCGAAGACATCGTGGTGGCCGAGCAGGCCATGAGCGCGGCCGAGCCCTCCAAACCGGCCAAGGGCGACAAGGACGCTCGCCTGGACAAGTGGCGCAAGCGGCACGCCGCCAAGGTGGCGCTGCACCGCAACGTGCTGCACGGCGAGGCTGTGGTCGAGACGAAGGAAGGCACGATCACGGTTGCCGTGCAACGCGGCGTGATCACGGCGATCTCTGGCGACTCGGTCACGGTCAAGTCCTCAGACGGCGTCACGTGGACGTGGAAGTTCCACAGCGATCTGCGAGTCGTGGAGAAGCGCGCCAAGATTCAGCCGAGTGAACTGAAAGCCGGCGCGACGGTGGCTCTGGCCGGCCGCAAGGAGGGCGAGACGCTGACGGCCCGCCTGATTGTCATTCCTCTGGCTAAATAGGACAGAACGCACCCCGTTCGAACCGTTCCGAACAACCCCGAACTGCGAACCTTGTTGTCCTGACCCAGAAACCTTGCTTGTATCAAGACGAGGCCGGAAACCTGCCATCCGGCCTCGTTTTTGTATCTAGGGTTCCCAAAATAAGTATGGGGATCTAGCATACAGATTTATGACAGGCCCGCGTTTCCAGTGGCTAGCGGCTGAGCTTCGTGAGCGCATCGCGCTCGGGGACTTTGCCCGCACGGGGGCACTGGACAGCGAGGCCGAACTGGTCCGGCGCTACGACGTCAGCCGGGTCACGGTCCGCCGGGCGCTGGAACACCTCCGTGACGAGGGCTTGATCGCCTCGCGCCGGGGCTCGGGGTGGTATGTCGCGTCCGGAGCCGCTTTCGGTCAGTCCTTGGCACTGGGGTCGTTCCAGCACGCCCAGTCAGCGGTGTCCGCGGCGGGCATTCCCCTCACCCGCAAGGTCATCCAGTACGAGTACTGCCCAGCCCCCGCCGACGTCGCCCGCCTGCTCGACATCGCACCCAACAGCGAAGTGCTGCACGTTCGCGCCGTTCGGCACACGGCCTCCATGCCGCCGGAGTCGCCGTCGGGTCCCGGTCGTATCCCCTCCTCTCGCACGCGCACCGCCGAGCACCCCCTAGATGTGACCACCGAGTGGGTGCCGCTCGCGTTCGGAGCACCGGTCAGCCGTGCTGAAGCCGAAGATCCAGGTGTCTGGGAGACGTTGCGCCGCAGCGGTCACACGATCGACGTCGTGCGGCAAAGCATCGCCGCGACAGCGGCGAGCGAATCCACAGCACCGTTGCTCGACGTTCAGCCCGGGACACCCGTTCTGCTCGTCCGGCGGCTCGCCTTGCTGGCCGAGGGAAGGCCGCTGGCGCTATCGGAACACCGCTACCTCGGGCACCGGTTCCGGCTCGACGTCGAATTCCGGGGCTGGCCGGGCACCGTCACCCCTGATCCACCCGGCATGACAACGATTTAAGGAGTTCGTTTTGAGACTGCTCGTCACGGGGGCCGCTGGCTTTATCGGCACCAACTTCGTTCGCTACTGGACAGAGCGCCACCCGGCCGATCACGTTGTCGCGCTGGACGCCTTGACCTACGCCGGCATCCGCGACAATGTCGACCCGGCGATTCCCTTCGCCCACCTCGACATTGGCGACCTGCCCGCGGTCACCGCGCTACTCAAGCGCGAGCAGATCGACGTCATCGTCAACTTCGCCGCCGAATCACACAACAGCCTGGCCGTCCTCGACCCGCGGCGGTTCTTCCAGACCAACGTCATGGGGACACAGCATCTCCTCGAAGCCGCCCGTCAGGCTGGGGTCAAACGGTTCCACCATGTGTCCACGTGCGAGGTCTACGGCGACTTGGCTTTAGACGATCCAGGGGCGTTCACCGAGGAGTCGCCTTACCGCCCACGTACGCCCTACAACGCCAGTAAGGCGGGAGCCGATCACGCTGTCCGCGCCTATCACGAGACGTTCGGGTTGCCGATCACGATCACTAACTGCGCCAACAACTATGGGCCATACCAGTTCCCGGAAAAGGTCATCCCGCTATTCGTGACCAGGGCACTCAACGGCCTGCCGCTGCCCGTCTATGCCTCCAGCGCCAACCGCCGCGAGTGGCTGCACGTGGACGACCACTGCTCAGCGATCGAGGCCGTGCTCTCCAAGGGTCGCGTGGGCGAAACCTACAACGTCGGCTCCGGCGTCGAGGTGAGCGTGGCCGAGCTGGCCGCCATCGTGCTCGACCACTTCGGGCTGCCCGGCACCCTCATCGAGACAGTCCCCGACCGCCCCGGGCACGACCGCCGTTATCTGCTCGATTCCAGCAAACTGCGCACAGAACTGGGATGGCGGCCGTCGACCGAATTTGAATCCGGTATCGCGGCCACCATCACCTGGTACACCCAAAATCGCTCTTGGTGGAACGGTTTGCTGGAGCGGACCCTCGTCAGTGAGTCGGCGTGGGCTGCTTCCGCAACGCGGCCTTCGTAAACCCGGACGCGTCGTCGGCATAGATCCGCAACTCGCTGATGGGCTCCTCGCTGTAGCGCAGCTGAATCGGCTCGCGCAACACGATGTCCACATTGGTCTGGCTGAAGATGACCAGGCTAAGCACACCGTCGTTCACCTGGATCGTCCGTGACTTCTCGAAATTGCGGTTCTTCTGGCGGATCGTCTCGATGTTGCTCCACGGCACGAAAACGTTGTGGCTGAAGGCATTGCGGATCCGGATGCCGCCCGATTCGACGACGTGTGGGTGGATCTTCTGTGCGGCGAGGAGCCCGATCATCCAAAATAGACCCCACGTGCCCAGGCCCAATCCGATGTACTGAACGGTCCGCCACGGCACGAGCAAGTGGAACACGGGAATCTCGATCGCCGAGATGGCGATGAACGCCCACATCACCGGCGCGACCGCCTGCGTGTAGCCGAACGGGAGGTCCTCGGGCGACGAAGTGACCGGCCGCCGGAAGGTCCAGCGAAACAGGCTGCGCCAGATCGCCAGTTCATACCGCACCGCTATGAGCGCCCACTTCATTTGCCCGCCTCCTCTTCGATCGCTTTCTGCAGTTGTGCCAGCACGTGATCCATGTTTTTGATGAAGCCGTCCAGCTCAGGAAGACCGCCGAACAGCATGTCGGCCAAGTGCTTGTGGTCCTTGGCCATCTGAGCCATGACGTCGGCGCCGTGTTCAGTGAAGCTCACCAGCGTCGCGCGACGGTCCGTCGGATGCGGCTCCCGCGTGACGAAGCCCGTCGACACCAGCCCATCGACCAGCCCGGTGATGTTGCGGGCGCTGACTTTCAGCGCCTGCGCCAGATCCCGTTGCGTGGCCGGGCCGTTTTGCTGAAGCTCCCACAGCAAGTGGGTGCGCGACGTGGTTAGCCCCAGCTTCCCCAGCGCCTGCGTCATGTCCTCGTTTAGCAGGATGCTGAGCTGAAGCAACTGCCCTAGTGCCGTTAGCCGCTCGCTCATTCCCCCATATTAGTGATGTACCTTCACTATGTACAAGCGTAATTAAATGTCGGTGCGCTCACACCTGGAGCAGGTCGCGGAGGCGGACAGCGAAGGCTTCCGGTTTTTCCAGGAAGCCGAGATGGCCCCCGGGGAACATGGCTGGAGATGTGTTCAGTTCCCGGGCTAGCGCACGGGAGACGCGGTCACACAGTTGGCCAATGGATGACTCTCCAATCCCGACGACGATCTTCGGAGTACCAGAGCGGAGTTTTTGAAGGTCTGGCTCCCAAGCGACCGTGCCGCGAAGCATGTGGACAAAGGAGTAGTGCTGGTCGGCATTGTGCTGTGGGTCAGGTTCGGCTGGCGCCATCGAGGCCATCTCTTCTTCACTGAGCTGGATGTTGGCGTTGACCAGAAACTTGAACCACGCACCCCCGATATCGCCGGCCTTGAACGTCGCGATGATGTCTTCGGCCCCTGCCATCCGCTCTTCGCGGTCCTCTAGCAGGGAGTAGAACGGTGGCTCGTGGGCGATGACGGTGTGCACTTGATTTGGGTAAGCCTGCGCGTGCGCCAGTGCGGTAACCGCACCACCGCTTGAGCCCAGCACGACAGCCGGTCCCCTGCCGAGGTGCGTCAGCAAACGGGACAGGTCCTCGGCCCGCAGCTCGGGGGTCGAGTCCCGGCTGGGGTCGTTTAGCCGGCTGCGATTGATGCCACGGGGATCCGTGGTCAGGACCGTGTAGTTCGGCGCCAGCAACTCGGCTAGCGGCTGGAAGGAGCTGGCGTCCATCGGGGCCGCGATGAGCGCTATGAGCGGGCCGTCCCCCCGCACTTCGTAGTGCAACTGGCCGTCGGGAATCTCAAGCATGACTTTTCCCCCTCAGTTTCAGTACTAGACGGGACAGTACTCGTTTGGGTACTGATCCGTCTAGTACTATCGGGGCATGGTGGAAGAAGGCCGGACGGCGCGCAAACGTGGCGCCATCGTGGAGGCAGCGCGGAAACTGTTCCTGCGCAACGGTTACGCGGGCACGAGCATGGACGAAGTGGCCGCGCACGCGCACGTCTCCAAGCAAACGGTCTACAAGAACTTCGTGGACAAGCAGAGCCTGTTCACCGAGCTGATCACCAGCGATATCGGCCAGATCGAGGGACCTGAGCATCCGCTTATCGAGGGCATGCCTCACACCGACGATGTCGAGCGTGATCTGCGCCTTTTCGCCCGGCATCACCTGAGCATCGTGATGCGGCCCGATCTGCTGCGAATGCGCCGCGTCATCATCGGTGAAGCGGACCGCTTCCCGGAGCTAGCCCAGGCTTGGTATCAAAACGGTCCCGTGCGCTCGGCCATGCTATTCGCCACGTGGTTCCAAGCCCTGCACGAGCGCGGACTGTTGCATGTGGACGATCCCGAGATGGCCGCGCAAATGTTCAACTGGCTGGTCCTGTCGATCCCCGTCAACTGCGCGATGGCCTGTCCCCTGGACGAAACCCTTTACTCCGACGAAGAACTTGACCGCATCGCCGCTGAAGCGGTGCGCGTCTTCCTCGCCGCCTACGGCCCTAAAGGATCGGCTTCCCGCCGGTAACGGCGATCATCGCGCCGGAGATGTAGGAAGCCTCGTCGGAAGCCAGCAAGACGAACGCGGGAGCGACCTCTTTTGGCTCTCCTGGGCGGCCCAACGGCGTGTTCTTGCCGAACTCCTCCACGTGATCGGGTGGCATCGTGGACGGGATGAGCGGTGTCCAAATAGGACCAGGCGCGACGCTGTTGGCGCGGATGCCCCGCTTGCCGAGCATCTGCGCCAGCCCTGCCGTGAAGTTCGCGATCGCGCCCTTGGTCGTGGCATAGGGCAACAGCGTGGGCCGGGGCATGTCAGCGTTCACCGACGCGGTGTTGATGATCGAGCCACCTTCGCCCATATGTGGCAACGCTTTCTTGACGAGGCGGAACATTGCGGTGATGTTCACATCGAAGGTGTACTCCCACTCCTCGTCGCTGATCTCCTCGATCGTTTCGTGCGTCATCTGATAGGCGGCGTTGTTCACCAGCACATCGATGCGCCCAAACGATTCCACCGCTTTGTTGATGACGGCATCGCATTGCGCGCGGGTGGCGATATCACCGGCGATGACTTCGGCTTGCCTGCCAGCCTTCTGCACCCAGGAAGCCGTGTCGCGGGCGTCGTCGTGCTCAGACAAGTAGGAGATGAGGATGTCGGCACCTTCACGTGCGAACGCGATCGCGACGGCCCGGCCGATCCCGCTGTCACCACCCGTGATGATGACTTTCTTGCCCTCCAGGCGGCCCGACCCCTGGTACGACTCCTCGCCGTGATCAGGTTTGCGGCGCATCGCGGAAAGGGTTCCGGGCGGTTGCTGCTGCGGTTCCTCTGGCATGCGAATCTCCCCTCTACAGAGCACGAATGCCCTAACCCCTCATGGCGTAAACCAAGGCGTGGTGGGTAAACACACGGCGTTATGGAGGCGACGCCAGCTACCGCACTGGTGGCCGTAGACCTGCAGAACGGTTTCCTCGGCCCGGAAACCCGGCACATCCTGCCCGTGGTCAAAGCGCTGGCGAAGTCGTGGATCGCTGCCGGGGCACCGGTCGTCTTCACCCGCTACCACAACTATCCCGGCAGCCCTTATGAACGCTTGCTGCATTGGTACAAGCTGCGCGGAGAACCGGAGACAGCGTTAGCCGCTGAACTCGACGAACTGCTGCCTCATGCCGCTGGCGTCATCGACAAGACGGGCTACACGGTATTCGTGCCCGAACTCGACCGGCTCATCGCTGACAACGGCTGGACCAGCGTCGTGCTGTGTGGCCTGGACACCGAAACGTGCGTGCTCAAAAGCGCCGCGGACGCCTTCGAACGTGGGCTGACACCCTGGCTCGTCGAAGACGCGTGCGCCAGCAACGGAGGCGAACGCTTCCACCAAGACGGCCTGCGCGTGACTGGACGTCTCATTGGCCTCGAGCAGATCGTGAAGTCCGCGGACGTCTTGACCGTTTAGCCTCGTGTGGACTAGCCGAATGGATCACTAGCGTCGGCGTGCATGACCTCTGGCGCCAGCTTCTACGTCCTGCGTGAATCCGCGACGGTCGCCCATCTCGTTGCGGCCTACGGAATGCGGGACGACGAAGCCAGGCGTGTCTTCGGCGAGATGCTGCTAGACGTGGGCTGGGACTTCATTTTCAACAACCCGCCCGCCGAACTGGCCGCCATCGCCTACTTCGACTACCGCGAGTAGAACGTCATCGCGTGTTGCGGCGGCGCTCTTTCGCGGCTGGCGCGGCGATGGCGAGTTTGCTGGCCGTGCCGTTTCGACGCCCATTTCCGTTGTGGCCGTTGCCGTTGCCGCTGCTATTGCGCAGCGCGGCCGCGGTGATGAGGGCGTCTTCGCGTGCCTGACGGCGGATGCGATCGGCCTCTAGCTCCGCTTGAGCGACCAGATCGTGCGCCTGGGCACGGTAAGTCAGCGCCGCCGCTTCGGCTGAGCGCATCAACTCAGTTATCTCAGTGCTGGCCGCCATGGCCGGGCCCTTGGCCGCCGCCAGGCGTTGCAAACTAAGGACTTCCGCCTGCGCGGCGGCGAGCTCCTGTTCCAGGGAGGCCACCCGCCGGTTGTCTCGCGCGAGCACTCCGGCGTGCTCCAGCAGGTCGTCGACATACGCATCAACAGCGGTGCGGTCATAGCCGAACATCACTACAGGGAATTGTTCATCGATCGGCTCGTAGCCGGATTCGCTGTCAAAAGCCATGATGCCGATCGTATTAAGGTGCTGAGCGCGACATTCCGTGTTTAGCGAGATTGCCGGGTGTGAGATCCGCATGAACATTCGAGTCTCGCGCTACCGTGCGTCGTGCGTCATAGTTTGCGATTACCGACAACCCTTGCGCTCATCGCATGATCGAGTAAGAATCAGCAACGTGAGTACTCGTCGTGTAGTTGCCGATGTCAAAGCCGTGCTGGATTCCATCAGTGGCCCGTCCTCCGTGGCCAGCCACGACGCGGTCCTGGCAGCGCTCGCCGATGCCCACGCTCGCCGGATGCGGGCCGAAGAAGAGATCCGGCTGCTGCTGGCCTACGCGCGGCAGTTTGTCTACCCGCACCCTTACACGTTCGGCGAGCTGGCGAACGCCGCGGGAATGTCGGTGTCGGGAGTCCGCACAGCTTTCGGGCCACACGACGTCGAGAAGGTGTCTGCTGCTACCGGGCTGGACCCGGTGCCCTCTGAGGGAGAGGAAAGCTGACGTGAACGCCGCGCACATCGACATTCAGGGAAACGGCGCCGGCAAAGTCGTGGTGTCCGTGTCTGGCGAGATCGACCTGGCGGTGCATGACCTACTGACCGAGAAGATCGACTCTGCAGTCAAAATGACCACCGAGGGCCCGGTCGTCATCGACCTGTCAAAGACCACATTCCTTGACTCGTCTGGCATCCGTGTGCTCATCGAAGGACTAGAGGCGGCCCGTCACCGGGAGCTTTCGTATCACGTGACGGGTGTGACAGGCATCGTGCACCGGGTCATGGAGGTCACGGGCGTCCTGGAAGTGCTCACAGGCGAGTCCTGATCGGCAGCGCCGCAAGGACAGTCGTGCCCTCTTGCCCCGAGGTGATCGTCAGCTGAGCTGACAGCGTGCGTACGACCCACAGCCCACGCCCATGCTCTTCGCCGGGTGCGGGCTGCTCACGGCCGGCCGCGCCCGGGTTCGGCATGCCTGGCCCGCTGTCGGCCACTTGCAGATAGACGTGCCCGCGATCGGCCCACATGCTGAGCTGCCCAACACCGCCACCGTGCCTGACGGTGTTGATGACCAGCTCACTGGCGATCAGGACCAGCTCATCGATCAGCGCCGTGCTGAGCTGGGCCTGGCTGGCGTGTGCGGCCACGGTGGAGCGTATTTGGTACAGGTATCCCTCGGTGAACGGCAGATCCAGCAAAGGCATGTGGGCAATCTCCTGGAGGTCTTCACCGGCCCGGTCTGGCATGCGATGCCCCGTTTCCGCGATCCGCCAAGGGTAAACATTAAATCGGTGTTAGTTGGGCCACTGGCCCGGCGCGCTCGGTGCTTGAGCACGCGAACCGCAGCATGATTGTCGCCGTGCGCTACCTGATCTCTCACCCCGACGCACTGGCCGAGCTTGGCGATCTGGATGTCGCGTTGTACGACGGCACGCAGCCCTTGCCCGAGAAGCTGAACGACGTCGAGTTCTACGCGGTTCCCTACGGAGTCATCGATTCGCGACTTTGCGAGCCCATTGCGCTAATGCCCCGGCTCAAGGTGGTGCAGACCATCACGGCTGGCTACGACCACGTCCTGCCCTTCCTGCGGCCCGGGCTCACGTTGGCTAACGGCCGGGGCGTGCACGATGCGGCCACCGCTGAGCTGGCTGTGACGCTCACGCTGGCCGCACGGCGGCGGCTGCCGGACTTTGTCCGGGCGAGCGACCAGGGCCGCTGGGCCACAGCCTGGTCACCTGGGCTGGCCGACGCCCGTGTGCTGATCGTCGGGTACGGGTCGATCGGTGCCGCGATCGAGCGCCGACTAGCCGGGTTCGAAGTGGAGATCACTCGCGTGGCCCGCAACGCCCGCCCTGGAGTGCGGCCCATCTCCGAGCTAGCGGAAGTGCTGCCACAGGCGGATGTCGTCATCGTCTCCACGCCGCTGACCCCGGAGACCGAAGGCCTGGTGGACAAGGATTTCCTCGCCACGATGGCCGACGGTGCCTTGCTGGTCAACATTTCCCGGGGCCGCGTGGTCGACACCGAAGCGCTGCTCGCCGAGCTCAACACGGGCCGACTGCACGCCGCCCTGGACGTCACCGATCCTGAGCCGCTGCCTTCGGAGCACCCGCTGTGGTCGGCGCCCAACGTCCTGATCAGCCCACACGTCGGGGGCTTGACCGCCGCGTTGGCACCCCGTGCCCGGCGGCTGCTGGTGGACCAGGTCCGCCGCTACGAAGCAGGCGAGCCGCTGGCGAATGTCGTTATTGGACCGTAAAGATAGAAGCCATGAAGCTCACCACCATCACCTGGGTCACCGTCGACGGCGTGATGCAGGGCCTCGGCGGGCAAGACGAGGACCGCAGCGGTGGATTCGAGCGCGGCGGATGGGCCACGCCGTATTTCGATGACGAGGCCGCAGCCTTTGCCTACCAAGTCTTTCAGCGCGCAGACGCGTTCCTGTTCGGGCGGCGGACCTACGAGATCTTCGCTGGGTACTGGGGCGTGATGCCCGACCCGGACAGCAATCCCATCGCCGGGCCGCTGAACCGGCAGCCCAAGTACGTCGCGTCGACCACGCTCACCGAAGCGCGGTGGGCACACACGACTGTCCTGTCCGGAACGGACGCCATCCGTGAGCTGAAAGCCCAGCCGGGAGGCGAACTGCAAGTCCACGGCAGCGGCAACCTCATCCGCTCACTGCTCAACCACGGGCTTGTGGACGAGATGATCCTGTTCACCTGCCCGATAGTCGTCGGCCAGGGCACCCGATTGTTCCCCGGTTCCGGCCCTGACCTGGCGCTTGACCTGGTCGAGTCACGCACCACCGCGATAGGCGTGACGATCCAGGTCTACCGGCCGGGCGGCCGCCCACGGTACGAAACGGCCGCCTCGAACCCGTAGTCACCCCTCGATTTGGGGCACCCGGCCGAACCGGCGAACCTCTTGAGGCCAGCCGCACGCTTCGGCGATCTTGCCGGCCCACATTCTGGCCCTCTCCTCGTCGGGCACGTCGACCACGGTCAGTCCGCCCAGGAACTCCTTAGTTTCGACATACGGCCCGTCGGTGAACAACACCGTGCCGCTCGTGGCGTCGGCGCTGAAGACCGGGCCGTCCTCCTCTAGCCCTCCGGCGAAGAGGTATTCCCCGGCAGCCTTTATCTCGTTGACGACCGCCATGGCGAGTGGTGCGCGCGTGCCGTACCACTCCTCGGGGTGATCGCCCACCCATTGCTGGTTGAAGTAGATGAGGTACTCGGGCATGTTCGCTCCCTTTGCTCGGCCGGACCCGGTGTCCGCCTCCACCTACGCTACGAACGGCGACCGCCGGATCCGACACGAAGAAAGGGCTAGTTCCAAGAAAATCTTGGAACTAGCCCTTTTCCGCAGAGGGTGAGGGATTCGAACCCCCGAGGGGCTTGCACCCCTAGTGGTTTTCAAGACCACGCGTCTTCTTGCTCTTACCTGCTGAAACTCGCTCTATGTTTGGATTTTTCCGCGTATTTTCCGCAAGCCCCCCGTGATCGCGGTTTCATACATACGCCCTGAAGGCTTAGTGATCTAGCCAGTGGCCCTAGAGGTGCTGAGTCAGACGGGCAGACGGCTACGAAACGTGATGGGTTTCGGTCCGGACGAGGGACGCAGATACCCGCAACGCAACCGCACAGGTCATGTGCTACTTGAGATCTTCGTGTCCCGATGAATGAGACGGATTCGGCCACCGGCTGACCTCAAACGATCTCTATTTTGGCGGTGAAATACGGTCTGAGCTGCTCGGTTGCGGGGGTTGCGGCCATTGCAGGAAATCTGAGGGATGCAACTCACGTTGCCGTCAAGTGATTGGCTCGCGTTCACTTTGTTCGCCCTGTTCCCACCTAAGCGCTCTGCCGGGAGGTCTTCCTAAGCAGGAAATGCCACACCACGTAGCCCGCAGCGAGCAGTGGTAGAACGACGTGGCCTGCCGCAAGTGCCTTTTGGAAAATGAACAACTCGATTACCCACACCACCCAGAAAACGACAAAGGCCAGTGTGAGTGCGCCGACTGTCCGAGCGATGTCAGCTTTCACGTTCTCAACTCCGATTACGCTATAAAACCTGACCCTGCTATTTGCTGATAGAGAAACAACGTGGTGGACCGGGCGCCTGCCGGTCCACCACGCATGGAACGTAGTCAATCTATCTAGTTGGCTGCAGGGCTTGCGCTAACAGCAGCAGTACTTGACGGGTTGGTTGACTGGCGTTGGTCCGAGGAAGGTGTGTTGGCCAGAACTACGCCAACGAGGCATATCAGCAGAAGTACGGCTGCGACCACGGCAAGGCCTGTTAGGACCTTTCGAGTGTTGCTCCAAGGTTCACGTTCCGTATTGGACTCCACCTAGTCGCTCCTCATCGAAACTTCTGAGTATATCTTGCAAAACAGCGTATCAATGCCTTATCCGAGGTGCCACTCCAGTTCGACGATCTGACCCTGAGCGCCGTGGCGGAATTTTGCCCAGAAAGTGCGGGTGTGCCCGCAGGTTCCCCACAGAGGTATCCACGCGTCGCAGAGCTGAAGTACGGTCTTGACATCCCAGGCGCTCCAGTTCACGCCGTAGGTTTCGGACATCGTGCAGCTCAGGAATTCGTAACTTGGGTAGCCGCCATCGATGCCGAAGCAGTTCTTCCACACGTCGGTGATCCAGGTGCCGTCACTGCACCACGTGAGTTCGGTCCGCCCGTGGAGCCCGCCGCCACCGGACCAACCCTGATACCACCAGTCGTCCCAGCAGCTAAGGATGCCAACGCCCGCCGGTGCAATCGCGTTCGATGGCTTCTGAGTGGGCACTACTGGCGATTTCGCCGCAGTTGCTTTGACGACAGTCGGAGCAACGACTCGAATCTCGGCATTTGGAGCGTTCTTGTTTAGGCCTCTAGCCACGATCTCGTCTGGCTGTAGTGCACGTGCGAAATGGACTTTGCCGTCCATCGCGGTCCACGTGATGAAATTGGGGTCGCTGGGTCCGAACACGGTCCGGGCAGGCGTCGTAACCGTTGTAACGCCCCGGCTCTCGGCGCCTTTCTCGTCGGCCGGGTCGGCAACAGCCGGAGACGAAGAAACTGCCACCAGACTCACAGCGACGAAGGTCACCGCCGAGATGAACTTGGTACCTGCGGTCATGTCACTCCTTTGCTTGGGGGATAAGGACCGCTAGCCTCTGTCCCGGTGTGGAGCGTAGACAGAGGGGAAACTTGGCACCAAGGTCGCATTCGTGATCCGCAAGGTCCACTGCTGCTAGTTGTCTTGCACAAACTCGCAAAGCTCCACCGGGGCATTCGAGCACTTCTATGCCTAAATGGTCCGCACTGCCTCGATCAACGCCTGAAAGGCATCGTGACTCTCGACAACAGCGGTCGCACCAGCCGAACGCAGTAGATCCGCCTTGCCAGCCTTGTTGGCGAATCCAATGGAAGCGACCCCCCGCCTCATTGGATACCTCAATATCGCTGCGGGAATCTCCTAACAGGACGGCTGCTTGCGCACTTACGCGAAGATCTCTAAGTGCCCGCTGCACTGGGAAACGTGCGGTTTCATCAGATCCGGCCTCCTGTAAGCCCGTCCAATCACGACTTCAACAGAGACTGACGCCGTCACCCTCTCCAAATTTGCCTGAACTGCCTCTGAGCCGTTATTACTAACAATCGCCAGACGCTTGCCTGACTCACGGACAGCGGCCATGAACTCCACCGCGTACAGCCTTGGTCCGGCCAACTGAACCGCTTCCACTTCGACCGCTATCAACGCATCCCCAACTGGGATCACCAGATCTTTATGACCTGAGGCGAATTCCAAGACCGCAAGCGGGTCATTGGTCCGCGCCACATCGCTGGGCAGACTGACACCGTTGCGCCGCAAGACTTCTCTCATGCGGTCAGCCACTTCGATAAGCAAGATCCGGATTGCGAGGGAGGCTGGTGCAAGTTGGCCAGCCCGCACCTTATCCAGAGGTTCGGCCAGCGCGCCTGCCAGAGTCTCTACACCAAAGCCCGCGAATACGACCTGCGGCACTTTGCTATCTCGTTCTGGCTGCTCGCCGGGGTTTCGATCAGCCAGGCCGCTGCTTGGGCTGGCAACAGCGAGAGCGTGATCTGGGCTTTCTACGCCAAGCTCATGAGCGGTCAGGAGAAAGCCGCACTCGACATGATCGACCGTGCGACAACCCTCTACGGAAGGCCAGTTGACTCCGTAACCGCGCCAGATAGCGAAGCCGACCAGGCATAACGCGGCTCAGAAAACTCCGCGCATACTCCGTGAACACCCGCAAACAACAAGATCCAGCCGTACACAGTCGTACACGGGTACGAAAGAGGGGCTAGTCTCAAGATTCCTTGAGGCTAGCCCCTACCTGCGTTTATGCAGGTCCACCAGCAGAGGGTGAGGGATTCGAACCCCCGAGGGGCTTGCACCCCTAGTGGTTTTCAAGACCAGATGATCTACATGCTCTGAGCTGCTGTTTTCTTAGAATCCACCGACGTTTGGCCGCCAATAGGCCGCAGCACATCATCAATTAGCTACTCACCCAACGCACGCTTGTCTAAATATAGTTAGTATATTAAGTTTGCAAAATTTCATCCATGTAGGGCGCGAGTCCGGGGTGACAGATCAACAGCGGCTGAACCATTAGCTAATGGTTCAGCCGCTGTTTGTGTCGAGACACGACTGACGCTACTTGGAGTTTGGCAGGTTCCACGGTTCATACCGATGAGCATCTGAATCAATGTGATCGGCCGATCCCAGCCAATTTCGAAGGTCGGATCATATAGATGTTTGTTGACGGGTCGGCCCAGGCTCGCGAACCAGCGGCGAATCGGAGCTACAGATGCATGAGGACGCGTTCAAAGAACTGCTCCAAGCAAGCATCGAGGCCGACCGTACTGCGGCTGAGCTCGCTGCGCGAGCCGCAGCGGTGCGGGCCGCAATTCAAGCTCAGACAGAGGCCATAGCACTTGAGTTCGAAAGGCGCGACGCCGCGTTAGAGGGTACAGACCCGGAATCTGCTCTCGGCGTCGGTGGTAGCACGCTTTGCAGACAGTTTCTTGAGTTCATGGCAACGAAAGGCTATCCACGAAGCGTGGGCCTCTCTGGTCCGCATAAACCTGAGAAAACAAGACGCTCGCTTTGGAAGCGCCGTCCCCTCACCGCTGGCGCCATGATGAGGGGCTATCCCATCGGTGTTCTGTCCGACTACCGGCCGGATCGCGTCGTCGATCGACTTCCGATCGCCTTCCTGTGCGAAGACGGCAAGCTCAGACGAGCACGGGGCACCGTATTGGAAGGTGGCATGCCGCTCAGATTCGGTGTCGTGGATCGGGAACGAGACGGCAGTTACTACGTCCTCCCACCGCATGTTGGAACCATTACTTACGAGGAGTATTCAATACCGTGCAACTGCCCCGCAGATAGCGCGCCGCACGACTGTAGGCCTTCCAAAGCTACTGGCCACATCCATCGACCAATGGATCTCGCCACGCTTCTCATAACGCTGGCAAAAGGCGTATAGCAACACGTGCTTCTTGAGTAGGGCTTAGTAGCCGCAACCGGGGTAGACCCTCTCTCGGTGCATGCGGAACGATGACAGCGGTGACACGGTGACAGTCATCGTTTGGATCTCAATCGCCGCAGTTGGGGGAAGGTTTGATGTTGTCACCGTCCTGTGATGACAGGCGGTGACAGCGGGCCGCGTTTCGCGACCGAAGGTCGCTCAACGGTGAGCTGCCGAAGGCGGCCAATCATGCTCTTGGGGTGTCCGTGCCGAGCGATGACAGAAGGCCAGGATGACCCCAGCACGGACCGGTGCGACGTTACAGAACCCTTGGCACACAAAGCAATCGAACATGCTGAGTCGTTTGTGAACTGTCGAGGCGACCGGGCGGAAGCTCGTAATCGCCACGATCAGTTTGGTGTCTTCACAAAGTGTGGCAATAGCGCGTATATACAGCGCATCAGGCCAGACCCCGGTATACAGGACTAGAAACGATGATGTCAGCGAGTCCAACGGGGGTACAAGATATGACTCAGCCTGCCCGGGATTTTGGGCCGTTGGTCCAGTTCGGCGTCAATGATGGCATCAAGCGCGCCCTGGAAATGGACCTTCACCCCGTGGACCAGGCAGGTCTAGAGCCCAAAGACATCAAGCTGATTCAGCAGGAGACAATACGTCTCGTTCTTAAGGCGCTGGACCACGCCCCGCAGACACCCGATCCGCATGTGAGGGCTCTGGCTGAGTTCGTGGCTATGGCGTTCGCCTCGGGCAGGACGCGTGAACAGGTGCGTCAAGCGGTCGCGTCGCTCTGCGGCACCTGGGACAAGCCTTGGGACTGAAAAGAATCGACCCGCCTACCGTGGGGGAGCTGAAAGCAAAGCTAACCTCGTTAGATACACAGCTAAAGGCGATGAGTGGCGGTCTAGTCGTCCTCGTTGCGCTCGGATTCAGTGACTTGACCAGCAAATTCGCAGATGCCGGCCTGCGGTGGCCGATTGCAATTTTCGTCAGTGCCGTGCTGGTTGCGGGGTTCTGTCTGACTCATGCATGGGGTGCCGCGCACGTTGCAGGCATCACCGTTAAGCCGCTTCAAGACGTAGCAGGGCTCAAAACTGGCGGTGCCTTGGCTGCGCACCGCCACTATTCGCTTAGCCTTTGGTGGGCTTTCTTCACCAGGCTCTCTGGCGGGTTTGCCGCAGCGGCGTATCTCCTGGCGTGCTGGCTGTGGGCGCTTTGAGAACGATTGCATCTAAGATTGTCGCTGGGTAGCGGTACCGTAATCGCCATGACCGAAGACCGATCAACCGATGACGAGACTCTGGCCTGGTCATTGGCCACCAACTGCCTCCTGTATGAGGAAGACCCTGGCCCGCGACTGCTCAACATCGGTTCGCCCACAGAGCCGAAGATGGTCCCACGGCGCGAGGCGTGGCGGGAGCTGTACAGCAGGCTTCTCCTCGAAAACATCGACGCCGACCAGGCACGTCTGGAGACCGCGCTCAGCGGATGCCGGGAACAACTTGCCCAGTGTCCCGAAGGTCAGATCAAACCTGTTTGGGAGTGCGCCGTCGACCTATGCGAACAGGCTCTCGGCATGATCCGTGGCGCCGAAGTCCAGGACGAGGCCACACGTGAGCGATTCCTTGCTAGCGTTCGGCACGCCAACACCAGCGATGTCCTCCGGCCCTTCCCTGAACTGGTCGAAGACAGCGCACAAGATCTAATTAAGCAGCTGGGCAAGCTCGAAGACAAGTAGCTCGCAGATGTGTTGACACCTGGCCCGGCGGTTATGCGACCGAAGGTCGCTCAGCAATGAGCCGCCGAAGGCGGCCAATCATGCTCTTGGGTGTCCCTGCCGAGGGGTGACAGCGGTGACAGGGTGACAATCACGGCTTTGAGTTCCGTTGCCGCAGCTAGGGGAAGATTTGATGTTGTCACCGCCCGGTGATGACAAGCGGTGACAACAGCGCACACTCCCGCTTTCAGAGGCCTTAGCTTCGTTCAGCAGCGTTCGTTGAAGCTAGAACCGATCACATGAATGTTGATCAGGCTTCGCTTGTGGGGGCCGCGCTAGCGGTGGCAAGCGGGGCGAATGTGAAGTTAGTTGGGTTGCCGTCTGCACGGAGGAGGCCCAGCGTGATCGCACCGAGTCCGAGCTTCATGGACATATCCTGGATTGTCGCCCGCAGGTACGGGAAGACTACGAAGTAGGCCACTTGCTGGACAAAGAGAGTTAGTAGTTCCTGCGGAGGTCCGCCATCGATGTCCCTGAGGTCGCCTGGAACGTCGAACGACGCAACAATGTGCACTGCGATCCGCGCGCGTTCCTCTCCGTCTCCGTCGAGGATCCGGCTGTCAACATCAAATTTACAGTCAAACCCATCAATGCGATAACGTATCTGCGGCCGGATCTTCTGAGTCATACCGACTGCCGTCACGGGATCTTCACTCTTTACCGCGCCGAAGACAGAGGTAAGCCTGACCCCAGTTAGCTCCGCCTGCTCAATGAAGGCAGAAAGATCGTGCTCAAGTGCGCCCTCTGGATTCGAGTCAACGAGAAGTGGCTGGCTTGTTTCCTGACTCATTTGCTTCCAACTTTTCCAGCGTCACGTCGACGCGTGCCAGCAGAAATCTCGGAACCGCGAATCGACGACCCCCAGCCAGCCTGAGCAGAACCCGACAGCACCTTGTCTTTCAAGGCGGCCGTGATGTGCCTCGGTAGGGACTTGTCCACTGCGACACCTGTGGACGCGGCAGTTGTGGTCATGCTGCTTGCGATCTGCACAAGATCCCACTCGTAATCGATGTTCTCCACGACACGCTGAATGGCGCTGTTTATCCGGGCGATCTCGTCGCCCGGCAATGCCTTGTCGTCCTCGACCAGGCCGTAGTGCTCCTCAAGCCAGCCAGCTACCGCACCCCACCGCCAAACCTTCTGGTCTCCGCCAGGTGTTCCGCAGTGAATAGGGAAGCCACCAGGGCCTCGCTTGCCGTCAACCCAGTTCCGGACGGCCTCACGAGTGAACCCAATCCGGTGTGCAATATCAGAGATGTTCACGAGGTCTTGGTCTACCTCGTAAACCACGGCCGTCGGCAGCTTGTGAAGTATCTTGCGTACAGCTTGGAGTGCTTCGCCTACACGGTCGGTTGAATCTGTGTAGACAATGGCGAGCACTCTCCCGCTGACTTCAGTCCAAACGACGTCCGTCAGGCACTGCTCGATGACTTCAAGCGTTTCAGGACTCTTTAGATCGACACCGCTTACATGCAGGGGAATGCGGTACATGGCTTTCACCCACCACCTCAGACAAGAGGGTTCAGCATAGGTCGACTGTTGGCATCTGCCAACAGCCTACCTCAATGAGATATTGGTTTGTTATAGGCCGCCCAAATGGGCACGAATCTCTCGGATCCGATCCTTGATCTGCGAAAGCCGTGCCATGAGAAGACGCCTTGGGCTCCGCTGCGTAAGGAGTTTCACCTTCTGTTTGGCGGCGTCGGCGACGCCTTCGGCCACATCCACGACGGCCGCTAACGGAAGGTCACTTGCTACCTCGGCTTCTGCCAGTTTCTCCCTAGCGTCAGTCTCGAATGCAAAAGCCTCTTCACCTAGGGCCTGCGCTGCCGCCTCGATCTCCATGGCTTGCTCAAGGATCTCGGCACTCTCATCCGCCCGGAAATTGGCCTGCTCAAGCAACTCCTCGACTCTCAACAAAGTCTTGCTCGAACGATCTAACGACTCATCCCTGTTGAGGAGGGACTCAGCGGCATCCGTAAGTCGTTCGGCCTTTTCGACCATCTGCGCCGCCCTGCCGACGGTCCCGCCGTCGGCGGCGTGGGTGCAATTTCGAATCTTGGTTTGAAGTTCCCTAGCGGCCGATTCTCCGGCCTTGCCAGTTTTGAAGATTGGGAACTCACAATGTGGCTCATCACCGTAGGGGTCTTTACAAGCGGCCAGACCGAAGCTGTAGCCGCTGAACTTGATCAATACCCAGCCAGCGGCCTTGGCTTCCGCTAACGCGTCTCGGAACCATGATTTCGGATGATCAGGCCATTCATCGTCTGGACCGAGGTGGCGGGTGTCGTTCGTGGGTGCCAAGATTCACCACGCCCTTCCAGGTGGCGAAAGCTCAACCCCCATCATCCCATGGTGACGGTGCATCGATCTCCCGATCAATTGCTCGAAGGGATACCCAATTAGTCCGTTTAGATGCTAATTGGAATTGAAAGTTCGTTACCGAAGATCATCGCGCGGCCGCCGCACCCCAGCTACGCAGAGCAATACTCACTCATTTGCATCAGTCCAGATCGGACGCCTGCTCCGACCAAGATGGGACCGTACACCTCGTAAATCCTCAAAGCCAGGACTTCATGTGGACAGAGGTGTGGACAACGTGTGGAAAAGGTGTGGATAACGCTGGATAATCTGTGCATAGAATGTGGACAACCACATCCTTAACAATGTGGATAGAGCGCCGACCTGCAATTTTTCGATCGTCATGCTGTGGAAAAAAGATTCTTGACGAACTTTCGATAAGCGCGACGTTGGCCACGCTACGTGATGGGCGCCACAGGGTGTCGCACGCAGGTTCGAAGAATACGAAACCTTAGGTTTCGGGGCAAACTGAGCAGTCTGGAGTTCTGGCTCAATTCGCACAAGCCTGGTCTGAGCCGGATTACCGGCCGCCGAGCTGAGGCGTTCGCTTTGATTAAACGTTCGCTCGCATTTCTGGCGGCGCTTTGCGCCAGTAGGTACTGGATTTGGGCACAGCTTGCAGCTGACGCTAGAGGCTGGCACAGCCTCTCACAAGTTCGAACCTATGTTCGATAGCCTGGATGGCGTGGGTAAGCCGTTAGCGGTGCCGGGTGTGAAGCGGGCGAGTGATCTCGCCTCGCCCGCGGCTGGCCTCGCGACGGATAAGGCGCTGCCGGTGATCCCGGAGTTGCGGCATCTGTTTCCTGGTCAGGGTTTGCGCCGTGGATCCACCGTGGTCATCGAGCGTTCTCTCGGCTCGCTGTATCTGATGTATGCGGCTTTGGGTGAGGCGACGCAGGCAGGTTCGTGGGTGGGATTCGTTGGCATGCCGTGGCTTGGCGTGATGGCGGCCAAAGAACAAGGCATCGTCTTAGACCGTATGGTCATGGTCCCTTACCCGCGCGATCTGTGGCTGGAAGTGGTGACCACGATGATTGACGGGTTCGACCTCGTGGCGTTCGCCCCGGCCGCGCCGGTCAAACCTGGTGAGGCAGCACGAATCTCAGCCCGCCTACGGGCACGGGAAAGCGTGCTGTTGGTGCACTGCTCCGAGCCGGGCATGTGGCCCGGCGCCGATCTGATGTTGCGCACGACCCAGCAGACCTGGTTCGGCCTCAACCACGGGCGCGGCCGTCTGCAAGGGTGCGTGATCCAAGCCCAGTCACAAGGCAAAGGCAGCGCCAGCCAGCCCCGCCAGGTGACCCTGCATGTCCCGCGTGACTGGCGCCCACCACAGGCTGCCGAGGCTCAGCGCCCGGCGCTGCGCGTCGTGAAAGATGTTGCCTAGCAGGGCTTTTCAACCTCGGTCATCCGGTCCAGCACACCGTTTTGGGCGAGCACCGCGGCGACCTCGTGCGGGTTGGCGAAATCCCCGACGTAGTGGCGTCCGTTGGTGATCCGCAGCCGCTGACGTGCACCGTAGCGGGGAACGGAGATCACGATGGTCTCCACCCGCCACTGGCCGCAGCACGTACAGATCATCACCTTGGCGAGTATGCAGATCAGCAGCTAAGCCAGCTAGAGCAACGCATCATCGCAGGTCAAACGCGGTGAGGTTTAGCCGTTCGGCTGTAGCCAGCTCCCCCAAGTGGATCACTACGGTCAGGCCATGGTCTCCGGTACGAGCTTCTACGTGATCCGTGAAGCCGCGACCCTCGCGGTCATGGTGGCCAAGTACAGCCTCACCCAAGACCAGGCACGCGAGATCTTCACTGAGATGCTGCTCGATGTCGGCTGGGACTTCATCTTCAACCACACCGCCCAGGAGATCGCCGCCATCGCCTACCACGACTACCGCGACTAGAAACCACAGGTTCAGAAGACGACCCAGCCGAGCTAGAGGCATGTCTCAATCACGACCAGATCAGCTAATCCGGCGCCAGATAATCCCGGTGGCATCGTCGTGTGTCTTGCCGCGCCACCGTGTCGGGTCTGGGTCGGCGATTTCAGCTGCTCGCACATCTGCGACCAGGGAATGCATACCTTTGGAAGCGGCCAAGGCGAAAATGTCCAACCAGGACCGACCGTAACGCTCGGCGAGCCGACTGAGGCCATCGGTAAAGACCCCAATGGTGACGATGTCGGCTAGGGCGAAAGAGCCCGTCAGAGCTTCGTTTGCCGCGTCAGATTCTGATGCTGCGACCCAAAATCCTCCGGGACGGTTCCGCACCTTCATCACGAATTCAGGGTCATACCGTCGAACGTCGCTAATGACGATAGGTGCGTTGGGCAGGTGCTCAAGTCTGTCGTCCGTAACAGAGCCGGGCGAATCGTCTTTACTAAGCCACGCAACGGTTACGTCGCCCAGGACCAACCAGTCGAGGCTAGTGCTCGTCTGCCGAACGATGCCGACTGTGGCAGCGGGAGTCAACGGGGTTGAAAGATCGCATTCCGGCCCGTGCAGCGTTGCAGTGTGTCCGATCGCTTCCGCTAGCAGCTGCTCCAACGGTGCGCTGTCGGACGCGTTTGACAGGGAGGCCGCAAGCTCAGCGCCCAAGTGATTAACGAACCATCGAACGCCATGTGTGCAGCCGTTTGCCTGCCCTGGCGTCGGAGCGACGCCGTCCATGACGATCAGCCATTCTCCGGAGGCTAAGTAGAAGTCCTCATTCGGCCGACCAGGGGCAGCCTCGGTTACCGCGTATGTCTCGAACATTCGAAAGCCTTCTTACCTAGTCAGGGATTGGGAATTCGTAAGCGAAGCCGACCATGTCCCCCGCCAGCGTTGCCAGCATCACCTCTACTGCGCGGCCCTTTACGTCGTAAGTGGTCCGAACCAAATCAACGACCGGAGTTCCTGCGGGCAATCGCAGAGCCACAGATTCCGGACCCGTTGGCATGCGAACGGCCAGCTCCTCACGGATGCGATCGAGTCTGTGACCCGCTTCCTCCAGCCGGGCGAAGCCGCCGCCAGGGCCAGTGTTTTCCTCCTGAATCCGTGTTCCCCGAACAACATCGAGTTCGTAGTACGAGTCCGCTAGCTGATTCGGCCGATTGTCGATGAAGGTCGTGCGGCGACGGACCCAAACGGGGGTGCCTTCGGGAATTCCAAATTGGTCTGCCACAACTGCGGGAGCGGGAACTTCCGCGAGTTCGCGTAGCTGTTGGCCCGCGCTCCGTCCCTGCGATTCGGCTTCAGCAGTGTGCAGCGCCTTTCCCTGCGCCCAAGTGCTCCGGGAGTAACGGTCGATACCCCGTCGCCTTGTGGACGGTCGTTCCCGCACGTACGACCCCTTGCCTTGCACAGTCACCACGAGACCTTGCTGGCGAAGCAGATCTAAGGCCTTCCTGACTGCGGCCAAGCTTGTGCCGTACTCGTTAGCGATTTGATCGAGAGTCGAAAGCTGCTCACCTGGCGCCAGCCGACCCGTCTCGATCTTCATTCGAATGTCGTCTGCGATCCGCACCTGTAGCGGACGTGCGTCTGTGAAACCCCCTGCGGCACTCATGCACAACACCTTACCTGCCACTTTGAAGGTCTGCATACAGACGTGTTGACATCGACCCAATCGTGGGCTTAGCCTCTGTGCATGCTTGTAGGTCTGCATACAGACCGACAGACATACAGCTAGGCCGGTTCTTTGAAAACTTCACAGCGACATACGAAAACTCCTAGGTCAGGGCAAGCCCATTGGCGGTCCTGAGCGGCAAGTGACAGGGCGATTCCTTCACTGCGAGGTGCGTGATGGTGGGTGTATCCACAAGGCGTGTGTGGCCGCGAACCATTAGGCGGTTGATGCGTAAGTGCACTCCCCACCGGAACGGCCAAGTGCGGTGGCAGGCGGAACTCTGGATCAAGCTGTGAGCCCCCGGTTGGCTACCGGGGTTCCCGCATACGCGGCCAGTTCCACTGGTGGGCCGTGGTAAGGGTTCGAATCCCTGTGCGGGAGCGGTTTTGGCCAGCGTTCTAGCTGGCTGACCTTCTGTTTCTCTTTCGCCAAGGCGCGGCTGGCCTCGCGAACCAATGTGCCGCGCCCTGGCTTCCCTGTCTCCCCATTAAGGAAGAGGTGTTTGCCATGGTCTCATCCGTCGCTTCGGCTGTGCGGATTACGTGCCGCAAGTCGTCCGTGTACCGGACCTGCGAATGTGGCGCGCTGTTCGCCACGTCTGCCACTGAGGATCGCTGCCCAAGCTGTTCTGGCGCGCGTAAGCCGCGCCGTTCTGGCCCTGGTACGCAGCGTCGTGGAAGGAACTGAGACTTCTCATGAAATCCCTGCATGAACTGTCTGGCCCCTCCGACGCGGAGTTGGCCGCTATCGAGCTTGAGTGGCCGCTCATTGAAGCGGAGCTAGACATCGTGGATGCCGAAATCCGGCTTCTGACCGCACCGAACGGGCCGACTGAGCTGGACTGGCGCCGTTTGCGCCGTGCCGAACACCGCAGGCTCAACGCGCTGCGCGACCTGCTCGACCTCACCGCGGCTAACCTCATCCCCGCCGCACCTGTGGCCCCCGTCCTTGCGGCGGTGGCCTGATGAGCCGCTTCCCTCTCGATCGTCACGTGGCTGACAGCCGGTTCTCGTTCGGTGTGACAGCTGAGGTGGCGAAAGTCCTTGCCCGGTTTGGCTATCCGAACATCATGAGCTTCTACGACGGAGCGCCCGCCGACGCCGACCGGCTACAAGCCGCACTGCTCGCCTTCATCTACGGCCCGGCCGACACTGCCGAGCCTGCTCCGATGGAGTTGCCGGAATGGATGGCACAAGCCACCTCTGAGGCTGTCGCCGAGTCTGGGCCTGCTCCGTTGCGTCCGGTCGGTGCGCCGGTCGAGTTCCGGCTGATCAGCAACCCTGCGGCCGCAACGCATGCGGCCGAAATCCTTCACCACGTCTTCAACGTCACGTACGTGTCCGATCCCCACCCGAGCCGTGACGGCAGGGTTCGTATCTACCTGACCGGGCACCGTGCCGCACCCTACAAGGGAGGCATCAAATGAACCCCGAAACCATGTGGGCGTGGCTGGTGACGAACTGGCCCGCCCTGCGCATCCCCGCCGCTGTCGTGCTCGGCCTGGTGCTGCTGCTTCTGTTGCGGCGCAAGACACGCGGCACCAAGCTATCGATGATCGCGGGAAACATTGCCGCACCTTTGGTGCTGCTGTGGGAAGCCCAGGGCGTCTTCGAACTCGCCCTGACTATGAACATGCCACGCCTGATGTCGTTTGTGGTCTCTGGTGTCGGCGCGGCCGTCCTCATCACGATTGCTGCCAGGGCGCATGAGCACTGGAAGACCTACGGCAACCTTGGCCCTAACGGGCGTCTGCTGTGGCGTATCGCCGTCCCGATGGGCGTCGTGGTGGCGCTCTCGGCACACAGCCTCGCTGAGGCCGCCGCACGGATTTTGCTGCCGCTGCTGGCTGCCACGGTGGTCATGTCGCGGTATCTGCCCGACGAGCCTGAGGGAACACCACGCAAGCGGCAAGAGCGTGGTAGCTGGCGCTGGACGCCACGGCGTATCGGCGTGAGCCTTGGCCTGATTGATCCGACCGACGCAGACCTTTCCCAGGTCCACGCAGAGCGGCAGATCCGCCGCCTCACGGCGACAGCGCACAAGCTCCACCACGGCAAAGTATGGCGCCGTATGCGTGAGAACCGGCTGCGCCGCCTGGCATTGCTGGCCACCCCGGAAATGATCGCCGAAGTACACCGGCGTATCTCACTGGTCAACCAGATCGCGGAACTGACCGCACCGGCACCGGTCGTGCTGGCGCCAGCAGTGACGGCACCGAAGCCGAGCGCCGACGCCAAACCCAAGCCGCGCACCGCAACCAGCAAAACGGCAACGACAGCTGACCGTGTCGCCAAAGCGGTCGTGAAGATGCCGTCAGCTACGCCTGCTCAGGTGGCCGCGAAGCTTGCCGTCTCTGAGCGCACGGTGCAGCGGTACTGGCCCAAGGCCAGCGAAACCCTGGCAGAGCTTGCCCCCTCTCCTGCGTAACCCCGTGTACGGGACTGCCAGCGTGCGGGCCGAACCGTGAGCCGCTGTGCCGGTTCGGCTCGCCGCGCTGGCCGCCATCGTGGCGGCACAACGGGAAGGAGCACCCCTGATGAAAACTGCCCTTGCCTGCCCCGACAACCCCAACCACACCAGCACCCTTGCCGAGCGCACCGCCAAGCAGCTTGAAGCCATCAGCGGCTGGATTGACACCGCAGTCACCCAGCGCCGCGACCCAGCAGAGCTGCTAGAGCAGCTGCAAAACGACCTATGCGACATCGCTTGGCGCCTACGTGAAGGCATCTAACAGTGACCGCCATCATGGCGGGCCAAACCTGCTCTCTTGCAACCGTTTGGCCCGCCCGTGCTGGCCGCCACCGTGGCAGGCCATAGCGAAGGAGCATCCTCGTGGCGAACGAAACGACGCTCACCATCGTGGGCAACCTGACCGACGATCCCGAATTGCGTTACACCCCAACCGGTGTGGCTCTGGCTAAGTTCACCGTCGCCTCGACCCCGCGCATGTTCGACCAGGCTTCTAGTCAGTGGAAGGACGGCGACGCACTATTCATGAACTGCTCAGCGTGGCGGCAGCTGGGCGAGAACATCGCTGAATCCCTAAAGCGCGGCTCCCGTGTGGTCGTGACGGGCCGGTTGCGCCTGAACCGGTGGGAAACCCCGGAAGGCGAAAAGCGAAGCGCTATGCAGCTTGATGTGGAAGACATCGGGGCATCACTCAAGTACGCGCAGGCCAAAGTCATGAAGATGGCCCGCAAGTCCGATGTGGACGCCGCAGGCGGCGACCCATGGGCCACGACGAGCGGCAAGACCAGCGCGCCGCAAGATGACGAACCGCCCTTCTGAGCAGCCGCCAGCGAATCGCACGCAGGGCACAGCACGGTTTCCTAGGCCAGCCGCTGTGCCCTGCTTCATCCCTCACCTCAAGAAGCGAAGGAGCACCAAGAGTATGGGCCAGCAGGCGTGCGGGACGTGTCCCGCCCTGCGCAAGCAGGTAAGCGACCTACAGCAAGCCAACAACACGCTAAGACGGCAGGTCAGCATGCTTGAGCAGCACATCGCGGTGCTTCACGAGCGGCTGGCCGCGTGGCGGGCCAGTATCACTGCCGCAGTAACCCTGATCGTCAGGCAGAACGAGAAACCCACCATGCCTTTGAAGACGCTCATTCTCGCGCTGCATGAGCGCATGAGCGACGCGCTGGAAGCCGATGCCGGAAGGAGACGCTAGTGAGCACATTGGACGATGGCCACCTGTACCGGCCCGATTCCCTGACCGGCGAAACCTTCGATTCAGACGCGGAGCGGGTGACCGAAACCGTTTCTCCGCTTGGCCCGTCAGCCGACAACGCTGATGTTCCGGTCACGTTCACCTGGGCAGACCTAGCCACGGCACCAGGTAAGCGTGCTCCGATCCTGCCCGCGTGGCTGACCGACAAGCGCCAGCGCCGCGCCACACTGCGAGCCATCACCGCGAATGTGTGGTACTGGCTGCGGTTCCACGGCGTGCGCAGCCCGAAATACCTGCTCAAGACCGGCTGGTATGCCCTGACTGGTTTCGGCCGGTCAGCGGGCAAAGTGCTCAAGTGGGCCAGCGCGGAGGAGGGCAATTTCGCCCTGCGGCAGCACGCCGCAGACACCAACGACGCCTACACCTGGCAAGCCCTGAACCGCACCAGGGCGAAGGAATCGCGTGCCCGCTGGTGGGCTGTTGCCGCTGTGACGTTGTTGCTCGGTTGCGGTCTGCCTCTCGCGTATTACACGCGGCTGGTTCCCATGTGGGGCTGGTATACGGCCGCAGCACTTGCGGCCGTTGGGCTGGCGCGTGTTGGGCGTCCCGCTGACAAGCCGATCACTGACCGGATCACCGCCGCGAAGCGGTTCACCCGCCTGACGGCGGAGATGGTCCGCAATGCGTTGCTGGCGCTCAATATTCCGGCGATGAAGGACGCGGCCAGTATCGAGTTCGTTCACCCCGGTATTCACCGCGACGGGCCGGGCTGGCTCGCAAGGGTCAACCTCCCGATCGGCTTGGAGGCCGTGAAGGTGCTCGACCGGCGCGGGGCGCTGTCGTCATCGCTGCGGCTGCCCGTGGATCAGGTGTGGCCGTCAGCCGGGCCAGACCACGCCGGGCAGCTTGATCTGTGGGTGGGCTATCAGCCCGCTTCTGCGATGGGGCAACCGAAATGGTCCCTAGCGGCAGCTGACGCCATCACAAGCGTGTTTGCTGAGAACGAATTCGGCACCGACGAACGACAGCGACCCGTCAAGACATCGCTGTTCGCCCGGTCGTTTCTGATCGGCGGGCAGCCCGGTTCGGGTAAGTCGTATGCCGCCAGAAGCCTCGCGTTTGTGGCGGCACTCGACCCATACGCGGAGCTGAAAATCGCCGAGTTTAAGGGCACCGGGGATTTCATCGACTTCGCGCCCTTGTGCTCCACGTATGTGGTCGGTGTTGACGACAAAGCGCTAGAAGAAGGTGCCGCCATCCTGCGGTGGGCACTCGCGGAAGCCGAACGGCGCGGCAAGCGCATCCTTGCCGCCAAACAGCGCGGCGACGCACCCGAAGGCAAGGTGACACCAGAGCTAGCCCGTAAGGCTGGGTCAGGGTTGCATCCTGTCGTCATCATCATTGACGAAGCGCACGAACTGTTTGCAGCGCTTCCGAGTTCAGCTGACGACGCCGAACGTGCCATCAAACGGTGCCGCGCACTTGGCATCATCTTCGTTCTGGCAACGCAGATCCCGGACAAGACCAGCCTTCCACCGAACATCACCCGCTGTGTCACCAACCGCTGGTGCCTATCGGTCGCAGGGCAGGTCGAAAACGACATGATCCTGGGAACCGGTGCGTACAAGCGCGGTATAACGGGCACGGTCTACCGGCCGGTGCTCGATGCAGGCTGGGGTGTGCAAACCGGTGGCGCCGCACCGGTATCGGTGCGCAGCCAGTACCCCGATGCCGCGACAGCTAAGGCCATGCTGGGCAGGGCACTGGCGTTGCGTGGCGGTACACCTGTTGGCGGGCAAGAAGATTTGCCGCAAGCGCGTGATCTCGTGGCGGACCTTGCCGCGGTTGCCGGTTCAAACGGGCAGCACTGGGCACCAGCGGCAGCCGCGCTAGCCGAACGCTGGCCCAACGCCTACCCCGGTCTCACCGCAGAAGCTCTGTCCGAACTGGCCAGAGCAGCAGGCGTGCCGAGCGTGGACCTGAAAATCTCGCGCCGCAACCTCAAGGGATACCGCCTCGACGCGGTGCGCACGATCATCAGCCAGCGCAACGGCCACCACGACCCGGCGAACAACTAGACCGGAATCGCGGGTAGCGCGCGAGGTAGCGCCACAAGCAGAGGTAGCGGCTGCGCTACCCGTCGCGCTACCCCTTAAAACCGCTCCCAGCCAGCACAAACAGATGGTGCTGGCTGGGTAGCGGCTACCCAAAAACAGCCCTGCAAACGGCCCCAGGAGGCACCTGGTGACACCGGAACTACTCGCTACCCTCACCCTATTCACAGCGTCCGGCGTCTATGCGCTGGCGTGCTGGCTCTACCCGTTCGGTAAATGCCGCACCTGCAAAGGAACCGGCACCCGCCAAACCCTGATCCGCAAGAAGTTCAAGCCCTGCCGCTCGTGCAGCGCCTCCGGTCTCAAGCTGCGCTACGGGCGGCGGCTGTTCAACTACGGCCGCAAGGTGGTGAAAGGCCAATGAACGCCTGGCGCTGCCCCGACTGGTGCGCATCAGATCACCAGTGCACCGCTAGAACCGGCTCACCGGCAGGAGTCCACGCCTCTGATCCGATGCGGTGGAACACGGCCTACGGCTCCCTCGTAGCCGTCCGGTATCAGAACCTCAACGGCCGCAACTGGATTGAGCTACGCGCAACCGCATCGCTCAACCAGACCGGCGCCAACACCCAGGAGCAAGCCTCACAGCTCGCCATCCACGTTGACCTAGCCATTCGCCGAATCGCGTTGCCGCCACTGAAGAGACCGGCCCCGGCCGTCACGAAAGGACCGCACTAGTGAACACGCCTGCTCTGCTGGCGCCCGGTCGTTCAGCTCGGCACCACACGCACCTGTCACCGCTGGGCGACGATGCCCGGAAATTGGGACCGGCTCAACACCCGCGCGCTCTACCCCTCGCGGAATCGTTGGGGTATCCCTGATCTGCCGCCACCTACTACATTCCGAGGCGGCTGGTGGCCCGGCAAGGGTGCGCGCCCATCACGGGAAGCGCACCCATCAGGTATGGCGGGGGCTAATGCGATCCTTGAGCCACCCCCCACCAAATGCCGACGGCGTAGGCGACTGCGGCAAGCGCATGGACGATCACCGCTATAGCCACGATCATGGCGAGCTTGCCCTGCCCGCCCGGTTCGGCAGGCGGTTCCGGCTGAACGGGAGTTGGGTTTACCATTGCATTGTCCTTACTGCTAAAAGGGACAATCGGGCGGGCAGCCGACCAATGGCTAGCCCGCCCACCGCTGGGCTAATCCACTGCCCGGCGACGTTTGAACCGCACCTGAAAAGCGGTGCCCGGCGCGAATAGTGCGAGGCCCAGCACGTAACGCACCTGCCCAAGCCACGACGCACCCGCTTCCCGGCAGCAGCACAGCTCGGCGCGCCACTCTTCCTGGTAGCGCCGACGCTCACCGTGCGGAAAGATCATGCAGATTGCGTTAATCCAGGTGTCGATCGCGGCCACCTGCCGCCGCCATGACACGGTCAAAGTAGAGCTCGGCAAACTGAACAAGATCTTGTGGTCCGCGAAGGATTCATCATCGGCACTGATGAAAAGGTTGAGTTCGTCATCGAAGAACGTTGCTTTCCCTGAAAAACTCGATTGTGGGTCCTGTTCCCGGTACGTGGAAATAGTGCGTACGAGGTGCTCGATTTGGTCAGTCCTGAGGCCGGTCTTCGAACACACAGAGCGGAAGTTGGCGGTGTCAAGGTCCACACCAGGTATTGAACGGAATTCGATCATTATCACGGGCTCGCCGCCTACATGCCGTCGGGAATGGGGACCACACCACCGAAGTGGCCACTTCCAGCGGCGCGGCGACGTATGTTGTCGGCTGCCGCAAGCGTCACGCGGGCGTACTCGGCCCCGTCCGGCGTGAACCGGTAGTACCGTCGGCGCGGTCGTGTTTGAGGCGCGGCATCAGCATCGAGATCCTCCCAATAGCTCTCCAGGATCCCGGCCTTCTCCCAGCGGGCAAGGATCGGGTGGACCGTCCCTGATGGCAGCCCAGACTGCCGTCCGAGCTCAAAACCATGAAGGCCTTCACCGAGGTCACTGCTCAGCAGTGCCCTGAAGATGCGCTCAGTCTGCTCAGTCATTCGTGGCATCGCCACCACGCTCACCACCCTAGGTAGAGATTTACTCGCTAGGTAGCGAACCATTGCTTAGGGTGTCGTGTCAAATCACGCCATCACGTCGCGCCCGATCAGGGCACCAGTTTGGACTGGCAAGGATGGCAATCGATGCATCCGTCTCAATCGGAGGGCAGTGGATGCGGAGCCCTTGGGTCGCAATCAAGGGCGAAGCGCCGATAGCCGCGATCCCCTCTAGCCGCCCAAACCGCAATAACCACAACACATTTCAGCTCCAGCTGGTGCGCGCCTGTTCCGTTTGCGGCGCGCACCAGCTGCGTCCCGGACCACTCAGAGCATGAAAGGACACCTTCGGTGAACTCATCATTGCAAGCGGCTGCGCTTCGCTACGCCGCGCGAGGCTGGCACGTCTTTCCGGTCGCCGTCAACGGAAAGATCGCGGCGATAAAGGAATGGGAGCAGCGGGCCACCACGGATCCAGACCGGATCACCCGCTGCTGGGCGCAGGCCCCCTACAACATCGGGATCGCCTGCGGCCCATCGGATCTGGTCGTGATCGACCTGGACCGGCCCAAGCTCGGCCAGCAACCGCCCGCCGAGTGGCAAATCAGCGGCGTAAACGACGGTTTCGACGCCTTCGCGTTCTTGTGTGAGCGGGAAGACCAGCCACTTCCCGTGCTCACCCACACCGTGATTACCGGTAGGAAAGGTACCCACCTGTACTTCACCCACCCTGCCGGGGAACAGCTGCGCAACACCTCCGGTACCAGCGGGCGCGGGCTGGGCTGGCTAATCGACACCCGCGCGCACGGCGGTTACGTACTCGGCGCTGGCAGCGTCGTCAATGGACGCACCTACCAGACCTTGCACGAGGAAGAGCAGCTGCTCACGTTGCCCGGCTGGCTGGCCGAGCGGCTCACACCCGCCCCACTACCTGAGCCCAAGCAAGTCACGGTGGCGCCAGTGGCAGACCGGCGCGGCCGGTACCTCAACGCAGCAGTTGCGAGCCAAGTCGAATCGGTCGAGCAGGCTGGAAGCGGTGAGAAGAACATCAAGCTGTTTGCCTCCGCTGTTGCGCTCGGGCAGCTCGTTGCGGGCGGATCGTTGCAAGAGCACGAGGTGATAAGTCTGCTGACGCAGGCCGCCTTCCGCGCCTACGGGGCAAACAGATTTCCTGCCCGCGAGGTGTCCCGCACGATCGCCTCCGGACTCAAGACCGGCGCCAAGCGGCCCCGGATGGTGAGCGCATGACGGGCCAAGTGCGTCACCTGGCGGTTGTGTCCGATCAGGACGTCCCGACGTGGGAAGCACCAGTGCCGTTCGGCCGCGCCGAGCAAGCACCGCCAGTGTTCCCGCTTGACGTGCTTCCCCAATGGGCTGCGGCAATGGTCGAAGGGGTCGCCGTTGGCACCCAGACGTGCCCGTCGATGGGCGCGGGGGTGCTGCTCGCGGTGCTGTCCACTTGTGCTGGGGGTCGTATCGAGGTCGAGGCACGGCCAGGCTGGCGCGAGCCGGTCAATGCCTACATCGCCGTTATCGCCGATCCTGGCGAGCGGAAAACGCCTGTCCACAGTGCTTTCGTTGGACCGTTGTACGCGACGGAGCGTGTGATGGCCGATCAGGTAAGGCCGCTCATTGAGCAGCAGGCGGCGCTTAAGGATATCGCTGAGCGCACCGCCGAACAGGCTCGCGCGACCGCTGCGAAAGCAGATGGTTCCCGGCGCGACGAGCTGACTGCCGAAGCGGTCGCCGCTGTCCTGTCTGCTGAGGCGATCACCGTTCCGACGCTGCCCCGGCTGATCGCAGACGATCTGACCCCGGAGCGGCTAATCGGTTTGATGGCGGCCAACGGTGGCCGCATGGCCCTGATTTCCGACGAGGGTGGCATTTTCGATGTGCTCGGCGGGCGGTTCGGCAGCAGTCCCAATCTGGACCCGTATCTGAAGGGCTACAACGGTCGGCCGATCACCGTTGACCGGCAGAGCCGCCAGGGCGAATCGGTGGAGCGTCCGGCATTGACAGTCGGAGTAATGGCCCAGCCGTCAGTGCTGCGCAAGTTCGGCTCTAATGCTGAGCTGTTCGGGCGCGGGCTTCCAGCGCGGTTCTGGTTCATCGTGCCGCGCAGCCTCGCCGGATGGCGCAGACAGGACGCGCCACCGGTACCCGGCGCGGTCATGGCCGGTTATGAGCTGACCGTTCAGCAGCTCGCCGCAACGCTGGCCGAATGGGAAGACCCAGCAGTGGTCACTCTGCTGCCCGACGCCGAACGGGTGCGGGTGGAAGCCGCAGAGGAACTGGAAATGGAGCTCCGGCCTGGCGGGGACCTCTACGAGATGCGTGAGTGGGCAAACAAGCTCGGCGGCTCGATGCTGCGCATCGCTGGGCTGCTGCATGTAGCTCACCACCCTGCCGACGCATGGAGGCGGCCAATCGATGCCGCGACCATGACCGGTGCGGTGAAGGTCATCGGGTGGCTCATTGCCCACTACCGCGCAGCGCTGGGCATCGTCCATGGCGATCCTGCTGCTACCACGGCGCTGCATGTGCTCGACACGCTCATCAACAAAGGCATGGGGCGGTTCACTCGCCGCGAGATCCACAGACGGGTCCAGCGGCAACTCCCGCGAGTCGAACAGGTCCAGGCGGTACTCGCGATGCTCGCCGCTCACGGCTGGGTCCGCTCGACCGTGCTCGGTGACTACGAACTGCATCCCGACGCCGCTGCCTACCGCGCGGCAGGCACCCGATGACTGTCACCGCTTGTCACCGCGCTGCGGTGACAACATCAAATCCCCTTCTAGCTGCGGATAAGGAGATCAAGAAGAGGGATTGTCACCGTGTCACCGCTGTCACCGGTCCTTCGAGGCCACCGACCCGGCTGGCCGTCCTATCCCGACAGTCCAAACCAGACCCTGACCCAACCTGGATACGTCAGAGATCTTGGCTCAAAAGCGCTCTCAGGCGGTTTCTGAAGCTCATGTACGTCGTTCAGACCGCTCCGGCACGGAATGCGACCCCAGGCCGGAGCGACCCCTTCACACCCCTAGATGACGGGAGTAACGCAATCATGACAGCCCCGACGATCGCCCGGAATCGCCCTGCGGAGGGAAAGCAGAAGCAGATCTACCTCACCGTGCCCGAGGTCTGTGCCGAGCTGGACATCACCCGGAGCACCTTCTATGACTGGCGCGCGAAGCGGACCGGGCCGCCGTGCGTGAAGTTGCCCAACGGATCGATCCGGATTCGGCGAGCCGCGTTTGACGCCTGGATCAACAGCAGGGAGGAGAGCTGGTGAAGCCAGCAAACAAGCCCACGATCACCTCATCGAGCCTTGACCTCACCCACAAGGTGAAGATCTGGAAAATCCAGACGCGAAAGGGCAAGCGCCGCGACACCTACCGCGTGCGCTGGGAGACAGCAGGGGTGGAGCAGTGGGAGACCTTCCACGGGTGGTCTCTTGCGGACTCTTTCCGAGCGGAGCTGATCCGGCACGCACGCGCCGGGGAAGCCTTTGACATCGGCTGCGGGCTGCCGGTGCCGATGATCCGTAATGGATCTGGCCGGAGCTGGTACGAGCACCTGTGCCAATTCATGGACGCGAAGTGGAACGCGCTCGCACCCAACTCGCGGAGATCGCTGGCCGACGCGATGGCCTCGACCATCGAGCCGCACCTCACTGGGACGGCCACCGGCCGTCCCTCGGTGGCTGAGGTGCGCCAGGCGGTCTATCTGTGGGTGGCCAACAGCTCGCGGCGAAAGGGCGATGCTGCCCCGCCAGCTGAACTGCTCACGACGGTCCGATGGCTGGAACAACACACGGTTGGGCTCGACATCTACCGTGACCGGCAGACGGGTCCGGATCTCGCACGCCGCGCGCACGAAGCGCTCGCGACCCTAGTGAACGGCGAGAGGGCGAGCGCGAACACGGTAGGCAGGCGGCGTGCGGCGTACTACAACGTGCTGGAATACGCCGTGGAGTCCGGCCAGCTCGACTTCAACCCCGTCAGCCTGATCAAGTGGAAGCTGCCCAAGGCCCGCACCGCGATCGATCCGACGTCGGTCATCAGCCTTGAGTTGGGGCTGCGACTGCTAGGTGAGTTGGCCAGGATGAGCGGCATGGGCAGGCGGCTCGTCGCCTTCTTCGGGCTCATGATGTTCGCCGCGCTCCGGCCCGCCGAGGTCATCGGACTACGGGCATCCAACATCATCAGACTTCCCGATGACGGGTGGGGATCGCTGAGGCTGCGGCGATCCACACCGACAGTCGGGACGGATTGGACCGACAGCGGTGCGGCGCGTGAGGATCGCTCGCTCAAACACAGGGCGGTTGAGGAAACGCGGCTCGTGCCGCTACACCCGATCCTGGTCCAGCTGCTCAAGCAGCATCTGCAAGAGTTCGGCCACGGCGCAGACGGTCATGTCTTCGTCGGGCCGCGAGGCGGGATCGTGCACACCACTGTTTACCTGGAGGTGTGGCACATCGTCCGGCAGGCCGTTCTTACCCCGGAGCAGCTGGCCGAGGGAGTGTGCGAGCGCCCGTACGATCTGCGGCACTTCGCGCTGTCGTACTGGTTGCGAGCGGGTGTATCAGTGGTGCAAGCGGCGCTCTGGGCGGGCAACTCTGCGGCAGTCATTTGGGCCATCTACGCGAAGGTGATGCTCGGCGAGGAAGCCGAAGCTCAAGTGTCCGTGGCCGAGCGTGTGGACAAAGACTTGGCAGCTCTTGGCCTGTCTCCGGCCAAGTTTTTATTCTCGGCCACAAATAGGCCGCAGATACCCGTGGATGACCCGGCAATGCCAGGCACAGCCGGACAGCTCTGACGAACGAAGCCGGGTCCTGGACGGTTCCAGGACCCGGCTTCACCTGCTGTTATGGCAGGTCCACCAGCAGAGGGTGAGGGATTCGAACCCCCGAGAGGCTTGCACCTCTAGTGGTTTTCAAGACCACCGCCATCGGCCACTAGGCGAACCCTCCAGGCGTCTGGAAATACTACCGTGTCCCTGTGCGAGCGATACGAATCCCCACTCCCGGTGCGCTTGAGTACGCCGAAGTTCCTGATCCCGTGCCCACTGAGGGCGAAGTCCTGGTGAACGTCGTGGCCACGGCGGTCAACCGGGCCGATCTATTGCAGGTGGCCGGGTTTTACCCACCTCCGCCTGGCGCGCCTGAATATCCAGGGCTCGAGTGCTCGGGCGTCACCACCGAGGGCGAAGAGGTCTGTGCCTTGCTCGCAGGCGGTGGCTACGCGGAGAAAGTCGCTGTGCCCCGGACACATCTGCTGCCGATCCCCAAAGGTGTCACGCTGGCGCAAGCGGCGGCATTGCCCGAGGTCGCGTGCACGGTCTGGTCCAACGTGACCATGGTCGCGGGGCTGAAGGCGGGCGAGACGATCCTCATCCACGGTGGCGGCAGCGGGATCGGGACGTTCGCGATCCAGTACGCCAAAGCTTTGAAGGCGCAGGTCATCACGACCGCCCGCGCGAGCAAGCACGAAGCGCTGCGCGAGCTTGGCGCCGACGAGTGCCTCGACTACACCACCGAGGACTTCAGCACGGTCAAGGCCGACGTCGTGCTCGACATCATGGGCGGCTCATACCTCGAGCGCAACATCAAGGCGCTCAAGACCAACGGCCGCCTCGTGATCATCGGGCTGCAGGGCGGCCGCAAAGCCGAACTCGATCTCGGCGCGTTGCTGGCCAAGAGAGCCATGGTCGCCGGCACCACGCTTCGCTCACGGCCGTCCTCCGAAAAAGATCAAATCATTCAGGGGGTACGCCGTGAGCTGTGGCCCTTGATCGAAGACGGACTGATCCGGCCCGTTATCGACCGGTCTTTTCCTTTACGGGAGGCTGCTCAGGCGCATCGGCTGGTCGAGGCAAATGCACACGTGGGGAAGGTGCTGCTAACGGTTGTTTGACGGGCCTAAGACGCTCCTTGAAAAGGATCCAGAGCGCTTCGACGCCATCCTTCCACGTGATCTTCTTGCCCTCTTCACGCGTGCGGGCGGTGTAGCTGATCGGCACCTCGTAAGGGCGGATCTTGCGGCGCAGCAGTTTGCCGGTGACCTCGGCTTCCATGCCGAACCCGCGGGACTTGATGCTCAGGGAGCGGTAAAGGTCCAGCGGCATGAGCTTGTAGCACGTCTCAAGATCGCCGATGTAGGAGTTGAACATGACATTGGCGAACAGCGTGACGCCCTTGTTGCCCATGACGTACCAGAAGGAGTAGGCGGCGTGCCCGCCGAAGGTCCGGTTGCCGTAGACGACCGTGGCCTTGCCCTCAAGCACGGGCTCCAGGAGACGCGGAATGTCACGCGGGTCGTATTCGAGGTCGGCGTCGAGGATCACCATGTAGTCCCCGTCGGCGGCTTCGACGGCCGTCTTGATGGCGGCCCCTTTGCCCTTGTTCTTGGGGTGGTGGATGACCCGAAGACGGGCGTCATCCCAGGTGTCGAGGATCTCGGCGGTCCGGTCCTGGCTGCCGTCGTTGACGACGACCAGTTCCATGTCGCATGAATAGGCGACCGCGAGCGATTGTTTGAGTGCCTCGCCTAGCCGGGCCTCTTCGTTGTAGACCGGCATCAAGATCGATAGCTTCACTGCGGGCGTCTCCCTGTGCGGGGCGTGCAAACGTCGGCGCCGAGTCTATTCGCTGCTCAGGTAGATCGCATAAGTTCAGCGCCCGAGAGTGACAACAACGGCGATTCCTACCAAGGCTAGAAGAGTGCCTCCGAGCGCCAGCGTCTGGACTAACGTCCGGTTTTCCTTGGGCGCATAGGCGAGCCCAAGCCCGCATATGGCGCCGGTCACCAAGCCACCGATGTGTCCAGCCACTGAGATGTAGGCACTGAACCAGAACGTCAAAACGAGGTTCAGCACGATCACTGGCAAGATCGCCATCACGTCGCGCCCGAGCTTGCGCAAGATGATCGCGAACGCGGCGAAGAGCCCGAAGATCGCACCCGAAGCGCCGGCCGCCAGCGAGAACGGTGAGAACACGGCAACCGCGACGCTGCCCCCGATGCCGGAGATCATGTAGAGCGCCAGGAACCGGGCCGGGCCGAGAGCCGCCTCAAGCGGACGGCCGATCTGCCAGAGCGCGAACATGTTGACCGCTAGGTGCAGCACGCCGTAGTGCAGGAACATCGACGTCACGAGGCGGTAGTAGGCGCCGCCGTCGAGCCCGTAGTGGATTGGGCCCTCACCGGGCACGGCGCCGACGTAAACCTCACGGGGCTGCCCCGGAATCTCGGTAAACGTCTGTCCCAGCATCGCCGCCCACTCGTGAATAGGCGTCGAGCCGAACAGCGCCTGCTGCGCGTAGAAGATCAACGTCAGCGCGAAGATAGCGACGTTGATGCCGATCAGAATCTTGGTGACGTAGCCCTGCTCACCGATTTGTGAGCCGCCGAAATGAGTTAAGGCGGGCCGCTGGGTCCGCCTTCCTTCGGCTACGCACTCGGGGCACTGGTGCCCGACGGACGCCACGATCATGCAGTCCGGACAGATTGGACGGTCACAACGTGTGCACCGGATCCACGTCTCCCGCCCCGGATGGCGGTAACAGGTCGGAACCGGCTGGCCGTCCGCGGCGGGAGTCGTCATGTTGCGAGATTAGCGCTCGATCTCAATTCGCTCGATAGTGATGGCCTTGCGCGGCCTGTCACCGCCGTCGGTTTCGGCCTTGGCGATCGCGTTGACGACAGCCTCGGACTCCTTGTCGGCGACCTTGCCGAAGATCGTGTGCTTGTGGTTCAGCCATGTGGTGGCGCCCACCGTGATGAAGAACTGGGAGCCATTGGTGCCCGGCCCGGCGTTGGCCATGGCGAGCAGGTAAGGCACGTTGAACTGAAGCTCCGGGTGGAATTCGTCGCCGAATTCGTAACCGGGCCCGCCACGGCCAGTGCCCGTGGGGTCACCGGTCTGGATCATGAAGCCGTCGATCACACGGTGGAAGGGCGTTCCGTCGTAGTACGGGCCCGTGATCGGGGCGCCGTTGCGCGGGTCGGTGGCGCCTTCCTTCGTTCCTTCTGCCAGCTCCGCGAAGTTGCGGACCGTCTTCGGCGCGTGGAAGGGGAACAGCTCCAGGCGGATCGGGCCTTCAGTGGTGTATATGACGGCGTACTTGGCGTCAGCCACAGTCGTCTCCTAGAAGTTGACGGTTTCGTTCAGCCGAATTCTCCCATGTGAGGAGTTTGGCTGATGAGGAGGCATCAAGCAGGGCAGGATGTTTCTGGTGAGGGACACCTCGGGGGTGTCTCCCTTTAGGGCGGGGGGATCATGCTCGGATTCTCGAAAAAGACGCGCGGGGAGCTGATGCGGGCGGAACTCGGCGAAAGCTGGGACCATTTTCTGCAGGCAGCGTCCCATGCAGCGAATGGCGTCGGCTCTTCCATGGGTCCTCGGACGGCGAAGATGCGCGGCGCCGCGTCGCGCGGCTGGGGCACCACCTCGGCAGCGTTCGCACCGCTGGCCGCGGCATACCGGGAAGGTGCTGCTGACGCGATGAAGCTCTCTGCGAAGGCGAAAGCCAAGAGAGCCAAGAAGGGAAGCCAGATGGCAAACAAGAAGATGGGCATGCTTATCGGCCTGCTCGCGGCGGGTGCTGCCGTGGGCGCGGCGGGCGCGCTGGTCATGAAGCGGCGCAAGCAGAAGAACTGGTCTGAGTTCGACCCGAACGTCGCCTTCGAAGGTGGCAGTGGCATCGGTGACGACGCGAAGTCCATTGTGGGCAAAGCGACGTCCAAGATGGACGGTGCCATGGACAAGGCGGCCCATCACACCGGCAAGGTCATGAACAAGGCGGCTGACAAGCTGGAGCAAACGGCTTCGTCGCTGCGTAACTCAGACTTCAAGGCAAAGATGGATGACGCGGCGGAAGCCGCGAACGATGCCACGGACAAGTTCACGGCTTCCAAGCACAACGGACGGTTCTGACGGGCGGGTGGCTCAGAGCCACCCGTTTCGCCTCAGCCCGCGATATACCGCGAATGAAATAGCCACCATCACCGTGATGACGAGTGGATATCCGTATTTCCACTCGAGTTCGGGCATGATGGCGAAGTTCATGCCGTAGACACCGGCGATCGCGGTCCAGACCGCGGCGATAGCGGCCCATGAAGCGATCTTGCGCATGTCGTTGTTTTGATCAACGGTTACCTGCGCGAGCCGCGCCTGCATGATCGAGATCAGCAGATCATCGAAGCTGGTGATCTGCTCCGTCACACGCGCGAGGTGATCCTGCACGTCGCGGAAATACTTGCGCAGCTCTTTGGGGATCTCGGGGGTGTCCGCGATAAGGGTCATCATCGGCCGTGGCAAGGGAAGCACCGCGCGCTTGAACTCCACCAGCTCCCGCTTGAGCTGGTAGATGCGCTGCATCCGGCCGCTGGACTTGGGATTGCGCGCGAACACGGCTTCCTCAAGCACGTCAACGTCAGTGGCGATGCCGTCGGCAGCCAGCATGTAGAGGTCGACCGCCTGGTCCATGACGCCGTAGGCGACCGCCCACGGGCCTTGTTTGAGCAGATCCGGCTTGCGCTCCAAGCGTTCGCGCACGGGACGCAGCCGGCACGCGTCACCATGACGGACCGAAATGACGAAGTCATCGCCGACGAAGAGCATGATCTGCCCGGTGTCGATGACCTCGGAATGTTCCGTCAGTTCCGTGTGCTCGACGTAACGGGCCGTCCGCAAGACAATGAAGTGCAGGTCGCCGAACTGCTCGATTTTCGGGCGCTGGCCCGCGTTGACCACATCTTCCACCGCCAGCTCGTGCAAGCCGAACGCCTCGGCGATGCCTTTCATCTGAGCGTGTGAGGGTGCGTGCAGCCCGAGCCACACGAAGGCTCCACGCTGTTTACGCGCCGCGTTCAGGGCTTCGCGGTAGTCGAGAATCTCTTTGTTCTGGCGAACTCCGTCAAGGTAGAGCGCGCAATCCACGATCGCTTCGTGCTCTAGGACGTGCTGATTAAGCCTTGCCCGCTCTGTTTCCCCGGAAAGCATTCGGCTCATCGCCCGCGCTGGGGCGGAAAGTGCCCGGGTAAGCCGGCCAGGCTCCTCCCTGAAGTTGTCGTCGGCCATGCCCGCCTCCCTTCTGCTCACGCCCGCGTTCGCCGGCACCGGGAGCAAGAGTAAGGGGCGCCGGGCCAACCGTCCGCATTATCGGGGGGATGGGGGTGCGGGTCGGCTTTCCCGGCGCCGCCGAAGGTGAACTGCTCACCTTCGCCGGAACGGCACCCGGGGTGGGGGGTGGGTGGGCGTTCCTTCTTTGGGGGACGGAGGCAAAACTTGAAGCAAGACTTAGGGGCGGGCGTGAATGAGTAAACCGCCCGACGCATTGTGATCCGCGTTGGATGCCCGAAGGAAGGCGGTGGTTCTGTCGGTTTCCTGACAGAACCACCGCCACATAACTGATTAATCCTATTTAGCCACGAACTGCGTCGATGGCTTCGGCGAGCCGCCGCACGCCTTCGTCGACTTCACCAGCGGTCACGGCGCTAAACGCCAGGCGCAGCTCGTGTTCGCCGCCTTCGAGCAGGAAGTCAGAACCCTTCACCACGGCGACGCCACGCTCAGCGGCCGCCGGGGCGAGCTTGTCCACGTGTACGTCGCTGGGCAGCTTGATCCACAGGAAGTAGCCGCCGTCGGGCTCGGTGAACTCGACGCCCGGAATGCGCGCACGCAACGAAGCGGCCAGTAGCGAGGCCCGCTCGCCAAGAGCCGCACTGACCGTCGCGATTGACCGGTCAATGTCGCCGGACGCGCAGAACTCGTAAACGAGACCTTGAGCGACCTGGCCAGCCGAGATGTAGATGTTGGTGGCCTTCTTCGCCATGTCATCGATCTGGTGCTGCGGGCCGATCAGGTAACCGACGCGGACACCAGGGCAGACCGTCTTCGTGAACGAACTGGCGTGGATGACCACGCCACTGTCATCGAGGTTCAGCATCTGGGGCAGCTTCTCGCCCCGGAAGCGGATGTCGACATACGGATCGTCTTCGAAGATCGTGAAGCCGAACTCCTTCGCGAGGCTAATCAGCTCGTGCCGCTTAGCCAGCGAGAGCGTTGACCCACCTGGGTTTTGGTAGTTCGGGATGATGTGCGCGAGCTTGACGCGTACCCCCGAATCGAGGAGGGCCCGAAGCTCAGCCGTATCAATCCCATCCGGCCGCAGTGACACCTGGTGGATGTTGGCCCCACGTTGCTTGAGGCTGAGCAGCGTCCGGTCGTAGGTCGGCTTTTCCACCACGACGTGATCACCGGGCTTGACCAGGTAGTCGAAAAGGAACGCGTCAGCTTGCAGCGACCCATTCGTGATGAGCACCTGGTCGGCATTGACCTCATGCTTGTTGGCGATCCAGTTGCGCAGTGGCGCGTATCCATACGAGTTGCCATAGGCGGTCAGCCCCGCCGGGTCGTTCGCGAACGCCCGGACGGCAGCGGCAGACAGGCCCGGGACATCAACGATGTCCAGGCTCGGGGCACCTCTGGCAAAAGAGATGAGCTGCTCGGCGGTCATGCCGGACAGCGTAACGAACAGGCAATCCTTAGGCGTTGGCAGCGGCGCGCCGGAGTGACCACGCCCGCATGAGATCCCTCACAGAGATGACACCGACGACCTCGTTGTCCTCGATCACGCCTAGGTGCCGGAATCCGCCGCGGGTCATGACGACCGCCGCTTCCTCCAGGCTCCAGTCGGGGTGGGCGTAGACCGCGTCCCACGTGATGTGCTCTTTGCAGGGCTCGACATCGGGATCGGATCCCGCGCCGATGGCATAGAGGATGTCGCGCTCCGTGATGATGCCCGGACCTTCACCGTCCGGGTCGTGCACCAGCGCGCAACCGATCTTGCGCGCGGCCATTAGTTGTGCGGCTTGCCGCAGCGTGTGTTCTGGGCCGATCATCAGGACCGGCTTGCTCATCGCCTCGCGAACTGCCTGGACATTTTGCATAGCCCAATCACCACTCCTTCGGAACGCAACCCCATTGAAACGCACCGTCACGGACATCGTGGACCGAATCGGCAACTCACTACAAGACTTGTTTTATGTGGGTATAGATATTGATTAATTGCCGCGCGCATGCCTCAGGGCTGAAAATGTCGAGGTAACGCTGCCGTGCCACAGCGCTTAGCGCAGGCGCTTGAGCAAAAGCTCCTGGCAGGGCCCGCGCGAGGTCATCAGCGACCCAGCCCGCCGGGCCGATCATTTCCGGGATTCCTCCTTTGTGGGTACCCAACACCGCGCGCCCATTCGCCAAAGACTCGATGACGATGGTGGGGTGAACGTCTTCGGCTTGCGATGGAACGATTACGAACGCGGCCGCCCGGATCGCCGCCCGCACCCCGTCGGCGGCGAGGTTGCCCACGTAAGACACGTGTCGATGGTGCTGAACCAGCTTCTCCAGCGGCCCGCCGCCAGCGACGGTGAGCGTGCCCAGGGCGGGATCCCAAGCATCCAGCAGCTGACGGATGCCCTTGGCCTCTTCGAGCCGCCCCGCGAACAGAGCCCCCGTTCCAGGCGGTGTGGGCGGGCCAGGGTCCTCGGCCGCGTTGGGCTTGACGACGATGCGTTGCGGGGCGATGCCGTAGCGGGTCAGGTGGTCGCGCAGCACGCTCGATGGCGCGATAAACCCTTCCACGGACCGCCACGCGGGCCGGTGCACCGCCAAAGCCGTTGCCATGACAGCACTTTGCGCCCGTGACCCGCGATAGCAGCCGTGCCTGATGGCTGGCGTCGCGAAAGCCTTGCCCACACAGTCGTGGCAGTCGCTGCCCTCGCGGTAGAACAGTCCGTTCACGCACACGTGCCGGTAATTGTGGACGGTCTGCACGACAGGTACGCCGTGACGGTGTGCCGTGTGAATGACGGCTGGCGAGATCAGCGGATACGGATTGTGCAGGTGCAGCACATCGGGCCGGTGTTGCCTGATCAGCCGGGCCAGTTCCCGTTGCGGCGACCAGATCGGCCGCGTGGGCGAGATGAAGGTGATGTCGTCTGAGCTGCGCAGATAGGGAACAACCGTCACGCCAGCCTCAGCGAGCCAGCGCATCTCGTTGCCGACGACCGTGTTCTCGCCTGAGGGCTGGGCAGAGCGATAGAAGTTATGCGCGACGATGACCCGGAGCCCCACGTGCGCCAGAATAGGTGGGTGCCAGAGTTACCCGAGGTAGAAGCGCTGGCGGCGTACTTGCGAGAGCGGGCCGTCGGACAGCAGATCAAGCGCATCGACGTGTCCGCGATCAGTGTCCTGAAAACCTTCAATCCGCCGGTCACTGCCGCTAACGGCAAGCTCCTCACCGGTACCAGCCGATGGGGAAAGTTCTTAGATCTTGAATTGGGCGATGACCTGCACCTGGTGATCCACCTGGCGCGGGCAGGCTGGCTGCACTATCGCGACAACCTCCCGCCCGCACCACTCAAGCCGGGCAAGAGCCCGATCGCGCTGCGGGTGCACCTGAGCGACGGATCAGGCTTTGATCTGACAGAGGCTGGCACGCAAAAGAAACTGGCCGCCTATCTCGTTCGCGACCCCAAGGAAGTCCCGGGCGTGGCACGGCTCGGGCCCGACGCGCTGTCGCTGTCCACGCAGGACCTGGCCGAGCTCCTCAAGGACAAGAACCAGCAGCTCAAGGGGGTTCTGCGCGATCAGCAAATCATGGCGGGCGTGGGGAACGCCTACTCAGATGAGATCCTGCACGCGGCCAAGCTTTCGCCGTTCATGCGTGCCGACAAACTCAACGCTGAGCAGCTGGAACGTTTGCACACCGCGATGGGTGACATCCTCACCGACGCGGTGACCCGCTCGGTCGGCCAGAAGGCCGCGGAACTTAAAGGAGAAAAGCGCGCGGGCATGCGAGTGCACGGGCGTGCGGGCCAGAAATGCCCCGTTTGCGGCGACGTAGTGAGGGAAGTCTCGTTCGCTGATTCGAGCCTGCAATACTGTGCTACTTGCCAGACTGGCGGAAAGCCGCTCGCTGATCGGCGCCTATCGAAGCTGCTTCGCTAGTGTTCAGTGGCATCGCAGGCCGATATAGTGTGCCGGTCCCGACTCCCGCAGGGTCAACGGAAATGCCGGACAAACCGTGCAAGACTGATCATTGTGGGTGAGATCCGGCACAAGGCACGGGCAACGGAGTTAGGGGAGGGCGCGGGTAAAGTGGCCACTAGCCTGAAACCCTTGAAGTCGCCCATTTATGAGGAGACGCCAAGGGGCCCTTATGAACCGGCCGCCGCCCTGAATCACGTAGATCCCGTGCGCTCAAACAAAACCAACGGCGTCGCCCGCAGCGCCTTTGCCCGGCCGGCCGCACGTCGCGCCAGGTGGCACCGCCCTTACGTGCTCTGCCTGATCCTTGGTGACCTGCTGTGTGCCGCGGCGGCAAGCTACACGGCCATCTCGGTTTTCGCCTCCGACCGGATCCTGTCGGGTTTCGATGACGCCCGGGTCTTCTACTTCATCGCCTACGCCGCACTGCCTCTGGGCTGGATGATCCTGCTGTGGGCCAACGGGGCCTATGACCGCCGCATCATCGGCGCCGGCACCGATGAGTTCAAACGCGTTGTGCGCACGACGATCGCCGTGGCCGCCAGCGTTGGCTTCCTGGCCTTCGGTCTGCAGAAGTCAGGTGAAGAGGGCGGCGTTTCCCGTGGTTCGGTCGCCTTCGTGGTGGTCGGCGCGATGGCTTACATCATCGCGATGCGCCTGTTCGCCAGGAAGATCCTGCATGTGATCCGCAAGCGTGGCCGTCTTGCCACGCACCGGATGCTGCTCGTCGGATCGTTGCCAGAGACGTTATTCGTCCACAAAATCGTGTCCCGCAACATCTCGACCGGGCTGATCCCGGTCGCCATTCACTTATCCGAGCACATGCCGGCCGCACGCCGGGCGCAAGCTCCCGTCCCGGTCTACTCCGGCCGCGACCTGGTCGAGCTCGTCCGGGAACTCAAGGCCGACACGATCGCCGTGTGCGGCTCGGCTGGCGGAGAGCCCGATGAGTTGCGGCGCCTGGCCTGGCAGCTCGAAGGCACTGGCATCGATCTGGTCGTCGCCCCTCAGCTCACCGATGTGGCCGGCCCGCGCGTGCACATCCGCCCGATCGAAGGCTTGCCGCTGCTGCACGTTGAGGAGCCCAAGCTTTCCGGCGTCGCGTGGCTCGCCAAGAACATGCTCGACCGGGTCGCCGCGTTCCTCGGCCTGCTCCTGCTGATCCCGGTGTTCCTGGGCATTTCGCTGGCGATCCGGCTCAACGACAGGGGTCCGGCGTTCTTCCGCCAGACCCGCGTCGGGCACGAAGGCCGCGTGTTCCGGGTGTGGAAGTTCCGCACGATGTATACGGATGCCGAAGAGCGCAAGAGCAAGCTCGCCGCAGAGAACGAAAGCGACGGCATGCTCTTCAAAATCAAGGACGACCCACGCGTCACGCCGGTGGGCCGCTTCCTGCGGGCGACCTCACTCGACGAGCTACCGCAGCTCATCAACGTGCTCAAGGGAGAGATGTCTCTCGTCGGGCCACGGCCGCTGCCGGCCGATGACGGTGACTACCTCGGTGACGTGCGCCGCCGCCTGCTCGTGCGCCCCGGCATGACGGGCCTCTGGCAGGTCTCCGGCCGCTCTGACCTCAGCTGGGATGAAGCGGTCCGCCTCGATCTTTACTACGTGGACAACTGGTCACTGGCTTACGACCTGAGCATCCTCTGGCGCACGATCGGCGTCGTTGTGGCACGTAAAGGTGCTTACTAGCTTCACCACTCCTCCACAACCTGGCACTACAGTCCAGGAACATGACAGAGCGTCGTGTCCTGGTGGTGGAAGATGATCCTGCGATCGCGGGGTCAGTGATCGCCCGGCTCAGGGCCGAAGGGTTCCTCGTCGATCACGCCGCTTCCGGGCCAGCCGCCGTTGACATGGCGTTGAGGGTGAAGCCGGATCTCATGATTCTCGACATCATGCTTCCGGGGTTCGACGGGCTGGAAGTCTGCCGTCGGGTCCAGGCGAAATATCCCGTGCCGGTGCTCATGCTGACGGCCCGTGACGACGAGAACGATCTGCTCATAGGACTGGCCGTCGGAGCCGACGACTACTTGACCAAGCCGTTCTCGCTACGGGTGCTGGCGGCCCGCGTACACGCGCTGCTGCGGCGCGCGGAACGCTCCGGCGCGCCGGAAGCCGCGATTCAGCTCGGTGACCTGGAAATCAACAAGCAGGAACGCCGGGTCAAACGCTCGGGCGAGGTCGCACACCTCACGCCCACTGAATATGACCTCCTCGTCTACCTAGCGGAACGTCACCGCAGCGTCCTGCCGCGCGAGCGTCTGCTCGCCGAGGTCTGGGGCTGGAACGAGGGTTACGGCACCAGAACCGTGGACTCGCACATCAAAGCGCTGCGCCGCAAACTAGGCGCCGATCTCATCCGCACCGTGCACGGTGTGGGCTACGCCCTGGAAGTCTCATGATCGACCGCATTCTCGACCGCCTGACGGGCCCGGTCTACTGGCTGTTAGGCCCCCTGATCGCGCTGTCGCATCGCGTGCTCGACCGGATGCCGCGCCCGCTCGATCCGTTCCGCTCGATCAAACTGAAGCTCAGCATTCTGCTCGGCATCGCTGGCTTCACCGGCATCACCGTGTTCTATCTGGGTGTCGGCTGGTTTCCCTTCCGCACAGCGATTTCCGCGGCTGTGGTTGGCGTGATCACGTTGCAGGTCCTGGCACATGGCATGACGAAACCGCTGCGCGAGATGACCGCCGCGGCCCGGGCGATGGCGCGAGGCGATTACGGCCTACGGGTGCGTGCCACCAGCCGGGACGAGGTCGGTGAGCTGGCGCGAGCCTTCAACCTGATGGCGACCGACCTCGCCGCCGCGGATCAGCAGCGGCGCGAGCTCATCGCCAACGTCTCGCATGAGCTGCGCACACCCATTACAGCCCTTCATGGGGTACTAGAAAATCTTGCCGACGGAGTGAGCGAGGCTGACCCGGCGACGCTTGAGATCGCGCTCGCGCAGACGGAACGGCTTGGCAAGCTCGTCACCGAATTACTCGAACTCTCCAAAGTGGACGCTGGGGCGATCGCCCTGAATCCGGAAAGGGTGGATGTCGCTGAGTTCTTGACCGTGGCGATTTCAGGGGCGCGCCTGAGTCATCCACAGACGACTTTCACGGTGTCGCGTGTGGATCCTGGCCTGAAAATCCAGGCGGATCCTGGCCGGTTGCATCAGGTTTTCGCCAATTTGCTAGAAAACGCGGCCCGGCATAGTCCGCAAGGTCAGCCCGTTACGGTCAGCGCAAAACGTGACTCAAACGTTACGGTCTTCGAGGTGACAGATGCCGGCTCCGGCATCCCGTCGCACGAGCGCGACCGAGTCTTTGAGCGGTTCACCCGCGGCAACGCTGGTGGCACCGATGGCGGGACAGGACTCGGCCTGGCCATCGCCCGCTGGGCGGTCGGTCTGCACCACGGAACCATCGCGGTAGTCGATACCCCCGGAAACGTCGGCTGCCGAGTTCGTGTCACCTTGCCCCACCACATAGGAGACCCCACCGATGACCACAGAAGCGCCCGAAACGGAAGCTGAAGTCCAAAAGCCAGCGCAGCTGTTCGCCCCGCTCCCCCCGCCGCCTCCCAGGTTCATGGAAACCCGGTGGAGCGGTCCTTCCTACGGCGGCGGTCCCGCCGCCTGGGGTGCGGCCCTCGCTGGAGGCATCGCCACCGCTGTGGCACTGCCGCTAACCAAGCCGGGCCTTGGCTGGCTCCTCATTGGAATCGTGATTGCCGCAGCTGTCGCTCACGCGGCCCGTTTCGGGGAGAAGCTCGAAAACCGCGCTGACCGTGCGGCCCGCATCGGCTGGACCCTGCTGGCTCTGGCGCTGCTTTCCGTGGGTGTTTTCCTCAACGCCTACTGGCTGTTCTACATCTGCGTGCTCGGAGCGATCGGCTGCGCCTCGCTGGCCGTCGCAGGCGGTCATTCCGTTCGTGCCGTGATCGTTGCGGGGGCGGCGCTTCCACTCGCGACCTTGCGCTCGATCCCCTGGCTAGCCAAGGGCGCCACCGCCTGGCAGCGCACCCGCGACAAGACCACGACCGGCGGCCGCACGCTCTGGGCCATCGTCGTGACGATCGTTTTGGTTGTCGTCTTTGGAGCGTTGCTCTCCTCGGCCGACGCCGCCTTCTCCAAGATCGTGGGCAACATCCTGCCTGACCTGAGTGCGGACACGTTCCGGCGAGCCCTGCTCTACACGCCGATCGGCATGCTCGTGACCGCTGGCGCGATCTTCATCGTCCTGGCCCCACCGAAGCTCACTGGACTGGAGCAGCCCGCGCGGCGGACCATCGGGCGGATCGAACTCATGCTGCCCCTAGGCGCCCTGATCGTCATGTTCGGCGGCTTCGTGGCGCTGCAGTTCCGCTACCTGTTCCGGCAGGAGGCTCCCGAAGGCAGCACCTTCGCTGAGTACGCGGTGTCGGGCTTCTGGCAGCTCGTGGTCGTGACTTTGCTGACGCTGCTGGTGATCGCGTGTGCCAGCCGTTGGTCAGCCAAGGAAACGGCGCAGGATCGCCTCGTCGTGCGCGTCATGCTGGGCGCCGTAGTCGTGCTCAGCCTGATCATCGTGGCTTCGGCCGCCTTCCGCATGTGGCTCTACATGGATGACCTTGGCTGGACCCGGGAACGCCTGTTCTTCGGTGCCGTCGAGCTCTACCTCGGGTTCGTGTTCCTTCTCGTGGCCTTGGCGGGCATTCAGCTCAAGGCGCCCTGGTTCCCCCGGGCGATCATCGCGAGCTTCGCCGGGCTGCTGCTGGCGATCGCCGCCGTCAACCCCGAGGCCTACATCGCTGAGCGCAACATCGCCCGCTTCGAGGACCGCAAGGACGACCCTTCGTACCTGAAGACTTTCGACCTTGGCTACCTGCAGTTCCAAACGAGCGACGCGATCGACGAGCTGATGACATTGGAGGAGCCTTACCGCTCCTGCGCACTGCGGCGGATCATCGCTCAGCTCGATACCCAACCCGACACTTGGTACTCGTGGAACGAGTCCCGCTGGCATGCCCGCAAGGTCATCGAGGACTACGGATCGCGGTACCGGCCGGACGCGTGCGCGGAATGGCATAAAATTCGCGAATCGTCGGGCTCATCGTCAACTTCCCGATGATTCGTAGGTAGGTAAGGCACGTCACCTAATAAACGTTTGAATGGCTGCCTTCTACATGATGAAATAGTTGGCATGAAGCTTTTCAAGTCCAGCCACCGCAGCCAGTCAGCCGCGCAGCTCCACCAGGAGTCCGGTGACCGGCGCCGGGCCCTCAGGTCGCGTGACGCGCTCCTGAACGACCCGATGTCGGCAGTTCTCCTGCGTTCCCTGCGCTAAACCCTTGCCCACGGCGGGTCTCACCAAGACGGTGAGGCCCGCTGTTGTCATGTGTGGGGCAGCCGGGTTTCCCTCGTTGCGGCGAGCCGGTAGGTTGGCAACGCACACGAGGAGGCCCCTGCATGTCGTCCGACCCCACGCACCCGTCCGGCTGGCCGCCACCGGCCGAGTGGAACGAGCCCGCAGAAGAGTCTGGCCAACAGCGAGCATCCGGGCTCTTCGAAGCGCCTGCGGCGCCTGATGAGTTTCCGGTCTTCACGCCATACACCCCGTCGAACGATTCGTCGTTCCCTCCGGACAGTGAGGCCTTCAGCGGCTTCCCGTCCGAACCGGAGGCGCCTAGCTGGGGCTCAACCGACTCCTACGTTCCAGCGCCGGCCGTCGTGCCGATCCCCGGCGTGCGGCACGACTCGGAGCTCTCCCCGCCAAGCTGGGAGACCTACACTTCCGCTCCCGCCGCAAGCGAGCCGTGGCAGCCGTCCGTGCCCGAACCCGAGGCTCCAAGTGGCTCCTGGTCCGCCTTCGCCGCAGGCGAGTCACCGAAACCCGCGGGCAGCCCGCCCTCGTGGCAGTCCACTCCGGAGCCTGAGCCGTCGTGGGGCAGCAGCACCCCGGCCGAGCCGCAGCCGTCGGCGTGGAAGCCAGAGCCCGAAGCCTCATCATGGACCACCGCCTCCGAGCCCGCCTCGTGGCGGTCTAGCGCCGCGGAACCAGAAGCATCCGGCTGGAAGCCGGTGTCGGAGCCAGCGGGCTGGCAACCAGCCGCCGCGGAGCCCGAGCCAGCCGCGCCGTCTTGGTCCTCCACGCCTGCCCCGGAACCTGCCGCACCGTCCTGGTCATCAACGCCTGCCCCGGAACCCGCCGCGCCTTCTTGGACCGCGCAGTCCGCTTCGGAGCCCGCTGCGTCTTCTTCGTGGCCGTCCAGCGAGCCAGCATCCAACTCGTGGTCCTCGACCCCGGCGCCCGAACCAGCGTCTAACTCCTGGTCCTCTGCGCCCGCTTCGGAACCCGCTGCGTCGTCCTCGTGGCCGTCCAGCGAGCCAGCATCCAACTCGTGGTCCTCAACGCCAGCGCCCGAACCAGCGTCTAACTCCTGGTCGTCCTCTTCGGAACCAGCCGCACCATCTTGGACCGCGCAATCCGCTTCGGAGCCTGCCGCGTCTTCTTCCTGGCCCTCCAGCGAGCCAGCTTCCAACTCGTGGTCTTCCACGCCCGCTTCGGAGCCCGCAGCGGCTTCTGCCTCTTGGTCGCCGTCCACGCCAGCCCCCGAGGCACCAGCAGCCGAAGGCGCCGCGGCGGCAGCGGCGGCCGCAGGAGCAGCGGTGGCCGCAGCGGGCACGACAACCGGACGTGTGCGTGTTGCCGCTTCCGTGCCTCCATCGAGCAGGATCGACCCCAACGAGGCGCCCGCTCCGGCGCAGCCCGCTAAGTCGTCCGGCCGTGTGTACGGATCCGCCGCAGCCCAAGTGCCGCAACAGGTTCAGCCTGTCGATAGTGTTGACGCCAACGCCGCGCCGCCAGCGACCCCAGCGCGGGCGACAGCCCGTGCGGCCGTTTCCGTTGCCCGGCCCGGCGAAGTGCCTCCGGCCCCGCCGCAGCAAGCGCCCCGATCGGCCACCGTTTACGGTTCGTCGGCCGCCGCTGCTGCTCCGGCCGAGGTGCAGCGCCAGCCAGGCCAGCCGCCTTACAGCGACTTGATCGCACCCGCGATGGTGCCTCAGCCGGTAAGCCCGCCCCCGCAGCAACAACGTCCCCCACAGCAGGGGATGCCACCTCAGGGCATGCCGCCACAGGGCATGCCTCCAGGCGGTCCTCAGGTTCCGCAGCAGCGCGTGCCGGAGGAGAAGCGGTTCGAGCAGTTCGCTCCCGAGGCGAAACCGTCCGTCGCGGCGACTCCAGAGCCGAAGCCAGAACGCAAGGGCCGGTTGATCCTGGGCGTCCTCGTCGGCTGTGTGGCCCTGCTGGCGATCGCGTTTGGCGGCCTGATCCTCGTCGACAAGCTGGTCGGTGGCGGATCGTCGTTCGCGGTTGATGACTGTCTTAAGAAGGACGCCAGCGATGCCAACGTCGCGGTTGCCGCTAGCTGCAATGAGGCCGGTGCCTTCCGGGTGACCGGGATGGTGTCGGACGCCAGGCAATGTCCTGACCCGACGCAGCCGACCGTGCAGCAGCGCAAGACCGAGATCCTGTGCCTGGCTCCCGCTAACGGGACTCCGGCTCCGGCGGGATCAACGGCTCCGACCGCCAAGCCTTCCGCCAGCACCACACCGTAAGGACTGACCGGCGCTGTGGTCCTGACCACAGCGCCGGTAATTAAGTAGTCCCACGCCGGGGGTCAGCGAAAGACTGGCGTCATGTTCCGTGATGCCCTGCCCTCCCGTCCTGAAGCTCGACGCATGCTCATCGGGACGGCCTTCTCGTCGCTGGGGCGCGGCTTCACGTTGCCATTCTTGTTCATCTACCTGACGAAGGTCCGCGACATCTCCGACGGCACGGCCGGTCTGCTGATCGGCTGGTTCGGCCTGCTCACCCTCGTCGTCGCTCCCGTGGGCGGCACCCTGATCGACCGGCTGGGCGCCCGCAAGGTCGTGCTGCCAGCGCTCGTGCTGGAGGCGGTGTCGATGGGCCTATTGGCCTTCAGCACCAGTCAGTGGCACGTGCTCGGAGCTTTGACGCTCGCCGGATTCGGTGGCAGCACGATCTGGGCCGGCCAGTCCACCATCCTCACGTCACTGACGTCTGATGCTGAGCGGCAGAAGGTCTTCGGCTTACAGTTCGCTTTGCTCAACCTGGGCATCGGTGTGGGTGCGGCGATCGCCGGCTCCATTGTGGACATTGACCGTCCCGGGACCTTCCAGCTCGTCTACCTGCTCGACATGCTGTGTTACCTAGGCCCGGTCGTCGTGCTGTTGACCCTGCCCAAGGTCGGATTGCGGTTGGTGCAGCCCACGTCAGCGCAACGTTCCAGCGGCGGCTACGCGACCGTGTTGCGCGACAAGCCATTTCGCCGTCTGCTCATGTTCAGCTTGCTGCTCACGATTTCCGGTTACGCACAGCTTGAGGTGGGCTTCTCGGGCTTCGCCCTGGACGTGATCAAGGTCGACGAAGGCGTGATCGGTTACGCGTTCACCGCGAACACGATCGTGATTGTGCTGGCCCAGCTGATCGTCATCAAGCTCCTCAAAGGACGCAGCCGGACGCTCACCCTGGCGGCCGTCGGAGCGGTCTTCGCCATGGCATGGCTCATCCTTGGCTTGGCTGGTCTCGTCAACGGAAAGAACGCTGTGCTCAGCACGGTTGGCGTCATCGCCTTCATGGCGGTCTTCGCGTTTGGTGAGACGTTCCTGTCCCCCACTCAGCCGACGATGGTCAATGCTCTCGCGACGGATGCGTTGCGCGGGCGGTACAACGCTTTGGCCGGCATGATCTGGGGCATCTCAGCGGTCGTCGCCCCCGTCAGTGCCGGGCCACTGCTGGGCATGGGTCTGGGCAGCCTGTGGATCGGCCTGGTCATCGGTGGCTGCCTTGTCGCGTCCCTCATCGCCCTGTCGCTGCGGGGACTGATCGACGCCAAGGCTGACGGCACGGCCGAATCACCCGTCCGGGAGCCGGTTGGTGCGGCCGTCTGACCCGTCATTTGAGACACTCGGTCGTGCTCAAACCTGTCGTCGCGACCCTCGCCTACGTCGTTTCACCGGACCGTCAGCAAACGTTGTTGCTGCACCGCAACAAACGCCCCGATGACATTCACTACGGGAAATACGTCGGCCTGGGCGGCCGCCTCGAGCGTGATGAACACGTGGTCGACGGTGCGGCCCGGGAAATCCGCGAGGAGTCCGGCCTCATCGCCACCGAATTCACCTTGCGGGGCACCGTTTCGTGGCCCGGGTTCGGCAAAGGTGGGCAGGACTGGTTTGGCTTCATCTTCCGCGTTGACACCTTCTCTGGAGTCGCTCACGCTGGAAACCACGAAGGGACCCTCCAGTGGGTACCCATAGAAGCTCTTGCTGATTTTCCTTTGTGGGAAAGCGACTTCCGGTGGCTGCCGATGGTGTTCGATGACGACTCGCGGCCTTTTCACGGCGTGATGCCCTATCACGAGGGCCAGATGCTGTCGTGGACTTACGCCCGCACACATTGACATCAGCTGTTACGGTGCCTCGCATGGGGAACACGGGGGTAGTGCGCGCGCTAGCGGCGTGGGTTGTGGTTGTCTTCGCCGGGATCATTGAGCTGATAGCGCTGGTCGACTGGGCTCTGGCAGCGAAGTCTTCCGACGCGCTGCATGGGATCCTCCAAGTCGCGAACCCGGGCATCTGGCTGGTGCTCCTCTTGGGAGCCGCCGTTACGCTGGGCGGCGGTGTGCGCCCGGTGATTCCTGGCCTTCGGCCCCTGGCGCTATTGGCGTTTGGCGAGTTTGGCATCCTGCTGGCATGGAACGCGATTTACGTCGCGGGCGTCTACTCGCAGCAACTCAGCGTGGAGAGTTACCCCTATGAAAGAGCCGCTTCGACCGGACTGATGGAGCCGGTCTTTCACACAGGGGTAGCCGTTCTCGCCGCAGTGGGTGTCTATTTCGCCTGGCGGCTCTACGTTGTCAACGACCCGCTCGCGCATGAATTCGACGACCTAGCCGGACAACTGGCCGAGCTCGATGATGACGAGTTCGATGAGTCAGCCGCGCAGCAGGGCGAGTCCGCCGATGAGAGCTATCCACGCTAAGGGCATCGCGAGCAAGCAGAAGCCTATGCCCAGCTTGAAGAAGTAGTTCGCCTTCGCGCCTTCCTTGGGTTGCCCGAACAGGTGCAGCGTGAGGACTCCACCGCCGAAGGCCAGCACCGGCATGGCACAAAGCGAGGTCAGCAGCGCGGAGGGACTGGTGCCGTTGCTGGCGACGAGAAGTCCACATTGGACTAACCAGCCGACTAAGCTCCAGCTGCCGTAGACGAGGCCAGCCCGCACGGCGGGCGTGGCCTTAGGAAGCAGCGGAGCGGTCAGCTGCTGTTGAATCTCACGAATGCTTGCCTCAGCTTGCAGGAGGCTGTTGCTGGCTTGGTCAAGCGCTTGGTCGCCACTAATGGAGTCAATGCCGACCTGGTTCAGTTGCTGTCCCGCTAGCCATGGCGCCGGCAGCTGAAGCTGAAAAGCCAAGGCGGACAACCTTGTCCGCTGATCGGCGAGCTGAGCCATGAGCTGCTGCAAGCGAAGGTCGCCAGTGCCCGCAAGCAGCGCTTGTGCGATGTCCACATAGGACGCGGCGCTTCGGTGCTGAGAAACCGCTGTGCCGTATGACGCTGCTGCGGTTGACATTGGCACATCCTATGCGTTTAGTGGACATCTACTGTCAGCTTCGGACACTCGCGAATGCGGACGGGTACGCCTATAGTCGCCTTCGTGACTGATCCGAACACTTTGCCAGAGCCTTATCAGTGGTCCAATCCGGGACCGGCCGAACCAGAGCAAGTGCTGGTGACGATTGGCGACATCGCCATCACCCGCACCTTCGTCATCGTTCCGGCCGGGCGCTATCCGTTGCGCGGCACGACTTGGACGGTGCAGGACTCCACCCAGGTCACTGAGACGATTTCGTCGACTGGCATGGTGCTCGGCATCGTTTGCGCGGTGCTCGGCGTTTTGCTCGCGTTCTTCACCTGCGGGCTTTCCCTGTTCCTGCTGCTTGGCTTGCTGTTCCTCATCATGAAGGACAAGAAGGTCACCGGGTTCGTCACCGTAAACGTTATGGGCGAAGGGCTTTACCACAGTTGCCAATTGGCGCCGGGTGAGCAGGCCGCGGGCTGGGCGATGTATCAGGTGAACCAGGCACGCGCCTTGGCGGCCGCTGCCTAATCTGCGAGCGTTTCGAACGCATGTTCGATAGAATGGCGATGTGTATGACATCGCTGCTTGGTGGCATGGCAAGTGGAGCGACGACCAGTTGAGCCGGCTTGCCTATCTGCGCGACGTTTACTCCCTGCCGCAAACCTCTTCCGAAGACGACACTGCCGCGATGGCTGAGGCCGAATCGCCCGTGCAGCAAAGCTCCTGAGTTCAGGCGACCATCGCCGGTGGGCATTGTCTCACCGGCGATGGGAGCGTCAGGCGCTAAGCCGGGCCGCCGCCAAATCCGATTCGGTTGCCATCCGGATCGCGGAAAGTTATTTTGCGTACCCCGTTTTCATAAGTCTCGCGATCGGACGGTTCCAAGCCCCGCTCCGCGATCTGTGCGACACGCACATCTAGGTCGTCGGTAAAGACGGTGTGATTGGCGTGCCCGGCGTGCTCGGGCTGAACCTCAATGTACACGAACCGGTGCTCGGCTAGCTCCCACACCGCTTCAATGTCGTTGGGAATAAACGATGGCGGGCCACCGAGCAGCCGCTCATACCAAGCCACAGCTTCGTTGTAGTCGCGCACAGGAATGCCCGCGAACAGATCTATGGTCATGAGGCCATGCTAGTGAGCAGGTCAGTCGCCGGTCACGCCGTCGATGAGTTCGCGGATGATGTCGGCGTGTCCGTTGTGCCGGGCATACTCCTCGATCATGCCGATCATGATGCCGCGGATGTCCATCTCCTTGCCGCGCTTGGTGACGATCGTGGCGTTCGGGTCGACGTCGGCTGTGATTCGCCGGATGCGCTCACACAAGGCCACGTAACGATCCACGTCGGCTTGCAAACCCTCGCTGCGGCTCAGATCCCAGTCCCAGTCGATTTCTTCGCCATCGTAATAGGGGTATGGCTCTTTCGATCCGGCCACACATTCCACAAACCAGTACTGCTCGATGGTGGTCAGATGCCGCATCAGGCCATGCAACGTCGTGCCCGACTCCACCGTGGGCTGCCCAGCTTGCTCCGGCGTCAGCCCTTCCATCTTCATCAATAGCGTCGCGCGGTGATAGTCCAGCCAGCTATTCAGCGCACCCAGCTCAGAGTTGATCGCAGGTGGGTCCAGCCGCTCCAGAGGAGATGTGAATTTCATGCCGATCATTCTGCGCCGGTCACCCGCACGCCCCAACCGAGTTTCAGCAGGAGTGGGTTTTGGATTCGGTGCGGTTGAACGAACTGCCGTCTTCGGCGACAAGGCTCCACGCGAACTCAACCGGGCCGGGTCCTTCGCCCGGCAGGCCACCTTTGGCGACGTTGCCGTTGATCGTCATCGGCAGGCCGGTAAGGGCACCGTTCACGTTGCGTCGCACATTTCCTTCGCGCAGCGGTTTGCTGGCCGTCGCTTCGACCACGATTTGGAACTTGCCTGGGAACATCGTGTGGCAAACGATATTCACCGTGTAAGTCGCGGTCAGTCCAGCGTTCGCGGGCCGGCTGGAGGTCTTGACCGGAGCCGGAGTCTTAGTCGTTGCCGCCGGAGACGGCGTAGGCGAGACAGTCGCGGAAGCGGACGGCGAACCGGGCGGTGAGGCTAATGACGACGGAGATTCAGAGGGCAAAGCGACGCTCGGCTGGGCGGTCTGGCCGCAGCCCGCGACCAGCGCCGAACCACAGATGAGCAAAGTCATTAGCTTTCGCACGAACGCAAACGATCGTGGCCGCTGATCCCCAGCACCATCCCCGTTTCGGCTAGAGCTGGAAGGCATTCACAAGTGGAGCGGGTGACGAGAATCGAACTCGCACTGTCAGCTTGGGAATTTCCGATCATCGCGAATGTTTTTCTGAAATACACCCCATGAGCAGCGGCGGAACAGACCGTTCGTGACTGTCTGAGGACCGGGTTACTGGCCCGCTTATGGCCCGGGGGCCGCCGCCTAGCCGTCGAGCTTTTGGCTGATCCGTTCGTAGACTTTGTACCTGGCTTCACTACCTACCAGACGGATGAATCGCTGGCGAGTGGGCAGGTGCTTTTCGGCGGTCGCGACAACCAGGCACAGCACGGCGCCGATGTTCCGTTGCCCGGTTCCCATGTAGAAGAACTGTTCCCTGACCATCATGCCGGAGGCAGTGCACGCCAAGGTCATTTTGAAGCAGTTGGGCTCACCAAACTCGGCGATATCCTCGAATGCTCCAGCGATGCTCATTCCGTCACGTGCAGCCTGTTCGGCGAGGAGCCGGGGAATCTCGGACATTCGACGATTGTATCGGTGTGGGTCCATGTGACAAGGACCTACAGATTTAGCTGATGATCTTCTTTGGACCAGGGCTTTTGTCTTTGGAGCGGGTGACGAGAATCGAACTCGCACTGTCAGCTTGGGAAGCTGATGTTCTGCCATTGAACTACACCCGCAAGGGGCACCAATGTAACACAGGCGCCCCTTTCCAGGCTTCAGACGGCGACCAGCTGCGGCCGCCTGGATCTGGCGCGCCAGCTCATCGGGGCAGCTCCAGCCGCATACCGATGAAGGAACGCAGAGTCGATCGTGAACTCGAACAGCGTCCAGTCCACGCCAGGCGCGGCGCGATGCGACCGCGCCAACGCGTCCACAACGGACACGTTGAGCACTTGACGTGCCCGCCCCGTCAGCACGCCTTCGGCGTCGGTTAGCTCGGCGGGAAACGTGTGCAGTGCGAATCGCCCGTCGCGGAACAGGTCGTCGCGTTTGGGCGAGGCGATGACGAAGCAGTAGAGGCTTTCGTCGGTGACGATCGGTGACACCGGGTGCAGCCGGGGACCCCCGTCTTGGCGGATCGTGGCCAGGTAGGCCATTCCCCGCCCGTACTGATGCAGCAGCTCGCGGATAGGTGTGGCAAGCTCCGGCGCTGCGGCCGCGAACTCACTCCAAGTTGCCATGCCCACACCCTATCGAACACACGTTCGATCAAGCCACTCGACACGCCACAAGTCGCCGAACAGCCTTAACCGAGCAACACACGCCGCAAATCAGACAAACCAAAACCTGTAAGCTCACCCACGTGCTGCTATCGGATCGTGACCTGCTCACTGAGATCAAGAACGGACAGCTGGAGCTCAACCCGTTCGAGCAAAGCCTTATCCAGCCGTCGAGCATTGACGTCCGGCTGGATCGCTGGTTCCGGGTGTTCAACAACCACCTCTACACCCACATTGACCCGGCTGAGCAGCAGGACGACTTGACCAGCCTGGTTGAAGTGCAGGAGGGCGAGTCCTTTGTCCTGCACCCAGGCGAGTTCGTGCTCGCGTCCACTTTGGAATGCATGACGATCGGCCAGCAGCTCGCCGGGCGCATCGAAGGAAAGTCGAGCCTTGGCCGCCTCGGCCTGCTCGTGCACTCCACCGCTGGTTTCATCGACCCCGGTTTCTCTGGGCACGTCACGCTGGAACTGTCCAATGTGGCTACGCTGCCGATCCGCCTCTGGCCCGGCATGAAGATCGGCCAGCTGTGTGTGCTGCGCGTGTCCTCGCCCGCCGAACATCCTTACGGCTCAAGCATTTACGGCTCCCGCTATCAGGGACAGCGTGGCCCGACGCCGTCTAGGTCATATCAGAGCTGGCAGGTTTGGCCGACCGGCTCATAGACCAAGAAACTCCAAAACCTTCTCCAAGCCTTTCATGGGTACGCCGAAAGGCGCGCTCCATTGCTCCTTGTCCAGCCGCAGGCGCTGGTCGACGCGCAGCTTGCCCTGGACTTCTTCGCGCCCGATGCCGTCTTCGCGGTACCCAAGTTTGCGCGAGACACCCAGCGAGGCGGCATTCCCGACGAGCGCCGCCGAGATAGCGCTCTGCGCACCGAGGCCGGCGAAGGCGAACTCCAGCACGGCAACCCGCATCTGGGTGCCAATGCCACGCCCGTGATAGGCCTTGCCCAGCCACGAGCCGGTCGCGACTTCGCGAGTGACGGCGAAGTTCTTGGCGCGGATGGTCTGGACGCCAACCGGCATTCCTTGATAGAAGACTGTAAATGGAATACGCCAGTCCTGGACATCGAACGAACCAATGATCTTCCAGTGGTGCAGGATGACTGAGCGCGCGACCTCGGCTGGGCTTCCTGCGGTCCAGGGAACAAGGAACGGCATGAAGTCCGAATCATGTATTCCCGCGGCGGCGACGTCAGCGAGCGCGGCCAGTTCCTCGTTGTCCGGTAAACGCAGCTCAAGATCAGGTGTCTGGAGCGAAAGTCCCTGCAACGGCCAATGGTCGATCAGCATGGGCCATCTTGGTCCGCAAAAGCCCAGCAAAGCGACCCATTTTCGCCAGGTAATCCATCCGGACACATTGCGATCCCCCGAGCGGCCAATCTGACGAGTGTTCTCACTGAGATCAGGCATGCTGGTTGCCGTACGAATGGTCGGAGTCTTGATGGGCGGACGCCCGCGTAGCCCTGGAGCCCGCGCCGGACTCGGCGCGGCCTTTGTCATGCTCGGACTCATCAGCGCTATCGAGCTGGCTGATGGCCGCCCGGTGCGTTACGTGGGGCTGATGGCGACCGTGCCGTTCCTGGCCGCTGTTTTCGCCCCGTGGAAAGAGGTCCTCGTGGCCGGTGCCGCCGCGACCGCGGTGGGCACCCTGTTCGCGATGCTAGGCGACGCCAGCGACTTCTCCCCGTTCATCAACGTTGTCGCCATCGGCATCGCGACCACGATCGCCGCGTCTGTTGCGGTTGTCCGGCAACGGCAAGCGGAAAGAATCGCTGAGCTGGCCCGTCTCGCGAGCATCGCTCAGCAGGCGGTTCTGCGGCCATTGGGTCCCAAGGTGGGCAGTCTGTCGATCGCTGGCCGTTATATCTCCGCCGCCGCTGCCGCTGACATCGGCGGGGACCTATACGAAGCGCTGGACACGCCCTATGGCGTACGGATGATCATCGGTGACGTGCGTGGCAAGGGACTCGATGCCGTCCGCACGGCGAGCATCGTTCTCGGCTCTTACCGGCACGTCGCCTACGAGCGAGCTGACCTGCGTGCCGTGGTGGCCGACCTTGATCGCGCTGTCGCGCGATCCGTTGGCGACGAAGACTTCGTGACCGCGTGTCTGGTCGAAGAACGCGGCGGCACGTTGACCATCGTGAACTGTGGTCACCCGTCCCCGATTCTGCTGCGCCGCGGCGAAGTGATCACTCTCGATCCACCGGCTCCCGCGCCGCCACTGGGCTTCATGCCGGTGGTCAGGACAAGGGTCGAGCGGCTGGAGCCAGGCGACCGGCTGCTCATGTTGACCGATGGACTCGCCGAGGCCCGTCGCGACGGCACCTTCTTCCCCATAGCGGACCGCGCGTGGAGGTTGCTCGGGCACGGAACGGTCGGCGATGGCCTGGCCTCGGTGGAGGCGGCCTTGCAGGAGTGGGTTCACTACCGGCTTGACGACGACATCGCGATGATCCTCATGGAGTACACAGGCCCGCTACAGCCGTCGCCCACCCCGCAGCCAAGCTGGGAAGTCGGCAGCAACGCCTAATGTCCGATTAGTGACATTTCTCGTTCCTAGATATAGGCACAAATCTCTAGGAGCATGAATGTCGTTTATTTCCCGCCCTGTGCCACGGCTTTTGATCGCCGTCGGGGCAGCAATCTTCGCGGTGGTGGCCGCCATCGCCCTATCCATCCAGACTTCCAGCCCTAAGCCGGCGTGGGCCGACACGCCGGTGACGATCAATCCAGATCACATTGGGGCGACCGCTGACGAGTTTGACGAGCAGGACTGCAGTGGGCCGCTGGGCTCGCCGCCTGGGCCGAACTACGACGGCTGGCACTTTGTCCTGCCGTCGTCATCGGGGGACAACTTCACCTCGATCACGATCCAGTTCACGAGCGTGACCGCAGGTCCCATCACAGCCGTGTTCCCGGACACCGACTCGGGACCTGGCTGGGTGGGCTACCTGGCTGAGGCTGGCAACGGCGATGTCATCCACGCCTACATCTTCACGACGCCCACGGGCCAGGCCATCGTCAACGGATCGGCGACCGTATCGCCTGACGAGACCACGCCTGGAACGTTCAACCTGAGCCACACGTGCCCCGGCATGAGCCAGTCGCCGTCGCCGAGCCCGTCGATGTCGGTTAGCCCGTCACCGTCGCGGTCGATCTCGCCGAGCCCGTCGCGGTCGGTCAGTCCAACGCCATCGGTTTCCCGGTCTCCGCGGCCGACGCCTAGCCGGACTACGCCTGGCTATGGATATGGCGGCCCAACGACGCCGCCGCCTGTGGAGCCGGTGCAGCAGCCGCAGCACCTGTCCTGGTGGGAACGCCTGGTGAACTAAGAACCGCCTAGCTCAACGTCGGCACCGGATCTTCATCGATCCGGTGCCGCTCTCGTTCCGGGAGCGGCTCAGGCAGACAGGCGGTGTGGGCGGCGAACGTTGAGCGTGACTACGGGCACGCCGGTCTGCATCCGGTGACGGCCGACATAGCGCTGCGGGTAGCGCGGCTCAAAGAGCAGAGTGCGCAGCTTCTCGATCATCTGAAGGCTCCTAAGCGAGGGTTTTGCGGGGGCCTGTTCACTCGAAGGAACGAGAACCATGACCCACTAGTAACGCGAGACGGCGTGGCGCCTTGCAATTGTCCTTTTTGCCCCACTCTGAGACATCACTGTGAATTAACAGCGATGCGGTTGCAGCGGGTTACTCATGAGTAATACAGTGGGGTTGCTACTCGGCGGTAACCAGCGGAGGCGGGAAAAGGATGACGCACTACCAGAGCAACCTGCGCGACCTTGAGTTCAACCTGTTTGAGGTCTTTGATTCGCCGTTCGGCATCGGCCCCTACGAGGACGTTGACGCCGACACGGCACGCAGCGTCCTGACTGAGATTGACCGGATGGCGCGCACCGATCTCGCGGCGAGTTATGCCGACGCGGATCGCAAGCCTCCCGTGTACGACCCGGCGACCTTCAAGGTCACTATGCCGGAAAGCTTCCGCCAGTCATTCCAAACCTGGATGGACGCGGAGTTCTGGCGGTTCACCCTCCCGGCAGACCTCGGTGGCACCCCCGCGCCACACACGTTCATCTGGTCTTTTGCCGAGCTGGTGCTCGGATCCAACGCTCCTATTTGGATGTATGGCTCCGGCCCCTCCTTCGCCAACGTGCTCTTCCAAGAGGGCACCGACGAGCAGAAGGAATGGGCCAAGCTCTTCGTGGACAAGAAGTGGGGATCCACCATGATCCTCACCGAGCCCGACGCTGGATCTGATGTGGGCGCCGGCCGGACGAAGGCCACTCTGCAAGAAGACGGTTCCTGGCACATCGAAGGCGTGAAGCGGTTCATCACGTCAGGCGAGCAGGACATGACCGAAAACATCATCCACTACGTGCTGGCCCGCCCCGAAGGCGCTGGACCGGGCACGAAGGGGCTGTCCCTGTTCGTCGTGCCGAAGGTTCACTTCGACCCGAAGACGGGCGCCCTGGGTGAGCGCAACGGCGTGTTCGCCACAAACGTCGAGCACAAGATGGGCATCAAGGCGTCCACCACGTGTGAGATGACCTTCGGTGGCCACGGTGTACCAGCCAAGGGCTGGCTCGTCGGCGAGGTGCACGAAGGCATCCGCCAGATGTTCCTCATCATCGAGAACGCCCGGATGATGGTGGGCACCAAGGCGATCGCCACGCTGTCGACGGGTTACCTCAACGCCCGCAACTACGCCCGCGAGCGGGTGCAGGGCGCCGACCTGTTGCAGATGGCCGACAAGGCCGCGCCACGGGTGACCATCACGAACCACCCTGACGTCCGCCGGTCGCTGCTGCTGCAGAAGTCCTATGCGGAGGGTCTGCGCGCACTGGCGATCTACGCGGCGTACTGGCATGACCAGGCCGAGATCGCGAAACTCGCCGGTGACGAGAAGGCGGCCAAGAAGGCCGTGAAGGTCAACGATTTACTGCTGCCGCTGGTCAAGGGCTGTGGTTCCGAGCGTGCTTTCGAGCTGCTTGGTTCGGAGTCGCTGCAGACGTTCGGTGGGTCCGGGTTCCTCCAGGACTACCCGCTCGAGCAGTACGTGCGGGACGCGAAGATCGACTCTCTGTATGAGGGAACGACCGCTATCCAGAGCCTCGACCTGCTGTTCCGCAAGATTGTCAAGGACAACGGCCGGGCGCTCATGACGGTCGCTGGCGAGATCCAGCAGTTCCTCGACAACGAGGCGGGCAACGGTCAGCTCAAGGAAGAGCGGACGCAGCTAGCGACCGCTCTAGGGGACGTGCAGAGCATGCTCGCCACGTTCACGGGCTGGCTGGCCGAGTCGCAGGGCGACGACCCCCGCACGCTCTACAAGACGGGGCTGCACTCGCGCCGTCTGCTCCTGGCCCTCGGCGACCTCGTCGTCGGCTGGCTGTTGCTCAAGCGGGCTGAGGTGGCCCTGAAGGCGCTCAACACGTCGGGCACCGACGAGGCCTTCTACGCCGGTGTCGTGGCCAGTGCCCGGTTCTTCGCGCGTGAGGTGCTCCCGCGCCTCGGTTCGGACCGCCGGATCATTGAGCTGGCGTCCCTTGACGCCATGGATCTTCCTGAAGACGCGTTCTGAGTTTTAGATACCCGATCGGGCGGCCAGCATCGGCCGCCCGATCTTTTTGTCACTCCGCGCGATTATCCGGGGTGCGAGGATGCCGGAGTTGAGGCAAGCTGTGTGCCATGGGCACGCTTGTCCTGCTGCGTCACGCGAAAGCCGACCGCCCCAATGGGGTTGCGGATATCGATCGGCCGCTGACCGAACGTGGTCACGCCGACTCCGCCGCCGCCGGGGCCTGGTTGCTCAAAAACGGCTATGTACCAGGGCTGGTGCTTTGTTCACCGGCCAAACGCACCCGGCAGACCTGGCACTCGGTGGCCGTCGCCGTCGCCAGTTCCGGTGCCCCACACGTGCGCTACGAGCGTGCGATCTATGACGGCAACGCTGAGGAGCTGCTCAAGCTCGTGCAGTCGATCACCGAAGACGTGGAGACCGTTGTGCTCATCGGGCACAACCCGTCGATCTCCTATCTTTCGGAGCTGCTCGACGCGGAAAGTGAAGCCGATTCTGACGGTCTGCGCACGGGAGGGATCGTCGTGCACCAGGCGGACAGTCCTTGGAGCAGCCTCACGCAGGCTCCCCGCGTCGCCACCCACACCGCACGGGCGGCCGCTTAGGCGAACAAGGCGAAGTAGATCGCGATGTGGTGGCAGACAGCGGCCACTAGCGTGCACGCGTGGAAGAACTCGTGGTGGCCGAACACGTCTGGCCACGGGTTGGGCCGGCGTAGAGCGTAGAAGATGGCACCGATCGAGTAGGCCGCACCGCCAGCGATCAGCAGCACGAGCGCGGTGACGCCACCACTGGCGAGGATGTCAGGCAGGACGGCGACCGCGACCCAGCCAAGTGCCAGGTAGAGCGGAGCTGACACCCAGCGGGGCGCGTGCGGCCAGACCAGGGACATGACGGCCCCACCGATCGCTCCCAGCCACACCACCACTAGCAGCACCGTCGCCTTGCCGGACGGCAGCAGGAGGGTGCAGAACGGGGTGTAGGTGCCAGCGATGAAGATGAAGATCATGGCGTGGTCCAGGCGGCGCATCACCTGGTACCCCCGCTCGCTCCAGACCTTGCGGTGATAGAGGGCGGAGATGCCGAAAAGCCCGCACACCGTCAGGCTGTAAATCCCGACGCTGACTACAGGGGCGATGCCTGGCTGGAAGGCAGCGATCGTGGTGAGCACGATGCCGCAGGCGAGCGCGGCGAAGAACGCGTAGAAGTGCAGCCAGCCGCGCATCCGGGGCTTCCCGATGTCCACGGGGCGCAAGCGCTTGGGAGCGGCGGTGACGGTCATACCTCCAGGTTACGGGACCGTAGGTTACTAGTCCGTAGCTTTTGAGCGTGAACTAGGTTACAGACACTCTTCGCGATCAGGCAGTAACAACTGGCTCATTAGTCTATTTAGGAGAGACAGTTCCTCGGCTAAAACCTCATGACATGAACTCTGGGCAAGGACGCATTGTCGCCATCATTGGCGCGGTCGCCGCAGTGCTGGCGCTGATTCTGGCCTTTCCGGCTTTCGGCAGGGAAATGGGGTGGTGGGGCGAGGAAGCAGACACGGCAACACCATCGACGACGGCGCCTGGGCCAAGCACCACACCCGTTTCGGCAACCCCAGCAAGCGCACAGCCCACGCCAGTGAAGTCAACCCAGCACGGCGGGGGCAATGGCAATCAAGGTGGCCAGCCGACAACACCGCCACCACCAGCGGGCAACCCCTACAGCGGCCCGGCGAACCTGCTCTTCGCCAGCCCGATGACCTCTCAGGGAAGCCTGGCGTGGGGCCACCAAGACGGTGGCATGTGCGGCTACGCGGCCGACGGCTACCACGTCAAAGGCAGCAGCGATTACTCCTGCCACGGGTACTACGACCTGAGGGACCTCACCATAGAGGTCAAGGTCAAGTTCGTCGGCAACAGCAGCGTTGGCGTGACCGTGCGCGATGACAACAACGGGCGCAACTACTTCCGTATCACGCTCGACGCCGGCGGTGAGGTGACCGTGTCCAAGATCGTTGACGGGGTGAGCACGACACTGAGGCAAGACGTTTACGTTGGCGCCAAGGCGGAACGCAAACTGGCGATCACGGCTGTCGGAACGAACATCCGGATCTATGTGGACGGTTCATCGGCTGCGGCGGTTGAGCTCACTGAGTCGGCACTGTCCGCCGCGGGTGGCATTAGCTTCCTGGCGACGGGCTGCTGCAGTCCCACCGAGCGGGTTATCTCGGACGTGCGCGTGTGGACGTGACCGTCGAGGTGCCACGATCAAAGCATGAGGGTGCTCGAGTACGGCTGGGACGGTCTGCTGCTTGAGGTCGACGATCCGGTGGGCTGGTTCCTCGCGCTGCGGGAGCACCTCGAGACCGACGTCGATGACATCGTGCCCGCGGCGGAAACGGTGTTACTCAAGGGAGTGCGGAAACTGCCCGCGCTCGAGACGGTGTCGCCAAAGACAGCGATCAAGACGGATCGTGCGGTCACGGTTCCGGTGCGCTGGAACGGTCCGGATCTTTTCGACGGCATCGTGGAAGCCATGCGCGACACCGTGTTCACGGTCGCGTTCTGTGGCTTCGCGCCCGGATTCGCCTATCTAACCGGGCTTCCCGAGGCGTTTCACCGCCCCCGGCTCGCGACCCCGCGCCGGAGCGTGCCCGCTGGATCGGTCGCCATCGCCGGTCCCTACGCGGGTGTTTACCCGCGCGAATCCCCCGGCGGCTGGCTCTTGCTGGGCGTCACCGAGCTCGTGCTCTTCGATCTGTCCAAAGAGGACCCCGCGCTGCTGACTCCCGGCACGACGGTCAGGTTCACGGATGCTTGAGGTGATGAAGGCCGTTCCGCTTGCCACGATTCAGGATCGCGGCCGACCGGGGCACGCCCACCTTGGGATTCCGCACGCGGGAGCACTCGACCCCGTCTCGCTCGACCGGGCGAACGCGTTAGCCGGCAACAGCTCCGCGGCAGCGGGGCTGGAGCTGGCGCCGGGACGGTTCGTGGCACGGTTCCACGTCGATGGCATCTATGCCGTGGCCGGTGCGGTTTCGGTTGCCCCGATGTCGGTTCGCGCGGGTGACACTGTCGAGATTGGAGGATCGGCGGCGGGCATGTTCAGCTATCTGGCTGTCCGCGGTGGCGTCGACGTCCCAGCCGTGCTTGGCTCGCGCAGCACTGACACGCTTTCCGGGATCGGGCCAGCCGTGCTGCGGCGCGGTTCGCTCCTGCCACTCGGCACGCTCTTCGCCGATCGCTTAGTACCACCAGCTCTTGAGATGCCCTCAGGCGAGATCCGGGTCCGGGTCCGCCCCGGGCCGCGAGCTTCGTGGTTCGCTCAAACCCTTTCCGGTGGGTACTCCGTAAGCACGCTCAACCGCATCGGAGCCCGCCTGACCGGACCGCCCCTAACGCGCACCGTGACAAGAGAGTTGCCGAGCGAGGGCCTCGTAGCGGGCGCCGTGCAGGTGCCGCCCGACGGCCAGCCCATCGTCTTCCTCGCTGATCACCCAACGACCGGCGGCTACCCCGTGATCGCGGTGGTCCATCCCGAGGACCTTCCGCTGATCGCCCAGTGCAGACCGTCAACTAGGGTCGTCTTCTATGGACCTTAACGCCGACCTTGGCGAGGGCTTTGGCCGCTGGACGCTGGGCGATGACGAAGGTTTGCTCGACGTCATCACGAGCGCGAATGTCGCCTGTGGATTCCACGCCGGTGATGCCAGCACGATGCGCCAGGTCAGTGCCTGGGCTAACCAGCGCCGTGTGTCGATCGGGGCACAGGTTGGTTACCGGGATCTGCCCGGGTTCGGGCGGCGGTTCATCGAATACGACTTTGGCCAACTGCGTGACGAGATCGTGTACCAGGTCGGCGCGTTACGTGCGCTGTCCGGCGATGCGGTCCGTTACCTGAAGCCACATGGCGCGCTGTATCACGCCGTCAAGCACGTGCCGGCCATCGTGGATGCTGCTCTGATCCTGAAACTGCCGGTGCTCTGTGCCCCAGGATCGCCCTTGGCCAACGCGGCCGGCGATGCCGGCCTGCCCGTCTACGCCGAAGGTTTCGCTGACCGCGCCTATCGCGCCGACGGCACCCTGTTGCCCCGCGACAAGCCGGGCGCCGTCATCGTGGACACCGACGAGGTCGTAGCCCGGGCCCTGCTGATGGCGGTGGACCAACGGGTCATCGCGCTCGACGGCACGGTGGTGCCGCACCCGGTCGACTCGATCTGCCTGCACGGCGACACCCTGGGCGCGGTCACGCTCGCGATCCAGGTGCGTTCCGCCCTAGAAGACGCAGGTGTGACCCTGCGCCCCTTCGTCTAGGCCTCTTCGTCTAGGCCGCGCAGGATGAGCGCGAGTCGTTGCGCCCCACCGTCTTTCACGATGATCGGCACTCCCCAGTCCTGCCGGGTTAAGTGACAGGCGGCGTGCTCGTCGTGGCTGTCACAGGTCGCGGCTTGAGCCACGACCTGAAGCACGCCAACGCCTTCCTTCAACGTGAGCGTTCGCTTTAGTGACGTCGTCACGCCCTCGCCAGCTACGAGAATCTCGGCCGGTGAGGCGCTGACTTCCAGCCGGGTCGGGTCGCCGAAGCTGTAATCGAGCTTCTGCCCAGGCGGCGGCGTGAAGATGATGTCGAGTGTCACCTCACCCGCAGCCAGTTCCGTGGGCGGGCGCTTCACCTTGTGCCGCTTGGCATCCATCGACTGGTCGCCATCGGTCACTTCGACGATGCGGTGAGCGGCGCTTTCGACGACGTGGATGCGTCCATCCGCGGAGAGGAAGACGTCGCTCGGCTCCGCGAGACCGGTGTCCACGGTGGACACCATGCCGTTGGCGTACTTGCGGATCGCGCCGTTGTAGGTGTCCGCGATCAGCACTTCTCCGTTGGGCAGGGCCTGCACTCCGAGCGGGTGTTGCAAGAGCGCCTGACCCGCGGCACCGTCAGCGTGACCGAAGTCGAAGAGCCCTTGCCCGACAGCGGTTCCCATGACGTTGTTCTCGATGAACCGCAGCGCGCTGGTCTCACTGTCCACAAACCACAGCCGCTGACCGTCCGCGCTTACGCTCAAGCCGGACGGCTGCGCCAGCCACACGTCGGGCAACGGTCCGTCGCGCAACGCTTCAACGGTGGTTCCGGCGTATAGCCCGACGGTCCGCTTCACCGGGTCGAACCACCACAGCGTATGCGTTCCCGCCATGGCGATGATGACTTTGCCTTGGTACCACGCGACATCCCACGGCGAGGACAGGTCCATCGAACGGGCGTCGTGCGCGTGATCATCCACAGTGGACCGCCACTGACGGCCCGTTCCGGCGACGGTGGTGACCTCGCCATTGCTGAGCTTGAGCCCGCGCAGCAGGTGATTCACGGTGTCGGCGACGATGACGTCGTACCCACAAATGTTGGAAATGTTGGTGGGGAGCAGGCAGAGGCCTTGTGGCTCAGAGAAGCTGGCCTGCTCGCTGGTGCCGTCGGCGCGGCCCCGCTGCCCGGAGCCGATGCGGCTGACGACCTCTTCGCCGTTGAGCCGGGCGAGCTGATGCCTCGCGGAGTCGGACACCAGCACCGTGCCATCGCTGAGCGGCAAGGCTTTGCCCGGGAACCGCAACAATGTCTGTGCCGTGGGCGGTGGCACGAACGGCCCCACGCCGCGATGCAGGGTTCCCTTCGCTTCGTGCGTCGCGATCAGCTCATCGATGAGGCGCCGGAGCCCTTCGGCGTGCCCCTCCCCCGCCATCGACGCGACGACATACCCTTCGGGGTCGACGACCGACAGCGTGGGCCAAGCCTTGGCGGCGTACTGCTTCCACGTGTGCAGCTCGGGGTCATCGAGCACGGGGTGCTCCACGCCGTACCGCTCGACGGCTGCCACGACGGCCTCGGCGTCTTTCTCGTGCTCGAACTTCGGCGAGTGCACGCCGATAACCACGAGCACGTCGCCGTACTTGTCTTCCAGCGGGCGCAGCTCGTCAAGGACGTGCAAACAGTTGATGCAGCAGAACGTCCAGAAGTCCAGCAGCACGATCTTGCCGCGCAAGTCTTTGATGCTCAGCTCTTTGCCGCCGGTGTTCAGCCAACCCCGGCCCTTAAGTTCAGGTGCCCGCACTCTCGCCACCGCTCAATGATGCCTGACCAGTGATCAGCGAACTTCAGGCCGGTCGCGATGTGATTAAACACATCTCAACAAGATTCGACATGAAGTTTCATGGCGTTGTACGGTCTCCCGCGATGATCTTTGAGCATCAACGGGGATGCGCGTAGTACCAACGGAAGGCAACACCATGAAGCGTTCACTCAAGGTCCTGATGGCAGCGGCCGCTGCGGCTGGCATCGTCTTTGGCGCGCAGGCTCCGGCGGCGGCGGTTTACGACTCGGTGCAGATTCAGATCGCCGCGGATGCGGAAATCATCGCGGCCGACGCTGAGATCACGTACTACTCGTCGGGCCCGAACCTCAAGTGGACGGTGTGCCAGCACGCGCAATGGCTTGGCACCTATGCGATTTTGCGCGTGAAGGACAACACCACCAACACCTGGCTCGGCCGCATCAACGATGTCGTGGACACGCAGAACGCTTGCAAGACCGTGTGGGCACCGGGAAAGGTCGCTGGTCACAGCTACACGGCCGAGCTATGGATCTCGAACGACCCGAACAGCCAGCCGAGCGGCGCCGCTGGATCGGCCACCTTCACCGCTCCGTACTAGCGAAATGTGGACGCTTGGGTCCGCGCACGGTTCAGCCGGGACCGGTTACGCCAGCAGAGTAGCGGCGATTCTGCGGCCTTCGTCGGTCCACGAGGACGGGCGGCCCGTCTTGCCGTCGATTTTCACCATGACGCGCTTGCCCTCAGCGAAAACCGTTGTGCCATCAGCGGAGAGGAACCTGAACGCCCACACGGCACTCGTTTCGCCCAGGCTGTCGAGCCAAAGGTGCACGTCAACGGGACCGGTCGAGCGAATCGGGGCCAGGAACTTGATGCTGAACTCGGCGACGACAGCCACCATGTCTTCGGTGCTGGGGCCGCCGTTGAAGAACCCGACGCCATGCCCGGCCCAGAAGCTCGAGATCGCGCGCTCGACGAAGATCGCGTAGCGCGCGTTGTGCATGACGCCCACGGGATCGAGGTCGTCAAAGTGGACGGTCAGCGGAACCACAGTGCCGGTAAGGGTTTGCATCATCTGGCCTTTCATTCGGTGGGCAGCAGGCCGGGGTCGGTGGCGAGCGCACGCAGCCGCGTCAGGATCACCCGGCGGGCGATGCTGGAATCACTTCCCAGCAAACGGAAGTTCAGCAACGCGGCCGTGCCTGCGGCGTCAATTTCAAATGCGAGATCTTTTTGTGGCGTACCAGATGAAAGCTCTTGATTTTCAATGGCTTCACCGATCAGACGCTCGATCAGCGTCATCCACTCACCGTGCACCTCGGCGAGGCGGTCTTGGACGACACCCGAGCGGCCGATGTATTCGAACTTCGCGTTGGCGAAGAAACATCCGCCAGGCAGCACGCGCTCGGTGTAGAAAGCGAGCCGGGACGTGTGCAAGGCGAAGAGCCGCCGGATTCCCCGAGGTTCAGCCAAGGCAGGGCTGACGATGTATGCCGTCCACTGCGAGCGCGCGTGCTCGATGGCGGCCAATTGCAGCTCTTCTTTGGAGCGCCAGTGCGCGAAAAGCCCCGACTTGGTCATGTCGAGCCGCTCAGCGAGCTGGCCGAGGGTTAGCCCGTCGAGGCCGACTTCGCTGGCGAGGGCGACGGCCACGTCGAGCACGGCGGCGCGGGTGCGCTCACCACGGGCCAGCCGTCCATCGGTCATGACGGCAGCCTATAAATAAAACCGATCGGTCGTAAAGATAGTTGTGGCTCACGACACAACGAGGTTGAGCTGCTTGTTCGACACTCCGACCGTGATCTGCTGCCCATAGCTGAGCACGAGATGATCGGTCTCGACCCCGTCGGCGAAGGCCACGAGACGTTCGCTCTCGCACGTGATCGTGAGCGCGTCCCGCGCGCTGATCCGGCCCGCGGTCAGCGTGGCACCCGTGCCGGGCGACGGCCAGGCCTCACGGACAAACCAGGCGAGCTCCATCGCGATCGGGGCGGGCAGTTCGGCCTGCATCGAGCGTTCGCCTGCGATCGAGACACACCAGCCGGTTGACCCCGTCCCGGTGCCCACGACGATGCCCGAAGACGAGTGCCGCTCCTGCCGGCCATCGGGAGTGGTCAGCAGATAACGCGAAGACTGATGACTGGAGTGTCCAATGTAGATCTCGTTGAGCCCGCTGAGGCGCTGACCGTCATCGAGCGTCGCCGTCGCCATGGCACGCTTTTGCTGCGCGGCCTTGCCGGACAGAACGCGAGGGAGCACCTTGCCCACCTCAGCGGGCGCGAAACAAGCGAGCACACCGGGATTGCGTCGCGGATCGGTGTTGATGCCGATGACCGGCTGTCCGTCGAGGTACTTCGCGACGTTGGCGACAAGGCCATCCTGGCCGACCGTGATCACGATGTCTTCCGGGGCGAAAAGGAAGCGCGGCAAGTCATCGCGGTCGACGTGGCCACGGCGCCAGTCAGCGGGCAGCGCGGCATTGATGGCATCGAGTGCCTCTTGTAACGAGGTGTGCTGACGTTGCACATCGGACACTTTGCGGCCGCGCTGCTTGAGAAAGTAGCCCGCGGCCGCACTCGTGCCGTGCCGGCTCAGGAGCTCATCGAGCTCGCTGCGCCGGGAAACGACGACAACCCTAGGAGCTAGCGTTGCCATTGAACTTGGCGAGCAAGCTCGTCACCACATCCGGCGTGACCGTGAGCTGACCGATCTCGGGCAGCTGCCCGGCAAACTCCTTGAGCGCCAACGACCTCAGCACCTCGGGCGGCAGATCACGATAGGCCGCGAGACGAGCCGCCTCCGCTTCAGCCTCCGCCAGACCGATCACCCGCACCGACGTCGCCTTGGCTTCAGCCATGGTGCGTTCTTGTTCGGCGGCGGCTTGGGCTCGTACGAGCTGGGCAGCCGCGTCAAGCTCGGCGGTCCTGCGGGCGTTCGCTCCACTTTGCTCAACCAGCTGCTGCTCACGCCGGGCGAGCTCAATCTTGCTCTGCAGCTCGTTTTCAGCGATCGCGCGCTCCTGCTCGACCGCTTGAGCACGGCGGGCATACGTCGCGCGGTCGGCTTCGACCTGAACGGCTTCACGGGTTGGCGTCTGCAACGCCCGCTCGAGTTCCGGTTCTGGCCGGATCGCCACGACCCGGGCGCTCACGACGTGGACGCCCAGATCACTGAGCCGCTCATCGCTAGCCAGAGCGGCTGACACCGCTTCGCGCACGGGAGCGACCGCGGTCAGCGCCTCGGCTAGTGGCTGGCGTGCCAGCAGATCCAGCGCGGGTTGCTGCGCCAGCTCGGCCAGCAGGGTGGCGATTTGGTCCAGGGGGCGGGCTCTCGCCGTACCCTTATGGGGGTCAATCGAGAAGTCCAATCTGGACGCCGCTGTCGCCGGGTCAGAGACGCGGTAAGTAACCGTCGCCTGGACCGTGAGATCGGAATAGTCGCTGCTGCGCGCGTGAAAGAGCAACGGCAGCTCGCGGTCGTCGACTGGGACTTCACTTAGCACAGCGGTGAGGGGCCGGTACCAGAATGCCAGCCCGGCCCCTTCACGCTTGACCTGTCCCTTGACCTGGTGGCGCACCCAGAGGGTGGGCGTGCCACGCAGGTGGCGCCAGAACAGGAGGCGGGAGATATCCGCCATCAGCCTGGTCTGCCGTAGCTGTGGATGTTTCCGCCGGAATCCATCTTGCGCATCTTGACGGGCACGCCCGGCCGAGACGCGTGAACGATCCAGCCGTCACCGGCATACATGCCGACATGATGGAGGTCGGAGTAGTAGAAGACAAGGTCTCCTGGGCGCAACTCGGACCGGCTCACCGACGCGACCACACCACGTTGCGCCTTGGCGTTGTGCGGCAGGCTAACGCCGGCCGCGAGCCAAGCCGACTTCGTCAGGCCCGAGCAGTCGAAACTGTCCGGTCCGTCGGCGGCGAAAACGTAGGGTCGGCCGATCTGAGCACAGGCGTACTTGATCGCCGTGCCCGCGGCACCACCGGGATAGGTGGTGGGGCAAGGCACGGGTGCTAGTTCGCCGATGCCACCGCCGTTGGCGTAAGCCTTGAGCCGCAACTGGTCCAGCTTCGCGATCTCATCCTTGATCACCTGAATGCGGGCCGCCTGCTCCTTTTCGAGGGCGTCCAGCTGAGCGATGATCGCGTCCAGGGGCTTCTTGGCTTCATCCAGCTCTTTCTTGGTCGCCAGGACATGGTCTAGGTGGCCGTTGAAGTGCCTGGCAACCTGGTCCATGGACTGGAGACGCTCGGCGAAGACCGTCGGGTCATTCGCGTCGAGCATGGCGCCGATGCCCGCGAGCGTTCCGCCGCGGTACAAGTAGTCGGCGTAGATGCCGACCTGGGTGCGGGTGGTGGCGACCTCGTCTTCCAGCGGCTTGAGTTTCGCCGTTAGCTCGTCGGCCTTCTTGCGCTCAAGGTCGAGCTTGATCCTGACCGCGTTGTGCTCTTCGACGGTGGGTTCGATCTGGTTCCACTTGGCGTCGATCTGTGCTTCGATCTCGGCCGGGGTGGGATCGGCGTAGGCATGGCCCGCGAATCCGAAGAGCAAGGCAAGGGTTGACAGGACCGTGAGCAGGGTCGTGCGTGCTGCGAGCGGCCTTCGCCGCGTGAGATGGCTACACACGGGGATTTACACTAGGCAGCCCCGTAACACGAATGCAACTCGCGGCTGGGTCAAACCCTAGCCAATACTGACAAAAACATCGTCAATCGTGCCGTGGAACTGGTCGTTGTACGGTCCGTGACCCTTGCCACCGATGCGCAATGGATGATCGTTCTCAATGGACAGTTCTATCGGGACAGACGCCACTCGCGCCTCACGGCCATCGATGAATAGAGTCAGCACGGAGCCGTTGCGCGCGCAAGCCAGGCTGTGCCACGTTCCGTCCGCGACGCCCTCGCGAGACAGCGCCACATAGCGGCCATTCGGTGTCGTAATGGCACAGCTCGGGCGGCCCTCCAGCCCGTCGACTTGAAGCTTGTACTGCGTTCCGTCGACGGAGAGCCCTTTTTGCATGACGTTGGCGCCGTCGCTCTTCTCGTTCATCATCATCTGCACCGACGCGCCCCAGTAGATCGGCTGGGTGCCCGGGTTAAGCAGACCCGCTTGCGCACTCTCCAGGATCACGCGAGGGCAGTCACGAGGCGTCACATCGCACACGAACGGGAAGTGGACCGCCCAGTCATCCCCACGCGGCAGCTGGATCAGCTCACCGCCCTGCATCGCGTCCTCGCGCAGCTGGAGCTGACGGCCACGGTCCCAGATCTCGCCGGTGATCCCGTTGGCAAAGTCGAAATACACGTCGATGCGGGCAGCCGCGGCCTCCGCCAGCGGGCGCGGCGGCGCAGCGCCCGCGCCACCGGCCAATACCCCGGTGACGATGAAAAGACTGGCTACCCTTGCAGCCCAAGCCATTCGCCGCACAAGGACCTAACGATCAATGCTCCTTTGTGGTCATGATCGCCGCAAGAACGTCATCAAGAGTGACGATGCCGAGCGGAACCGCTCCCCCAGAAACCAGCATCATGTGCCTTCGTTCCCGCCTCATGGACAGAAGCAGCTCCGCTAGCGACCGCTCCGGCGGGATGATCGCGAGTGGACGGATCACGTTGGCCGGGATCGGCTGCCGACGGGCTGCGCCTTCACGGCCAATCACGTCCTTGACGTGCACAAACCCGAGCACTTGGCGGGTCGTGCGCGCGATCACGGGGAACCGGGAACGGCCCGTCCTGGTCGCGAGCACCTCCAGCGACGCCGGTGAGGTGTCCTCGGTGACGGCCGTGACCTTAGACCACGGGACCAGAGCGTCGCTGGCGGTGCGCTGATTGAGCGCCAGGGCACCGCTGATGCGGGCGTGTTGTTCCGGGTCGAGCAGGCCCTCGGTGCGCGCCTGCTGCACGAGACCGGCCAGCTCCTCCGCCGTGAAGACAGTCTTGACCGAATCGGCCGCCTCGATCCGCCACAGCTTCAGCACCTTCTTGGCCGCCCACTTCATCGCCAGCAACAGCGGCTTGGTCGCGATGCAGAACGCGAGCATCGGCGGCCCGAGCCACAGCACGCTCGCCTCCGGCCCAGCCAGCGTGATGTTCTTCGGGACCATCTCGCCGACAACCGTGTGCAGGAACACCACGATCGCCAGCGCGATGATGAACGCCGTCGGGTGGATGGCCGACTCGGGCAAATGAATCGCGTGGAATAGCGGCTCAAGGTTATGAGCGATAGCCGGCTCGGCGATCGCGCCCAGGCCGATGCCACAGATCGTGATGCCGAGCTGAGCGCCCGCGATCATCAGCGGGATCTGATTCATCGCCGACAATGCCCAGGCGGCCATTTTGGACTCCCGCGCCTGTGGCTCGATGATCGTGCGCCGCGATGCGATCAGGGCGAACTCGGCTCCCACGAAGAAGGCGTTGCCGAGCAACAGCACGATGGTGATGACTATTTCCGTCACGAGTCCGCCTCGGTTTGCTCGACGAGGCGCACCTGTTCGATCCGGTGCTTTTCCATCTCGACGACGGTGAATTCCCAGTTGTTGTAGAGGAGACTCTCGCCGACCACGGGAATATGGCCGAGGCGAGCCATCACAAAGCCGGCCAAGGTTTCATACGGTCCTTCTGGTACGCGGAAGCCGGTTTGCTCTTCCAGCTCATCCTCACGAAGCATGCCGTCAACGAGCCAGGTGCGGTCTCCACCGGGCACAGTTACTTCGATGGACCCTGATTCCTCTTCGTCGGCCTCGTCGTGCTCATCAGCGATTTCGCCGACAAGCTCCTCGACGAGATCCTCCAAAGTGACCACGCCGTCCGTTCCACCGTATTCATCGACGACGATGGCCATGCTGGCAGCGCCGGTCCTCAGCGTTTCAAAGACTCCATCAAGATCAAGACTTCCTGGTACTAGGACCGGCTCGCGCGCGACCGTCGCCACCCTCGTGAAAGGACGGCGGTTCGGAGGGACCCCGAGCGCGTCAGTCAGCGAGACGACGCCGGTGACCGTGTCGAGTGTTTCCTCATACACCGGGAAGCGGCTGTGGCCGGAGTCGCGCACCACGTCGAAGAACTCAGCCACGCTCGTGTTGGCGGCCAGTCCCACGACATCAATGCGCGGCGTCATCGCTTCAGCCGCGCGCTTGTCTCCAAACCGGACGGTCCGTTGCAGGAGCAGGGCCGTTTCCGTAGGCAGCGCGCCCGCCTGGGCCGAGATAGCGGCGAGCAACCCGAGCTCCTCAGGCGAACGGGCGCTGGCCAGTTCCTCCTGTGGCTCAATCCCCAGCCGCCGGACCAGCCAGTTAGCCGAGTTGTTCAGCCCGTGGATGACCCACTTGAGGACCCGCGAGAACGTGCGCATCGGCCCGGCCGTGCGCAGGGCCGTTGGCATCGGGCGGGACAGCGCCGCGTTCTTGGGCACCAGCTCGCCGAACAGCATCGAGAACAGCGTCGCGATGGTCAGCGCGATGAGCTGGGCGACCCCGGCGCTGACCCCGAGCGGCTTGAGCAGATCAGCGAGCGCGGGCTGGGCCAGGAAACCTGTGAGCAGCGTCGTGATCGTGATGCCGAGCTGGGCCCCGGACAACTGAAAGGACAGTTCACGCAAAGCCTTGCGCACATTGCGGGCGCTGCGGTCACCGCTGGCGGCCCGGGAGTCGATTTCGGCTCGGTCAACCGTGACCAAGGCGAACTCGGCTGCCACGAAGAACGCGGTGCCCAGCGTGAGGAGCACGAAGAGCAGCAGCGGCAGAACGGTACTTAAAGCGTCGATGCGGGTTATTTTCTCATGCCTTTATGGAGCGCAGGAGGACGCTCGCGACATCGATGACCTCAACGTCCTCGGCACCCTTTGATGTCTTGGCGTCAAAGAGCATCGTCGAACAGAACGGGCAGCCCACCGCGATGGTCTTGGCACCGGTCGCCAGGGCCTCTTCGGTCCGCTCAACGTTGATCCGCTTACCGATGGTCTCTTCCATATACATCCGTGCGCCACCCGCGCCGCAGCAGAAGCTGCGCTCCTCTCGACGGCCCATCTCGGTGATGCCGCCTTGCGCCGCCTGGTTGAGCACCTCACGCGGTGGTGTGAACACGCGGTTGTGCCGGCCCAGGTAGCACGGGTCGTGATAGGTCAGTCCGCCCTCGATCGGCTTGACCGGCGTCAGCTTGCCGGTCTTGACCAGGTGGGCGAGCAGTTCCGTGTGGTGGACGACCTCGATGTCGAGCCCCAGCTCCTTGTATTCGTTGCCGATCGTGTTGAAGCAGTGCGGGCAGGTCGCGACGATCTTGAGAGCGCCGGACTCCTTGAGTGTCTCGACGTTTTGCTGCGCGAGCATTTGGTAGACGAACTCGTTGCCGATCCGCCGGGCCGGGTCACCGGTGCACGTCTCGTTATTGCCGAGGATGGCGAAGCTGACACCCGCCTCATTCAGCAACGTCGCGACAGCACGGGTCGTCTTCTTGGCCTTATCTTCGAACGCTCCAGCACAGCCGACCCAGAACAGGTACTCGAAGTCCTCAGCCTCGCCCACGCGTGGCACCGGGAACTCCAGTCCCTTGGTCCAGTCCTCACGGGTGTTGGGCGGGGCACCCCACGGGTTGCCCTTGTTCTCCAGGTTGCGCAGCATGGCGCCGGCTTCGGCCGGGAACGACGACTCGATCATGACCTGATAGCGGCGCATATCCACGATGTGATCGACGTGCTCAATGTCCACTGGACACTGCTCAACACAGGCGCCACAGGTCGTGCAGGACCACAGCGCGTCGTAGTCGATCACGGCGTTCTCGGCCGCCGTGCCAACCAGGGGCCGCTCAGCCTCAGCGGCCGCCAGGGCAACCGGGCTTCCGGTCGTGCCGATGGAGGGCAGCTTGGAGTCTGTGGCGCCCTGGAGCTTGGCGTAGGCGTGATCCCTCAGCGACAGGACCACCAGCTTGGGCGACAACGGCTTGCCGGTGTTCCAGGCCGGGCACTGCGACTGGCAACGGCCGCACTCGGTGCAGGTCGAGAAGTCCAGCAGGCCCTTCCAGGAGAAATCCTCCACTTTGGACACCCCGAAGGTGTCCTTGTCCGGGTCGGCTTCTTCCAGGTCGATCGGCTTGCCGCCCGACATCATGGGCTTGAGCGCGCCAAGGGCTGGGGCGCCATCGGCGTTGCGCTTGAAGAAGATGTTGGGGAACGCCAGGAAGCGGTGCCACGCCACACCCATGGTCACGTTCATGCCGATGACGATCGCCCAGATCATGCTGACGCAGATCTTGATGAGCGCGACGATCGTGATCGCGGTGGAGTTGGCCGGCATGACGGCGCCCAGCGCGTGCGACAGCGGGGTCGCCCAAACCGGATAGTCAAAGTGCTTGGTGGCAACGGACAGCGCCCGGATGATCAGGCCCAGGATCAGCACGGCCAGGATGATGTACTCGACGAAATAGCCCTGCCATTGGGTGCTGCCCGCGAACCGGGACCAGCGCTTCTTCGTCGGCAGGTTGGTCAGGCGGATCACGATCAGGGCGAGGATCGCGGCGATGCCAAGGATGGTCAGCCACTCGGTGACGAAGCCAAACACCACCCAGCCGTCTAGCAGCGGCAGACCAGCATGCGGGTCAACAACCTCGAAGTAGGCCTGGAGCACCAGTGAGCTCAACAGGATGAAGCCCATCATCACGAACCAGTGCGCCGCACCGACGACGGTCCACTTGAGCATCTTCGTGTGACCCAACGTCTCACGCAGCATGGTGATCGTGCGGGTGCCCCGGTCATTGGAACGCGTCGGGTCAGGCTGGCCCATCTTGATGACCTTCGTCATCTGCTGGACCGCTTTGACCACGTAATAGACCGCTACAGCAGTGATGGCAGCCGCGATAACCGTGCTGACGATCTGAACGGCGCCCATGCCGCGACCTTCCGACGTAGTTACTCGCTAGTAATATAAGTGCCTAACCTCACCTTAGGTCAACAGGGGGAGGCGCCACGCTTATGTGACCCAATAGACTTCGGGCTCCCTCATCCACGCTTTTGTTACCACGGGGAGATCCACCCTCATGTCACGACGCCTCCGCGTGACGGGTGTGCTCGCGGCTCTAGGTGCCGGAACGATGCTGCTCAGCGCGGCTGTTCCGACCCCAGGGCCCGCCACCTTCGCGCAACCGCGCCAGCCAGCCGCCGCCACCCGGGCGAACGCCCCGGTCCAGCCCGCCCGACCACCATCGGAGCCACCGCCGGGAGCACTTCCCGCCGACGCGGCCCTGTCCGACCTGAAGGCGCTAGCCAAAGGCGGAACGGCCGAAGTGGACCGCACCGGAACGATCCGCGGCATCACCGCCGCGCCCGGCAAGACCCTCGGCGACAACTCAGCTGCCTTCCTGACTCGCTATGCGGCGGCTTTCGGGCTGAGCAAGGGACACACGCTGGACAAGACGTCCACGGCAGGTCTGCCGGGCGGGGACGAAGTCACGCGGTACCAGCAGAAGATCGGTGGTGTGCCGGTGCTCGGCGGCGAGGTCATCCTCACGACCTCGGGCCAGGCCGTGCGCAGCGCTGTGGCCGACGCCGCCTACCTGAATCCCGTTGATGGCAAGCTCATCGGCACCGCCGCGGCACACGACAAGGCGGCCAAAGCCGCGGCCGCGCAGGGACTGACCAGCACGGTGACGGCCACGTCCGAGGTGTGGCTCTATCAGGCTCCCGGCCGAGGTGAGCTGCGCCCGACCTATTGGGTCAAGCTCGGCCAGCAAGGTGACGAGAACGAGACGGCGAGTGTGCTCGTGGACGGTCTCGATGGTGCCGTGAGCGCGGTCGCGCCCCGCCACCGCTCAGCCGGGAAGGACCGCATCGTCTGCGACCAGCAGAACCGCCGGTTCAACCTCAACTCACTGGGCGAATACAAGTGCACGAGCGCTTCGCTTCTCGGGGCGGAAATCTACGCCCGCCCCGAAGGCCAGGGGCCGTCAGCGTCGTCACAGGTCAACCAGGTGTTCGACCGCCTCGGCGTGGTTTACGACTGGTACTACAACAACTTCGGGCTGAACTCCTTCAACGGCAAGGGCGCCCAGATCCGGGCCAACGTCAACGGCTGCGACCTCGGCGGCAGCTGCCCCATGGTCAACGCGTTCTGGGACAGCAGCCAGTTCGTCTTCGGCCAGGGATGGGGAACCGATGACGTCGTCGGGCACGAGTTCACGCACGCCGTGACCGAGTACTCGTCCAACCTGTACTACTGGCACGAGTCGGGCGCCATCAACGAAGCCCTGTCGGACATCTTCGGTGAGTTCATCGACCTCGCCACGCCAGGCGATGGCACGGACGACACGAACAAGCGCTGGCACGTCGGCGAGAACATCCCGGCCAGCCCGTCGTATCCCTCCGGCGGCGCGATCCGCAACATGATGAACCCCAACATCTTTGGTGATCCTTCGACGGTTTACGGCTCCGGCTGGGTGAGCAGTGACACCGATGGAGGGGGAGTGCACAGCAACTCGGGTCCCGCGAACCGCTTGGCCGCGATGCTCTACGACGGCGCGCCAGGTGTCGCGGCGATCGGCCCGCAGAAGTCCGCGCAGCTGTGGTTCCGGGTCATGCACGTGCTCCCGTCAGGCGCCGATTACCGCGACCTCGGCGTGGCGATCAAGTCGGCCTGCCGGGACCTGATTGGCAAGACCACCACCCCAGCCGACTGCGACGCGGTCTCCACCGCCTACAGCGTCATCAGTCCGTCCACTCAGGACGCGATCAACGTGTGTGAGGACGGCTCGAGTTACGGCACCGGCCGCCTGCCCTCCGCGGTGCACTTCGCCGACGACATGGAGGCCGAACAGAACAAGTGGTACTTCAGCCACAACGTCCACTGGATCCGGCTGCCGCACGCGGATGCCCCCTATAGCTACGCCACCAGCGGCCAGAACGCGCTGAATGGCTGGGGAGCGGGATCCGGCAGCTCGGGCACGGGAACTTACATCGAGACCCGCGACTGGATCTCGATCCCGCCCGCGACCGCTGGAGTCACGCCTTGGGTTGGGTTCCAGCAGAGCCTTTACGCGTCCGGCTACTACGGATCATCCGGCGTCAAACTGCTGGTCAACGACGGCACCGGATGGAAGCCGCTAGAGATCGCGCCAAGCTGGGCCAGTGGCAACTTCATGAACGTGCCGACCCGTGGCTACCAGTTCACCCGGGCCAGCCTGGCCGCCTACACGGGCAAGTCGGTGCTGATCCGATTCGAGCTGTCGCGCGGCATCGGCCAGATTGTGGACTGGTACCTCGACGACTTCTCAATCGTCAGCTGCCACGCCAGCCTTCCGGGCGCACCTCAAGACGCCTACGCGTACAAGGACGGCACCGATCTCAAGGTCACGTGGAAAACCGCGCTCTATCAGGTCGACCCGGCCACTCCGGTCAACTACCACTTCGAACTGACCTACGATCCCCCGATCCCGGGCGCTCCGGCGACGTACCGGCCGGAGGCGGGCCAGAGCGGTGACCTGCGCCGGATGGTCGCTGTTCCGGGAGCTGACCTGAGCAAGAACTACCAGATCACCATCCGGGTCAAGCAGGACACGGGCGCGATGCTCCTGGGCCCAGCGACGACGATCTTCTGGACACCTTTCGCCCCGGCCAACTGCCCGAGCGGACCGGTGGAGACGTTCCTGCCGTCGCCTACAGGCAAGTGCATGGCAAACGTGGCCGTGCCACGGATGTAAATGGCAGCGCAACGGGCGGGCGGATCCATCGACCCACCCGCCCGTTGCGGTTTTCCAAGCTAAAGAGCTGCGCCTATTTCCACTTGGACAGCAACAGCAGGGACGCCACCATCGCGCCGAAGCCGACGGCGAGGTTCCAGTAGCCCCACGCGGCGACCGGGTATTCCTGCTTTGACAGGTAGTAGACAACCAGCCAGCCGATGCCGAAAACGATCAGCGCGACCGCTGTCGCGGGGAGCCAGACCGGGCTGGGGCGCTTGTCAGACGCGGCCGACGACGGCAACACGTCTGAGGGCGGCGTGTAAACCTTCTTCTTGCGAATCTCTGACTTCGGCACGGCTACTACTCCCGGGGTTGCCCGCTATGCATGCGGGCGGCGAATAATGTTCGAGAGCTAGCCTAGTCAAGACATTGGCTTTTGGCACGAAGGGGTTGTGGTGGAGTACACATCGGGCGGATCGTCTTGGCGCAAAGCGGTCGGACGGGCCCTTTCCGTACTTCGCCTCCGCCCGGTGAAGCGGACGTCGTGGGGCTGGGCGGTCCCCATCGTCGCCCTTGTCGCTGGCTTTCTGTTCACCCTGAGCGCCACCACAGCCGCCGGAACGGTGCTCCGGGAGGACCGCCGGCTGGAATTGGCACAGCTCATCGAGCGCAAACAGCAAGATGTGCACGATCTGGAGACCCGGGCGGCCGACCTGCGCGCTCAGATCGACGCGATGACCACGGAACGCGGCTCGACGGACAGCTCGGTGCTCGCTGAGCGATTGCGGGGCGATGCGCTGTTGCAGGCCGCGGGGCTGACTGAGCTGCACGGGCCAGGGCTGACGGTCCGCATGAATGACTCGCCGCGGATCACCGACGGGACGACGTTGCCCGATGCGGTCATCGACAACTACGTGATCCATCAGCAGGACCTGCAGGCCGTCATCAACGCGCTGTGGGCCGGGGGCGCCGAAGCGGTGACGATTATGAACGTGCGGATCATCAACACCTCCGCAGTACGGTGTATTGGCAGCGTGCTCCTCCTTGAGGGCAGGCCTTACACCCCGGAGTATGTGATCAAGGCGATCGGTGACCCTGAACGTATGCGCACCGCCCTGCAGCAGTCCAAAGGCGTAAAGGCTTTCGAGGACGCGGTGCGTGACTATGGCCTGCGCTACTCAGTTACCAACGAGGCTGACATCATTGCCCCTGCGTATCGCGGGTCTATCGATCTGCGTTACGCCAAAGTGCCGGAGCAGTGAGAAAGGTGGGATGGGCGTGAGTCGCCACCGGGCCCCCGACCCTGACGACGAGACGAGCATCTTTCCGGTGATCCGGGAGTCTGCTCCGGAACCTGCGGCTGACGAAACGGCCACGATATCCGTCTATGTCCCGTCGGATCCCACGATGATGCTGCCGTCGGTTCAGCAGAAGCCGTCGCCACGCCCGTCGTCGGACACCGCCCAGCCGATCCCGTCTGTCGTAAGTGGACGAGCGGCCGCCACCGACGAGACCAGCATGCTGGGCATCATCCTTCCGGCGCCGCCACCGGCCACGTTCGTGGAGCCCAAGGAACGCGATCGCTGGTCTGGCGATCCGGAGCCACCTCCCGTTAAGGCGATCAAGGACAAAGACAAGGACAGCTGGCGCAGCATCCACTCCGAGTACACGCGGACCACCGTCGGGTCGGTCATCCGCACGACGTTGCGCGGAACCGGCGAAATGCTGATCACCCTTGGCCTGGTGCTGCTTCTGTTCGCGGCTTATGAATACTGGGGCAACCCGGCGAAGGTCGACGCGCACCAAAACGAGCTCGCGCAGCAGTTTGATCAGCTGACCGCACCCGATCCCACGATCTCGCTCAACCCTGCCGCGTCCGCGAGCCCGGCACCTCAGGCCAGCGCGACACCCGGCCCGAACATGGCCAATGTGATTGGGCGCCTTCACATTCCACGCCTGGGCAAACAGTGGGTCGTCGTCGAAGGCGTTACGCAGGCCGACATTCGTTACGCCCCCGGCCACTACCCGAAGAGCGCCAAGGCTGGCCAGGAAGGCAACTTCGCGATCGCGGGACACCGCAACCGCGCGACGTTCTGGGACCTCGACTTGATGGAACCAGGCATGAAGCTTTTCTTCGAAACGGCAACCACCTGGTACACCTACGAAGTGGTCGAGAAGAAGATCGTGCTGCCGACACAGGTTGAGGTCGTCGCACCACATCCGCCAGGCCGGCCGGAGGCCGCGTTGATCACGCTCACCACGTGTAACCCGAAGCTGGACAACTACCAGCGGCTCATCGTGCACGGCAAGCTCACGGGCAGTCAGCCGCGAAGCGACGGCCGCCCCGACGGGCTGGGGGGCTGATGTACGCCTGGATCTGGCGGAAGCTGCCGTTTGGCTTGTGGGGCAAGCTCACCGGCTCGGTGCTGATGATTGGCGCCGTGTCGCTGGTGCTGTGGATGTTCGTGTTCCCAGCGGTCGAACCGATGCTCACGCCCTTTGATGACGTTCAGGTGGGCGATCCCAACTCGGGCTACAGCGATGTGTCGGATCCCTCCGGTGTCACGCCAAGCACCAACCCCGGCGACCACGAGATCCCTTATGAGACCACGGAGCCGACGATCTCGCCGTCGCCATCGAAACGGCGGTGACCACAGTGGACCTGCTCGTCATCGATAACTACGACTCGTTCGTCTACAACATCGTGCAATACCTGGGCCAGCTCGGGGCACGGTGTGAGGTCAAGCGAAACGACGAGATCACGGTCAGCGAGGCCGGCCGTCTGGGTGCCGATGGCATCCTCCTCTCCCCCGGGCCGGGCGTACCCGAGAACGCTGGCATCTCGATGCCGGTCATCGAGTCCTACGCGGGCAAGATTCCGCTGCTCGGTGTCTGCTTAGGACACCAGGCGATCGGGGCCGTCTACGGAGCGACCGTGCGCCAGGCGCCAGAGCTGTGGCACGGCAAGACTTCCACCGTCGAACACGACGGCACGGGTGTCCTTAGCGGACTGCCTAACCCGTTTACCGCCACGCGGTACCACTCGCTCGCGGTCGTCGAGGACACGCTGCCGGAAGAATTGGAAGTCACCGGGCGAACGTCATCGGGAGTCGTGATGGCGATGCGTCACCGCACTCACCCGATCGAGGGCGTGCAGTTTCACCCCGAATCGGTGCTGACCCAGGGCGGGCATCTCATCTTGGCCAACTGGCTCGCGGTTTGCGGTCTGCCAGCGGCGCGGGACAAAGCCCCAGAACTGGCCGCGGAAGTTGAGGCGCGGCGCACGGCGGCTTTCGCCTCCTAACGCCGCGCCCACACGTCAACTCGTCGGAGTCGCCGTCGGCGTACTAGACGGTTCCACCCGCGAGATGTAGATCGTCACCGTGGTCTTGTCCGCGACGACGAGGTTGTTCGACGCACCCGGCTCCTGCTGTGCCACGGTCCCAATCTTGCTGTTGCCTGCGGGCAGGTAGGTGCCGTGGTTGAGGACCTTCACGTTGAAGCCGTCAGCGGTGAGCTTGGCGCGCGCGTCCTCTTCGGACATGCCGACCACGTTGGGCACCGGCTTCTTGTTGCCCTTGGACACACGCACCTTCACGGTGCTGTTCTCCGGGACGACCGTTCCCGCGACCGGGTCGGTGTTGACCACAAGATCCTTGGTGAGCTCGCTGTCGATCTCCTCGAAGACATACTTCAAGTTCAGGGACTTCAGCGTCGCTTCGGCGCCGAGGCGGTTGACCCCTTGCAGGCTAGGAACCTGCTTGGTGTTGGGTCCGGCGCAGACGCGATAGGTGACCGTGTCGTCCTGCCGGGCGCTCTCGCCCTTCTTCGGGGTCTGCTCCACGATCCGGTCGACCGTGCAGTTGCCCGTCGTGGGGTCACCAGCGCGGCCGGCCAGGCTGGCGCCCGCCAGCACTTGCTCGGCCTCGGCGACGGTGAGGTTGGCCAGGTCGGGCACGACTGTCGTCTTTGGACGGTTGGCCAGGATGAGGCCCGTCGTCAGCGCCGCGACAGCCAGGACACCCAGGGTCGACAGTGCGGCGATCACCCAGCCGGAAGCCTTGCGGCGGCGGGCATCCCCGACACGTGCCGGAGTGTTGCGCCCAGTGCCGGCGCGCTGAGCCGACGACATCTGTGACGTCTCGTCCTCACGCAGCAACGGCGTCGCCAGAACGGGCCGCCCCGCGGCTGCCCGCAGCACGTCGGCACGCATCTCGCCAGCGGACTGGTAGCGGTTGACCGGGTTCTTGGCCAGCGCCTTGAGCACGACCGAGTCGATGTCGGGCGTGACGTCACGGTTGGAGTTGCTCGGCGGTGGCGGATCTTCCCGCACGTGCTGATAGGCCACCGCGACCGGGGAGTCCCCGACGAACGGCGGGTGCCCGCACAGCAGCTCGAACAGCACACAGCCAGCGGCGTACACATCGGATCGGGCATCGACAGCCTCGCCCCGCGCCTGCTCGGGAGAAAGGTATTGGGCCGTACCGATAACCGCGGACGTCTGGGTCATCGTCGTCGCACCGGAGGCAAGCGCCCGCGCGATGCCGAAGTCCATGACCTTGACCTGGCCGTTGGGCGTCAGCATGACGTTGCCCGGCTTGATGTCGCGGTGAATGATGCCGTGCCGGTGGCTGAACTCAAGCGCGGCACATATGTCGGCGGTGATCTCCAGAGCCCGGCGCGGCATGATCCGGCCCTCGGCGGCCAGCACCTCTTTAAGCGTGCGGCCCGCCACGAACTCCATCACGATGTAAGGCAGCGCCTCACCGGTCTGCGCCCGTTCCTCGCCAGTGTCGTAAACAGACACGATGGCCGGGTGGTTCAGCGCAGCCGCGTTCTGCGCTTCCCGGCGGAAACGCATCTGGAACGTCTCGTCCCGAGCGAGATCCGTGCGCAGGAGCTTGATCGCGACATCACGGCCAAGCCGCAGGTCACGGCCACGGTGGACTTCGGCCATGCCGCCGTAGCCGAGTAGCTCGCCGACTTGGTACCTGCCCCCTAGCAGGCGGGCCTGCGCGTTCATCGCGTACTTAGTCCTTCGGTCTGGTGGTGCGCCGAATAGTCCGGCTGGATTTGTGCCGCCGTCATTGTGACTCCCGCAGGCATTGCTTGGTTGCCCCGTTTTTGTTGTTGCTTGGCCCAATAGCCCGCCAGGGCAGAGCAGACGAGGACGGTAATCATCGCGAGCACTACCCATACAACGGCCAGCCGGCTCCGGCCGGTGCTGTCTGGCGCGGCGGGTTTGACCAGCGCAGGCTGCTGATAGGTGTTCACCGGCATCCGTGGCGGTGGCGCAGGCGGTGCCTGGGCGACGCCACGCTGGAACGGAACGTTGCCCGCGGCCGGTTTTACCTGCTGCTGCACTGTCGGCGGGTGAGCCGGCAACGTCGCGGCACGCCGCGCCGCGACGGCGAACTCGGCCGCGGACTTCCAGCGCTTGGCTGGTTCCTTGGCCATGGCCCGCTCGACGACCTGGCGGATCGGCACGGGCACATCCTGAGCCAGCGGCCTGGCTGTGCCGTTGACGTGCTTCATCGCGATCTCAAGTGGAGTGTCACCCTCGTAGGGGCGGCTGCCAGACAAGCACTGGTATGCCACGACACCCAAGGAGTACACATCGGAGGCCGGGGTCGCCGGCTGGCCAGAAGCTTGCTCTGGCGAGAGGTAGGACGCCGTGCCCAGGACCGCTCCGGTGGCCGTCAGCTGCGCCGCGGCGGCGCTGCGCGCGATGCCGAAGTCAGTGAGAATGAGCGTCCCGTTTGGACGGACGAGCAGGTTGCCCGGCTTCACATCGCGGTGGATGACGCCCTTTTCGTGCGCCGCTTCCAGGGCCTCCGCCGCTTGGGCGACAAGGGACATGGTGCGGGCCGGGGTCAATCTTCCAACCCGATTGAGGGTACGCGAAAGGGGCTCCCCCTCAACGTATTCCATGATCAAATAGGCGACCTCGTCGTGCCCGAAGTCGTAAATCCGCACCACACCGGGATGATTGATCGTGGCCATCGTGCGCGCCTCGGTCCGGAAGCGTTCCACGAACCCACGCTCTTCAAGCAGGGCAGTGAGCATGATCTTGATCGCGACAGTGCGGTCAAGAACCTCGTCTGTCCCTTTCCACACGTCACCCATGCCGCCGGTGGCGATGCGCTCATCGAGCCGGTAGCGCTTGCTCAGCAGCACACCCGAGGAGACCATCACTTCCCCGCCCTATCCGCGATCATGCCGCGCATGACCTGTCCCGCGATACGTGCGGCCTCCGCACTGCCGCCCTTGCCGGCATTCTCCAGGAACACCGCAGTGGCCGCTATGGGCTGCCCGTCCTTGAGCGCGAACCCGACAAACCAGCCGTGTGTTTCCTCATCGTCGCCAGTTTCCGCCGTGCCGGTCTTCCCGCCAACTTGATATCCGTCGATGCGAGCGTTCTTGCCGGTGCCCTCTTGCACGACGTTAATCATCATCTGCTGCAACGAGCCCGCCGTCTCCCGTGAACACGAGTCCTGCAAAACCTGCGGCGCGGCCCGGTAGTGAATCGTCGTCAGGTCCGGCCCGACTTGCTGCTGCACCAGATAGGGACGCATCTGCTTGCCATAGTTGGCCACCGTCGCGGCGATCATGGCGCCCTGCATCGGGCTGATCCGCACGTCGCGCTGGCCGATGCCAGACAACGCCAGGGCGGGCTTGTCATCCCCGCCGGAACTCGTGCGCAGTTCACCGAGCGTTCCCTCGGCGACTGTCGCACCACGAGCGATGCCCTTGCCGTCCAGTCGCCCGACGGCGAGGTCCCGTTGATACCACCCGAATTTGGTGGCCACATCGGTGACGCGCTGCGCGCCGAGGTCGACGGCGAGCTTGGCGAAGGCGGTGTTGCACGAGACGGTCAGCGCCTGCTGCAGCGAGATGCTGTCCGCGCAGACGACGCCGGTCGAGTTCGGGATCTTGTGAGTCGTGCCCGGTGCCTGGTAAGTCGCGCCGCCCTGAATCGCCGAGTCCGGTTGCAGACCCAGGCTCTCCAGTCCAGCGGCCGCGATGACGACCTTCATCACCGAACCCGGCTCTTCGATCTCGGAGACAGCCCGGTTGTTGAGCGGCTTGTCCGCGTTGGCGAGCAGATCGTTGTAAACCTTCTGCGCCGCGTTGGTGTCGTGACTGGACAGAGCGTTCGGGTCGAAGCTAGGCATCGACACCATGGCTTTGACGGCACCGGTGGTCGGGTCCAGCGCGACCACGGCTCCCTTCGTGGCACCCACGCGGTTGTTCGCGAGCTCGGTGAAAGCCTTCTCCTGAGCCGTCGGCGAGATCGTGAGCAGAATGTTGCCGCCCGCGGTTTGCTCACCGGTGAAGATGTCGCGGAACCGGTCGCCAAACAGCTTGTCCGACGTGCCCGCCAGGAACTCGTTTTCCGAGGCCTCGATCCCGGTCGGGCCGATGTTCACCGGTTTGTAGCCAAGGAGGTGCGCGTACATCTCCTTGGCCGGATAGGTCCGCAGATACTTCAGCTCGTCTTCGGTCGCCACACTGACCGCGACCTGCGTCCCGTTCGCGAGAATGACCGCGCCCCGCTGGCGCTTGTACTCATCGAGGCGAACCCGGCTGTTATAAGGACTGTTGCGGTATTCGTCGGCCTTGTAAGCCTGGACCCAGTTCAAGTTGGCGAAGAGCAGTCCAAAGAGGACCAAAATCACGACGCCGACCTTGCGCAGTGGGGAGTTCACCGCGCACCTCCCGTCCCCGCGGGCGTCCGTGCCGCGTCTGAGATCCGCAGCAGGATCGCCACTAACAGCCAGTTGGCGACGAGCGAGGATCCACCCGCGGATAGGAACGGGGTGGTCTGACCCGTGAGGGGAATCAGTTTGGTCACCCCGCCGATGATGACGAACACCTGCAACCCAAGAGTGAAGGCGAGACCGCCAGCCAGAAGCTTGCCGAAGGAATCGCGAACGGTCAGCGCGGCCCGCAGCCCACGCTCGACCACGAGCAGGTAAAGCACCAGGAGAGCGGTCAGCCCGAACAGGCCGATCTCTTCACCCATCCCGGCGAAAATGAAGTCGTTGTGCACCTCAGGCACCTCAAGCGGATTGCCCGCCCCAGCACCCTGGCCGAACAAGCCGCCCGTGCCCAGCCCCAGCAAACCTTGGCTGAGCTGATAACCCGACTTGTACGGGTCGGCGAACGGGTCGAGCCAGACGTCAACCCGCGTGCCAAAGCTCGCGAACGGACCGCCGGCTGTTTCGGCGAGCACGTAGGCCATCGTCGCGCCACCGAAGAACAGCAGCAAACCGATGATCAGCCAACTGACCCGTTCGGTCGCGATATAGAGCGTCACGACGAACATGCCGAAGTAGAGCAGCGAGGTGCCGAGGTCCTTTTCGAAGATGAGCACCATGAGGCTCAGCGCCCACACCACGAGCACGGGACCAAGGTCGCGCCCACGCGGGAAGTCGATGCCCATGAAACGGCGGCTCGCCAACGCGAGCACTTCCCGTTTGCGCACCAGGTAATAGGCGAAGAACGCGAGCAGAGCGAGCTTGGCGAACTCACCGGGCTGAATCGCGAACACCGAGCCGAACTTGATCCACAGCTTGGCGCCGTTGACTTCCGAGATGCTGCCCGGCAACACGGCCGGAAGCATCACGAGCACGATGCCAGCAAGACCAAGCGTCCACGCGTACTTGGAAATCTCACGGTGATCACGAATGAACCAGAGCAACGCTGACGCGCCAGCGACGGCGATGAGGGTCCACATGAGCTGGCGGCCGCCGAGACCCATGAAGACGGTCAGCTCCGAACGCTCGCTCGGCTTGGCACGAGCCAAATCCAGCCGTCGCAAGAACGCCACTCCGAGCCCATTGAGCAGGGCCACGGTCGGGATGAGAACCGGGTCTGCCCAAGGTGCCGTGATCCGCGCGACGACGTGCAGCACGAGGAACACCAGACCCAGCACCAGCGCGGGGAAGAAGAAGTCAGGCGAAATCTTCCCCTGCATGTTGGCTTCGACCGCGGCCAGATAGCAGCCGACCAGAACCATCGCCAGCACGAGCAGCCACAGTCGGCGGATCTCGCTAAGCACCCGGGGGAGGCTAAGCCCGCCTGTTTGAATGACAGGCGTAGCTCCCATAGGCGTTGCAGGAGTGGACACAGTAATCCTAATTGGACCGGCAGGGCACCGGGCTTGGTACCACCGCTGGTTCGGTGCTAGGGGGCACGTCGGATGGGCTCGCGGTCGGATCCGGCGTCGCGGATGCCGTTGGCGTAGCCGAAACCGAAGGTGACGGCGACGGGCATCGGGGCAACAGGTTCACGTTGGCGGGATCATCGCGGACGAGGTCGTTGAGACGCTGACGGGCGTCTTCTTCACTCGAGGCGGGGATTCCCTTGCGGACCTGTTCCTGAGCGACAGTGGTGAGGTCAACGAGCTTGATGCCGCTGACTTCCCACTTCTCCGACAGGCTGAAGCCAGCCAGCTGTCCAGGGACTCCCTGGAAGATCGCGACCTCACCGGCCTCCGTGGCTCCGATGTAGAACTGCGAACGCGACCAGCTCCACAGGTACCAGATGCCGCCGGCCAGCATGCCGAACAGCACCAGCAGCACGATGAGCGCCCGGACGGGGTGCCGGCGGCGGCCAGTGGAAGCCGTGGCCGGAGCCGGTTGTTCAGCCGGTGCCGCGGCACGCGGGGGATGAAGCACCGAGGCGCGCTGGGCAGGAGTCGATTCGACCGTGGCCTGCGCGCTCGTGTCTTCCCGGCTCGCCGCCCCACCCACGACCGGGGCCTGCTCGACGATGTTGTCGTCGGTCGCGTCGGCCACGATGATCGTAATGTTGTCGGGACCGCCGCCACGCAGTGCCAAGGCGAGCAACCGCTCGACACACTGCTCGGGATCGACGTATTCGCGCATGGTCTCAGCGATGGTTTCCGCACTGACCACACTGGACAGACCGTCCGAGCAGATCAGGTAGCGGTCTCCGGGCAGAACCTGGCGCACCGAATATTCCGGCTCGGCGTCGCGGCCATCCATCGCCTTGGTGATCAGCGACCGTTGCGGATGGACACTGGCCTCCTCGGGCGTGATCCGGCCTTCGTCGACCAGTATCTGCACGTAGGTGTCGTCCTTGGTGATCTGGTGAAACTCACCATCACGCAAGGTGTAGGCCCGGGAGTCCCCAATGTGGACCATGCCGAGCCTGGTGCCAGAGAACAACATCCCGGTCAGGGTGCTGCCCATGCCGTCGAGACGGGGGTTTTCTTCGACCGTTTCGCGTAGCTGCTGGTTAGCGGCCGCGACCGCTTCCCGCATCGCGTCGATCAAGTTGTCGGGGGCGACGTCGTCGTCCAAAGGGGACAACGCCGAGATGACGATGTTGCTAGCGACGTCTCCGGCGGCCATCCCGCCCATGCCGTCGGCGACCGCCAGCAGCCGCGGGCCGGCGTAAACCGAGTCCTGGTTGCCGTCCCGGATAAGACCGCGGTCGCTTCGGGCCGCGTAGCGCAGGATGAGTGTCATGGCCGTAACTCGAGAGAAGTGCGGCCGATGCGAATCGGCACGCCGAGGGGTACGGGAGTGGGACCGCTAACTTTCGTCCGGTCCAAGTACGTGCCGTTAGTCGATCCGAGGTCCTCGAGCATCCATTGCCCGTCCCTGGGGACAAGACGGGCGTGGCGCGCGGATGCGTAGTCGTCGGTGATAACCAGGGTGGAGTCCTCGGCCCGGCCAATCGTTATGGGGGCTTCGCCGAGCGTGATCTTGGTACCTGCGAGTGCGCCGGCTGTTACGACCAACTGGTGCGCCGCCCGGCCTTTCTTGACTTTAGCCGGGCGGGCTCCCGCTACGACGTTTACCCCACGGGGAGTGGCGACTAGCCGGCTCGCGCGCGAACCGGCGAACATGTCCCGGCGGATAACCCCGACCACGGTGAACACAAAGATCCACAGCAGGACGAGGAATCCGAACCGGGCAGCAGCGAGGACGATTTCAGGCAACGGCTACTCAGCCATCCACCCGGAAGGTCAGCGTCGTCGTTCCCAGCTGGATCATGTCCCCAGGGTTCAGGGCTACAGCGGAGACGCGCTGGCCGTTCACCATCGTTCCATTCGTTGACCCGAGGTCGGTCAGGATCACCTGAGCACCATCGAAGTCGAGCCGGGCGTGCCGGCGCGAGATGCCTACGTCAGGCAGGCGCATGTTGGCCTGATCACCGCGCCCGATCACGGTCTGGCCGATGGCCAGCGGATAGGTGCGCCCATCGCCTGACACGAGCCGCACATTGCGGCCACCTTGCCCACCCGGCATCTGCGGCGCGGGCGGACCCTGCTGCGGATAGTTCGGGTATGCCGGCGGCGGAGGGGGCGGCGGTGGCTGATCGGCCGTATAGACCTCAGCCGACACCCGGAACATCCCGGTGTCCAATCCGTCCCCACGCTCGATCTCGACGATGACGTCGCCATAAACGGTCCAGGCCTGCTCACCGATGAACTCGGCTTGCGACTGGGCCAGCTCCTGTGCCAGCGCTGCGGCATAAGGCGCGAGACGGCTGTGATCATATGGTGAGAGATCAATCACATAGCGGTTCGGTACGAGCGTTCGCCCACCGACCAAGATGGCCTTGTGGGCCTCAGCCTCCCGCTGCATGGCGTTCAAGATCTCCACAGGGTGCACGACACCCTTGAACACCTTGGCAAAGGCGCCCTCTACTAGGCCTTCCAGGCGTTTCTCAAAGCGTTGCAACACGCTCACCGGCTCCTCCTCGGGTTCCGAGGACATGATGCTATCTGCCCTCAACACCCCGCGTCTGCGCCAAGCCCCCCGGATGCATTGAGGGACACATTCACCCTGCTCATACTTCGTGCTAATGTTCTCCAGCCCGCACGGCCAAGCCAATTGGCGGCGGGCCCACGGCATAGCGTAAGCTGTGCCAGCTGTCATGAACAGCTCGCTCACTGAGCAGCGGTTTAGCGATAGTACTGCCGGGGAAGTGGCGGAATGGCAGACGCGCACGGTTCAGGTCCGTGTGCCCGAAAGGGCGTGAGGGTTCAACTCCCTCCTTCCCCACGAGCTGGCCTCGCTTGCTCATTGACCTTCGGTCAGATTCGCCGAGGCCGCAATATGGCCCCGGGGCCCAGCCCCGGGATCCCAGGACAGCGGTGGCCGAGCCCCCTGAAACCCCCACGAAAACCGGCGCGGGTCGGCGTTACGACTGTCGCGAACTGGCTATGAGATCGCCTCGTTGACGAGTTCGACGATTTTGCTGGCTGTTTCGGGTAGTGGGCCATCGGTCGAGCAATCTACATATCGGACAGTCGTCTTTCCGGCGGTAACGCTGTACTCAAAGGCATCCCGGCACTGCGTCTGCGGTCGTGTTTGCGTCGCTTCGGCGGCGAGCTTGGGATTTGCCGCTAGTTCCTGAAGTTGCTGGCTCTTCTCGACGGTGAGCCGGCCGGAAGCCTGACCTTTGGTCCACTTCCCGCTCTCGTCGATTGTGATCTTTTCGGTCACTCCGGCGAAGCCGCCGGTCTTTTCCACCGTCACCGGCACGGGGTCTCCTTTGGACGGTGAAGGCGGGCTGCTGCCCGGAGTCTGGCCCGCCGCGCATCCGGTCAGGAGCAGCAGCAGGACGAGCGTGGATCGAATCATGGTCGCCAATCTATCGGGTCAACGTTCAGACACCTCGTTTGACGGGCCCCGCCACGGCAGCGTTCCAGCAAAGGGATTGTAGAGAACACTTTATAAAGCTATCTTTAGAAACATGTCTGAAGAGATGCCGGAGAGCATCACCCTGACCGACCCCAAAGCGCTGCGGGCCTACGCGCACCCGTTGCGCATGGCGCTGATGGGGCTGCTGCGACGTGAGGGACCGCTCACGGCCACTCAGGCAGCCGAGCGACTGGGCGAGTCCGTGCCTAACTGTTCGTTTCATCTACGTCAGCTAGCCAAATACGGTCTGGCTGAACGCTCCGAAGGTGCCGACGCGCGAGAAAAGCCCTGGCGCGCGACTGCTCGCTACACGAGCTGGTCGACCGGCTCAGACGACCCCGAGATCTTCGAAGCGGCACTAGCCGTGACCCGGGTGCAGATCGGCCGCTATTTCACCTACGCACAGGACTGGCTCGCCCGTGCCCACGAGGAGTCAGCCGAATGGCGCGAGCAACTCGGCGCCGGTGACTACCTGCTGCACCTCACGCCAGACGAGCTACGCCAGATCACGGAACGCATCGAAGCGATCATGGCCGAGTTCGACAACCGCGAAACCATCCCCGAAGGCGCCCGAGCGGTGAGTCTGTTCCAGCTCGCGGTCACGAATGAAAGGCCAGTCCCGTGAGCGTTGCCGAGCTTCCCCTCACCCGGCGCCTGATTCCAAAGCTCCTGTGGGAGCGCGCGTTCCGTCGTTATTGGACCGCTCAGACCATCTCGCTGCTGGGCGATCAGGTCACGCTGCTGGCCATCCCGCTGCTCGCGGTGCTGGGGGCCGGTGCTGGCCCGGCCCAGATGGGTTACCTGACGGCCGCAGGGCTCGTCCCCCACTTGCTGTTCTCGCTTCTCGCGGGCGCGTGGATGGACAAGCTGCCCTACAAACGGCTCAGCATGATCATCGCTGATGTCTTCAGAGCCTTACTTCTTTTGTGGGTACCAGTGAGCTATGCCCTGGGGACGTTGACGCTGACGCAGCTATACGTCGTCGCCTTCCTCACGGGCACCTTCAGTGTCATCTTCGAGGTCTCGCGGAACACTCTTTTCGCGGCACTGGTGTCCAAGGACGACTACATCCCAGCCGAGACGCTGCTCAACGGCGCACGTGCACTGTCCTATGTGGCCGGTCCCAGCATCGGCGGCGTGCTGATTCAGGTGCTGTCAGCTCCGGTCGCCCTCATCGCTGACGCTGTGTCCTATCTCTACTCGGCTTTCCTGCTCAAGAAGGTCGAAGCAGTTGAGCCCGCCCCGCAACCGAGCGAGAAGCTGGGCATCGGCGAGGGCCTTCGCTACATCTGGCATTCACTTCTGCTGCGCAACATGCTGGCTGGCACCACTACCTTGAACCTCTTCAACTACATGTTCTCCGCCCTGGTGCTCCTCTACATCAGCATCGATCTGCACCTGAGCCCCGGCATCATCGGGCTCGTCATAGGAGCGGCGAGTGTGGGAGCCCTGATCGGAGCGTCCGTCACCGGACGGCTGGTCGCGAAGTTTGGCAGCGGGCCCATGTTGATCGTGGGTTACGTGCTGTTTCCGGCTCCGCTGGTCTTGGTGCCCCTCGCCACCGGCTCACAGCCCACCGTCGTGATCATCGCCCTGCTGTTCGCCGCGGAGTTCCTCAGCGGATTTGGCGTGATGGTGCTCGACATCCTCGCTGGGTCGTTTCAGATCGCCGCCGTGCCTGACGCTCTGCGGGCCCGGGTCGCGGGCGCCTACCGCACGGTGAACTACGGCATCAGGCCGATCGGGGCTCTTATCGGCGGCGCTTTGGGGAGCTCACTTGGTACCCGCGAAACGCTTTGGATATCTGCGATCGGAGCTGTCGCCGGCGCGCTTTGGCTGCTCCCGGCGGGGGTTTGGAGAATGCGGGAGTTGCCCGATGTCGTTGATCAGGTGTGAGTGTCGCACTGGTGACCGGCTCGGCCGGGCTGATTGGTTCGGAAGCGGTGCGGCATTTCGCCGGCCTGGGAATGCACGTCGCCGGGGTCGACAATGATCTGCGCCGCTACTTCTTCGGGCCGGACGGCTCGACAGCCTGGAACCGGCACCTGCTGATCACATCGCTCGCTTCGGCGTACACCCATTTCAATGTGGATATTCGCGACCGGGCGGCGCTGGCGAAGATCTTCAAGCGCTATGGCCGCGATATTTCCCTGGTCGTGCACGCGGCCGCCCAGCCGAGCCATGACTGGGCGGTCCGCGAGCCGTTCACCGACTTTGACGTCAATGCCGTTGGCACGCTGAACGTTCTGGAAAACACCCGCTTGCACGCGCCTTCGGCTGCCTTCATCTTCTGCAGCACCAACAAGGTTTATGGCGACACGCCCAACCGGTTGCCGCTGACGGAACACGAAACGCGTTACGAGCTTGAGCCCGAACATCCCAGCTACAACGGCATCGACGAACAGATGACTGTCGACGCCACGATGCACAGCCTCTTCGGGGTCGCGAAGCTCGCCGCTGACGTGATGGTCCAGGAATACGGGCGCTACTTCGGGATGATGACCGCCTGCTTCCGGGGCGGAACACTGACCGGGCCAGGGCACTCGGCGGCCGAGCTGCACGGCTTTCTGGCCTATCTCATGCGGTGCGTGATGGAAGGCCGGATCTACAACCTTTACGGCTACAAAGGAAAGATGGTTCGCGACGCGATCCACTCCCACGATGTGCTGCGAGCGTTCGAGGCCTTCTATCGCAACCCGCGCCAAGGTGAGGTCTACAACCTCGGGGGCGGCCGGTTCGCCAACGTTTCGCACATCGAGGCGTTCGCGCTCGCCGAGAAGATCACCGGCAAGCCAGCGAAGGTGAATTACCAGGAACAGAACCGGCTCGGCGACCATCAGTGGTACATCAGTGACATGAAGAAGTTTCGGAAGCACTATCCCGAATGGGCTCCGAGCTATGACATCCCGGCGATCATGACCGAGATCTACGAGGCCAACGTTGATAAGTGGCTGGAATGAAGCGCTCAGTGTTGGGAGTGCTCGTAGACACGTGTGATTACACGAGTGCCACTGAACAGATCATGAAAGCGGCGGCGGACCGGCGTGGCTTCGCCGTCACCGCGCTCGCGGTCCACGGCGTCATGGCCGGGGTGACCGATCGGGTGCTGTGCCAGCAGCTCAACAGCTTCGACCTCGTGACGCCAGATGGCCAGCCCGTGCGCTGGGCCCTGAACCTGTTGCACCGCGCCGGTTTGCGCGACCGCGTTTACGGCCCTGAGCTGGCGCTGCGCGTGGTTGCCGCCGCCGCCGGGGCGCGGCTTCCGGTTTACTTTTACGGCTCGACAGCGGCCACGCTGCACCAGTTATCCACCGCGTTGCGGCGGCGCTATCCCGATCTGATCATCGCTGGAGCCGAGCCGTCCAAGTTCCGCGGCGGTTCGCTTACGGAGGCCACGCGGATCGCCGAACGAATCACCTCGTCCGGTGCCCGGGTCGTCCTGGTCGGGCTCGGCTGCCCACGGCAGGAACGTTTCGTCTACGCGATGCGCCCACTGCTGCCTATGCCCGTGCTGGCCGTCGGGGCCGCCTTCGCCTATCACGCTGGAGAGCTGCGTGTTCCGCCTCGGTGGATGCAACAGCACGCCCTGGAGTGGGCATGGCGCCTGGGACACGAACCACGCCGCCTGTGGCGCCGTTACGCCTTCGCCAACCCGGCCTTCCTTGCCCTGCTCGGGGCACAAAAGAGCCGGGTCTGGCCGGCCGCTCCCCCGCCTGCCGCGGTGAGGCCACCGGCCATGGTCCCGGTCTGAGTCAGCGCCTGTTGTAGATCAAGTCGAGCACGGCGCGCGCCGCCTCGAACCAGCGATCCATCCACTCCGGAGACGGCTGGGCGCCTTTCGGCGGAAGCTCAAGCAAGAGACCACGCAACAACGGGTGGTCAACGAGCGAGCCGCCCGCGCCCTCCATCCAGGACGATGACGCGAACGTGGGCTCGTCAAATCCATCGAGCACCAGCGAAGGCACCGGCTCTAGCAGCCCCACACCCTGGTCGTTGCGGTGAGCTTGGAACGTGCTGGACGGGGTGGGGCCATGGTCGGGAGTTGCCATACGTCTTCTATCCCCCTTTTCGGCGGGTTGCCGCCATTTGATGCCTGCCATCTGGTACAACGACCGCAGCGGAACACAGGGACGGTTGACCCGCGGTCGTCACTTGTGGTGATCATCGCTAGTTGAGCAAGCATGCGGGGGATATATGGCTATCGGTTCTGAGTGCACACACTGCGTGGCCTGCGGTTCTGCACCCATCCGGTCCTCGGTTCCGGCGGCTCGGGAACCACTGGAAAACCGGAGCGCGTTAGACGAGATCAGCGAAGACGAACGATGGCTCTGGCGCCTTGTCGATGAGGCTGACCGGGTTATGTCGGCTGCCCCGCCCGCACCCGATGAGCAGCGACTGTCCGAAGTAGAGCAGCGGTATGCCATCGTGCGCACAGCCGAAGAACGCGTGCAGGCGCGCATTCGCGCCACTGAGCGGGCCCTTGCCCGGCCCGGCTCCTGGTTGCGCCCCGCGCACCGGTCCGCACTCGTCAAACACCTGCGCGAAGACCGGTCAGCCGCGGTGGCCACTGCTGTCCAAAGAGGACGGGTGGAGGAAGTCCGCAACCGGCTGCTGTCCACGCGCACGGCACGCGAGGCCTACTTGGCGCAGCATCACACGATCTTGTCGGCGGGGCGGAACGCTCGTACCGAATTGGAACGGATCTTCGATGACCTCATCGACAGCTACGCACGGCTGCCCGAACCGCCAGCCTGGTTCCGGTTTGGACTTGAATTTCCACCTGCGCCTGGTACGCAACGAGCGTGGCTAAATCAGGCGCGGGAAGCGGTGGCACAACGGCGTCGTCAAGCTATTCAGCAGCCCATATGGTGAAGGCGCGACCGGTCATTCAGGACCAGATCGCGCCATTCCATAATTGACTGATAGTGCTCATTCAATTACAGGTCGAATTCGCCATCCTTGGCACCCGCGACAAAGGCATCCCACTCACCACGAGTGAAAACCAGTACGGGACCAGTAGTGTCTTTGGAGTCACGCACAGCGATGGCGTCATCCACAAACGCCACTTCAACACACATGTCAGAGTTGCCACCACTACGGGTGCTCTTGCGCCAGCGTGCATTCGTTAGGTCGAGGTCGTATCCCTTGTGCGATCCCAGACTCTGTTCCATCTCGGCTCCTCCGCCAAAAAAGCGATCCGCTTCTTGGAGTCCTCAGGGCTAAGCGCGGTCACCCGAATCCTATCGAAGAGTTCGCGGTAATGCGTCAGTTCCTTTTCTTTATCGAGGAAGAGTCCACCTGTGGCATTTTCGACATAGACAATGCTTGTTCCGTCTGTCGGGGAGAAGTCAAGAATCGCAAACGTCCCTTCCATCCCGGCATGCGCACCGGCATCAAAGGGCAGCACTTGCATCGTCACATTCGGCAACTCCGCGGCTTCAATAAGTCGCTGGATTTGCGCGGTCATGACCTCTGGTCCGCCAACGGGCCTGCTTAGGACTGCTTCATCGAGGACCACCTCGAAGTGGATAGGGTCATCCTGTCGGTTGAGTAACGACTGACGGCCCAATCTGACGCGGGTCCGCTCCGAAATTTGTTCGTCACTGAAATTCGGGTTAGCGGCCTTGAAGATCGCTCGCGCATAGTCTTCAGTTTGAAGTAAGCCAGGAACGACTTGATGCTCGTAAGTCTTGATGTGGTTCGCGGCATTCTCGTTGCCGACGTAGGCACTAACCAGCACGTTGTTGTAGGGATGCCACCAACTGCGCTGGCGTTCCTGCTGGCGTGCGTCGCGGGCCATGTCCATGACATCGCCGGCGGTCTCCTCATCGACCTCATAAATGATCAGGAGATCTCGCACGTCGCGCATGTGGACAGAACTATGCCCGGTTTCAATTCGCGAGATCTTGGATTGAGAGCAATCCATCCGTTCCGCGACTTGCTCCAGGGTCATGCCTCGTAACTCGCGTAACTTTCGCAGTTGCAGGCCGATCCGGCGTCTTCTCATCACCGGCACTTGCTGGCTTGCCACGGTCCGCACCTCCGCGACGAACGTCGGCAATGCCAAAGGCAGCACCGAACAGGGATTTACTCCGCCCCAACCGGCATGTAAGCAACACCGGCCCGTCCCACCCTTTCGGACACGACGCTGCCGAGTCTGCGCCGCCGACCGGCCATAGTTCAAGCACCCGATCGCACAAATCGCCAGGGACCGGCCGCCGCGCGCGACTGGGATCAGTATGTCTTATACCGGACGAACGACACCAGGGCGCAAATCCAACTTGCAACTTGCATCGATCAAGGTCTTGATGCAGAGTGTCGGATATGACACGGCTAAGAGTTGATCGGGCGATTCCATCATCACGATGTGTCAGCCATGTCTCATCTCTAAGTGCTCAACGATTTGGGCGCCCGTGCTGAACGCACTTCCGGTGCGACAAAGGATGGAGATCATGAGTCCTCAAGCTGGAGACATCCTCCACGTGACGCGTGATGCCAGCGTGCAGTTCATGCGGCCGATGATGTTCCGGGTTATCAGGGTGCATGACTGGCCCACATATGACGGCTGGATGTGGCTGGACGGTTACCAGCTCAACTCGGCCGGCGACGCCGTCGAGCGGCGTTCCATCTTTGTGCAGCGAGCAGGTCTGAAAAGAATGGGTGACCGGCTCACAACCCTTGCGGCAGCTGGAGCGAGATAAGTTCGCGATTTCCCAACGGCCACTGTGGAACGAGCTTAGGATTTTAAGCACCCTAAGGTAAACCCTCGCCTGGCCCGGCACCCGAACCTGGGGACGGCGCCATGCATGAACCACCGCACCACTATCAGTACCGGCCGAGACGGCTCATGGCACTGTGCGGAGCTGCACTTGCCGCGGCATTGTTCACGCCGGTTCCTGCTACAGCGGACACATCGGAGCGAGCGCCGGTAAAGGCGCCGCCACCGGCAGTAAAGACGCACACGCCAATGTCGGCGGGTGACCTGTCGCAATCACTCATCTCTACCGGGATGATCGGCATCGGCCTGGCCATGGGTGGCCTGGTAATCGTTACCCACCGCCGCCGGCAGTGGTAGTTGGGCTCGGCGAAGCGGACTTGCTCGGCGGCTGATCGATCGCGATCACCAACGTCACCGTTGACCCGAGCGGCACGAACTCGCCTGGCGCCGGCTTTGACCCGATGACCGTATTTTCTGGAGCCGGCGACGGCTGGTAGTCAAAGTTCCAGAACAAGCCAAGGTCCTTGAGCGCGTTCGCCGCGGCGTCCTGATCCATGCCGACAAGGTTGGCCGGGATGAGCACCAGTTGCTCCGCGGACGCCGATGGCGACGCGGACGGCGGCGTGGGGCTGGCCGTCGGCGACGGCGTGCGGGTCGTTGTGGCGACGGTCGGCGAAGCTGTCGGCTCCGGGCCACCATTGTCACGGGTCATGAGCCAGGCAGCCAGCACCACGATGCCGACCAGCCCAAGCGCTAGAAAGCCCAGCAGCAAAGGTGTCCACCACGTGCGGCCGCCGGTTTGCTGTGGTCCGTGTGGTCCCGGCGGAGCCGACGGTGCCGGTGCGCGGACTTCGGCCCGTCCAGCCCAGGCCGGCGCGTCGTCAACGGGTGGCATGATCCGTGTGCCGTCACTTGGTGGCGGCGTCACTATCCGGGTGGCGTCACCGTCAGCCTCTGGTGCTTCAGACGCCGGGACTATCCGCGTGGCCTCGTCATCAGCCTCCGGCGCTGGGACGATCTGAGTCGCCTCGTCATCGTGCGGACCCTCGTCGTCTTTGCGCTGCTGCTCGGCCATCTAACCGTCCTATCACCTCGGCGGTACAGACACCCTTATTCCACGCAGTAGAGCTTCACCGAAGTTCCCCACACCACAACCGCGGTCGCCGTCGGCTCTATCTTCGTGACTTTGCCCCGGGTGCCACTCGGGTACGAATCGATCTTAAAGCCATGGATGTCGACCAGCTCATCCTTGGCTGCCGTGCACGCCTTGCCCACCACGTTTGGCATGGTCGTGTAGGGCGCGGGCCCCGACACGTAAAGCTGCATGGTCCATCCTTTTTGGATCAGGACGCCCGCCTTGGCTTCCTGTCGCTCGACGGTCCCCTGCTTACGCTCCGACGGTGTGTTGAAGTGCACCTCTACGCCGACCTTCAAGGCGAGCAGTTCAGCGCGGGCCTCACGGAACTCCTTGCCGACCACATTGGGCATCGGGAAAGCGTCAGCCGTGCTCACCACGGTCGTGCTAGCGGACGGTGTTTTCGACGGCGCCGGTGAGGGCGTGGGCGATTTCGTCACCTGGGTCGGGCGTGAAGTCGCTGTCGGCTCCGGGCTCTCCTGGCTCACCGGAGTTCCAGCGCCGCCGGCCAGCCAGCCAATCGACCAGCCAATGATCGCCAGCACCAAGAAGGTGGTGGCAAACGCTGCTGTGGCTGCGGGACTGAATCCGCGCTTCATTGCCCGACCTCGCTGTACGCCGATGGATGTCCTACGCCTGGCAAGAGTAAACCTTCCACACGAGCCAAGCTCGCGTTGAATCCGGGTGCGGGATAGTGTGCGGACATGCCCCTGTCCCAGATGGCTCAGCGGATGGCGACCGCCTTCGGCGCCACCGCCATGGCGGGTGCCGCACAGCTCGGCATCGGCTATAGCCTCGGTGTTTTCTCTTGGCTGCCCACGATCACCGACCCAGGTGACGCCGCTTGGCTAGCGAGTCTGGCGTGGACAGTGTGGATCACCGCGACCAGCGTGGTGATCGGCGCGATCGTGGCCGACCGCAGTGTCGGATTGTCGGCACTGTCGCGTTTGCTGCTTCGCATCGCGATCGTGCTCAGCGCCGCGCTTGGCGGTGTGCTCGTGTCACTGATCATCGCGTTCCCGGCGCGGGCCGCTGTGCGGGCCGACACCTTCGCCCCGCAGATGATCGTTGGCGGGTACGGCATCGCGGGTGTCCTGCTGGGTTTGTTCATCGCGTTCGCCGTGGTGCATGTGCGCCCAGCTGCAGTGAACGTTCTCGCCACGACCGGCTGGCTGTGGCTCCTGGCCGCGATCACCTTCGCGGATTCTCAGGCGGCCGACCGTGGGCTGACCGTCGCGGAGCTGGGTGTGTGGCACGTGACGATCGCCGGCCCGACCTACCGCGACATTTACCTGCCCGGTGCGGTGATGCTGATGGTGGCGACGCTCGTGATTGGAGCGTTGTCGGCGTGGCCCTACGCACGCACGAGCGGCAGCCGGGCCGCGGCAGCCATCTCCGGTGCCGCTGGGCCAGCCCTGCTAGCGGGCGCTTATCTGCTCACCAGCCCAGCCTTCGCCGCGGATCTGTTCGCGCCCAGTGCCGCCGTGCTGTCTGGGCTGATCGGCTCCGTCGTGATGGCCGGTCTAGCGGGAGGGCGAGGGCGACGGGGAAACGCTATAGCTAGTAACAATGACAAGCCCGCTCTTGTCGCCGCCCCGCAGCCGAAGGTAGCCGGAGATGCGGTCTAGCGTGCTCTGGTGAAACCGGCGCGTGATCGCTGACAAGGCTGGATTGGCCAAGTATTTCGGCAGCTCGATGACGCGCAGCTTGGGTGTTTGCTCGGTCCACGTGGGAATCGCCTCGGCTGTCGTCACGCTCCACTTGCCGGGCGCGGTTTCGGTGAGGGTCATCCGGGCCATGATGCCCTCGCGGCTCGATTCGAGGTTCTCGGAGTGCCGGGAGACCTGATTGCCGAGTCCATAGGCGACCCATTTGTCGCCGAGCTTTTCCATCGCCTGCACCGAGTGGGTATTGGTGCCCAGGATGAGGTCGATGTCGGGTGACCCGAGCAGCTCCGTCGCCCAGCGCTGCTGGTCGGCGTTGGGCTCGTGCTGGTTTTCCGTGCCCCAGTGCATGCTGAGCACGACAATGTCGGCTTTGGCCTCTTTAGCTTTGCGTGCCGCCGCTTTGATGACATCGGGCTTGATGATGCTGACCATATATTCCTTGCCGGCCGGAAGCTTCACGGAACCGGTGCTATAGGTATAGGCCAGATGCGCGACCTTTATCCCGCGTACGTCATAGATCTTCGGGGTGGCCGCTTCCTCCGCGGTGCGGGCTGTCCCGGCGTTGCCAAGCCCAGCCTTCTCCATCGCGTTGAGTGTCCGGACCAGACCGTCGGTGCCTTTGTCGAGAAGATGATTCGACGCAGTCGAGCAACCGTCAAAGCCCGCTTTCTTTAGCCCATCAAGCACTTCCGGCGGAACGTTGAACGACGGAAAGCCCGAGGGCATGGCACCAGCCGTGGCCACAGGGGTTTCCAAGTGGCATAACGCCAGATCGGCGCCGGCGATGGTGCCGCTGACGTGTTCGAGGATCGGCGAGAAGTCATAACCCGTGCCGCCACTGTCGAGACGCGCCTGGTCCCACACGGGCGGATGCACGATCACGTCACCCGCGCCGAGCACCGTCAGCTGACGGGGCTTTGCCGGCGCCGAAGAAGGCGAAGCCGAAGCCTTCGGCGCCGGGTTAGCTTGTGCGACGTCAAACTTGCGGATCATGCCGTAAAGCAGCAGGCCCGCACCGGCCACGGTGGCGGTCACCGCGGTCAGGGCGATGAATGTGTTTCGCGTTGGCCGGTCGGACACGGCGTTAGATTAACGCAAACTTGTCAATACTCAACGGGCCAAGTGTGCACTGGTTCGTTCGCTCGTTGCAGTTCGGCATAGCGCGCGAGCATCTCCTGAAGAGCCTGCTGACGCGTACGCCCACGGGCCTCCAACCCTGTCACCATCTCGACTTGCCAGGACGACCCGTTGCGCTCGGTGAGACAGCGCGCCTCGATGATCCCGAGCAGGCTGTCGCGCAGCTCTGGTTCGACACCGAAACGGTCCAAACCTTCGTAGGCCCGTGGCAGCAGGTGATCCAGCAGTAGCCTGGTCGCCCGGATCTCGCCGAGCCTCGGCCACCACACCGGCGCTGTGATGCCCCGGCGGCTGGCGGCGTGGAAGTTGTCCTCGGCGACGGTGAACGGCATCTGTGTCCACAGTGGCCTGTCGTCTTCGGCCACGATGTGCACGAGACCGAAATACAGCGCCGCGTTGGCCATCATGTCCACGACAGTGGGCCCAGCGGGAAGCACCCTGTTCTCCACGCGAAGGTGTGGACGGCCACCCATGATGTCGTAAACGGGACGGTTCCAGCGGTAGATGGTTCCGTTGTGCAGCCGCAATTCGTTGAGCTGCGGCACGCCTCCGGCCCGCAGCACTTGCAGCGGATCCTCTGGGTCCGAGATGGACAGCAAGGGCGGGAAGTAGCGCACGTTCTCTTCGAACAAGTCGAAAATGGAGGTAATCCAGCGCTCTCCAAACCACACCCGTGGGCGTACCCCCTGGGCTTTTAGCTCATCCGGCCGGGTGTCGGTGGCCTGCTCGAAAAGCGCGACCCGGGTCTCCGACCAAAGCTGGTGACCGAACAGATAAGGAGAGTTGGCCCCGACCGCTATTTGGAGACTGGCAATTACCTGCGAGGCATTCCAGTAATTCGCAAACTCCCCTGGTGAGACCTGCAGGTGGAATTGCAGGCTGGTGCAGGCGGCTTCCGGAGCGATCGAGTCCGTGCGCACACGCAGGTGATCCACGCCGCGGATGTCCAAGCCAATCTGCTCGCCGCGGACCGTCAGGATCTCCTCGTTGAGAACCCGGTAGCGCCCCGTCTCGGAAAGGTTGGCGTGAATCGTGTGATCCGTGGTGAGGGTCGGCAAGATCCCGATCATGACAAGTTCGGTGTCGAACCCCTTGGCGTGCTTGTTCGCGTTTTCCAGCGAGTTGCTGATGAACTCGCCGTAGCGAACGAGCCCTTCCCCGGCGATGAGCCGTGGCGGCACGTTGAGCTCTAGGTTGAACCGGCCTAACTCGGACTGGAAATACCTGTCGTTCATCTGAGCGAGTACTTCGGCGTTACGCATCGCTGGCTGCCGGTCGGCATCGATTAAGTTCAGTTCGATTTCCAACCCAGTCATGGGATGGTCAGCGTCGAAGCTGAAGTCATCCAGCATCAACGCGAAAACATCTAAGCAGCGGCGCACCTTGTACCGGTACTGCTCTCGTTCCTCGCGACTGAACGTCCCCCGTGAGATCTCCTTGCCCATGGACGCCCTCCCCGACGCACTGTGACCGAGTGAACTCTCAGAGTACTTTCCACTGACGACGATCGACTCGCGAGTAGGCCACCAATTACCCCCGCTAGCCGATGTGGCACACCGCGTCCGACCACCGGCAGAATCCCCGGCAGAAGTGGCCCGGCTGTTCCGCTAAAGCCGCTAAAGCCGACAAAACACTTGCTCTAGGTTGCTAACGTCAAGGTCCCTTGGGGAGGGCGACCCGCTACCAGCGGGAAACTGGGCGGTTCTTTCGGGAACCAGCGCGGGGGCGCATTTGGCGCGGGCGGAGACGACGGGGAGACTGGGGCTACGTCGGGGGGACCGCCCGCGCCTTACTTTTCTCCTAGTCCAGCTCTTTTAGCCCGGCGATCCGCAGCTCGCGTGGAGTCAGCGTGATCCCGGTCTGTTCGCACAACTCTCTTAGTTGAGCGCGCGTGGGCTCCGTGTCGTCACTCATCGAGATCAACCCGACGAGAGCCTCGGCGACATCGCGCTTGTCGGTCCCGCGCGCGCCAGCCTGTGCCGCGGCCGAGAACCAAGTGGCGGCAAGCATGCGTTCGCCACGCTGCCCCGCGAGCGTCGCCTCGATCATGGTGGTATCCCAGTCTTCCCCGGTCTCGGTGGCAGCTGGGGTGAGCTGACTGGCCCGCATATCAACCAGGACCTTCTCGGCATCATCAAGTGCGCCGCTGAGGGCGTAAGCCAGGCCGATCACGCCCTGCAGCTTGCGCCGCTGAGCCGGGTGCCCGACTTCGGCCAGCATCTCCGCCGCTTGCATCGCGACCCGGATCGACTCGCTATAGCGTTCGTCCAATCGCAACACTTCAGCCAAGTTGGCCCGCGCGAGAGCCCGCAACTGGTGGTCGCCGCACCGCACGGACAACCGGTCGACCGCGGCCAGCCGCCGCTGCGCGTTAACCAGGTCAGCGTTGCGCAGGTCGTGCCAGATGAGGTTGTGTTGCGCGACCGCCATGTCCCTGACACGGCCGGTCTTGGTGGCCAAGGCCAGTGACGCCTCACCTTGCCGGCGCGCATCGTCGTAACGCCCGGCACCCTGGTTGATAACGAGCAACAGCGTGCGGGCAGCTAGCTCGCCCGTGACATCGCCTTCGAGCATGAACTGCTGCAAGGCGTACTCAGCGCGGCTGATTTCCTCAAGCCCCGCATCGTGTTCCATGGCCAGCTGAGCAACCCCAAGCTCGGCCCAGGTTCGCACGTTTTCTGGAGCGTCGGCTGTCCGTGGGTCTTCGAGCAACCGGGTTAGCCAGCGGCGGCCCTGCTGATCGCGACCCCGGAAACGCCACCACCGCGGCAGTTTGGAGGCAAGGCACAGCGCGGTGTGTGGGTCGTGGTCGGTGGAGTAGGCCAGGGCCGACCATAGATCGCCGGCCACATCGTCCAATCTGGACACCGCGCTCGTGAGCTTCGTTCCGGTCAGGTCAGGGGCGATGCGAGCGGCGTAACGGGCGAACACAACACCGTGCTGGCGCTGGATTTCCTCGCGCTCACCGGCCGCCTTAGCCTGCTCACGCGCGTAGGCCTTCACCACGTCAAGCAGAAGGAACCGCATCGCACCCGAGCCACGGACCTGCACCAGGCCCAGCTCCACCAGCCGTTCAAGAACCGGGACCACGTCATAGTCCGGGCCGAGCAGCTCTTCGGCCAGCTCGATGGACCAGCGGTAGCCGAAGCCCGACAGCCAGCGCAGGGCTTGCCTGTGCGCCGGTTCGAGCAGGCGATAGCTGGCGGTCACGACATCGCGCAGCGTTGTGGTGGCGTCTGACCCGAGTTCCAAAAGCCGGTCGCCGTAACGGACCAGCATCTCCGGCGGGTCAAGCACCCGTCCACGGGCGGCGGCGAGTTCGATAGCCAAAGGCAGACCGCCGAGCCGGCGCACGAGCGCGACGAGGGCGGAGATCTCGATGTCGCCCGGGGGCTGGCCGCGCACTTGACTCCACCTGGCGATAAATAGAGCGCTTGCCGGATATTCGAGAACTTCAGCGAGCGTCAACGCGCTCGCCGGTGGCAGCGCGAGCGGGCTCACGGGCCAGACCGTCTCGCCGGGCAACCCGAGTGGCGCTCGCGCCGAGGCCAGCACACGCAGGTGCGGAGCCAGCTCCAAAAGCTCAGCGAGGGCTTCCGCTAACGGGCCACTCGCCCGGTCGACGCCGTCGGCAAGCAGCAAGATCGGTTCTTTGACCCGCGCCGGGATCTGCGATTTGCGCGCGATGCCGAACACGGCACAGATGACTTGGATGATGTCGCCGACGGTGTCGCTCTCAGCGAGGTTGATGCCCGCCACACCACCGGGGAAATACGGCTCGAGGCGGCTCGCGACCGTCCACGCCAGCACGCTTTTGCCGACCCCAGCTAGCCCAACGAGCGTCGTCAGACCTGGCTGGTTCACCAGGTGCCCCGTGAGCACCCCGATCTCGCTCTCGCGGCCCAGCAGCTCGGGCGGCTGGGGCAGGCTGATCACGGGCTGCTGCCGTTGAACCGGGATCTGGCCCCGGGCTGCGGCGAGGAACGTCGCCTGCTCGGGCTGATTCAAGCCGAGCGCCCCGCCCAGCAACTCCACGGTCGAGCGCTGCGGGCGTGCCGCTCTGCCACGCTCAAGATCCCTGACGGTCCGCTCGCCTAGGCCAGCGCGTTCGGCCAGCTCGGCCTGGGTGAGCCCGGAGGAGTGCCGATGCGCACGCAGAAGCGCCGCGAAACTGGCGCTCGGTGCATCATCGGGGGTCATGGCCGCCAACACTACGGCCCCCGGGCCACCAGTTCCACCCTCCGAGTAACTTCATGACGGAGGGAAGCAGCAGGCCACGCACTATCGTTACATCGATGATCAAGGCTACGGCCATCCCCAAGCCGATCTCCTTGACCGGAGCCAGCTCACCGAGCAGGAACCCGAGGAACACCACCACGAGGCAGGCCGCGGCCGCGGTCACGACCGGTCCAGTACCCACGATGCCCTTCAAAATCGCCCCGTCATTGTCCTTTGTGGAGCGATAGGCCTCGGTGATCCGGGCCAGCAGGAACACCTCATAGTCCATGGACAGCCCGAAGATGAACACGAACAACAGCACCGGGGTCGTCATGTCGAGGGTGCCGAACACGAGGGTCAGCACACCGAGCGATGCCGCCAGGGGAAGCAGGTTCAGCAGGAACGCTTTGACCGGGATGATCAGCGATCCGGTCAGCAGGAACAGCAGGCCGAGCATGACGGCAAAGAGCACGGCCAGCACGAGCGGCAGCTTGCCCAGCACGGAATCGCGATAGTCCACGGTCTCGGCGGCTGTCCCACCCACGAGGACGGAGGCGTTGACCGGCACGGCGCGCGCCGCCCGCACGACATCTTGCGCCACGGCTTCACTGTCCGGAATCAGATCGATGACCGTGACGTTCGGCGGCATCTCGATCCGGGGTTCCATGAGCGCGACGCCGTCCAGCTGATTCAGCTTGTTCAGGTAGTCGCGCATCTCGGCCCCGGTCGCGTCGCGCTCGACGATGACCACCACCGGTTCCGGCCTTCCGTGCCTGAAGGTGTTCAGGACTTCCTCGTACACCTGACGCGCCTCACTTGCCGCCGGAAGAATGCGAGCGTCGGTGCCACGCACGTTCACCCCGAGGAAAGGCAGTGACAGGAGCAGCAGCACCACTACCGCACCGAACGCGACCGGGCCTGGCCGCCCCAGCGCATATGAAGCGAGCCGGGGAAGCAACGTGAAAGTGGGCTTGGTAGCGGGTGGAATCCTTTTCGCACCAAGGTTGATCAGCATCGGGACGAGCGTTAACGCCACTGCGGTCGAGACAACCGCGGCCGCCAGGCCACCGAGTGCCATCGACGCCAGCAACGGCTCACCAAAGACCATGAGAGCCGCCAGCGAAAGCGCAATGGCAGCACCGGAAATCAGCACCGTGCGCTTGACCCGGCCGGCGGAACCGTCTTCGCGATAGCGCCACACCATGAGCAACGCATAGTCGACGGTCAGTCCCAGGCCGAGCAAGGTCACGACGTTCAGGGCGAATTCGCTGACCGTCGTCACCTCTGCCAGGCCCCGCAACACGAGCAGGGTCACCGTTATCGAGGCGAGCGCGGCTCCCATGACGATCAGCACGGGGACGGTCCGGCGGAAGATGACGAACAGCAAGACGATCAGCACGGCGATCGCGACTGACTCGCCAAGGGCCGCGTCCCGCACGGCTTGATCGGCGAATTCCTTCTCGGCCACGCTTTGCCCGCCGACCAGTACCCGCGGCGCTTTGATCTTGCGAAGCTCCGCGATGACTTGCTCTTCGTAGCGCGGGTCGAGCAGCTCGGCCCGGATCAGGGTGCTCTTGGTGTCACGGCCGATCCCGCCGCCCGGGGTGTTGTAGATGCTCTCGACCTTGGCGATGCCTGCGAGCGCTTTGGTCACCTCGGTCACGCTGGCGACCAGTTCCGGATCGAACGGCTCCCGGTCCTTAGTCACCGCGAGGATGACCGTGCCCTCGGGTTCGATCTCGTCGAGCCGGGCCTCTGCGCGCATAGCTTCGGCAGAGGCACTCAGCTCGTCGACCGGGGCGGCCTTATCGAAGACCTGCCCGCCGAATACGCCACCGGCGATGGTCAGCGCGAGCCAGATCGACAGCACAAGCCAGCGGGTCCGCATCGCGGCAGCGTAACGGATTCATGTTTGGTAAGCGCTAGCGCAAGCCCAGATCCCGCGCGATGACCATCTTCTGGATTTCCGAAGTGCCCTCGCCGATTTCCAGAATCTTGCTGTCGCGCCACATGCGGGCCACCGGGAACTCGTTCATGAAGCCGTAGCCGCCGTGAATCTGCGTGGCATCGCGGGCGTTGTCGACGGCGACCGTGCTGGAGTGCAGCTTGGCGATCGCGGCCGCGCGCTTGAAGTCCTGTCCCGCGACGAGCCGGGCCGCCGCGTCACGCCAAGCCAGGCGAGCGGTGACCGCACGGGACTCCATGTCTGCGATCATGAACTGGATCGCCTGGTAGCCGCCGATCGCGGAGCCGAAGGCCTCGCGCTCCTTCGCGTACTTGATGGACTCGTCGACACAGCCCTGTGCCAGCCCGGTCGCCAGTGCGGCGATGGCGACCCGGCCTTCGTCCAAGATGGACAAGAACTGGGCAAACCCCCGGCCGCGCTGCCCCAGCAGATTTTCGGCTGGTACTCGGCAATTGTCGAACGTGAGCTCATGGGTGTCCGAGGCGCACCAGCCGACCTTCGAATACCCCGGTGCGACGGTGAACCCGGGCGTGCCCGACGGCACGATGATCGCGGAGATCTCGTCCGGCCCCGTGAGCGCCGTGACGGTCACCAACGAGGTGATGTCGGTGCCGGAGTTGGTGATGAACACCTTGCCGCCGTTGATGACCCACTCGTTGGTGGCTTCATCCAAAGTCGCCGTCGTGCGGATGCGGCCCGCGTCTGAACCCGACGAGGCCTCGGTCAGGCCGAATCCAGCGAGCTTCTCCCCCGCGATCAGGTCGGGCAGCCAGCGCCTCTTCTGCTCGTCGGTGCCGAAGCGGTAGATCGGCATGGCACCAAGGGAAGTCGCCGCCTCCAGCGTGATGGCCACGCTGGAGTCCACCCGCGCCAGCTCCTCAAGTGTGATGCCGAGGGCGAGGTAATCGCCGTCCATGCCGCCGAACTCGCTAGAGAACGGCAGCCCGAACAGGCCCATGCCACCCATCTGCTTGATGAGCTCGTAGGGGAACTCGTGCCGCTCGTAGTACTTGCCGATCACGGGAGCGACCTTGTCCTGTGCGAAGCGGCGCACCGTCTCGCGCAGCTCGCGGTGTTCCTCACTCAGACCGAAGTCAGTCATGTTCTCCCCTTTAGACCGGCGTGACGCCGTGGCGGCGACGCGAGAAGTGGCGATCTTTGCCAGCGGTGGCCGCAAAGCGTTTGATGAGTTCGCCACGCAGCTCTTCTGGAGCCACGATGGCGTCGATGACGAGTTCGCTGGCGAGGCGTACGAGGTCGATGTCCGTCTCGTATTCCGCCCGCTTCGCGGCGACGAAAGCTTCCCGTTCTTCTTCGGGCAACGCCGCGATCTTGTTGGCGTAGACCGCGTTGACCGCGGCTTCCGCGCCCATGACAGCGATCTTTCCGGTCGGCAGGGCGATGGTCGCGTCAGGCATGAAGCCCGGCCCCGCCATCGCGTAAAGACCGGCGCCGTAAGCCTTGCGCACGACAACGCAGATCTTGGGGACGGTCGCCTCACTGATCGCGGAGACCATCTTGGCGCCGTGGCGGATGATCCCCTGCTTCTCCACCGCGCTGCCGACCATGAAGCCGGGAACGTCGGCCAGGAAAAGCAGCGGGATATTAAAGGCGTCGCACAGCTGCACGAAGCGGCTCGCCTTGTCGGCGGAGTCCACAAACAACACCCCGCCCTTGTGCAGCGAGTTGTTGGCCACGACGCCGATGACCTGGCCATTGAGGTGTCCAAAGCCGACGGTCAGTTCACGGGCCCAGCGTGCCTGGATCTCGAAGTATTCGCCGTTGTCGAGCAGGCCCTTCACGAGCTTGCGCATGTCGAAGGCACGACGCTCACTGTCGGGGATCAGATCGGCGGCGATCCCGGGCGCCTCGGCCGGTTGCACCGACGGCGGCTGCTGCGTCCAGTTCTGCGGAAGGTAGGACAGGTAGGACTTGACGACGTTAAGTGCCTCGTCCTCGTCTTTGCACAGGAAGTGACCGACGCCGGACTGTTCACAGTGGACCTTCGCGCCGCCCATGGCTTCCAGCGTTGTCTTCTCGCCGGTCACCATTTCGACCATGCGATCGGATCCGAGGTACATGCTCGCGTTGCCGTCGACCATCGCGACGACGTCGCAGAAAGCGGGGATATAGGCGCCACCTGCGGCACTCGGGCCGAACAGGGCACAGACCTGCGGAATGCTGCCCGATGCTTTGACCTGCTGATAGAAGATGTGCCCCGCACCGCGCCGGCCCGGGAACAGGTCAACCTGATCGGTGATGCGGGCACCAGCGGAGTCAACGAGATAGATCATGGGCGCGCCAGCGGCGTACGCCCGTTCGATGGTCCTAATGATTTTCTCGACCGTGCGGGCGCCCCAGCTGCCAGCCTTCACGGTGGAGTCGTTGGCCATGAGAAAAACGGTGCGCCCATCGATCTGGGCACTGCCCGTGATCACACCGTCGGCCGGAAGGCCTTCGGCCTGGGCGTTGGCGAGCATGGAGTCTTCGGTGAAGGAACCCTTGTCAACCAGGCGCGCGATCCGCTCCCGGGCAAACAGCTTGCCCTTGGCGAGGTTCGCCTCGTGATACTTGGGCGCGCCGCCAGCCGCGACCTTGTCGCGTAGGCCGTCCAACTCATCGCGCACAGCGCCTCCTTCAAGGGGTTTCCTGAACGATCGTTAGGTTACCACCTGATGGGAAGCAAACGAATGGGGCGGCGCTCGTCAGCGCCGCCCCAAGAGATGAACTTTTGTCAGCAGTACGTCGCCGAAGCGCCGCCCTGGCTGTAAGCCGACGCGGTGCCACCGATGGTGGCCGCGACACCCGAGACGTCAACCGGCACCTGAACCGGGACGTAGACCTGGTTGCCATTTAGGACACCGATGTTGCCCACGCTCGTCCAGTTGAGGTCACAGGACCCACCATCGGCACCGCCGTTGTAACGCGCGGCCTTGACTTCCTTGTCACCGATTCCCAGCAGTCCCGTGAGCACACCGCCCAGCGATTCGCGCTTCTTGATGACCTTCGCCTTGGGAGCGTCGGACTTCTTCTTGGCTGGCAGCGTGCGGGCCGGCCTGTGGTCGTAGCCGTTGCCGCCTCCGTTCGACGGAGGCTCGATGACGGCGTCGGAGCCGCCCTTGCAGCCCGCGTTGGCCGAGCCGAGAACGCTGATGGCCACGCCACAGACGTTGATCGGGGCCTGTACCTTCGCGACAACCTGGTTGCCGTTGCCGAGGCCGATGTTGCCGCTGGAGACCAAGTGCTGAGCCGAGCCACCACCGTTGTACACAGCGGATGCACCGCCTTCGCAGCCAGCGCTGGCGTCGCCGAGGATGCCGATCGCCAGGCCGCAGACATTAACCGGCACCTGAGCCGGAATGTAGACCTGGTTGCCGTTCAGCAGTCCGGTGTTGCCCGTGGACGTCCAGTCCAGCGGGGCAGCCATTGCCGGGGCGCCGCCAATCAGCAGCATTCCTGCGGAAATGAGCCCGACGTTGAGAGTTTTGCGCATGGTGAAATGTCACCTTTCCATCCGGGGGGAATGAATTGATGCGTGATACCACTAATGCCCCATTTGGGCATTCGGTTCACTCAACGATCCGGCCGAAGGTCAGGTGATTATCCGGCTCCTTGGTCCTGCGCGAAGAACGCCTGAAGGCAGTTCCCGCCCAACGATTTTCTCGGCCATCGCGGCCACTTCGATCATCTTTTCTAAATCGATTCCAGTGTCTATTCCCATGTCATGCAACATGTGGACGACTTCTTCCGTCGCGACATTTCCGGTAGCGCCCGGCGCATAAGGACAACCACCCAATCCGCCGACACTGGCGTCAAATTCGGTGATGCCAAGATCGAGCGCAGTGAGCACATTGGCCAGAGCGGTGCCACGGGTGTTGTGGAAGTGCAGCAGGAGCGGCAGATCAGGGTGGTTAGCGCGGACTGCTTCGATCACCTTTCTGACACGAACCGGGGTCGCCATGCCGGTCGTGTCGCCAAAAGCGACCCGCTGCGCTCCATCGGCCACGACCCGGTCGACGATGCCGGCCACTCGCGCCGGATCGACATCGCCCTCATACGGACAGCCAAACGACGTGGCGATGATGACTTCAACCGGGGTCTTCGCGAGGATCGACGAGATCTCACCGAGCGATTCCTCGGTGGAACGGTTGATGTTGCGGCGATTGTGCGTGTCGCTCGCCGAAACCACGACCTCGATCTCGGTGAAGCCAGCGTCGAGCGCCCGCTGCGTTCCCTTGAGGTTCGGCACGAGAGCGCTGTAGTGGACACCGGGAACCTTGGTGATCGACGCCCACACCTCATCGGCATCCGCCATCTGCGGAATCGCCTTCGGGTGCACGAAGGAAACCGCCTCGATCCGTTTCACCCCGGTCTGGCCGAGGGCATTGATCAGGCGAACCTTGTCAGCCGTCGGGACGGGTGCCTCATTTTGCAGCCCGTCCCGCGGCCCTACCTCACGAATCGATACGCTGGCCGGCCACATGGGTCCAGCCTAACGTGCGTTAAGGCGACGTGGCAGCGCCGCCTTAACCTGCAAGATCAGCTGCAGTAGTTGGCGGTCGCGCCACCGACAGAGGAGCCCGAAGCCGAACCCAGCAGGGCGATTCCGTTACCGGCGAAGTTGACCGGGATCTGGATCGGCGCGTGCGCCTGGATGCCGTTGGCGATACCCACGTTGCCGAACGTGCTCATGCGCACGTCACCACACCGGTCGTCGTGACCGTGGCCGCCATTGCCGTTGCCGTTGCCGCCAAGGCCCAGCAGTCCGGTAACCGGGGAGAGCACGTTGGCGAGCAGCCCCTGCTCCTTCTTCTTGGGCGTAGCAACCGTGCGGATGTTGTTGGGCAGGGCCTTGTTCACGGCCTTGTTGGCCGCTGGGCGCGGTGCGATGGTGCGCGGCGTCGAGTACGGCATCGGCGGGCGGTGCCGGTGGGTCGACTGGTGTCCACCGGAGAACGCGTTGGCCGTCGCGCCGCTCTTGTAGCAGGACGCGGTGGCGGAGCCAAGGATGCCGATGGCGTTGCCGCAGATGTTGACCGGAACCTGAACGAGAGCGTCAGCCTGGATGCCGTTGGCGATACCAACGTTGAGGTTGCTGCTCAGGTTGGAGTCGCCACCACGCGGGCCGTGGCCGCCACCGTTGTGACCGCCGTAGCCGTTGTGGCCACCGTGGTGGTGGTCATCGCCGGACATGTAGTTGGCCTTCGCTCCGCCAACGCAGCTGGCTGTCGCCGAGCCGAGCAGACCGATGGCGTTGCCGCACACGTTGATCGGGGCCTGCACCGGCAGGTGAGCCTGAATGCCGTTGGCGATGCCGATGTTGAGGTTGCTGCTCATGTTGGTGTCGACCGCTTGAGCCGGGCTGCCGGCGAGCAGGAGCCCCGCCGAAACGACACCCAGTGTGGACGCCTTGCGCATATGTTTAATCCCCCGTGCTTCCTAAATGCGTTAATGCACCGAATGCCTCAACGATCTAGGAAGGCAACAGGTCACCGCATACGTGAGACGAGCGCGGTGTCGTAGTCGCCGGAGCAGAACTCCTCATTGGACAGCAGCTCAAGGAAGAACGGCAGATTGTTCTTCGGCCCCACGATCTCGAAGGCGGCAACGGCCTCTCGTGCCTTCTCCAGAGCTTCCTCACGAGACGCCGCGGAAACGATCAGTTTCGCCATCAGTGAGTCGTAGCTTGGCGTGACCTTATTGCCCGCCGTGTAACCGGAGTCGACCCGCACACCGGCGGGCTCATTCCACACCGTGATTGCGCCCGGGCCGGGCAGGAACCGCTTGGGGTCTTCGGCGTTGACGCGGAATTCAATGGCGTGGCCGGACGATTCGGCCGGGACCTCGACTTCCAAACCGGACGCGACGCGGAACTGTGCCTCGACCAGGTCGATGCCGAAGATCGCCTCGGTCACCGGGTGCTCGACCTGCAGCCGGGTGTTCATCTCCAGGAAGAAGAAGTCGCCACTGGCCGGATCAAAAAGACACTCGACGGTGCCTGCGTTGCGGTAGTTAACAGCCTCGCCAGCGCGCACGGCCGCGGCCAAGAGCTTTGAGCGCTGGTCGCCGTTAAGAGCCGGCGACGGGGATTCCTCGACCAGCTTCTGATTGCGCCGCTGCACCGAGCACTCACGCTCACCGAGGGCGACCACGCGTCCGTCGGCCAGGCCGAGGATCTGCACCTCAATGTGGCGCACCCGGGGGAAGTAACGCTCGATGAGCACGGATCCGTCGCCGAACATGCGCTCGGCGAAGCCGCGGACCTTGTCATACTCGGCGGTCAGTTGGCCGGTGTCGTTGGCAACAGCCATGCCCATGCCACCGCCGCCAGCGGCAGCCTTGACCATGACCGGGAAGCCGATCTCCTCGGCGGCGGCAAGTGCGGCCTCGACAGACCCGGCTGGGTCGGTCGTCCCCGGAGCGACCGGCACTCCGGCCGCGGACATGAGGTTCCGGGCGTTGATCTTGTCGCCCATGGCGGTGATCGCCTCGGGGGACGGTCCAATCCAGACGATTCCCGCTTCGGTGACAGCTCGCGCGAACGCGGCGTTCTCCGACAGGAAGCCGTAGCCGGGGTGAATCGCGGCAGCATTCGTCTTGCGCGCCGCCTCGAGCACGGCATCGACGTTGCGGTAGGACTCGGCGGGGGCGGCCGGGCCGATCAGGACGGCCTCGTCGGCTTCGAGCACGAACGGCAAATCAGCGTCGGCCTCCGAGTAGACCGCGATGGCCCGGATCCCCAATCGCTTGGCTGTGCGGATGATCCGCCGCGCAATCTCACCACGGTTAGCGACCAGCACGGACTCGATCATGGGTTCCTCCTGGGAATGAAGACGGCCGAGGGTAACGGCGACCCAGCCAAGCTAACCCATCAATGCCGCGAGGGTAGCGGCGCGTAGAAGGACAGCTCGGCGAGCGCGGTCGACCTCTCCGCCAAGGAACGGGGTGGAGTTCATCAGGCCAAAGGCGGCGTGAGCGAGCACGCGCGCTTCACCGGCTGACAGCGCCGGGCGCACCTGGGTCAGCACGGCCACCCAGACCTCGACGTATTGCCGCTGCAGACGCCGCACTTCGCGGCGTGGCTCCTCGGGCAGCCGGTCGAGCTCATGCAAATGCAGCGCGATGACGGCCGGGTTGGCCAGGGCGAACTCAACGTGGAAGTCGACTAGCTCGCCGAGCGCGCGGCTTGAGTCACCGTCGCAGGCCTCGACACAGGACTGGCCACCGCTCAGGAGACCTTCGCTCACCGGCTTGAGGGCGGCGGCAAGCATCGCCTCTTTGCCCGTGAAGTGGTGGTAGAGGGCTGGTCCAGTGACACCGGCGGCAGTGCCGATGTCGTCCATGGAAACCCCGTGGTACCCACGCGAGGCGAAGAGGCCGACGGCGATCTCTAAGATCTCGTCGCGTCTTGACCTGCGCTTCGCTGCGGTCAGCTTGGTGGAGACTGTCACCTCAAGAACCTTACTCGCGAGTCAACCCCAGACCTTAACGACCGTTTAGTCCAGTTCAAAACCGAAATGGTCGGCTATGCCCTTTGCTTCCTTGTGCTTGTCCTGCTGCATAAAGGCGTGGGCAAGCGCATAGGCGGCCCGTGGCAGGGCGCCAGCGTCACGCGGCAGTCCGCCAACCACGCGTTGCAGCACGGGTTCCGCTTCGGCGGGCCGCCCGACGGTCAGCAGCACCTCGCCCATGGTCAGCTCAGCGAGGAACGCCTCACCAAACGACTCCAGCTCACGGAATTGGCGGGGCACCGGCGTGATGCGGGTCAGCGCCGCTTCGGCTTCACCCGTGCCGGCGAGCACGCGAGCACCATCGAGCGCGAGCCACGCCAGCTCATAACGCAACTCCGGCAACGGATCACGAAGCTCCGCCGCGACATCGTCGGCGACCGACAACACGTGCTGGGCATGCTCGGCACCGAGCCCGAACATCGCCGCCACCGACTGCCGGCGCAACGCGCGCAAGCGGTCCAACGTGGACCCGGCGACTTCGTAGTCGGTCGCCGCGGCCCCGAACCGTTGCGCCGCAAGAGCATCCTTGTCCAAGTCGAAGAGCAGATCTCCGGCTTGCTCCAGAACCTTCGCCCGGGACTGCGCGTTGTCGAAGCCGTCGAGGTTCTCGGCGAGGCGATCCAAATGCGACAGTGCTTGGTCTGGATCATCGAGCCGCTGATAGATCGCCGCCAGCAACTGCCGCAGCTGATCGGCCAGGCCGTGATTTTCCGACCGCTCCGCACCGTAAAGCGCTTCTTCCGCGACCTCTGCGGCATCGCTGGCCCGGTCGGCGTTGAACAACGCGACCGCGAGCTGGAATCGCGCGTAGTCGGCTTCCTCGTCTTGGCGTTCCGCGACGAGCCGGGCGACCAGCCCAGCGAGGTCGGCGATCGCGTCGGCGGCCCGCCCGGTGCCCGCGAGCAACATCGCCCGCCGCTCCAGGATCTCGCGCACGAGATCCGGTGGCATGCCTTCGTATTGCAGCGCGCGCTCGAAGCTCTGCACCGCCGCCCGGGCGTCCTCAACGAGGAGGTAACTCTGGCCGAGGATGAACTCCGCCAGCCCTGTCAGCTCACTGTCCTGCACATCTTGGGCACCGTCCAAAAGCGACTTCGCCGCGTCGATCGCCAGGCGTGCTTGACCGTCAGCTCCGAGGGCTTGGGCCTTAATCATGAGCGCCTGCAGGCGTACCCGCGGCCCAGGGTCTGGCTCTTGTGCCTCGCTAAGGCGATCGAGAACGGTGACGGCCTCCCCCGGCTGACCCGCGTGCAGGAGCGCGACACCGAGCCGGCGCAACGCACCCGCCCGGTCCTTCGGCGCCCCATGAGCCATCAGGTATCCCGTCGTTTCCCGCACCTCGGCCAGGCCTTGCTCCGGATCGCCGTGACGGCACAGGTGCAAGCCAATGCGGCCACGAGCCCGCTCGGCCTTGACGACTTCGCCCGCCTCAACGTAAAGGTCGCGCGCCTCCGTCCAAACGCGAACGAGTTCCTCGGTTTGCGTGTCGCTCAGGCGCATGCCCTTGAGATCGGCAAGACGAGCCCGTTGCAGGACAGTCAGTTCGGCTCCAGCACTTGCCGCTTCCACGCGTGGCCAAAGCGCCTCGACGCGGGCCGCGTTGTCGCGCCAGAGCGCTTCTTCGGACAAATCAAGGAGAAGATCCAGGCTCGCGTCGGCCGGCACGTCGTCTAGCTCGGCCATTTCGGGGGCAGTCCTTTGCTGGGGTGTACGCCATGAGCCCGCCCCAAGCTGAGCCGTGAGGCTGAGCGGAACGTGCGCGATTTCTGTTGCCTCAAGCACTTCGGTGACGCGACGGGTTTGTTCGGTGGTCCCGTTGCGCGCGTCGAAGAGTGCCGCGAGTTTGCGTGCGCGGTCGGTCAGTGCCACGCGGTCCATCTCCCGGGTGTCGAGCCCGGCTTCTTCGGCTAGCCGCAGCACCAGGGCGGCCGCCGCGCTGAACCGCATTTCCGCGTGTGGCGTGGGCGCTTTGGCCAGCCAGGGCAGGTGCCGGCCGAGCAGTTCCAGCGCGTGCGAGACGTTGCCGCTCACGGCCAGGAAGTGCAGGTGGCTGGCGATGCTGTCGATTTTGGCGGCGTTGCCGCGAACAGCGCGATAGGCGGTGTGGAACGCTGCGCGTGCCTCAGCCAGCCGTCCCGTGCGCAGGTAGGGCAACAGCAGCGAGGTCTGAATGGTGTGCGGCTGCTCGGTGCAGGTGAGCCGTCCGGTCAGGATGGGCTCGGTGAGCGCGATGGCTTCCTCATCACGGCCGCGGTTCGCGAGGTGGTGCACCTGATCGGTCGGGTCGCAGCCGCGGCAGTCGGAGTTGTTGTCCCGTGGCGCTGCTTGCCAAAGTTCATAGTGCTCATCGGCCGCCGTCTGATCACCGATGTGGGTCGCGATGAGCCACCGGTGTTTGTAGACGGCTTGCAGACTGTGCCCGCCTTGGCTGTAGCGGCGCTGCATGTCATCGATCACCGCTTGCGTGCGCGCGAGCGGAATCTCCGGGAACCGGGCCAGCGAGTTGATCATGTATTTGAAGTACCAAAGGAGCAACGGTTCACGGTCGCCAAACCGGCCCGGGTCACGGTCATACCGCGCGAGGCACCAGGAGAAGGTGACGAAACCCTTTCCGGGCTCGCCGCCGTACTGATACGCGGTTGTCGCGACCATCCGGGCGTCGAACTGTTGCTCTTCATCGCCTAGCGCATCGGATTGCGCGATCGCCTCCTCGGCGAGCGCGACTTGAGCCGGGCCATGCGGACTGTCCCAGCAACGCTGAATCAGGTCCGCGATCTTTTCGGGGGTGGTCATGGTTCTTCTCCCGTCACCGCACGGTCGAGCAAGCCCAGAAAGGACCGGTTGAGCAAGGCAGTGTCCGCGGGGCGCATCGGATGGTGCCCCAGCAGAAGGGACTGTGCGTAAAGGGACTCGATCGCCAGCTCTATGAGACTGGAGTCGCTGAGCGACGCGATCCGGCGCACCAATGCGTTGCGGTAGTTGATAACCAGCTGCGGCCGGGCTTGGGCGGCCGTCTGCGCGATAGCCGCGAGCACCCCAGCCCAGTCATCGTCGACCTCGTCCTGGGTTTGGCGCAGGTGCTGGCTAAACGTCGCGTCGCGGTCAACGAGGTAAAGCGCGGGAAGTGTTACGGGATCAAAGCCGCGCACGACAGCTTCACAGCCCAGCCGGTCGAGCACCCGTTGCGCCTGGCTCCGCAGGGGATCGAAGGCCGCCTGCTCCCCCGGGCTCAAGTGATGAAACCGTGTCGTCAGGTCACTGGGATCGAGCCGGTCGACCAGGATCGAGGAGTCGGCCATCCCCAAGCGCTCGATCAGCTCGGCGTCATAGGTGTAGCCCGCGTTGACTACGGCCAGCTGTTGCGCCGCCGCGACAGCGGACAGCTGACGGAACTCGTCCAAAGTGGAGCAGTAACGAATCACGCCGTACCGGTTGCGGAACTCCTCCAGCGTCAGGCGCCCGAGATTCGTCTCCATCGGCCACCACCGGTCGACCAAGCGCAGCATCTCATCGTCGTGTAGCGCCAAGGCTTTGACGCCAAGGTGGTGGATCGCCAGGAATTCCGTCACCCTGGCGGGAGCGCGCTGGGACAGGCCGACGAGCCAGCCGCGCAACTGGTCGCCCAGGCGCTCTCGCGTTTGCTCGAGCAGCCCGTCTTCGTACAAGGCTTCGCGGCTGGCCGTCGGGCGCAGCTCACTCGCGTCGATCACGCACCGCACGAAGAACGCCCAGTCGGGCAGCAGACCTTCGGCACCCTCGGCAAGCAGCATCCGCTTGAGGTAGACGCGATGCCCCGCCTTCGCCGCTGGGCTGGCCGGGGTGGGCAATACGTAGGCGAGCCCTTTGAGGCCCGCCTCGGGAACGTCGAGCTCGATGACGTCATAGGGCGTGAAGCCAAACACCTCTTGGCAGAACTGGACGCGCTCGCCACCTTCCTGCCAGGGCAGCGGTCTGCCAGTGACCGTGTTGGTGCCCACTTCGACCGTGACCGGCAGCAGCGAGCCGAACAGCCGCGCTAATTCCGTAACACGTTGCGGGGCAAGCCAGTCCTGTGCGCCGGGGCGCGGCTTGACCGTGACGGTCGTGCCGGGCTCGTGCCGCTCGGGACCGGCGGACACCTCATAGCGCCCGTCTGAGAATCCGGTCCAGTAGACGGTTGGCGCCTCAGCAGCCTTAGTCACCACCTGGATTTCATCGGCCACCAGGAAGCACGAAAGCAGGCCGATGCCGAACTGGCCGAGGAACTCGTGCCGGGCGAAGCCAAGCTCATCTCGCTTGCCTGAGCGGCCAATCGTGGCAAGCAGCTCGTGGACCTGCTCCTCGGTCAGCCCGATGCCGGTGTCGCTGATCCGCAGCAGATTTCCACCGCACTCGATGCGCACGAGCGCTGGCGCGGTTGGTTCGACGCTCTGGCGGGCCGTGATCGCATCGACAGCATTCTGAAGCAGCTCGCGGAGGTAGACCCGCGGGCTGGCGTACAGGTGGTGGCTAAGCAGGTCAACTACGCCACGGAGGTCGACCTGGAAGGAGTGGCCCACGCCGGACACCGTACCTGCATATTGGCTTGCAAGTGACCCCCAGATTCAGTCGAATGCGGGCCGCTTAGCGGAAATCCCGTCCCCGGAGGACCTTCCCGTGAGCCGGCGCTTGATCCATGGGGCCAGATGTTTACCCGCCCACACCGCGTCAGCCGCGCGCGCCGCAGGCCACGATTTGGCCTTCGGCCACGGCGGAACCGACCACCAATCGGGGTCAGGATCCACTCCCAGCGTGGTCAGAACGTGTGCCGCGGTCCGCCGGTGTCCGAAGGCTGACATGTGCAGCCGGTCTGTGCTCCACATCGCGGGATTGGCATATTCCTCATCCGCCCACAGATCAACCAGCAGCGCACCGTGCCGTTCGGCCGTCTCGCCGACCGCCTGGTTGAGAAAGATCACTCTCGGGGCGATCATCTTGGTGCCTGGCAAGCGCGCCATGACGTCGGCGAACCGGAACACGAGCACATCGGCGCCACTTGAGCGCAGGTCTTGAATCACCTTGTCGTAGCGGGTCATCAGCGTGGGCGGATCGCATTGGCGCCGCAGGACGTCATTGCCCCCGGCCGCGAAACTGATCAGGTCTGGCTTCAGCGCAAGCGCTGGGGCGACTTGCTCGGTGACAACACCGTCAAACAAACGCCCACGGATCGCCAGATTCGCGTATTTCACCTTCAGCGCCCCGGCCACCAGATCGGCCCAGCCCCGGTACGTCCCGTCCGGCAGCCGGTCGTCCATTCCCTCCGTGAAGCTGTCCCCGACCGCTACGTACTTGGTCCATCTCACGTTTCGTAGTTTTACATGAGGGGAATGCGGCTGGTGGCACGGCAGTTGCACCACATCGTGGAAATTGAGATCTTCTCCGACGTCGTGTGTCCCTGGTGCTGGATCGGCGAGCGCCGTCTCGTTGACGCCATATCCGCTAGTGGCGCTGAGGTAACACTGCGCTGGCGGGCCTTCCAGCTCGACCCCACGGCCACCTCAACCGGCACTCCCCTGGTGCAGTGGCTGGGTCGCCGCTATGGCGGAGAACACAACGCCCGCCGCATGTTCACGAACGTGACGTCGGTCGCTTCGCAGGCCGGTCTCACCATGAACTTCGACAAGGCCATCAGCGCCAACACTTTCGACGCGCATCGCCTAATCTGGATGGCGGGCCGCGACGGCGCCGATCAGCGCCCCATGGTCGAAGCGCTCCACAAGGCTCACTTCACCGATGGCCTTGATCTCGGGTCCAGGCCCGCGCTCGCCTCCATCGCCGCCTCGGTCGACCCTTCTTTTTCTGGGGTACTGGATGAGCTCTCCTCTGACGCCGGAGTCGCCGAAGTCCAAGCCGAACTGTCCGCCGCCCGGGATCTAGGGATCACCAGCGTCCCGACCTTCATCTTCGACAAGCAATATGCCGTGTCTGGCGCGCAGGACTCACACACGTTCCAGCAGGTTCTCGCGTCTCTCGACGTGTGTTCCGTCGATGTGCCCTGTTGACATTGTTAATGTTCCACGTGAAACGACATTGTCCGCTTTAGATGCGTGACCTATAGTCGTGCCGACATCACTGTCGCATGTGGAGGTATGGGGTTGACCGCCTTCCGCCCTGGTCACGTCGACGACTCGATAGCTGGCCTCCGCTACCTTCAGCCGGATGGCTGGGCGCAGCAGGAGCACGGCCTGGTGACTCCACTGACGACCGTGCTCACTGACGGATCTGACGCGATCGTCGCTTCAGGGCGCTGGCAGGAACTTCTCGCTGAACCACCCTCGGCCGACGAACTGATGGCGGGCGCCGCTTGGCTCGCCTCCGAATACGGCGAGTTCTATCTGCCTTATCCAGGCGACCGCGTCGAAGTGCGCATGGAGCAAACAACCGCGGCGGGCCGCCCCGCCGCCTTTGCTGGTTATCAACTGGTTAGCCCGAACCGCGAGCCAAGTTACGTTCGCGTGCTCGTTGTCGCGCTTGGCACCGACCTTGTTTCATTTGTTCTCGCGGTCGCACCGATCACGGCACGTCCCCTGATCGACGAGATCCTGGCAAGCGTTCGGCCCCTTGGGATCTGACTGTCCTTTTCGGGCCCTCGCGGCGACTTTTTCCGCCGGCAATACGGGTGCCGAAATTTGACTCCCGCAGTTAGTGTGCTTAACCGTCCGGTGCGGACAGTCGTCCGCACATTCACGGAACACGGGGAGATCATTTGCGCACCCTTCGTGGCGCCCTAGCGGGCGTTCTCCTGCTGACGACCGGAATCGTTGCCCTCACGGCAACGCCCGCGGTCGCGGCACCACCCTCCGTTCCCTATACGGCATTCGTGCTCGATGGCCGCGATCACACGTCCTACCCGCTGTATCGCTCAGTGGTGCTAGACGCGAACAACGCCACCTTCGCGCAATACCCAGGGAGCACCTATTTCCGGCTGGTCGGAACCGAAACGGGCGGCGACTACTTCGACGTCAGCTTCGGGCACCCGGCCGACGCACCGTTCACCCCTGGAACGACCTACACGTTCGGGCCAGGAGCGAACACCGTCGGAATGAGCCTTTCCAGCACGGGCCGGGCATGCAGCACGCATAACCCTGGCGGCACCTTCACCGTGCACGAATTCGCTCGCAACGCGGAGACCTTCGAGATCACCGCGTTGGCCGTCACCTTCAGCATTGGCTGCGACAACGTCGCCAACGCGATGGCTGGTGAGATCCGCTGGAACTCCACCGTTGCCTACACGGGCGTGTCCTCCTCACAGAGCTTCGCCTCGTTCGGCACCCTCCCCTTCGGTGATCCATCCGCGCCCAAGAACATCACGTTCACCTCGGGAGGTTCTTCCTCCGCGGTGTTCGGCACCGCTTCGCTGGGCGGCGCGGCGCCAGGATCGTTCGCGATCACGGCCGATGGATGCGCCGGCAAGACCCTGACCTACGGCCAATCGTGCACGGTCAGCGTCAAGGCAACCGCCTACACCCAAGGTGAAGTCCACGCCAAGCTCATCGTTCCCGACAACACTGTTGGCGGAAACAAGATCGTCAACATGTCGGTCAGTGGCCAGGACAACGCCAAGGGCACGTACTACCCGGTCAACCCGGAGCGTGTGCTCGACACCCGCACGGGCAACGGTGCTCCTGCCGCCAAGGTGGGCACCAACCAAACGGTCTCGTTGCAGGTTCTCGGCCGCGGTGGCGTTCCCACCAGTGGCGTGAGTGCCGTCGTTCTCAACGTGACCGTCACCGAGCCGGAGACAGCCGGGCACGTCACGGTTTATCCCAGTGGCGTAGCTAAGCCCACAGCGTCCTCCCTGAACTACGTCTCAGGCTGGACCGGCGCGAACTCGGTAACGGTCGCTGTTGGCGCGGACGGCGAGGTCAACCTTGCCATCACCGGTGGAAAGCTTCATCTCATCGCTGATGTGATGGGCTTCTACGCACTCAACAACGACATCCTCCAGCACAAGCCCACCAAGGGTGGACGCCTGTTCACCCACCCGCCGGTCCGCATCTTCGACTCCCGTGAAGACTGGGGCGAAAAGCTTCCCGGTGGTGAGTGGGTAAAGACCGCTGTCGGCTACAGCCCCAGCGACACACCGAAAATCCGGGCGCTCGTCGTCAACGTGACGGTGACCGAGCCTAACGGCGCGGGCCACCTTCGCACCTGGAACGGCGTGGGCGAACCACCGGCGACCTCAACGCTCAACTTCGAGGCGAACAAGACGGTGCCCAACTTCGCGATCGTTCCGGCCGTCGCTTGTGACTGGTACCCCTGCGGTTACCAGTACCCGATGATCGGTGTGTTCGTGAACCAGACGACCCACGTCATCGTGGACGTTGTTGGCTTCATCGACGACGGCACGATGACCTACACCGACGCCCTGCGGTTCGCGCCGCAGACGCCGGAACGGATCGTCGACACGCGCATCAACCAAGGCATCGCGGGCCGCATCGGCCAGGGCGTGACCAAGACGGTCACCACCCCCGGCTCGATCGCCACGGACGCCACCTGGGCGCTCGCGCTCAACGTCACCGGCATTCAGCCGACCGTCGACACCAACATGATCGTGTGGGAGAACGGCATCGCCAAACCTGGCGTTTCCAACCTCAACCCGGCCGCGGGACAGATCATCCCCAACGCCGCGATCACCGGCATCGACGTGGACTTCAAGTTCAACGTCTATAACCATGGCGGCACCATCGACACGGTCATAGACGTGGTTGGCATCTTCTATGTCTTCGATTTCGAGACATCGGCGATGCTCGCCAAGGGCGCTACCGCGGGCAAGCCGTCGGTAATAGTGCCTACGGGCGGTTACTCCACTCGGGTAACCGGCTAAGCCTTACCAGCCAAAGGGGTCCTGAGAGATATTCAGGACCCCTTTGCTGTCCTCAGCAAAGATCAGCTAAGTTTCCTAACCGTCAGTGCGCAGCGACCTGCGCGATTAGCCAATTCAACGGGGAGATCACCTTGCGCACCCTTCGTGGCGCTGTTGCCAGCGTCATCGCGCTCGCCTTCGCGGCGCTCATCCCAAGCTCGGCGGCGAATGCCGCACCCCCTGCTGCCCCCTACACCGCCCTCATTCTGGACGGCCGCGCTGGGAGCTACGTGCTCAGCGGAACCCTCGCGTTCGGCAACGGCACCGGAACCGTTACCGCCAGCCCTTTTGGGCAGGGTGGCATCAGCATTGACGCCGACTCGCCGGGGCACGACTACTTCACCAGAATGGCGCCCCCGAGCGGGCAGCTCTTTACGGCGGGGACGACGTATTCCACTGACGTCACGTCCTTTCACCTCAGCGGCGATGGCCGCGGCTGCAACCAGCAGCCCGGTTCGTTCATCGTCCACGAGGCGGTCTACAACGCGGAGAGCACGCTGACCGCCTTCGCCGCCACGGCGAGCATCGGTTGCGAAGGCCCAACCGTTTCCACGGTCGCCGAAATCCGCTGGAACTCAAGCATTGGCTACAAAGCCGTGCTCACAAGCGCTGGCTTCCTGTCCTACAACACGCAGGACCTTGGTGTGGAAACCGCTCCGCAGACCATCACGGTCAGCAACGGTGGCACCGAGGCAGCCGTTTTGGGCGCGGCTTCGCTTGGTGGCGTCACCCCAGGCGCTTTCCGGATCACCTCCGACAACTGCGCTGGCAAGACGCTGGAATTCGGCGCCACCTGCACCATCGGTGTCGCGGCCAAAGCCACCGCCGTTGGAGCACAATATGGCCAGCTCGTCATCCCGGACAACACCAACGCCGGCAACAAAATGGTGACCCTTGGCGTCACCGGCCAGGTGTCCATCAAGGGCATGTACCACCCCCTGAGCCCGTCGCGCATCCTGGACACCCGTTCCGGCAACGGTGCGGCCTGGCGCAAGGTCAACGACTACGAAACGGTGAGCCTTCAGGTCACCGGCCGGGGCGGGGTTCCCGCCAACGGCATCTCCGCCGTCGTCCTCAACGTCACCGTGACCGAGGCAGACCAGGCCGGGCACGTAACGGTCTATCCGACCGGGGTCGCCAAGCCGACCGCCTCTTCGCTGAACTACACGCGCGGATGGACCGGGGCCAACTCGGTCACTGTCAAGGTCGGCGCCGACGGCAAGGTCAATCTCGCCATCACCGGCGGCAAGCTGCACTTGATCGCTGACGTTGTTGGGTTCTACGCGCAGAACAACGACGCGAAGAACGGCTACTACGGCACCAGCGGACGCGTCTTCACACACGAGCCGGTCCGGTTGTTCGACTCCCGCGAAGACTGGGGCGACAAGCTTTACAGCCAGGAGTGGGTGAAGCTCACCGCAGGGTACAGCGCGGCGACGGCACCGCACGTCAAGGCGTTCATCGTCAACGTGACCGCGACCGAACCAAACGGTGCCGGCCACCTGCGCACCTGGAACGGCGCTGGCTCCCCGCCGGACACGTCCACTTTGAACTTCGAGCGCGGCAAGACCGTGCCGAACTTCGCCATCGTCCCGGCGACCACGTGCGACTTCCAAGACTGCAACGGCAAGCCAATGATCGGGGTCTACACCAACACGGACACTCACGTGATCGTGGACATCGTTGGCTTCATTGACGATGGAACACTTGAAGGTGGCATGCGGTTCGAGCCGCGGACGCCGGAACGGATCGTCGACACGCGCATCAACCAGGGCATCACCGGCCGCATCGGACAGGCCGTCACCAAAACGGTGACGACACCGGGAACCATCGCGAATGCTGACACCTATGCCTTGGCGCTCAACGTAACCGGCGTCCAGCCAACGGTCGACACCAACATGATCGTGTGGGAGAACGGCATCACCAAGCCAGGCGTTTCCAACCTCAACCCGGCGGCTGGCCAGATCGCGCCAAACGCTGTGGTGACGGGAATCGACACGGCGAACCAGTTCAACGTCTACAACCACGGCGGCACGATCGACACCGTCATCGATGTCGTTGGTACGTTCTACTGGATCGAAGGCCTAGACGGATTCAGTGCTTCGGCCCGTGGCGCGACTGCTCACTCAGTACCAGCTGATGGTTTTGCACCTGCTATTGGAAGCGTTAGCCGGCAGCGATAAAACGAACCTGAAGGAAACGGCCCCCGGAATTTGTCCGGGGGTCATTTCTTTGGCTCTTCCGCTTGTGTATTGGACGTGCCTAGAGTGAGCGCTCCGGCGCACACCTCTTGTGCGCACTATCAATACGGGGAGTTCAATGCGACGAGCCCTTCGCGGCACCACTATTGGCGTTCTCCTGGCGGCAGCTGCTGTGGTTTTCCCGGCATCGGCCTCCGCCGCCGCACCACCAACAGCTCCTTACACCGCGGCTATTTTGGATGGGCGCGCCGGGAGCTATCTCCTCAAAGGCACCCTTACCTTTGACCCGAATGACAGCATCTTTCCGGGCGGCGGCAGCGAGTGGGGCGTTGGTATGTATCACCAGCGCAACGACGGAAGCCACCTTTGGTACACGTCGTTTAGGGCCATCGGCGAGCGATTCGTTGCCGGACAGACGTACCCGGTGGCGCGAGCCATGCCCGATCCTGGCGATGTCGAACTTGACACCGGTGGCGACGGGCGCGGGTGCAACCAGCAAAACGGCACCATGCTGGTGCGGGAAGCGGTCTACGACGAGGTCGAGAAGAAGTACACGGCCTTCGCCGCCTCTGTACGTGCTGGCTGTGAGGCAACCGCGCCTGACGCCATCGCTATGGAGTATCGCTGGAACTCCAGCATCGGATACACCGGAGTCGACGTCGATGTGGCGCAGTGGAACTTCGGCGAGCAGCCCATTGGCGCCAACGGTTCGGCGAAGACCATTACCTTCACCGGCAAGGGCTCCGAACCGACTACGTTCGGCGCGGCATCCATTGGCGGTGGCAACGCCTTCGTCATCACGGGAAACACATGCAGTGGAACGTCTGTCTCTTATGGACAGACCTGCACCGTGACGGTGACAGCGAAAGCTACGGCGGTGGGCGAGCAGGCGGGCCACCTCGTCATCAATGACAACACCATCGGTGGCAACAAGTTCGTCCAGCTAAGCCTGTCGGGGATCGTTCCGCAGAAGGTGTCGGCATCGCCAAGTTCGATTGACTTCGGCAGCATCCCGATCGAGGGATACACGGTAACCACTGTCGTGGTCTCCGTGACCGGTAGTCACAACACCTTGTTCGGCACGGCATCGTTCGTTGGTGACAATCCGGAGATCTTCCGGACTGGCGGTGATACGTGCTCAGGCGAGCTATTTGGAGACAGCGTCGCCACATCCTGTTACATCCACGTCGTTGCCGATATCTCTAGCCGCGGTCACTTCACCGCAACGCTTCAGTTACCCAGCAACGCACCTGGCAGCCCATTGTTAGTTCCGTTGTCAGCAGACGGCCCGCCGGACGTCAAAGGCAGGTACTACCCACTTTCTCCGAGCCGGATTCTCGACACACGCGACGGCAACGGAGCACCGTCAGGGGAGGTCGGCGGTTTCCAAACCGTCCCCTTGCAAGTACTGGGGCGCGGCGGCGTTCCCGCCTCAGGTGTCAACGCGGTCGTGCTGAATGTGACGGTGACGGAAGCTGGCCAGGCCGGGCACGTAGCGGTCTACCCAGGCGGTGAACCGAAGCCGACCTCGTCCTCCTTGAACTATGTGAGTGGGTGGACAGGTGCCAACTCTGTGACCGTCAAGGTCGGCGCCGACGGGAAGGTCAACCTCGCTGTTACTGGCGGACCTTTGCATCTGATCGCCGATATTGTGGGTTTCTACGCCGCCAACAATGATCCCCAGACGATGTACGGCAACGGTGGCCGCGTGGTCATCCACGAGCCAGTACGTGTCTTTGACTCTCGTGAAGACTGGGGTGAAAAGCTGCCCGGCGGCGAATGGGTGAAGGTAGCCGTTGGCTACAACAGCACCACAACAGCACACCTCAAAGCTCTGATCGTGAACGTTACGGTCACCGGCACCAGCGGGCCTGGCCATGTCAGCACCTGGAATGGCATCGGTTACCCGCCGGGAACGTCAACATTGAACTTTGAAGCGAACAAGACCGTGCCAAACTTCGCGATCGTCCCGTCGGTGAGATGCGATTGGAATCCGTGTAGCGGTCAATACCCGATGATGGGCGTGTTCTCTAATCAGACAACGCACGTGATCGTGGATGTGGTCGGTTTCATCGATGACGGCACACTTGGTTACGGCCTGTTGTTCGAGCCGAAGTCACCCACCCGGATCGTCGACAGCCGCACCGGTTTCGGCATTCCTGGTGCCATTGGGCAAGGGCAAACCGCGACGGTGACCACACCAGGTTCCGTAGCTGACCCGGCCAGCGTTTTCGCGCTGGCGTTGAATGTGACCGGGATCCAGCCGACGGTGGACACCAACATGATTGTCTGGGAGAACGGCATTCCCAAGCCGACGGTGTCCAATTTGAACCCGGCCGCCGGCCAGATCATCCCTAACGCGGTGATCTCCGGTATCAGTGAAGAAGGCAAGTTCAACTTCTACAACCACGGCGGCACTATTCACACCGTCGTCGATGTCGTTGGCACGTTCTATTTCGATGGCGTCTCGTTGATGGCTGCTCGTGGATTCACCGTAGGCAAGCCGTTCGCGGCCGCGCCAACGGATAGCTGGTTCGCCAGGGCCCGTTAATTTTCTGGCACCCCAGCTTTAGCCAAGCTGGGGTGCCATTTTTCTCGCGGTTGCTGTTTACTGTGCGTCGCAGTGTCCACGCTCTGTGGACGCATATCAAAACGGGGAGAGCAATGCGACGCACCCTTCGTGGCGCTCTGGTTGGCGCCATCGCGTTCGCTACCGCCGTCGTGGCTCCGGCTACCACGGCCTATGCGGCGCCTCCATCCGCCCCTTACAACGCGTTCATCATCGATGGACGTGCGGGCAGCTACCTTCTGGACGGAACGCTGACGTTCGATGAGAACAACAGCACGTTCGAGGCGGTCGCCTGGGGCACACCGGGTCTTGATTTCAAGGCCACCATGCCTGGCCACTATGCGCAGGCTTTGTTGTCACCGCCCAAGGACCAGCAATTCGTGGCGGGGACTACATACACGATCATGCACGAGCCCCCGTACGAAGGTGCCTTCGCGTCCATCGGTATGGATCACCGCGGTTGTGGCGCCGACGTTCCGGGAACACTCGCCGTGCATGAAGCCGTGCACGACGCCACTTCCGGTGAGCTAACGGCATTCGCGGCCTCGTTCACTCTTGCTTGTGGCTCACAGGCCGATGCGATCTCTGGCGAGATGAGGTTCAACTCATCCATCGGTTTCAAGGGCGTCGGTCTCAGCGCTGGCGTGGTCGCCTTCGGGGATCAGCCCGTCGGCGCCAACGGCACCTCGCAAGTGGTGACTTTCACCGGTGCTGGCTCGGAATCGACTGTCATGGGTGCCGCTTCGCTTAGCGGCGCGACGCCAGGCGCGTTCACCATCACGGGCAACACGTGCGCTGGGGCAAGTCTCGCCTACGGCGAAACATGCACAGTGACGGTTCGTGCCAACGCCACCGCGTTAGGCGAGCAGACCGCTCGGCTTGTGGTCGGGGACAACACCTTCGCCGGCAACAAGAATGTGCGGCTGTCGCTAAACGGGATCGATCAGCGGTTGGTAACAGCCAACCCGACGTGGCTGAGCTTCGGCACGCAGGACATCGACCGTGACAGCGCGGTGAAGACCGTTACGCTGAAAGCGGCCGGCACGCTGTCGACCACATTTGGTCAAGCGGTGTTCGGGGGCGATAACCCAGGCACGTTCCGCATTTCCAGCGACACGTGTTCGGGCCAGATCATTCCCTCCGGGCAGACATGCAGCATCGGCATTGTCGCCCGGCCTCACGTCACTGGCACCCTTTGGGCTCAGCTCCAGGTGCCCAACAACAGCCTTACCACGCCAACCGTTGTCGGGCTTGGCGTCGAAGGTGTAGACGGGCTCAAAGGCCGCTACTTCCCACTCAATCCGCAACGGCTCCTCGACACCCGCATCGGGCTCGGGGCACCGGGAGGCAAAGTGGGTACGGGACAGACCGTCCGCCTAGAGGTCAAGAGCCGCGGCGGACTGCCCATGACCGGCATCGCGGCAGTCGTGCTCAATGTGACTGTCACCGAAGCCGACCAAGCCGGGCACGTAACGGTCTTCCCAGCCGGAGTAGCCAAGCCAACCGCGTCGTCACTGAACTACGCGCGCGGCTGGACTGGCGCTAACTCCGTCACCGTTGGCGTTAGCCCCGACGGCTTTGTCGACCTGTTCGTCTCCGCAGGAGGAATCCACCTCATCGCGGACGTCGTCGGCTTCTACGCCAGCAACAACGATCCCTACTACTACGGCAAGGGCGGCCGCGTCTTCACCCACGCCCCGGTGCGGTTGTTCGACACCCGCAACGACCCGGACGGCAAACTGCCTGGAGACTCCTGGCTTCAGCTGTCCATCAACTACAACGCGACGATCAACCCCCACATCCGTGGCCTGATCGTCAACGTCACCGCGACCGAACCCAACGGCCCAGGTCACCTGCGCACGTGGAACGGCAGCGGCGACCCACCGTCGACGTCCACCTTGAACTTCGAGCGTGGCAAGACGGTGCCCAACTTCGCAATCATTCCAACGGTTCCGTGTGACTGGTACCCGTGCAGCGGTACGCGCCCGATGATCGGTGTTTACACCAACATGGACGCGCACGTGATCGTCGATGTCGTCGGATTCATTGACGACAGCACCCTCGGCGGCGGCATGCTTTTCCAGCCGCAGACACCGGAGCGGATCGTCGACACTCGGGTAAACCAAGGCATCAGCGGGAAGATCGGTCAGTCGGTCACTAAGACCGTCACGAGCCCGGTCGGCAACGCCGCCACGGGTGCCTTGGCGCTCAACGTAACCGGCATCCTGCCCACGGTCGACACCAACATGATCGTCTGGGAAGCCGGTATCGCAAAGCCGGGAGTGTCCAATTTGAACCCAGCAGCCGGTCAGATCATCCCCAACGCGGTGATCACTGGCATCAACGATGCGAACCAATTCAGCGTCTACAACCACGGCGGCACGATTGACGCGGTCGTGGATGTCGTTGGCTGGTTCTATTGGCTCGGCTTGCCGGGCGCACCAAACGTGCAAACCCGGGGAGCCGACGGGCCTGGGCTGCCAACGTATTTGCCCACACCCGACGGCATGCATCAACGCTCATAAAAGCCAAAGCGGCCCCGCAGGAAACCTGCGGGGCCGCTTTCGTTAGTGGTCGGCTTTCGTCAGCGTTCGACGGCGAAAAGCTTTCCTGCGGCTGGGCTTGCCAAAGCACGCGCGTCCATCACGGCGTCGGCATAGAACATCCCGACGACATCCACGACGACATCGATCGTGCCGCCGTTGTTGCGGATATTGAACTTGTAGTTCTCGTCAATCCCGGTGATAACCGCGTTCGGAATGATTTGGCCAGCAGCGGGATTCAAATTGGACACTCCCGGCTGGGCAATGCCGTTCTCCCAGACGATCAGGTTGGTGTCCATCGTCGGCTGAACGCCAGTGACATTCAGAGCGAGTGCCCAAGTGTTGTCCTGGACGAGAGCGCCCGGCGTGGTGACCGTGGCCGTCTGCCCCTGGCCAATCCGTCCAGTGATGCCTTGGCTGATACGCGTATCCACGATGCGGGTCGGGCTGCTCGCCTCAAACCGCAAACCTCCACTGAGCGTCCCGTCATCCACGAACCCAACGAGGTCCACAATCACGTGCGTGGTCTGGTTGGTATATAGCCCAATCATGAGAAGCGACGGATCGCAGCCCGAAACGATGCAGGGCGATGTCGGAACGATGGCGAAGTTCGGCACCGTCTTGCCGCTTTCGTAGTTCAGCGTCGACGTGTCCGGAGGACCGCTGGCACCATTCCACAAGCGCAGGTGCCCGGACCCGTTCGGCTCCGTCACCGTGACGTTCACGATCAGCGCCCGCACGTGTGGATTCACCTCCGGGTAGCTCAGGGAAAGGCGGAACCAGCCCCCGCCAACGAGCTTCTGGCCACCATCGTCGACGCGGGAATCGAACAGGCGCCCTGGCTCATGTGTGAACACACGGCCCGCCGCGCCCTGGAACACCGGCTTGTAATCCGAAGCCGTGTAAAACCCCACGACGTCGGCGATCAAATGCAGCTTGCCGCCAGTGACAGCGAAGTTGACCTGACCGTTGGCACCGACCTTCACCGTGACCGAATTCGCGCCGGTCCAGCCTCGGGTGTAGTTCAGGGCCGAAGCGGTCGGCTTGGCCTCACCCCCGGGGTAAACAGTCACGTGCCCCGCCTGGTCTGGCTCGGTCACCGTCACGTTCAAGACCACTGCGCTGACACCGGTCGCCGGAACGCCGCCACGGCCAAGCACCTGCAGCGGTACGGTTTCAAAGTCGGTGAGCTTGTGCGCCGCGACGCCATTGCCGGACCGGCTATCCAGAATGCGGGCGGGATCGAGCGGCTTGTAAAGCCCTTTGTAGCTCGGCTTACCCTCGACCTGCATGAGGATGACTTTGCTGCCATTCAGGGTGTTTGACGGCACGACCAGCATGGCTTCTTGCCAGCCAACAACTCTCGGCGATGCCCAAACGGTGACCGTGCACGCTTGCCCGAAACTCAGAGTCTTGCCGGAGCATTGGTCGTCGCGGATGGCGAAGGCGCCCGGTGTGCTGCCGCCCAAGTGGGCGTTGCCGAAGACAGCATCCAAGGATCCGCCCGAAGTGAAGGTGAGTGTCTTCGGATTGGTCAGTTCCCCAACAGGAGCGGAGACGTAGCCGCTGTAACCACTTGTGGCGACGCCGGTGTAGGGAACGCTGGACATCCACCGCAGCTCGCCAGAAATCGCGTCGGCCTTGTTGTGGCAGTCCAGCAGAAACGAGACCGCGAACGTACTCACGAACTGAGTTTCTGCGTCCCGGACCAGTTCGTGCACCGTGAACGACCCGTTTCCGGTGCACGAGAGCATGGTCCCCTGGACGCTCATGGAGACATTTCCGACGCCCGCCTGGTAGGTCTGCCCAGAGCTGAGGCTAGGCGCGTGAAGGTTGACACTCCAATTGCCACCGTCCTGGAATCCAGACAAGCCAACGCTGTCAATCCCGATGTTCGCGGTGAGCTGAGAGTTCGAGTGGTCCATAACGCGGCTTGGTGGCGAGCTCATCGGGTCCGACAGATTGCGGACGTCGAGCACAAAGGCGCTGTAGGGGGCGGTTGGTGGGGCCGCTGAGGCGGCGGTCGCTGGCGCGATCACAGCTGCGGCAATAGCGATGGCGCCCGCTAAGGCGCCACGAAGGGTGAGGGTATGCAACGGTTCTCCCCGTGATGCAGAGACAAAACTCCTGCACCTTAACGGGGTAAAGATCAGAAAGCCAACGAGATGCTGGTGGAGCCTAGGAGAATCGAACTCCTAACCCCCGCCTTGCAAAGGCGGTGCTCTGCCAATTGAGCTAAGGCCCCGTGCGCTGCTAGCGCAGGTCTGGTGCTGTTACCGCTTCGTGCCACAGGGCACGCTCGTCGCTGTTGGCTTTGACCTTCTTGGCCACCAGCGCCACAGCGACCCCGATGCCCGCCAGGACCAGAAGCTTCTTCCACATGACAGCCGCCTCAAGACTTCGTTGACTTCACGCGTGCATAAGTGGGGCTAGAAAGAATCGAACTTTCGACCTCAGAGTTATCAGCTCTGCGCTCTAACCGACTGAGCTATAGCCCCTCAGCGACAACGAACCTTACCTTACCGAGCCGGCGTCTCCCAAATCGGATTACCCATGGCGCGCCGATGGCCGTGACTAAGCACGGCCATCGGCGTTTTCGCCTGAAGTTATTCGCGTTCGGCGAGGGTGACTTCAACGCCGCCGACGAGGTCGGCACACACGTTGTAGACAAAGGCGCCGAGCGTCATCAGCGCGGTGAACAGCACCACGTTGATGGCTCCGAGGGCGGCCGAGAACCCGATCACGCCACCAGCTGTGATCTTGAAGGCGTTCTCCCCGCCACCGTTGGAGGTGAACAGTTCGGCCATGGTCTTGTTGAGTGAGTCGAAGACGTCCATCGCGTCGAGCGCCAGGTAAAGCACCGAGGTCGCCACGATGATGACCACGAGCAGCACGAAGGACACGGCGAAGGAGAACTTCATCACCGACCACGGGTCGATCCGTTTGATGCTCAGCCGTGCGCGGCGTGGGCCACGGGACGCACCCGCGGTCACTCCGCTGCGGGCCGCGCGGACCGCTTCCGTGACGCGCACCGCCCCGGCTGTCGCACTGTTGACAACGGACCGCAGCGTGGCTGCCCCCATTGCCGCACGGCCAGTCGGTGCCTTGCCTGCCGCCACTTTGCCGCCACCGGGGCCCACTTTGGTGGGAACCTCCTGCGGTTTCTGCGTTGGCTCCTCGGCGGGCGCGGGCATGCCGGCCGGCCGCGTGAAGGTAGAACCGGGGGCCGGAGTGGATTCGGCCGTTGGATCGGCGGGGACCGTCGCACGGCCAACGGCCGCCTTACCCGCTGCCGAGGTCGCCTCTGCCGTGGTGGCGGCAGGCGCTTCGTTCTCGGCGGCCGGGTCGGCCGGAGTCCCCGCGGTCTCCGACATCGCCTGTGTCTCGGTCATGCACTAGTCCTGTTCGTCCGGTTCGTCGGCATTACGGGCAATGGCGACGAGGGTCACGCCTTCAGGGAGGTCCATCAGCTTGACTCCCATTGTGTTCCTATCGCGCGTCCTGCGCACGGGCTTCACCGGAGTCCGAATAACTCCGCCATTGCTGGTGATGGCGAAGAGTTCATCGTCCGGGCTGATAACGACCGCGCCCACCAGTCCGCCACGGCGTTCCGTGATCTTTGCGGTGAGGACACCCTTCCCGCCTCGGCCTTGGATGGGGTACTCCTCGATGGGCGTGCGCTTGGCGAACCCACCGTTCGTCGCGACGAGCACATCCATGCCGTCACGCACGACCTCCATCGCCAGAAGTTCATCGCCATCGCCGAACCGCATGCCGATAACGCCGGAGGTCGCCCGGCCCATCGGCCTGAGGGCCTCGTCAGTGGCGTTGAATCTGATCGCCTGAGCCTGCTTGCTCACCAGGAGCAAGTCGTCTTCAGCGGAAACCAAAGCCGCACCAACCAGTTCGTCGTCGTCGCGCAGGTTGATGGCGATGATGCCACCACTGCGGTTCGAGTCAAACTCGCCAAGCGCGGTCTTCTTCACTAGTCCATTCTTAGTGGCCAGCACCAAATATGGGGCGACATCGTAATTCTGGATCTGAATTACTTGGGCAATCTGCTCATCAGGCTGGAACGCGAGCAGGTTCGCCACGTGCTGGCCCTTTGCGATGCGCGAGGCTTCCGGCAGTTCGTAAGCCTTGGCACGGTAGACGCGTCCCTTGTTCGTGAAGAACAGCATCCAGTCGTGAGTGGACGTTACGAAGAAGTGGCTGACGATGTCGTCCTGGCGCAGCGTCGCACCGGAGACACCCTTGCCACCACGCTTCTGTGAGCGGTAAAGGTCAGTCTTTGTCCGCTTGGCGTAACCGGTCCGGGTGATCGTGACAACGACGTCTTCGCGGGCGATGAGGTCTTCCATGGAGACTTCACCGTCAAACGGAATGATCTTCGTACGCCGCTCATCGCCCCACTTGGTGACGATCTCCGCGAGCTCGTCCGAGATGATCTTCCGCTGACGTTCCGGCTTGGCCAAGATGTCGAGCAGGTCGGCGATCTCAATCTCGATCTTCGCGAGTTCGTCGACGATCTTCTGCCGCTCCAGGGCCGCAAGGCGCCGCAGCTGCATGTCGAGGATCGCCGTCGCCTGGATCTCGTCGATCGTGAGCAGCTCGATAAGGCCGGTACGCGCGACTTCAACCGTGGGCGAGCGGCGGATCAACGCGATGACTTCGTCGAGCGCGTCGAGTGCCTTGACCAAACCACGCAGGATGTGAGCGCGCTCTTCAGCCTTACGCAGGCGGTATGCCGTACGCCGCTGAATGACGTCGATCTGGTGGGCGACGTAGTGCCGCAGGAACTGGGCGAGGTTCAGCGTGCGGGGCACACCGTCCACAAGCGCCAGCATGTTGGCACCGAACGTCTCCTGCAGTTGCGTGTGCTTGTACAGGTTGTTCAGCACGACTTTGGCGACGGCATCGCGCTTGAGCACGAGGATGAGGCGCATACCCGTGCGGCCTGACGACTCATCACGGATGTCGGCGATGCCGGTGAGCTTGCCTTCCTTGACGAGCTCGGCGATGCGCTCGGCGAGGTTGTCCGGGTTGACCTGGTAGGGCAGCTCGGTGACGACCAGGCAGGCACGGCCGCGCTTGTCTTCCTCGACCTCCACGACGGCACGCATGCGAATCGAGCCGCGGCCGGTCCGGTAGGCCTCTTCAATGACCGTGGTGCCCACGATCAGACCGCGCGTCGGGAAGTCCGGTCCCTTGACGATCTTGATCGCGGCTTCGAGGGTTTCGGCCTCGTCAGCCTCGGGGTGCGCGAGGCACCACTGAACCGCCTCGCCGATCTCGCGCATGTTGTGCGGCGGGATCTTCGTGGCGAAACCGACCGCGATGCCCTCCGAACCGTTGACGAGCAGGTTCGGGAAACGGGCCGGCAGGATGTCCGGCTCCTGGTTACGGCCGTCGTAGTTCGGGCTGAACTCGACCGAGTCCTCGTCGATGTCCCGCAGCATTTCCATCGCTAGCGGGAACAGGCGGCATTCGGTGTACCGCATCGCGGCGGCGGGGTCGTTACCCGGCGAACCGAAGTTGCCGTTGCCGTCGATGAGCGGATAGCGCAGCGACCACGGCTGCGCCATGCGCACGAGCGAGTCGTAGATCGCGGTGTCACCGTGCGGGTGGTAGTTACCCATGACCTCACCGACGACGCGGGCACATTTGAAGTACCCGCGGTCGGGGCGGAAGCCACCGTCGTACATGGCGTAAAGAATCTTGCGGTGCACTGGCTTGAGGCCGTCACGCACGTCTGGCAGCGCCCGGCCGACGATCACGCTCATGGCGTAGTCGAGGTAGGACCGCTGCATTTCCACCTCGAGACCGACCGGCTCTATGCGGCCGTGAATCGAGTGTTCAGCGGACTCTGGCGTCTCTGTCACTTATTGCATCCTTCTCGGAACTGTCTGTGGATAACCCTGTGGACACTGTGGATAAGTGTCGCTAGATGTCTAGGAAGCGAACATCCTTTGCGTTCCGCTGGATGAAGGAGCGCCGTGACTCGACGTCTTCCCCCATCAACACGCTGAAGAGCTCATCAGCGGTTGCGGCATCGTCCAAAGTGATCTGGCGCAGGGTCCTAGTCGCCGGGTTCATCGTCGTTTCCCAGAGCTCGGGGTAGTTCATCTCACCGAGACCCTTGAACCGCTGAATGTCATCTGGCTTGGCGTTGGGCTTGGACTCCTGCCGGAGCCGGACGATCCCGTCACGTTCCTTGTCGGAATACGCGTACTGGAAGTCGTCACCCTTCTTGTTCCACTTGATCTTGAACAAGGGTGGTGCGGCCAGATAGATGTGACCCAGCTCGACGAGCGGGCGCATGAAGCGGAACAGCAGCGTGAGCAGCAGCGTCTGGATGTGCTGACCGTCCACATCGGCGTCGGCCATCAGCACGACCTTGTGGTAACGCAGCTTCTCGATGTCGAACTCGTCGTGGATGCCGGTGCCCAGTGCGGTGATCAGCGCCTGAACCTCGTTGTTCTTGAGGATCCGGTCGATGCGCGACTTCTCGACGTTGAGGATCTTTCCACGGATCGGCAGGATCGCCTGCACGCGTGGGTCACGGCCCTGCTTGGCCGAGCCTCCAGCGGAGTCACCCTCGACGATGAACAGCTCACAGACCTTGGGGTCGGTGGACTGGCAGTCGGCCAGCTTTCCGGGCATGGAGCCGGACTCCAGCAGCGACTTGCGGCGGGCGAGCTTGCGCGCCTGAGCGGCGGCTATGCGTGCCCGGGCGGCCTGCGAAGCCTTGGTAATGATGGTCTTTGCTTCGGCCGGGTTGCGCTCGAGCCAGTCGGCCAGCCACTCGTTCGACGCCTTCTGCACGAAGCTCTTGACCTCGGTGTTGCCGAGCTTGGTCTTCGTCTGGCCCTCGAACTGAGGGTTGGCCAGCTTCACCGAGATGATCGCGGCGAGGCCTTCCCGAATGTCCTCACCGGACAGTTTCTCGTCGCTCTTGAGGAACTTCTTGTCCGCGCCGTACTTGTTGACGATCGTCGTCAGCGCCGCACGGAAGCCTTCTTCGTGCGTCCCACCCTCGTGGGTGTTGATCGTGTTGGCGAACGTGTAGACCGACTCGCCGTAGGACTCGTTCCACTGCATCGAGACCTCAACCGACATGCCCTCGGTTTCGGCTTCGAACTCGATGACCGACTTGTGGATCGGGCTCTTGGTCGCGTTGAGGTGACGGACGAAGTCGCTGATGCCGTTCTTGTAAAGGAACGTGACCTCGCGCACATCATCGCCCTGTGGGCGTTCGTCACGCAGGTGAATGGTCAGTCCCTTGTTAAGGAACGCCATCTCCTGAAGCCGCCGGTAGATGGTCTCGAAGTTGAACTCGACGGTCTCGAAGATCTTGGCGTCGGGCCAGAACGACACGGACGATCCGCTGCGGGTCGTCTTCTCGCCCTTCTCCAGCGGAGTCGGCTTGGAGTCGTGGTACTGCTGGCGGTAGACGAAGCCGTTCTTGTGGATCTCCAAGGCCATCTTGTAGGACAGCGCGTTAACGACGGACACACCCACACCGTGCAGACCGCCGGAGACCTGGTAGGCCTTGCCATCGAACTTGCCACCCGCGTGCAGCACGGTCAGTGCCACCTCAACGCCGGGCTTCTTGAGCTTGGGGTGCATGTCGACCGGGAAACCACGGCCGTTGTCGATAACGGTCACGCCGCCGTCTGCGAGCAGGATGACATCAATCGTGTCGCAATACCCCGCCATTGCCTCGTCGACCGCGTTGTCCACAACTTCCTGGACTAGGTGATGCAGACCACGCTCGCCTGTCGAGCCGATATACATACCGGGCCGCTTGCGGACTGCCTCGAGCCCTTCAAGCACGGTAATTTGATCTGCGCCATATTCCTGCTTGTCGCCGCTAGCCACACGTATCCCTTCAAATGAAATCCAGGCAACCCAGTCCCGTTTGCCGCGCCCAAGGGGAGGGCGCCTCGCGATTCAGGACGGAATCCTCACCGCAATCCTACTGGGCGACCCCGACACTGCGCGCGCGACGGCACCGTGCGGGTACCTGACAGGTCCACAGCGGGACTAAATCGCCGGGCCGCAACTCCCCCTACGGGCGCGCTCGGGATTGTGAACGTTTTGGGGGTCGCGCGATGGGCCAATTTTGCCGTAAGTTGCGCACGCCAGTTTGATGCAGGGAGAGCACAGATGGGCCTGGACAACGTCGCCGTTCAATGGCCGGCCGAAGGTCGTTTTTACGACCCTGTCGCCCCGGCCGAGTTTGTCGACTTCGCCGTGTTAGCCGATGAACCGCAGACAGCGGCACCCACCGCCGCACTCGCCGGGCATATAGCCCGCACGGGAACGGTCCGCGCGACGGCGTACACGGAAGTAGTGGATCTTTTGCTGGGCCTCGGTGGTGTTCTCTACGCGACCGAAGCGGCAGCCGAAGACGAAGACCCCGTGATCGATCCTGATGGATGCGCTTGGATCGCGGGCGGCTTAGAGAAATTCGTCATCGGCCACGAACCCATCGGCGACGTGGTCACCTTCGAGTCGGTCGCCGAGGTCATGCGGTCAGCGCTGACCGACGCCCGTCTCGCCGACCAGCAGCTCCGCTGGCTCGAACAGCGTCTCGACGCGTTACGCGATGACAGCGGTGGCGCTCCACAATGGAGCTTCCCGCTATCGGAGTTCGCCGTTCTCGCCCGCTTCTACCGCCGCTGCGCCGATCGCGGTTTCGCCGTCTACGCCGAAAGCTGAGTAGTCCGGCTTCACGTCGGTGACTTGAGCCCGCGCCGCGACTCGATGAAGTCGCGGCGCGGGCCTTGGTTTATGCCTGTTCGGTCGCGGTCATGGGCCAAGACGTCTTGAGCGGCTCATTCTCGGTGGCGACGCGAGGCGTTTAGAGCATTATTTCCGATGTCCGCGGTGCTTACGACCGTCCCTCCCGCGAGGCCCTCAAGGTCCGCGCGACCAGGGCTTCGATCGCAGCCGTCCACCGTCCATGGACCTGGCGAGTGCTGGCGCTGCCTGGTCGTGATCCACAGCCCGATAGCGGTGGACGGGGTTAGGCGGCGGCGATGACTTCGATTTCGACGAGCCAGTCGCTGACGAGTGTTTCGGCGACGATGGCTGTGGTGGGGACGGGACGTCCACCGAGGGCGGCGACCCGGGCGACAGCGTTTTCCTCCGCATAGGACGCGTCGCGAAGGTAGCTCGTGAGGCGCACGATGTTATCCACGCTCAGCCCGGCCGAGTCGAGGATCGTGCGGATGTTGGACCAGATCAGGTCTAGCTGCTCGGTCAACGTGGCGCCTGCGGTGCCGCTCGGGTCGAGGCCCATCGTTCCGGAGACGAACAGGAACCGGGACGCGCCCCGAACTTCCATCGCGTGAATGTAGTCGTCAGTCGCTGGATAGATGCCCTCAGTCGGGCTGTGCGGGATGAGCTGCATTCAGACGATCTTAAGACGCGTCAGCTGTCGGCGTCCGGTGCATTCGGCGGTAGAGGAAGTAGCCGGCACCCGCGGCGACGGCCGCGAGGAACGTGGTGCCCAGCCAGAAGAAGACGTTGCGAACTGGGCTTTCGTCATCGAGCACCAGTCCGGGTGGGACCGACCCGAGCCCGAGGGCCACGTTGCCGGAGCACAGCCCGGTCTCCCCTTTCGCCGCGTAGACGCGGTAGCGCGTACCCAAGGCGAAGTTCATTCCGCAGCTCGCTGAGTCCATAGCGGAGGTAATCTTCACGACCCCTGGTGCCTCGCCCTTCTCGACCTTGTCCACGGAGAAGGTGAACGTCACGGGATCATCGCTGGACCTGATAAAGCTCGCCGGCGGACTGTCCACTTTGGCCACTGTGCCCGTGAACACCAGGTCAGCGTACTCAAACGACTGCTGCGGGGTAGAGATCGCGCAACTGCATGCGCAAGCTGGCTGTTGTGCTGGCAGGTAGACGAGCCCGGCCGCCAAGGCCAGCAGCGTCAACAGTCTCCACGCGATCCGCATGACAGTTAGATCGTTGAGCCTGCCGAAAAGGTTCCCTAGGTTCGTTTACCCCGCGGTGAACGGCCAGGTGTCGAGGGGCCGTGAATCCGCAACTTGGTCACCAAGTTATGCCCGACGGTCGAACCGATGCGGGACAGAATGTCGCGCTGGAGCATCCGCATCTGCGTCGCCCACGTGGCCGACTCGGCCTCGATCGTCAGCTCGCCATTGTCCAAAGTGACCGGACGGCTGTGTGCCGCGATGTCGGGCCCGACGATCGTCGCCCACGAGCCGAATAGCGTCGCCTCGGCGGCCGGTTTCGACCAGCCGCGCTGAGCGATCAGTTTCGCGAGCACATCGCTGAACTTGGCCGGGTCACGTGGATCGGGCCCAGGCCCGGAGTAGCCACGTTTGCGGGGTGAGGAACGCTGACGCGGCTCGGACGCCTTCGCCGCTCGCTTGCGTAAAGCCGCTTCTAACGCGGCCCTCGCCAAGTCGGGCCCCTTCTGGCTTTCGTCAGTCACGCCGCACCTCACCCGGGGTCACTAGATATCGGGCTCCTCGTAGTGATTCCGGCACATCAGCTTCGACAGCGCAAGTTATCAGCACTTGAGCAGCATCTCTGACGAGTTCGGCCAGGCGCTCGCGACGGCCCGTGTCGAGTTCGGCGAATACATCGTCGAGCACGAGCACCGGCTCGATCCCCTCGGACCGCAGCAGGGTGTACGAGGCGAGGCGCATAGCCAGGGCATAGGACCACGACTCGCCATGGCTGGCGTAGCCCTTGACCGGCAACTCACCGAGCCGCAGCAGAAGGTCGTCGCGATGTGGCCCGGCCAGTGTCGTCCCGCGGGCGATCTCTTCATCGCGCACCTGAGCGAGCACCTCAAGGATCGTCCCCGGCGTCGTGGTGGCCTTATATTCCATGACCGCTTTACCCTCACCGGCGCTGACTCGCTGATAGGAGTCTTCGAGGTGCGGGGCGAGCTGCTCGACCAGTGACAGCCTGGCCTGCAGTAACTGGGCGCCGAAGTCGGCGAGGTGCTGATCCCAAGCCTCCAAAGTGGATAGATCGCGCTTCTGCCCGGCGACCTTGCGAGCGAGGTAGGCACTGCGGAGCAGGGCATTGCGTTGTTTCAGCACACGGTCGTAGTCGGCGCGAACACCCGCGAAGCGCGGTTGCCTGGCCACGAGCAGGTCGTCAAGGAAACGCCGCCGTTGTTCGGGATCGCCGCGGACCAGGCTCAAATCCTCGGGAGCAAAAAGCACGAGCCGCAACGCACCGAGCACGTCGCGGGCACGGCGGACCGGCGATCGCCCGAGCCGTGCCCGGTTGGCTTTACCGGGCACGATCTCAAGCTCAACGAGCAGTTCACGTCCTTCGTGGACGATCGCGCAACGGATCACCGCTGTTTGCGCGTTCATCCGCACCAGCGGTGCGTCGTTGGAGACCCGGTGACTAGCTAGCGTCGCCACATATCCCATGGCTTCGACGAGGTTGGTCTTGCCAACCCCGTTTTGTCCGATGAGGACACTCGCACCGGGTTCCAGGTCGATCGCGGCGTGGGCATACGACCTGACATCGGTCAGCTCAAGCCGCCGGACGTGCATGGGCGCTCCGGCCTACTTCTTGACGGCGTGGCCGCCGAACTGATTACGCAATGCGGCGATCGCCTTCATCGCTGGCGAGTCCTCCTGGCGGGAGGCGAACCGGGCGAACAGTGACGCGGCGATGACGTTCATCGGCACCGCCAGACGGATCGCCTCTTCGACGGTCCATCGTCCTTCGCCGGTGTCTTCGGCGTAACCCTTGAGGTTGTCCAGGTGTGGATCTTCCTCAAGCGCCCGGTCCATCAAATCGAGCAGCCAGGAACGCACGACCGTCCCTTCGCGCCAGGACTTGAAGACGCCCGGCACGTTCGACACGATCTCTGATTTCTCCAGGAGTTCGAAGCCCTCGGCATAGGCGTGCATGAGGCCGTATTCGATGCCGTTGTGGACCATCTTGGCGTAGTGACCCGCGCCGACCCCGCCAGCGTGAACGAAGCCGAACTCGCCCTCAGGCTTGAGCGCCTGGAAGATGGGCATCGCCTTCGCGACGTTCTCATCGGTGCCGCCGACCATGAGGGCGTAGCCATACTGCTTGCCCCACACGCCGCCAGAAACGCCGACGTCGATATAGCCGATGCCGTGTTCCCCCAGCCGTTCCGCGCGCGGACCGTCATCGGAAAAGCGTGAGTTCCCGCCGTCGATCACCACGTCACCAGGGCTCAGCAGCGGGATGAGTTCGTCGATGGTCTTCTCGGTGATCTCGCCTGCGGGCACCATCGTCCACACCACGCGCGGTGCGGCCAACTTGCTCACCATGTCAGCGAGATCGCTAGCGTCGGAGAGATCTGGGTTGCGGTCGTAGCCGACTACTTCGTGCCCCGCTGCACGAAGGCGGTCACGCATGTTCCCGCCCATTTTGCCCAGACCAATGAGTCCTAGCTGCATGTACTAACTACCTTCCGACCCGAATTGGCATGATCAGGTACCGGAATCCTTCGATCACGGCACCATCGTCTCCCGCGGGCGTGATAACCGCAGGCTTTACCGGGTCATTGAAGGAGAAGACCGCAGTCGGGGCGTTAAGCGCACCGAGGCCCTCGACCAGGTATTGCGGGTTGAACGCCACCGTGATCGAGTCTCCGCTGTAGGTCGCTTCCATCGCCTCGCTGGCGCGAGCCTCTTCGACACCGCCGGCTTCGACGACGAGCCCGTCATCGCTAAAGCTCAACCGCACCGGGGTGGCCTTCTCGGCAACCAGCGACACACGCTTGACGACCTCGGTCAGTGCCGCCACGGGCACCCGGGCCTCGGAGGTGTAAGACGGCGCGAACAGCGAACGGACCGGCGGATAGCTTTGCCCGTCAAGCAAACGGCTCGTCGTGCGGCGTGTTCCACCGACGAAGCCGATCATGCCTTCGCCAGTTCCGCTGCCCGAAAGCGCGATGGTTACTTCGCCGCCGAGCGGGCCAAGCGTCTTGGCGGTGTCGGCGAGGGTGCGAGCCGGAACGAGGGCGTTGGCGCTGAAGTCTGGGTCGCCAGGAGTCCACGTGATCTCGCGGACGGCGAGCCGGTAGCGGTCTGTCGCGAGCAGCGCCAGGCCTTCGCCGGACAGTTCGATCCGGACACCGGTCATCATCGGCAGCGTCTCGTCTCGCCCAGCGGCCATCGCGACCTGAGCGACGGCGCTGGCGAAGGTCGCCGCGTCGACAGTGCCGGCGCTAGCTGGCAGCTCCGGAAGAGTCGGGTAGTCCTCGACAGGCATCGTCGGAAGGGTGAAGCGGGCCGTTCCGCAGACGAGCTCGAGATGAGATCCCACAGCGGCGATCTCGACCGGCTTCTTGGCCGGGAGTGCCTTGGTGATTTCGGCAAGCAGCCGTCCGGAAACGAGCGTGGCACCGTCGGCGTCAGCCTGGACGTCAACGTCGACCTGGTTAGAAACCTCGTAGTCGAACCCTGAGACGTGCAGGCGCCCATCGGAGACGCGCAGCATCGCTCCGGCGAGCACCGGAACGGACGGCCTGCTCGGCAGGCTCTTAGCCGTCCATGCGACCGCATCGGCCAGCGCGTCTCGTTCCACCCGGAACTTCATCTGTCCCTCCCAGCTGTTGTTTCGCTAGCACCATATGCCCCGGAGACGATCTGCATCGAACTGGTCCCTATCCACAGATCGAGCGCCGGTGATTTTGTTTTGTTTTCTCTATAAGAGATAAAACCCATGTTCTTAATAGGCCCTGTGGAAACTGGGGATAACCCAGGTTTCGACTGCTCAACGAGCGTCGGACCCTGTGGACGGGCTGTGGACCATCGGTGGATAACTTGCCTGTTTTTCCACAGCTGCGGAATCACCCACAAGTTGTCCACCGCCGTCCACAGGTTATCCACCGGCTGTCCCCATGGGTTATCCCCAAAATGTGGACGAAGACAGATTCCTTACCCCACAGGGATATCCACGGATCATGGAAGGTTTTCCACGGATCATGGAGCGTCATCCACAGCTTTTCCACATCAAGATTTTTTGACGAATTTCTGTCCACAGCCATCCACAGGCCGTCCACAGGAAATCCACCGGGTTATCCACTGAGTTATCAACAGACAACGCTGGAAAAGCTCTTGAGAACCGGCGGCAACCTTTCTTCTTCCCCCTTCTCTTCTTCGTGTCATAGCCTTCCACGACCATCTGACAGAACGGGGAATCCGAAATGGGCAAGCACCTCTTCACCGCTGCTATCGCGGTTGCTGCTCTCGTCGGCTGCAGCACGACGACGCCACCGTCTGTCGCGCCAACCTCAACGGCCGCAAGCTCTTCAGCTTCAGTGAAGCCCACACCCAAGCCAGCGGCGACGCGGCCATCCACAGACTTCGGCAACGCGACTTTCGAGATCCCCGCTTTTCCCTCAACCGTGGGCACAAGCCTGCCCAGCGGGAAAACGCACCTTTAAAGATGGCCTTGCCGCCATTAAGCCCGGAGCCGCGATCGCCATCAACGCAAGGGTCCCGGCCGTGGTGGGCGACCTCGATGGCCAATCTGGTGACGAAGCGGTCATCCATGCTTCATTGCGCTGTCGAAGGGGCGAGCCCGTTCACCCCATTCGTCATCAAGCTCGACGCCTCAGGCAAAGTCACCGGTTCGCTCGGCTTTGTCCTCCAGGAGCCGGGAAAGCCGTTTCTTATGAGCGAGGAAGAGCAGCCAGTGTCCATTGTGGATGGTGTGATTCAGGTCGACGTGCTTGGCGAGTACGACAATCAAAGCCCGAAGCGGACCGTTGGCTACACCTACCGCGACGGCAAGTTCGTTCAGGCGTGAAGTGTCCACTGTGGACTGTGGGGCAGCGGAACCTTCCCGCTGCCCCACAGTCATTTAGCGGCGGAAGAAGAAGTGGTCGACGTTGACGTAATCGTTTGGCTGTCCACTGGTGAAGGTCAAATACACCGTGTGGGTACCAGTCACGCCTCCCACGTTGCCGGGAACGTCTCGCCACGCTTCCCAGCCACCCGTGTTGGCGATGGCGAAGGATCCGATCGGTGCCGCTGTCGGACTGTCGATGCGGATCTCAACGAGTCCACTGATGCCTCCGGCCGCGCCAGACGCCACGCGGGCGACAAAGTCCCGTGGCCCGGGCGAGCCGAAGTTGACGTTGTCATAGCGGGCCCAGTCGCCGTTGCGGAGACTGCCCATGTAGTAGCCGTAATTCACGACGCCGTTATTGGCGTTGTGGCTCTCGCCCTGAATCGGCGCGTAGGCGTCACGTCCACCGCCCGGCGGCGGTGAAGTGGGAGGTGGCGTCGTGGGCGGTGGGGTGGTGCCGGTCCCTCGCGTCCACACGGCGACGTAGTCCACCCGCATCGGAACGCCCGAAGCCGTGCTTGCCGTCGGCGTCCCCATGCCCGCTAGCGCGTTCGGGAAAGCCCCGCCCATCGCCACGTTCAGCAGGATGAAGTAACCGGCGTGGCTCGTCATCTGACCCCAGTACGAGCCCACCTGTGATTGGTTCACCGTGTGGAATTGCTGACCGTCCACATACCACCGCAGTTGCTGGGCGTTTTCGTTCGTGCGGTCCCACTCGAAGCGGTAGGTGTGGAAGCCGGATTGGCACGACGAGCCGGGGCAGGCTCGGTTTGCCCCGATGCCGGTGGTCTCATTGCACGGACCGCCCGGGTTCACGCCGCAGTGCAGCACTCCCCAAACGGCATTGAGCCCGTTGACGTTCTCCATGACGTCGAATTCGCCGATCCCGGGCCAGTTCCAGTAGTTGCCGCGGTAGGGCGCACCTAGCGCCCAGAAGGCGGGCCAATAGCCGAGGGCCGCCGAGCCGGTGACGTTGGGCATCTGGATGCGGGCCTCGATCCGCAGGATCCCGCCCGCGGGTGCCTTAAAGTTGCTGCGCTGGGTTTCGATGCGGCCTGACGTCCAGCTGCCGCCGCTCCTAATAGGAGTGATGACGAGGTTTCCAGCCCCGTCTTGGCGCAGGTTCGCTGTGCTGTTCGTGTACGTCTGAACTTCGCCGGTCCCCCAGTTCGCGGGGCCGCCCGGATAGCTCGTCCCGGTGTCGATGATCCAGTTGGCACCGGACGGCAGGGTGTTGTTAGCGCCGTTGAAGTCGTCGGCAAAGGACAGGGTCCAGCCGGTGGGCGTCGGCGGAACCGCGGCGTTGGCGCTGACGGCAAGGGCGGCAGCCCCGGTAACGGCGAGGACGAGCGCGATGGGCAGTAAACGGGAGCGGAGTCTCATGCCCATGACCTCCTTCGATGGGAAGAGCGTTTTCTCAACGCCTGGAAATAGGCGTGAGAGCGCTCTCTCAATGCTCGGGAGGCTCGTTCAAGATGTCAAGAAGGTCGATGCGTCAGTTCTGCTTGATGCGGTTCGTCAGCTCAGCGATCTGGTTGTAGAGCGAACGCCGCTCGGCCATCTGCTGACGGATCTTGCGGTCGGCGTGCATGACGGTGGTGTGGTCACGCCCCCCGAACGCCTGGCCGATGCGCGGCAGGGACAGGTCGGTCAGTTCACGGCACAGGTACATAGCGACCTGACGGGCGTTCACCAAGACCCGTGAACGGGAGTGGCCACGCAGGTCTTCCAGCGAGACGCCGAAGTAGTCCGAAGTGGACATCATGATCTGGTCAGCCGTGATCTCCGGTGCCGCGTCATCGGGGATGAAGTCGCGCAGCACCTCCTCCGCGATCGGCAGCGTGACGGCTGACCGCGAAAGGTTGGCATAAGCGGTGACGCGGATCAGGGCGCCCTCGAGTTCACGGATCGAGTTCGAGACGCGCGAGGCGATGAACTCCAGCACCTCGCCCGGGGCGTGCAACCGCTCCTGCGCCGCCTTCTTCTGCAGAATGGCGATGCGCGTCTCCAGATCCGGCGGCTGAATGTCAGCCAGCAGGCCCCACTCGAACCGGGTGCGCAGCCGGTCTTCCAACGTCGCCAGCGCTTTAGGGCTGCGGTCGGAGGTAATCACGATCTGCTTGTTGGCGTTGTGCAGCGTGTTGAACGTGTGGAAGAACTCCTCCTGGGTCCGTTCCTTCTTTTCCAGGAACTGGATGTCGTCGATCAGGAGGATGTCGACTTCACGGTGCCGCCGCTGGAAGTCGTGCCCACGGTTGTCGCGCAGCGAGTTGATGTAGTCGTTGGTGAATTCCTCTGTGGACACATAGCGAACCGTGCGCGCGTGCCCGAGCTCCTTGGCGTAGTGCCCGATCGCGTGCAGCAAGTGCGTCTTGCCCAGCCCAGAACCGCCGTAGATGAACAGCGGGTTGTAGGCCTTGGCTGGCGACTCGGCGACGGCGACCGCGGCGGCGTGTGCGAAGCGGTTCGAGGATCCAATGACGAAGGTCTCGAAGCGGTACTTGTGGCTGAGCTTGCTCGGGCTCGGCTCCGGCGTTGGCCCCAGATTAGGACGGCCCAGTGGGCTCGGGATCGGGTTGGGTGGCGCTTCGAGGACCGGCGCCGGCGCTTCTTTTCTTTCCACCGGGCGGGGCGAGGGCACCGAGAACAGCGCACCCTCGTCTTCATCCAAAGACATGTGATGCTGCGAGTACGCCGTGAGCCCGGACGAGGTCATAGGAGCCGGTGTGGCCGATGCTGGGGCCGGAGCCAGTGGCGGCGTGTCCTCCGCAGGGCGGACGGTCGCGACGACCTGAAGAGAGCGGCCAAGCACGCGAGACAGAGCTTCGGTAATAGCGGGACGGAGCCGCTGCTCGATGATTTCGCGGACCTGTGGATTGGGGACACTCAGCAGCGCGGTGTCCTCCACGATCGCACGCAGCCGGGTCAGGCGAAGGTAAGCGCGTTGTTGCTGGGAAACGATCTCGTCATGCAGCTCGTCTGTGGCGGCCTGCCAGACGGCTTCGAGGTCGTTCACGATCTTCCCCGCCCTTCAGTGCGGTCGGCTCCGAGCTATCACGATGTGTTCACTGTCCGTGGCTAGCGGAGATCCCATCACCGGGTCAAACCCGGATTCCACAAAGTTCTCCACAGGTTATCCACAGGCCATGACCGCGGCCCGGAGAGACGCCCATCCCGCAATTTGGCGCGTGCCCACCTTCGTTGTGCCAACGAGCCATATGCCGCTGCGGTTTTGCCGCAGCACCAATTAACAGTGACGGTTTTCCGCTTGTGCCACTATCGACTGGAGTCCCCCACAGATCCGGCACCTGGGCACGTTAACAGGGTTATCCACAGGCGTCCACAGTTGTCCACAGGGTAACGCTGTGTGTTCGCAGCGCAGTTACCACCCCCGCGTTTTGGCGGTATATCGAGGTGGCGTGTAGGCTGGACCGGTTGCGCCGCCCGCTTCGCGGTCGCGGCTGCACCGAGAGCGAAGATATCAAGCCCCAGGAGACCTGACGTGAGCAAGCGCACCTACCAGCCGAACAACCGCCGGCGCGCGAAGACCCACGGCTTCCGGCTGCGCATGCGCACCCGTGCCGGCCGCGCTGTCCTCTCGGCGCGCCGTGGCAAGGGCCGCGCCCGCCTGGCGGTCTAAATCCCCAAGGAACCCACATGCTGCCTGCGGCGCACCGGCTCCGGCGAAGCAGTGACTTCGCCAGCACTGTGCGCGGCGGCCGGAGAGCCAGCCGGGGCAGCGTCGTGGTGCACGTCACGAAACCCGCTAACGTCAGCGATGAGCCGGCGAAAGCGGGTTTCGTCGTATCCAAAGCCGTGGGCGGAGCCGTCGTGCGCAACAAAGTGAAGCGCCGTTTGCGTCATCTGGTCGCCGAGCGCATCGGTGACCTTCCGCTCGGCTGTCAGCTCGTGGTTCGGGCGCTTCCGACAGCCGGGCTCACGGCGTACCAGCAAATGGGTTTAGATCTTGATGCGGCGCTGGCGCAGGCCCTGCGGCCGAAAGCAGCGAAATGAGCGAAGTGCAACGCCCCACGACATGGGCCGGTCGCGTGCTGGCTCTTCCTATCATCGCGTACCGTCGTTGGGTAAGCCCGGGCCTTCCGGCCCGCTGCCGGTTTCACCCGACCTGCAGCGCCTATGCGCTGGAGGCGATAGCCCGCCATGGTGCGCTTAAGGGAAGCTGGCTCGCGGTCCGGCGGATCGGGCGCTGCCACCCCTTCCATCCGGGCGGATACGACCCCGTGCCGCCCGGCCGGACTGAAGCGACTGGAGCAAGATCCTAATGGATTGGCTGATGGGGCCGATTTACACCGGCATATCGTGGATCCTTCGGGCCTGGCATTCCCTCTGGGACAAGATTGGCCTGGATGGTCTGTGGCTCGGCACGACCTGGGACTGGATCCTGGCGATCGTGTTCCTGGTGCTCACGGTCCGGGTCATTATCTTCCCCTTGTTTGTTAAGCAGATCCGCTCGCAGCGGGCGATGCAGGCCCTGCAGCCACAGCTCAAGGCGCTTCAGGAGAAGCACAAGGGCGATCGCGAGACGCTTCAGCGCGAGATGATGGAGCTCTACCGGCGCGAGAAGGCCAACCCCTTGATGGGCTGCCTCCCGCTGCTGCTCCAGATGCCGATCTTCTTCGGTGTGTTCCACATCGTTAAGCGGATGACCCCCGCCAACCTTGGCCTCGCCGACGCCGACAAGATGCTGTATGGCTGGCCTGTTAGCCAGTTCAACAGCGCCGCTGACGCCAAGCTGTTCGGTGTTTCCATCGGTGCGACCTTTACCGGCTACGGCACCGGGGCGATGATTCTGTGTGGCGTGCTCGGCGTGGTCATGATCGCGACGACGTATATGACCAGCCGCCAGATGATCCTCAAGACCGGCTGGTCCGAAGACCCGCAACAGCGCATGCTGCAAAAGATCATGCTGTACGGCATCCCCGCCACACTGATCGTTTCAGCGGTGGCCTTCCCCCTCGGTCTGATCATCTACTGGACCACCTCCAACCTGTTCTCGCTTGGGCAGCAGATGTGGGTGCTGAAGAAGTACCCGCCGCCGAAGGTGGCTGGCGCCAAGGCTGAGCCGAAGCCGGTCGACCCCGAGCTCGCCAAGGCGCTCGCGCCGAAGGTCGGTGCCAAGCCTGCCAACCCCAAGCGCAAGACCGTGAAGAAGAACGTCGGCTGACGTTCCCCATCGCACCACCACTATCGGAGTAGAACGTGACCGAACAGACCGAGCGCCTCGACATCGAAGAACTCGACGACACCGTCGATGCGGCAGACGTCGAAGAAGCGCAGGATGTCGAAGCGCAGGACGCTGAAGAGTCCTCGGATTCCGAGGAGTCCGAAGAGGACGCTCCAAAGCGGAAGGCGCTTAGCGATGCCGACCTGTTCCGGCAGAGCGAGGTCGCCGCTGACTACATCGAGGGCCTGCTCGACATCCTGGATGCCGACGGCGACATCGATGAGCTTGTCTCCAATGGCCGCCCGGTGGTCGAGGTTGTTGGCGCCAAGCTGCAATCGCTGATCGGCCAGCGGGGTGCCACTCTCGAAGCCCTTCAGGAGCTGACCCGTCTCGCGATCTTCAAGCAGACGGGTGAGCCCAGCAGGCTGCTGCTCGACGTTGGCGGCTACCGCGACCAGCGCCGTAAGGAACTCGGCCTGGTGGCACAGAAGGCTGTTGAGAAGGTGAAGCAGAACGGCGAAGCGGTTCGGCTGGAACCGATGTCGGCGTTCGAGCGCAAATGCGTCCACGACGTCGTGAATGCCAGCTACGGCGTCGCTAGCGAGTCCGAGGGCGTCGAGCCTAACCGCCGGATTGTGGTCCGGCCTGCTTGATGGACTCTGTGCCCGCTGAATTCCGGCACGCGGCCGAGACGGTTTTTGGTGATCGTCTCGGCCTTGCCGTTTCCTACGCCTCCCTTTTGGAAACCGAAGGTGTCGTACGAGGGCTCATTGGCCCCCGCGAAGCGCCGCGACTCTGGGAACGGCATCTCCTCAACTGTGCCGTGGTTTCTGAACTCATTTTTCCGTCCGCCACGGTGATCGATGTGGGGTCCGGCGCTGGTCTGCCAGGTATCGTGCTGGCTGTGGCGAGACCGGATATTTCGGTCATTCTGGTCGAGCCATTGGCACGGCGTACCGCGTTCCTGGACGAGGCGGTGTCGGCGCTGGGGCTGTCCAGTCAGGTTGAGGTCAAACGAGGTCGCGCGGAAGAGTTCGTCGGGCGGCTATACGCAGACTTTGTTACCGCGCGAGCGGTCGCTCCTCTTGACCGGCTGGCGGGCTGGTGTCTTCCGCTCGCTCAAACCGGTGGCCGAATGCTGGCGATGAAGGGTGCCTCCGCGGCGGAAGAGATCGACACACATCGAGCGGTGCTCACTCGGCTCGGTGGTGGCGAACCAGTCATCCGGCATTGCGGGTCAGGTCTCATTGACCCGCCGGCCACGGTCGTCGAGGTCGTTCGGACTCGGGACGCAGTGCCGCAAAGCCGAGGGCGGCGCAAGCGGTAAATCGCAGATCTCCGTCCTCAATGGACGGGGGAACGGATGCTTGGATGGCCAGACCAAGCCGATCAGGTGAAGTACGGCGGCCGCTTAAATCTTGTGCCTGGGTTGATGCTTTTCGTCCCAGTGGTTCGTGTTATCAATTCGTCGGGCGCTGGCGAGTGCCGCCCGGTTTCCGTAGGCTGGCCAAGCGCCGATATCTTATTCACGCAAGCATCCGTCGCGACGTCTGCGACGGGTCATCCGATCGGCGCAACCATCCGATCCAATGCGGGCAGGGATGTGACGGTGCACGACTACGGCATGAGTGTTTATGGCAATGCCTCACGGTCCTTTGTGGGCACCGCGAGGCCATACAGCGTTGTTTCACGTGAAACATTTGCGGTGGGCTTCCAGTCCCCTGTCCCGCAACCGGACGCGACAGGCTACCGCCTGGAGGCGTCGGCCGGTGGGGGTATGCCCTCTGCGGAATTCATCCCTCCAGTACAACCGGGCGTCACTGGCTTCCAGCCAGACGCTGCGTCAAATAGGCCTCCCTCCCCCCGCCCTCAACCGGGATTAGCCGGAGCCGAAGGTGGTGCGGAGGCGGCATCAGAGAGTTACTCGGAGGACCCACCGTTGGCTATGGAAGCAATGCGCGCCGTGCAAATCTTGAACCCGAGCGGCGAGGTGACCATGCCACGCCCGGGTCGGCCGCGCGTTATGTGCGTGGCGAATCAGAAAGGTGGCGTGGGTAAGACCACCACCACCGTCAACCTCGCCGTAGCCCTCGCGCTCCATGGGAACCGGGTGCTCGTCATCGACCTCGACCCGCAGGGCAACGCGTCCACGGGACTCAACGTGCCGCACCACGCCGGCGTGCCAGACGTCTACGACTGTCTCATCGACAACGTGCCCCTGGCCGACGTCGCGCAACTGGTGGAAGGCATCCCGAACCTCCACTGTGTACCGGCGACGATCGACCTTGCCGGTGCCGAGATCGAGCTCGTGTCCGTGGTCGCCCGTGAGTCACGGCTGTCTCGTGCCATCAACGGCTACCCCGGCGAATACGACTACGTCTTCATCGACTGCCCACCGTCGCTCGGTCTGCTGACCGTTAACGCTCTGGTTGCGGCGCAAGAGGTTCTCATCCCGATCCAGTGCGAGTACTACGCACTTGAAGGTCTGAACCAGCTGCTGAATAACATCAACCTGGTTAAGGCACACCTGAACCCGGACCTGGACGTGTCCACGATTCTGCTCACCATGTACGACCGCCGTACCCGGCTGGCCGACGCTGTCGAGCAAGACGTGCGCAACCACTTCGGCGAGAAGGTATTGACGTCTGTCATTCCCCGGAATGTCCGTGTGTCGGAGGCTCCGAGCTACGGCCAATCCGTGATGACTTACGATCCAGGTTCGCGTGGTGCCACGAGCTACTTCGAGGCCGCGCAAGAGATCGCAGAACGTGGCGCAAAGATTGGGGTGCGGGCATGAGTGCTGCTGCCGGCAAGACGAAGGGTGGGCTTGGCCGGGGACTCGGAGCGCTGATTCCGACCGGTCCGGCTCCTGCGTCTGCGCCCGCCCCTGCGGCCCCAGCGACGGTGGAGACCACTTCCCCATCGGTGCCCGCCCAGCCGGCTCCGGCTGCCGCGGCTGTCGCGCCGCAGAATCCCAACGAGCTGTTCCCCGTTCCTGGGGCCAGGTTCGCTGAGATCCCGGTCGGCTCGATCGTCCCCAACCCGAAGCAGCCGCGGTCCGTCTTTGACGACGAGATGCTTGAGGAACTGAAGATCTCCATTCAGGAGGTCGGCTTCCTCCAGCCGATCGTGGTTCGCGAGATGAGTGCGGACAAGTACGAACTCGTCATGGGTGAGCGCCGCTGGCGGGCCGCTCAGGCGATCGGCCGTGAGCACATCCCGGCCATCATCCGGGACACCCGCGACGACGCGATGCTGCGGGACGCCCTGCTGGAAAACATCCACCGCGCTCAGCTGAACCCGCTCGAAGAGGCAGCCGCCTATCAGCAGCTACTCGAGGAGTTCGGGGCGACGCACGACGAGTTGGCGCGCAAGATTGGCCGCAGCCGTCCGCAGATCTCCAACACCATTCGGCTCCTGAACCTCCCGGCTCAGGTGCAGCGCCGGGTTGCCGCCGGAGTCCTGTCAGCAGGTCACGCACGCGCGCTGCTGAGCCTCGACGAACCCGAGGCGCAGGAGCAGCTCGCGACCCGGATCGTCGCGGAAGGACTGTCCGTCCGCGCGACTGAGGAAATGGTGACGCTGGCTCTGGCTGGCGACACCGTGAAGCCTACCGCCGCCAAGCGCCGGGCCAAGCCGCACGCTCCGGCACTATCCGATTTGGCCGACCGGTTGTCCGACCGCTTCGACACCCGCGTAAAGGTCGACATCGGACGCAGCAAGGGCAAGATAACGATCGAGTTCGCCACGGTCGACGACCTAGAGCGGATCGTCGGGATCATCGGGGTGGAGAAGCAATAATTCGATGTTTCACGTGAAACGTAGGCACTAGCCTGTAGCGCGTGAACTTCACCAAACTGAAGCCCGGAGACCGAGTCGCGATTCTCTCGCTCTCCGGCGGGTTGCCGGAAGTCCTTCCACTGCCGTTTGAGCTAGGCCTCAAGCGATTGCGGGAGGACTTCAGTCTTATCCCGGTGGAGTACCCAACGACTCGGGTGTTGCGATCTTCGCCCGCTGACCGCGCGGCGGACCTGCATGCCGCGTTCGCTGACCCTTCCGTGCGGGCTGTGATGGCGACCATCGGTGGGTCAGATCAGCTGACAGTGCTCCCCCACTTGGATGCCGAACTACTGAGGGCTAATCCCAAGCCCTTCTTCGGAATGAGCGACAACACCAACTTGCTGGCATACCTGGCGTCGATTGGTGTGGGCGGCTACCACGGCGGATCGGTGATGGTCCACCTTGGACGGCCCGGCGGACTCCATCCGCAGTCGACCGAATCCCTGCGGGCAGCCTTGTTCGACTCTGGTCCCTACGAGCTGACTCCAGCTACCCGCTTCACCGACCTCGACGGTGACTGGACAACTCCCTCGGCTTTTGAAACCGAGGTCGAGTCATTTCCAGGGGATGGCTGGGTTTGGCACAACGCTGAGTCCGTTGCCTCCGGGCCATCGTGGGGTGGCTGCGTAGAAGTGCTCGCCTGGCTCTTGATGGCGAACCGCTGTATACCGTCGTCCTTGGATGGTGCGGTGCTCATGCTGGAGACCTCCGAGGAGATGCCGCGGCACAAGGACGTCTACACGATCCTGCGGAGCATGGGCGAACGCGGATTGCTGGCAGGAGTTGCCGGGGTCATGGTCGCCCGGCCGAAGACCTCGAACTTGACGTTCCGTGCATCAGAGGCGTCTCGCCGGTCGTACGTGGAGGATCAGCGGGCGGCGGTGTCGCGTGCGCTGACGGAATACTGCCCGTCGGCCGTGGTGGTGTTCAACGTGGACTTCGGTCATACGGACCCGCAGCTGATCCTCCCCTACGGCGGAAACGTGACCCTCGACGGACCGTCGCAGCGGATCGTGGTCTCTTACTGATGCTCGCTACCGCACTCCCCCAAGTGGTGCTGCGGCCTCTGACGGTTTCGGATGCACACGCCTATCACGACTTGCTGACGTCGAACCGTGGTCACCTGACACGGCACGGGAACTTCGTGGAGGAGACAGCCTGGAGTCTCGAAACGGTCCGCTCCTCCCTGGCATCTTGCCCTAATCACGCCTTCGGTATCTGGCGCCTTGGCGTTCTGCTGGGGGCGCGTGGACCTGGTGCCGGTGGAGCCGCCGAAGTACGGGCTGGGTTACTTGCTGGCCTCTTCTGCGACTGGGCAGGGAGTCGCGACGGAGTCCGTTCGGGCTGTGGTGGCCTGGGCTCGGGACGTCCTGTTGGCGGAAGCGGTGTTCGCCGGGGTGACGCACGGGAACTCCCCGAGCGTGGCCGTGCTGGAGCGGCTCGGGTTCTCGGCGGTCCAGGAGTTCGAGTCGTACACGCGGTTCCGCCTTTGTTTCACGTGAAACATCGCGCTCGTGGGCGGAACGCTTCGGCTGTCGGGGATCTTGGTGGCTATCCCTGGGCTCGAAGCGTTCTCTGAGGCCCGGCTTTCGGTCTGCGGCATGGTCGGCCGAATTCCCCTGAGCACACCCTCGACGCCGTAGCTTGGTGCTTGGTGCTTGGTGCTTGGTGCTTGGTGCTCGGTCGTTAGGGCGGTCTCGTCCTGCCCTCGTCTTCCCGGCGGCGGCGGTCGTCGCATGCTCCCCGTCTCTCGGCCCTCAGTGGACACCGAACCGGGGGTCCATTCCTCGTTATCGGCGAGTTCTGCCCGGGATTTCAATGTGGGCCGGGTGGTCTTGGCCTGTGCTTGGGGACCTCGGTCCCTGCTCCCTGGATTCACGATTCGGCGTAGTTCGAGAGCTGGCCTGCTCCTCCCCTGGCGATGCTCGTTCGGTGGTAGCCCAGGGCTTCGGCACGCTGGTGGTACCAGCGCCCAGTGCCAGGCCCATGCCTGGAACGGGGACCAGGCATAGGACTGGCGCCTGGACCAGCCGCCAGTTCGGCGCCAGGGTCATGGCCGAGCCGTCGAAGCGTGGCCTGGGCCTCCAATGCGAGCCCCCAGCGGTCGGCCGATGGTGCGCTCGTAAGGAGATTCGGGAGGACTGGAGGATCCCGCTCGGTTGATGCGTCCCGTCGCTAGAGGCCGGGAAACGATCGACGGGGAGACGCGACTAACGCCAGGAAGCCAATGAAGAAGAACAGCGAGCCGGGATAGATCTAAGCTCCGCGAGGAATCGCAGTGTGGGGTTCAGGCCCGATCGGCATGCCGATGTTTCACGTGAAACGTCGGCCCGGGCCGGAATCTCGGCTCGGGTTCAGGGGTCGTAATGCGCTACACGTTCACTCCCCCGGGATCGACATCCCGGTGTACGGGCATGGCGTTCATCGCAAGGATGTGGCGGCGATTAGCCGTTAGCTGCGACTGTTCAGGCTATGTCCCAGCAGCCCCAGTTCCAATGTTTCACGTGAAACATTGGAACTGGGGCTGGGAAAGACGACGGTCGGGAGCTGTCGAGCCCTGGGTGCAGATGCCCGAACAGGCGATCCGCGCCGGTTGCGGTGTGGGGCTTGAGTAGCGGCCAGAGGCACCGTTGGCGCGAACTGGCCTTCCCTGAGCTTGTCCTCGAAGTCCCCGATGGCCGGCAAGGGCAGCACCTGGCCGCCATTTTGCGGGTCTGATCTGGAGGCCACTGCGGCGACGATGCCAGCACGGGGCGAAGCCAAGATGTCAGAAATCGGGGAACCCTCCCCCGAGAGCAAGTCGTTGGCTCGCCGCAGGCGTCGGCGCCTAGTGTCTCGCACGTTCTTCGTGATCTGTCATTGGCCTGCCTCCGGGACCGCAGGGCGGGTCGTCCGGCTTACCGAAAGAGCGGCTTCCACCCGCAGTGGCGTAGCGCATCCCGCCTCCGGTTCGTGGATGGAGGAGCGCAGCCGACCTCATGGACTTCTCCTGGGGCCTCGGTTTCCGGGCTGGGTTCTGGTCGGTGTTCGCGGTGGGTCCGGCTCTCGATGCGGCTTTTCGATGCCAGGAAAGGAGGCTCCCGACGCCCGATTCGTCGGCGCCAGAACTTTCCGGAGGACGAATGGTGGTGCCTGGAAAGTTTGGCGGGCACGTTCCGGAGGTCCCAGCACGGAGGCGCTAGCCGAGGAGGGCGGGCTCCCACTCCCCCCGGTTGATTCGACAGGAGTGCGTCGGCGACGGCGATCGAGTCCCTTCTGCACCATCCAACGCGGACGATGCGCCTAAGGCCCACAGGCCCATGTGGCGACGCGATGATGCCCGGGCTGGACTGTGGCGTGCCGGGCCTCCTGCCCGTTCGTCAGCGACCCGCGGGTCTTACCTATGGGGCTAGATCGCTCGATGCTCTGCTCTGGAGCCGATGTTTCACGTGAAACATCGGCAGCGACGGCACAGGGCCCAGGAGTCGGCGCTCCCTTCGGACGCACTTCCCGCAGACTCTGTGCCTTCGGGCACTCGGATTTGGCGGCGAGAAATGACTCCAGACGCGAACGTTTGGCACTCCCTGCGGCGAACTAGGAGGCGCGGAAATGTCGGTGCCGGCGGATAGCCTTTCGGCCATGAATTCCACCTTGGACACCCGTGCCGTAGCGGCCGCCTACGTCGACGCATTGGAGGCACGAGATTGGGGACGGCTGACAGATCTGCTCGCCGAAGACGTCGTCTACGAGATGCCACAGACACGCGAACGGATCCGGGGCCGTGGCGCCTTGCTTCAATTCAACGTCGAGTATCCGGGCGACTGGCACCTGAGCGTTCGCCGTCTAGTGGCCGATGGCCCAACGGCCGCCGTCCTGATGGAAGCACGTGTGGATGGCGAAACTCAGGAAGCCTGCGTGTGGCTTGAACTGTCAGACCAGGGCCGGATAACGCGGATCGTGGACTACTGGCCCGAGCCATACGAGCCGCCGACAGGTAGGGAACATCTCGTCGAGCGGTGGTAACGGCGGCAGTCCGGCTTAGCTGTGAGCAGCGTGCGTTGCTGCCTTCCCTTTGCGAGGATCGCTAGATGGGGAAGGCAGCTTATGACGACATCGCCGACTGGTATGCCGAGTGGGTGACGGGCACCTCGGAGTACAACGACCTCGTGGGCTCGCTAACGATTGACCTTGTTGGCTCGCCGCCAGAGAAACCAGCCGTCGTGGCGGACATCGGTTGTGGCACCGGCGCTCGAACCGTTGTGCTTCAGGAGCTTGGATGGACACCGATTGGGTTCGACTTGTCTGCCGGTCAACTCAGGCACGCAGCTCGTCAGTTTCCTGTTGCGCAAGCCAATGCCACTGCCCTGCCACTGCAGTCGAGTTCGGTGTCTTTGGTGACCGCGGTCCTTTGCCATACGGATGTGCCGGACTACGCCGCCGTGGTGAGAGAAGCCGCTCGGGTGCTCAGGCCCGGCGGACGGATGGTCCACATTGGCGTCCACCCGTCGTTCGTCGGCGCCTTCGCTGATCGCTCCAACCCTGCCGAGGTTCTCGTAGACCACACCTACGACCGTCTGGGTAGGAGGTTCGATTCGTTCACTCCGCATGGCGTCCGGTCGAAAGTCGGGGCGTGGCATCTGCCCCTCGACTCCTTTCTCCACTGTTTCCTCGACGCAGGGCTGACCCTCACTCGAGTCCAGGAGTCCCGTCGACCCGACACCGTTCCGGATCTGCTCGGCATTGTCGCGCGCAAGTAATGGACCGATTTGATCTCGCGGTTTCACGTGAAACATTCGACATTACGTCCGCCCCGACAGCCCCGCCGTGAGGTGACGTCTCTTCGGACGAACTCCCGGCGCGGACCTACGAGACGTTCACAAGACAACTCCGCAGACAGTTGTCACGAGCGGACTGACTCCAGGAAACCTCGTAGCTCGGCTACCTCCACCCAGAGTTCTGGGGATCCGGTGTCGGACGACAGCTGGTAGGCGATTCTTGGCGGCGAAGGCCCACGACGGTAAAGCTGACCCGGTCGTCGGACGCACTCAAGCGACCCGGCTGCTTGGTGGGGGCACGGAGTCGGCAACGTTGCCCGCAGGGAGAGCACCGACAAGCTGCTATGACCGACAGGTTTACGTGGAGGCAACACAGCTAGCGACGCGATGCATCGCGCCGACCTGACGGCTGCAGCGCAGCGACTCCGCCAAGTCGAAACGGCGGCCGAAGATGGTGCTCTTCCACCTCTTTGATTTTGGATGGCCGACCTCAGGCCTGCACCCTCCCCCGCTCCCGGCGGGCGACGGCATTTACGCGTCAGCAAAGTCAGCAGAACCCAGCGAGCGCGATGGGCCGCTCGGCCGATCGGCATGCCAATGTCGTGAAAGCCAGGCGGCTACGCACCGCACGAGACCATGCGACTGGCCGCGGCGCTGTTGAGTAGTTCTCCGTGCCCATGCTTCGAGCGATGGCCGATGGGCGCGTTCTGATCCTCTGGGCACTGCAACGGGAACAGCGTGAATAGGCCACACCACGCGGGGGCGGAGCACGGCCACAGCCGGGCGGAACAGCAGGGCGCTAAAGAAGCCTCCTCAGCCTGTGGCGTCCGCATTGGAGGCGTCGGCTGTTGAGGCAGCCGGTAGCTCCCTTGCATTCGCTTCCGGCACGGCATGGCGGTTCGACACAGACACTCCGGGGCGAGCCCGGCGCCAATGAAGCGGGCACCTTCTGGCTCACCGACCTGATACGAGTCGAGCACCGGTCGACTCGCATCAGGTCGGCGATTGTTGTGGTGCGGCCACTTGCCACTCCCCCTGTGTCGGCGGCAGCCACTGCCAACTCCAAGCAAAAGATGGTGCGCCACCGTGCTGCGGTCGCTACCCAGCAATAGGCAGACATCTGGAAATCTGACCCCGGTGGCCATCATTCGCTGCCACCCACGCCGATTCGTCGCTGCGGCTACACGGATGGCGACGTGGCTTGTTTCGGCTGAGCGTGAATCGCAGGGCGAGGCAAGGCAGCAGGCTCCACTCGGTGGTCACGCCCAGGCAGTCGTGGTCGGCTACCAAAGTCGAGGATCTCCACTGCCGACAGACGCTTAGCTGATTGCTGTCGCAGACGGGACGACAACCAGGGTCGGCTTCGGGGGCTGAGCCTGGCGACCCATCTGACGAACACGCGGATCGCGGAGGCAAGGGTGGCAGCGCGAGAGGCTGAGCAACGGGGCCTTCGGTGGGTGTTCGGGCACCGTCCACGTGCCTCTACGATGGTCTGGTTCGGAGGCGTATTGCTGGCAGCACCGAGCGAGCCAGTTGCACCGGCACGCAGCCGACCCAGAATGTGCCTGCAGCAATGGCCTGTCTGCGGAGGTGATGCCCGACACCGCCGAGCGAGCTGGCTGCAGCCGATAACCTGTCCTGCCGCGATGGCCTGGCCGTGGAGAGATCGCGGGTGGCGCCTATCCGAGCCCCTGCCGCCGCAGCCCAGAACGTATTCGCAGGCGAACTGACTGGCTTCCCCAAGCAAGCTAGCCACTCGGAGAAAGCTGCCCTCAGCAAGAGAATCGAGTAAGTTAACTATATGGTGAGCTCGTGGCTGCTGAGTTCGTCGACACAGGGAGACGAGCAAGCCGTAGGGTCAATCGCTGGGGATCTCCGTCAGAGGCCACATTCGCTGACATGGGTCAGCTCGAGGTCGTCCTTGTCCAGTGCCCTGGTAGGCCAACGTCCTGAACGTGGCCGACGACCAGTCAGTGCCTGTGTGTTCGTTATGACCAGGGAACTTTCGGCGCGATAGCCCAACGGATCGCGAGGATCCGCTTGCTGGCGGCGTGCTCAGAGAACGTGTGGATGCAGGCACGCACAGGTCCAAGATGGACGAGCAGACGCTGGACGCCATCTGTCGAGCGGCTACAAAGGCACTTCGCCACCAGAAGGCCGCTCAGCGCTTCACAGGGCCACGGAGCGACCGGGCTACCTCAACCCGAACTTCGTGCCCCACAAGCGATCTCAGGCCGTCACACGAGGCCAACGAGGGTCGGCTCCAGAAGCACGGTAAGCGGGGCCTGGCGCCAATCGAGGTAGAAGCGTCGCAGGCAGCGTCATGGACACAGGCCGAGTTTTGCTTACGTTGTGAGCTGCGGCTTCGCCTGACTTCAACCAGTCGGCGGGCGAGCATGAGCGATTCGCCGACGTTCGTGGCCTCGAATGAGCCGCCGTGCGCCAAAGGTCGAACGCCCACCGCAGCGTCTCACCAAACGTCTGCAGTGGAGCCACCAACAGCACGACGCAACTCGAGCATCAAGCGTCCAAAGACGAGCTAAGCACAACGCCCTCCAAATCGACCCCCAGCGAACAAGCTTCAACGGGCCAGCGGCTCAACGCGGCGCTTCAACGGGCCAGCGGCTCAACGCGGCGCTTCAACGGGCCAGCGGCTCAACGCGGCGCTTCAACGGGCCAGCGGCTTACCTTCGTCGGGGCCTTATCTGCGCCAGGGCCGCAACCGACCGACCGGCGAACTCGGCAGGCAAGCCGCTGAGACAGCAGGCCGTACCCACACGCCAGACACGCCCCCGCCCACAAAGCCAGAGATGGTCAACGCGAGAAACACACTCAGCAAGCGAGACCAGCAAACCGGGAGCGTCTGAACCGACAGCACCAACCGGGCGCCATGTGACAGTGCCGAGCACACAGCCTGTGGATAACTCCCGCCCCAACGTCCGTGGCCGTAGCCAACCACGACAGCTACCCGGACCCGTGCACACAAATGCCCAGCTCACCACGACTCTCAGGCCAAGTGTGAGCGCCGCCACACCCCGGCCAACACAGCCATGCTGCCGACTCCAACCAAGGCAAAAGGCGAGGCTCATCCACAGCCGCTGGCACCTTATCCACACCCTCCAAGCGTGCGGAGAGCATTGTCCACAACACGCCCTGTGGACGACGAGCGTCGCCCGTTTCACGTGAAACGCGGACCCCACAACGGCAGCGGGTGAAAGAACTACCAGCTCACAACGCACGAACTGTAAAACCGACGCCAAACAGCAACCTCGGACTTCAGGTTCACTTAAGCAAGACCAGCGCTCTACCCACAGAGTTATCCACAGGCGCCCGACGGTCATGTTTCACGTGAAACGGGCAGTACCGCCGCAGTAAACCGCTGGCCACCAAGCCAAACAACATGTGTGTTCTTCCGCAGGCACCCGCCGGTCGGCAAATCGGTTACGGCTATCCACAAAGTTATCCACAGGGGGTACCGGCTATGTTCACAGCCCCTTGGGGTGGACTAGATTCTGCTGGTGGCTGACTCCTCAACTCCCCCCGCCCCCGAGTTGCCGGCCTTTACGGCTTGGCCATCTTTCCCCTTCGAAGGCGACCTAAAGATCAAGGCTCTAGAGCCACCGGTCGAGACTGAGCCACCCCGCAAAGGTGAAGACGTTGCCGAATGTGCGGCATGCCAGGCACCCGATTCCGACTACGTTTGGGTCAATGAGCGCTGGCGTGTGCGTTCCCTCGACAAGCCGACCGGCTTGCCTATGGTGCTGCTGCTGGAGCCGCGCTCGCATTTGGACCTAGGCGACCTGCCAAACCTGCTCGCTGCTGAGCTAGGCGTCATGACTGTCCGCGTGGAGCGCGCGATGCGTTCGCTCGACAACGTCGCACGTGTGCACGTCTACCGCTGGGGTGACGGTGCCGCGCACCTGCACCTGTGGTTCATGGCGCGCCCCAAGGGGCAGCTTCAGCTTCGTGGCACGTTCCTGCCGATGTGGGATGACATCATGCCGCCGATCCCTGAGGCGCAGTGGAAGGAAGACTTGAGCATGATCGCTGCCTGGCTCGCTGAGTTTGGTGGCGACGCGATAGCCCAGCCACCCAAAATCGAATGGCAAGCGCCGTCGAAACTGTCTGACGACTAGACGCGCACCGCGGCACGCCGCACGATCTGGGCGAGCACCTCGCCCAGATCGAGGCCGGCGGCTTGAATAGCCATTGGCAGCAGCGAGGTCTCGGTCAATCCGGGTGAGACGTTGACTTCCAGCACCGTGCAGTCACCATCTGGTGTGACGATGAGGTCTACTCGGGACAGATCGCGCAAACCCAGCGCCTCGTGCGCGGCGAGCGCAACCTTAAGAACATCTGAAGTCACTGACGGCGACAGCCGGGCGGGCGAATGCCACGTGGTAAGACCGGCTGTGTAACGCGCGGCGTAGTCGTAGATCCCGTTGCTCGGGACTATTTCCACAGGTGGCAACGTGACTGGGCCGTCTCCCGTGTCCAGGATGGACACCGCGATGTCCACACCTTCGGCGTACCGCTCGATTAATGCTGTTTGGTCATAAGCGAAGCAGCCCACCATGGCGGCCGGGAGCTCGGAGGCGTCCTTGACCACCGTGGCACCGAGGCCGGAGCCGCCTTGAGCAGGCTTAACCATGAGCGGCAAGCCCAGGCGGCGGACGATGCGGTCGAGGACGGCGATGGCGCCGAGCTCAGAGAACCTGTCATGTGGCAAGGCGACCCAGTCTGGCGTCGAGATGCCGGCTTCACGCAAAACGGCTTTGGCGGAGGGCTTATCCCACGCGAGCCGCGACGCGCGCGCGTCAGCTCCGACGTAGGGAACGTCGCATAACTCCAGCACACCACGTAGCGAACCGTCTTCGCCCTCGGCACCATGCATCGCGATGAACACAGCTTCCGGCGGATCGGCCGATAGCGAGGGCAGCAAGCTGACGTCAGCGTCGCGCATTTCAGCTTCGACACCAGCGCCGAGAAGGGCATCGGTGACTCTGCGGCCAGACCGCAGCGACACGTCCCGCTCGTAAGACAATCCCCCGGCAAGAACGAGAACGTTCACAACTCTCCATTGAAGACGGCGCGCATCGCGGCTTCCTGCTCGATCACACCGGCGAGCCGGCGCACTCCTTCGCGAATGCGTTCTGGAGTGGGATACGAGAAATTCAACCGCATGTTCTGCCGGCCGGTGCCATCAGCATAGAAGCCATTGCCAGGAACGTAAGCGACGCGGCCAGCGATCGCCCGCGGCACCATGTCCTTCGCGTCCAGGCCGTCCGGCAGCGTCGCCCAAACAAACAGACCACCCTTCGGGTGGGTCCAAGACATGCCGTCGGGCATCAGGTCCGCCAGAGCGCTCAGCATCGCGTCGCGTCTTTCCGCATAAATCTGCTGGTACGCCTTGAGCTGTTCCCGCCACGGCATCGTGCTCAGATAAGCCGTGATGACCGACTGCGCGAAGTTGGACGGGCACAGGATGTTGGCCTCGGTCGTCATCACGAGTTTGTCGCGCACCGCGTGCGGAGCAAGGATCCAGCCGACCCGCAGTCCAGGGGCGAAGGTCTTGGAGAACGTGCTGAGGTAGAAAACTCCTTCGCGGCGGCGGGCGCGCAAAGGCAGCGGAGCCTCGCCGTCGAAGCTGAGCCGACCGTAGGGGTCGTCCTCGATCACGAGCAGGCCGGCCCGCTCGCAGATGTCTAAGACCTGCTCACGACGTGAGTCGGTCAGTGTCACGCCGGCGGGGTTCTGGTACGTCGGGATGGTGTAGAGGAATTTCACCCGCTTGCCCAAGCGCTGCTGCTCCAGCAGAGCGTCGGAAAGCGCGGCCGGGATGAGGCCGTCTTCGTCCATGGGCACGTGCACGACCTGAGCCTGCGCGGCTTGGAACACGCCGAGGGCGCCAACGTAGGTCGGGCCTTCAGCGAGCACGACGTCGCCTGGGTCGAGGAACAGCCGGGCGACGAGGTCGAGGGCTTGCTGACCGCCCACGGTCACGACGACGTCGTCGGGAGAAGCTCCCATGCCCACGTCGATGCCGACGTCAGCCATCAGCTCGCAGATGCGCTCGCGGAGCTCAGGCATGCCTTGACCCAGCCCGTACTGCAACGCGGAGGCGCCCTGGGAGGCGACGAGTTCACCGATCATGCTGCCGACGGTGTCGAGGGGCAGCGCGGAGATGTATGGCATCCCTCCGGCGAGTGACACGACTTCTGGGCGGTTGGCGACGGCGAACAGTGCCCGGATCTCGGATGCGGTCATTCCGCTCACGCGGTGCGCATAGCGATCCGTGTAGTCGTCGAGTGTCGTGCCACCGGTCATGCCAGCTCCCAACAAAGCCGTGAGGTTCTCGATCCTATCGGTTATCAAGGAGTAGAGTCAGTGAGTTGGGTCGCGCGCTGAAGGGGGTCGCTTTTGTCGCGCCGCATGGTGAACCTGACCTTGGACACCCTGGAGGATCTGCCCCGGGGCTGCCGTAGTTGTGTCTTCTGGGAGCTTGACCCCGTCTCCGCTGAGCGGGCCTGTGCTTCCGGTGACACCGGGTTCGAGAAAGAAGCATGGGTTTCGCAGACCCTACTGGAGTGGGGCTCGTGCGGCAAAATCGCTTACGTTGACGGCATGCCGGCTGGTTTCGTGCTTTATGCGCCGCCGAGTTATGTCCCACGGGGCAACGCCTTCCCGACGTCGCCCGTCTCCCCCGATGCCGTCCAGCTGATGACGGCTCACGTGGTGGCAAGCTTCTCCGGTGGCGGCCTAGGACGCATGCTGATTCAGAGCGTGGCCCGGGATCTGACGAAGCGTGGAATTCGGGCGATCGAGGCCTTTGGTGACGCCAAGTTCGGCGATCACTCAGAGGATGACGACAAGCATCAGCAGACGATGTGCCTGGCTCCGGCTGACTTCTTCTTGGCGGTGGGGTTCAAGACGGTCCGGCCACATCCCCGGTTCCCGCGGTTACGGATGGATCTGCGGACAGCCTTGTCGTGGAAGTCCGATGTGGAATACGCGCTGGAGAAGCTGCTCGGCTCGATGACGCCCGAAGGTTTACTCAGGCCGGCCCGGCCAGCGACGCGATCACTGGGATAGGGCGAGCCGGATCGCGCTGACGTCGATCATGCCGGTCTTGACGTCCATTTCGGACGGGAAATACATCCGCTGGACCGCCGCGATGATCGACTCGACGACCCGTTCACGGAACATGGGGTCGATGAGACGTTTGCGGTCGACGGGCGAGGTTAAGTAACCGATGTCGACCCGGACGGCGGGCATCCTCGTGTAGCGCAGCAGGTCCCAGGTCTTGGCATGAACGTGGCAGTTGCGCATGCCGGTGCGCGCGACGATCTCCCGCAACACGAGCCCGGCGAGCTGCTCCCCCATCGTTGAGGTCACGCCGTTGTCCGTGCCGTAGTGGTAGGCGGCGACACCTTCGGCCAGCGAGTTGGCGTGTCCGTCCACATGCAACGAGATGAGCAGGTCGGCCTGAAGGTCGTTGGCGAGCTGGGCTCGGTCCAGATCAGATGGTGCTTCGGTGGCCAGTGGCCCACGGGTCAAGTGCACCCGCATCCCCGCCGCGGCGAGCCGGCCCTCCAGGCGGGAAGCCAAGTCGAACGCGATGTCAGACTCGGTCCACCGCAACGGCCCATCGGGAACGACGACGCCAAGGTCGTTGCCGCCGTGACCCGGGTCGATGACGATGAGCCGCCCGACGAGCGACGGGCCAGATTGGCGGAACAGTTGTTCCTCGCGGAGTTTCTGGGGCGATCCGCCGGTGACTTTGCGTCCCAGGCGCCGCAGCGCGGCCAGCGTGTGCGGACCGCACCCACCGTCGGGGTAAAGGCCCACTTCGCGCTGGAAGGCACTGACGGCACGGGCCGTGCGGGCACCGTAGATGCCGTCGTGGCGGCCCACGTCGTATCCCATCTCCAGCAGTCGTTCCTGCAGCTGGCGAACGTCGTCGCCGTGGAGCGGATTGTTGACACTGAAGTCGAGAGTGCGGGCGCCGAGGGTCCAGCGAGCGGCATCAAGGGCCCGCCAGGTTTCATCGCCGACGGAGCCGTCGACGGAAAGTCCACGCTGTTGCTGAAAGACCCTGACGGAACGCTCGACAGACTCGTCAAACAGATCGTCTGCCGATGACGAGAGCAGGCCAAGGGTGACCAAGATCGATCGGATCTCGGTGACGGCGGGGCCCTGCTCACCGCGACGGATCGAACGCACCGCTGACCTCCAGGGTGGGGAAACCACACAAATGCCACAGGAGCCTACCGTGCCGAAGGCACCAGTGGGCCCCACAAGAAGGCCGCGCCGGCACCGGAGCGCCGCGCGGCCAATCGCAGAGTGCGCGAGTTACAGGGCTGCCTCGATGAGACGCACGATGTCCGCCTTTGGTTTCGCGCCCGCCACCGACTGCACCGGCCTGCCTTGCTTGAAAATGGTCAGGGTCGGCACCGACATGACGCGATAAGCGCGGGCGGTTTCCGGGTTGGCGTCGATGTCGAGCTTCACCACGGTGACTCTGTCTGCCATCTCGTTGGCGATCTCTTCAAGGACTGGGGCGACCTTGCGGCACGGTCCGCACCATTCAGCCCAGAAGTCAACGAGAACGAGCTTGTCTGACTGCAAAACGTCGCTGACGAATGAATCGTCAGTAACTGCCTTCGCAGCTCCCATGAGGTGCCTCCTCTTTCAGTGGGCGAGAAAACGTTCGGCGTCAAGCGCCGCGGCGCAACCGGTTCCGGCTGCCGTGATCGCTTGGCGATAGGTGTGATCAACAAGGTCGCCGGCAGCGAAAACACCGGTGATGTTGGTCGCGGTCGACGGGGCCGAAACCTTGATGTAACCGTCGGCGTCCATGTCAACCTGGCCACGGAAAAGTTCACTGCGGGGGTCGTGGCCAATGGCGACGAAGACACCCGTCACATCGAGCACGGATGTTTCCTCTGTCTTCAGGTTACGCACACGTACCCCGGAGACCTTGCCATCAGTGCCGAGGATCTCCTCCACCACGCTGTTCCAGGCGACGGAGATCTTCGGGTTGGACAGAGCCCGCTCGGCCATGATCTTGCTGGCCCGGAACTCCTCGCGCCGGTGAATGATCGTCACACTCTCGGCGAACTTCGTCAGGAAGGTCGCTTCCTCCATGGCAGAGTCGCCGCCGCCCACGACGACAATGTTGTGCCCACGGAAGAAGAAGCCGTCACAGGTCGCACACGAGGACACGCCATGTCCCAGCAGTTCGTCCTCGCCCGGCACGTTGAGGTGTCGCCAGGCCGAGCCGGTGGTGAGGATGACGGCACGTGCACGGTATTCCGTCTCGCCGACCCAGACGCTCTTTACCGGACCGTCTAGCGCGACGCGGCTGGCGTTGTCGGTGATGTAAACAGCCCCGAAACGCTCAGCCTGCTTGCGCATCTGGTCCATGAGTTCCGGCCCCATGATCCCGTCGGGGAAGCCGGGGAAGTTTTCGACTTCGGTGGTCGTCATCAGCGCACCGCCGGACTCCACACCTTCAATAACCAGGGGCTTGAGGTTGGCCCGGGCAGCGTAAACCGCGGCGGTGTAGCCCGCCGGGCCGGAGCCGATAATGATCAGGTCTCGGACGTCTTCCACGTTAGGTCCTTCTCAGATGGATTCAGCGCCCTGTCGCAGGCTGAAACGTCATCGTACGGAGCCTAGATTCCACTTAAGCGCCAGCCGTGCGTCAGCTCACTTAAGTGGCGTGCGGAAGAGCTCGTGCGCACCGTTAATGCCACAGCTGGGACCCGCGACGAACACCCATCGCTGCGCGCCCGACGTGATGGAGATCACGAGAGCGGGCTGTCCCTCAAACGAGGCGTAATCGACAAGAGTAACCACTCCTGGAATCACCTTGGCGACTTCAGCCAGGCAGGCCTTCAGGTTGACCGGGCTCGCTGACGCGGCACTGCCGAACGTGCGCGGCACATTCAGCTTTTCCCCACCGGAGCGCTGCGGCTCAACCGCCGGAGCGACTGGCTGCTGTGTCACGGTTTGCCGGCTGTAGTCGCGTCCACTTGAGACGGTCGGCGGTGTGCCCGCACTGTCTTCGGCGGCGCCTGGGGCCGAGGTGTCGACCGCTTTTTCCGCCGTCATGTTGCCGCCGCTGTCTTGCTGTGGCAGCAGTCCAGTTTGGAACACGAAGAACCCGGCCGCCGCGACCGCCATCGCGGCGACGGGCACTGTCCACTTGCGCCAACTCGTGCGGCGAGCAGCGGAGCTGGAACGTTGCACGCGACGCTCGGCCAGGGGGTCCCTCGCCGGTGATGGCTTGGGCGCCATGGCCGGTGAGGCGAAAAGATCGTCAAAGCGAGCCGCGATATCGGCTGGCATGCTTTCGGAGTACCCACTGAGGTGTTGAAGATCTTCGGAAACCGCACCAAGCGCGGCCGTAAGCTCGTCGGCTGCCGCACGCCAGGCTGGTGAGGTGGCGATCAGTGCGCCGACCCGTTCCGCTTCCGGGGTGCCCTCGAGCGCGCCGCCGACGTAGTCAGCGAGCAGTTCGTGGTCCACAGGCGCGCTCACAGGTGTCCTCCCGATGGTGATTTCCCAGGTGGGACGGAGCTGGAGGAGTCTGGGTTGCGTAGGTGGCCCAAAAGTGTTGCAAGTCTCGCCCGTCCGCGCGAGCAACGGCTCTTAATGGTCCCCTCGGCGACGCCGAGCATCCCGGCCACTTCGGCGACCGAGTGCCCTTCAAGGTCCACGAGCACGAGCGATACGCGCTGGTCGTAGGGCAGCTGCTGGAGTGCCTGGCGGACGGTCATGGTGGTGTCGTGGTCGGTGGCGGGCGCGGCTGGCTCGCGGTAGTCATCGGTGTCAGAACCCGGCAGCGGAACGGTCTTCTGCGCTTGCCGGCGTCGTAGGCGGTCGACACACGCGTTGACGACGATGCGGTGCAGCCAGGTCGTGACGGCTGATTCGCCCCGGAAGCGGGCAGCCGCCCGGTGCGCGGACAGCATCGCCTCCTGCAGTGCGTCGGCCGCGTCTTCCCGGTCGCCGGTGGTGCGCAGCGCGACCGCCCACAGCCTGTCGCGGTGCCGGCGGAACAGCTCGGCAAACGCCTGCGGCTCCCCTGCGGCGTGGGCTAGCAGGAGATCTGAGTCGCTGCGTTCCTCCGGCGTCGTGGTCACTGCACCTCGACCGAGATCTCCTGAACAGATATCCGGTAGGGGTGCTCTGAAGCCTGGTCGGCAAGGGGCAGCTCGGTGAACCAGATCAGCAGGTACTGCGTCTCGATGCCGGCCGGGAAGACGACCGTGGTGCCGGTCGACGTCTGCACGTTGCCGAGGCGCTCATAGCTGGTGACGATCGCGGTGTCTCCGGCCGAGTTGGCTTCGCCAGACACGTGGCCGGTTCGCAGTTCCACGGCCGCTCCGCCGAGGGCGAGCTGAAGCTTCACGCTGGCCACGTTGACGGGCTTGTCGAGGCTGATCAAGATGCCCATGCCGTCTTTGGAACCACCGAAGTTGGCCTTGGTGTAGCCGTTGGTCTTCCAGGTGGTCTTGATGTCGCCGTCGATGACGTTCTCGGCGTTCTTGGTTTCCTGCCGGTCGCCCTTGGGATCGACGATGCGGATTTGCGCAGGAGTCAGCTTGAGCGTTTCGGTCTGGCCCTTGATGCTCGGAGTGGCCGAAATGGACGCTGGCGGGTTCTGCGGATCGGCCTTGGCGTTGAGCGCCTTCACTCCGAGCACGAGACCCGTGATGACCAGGGCCAGCGCCGTGCCGCCGATCGCGACGAGTCGCGGTGTCGGCGTGCGGGAAGGCTCAGCGGTGGTGCCTTCGTCAGCGAAACCGAGCGTCCCGCCAGACCCGAAGAAGCCTTGCTCACCCAGATCCAGCCGGGCTAGCTCAGCTGACAGCACAGCCGCTGTCGGCAAGGACAGCTCAAGGTTGAGCAAGTCCATGATCAGATCGTCGAGATAGGACGGCACTCCAGCGCGCACCTGACGAGGCGCGGCAAGGGTTCCGGCCGCGTCACGGCGGCCATCGGGCAATGCCGACGGGGCACGCCCGCCTTCCCAGGGCCAGTGGCCGGTCAGCATGAAGTAACCACAGGCGCCCAGCGCGCGTACGTCGCTTTCCGGGCTGGTGCTGGCATCGACCCGGGCGTCGGTAAGGACGATCCGGCCATCGTTGCCGACGAGAATGGTGCCTGGGTGGATGTTGCCGTGCGCCATGCCGCTGGCGTGCAGGGCACTGAGCGCCGAGGCGACCGCGTGCAGCACCGACGTGGTGCGGTCGGGGTCGAGCGGCTCTTCTTCGGTGACCATGTCACGTAAGGCGGATCCTTCGATCCACTCACGGACCACGAAAGCGCGGAAGCCCTCGTCGATCGCGTCGTAAACACCGATGAGGTTCGAATGGCTTACCCGGCTAGCCGTCACGGCGGCAGAGAGCATCTCTTCCGCGGCGTCGCCCCCCGGAGCACGCATCACGACAGCGACCGGCCTGCGCAGCACGACATCAACTCCACGCCAGACTTGCCGTCCAGCGCTGTCATCGTTGATGTGCCGCTCCAGCCGGTAGCGCTCAGCGAGCAGATCTCCCGCAGCCGTAACAGGCGCGGGACCGTCGCCGACCTGGGTCACCCATCCTCCCTAAGGTGCAAGTCGCGTTTCGGGCATGGCAAAGCTCTGCCGATGACTGACCTTACCTGCCTTAGGCGAATTCGCGAGAACTCATCCGCCTTACGGAAGCGTTCTGGATACTAAACAACGTGGTTGATGTAGAAGCGATCCGAGCGGGTTACACGTTTTCCGGGCCCGCGCTTGATCTTGGCGCCCTCGTCGTCGATGGCAAGGCTGACCCCGAAACCCCCATCAAGATCCCGCTCTCGCTGATAAACCGGCATGGCCTGGTCGCGGGAGCCACCGGTACCGGCAAGACCAAAACCTTGCAGGTCATGGCCGAACAGCTGGCCGCCCAAGGGGTGCCGGTGTTCCTGGCTGACATCAAAGGCGACGTCGCTGGCATGTCCCAGCCCGGTGAGCAGAACGCCAAAATCACCGAGCGCATGGGTGAGATGGGCCAGAAGTGGACCCCGACCGCCTACTACTGCGAGTTCCTGACACTCGGCGGCAAAGGAATAGGTGTCCCGGTTCGGGCGTCGGTCACCGACTTCGGCCCGCTGCTGCTGTCCAAAGTGCTCGATCTCAGCGACGTCCAGCAGTCCTCGCTCAACCTGGTCTTCCACTTCGCTGACCAGAAAGGACTCCCGCTAGTCGACCTCAACGACCTGCGGGCGGTCATCAACTACCTCGTGTCAGACGAAGGAAAAGAGGAACTCAAGACGATCGGCGGGCTGTCCAAGCAGACCGCTGGCGTCCTGTTGCGCAACCTCATCGCCTTCTCCGACGCGGGGGCCGACGCGTTCTTCGGCGAACCCGAGTTCGACATCAACGACATGCTGCGTACGACCGGGGATGGCAAAGGCGTCGTCACGTTGCTTGAGCTGCCAGAGGTCGTGCAGCAGCCAGCCTTGTTCTCCTCATTTCTCATGTGGATGCTCGCCGAGCTGTTCCAGAGCCTGCCTGAGGTGGGTGACCTGGACAAACCAAAGCTGGTGTTCTTCTTCGACGAAGCTCACCTGCTATTCAAGGACGCCTCGAAGCAGTTCCTGGAGTCGATCACGCAGACCGTCCGCCTCATCCGCTCCAAAGGCGTCGGTGTGTTCTTCGTTACGCAGACCCCGAAGGACGTTCACCCCGACGTGCTGGCTCAGCTCGGTAACCGCGTCCAGCACGCTCTGCGCGCGTTCACTCCCGATGACGCGAAAGCCTTGAAGGCGACCGCTTCAACCTTCCCGCACTCGGACTATGACTTGGAGAAGGTGCTCACCCAGCTCGGCACGGGCGAAGCCATCATCACGGTGCTGAATGAGAAGGGCTCCCCGACTCCCGTCGCGTGGACACGTCTGCGCGCTCCCGAGTCGATGATGGCCGCGATCGAGCCCAACGTCATGGCCGCCATGGTCGGTGGGTCCTACCTCTATCCCAAGTATTCGGAGAAAGTGGACCGCGAGTCCGCCTACGAGATGCTGGCGAGCCGGGTGCAGCAGCAAGCCGAAGCACAAGCGCAGGCGGAGCCGCAGCCTAAAGCCGCGCCGCAACGGCGTACCTCGGCCAAAGCCGAGAAGGGCCTCGCGGAACAGATTCTCGGCTCAAGCACGACCAAGAGCATTCTCACCGCGTCGGCGACTCAACTGATCCGGTCGGTGTTCGGCACCCGCAAGCGTTAGCGCCCGATCTTGCGGCGGATCAATCCAAAGACATCTTCAATCTCGCGGGTACGCAGTAAGCGCGCCACGATGAGGTAAACGCCACCGATCACGGCACCGCCGACGATCACGAGCACGAAAGCCATGCCCTTGCCGAGGGTCCCGTCCGGGGTCAGCAGCTTCATCGCGCCGATGCCGGCCGCCGCGGCGGCAAGTGAAGCGACGAGGACCTTGATCCCGGTCGTGGTGATGCTCTTGAGCCCGATGCGGCCAATGCGCCGGCGCAGCAACATGCCGGACAGCAGCGCCGCGAGCACAAAGGACACTCCATTGCCGACCATCATGCCCATCGCCGTGGCGGAGATCGCGAACGTGGCGAACCAGGCCAGCTGAACGGACAGCCGCAGCGCCACCACCGGCAGGTTGATCAGCGCCGGGGTCTTGGTGTCCTGTAGGGAGTAATAGGTGAAGTTGAACAGCTGGCTCACCGACATCGGCACGAGTGTCAGGCCGGCGACCATGAGCACGTTCTGGCTGGCCTCAGAGTTCTCGGGGGTGAAGGCGAAGCCTTGGAACAACGCGACCGAGATGGGTAAAGCGAGCACGGTGTAGATGACCGCGATCGGCGCGAGGAGCACCGTGACCATGCGGATGCCCTGGCTCAAATCATTGGCGATCTCCCCGGCGCGGCCGTCGATGGCTGCCGCCGACATGCGCGGAAGAAGTGCCGTGATCACGGAAACCGCGACGATGCCGTGCGCCATCATCAGCAGCAAGAACACGTTGTTGTAGATCATCGGTCCGGCGTCGCCGTCGCCGCCGCGGTTGAGCAGGTTGACCAGCATTATCAAGGCGAGCTGGTTGACGATGACGTAGCAGAACATCCAGCCACCGACGGTGCCAAGCTCACGCAAGCCCAGCTGGCGGAAGTCGGTGCGCCACTTGAACCGGAAGCCGGTCTTTCGCAGGGCGGGCAAGAGACCGAACGCCTGCGTCAGGATGCCGAGCAGGAATCCGCCGCCGAGGACCAGAATCCGCCCTGGGGTCATGTCCTCCGGATCGATCTGGCCGGTCCCGAACGTGACCATGTAGAAGATGCCGGTCGCGATGACCACGATGTTGTTGAGGATCGGCGTCCACATAGGAGCGGCGAAGCTGTGCCGCGCGTTGAGGATCGCCCCACAGAGCCCCGACAGACCGTAGAAGAAGATCGTCGGGAGCATCAGATAGGACAGCATCGTGATCACGTGCTTGGAGGCATCGCTCGCTTCACTGGCGTAGGCGAACGCCAGGAGCGGCGCGCAAATGACCGCCAGCAACGTTGTGATCCCGAGCACGATGAAGCTCAGCGTCAGCAGGCGCTGCGTGTAGGACTCGCCTTTGTCCGCGTCCTTCTTGCGTGCCTTGACCAGCATTGGGACGAGAACGCTGGACATGATCCCGCCGACGAGCAGCTCATAGATCATCCCGGGGAAGAACTGTGCTGTCGTGTAAGCGTTGCCGACGAGCGAGCCACCGAGGGCCATCGCCATTACGGCTGTCCTGATGAACCCTGTGCCCCGGCTCACGAGCGAACCGACCGCCATGATCGCCGAGTTGCGTGCCGCGCCGGAGCCTTCGGGCTCGGGATCTGACTCGGGCACCGGCACCGGCACCGAAGCTGGTTCCGTGGCTTCCACGACGGGAAGCAGCGCGGTCGGTTCGGTCAGGTGCTCTGCCGAGTGCCGAGGGCGATGCTCGGGGGGATTCATGCCCTGCACATTAGTGCAGTTAACCCAACGGCGGATCGGCCATCGTGGCCGGTAGCCTTGATTTCCGATGTCACGCCTATCCGAAGCCCAGCGCAACGCTGTCGCCGAACTCCTGCGGGTTTCCCCTGTCGCCGACGAGCTCGGCCGCCGTTTCGCCAAAGCCGGTCACGAGCTGCACCTCGTTGGTGGCTCTGTCCGCGATGCCCTCCTCGGGAGGCTCGGTGACGATCTTGACTTCTGCACCGACGCCCACCCGGAACAAACCCTCGCCATCATCAAAGGCTGGGCCGAAGCGACCTGGGAGACCGGCCGTGATTTCGGGACGATCGGGTTCCAGAAACATGGCCTGCGCCTAGAGGTCACGACCTATCGAGCCGAGGCCTACGACGGCGGGAGCCGCAACCCGACGGTCCGCTACGGGATCTCGCTGCACGACGACCTGCTACGGCGTGATTTCACGATCAATGCGATGGCCGTCAGTCTGCCTGGACACCAGTTCACCGACCCGTTCGGCGGCTTGGAAGATCTGGCGGCACGAGTCATTCGGACCCCTGGGCCACCGGCGATGTCCTTCGGCGACGATCCGCTGCGCATGCTGCGCGCCGCGCGCTTCGCCGCCCAGCTGGAGTTCGTTCCCGGCCTCGATGTCCTCAAGGCCATGAGCGAGATGTCTGGCGACCTGAGCCGCATCACGGCCGAGCGGATCCGCGACGAGTTCAGCAAACTCATGCTCGGCACTGATCCCGTGACCGGGCTTCGCCTGCTTGCCGACACGGGCCTGGCCGACATCTTCCTGCCTGAGCTGACCGGCCTGCGACTGGAGATCGACGAGCACGCCCAGCACAAAGACGTCTACGAGCACACGCTCAAGGTGGTCAGCAACGCGGTCGCCTATGACACCGCTGACGGTGGTCCCGACCTGATCCTGCGGCTGGCCGCCTTGCTGCACGACATCGGCAAGCCGGCCACGAAAGCGGTTGGCCGCGACGGTGGGGTCAGCTTCCATCACCACGAACTGGTCGGGGCGCGGATGGCCAAAGCCCGGCTCAAGGAACTGAAATACCCCAAGGACATCATCGGCCCAGTAACCAAGCTGGTCGCGCTGCACCTTCGCTTCTACGGCTACGGCCGGGGCGAGTGGACCGACTCGGCCGTCCGGCGCTACGTGACCGATGCCGAAGATCAGCTCTCCCGGCTGCACAAGCTGACGCGATCGGACTGCACGACGCGCAACAAGCGCAAAGCCGCCGCGCTCGCGGCCGACTATGACGCGCTTGAGGAACGGATCGTTCGGATCGCCGCTGAAGAAGACCTGGCCCGGGTGCGGCCCGACCTTGACGGCAACGCGATCATGGAACTGCTCGGGATCCCGCCTGGGCCGATCGTCGGCAAGGCGTGGGCACATCTGAAGGAACTGCGCCTGGAACGGGGACCGCTGTCACGGGAGGACGCCGAAGCCGAGCTCAAGGCGTGGGCAGCGAGCCAGGGACTATGACGTCGTGACCGGGGCCGCTTCCGTGCGGCTGCGGATATAGGCGTACCAAGCCGAAAGCGCCATGAATCCCAACGCGACAGACAACAGCCCCGCGACAGACTTGCCGTTGGCGGGGAAGGTCGTCGCGGCGACGAACAGCCCGCACACGAAGAACATGTTGAAAGCGGTGTCGTTGATGCTGAAGATCCGCCCACGGTAGGTGTCTTCGCACTCGTGCTGAATCGTCGCGTCCACAATGATCTTCATGCTCTGAGACGCCACGTTGATCAGGAATGCCGCGGCCACGAGCGGGATCTTCGCGAAGGGCAGCCCGCAGACGAGCACGACCAAGCCAACCGCGAACACGAGCCCCGTTAGCCAGCGCCCAGGGCCGAAACGGCGAACCGCGGGCGGGGTGACGACGGCGGCCAATGCGGCTCCAGCAGCTCCGGCGATGACCACGATGCCAAGGTCACCGAGCGATTGCGCGGCGCTGGCGTTGTGCCCGAAGTACTGGCTGAAAAGCAATAGTGTCGCGAGCGTGAGCACGCCATAAAGGCCGCGGTAGAGCGCCTGCAACGTCATGGCCCGCAGGGCTTTGCGCTTTCCGTAAAGATGCTTGCCCCCGGCCACCATGCCCTGAGCGACCTCGACGACAGCCCGGGAAAGCTTGCCGGTGTGCTTTTCGTGCTCCAGTGGACCTAGCTCTTCGCGGCGAAACATCGTCCAGGCCAGCACGCCAGCGGCGGCGTAGCCGACCGCACCGCCAGCCGAGATCAGTCCGTAGCCGTGTTCTCCGGCGCCAATGAGATTCAAGCCCACGATGGCGGTGGAGCTAAACAAGCCGATCGAATAGCAAACGGTGCCAAGCGTCGCGGCAAGAGCGTTCGCTGGAACCAGTTTTTCATCGGCCACCACGCGAGGAAGCGCTGCGGAGTAACCGGCTAGAACGAACCGGTTGATCGCGATAACCATGAGTGCACTGACCGCGAACCACAGGTCGTGTGATCCGTGCCATAACAAGATCGCGACCGGGATGACGAAGAAAGCCCGGGCAAGGTTGGCCACCGACAAGGAAGCCCGGCGATCCCAGCGGTCCAGAAGCACCCCAACATAGGGGCCAAGAATCGAATAAGGCAGCAACAGGACGGCAAAGCCCATCGCTATCTCAACAGGGCTCGTCTTCTGGTTGGGATTGAACAGAATCGAGCCCGCAAGCCCCGCCTGAAAGAACCCATCGGCGAGCTGACTGCTTAACCGCACCGCGAGGAGCCGCCGGAACCCTGAACTGGCAAGGATCGCCCTGGAACCGGGGGTGGCTGAGATCACGGTCTGCGGCACGACCCCACCTTACGTGGCAAAGGTGGGGTCGTGCCCGTTCGCTTACTCCGTCGGCTTAGGTGCGGTAACCCGCGAGAGCAATGCGGGAAGGTCGATCCCTGTGAGATCGGTGCCCAGCTGAAGTCCCTGAGCGACGTTGTTCGCCACCGACTTGGTCAGCGAGCTGGCGCCATCGGTGGAGATCACGGTCAGCTTGTCGATGTTGCGCATCGGCTCAGAGGCGGCGGCCACCACCTGAGGCAGCATCCGGACCAGCAAGTCGAGCACCGCGGCCTCGTTGAACTGGGCGAAGGCTTCCGCCTTGCGCTGCAGCGCCTCGGCTTCGGCCTGTCCCTTGGCGAGGATCGCCGTGGCTTCGGCCTGGCCTTCACGCTCCAGGGCGTCAGCGATCGCGGTCCTGCGGCGCTGCTCCGCTTCACCTTCCTTGGCACCTTCGATGGCATTGGCCTCGGCGAGTGCCGCACGGCGGGCCCGCTCACCTTCACCGGTCAGCTTGGCCTGCTCAGCGTTGGCCTGTGCGGCCGCGATTGTCGCCTGACGGCGAGCGTCGGCTTCCAGGATCGCCGCGTTACGGGCGGCTTCGGCTTCCTGCTCCACTTTGTACCGTGCGGCGTCGGCGGGCTTGCGGACTTCGGTGTCGAGCTGACGTTCCTTAAGCTCGGCGTTGCGTTCCGCCACGCGCTGCTGCTCGGTCAGAATCGCTTGCTGCCGTTCGGCTTCGGCGAGCGGACCAGACGCCGCTGACCGTGCCTTGGCCGCGTCGATCTCAGCCTGGATCTCGGCCTGCTTGAGGGCGAGTGCCCGCTGGGCGACCGCGATGGCTTCCTCCGCCAGCAACCGCTCCTGCTCGGCGGCCTGACGAGCCCGCGCTTCGGCGATCGAGGCGTCCTTAAGCACGCGAGCGGCTTCCGGGCGTCCGAGGTCCTGGAGGTAGGAACCCTCGGCGACGATGTCCTGCAGCTGGAAGGTGTCGAGTACCAGACCCTGGTTGGTCATCGAGTGCTCGGCTTCCTCGGCGACATTGCTCGCGAAGGCGGCCCGGTCCCGGATGATCTCCTCGATGGTCAGGCGGCCCACGATCGAGCGCAGTGAACCCGCGAGCACCTCGCGCGTGAACTCCTCGATTTCAGCCTGCTGGTGCAGGAATCGCTGAGCCGCGGCGCGGATGGCGTCCTCGGTGCCGCCGACTTTGACGATGGCCACCCCTTGCAGATTGGCCCTGATGCCCTGCTTGCTGACCGCCCCCGTGATCTCCACGTGGATCCGGCGGCTGGACAGATCCATAACTTGCATCTTCTGCACGACGGGCAGAACGAAGACAGACGCTCCCATGACGACCTTCTGGCCGGAGTTGTCATGTGAACGGACGCCGTCAGCGGATTCGATCCGCTTTCCCTTGCGGCCGGTGACGATGAAGGCCTCGTTGGGACCGGCCACCTTGATGCGTGATACGACGAAAAGGCTTAGGAGCAGGACGAATAGGGCGCCCCCCGCCCCCGCGATGATGAGGGGTGACAAAGTTTCATTCCTCCGTGACTAGAACGCTGGTCTCGCTAAGCGCTTGGGTGACAACCACCGCGGCGCCGAGAGCAATGGGATTGGACGCCCGGGCGTACAGCTTCATTGGCTGCCCACCCACCCGGACCCGGACTTCGCCGAAGCCACCGGCCGGGATCGGGGTGACCACAACGCCTCGCGCACCGGCCAGGTCGGCCGCCGTCGGTGTGGCGTCGGTCGGCATTTCGCTCATGCGCGTCATGAACCGGGTCGCCAGCAACGCCGCCGGGACGGCGACGATGATGCCGATGCCAGCCGCGCCAAAGGCGCCAATCGAAGCGCCGAACAATTCATTAGCCGCGGCCGCGCTAAAGCCGAATCCACCGAAGAAAGCCGCGATGGCTTCGACAGAGAAAAGGCCGTCACCGATATCGAACAAGCTCCCGCCGAACATCGCCAACGCGGCGATGATGATGGCGAAGGCGCCGATGCTGAGAAAGATGATCGTGGCGAGGGTCACGCCCCGACACGGTAGACGGGCCTGGCAAGTGCCCGCTAGTCCACGATCCAGCCGATGAGCTTAATCACGCCCACTCCGGCCATCGCTGTGACCAGCACAAGCGCGATGATCGTGAACAGACATGGCCAGGTGACGCCATGGGAGGGTGGCGGTGGGCGGTAGTCGCCACCCCATCGGGTCGGCGGCCCGGAGCGCTGGGCCTCATCGGCCAGCTGGATCAGCCGTTCGGAAACCTCGCTCGACAGGCCGGTCGGGTCACCCGTGAAATGCAGTAGCCGCAGCCTTTGCCAGGGATCCGGGTTGGCCTTGGCATAAGCCGCTAGTTCATCAGCACGCACGTCCTCGGTCAGGAAGCCCCATCGTCCTGCCTCAACCGGGTTGCCCGTCTGCCGGTACACGCCAGCTAGGAGCGATCTGATTTCAAGATCGTCCGGCAGCGTGGCAAGCAGCGTTCGCAACCTCTGTATCGCCACATGGGTATGTCCTGCGGCAAGGTCCGCGCGTACCCGGGCTAGAACGTCCGCTTTCGCCACGTGACGATCCTCAATGAGGAGTGAGCGGAAGTAAACCCATCATTCACATTATTAGCGCAAGAATCCATCCACGATTGTGTAGACGCCTAGAAGCGAAAGTCCACAAACGACGGCTGCGACGGCGAGGCGTCCCCAGCTGAGCCGGATCGAGATGCGCGGCCGCACCGTTGCGGCTGATTTTGGTTCAGTGAGGGGCAATGCCGCAAGGCGATCGCGCACCCAGTCTGTCGGGGCGAGTGCGCCGTCCGGCCAGCGAAGGGCGGCACGGCGGCTCGCGAGGGGGAAGGCCCTTTCAAACGCGGCGAGTTCTGCCTCGTCGGCGCTTTCGTCTAAATAGGACCAGCGGCCCGCTTCCACCAGGTCGCCGGTCTGCCTATAGATCTCGGCCAGCTGACGGCGTAGATCCAAATCGTTGGGGTGAGCGGCGATGAGGCTATGTAACCGCTGCTTTGCCGGGTGTGTATGACCTTTGGCCAGGTCATAGGCCACCCGATCCATCAAATTCGACTTAGCCATGAAAACACTATGCCCTGGATCGATTGATCAGATCCAGGGCATAGTGACATTCCGTGTTCAGCGATCAACGTTTCCAGTGATGAAAGCCTCGACCGCCTCGTGAGCGTCGTGATCGGAATACTGCACCGGCGGCGACTTCATGAAGTAGCTGGATGCGGAGAGTAACGGACCGCCCACTTTCCGGTCGAGTGCGATCTTCGCGGCCCGCACGGCGTCGATGATGACACCGGCTGAGTTGGGTGAGTCCCACACTTCCAGCTTCAGTTCCGCGTTAAGTGGAACATCACCGAAAGCACGGCCTTCCAAGCGAATGTAAGCCCACTTGCGGTCGTCGAGCCACGGCACGTGGTCAGACGGTCCGATGTGGACATCGCCCTTGGCGACCTCGTGCGGAATCTGCGAAGTCACCGACTGGGTCTTCGAGATCTTCTTGGACTGCAGGCGCTTGCGCTCCAGCATGTTCATGAAGTCCATGTTTCCGCCGAAGTTGAGCTGGTAGGTGCGCAGCAGTTCGACACCACGGTCTTCGAACAGCTTGGCCAGCGCCCGGTGGATGATCGTGGCGCCGACCTGGCTCTTGATGTCGTCACCAACGATCGGCAGATTGGCGTCGGTGAACTTCTGTGCCCACACCGGGTCTGAGGCGATGAAAACGGGAAGCGCGTTGACGAAGGCACAGCCAGCGTCGATCGCGGCCTGGGCGTAGAACTTGGCGGCGTCCTCCGAGCCCACCGGCAGGTACGCGACGACCACATCGGCCCTAGCGTCCTTGAGCACCTTAACGACGTCGACCGGAGCCTCATCGGATTCTTCGATGATCTCGCTGTAGTACTGCCCCAGGCCGTCAAGCGTCGGTCCACGCTGGACAGTCACGCCCGCTGGCGGCACGTCACAGAGCTTGATGGTGTTGTTCTCGCTGGCGACGATGGCCTCGGCGAGATCACGGCCAACCTTCTTGGCGTCGACGTCGAACGCTGCTACGAACTCGACGTCGCGGACGTGATAACCGCCGAACTCAACGTGCATGAGTCCAGGCACGCGCTGGGACGGGTCGGCGCCGCGGTAGTACTCAACCCCTTGAACCAGGGACGAAGCACAGTTCCCAACGCCGACGATGGCGACACGGACGGAACCCATCGTGGGTGCCTCCTTTTTCTTCATGGCCGCCACGGGTTGTCCGCAGGCGGGTTCTGGCTGTTCTTCCGTTCGTTAGCGATCAGCTCTTCGAGCCAGCGGACTTCGCGGTCCGCCGCCTCTAGGCCGTGCTTCTGAAGTTCGAGGGTGTAGGCGTCGAGTCGTTCGGCCGCCCGGCCGAGCACGTCGCGGAACCCTTCACGGCGTTCCTCGATCTTGCGGCGGCGGCCTTCGAGGATCCGCAACCGGACTTCGACATCGGTGCGGGCAAAGAAGGCGAAATGAACACCGAAAGCGGCGTCTTCATAGGCTTCTGGGCCAACTTGCGCCAGAAGATCCTGAAAGCGCTCTTTGCCCTCGGCGGTAATTTTGTAGACCACGCGACCCCGGCGGCTCGTGAGCGGAGGAACGGCTTCGTCATCTGCCGGAGTTTCGCCAGCTTCAGCGATCCAGCCCGCGGTTTGAAGCCGGCGCAGAGTGGGGTAAAGCGAGCCGTAACTAATGGCCGCCCGAATGGTCCCGAGTTTGGTGCTGAGCTGTTTGCGCAGCTCATAGCCATGCATAGGCGACTCTTGCAGCAGTCCCAGAATGGCCAGGTCCAGCACGAGTCACCTCCTTCGTCTAGCGCGATGTATCGGCTCGATACATCGTTACGTTAGAACGCTGCGTTAGCTTCGCGCAATCCCCGCACGGAGCATGGCCTTGATCACGCTCAGTGACGGACATCGCGGTCTCCAGGCTGACCCGTTACCCTGCATGCATGCGTGTGACCCAGCCGCAGCACAAGTCGATCGACTACTCGCTTCAACGGCGAGCGCTGCTGCGTGAGGTCTATGCCGGGCGGGTAGGCACGTTTGAGGTCTGTGACGCCTCGCCCTATCTGCGAAGCGCCGCCCGGTTTCACGGTGAGACCACGGAGAAGCGGTGCCCTATCTGCCGGCGTGAGTTCGTGACGCACGTGCACTACATCTACGGTGATCAACTCAAGCACTCCGCTGGCCAGGCACGCAGGCGTGCTGAGCTGGCCGCTCTAGCAGATACGCTCGCTGAGTTCCAGGTGTTTGTGGTGGAAGTGTGTAGACGCTGCAACTGGAACCACCTGGTGGAGCAGTATCTTATGGGTAAATCAGTGGCCCCTGCCGCTGCTCCGCTTGATCTCCGCGAGGCCCCGCCGCGGCTGACGAATGCCCCGACCGGAACGGTGTGACAGATGACTTCGTACGGCGACCCCCACGCCGGCTCTGAATACGACGACGGCTATTACCAGCAGAACAACGCTGGCCGGGCCTCTGTCCCTCAGCAGGATGGCTATAGCTACTCCGGCGACGCTGGTTACTACGGCGACGACTATCAGAGCCAGAACAACGGGTATCAGAACAACGGGTATCAGAACAACGGCTACCAAGAGCCCAGCTACGAGAGCGCGGGTGGCGGCTACGTCACCTACCCGGCGCAAAATGGCTCGGGCTACGACGGCCGGGGCTTCGGCGAAGGCTATGAGGAATACCCCGACCAGGGTTATGGCGACAGCTACGTCTCGCAGCCCTATAGCCCTCCGGCGACGGGCCGGGCGAGTGTCCCGACCGGGCGCGCGAGTGTTCCGATGTCATCGGGCCGGGGTCCGGCCTTGCTGGCTCCCCCGCCGTCCGGCGCGGGCCGTGCTTCGGTCCGGCCACCGGGCCTAGAAGGCGAAGAAGAGGGTGGCGAGCGCCGCCCTAAGAAGAGCAGCAAGCGCAAGCGGGCCAAGTGGCAGAAGTGGACCATCGCGGGAGTGGCCGTCTTCGTGTTGCTGGCCGGCGGTGGGCTGATCGGTGGCACCTACTTCTACGACCAGGTGCTGCCGCCAAACGCGCAGCTCCTCAAGAACAGCACCGAGGTCTTCGCGGCCGACGGCACCCAGCTCGCCAAACTCGGCACGGAGAACCGCACCGAGATCGCGATGTCCAAGCTCCCCAAGCAGATTCAGCAGGCGCTGGTCGCTGGCGAAGACAAGGGCTTCTGGGAGCACGACGGCATCGACCTGTGGGGCATTGGGCGTGCGGCGTGGAACAACCTCACCGGCGGTGAGACGCAGGGTGCTTCGACGATCACCCAGCAATACGCGCGTCAGGCGGCACAGGACCTCGACGTCACCTACGCCCGTAAGCTGCGTGAAGCCGTCATGGCCCGCAAGCTGGAAGACAAATACTCCAAGGAAGAGATCCTTGGCTTCTACCTCAACACCGTCTACTTCGGACGGGGCGCGCACGGGATTGGTGCCGCGGCGGAGGCGTACTTCAAGATCCCGCCAGACAAGATTGACACGTTGACGGTGTCGCAGGCGGCCGTCCTCGGAGCGATTCTCAAGCAGCCAGAAGGCAAGAACGGGTTCGACCCGCACTTCAATTTGGACAACTCGAAGGACCGCTGGAACTACGTCCTCGGGAACATGATTGAGAAGCAGTGGCTGACTGAGCAGGAACGCGCCGCCCTCAAGTATCCGGAGCCGGCTAACCCAGAGGCGCCGCAGCCTGGCGAACTCCAGAAATACAACGAATCCAACGCCGGTGGTGCCACGGGATACACCGACCGCGGAACGGGGTATGTGGTCAATTATGTGGCCGAGGAACTCGAAGCGCTGGGCGTCGTGAAGCTGCTCAAGGACAAGGGCATGGGCAACTGGAAGAACGCCGGCCTGAGGATCACCACCACGATCAACCCCGTGGCGCAGGCGGCGTTGGAGCGTCAGCTCAACCGGGGCATCCCTGAGTCCACCATCGCCAAGCAGCGGCCAAACATCATTGGCGCCGGTGTCTCGATCGACCCCAAGACCGGCCGCGTGCTCGCCTACTACGGCGGAACGAATAGTGGTGTTGAGGATGACTGGGCTGGAGCGGATCGCCCGCACCCGCCGGCTTCATCTTTCAAGATCTACACGTTGGCCGCGGCGATTGACGCCAACTACTCGATCCACTCGATGTGGGACCCGACTCCGCTGAAGAAGGGTGTCAACGGTTCCCAATTCGACCTGGGCAACGCCAACCGTGAGGGTGAGCTTGCCTGTCTCACCTACTGCACGCTGGAAGAGATGACGGTCAAGTCATACAACGTTCCGTTCTTCCAGATCGCCCAGAAGATCTCGCCCAAGCGGATCGTCGAAATGGCACAGAAGGCCGGCGTGCGCACGATGTGGGGCACGAACCCGTTCAAGCCACACGACTTGTCGAAAGACAAGATCGACGTGACTGACCCGTTCTTCTACCACGTGGGCTTCGGGCAGTACCCGATCACCGTGATGGATCACGCGACCGGAACGGCGACGCTGGCCAACCACGGCATCTACAACAAGCCGCACTTCGTCACGAAGGTCGAGCAGAAGGACCGCAAGACGGGTCAGTGGGTGCGCCTGAGCCAGGGTGACGAGAAGCTCGCGCCGCAGCAGACGATCAAGGCGACTGTGGCCGACGAGGTCACCTCGGTGCTGAAGAAGATCGCGCCGAAGCTGTCAAACGGAACCGACGCGGCCGGCAAGACCGGAACGTGGGAGAACGGCCTGAAGAAGGAAGACGGCAAGACCAGCGTGTACAAGGACACCAACGCACACGTGTGGTTCACCGGCTACACCAACGAAATGGCTACGGCGATCTGGTTCGGCAGTAACGACGAGAACAAAACGCCCATCAAGAAAGCGGGCACGGGCGACTTGCTCAAGGCTGGCAACATGGGTTCAGACTTCCCGAAGGATGTCTGGCGCCTGTACATGAACGACTACAACAAGGCGGCCGGAGTCAAGGTGTCGCGGCTGTCCAACGGCACCGGTGGTCAGCTCGGCAGCAAGGACATCGGCACGGGCGTTTCCCCGACGCCGGCTGCTCCAGACTGCATGTTCCCCGGCACGCCGCTTTGCCCGACCCAGAACCCAGGCGGTGGTGGTGGCCCAGGCGGTGGCGGTGGTCCCGGTGGAGGGGGTGGTGGCCGTGGTGGCGGAATCGTCATCCCGGAGCCGTCGCTTCCGCCATACAGACCGTAGATAGGTGAGGCAGATCAGCTTGGGGAGCCGGCTTGATGGCCGGCTCCCCAACTCATAACCGGAATGGTGTGAAAGATGAGCATGCTTAACGATCCCCACCCGGAAGATGACGTTCCGGGTTTAGAACCCGCGCCGGCTGTGCCAGTGGTTGGGCGGGCGTCGGTTAGTGCCTACGTCCCCCAAGCTGATGCTGAGCCAGAACCCGCGCCGGCCGTGCCTGTCCGGGGCCGGGCGTCTGTGCGTCCCGTTTCCCCTGCCGGTGCCTACGCCCCTGAGCCGGTCATTGGGGCGGCCGCGACTCCGGGCAAGACGAAAAAGCCTGGGGCGAAGAAGCGAAAGAACCAGCGCCGCAACATCATCATCGCTGTGGCCGCGGTCGTGGTGTTGTTGTCGGGTGTCGCGTTGATGGGTGCCACGTATTTCTACGACAGCGTTCCTCGCCCCGATGAGCTGGCGCTGAAGAACACCACCGAGATCTACGCCGCTGACAACACGACGCAACTGGCCAAGCTCGGCACGGAGAACCGCTCCGAAGTCTCGATGGAGAAACTGCCCAAGCAGGTCAAAGACGCGCTGATCGCCGGTGAGGACAAGAACTTCTACGACCACGACGGCATCGATCTGTGGGGCATCGGCCGCGCGGCGTGGGTCAACCTCACCAACGGTGAGCAGCAAGGGGCTTCGACGATCACGCAACAATATGCGCGCCGGGCCGCCAACGACATGGACATCTCCTACGCGCGAAAGCTGCGCGAGGCGGTCATGGCCCGAAAGCTTGAAGACGAGTACAGCAAAGAACAGATCATGGGTTTCTACCTCAACACCGTCTACTTTGGACGCGGTGCTTATGGGGTGGGTGCGGCAGCCGAGGCTTACTTCAAGATTCCGCCAGACAAGATCGACACGATGACGGTGGCTCAAGCGGCCGTCCTCGGAGCGGTGTTGCGCCAGCCGGAAGCCGAAGGCGACCACAAGGGCTACGACCCGGCGAACAACCCGGAAGCCGCCAAGGACAGGTGGAACTACGTCCTCAACAACATGATCGAAATGAAGTGGCTCTCCGAGCAGGAGAAGGCGGCGCTGAAATACCCCGCCCCCGCCGATCCCGCCAAACCACAACCCGGTGAGCTACAGCCGTTTGACCCCGCCGTGGGAGCGGGAGCCTGGGGCTGGACCGATCGTGGCACCGGTTATGTCGTGAACTACGTGGCCCGCGAGCTCGAAGAGCGCGGAGTCGTCAAGTACCTCAACGACAACGAGCTCGGCAACTGGAAGAACGCCGGTCTCAGGATCACCACGACCATCAACCCGAGCGTTCAAGACGCGCTGGAAGCTCAGCTGAACCGGGCGCGTGAAGGATCTTGGGTCGCGGGCATGCCCCCGAACATCGTCGGTGCCGCGGTCGCCATCGAACCAAGCACAGGCAAGGTTTTGGGGTACTACGGCGGCACGAACAACGGCACGGATCAGGACTGGGCCGGAGTCGACGAGCCGCACCAGCCCGCTTCGTCGTTCAAGATGTACACCCTGGCGGCCGCCGTCGAGGCGAATATCTCCACGCTGTCGCACTGGGACTCCAACGAAATGAAGAAGTCCGAAGGTGACAAGGTCGACCTGAAGAACGCCAACCGTGAAGCTGACGTCAGCTGTGGCGAGTTCTGCACGCTGGAGCAGATGACGGTGCAGTCCTACAACACCCCGTTCTGGCTTATCGCCGACAAGATCGGCGCCAACAAGGTGCTGGATATGGCCAAGCGCGCGGGCATTCGCACGGTCTGGACGACCGATCCGGTCAAGCCCTATGACATCAGCAAGGGCGTTCCGTCCAATGTGTTCGACCCTTATGTGGGCATCGGCCAGTACCCGATCACGGTGCTTGACCACGCCAGTGGCACGGCGACGTTCGCGGCGCACGGTGTGTACAACAAGCCGATCTTCGTGACGAAGGTCGAGCGGAAGAACAACAAGACCGGTGAGTGGGAGAAGCTGGCCCAGGGCGACGCGAAGATCGGCGGGCAGCAAGTCATTCCAGCGCGCATCGCTGACGAAGTGACCAGCGTGCTCAAGGGCATCGGCCCCAACTTGCAGGGCGGTTTCGAGCGCGCGGGCAAGACGGGAACCTGGGAAAACGGCATCGATAAGAGCAAGAACGCGCACGCCTGGTACACAGGATTCACCAATCAGGTCGCCACGAGCATCTGGATCGGCAGCCTCGATCACAACAAGACCCCGATCAAGAAGGGGAATGGAAGCTCGATCGGGTCTGGCGATGTGAAGACCATCTGGGGCAATTACATGAACCTGGTGAACAAGAATCTCAAGCTGAAGCCTGAGAAGCTGACGAGCCAGGTGCATGGCGCGTTCGGCAGCAAGGATGTCGGCAACGGCAAGTCGCCGTCGCCCTCACCCGAGCCGACATTGCCGCCGACCACGGCCCCGCCGACCCCGACGGTGACGCCGACCAAGAAGCCGACGCCGACCGTGACTCCTACCAAGTCGCCGTAACCACGATGCCCGGCCGGGTGGACAGTAGTGGCCCGGCCGGGCTCGGTACGGCAGGATGTCGGTCTATGAGCGAGGCTTCATCATGAGCGATCACCGACACGTGCTTGCCCCGAGCCGGGAAGATCCCTTCGTCTCTGGACTGTCGCAGGCGGTCGGTGGCCCGCGTGGTCAGCACTCGGTGCCGGAGAAACCCAGCCGCCACAGCGGGAAGGTCATGACCGCGGCGCGGATCATCCTGGCCCTCACCTGTGCGATGCTCATGGCCCACTGGGTCCAGAAGTCTCCGTGCCAAGACGGCGCCTGGGTGAACCTCAGCCAGTACACGAACTTCTGTTACACCGACGTCCTCGCGCTCTATTACGCCGAGGGACTGGTCGACGGCAAGATTCCCTACGTTCCGGAGACTCCGGTTCCCGATGAGCACCAGGTGGAGTACCCGGTTCTGACCGGCGTGTTCATGGGTCTGCTCGGGCTACCGGTGAACGCGCTAGGCGAACAGATTCAGATCAACGAGGGGCAATGGTTCTATAACCTCAACGCCCTGGTGCTGTCGGCCTTCGCGGTCGCTACGGTCGCGATGCTGATCTCGCTGAGACGCAGAAGACCTTGGGACGCGGCGCTTTTCGCGCTCTCCCCCGCGATGTTTGTCACCGCGACAGTCAACTGGGACCTGCTGGCGATCGTGCTCGCGATTGCCGCGATCTGGTTCTGGGCCAAGCGACGGCCGTGGCTCGCGGGACTCTTCTTTGGACTCGGCACGTCGGCGAAACTGTGGCCGCTGTTCCTGCTCGGTCCGTTGCTGCTGCTGGCGATCCGAAAGAACGAACTGTCAGACCGCGCGTTCGCGGCTCGTGATCGTGTCGTAACCAGTTTCCGTGAGCGCGATATTCCAGAACTGTTGGCGTCCTCGGCACAGTTTGTCTGGCATGCCTTCCACGGAAGCAGTCTCGCGCGCGCGACTAAAGCCTTCACAGCGACTGCGGTGACCTGGCTTGTGATCAATGTGCCGGTGATGCTGATCAGCATGAAGGACTGGCTGAAGTTCTGGGACTTGAGCGAGACTCGCCCGATCGACTGGGGGACGTCTTTCTACATTGGACGGTTCATCGACGGCGAGTTCCTAGGCGGCATCTGGGGCCAATTCTGGAACGACGTCGACGCGATCAACACGTGGTCACGGGTGCTGTTCGTGGTTTCGTGCCTGGCCATTGGTGCTCTGATCTTCACCGCGCCAGTTCCGCCGCGCTTGGGGCAGGTGGCCTTCCTCGTCGTGGCGATTTTCCTTGTCACGAGCAAGGTTTGGTCGCAGCAGTTCAACCTCTGGCTGTTGCCGCTTCTGGTGCTCGCCCGGCCGAAGTGGGGAGCCTTCCTCGTGTGGCAAGTGGCCGAGGTCTGTTACTTCCTCGCGTTCTACGGCGAACTCATGGGAGCGAGCGGCTCGCCCGTCTTCCCGGAGAAGGTCTTCATCTTCGCCTCGCTGTTCCGGCTCGCCACGGTGATCATGCTGATCGCCTTGGTGGTCCGTGAAATCCGCCGCCCTGAGCTCGACGTCGTGCGTGCCGTCTACCGAGGCGATCCGGACGACGGTGATCGCGAATTGCCCAGTGAGGCAAGCGAACCAGCGTCGATCGTCCGGATTGGACGCCAACCCTGGCTCACCCCGGCAGGCACCAAGGGTTAGAGCGACGAAAGCCCGGAGCGTGAACACGCTCCGGGCTTTCCGTTAAACCGACGTTGCTAGAGGCGGAAGATAATCGCGTCGGGGCGTTCTTCGCGTTCGATGCCGAGGGAGGCACCGTCGTCGGTGAGCGCCTTGGCGTAGTCCGTGCCGGCCGCTTGCCGCAGCACCACGACGTGCCGCACCCCGAGGTTGCGTAGCAGATCGACGCTGGCCTGATCGGGGAAGTTCTTGGCGGCCTCGCGGATTTGGTGCGTGACCATCGGCGAGAAGCCACTGCCGCCGTTGACGATTTGCTGATAGTCCTTCGTGAGCCACAGCATCACGTGCATGTCGAAATAAGTGTCCGACGGCAACACGAGCATCGGGCCGGACACCGTCGCCAGTGACGGTGGCGGTGGTGTCATCACCGGATGCTTGGTGTTGTTGAGGCCTTCGCCCAGGACGAGCACGACCGGCAGGAGCAACAGCAGGCGTACCACCGGATGCGGGCGGCCGGACACCTGCACCGACGGAAGCTCTTTCACCTGATCAACAAAGGCACTGACCGCTCCGGCGGCGAGGATGCCAAGTAGAAGCGTGGTCCAGATGACGAGCCGTCCCGGGGTGCGCAGCGCGTCCCAGCCGGGAAGGATGTCGTAGAGCGTCAGGTAGCCGGGGCGTCCTCCGCCGGGTGCTTGGCTGCCCATCGCGAGGAACAGAGTCACGACAACGCCTAGTAATAGGAAGAGGCGCTGGCGGATCGTCCACAACGACATGATCAGTCCCGCTGCGGCCAGCCCGCAGATGACGAAACCGATCAACATCGTCATTTCGGGCTTCACTGGCAACGTTTCCCGGGCGACAGCGTGTGCTTCACCCCAGATCGCGGACGACTCCGGGGCGACAAAGAACCCGAGGAACGGCGGCGAGTAAAGGTTGACCTCTGCTTCACTGCGCACAGCATGCGGGTGTAGCTCAGCGACCCTCAGGTAGACCAGGGCCATGCCGATCGTGGTGCCCGCGAAGGCAAGCACACCAGCGGTGTCGGCGGCGAAAAGCTTCCAGCCGAACGGGAACGGGCCGTGGCGGAACCGGCGGACCAGCAGGAGGGTCAGCGCGACGAGGCCGATGCCGCCCATGACGTAGCCGAAGGGCAAGCCGATGCCGAAGCCGAGACTGATCTGCCAAGCGGCGACGAGCCAACCGGCCAGCGCCCAGCCAGGTTTAGCCGTCTCTGGCCGGTAGCCGTGTTTGAACGAGAACCCATGACCGCGCGCGAGCATCGCGAGCGCGAGGGCAATGCCACCGGTCGAGATGATGTGCATGTGCCCGGCCTGGGTCAGCCGCCATGGAGCGAAAGCGAAGGCGGCGCCAGCGACGGCCGCACCCGTCTTGCCCGCGCCCAGTTGACGTGACAGCACATAGGCGCCAAAGAAGGCGAGTGCCTGCACCAGCACATACATGATGTTGTAGCGCACGAGCGCGGCCGTGAAACCTTCACCGATCATGCCCGCCGGGAAGTAGCCGAGCAGAGTGTCCGTGAAGGCGTAGCTTAACGGCTCGGGATAGAAGCTGTTGGCGTTGAACACATGCAGCGGGTCGGTCAGCATCCCGTGCCCGCCCCACGACAGCATCCACGCCACGAGCGTGGGGTCGCCCAGGTCTTCCGGCAGCGTGTGACCCGGGTATTTCAGGGTGGGCCAGGTCAGGATGACCGAGATAACTACGGAGAACGTCGCGGCGATCGTCCACTCGTGCGAGAAGAACTTACCTAACGCGCGCGTTGTACGGCGTACCCACGAAGGGTTTTCTTCTGGAGCGGGCCCAAAGTTAGCGAAGGCGTCGCTCTCGGTTTTCTCCTCTTCGGGCACCGCTGTCTCCATCAGTCACTCACAAACGCTCGCGCAGGTAGGCAATATCGGCAGAGTGCTCGTCGGCCCCACCGGGGGTTTCGACGACGGCCGGGGCACCCGCGGCCTTCACCACGGCTGCCACCAATGCGGCGTCGAGCGTCCCGGCGGATCCGCCGCCGAAGAGATTGTCATGCCGATCCCGCCCAGAGTCGAATCCGTCTTTGGATCCGTTAGCGTGCACGAGGTCAATGCGGCCGGTGATCGCCTTCACACGGTCAACGATGCCGATGAGATCCTCGCCGCCGGCGTGAGCGTGACACGTGTCGAGGCAGAAGCCGACCCCGAGGTCACCGACCGCGTCCCAGAGCCGGGCAAGATCGTCGAACCGGCGGACACAAGCATTGTCGCCACCCGCGGTGTTCTCGATGAGGATCTGCACGCCGGTGTCCTTGTGCTGCTGCAGGGCTTTACGCCAGTTGGCGAAGCCGTCGGCCAGATCAGCGTCCTTGCCCATGTGTCCACCGTGGACGATCAGCCCTTTGGCGCCCAGCGTCGCGGCCGCCTCGGCGTGCGCCTGCATGAGCTTGCGGCTGGGGATGCGAATGCGGTTGTTCGCGGTCGCGACATTCACCAAGTAAGGGGCGTGGATGAAGACGAGCAGGCCGCTATCGCGGATCGCTTCCGCGTCCTCGCGGGGCTCCGGGTTCTTGAAGCCCTGCGGATCGGTGAGGAAGAACTGAACGACGTCGGCGTTGCGGGCTTTGGCCTCGGCCAATGGGTCGGTTCGATCGACGTGAGCTCCGATGCGCATCTCGCCAGCCTAGTACTCCGTTAGACCTGTTGCCCGCTTCGCTGTCCCCACGACGAGGGAGTCGATTGATGCTCCGACGAATAGCAGTTCTGACCGCGACCGGTTTTCTGGCGATGCTTCCAGCAGCCTCCGCGCTGGCCGCGAACCCAGGACCCGGCGTGAACTTCACCGGAGGCGGGCTCGGCTTGCTGCTGTGTGGTTCGAAGCCGGACGCCCCACGGATCACCGTGGGCGCGGAAAGCAAGATCCGGTTGACGAACTCGCTCGGCATGGGTGCTGAATTGAGGATCGACGGGTCGCCCAGTGCGACGCTTGCCAGTGGTGAGACCGTTGAGGTGCAGTTCCATCGCGGTCCTGTCGCGGTGACGATGGTTCCGGACTGTGCGCTCAACTTGAACCCCAAGTTTGAACAGCTGACCGTCGATGTGACGCCTACTCAAGCGAACCCGGCTCCAGCCAAGCCCGCTCCGGCACAATCCAAGCCGGCGGCCAAGCCGTCGACGGGTGTCCCGGGCAACGCCCAGCCGGGCAGCTCGCCGGGAGCTGCGTTGCCGGAACTGCCCGAAGACCCGCTTTTCCCTGGTGCGGTCACGAATGTGCCTGGTGGCACACCGGATGGCAGTGGCGGTACCCTCGAGTCATCACCGGCCACGGTCGTTAACTCGGCCAAGAAGCCGACTAGCACTTCGGGGCCGGTGGATAAGGGGCCAATCGGACTTTTGGCAATTATCGCGACAGTGTGTGTCGTAGGTGTGTCAGCCGGTGCAATCCGCGCTATTATCACACAGCGGGCAACTCGCGCTGAGTTCGCCTAACAAGTTCAAACACCAAGTCTCCGCGGAGCGTTTCTCTCCATCTCGTCGGTGTGGTCGTTCCTCCCCAGGTCCCACCCAGCAGTCGGAAGTACGCTCCGCGGTCTTTTTTGCCCAGGTGAGCCCGCCGGCTAAACTTCGACGGTCGCTAAGACCTCCTGCTCCGGATCGTCCGGGGCCGCCTAGCCCATAGGAGGTGAGAAAGTCTTGCGTCATTACGAAATCATGGTGATCCTCGACCCTAGTCTCGAGGAACGCACCGTTGCCCCGTCGCTCGACACGTATCTCAACGTGATCCGGACGTCCGGTGGTTCGGTCGAAAAGCTCGATGTGTGGGGCCGTCGCCGGCTCTCCTTCGAGATCAAGAAGAAGGCCGAAGGAATCTACGCCGTCATCGACCTGCAGGCCACGCCTGCGGCCGTGGCTGAGCTCGACCGTCAGCTCAAGCTGAACGAGTCCGTGCTGCGTACCAAGGTCATCCGTCCAGACGTCCGTTAAGGACACTCTGGAGCTATCCGAGCCTGCCCTTCACACAACCTGTCGCAGGGCTGTGGGAGCCTGAACAACAGACATGTGTGATACGAGGAGCTGAGTTATGGCTGGAGAAACCACCATCACCGTCATCGGTAACCTGACCGATGACCCTGAGCTGCGCTTCACTCCGTCAGGTGCCGCGGTGGCGAAATTCCGTATCGCCTCAACGCCACGGACACTTGACCGCGCTTCCGGCGAGTGGAAAGACGGCGAGCCGCTCTTTCTCGCTTGCTCGGTGTGGCGCCAGGTCGCCGAAAACGTCGCCGAGTCGCTTCACCGCGGTTCGCGCGTGATCGTTTCCGGCCGGCTGCGCCAGCGCACCTACGAAACCCGCGAGGGTGAGAAGCGCACCGTCATGGAGCTGGAAGTCGATGAGATCGGCCCGTCGCTGAGGTATGCCACGGCGAAGGTGCAGAAGATGTCTCGCTCCGGCGGCGGTGGCGGAGGCTTCGGCGGCGGTGGCGGCGGCAACTCTGGCGGTGGCGGTGCACCTAGCCAGGGCGGAGGTTACGCCGACGATCCGTGGGCGACCTCGGTTCCGGCAGGCGGCAACTCGGGTGGCGGTCAATTCGACGACGAACCACCGTTCTGACCGGAGTGCTAGCAGCTCCGGCGAAAAGCTGAAGGAAACGAGAAATGGCAAAGGCTCCGGCCCTGCGTAAGCCAAAGAAGAAGGTGAACCCGCTTGAGAAAGAGGGAATCGCCTACATCGATTACAAGGACACCGCGCTGCTGCGCAAGTTCATCTCCGACCGCGGCAAGATCCGCGCTCGCCGGGTGACTGGCGTTACCACGCAGCAGCAGCGTCAGATCGCCCGTGCGGTCAAGAACGCCCGTGAAATGGCGCTCCTGCCGTACACCACCACCGGTCGCTGAGAGGAGGCACCGCAATGAAGGTCATTCTTACCAACGAGGTGCCGAACCTTGGTGCCCCCGGCGACATCGTTGAGGTCAAGGACGGCTTCGGCCGTAACTTCCTGCTGCCGCAGGGCTTCGCGATTCGCTGGACCAAGGGTGGCGAGAAGCAGGTCTCCACGATCAAGCGGACGCGTGCCGCTCGTGAGATCCGCGACCTCGGCCAGGCCAACGAGCTCAAAGGCCAGCTCGAAGGACTCAAGGTCACGCTGTCGGCTCGCGCCGGCACCGGCGGCCGTCTGTTCGGTTCGGTCACGGCCAGCGAGGTCGCCGAGGCCGTTCGGGCCGCAGGTGGTCCCGCGCTGGACAAGCGCAAGATCGAGCTTCCGGGCGCGATCAAGACCACCGGTGGTTACACGGTGCAGATCAAGCTGCACAGCGACGTGACAGCGAAGTTCAACCTGAACGTCGTCGCAGCCAAGTAAATACGCAAACGACGGTGCTCCCCACGCCCCCGTGGCTTGGGGAGCACCGTCGTTTTTGGACTAACCTCGGCGCTGCATCTTGTCGATGAGCTCAATGAGCTGCCGCACCGCCGCGTTGTCCAGTTCCGGCTCGGCCTCCCTGGCGATCTCGAGCAGCTGGCTTAGCGGCGCAGATGGCTTGCGCCGCAAGGATTCAGCGAAGAACGCGGCCACGTAGGTCAGCTTGAACGTGGCATCCGTGCTGTTGAACGAGTCACCGAACTCGTCAGCCTTGATGGAGACCGACTTCTCGTCGGCTGAGCGGTCCTTGGGATCCAGCCAGCGCACTCGGACCTGCGCGACCTGCCCCTGAGCGCCTTCGCGCAGCTTCACGACATAAAGCGCCGTAACGGAATGCCCCGGGCCCACCTCGCCACCGTCGACCCTGTTGTCACGGAACTCTTTGTCGGCGATCAGGCGGTTCTCGTACCCGATGAGCTGGTAAGAGTCCACTGTGGACCGGTTGAAGATGACCTGAGCCTTGGCGTCGTAGGCGCGGATCGCCAGCGTAGCGGGAAGCTTCTTGACGAACAGGTCACGAGCCTGCTGACGCTCGGAGATGTAGACGACGAAGCCGTCTCCCTTGTCGGCCAGCTGTTCCATCAGCTCGTCGCCGTATTCGCTGCCGACACCCACGCCGAGCAACGAGATCTCCTTGTCGGCTTCGCCGCGGATTTTGCTCAGCAGGGCATCGCTTGACGTGGTTCCGGTATTGGCCAGCCCATCGGACAGCAAGATGACCCGGTTGGTCGCGCCTTGCCGGAAACTATCGCGTGCCAGCTGGTACGCCGTAACGATCCCCTCGCCAAGATTGGTGCTGCCGCCGGCGCTTAGCGAGTCGATCGCCGTGTGCAGACGCTCCTTATTGGACACTCGCGTCATCTCCCGGGCGATGCGCGCGCGATCGTTGAAGGTGACAATCGCGACGGCATCAGTGGGCCGCAATTGGTCCACGAGATAGTGCAAGGCGTCCTGAACCAGATCGAGCCGCCCCCGCTCGGCCATCGAGCCCGAGACGTCAATGACGAAGGTCAGGTTGGCGTCCAGCCGTTCTTCGCCTTCTTCTCCCCTGGTCTGCAACCCGACCCTGAGCAGACGGCTGTTGGACGACTGGGCGTGCCCAGACGGGAACTTCGCGGCATCGACGTGGACGGCGAAGCCATCCCCGGATGGTTCGCGGTAGCTCTGCTCGAAGTAGTTGATGAACTCTTCGGGACGGATCTGCGACGGGTCGGGATAGCCTCCGTTGGTGATCTGCTGGGCCGCGTAGGTGTAGGAGGCGGTATCGACATCGAGGGCAAACGTCGATGTGTTGTCCTCTTTGGTGTCGATCAGGTTCCGGTTGCCGTCTGGCTTTTGGGGGGACGCGTCGTTGCTGGTCCCCTTATTAGCGGAACAGCCGGCCACCACGAGGGCTAGCGTGACGGCGACGAGGGCGAGTGGCTTTCGCATGCCCTATGGACTGATGACGCTGCCAGGTGTTTGCGGCCGTGTCTGACCTGACACCGGGCCGTGCGGAGTTCGTTATCTGGGCTACCAGATGTGATAGAGGACCGTGATTGCCCCGCCGGCCACGACGGAGGCGCAGAAGCCGATCGTCATCGCCCGCCAGCTGTCACTGGCCCACCGCAACACCACACTCAGACCCAGGGCCGCGCCCAGCGCGACAAGCCAGACCGGCGAGTTGTCGATTAAATCGGCGAGCGCCTGCCCGCGCGGCGATGAGCACGCGCCCAAGCCGGATTCGCACACCGAACTCGTCTCGCCAGACTGCGTGACCGCACGCAGCACCAGCACGATAAGAGGGATCGCGAACCAGATGAGCGTCCACAGCAGAGCCATCCAGTAGTCGCGCTTGGAAGCTGGCTCGTCATCCTCTTCGTCGGTGTCGTCAGAGCTGTCGTCGGGCGCGGTCGCCGACCAGTTGTCTGGCCAGCGTTCCTGCCCGCCGTTGGTGTCGTAAAGGTCGCTCGTGGCATAGGTGTGGAAACCCTGATAGGGCGGATCGTCCACGGGCCCATAACGGGCCGTGGAGTCGTTGGGCCGGGCAGGCCGGGACCAGTCTGGAGAGTCCACAGCACGGAGACTGAACCTGGTGCGCGCAACGTGCAATCCCCCGAACTGCTGAGAATAGCTAGTTGGCAATGAAAGAAAGTGGTGAAGAATCTTTTACCCACAGCCTGTGTACGAGATTCATGCAGGCAGGAGCGTTATCCACACCTTGTGGACAGAGGTTTTCCACAGGCTGTGCACAGGGTTGCCCACAGACTTTGGGCAGTTCTCCACAGGTTGTCCCAAGGGTTGTCCACCGGTCAGTTTGTATTGGGCAGCACCGGCTCGTAGCGTCATCGTTCTGTTGTCGTACCTTTCGGGGATAGTGCTATGTGGAGAGGGGGCGGCTTTATGACGGCGGGGAGCATCGAAGAGGTCTCGGCCGAAAAGCCCGCGCCCACACCGTTTGAAAAAGCACCGCCACAAGACGTCGCCGCCGAGCAATGTGTCCTCGGGGGCATGATGCTGTCGAAGGACGCCATCGCTGACGTGGTGGAAATCCTGCGCGTCAACGACTTCTACCGGCCGGTGCACGCGACGGTCTTCAACGCCATCCTCGACCTCTACGGCCGCGGCGAGCCCGCTGACCCCATCACGGTCGCCGGAGCGCTGGAAAGCGCGGGCGAGCTGAGCCGTATTGGCGGCGGTCCCTACCTGCACACGCTTATCTCCACTGTGCCGACAGCCGCGAACGCCTCTTATTACGCCCGCATCGTCAGCGAACGGGCTGTCTTGCGCAGGCTGGTCGAGGCGGGGACGAAGATCGTTCAGCTCGGCTACGGTTCGGCAGCGGGTTCCGGCCGCGACGTTGACGACATCGTCGACCTTGCCCAGCAAGCCATCTATGACGTGACCGAGCGCCGGGTCAGCGAAGACTTCGCCGTCTTGGCCGACCTGTTGCAGCCCACGCTTGACGAGATCGAGGCTGTCGGTGCCCACGGTGGCGTGATGACGGGGGTTCCCACCGGCTTCAGCGATCTGGACCGGCTGCTCAACGGTCTTCAGCCGGGCCAGCTCATCATCGTCGCCGGGCGTCCCGGTCTGGGTAAGGCACTCGCGCTCGACACTCCCCTGCCCACGCCAGCCGGCTGGACCACCATGGGTGAGGTTAAGCCTGGGGATCGGTTGCTGGGCGCTGACGGTCAGCCGACCACCGTGGTCGCGGCGACCGAGGTACTGCACGAACGCCCGTGTTATGAGGTGGAGCTGAGCGATGGCACCGTCATCGTGGCCGATGGCCTGCACTCATGGCGCACCACAACGCATGATGGCCTGACCGCGATCCGCACCACCGAAGACATCTTGGCCTCCCTGGCAGACGGCCACACCATCTTCAATAGCGCTCCCGCCGACCTTCCCGCGGTGGAGCTGCCCGTCGCGCCTTATACCTGTGGGGTTTGGCTCGGCGGTGGACACCGCGACGAACCCGAAGTGATCTGGCACATGGACGCCGAAGAAGGCCCGTCCCAGCCGCTGCCCTCACGCAAGCGCCTGCCCGCCGCCTATCTGCGCGCCTCGATCACCCAGCGCCGGGCTCTGCTCGCGGGGCTGCTCGACACCGGTGCCTGGGTCTGCCGCGACGGCGCGATCCGGTTCAACGGTGCCACTCAGGAGCTGGCCGACGATGTCGCCGAGCTGCTGAGCACGCTGGGCTATCAGAGCGCGCGGGCCGGTCACAACACCATCAGCTTCATCACGACCGACGACGTGTTCCGGCTTGAACGCAAACGATTGGCACACAAGGAAAAGGTGGCTTCGCTCGACCCGTCGCCACATCGTGGCCGGCGCATCACCAGCATCCGGGCGATAGCGTCCGTGCCGGTGCGTTGCGTGCAGGTGGACAACGCTGACCACCTTTATCTCGCGGGCAAAACCATGGTGCCCACGCACAACTCCACCGTCAGCATGGACTTCGCCCGCCATGCCGCCGTGCGCGCCAACCTTGCCAGCGCCATCTTCTCGCTCGAAATGTCCAAAGTAGAGATTGTCATGCGTCTGTTGTCCGCTGAGGCGCGCGTGCCGCTCAACGTGCTGCGGTCAGGGCAACTGTCCGATGACGACTGGACCAAGCTCGCCCGGCGCATGGGTGAGATCTCCGAAGCACCAATCTTCGTCGACGACACCCCCAACATGAACCTGATGGAGATCCGGGCCAAGGCACGCCGTCTCAAGCAGCGTCACGACTTGCGCCTCATCGTCGTCGACTATCTCCAGCTGATGACGTCTCCCAAGCGGACCGAAAGCCGCCAGCAGGAAGTCGCCGACCTGTCCCGTGGGCTCAAGCTGCTGGCGAAGGAAGTCGAGTGCCCGGTGATCGCGGTCAGCCAGCTGAACCGTGGCCCCGAGCAACGCACCGACAAACGCCCACAGTTGTCCGATTTGCGCGAATCGGGATCTATTGAGCAGGATGCTGACGTTGTGTTGCTTTTGCACCGCGACGATTACTACGACAAAGAGTCGCCGCGTGCGGGTGAGGCTGACTTCATCGTGGCTAAGCATCGTAACGGTCCCACGGACACGATCACGGTCGCGGCGCAACTGCACCTGTCGCGCTTCGTCGACATGGCGATCGGCTAGCACCAGCTCTGTGTCGCAAGTGGACGGTGCGCGATACCGCTCAAACCAGCACGCACCGGCAGCCTGGCTAAGATGGTGATCTAGGACCGGAGATGCAGGGGGAATGGTGCGGGACCTCGGATTGGCTGGTTTGCCAAACGCGCGTGACCTTGGCGGCTACCGCACGGTGGACGGCCGCGAAGTGCGACAGGGAGTGCTGTTCCGGGCAGACGCCCCGGTAAGGGCAACGGAAGACGATCTGAAATCGCTGGCCGCGCTGAACTGCATGCAGGTGATCGACTTGCGTGGCGCGCAAGAGATCGAAATGTTCGGCATGGTCACGTGGGGTGTGCCGCGTGAGCATCTGCCGGTTTCTGATGCGGCGCAAGAGATTGTGGGCCTGATCCGGGAGTCCAGTGTGCATGCCGCCGAGGCCGAGCGGCTGATGATCTCGATGTATCGCGGCTTCGTCTCGCAAGAACCCGCTCGCGCGCAGTTCGCGATCGCGTTGCACCGCATCACGACTAACAGCCCGCTTCTGTTTCACTGCACGGCAGGCAAGGACCGTACGGGCTGGCTGAGCGCGATCGTGCTCACGGCGCTCGGGGTCGACCGCGAGACGGTCATGGCTGACTATCTGCTGACTAATGAGCGGTTCACGACAGGGCGTGGTGCCGTTGGGCGTGGGCATTTGCTGAAGGCGCTCAGTGAACTGGTCGCCGACGTCAACGATGTGCTCCCGGTGCTCGACGCGAGGCCCGCCTACTTGCAGGCCGCTTTCGATGAGGTGGATGCGTGCTACGGCACGTTTGAGGACTTCCTCAAGCAAGGCCTCAACACCGACGTCGACCGCATGCGCGAGGTTCTCCTGAAGTAGGGATTGACGCTCAGCGACATTCCGATTAGACAGACAGTCTAACTAACTATCTAGTTCGGAGTGTCGGCATGAGACGAATAGCTTTAGCGCTCGCCCTCGTCGTCAGCACCACGGTTAGCGCGGGAGCAGCCGCGAACGCGACCCAGCCGCAGGTGCACCTGCGCGTCGACCAGGTCGGGTACGCGATCGGCGAACAAAAGACAGCCTACGTCCTCGCCAAAACCGCGATCGGGCAAGCGAGGTTCGAGGTCAAAGATGACCGCGGCCGAGTCGTGTTCACGGGACGGGCTGGCGCTAGCAACGGTCAGTGGAGCCCTGCGTTCCAGGCTGTGCAGCCACTCGACTTCAGCGGCCTCAGAAGACGGGGCACCTACACCATCCACATCGGACAGTCAGCGTCGCCGCCGTTCCGTGTTGACACCGCCAAAGAGCTGTTCAGCGGACTGGTCAAGGACACGCTGAACTTCTTTGACACGCAACGGGATACGGCTCACCTCACCGACAAAGACGCCACGGTCTACCACCATCCCGTGTTCAGTGGCGATGGCGGCGACGTGCCGGCCGAGCCGCTCAAACCCTGGGCCAACGCCGCGAAAGCCGACGTGCACGGCGGCTGGTTCGACGCCGGTGACTTCGTGAAGTTCACCCACGCCAGCGCCTACGCGCTGAGCAACATGCTTTATGCCCAGCGGGCGCTTGGTGCGCAAGCACCCGCGGCACTCAAGCGTGAGGGTGAGTTTGGCCTGGCCTGGCTGGACAAGGTGTGGGACAAGGACGCTCGCAACCTGTTCGTGCAGGTCGGCATCGGCACCGGTAGTGAGGAGTTCGGTTTCCTAGGCGACCACGACGTTTGGCGCCTGCCCGAGGCCGATGACGCACTGGAGACCGGGCCGGGCGACCCGTGGCAATTCATCAAGTACCGTCCTGTTTTCCCGGCAGGTGCGCCAGGCGAGAAGATTAGTCCTAACCTCGCCGGCCGTGGCTCGGCCGCGTTTGGACTGGCCGCTCAGCTGGCCGCGCAACGAGGCGACAAAGCCGCCGCCCGCAAATGGTTCGCCGAAGGCTGGGCCCTTTACACCAGCGCCAAAACCACCGACGTCGGCGAACTCGTCACCGCCTTCCCTCACGCCTACTACCCCGAGGACTCGTGGCAGGACGACATGGAATTCGGTGCCACCGAACTCGCCCTCGCCGCCTTGAAAATCAAAGATCTAAGAGCTTTCCATCTGGTACGCGACGCGGCGCGCTGGGCGCACGAATACATCGCGAGCGACGCCAAGGACGCACTGAACCTTTACGACACCAGTGCCCTAGCGCACGCCGACCTTGCGGCCTTGCTGCCTCACGGTTCCCTGAAAGACGCTCTGATCGGGGACCTAAGGCGTCAGCTCGACGATGGCGTGACCTCGGCGCAGGGGCACCCGTTCCGGCACGCGGTTGACGTGACCGGTTTCGACGCGGCGACGCGCAGTTTCGGCTTTGCCGCCACGGCGAAACTCTATGAGCGGTTGACTGGCGACCGGCGTTACAGCTCATTTGGTACCAGCCAAAGGAATTTTGCCTTTGGAAACAACGCCTGGGGCACGTCTCTCATGGTCGGGGCGGGCACGGTTTATCCCCAGTGTCCGCAGCACCAAGTGTCGAATCTTCGTGGCGAGGTGCGGGGAGCCGTCGTGAACGGACCCAACGGCGCGGAGAACTTCGAGTGGATCGGCATCCCTGACGGTGCCAACGCGTGCCCGGCCGATGGCGTGAACCGGTTCGCCGAGTTCGACACTCCAACGGCCCGTTACCTCGACGATGTGCGCGCGTGGCCGAGTTCCGAACCAGCGATCGACTTCACAGCGACAGCCCTGCTGGCTCTGGCACTAACGGTGGCATAAAACGGCCTGGTGGCACGGAACAGGGACGCCCTGTTCCGTGCCACCTGCTTATCTCACTGCCAGTGCTACTGGAGCGGCGACGTTCTGAGCCATCTCGGTCTTGCGTGCCACGAACAGTGCGTAGATGCCGAGCGCGAGGGCGAACCAGAAGCCAGACATAGGCATGAAGAACAGCATCGGGGCAGCCGTGCCGGCCAGCCAGGCCCCGACGGCGTAAGGCATCCGGCCAGTCTGGCGCACTATCCAGAAGATGAAATGTGCCTGAGCCAGCCACGCCAGCCCAGCGATGTTGAACCATGCCACCGCTTCGCGCACCGGATCGCCGTTGAGGCTGTTAAAGGCGAGCATGCCGGGCAACGGATTCGGACCGTCGAATAAGGACGGAAGGACGAACAAGCCAAACGCGAGGTGCACGCAGGCGACCGCGACAAGCAGCCGGGGGACCCAGATCGGTTTCATACCCAAACCTTCGCCCGCCGCGGGAACGAAAACGTCGCGCGCTGGTCGCGGCGCTATGCGACCAAAGGATGACTTCTATACCGGGCGGACCAGCCGATGGTCGTATGCCCAGATGACCACCTGCACGCGATCTCGCAATCCGAGCTTGGTCAGGATGCGCCCGACGTGCGTTTTCACCGTGGCCTCGGAGAGGAAGAGTTTCTCGGCGATCTCCGCGTTCGAGGCGCCGTGGGCTACCGCGAGGAGCACCTCACGCTCACGTTCGGTGAGAGGTGTCAGCGGATCAGGGCCTGGCACCGGTGCCGGTAGGTCGGCGAGAACCTGCTCCAGCAACCGTTTCGTCGTTGAGGGCGCTATCACCGCGTCGCCCTGGTGCACCGTGCGGATAGCCGCGCACAGATCTGCCGCCTCGGCATCCTTGAGCATGAACCCGCTCGCCCCGGCCCGTAGCGCCGCGAACGCGTACTCGTCGAGGTCGAAAGTGGTCAGTACCAACACCTTTGGTGTGGGAGCGGGGCGCACGGCCAGATGACGGGTCGCCTCCACCCCATCCATCTTTGGCATCCGGATGTCCATCAACACCACATCAGCAGGTACGCAACTGAGCCCCACTAAAGCAGAAGCCCCGTCACCTGCCTCGCCTACGACTGTCATGTCGGATTGCGCCTCGATGACCATGGCCAGTCCGGCCCGCACCAGAGCTTGATCGTCCACGAGAAACACTCGGATCATTCCCGCTCCTCAAGGGGAACCGTTGCCTCGACCGCGAACCCGCCCCCGGCCGCGGGCCCGGCGATGACGGAGCCTCCCACAATCGCCAGCCTCTCCCTCATTCCGGCTAGTCCGGCGCCTTTCCCGCTAGTCGTCGTGGCAAGTGTTTTGCCTGTGTCGTGAACTTGAACCTTCACCGCTTGATCGCCCCAGTCGAAGCTCAGCCGTGCGCGCGCGCCCGGACCGGCGTGCCGCAGCGTGTTCGTGAGAGCCTCCTGCACCAAGCGATAGAGGGCCAACTCAGCGGCAGGACCGAGTTCGCGAGGCTTTCCCCGGTCTGAGCGGGAAACGTGCAGTCCGGCACCGCGCACTCGCTCGATGAGCGCCGGCAGCTCAGCCAACGTTGGCGGCGGGGCGAGGCCATCGGTGTCGGTGCGCAAAACGCCAACAAGCCCGCGCATGTCGGCGAGTGCCTGCCGTCCGGTCGCGGCAATGGTGCCAAGGACTTTCCCGGCCCGTGCGGGATCGGCCGCCGCTATCAGCTCGCCGCCCTGAGCCTGGGTCACCATCACCGAAAGCGAATGGGCCACAACATCGTGCATCTCACGAGCTATCCGGGCACGATCGTCCGCGATCGCTCGCTGCGCCCGCTCCTGCTGCTCGGCTTCGAGTACCTCGTAGAAATCCATCCGCAGCCGCCGGAGCCGGGCCGTGCCCCACGCCGCGAAGACCACGGTCATCATGAATCCGAGGAAGAAGACCCACGCCAACGGAGTGCCAAAGCCCGGACTGGCAGGGCTGTCCACCGGCCAGACTTTCGCCGCCCGGATCGTCAGCATCACGGCGCCGGCGAGGCCGATCCCGATGCCGACCCGGGCGAGCCAGCGGTTTCCGTAGGCACAGAGCGAATAGAGACCAACTGGGAAGAGCGCGGCGCACGGGAGAAACGCTGTCTCAAACCGATAGGTGGCAATCGGTGCCATTGTTTGCACCAAGAGGGCGACGCTCATCAACACGAATGAGGCGAATGGCCAACGCCGGCGGCCGCCGATCGAGGCATGGGCGACAACCGCTGAAATGACAAGCGCGATCCGCCATGGTCGAGGGGCGTCCAGGGCGATCGTGACCAATGACATGGGCAGGAACACCGCGGCAACGCCGATGGCGAGCAGAGCATCGATCAGGAGTGGGCGATCTTGGGCCCAGGAGTACCAGCGCCCCATGATCTCGAGCGTAGCCCCAGGGTCGCCAGCCCAAGACTCGCGGGCCTAATCCCGCAACCAGCCACCTGTGCGCAGGCCGAGCCAGGCCGCGAACAGTCCACAAACGACAGAACCGGCCAGGTAACCGATCGCGATGCCTGGCCGCTCCTCGCTCAGCAACTGCTCGCCCTGCCAGGCGAACGTGGAAAAGGTCGTAAACCCGCCAAGCACTCCAACGCCCAAGAACGTCCGGGCCATGACGCTGTGGCCGACCATAGCGATGATGATGCCGAGCGCGAACGACCCGATCACGTTGATGGCGAACGTGGTCCACGGAAAGCGGCCGAAGGTCTCGGGCCAGATCAGGACAGCCGCGTAACGGGCGGTCGCGCCGATCGCTCCGCCTGCGGCTACGGCCAGAAACAACTTCACGGGCAGTTGACCCATTCGTCGGTGCCGTCGGTGAAGACCTGGTGCTTCCAGATCGGCAGCCGTTGCTTGACCGTGTCGACGAGACGCGCACAGGCGGCGAACGCCGCGGCACGGTGTGCGGTGGAAACGGCTGCGGCCAAGGCGACATCGCCGATTTTGAGCGGGCCATGACGATGCGACACGGAGATCGCATAGACGTCGGGGTCCGCGGCGATTTCTTCGACTACTTCACGCAACACGTCTTCAGCTGACGGATGTGCTTCGTAGGTCAGGGATTCCACGCCACGCCCATGGTCGTGATCGCGGACCACCCCGGCGAAGCTCACGACCGCACCCGCCTGCGGGACAGAGACAGCGGCCTCGTGTGCGGTGACATCTAACGGATCTGTGGTCACGCTAATCATGGCAACTCCAGGAAATCGGCCTGCTGCCCGGGAAGACCCTGGCTATGCGGCGGGATCACGGCAAAGCCCTCAGCGCTCGCGAGGCCCCGCAGCATCGATGAGCCCACGTGCGTCGCGGGCACCCAGCCGGCGTGCTGACGGCGTACCAGCGATAAATGGGTGAAATCACCACGGCCCGCAACGGGACCGGCGAGGGTGACCGGCGACGGCATCGGCTCTTCGGCCCCGGTCAGGCCGGCCAGCAGCGGCACGACAAGCGAGACGAGAGCGACGACGGCCGACTGGGGATTGCCAGGTAGACCTGCGATGAATGTGGTCTTTCCTCCATGTTGGACAGAGGCCACCAGCATCGGGAACCCCGGCCGCACAGCCACTGTGTTGACCACGTATTCCGCGCCAATCGCCTTCAGCGCGGGATGCAGATGATCCACCGGACCATGCATGGTGCCGCCTGTGGTGCAGATGAGGTCCGCGTCGAGCGCGGCCCGCAGCCCGGCGACATGTGCGTCGAGGGTGTCTTCCACAGGACCTTCGATGTGTACGACGTGAGCGCCCAGCCTGGTCAAAAATGCTGGCATAGCCGGGCCAAGGGCATCGCGCACCCGCCCGTCGCCAGGCTTGCCTGACGTCAGCAGTTCGTCGCCAAAGATCAGCAGGGCGACCTTGGGCTTGCGGGTGACCGTGAGTTCGTCGTATCCGCAGGATGCGGCGAGCCCGATGAGCCCGGGCGTAACCGGTGTCCCCGCCGGGAAAAGCTCCTCGCCCGCGTGAGCTTCTTCGCCCGGCTCGCGCCACTCCTTGAGTTCCTTAGCCGTGCCGCTGACGAGGTCACCGTCCACAGTGGAGTGCTCTATGCGCAAGATCGTGTCGGTGCCCTCTGGCACCATCGCGCCCGTGGCGATTTCGGCGGCGGTGCCGTCCTCGGTCAGTGGCGCCGCGGTTTGCCCCGCGAGCACTTTGCCCGTGATGCGCCACGGCCCAACGCCACGCAGCGCCCAGCCGTCCACACTGGACGTCGGGAAGGCGGGCAGATCCGTTCGCGGCGTCAGCGGCTCGGCCAGCGTCAGACCGTCGGCTTCGTTGAGCGGCACCGTTGTGGGTGGCAGTTGTGCCCTTCGTCCCGCCTCGTAGACCGTCTTGCGGGCTTCCCGCCAGTCCATGGGCATCAGTGGTCGCCACCTTTCAGCTGATCAACAGCGTGCTTCAGTAAGTCTGCCAGCACGGTGAGACCGTCCTTGATTCCGCCAGTGGAACCGGGGAGGTTGACGATGAGTGTTTTGTCTTTTACTCCGGCGGTGGCACGCGACAGGGCTGCCAGTGGGGTCTTGCCCCTGCGCCGGATAGCTTCGGCGATGCCGGGCACTTCGTAATCGAGCACCTGCTTTGTCATGTCAGGCGTGCGGTCAGTCGGGTTGATCCCGGTGCCGCCGGTGGTAACGATGACGTCAGGCTTTTGCTTGAGCGCGTTTTGCAGCGCTTCTTTGACGGGTTCGCCATCGGGGACCACGACTTTGGTGACGTCTTCGCAGCCGAGCTCCTGCAGTCCCTTGACGAGCAGTGGACCGCCCGTGTCCTCGTACACCCCCGCCGCCGCCCGGTTCGACGCGACGATCACGACCGCTTTCATGGCCGCTCCCACGTACCGGTTTTGCCGCCTTCTTTGCGCAGCACCCTGACGTTATGTATGGACGCCGCCGGATCGACCGCCTTGATCATGTCGATGAGCGTCAAGCCGGTCACGGCGACGCTTGTTAGCGCTTCCATTTCCACGCCGGTGCGATCGGCGGTTCTCACGCCTGCCTCGATCAAGATCTTGTCGCCGGCCAGGGACAGGTCAACCGTTACGCCATGGATAGCGATCGGATGGCATAACGGAACCAGATCGGGGGTACGTTTTGCGGCCATAATGCCAGCAACCCGTGCTACCCCTAATGCGTCACCCTTTGGCACCCCCTCTCCACTTAGGAGTTCCACGACTTCGGGAGTGGTATGCACTTCTCCGGCAGCGAGTGCATAACGCGAGGTCGCAGCCTTAGCTGTGACATCGACCATCTTCGCTGCGCCTTTATCGTCCAGATGGGTCAGTCGCTTAGGGCCGATCGGCTCGGCAGAAGTAGGCGCCACGACATGAGCCTAGCTTCCGCTCCCGGGACACTAAATGTAGACACAGCGAGTAGGCGAACGGTCACATTGAGTGACAATTCGCCTATCTCGTCTGTATTATAAACAGACCGTGTTAAATCGCCGGTGGCAAACGTACGCTCCTCCACAGAAGTTCGCAAGCGCTATGGAGGAGGCCCAAATGCGCGTGTTTGATTGGCACTGAACTTGCCCTAGGCTGACGGGCGACTGACCGTTATCAACGGAGTAGCCCGGGTGACATCAGCCAAGCCGAAGCCCAGAAACGACGGGACCGAGACCGATAAAGCCATCAAACGGCATGTCGGTCTCGTCGGCGTTTTTGCATTCGCCGTCCTGGTCACATCGATAACGATGGTCGTTCGGCAGCCTCCCGAGGTCAGCTGGCTTTCACTGGGCGCACTCGTTCTTCTCGTCATCGTTTCAATGTTGATCTATGTCCGGGTTCGCGTCCGGTCCACATTGGTCGCCATGACGTGGATGGAGGTCGCCATTTTGGTGGCGGCTTTCCTGGTTCCCGCCCCAGTCGCCGTCCTCGTGGTTTTCGCCGGCGTTCTGATCGTGAAACTGAAACAGCGCCTGGGTCCTATTAAGACGATCTTCTCGGTCGCTCAGAACACACTGGTTGCCGCCGCTGCCGTCATCGCGCTTGAGCTCGTCGGCCGACACGAACTCGATAGCCTTCAAGACCTCATTCCTTACGCGATCGCGTTCGTCGCGCTGACCTTGACTGACGAGCTTGTGTCGATGCCGCTTTTCGCCATCGTCACCAGAACCAGCATCCGCGAGCTTTATCTGTCTGATATCGACATTCGCTGGGGATTTAACCTCGTTCGTTTTGGTGTAGCCGCCCTTGCCTTGTTCGTGCTCGAGCAGGAGCCGATGCTGCTGATCGCGATCGCTCCGCTGGCGCTTGGCCTACATGTCACGCACCAGGGCCGTCTTCGGTCAAGAGCCGAACGGGAAGCGTGGGAGCAGCTCGCTCAGGCCACAGACGCCTTCAACGTCGTGCAGATGGAAGCCGTTCTCCAGACGGCAGTCAACAAAGGATCGACACTCTTCTCTGTTGATCAGGTCGAGGTGGAGACCTGGGTTGACGGCGTTAACCTGCTGATTCGCGGCACACGCGACGAAGTCACCTACTACGGTCCGCCAGATCGCAAGGGTTACGACCCGACGACAACAGCGATCGTGCAGCTCATCGCAGATGTCGACGAATCGCGCATCGGTGAATTGCGGCTGCGTTTCCGTTCCCCGGTAAGCCTTTCCGAGCGGGAGAACTTTACGCTCAGGACGTTCGCGGGGGCTTTGACGACGGCGATCCGGAACGCGGCCTCTTATAACCAGCTGGAGCAACTGGCCGGCAAGCACGAGCACGACGCGATGCATGACGCGTTGACTGGGCTGCCAAACCGCCGCATGCTGGCCACCGAGGGCGCCGAAGTAATGGCGCAACACAATGAGCATCAGGGCACGGCGGGTTTGCTGCTGCTGGACTTGAACCACTTCAAAGACATCAACGATGCTCTCGGGCACTCGGCTGGCGACAAGGTTCTGATCGCGGTCGCGCACCGGCTGAAGGCCGCCGCGGGCGAGGACGCCCTCGTGACACGGCTCGGCGGGGACGAGTTCGCCGTGCTTTACCGGTCGCTCGCGTCACCTGCATTGGCGATGTTCCGGGCTGCCGCACTGATCGCCGTGTTGCGGGAACCCATTGAGGTCAACGGAATGCCGCTGACCATCTCGGCCAGCTCCGGCATCGCGATGGCCCCGAACCTTGGCGGGTTCGTCGAGCTGATGCGCCGTGCTGACGTGGCGATGTACCAAGCGAAGCGGGCCAACGTTCCGGTCACGCAATACGACCCCGATAACGACAGCGCCGACCCGGCCGGACTGGAAGTCGCGGGACTCTTGCCGCAGGCGGTGGCAGATAAAGAGTTCACGCTCGAGTACCAGCCGATCGTGAACCTCGTCGACGGCACGATCATCGCGGCTGAGGCCCTCGCCCGGTGGAACCGGCCCGACAAGGGCAAGGTCGACCCGCGCAGCTTCCTCGAACCGATCGAACGCTCCGGCCTGCTGACCGCCTTCACCGATGCCGTGCTCGACCAGGCGCTGTCGGCCGCGAAGCAGTGGCATGCCGCAGGCATGCGCTTCCCGGTAGCCGTGAACATTTCGCCCCGCAGCCTGCTCGACCGCCGGCTTCCCGTGCTTGTTCAGGCGCGCCTCAACGACCACGGTCTGACCGGCCCTGACTTGATCCTGGAACTGACCGAGTCACGGACCTTGAGCCAGCTCGAAGTGGTCGACAAGGTGCTCGCCGAGTTGCGCGAGCTCGGCTGCCGCCTCGCTCTCGACGACTTCGGCACCGGCTTCTCTTCGCTATCGGTTCTGCCGCGGATCCCGACCGTTCAGGAACTGAAGATCGACCTGTCGTTTGTGTGGGAAATGGAAGACAAGCCCAGCTCGGCAGCTGTAGTCCGGTCCACCGTGGAGCTAGCTCGCGGCCTCGGGCTCCTCGTCGTAGCCGAAGGCGTGGAGACAGAAAGCCAGCGCCGCAAGCTATGGGAGCTCGGCTGCACCGCCGCGCAAGGTCACCTCTTCGCCAAGCCGATGCCGCTGGAGAACATCCTTCAGCTGCCGCCCAAGCTCGGCAAACCCATGCACGAGCCCGGCTCCGTCATCGAGTTCCCCCAGCGCGACCAGCTCCCCGAGCGCGCTGCCGAAGACAACGATGACGACGACACCGGCGAGGCCTGGCGCGCCAAACCCTAGACTCGGACGCGTGACGTTGCTGCTGGACCTTGTGCTCTATGCCCTGTCGGGAGTGTTCGCGCAGGTCACTGCCATGACATCGAACCTTGGGCCCCACCGCACGTGGGGGAGCATCGCCGTCTGGGGCTATGCGGGCGCGGCACTGTTCGTCTACGTGTTTCGCCAGCGCCTCTGGCTGACCGTCACCGCGTGGCTCGCGGTCGCCGTCGTTCCGTTGATCGCTTTGGCCAGGCTCCGGGAGTACCAGGAAGAAGTCTTTGTTGTTGAAGAGAGCGCGCGGCGGCTACTCGAAACCGGGACTCCTTATCTAGATCGTGCCGGGATCGCGGCTTTGCCGGAACCGTTGCTGGGTTACACGCCGTACCAGCCGGCGATGGCGATTTTTGGGCTCCCTAAAGCGATTTTTGGCGACTATGTGCTGACGGACGCGCGGGTGTGGTTCGCGATCGCGACAGCGGCGACGCTTGCGGGGGCCTATCTTCTGCTCCAGCCGCATGACCGTCTCGTGCGTGCGCTGCAGATGTCTTCTGTGCTTCCCTTGTGCGCGTTGACGTTGGCGACCGGTGGCGACGATATGCCAGTGCTTGGCTTGTGCGTGCTGGCGTTTGCTTTGGCCGCTCGGCAAAAGCCAGGCTGGGCGGGGGTCGCGATCGGTGCGGCTGCGGCGATGAAGCTCTTCGCGTGGCCGGTCGCGATTGTGCTCGGGTTCTACCTGCTGCATCGCAAGTATTTCCTTGGTGCCATTGGCATTCCGGTGCTCGCGTTGCTGCCCTCGGTGCTCATCAACGCTGGTGCCGTGGTCGAGAACGTGATCCGCTTCCCTACCGGCCACGGTCTCGTCACGTCGCCAGCCGCGTCGCCGTTGATCGGCTATCTGCTCGCGCGGCATGTCCCAAGTGGACGGACGATCGCGCTGGGCCTGCTGCTCCTGAGCGGCGCCGCGATCGGGGTCTACTTGCTACGCAAGCGGCCGACCGACGTGCGCCAGGTCGCCTATATCTGCGCCGTCGGCCTGCTCGCGGCCATCCTGCTCATGCCAGCGACCCGTTTCGGCTACTTCCTCTACCCCGTCGCCTTCGCCTTCTGGGCACCCTGTTTGATGTCACGCGGCGCTGCCGAGGATGCGATTGGGGGTCAAGGTGATGGTCACGCGGAGGTCCTCGGGCGGTAGCGCCAGGTATTCGTCTCCGGCGCCTTCTCCTTCGTATTTCTCCGCGAGCTCAACGGCCAGCTGTCGCCCGACGTCGACGGACACCGTGGCCGTGCCGCGGACTTCGAGATAACGCGACGGATCCGCCGCGTCCACAATGGTCAGACTGGCGCGCGGGTCACGGCGCAGGTTGCGCTCTTTGCGCCGACCGGCTTGCGACGAGATGACCACGTCGTCTCCGCGACGGCCGACCCACACGACGGAACCTTGCGGGCTGCCGTCTGGGTTGAGCGTGGCCAAGATGGCGATGCTGGTTTCGTCGATGAGCTTTCGGGCGGAGTCACTAAGCGCGGTCATAGCCGAGATCCTCTCGCGACCCACCGACAATCAGGCCAGAGGCATCATCAGAGGGGAGCACGCGGGGAGTTTACGGGGAACTCGCGGTTGGCGACGGCGGTGCGCTGGCGAGGCTGGGTGGCCCAGGTCGGCGTGGGCACGGAGCGGGGGCCGAAGGCTGGCTCGGCACCTGGGCGGCTGGGGAGCATGGCGACCAGCATGATGAGCGCGATCGCGAACGAGCTTTCGGCGAGCAGGCCGAAGAGGCCGTCGGCGTAGTGGGAGCCGGCGGGGAGTTGATGCTCGTAGGGCCAGATCGGGGACAGCAAGAAGAGTAAATACAGCGCTCCGGCCGCGGCGAAATGGCGCGCGCCGGTTAGGGCGGGGAACCAGATCGGCTCACGTAACCCGGGCGTGGCCCGACCACGGGCGGCGATGCCGCGGGAAGCGTTGCGGCGGCGCATGGCCTGGTCGAGCAGGGCGACGATCGCCGGGATGACCCACACCAGGTGATGTGACCACGAGATCGGGCTGATCACGTTGGCGGTCAGGCCGACGAGGGTGAAGGCGGTGAGCTCGTCGCCCTCCTGGTGGGCGTTGCGGGCACGGGACATGCCGACGGCGAGGATCACCAGGATGAAGCTGATCCACAGCAGTGTTGGCGCGTGGGTGGTGTCGTGCAGGCGCGCGAGAAGACCAGCCAGTGACTGGTTCGGCGTCATGTCAGCGGCACCGACGCGTTCGGTCTGCCAGAGGATGGTTCCCCAATAGGTGGACGACTCATTTGGTACCACCAAATGGGTTAAGACAGTGACGCCCGCGGCGGTGGCGGTTGCCATGGCGGCTGTTCGCCATTGCTTGCTGAGCAGCAAGTAAATGATGAACAGCGCTGGCGTGAGTTTGATGGCGGTCGCGAGTCCAATGCCGACACCCGCCCAGCGCCAGCCGCGGCGCAAGGCGATGAGGTCGGCCATGATCAGACCGAAGAGCAGCACGTTGACCTGGCCATAGCCGAGGCTTTCGCGGACCGGCTCCAGCGCGGCGAACAACGGCAGAGCGATGGCGACGGCGCCCCAGCGGGACCAGCCTTCGCGGCGTGCGAGGGGGCCAAGCAGCGCGAACAGCACGAGCATCAGCGCGGCGAGTCCAAAGACGACATTGATCCAGCTGGCGTCGGCAGCGGAGAACGCAGACATCGGCAGCATGGTCAGCGCGGCGAACGGGGGGTAGGTGAACCCGAGCGTCGTTCGTGGAGCGACGAATTGGTACAGCTCGCCGCCTTGGGTCCACCAGACCACGGCACCGTGATAGATCTTCATATCGAAGAACTCATACGGACGCCCGAACGCGAGTGTGGCACGCCACGCCACATACGCGATCACGGCGACGATGCCGATGCGAGCGAGAAATCGCCATGGCCTGGAGGGTCTGCGCCCGCCGATAACCGGCATGGAGCCGATACCTCCGAATGTCTGTGTCCCGTTCCCCTTGGCCGTAAGCCTAGAACGGTCCACCACGCCGTTACCTCCCGTGTTACCCGACCGTGTCGATTCCCACATTCATTTGCGACATTTCTATCGGGTTAACGGGTGGCGACCGATTGCGTCACCTTTCGCCTGGCCTGGTCTAACGCGTGTTTGGTGCGCCATCCGATGCTGGGAGAGCCCGCGGTGTCGGCTGCGGCGAGTAACAGCCCGCCGAGAAGGCCGAGATTCTTGGCGAAGTGAACCTGCTCGACTCGTTTGACCATCGGATTGCTGATCTTCCAGAACGGGTGACCCACCAAAGTGGCCGGGAGCAGGGTCCCCGCGAGGATGGCGGCCGCTGGCCGGGGTGCCGTGCCAGTCGCCAGCATGAGGCCCGCCCCCAACTGGACTGCTCCATTGATCTGGACCAGCGTCTTGGCCTCGGTGGGGAGACGTTCGTCGACCTTCTGCAGCAGCGGCGCGACCTGCTCGGCTAGCGGGGCCGCCTTCGCGGCGTAACGCCCCGGCTTGAGCAGGGCTTGGGCACCGGCGGCGATGAAGAGCCCGCCCATCAGGGCACGGGCCAGTCCACGGACAGGTCTCATATGGCCATTATTAAGGCCGTTTGCTCATGCAAAGGACGAAATCGAAACTATCCGGCAGTTCACTGTCATAGAAGTAGTAGAAGGCCGAATTCTGCACAGCGTCGCAGGCCTGCTTGTGCGTCGTGCCCTCCAGCCGCTCCAGCACCTGCAAAGCACCGGGACCGCAGGTCACCACGATCATCACGGGCTTGTCCTGGGTGCCCTGGTTCTGCAGACAGTCCCCAGGCTGTGCCAAGCGAACGGATTTCGACAGCTGCGACGGGCCATGGCTGGGCACGGCCGGATCACCTTTGCTGTGGAACGGGTTCAGCCACAGCACGAGGCCAAAGATCGCTACCGCTGCCACGAATCCGGCGACGCCCAGGATCGCTGGGGTCTTGCCGCCAAGTCTCGGCTCCTCCACGCGCGTACGTTATATGAGCCGAAGCTGCTGGTCACGTGGACGGCGAGGCTCGGTTTCGCCGAGCGCCTCAAGCAGGACTTTGTCTATATCGGACAGGAACGGCGATGGTCTGCTCTCGCGCTCGCTGCCGAACCGGACACGGTTTGCCGCATGGCTGATGAACAAGCGCTTCTGCGCCCGCGTGATGCCGACGAAGAACAGCCTGCGTTCCTCGGCGATGTCCTCTGTGGACGGTGGCCGGCCCGGCATGCGGAGCGGGAGCAGGCCATCTTCGGCGCCGGCGAGGAAGACCACCGGGAACTCCAGGCCCTTGGCCGCGTGCAGTGTCAGCAGCGTGACCGCCTCGGCGCGCGGGTCGAGCGCGTCCACCTCGGCCCCGGTCGAGACGTCGTTGTAGAACTTCTCGAGATCATTACCGCATCGCTGAGCCAACGGCAGCAGAAGATCTGCGGCCTCCCACGTTTGCGTCTTCTCCGCTATGGCTTTGACCTTCGTGGTGACGGACCCCGTGAGGCTGTTGTCCAAGCGCAGCTCAGTCACCAGTTGCTTCACCGACGCGCGATCCCGCAGGCGATCATGCGATCGCTTCTGGACCGGGATGCTCGTCTTCGCCAGAGCGTCGACGATCGCGGCCGCCTGCGCATCGGTGCGGTAAAGCACCGCGATGTCGCTAAAGGACACATCTGAGGTGTTCAGCGTCTTGGCGCGATGGGACGTGCCGCCGACCAGCTCCTCGACCTTGCGCGCGATGAAGGACGCCTCATCAGCCGCGGTCGCCGCGGGAAACCGGCCAACGAGGGGCGCTTCCGGGTCCACTTTCGCCGGATCCAAACGCCTTCCTGGTACTAGCGAGCCTGGCGCTATGGCCTGAACAGCCGCCGCGATGATCGGTGCCGACGACCGGTAGTTGCGTGTCAACCGCACCACACGAGCGTCGGTGAAGTCCTGCGAGAAGCGAAGGAAGAACTCGACGTTGGCGCCCCGGAACGAGTAGATCGCCTGATCGGGATCGCCGATGGCGCAGATGTTCCCGTCGGGCGGGACGATCAGCCTGAGCAACTCATACTGATGCTGGTCGACGTCCTGGTACTCGTCGACGAACACCCAGGGCCATCTGAGCTCAGGTCGCTCCTGGAGGATCTTGACGGCCAGCGGCACCAGCTCGTCGAGATCAGTGACCTCATAGTCCGGCTGGTTCTCTTTGATCAGCGAGAGGGCCAAGGAATGGAACGTGCTGACCGTGACGTGCTTGGCGACCGGCCCGAGCAGCCCCTTGAGCCGGTGGCGCAATTCGTCGGCCGAACGTCTCGTGAACGTAATCGCCAGGCACTGCTCGGGATAGACGTTCATTTCAGCACAAAGGTAAGCGAGGCGGTGCGTCAGCGTACGGGTCTTGCCCGTTCCGGGGCCAGCCACGATCAGCAGCGGCCCGCCCGGCGCGGACGCGGCGACACGCTGCATCGCGTCGAGGCGGTCGAGCAGTCCCGTGCCCACCTCTTCCATCCCGGCCAGCATCGGCTCAAACGGTTCGTGCGGGGACGTCGCGATCTCAGGGAGCGGAGGTGCGCTGACCGGCTTGATGGCTTTGCGTGGAGCCGCTTTCTTCTTCTGCACGGCCACTTCCGCGTCCGGTGGCAGGTCGAACAGCGCATCGCCAGACTGGCGTAGCTCATCTGGCTGAAACAGCTTGATCACTCCGTACTCACCGTCGTACCCGGGCACCCGGCTGACCTCGCCAGCCCGCAACCGGCGGACCGCCTCCCCGAGGAGTTCCCCGCCAGCGGAGCTGATGTCCGGCACCGGGGTCGTGGTGAGGATAGCCAGCTCCGGGCCAAGCGCCGCGACCAGTGCCGTCACCTTGCCTTCGACGGTCCGGCTCTTCGGGCCAACGCCTTCGATCTCCCCAACGATTTCGTGGAGCTGGATGAGATGGGTGACGCCCTTATCGTCGCGGCGGTAGTTCACGGGACGATCCGCGAGATCTTCTACGCGCGTGAGCACGCCGACGGTCAGCTGCTTGCCGCAGACAGGGCAAACGCCTTTGGCCTGGCGGGTTTGCGCGGGCTCCCAGTTGATGCGGCAGTCGCGATGACCGTCGCCGTGGTACTTGCCCTCTTCGGGGAAGAACTCGATCGTGCCGTCAAGTCCCTGCCCGGTGCTCAGCGCCGCCTTCACCGCGAAGTAGTCCAGCTCGCAGCTGAGCCTGGTGGCCTCGCGTGCCAGCGCCTGCGGCGAGTGAGCATCCGAATTGGACACCAGCTGATAGGCGTCCAAACTGGACACCCGATGGTTCATCTCAGGATCGCTTGACAGTCCCGTTTCCACGGCTTTGATGTGCTCGGCCAAATCGGCGTAGCAGTGCGCGATGTCGTCAAACCCCGACTTCGAGCCGAGCGCGGAAAACCACGGCGTCCAGATATGAGCCGGCACAAGGAACGCGTCCTCGCTCGCTTCGAGCGTGATCTCAAGCAGGTCACGCGAATCCAGCCCGATGATCGGCCTTCCATCGCTAGACAGGTTGCAGCCCAGCTTGAGCAGCGCCTCGCGGAACCGTTGCGCCGCCTCAAAATCCGGCATGTAGATCAGGTGGTGCACTTTCCGCGTACGGTCGTCTCGCTTATAGATAGTCGAGATCTCGGCGCTGAGCATGAACCGCACCGGCTCACCCTTCAGCGACGGCGGCAACCGGTGATCGATGTCCTGCTTGAGCCGGAACAACCCAGGCGCATCAGGGATCAGGTTGTCCCGCAGGTGTTCGATCCACGCGGGATGCGTCAGATCACCGGTGCCAAGCAGGGCGATGCCTTTACGGCGAGCCCAGAAGGCGAGATTGGGCAGCTCCAGGTCTCTGCTGCATGCCCGGGAGTGCTTGGAGTGGATATGAAGATCTGCAATCCAGCTGTCGCGGGGCACGCTGGAGTTTAACCGGCGCGCAGCTCCACGAGTGTGATGTCGGGTGGCGCGCCGACTCTTACGGGTGGTCCCCAGAACCCGGCACCGTTGGTGACGTAGACCTTTGTTCCGTCCACATCGCCGACTCCCGAGATCACAGGCTGCTGAAGCCGCGCGATGTAGTTGAACGGCACCATCTGACCACCGTGCGTGTGCCCGGACAGTTGAAGGTCCACTTTGTACTTCGCGGCCTCGCTCGCCTGAACGGGCTGATGCGCCAGCAACACCACCGGCTTAGCCGCGTCGCGGTCACCGAGCGTCTTGACGAAGTCAGGCCCGCCCCCAGCCTCGGGGAACTGTTCGCCCTGCACATCGTTGACACCGGCCAAGTCCAGCCCGCCGATCTCCAGCCGCTCGTTCTGCAGCGGGCGGATGCCAAGCGAGCGCACGTGGTTCACCCACTCCTGGGCGCCGGAGTAGTACTCGTGGTTGCCCGTCACGAAGAACGCGCCATCTCGGCTCTTGATCAGCCGCAACGGCTCGGCCTCGTCGCTCAGCTCCTCAACGCTGCCATCGACCAGATCGCCGACGATCGCCACGATGTCGGCATCCATCCCGTTGATCGACCGCACGATCCGTTCCGTGTGCGAGATTCCGGTCAGTGGGCCGAGGTGAATATCGGAAACCAAGGCGATGCGGTACCCATCCATGCCGCGCGGAAGCTTGGCCAGCGGGATTTGCACGTGCTTAAGCACAGGATCACCGAGCGCGGTCTTCACTCCATAACCGACGATGCCGGTCGCGGTCAGCCCAGCGAAGATCGCCGCACTGCGCGTCAGGAAAAGCCGTCGCTCCAGCCCGGGCGGATCAACAGCGACCGTTTGCGGGCCCGCGGTGGCCAGCTCACCCTCGGCCTCTTGGCCCGGCAGCGGCAGCCCGTCGCCGGCCGAATTCGGAAAAGTCGTTGGTGCGAAAGTGAATTCGGACGCGTTACTCGCGTCTCGGCCTGCGGCACCCGGCTCGGCTGCCGTCGGATGCGCGGAGCCTGGCGAGCCGGAGGCGTGGGCGATCTTGCCTGGGAGCAGGAAGCGGCGCGGGATCTCCAGCACCAGCAAGATGAGGAACAGGTAGAACATGATCGCTAGCCACATGTAGCCGACCAGCGAGATGAAGAAGCCGGACTCTGCTCCCACGACACGCGGCACGATGAACGCGGCGACCATCGAGACAGGCAGCACGAGAAACGCGGTCGTCACGAGCTTGCGGCCACGGCCGGGGCGTGTGGTGTCCCGGACCATCCGGCGCCACAGATACCAGTGGATCGGGCCGAGCACCACCATGGTCAAGCCCAGGAAAATCAGGCCTTGCAGCACGTTGTCAGCCTCCGGCGAAGGGTGGGAGCACGTCGACAGTCACGCCCGCGGGCAGTGGGACGCTTCGATCGTGCCAAGCTAGCCCGTCAACCAGAAAGCTGGCTGAAAGCAGCACCTTGCCAAGGTGACCCCGGTCACCGGCGATCTGGTCGAGTCTCGTTCCAGAAGGAAAAGTCTCCTCCGAGACCCCGGCAGCCGCGCGGGCTCCCGCGAAATATCGCACAGTGATCATCATCCACCGATCGCAGACATGGGACGGGCCGGTTGCAAGAACTCGGGGTTGTCAATGCCGTGCCCAGGGAGCTTGCCCCACATCGCCTCGCGCCAGCGGTCTGCGATCGCCTCGTCCGGAGCGCCCGAGCGCAGGAGCCCACGCAAGTCGGTCTCACCGGTGGCGAACAAGCAGTTGCGAATCTGCCCGTCGGCGGTCAGCCGCGTGCGGTCGCAGTCACCACAGAACGGGCGGGTCACCGAGCCGATCACGCCGACCTTCGCTGGGCCGCCGTTGACCAGCCACGTCTCGGCGGGAGCGCCAGCGCGCTCGGCCGGGTCAGGCGACAGGTCGAAACTCGTGTTGAGGGCGGCCAAGATTTCCTCAGCCGTGATCATCTCGCTGCGGTTCCAGCCGTGCTGCGCGTCGAGCGGCATTTGCTCGATGAAGCGCAGCTCATAGCCGTGTTTGAGGGCGAAGGTCAGCAGTGCTGGCGCTTCGTCGTCGTTCACACCGCGCAAGAGCACAGTGTTGATCTTCACGGGGGTCAGGCCCGCGTCGACCGCGGCGGTGAGCCCGCGCAGGACGTCGGGGAGCCGGTCGCGATGGGTGATCTCGTGGAACCGTTGCGCGTCAAGGGTGTCGAGCGAAACGTTCACCCGGTCGAGCCCGGCCGTCTTGAGCCCTGAGGCAAGCCGCTCGAGGCCGATGCCGTTGGTGGTCAGGGACAGCTTTGGGCGGTTCGCTAACTGGGCGCAGGCCGTCACGATGGCGGACAGCCCGGGGCGCAGCAAGGGTTCGCCGCCGGTGAAGCGCACTTCGGTCACGCCGAGCAGCGTCACGGCTATCCGCACCAGGCGCACGATCTCCTCATCGGTGAGGATCTCCGCCTTGGGCAGCCACGGCAGCCCCTCGGGCGGCATGCAATAGGAGCAGCGCAGGTTGCAGCGGTCAGTCAGGGACACACGAAGGTCAACCGCACGTCTTCCATAGCGGTCGAGGAGCCCGGTTCCCGTCATGCCTTCGACGGTAGCCGACATCACTGACGAACCGCGGCGGCTGTCTCACGGACGCCGGGGGCGAAGGCGGCGCCGAAGAGTGCCGTGTGCAGCAGATACATCGATAGCTGGTGCAGTTTGACGCGCTCGCGCCAGCCGTCTGCCAGCGCAAACACCTCTTGGTAGGCGGCCAAGATGCGGTCGAGGTGCGGCGCCCCGCCCCACAGCTGGAGATAGGCGAGGTCAGTTTCGCGGTGACCTCCGTGCGCCGCAGGATCCACCACCCAGCACTGACCATCGGCGCCCCAGACAAGATTGCCGGTCCACAGGTCGCCGTGAATCCGGGCGGGTAGCTCGTCGCTGTCGGCACCGATGCTGCTGATGACCCGCTCGACGAGGCGCATGTCGGCACTGTTCAGCGCCTGGCGGTCGACGGAAGCCCGCAGGTACGGCGTGAGCCTCCGCTCGGCATACCAGGTGTGCCACGGTCCGTTGTGGAGCGTGTTGTCCATCGGGGACGAGCCGTGAAAGCCGGGCCACGGTGCGCCAAAAGCCGCGGCGCCCGTGCGGTGCAGCCCGGCCAATGACCGTCCAAAGTGCTCTGCCGCTTGCGGTGTCGGCTCGCCGGGCTCGACCCAGGCCAGCCCCAGGAGGTCGTCGGTTTGGACGAGAACCTCAGGCACCGCAACGGTTTGCGTCTCGGCAAGCCAGCGCAGGCCGCTCGCCTCGGCCGCGAAGAAGCCCTCCGGCGGACTGCCGGACGGCCACTCCTTCGTGAACAGCGACTCACCGTTGTCGAAGGTCAGCCGGGAGGCGCGGCAGATCGATCCCCCTTCGACCGGCGTCTCCCGAATCCGCTGATGCGTCAGGAACGTGCGCAGGTGCTGCGGGTGCTCCCGCACATACGCCAAATCCACTACCGGACCTTAACGCCCGGCCAGTTCACGTATTTGCCGAGGCCTCGCCACAGCAGCGGCAAAGCCAGCACCCCGCCGAGCAGCACGGCGGGGCCCGTGTGCGCGAACCGCTCCACCATGCCCCAGCCCCACAACGGCAAGGCTGGCCAGTCGGTCATGATCCCGCTGCGCCACTGGTACTGGTTGTAGCCGTTGGCCCAGAGCGTGATGGCGAGGAAGATCGCACCGGCGATCGGGGCGACCGGCGAGTGCCAGGTGTCCGAATACAGCGCGGCACCGCCCAGCAGCGCGAAGATGGTGAGGATGAGCAGCACCCAGCGCGGCTCAACCGCGAAGACGTAGGCCGAGATGCGCCCCGTTTCAGCGGTGGCCGGGTCGACGCCCTGTAAGGCCGCCGAGAGCAAGAGCATGCCGTAGCCGAGGAACAGCCAGCTGCCCGCGGCACTAACCGTTCCCCACCATCGGTTAACGCGCCGCCCCGGGGCGGACAGCCCGATGAGCAGCAGGATCGCCGCGTAGATCCCGGAGAACCAGAACCGGCCCTGCCCCGCGAACGTCATCGCTATCAGCCCGCCCGTGATCATCAGCCAGGCCGGCTCACGAATGTCGGTCTCCAGCAGCGCGGTGAAGAAAGCGCCTGCGAGCAGCATCAGCAGCAGACCGCTAAAGAGACCGATGAGGCCACCGCCACCGGAGTTCTTCGCGCCAAACCAGCCAAAGCGCATGCTGAGGACGTCATGGGCCAGATAACTGGCGATGACGGTCAGCACGGCGAAGACGCCGGCCAGCCATTCACGATGGCTGCTGTTCAGCTTGTTCACGGCCGTTAAGGTTACGGCTTATTTTCGCGGAGGCCAGGGGCTAAAAGCCGACGGTGGCTGACCGTCTTGTAACGCGGCCAACAGCAGCCCGGCCAGCGAGTAGTCAGGGCTGATGCACAACGCCCGCCGCAGAGCCTCGCCGGCCAGCAGACCGTCGCCGCGGCGGTAGCAGCACCAGCCGAGCAAGGTCGTGATCGGCGCGGCCAGCACCGGCTTGGCCCGGCGGCTGAGCCCGAGCCACAGCTGAAACTGCCAGTCTTCTCCGTCCGTGCGCTCCCAGGCGTGATCACGAACCGTCAGATCGGCGAGCACCACCGACAGCCAAGCCACCTCGTCGATCGAGGGCTCATCGCCGCGCTTGGCGATGGCGAATGCCTGATTCACGGCGAGCTTGCCCTGCGTGACCAGGGCCCGAATGCTGCGGGTCTGTCCTAAGCGGACTTCAGCGCGGTCAACGGCCTGTGTCATGGCGACGGCGGCCAGACCGCCTAGTGGCCGTAGCTGACCGACGGCTTCTTCGCGGCTTGAGCGCGCGACGAGGCCAGCGGCGACCGCCGAAGCCGCCGCTGACGAGGCACGGAAGTCGAAGACCTTGCCGCCGGCCGCCGAGCAGTTGTCGCACAGCAGGCAGTAGAACCGTTCGCCCTCAACCCACATCGCCGCGTCCATCTGAAAGCTCAGCTTGCCGGTCAGCTCGGCGAGCAGGGACTCGGCAGCGGCACGCACCTGCCAGCCGCCGTAGGCGATGAGCGTGAGATGGCTGTCAGCCGACCGCAGGCGGACCGCCCGGCGTAACTGGCGCAACAGGTCACGGGTGGGCGCGGCGGCGTCAGCACGCGCGGTGAAGCGAATTTCGCCTCCCTCGACGGCCAGCAGCACGATGCTGTCCTGCGGGTGGTAGCCGAGCGCGAAGGGCACGTATCCGAGCAGATCTTCCGGACAGCCGATCCGGATCGAGACGGTCATGGCGCTGAGCCTGGCTTCCCACCAGGCAGCGGTCAGAAGATCACGGATAGCCTGTGGATGACACGCCGACGCATCCACAGGAGGTGCCGTGCGCTATCACGCGATCGTGCTGGCCGGGGGCAGAGGCACGCGCATGGGCGGGGTGCTCAAACCCTTGCTCACGGTCGCCGGTGTCCCCTTGCTCACGCGCGTGCTGACCGCCCTCGAACCAGCCGATCACCGCACCGTGGCCGGACCGTCCGAACTGGACAGTTTGCTGGCGCCGGGTGTGGAACGCGTGCAAGAGGATCCGCCCGGTGGCGGGCCGGTGGCGGGAATCCGCGCCGGGCTCGGGGACCACCAGGCGGATAAGGTGATCACGGTGGCGGGGGACTTGCCGTTTCTGACCTGGGAGGCCATCACGTTGCTCGACGCGCACACGGCCAGCTGTGTGTTGTTTGTGGACGGTGACGGACGAAGGCAACCGCTGGTGGCGGTGTGGCAAGGTAGCTCACTAAGGCGCGCGCTTTATGGCGTACCAGCTGAAGGAAGATCAATGAGGGATCTGCTGGCGGCTGCCGACGTGGCGCAAGTGCGATGGCCTGGGGCTGGGCCTGAGCCGTGGTATGACTGCGACACCCCTGAGCAATTACGGCAAGCTGAGGAGATGTTGTGACAACGATCGATGAATTCGTGACCGCTGCCTGTGCCGAACTTGGACTTCAGCCCCAAGAGGTGGACACCGCGCTCATCCTGGACCTCGCCCGGGAAGTGGCGCACAACACGCTGCGGCCGGCCGCTCCGGTCAGCACTTACCTGCTGGGATTGGCTGTAGGCAAAGGCGGAGATGCCACAGAGCTAGCTGCCCGATTGACAGCGCTAGCTCAAGCCTGAAAGCGTTTCCCGCAGTCCTGATATCGGAGGAAAGCGATGACACCAGATCTGCCAGAGGCCGGGCTCCTTGACGAGCCGACAACGGCTGACCTCGGCGCGAAGGTGGCCGAAGCCTGGCGCGAGTTCGCCAAGGCCGTCGGCGCCGTGCTGCCGGAGCTGCCGGCTGGCGCCCACCTGGACATCACGCTTGACCCGACAGCCTCCGGCACGGGCAACGCGGTTTTCGGCGTGAGTGTCGAGCAGGATGAGTCCGGCCTGGCCGCGCTGGCGGTCGGCAACGCGAGCCTCCCCGAGGGATACCGGCTCGACCGTGCCGCGGTCGGCGCGATGGTCGCCCTCGGCTGGTCGCCGCCGGGAGTCATGGCGGCGGAAAGCTTTGGCGTGACCGGGGTCGACAACGACCAGCTCGCCAAGATGATCACCCGGACCCTGCGTGATGTCTATGGCGCCCCGCACCCGGCCTTCCTTGTCTACGCGGCACGCGCCGCCGACGACGAGCCGCTGGAGGTCGCTCAGCTGGCGCTCGCCCGGCACGAATCCACGGTTAACGGCGGTGTTCCGTCGCTGGGAGACATTGCCGATAGCAGCGGCCTTGACCTGGCCGAGCGCGTCCGGATCGTGGTCGCGACCCTGACCAAGACCGACCCCGAGAAGCTTCAGGTCGACGGCGACGGAGACATCGGCATCCGTGCCGGGTCCGCGATGGTTTTCGTGCGGGTACGCGATAACCCGCCCCTCATCGACGTGTTCTCCCCCGTGCTGACCGAAATCGAGCCGAGCGAGAAGCTTTTCGTCAAGCTCTCCGAGCTGACCAACCGCATGCCGATCGGGCGGCTCTACTGCACTTCCGGCACGGTGTGGGCGTCGGTTCCCGTGTTTGGCCGCGACTTCCAGGCGACGCACTTGTCGCTGGCGATCCAGGTCATGACCGGCCTCGCCGACGAACTCGACGACCGTTTGCACGGTGAGTTTGGTGGCAAACGGTTCTTCGGCGAAGGGGACACTCCTGGGAAGGCCCCCTCCACCGAAGAACGGATCGGGCAATACCTATAGCGGCAGCCACGCCAAGCGTGTGCCACCGTCCAATGTGGTCGCCAGGAGCCCGCGGTCAGAGATCGTCCACAACGTCTCACCGATCACGAGGCTCCGGCGGATGTAGCCCTGCTGGTGCGTGAGCCGGTTCAGTTCCGTGAGCTGGCTGTCTTCAACCTTGAGCAGCACGGCTTCGTTGTTCACCGGCACGACAAGGAGTTTCGTCGCGGGCCAGTAGAGGAACGCGTGCGGGTCGTGCTCGGCTTCGCTGTGCCCACGCGGAATCTTGAACTGGGCGATCCGCTTCGGGTCGCTCAGGTTTCCGACATCAAAGAGCGAGATTTGGGTACCGGTAACGCGTCCCTGATCCGTGGCATCCTGGCCGACCCCAATGAGCCGGTCCGCCCCCACGGGATGCAAGTAGGCGCTGTAGCCCGGGATCTTTAGCTCCCCCAGCACCTTCGGCTTCGCCGGGTCCCGCAGATCGATGGTGTAGAGCGGGTCCGTCTGCCGGAACGTGACCACGTAACCGACGGTGCCCACGAAACGCACGGCATAGATGCGTTCCTTCTTGCCGAGTCCGCTCACCTCACCGATCTGGTTGAGGGCACCGCCTTCACGCTTGAGCGTGTGCACACTGGACTCGATCTGCCCCATCGTCGTGGCGACGCGGAGGATGCCTGCGTGCTCGCTCATGGAGTACTGGTTGATCAGGTATCCCGGAACGCTGCCGCTTGCCACATATTCAGCTTGGCGTTGCGTCACGTCGAACTGGAAGATCTCGGTGCGGCCGCGTTGGTCGCGTCCACGCCAGCTCTGGTCGTGCGCCAGATACAGGTTGGGCCCACTGCCGTAGACGGTGCCGCCATCAGCCATGACTGACACGGGATCGCCGTCGTTGAGCGAGTTCAGCCCGAGGTCGAAGCTGAGGATCGTGACGATCGAGCTGCCGCTGAACTGATCGGGCAGTTTCACGCGCTCGCAGCCGACCTGACCCTTGGTGCCATTGACCGAATAGGACGGAAGCCAGCTCGTCACCGGTGCGTCGTCAACCTTGGTGGGGTAGTCGATGCGCGGATAGCTGCGTACCACCACGCGGGCGAGGTTGCCGACCTGTCGAGCGTCCACAAGCGACGCGTCGATGCGGAAGTCGCCGACCACCTTTGGTGTTCCGCTGACGTTCACCATCTGCACCCGTGTCGCCTGCGGCGCGATCTTCGTCAGCCGGGAATCGGCTTCCGGCATCGGGGACAGGTTGGAATAGCTGGAGCTCAGCACGAGTACCTGATTGCCTTGGAGCAGCAACTGATGCGCGCCCATGTCGACGCCGACGCTGCCCGTGATCCGCTTGCTTGCCGCGTCAATGACCTCCAGCGAACCCTGTCTCACCACGAAGATGCGATTGCCATCGGTCTTGACCAGATCTGGCTCGTCCACCCCGGCCGTGTGCGTGTTGGTCCCGGAATAGTCGCTGCCCTGGGTCTTCGACGACAGTGAATCTTTTGCGGTCGCCGGTGCTGGGGCGGCTTCAGCCCGCGTGGCACCGCCACCCTGGGGGTGGATGTTCTTGCGGGCCGCCTCCCGCAGCACGGGTAACAGACGCTCACACGAGTCATAGGAAACCAGCCGCAGCAGCGGCTGCGGTGGTTCGTTAGAAGTCAGCGTATTGGTGCACCCGGCTACTGCGAGCAGGGAAAACATGGCTAGAGCCCGTCTCATGAATCCTTGGACGGATCAACGGGGCTGCCGGTTGCTTAGTCGCCTAGGCGGGACAGGACGATCATGCTCCGGGTCGACGTGATGAACGGCTCCGCGCGCAGCCGCTCAAGCACCTGCTCCAAATGCTGGATGTCAGCCGCACGCAGATGCACGAGGGCGTCTGCCTCGCCGGAAACCGTGTAGGCGCCAACGACTTCCGGATGCCGTCTGGTCGCTGTCGTGATTTGTGCCGGAGTGGTCCGTCCGGTGCAGAAAAGCTCCACAAACGCCTCGGTCGTCCAGCCGACCGCTTTCGGGTCAACGACAGCCGTGAAGCCCTTGATCACACCAAGGCTCCGGAGCCGGTCCACTCGCCGCTTCACCGCCGGCGCCGAAAGCGATACCGCTTGCCCGATCTCGGCATATGTCGTGCGCGCATCGCTGACCAGCGCACCGATGATGCGCCTGTCCACCTCATCTATCACGCGCGAGTGGCTCACAGATTCACCGCTGGGCCGCTCGCCGAGATGTCTAGCTGCACGAAGGTGAGAATAGACCTAACCAAGCGTGGCGAGATCACCGATCAGCGTGTTGGACCAGATCGTTCCGTCCAGGCGGATCTGCCGGAGGTACCAGCGTTGCTGCGGCGTACGTCCCTGGGTGAACTGCCAGTTGCCGCGCGGGCTGACCACCTGGCCGACGCTGGAGATCTGCTGGTTCAGCAGCGTTGGCGTGATCGTCTCGTCGAGGCACAGCGCGATCGCGCTGTCGACCACGGCTGCCGCGTCGTAGGCCGCCACAGCGAATGCCGTGGGGGAGCGCCGGTGCTCGGCCTGGAACTGTGCCGAGAACGCCCTGTTCGACGGGTTGCTCAGGTCGCTGGAGTATTGCATCGCGGTGTAAAGGCCCTGTGCCGCGTCAAGCTGTTGCATCGTCAGGCTTTCCGACGATAGGCCCGGCGCGAAGACGCGGCCATTGAAGCCAGCCGAGCGCAGCGCGGTCAGGAACGACACGATATGCGTCGCCGGGACCCAGCAGAACAGGTCGCTCGCGCCAGAGTTCTTGACCCGGGCGGCGGCACTGGCGAAAGCTCCCGGCTCGGCTTTGATCGCCGGGTTGAGCCACTCCGTCATGACGGCACGGCTGTTGCGGTCCTGGAAGCCGCGGATGACGTCTTGGCCGAACTTGTCGTCGATAGACACGAGAGCGACACTTTGCGCGCCTTGGGCACGAAGGTGTAATCCGACCGCCTGACCCGGCTCGTTGTTAACAAAAGCCGTGCGCCAGATGTAAATCGCGCTGCTCATATCCGCCGAAGAACCGTGAGCGGCCAGCAACGGCACCCTGTTCTTCTCCACGAGGTCGCGCACCGAAGGCAGCAAGTCAGGGTTGGCGATGCCGATGACAGCCGCGACTTCCTTGCTGTGCAAAGACTCCAGCGCCTTGATACCGCTTTCGACCGTGTCGCCTTCCTCTTCGATGATGAGCTCGATCGGGTGGCCGCTCATCATGCCATCACGCATCTGGAGGTAGAGCTTCACGCCATGTTCGAGGTCTGCCCCGACAGGCTTGTTGGGACCGCCCGCGAGGGGAGCGATAAGTCCCAGCCGGACAGTGCTCTTCGGGTCGTCAGAACTTGTCACGCTGCATCCGGCCAGTCCCGCGGCACCGACGCCGGCGAATACGCCCAGCATGCGACGGCGGGAGAGGTTGTTGAGACTCAAGCTGTTTTTTGCGGCCACTGTGGCTGTTTACCCTGTCCAGGCGCCAACGTCAATGCCGGTGCCCGTCAGTAGGATGGTCCGCGTGACTGAGCAGCCGGAGCAAAAGACCGTAGTCGTTGTGGGACCGGACGGCGCGCCCATCTTGAGCGAGCGGGACGATGATCCCTCGCGCCTCATTGAGCAGCCTGCCAAGGTTATGCGCATCGGCACGATGATCAAGCAATTGCTCGAAGAGGTACGGGCGGCACCGCTGGATGAGGCGGGCCGGCAGCGCCTTGTCGAGATCCACCGGCGGTCCATTGTGGAGCTTGAGGATGGTCTGGCCCCAGAGCTTCGCAATGAGCTGGAACGGATTTCCCTCGCCTTCGAGGAGGGCACGACACCGACCGAGGCGGAGCTGCGGATCACGCAGGCACAACTGGTCGGCTGGCTGGAGGGCCTGTTCCACGGCATCCAGGCCGCCTTGGTCGCCCAGCAGATGGCGGCCCGCATGCAACTGGAACAAATGCGGGGTCGCCCCGCGCTGCCACCGGGCCTTGGCGGCGTCCAACAGCCGGAGGGCAAAACCCCGGGGCAATATCTTTAGGCCCGTTTGAGCATCTCGTCGAGGTAGACGGCGACGCCGTCGCGTTCCACCGAGAAGGTGATCTCGTCGGCGATCGCGGCCAGTGCCGGGTGTGCGTTTTCGACCGCCACCCGGCGCCACCCAGCCCACTGAAACATCGGAATGTCATTGGGCATGTCGCCAAACACGAGCACTTCTTCGGGCTTGACCCCGAGTGCCTGTGCCGCGATCGCCAGGCCGGTTCCCTTGTTCACGTCAGGTGGCGTGATCTCCACCCAGCCAAGCCCAGCGTGCGTCACCTCAGCGACGCCCGGCACGATGATTTCCTTCGCCTCATCGAGCAGCCGGTCGGCATCGCCCGTCGGAGTGCGGATGAACGCTTTGATCACATCGTGCCGCAAAGCCCACTTCCGGTCTTTGACCAAAAGATCATCCGGGTACGGCCATTCGTCCGTCTCATCGCCCCAAAGTGGCTCACGCTCACCGTCAAGCGCCTCGACGATCAGCTTGATCGGGCCCAGATGGCTTTCGAGCTGCTCGATGACGTTAGCCACGACCGCGCCGGGCAGCCGGGCGTCGCGCAGAACGGTCCGTGTGCGCAGGTCCACCACGCGTCCGCCTTGCCCGAGCACGAGCAGGTCGGCGTGCGGTAAATCCATGCGGCTCAGGGACTCCAGCCGTGGCCCACGTCCCGTGACCCCCACGATCGGAATGCCGGCCGCACGCACACGGTCAAAGACCGCATGCGTGAAACCGCTAACCGTCTCGTCCGGCCGGACGATGGTTCCGTCAAGATCAGTGGCGACTAACTTAGGCAGGTTCAAGGAGGTCACGTCCACCAAGGTACGGCTGGAGCGCCTTGGGAACGCGAACCGAACCATCGGGTTGCTGATGCTGCTCGAGAATGGCAGCGATCATCCGGGTCGTCGCCAGCGTGCCGTTGAGCGTGGCCGCCGTCTGCGTCTTGCCTTCGGCGTCACGGAAGCGCACGTTCAAACGGCGAGCCTGGAAGGTGGTGCAGTTCGACGTCGACGTGACCTCGCGGTACTTGTCTTGCGTCGGGAGCCACGCCTCACAGTCGTATTTGCGGGCGGCCGACGATCCGAGATCCCCGCCGGCGACGTCGATCACGCGGTAGGCCAGCTCAAGTTTGCTGAGCAGCTCTTCTTCCCAGGCGAGCAGTCGCAGGTGCTCGTCGTGAGCCTGCTCGGGTGTCGCGAAGACGAACATCTCGGCCTTGTTGAACTGGTGCACACGGATGATGCCCCGGGTGTCCTTGCCATAGCTGCCCGCCTCGCGGCGGAAGCAGGTCGACACACCCACGTAGCGGCGCGGCTCGTCCAGCTGCAGGATCTCGTCGCGATGATAGGCGGCGAGGGCGACCTCGCTCGTGCCCACGAGGAAGAGGTCGTCGGCCGGCAGGTGATAGACCTCGGTCGCATGCGCGCCAAGGAATCCGGTGCCTTCCATCGACTCTGGCTTCACGAGCACAGGCGGAACCATCATCGTGAATCCGGCTTCGACCGCTTGCCACACTCCAAGCTGGATGATGGCGTTTTCCAGCAAGGCCCCTTGCCCGGTAAGGAAATAGAAGCGGCTTCCCGAAACCTTCGCCCCGCGCTCCATGTCGATCGCCTTGAGGCCTTCGCCCAGCGCCAAGTGGTCTTTGGGGCTATCAAGCTTTGGCTTCGTGCCGACCTCACGCAGGACGATGTAATCGTCTTCCCCGCCGGCGGGTGCGCCTTCTTCCACCACATTCGACAGGGCGAGCTGAGCTTGCCGCAACACGGCTTCCGCCTCGGTGACCGCGGCTTCGGCAGCCTTGACCTGCTCGGCAAGCTCCTTCGTCTTAGCCAGCAGGGCGGTCTTCTCCTCGCCGGTGGCCTTTGGCATCAGCTTGCCCAGCTGCTTCTGCTCGGCGCGCAGCGCCTCAAAGGAGGAGACCGCCGACCGCCGGGCCTCATCGGCGCGCAGCAAATCGTCGACAAGTTCGACCGACTCACCACGCGTCTGCTGGCTTGCACGGACCAGGTCGGGATTCTCCCGGAGCAGACGCAGATCAATCACAGCAGCGAGTCTACTTACGCATGTACAGCTCATGCGACGCAGATACCGGCTTGGTCTCCTCGACCACGACCGTTAGATCATCCGCTTCGTCTTCATATTCGCCGGCGTCATAGAGCACGGGCCGATCGATGACCTCAGCTGGTTCCACGGCGCTAAACATAAGCGCCCCAATGGAAAGCAGCACCGTCGCCATCGCGGCGTAGATCCCCCACGTGAGCCGGACGGTGTATAGCTCGGCGATTTCAGACGACAAGCCGTAAAGAGCGCCAGTGCGGTCTGGGTATTTCGACACGCTGTAGACCGCTAGAGCGATCAGCGCGGCCGCGAACCCGCAGCACGTCAGCCCAGCTAGCCGGGCGTTGGTGCGCACAGGGCCTTCGCCACGCATGGCAAGCACGATGGTGACCGCGACCGCCAGCAAGGCGAAAATGTAGACCAGGCCGAAAGTGGTGCTGTCGAAGTTGTAGAGCATCGCGCGGTCGGGCGCACTCGGTGTCGCGTTGCCGTTGCCTCCCGGAGGCGTATACGTCGCGGTCTGCCATGTCATCGTCAGCGAAGCCAGTGCGGCGACGGCCGCGCCACCGGCGAACGCGTACCCCACAGGGAAGGGGAGCTTGGGCACCGTGATCTTGATCCGGCTCGGCCGGCGTTCGCGCGGGGTGGCGCCACCGAACTCGACAACGTCCTCAGACATTGATGCTCCTGGAAAAGCTGAAGGGGTGAAGCGACTCTATCGCTCCACCCCTTCGCACATAAGCCCTTGATTAGCCGCCGAGGATGCCACCCAGCAGGCCACCCTGCTGCTGCTGTCCGCCGCCGGCGCCGGCGAGACCGCCGGGCGGTTCCTCCGACGGCTGCACGACGACGAAGCCCTGGCCCGCGAAGCTCATCGTGAAAGCCTCACCGGTGGTGCGGCCGAGCAGCGTGCCGATGCCGAGCTGGTCGGCGCGGTGGTAACCGGTCTGCAGCGTGGAAGACCAGCAGATCGCCGCTTGCGGGTCGGCGTAGGTCGGCTGGTCGACGGTCAGGACGACCGGGGTGCCCTGCGTCGTGATGGCGATGCGGCCCTGCCCGGAGAACACGCAGTTGAACAGGCCAGCGTTGGACAGCATGCCCATGCCCTGCACCATCTTGATGTCGTATGTCAGCGACGACTCGAACGCGAGAACGTTGGTGCCGTTGACACTCAGCGAGTCGCCAGGCGCGAGGTCGATCAGGTGCACGTCGGCGGCGCGGTCGGCAAGGAACACATCGCCACGGCCGGACAGCTTCATCAGCGGAACGCCTTCACCCGTGAGCTTCGACTTGAGCCACTTGGCGGCCCCGCCGGAACCAAGAGCCTGGAACTGGATCTGGCCCTGGTAGGCGACCATCGACCCGGTGCGGGCCATCACCTCGCCGTTCAGCTCGACCTTAAGCATTTTCGAGTTCTGCAGCGTGAGGCCCGGAGTAGTGGACTCTTTCTCCAGGTTCTCCGCCGCAAAGAGTGCACTCTGCATGGGGGATGTCCTCCTAATAAGGGGTTAGGCGGTGCAAGGGTAGCCGCTCAATGCAACGTGTCGCCGGCAGGCGATTTAGTCGGCGTAGCCGATCACAGCTCAGTCCCAACCGAGTTGATGCAAACGATCATCGGAGATTCCGAAGTGGTGCGCTATCTCATGCACGACAGTCACGGCGACCTCTTCGACGACTTCATCCTCGGTATCGCAGATGTACAGCGTCGGATTGCGGTAGATCGTGATGCGGTCTGGCAGCACTCCGGCGTAATCCCAGCCTCGCTCGGTGAGCGCGTGACCCTCATAAAGGCCGAGTAAATTCTGGCCGGGTGGTGGATCATCTTCCACCAAGATGACCACATTGGACATCACATTCAACAGATCAGCTGGTACTAGGTCGAGCGCGTCCCCGACGAGTTCCTCGAACTTCTCGCGCGTCATTTCCACCGGCATAGGTCAGCCAAGGTCACCTTGACGCAGGCGGCGCAGCCAGACAGCTGAATCCGCGTAGTCCACATCGGACAGACCGGGCGGCGGTGGCACCGGGCGTTCGGGAACCGCGCCGGGCTGAGGTGCCCGCTGATAGGACCCGAGGAACCGAACCTCGGCACACACGCGGCGCAAGCCCTGCAACGCTTCTCCCACCCGGGCTTCGGCTACGTGACCGGTGCATTCGAGGAAGAACACGTAACGGCCGAGCCGTTCTCCAGTGGGCCGTGACTCGATCCGGGTGAGGTTCACCCCGCGGACCGCCAGCTCCGTCAGCACGCCGAGCAAAGCACCGACGCGATCGTGCGCGATCCAAATCGCTAGCGAGGTGATGTCGTCACCGGACGGCGGCGGCGGCGGGCCGGGCCGCGACAGCAGCACGAAGCGGGTCACCGCGTCGGGGTGATCGGCGATCTTCGTGGCGATTTCCTTGAGTCCAAAGCGTTCGATCGCGATCGGGGCGCAGATGGCGGCATCGTGCTCGCCCTTGGCCACCGCTGCCGCGGCGGCGCCATTCGACAGCACATCCACGATCGTCGCGTCGGGCACGTGCGTGCGCAGCCAGCCCCGGCATTGCGTGGACGCCTGCGGATGGGCCGCGATGCTGAGCACCTGATCCAGATGCGTGTGTGGGCGCGCGGCCAGCACGAACTCAACCGGGATCACGACGTCGCGCGTGATCACCAGCGAGTCACCATCGATCACCTCGTCAAGGGTCACGCCAACGGCGCCGCCCACGGAGTTTTCCCACGGCACAAGAGCGGCGTCAGCCTCCCCTGACCGGACCGCCTCCAGAGCCTCGGGAACACTGCGCGCCGGAGTGCGGATGCCTTTGACGGCAGCGGGAATCGTCAGCAGAGCCTGCTCAGTGAACGTGCTCTCAGGGCCGAGGTAGACGAAGCGGGTCGGCGGGACACCAGGCATGACGCCACGCTAGCGCGTTTAGCAGCTCGCGGCGACGCGGACACCGTAGGGAGCCTGCTGCTGCACGTCAGCGGTGCAGATATCGGTGCCGGCCGCGAAGAGGGTCAGCCCCGAGGACGTCGCGATCGTCAGCACGTGCACCGGTTCCTTTCCCAGCACCTCGAACAAGGTGTAGTGCCACGCCCCCGCGCACAGCGGTCCCGTGAGCGCCTTGCCCGTCGTGACGGAGGCCTTCTGCTTCACCAGCGAGGCGATCTCCGCGGCTGACGGTTTCGCACCGCAGGGCACCGCGCTAAAGATCGGGTAGGGCGAAGCCGTCGCGCTGGGAGTGCCTGTCGGCCGCGGCGAATAGCCAGGCGGAAGGGCTGGCGAAGCGCTCGGTGAGGCGGTGGGTGGCGAGGCACGCTGATCCGGCGTTAACTCCGGCGGCACGCCACAGGCCGCGGTGAGGAACAGCAGTGCCAGAGCGCCGAGGGATTTCAGGGGTGGCATAGCCGCCGATGGTAGTGCTTTTCGCGCTCGCCCGCCGTCACACTTCAGCGAAGAAACTCAGCGACCCACTGACCTCGCCGCCGTGACGCAAGGGGCTGGCGACGGCATCGAGGGTGCGAGTGTCTTTCTGGTGCCGCAACCGCATCAGGCCCCGGGCCAGGCGCCCGGAACTGAGCGCCAGCAACGGAGGGATCTGGCCCCGCTCGGAACCACCCAGGTCGGCACCGGCCGCGGTGAAGTCAATGAGCGACAGCACGGCCGGGTCGAGCAGGTGACGCCCCGTCAGCTCAAAAGGCTTCTGGTGGCAGAACAACAGAGCGCATGAAGGCGACGCGGCGATGATGATTCCCTCGGCATCGATGACCAGACAGGCTTCCTCAGCCATCGCCACTGTCGCGGCCCATTGCTCAAGAGGGTCCGTCTGGCCCGTTGCGTGCGGCGAAGGATCCAAAGGAGACAACGAAAGCTCGATATGGGTCATCGTCCGCACACGTTACCCGCGTGTTGTTCCCTTGTCACCGGTCGTCGCACCCTCCGGATACCACTGGTAACCCGAGGTATCGGTCCACGTCCATGGGCTTTTGGCCACTTGGGACAGTTTGCTCGCGGTGCTCGCGGATATCCGCTGACCTGTCGAGGTGAGGACCTTGTCCAGCTCGCGATAGGACGTGATCACACAGTCCTTCGGCACGCCATTGACGCTGATGGTTCCGCTGCCCACGAACGCGAGGACGGGGAAAACCTTTATGTCGTAACCGATCGCGGCGGACAAATACTTGCCGACCTTGCGCGCGTCGCGGCGCGCCTGAGACACATAGGACGGACGGCGCCCATCGACCTGGATGATGTCGCCGGCGATCAGCACGCGATAGCGCCCGTGCTGGGCGACGGAGACAGCGAACACGCCGCCGGGACCGATCGCGAGAAAACCGGTGAGCGGAGGCGTCTTGCGGCTGACCGTCGCCGTGTCCGTCGCCACTGGAGCGAGCGGCCAGTCGAGCACGTGCCAGCCTTGCCCGAGCCGGCTCGCCGCCTTGTCTTCCATGGCGGCCGTTCTTCGCACCTGCTGTTCCGCGCGAACGCGTTGTGCCCAGGTGAGAGGGGCGGGAAGCTTTAGGGAGTCACTGAATTGCGGCTGATGGTAGGGGTAAACAGTCATTGCCTGCCTCCGGCGGTGCCACGCACTGAGTTAGGGTTCCCTTACCGTACGTGTTCCACCTAGGGCAGACCTAGAGGTTCCCAAGGGCTGAATTCTTTTCTCGTGATGAGTGAGCGCGTGAATGTCCGATTCAGACGGACAGCCACCTAGCGAAGCGCGAGCTGGCGACCAAGAAGCCCCTGCTTGGCCCGCCGCTCCTCTGGAGATAGAGGCTCATCAGTCTTAGCGGCCGCGTAGCGATCAGCCAGGAGGCTAAGTGGCTCCTCCCAAGTGGCTGCTTCCGCCTCCAAAGGAAGATCAAACACGGGTACGAGGAGACTGTGCGCCCGGAACATTCCGGCGAACTTGGTGTCATCGCCCAGCTTCAGGTGCCCGGCGGCGCTAAGGCGCGACAGCGCGTCCATCGCCTTGTCCTCGGCGTCCGGCAGAACCCAGCGAACATGCGACTTGCCCGGAACACGGCACCAATAGGCCGCGTGAGCTGAATTCATGCGTACGGTCGGGTAAATGGCGGCGTTAGCGGCCTCAAGCGAGGCGTTGACTTGCTCGTCGCGCTCCTGATCGGTGTCGAGCCAGAAGTCGAAGCCCTCATGCATCGTGATCTCGAGCGGTTCGTTGACGATCACGTCGGCCAGCCGTGGACCCTCGCCCGGCAGGGCCGGCGTGGACACCGTCGCGCCTGGTTCGGTCTCGAGCGCGTTCAGCAGCGCGACGGTGATGTCGCGGTTAATGTCGCCGGAGCGCTCGTTTCGTTGCAGCCCAATGAAGATGCGGCCGTCAGGCTTGGTGAGTGCGGGCCACGCCATCGGCAGAACTGTCGCCAGCGTGATATCCCGGTCGCCGTATTTGGCGGCATAGTCGCCGGTTAGCTTCAGCGGAGCTGTCGCGGCTGGAACCAGCTCACGAAGCGCCACGAGCTCTGCTTCGGCGGCGAGCCCGGCGAAGGGCCGGGCAGCGAAGACATCGCGAACCTTGGCTGGCTTAACGGCCTGGCGGCTCTTCTTACTCACGTCGCGGATTGCCTTTCAGCCGGTCTGGCTGGCCGGGTGCGGCCGTGCCACTCGCGGGTCAGCTTAGTTCAGCCCAGACCGACTGGCCGAGACCGTCCCGGTCGACGCCCCAGCGGTCGGCCAGTGCTTCCACGATCGTGAGCCCGCGCCCGTCCGGATCTTCTACGTTGGCGGGACGGGGCCGCGGAAGCTGAGGCGCGCCCCCATCGGTGACGCGCACTTCGACGAACCGGCCTTCATCAGAGGTTCGCAGTCGCCATGCCAGGCGAACGACACCACCCGGAAGTGGCTCGGCATGCCTGACGGCATTGGCGACTAACTCGGCTGCGACGGAAATCACATCGGCGAGCAAGGCTGGCGGAATGGCGCCGGCGAGTGCCGTAGCCAGCCGATGGCGAGCCTGCCGGGCGCCGCGGGCATGGTGTGGCACCACCACGCACCAGGCGCTTTCTGCGACAGCCGTCGACACTCTCATGCCTCCCCGACACCTATGTCTCCGCGTGGCAGGCGTACCTCTGCGACGGTACCTCCCCCATCCCGGGGACGTAAGGACACCCAACCGTTTTGTCGTTCAATGGTCTTTCGGACGAGGAAAAGACCTAGTCCGGCACCACCGTATCGCCGATCGTCGCCGGTGTCGCCCTGCCAGAACCGCTCAAAAGTGTTTGCCGCCGCACCGGCGGAGATCCCGATGCCCCGATCGGCAACCTGGAAATAGACCGTGCACCGGTCGAAACCAGCTGTAAGCATCACAGGTGTGGCACCTGGGGCGTACTTGTCAGCGTTCGTCACCAGCTCGGTCAGCACGCTCGCGATGCTCGCTCGCTGCCCGAGAGCCGGGGGCAAAATGTCGGGCAGTTCGGCCACGAGACGTTTCCGCAAGTTGACGGACAGCTCGCTAGCGGAGCGCAGGAGCGTCTCGGCGAGGTCGAAGGGCACGCGAGAGTCGGCCGGCAGACTCGTGCTCGCGTCGAGCAGCCGGTCGATCATGCGCGCGAGATCCCCGGCGCGCTGCCCGATCACGTGCACGGACTCGCGCCGCTGCTGATCGGCCAGCTGATCCCAGTGGTCGCGGAGGGTCTCGGCATAACCCTTGATCACGGTGACTGGTGTCCGCAGTTCGTGACTGGTGACCGCCATGAACAGCTCGTACTGCGCGGCCTCGGAGGGTTTCGCTGAAGCGTGCGCGGCGCCCGTGCGATAGGCGTAGCCGACCGCTGCCGCGACGAGTTTCATCACGGCGGTCTGATCGGGGTTGATGTCTTGCCCGGCCTCGAAAAGCGCGCCCAACAGCACGGCCGGCCGGCCGTTCACCTTGATGGGGTGGACAAGCGCCCACCCGGCGGCGGAGTCCTGCAACTGCCGGCGGGCGATCGGCTCCAGCACGTCGAGTTCGATGCGAAACGGCGGTGGCTCGGGGCGAAGGCACGCGGCCACCACATCGGCACTGATCAGCCGCCCGAGTGCCCAGCTCGACACTCCTGTCGCCGCGACGATCCGGCTGGCGGGCTCAGGGCCTTCGCTCAGCTCGCCGATCGTCATGCCCAGCGCGCTTAGCGATCGGTGTGCCAACCGGAGCAAACGGTCGAGAAAGCCTTCCTCAACGTGAGCCTCGTCGACGAGTGCGGCAAGGTCGAACACCAGGTCGCGGTACGCCATGCTCACAAGCCGGAAGTCTTTCACTTCCCGTCGAGCTGGGCTAGCACCTCTCGTGGACGATCCGTGATGAGTCCATCGACGCCCAGGCTGACGAGCAGCTCGACGTCTTCGGCTTCGTTGACCGTCCAGACATAGACCTGCTTGCCGCCGGCTTTGAGCCGCCGCACCAGCTGTGGACGACGGCGCACCAACTCCAGCCCCGGCCCAGCGATCTGGGTGCCAAAGGGCAGCCGCGTCACGCGCAATCCTGGTGGCAGCAAATCAATGAGCTGAACCGTGGGCAGGCCCGGCATGAGATCACGGCTGCGGCGAACGGCCAACGGCGAGAACGACATCACCGTGATCTGAACCTTTTCCCGGTCGTCTAGCAGCCCGTGTCGTTTGAGGACGGCCCGCAGCCGGTGCTCAACCGCGCCGCCATAACGGTTGGGGTGCTTGGTTTCCACCAGGAGCCGCACCGGGCGGCCAGCGCCCTTGAGTAAGTCGAGCAGCGAATCAAGCGTGAGCACCGGGGCGGATTTGCCGCTGGGGTGCCAGCTGCCGAAGTCGAGTTCTTCCAACTGTTTCAGTGTGTGCAGAGCGAACGGTCCGCTGCCGGAACTCGTGCGATCCAGGCGGCGATCGTGAAAACACACGAGATGGCCGTCGCGTGTAAGCCGGACATCGCATTCCACCCCGTCGGCGCCAGCGTCTAAAGCGGACTCATAGGCGGCGAGGGTGTGTTCGGGCAGCTCAGCGGAGGCACCGCGATGGCCAAAGACCAAGGGGCGGTTAGATGATTTCGGCAGCACTGCCAGTGTCCGAAACAACGGGACGGCCCGCGGCAGCCCAGCTCATCATGCCGCCTTCGAGATTGATGACGTTTTCCCAGCCCTGCTGGATCAGGTAGCCAACGACCTGCCCGGACCGCCCGCCCACCCGGCAGACCACGACAACCTCGCGATCCTGCGGGACCTCGGCCATGCGTGCCGGGATTTCCATCATGGGCAGGTGCACGGCGCCGGGGGCGTGCCCGGCCGTCCACTCATCGTCTTCCCGGACGTCTAGCAGATAAGCCGTGGAGGGGACATCAGTAACGGTCACGCTCGGGATTCGCACGCGCCAAATTTACAGGGAGTGCGCCCACTGCGGGTTAAGCGCCGCCCAGTCACTGAGCCGGGCTGTCTGCATCGCTTCGAACAGGGCCGGCGCCTCTTCGCTGAGCAGGATGACCGACTCCGCGCCGATCCAGTCAGGGTAGGAGGGGACGGTGACGCCCGACATGCGCTCAGGCCGCAGTCCGCGCAGCGCGAGCAGGACGTCAGCCAGCGAAGCGCCACCGGTGTCGAGCGTGAGTGAAGCACCTAGAGCCCGGATGAAATGATCAATCTTGAGCGGATTCTGGGCGACTCCGTTGCTTAGCGCCGTACTGAAGATCGCCTTGAGCAGCTGCTGATTGTGCCGCTGCCGGTCGTAATCGCCGCTCTCCAGCCCGTAGCGCTGACGGGAGTAGTCAAGTGCCTGCGCGCCAGTGAAGATCTGGCAGCCCAGCGGAAACAGCTCGCCGGTGTGGATCGAGGTGACTTCCGTGTCGACACACATCCGCACACCGCCCAGCAGGTTGACGATGTTCTCCATCCCACTGAAGTCGATCACGGCAGCCCCATCGAACCTGATCCCGAGAAGCTGCGCCAAGGTGGCAGAAAGCAGCTGCACGCCGCCCGTGCCTCCACCACCGTGATGGAAGGCGGCATTGATCTTCTCGGTGCTGCCGTAAAACTCCGTGGCCGGAAACTCGGGTATCTCCGCGACCAGGTCACGAGGGATCGAGACCAGGTGGGCGGCGGTTCTTTCCCCGTTGAGCTGGACGATGATGATCGTGTCCGCGCGCTGCCCTTCGTGTGGCTGTCCCTCACGCCAGTCCGACCCGATCAGCAAGAAGTTGAGCGGGCGGCCCGACGTTAGCCACGAGGCGTGCTCGCCAGGCGCGGTGCCCCGGGCGCTGGGGGCTAGCAGCACATCGCGCGTGACGCTCGCTTCGTACCGGTTGACGAGCCAGTTCATGCCGGCGAACGCCGCTGTGGCCACGAGCACGAGCGCGAGCCCCAAGCCCAGGAAAATCTTCGGCCAAAGCATGGAACGTGACGCGCGCATGTGCCTAGCTTATGAATGTCTCAGCATAAAAAGGGCGGTTTCGTCACTATTGGCGGGCCCCTGAGCTGGGGCTCGGATGGGCCGCGGCCATGTATTCGGCCATCTTGTCCGCCGCCATCGCGTTGTAGAGCTTGATCGCGTTCGGGCGGTCTGACACGACGACGCTCTCGTTGCCAACCATGTCGCTGCCGAGGTTCGGGCTCGTCATGAACGACAGGTCCTTGCTGCGCAGGCTGCGGAACTGGAAGGCCATGTCCAGCAAGGAGAAGTCCTGGTCGACCTTGACCGCCTTGGTCATCGCGTTCATGAACGCGTTGAACTTGGGCAGGTTCGTGAGCGTCTCGGTGCTGGCCGCCTTGTCCAGCATGACCTTGAGCAGCTGCTGCTGGTGGCGCATGCGGGCGAAGTCGCCATCGGGGAACTGCTTGCGCTGGCGGACGTAGTCGAGCGCCTCGGTGCCGTTGAGGTGCATCGTGCCCTTGGTGAACTTGCGGTAGGGCTCGTGGATCGAGGTGATGTTCTGCTCGATTTCCAGGTCGACTCCGCCTAGAGCGTCAACGACCTGCTTGAATCCGCCAAAGTCGATCTGCACGACGTGATCGATGCGCACCGAGGTGAAGCATTCGACCGTCTTGACCAGCAACGGGATCTCGCCCCAGGCATACGCGGCGTTGATCTTCGCGCGCCGGTTGCCGCATTCCTTGTCCGTCGCTTTCTGCGGAATCGGAACGTAAAGGTCCCGCGGAATCGAGATGATGTAGCCACGGTCCTGTGTGGACGGAATGTGCATCACCATGATGGTGTCCGTGCGAGCCGAGCCCGGCTCATCCGGCTGCGACTCAGGGTCAGCGAAGTCGGTGCCGACCATCAGGATGTTCTGCATCCCGTCGACTGTCTTAGGCGGACGGCCGCCAACGGTGAAGTTTTCGATGCGGTCGATGTCGCCCTCGATCGACTTCGCGTAAAGGTAGGCACCAAGCGATCCCAGACCACCGCACAGCGCGATGGCTAACGCGACGACAAGCGCGATGCGGCCCCACTTAGGCTTCGGACCCCTTTTACCGGCGGGACGCCCATAGGTGGACGTGCTGCGTGAAGCCGCAGCAGGGCTTGAAGGAACCGCCTTGCCTGGTACCCGGGCACGGCCGACCGGTCGCTCGTCGTTCGACATGAAATCCAGGGTAGAAGGTCTGGACTAGAGCGCCCGGAAGTAATCGATCGTGGCGCGAAGCCCATCGTCGGCGCCGACCTCTGGCTCGTAGCCAAGCTTTTGCCTGGCCAGCGTGAGGTCGGGGCGTCGCCGGTCGGGGTCGTCGGCCGTCCGTGGAATGAGCACGATGTCAGATTTTGAGTCGGCAATCTGCACGATGCGCTCGGCTAGCTCCAGCATCGTCATCTCATGCTCGGTGCCGCAGTTGATCGGCCCGGCCTCGGTCGAGTCGAGCAGCAGCAGGATGCCGCGGACCAGATCGTCGACAAAGCAAATAGAGCGCGTCTGGCTGCCCGTCCCGGTCACTTCCAGGGGCTCGTTGCGGATCGCCCGGTTGATGAACGTCGGGATGGCGCGGCCGTCGTCAGCACGCATCCGGGGGCCGAAGGTGTTGAAGATGCGCACGATCGCGGTGTCGACGCCATAGGCCCGCTTGTACGCCATCGTCGTCGCCTCAGCGAACCGCTTGGACTCGTCGTAGACGCTGCGGATGCCGATCGGGTTGACGTTGCCCCAGTAGCTTTCGGGCTGCGGGTGCACCAGTGGATCGCCGTAAGCCTCTGAGGTGGAGGCGAGCAGGAAGCGGGCGCCGTCGTGGCGGGCGCGGTCCAGCATGTGGAACGTGGCTAGCGAGCCAGCGCGCAGGATCTCGATCGGCAGTGTGCCGAAATCGGTCGGGCTGGCGGGTGAGGCCATGTGCAAGATGGCGTCGAAGCGGTCGGTCACGTCGGCAGGGATGCCGTCGGAGATGTCGGCCTTCACCAGCGTGAACAAAGGGTTCCCGGCCAGGTGGGCGACGTTGGACTCGCTCCCGGTGAGGAAGTTGTCGATCGCGACGACCTGGCACCCACGGGCGATAAGGCGGTCGATCAGGTGGGAGGGGACGAACCCGGCGCCACCCGAAACGAGCACACGATGACCTTCGCCGAAGCGTGGGGGAACCTGCATGCGGCTAGCTTAGCGGCCACCTAGCTGGCGGTACGAACCCGTGTGGTGCAGCAGTGGCTCGGCTCTCGGGCCCAGCTCGATCTTGTCAATCACGCCTTCCACCAGCAGGCTCCAGCCGGTTTGCCGCGAATCAGCGAGCTGACAGCCCACCCAGGTGTCCCCGTGCACCGGTCCAAAAGGAGTGTCAATCCATCGATCGCCTTGCCTGAAAAGGCCACCCGGTGACGGGAGCAGACCGGCGAAACGGTCCGCTAACTGCTGGTCTGCGGGGGTAAGCACGGAGACGGCGAACTTTCCGGATCGTGAGATGGCCGTCCACAGCTCCGACTCGTCGTCGATGAGCCCAAGGACTCGCCCTGGCTCGCCGTCGGCCACCAGGCAGGACGACACCGTGAGACCTGCTGGTCCAGGCGTGGTCCATAGCGTGACGGTCTGGGCGAAGCGGCCCCGCAACCGGCGCACTGGTGAACGCGCCGGCTCCGGGGCCGCGAAAGGATCCGTGTTGTGGATGGTCAGGAGACTCAGCCCCAGGCGAGCAGGGCGGCTTCCGGATCGGTCAGGAACGCACCGACGTCACGCAGGAACTTGGAGCCAAGTTCGCCATCGATGATCCGGTGGTCGAACGAGAGGCCAAGCGTGGTCACCTGACGTGCCTTGATCTTGCCCTTGTGCACCCACGGCTGTTCGCGGACGGCACCGAAGGCGAGGATCGCCGCCTCACCAGGAGGCAGAATCGGCGTTCCGGTGTCCACTCCGAACACCCCGACATTGGTGATCGTGAACGTCCCGCCGGTCATGGCCGCAGGCGGCGTCTTGCCCGACTTGGCGACCGTCACGAGGTCGGTCATCCCGTCGGCCAGCTCCCGCAGCGACAGCGTCTCGGCGTCCTTGATGTTCGGGACGATGAGCCCACGGTCGGTCGCGGCAGCGACGCCCAGGTTCACGTAGTTCTTGACGATGATGTCCTCGTCGGTCCAGCTGGAGTTGATCATCGGGTAACGCTTGATGCCCAGCAGCACCGCCTTGGCGACGAGCAGCAGTGGCGAAACGCGCACGTCACGCCAGTCGCGCTGCTCGCGGAGCCGGTCGAGAGCCTTCATGCCCCGCGTTATGTCGACCGTCAGGAACTCGGTGACGTGCGGTGCGCTGAACGCCGAAGCAACCATGTTGGCGGCGGTGAGCTTGCGAACGCCCTTGACCGGGATGCGGGTCTCGCGCTCGCCGCGCGCGACCGTGACGGCCGGTGCGGCGGAGACGCCGTTGACCGCGGCCTGCACGTCATCACGCGTGATCGAACCCTGCGGTCCGCTACCCACCAATGTGGACAGATCCACGCCCAGGTCGCGGGCCATCTTGCGGACCGGCGGCTTAGCCAGCACCGACCCCGAAGAAGCAGCGACCGGAGCAGCAGCAACTGGAGTCGAAGCAGCAGCTGGAGCGGAAGCCACCGGCGTTCCCGGAACTACCGCGCCGGAGCCGAACGCGGCACCCGTGGCCTGCTCAGCCGAAGCCGGCTTGACCCCGGCGGGAGCGGTGCCCGAAGGAGCCGTACCTGCCGGCCCTGCGGGAGCGCCCGTGCGTGCGCGGCGCTTGGCGGTGACCGTCTTCGGGCCGTAGCCGACCAGCACAGCGGTCCGTCCGTCGGCCTTCACCTCGCCGATGAGACCACCTTCGCCTTCCGCGTTCGCGGCTGGCTCAGTGGCCGCGACGGTGCCTGAACCGCCGCCGGTGTCGATCGAGATGATCGGGTCGCCGACGTTGACCACTGTCCCTTCGGGATAGTGAATCTTCGCCACGCGACCGGCCCACTTCGCGGGGATCTCGACCGCGGCTTTAGCGGTCTCGACCTCGACGATGGGCTGGTTGAGTTCGATGACGTCACCTTCGGCGACGAGCCACTTGAGGATCTCGCCCTCGGTCAGCCCTTCACCAAGGTCTGGCAACGGAAAGTCTTTTACCGACATGAACTCACCACCCGAACGAACGGTCTACCGCGTCAAGGACACGGTCGAGATCGGGCAGGTATTCCTCTTCGGCACGAGCAGCCGGGTAGGGAATGTCGTAGCCGGCGACGCGCAGCACGGGTGCTTCAAGTGAGTAGAAGCATTCCTCGGTGATGCGGGCGGCCAGTTCGGCACCCATGCCGAGGTTGTGCGGCGCCTCGTGCACGACGATGGCGCGGCCAGTCTTGCGAACGGAATCGAAGACCGCGCCCATGTCCAAAGGCGACAGTGTCCGCAGGTCGATCACTTCCAGCTTGCGGCCGTCCTCAGCCGCGGCGGTGGCCGCGTCGAGAGCCACGCGCACCATGGGGCCGTAGGCCAGCACGGTCGCGTCCGTTCCGGAGGTGAGCACCTTGGAGGAGTGCAGCGGGAACGCCGACTCCAGCGAGCCTGACGTGTCGACTTCACCCTTTTCCCAGTACCGGCGCTTGGGCTCGAAGAAGACGATCGGGTCGTCGGAGGCGATGGCCTGCTGGATCATCCAGTACGCGTCGGACGGGTTCGAGCACGCGACGACCTTGAGACCGGCCGTGTGCGCGAAGTAGGCCTCGGGCGACTCGGAGTGGTGCTCGACGGCGCCAATGCCGCCACCGAACGGAATCCGGATCACGATCGGCAGTTTGACCTTGCCCCGTGAGCGGTAGTGCATCTTCGCGACCTGGCAGACGATCTGGTCGTAGGCCGGGTAGACGAAGCCGTCGAACTGGATCTCGATCACGGGCCGGTAGCCGCGCAGCGCGAGACCGACAGCGGTGCCGACGATGCCGGATTCAGCCAGTGGCGTGTCGATAACGCGCTCGTCGCCGAAGTCCTTCTGCAGCCCGTCGGTGATGCGGAAAACGCCACCGAGCTTGCCGATGTCCTCGCCCATGAGGATGACCTTGGAGTCGTCCTCCATCGCGCGCCGAAGCCCGAGGTTCAGCGCCTTGCCAAGCGTCAACGTCTCGCTCATGCCAAAGTCTCCCTTCGGTCGTCTTTGGCCTGAGGCACTAGACACCCTGCGATATTGATTCCCTCGCGCAAGCGCTCGATCATGAGTGCGCTCCTTCAAACGAGGCGTGGTAGGCGGCGAATTCCGCGGCCTGCTGGTCAACCTCTGGCGAACCGTTCGGGTAGACGTGCTTGAACATCTCGCCCGGCTCGGGGTCAGGCAGCGTGAGCACACGCTCGCGCAGTTTGACGGCTTCTTCACGCGCGTAGGCGTCGACCTCGGTCACGAAGGCCTCGTCGATCAGGCCTGTCGACTCGAGGTATTTGCGCAGGCGCAGGATCGGGTCCTTGGCTTGCCACTCTTCGACTTCACTGGCCACGCGGTAACGCGTCGGGTCGTCGGACGTGGTGTGCGCACCCATGCGGTACGTGTAGGCCTCGATCAGGGTCGGGCCGTTGCCGTGGCGGGCGTTGTCCAGCGCTGCCCGGGTCACGGCGAAGGTCGCGAGGACGTCGTTGCCATCGACGCGAATGCCGGGGAAGCCGAAGCCGGACGCCCGCTGGTACAGCGGCACCCGGGTCTGCCGGGTCAGCGGCTCGGAGATCGCGTATTGGTTGTTCTGGCAGAAGAAGACGATCGGCGCGTTGTAGACCGAGGCGAAGATGAACGCCTCGTTGACGTCACCTTGGCTGGTCGCTCCATCGCCGAAGTAGGCGATGACCGATTCACCTTCGTCGCCGCCGACCTTGCCATCCTTGGCCACACCCATGGCGTAGCCGGTCGCGTGCAGCGTCTGCGCACCGATGACGATCGTGTAGATGCCGAACTTGTTCGCGATCGGGTCCCATCCGCCCTGGTCCACGCCACGGAACAAGCCCAGCGGCATGATCGGGTCGATGCCGCGGCAGTAGAGAACGCCGTGCTCGCGATAGGTCGGGAAGGCCATGTCCTGCTCGCGGAGCGCCCGGCCGGAGCCGACCTGCGCTGCTTCCTGGCCGAGAAGGCTGGCCCAAATGCCCAGCTCGCCTTGCCGCTGCAAAGCCGTGGCTTCGGCGTCGAGCTTGCGGACAGTCACGAGGTCGCGGTAAAGCCCGCGCAGTTCTTCATCGCTGAAGTCGACGGAATATTCGGGGTGCGTAACCCGCTGCCCGTCCGGGGTAAGTAGCTGCACGAAGTCGGGTTCAGCGGCTTGCGCCGCTGCCGCGCGCTTCGAGGAGGCTCTGGTCATCCGTGTCTCCCAATGTCAGGTCCCGGCAGCGGGGTGTGCCACCGGATGGCCACGCATGGCCCCGGTAGGGGTTTACCCGCGTGGTGAAGATGGCACGCCATCTTCTAGGCATGGCATAACCGCGGCTGAACCTTCAGCGAACGGCACCATTGCCATCGGCACCAATATTGCCGTATCGGTGGCTGCCGTCACAGCTGCCTCACGTGATCTAAATCTCCAGCCGTACCTCAAGAGCGTTAGAGAAGTGGGATTCCCCCCGCTTTGGTATGAGGTAACCACGATGTCCGATTTCCTGGAAGAGGTGCTGTCCGCGCCTCCGCCCAGTCACCGCCGCGCGCCCGCGCTAGGCCTGTCCACCACACGCCGTTACGCCTTGATGCTCACGGTCATGGCCGGGATGACCGCCGTCCCGACCTGGCTGGTGCTCAAGGCCGGATCAGATTCCTTATCGAGCTCCGCGCCCCCACAGGTCAGCCCACTGCTTGCGCCTCCAGCCAGTCAGGCATTGCAAGATCCGCCGTGGGTACGCGATGAGCCCGTCCCCGCGAAGCAAACGCCCAAGATCGTTGCGCCAGAGCCAGCTCCACCAAGCGTCAAGGAGTCACCGGTCGAGGAGCACACGGCGGTCGTCAAGACGAAGAAGCGCCCGGTCCACAAACCGAGCCGCACGCCCGGATCACTATCGCCGGGCACGCCATCATCCTCGACCTCGCCCAGCGCACCGGCGTCGCCGTGGCCAAGTGGCACCGGCCAGCCAAGCACCCCCGGCTCAGGTCATTCGGGCGCGCCAAACGGTCAGTTGTTCCCAAGTGGCGTCGGCCATCCAAGCAGCCCTAGCCCGGGTTCGCCTGCGGTGCCCTTGCCAGGTGCGCCGGGATCGAGCGGACAAGGCGACGTGGTCGCGGTTGACACCGGGCAGCTGAAAGCCTTGCTGGAGGCGGAGCTGCGCGCGGAACTGTCCAAAATGGAGCAGGAGATCCGTGACGAGGTCAGGAAAGAGCTATCCGGGCTCGTTCGTATGTCGCCAGGGTCCGGCGCACCGGCTCGATGACATAGCGCAAGGCGACCTTGTCGATCTCTTGCTGCAGCAGGGTTTCCGCCCGGGCGTCAGCGCGCTTGCGCCCGCCCGGGATCCACACCCGGCGGGGACGGCTGGCCTCGGCCCGCTCGGCCGCCTGGTTTAGCGCGCCGGGAAGGTCGGTCAAACGGGACTGCGCCGTGCGGAGGACCGCGTCTTGCCATGCTTCGGGGAGTCCACTTGACGCGGCGGCGGCGTAATCCCGTACCCCCTGGTCAATGTCTTTGCGAACCAGAGCGTCCACCAGCTTGCCGGCGGCTGGAGGCGTTCCGGCCGGGCGGCTGACCAAAGTGGACACGAGTTCCAGCGCGGAGTTGACGTCGTGATTGACGGTGTCGGCGCTGGCCGTTCCGCTGGCGATGACCGGTTCCAGGATGGCGCGCAGATGCGCGACGCCCTTGTAGCCCTTGGTGGATTTCTCGGCTGAGAAGGGGCCCGGCTTGGGTTTGATGGGCCCGCGCTTGGTGGCGGGCATTTCCGGGACCTCGCCCGTCGCCGACGTGGCCACGAGCGGAACGTTTTGCAGGCCAGCCTCATCGAGGAGCTGACGCAGGTCGGCGCCGACCTTGGGCAGGTGCGCCGGAAGAAGCTTGTCGGTCTGGTTGAGCGCGACGATCAGCCGGGCGCGATGCGACGCGAGCTGGCGCAGGTAGCCGCCTTCCATGAGCTGGTCGGCGTATTTCTGCGGGTCGCAGATCCAGACCACGACGTCGACAAGGTGCAGCAGACGGTCGACCTCGACCCGGTGCCGTGGCTCGATGGAGTCCACGTCGGGGAGGTCGAGCAGGATCATGCCGCGCAGGCCAACCTCGTCGTTGGCGTCAAGTGCGGATTCTCGCGTGAACCGGCGGCGGGACGAAACCCCAAGCCAGTCAAGCAGTTCGTCGGCTTGCGTCAGCGTTCCCCAGACACAGGCATAAGGCTCAGACGTCGTTGGCCGCAAAATCCCGGCCGGAGACCGGTCGATCGTGGTGAACGCGTTGAACATGCTCGACTTGCCGCTGCCGGTGGTGCCGGTCAGCGCGACGGTCGTGAACTGGCGGGGAAACCTCAGCCGGTCTGACGCGCGCTCTGACAGCGCCTTGGCTTCCACGAGCTGGGGCAGCTCGCCAAGGGGTTCAGCAGCGATATCGATAAAGTTCTGCAGCATGTCCAGCTTGGCTTCGGGGGTGCTTGCGGTCACTGAGCCTCCTCCCGTGAACTGTCGCCTTCGGACATACCTGACATCTTGTCGTTCGCACACTTATGTAGGAATTCCCAGATCGGGGTGACAACCCGTTCGGGGAGCATTCCTTGCCGGTCTAGCTGTGAGTCCGGCACCACGAACAGTGGCACGGGCTCACCGAGCAGCTCGGTCAGATGGGGCACGATCTCGTCCACCGCCTGGGGCGGCACCCGGTCAAGCACCACCGCGAGCCCGACCTTGCGTTCCTGCGCAGCGCGCAGATGACGCCAAGCCTCCGCGTCAGCGTAGCGGGCAGCGGTGGTCACGAACACCCATACGTCTGCGTCGTCAAATAGCTCATTGGACAAGTCACGGTTGGCTTGTTCGATCGAGTTGATGTCCGGAGCGTCGATCAAGGCCACACCAGCCGGGAGGGCCGGCGCGGAGATCGGGACCAGGCTGTGCCGGTGCACGTGCGCCCAGCTCCGTGGGTGGCACACCAGCACGGGCCGGCGTGTCGTCGGGCGCAGGATGCCGGTCGCGCTGACCGGTGCCCGAACCAGACTGTTGACCAGCGTCGACTTACCCGCGCCGGTCGGTCCGCCGATCACCGCGAGTAAAGGAGCTTCATGGTCACGCACACCCGAAGCCTAAGCGGAAGTGGCCATCCGTCACCATAAGTTGCTCCGCCTACACTCAACCTTGTACCTTGAGTCTGGTCCACTCAACTATGGGCCGGGCGGCGCTGGCCGCCGCCGGGAACTTTTGGAGGAAGCAAACATGGCACGTGCGGTCGGCATCGACCTCGGGACGACGAACTCCTGTGTCGCCGTCCTAGAGGGTGGCGAACCCACAGTAATCGCGAACGCCGAGGGCTCCCGCACGACGCCCTCGATCGTGGCGTTCGCCAAGAACGGTGAGGTTCTGGTCGGCGAGGTCGCCAAGCGCCAGGCTGTCACCAACCCGGATCGCACCATCCGCTCGGTCAAGCGCGAGATGGGCACCAACTGGACTATCGACATCGATGGCAAGAAATACACCCCGCAGGAGATCTCCGCGCGTGTGCTGCAGAAGCTCAAGCGCGACGCCGAGTCCTACCTGGGTGAAACGATCACCGACGCCGTGATCACGGTTCCTGCCTACTTCAATGACGCTCAGCGCACGGCGACCAAGGAAGCCGGTGAGATCGCGGGCTTCAACGTGCTGCGCATCGTCAACGAGCCGACCGCCGCGGCGCTGGCCTACGGTCTGGACAAGGGCTCCAAGGAACAGACCGTGCTCGTGTTCGACCTCGGTGGCGGCACGTTCGACGTGTCCCTGCTCGAGCTCGCTGACGGCGTGGTTGAGGTCAAGTCGACCAGCGGTGACAACCACCTCGGTGGTGACGACTGGGACGAGCGGATCATCGAGCACCTGGTCAAGACGTTCCGCGGGCAATACGGCATCGACCTGGCGCAGGACAAGATGGCCATGCAGCGTCTCAAGGAAGCCGCTGAGAAGGCCAAGATCGAGCTGTCCGCCGCGCAGACCACGAGCATCAACCTGCCCTACATCACGGCTGGCCCGGACGGCCCGCTGCACCTGGACACCTCGCTGACGCGGGCCGAGTTCCAGCGCATGACGCAGGATCTGCTCGACCGCTGCAAGGGCCCGTTCGAGTCGGCCATCAAGGACGCCGGCGTCAAGCTCTCCGACATCGAGCACGTGATCCTCGTTGGTGGCTCGACCCGCATGCCCGCCGTGACCGAGCTGGTCAAGTCGCTGACCGGCAAGGAGCCGAACAAGGGCGTCAACCCCGACGAGGTCGTCGCCGTGGGTGCCGCGCTGCAGGCCGGTGTGCTCAAGGGCGAGGTCAAGGACGTCCTGCTGCTCGACGTGACCCCGCTGTCGCTGGGTATCGAGACCAAGGGCGGCATCTTCACCAAGCTGATCGAGCGCAACACCACCATCCCGACGAAGCGTTCCGAGGTCTTCACCACGGCTGATGACAACCAGCCGTCCGTGCTGATCCAGGTCTTCCAGGGCGAGCGGGAAATCGCGGCATACAACAAGAAGCTCGGCACCTTCGAGCTGACCGGGCTGCCGCCTGCGCCACGCGGTGTGCCGCAGATCGAGGTCACGTTCGACATCGACGCCAACGGCATCGTGAACGTGCACGCCAAGGACCTTGGCACCGGCAAGGAACAGAAGATGACCATCACCGGTGGGTCTTCGCTGGCCAAGGACGACATCGAGCGCATGCGCCGCGACGCCGAAGAGCACGCCGACGATGACCGTCGCCGTCGCGATGAGGCTGAGGCACGCAACGTCGCCGAGGCTCGTCAATGGCAGACCGAGAAATTCCTCGCTGAGAACGGCGACAAGATTCCCGGCAACGTCAAAGATGAGATCAACGATGCCCTCACCGACCTGCGTAGTGCGCTCGGCGGCACGGACATCGAAAAGATCAAGTCGGCACACTCCAAACTGGACGAGGTGTCACAGAAGGCCGGTGCGGCGCTATATGAGCAGCAGCAGGCCGCCGGTGCCACCCCGGGCGCGGGTGACGCGGGTGCTCCTTCCGGCAGTGCCGGCAAGGATGACGATGTGGTGGACGCGGAAGTCATCGATGACGAGGGCAAGAAGCAGTGACGGAAAAGCAGGATGTGCCACCGCCAGCGGAAGCTGGCGGCGAGCGCATCGTGATCAGAGACAAACGGAAACTGAAAGCCGACGCGACCGAGACTCCAGAAACGACGGTGCCTGCCGACGGCGAGCTCGTCGAGGCTGGCGAGGCACACGACGTTCCTGTCGAGGTGCACGAAGAGAAGTCCACCGACTCGGCTGAGATCGGTGAGCTGCGCTCTACATTGGACGAACGCACCGCCGATCTGCAGCGGGTGACGGCGGAATACGCCAATTACCGCAAGCGGGTCGAGCGGGACCGCACCGTGGCGGCGGAGCAGGCGGTTGGCATGGTGCTGGCCAGTTTGCTTCCGGTGCTTGACGATGTGGACCGCGCGCGCGAGCACGGTGACCTGACCGGCCCGTTCGCGTCAGTGGCCGAGCAACTCAACAATGTTGTCAGCAAGCTGGGGCTGACCGGTTTCGGAGCCAAGGGCGATGCCTTCGATCCGAAGCTGCATGAAGCCGTGGCGCACTTGACCTCTCCCGAGGTGACCGAGCCGACGTGCATCGACGTGATGCGCCGGGGTTACCTGCTGGGCGAGCGTCTGCTGCGTCCGGCGATGGTCGCCGTCGCCGATCCAGCCGAGGCGGAAACGCCTGCGCCGGTTGAGGAACCATCCTCTGCAACCGGCAGCGAAGAAGAAAAAGCAAACACATCCGAATCCGAGAAGACTGAGTAGGCGGGGTACACCTCCGGTGAGTTCCAAGGACTGGCTCGAGAAGGACTTCTACTCGGTGCTTGGCGTTTCTAAAGACGTCACAGCAGCCGATATCAAGAAGGCCTATCGAAAGCTTGCCCGCGAACTTCATCCCGACCACAACCCGCAAAACTCAGGTGCCGAAGACCGGTTCAAAGCTGTGTCTGAGGCATATGACGTGCTCTCCGACGATCGCAAACGCCGGGAGTACGACGAGATGCGGTCGCTGTTCGAGTCCGGTGCGTTCCGCAGGGGCGCCCGCGGCGGTGGTGGGCAGACGTTTGACATGTCTGACCTATTTGGACAGGCCGGCCGTGATCAGCGGTTCGGCGGTGCGAGTTTCTCCGACCTGTTCGGGACGATTTTCTCCGGTGGCGGTGGGCCTGGTCAGTCCGCGGCCTACCGCACCGGCCCGGCTCGTGGACGAGACGTTGAAACCGAGGTGACCCTCGACTTCCTCGACGCCGTGCGCGGAGTCGAGCTGCCGATTACCTTGCGCGCGCCCGGGCTTTGCGACACCTGTCATGGTTCGGGCGCCAAGCCCGGCACGACACCGCGCACCTGCCCGCACTGCGGCGGCACCGGAATGGTGACCCGCAATCAGGGCGCCTTCGGCTTCGCCGAGCCCTGCCGTGACTGCCAGGGCGTGGGCACGATCGTTGACGAGAAGTGCCCGGAGTGCGGTGGCACCGGTGGTGTGACCAAGACCCGGACGCTGACGGTCCGCATCCCGCCGGGTGTCAATGATGGGCAGCGCATCCGCCTAGCCGGTCGTGGCGAGCCGGGTGACCGGGGTGGCCCGGCTGGCGACCTCTACATCAAAACCTTGCTGCGGCCGGATCCTGTTTTCGCCCGGTCCGGCGATGACCTGACCGTCACGATTCCGGTGACCTATCCCGAAGCCGTGGTGGGCGCCGAGGTGCGAGTGCCCACATTGGACGGAATGGTCAAGGTTCGGGTGCCCGCCAACACCCCGAGCGGCCGTGTGCTGCGCGTGCGTGGACGTGGCGTGCCGAAACGCGATGGGCAGTCTGGCGATCTCTTAGTTACCGTCGACATTGTCATGCCTGGAGAACTATCCCCTGACGCCCTCGCGGCTCTGGAAAAGTTCGCTGAGCTGACCCCTCCCGCTCGTCGCGATCATCTGGAGAATCTGAGGTGACCACAATGGACTCATCTGCGAAAGTGCTGCTGATCTCGGTGGCCGCTCAGCTCGCCGGGATGCATCCGCAGACGCTGCGGCAATACGACCGGATGGGCTTGGTCGAGCCGGGGCGCTCGCCCGGTGGCGGTCGCCGCTACAGCATGCGTGACGTCGAGCTGCTACGCGAGATTCAGCGGCTCAGCCAGGAAGATGGCGTTAACCTCGCGGGCGTAAAACGGATCATCGGCCTGGAACGGGTCGTCGTGGAAATGCGGGAGCAAATGGCCGAAATGGCCGAAGAGCTCGCGCTCGCGCGTCAACGGCTGGCCGAGCTGGAGACCATTTCCGCTTTCCCACGCACCGACATTCTCCCCGTGCACCGCACCAGCACCGCACTTATGGTCTGGCGCCCTCGTTCTGCCTCCGACGACTGACCGCGCCGGTAACGTTACGTTCAAGAGCAACTTGCCGACTGAGGTTGGGGGATCTCATGGGCATCTTGGACAAGGCCAAAGACATGCTGGGCATGGACGACGCCAAGGACGCCACGAAGGACGCAACGGGCAAAGCGTCCGACGCGGTCAAAGACAAGACCGATCAAGTCAGCGGAAAAGCCAAAGACGCGATGGGTGGCCTTAAGGACAAGGCCAAAGGCGCCGTAGATGACGTGGCGACCAAGGCCAAGGACCGAGTGCCAGATGGCATGGACAAGCACGTGGACACAGGTTCCAACGCTGCCAAAGAGGGCATCGACAAGATCGGCAACTAGCTAGCTAACTAGCGTTCCAGCGTCCGCCGCGTTGCTATTGCTGCAACCGGCGGACGTTTCTTACCAGCCCGCCTTCGCACCAGTCGTGATAGTCGAAATGCGACGGCCGGGCGAGCAGGACGCGGGTGTTGTGCGCCCACACCGACATCAGCTCGTCGCCTTCCTCCTCCGCCTCTTCGACAAGTTTGCGCAGCTTGCGGCGGGGGTGTGCCTTGAAGCCGGTGCGGATGGCGTCAGCGGCGTAGATATAGCAGCAGTGCAGGGCGAATCGCCGGGCCGGGCACGCGGGGTCCATCGCCAGATCGAAAAGCGTCGAGATGAGCTGATCGCCAGCGATCAGCAGGTCCCAGTCTGGTGGCATGGAACTTAGCGGCACCGAGTCTGGTGCGTAAGCCCACGACCTGAGTTCAGCCGCACTTGGATCAACCGGGTTGGCAAACCCGCGAAACGTCGCCGAAGTCGCACTCATCCTCTGACAGCCCCCTTACCCGCCCGCAACGTAGCCTGCACTCGCTGTGGTGGGAAGAGGACTTCACCAATCCGTTATCGGAACCACGTGCCGGGTTGGCGACTCTTCCACACCATGAGACAACTCATCGCGGGGGCCTTGATCGCAGCACTGGTGGCCGGGTGCACCCCCAAGGCCGATCCGCCTCAGGCAACAGCGACGCTCACCGAGCGGTCAGTGACAGTCGTTGTGCCAGAAGGTTTTGACGCCCCTTTCCTCGAGTTCGCGACCAAGACCCACGGCTACGGGATGTTCGTTAAGCAGGGATCGCCCGCTCTAGCCCGCCTCTTCCGGACCACCGATGGCGGTCAGTCTTGGCACGAAGTCGCCCATCCACGCACAGTTGCTGACAATCACCAGCTTTATGTCGCCGGTCCGGACACCGTCGTGCTGCTGGCCGAACCGCACAGCTGGCACGTGACCCATGACGGCGGCAAGACCTGGACGGAGAAGCCCTATTCGCCGACTGGGCCGATGCCCGACGAGTATCCCGACTACACCAACCATGAGCTACGCAAGGGCAAGACCGTGTTGCCGGGGTTCGAAGAAAGCCAGGTTGTCGAGGACGGGCAGCACGGGTTGTGGCAGGCATCGGTCAGGGACGGCAAAGCCGTGACCGCGGTTAGCGTCCCTGGGAGCACGAGCTTTTCCCTAGTACCAGTTGAATTGCAGCCTGGCCGGAACGTGATGCTGGCGCGTATCGCGGTGTCTCCTGATGGCCTGGATGTGTGGCTCATCGCGGAGCAGGAGCCGCCCAGCCTGAGCGGCCCGCGATCAGTGCGGATGAAGGCGTCCGGTCTGCCCTTGTTGTGGCGCTGGGAAAACGGGGCGTGGAAGGCATGTCCAGTGACCGGAGTCAAGGACGATCCCCAGCACTCGTACTCGGTGACACCGGTCGGCGCGGGAACGCTAATGCTCACAGCTCCCATTGGCACCGGCTATTTCACGGACCGTTTCACCCTCGTCCCGGGGACGCCGAAGCTGAGCTGGTCGGGCCGTTTGGCAGACGGCACCATCTGGGGATCCGGGCAGGATGCCGGCGTCGTCTACTTGAGCACCGGCAGTGGATCTCAACGGGATTGGATCCGGGTTCAGTTGTCGCGTTCATAAGTTGAGTCAGTTAGACTCAACTTCGTTATGGATACGTCTCGCCTAACCACCAAGTCTCGTGAAGTCATCACCTCGGCGGTGGCCAATGCCCAGCAGCGTGGGCACGCCACCGTCGAGCCATGGCATCTCCTGCTGTCGCTCCTCGACACCGGTGGGTCGACCGCGGTCGGCCTGCTTCGCGCGGTCGGGTCCAACGCGGCAGAGGTGCGCCGCGCCGCCGCGCGGGCCGTCGAGCAGCTGCCCGCCGCACACGGCAGCAGCGTGGCCGAGCCGAGCCTCTCGCGCGAATTCGTCAACGCCATCAACGCGGCCGAGCAGATCGCCCGTCCCCTAGGCGACGAATTCGTGTCCACTGAGCACCTGCTCGCCGGCTTGGCCAAAGTGGGCGGTCCGGTGAGCCAGTTGCTGCGCCAGCACGGTGCCACCGAGGAAGCTTTGACGGGCGCGTTCCCGCAGATTCGTGGCGGTGACCGGCGGGTCACGACTCCCGAGCCCGAGCAGCAGTATCAAGCGCTGGAGAAATACAGCGTCGACCTGACGGCGAAGGCTCGCGACGGCAAAGTCGATCCGGTCATCGGACGCGACGCCGAGATTCGCCGGGTGATCCAGGTGCTTTCCCGGCGTACCAAGAACAACCCGGTGCTGATCGGTGAGCCAGGCGTGGGCAAGACCGCCATCGTCGAAGGGCTCGCACAGCGCATCGTCGCCGGTGACGTGCCAGAGTCGTTGCGCGACAAGCGATTGGTCTCCCTCGACCTCGGCGCGATGGTCGCCGGAGCGCAATACCGCGGCCAGTTCGAAGAGCGGCTCAAGAGCGTGCTTGAGGAGATCAAGGCCAGTGAAGGCCAGATCATCACGTTCCTCGATGAGCTGCACACGCTCGTTGGAGCTGGTAAAGGCGAGGGCTCCATGGACGCCGGCAACATGCTCAAGCCCATGCTGGCGCGTGGTGAATTGCGCATGGTCGGAGCGACCACATTGGACGAATACCGCGACCACATCGAGAAGGATCCCGCGCTGGAGCGCCGGTTCCAGCCGGTCGTCGTGGGTGAACCGTCCGTTGAGGACACTATTGGCATCTTGCGAGGGCTGAAAGAGCGATACGAAGTGCACCATGGTGTGCGCATCACCGACGCCGCACTCGTGGCCGCCGCAACGCTTTCCGACCGCTATATCTCCGACCGTTTCTTGCCAGACAAGGCGATCGACCTCGTGGACGAGGCAGCTTCGCGGCTGCGCATGGAAATCGACTCCCGTCCGGTGGAAGTGGACGAGATCGAGCGGCAGGTGCGCCGTCTCGAAATCGAGGAAATGGCGCTAGAAAAGGAACCAGACCCCGCGTCAGCCGAACGGCTCGCCAAGCTGCGTGCCGAGCTTGCCGACAAGCGGGAGCAACTGGCCGCGCTGAGCGCCCGGTGGAAAGAAGAGAAGTCGCATATCCAGCGCATCTCGCAAATCAAAGAGCAGCTTGAAGAATTGCGCAGCCAAGCCGACCGGGCCGAGCGCGATGCCGATCTGGGCAAGGCATCCGAGCTGCGCTACGGCCGGATCCCGCAACTAGAAGCCGAATTGAGTCACGCCGAAGCCGAACTCGCTGTCCTGCAAGCGAACGGGGCGATGCTAAAAGAGGAAGTCGGCGCCGACGACATCGCTGAAGTCGTCTCATCGTGGACCGGCATCCCGGCTGGCCGCATGATGGAAGGCGAGACGGCGAAACTGTTGCGAATGGAGGATGGCCTCCAATCGCGTGTCGTGGGCCAAGATGTCGCCGTGCGAGCGGTCAGCGACGCGGTCCGCCGCGCTCGAGCCGGTGTCGCCGATCCGGACCGCCCGACCGGCTCGTTCCTCTTCCTGGGCCCCACTGGCGTCGGCAAGACCGAGCTCGCCAAGGCACTAGCCGAGTTCCTTTTCGATGACGAGCGGGCCATGGTCCGCATTGACATGAGCGAATACAGCGAAAAGCATTCCGTGGCAAGACTTGTCGGTGCTCCGCCCGGCTATGTCGGGTACGAGGAGGGCGGTCAGCTGACCGAAGCGGTGCGCCGCCGTCCCTACTCCGTCGTGCTGCTCGACGAGGTCGAGAAGGCCCACCCGGATGTGTTCGACGTCTTGCTGCAAGTGCTCGATGACGGGCGGCTCACCGACGGCCAAGGCCGGACGGTCGATTTCCGCAACGCCATCCTCATTTTGACGAGCAACCTTGGTACCCAATATGGAGAGAATCCCGAAGCGGTGATGGCTGCTGTCCGGGCGCACTTCAAACCGGAATTCCTCAACCGTCTCGACGACATCGTCATCTTCCACGCCTTGCGGCCCGAGGAGCTAGGCGAGATCGTCACCATTCAGCTGGAGCGGCTGCGCAGGCGCCTAGCCGACCGGCGGCTCAGCCTTGAGGTGACGGTTCCCGCACGGGAATGGCTCGCTAAGCACGGCTATGACCCGGTTTATGGCGCACGCCCGTTGCGGCGGCTGGTGCAGACGGCGATCGGCGACAAGCTCGCCCGAGCGCTGCTGGCCGGTGAGATCCGCGATGGGGACACCGTAACGGTCGATTTGGACGGCGACGCGCTGACGGTTAAGTAGGGGCCGGTGCTCCTCCTCAGGACGGAGCAGGATTCCGCCTGAAGTGGCAGGCACGGGTTTACCCGGTGGCTTACGGTGATCGTATGTCATACACGACACCTCCTCCCTCTGGGTATCTCGTGCCCGAGCCGGCTGGCAAGCCAGCCCGTCCCGGCACGGTCACCATGGCGAGCCTTTTGCTGTACCTGCTCGGCGCGCTCAGCCTCGTTAGCGTCGGCCTTGGTGCTTACAGTGCCAGCCTGCTAACCCCTGAAAAGGCCGAAGCCGCTTACAAAGCCGCGGGTATGTCAGCAACGGACGCTGAGGCCGCCGCCGGATTCGCTTCTGTTGGGGGCTACATAGGCGCCGGATTCAGCTTGCTGTTCGCGATCCTCTACTTCGTGCTCGCCGTGTTCGTTGGCAAAGGTGCGCAGTGGGCACGTATTACCGCGTGGATCGTTGGTGGCTTGGCCATCTGCTGCGGCGTCATCGGGCTGGCTTCACAGGCGTTGACGAACAGCCTCAGCGGCATGGGCGGTCAAGCGGGAGTCGACCAGGAGAAGCTGGTTCGCGAGCTTGAGGCGCTTCAGCCGAGCTGGCTCGGCTCGGTAACCATGGTGCTGGGCGTCATCTCGCTGCTTGCTGCGCTTGGCGTCGTGATCCTGCTGGCGCTGCCGCCATCGCACCCGTTCTTCCGCAAGGCGGAACCCGTCTGGACCCCGCCACCGACCTTCCCAAGCGCCTAGGCCCGTTTTCAGTGGCTCCCTTGCGAAAAGGGAGCCACTGTCTATGGTGTGTGGCGTGAGCGAAGTTTTGGCTGAGCCGGTCCTTACTGAGGCGGCATCCGCTGGGAGCCGCAAGACGGCCCTTGTAACCGGTGCGACTGCGGGTATTGGCAAGGCTTATGCCGTCAGGCTCGCGAATCAGGGCTGGGATCTTGTCCTTGTCGCCCGGGACGAGCAAAAGCTCCAGGAGCTGTGTTCATCACTGTCAGCTACGTATGGCATCTCAGCTAAGGCGCTCCAGGCCGATCTCTCCACTACAGAGGGTTGCGAACGCGTCGAACAGCGGCTATCCATAGGCGTCGATCTGCTCGTGAACAATGCCGGGTTGTCGCTCAACACTCCGTTTATTAAGTCCACGGTGGACAAAGAGCTATATCTCTTGTCCGTAAATGTGAATGCTGTGATGCGTCTAACGCACGCGGCGTTACCGAGCATGGTGGCTCGGCGTAGCGGCAGCATCATCAACGTCTCTTCGGTGTCTGGATTCGCTGCCACGATGCCCGGAAGCACTTACCCCGCATCGAAAGCGTGGGTAATCAGTTTCAGCGAATCTATCGCTCTTTCCGTTGCCCGCCATGGGGTCAAGGTGATGGCGCTGTGCCCTGGGTTCACGCGTTCGGAGTTCCATCAGCGCGCAGGAATCGACATGAGCAAGACTCCTAGCTGGATGTGGCTCGAGGCACCGAAGGTAGTCGATGACTCCCTGCGTGACCTGGGTAAAGGCAAGACAATCAGCATTCCCGGATGGAAATACAAGGTTCTCGTCGGCGTCATGCGGCACACGCCGACGCGTCTGTTGCGGCGCCTTGCAAAGGGAGCAAGGGTGCGAACCGGACGTGACACGGAGTAGTGCACCCCCTGTAGCCAGCGGACATCACGCGTTGTAGTCTCGGGTCCATGTCCGCACGTGACGAACTCCGTAAATTCATCACTGATCTCGCGGTGGTGCGCGGAAGTTTCGTTTTGTCGTCCGGAGCCACCTCTGATTGGTACTTGGACATGCGTCGACTGACGCTCGATCACCGTGCTGCACCGCTTGTGGGGCAAGTTCTTAACGAACTCACAGCAGATTGGCAGTTTGAAGCGGTGGGCGGGCTCACGATGGGTGCCGATCCAGTGGCAGCGGCGATGATGCATACATCGAACCGTCCGCTCGACGCGTTCGTTGTACGAAAAGCGGATAAGGTACACGGACTGCAGCGCCGGATCGAAGGTCCGGATGTCTCAGGCCGTAAGGTGCTCGCTGTAGAAGACGTCAACACTACGGGGAGTAGTGTTCTCACAGCTGTTGACGCTCTTCGAAACGCGGGCGCCGAGGTCATCGGCGTTGCGGTTATTGTCGATCGAGGCGCGGGTGAGGCGGTGCGTACCGCCGGACTGTCATATCGAGCCGCCTATACGTTGGCCGACCTTGACCTGTCGGCCTAACGGAAGTCAGATCCGTACCTGCTAATATGTAGGTGGATCGATGCTGTTGTTGGAAGGATGGATCACGTGGGAACTGCCCTGGTGGAAACCCCGCTGCCTCAAATCTCACCGCTCGCCGGTGAGCCAATCGAACGAGCTGACGCCGAGCGCCTTGCCGGTGTCCTGAAGGCACTTGCCGACCCCGCCCGGCTCCGGCTGCTCAGCCTGATTCAGTCGGCACCCGAGGGCGAAGCGTGCGTTTGCGACCTCACCGCCCCGCTCGGCTTGTCGCAGCCGACCGTTAGCCACCACCTGCGCATCCTCACCGAGGCCGGACTGCTGAACCGGGACAAGCGTGGAGTGTGGGCCTACTACAGCCTGGTGCCGTCGGCCATCGCCACGGTCGCCGAGCTGCTTACCCCGCCGCGTAAGCGCGCCACCAAAAAGGCTCGCTGAGCGATAACACTTTCTAAAGGCCACGTGGGACACCACGTGGCCTTTAGTTTTGCAAAACTGACCGATCCGCGAGTTGCCTTCATCTTTGGTGCTTCTAAGATGGCGCAACTATGGGACGTCATCGTCCATCTCGAATACTGGCTAAGCCAGCAATACGTACCCCCGTGATCATCATCAGCGCACTGGGGTTAATAACCCTTGCCACGATGGCGATTCGCGCTGTATCGGCCGATGCGGATGGCTGTAGCAGCGCTGGGATCCGGCTCACAGTGGCCGCGGATCCCGCGATCGCCCCGGCGATCGCCGACATTGGTGCTAAGTGGACAGCGACCGATCCCTCCGTGGAAGGCGACTGCATCCATGTTGATGTGGTTGCTAAATCGTCGGTGGAGTTGGCTGAAGGCTGGGGCACCTGGGCGGGCGGGCTGGTTGATGTCGCGGCCAAACCAGCGCCCACACCGTCCGAAGCGGACCTCCCGATTGTTTGGATTCCAGACTCGTCATATTGGCTGGGACGGGTGCGCACGATCGACCGTGAGCTCTTTGAGGCGAGTGCTCCTTCGGTCGCTTCTAGTCCTATCGTCATCGCGTTGCCAGAAAGCGCGGCTCGTTCCCTGAACTTGCCAGCGGGACTGGACATGACCGCGTTGTCGAAACTCGCGCTAAACCTCAAGGGCGAAAACGCTTTGCGGATAGCGATAACGGAGCCGCGCCGGGACACGGCTGGAGTCGCCGGTGCCATGGTTCTCGCCGACGCCCTTGTGACCTCAGAAAAGGACCTGCCCAAACTGGTGCTGGCTTACCGCAGCCTCGGTGCGCAAGTGAACAACACCGACGCGCTGTGGAAAGCACTGGCGGCTTCGACGGACAAACCCATGGCGGCGCCCGTTAGCGAACAGGCGCTTCTGGCCTACAACGCTGGCGGCACAACGACTCCCATGGCGGCGGCCTATCTGCCCGATCTGCCAGCGCTCGACTTCCCGTTCGCGGTTCGCAACCATCAGCCGCACAAGGTTTCCCTGGCGGCGGCAGCGTTCCAGTCAGCGATCGTCAGCCCGCAGTTTCGTGGATTGCTGGCACCGCACCGGTTGCGGGCGCCAGACGGAACGGCGGCGACCGGTTTCCCCACCGGTCATGGCGTCACGGCGAACATCGTGCACGTGCAGCCGGTGACGGACATGGCGAAGGTGCGTAAGTCGCTGTCCGTCTGGACCGCGGCGAGGACCCCGTCACGGATCGTCGCGATGGTCGACTCAACGTCGTCGATGGGTCAGATCATGGGTGCGGGAAAGACGCGCATGGACGTGATGCGGCAGGCGTCGGTCACCGGGCTGAGCATGTTCACCGACGACAGCGAACTGGGCCTGTGGGCCTTCGCCGGCAAGGGACATCTCAATTTGGTGCCACTGGCCAAACTCGGCCCGGCCAAGACACCGGGCGGACAGCGAACGAAGCTGGAGACAGCGATCGCGGGGGCTGCGCCACAGCCAACGGACGCGTCACCGCTGTATCAGTCGATTCTGGCTGGGTACAAGGAAATCCTGACGGGTTATAAGCCAGAGCTGTCCAACACGCTCGTCATCTTCACTGACGGGAAGGACACGACGGGTCTTGACCTCGGCGACGTGCAGCGAGAGCTGGAACTGCTAGCCGATGTCACCCGGCCGGTCCGGGTGGTGCTGCTGGGCATGGGCCCTGACGTTGACCTCGCCGCAATGGATTCCATCGCGAAGACCACGGGCGGTGCTGCCTTCACGGTCACCGATCCACGTGACATGGAAGCCATCTTCTTAGCGGCCTTGCTGACGTAAAGCGAAAGGCCCCGGGATTTCCCCGGGGCCTTTCGCTTTAGGCGTTGACGTCTACTTTGACTTTGGCCCTTTTGGCACGCCGCTCGCGTGCCATCTCAATGAAGATGGGAATCGCGGAGATCAGCACGATCACGAGCACGAATGGGATGATGTACTTGTCAATCTTGTCCGGGCCACCGATCAGATCGACGAGCGTGTCACCAGCGTAGTAACCGACGAGCAGAATGCCGTCGACCCAAAGGATCGCGCCCACAACGTTCCAGACGAAGAACTGCTTGGCCGGCATGCCAAGAACACCGGCGACCGGGTTCAGGAACGTGCGCACGATGGGGATGAAGCGAGCCAGCACGACGGCCTTACGTGGGCCGAACTTCTGGAAGTAGTGCTCGGCCTTCTCCACGTACTCCTTCTTGAAGAGCCGGGAGTTCGGTTTGTCAAAGAGCTTGCGGCCATACTTCACGCCCAGCCAATGGCCTAGCTGTGCGCCAAGGATGGCGAAGATAGGGCCACCGATCAGCAGCGGCACGATATCGAGCTTGATCCCTAGCGCGGTGCCCGCGCCCGTGGCGAGGACTCCGGCCACGATCAGCAGCGAGTCGCCGGGGAGGAAGAAGCCAGCGAGCAGGCCCGTCTCGGCGAACAGGATGAACCACACCCCGTAGACCGCGAACGAACCAAACAGCTGCAGCCAGTCTGTGGGGTTGAGTGGATTGAAGCTGGCCACTTCGGCGACGGCGTGGATAGTGTTCACGCTCGCCAAGGGTACCGGCTAGCAGGCCACGCCGGCTTCCCGACCTACGGCCGGACATTACCGGCCAATCTTTGGAACCGGGTTTAGCGGTAGTCGTCTTCTTCGTCTGGCACGGGAATCGACTGCTCGACCACGTCGGCCTCGGGCAGGTCCAGGCCCGGGGACGGCGGTTCGGGCTGCACCTCTTCTGGATCAAGCGGGATGGCTTGCTCCACTGCGTCGCCTTCGGGAACCTCGGTCATCCTCTCAACGTAGGCCCTTACTGCCTGATTCGCCAGCAGATGGGGGTTTAGGCATAGAAGATGAGATCATGGGGTTTCTCATCACATGGGTCATCAGCGCGATCGCGCTCTGGGTGACCACCAAGGTTGTCTCTGGTATCGACGTCACTGGATCATCCACGACGAAGAACCTGCTTACGCTGCTGGCGGTGGCGCTGATCTTCGGTCTCGTCAACGCGATCCTCAAACCGATCATCAAGGTTGTCGGCTGTGTGTTCTACGTGCTGACCCTCGGGCTGATCGCGCTCGTGGTGAACGCGCTGCTCTTCCTGCTGACCGACTGGCTCGCTGGCCTGCTGGATCTGCCGTTCAACATCAACGGATTCTGGCCCGCATTCTGGGGTGCGATCGTGATGAGCATCGTTACCTGGGCGATCAGCCTAGTCATCCCCGATCGCGTAAAGGGCGAGGCATAGGTAATACTCCAGGTCAGTAAACCTCACCGCCCAGCGAGCGCTCCGGTGTGGTGAGGTTTAGCCTGGGGGCACAGCGCGGTAGCCCCACCAGTTTGAAGCACGTGAGGAGCAATACCGATGCCTATCGCATCCCCCGAGGTCTATGCCGAGATGCTCGACCGCGCCAAGGCTGGCGCGTTTGCCTACCCGGCCATCAACGTGTCGTCTTCGCAGACGCTGAACGCGGCGTTGCAGGGCTTCGCCGAGGCGGGCAGCGACGGAATCATTCAGGTTTCCACCGGTGGTGCCGAGTACCTGTCCGGCCCGACCATCAAGGACATGATCACCGGATCGGTCGCGTTCGCCGCCTACGCCGCCGAGGTCGCGAAGAAGTACCCGGTCAACATCGCCCTGCACACCGACCACTGCCCCAAGGACAAGCTGGACAAGTTCGTCCGCCCGCTGCTGGCGATCTCCGCCGAGCGAGTGAAGGCCGGACAGGACCCGCTGTTCCAGTCGCACATGTGGGACGGGTCGGCTGTGCCGCTGAAGGAAAACCTTGAGATCGCCGAGGAGCTGCTCGCCCTCGCCTCCGCCGCGAAGATCATCCTCGAAATCGAGGTTGGCGTCGTTGGTGGCGAAGAGGACGGCGTCGTCGGAGCCATCGACGAGAAGCTCTACACCACGGTTGAGGACGGTCTGGCCATGGTCGACGCGCTCGGCCTGGGCGAGAAGGGCCGCTACATGGCCGCCCTGACCTTCGGCAACGTGCACGGTGTGTACAAGCCAGGCAACGTCAAGCTGCGTCCCGAGATCCTCAAGGAGATCCAGGACGCTGTCGGCGCCAAGTTTGGCAAGTCCAAGCCGCTGGACCTGGTCTTCCACGGCGGCTCCGGCTCGCTGCTGACCGAGATCCGCGACGCGCTCGACCACGGTGTGGTCAAGATGAACGTCGACACCGACACGCAATACGCGTTCACCCGCCCGGTCGCGGCACACATGTTCACCAACTACGACGGTGTGCTCAAAGTGGACGGTGAGGTCGGCAACAAGAAGACCTACGACCCACGTGCGTGGGGCAAGGCGGCCGAAAACGGCATGGCTAAGCGCGTTGTCGAGGCTTGCCAAGACCTGCGTAGCGCGGGGACGTCGCTGAAGTAGGTTTGCCCTCGTTGTCACCGATGTGGCATTTGCAGAGGCGGCTGGCGTGTTAGGCATCGAAGGTTACGACCCCACTTGGTACCACGATGCGAACGCGCTAGCCGCCGCGCACCGGCAGCGGTTCGCGCGCCTCATCGGCCAGCCACTCGTAGGTTCGTGGCTGGTCTGGGACCTTGACGAGCAAACCTGGTTCACCGGCGGCCCTGTCGTGTTTGGATTCCCCGACGCCAACGTCGAGGTGACTCACCGCAAGTTCGACGAGTGTGCGATCAGCTGGGACAGCATCGACATGCAAGCTGCCCTCGATTGGCCCGGCCTGCGCCTGGACTGGTGGGCCGATCCGCATCCCGCGATCCAAGCCGCGCTCGGCCGTCCGCTGACGTCAGTCAACGTCGTGGAACGCATCAGCCCCAATGCCTGGCGCCCCAACGTCTTGCACGCGCTCGAGTTCTTCTTCGGCGACGTTCGCGTGGCGCTTTTCAACGCGATGGACGAAAACGGTCTCTCCGGCGATCCAGAGGTCTCCCTGCCGGTCGGCTTCTGGCGGCGCGTCCCGATCGCCTGAGGTTTCCTCTATTCCGGGCGAAGATCCGAGACCACCAGCTGGTACTCGGTGTGCAGCCGCCCGGCGACAAGAGACCGGTGGCACGCCTCGGGGTCGCGCTCGACGCAGAACAGAGCCGTCACCGCGTCGGCTGGAAGCTTAGCCACGAGTGCACCTAGGTCGAACGGGTCGAGGATCTCTTTCGTATAGCGCTCGGCATACGCAGGCGCCAGCGCGATCCGGTTGCGCTTGCCCACCTGCTGGCGATCGTCCTCGCGGTACTGGAGCTGGCGCAGCTCCGTTGTCGGCGCTAGTTCCTTCACATGCCGATAGCCGATGTCCGCCGCGGCGAGCGCCTGCTGTAGCTGAGCCGAGTTCGCCCAGGCGTATTCGGGTCCCCGAACGCCGCGACGCTGGCGTAAGTCGAGCAGCAGGCTGACATTCGCATGCCGCAGTCGTTCCAGAAACGATTCCCTGTCGAAGTCATAGACGCCGATTGTTACCACTCTGAGCACCGCGAATCACCTCACCTGCCTGCTGCTCGCGCCGCCTTACGCGACAGCTGTTCCCTCAAGCTCAACCAATAGCTCGGGGATCGCCAGCCGGCTCACGCCGAGCATCGTGGTGGGCGGGGCGACCCCTGCGGCACCCAGCCGTGACGCCAGCACGCCATAGTGCTCGAAGAGCCCATCGACGTCGGTGGTGTAGACGTTGAGGCGGACGAGATTCGCCAGCGACATCCCGGCCTCGCCCAGGATGGCCTCCAAGTTGTCGAGGCTCAGCGCCACCTGTGCCGCCATATCCCCGGCGTGCTGCGGCTTACCGTCACCGCTCATCGCGGTTTGCCCGGCGCAGTAAAGGGTTCGGGTCTGCCCGGATACGATCTCACCCTGGTTGTACCCCAGTGCCACTGACCAGGTCCACGGGTTGATTGCCGCTCGATTCAATGTCATTGGCTGAGCCTCGCAGGGCAATCACGACACCCTCTGTCATGTATTCGAAGTAAAGTTCGGGCATGCGGGCCGACCGGTTGGTGTCGCTGGTGCTGCTGCTACGCCAGCGCGGCCGGCTGTCGGCCACCGCGCTCGCCCGCGAGCTGGAGGTGTCCACTCGCACCGTGCTGCGGGACATCGAAGCCCTGTCAGCGGCAGGCGTCCCGGTCTACACCGAACGCGGCCGGCTCGGCGGATTCGCTTTGCTGCCCGGTTTTCAGACCGAGCTAACTGGACTGAACCATGACGAGGCGCTCGCCCTGCTGATCGCCGGATCGAGGCGGGGCGCGCAGGCGTTCGGCCTTGGCTCAGCGCTCGCTTCGGCGATGCTCAAGGTGATCGACGCACTGCCGGAAAGCTATCGGGAAACCGCGGCGGGCGCTTCACAGCGATTGCTGATCGATCCGGAGACGGACCTCCTGTCCCGCAGGCAGGTCGCCGACGAAGTGCCCGACACCATCGTGGCCGAGGTGCGCCGTGCGGTGTTCGCCGGACATAAGCTTCGCCTTCAGTACGCCGCCGCGGGCCAGCCAGCGAAGTGGCGCACCGTGGATCCGATCGGTCTGGTGACCGTGCGCGACCAGGGTTACCTGTTGGCGGCAAGGTCTGGCGAGGACCGCACCTACCGGCTGTCCCGGATCGTGGCCGCGGAGGAACTTACCGAACCAGCGGAACGATCAGACCCAGTCGACCTAGACCGGGCCTGGCAAGAACGCAGCACGCGGTTTCGGGCCGGCGGCGACACGGTCACCGTGCTGGTGCGGATAAGTCCAGCGCGGCGAGACCAGCTGATAGAAACCGCTGTTGCCGTCCTCGCCGAGGAGCCCGACACGGATGGCTGGCTTCGGCTCGAAGTGACCTTCCAAGATTCAAGACACGCCGTGTGGGCCCTATGGCAGCTCGCCGCGAGCGCGGAAGCCCTGTCACCGCAATGGTTACGCGACTCCCTGCGTGAACGTGCCACTGCGATCGCTGCCCGCTACGAAGGTTAGTAGTGGTCTTTATGAGTCTGCGTGTGCGTTGGCGGACGAAGCGTGGCGACGTCAGGTTCGGCGGCCGCGGCCACACCGCGTGCCACGGAGGTCATCTGATCGTGGCTGGCCATGTTGGCGAGGATGATGCCGATCCCGGCGATGACGAAGTTGCGAAACGCCGGTTCTAGTCCGTTCCACTTGGACGATTGCCACATGGCGAACCACTCGCCGCCGATCGTGATGAACAGGCCGCCAAAGAGGATGAGGCCCATCGTCCAGCCCAGAGTGGACAGCCGCCGTCCCATCCGGTCGTTGCCCCGCAACCACTTGAACAACGCGCACAACAGGACCAGCGCGATCAAGCCCTCCCAGATGATCACTCCGATGTAGGCAATCGATACGAGTCCGTTGTTGCGGATGCGGCGCCACATCAGGTGTTCATCGTCAAACGTCGTTCCCATGTCGAAGACATTGTCGACGAAGTCGAAGTTCGTCCTGTAGTCAGTGACGTTGCCGAAAGCGACCAGGAGGTAATAGAGAGCCGTGATTGCGGTCAGTACGATGACCGCGGTCCGCAGGGTTCCTAGCCGAGCCAGCCGTTCCATAAAGCGGACATTACGCCTAATTCAGTAATAGCGTGGCGGCTTTATGATCTGCTCATGCCCACGCCTTTGTCCCAAGTGATCACTCCGGTCGACCACAGTCCACATGAGGTGGAGTCGCTGGCGGAACTGACCGTCCACTTGCGCCGGGGCAGCGTGGCTGACCTGACCCTGCAGGGCGTTGACCTCACCGCCGTCGAGCTAGCGGACATCGACGTCACCCGTGCCTTGTTCGTCGGCTGTCTCATGACCGAGCAGCAACTGCTAGAGCTGGTCCGGCGGGGCGCCCACGTGGTCCCCAGCTTCCCCGACGTCCCGTTCCCGACTCAGCCATCGCAGCTGTACACAGCGGACGATCTGGCGGCCGGGTTCGACACCGCTGGGTTTGAGGGCATGTATGACACCCGGATCTACCGGCACTTCGTCGCCCAAGGTGGAGCGACGCCGGAGTTGCGGGAAGCGTTGGCGCAACGCATTCACGACCACGGCATCGACAACGCGCTCGCGCACGACACCGATGGCTGGATCAAAGATCACGGTGCCGGCACGATCGTGGGAGTCATGGGCGGACACGCGGAGCACCGCGGATCCACCGGCTATCGCGACGCGGCCAAGCTCGCCTGGTTGCTCACGCGAGCGGGCCGCTTGATTTTGACCGGTGGCGGACCGGGCGTGATGGAGGCCGCTAACCTCGGTGCCTATCTGTCAACGCGTCCGGCCGAAGACCTGTCCCTCGCGATCGATCAGCTCGCTGAGCACAGCGACTTTCGGCAGAGCCAGGCCTACACCGCCGCCGCTCTCGCGGTCCGGAAACGGTTCATGCCGGACCCGGCGGCGGGCTGGGAAAGGTCAGGCGGGCTGTCCATTCCGACGTGGTTCTTCGGGCACGAGCCCGCCAATCTGTTCGCCGCCCGGGCAGCCAAGATGTTCAGCAACGCGGTCCGTGAGGAGCAGATTCTCAAGTTGTCACGGGGTGGCATCGTGTTCGCTCCCGGCCGGGCGGGAACCGTCCAAGAAGTCTTTCAGGCGACGACGATGACCTATTACGGCACTGTGCACAGCTCAGGGCCGTTTGTCTTCATTGGACGGCGCTTCTGGACCGAAGAGTTGCCGGTCGAGAAGCTCTTGCGCCCGCTGCTGGCTGGCTCGCCGCTCGGCGATCAGAGTGAACTCATCCACATCACAGACGACCTCGATGAGGCTGCCACGCTTTTGCTCCGATAATGGATGGCATGCGTGATCTCATGCCTCAGCCCGATCCGACCCTGCTACCCACTGATCCCGGTGCGACCGCCCTGGCAGCAGGTGAAGAACCGGTCAAGGCGGCAGCGGCTTACCCGACGAGCAGTGCTGCTTGGGCGGCTCTCGCCCAGCAGGCCCTGACCGACGGTCAGCTGGTCACCGCTTATGCCTACGCTCGCACCGGCTATCACCGTGGCCTGGACCAATTGCGCCGCAACGGCTGGAAAGGTCACGGCCCGATCCCCTGGTCACACGAGCCGAACCGCGGATTCCTCAGCTGTCTAGACGCCTTGGCCAAGGCGGCAGCTGGCATCGGTGAAGAAGACGAAGCCGCCCGCTGCGCCCAGTTCTTGCGCGACAGCGACCCGGCAGCGGCCGACGCTCTGTCCTAACAGCAAAAGAGCGTGCGCTGGAGGTGTGTCCAGCGCACGCTTTCTCATGCCTTAAAGGCCGTCGGCCACAGCGGCGGCGATGGCGAGCCAAGCGTCCTGGCTCTCGACCGACAGCCGGGCGTAGTCGATCGGCTCACCGGAGTCGAGCATCCGCTCATAGGGCGCGATCAGGACTGCTCTGGTCCGGGCAGCGAAGTGCCGCTGGATCGCCGGAATATCGAGTTCCTTGCGGCTCGGTGGCAAAGAGACGATCGTCACCGCTTGCCGGACCAGCCGTGACCGGCCCGTCTGCTCCAAGTGATCGAGCATCCGCGCGGCAGTCTCAGCCGAGTCGTTACGAGCCGACATCGTGACCACGAGCTGGTCGGTCGCGTCGATCGCGGCCTGCCAGTTCTCAGCGCGGACGTTGTTCCCGGTGTCGACCATGATCAGCTTGTAGAAGCGGCTGACCACCTCGCGGATTTCGGCGAAGGCGTCAGCGGTGAGCATCTCGCCCGCGGTCGCTGACTCGTCGGAGGCCAGCACCTCGAACATGCCGTCGCCCTGCGCGCGAACGTATTGCGACAGGTCGCCCACGCGGCTGTTCACACCTTGGAATTGATGCAGGTCGCGAAGCAGGTCACGGACCGTCCTGGAATGGAAGTCCTGCTGTGAACGCATGCCGAGCGTGCCCTGGGTTTCGTTGTTGTCCCAGGCCAGAACGTAACCGCCGCGCTTGCGGCCAAACGTCATCGCCAGCAGCAGCACCGCACAGGTCTTGCCCGCTCCACCCTTCGGGTTGACGATCGTGACCTGACGCAGACCGCCAAAGTTTCGCCGCACGATGTCGGTCTGACGGCGAATCTCCTGCTCACGTTGCCCGGGCGACAGGTTCACCAGGCCAAACGTGGTCTTGCGTAAAGCGGCCTGAATGCCCATGTGCGCCACGGGATCGGCTGGCCGTTGTGCCCGTCTGCGTGCGAACTCTTCCGCCGTCGGCAGGTAGACCTCTTCGCTGGGAAGAATCGGCGTCGGCACCGAAGGTGGACCCTGCGACGGCGGCGCGATCGTCGGCAGCATCTGCGTTTCACCGGTGCGCGGTGGCTGTCCCTGCACCGTTGGCTGGAACTGCGGCGGAGGCGGCGTCGCCGGGCGCTGTCCCGTGGGCGGCACCCCTACGAACTGCGGCGGACCGCCAGGCCGACCGCCCGATGTCGGAGCACCGCTCGTTGGCGCACCCGATGCCGAACCGGTGGGCCGTCCACCCGCGACCGAGCCGCCTCCAGCCCCACCAGGCGGAAAGCCCGGACCAGAAGCCGAAGCACCGCTAGGCGGAAAACCCGCCGACGGACCGGAAAGCGAAGAGCCACTGGCAGAGCCGCTTGGAAAGGGCCCGCCAGAGGAAACGCTACCGGGGCCAGCGGCAGCACCGCCAGGCGGGAAACTGGACGCGGGACCAGAGCCGCCGGGAGCACCGCTAGGCGGAAGACCGGGACCAGAAGCCGAAGAACCGCTGGACGCAACGTTGGAAGGGCCACCCGGAAACGAGCCGGCCGAGGGGCCGGAGCCAGAAGGGCCGCCTGGGAACGAGCCAGCGGAAGGCGCACCGCTATTAGGCGTGCCGGTTGGCGGGAAGCCTGCCTGTGGGCCGCCGCTGCCATAAGGGCCTGAGCCGGAGGGGCCCGAACCGGAAGGTCCCGAACCGGAAGGGCCCGAGCTGCCAGAGCCGGAAAGGCTGGTGCCGGAAGGGCCGGATCCGGAAAGCCCTGAGCCAGGAGGGCCGCCTGCGGAGGGGCCACCGGCAGACCGGCTACCGGAAGAGAGGCCGCCATTAGAAGGGGCGCCGGAAGTCGGCGCGGTCGAACCAGCAGAACCGAAGGCAGGGGCGCCCGAAGTCGGTGTAGAACCGGCGGGGCCGAAAGTGGGAGCGCCGGAAGTCGGGGCGGGCGACGGGAAGGTCGCCGGGGGCGGCGGATAGACCGGGCCTGAGGTGGGCGGCGGAGGGAGTACGGGTGTCCCTTGCTGGGTCAGCGGCACGGGCGTCGTGTGGGGACGCACGGGGATTGGCGCGCTGTCGAGCGGGACGGCTGGCTGCTGGCGTGCTGGGGGCACGGGCAGGCCGGGCGGTGGCTCAAGCGATTGCGGTCCGGCGACGGGTATCCCGGTGGGCGGTCCGGCCACGGGCATGGGTATCCCTGCGAGCGGAACGCCTGGCACAGGTGCCGAGGCTCGTGCGGCGGGCTTGATCTCGTCGGTCGCCGGTCCGTTGATCTCGTCGGGCGGCCACTCCATGTCAGACATTCGGATCGTTCCTCCTCCCCGTCGCAGTGTAGACGGACCAGGCCCCTGGCTCGATCCACCATGATCGCTTCCTGGTCAGGGCACCGGGGATGGTGTCGTCGATGAACGGCAGCTCTGTCGCGTGTGGAGTGACGGCGACGGCCCGTCCACGGGCGCGGCGGACCTCGTAACGCATCCGCTGCCGCCCGAGCAGCGGTTTGTGCACGACAGGTACGGCGATGGCGACGTCGATCAGACCGTCAGCCGGATCCGCCGCAGTGATCAACGGCAATCCGTCCAACGTGGCCGTCCCGTGGCCGTTGGCGATCGCAAGAGCGACGATGTGATCGTTTCCGCTGCTCAGAACGACGTCGTCGACCTCGATGCGGCCTTGCCAGGGCACGGGCACGTCACCCTCGCCCGCTTCGCCGAGGAGCACACCGTCGAGCGTGACGGAGCCACCGTCGTGTCGCAGCAGGTCGAGCCGTTGGACCGTGCCAGCCGTAACAGCCGCCGCGACGTCGGCGGGGGTGCTGGGCAGGTCCAGCTGCCCGATGAATTCAAGATCGGCTAGCGGAAGGATGCCGAGCGGCGGAAGGTCCGGAATGGTCCGCCCGTCGGGAAGGTCCGCTGGGCGCTTGGAGCCGGGCGCCGCGTAGCGCCGGACAAGGCGGCGCAGGATGTGACGAAGTTGGCCCGCGTTCTCGACGGCGGCGATTAGGCGGACCGATGACGAGGTCGCAGGCCAGGTGAGCCCGTCCGCTCGCGCCGGGTCATCGAAGCGAGCCAATACCTCGTCGATTTCGGCGTCTGAGGCGGCAGCGACAGTGGTCACCGTGGCGCCTGTGGCGCGCAGTGCGTCTGAGCAGTGCAGCACTGGGACACGCTGACTACAGGCACCCCCGTCGACCAGGCTCAATATGAGTACGTCGTGCACCGCAGGCATCCTTTCACTGTTAGCCTGACAACCTTGGTGGCACCGATTTGCGGTGCCCGCCAGGAAGGCGAGAAGGATGCCAGCGATAGTGCTCCTCGGCGCCCAGTGGGGCGATGAGGGCAAAGGCAAGGTTACCGACCTGCTCGGCAGTCGAGTGGACTACGTCGTCCGCTTCTCGGGCGGCAACAATGCCGGCCATACCGTGGTCACCCCGGATGGCCAGAAATATGCCTTGCACCTCATGCCCAGCGGAGCGTTGCACCCCAACGCCAACATCGTGCTGGGCAACGGTGTCGTCATCGATCCCAAGGTCCTGCTGGCCGAGATCGATGGGCTGACCGAGCGGGGCGTCGACGTCTCAAGGCTGCTCATCTCAGCCGACGCGCACTTGATCATGCCGCATCACCGGGCCCTGGACCGCGTGATCGAGCGGTACCTCGGCACAGCGCGCATCGGCACCACGGGACGTGGCATTGGCCCGGCCTATGGCGACAAGGTCGCGCGGATGGGCATCCGGGTCCAGGACCTGCTCGACCCGGGCATTTTGCGCCAGAAGCTTGAGCTGGTGTTGCGGGAGAAGAACCAGATCCTCATCAAGGTCTACAACCGCAAGGGTTTTGACGTTGGTGCCGTGGTCGAGGAATACCTGACTTACGCGGAGCGGCTGACGCCGTTCATCGCTGACACGCGGCTCCTGCTGAACAAGGCGCTCGAAGAGGGCAAGACCGTGTTCATGGAGGGAGCTCAGGCGACGCTGCTCGACCTCGATCACGGGACTTATCCGTTTGTCACGAGCTCGAACCCGACGAGCGGTGGCGCCTGTGTCGGCACGGGCATACCGCCCACGCGCATCACCAAGGTCATCGGTGTGACCAAGGCTTACGCGACGCGGGTCGGCGCCGGTCCTTTCCCGACCGAGTTGCATGACGACATGGGCGAGCACCTGCGCAAGACGGGTGGCGAATACGGCACGACCACGGGACGCCCCCGTCGCTGTGGCTGGTTCGACGCCGTGATCGGGCGCTATGCCGTTCGCGTCAACGGCATCACCGACCTGGTGGTCACGAAACTCGACATCCTGAGCGGGCTCGACCGAGTACCCATATGTGTGGGTTATGAAATCGACGGTGAGCGCGTTGATGAGATGCCCATGACCCAAACGGGTTTTCACCACGCCAAGCCGGTGTACGAATACCACCCCGGCTGGTGGGAAGACATCTCCAAGGCGCGCACCATGGAGGAGCTGCCCGACAACGCTCAGCGCTACATCCTGCGGCTTGAGGAGCTTTGTGGCGCACGGGTGAGCATGGTCGGCGTGGGACCTGGCCGCGAGGAGAATGTGGTCCGTTTCGACATGCTGGCAGACAGCTGATGGCTCGCCGGCGGATGGTTCTTTCCCTGATGGCCGCCGGCTTGCTTTCGTCGTGCACTAAGACACCGGAGAAGCCAAAGGTTCCGCAGGCTGAAGGTGAAGTCACCGAAGCGAATCCGCTGGGCGTCAAGAACGATGCCGAGCTTGAGGTGATTTTGTTCAGCGGCGGTTATGGGACGCAGTTCGCCACGGCGGCGCACATCCCGGCATACCAGAAGCTGTTTCCTAAGGCGAATGTGAAGTTCGCGGCGATCGAAGAGATGACGGTGCTGGCGCCACGGTTCGCGGGCGAGAACCAGCCTGATCTGGTCAATAACGCCGGGCCGAAGCCACTCAACATGCCGGCGCTGATCGCGGGCGAGCAGATCGCGGATCTGACCGATCTGCTCAAAGCACCGGCGGCGGTCTTGCCTGACCCGAGTGGGAAGTCGCCTAAGCCCGAGAAGCCTGTAACGGTTGAAGAGACGCTGATTCCCGGCGCCGTGGTCACGTTTGACGGCAAGCCTTACGCGATCAACTACACGTATGTCGCTTATGGACTGTGGTATTCCGGCAAGCAGTTCCGTGATCGGGGCTGGTCCGTCCCGGTGACGTGGCCCGACTTCATCGGCTTGCTGGAGCAGATGCAAGGCGCTGGCATCACGCCTTACGCCTATGCCGGTGTGGACGGTGCGATGCATCAGATTCAGGCGATGCTCACGACGGCGGCCAAGATTGGTGGCGCCGAAGTGTTGTGGGCACTGGACAAACTGGCCGATGGGGCGTGGCGGCACGACGCGATCCGGCAGGCCGCCGCGCTGTGGGCCGAAGTTGGCAGCAGGTTCCTCGACAAGGGTCACTTCACGTCCACACGGGCGAAAGTGCAAGCGCTGCAAGCACAAGGGCGTGTTGGGTTCTACCCGTCCGGATCATGGCTGGAGCACGAGCAGGCGAAGGTAGTCCCGCCGGGGTTCGACTACCGGGCGGTCACCCTGCCGTCGGTGTCCCCTGACGACAAAGCCGCGGCGGTGCTCGCCGAGCCGGGCAACCTGTTCTTTGTTTCCGCTAACGGGAAGAACTCGCGTGGGGCCAAGGAATACCTGCGGCAGATGCTGTCGGCCGAAGGCGCCCGCAAGTTCACCGAGCTGACCGGGTCGCCGACCGTCGTGAAGGAATCGCCCGCTGGTTCGGCCATGGCCAGCGCTCTGCTCAAGGACGCTGAGACGGTTAGTTACCGGTGGCCTGAGCTCTATCCGGGCATCGCCTATGAGTGCCAGGAAGCCACGAACGACCTCATGTTCCGGGGCGGCTCGGCTGAGGCGTTCTGTGAGCGTATGCAAAAGGCCGCTGACGCGGCGAAGAAGTGAAAGGGAACGGACACGTGCGCGTTCTGTTAATCGGCTCGGGTGGGCGCGAGCACGCGCTGGCGCTTGGCTTGTCAAAGGACCCGGCAGTCACGAAATTGATTGCGGCGCCGGGGAATCCGGGCATCGCTGAGGTGGCCGAGCTGATGCCGGTGGACGCGCTCGATCCGGCGGCGGTGCTGGAGCTGGCCTTGAAGACACAGGCCGACCTCGTGATCGTCGGCCCGGAGGCGCCACTGGTCAACGGTGTCGCCGATCCGTTGCGGGACAAGGGCATCGCCGTTTTCGGCCCGTCGCGCAAAGCCGCCCAGATCGAGGGGTCTAAAGACTTCGCCAAGCGGGTCATGGCCGAGGCCAACGTGCCGACGGCGCGCTACTTCACGTGCACGACCCGCGATGAGATCGAGAGTGCGCTCAACGCCTTCGAAAAGCCTTATGTCGTCAAAGACGACGGCCTTGCCGCGGGCAAGGGCGTTGTCGTGACAGACGATTACAACACCGCGTTGAAACACGCTCTGTCCTGTGAACGGGTCGTCATCGAGGAATACCTTGCCGGGCCGGAAGTCTCGCTGTTCGTCGTGTGTGACGGCGATACCGCCGTGCCGCTGTTGCCCGCGCAGGACTTCAAACGCATCAACGACAACGACGAGGGTCCGAACACGGGCGGCATGGGGTCATACACACCGTTGCCGTGGGCGCCCAAGGACTTGACCGAAACCGTGATGGCCCAAGTGGTCCAGCCGACCCTGCAGCACATGAAGGAGCAGGGCACGCCGTTCCAAGGGCTGCTATTCGTTGGTCTAGCGATCACGGCGCAGGGCCCGAAGGTGATCGAGTTCAATTGCCGTTTCGGTGACCCGGAAACACAGTCCGTCTTGGCGATGCTGAAGTCTCCTCTGGGCGAGTTGCTTTACGCCGCCGCCACCGGCAAGCTCGCCGACTTCCCACCGCTTCGCTGGCGCGAGGGTGCGGCCGTTTCGGTGGTCATTTCCACCAGTGGGTACCCAGAAAGCCCGCGCGTCGGAGACGTCATCACCAACGCCGACGGACTGTTCCACGCCGGCACCAAGCTCGACGGCAAGGACCTCAAGACGGCCGGTGGCCGGGTGCTCACAGCCACGGCGACCGGCCCTTCGCTCAAGGAAGCCAGGAAAGCCGCCTACGAGCTGGTGTCCAAGGTGGACATTGACGGAGCGCACTACCGCACCGACATCGCGCTTAACGCAGCAAACGCGGAATGACCTTTCCCGTTGCCGTGCGCGGCAACTCGGCTAGGAAGTGAACGTCCCGCGGGACGCTGAACCGGGCTAGGTAGTGCCTGACATACTCACGCACTTCGTCTGCGTCTAGATACGTGCCCTCGTGCAGGACGATGTAGGCGGCTAGCCGCTGGCCGAAGTCGGCGTCGGGCACGCCAACCACGGCGACCTCCCGCACTTGGGGCAGCTGGGCGAGCAGTTCCTCCACGGGACGGGGGAAGACGTTCTCTCCTCCGGAGACCACCATGTCGTCGGCGCGTCCGTCCACGTACAACAGTCCGTCGTTGTCGACGTGACCGAGGTCGCCGGTGCCGAGCAGTCCGTCGCGTATGTCGCCGGACGGCCCCGCCGTGTATCCCTCGAACAGCATCTCGTTGCCGACGTAGATCTGCCCGACTTCGCCTTTGGCGACCCGCTTTCCCGACGGTGACAGGATCTCCACCCGCGTCCCGTGTGGCGGGCGTCCCGCGGTGCCGGGGTGGTGCCGCAGGTCGCGGGGCGTGGCGATCGAGGCCCAGGACGCTTCCGTTGACCCGTAAAGGTTGTAGAGCGAATCGCCCCACGAGTCCATGAACGCCAATGCCATCCCGCCGGGCAGAGCGGAACCACTCACGGCCACGATCGATGGCTTAACCGACGGCACGAGCCCGCTTTCCATGAGCCGTTGCACCATCACGGGCACGGCGAAAAGTGAGTCGCATTTGAACCGCTCCAGCACCGACACACAGGACGCGGGGTCGAATTTGCGTTGCAAGACAATGGTTGCCCGGGTCGCCAGGGCTAGCTGCAGTGCGGCGTACCCCCAGGTGTGAAAGATCGGGGCGGCGATGTGCATGCGCTGCCCGACGCGCAGGGGGATGCGATCGATGATGGAACAAAGGTTGCCAAAGCCGGTGGGCGTGGGCCGGCGGGCTCCCTTGGGGGCACCCGTCGTGCCGGACGTCAGCACGATCATGCGGCCGTCACGGGAAGAGGTCCAGGAGCGCGGTGGCGCGGTCTGGCCGATCAGGGTTTCCACATGCGACTCGTCGAGCCGTTCACACGGCACGGCCGCGGCGATGCCGGAGAACTCGCGATCGTGAATCAGCAGTCTCAGCTTCTGCTGCTCGGCGACGGTGGCGAGCTGCGGCGCGGACAGTGCCGTGTTCACGAATACGGCGTCGGCCCCGATGATCGAGCAGGCGACCATGGCTTCGATGAATCCGGCGTGGTTGCGGCACAGCAGGCCGATGCGATCTCCGGTCCGGATCCCGCGCGTGGCTACGAGACCTGCGGCAAGGCGTTGTGAACGCCTGACTAAGACACGGTAGGAGACCGGCCCGCGGTGCTCATCGATGACGGCTATCTTTCGTGGATCGCGTGCTTCCGCGGCACGCAGCTCCCCGGCGAGGGTGAAACCCCACCGGCGGAACGTGTTGAGCTGATCGAAGACTCGGTCGGGACGGCCTGGATGGAGCAGGCCGCGACGCGCGAGTGTCTTGCCGATGAACAACAGGTCCACGTGACGCAGATTACTGGCCGGTAACAGAGATGTGAAGCCCCCTGGTACCGGCCAGTACCAATGGTCGAGCAACTCAGCGCAACGATGCCCCAGAAATGGCACGTGCGATGACCAACCGCTGGATCTCGCTCGTGCCTTCAAAGATGGTGTAAATCTTGGCGTCGCGGTACCAGCGCTGCACCGGGTGCTCCCTGGTGAAGCCCGCGCCACCGAGGATCTGAAGCGCCCGTTCGGCTGCCCAGACGGCCACTTCACCGGCCTTAAGTTTGGACATCGAGCCTTCGCCGGCCGCGAACGGGCGGTTGTTCTTGCCCATCCAGGCGGCGCGCCACACCAGCAAACGGGCGGCGTCGATCTCCATCTTCATGTCGGCCAGCGTGAACGCGATCGCCTGATTCTCGGTGATCGGCCGTCCAAATTGGACCCTGCCCTGCGCGTATTCCAGTGCGTATTCATACGACGCACGGGCGATGCCCAATGCTTGTGCCCCAACGGAAGGCCGTGTCAGCTCAAACGTCTTCATTGACGCTTGACCGCGCGACGAGCCACCGGAGCGAGCCGAAGCCAGGCGCTCGTCGAGCTTTTCCTTGCCGCCCAGCACGAGATTGCCCGGGATCCGGACATCGTCGAGGAAGACATCAGCCGTGTGTGAGGCACGGATGCCCAGCTTCTTGGTCTTGCCCGGGGACGACAAGCCCTTCGTGCCCGGCGGAATGATGAACGCCGCCTGGCCACGTGAGCCCAGCGACGGATCGACGACCGCGGTGACGATGTGAACGTTGGCGATGCCACCGTTGGTGGCGAACGTCTTCTGCCCGTTCAGTACCCACTCGTCTTTGGCCTCGTCGTAAACGGCCCGCGTCTTCATCGCCCCGACATCGGAGCCCGCTTCCGGCTCGGTGGAACAGAAAGCTCCCAGGAGCGGCTCAGACTCGGTGCCAAAGCACTGCGGCACCCACTCGACCAGCTGATCGGGCGTTCCGCTGCCGTAAATCGCGGCGGTGGCCAAACCAGTGCCCATGATGGCCAGGCCGATGCCGGCGTCGCCCCAGAACAGTTCCTCGTTGGCGAGGCAGATGGACAGACCCGTTGGGTCGGCCCAAGTGGTGGCCAGGAACTCAAAACCGTAAAGACCCGCCTTAGCCGCTTCTTGAATGACCGGCCAGGGGGTCTCTTCGCGCTCGTCCCATTCGGCGGCGGCTGGGCGCACAACCCCGGCGGCGAAGCCGTGCACCCAGTCGCGCAGCTCGCGCTGCTCTTCGCTGAGATCGAGGGAAAACTCAGCAGTCACGGCGATTAGGCCTTCGGGATGTTGAACAGGTTGGCGATGTTGGCGGCCAGGCCCAGGTCACCCTTTGCCTTGAGCTTGCCGGTCATGAACATCATCACCGGGTTGCCGTTGCCGGAAACGACCTTCAGGAAGTCGGCCGGGCCCATGGTCAGAGCCAGCTTTGGCTCGTTTTCCGGGGACGGCGACAGCTTGCAGGTGCCATCCTCGATCACGACCTCGTAGGTGTCCGAGCCACCGTCAGCCGCACCCGTGACGATCCAGTGGATCACCGCGTTGGTGTTGCCAGCGCGGTCAGGGCGGAACAAGGACGGCATGCGGCCGAAGACCTCGTCGAGGATCTTCTTGCGCAGGTCGCCGCTCATAACCTCGTTGAGCTGAGCGTCAGAGGCGCTCTTGACGATCTGAGCGAATTGCGCCGGGTCGATGTTCTCAAATTTCGACAGGTCGAATTCGGCCATGGTGACCTCCATTAAGAATTGAACTTACTCGCGCGTAACGTTACGTTGAAGTAGGTAAGCTGGCAAGCGTGCAGACCAAGAGACTTCCCCGCGCCGTCCGCGAACAGCAGATGCTGGACGCGGCGGTCCGCGTCTTTTCCAAGCGCGGCTTTCACGCTGCCAACATGGACGAGATCGCGGAGCTTTCCGGCGTCTCCAAGCCCATGGTCTACGCCTATCACGGCACGAAGGACGAGCTCTTCCTCGCCACATTGCGCCGCGAGTGCTCTCGTTTGATCGAGCACATCATCGCTCTGGCCGACGCCTCCCTGCCGCCAGATCAGCAACTGTGGCGTGGACTCAAGGGCTTCTTCGAATTCGTCGGCGCGCACCGCGACGGCTGGTCGGTCCTCTACCGCCAGGCACGCTCGCTTGAAGCGTTTTCCGCCGAGGTCACCGACATGCGCCGCAACATCATTCAGGTCATCGCGCATCGCCTCGACGTCGCCCTGCAGCTCGAAGGCCGCCAGGTGCGCCCAGAAGACCTTGCGGCCCAAGCACTTTCCCTCGTCGGTGCCAGTGAGTCGCTCGCCGACTGGCTAGCCGATCACCCCGAAGAAGACCCTGGCCGCACCGCGACCCGCCTCATGAACGCCATCTGGATGGGCGCCGAGCAGCTCCTTCAGGGCAAAACCTGGAAACCCCAGACCCCTTAAATCGCGGGAATCCAACTGTGCCCGGGATGGACCTGGGTCAGCCACGCCTTGAACTGCTGCCGTTGTGCCTTGTCGAGCAGAGGTAAGGCTCCGGCGAAATCGGCTTCATCCTTGGGGCGCACGCTTTTGGCTTTGAAGAGCAGTACCACTTCTGGGATGACATATGGAATCCCGTCGGCGTTGTGCCTAATAAGCTCGGCGTATGGCAAACGGATCGTCTCGTCGCGCCGGCAGATCCACGTGTCGCCGTCATGTGGCTCGCGAAAAACGTCGACCAGGTAGTTGCCATTGGCGGGATCACGGAACCAGGTCTGGTGCGTGATTCCCAGAACATCCTCCGCGGCATCCTCCCAGATCTGGCCATCCGCCGGGACATCAGCGCTGTACTCCGCTAACCGCTGTCGAATCTCGCCAAAGTGCCCGGCCGGAATCGCGATCTCGAGATCCTCGTGTTCGCGGGTTTGCTCACCCCGGAACAGATCTAGCGCCCAGCCCGCAGCCACAGCCCACGGTGCTGACACGCCGTCCAAACGCGACACCACGTCAGCTGGGCTCCAGCAATGGAGCCACTTAGCGTTGATCTCCTCGTGGCTGAGCACAATCCCACCGGGCGGCAACTCATCACTCATCCGCGCAGGATCTCATGGTCCGCTACAGCCAAAGAGCGAATTACGCGGTGAAGGTGACGGAGAGGCCGCCGCCGGGACGTGGGGATGCGGTGACTTTGCCCCCGTGTGCGTTGGCCACGGCACGGACGATGGACAGGCCGAGGCCAAGGCCGCGGGTAGCGGAGCGTTCGCGGCCGAGACGGCGAAACGGCAGGAAGATGGTTTCCACGTCATAACTGGGCACGACGGGACCGGTGTTGGTCACGGTTAGCCGGGCACGACCATCCACTGTGGAGGTTTCCACGCGCACCCAGCCCGACGGGATGTTGTGCCGCACGGCGTTTTCGATGAGGTTTTGAGCGACCCGTTCCAGGAGCACCGGGTCACCTGAGCACACTGCCCGGTCGAGGTAGCGGCTCATCTTCACGCCGCCTTGGGGCGTCAGGTCGACCACGTGACGGGCCACGTCGGCAAGGTCAACGGGGGTGCGGTCGGTGATTTCGGTTTCGCTGTCGGCCAGCATGAGCAGGCCCTCGATCAGTTTTTCGTGCCGCTCGTTGACTTTGAGCAGTGCCTCGCCGAGCTGCTGAGCGTCGGGGCTGACCGCTGGGCGGCTGATCGCTAGCTCAACCAGTGCCCGGTTCAGGGCTAGCGGCGTACGCAGTTCGTGTGAGGCATTGGCGACGAAACGTCTTTGCCCGTCAAAGGAATGGTCGAGTCGCGCGAGCATTTCGTCGAACGTGTCGGCTAGCCGTTTGACCTCGTCGCGTGGGCCGTTCAACGCGATGCGCTGATGCAGGCCACGGCCGTCTTCGGAGATGCGTGCCGCCGTCTCGGTGATGCGCTGCAGCGGCTGAAGCGCTTGCCCCGCGATGAGCCAGGCGAAGCCAGCCGCTACAGCAAGCGTGATGAGAAACGTGACGCCGCCTTGGGTGAAGAAGGTGGTCAGCGTCGAGTCCCGGATCTCGGCCACTTTCTCGTTGACGAGCGCGACCATTTCGTCGCCCGGTTGGGGCATCGCCCCAAAGCTCGATGTCCCGGTCGTGACAGCCTCGACGGCGGGGTCGGCCCCATTTCTGGAAGACACTTTGATGCCCATCGGCAACTGGCGCTCGATGAGCACATAGGTCACGGCAAGCAGCACGACGCCTGCGGCTGAGAACAGCGCGGTGTAAAGCAGTGTCAGCCGGGCGCGGATGGTCAGCCTGTTCATGGGATGCGATACCCCACTCCTGGAACGGTTTCGATGATCTGCGGGTCGCCAAGTTTCTTGCGCAGCTTCATAAGCGTGACGCGGACCGTGTTGGTGAACGGATCGATGTGCTCGTCCCACACCTTTTCGAGCAGATGTTCGGCGGACACGACCGATCCGTCGGCGCGCAGCAGTTCGGCGAGGAGAGCAAACTCCTTGCGGGACAAGGAAAGCAGGACACCGTCGCGATAGGCTTCGTAGCCCGCTGGGTCGAGCGTGATGCCGCCGCGATTGAGGGTCAGCGGTGTCCGGAAGGGGGCGCGCCTGGCCAGGGCGTGCACGCGGGCAGCGAGCTCGACCATGGCGAAAGGCTTGATGAGATAGTCGTCGGCGCCCAAAGCGAGCCCTGCCACCCGATCGCGCACGGCGGCGGCCGCGGTCAGCATGAGCACTCGCGTCGCGGGACACGTGCTGGAGATCTCCCGGCATAGCTCATCGCCGGAAACCCCTGGCAGGTCACGATCCAGCACGACGACGTCGTAGTCGTGCACGCCAATGCGCTCCTGAGCGGCCGTGCCGTCATAGGCGATGTCGACGGCGAAGGCCTCGCGCCGCAGCCACTCGGCCACCGCGTCGGCCAGGACGTCCTCGTCTTCCACCACCAGCACTCGCACGGAGCAATGATGGCCGCTACCCACGTAACGGCAACGTAAAACACAGGATTGACAGCAAGGACACAGGTGATCTTTACGGCCGGGTTACCGCCTCTGAGCTGGACTGACCCTCATGAAATTCACGAAGCTCACCGTGCTGACCGCACTGTTCGCCAGCGCTGTGGCGCTGTCGGCTTGCGGCGCCAAACCGAACGATGGCATCGCCACCGCCGGAAATGGCAACGGCGATACCAAGACATCAGACGTCTCCAGCGATCCGCAAGAGCGCATGCGCCAATTCGCCCAGTGCATGCGTGAACAAGGCATCGACATGCCTGATCCAGAGTTTGGCGAGAACGGCGAAGTCACGATGAGGGCCGGGGTGGCGACAGAAGCCGATCCCAACGACCCCAACGCGAAGATGAACGCGAAGGAGGACATGGCTAAATTCGAGGCCGCGCACAAGGCCTGCCAGAAGTACCAGCCTGAGGGCGGTCCGATGGGCGGCAAGCTAGACCCGGAGATGGAAGCGAAAATGCGTGAGTTCTCCAAATGCATGCGGGAGAACGGTGTTGAGAACTTCCCGGACCCGCAAGAGGGCGGCGGCATCATCGTCCGGGGCGGCCCTGGTGCCGAAGGTGGCATCGACCCCGAGGACCCCGCTTTCAAGGCAGCGCAAGAGAAGTGCGGCAGCATTCTGCCGAAGATGCAGGGCGGCGGCCCAGCGACCACGTCGAAGTCGGGGGAAGGTTCGTGAAACGTCGCACCATCCTTACGGGAGGGATCGGGGCCGCCGCGGTAGCGGCGGCCGCGGTCGGGCTGTCCATCGGCTTGCCCACGGGCGAAGACCCCGCACAGGCCGAAACCAAGCCACAGAAAACCGCGAAAATCACCAAGCAGAGCTTGTCCGACACCGAAACGAAGAACGGCACGCTCGGCTACGGCACGACGACGAAGCTGAACAACAAGGTGAATGGCACCTACACGGCTTTGCCCACGGCCGGTTCGGTGATCGAGCGCGGTCAGGTGTTGTACAAAGTGGACGATCTGCCAGTAATCGCGTTTTGCGGCACGCTGCCTTTCTACCGCCCGTTGTCGGCGGGCATGGAAGGCAATGACGTCAACCAGTTCGCGGCTAACCTCAAAGCACTCGGCTATGGCAGCTTCTCCAGTTACAACATCAAGCGCTGGCAGAAGAAGAACGGTCTGTCGGAGAACGGGGTCGTGGAGCCGGGACGGGTGGTCTATGTGCCCGAAGCGATCCGCGTCGACAGCGTCAGCCCAGCCGTGGGTGACAACGCCGGGCCGGGCGAAGCCCTGAGCTACACCGGCACGAAGCGGGTCATCATCACCGAGATGGAAGTCAACGACTCCCGTCTGGTGAAGCTGAAGGAGAAGGTCAAGGTCACCTTGCCTGATGGCAAAACTGTCGACGGCACGATCGACAGTTCCCGGATCGTGGTCGAGAACAGCCAGCAAGGCGGCGATCCGACCAACAAGATTGAGGTCACCATCGGCCTCGGTGACACCAAAGTGGACTATGACCAGGCGACGGTGAAGGTCGCGTTCACGGCTTCCACCCGGCCCAATGTGCTCACGGTTCCGGTCGCGGCACTGCTTGCCCTCAGCGAGGGCGGCTATGGCGTGGAAATCATTGAAGGCACGTCGAAACGGATCGTCGCGGTCGAGACCGGCCTGTTCGCCAGTGGCCGGGTGGAGATCACGGGTAACGGGATCAGCGACGGCATGACGGTAGGAATGCCGTCGTGATCCGGCTGCACGAGGTCACCAAGAAGTATCCAGGGGACGTTACAGCTCTCGACGGAGTGTCTGTCTTCATTGGATCGGGTGAACTCGTCTCGATCGTGGGCCCCTCCGGATCGGGCAAGTCAACGATGCTGCATGTCATTGGTGCGCTGGACCGGCCCAGTGCCGGGACCGTCGAGATCGCCGGTCACGACCTGGCCAAGCTCAGCGACCGGCAACTGTCAGCCTTGCGTGCCAACCGGATTGGCTTCGTGTTCCAGCAGTTCCACCTCGCTCAAGGGATGTCCATTGTGGACAACGTCGCCGATGGCTTGCTCTATAACGGGGTCAGTCAGAACGAGCGCCGCACGCGCGCGGTCGCGGCCCTGGAACGGGTCGGGCTCGGGCACCGCCTCACGCACCGGCCGCATCAGCTCTCCGGTGGCGAGAAGCAACGTGTCGCCATCGCTCGCGCGGTGGTGGGCGACCCGCCCCTGCTTCTGGCCGACGAGCCGACAGGAAACCTCGATTCCCACTCCGGTGAAGTGGTTCTGGAGTTGTTACGTGAGCTGAACGAAGAGGGCACCACCGTCGTCGTCATCACCCATGACCGGGAAATCGCCGACGGGATGCCCCGCCAGATCGTGATGAAGGATGGGGTGATCACATGTTGACCCCCGCCCGGCTGCGCATCGGGGATCTCATGCGGGTTGGCGCGGTCGGACTGCGTACCCGCAAGATGAGGGCTTTTCTTTCGGCTCTTGGCATCGCGATCGGTATTGCCGCCATGATTTCGGTGGTGGGAATCTCGGCGTCCTCGGGTGCCGAGCTCGATCGCAAACTGGCTGCCCTGGGCACCAACCTGCTGACCGTGGGACCGGGCAACACGTTCTTCGGCGACGCGTCCAAACTGCCGCTGGAATCAACGTCGATGGTGAACCGCATCGCGCCGGTCACCGATGTGGCCGCCACGGCCAAGCTGGAACAGGCCGTTTACCGCACCGACCGGATTCCGAAGGCGGAGACCGGCGGACTGTCAGCACGCGCGGCCGAACTCGAGCTGCTGAACACGGTCGGTGGGACCGTCCGAAGTGGATCGTGGCTCAACGAGGCCACCTCGCAGTACCCAGCGGTGGTGTTGGGGCATAAAGCCGCCGAACGGCTGGGCATCACCGATCCGGGCGCCGATGTGCAGATCCTCATCGGCGACCAGTGGTTCACTGTCGTGGGCATCCTCGACCCCATCCCGCTGGCACCCGAGCTGGACACTTCGGCGCTGATTGGCTGGAAGGCGGCGGAGTCCTATCTGGACTTCGACACCCACCCGACCAACATCTACGTCCGGGCGAAAGACCATGCGGTGGAAGCGGTTCAGTCGATTCTGGCCGCGACGGCCAACCCTGAGGCTCCCAACGAGGTCAAGGTGTCACGTCCGTCGGACGCGCTCGCGGCACGCGAAGCCACGGACAAGACCTTCACCGGGCTGCTGCTCGGGTTGGGCGCGGTGGCCCTGGTCGTTGGTGGTGTTGGCGTGGCCAACACGATGGTCATCTCCGTGCTGGAGCGCCGGGCCGAGATCGGTCTGCGCCGTTCCCTTGGCGCGACTAAAGGACAGGTACGCAGTCAGTTCCTCACCGAGTCGCTGCTTCTCGCGGCGATGGGTGGCTTGGGCGGCGTGCTCCTTGGCGGTCTCGTGACCACGGGTTACGCGTGGTACCAGGACTGGCCTAGCGTGGTGCCCCCGTGGGCGATGGCGGGCGGCATCGGCGCGACTGTCGTGATTGGCGGCATAGCTGGCCTCTACCCTGCTGTGCGCGCGGCCAGGCTTAGCCCGACCGAGGCTCTCGCCACACCGTAGAAACGCACTGGGGCCGGGAGGTCAGTCCCGGCCCCAGCACCCCCGTTTAGTTCGACTGCCGTAACACGTGCCAAACGGGGTAAAGGTTGCACACGATTTCTTAGAGCCTGGCCAGAGCCTTGCGCAGCGGGTCGAGGCCGAGTGAGCCCAGGTTGAGCGCGTCGGCGTGGAACTGCTTGAGGTCAAACGAGGAACCCTTGCGAGCCATGGCGTCGTCACGGGCCTGCAGCCAGATGCGCTCACCGACCTTGTAGGACGGTGCCTGGCCCGGCCAGCCGAGATAACGGTTGAGCTCGAAACGCAGGTTCTCGTCGGGCACGCGGCAGTGTGCCCGCATGAACTCCCAGCCCAGCTCCGGCGTCCACCGCTCACCCGGGTGGAAGCCGAACGGGTTGTCCCGCGGGATTTCGAGTTCCAGGTGCATGCCGATGTCGACGATCACACGCGCGGCCCGGAACGCTTGCCCGTCAAGCATTCCCAGCTTGTCAGCCGGGTCGGCGAGGTAGCCGAGCTCGTCCATGAGGCGCTCGGAATACAGGGCCCAGCCTTCGCCGTGACCGGAGCTCCAGGACAGCAGACGCTGGTACCGGTTGAGCAGCTCGGCGCGGTAGACAGTCTGCGCGACCTGAAGGTGGTGTCCAGGTGCGCCCTCGTGGTAGACCGTGGTGACCTCACGCCACGTCGAGAACTCATCGATTCCCTGGGGAACCGCCCACCACATGCGGCCCGGGCGCGAGAAGTCCTCGCTGGGGCTCGTGTAGTAGATGGCGCCGTCGCTCGTGGGGGCGATGCAAGCCTCGATGCGGCGCGCGGGCTCCGGGATGTCGAAGTGCGTGCCGTGCAGATCGCTGATGGCCTTCTCGCCCAGCGCCTGCATCCACTCCCGGAATGCTTCCTTGCCGCGGATGGTGTATTTCGGGTTGGCGTCAAGCTTGGCGACAGCGTCGTCAACGGACGATCCAGGGCCGGCGATGTCGATGGCGATGGCCCGCATCTCCGATTCGAGCCGGTGCAGCTCGGCGAAGCCCCAGGTGTAGGTCTCTTCGAGGTCGATCTTCGCGCCGAGGAAGTACTGGCTGGCCAGTTCATACCGCTCGCGTCCGGCGGCCTGCTTCTCGCGGCCCAGCGGAGCCATCTCGTCGCGGAGGAAGGCGCCAAACTGAATCGTGGCCTCGTTGGCCGCCTCGGCGACCTCGTCAAGCCGCGTGCGCAGCGCGCCGTCAGCTTCCAGGCGCCGGGCCAGACCGCGGTAGAAGTCGTCGCCTTCAGCGCTGGTCCAGATGTCGCACTGCTTCGAGACTTCGATCATCTGGTACCGGGCGGAGACGTTGCCCTTGGCGGCTTCGGTGCGCAGCGTGTCCTTGAACTGCTCCAAAGCGCCGGGGAACTGGCTGAGCCGGCTGACGATGTTTTCCACCGCCTGGGTGCCTTCGGTCGGCATCAGGTCGAAAACCGAGCGCAGGTCGTGCAGACCGCTGGAGATGACGTTCATCTCGCTCGCCGTCTCGCCCGCGTCGTAGCGCGCTAGGGACAGTTCCAGCCGCTCTTTCATCGCCTCTTTCGCGACGAACTCGCGGTCGTCAACGGGTTCGATGCTGTTGAGCTTGGCCAGGGTGCTGCGCTGGAGATCGGCCATTGCCGCATATCCGGCCGGGGAAAGGTCATCGAGTTTGTCGTCGTGACCCTCAATGCCGATGGCTGTGGCGCCGCATGGCGAGAGCGCGGCCCACTCATCGACGTAGCTGTCTGACAGCTGATCTACGCGTCGTTCCATGGCGACGAACCTATCTGAAACCGTGGAAAAAACGAGGCCGGTTTTCGTGGTTACCTGTCCGAAATCCGCACGCAAGGGGCGTACTTGATCTGGCAGAGTGTCAGGAGTGATCGCACCAACCACTCCTGACAAGCGCTCGTGGCTCCCAGCCTTCCTCGCCAACGCGGTGATATGGGGTGCTTCGTTCATCTTTATTAAGATCGCGGTAGAGACACTGCACCCAACGTGGGTGGCGGCGGGCCGCACGATCGCGGGCGCGGCAACACTCTTGATCATCTTGGTGCTGATGAAAGAGAAGCTGCCTCGCGAACGCTGGCTCTGGGGCCACATGATCGTTCCAGGCGTCGTCGGTGTGGCGATCCCGTTCTCGTTGTTCGCCTACGGCGAGGAACACATTTCGAGCCTGCTCGCTGGCATTTGGAACGCGACGACGGGGCTCTGGGTGCTTCCGTTCGCCGTGCTCGTTTTCCGCACGGAGAAGTTCACCGTGCGATCCGTCGCGGGACTCATTCTGGGCTTCGTGGGCGTGCTGGTCGTCCTGGGCTTCTGGCACGCTGACGGCGGCGATCTCATGGGCCAGCTGATGTGTGCGATCGCGGCGCTGTGCTACGGCATCTACGTTCCGTACACCAAGAAATACATCACCGGCCGCACGAAGGCTTCCGGTGTCGCGCTGGCCGCCATGCAGGTCTCGATCGGCGCGGTCGCGACGACCATCGCCGCGATCGTCCTATCCGGACTGCCGCCGAGCATCGGCACGTGGGGCTGGGATGTCACCGGCTCGATTCTGGCCCTCGGGATCTTCGGCAGTGGCATCGCGCTCGCTTTGAACATGCGCGTGATTCAGATCGCGGGAGCCTCAACCGCCGCCTACGTGACCTATCTGATTCCGGTGGTCGCTGTCGCCCTGGGCATTCTGGTACTAGGTGAGTCCCTGGCCTGGAACCAGCCCATCGGTGCGCTAGTCGTCCTCTTAGGAGTCGCGGTCGCGCAGGGAGTGTTTACACGTAAGCAGGTCAGTGCTCCGCTGCCCACGCCAGAAGTCGCTCAGCCGGCCAGGCGTTGACGACCCGGTCGGGCGTGATCCCGGCCTTCTCCGCGCGTTCGCAGCCATTGCTCAGCCAGTCGAGCTGAGCGGTAGCGTGCGCGTCTGAGTCGATGGCGAAGCGCAGGCCCTCGACGCGGGAAGCCTTGAGCAGCATGGCCGAGGGCGGGTCAAGACGATCCGGCCGTGAGTTGATCTCAATCGCCTTGTCGTAGCGAAGAGCGGCCTCGAACACGGCGTTGGCGTCGAAATTGCTCGGTGGCCGCATCCTGCCCGCGCCGTGGGAGGCATCCGTGCGCACGGGCAGTTTGCGTCCCGTGCAGTGGCCAAGGATGTCGAGGTGCGGGTTGGCCAGCGCGGTGACCATCCGCTTCGTCATCGCCGCTTTCTCCATGCGCATCTCGCTGTGGACCGATCCCACCACGATGTCGAGCTGAGCCAGCAGAGACGGGTCCTGGTCGAGGGAGCCGTCGGGAAGGATGTCGGTCTCGATTCCCGTGAGCACGCGAAAGCCCGTGCCCGCGAGACTCTCGTTGATCTCCCCGATCATCGAAAGCTGCTCACGCAGTCTTTCCGCTGACAGTCCACGGGCGATCTTTAGCCGCGGCGAGTGGTCAGTGATGACGACATAGTCGTGCCCGGCCTCCGCTGCCGCCCCGATCATGGCCGCTAGTGAGTCACCACCATCCGACCAGTCGGTGTGAACGTGACAGTCGCCTTTCAGCTCGCCTCTCATGAGCCCATTGTCCTCATTGGCCCGGCGGCGTTAGGGTCTCCCCGCTAACAGAGGGAGTTTCATTTCATGCCACCGGTCGAGCCGATGCCTACGGGAGAATTCCGCATGGTGCAGCAACAGTCCGTTCTCGCCTATACACAGCCCGACGGCGAGGAGGAAGACACCACGAGGACCGGCCGGGTTGGAGACATCCGGTTGTTCACCATGTTGCTCGGCGGAGCCGTGGGCGCGGCGATCGCGTCGCGCAGCTACACGGCGGAGGCGCAACAGAAATGGCTCATCTTCGCGATCGTGGCGACGTTGCTCGGAGCCGCGGCGGGCGAAGCGTTCGGGTTTGGTCTGTCCCGCTGGGCTGAGGTGCGGCAGTACCACGTGATCAAGCGGTGGAGGGCCTGGTTCTCCGTCTTGGTCATCTTGGTGTTCGCGGCCGGCCTGATCGCCGCGACGCCCTACATCTTCCGCGGCAAGACCCCGCTGGAGCAGATCACCGCGACCGACAACCTCACGGTCAACGGCATCTCACTGTCCGTTTTGGCCATCATGGGCGGCCTGCCGATCGCGCTCACGCTGGCGGCCATCAAGCAGGTCGTCTCCGACCCGCTGCCCGGTGGTCCGGGCGCTCAGCTCGACATCCTGCTTCGCTTGCGCCGCATGACTTCCCGGATGCTCAACCAGCTCGGCGTGCTCGTGCTGCTCGTCATGGGCGTCAACGCGGCCGCGATCGGCTGGGGCAAGGTCCAGCAAGACCCCAACGTGTCGATCTTCTCCGGTGTCGTGGCCTCGCTCGTGGTCGCGATGATGTTCGTGCCGACCGCGTCCAACCTGCGCAAGCGGGGCGCGATTTATGTCGAGCGCTACTTCCCGCTGGCCACCGTCGCGACCTCGAACCTGATCACGGCGGCTGAGGACCGGGGCAAGCTGGAGAAGATGCTCGGCCTCGACCAGACGACGTTCGGCGAACTCAAAACGGGACTCGTCGTGCTCACGCCAGTGGTCGTTGGCGCTCTCGCGTCCTTGGTGAAGTTCTAGCTCACCGCCAGTGTGAAGCTCTAGCTCATCGACAGGCGGAATACGGCGAATCGGTTCTGAGTCACACCATTGATCTTGGTGAACTCGCCACACACGATCAGCTGCCCGCGGCCCGGGTCAGCGATGATCGCGTGCACGCCGACCGAACCGTTGCCGTTGGCTGTCCAGGCTTGCAGCATCCCGTTGAGGTCCACAGCCGCCAGCTTGACCCGAGTGTCGTTGCCGTCCAGGCAAGCACCCTTGTAGCCCACGTTCGCGGAGCGGCACACGTTGTCGAAGTGCCCGCCGAGGTAGACCGTGCCGTCGAGTTCGGCGACCGCTTGCACGTCACCGTCGGTCGTGACTGTCCACTTTGGAGTGCCGTTGAGTTCCATTGCCGTGGCCCGGCCGCCGCTGCCGTCGATTCCGGCGTAGACGGTGGCGCCGCTGATGAAGATGTCGTGCACCATGGCGGTCACTTTGGATGTGAAACCCGTGTCGACGGCGGCGCTATCGGGGCGCACGACGGCGATTTTCGCGGTACCGGCCGCGCCGTTGATGCTGTCGAAACGGCCGCCTAGGTAGACGCGGTCGCCTGAGGGGACCACCGACATGACGGTGTCGTTGATGGACGGTGCCCAGGCGGCGTCGAGCGCGCCTGTCGCCGCGTTGAACGCTGCCGCCCGGGTGCGGGCGTTGCCGTTGACAGAAGTGATGCTGCCACCGATGTAGACGCGCCCGTTTGAGGCGGCGATGGCTCTCGGGCTGCCGTAGATCTTGTGGTTGAACGTGCTGTGCAACCCGCCCGATATGAGATCTATTTTCGCGAGACTGTCCCGGCGTACGCCGTTGACGTAACCAAATTCGCCAGCGATGTAAACCCCGCCGGAGTCGGCGGCTAGGGAGACGACGAGGTTGTCCGCCGTGGGCTTCCAGTTCAGCAGAGCGCCGTTGTTGCGGTCGAGTGCCGCTAGCCGTTGCCGCGTGTAGCTGACGCCGTTGACGCGGGCACTGGTGAAGTTGCCGGCCACATAAATGACCTCACCCCAGACGGCTGCGGTGTAAACCGGCCCGTTGAAGGTAACCGAGGGCGCTGGCACGGGGTTAACCGGTGCGGCGTGGGCGGTTGCGGGCAGGGCTAGCGCAAGCAGGGCGGCAGCCGCGAAGGTGATCACACGTGACACGTGGTGTCCAACGAATCAAGGTTATGGAAGGCTGCGACCGTGAACATTGCGGTACTTGGTCTCGGGCTCATCGGTGGTTCGCTACTTCGGGGGCTCGCCGCGCTGAAGGTGCATCAGGTGCTCGGGTTTGACGCCGATCCGGCGATCCGCGCGCTGGCCCGCGACGCGGCGGCCCGGTTGCCCGCGGCGTCGCGGTGGCAGGTGGCGGGGACGGTCCGCGATGCGGCGGCCGATGCCGACCTGGTCGTGCTTGCCGTGCCTTTGCCCGCGCTCGACAGCGTGCTCGATGCCCTGGTGTCCAGTGGCTTTCGTGGGCTGATTACCGATGTGACGTCGGTCAAGGGTCCGGTCCGCGAGGCGGTCGCGCGGCGCTTGGAGCGGGCCGCGAATCCGGTCGCTGGATACGTTGGCGGGCATCCGATGGCCGGCCGCGAGAAGTCCGGCTTTGGCAACAGCGATCCGGCTTTGTTCACGGGCGCGGCCTGGGTGCTCTGTCTGGATGATCCGGTGTCTTTGGACGATTGGCTGACCGTCGCCGAACTCGTCACGCAGTTGGGTGCGCGGGTCGTCCCGTCGACGACGCCGGAGCACGACCGGGCGGTGGCCGCGATTAGCCACGTGCCACATCTGGTGGCGTCAGCCATGGCGGCCAACGCGGCCGATGACTTGCTAGCGCTGACGCTGGCTGCCGGATCGTTTCGCGATGGCACGCGCGTGGCCGCGTCCCGCCCGGATCTGGTCGCCGCTATGTGCAGCGGCAACGCCGACGCCGTACGCGATTCCTTACGCGCCTTGCGTGAGCGGCTCGACGAGGTGGAGCTGGCGCTGGAAAGCCGTGATTCGCTCAAGAAGATCCGGGACTGGGCACAGGAAGGGCACGCGGCCCGGATGGCGTGGCCACCGGACCCGGGTCGCCCGCAGGAGGTGCCCGTCCAGCCGGAGACGTTGCTGCGCCTAGGTCGCGCCGGAGGATGGATCACAATGGTTGCCCCGGATCGGCGTACCGTGACCGGCTTTCTGCCGGTTAGAAGTGCATGACCAGACCCACTTTGCGGGAGCCACACCCGGTGCGCCCTTCGGCCGTGCTGTGTGGAGCGATCGCGGCCGGGGTGTGGCTCTTAGCCTTCGGCACTTTTGGCGTTACTCTCCGTGGCTATTTGGGGTGGACGTTGCTGTCGGGAGGCTTGGCTTGGGTTGCCGCCGTCCTTCTTTCTGCCCGGGGCGACCGGGGAGTGGCAGTGGGTGTAGCTGCGGCAACAGGCGTCGCCTGGGCGGTGGCGACGCTTTCGGTCTTCGCTGAGTGGGCGCGGATGGGCGCATGGCCGGTGTAGCCGCTTACGATGAGTACAACAGCATCGACACTTGGGGGAGTCACGTGTCCTTGGTTAGCTCCGCACACTTTGCTGCCGCGGTAGTCCGGGACAAGTCCGGATGGTCCGCGTCCGAGCTTGACTTGAACGGTCTGGCCGACGTGGACGAAGTTGCCGACTTGCTGCGCGACGTCGATCCAGCCGCGCAGGTATCGCTGCTTTTCGTTGAAGCCGTGGATGCCTATCTCGTGGTCATGCGCCTTGATGAGGGCGAGGATCTGCGCATCTTCGGTTCGGATTCGGCCTTCGCTGAGGAGTCGCGGCTAGGCAAGCTGCTGCTCAGCGATGTTGAGTCGCCCGCGCTGGAGCTTGAGCTCGGCGAGGACGGCGACGATGACGAAGACAAGCCAGCGGCCGACCCGACGGCCGACCCGGTTGGCGATGCCGACCTTCTCGCTGATCTGGGAGTGTCCGCGCACAAGCTGTTGCAGCTGTGCGCGACCGATGGCTTGCTGCCCGCTGATATCACCGCCGAGATCTGCCAGCTGATCGGCTGCGGTGACGAAGTCGAAGAGCTTCGTGAATCGTGAGTTCTCGGCTTGGATGCGGCTGGCCCTTGAGGTAGCGGCCACGTCCGAAGACGACGTCCCGGTCGGCGCGATCATCGTGTCGCCGGCCGGGGAAGTGCTAGCGGCCGGGCATAACGAACGCGAAGCGGTGAAAGACCCGACGGCTCATGCCGAGATCGTGGCGATCCGGCGCGCGGCTTCACTGCTGGAAACCTGGCGACTCGACGGCTGCACGATCGTGGTGACGGTCGAGCCCTGCACGATGTGCGCCGGGGCGATCGTGCTCTCGCGTATAGCCCGGGTCGTGTTTGGTGCGTGGGAGCCGAAAACCGGTGCGGCAGGGTCACTTTGGGACGTGCTGCGCGACCGCCGCCTCAACCACCGTCCCGAGGTCTACCCGGGCGTCCTAGAAGAGGAGGCCGCCGAACTCATGCGGAAATTCTTCCGCTGAGGTGCGGCTTGCCGGTTTGGCGATCCGTGAGCGTGAACTCGTTGTGGCTGTAGCGAAACGCCGTCTTCGCGGGCAGCAGCACCGGCAGTTTGAAGCTCACGTCGACGGTCAGCTGTTCGGGCAGACGCGGCTCCAGCGCGCCCAGGCACCGGGCCATCGTGAACATGCCGTGCGCGATCGGCCGTGGAAAGCCAAATAAGCGGGCACCGATGACCGAGGTGTGGATCGGATTGTGGTCCCCCGAGACCCTCGCGTAGGACTTGCTCTCGGTGAAGCGCCAAATCGCATGTGGCACAGGCGGTTCCGCCTTCTCGCGCGGTTCCTTCTCGGCCTGCTTCGTGATCTTCAGATAGGTAGAGACCTCTTGCCAGCCCTGCGCTGTCGTCGTCACGATGTCGAACTGCTTGCCACGCGGGTGATCCCGCAAGTTCTGCGTTTTGACGGTGATCGTCAACTCGTCATCCGCGGTGAGGGCGTGCGCTTGCTCGATGCGGTTCGCGATATGGACCAATCCCACCACAGGGAACGGGAAGTCGTTGCGGGTCATCAGACTCATTTGAAGATCAAATGCCAAGATATGGGGGTACGCGCACGGCAGTCTCGTGTCTCTGCGGTAGCCGCACACCCGTTGGTACTCGTTCAGGTGCGCCTGATCGACCTGCACCACTTTGGACAGTTCCGCTTCGGGCAACTGAGCCGGACGGGGCCGCGGGATCAGGCCTAAAGCCGCCTTGAGATACATCATGCCCCCAGCATCATCTGACCGCAGACCCGAATGACGTTGCCCGTGACGGCCGCCGATCCCGGAGCGGACAGCCAGGCGACGGTCTCAGCGACATCGATGGGCAGCCCGCCCTGCGACATGCTGTTGAGGCGGCGGCCGCCCTCGCGCACGAACAGCGGCATCTTCGCCGTCATGGCGGTCTCGATGAACCCGGGCGCCACCGCGTTAGCGGTGATGCCGCTCGCGGTCAGCCGCGGGGCCAGCTCGTGAATCCAGCCAATGACACCGGCTTTGCTCGTGGCGTAGTTCGTTTGCCCACGGTTGCCAGCGATCCCGGCGATCGAGGCGACACCCACGATGCCGCGCCGGATCAGGTTCTCCGCGAGGAGGGCCTCGGTCACGCGTACCGGGGCGATGAGGTTGACGCCGAGCACGCTGTCCCAGCGGGAGGTGTCCATTTTGGCCAGCGTCTTGTCGCGCGTGATGCCGGCGTTGTGCACGATCACATCAATGCCGCCGTGGCGGTCCTTGAGATAGCTCACGAGTCGTTGCGGGGCATCGGCTGCGGTCAGGTCAAGCTGAACGGCTTCGCCCTTGATGTCGTTAGCCACCTTGGCCAGATCCTGTCCCGCCGCCGGAACGTCAAGCCCGATCACGTGATAGCCATCGCGGGCGAACACCTGGGCCATCGCCGCCCCGATGCCCCGGGCCGCGCCTGTCACTAGCACGATCTGTTTCGGTTGAGGGGTCGTGAATTCCGCGTAACCGATGCTGACCGTCTGCCCGCTGACGTAGGCCGACTTCGGTGACAGGAAGAAGTCCAACGTGGACTGAGCGTTGGCCAGCGGTGCTCCCTCGGCGAGCCGAATCAGCTGAGCGGTGGTCCCCCGGCCAAACTCCTTGCCCACGCTGCGAATGAACCCATCGAGGGCGCGCTGTGCGGCAGTTTCCTCGGTCGAGCCGACGACGATGACGCGTCCACTGGGCGTGAGCGAGCGCGCCACCGGATGGAAGAAGTCGTAAAGCTCGCGCAACTCCTCCGGAGTGGACAGTTCGCGGGCGTCAAAGACCAGCCCGTAATAACGATCCGCCGGTGCCGTTTTCAGCAACGTGGCGAGATCGCTGCCGTCTGGGCCGACGAGCACGGGTCCTCGTTCCCAGCCGTCACGCCACCGCTCCAGACGTGGCGGGTCGGGCAATCCGAGCCGCTTCACCAGCGTCTTGCCTAGCCCCGACCTTGCGAAACTTGTGTATGGGTCGCCCATGGGGTACACCTTACTCGTGAGTAAGAATACCGTGCGTGTGGCTGTCCTTGGTGGCAACCGGATTCCTTTTGCCCGTTCCAACGGCAAATATGCGAAGGCCTCCAATCAAGACATGCTGACCGCGACGCTCGATGGCTTGATCGCGCGATTTGGCTTGGCCGGTGAGCAGCTTGGCGAGGTCGCCGCCGGTGCGGTGCTGAAACACTCACGAGACTTCAACCTCACCCGGGAGTCGGTGCTCGGCAGCCGCCTCGACGCCCGCACCCCGGCGGTCGATATCCAGCAAGCATGTGGCACCGGTCTGCAGGCGATCACCTATATCGCTAACAAAATCGCCTTGGGGCAGATGGATTCCGGCATCGGCGGTGGCGTGGACACCACTTCGGACGCTCCGCTGGCCCTCAACGAAGACATGCGCCGCACGCTCATGGAGATGCGGGCCGCCCGCAGCACCGGGGCGCGCCTCAAAGCAGCGCTGGGTCTGCGTCCATTGCAACCGTTCAAACCGGAGATTCCCCGTAACGCGGAGCCTCGTACCGGCATGTCGATGGGTGAGCACGCCGCCATCACGGCCGAGAAGTGGGGCATCACGCGCGAGGCGCAAGACGAGCTGGCCCTGGACTCACACCGCAAGCTGGCCGCCGCCTATGACAGTGGGTTCTTCGACGACCTCGTCACGCCCTACCTCGGCCTGACTCGCGACCAGAATCTGCGCGCCGATTCCTCTTTGGAGAAACTCGCCAAGCTCAAGCCGATCTTTGGCAGCACGATGACGGCGGGCAACTCGACGCCGCTGACCGACGGCGCGGCGCTGGTATTGCTGGCGAGCGACGAATGGGCCGCCGCACACAAGCTGCCCGTTCAGGCGCACTTCATCACGGCGGAGACGGCCGCGGTCGATTTCGTGCACGGCGACCCTGAGCCGGAAGGTCTCCTCATGGCGCCGGTCTACGCCGTGCCCCGGATGCTGCAAAAGCAAGGCCTCAAGCTGCAGGACTTCGACTTCTATGAGATCCACGAGGCCTTCGCCTCGCAGGTGCTCGCGACGCTCGCCGCCTGGGAAGCCAACGGTCTGGGCACGATCGACCAGACCTTGCTCAACGTGCACGGTTCGTCGCTTGCCGCTGGGCACCCGTTCGCGGCGACGGGTGGGCGGATCATCGCCACGGCCGCGAAACTGCTCGCGCAAAAGGGCAAGGGCCGGGCGCTCATCTCCATTTGCGCAGCTGGTGGCCAAGGCGTGACGGCGATCTTGGAGCGTTAGGCTGGACACGTGATTCCGAACGTGCTCGCGGCTCGCTATGCCTCCCGTGAAATGGTCAACATCTGGTCGCCAGAGGAGAAGATCCGGGCGGAGCGGCGGCTGTGGCTAGCCGTGCTGAAGGCACAGCGCGATCTCGGCATTCCGCTGGAAGACGGCGTCATCGAGGCTTACGAGCGCGTGCTCGACCGGGTCGACCTGCCCAACATCGCGGCCCGGGAACGGGTGACCCGCCACGACGTCAAGGCCCGCATCGAAGAGTTCAGCGATCTGGCCGGGCACGAGCACGTGCACAAGGGCATGACGTCGCGTGACCTGACCGAAAACGTCGAGCAGCTGCAGATCCGCGACGCGCTCGGGCTCATCCGCGATCGCATGGTCACGTCACTGAAGAAGCTCGGGGAACGAGCCGCTGAGTACAGCGACACGATCATGGCTGGCCGCTCACACAACGTGCCGGCTCAGGCGACCACGCTCGGCAAGCGTTTCGCTAGCGCCGCTCAGGAAATGCTCATCGCGTTCGACCGGATCGAGGACCTAATCCAGCGCTATCCGTTGCGTGGCATCAAGGGTCCCGTGGGCACGAGCGCGGATCAGCTGGATCTCTTCGACGGTGACGATGACAAAGTCGCGTCGCTGGAAAAGCGTGTGGCCGAACACCTTGGCTTCAGCCACGTGCTCGACAGCGTGGGCCAGGTTTACCCACGCTCGCTTGACTATGACGTGGTGACCGCGCTGGCTCAGGCGGCCAGTGCCCCGAGCAGTCTCGCGACGACGATCCGGCTCATGGTCGGCCAGGAGCTGGCGACCGAAGGCTTCAAGCCCGGCCAGGTCGGCTCAAGTGCCATGCCGCACAAGATGAACACCCGCTCCAGCGAACGCGTCAATGGCCTCGCCGTGATCGTGCGCGGTTACGTGAGCATGATCGGTGAGCTGGCTGGCGATCAGTGGAACGAAGGCGACGTCTCGTGCTCGGTGGTCCGGCGGGTCGCTCTGCCCGACGCTTTCTTCGCCCTGGACGGACTGTTCCAGACGTTCCTCACGGTTCTCGATGAGTTCGGTGCCTATCCGGCCGTGATCAACCGCGAACTCGACCGCTATCTGCCGTTCCTGGCGACGACGAAAGTCCTTGTCGGCGCGGTGAAGAAGGGCGTGGGACGGGAAGTCGCGCATGAGGCGATCAAGGAGCACGCGGTCGGCGTGGCCCTGGCGATGCGAGAAAAAGGCCAGGCGGAAAACGATCTGTTCGACCGGCTGGCAGCCGACGACCGGCTCAAGCTTTCCAAAACAGAGATCGCTGATTTGGTACGCGATAAATCTGCCTTTGTTGGTTCGGCGCCTTCGCAAGTCGCTGCGATCGTCGCCCGCGTGCAGGGGATCGTGACGCGTTATCCGCAAGCGGCGGCTTACTCGCCTGGTGCCATCCTCTGAGCGATGTCCACATAGGACGCCACATCGCCGTCGTGATAAGGCCGTTCGCTGGGCTCGATGTTGTCGAGGAACATCTGGTAAACCGCTGCCATCCGCAACGCTGCCAGTGGCCGGAGCAGCTCGATCGCCTGGATCGGATCGCTTCCAGGGTAAGCGTTTCGCCAAAGTTCGGACCAGTACGCGATGACGGCGGCGGCGTCTGCGGGCATCAGGCGCTCGGTGAGGCGAATGATGTCGAAGGCTGGGTGGCCGATGAACGAGTCACCCCAGTCGATGATCGTGCGCTGCTCGGCCGTGCCGAAGACGTTGCCGGGGTGTAGATCGCCGTGCACCAGGGTTTCCGGCAACCCACACGCTGCCGCCCGCGCGGCCAGGGTGGCGGCCCATGGCGCGGAAGAAGATATGGCGGGCGGCAGCGAGATCATGGGTGGCACTCCGAGGGAACGCAGGCGAGGCAAGTCGGCCGCGGCACGGAGCTGGATGTGAACGATGTCCTTGACGATGGCGATCAGGGTGGGGAAATCCGCCTGGTAAAGGTCGGTTCCCGGGAGGTTGGCGATGAGCTGACGGCCTTCAGGGCCGGCCGCTATGAGCACCGGCTGGCCGAGGTAGCGCAAAACGCTGGGTTCGTGGGCGAAGAAGTGCGGCACCTGCTTGAGCCACACCGGCTCGGCTTCGCCTTCCACTTCGAGCTTCCAGATCGCGGACAGATTCCAGGTGCGCTTCTGTTCCGCGTTGACGATACGTTTGCCTAACGCTTGCTGGGCCCAGGCGAGGGTCCGCGCGGGACCGCCTTGCTTGGCGTAATCCGGCCGCAGCGGGTGATCGTCTTCGGGGATAGGGGTCTCGCCGCCCTGGGCGAGGTAGGTAACTTGGCCACCACCGTTAGGCCGGCCGGGCTCCGTGCTCAGGATGCGCAAGATGGCAAGGTCCAGCCCGAATCGGGCCTTCGCGGCCGCGATGATCTCGGCCACCTCCTGCCACCAGGGCAGTTCCACGTGAAACGACGGCAGAACCCGGCCATCGGTAAGGACCAAGGTCACTTCGCGAGACACGCGCGTCACGTTAGCGGTAGTGGGTCTCGTTCCGCACACCCTTATTGCTGATCTAGGCTCGGTCAGTGGAGTTTCTGGGGGCGCTGGCTATCGCATTCGTCACCGTCTTCCCGGTTGAGCTCCCCGACAAGACGTTTGTCGCCACCCTCGTGCTTTCTACGCGCTACCCGGCTCTGCCGACTTGGATTGGCGTGGTGGCCGCCTTCGCGATTCAGTGCCTGGTCGCCGTAACTGCTGGTCATTTCATTTCCAAGCTTCCGGCCAAGCCGGTTCAGCTCGTGGCCGCAGGGCTCTTCCTAGTTGGCGCCTTCGTGCTGGCCCGCGGCGCCTCGAAGGCTGACGCGGAAGAAGTGGAAGCCGAACAGGAGTATTCGGCGAAGATCCGCGAACCGAAGCGCGGGCTCAAAGCGGCCGGGGCGAGTTTCCTGGTGCTGTTCGCCGCCGAGTGGGGTGATCTGTCTCAGCTGGCGACGGCCGCACTGGTCGCCAGCGGCAATAACGCCATCGGCACTGGCCTGGGGGCATGGCTGGCGCTAGCCCTGGTTTCGGGCCTTGCCGTCATTGGCGGGCGGTGGCTGCTGAGGCGCGTGAGGCTGTCGTTGATTCGGTATACCGGTGCCGGAGTTTGCCTCATCCTCGCCATAGTGACGGCTGTCTCAGCCTTCTGAGTCCCCTGAGAAGCCACCTGTCAGGGTGCCGGTAGGCTGGTCATTGCCCGCCTGACCCCCCGTTTTAGGAGATCACCGTGGCTCGCGTCGTGGTTGACGTCATGCTCAAGCCCGAAATTCTCGACCCACAAGGTCAAGCCGTCGCCAATGCCCTTCCCCGCCTAGGCGTCAGTGACGTCGCCTCGGTCCGGATCGGCCGTCGCGTGGAGATCGAATTCGAAGGGGAAGCCGACTTGGAGCGGGCCCGCGAGATCGCCGACAAGCTGCTGGCTAACCCCGTCATCGAGGACTTCCAGATAAAGGTAGAAGAGGCGTGAAAATAGGCGTTGTGACCTTCCCTGGGTCACTTGACGATGGGGACGCGGCCCGTGCGGCGCGCATCGCCGGCGCCGAGACGGTCCGCCTTTGGCACGCCGACCCCGATCTGCATGGCGTTGACGCCGTGGTTCTGCCGGGTGGCTTCTCCTACGGTGACTACCTGCGCTGCGGAGCGATCGCCCGCTTCGCGCCGGTGATGGACTCGATCAAGGCGGCCGCTGGCGCAGGACTGCCCGTGCTGGGCATCTGCAACGGCTTCCAGATCCTCTGTGAGGCACACCTGCTGCCCGGTGCGCTGACCCGCAACCAGCACCTGCACTTTCGCAACCGCGACCAGTGGCTCCGGTTCACCAGCGTCGAAGGCGTCTGGACCGGTGACTACAGCGAGGGCCAGGAAATCCTGATCCCGGTCAAGAACGGCGAAGGCTGCTACGTCGCCGACGACAAGACGCTCGATGAGCTGGAAGCCAACGGGCAGATCGTCGCGCGCTATCACAACGGCAACCCCAACGGCTCGATGCGTGACATCGCCGCGATCCGCAATGAGGCGGGCAACGTGCTCGGCATCATGCCGCACCCGGAGCACGCCGTTGAAGACCTGACCGGCCCGTCCCTCGACGGTCTCGGCTTCTTCACTTCAGTCATCAAGCACATCGCGGGCGTGAAAGCATGAGCATCGATACCGTTGAGCGCGCTGATTCCACTCCAGACGAGCTGCAGCCTTTCGCGGAACTGGGCTTGAAGGAAGACGAATACCTGCGCATCCGCCAGATCCTGGGCCGTCGGCCGACCCAGTCAGAGCTAGCGATGTACTCGATCATGTGGAGCGAGCACTGCTCTTACAAGTCGAGCAAGATTCACCTCAAGCAGTTCGGCGAGAAGGCCCCGCCCTCTGACCGCATGCTCGCGGGCATCGGTGAGAACGCCGGCGTTATCGCGATCACCGACACGCTGGCCGTGACGTTCAAGGTCGAGTCGCACAACCACCCGTCCTTTGTGGAGCCACACCAGGGCGCGGCGACGGGCGTTGGCGGCATCGTCCGCGACATCCTCGCCATGGGCGCCCGCCCGGTCGCGGTGATGGACCCGCTGCGCTTCGGCGCGGCCGACCACCCCGACACTCGCCGGGTCCTGCCTGGCGTGGTTGGCGGCATCGGCGGCTACGGCAACTGCCTCGGGTTGCCCAACATTGGCGGCGAGGTCGTGTTCGACCCGTCCTACCAAGGCAACCCGCTCGTCAACGCCCTGTGCGTCGGCGTCCTTCCGGCTGACCGCCTGCAGAACAAAGCCGCCGTGGGACCGGGCAACATCGTGGTGCTCATGGGCGCCAAGACCGGCCGTGACGGCATCGGCGGTGTCTCGGTGCTCGCCAGCGCGACCTTCGACGAAGGTTCCGAGCAGCGGCGCCCGAGCGTTCAGGTCGGCGACCCGTTCATCGAGAAGCTGCTGATCGAGTCGTGCCTGGAGCTTTACGAATCAAAGCTGATCGTTGGTGTGCAAGACCTCGGTGGTGCCGGGCTCACCTGCGCGCTGACCGAGACCGCCGCCGCGGCTGGCACGGGCATGGACGTCCAGCTGGAGAAAGTCCACCTGCGTGAGGCTTCCATGGAGCCGCATGAGGTGCTGGCCAGCGAGTCGCAGGAGCGCATGCTGTTCATCGTCGAGCCGTCCAACTTGGACGCCGTGCTTGGCGTGGCCAGCGTGTGGGGCGTGATCGCGACCCCGATCGGCACCGTCACCGACACTGGCCGCGTCCGCGTGACATGGCACGGCGAGACCGTCGTGGACGTGCCGCCGGGCAGCCTCGCTGACGACGGACCGGTTTACGCCCGTCCGCTGCGCGAGCCAGCCGACCTCATCCTGCTGCAGGCTGACCGCGCCGAGACGCTGCCGCGTCCGTCCACTCCAGACGAACTGCGTGAGACGCTGCTGCGCTTGGTCGCGTCGCCGAACCTGTGCGACAAGACGTGGGTCACCGAGCAATACGACCGCTACGTGCTGGGCAACACGGTCCTCGCGCAACCTGAGGACTCCGGGATCATTCGCATCGACGAAGAATCCGGTCTTGGCGTTGCCCTGTCGGTCGACGGCAATTCGCGGTACACCCGGCTTGATCCTTATGAGGGCGCGAAGCTGGCGCTGGCGGAGGCTTTCCGCAATGTCGCTGTCACCGGCGCCACCCCGGTCGCCGTCACGGACTGTCTCAACTTCGGCTCGCCCGAAGACCCAGCGGTCATGTGGCAGTTCGCCGAGGCCGTGCGCGGTCTGGCCGACGGTTGCCAGGAGCTGGGCATCCCGGTCACGGGCGGCAACGTCAGCTTCTACAACCAGACCGGTGCGGTGGCGATCCACCCGACGCCGATCGTGGGTGTCCTCGGTGTGCTGGACGATGTGTCCCAGCGCATCCCGATGGGCTTCACCCAAGCCGACGACGTGCTGTTCCTCCTTGGTGAGACGACAGCTGAGTTCTCCGGCTCGGAGTGGGCGTGGGTCACGCACGAGCACCTGGGCGGCAAGCCACCGCGCGTCGACCTGGGCCGGGAGCAAACGCTGGCCAGCCTGATGCAGCGTGCGTCGGCCTCGGGCCTGGTGCACGCGGCGCACGACCTCTCCGATGGCGGTCTGGCACAGGCCCTCGTGGAATCGGCGCTGCGCAAGAACATTGGCGCGACGGTCAGCCTCGGCTCGGACCCGTTCGTGACGCTGTTCAGCGAATCGGCAAGCCGCATTCTCGTCGCGGTCTCGGTCGGGCACCGCCAGGCGTTCGAAGCCCTGGTGACCGAGCACGAGATTCCGCACAGCGTCATCGGGGTCACCGGAGGATCGTCGCTGGTATTCCGCGATCAGTTCGAGATTCCGCTCGACGAGCTGCGCAGTGCCTGGTCGGAGACCTTGCCGAAACTGTTCGGCTAAAAGCCGGGAACAAGGACGGCCAGTGTGGGCAAGTAAAGATATGACCACACTGGCCGAAACCACGGACCTCGGCCCGAGCGACATCGGCGGCATGTTCGAGCGCTACGCGCGTGATCTGTTGCGCTACGCCACGCAGCGCGTTGGCGAACACGTCGCGGAAGACATTGTGGCGCAGACGTTTCTTGTCGCACACGAGCAACGTCATCGATTCGATCCGGAGCGCGGCGCGATGCTGCCGTGGCTTTACGGCATCTGCTCCAATCTGCTGCGCAGGCATAAGCGCACCGAGCTGCGAACGCTAAAGGCGCTAGCGGTTACCGAGCTGTCCACATTGGACGGCAGCGCCGATGATCGCATCGATGCCAAGCGCGCCATCGCCAAAGTCGCGGGCACCCTGGCGAAACTTCCCCGGCGCCAGCGCGAAGTGCTGCTGCTCTTCGCCATCGCCGAGCTGACCTATGAGGAAATCGCCACCGCTCTCGACATCCCGCTCGGATCGGTCCAGTCCGCGCTGCACCGCGCACGGACGAAGGTCCGCAAAGCCCTCGGAGACAACACATGACAGACCTAGATGGGGTACGCGCGCTGGCGCCCCAGCCCACCGATGAGTCGGTAACGCGCACCTGGTATCGCATCACGCAACTGGAAGCCAAGCGGCACAGCATTTCCCGCCGCCGCTTCCTGATCCCGGTGGCTGGTGCCGCCCTCACGGTGCTCGCCGCGGGATCGATCTTTTCCATCGTCGGCAACTCCGGTGACGCACCACGGTATTTGGCAGGAACGCCGCTGGAGCTTGGCCCTACTTTGGACGCCCTGGCGGCGGTCGCCGCACAGACTCCGCCGATCGTCCTTCCTGACGGAAAGATCGTCTACACCGAGATCCGTGGCTGGGCGGCGAAACTGTCCGTCAATGGCAACACCGGAGAGCTGGAAACGCAGGCCCGCCAGATGTGGCTCGACCCCAACGGGGGCACGCCACTGCGGCTAGAGGCCGACGGCGCCGACCTGCTTTCCGGTCCTCGTGCTGGCGGAGCGACCAATGAACCGGCCGCCGAGCCGGGGGTACGGTTCCCGACGCTCGCCTGGCTGGCATCCTTGCCCACCGAGCCGTCGGCTCTGCTGGCCGCGCTGCGCGCCTCGACCGGCACCCACGACAAGTGGTCGGTCGACCAGCAGTTGTGGGACGCGATGGGTGGGCTTTACACCAGTCACGAGATCGCGCTGTCGCCGACGTTGCGTGCCGCGCTTTTTCGGTCCTACAAAGGAATCAACGGGCTTGCCGCTCGTGAGATCACCTTTGACGGGCGGCCCCTCGTCGCGATCCGCTTCGTGGAAAACGACTACGGTCAGGAGATCTTGTTCGATCCGCTGACCGGGCGTGCCGTCGGCCGATCGTCGCTGCACTTCGGCGATATCAATATCACCCGGCCATCGTCAGCGCCGGCGGACGGCCCGGTAGCCGAGCCGGCCCTGACCTACATCGCAGTGTGGACCCAGCAACTCGTTGACCGTCCTTAGCTCAAAGCAACGCCGGCATCCCCCGTTATGTGGATGCCGGCGTTAGGTCACGGCGCGGAAATGCGCTGCCGCAACGATTCCGCGTCGAGGCCGTGCCATCGGGCGTGATCCTTCGGTGTGCCGAAGCGGTGCAGATCGGCCCGCTGCACGCCGATGTTGCGTAAGCGGAAAGCCTTGTCCGCGAAGGTTTCCGCCACGAGATGCGCTGAGGTGCCCTCAAGGTAGGGCTCGACCATGACGATGTCCGGCTCGGCACCCGCGATCTCCCCGAGTCCACTGTGGTCAAACGGACGGGGAGTGTGCGTGTAGGCGACCGTGACGTCGAGGTCTTTCGTGGCTTCCAGCGTGGCACCGAGCATCGCCCCGACGGCGACCACGGTGCGTTTGCCGCCCGGCTTGATTACCTTGAGCCGCAACGCGTCTGCGTGAGCCTCCGGATTGTGCTGCGTCGAAAGGCGTACGTAGACCGGCTCGTCGTGGCCAACGGCGGCTCGCAACATCGGCCCGACCTCGTCGGCGTGACCCGGCACATGGACGATCCATTCGGGCAGCGTGTCGATGAGTGCCACGTCCATGGGTGACATATGGGTGTACCCAGCCTGCGCACCGTCATACGAAGCGCCCACGCTCACAAGAATCGCGCCGACGCCTTGGTGCCGCAGGTCCAGTTTGATCTGCTCATAAGCCCGGTCGACCAGGAAAGTGGCGTAGCTGTGCGCGATTGGCCGCAAACCGGTGAGGGCGAGGCCACCCGCGACCCCGAGCATCAGCTGCTCCCTGATGCCCACGTTGATCGCCCGGTCCGGGTAGTTGGCGAGGGCTTTGCCGAACGGGTCGGCCGAGATCTCCGCCAGCACGAGTGCGGTACGCGGGTCATCGTCGAGGATGGCCAGCGTTTCCTTGATAAAGGCGTCACGCATTTTTAGTCTCCGTCCGGGCGACGACCACGTGGGGTCCTGGGTGTTGCTCCGTCAAAGCGGCATAGATGGCTTCGTGATCGCGTCCGTCCACTTCGGAGGCTATCCAGCCGTGCACCGTGAACAGCGAACCCAGCCCACCCGGCGGGGAATATGAGGCCGACCGGTTGTCGATGACGATCGCGGTCACACTGTCCACATTGGCCGCTCCGGCGAACGCGATGGCTTCATGGTTGGAACCTTCGTCGAGCTCGGCATCGCCAAGCAGCACGAAGACCCGGGGCTTGGCGAAACCTTGCGCCTTAAGCCCTAACGCCGTTCCGACGGCGAGACCTAGGCCGTGCCCCAGTGAGCCGCTGCTGATCTCGATACCGGGCACACGCAGCCTGTCCGGGTGATGGCCGAGCGGACTGGACGGGCCGCCAAACTCATCTAGCCAGTCGTGCGGCACGAAACCCTTAGCGGCCAGCACGGCGTAATAACCGGCGACACCGTGTCCCTTGGACAGGAAGAAACGGTCCCGCTCGGGGTCGTCCTCGTGGCCGGGACGCACGTTTAGTACCCGGTCGTAGAGCACCCACAGCACATCAAGCGTGGAATGAGCGCTGGGAGCGTGTTTCTCGTCGCCCGTCAGCCTCGTGAGAAGCGTCGCTAACGTCATGAAGGTAGCCTGCAAGTTAAAGTGCCCTTTAACTCAAGAGGCTTGTGATGCTCACCATTGGCGAACTGTCCGCCCGCAGCGGTGTCGCGGCGTCAGCCCTGCGTTTCTACGAACAACAGGGGCTGATCCGCTCCACGCGTACGGGCGGAAACCAGCGCCGTTACGAACGCTCAGAACTGCGCCGCGTCTCGTTCATCCGGATCGCCCAGCAGGTCGGCATCTCCCTGGAACGGATCGCCCAGGCCCTGTCAGACCTGCCGGAAGAACGCACCCCGACGAAAGCCGACTGGGCACACCTTTCCCGCGTGTGGCGGTCCGAATTGGACGAACGCATCACCATGCTGCGAAAGCTGCGCGACAACCTGGACGGCTGCATCGGTTGCGGATGCCTGTCGCTGACCGCGTGCAGGATCTACAACCCAGGCGACGAACTATCCGCCGAAGGTCCTGGCCCTCGCAAACTGCTTTAGCCGCAGGCGTTTCTAGCCGCGGGTGTAGGAGCCGAGCATGTGGACCTGACCCGAACCGGCGACGATCTCGCCCACTGGCCACGCCTCAACGCCCCGGCCCGTCAGCAACGCCAGCGCCCGGTCGGCGTCTGCCGCGCTCACGACCGCGAACATGCCCACGCCCATGTTGAACGTCGACTCCATGTCATTGGAGTCGATGCGTCCCTTGCGCTGAATCAAGTCGAAGATCGGCGCGGGGTGCCACGTCGTGCGGTTGACGATCGCGTCAAGGTGCTTAGGCAGCACGCGAACCAAGTTGCCGGGAATGCCGCCACCGGTAACGTGCGCGAGGGCGTGCACCTCACACTCCTGAATCAGGGAGAGGCAGTCCTTGGCGTAAATCTTGGTCGGCGTCAGCAATTCCTCGCCGAGTGTGCGCTGATTGCTCAGCTCATCGATCACGCTGTCGAGCTTCATCCGGGCCTGACCCAGCAGCACGTGGCGCACCAGGCTGTAACCGTTGGAGTGCAAGCCACTCGAGGCCATCGCGATCACGACGTCGCCGAGCTGCACGCGCTCGTGGCTGAGGATGTCGTCTTCTTCAACGACACCAACACCGTTAGCCGACAGGTCGTATTCGTCGGGACGCATCACGCCCGGGTGCTCAGCGGTCTCGCCGCCTAGCAAGGCGCAGCCGGCGTAGCGGCAGCCATCGGCGATACCCGCGCCGATCTCGGCCACGCGGTCGGGAACGACCTCACCACAAGCGATGTAGTCCAAGAGGAACAACGGCTCCGCGCCACACGCCACCAGGTCGTCGACAACCATCGCGACAAGGTCGATGCCGACCGTATCGTGGATGTTCATCTGCTGGGCGATGACGAGCTTGGTTCCCACACCGTCGGTCGACGAGGCCAGAACGGGCTTCTTGTATTTCTGGGTGTCCAAACGGAACAGTCCGGAAAAGCCACCGAGCCCGCCCAGCACCTCGGGCCGGTGGGCCCGCTGCACTTTGCTCTTGAGGAGCTCAACGGCCTTGTCGCCGGCGTGGATGGACACGCCAGCGTCGGCATAGGTCACCGTCTTGCGACGCCCGTTCTCAGCGGACCAGGGAACACTGCGCTCGGTCACGTGGGTCACGGCCTCTCCCCTTTGGAGCTAAAGGAACTCATGTCGACTTGCTTCCCACCATTTCGCCCTGCTCGGTCGCGGCACGCTTGGCCGTTCCCTCCAGAACGTGCTTGCCGATCAGGTTGCCGGCGGGCAGCTCAATCGGGTACGTGCCGTCAAAACAGGCCCGGCACAGGCGCGAAGCTGGCTGCTCAGTGGCGGCAGTCAATTCGGCCAGCGATACAAAGCCGAGTGAGTCGGCTCCAATGGATTTGCGGATGCCGTCGTTGTCCAGCCCGGTGGCGATCAGCTCGGCCCGGGTGGCGAAATCGATGCCGTAGAAACACGGCCAGAGGACCGGCGGTGCCGAAATGCGCACGTGAACTTCGAGTGCCCCAGCTTCACGCAACATGCGGACGATGGCCCGCTGCGTGTTGCCCCGGACGATCGTGTCGTCCACCACGACGAGGCGCTTGCCGCGCACGTTCTCGCGCAGTGGGTTCAGCTTCAGGCGGATGCCTAGCTGGCGGATGGTCTGCGAAGGCTGGATGAAAGTCCGGCCCACGTAAGCGTTCTTGGTGAGCCCTTGTCCGTAAGGGATCCCGGAGGCTTCGGCGTAACCGATGGCGGCCGGTGTCCCGGACTCGGGCACAGGAATGACGAGGTCGGCTTCGACCGGGTGCTCCTTGGCGAGCCGGCGGCCCACCTCTACCCGGGCCGCGTAAATGTTGCGGCCACTGATCGTCGAGTCGGGGCGCGCCAGGTAGACGTATTCAAACAGGCAGCCCTTGGGCTCGGGCGTCGCGAAGCGGGAACTCCGGAGGCCGTGCTCGTCGATGGCGAGCAGCTCGCCCGGCTCGACCTCACGGACGACCGTGGCACCAACGATGTCGAGGGCGGCCGTTTCACTGGCGACGACCCACCCGCGCTCCAGACGGCCGAGCACCAACGGCCGCACGCCGTGTGCGTCGCGGGCGGCGTAAAGCGTTGTCTCGTCCATGAAGACGAAGCTGAAGGCGCCCTGAATCGTCGGCAGCACTTCGAGTGCGGCGGCTTCGACGGACATGTCCGGCCGGGCTGCTAGCAACATGGTCACGAGAGCGGTGTCACTGCTGGCGCCGCGCGTGTCCAGACCCAGGTCCGTCACCTTGCGGGCCATATCGGCCGTGTTCACCAGGTTGCCGTTGTGCGCCAGGGCGATCGTGGTGCCAGCTGTCGTCGCCTGGATCGTGGGCTGAGAGTTTTCCCACGTCGAGCCACCGGTGGTCGAGTAGCGCGTGTGCCCGATGGCGAGATAGCCACGCAGGCTGGCCAGGGTGGGCTCATCAAAGACCTGGGCCACGAGGCCGAGATCCTTGTAAACCACCACACCGGAGCCATCGCTGACCGCGATGCCCGCCGCTTCCTGCCCGCGATGCTGCAACGCGTAGAGGCCGAAATAGGTGAGTTTGGCTACATCTTCGCCAGGCGACCAGACACCGAAGACGCCACATGCGTCTTGCGGGCCTGGCCGGTAGGGGTCGAGCTCATGACTCAACCGGCCGTCGCCTCTGGGCACCCTGCTGCTCCTAGGTGTAGCTGTCACTAGCACTGGTCATTGCCGCAGAACGACAGTCTACGTGAGGTGGCGCGTTAACTGAGAGCCACCTTGTAGATGCACATTGTTCAGCGGAGGCAGAAAGGAAATAGATGGGATATATCGGCCCTGATGCCGCTAGCTGAGATTCTGCCATCCCGGACGGCGTCTGCCCAAGTCGTACGCCCGGTGGCAATCTCGACAAAAGTCACAGGGCTCATTTCCACAACGTTTGCCGGAGTGCCTCTGGTGTGCCTGGGGCCTTCCACGCACTGAATCGCACCGTATGGCGGAACCCGCACCTCCACCGAACGGCCAGGAGCCAAGGTCCCGAGGTCCTTCAGAAGGGCACGCACCGCTTCACGCAAGGCTGCTTTGTCTGGCTCGGTGCCTGCTGCCAGGGACGAAAGCACTTCATCCACCGCTGGGGACTTTTCTGGCGTAGAGGACACACAGGGACGATACGACGCGACAGTTCTTCGCCTTTGTTGGGCCCTGGGTCGCGTCAGCGCGGTATCGCAAGGCATAGTTGCGTGGGCGTATTTCCCGCGGCTCCCCTATGCCCCCCATCCTGTCGCGGGACCAACGTTTTTGGAAGGTGGTGGACGTGACTACCCAGCGGCGATCCTGGATAGCACGCATCGGCGTGGTCGCAGTGGTTTCGCTTGGCGTGCTGGTCGGTGTCACCACACACGCGTTCGCTGCAGGCGAGTCACTGGTCAACCCTCGCCTTGACGACAACACGATTGAGGTCGGGACGACCACGACGTTCAAGTTCAAGATCCGAGTGCAGGCGACGCCGCCCCCAACTTCCATCTCCGGGGTCACCATCGACTGGACGGTGCAGAACAGCCCGGCGAGTTGCACTCAGAACTGCAGCCCCGGCACCGTGGCGCTGAACCCGACCGGGCCGAACGTGTCCGAAAGCGACGAGATCCAGATCAAGATCAAGGCAAACGCCCCGGGGCAAGTGGGCATCCGTGTCAAAGCGAATGGAGCGCCGCCCGAGGGGATCGGCTCGGCGACGCCGTTGACGATCACTGGCGGGCAGCAGGCGCAATACGTGGGTGTCCTTTCCGGACAGGTGCGTAATGGTGCCGACCTCAAGCCGATCGCGGGCGCGGTGGTGACCCTCGTCGATGGTGCCAGCAAGTCGCATCAGGCGACCTCGGACAGCAACGGCATCTACCGCTTCGACGGCCCGGCCAAGAAGATCGCTCCGGGTCTGGTCGCGATCCAGGCGACGAAGAACCCGTTCTCGATGGTCGGTGGAGTCGCGAAGACCGCCAACGTCGCGGCCGGGCAGGATCGGGCCGATCTCGATCTCGTGATGGAAGATCTCACGCTGCCGAGCGCGACACCGATGGCGACGCCAACCGACGTGGCTCCGTCCACGACGGCCAGCGGCGAGGCGACCGCGCCGAACACCAACAACGCTTCCGATGAAGACGGTCTCGACAGCATGACCTGGGTCATGATCATCGTCGGTGGTCTTCTGGTCGCCCTGGGCATCGGTGCGATCGTGCTGCTTTTGGTGCGTCGCAACAACGATGACGACGATGATGAAGACGATGACGACGAGCCGGGTCAGGGTGGCCCACGTCCGGGTGGTCCCGGTGCTCCGCCGTTCCGTCCTGGCGGCCCGCAGGGCTATGGCCCGCCGCAGGGCGGTGGCTACGGCCGTCCGTCCGACCCGACGCAGATCGCGCGCCCCGGTGAATACGGTGTGCCACAGCAGCGGGGCGGGCAGACCTACGGCGCGCCAACGCAGCAGTGGAACCCGCAGCAGGGCGGTTACGGCCAGCAGACGAGCGGTGGCGGTGCTTATGGCACAGGCCCGACCTCTGGTGCCGGTGGCTACGGTCAGCAGGGCGGTGGCTATGGCCAGCCTCCGGGCGGCGGCTACAGCGGCGCTGGCGGACAGTATGAGGAGCCGACGTACTACGCGGGCCCGACCTCGGGTTCGGGTGGCTACGGCCAGCAGGGCGGCTACGGCCCCACCTCAGGCGCCGGCGGCTACGGTCAGCAAGCCGGTGGCTATGCCCAGCAAGGTGGCTACGCTCAGCAGCCGCAACCTGGTTACGGCCAGGAACCTGGCTACGGCCAGGAAGGCTACGGTCAGCAGCCGCCCGCCTATGGTCAAGACCCCTACGGCGGTCAGCCAAGCGGCTATGACGACCGCCGCAATCGGGGCGACCGAAGGCTGGACTGGCTCGACGACTGACCAGACAATGAAATAATGGCCAAAGCAGAGGGCATGCGGGGGATCTCCCACATGCCCTCTTACGTTGTCATGCAACCAACCACACTGTGCAATCTGGACTGTCGCTATTGCTATCTGCCGCTGCGGCGGGCCGACAACCGGATGAGCGTCGAGGTCGCCAAAGCGGTCGCTGCCGACGTGAACGTGTGGGCACAGGAAGGCCGCTTTTCCGTGGTGTGGCACGGGGGTGAGCCGATGGCGGCCGGGATAGCCCATCTGAGCGCCCTCATGGCCCCGTTCGCGCCCGAGGTCGAGCATCACCTGCAGACCAACGCCACGTTGATTGACGACGCATGGTGCGACTTCTTCACGGAGCGCCAAATGCGCGTCAGCGTGAGCGTGGATGGTCCGGAATCGTTCAACCATGAGCGGATCGATCGCGGCGGGCAGCCCGGCTATCGCAAGATCAGCAACGGCATCGCCCGGTTACGTCAGCACGGGTTGCCGTTCGCGGCGCTCTGCGTGGTCAGTGAGCCGCGCCCGGGCATCGCTGCCCCGCTATACGAATACTTTCTGAACCTTGGGTGCGACGTCCTCGGCATCAATGTCGAGGAGCACGAAGGGGTGAACACGAGACAGACTCGGCATGACCCGGCGAGTGTGCGGGCCTTCTGGGCCGAGTTGCTTGCCGCGTGGCGGATCGCCCCGGCTGTTCATCTGCGCGAGGTGGAGTGGTCGTTGCGCTATCTAACCGCCGTGCTGGACGGCACCGATGACGACCTGTTGCCCCGGCGGCTAGACCCGATTCCCACCATCGCATTTGACGGCTCAGTGGTCCTGCTATCGCCTGAGCTGGCTGGGTTTCACGATCCGCGCTACGGCGATTTCAGCAGTGGCAACGTGCTGACAACACCGCTAGCCCGGTTGCTGACGGGCACCCATCCGCCCTGGGTCGACGAGTTCGTGACAGGGGTGGAGGCGTGCCGTGAATCGTGTCCCTACTTCGGTTTCTGCGGTGGCGGGCATGCCGCTAACCGCTACTTCGAGCACGGCAGATTCGACGGAACGGAAACCGAGCACTGCCGCAACAGCAAGATCAACCTACTGGAAGGAGTGCTCGGTTATGCCGCAACATCAAGACCTGCTCACAGCGAGAATCCGCCTTGCACGCGCGGAGCTAACTCCTCTGCTTGAGGAGGCTAGCGCCGCGCGTACTGAGCGAGCCGAAGTGGCAGACGCAAACAGCAGCGCTGTCTGCGCCTGGAATCACTTCGAGAACATCCCGACGTTCTTCAACTGGAACAACAGGCCGCGGTAGGTGAACCCACCTACTTGCGCTGTGCCCAGGAAGCGTCGTCGTCTTCATCCTCAGAGGCATACGGCGAGTACTTGTCGTACCCGTCGTCGTCGAGCTCCTCATCGGGAGTCACCGAGTTGCCACTTCCAGCAAGCTCTCGCTGCAAGGCGTCAAGGTCAGTGTTCGGGGAGTGATACTTCAACTCCCTGGCCACCTTCGTCTGCTTGGCCTTCGCTCGGCCGCGCCCCATGGCCGACCCCCTCGCACATGAATACGGGGCTGCCCAGCGCGCGAACGACCGGCGGGCCCCGATTGACTCAGACATCTCTCGTGGCTCATACGGTACATGCCCGGTGGCAGGTTCGGCATCCCGGGTTGCCGGGCGTTTTTTGAGCCTGTCGGATTTGTGTCAGTAAGGGCTGGATGGATTTCTGGTCATGACCGAAGCGGGCCGGCGGTGGGCCGGCCCGCCCCAGATGGTTAAACGCGAATGACTGACAGCCGGCCGACCTCGCTCATGCGCTGTTCAGCAAGCCGGTCCGCGGCGGTGGCGGGGGAAATGCCATCGGCGTCAGCGAGTTCGAGAATCCGCTTGGTGGTGTCAAAGATCTTGGTAGCACGCAGTTTCGCCCGTTCGAAGTTAAAGCCTTCGATCTCGTCTGCGACCTGAATCACACCACCGGAATTGACGCAATAGTCAGGCGCGTACAGGATTCCGCGGTCCATCAACAGCTTCTCCACCCCGGGGTGGGCGAGCTGGTTGTTGGCCGCACCCGCAACGATTTTCGCCCGCAGGAGGGGGACGGTTTCGTCGTTGAGAGCGAACCCGAGCGCGCATGGCGCATAGATGTCGATGTCGCTGGTGATAAGCGACGTGGTGTCAGACACCAGCGTCACCTGGGGATAGGCCGACCGGGCCCAGTCCAGCGCCCTGGGATTGACGTCGGTGGCCACGACGTTCGCGCCGTCTTCAATCAAGTGCTGGGTTAGGTACTTACCGACCTTGCCCAAACCTGACACGCCAACGGTGCGCCCAGCGAGCGTCGGCGACCCCCACCGATGCTCGGCTGCGGCGCGCATGCCCTGGAAGACACCCCATGCCGTGAGGATGGAGGAGTCGCCAGCGCCGCCGTGTTCCACGCTGCGGCCGGTGACGAATCTCGTCTCCTTGGCGACGTGGTCCATGTCCCAGGTGTACGTGCCGACATCGCACGCGGTGTAGTAGCGGCCATTGAGCGATTGCACGAACCTGCCATAAGCGCGCAGGAGTGCCTCGCCCTTGATCTGCTCCGGGTCGCCCCAGATGACCGCCTTGCCGCCGCCGAGGTCGAGCCCGGCGAGCGAGTTCTTATAAGCCATGCCGCGCGAAAGCTCCAGCACGTCGTGCAGTGCCTCTTCTTCGCTGGCGTAGGGGTAGAAGCGCGTTCCGCCCAGGGCGGGTCCTAGCGCTGTGGAGTAAATACCGATGATCGCCTTCAGGCCGGTGGCCCGGTCCTGGCAGAACACGACCTGCTCGTGCCCGCCTTCACTGAATACGCCCACTTCGTGGCTCCAACTTCGTTGTCGGCCCTTGTGAGGCCATTTTGACGAATAAGCGCCGCGGGGGTGTGCGGCGCTCCCGGTTCCAGCCTAATCGTGCGAGGATCGCGACGTGCCGACACAGTTCGCCGCATATCTGCGTGTGTACGAGCCACTAACCGCGTTCGCTCCCGAGCGGCAGCGGTTCTGGCGCCGATATGTCGCAGAAGGAAAGGCCATTGGTCCCTCTGACGGGCCGGGCCGCCAGCGCACCGTGGTCATGGAAGCCCTGGGTGCCGGGTGGTCGCGGTTGCCGGAGCTGCCCGACGAGGCCTACGTGCTTGGCACGGAAGACGCGGCTCTCGTGTGCCCATGGAATCTGCGGAAACGGGTCGCTCAGGCGGCGCTACAGGCGCGCGACGGCGTGCCGCAGGTGCTCGCCGACGCCTTCGTCCCGCCCGCGCTCGTCGGCCTGGCTCAGCACGTCGTGGCGAGCGTCAACGACGAGGAGCGGGTTCATGAGCAGGTGGCGACGTGGGGTGTGCCACTGCGCTGGTTCGTGCTGTTCGCGATGTCCGAGCGGGACATGGTGATCGGCGAGCAGAAGGTTCTGCGCTACCGCGTGGAGATAGGCAAGGCGCGTCAGCGTGTCCACAAAGGACTGCGCATCCTGCGCCGGTCATTAGGCGACGTCCCGATAACGGACTCTCTGCGGGAGACCGCCCGCTGGCTCGAAGGCTTTCATCCCGGTTCGGTTGTCGAACTCGACTACGGCGGGCTGACCGATCTTCTGTCGGATCAAGCACTCAAAGATGACGACTCAGTCGAGCTAGTCGCTACAGGGCTCGCCGGACTGTCTCAAGACGACGGTGCCGCCGCAACCGCAGCTTACGAGCGTCTTGTCCAGCGCTGGCGCGCAATTCAGCTGTTAGAGCGAAGTAACTAGTCGACTACTTTCAGTAAGAGCATTTCCGAAGAAGACATGCTGTGCTGGGAAAAATGCGACATGTCGTTCTTTCGTCATCCGTCCATCCACGGACCTTCACCCGTTCGGCCCATGTCGGACATCGGGGACTAGCCGGACTATGGGTAACGCGTGAGGCCGGCGGGACCCCGGCCTTCGTTTATAGGTACTTGTGGAGGAGTGACCATGGCGTCGCGTACGCACGAACCAGAGCCGCTGCTCACCCCGGCAGAGGTCGCGTCGATGTTCCGCGTCGACCCGAAGACTGTGACTCGGTGGGCAAAGGCAGGCAAGCTCAGCGCAATTAGGACGCTGGGTGGCCACCGTCGCTACCGGGAGTCGGAGGTGCGTGCTCTGCTTCAGGGTCAGATCCCGCACCAGCGTCAGGGCGACTGAGCTGAGTAGCACTAGGAAAGGGACGCCAGCCCCCAAGGCGTCCCTTTCTTTATACCCACTGTGAGCTGGGCAAATGCCTCACGTCGTAGCGGAGCCAACTCCCCTGCGCCGGTAGCCCAGGCCGACAGGGCGACATCCCATGCCGCGGCGGCAGCAGCGGCGATCATGAGCGGATAGGGATCTGTTTCGGGCAGCCCCAGACGGGCGGCGATGAACACGCCAACCTGCCGCTGGAGCTCGTAGTTGATGCGCAAATAGGTTGGCAGCAAAGAAGGCTGCTCCATCATGAGGTTCATCCGGGCCTTGATCTGGGCCAGCTCGGCTGCCCCGGTCACGTCTGACTCATCGAGAACGATCCGCACGGACTCCAAGGGATCCTCTGCCGTGGGGCGGGCTTCCAATGCCGCAGTGAATTTTGACACTCGGTCGAAGGCGACGTCGCCGAAGAGCACGTGCCGTTTCGAGGAGAAGTAGCGGAAGAACGTCCGCACAGAGACTCCGGCCAGCGCGGCAATCTCATCAACGGTGGTTGATTCGTAGCCCTGCCTGGCGAACAGGTCCATCGCTGCCGCCTCGAGCGCACTCCTGGTGTGCTGTTTGTGCTGCTCGCGTCGGTTAATCACCTGGCCGGCCACCAGCTCATCCTATTTCGCCGCGCGGGGGACCTTGATCCCGCTAACGTTCGGTTCATGGTGGCGGCTAACCGGTGGTGGCGAAACCTCGGCGGCTCCGCGTCCGTGCTGGGGGCTTTGCTGATCGTCGTCTTTGGACTTCCCGCGCTCGATCGCGCCGTGCCCGTCAGCAAGCAGGCCGCGGCTTCGGCCACGCGGCACGAGATCGCCGGAGGCGTCTCGCTCATCCCGCCCGTGGGCGCATTGATCTCCAAGCGCACGCGCTCTGACGCTGAGGAGGGCACAGCGCTCTTTCTCATCGGCCCGGCGCGCTATGTGGTCGCCGTGTCGCGCTTCGAGGGCGACCTTCCGGCCGCTTCCACCAGGCTCAGAGACAAGATCCAAAACATGCGTGGGTACCAGGTGACCGCCGGCGAAACACCCGTGATGACCGCGAGCGGGCTGTCCGGCCGGGCCGGGACGTTCACGGCTCCGGGTCGCGTGGGCAGATACGCGGCCTACCTCGCGCCTGGGCACCTCATCGAGGTCACTGTGACCGGGTCGGAAAGCGATCTGCGGATGGCGCTGGAACGCGTTGACGAAAGCATGGCGACGATCGCCTATGGCGGTGAACAGAAGTGACCACCGCTGCCCCTTCCGCCAGACGCTGGCGGTTTTCTGTTACCCCTACTCCCCGCTGGAGCAGGGCACTGAAGTCGTTGCAGCTCCCCGCGTTCTGGGTGCTGGCCGTGGTCATGACCATCTGCGCGATGAGGCTGTTTGACCTGCTGAGTTCGCCGTTCGCGCGGTTCCCCACCGCCACGATGACGGCCATCATTTTGTTCGCGCTCTACGCGGTGCCGTTTTGGCTGTTCATATCGTCGATGGACTTCCTGGAGCGCGAGCCGCCACTGTTGCTAGCGACCGCGTTCGCCTGGGGCGCCCTAGTGGCCACGACGACGGCGATGCCCGGCAACCGTGCGCTGCTAGGTCTCCTGGCGAAGCTGATCTCGCCCGACTTCGCCTTCGCCTGGGGTGCCGCGATCGTCAGCCCAGTCATTGAAGAGCTGCTCAAGGCGCTCGGCCTGGTAATGATCGTGCTGATCGCCCGTAAGCAGATCAACAGTGTGCTCGACGGCATGGTCTACGGCGCGCTGATCGGGCTCGGCTTCCAGGTCATCGAAAACGTCTTCTACTCGATCAACGCCGTCGAGGCTGCGAATGCTGGCGACCAGGTCGGCCCGGTGGTCGCGACCTTCTTCTTACGCGGGTTCCTAGCCGGGCTGTGGAGTCACACGCTCTTTAGCGCGATGGCCGGCGCGGGCATCGCCTGGTTCCTGGTGCGGACCGACAAGTCGCTGATCGTGCGCTGGCTGGGTTTGCTCACGGGACTTTTCCTGGCGTGGGGCATCCACTTCATCTGGAACTCACCGATCCTCATGGACGGCATGGGTTCTGGCGGAGCCGGACTGCTGCTGGGCTTGCTGCTCAAGGGGCTGCCCGCCCTGATCCTGGTCATGGGACTGCTTTGGGTCGCCCGGCACCGGGAAGCCAGCTACTACATAGACGAGCTGCGGCGATTGCAGGATCCGATGGTGGCGACCGCCCGTGAACTGGACACGCTGGAACACGGTCACCTGCGCGCTGACGCCCGCAAATATGGACGGGACCGGGCTGGCAAAGCGGGGAAGAAGGCTGTCCGGGCGATGCAGATGGCTCAAGCGCATTTAGCTGTCGAGTTGAGCCGTAGCCCGGATGGCTTGGCAGGCAACGATCCGGTCCTCATCTATTCGCGGGACCAGGTGCTTGCCGCGCGCGAGAAGCTCATTCAGCTGGGCCATCCCGAGGCGATCGCCTCTCCGATGCGGCCAGCGGTGCCCCGCGTGGTGGTGCTGGGGATTGTGGCTGTGCTCTTGCTTTGTGCCCTGATCTGGCTCGCCATCCAGTCCATGAACGCGGCTTAGGACGGCGAGCCAGATCGGCTGGTTCCTCAGGCGGGGGCGTGTCCGCCGTCGCCGCTGACGATCTTGTCGGGCTTGCCGTCTTGGTCCAGGTCAACCATGGTCACGTCGACGACTCCGTCGCCGTCGGTGTCGAACTGGAACAGGTCGGCCTTGCCGTCACCGTCGGTGTCGGACACCCAGAGGTCGGCCTTGCCATCCCGGTTGGTGTCACCGGTGATCAGGTCAGTCCGCTCCGTGCCGCGGGTCTCTACTTCCTCGCCCATGAGTGCTCCTTCTTAGTGGTGCTTCACGCCTCTTGCCGTGCGGCGCCGAAGCTGCTGCGCAGCCAGCGCCGGCCAAACGTTAGTGCCTAAACGCCAGCTTCGCGTCAGCCAGTGCTTTGATCACGTCTGCCGATTCCGCCAGCCCGACGATGAGCACACCGTCTGGCGCGAAAGCGGCCGTTTGCTGGGCCAGCGACTTCACTTCTTCGGGATCCTTGACCTTGTCAGAGGCGATCTCGTAGGTCAGCAGCTTGATCGCGTTTTCGGGCATGCCCGCGGCGATCAGGTCCTTCTTTACCCCTTCGATGAGCCCCTTACCGTAAGAGTCGTTGCGGCCGATGAGCGTCGCCTTGCTGACCCCATCGCGCATGATCATGTCGGCGAGTGCTTTGGCCTGCAGCGTGTCCGAAGGAGCGGTGCGGAAGTACAGCCCGTTGTCGGGAAGGCCGATCAGTCCCGCCGCGGTGTTCGAGGGCGAGAACATAATCATTCCGCTGTTCACGACGTCGGGCATGATCGCGTTCGCGACACCGGACGAACCGGTGCCGATCAGGATCTGGACTCCGGCGGTCTTGTGCTTGGCCAGCGTCTGCAGGGCGACGTCCTTGTTGACGCCGTCGCCGTCCTTCCACTGAACCGGGGCACCAAGGACACCACCGTTATCGTTGATCTCCTTCACGGCGAGCTTGGCGGCGGCGTGCCGGGCATGGCTGCCCGCCTTGGCATCGCCGCTGATCGTCATGATGCCGCCGAAGATAAGCGGAGACGCTGTCTTGCCACCTTGTGCCGCGGCCTTCGGGCCAGCGTCCTTGGTGGCGAGCTTGTCGTCACCAGCGCGCAGGAATTCGGTCTTGCCGTTGTCGAGCCGGTTGGACGGGCCGAAGTGGACAGTCCCGTAACTGGTCGACGAGGGTTCGCCCGCGTCAGTGAATCCACTGCGGACAGTGATCCCGCGGTAGGCGATGTCCTTACCCTGCTTGATAGCGGTGACGCAAGCAACGAACGTGCTGCAAGCCTCTCCGCCCATCGTCACCCCATTGATATAGGTGGCAACGATTTTAGGGTCAGTCGTGCCCGCGGTCTGTGCGGCGAGGGCGGAGATCATGACGGAGTCATAGGCCTCGCCCGCGTAGTTGTAGTCGGTCAGTGAGCCGTCCATCGACTTGACCCTGGCCATGAATTCCTCACTCATGGCCGTCAGCGGTCTGGTGCCCTTCATTCCAGCTAGGACACCGGGATACTTCTCGAAGAGGGCACCAACGGTGTTGGTCATGTTTCCGTCGGCGCCATATAGGTGAGCCCCGGAATAGTTCGCTCCGGGGGAATTGGTAGCCGGTCCGCCACAAGCGGTAACCGTGGCGAGCAAAGAAGCGCAGCTTAAAAGAGCTAGCGCGCGCGAAATTCGCATAGGGGTGCCTCCGTGGCCAGGCGTGCAAAGGCACCTTAGCGCCAAGTGGAGGATTGTGGGAATTCCTCTACGCAGGTGCTAAAGCGGAACAGATCGCTGGACAGGCCCTGGGATTCGCGTGGCTGATTTTTGTTGTGTTCGCCGGATAGGCTCGCGTGTGTGGCTTCAGTTCCAGATCAGGCGTTTGAAGACGCAGCTCTCGTGCTCGACCAAGCGCTCGCTGGCGACAGTGCGGCCGTGGCCGGCACCTTAGATGAGGTTGTCAAGCGCGCGGGCGCCTATGAGATGGCGCGCTGCCTGGCCGGCGCGCTCGCGGGCGACGGGCTCCACGTTGGAGGGTGGCGGCTCGAGTTTCCCGACATCGACAACGCGGCCTACGACACCAAGTGGGTGGCACGCTTTGTGAGCGCCTATGTTAACGATGACGAGCCGACCGAGGAGGCCCTCTTCGGCGCCGCCGTCGCCGATGGGCGTCTGCCCGAGTGCCTCATGACTTTGGCGGGCTCCACAGCGGCGACACTGCGAGCCCGCCAGCAAAGCGGCACCTAAATCGTCGGGACATAGGCGGCGAAGGAATCGAGCAGATACTCGCTGCCCTCCCGGGACGTGTCGCACGACTCTTGCGACTTCAGCTTTTGGTGCAGGGTGACTGCTGTCTGAGTACCCTCTGAGGTTATGGCGAATTCCATGGTTTCTGGGGTTTGACCAGGGACGTCCATCGTCATCACGATGCGCTTGTTCTTCACGACCTTGGTGAAGCGGCCGGACAACGGGAATTCCTGTCCGTCAGGCGTGATGAGCGTTGAGGCCCACGAGCCTCCGGTGCGAACGTCGAGAGAGACCGTCTCGGGAACGGCGTTGAACCACGTGGCGTAATGCTTGGGCTCCGTCCAGGCCTGCCAGACCTTCTCGACGGGAGCGTTGATCGTGCGGGTCACCGTGTACTCAAATGTTGTCGTCATGCTCAGTCAGACCGGCCGCCGCACCGGAACTCATCGCTGGCCAGTCAAGATTATTTCGCAGGTACGTGATGGTCGCCGCTTCCAGCTCGTGTGGCCACCGCTGTCCCGTGCGCTCAGCCAGCAGACGTCCACGCCGGCTCACCTCATCGGCAGTCCTGCGATCGAAGGCCAGAATCGAGGCTGTCTCGTGCAGCAACGGTGGATACGACTCCAGAAAAGCGATCTGATCCGGTGTGAGATAGGCGTTCTGGCGTTTGCGGCCATCGGTCTTGCGCACGCCATTTTCCGCGAGCATCAGCTGAATGAGCCCGTCCAGCCTGGCGACAGCACCATAGACGGCGAGGTTGAGTTCACCGCGGCCGAGCACGACGACCGACAGCCCCAGCATGTAGTAGTAGAAGCTGATGACCTCGTCCGGGAAATATGGTTCGCCCCAAGGGCTTTGGGCTGGCGTCAGCTCCTGCGGCAACAGCCCCGTGTGGTCGAACAGCGGCAGACAGCCCCGCAGCTCCGGAACACTGGTGTGGCAAACGATGTCGAGATGCACCCACTCCGGCGTGATGACCAGCCCGCCGTTGAGCCCGGGGATTGGTTTGGCCAGCACACTCGGCGTCACCTTGGCGGCGAACGCCACCCAGTCAAATGAGTCATCCTCGAGGAGCAGGTGCAGGTCGATGTCGCTGTATTCGTCAGCTGTCCCGTTGCCATAACTTCCGGCCAGCCACGCCGCGCGCACTCTGTCGTCTTTGGACGCTTCCTCGCGTACCCGCTGAATGAATTCTTCTTTCCTCCCCGTGAACATCCCCGAATTCTAGGCTGGCCACCACCTCGGTGAGGCGGTGGCCAGCGGCTCGTTAGGCGACGGTCCACCCATCGGCGAATGTCCTTGGGCTGACCGGCTTTTGCGAGATGACGCACCGATCTTCGCCCAGCCAGAACCACCCGGCTGACAGCGCGAGTGACTGCCACGTGTCGAATTCGGCTTCGACTTCAGCCGGGTACTTGGCTAGCCCCAACCGTTGCCAGACGTCGAAATAGGCGATCCAGTGCGCTTCCTGCTGCCCATACCAGCAGACAGGACTAGGTTCGCCGAGCATCCGTTTCGCCGGCCTGAAGAACCCGTCCCCGAGCTTGGCCAGCAAGGCCTCCCGCACATACCACCGAATCACGCTAGTGAACGCGACGTTGCGGGCGAGGGCTTCCTCCGGTGGCAGATGCTGCCACTCTTTGCCTTTGTCCTTCTTGGACTGCTTCTCGTCGAACCAGACCGGCCGAATGTGTTCCTCAAGCCGTCCACGCAACCGGCCGACCGCGGCGGCGAAATCACTGGCCAGCGGCGGCGCTCCGGACGCGGGAGGCTCCTTCACCCAGTGGTAAAGGTCGTCGAGGGTCGGAAGATGTGCCACCAGAGGCTGCGCCTCGAGTGGTGACCGCACCCAAATGAACTGTGGCCGGTTGCGGCCAATGGACCGGTACAGCCGGCTTATCGCTCGCTCGGCAGCCGCTTGATCGGTTGTCCCGCAAGCACTTCCGTGAGCTTCCCACTCATCGCGGATCTCAGCTGCCTGCTGCCAGAAAGCGGCACCAATGTGCCGCACGGCGCTCATGCGCTAAGGGCGAACACGCCCTTTCGTCCAGAAATCATGTCGCCCATGATCCCAGCCCCCGCCCCGCCTCACAACCCCATTCGCCTTCTGCGGCTATGCCTTGCGGCTTGCCTGGAGGTCGACCATTGACCGCGCCCACTGAGCTTTGTCGCGCACGCGAGGGTCGTTGTCTGAGGCCAGCTCGTCCACCAGTTCAGCCGCTCTGCCGATGTCAGCCCAGATGGCCTCCATGATCGTGGACCCCAGCGAGTCCTGGTCGTCGCCAATGTCCACAGCGGACGCACGAATCAGGACCGGAAGTGCTTCCACGCCTTCAATCTCAGCGATCGCGTCGGCGATGACGTCACGACCGTAGAAGTGCTCAGCCGCGATGAAGCTGCCAAGCTCGTCAACCAGGCGCGGTGTTAGCGACCTATCCCGCGACGCGGTCAGCTCGTAGGCGCGGGTGCTGTCATCGTCGGGGTCATCGATACAGGCGAGCAGATCCTCAATCGTTGCCACACAGCACGAATACGAAGATCGTTCACTTCAGATGCTCGCCTCAAACACAAAAAGACCAGGCGTAATGCCTGGCCTTCGATGGTGGCTCCGGGCGGGGTCGAACCGCCGACCTTCCGATTTTCAGTCGGACGCTCGTACCAACTGAGCTACAGAGCCCTTGCAGAAAAAACTGCGCGGTCCTGACGGGACTTGAACCCGCGACCTCCGCCTTGACAGGGCGGCGAGCACTCCAACTGCTCCACAGGACCTTGCTTCCTTGCTCGGTGACAGACTGTACCAGCCTGCTACCGCAGTACCCCCAACGGGATTCGAACCCGTGCTACCGCCTTGAAAGGGCGGCGTCCTAGGCCTCTAGACGATGAGGGCATCTCGACCATCATTACACACTGTCTCCGATGGCTTGCTCCCATCCGGGCCCGCCGGAGGCTCGGAAAGCATATGTGACCACCGACGGTTCCGCCAAATCCAATTACAGCGTGCCGCCGAGTGCGATGTCAGTCACGCCCGCGAGCCACGGGACGAACTCGCTGGGCTGGCGTTTTAGCGCCCGCAGCAACTCTGTGGTGGGCATCCAGCGCAGGGCGGCGACTTCGCTTGGGTCAGGCCGGGCGACTTCGGAGGACAGCAGGCCGAGGAACACGTGGTCGTATTCATGTTCGACCCGGCCGGTCTCTGGATCTTCGGCTCGGTAGCCGTAGACACCGATTTCGGTCAGCTCGACGGCACCTAGGCCGAGCTCCTCGAACAGGCGACGGGACGCGGCTGAGGCGGGCTTTTCGCCGGGGGCGGGGTGGCCACAGGTGGCGTTGCCCCAGCGGCCGGCGAAGCGGGTCTTGGTCAGGGCACGCTGCTGCAGCAGGAGCCGGCCTTTTCCGTCCATCAGGTGAACGGAAAACGCCCGGTGACGCATGCCTGGCGCCGAATGGGCGTCGGCGACCGTTGCCGAGCCGAGAGCGGAACCCTGCTCATCGACAAGTTCGACGAGGTCGCCTTCCCGGGAAGTATTCATATCCGTACCACTCGATCCGCGGCGCGGGCGCCCGCAATCAGTCCAGGCCCAGCAACAACAGCGTTGGCGAGCGTTCGGTGAAGTTTAGCCGTGCTATTTCGGCTGATATGAGGGATGCCATATGCCATTCCCTGCCGCGCCCAGTCGCTCGGCGTGACCACATAGGACAGTCCTGCTCCAGCCCCCAGATCGAGGTATCCCCGGGCTTCGAGTGTGGCGATAATCTCTCCCGCGTAACTGCGCGTCGCGGGGACGTTCCAGTCGATGGGTGCGGTCCGCAGATTGGGCACCGGAACCACGATCTGGTAGACCGCCTTGCCTCGCGGGGCTGCTGTGCGGTCGGTCTGGCTGGGGGCCAGCACCGTTATCGACGGGTCGGTCATCATCTCGCCTCTCGTTAGCACCTCGTGGCGGCTGCGCTGCCACAGTTTCCCGAAGTGCACGTTGCTGTGCGCGATCTTGGAGAAAGTCGCCCCAGTGCCAAGATGAATAACGAGGTGGGATGAACGCCAAGGGACATTTGGGGTCTTTACTGGGAAAACAAAGGCGTCCGCTTTGAGACGTTCGCCATCGCTCGTGTGCACAGCGGTAATCCGTCCCGCTTTTGTCTCCCAATGTTCGGCCCGCACCCCGAACTGAAATGACACCCCATGCTTTTCCGCCGCGGCACCTAATCCGCGAGCCACCGCCTGGTTACCGCCGCGCGGGTACCAGCGGCAATCGGCAGGAGAAAACCCGAACAGCGAGGTCAGCCCAAACAACCGCAGGGTCCGGGGATCATTCAAAACAATCCCAGGGGGTACTAGGTGAGCCCTCATGTAGCGCAGAAAAGCCCGAGCCTCCGGCCAGCCACACAGTTGCCCGATCGCGGCGGCTGTCTTGAGTGGATCGGCGTGTGCGTCCAGCGTGGTGCCGTCGGGATAGTGCGCACGGCAGACCGGGTCGACGGGCAGGAGTTCGATCCAGTCCCGCACGGTCTCGCCAACGGCATGCAGTGGTCCCGCGAGCGACTCAGGCGTGAAGAAGGTGACCGGCCCGGTATCGAACCGGTAGCCATCTAGCTCCATGCACGTGTGCCGTCCGCCCGGCCCCGACTGCTGATCGAGGACCAAGACCTCCCGGCCCGCGGCGGTGAGGTGCAGGGCGGCGGACAGTCCGCTCAGGCCAGCACCCACCACAATGACACGATTTGTCCGACTTACCACTCTCACAGCCTGGCACGATCACGGCCCGGCATGCCCGATTTGTCCACGTGCCGAACTGTCAGCTTTCAGCCCAGAATCGACACCGAACAGATCTCACCATCGACGACCTCCAGCGCGAGCAGTCCACCGCGGGGCCAGAAGAGCATCACGTTGCGGTGACCCGGCCCAGCCGAGCCGGACGGCTTCGGCGCGGTGTAGAAGCTTTCACAAGTGTCTTCGCCGCACGCGCAGGGAGCGTAGAAGCGCAGTGAGCGGACCGTGGCGGCCAGCTCAGCTTCTCCTTCATTCAGCAGGATCCGCTCTAACGTGTCCGCGATCTCTGGCAGGACGTCGGTGAGCAGGGGCCTGTCGGTCATGACCAGAGGATAGGGTCCAGCGGTGACGGTGCAGATGTGCGTGCTGCTGTGGGCACGGGCGGGTGCGCAAGAGGCACTGGCCGCCTATGAGGACAAGGTTTTGGCACTGTTGCCAGACCACGGTGGGCGAGTCGTGCAGCGAGCGCGAGTGACGGGCGCGGGCGGCGGGCAGCCGACGGAGATTCAGTTGCTTGAGGTCGAGTCGCAGGCCGGGATCGACAGCTTCATGGTTGACGAGCGGCGGACAGCGCTGGCGGCTGAACGGGACGCGGCGATCGAGCGGACTGAGATCTATCCGGTTGAGCTGAGCTGAGAAGGCCGCCGGGACCAAAGGTGATCCCGGCGACCGTCCGTCCTTATAGGACAGTGCAGGTGACTGGGGGAACCGGGTTAGAGGTAGTCCAGGAACCGTTGAAACCAAATGATGTCGTCTGGCCTGCCCCGATCACGCCGTTGTAGCTCATGTTGGTGACCGTGACAGCGTTTCCGGATGCGGTGTAGACGCCACTCCAGAGTTGGGTGACCGCCTGGCCGGAGGCGAACGTCCACTGGACGCGCCAGCCGCTTGTGGGAGACGTGCCGTTGTTGCGCACGACCACGCTGGCGCCGAAGCCACCCGGCCACTGGTTGGTGATGGAATACGTTGCGGTGCAACCGGTACCGCCTGTTGGAGAGGGCGACGGAGACGGAGAGTTTGACGGGGACACCGAAACCGACGGTGACGGCGAAGCCGACGTAGGCGTAGCCGTGGGCGTCGGCGGCACCGTCGACGTGTCGCCGTATAGGATGCCGCGACCGTTGGTGCCTAGGTAAACCCGGCCATACACGCGCGGGTCACCCGTGATCGCTTCACCCATGTTGCCCCACTGGTGAGCGTTGTCGTTGATCCGCACCCAGGACGCGCCAGCGTCATTGGAGCGGAACACGCCGTCGACGCCATCGACGGTCGCGACGGCGTACAGGGCCATGTTGGTGCGTCCCGGCGCGGCTTTGCCGAAGCCGATGTTGCGCGCGGAGGACACATTGGACAGTTTCGTGAACGACGTCCCGCCGTTGACGGACCGCCACAAACCAGTGGCACCAGTCGTTCCGGCTAGCCAGATCTCACCAGCGACACCCGGCATCGCCTTGAACCGTGCATCGGTGGGCAAGCCAGAGGCCGCCGCTGAGAACGATTGCCCGCCGTTGGTGCTGACGTAGAACGTCCCGTTGGCGACACCGTAGAACGTGTTGGGGTTGACGCGGTCTGACTCAACGCGCGCTCCAGCTGGCAGACCGGACGACGCTGCGAAAGTACCCCCAAAGGAAGTTGAATAGAACACGCCCGATGATTCGGTGGACCAGACCACCCTGCTGTTGTTCGCGGACAGGGCGATGGTCCCGGCTGCCGCGCCTGAAGGCACGGAGCCTTGCCACCAGTTGGCACCGCCATCAGTGGAATAGCCGATGGTCGTGGCACCGGTGCGGTCGGTGCGTCCCACGCGAACCATCCATGAAGGATTGAGCTCGGCGTAGTCGATGCTCGTGGTGGCACCAAAATAAGGCTGGTTGAACATCATGGACGGGACCGATGTCAGCGACGTGTGCCGGAAACCGCCGATGTCACCGAGGCCGGAGAACAAGGGCGCGCCCGTGGGCGGGCTGACGAGATCCAGGACGGCGGTCTCCTCAAGGCCACGCACCATGGGCTTGAGCGAAACGGTGCCGCCCGTGTCCAATGCGGTCAGGTTGGTGGTGCCGTAAATCGTCGCGCCGGTGCCGAACATCATGCGGTTCGGGTTGTGCGGGTCGATTTCCAGCGCCTCGGTCATCCAGCCGAGCTTGGGTGATTGCTCGGGCAGCGACTTCTGTTCCGCGAACGACAGCCACGGAACCTCGGTGATGTCGAGGGTGTACTTGTTGGTGCGGTTGGGCCAGGCGTAGTCGTAGAACGAACGCCACGTCGCACCGCCGTCAGTGCTGCGCCAGATGAACGTGTCCGGATACCACGAGCTGTATCCCGTGACCATGATCGTGTTGCCGACGACGGACAGCCCGGAGTAACCGAAGTAGCGGTCCGTTGACGGGGTGATCATTGTCCACACCCCTGTGGATAACTGGTACTTCCAGACGTCTCCGGCATTGCCGTCGTACGGGCCGCCTTTGTCGCTGGTCGTCAGGTAGAGGTAGCCGTTAGCGATTTGCCCTTGGTGCGCAAGGTATCCCGTGGGCTGACCGGCAAGCCGTTCCCAGGTGGCACCGTTGTCCAGACTGCGGTAAACGGTGTTCTGCAGGTCAGCGACGCCAACGTAGACGCTGTTGGACGGGCCGAACGCGATCCAGGTGACGCCCTGGTTGTAGGTCAGGTAACCGTTGGGGTCACTGGGGTCTTGCACATAGTTGCCCGGGTTCGGGAAACTGCTGACCTTGCCCCAGGTCACGCCGTAGTCAGAAGAGCGCCACAGCCCCTGGCCCTCTGTGCCGAAGTACACGACGGCGTTGTTAGCGGGATTGACAGCAAGTCGTTCTCCCATGCCGCGGCCGGGCATGTTGCCGCCGACCTTGAAGGGCAGATTCGTTATCTGCCAAGTGTTTCCCTTGTCAGCGGACCGCAGGATCGCCCCATTGTTGGGGTCCCAGGAGTTGAGGTACATGCCGGTAGCGGCGTAGACGCGGTTCGTTTGCACGGGATCGGTGGCGATACTGAGCACGCCGTTCCAGCCCCATTTGTCCCAGCCGACCCAGTCGAGCAGCGGAGTCCAGTCCCCAGTGGACTGATTCCAGCGATAGGCCCCACCGATGTCGGTGCGGGCGTAGATGAGGTTAGCCTCGGTCGGGTTGAAGACAATCCCGGGGACGAACCCGCCCCCATCGATGCGGACGTTGTTCCACGTATAAGCCTCCACCGGGGCGGCCGCTGCCTGGCTGAGCACGGCGAAGGAAACGCCAGCAGCCACTACAGCGGCAAGAGCACCACACAGTGCCTTGCGCATGAGTCGTCCTTTCACGACGGTCTGAAAGAGATCACGTCGTGCACCCTCGGCTCGCTGGGAAGGCTCCCATGTGGACCGCGGCTATGTCAAAGGTGACTGGTCCAGGTAACGTGCGCGGCTATGAGCTACGCCCCTCGTATTAACTTCATCAGCCGCTCCGGCGCGGGTGTCGTCGGCGGTGTCGCTGGTGGTCTCGTCCTCGGGCTCGTGCTGTGGATCATGAACAAGCTGTTTTTGTACGGCCAGCTCGTCGGCGACGACACAGTGTCGACCTCGTGGGTCATGGTGCTGGTCGTGGCTGGCGCCCTCGGTGGCGTCTTCGGTGCGTTCCTCGGCAAGTTCATCTCCGGCCAGATCGTCCCGGCGATCGGGGTGGGCCTGGTGTGGGGCATGATCAACTGGGTCGCGCTCGCGATGCTGGTGCTGCCGCTCTTCGGAGACGGCGGCGTCTTCAGCATCAAGGACAGCGGCGGCATCGCCGTGCTGGGCACCTACACCTTGTTCGGTGTGGTCACGTCCGTCGTTTATGCCATCGCGGGGCCAAGGCGCAAGGTTTACTGGCGGTCTAACCGCAACTACGGCTACGCGCTAGCGGTTCCCACGCTGCGCCGCCGTCGGCGCCGGCAGGAATCCTCCGAAGACGAGGTCTTGGGTTAACGATCGCAACGCCCGCCCCTTGCCGGGCGGGCGTTCTTTTTGCCTGGTGGCAGCGGGTCGAAAAATCCGTAGTATCCACGCATGCCCGCACCACTGGCCGTCGCGGCGCTGATCGGCGCATTCGCTGTGGCGATCTACGCCGTCATGCGCTTGCGTCAGCGCAAGGCGGTGGCCACTCCGGCACAACGGGCGACCTACGGCGTCCTGCACACGGCAGGGCTCGCCGTCGAACCACTGCGGCACGGGCTAACCCAGGCGACCGCGGCCAAGTCGGTCAAGCATTTGCGGACGCTCGTGGGAGCCGACGGTTTGGCTCTTCTCACGGGACAGGATGTGCTCGCGTTCGACGGCGGTGGAGCCCATCACCGGGCGCAGCTCGCCGAGGCGGCGGCCAAATCCATCGCGACCGGGCGCTCAACCGTCCTCGGCCTCGATGACCTGCCCTGCGACCAGATCGACTGCACGATCCGGGGCGCGATCATCGCCCCGCTGCATTCAGTGCCCGCGGCCGTCGCCGCGACGGCGGCCGAACCTCCGTCGCCGGGACTCGTGCAGGCCACGCTGGAAACGGCCCGCTGGGTGAGCACACAGCTTGCGTTGCACGAGCTGGACTCCTCGCGGGAGCGGCTCGCTCAGGCCGAGTTACGCGCGCTCAGGGCCCAGATCAGCCCGCACTTCATCTACAACGCACTGGGGGCGATCGCCTCCTTCGTGCGCACCGACCCCGATCGCGCCCGGGACCTCATCCTCGAATTCGCCGAGTTCACGAGGTATTCGTTCCGCTCGCACGGAGAGTTCACGACGCTCGCCGAGGAGCTGCGCTCGATCGACCGTTACCTCACGCTGGAGAAGGCGCGCTTTGGCGAGCGGCTCAAGGTGCGGCTGCGGATCGCGCCCGAGGTGCTGCCCGTCGTGCTGCCGTTTCTGTGCGTTCAGCCGCTCGTGGAAAACGCCGTGCGCCATGGGCTTTCCCGCAAGCCAGGGGCTGGAACGGTCAGCATTGAGGCCAGTGACGCGGGCGCGGAGTGTCACATCACCGTGGAAGATGACGGGGTGGGCATGGATCCAGCGGTCTTGATGAGCACGGCACCGGCCGAGGACGGCCAGCACGTCGGCCTGTCTAATGTGGACGATCGCCTGCGTGCCGTTTTTGGCGACGAATTCGGTCTCGTGGTGGAAACCGCCCTCGGAGCGGGAACAAAGGTAAGCATGCGAGTGCCGAAATTCCATCCCGGAGTGGTGGCGAAATGAAAGTCCTTGCTGTTGACGATGAATTGCCGGCCCTGGACGAGCTGGCCTATCTCCTGCGCGCTGATCCCCGCGTCAACAAGGTGTTCACCGCGAGCGACGCGACAGAAGCCTTGCGTGCCTTGCGTGACACCGATGTCGACGCTGTCTTCCTCGACATCCGGATGCCCGGTCTCGACGGCATGGAGCTAGCGCGAGTGTTGCGCCGCTTCGCCCGTCCGCCCGCGATCGTGTTCATCACGGCCTATGACAACGCCGCCGCCGATGCCTATGACCTTGGCGCGCTTGACTATGTGCGCAAACCGGTGCAGGCCTCGCGGCTGGCCGAGGCCATTCGCCGGGTCGCGGCCGCACTTTCCATCAACCCCAGCGACTCCCGCGCCGACGACGATGATCAGGCAATACCCATTGAATTAGCTGGTACGACGAGAATGCTGCCCAGGTCGTCGGTGCGCTGGGTGGAAGCTCAGGGCGACTACGCGAGGCTGCACACCGCCGACGGCTCACACTTGGTGCGGGTCCCGCTGGCGACCCTGGCCGACCGTTGGTCCGACTCAGGTTTCGTGCGCATCCACCGGTCTTACCTCGTGCAGCTGCGGCTGATTGACGAGCTGCGCATGGTCAATTCCGGTTACGTGGTCGTGCTCGGCGGCACGGAGTTGCCGGTGTCCCGCCGCCACACACGTGACCTCAAGGACCGTCTCGTCCGCGCGGCCAAGCAAGACTGGACCCGGTAAATGGAACGCACGCGGGTCGTTTTGCGCGAAGTGCGGCAGCGGGCCGTTGAGCAGGAGCTCGCCGAGCAGACACAGGTGGGCGAAGCCCTGATCAAAGGGCTCATGCGAGCTCAGCTGTCACTGGCGCTCCGGCTCGCCGTGGTGGTCCTCATTGGACTGGGCGGACTACCCCTGGTCTTCTATTTCGCGCCACCGCACGGCAAATCGTCGATCCTGCCGTGGCTGCTGCTCGGTGTCGCCGCCTATCCGTTCCTGTTCGCGGCCGGTTATACCTACGTCAAGCTGGCGGAAAACAACGAACGCGACTTCAGCGCGGTCGTGAGACGCGATGGATAGTCCGTTCACGGTTCCCGCGATCGTCATCGTCACGTTAGCGACGGTCATCATCGGGGCCTACGGATTGCGGCTCGCACGCACGACTTCTGACTTCCTCGTCGCCTCGCGGACGGTCAGCGCACGGTGGAACGCGGCCGCGATCGGGGGCGAATACCTTTCCGCCGCCTCGTTTCTCGGCGTCGCCGGGCTCGTGCTCAAGTTCGGCGTGGACGTGTTGTGGTATCCAGTGGGCTTCGCGGCTGGGTACCTGGCGCTGCTGCTGTTTGTCGCGGCTCCTTTGCGGCGCTCGGGAGCGTTCACCCTGCCCGACTTCTGCGAGCTGCGGCTGCGCTCACGGCGGCTGCGCAAGCTGGCGACCGCGTTTGTGGTGTTTATTGGGTGGCTTTACCTAGTACCCCAAATGCAAGGCGCTGGCCTGACCCTCACGACCGTGACCGGTGGTTCCTACCTCATGGGCGTCTTGCTCGTGGGGGTTGTGGTCACCGCGAGCGTGGCGTTGGGCGGGATGCGGTCGATCACGTTCGTGCAGGCGTTCCAGTATTGGCTGAAGCTGACGGCGCTTGCCGTTCCCGTGCTGTTTCTGGCGCTGCACTGGCAAATGGAGGGCACCACACCGCCGGATCCGGTGTTCCGCGAGACGACCACGGTCCACTTTGATCACCCCGCCAAGCTGACCCAAGCTGACGGCACGGTCCTGGCGCCGTCGGCCGGGGAAACCTTGACGTTCCAAGCGGGCGAGCCGGTGCCGAAGGTCGAGTCGGTGAACTACGGCACGGATTGGCTGCTGCCGGGTGAGCGTGGGCTGTTCGCCACGTACTCGCTGATTCTCGCCACCTTCCTTGGCACCATGGGACTTCCGCACGTGCTCGTGCGGTTCTACACGAACCCGGACGGCTCGGCGGCTAGACGCACGACACTCGTGGTGCTGGCGCTCGTTGGCATGTTCTATCTGTTCCCGACGCTCTACGGCGTGCTCGGGCGGGTCTACACGCCGGAACTGTTGCTCACGGGACGCACGGATGCCGTGGTGCTTCTGCTGCCGAGCAGTGCACTGGGCACGGGCTTGCTGGGGCAACTGCTCGGTTCGCTCGTCGCGGCGGGTGCTTTCGCCGCCTTCCTTTCCTCCAGCAGCGGTCTGCTCACGAGCGTGGCGGGTGTGCTGTCAACGGATGTGCTCGGCCGCGGTTCCGTGCGCGACTTCCGCATCTCAGCGATCGCGGGCGGCATCGTGCCGATCGTGCTGGCGCTGAACGTGTCGGGATTGGACGTGTCGCAAGTCGTCGGGATGGCGTTTGCCGTTGCGGCGTCTAGCTTCTGCCCACTCCTCGTGCTCGGCATCTGGTGGCGTGGGCTGACCGACGCCGGGGCGGCCGCGGGCATCCTCGCCGGCGGCGGTGCCGCGATCGGTGCCGTGCTGCTGACGGTGTTAGGTCCCCCGTTGCCTGGCTGGCTCAGTGTCCTGATCGGACAGCCCGCCGCCTGGACCGTGCCGCTCGCGTTCGCGGTGATGGTGCTGGTGTCCCTCGCGACCCGCCATCGCCTCCCCGGCACCGTGAGCACGATCATGCTGCGCCTCCACGCCCCGGATCCGGTCGCCGCCTCGCGTGGATAGGAAGGCGGGTTCTGGGGTAAGGCCTCCTTCGAATAGCAACTGGATGAGGAGGCCTGCTCATGGCTAAGAACGGCGAAGTGGCCGCGGCGGTCGACACCGTTAAGGACAAGGTGACGGAGTCTGGCCAGGTCATCGCGGCTCAGGCGGCTCTGGTCAAGGACAAGGCCGGCGAAGCAGCGAAGCAGCTGGCCGACCAGCTCCCGTCGACCCCGGCCGAATGGGAATCCGCAGGCAAGGACCTGTTGGACAACATTAAGCGCAACCCTCGCCCCTGGGTCATCGGCGCGGCGATCTTCGCGGTCGCTTGGCTGATGGGCCGCAAGTCGAAGTAGCTGAACGCGAAGGAGCCGCGGGCGCCCCCAAAGCAACCCGCGGCTCCTGTAGTGGAGGTTCGCTAATGCGCTCCAGCGCCCGTGAGCGCACGAACCTCCATTTCGGCGTATTTTCCTTCGTCCGCTTTCTCGCGCGATAGAACCGTGCCGAGCCAGCCGAAGAAGAAACCTGCCGGGATGGAGATGATGCCTGGGTTCGACAGCGGGAACCAGTCGAAGTCCAAAGTCTTGAACATCGAGGTTGGCGTTCCGGAAACAATCGGTGAGAAGAGCACCAACAACACCGCTGTGGTGAGGCCACCGTAGATGGCCCACGTGGCGCCACGGGTGGTGAACCGCTTCCAGAACAAGCTGTAGAGAATCGCTGGCAGGTTGCCCGACGCGGCGACCGCGAAGGCAAGCGCCACAAGGAACGCGACGTTCAGGTCACGGGCCAGGATGCCCAGGACGATCGACACCGCCCCGATGGCGAAGGCCGAAATCCGGGCGACCGTCACCTCCTGACGTTCCGTCGCGGTGCCCTTCTTGACCACGGCCGCGTAGAAGTCGTGCGATAGCGACGACGACGAAGCCAAGGTAAGCCCGGCGACCACAGCAAGGATCGTGGCGAAGGCGACCGCCGCGATGACCGCTAGGAACGCTGTGCCGCCAAGCTCTCCGCCGAAGAAGCGGCGGCCGAGTTCTTGAGCTAGCTGTGGCGCGGCCGTGTTGCCACCGGGGTTCTGTGCCTTGATCGCGTTTGCCCCGACCAGTGCCGCGGCACCGAAGCCGAGTGCCAGCGTGAATAGGTAGAACGTGCCGATGATGCCGATCGCCCAGAGCACGCTCTTGCGAGCGATCTTGGCGGTTGGAACGGTGTAGAACCGGATCAGGATGTGCGGAAGGCCGGCCGTTCCGAGCACCAGGGCGATGCCAAGCGAGAGCAGGTCCATCTTGTTGTAGAAGGTCTGCGTCGCACTCGCGACTTCCTTGCCGTAAACCGTTCCAGGATTGAGGAACGCGTCGCCCTTGCCACTCGTGGCCGCCGCGTCACCGAGCAAACTGGACAGATTGAATTTGAACGCGGCGAAGACGAGCACCGTCATGACCGCCGCACCGATCATCAGCATGAAGGCCTTGACGATCTGCACGTAGGTGGTGCCCTTCATGCCGCCCACGACGACATAAACGATCATCAGGGCGCCGACCATGACGATGGTCGCGACCTTAGCCGTGTTGGCGTCCATGCCCAGGAACGTGCTGTTGGGCGTGATGCCAAGCAGCAGCGCGACGAGGGCGCCCGCGCCCACCATCTGAGCCAGCAGGTAGAACACCGACACCGTGACCGTCGAGACGGCCGCCGCGGTGCGCACCGGGATCTGGCGCATCCGGAAGGCCAGCACATCGGCCATTGTGTAGCGCCCGGCGTTGCGGAGCAGCTCCGCGACCAAGAGCAACGCGACCAGCCAGGCGACGAGGAAGCCAATGGAGTAAAGGAATCCGTCGTACCCGTTGAGGGCGATGATGCCGGCGATGCCGAGGAAACTGGCCGCCGACATGTAGTCGCCACCGATCGCCATGCCGTTTTGGAACGCCGAGAACTGGCGCCCGCCGGCATAGAAGTCAGCGGCACTACGGGTTTGACGGCTCGCCCACACCGTGATCGCCAAGGTGGCTAGGACGAACAGCAGGAAGAGCACGATGGTAAGGGTGCGTGGGCTCATCGTGTCCCTCCATTTTCGACCTTCGCACGCAACTCGTCGGCGATCGGGTCGAGTTTGCGTCCAGCGAACCGGGCATAAAGCCAGGCGATGAGGAATGTCGTGACGAACTGCAAGAGGCCAAACACCAGAGCGACGTTGATATTGCCGATGAGCTTGATGCTCATGAAGTCACGGGCGTAGGCCGACAGCACGACATATAGCAGGTACCACAGGAAAAATGCCGCGGTCATGGGGAAGACGAAACCGCGCAGAGCTTTGCGCAGGGCGCCAAATTCTGGCGTGCTTTGCATGTCACGGTAGGGGTCGGAGGCCACGGGGATCACCACCTCGAGGTCAGGATTGTTGCGCGCACGTTAAGCAGCGCTACCCGTCACTCGACAGCGGTGATCGCGGGGTCTGCGCCGAGCGGCCGCCCGGCTGCGCCCAGTGACCTAGGCCACACCGCTTACCGGTTAGCTCCCGGCCTTACACAGCCATGTCACCGGAACACCGTTCACCTGGCCGGCTAGGCGGGTGCCATCGTCGCTGAAGAACTCGACCTGGATGTCGCTGTGGAGCTTGCCGTCGAGGCGACCGCGGAGTTCGGTCTGGTTGCCCTGCAGGTCTTTCAACGCGGCTAGAAGGATTAGCCAGCCCTGGGCATTGGTCCTTTGTGTGTACGCCGCCTGGTCAAGAACGGGCTTTCCGGTGGTCAGATCCCAGAGCACCGTGCGGCCCGTGCTGCCGCTAGATGCCGATCCGATCGCCCACTTGCCGGCGGCATGGTAGACCCGTGTCCAGGTCAGGCCGTTGCCCGGCAGCAATTCACGCGACGTTCCATCCGGGTACCAGGCGAAGGCACGTGGCACGCCTGAGTCGGTGAAGTTGTAGTTGGCCTCGCCGACCACGCCCACGATGACACCGTCTTCGGTGAGCCCGGTGGCCGAACCGACGCGCTCGCCAGGAGGTAAGGGCAGGTACTCGGGATTGGTCTTGCCAGGACGCCACACGGCGGGGCGGTCCTGAACGCTTCCGACGATGGTGCCCGCCTCGTTTATCGCGTTGGCCATCGCGTGGGTTCCCGCTAGCTTGCGGAGCTTCCCGTCGTGAACCCAGGCGGTGGCGACGACGTTCTCCCCACCGTCCAAAGTGGTTCCCACGGCGACGCCCTTGCTGTTGACATCGTTGAGGTCGACGTTGCCGCCGGGCATCTCGAAGGCGGCCTGCATGACGGCGTCTCGCCAGATCACGAGCCGGGTCTCGTTGCCCAGCTTCACCTTGCCGACCAGCCACCGGCCGGTAGGGTCCGCACCCTGCACACTGTTTTGTTCCGTGAATCCTTCGGGCACCGGCAGGCTCTGTCCTACACAGTCATAGGGCAAGCCGCCCGGTTCTGGCGAGGGCACGAGCGAGTGGTCCGGGATGGGCGTGGCGGGCGGCAGCGGACTGGGGTCCAAGATCCGGAATGAACTGAACGCCAAGATGACTGACAAAACCACGAGGGCACTCGCGGCGACGATCCCGGTGCGTTTATTGCGTTGCCGCTTGTCGCCCTTCTTGCGCACGTCCTGCGGCGCTTGCGGGCTGACGTTGCGGCGCACTTCGTCGCCAAGGTCAACGGTCAAACTCGCCCTGCCGCGATGCAGCCACGACTTAATCGTTCCCTCAGGGGCGCCCAGCTCGGACGCGACCTCGTGAATCGGCAGGTCCAGCAGGTAATGCAGGACGATCGCCTTACGCTGCGTCACGGGCAGCCGCTTCAGCGCCGTCACCACGTCGACACTGTCCGGGCTCAGCTCAGGCAAATCCTCGGTGCGCTGGCGCACAAGATAGGCGGTGGCCACCTTGAGCCGGCGCCACCGCGAATGAGCCAAGTTGGTAGCGACCCGGCGCACCCAGCTCAGCGGGTTGTCGTAGGTCGACACGACGGTCCAGCGCTGCCAGGCGCGCGTGAACGCCTCCTGGGTGATGTCCTGTGCCTCGCCTAGGTCGGCCGTGAAGCTGAACGTCATGGCCACGGTGTCGCCGAAGTGGGCTTGATAGAAGCCATCGAAATCGGCGGCGGCTGCGGCTTTGGCGCGGGTCATATCACGCCACACGCGCTTGAGCCGGTGGCGGTTGCAGAATGTGTCACATCCGTGGGACGGGTGTTTCCGCTCCTGGCTGCGGCACCAACTCGAACTGGTAAGTCGATCCGGTCCGCTCGGTGAGCCGGTCGAAGATCCGCGAGATCGGTGAGTACCAGTTGCGCTCGTTCGGGTTCGTGCAAGCGCCCGAGCCCGGGTCGCCGCCGGAAAGCACCCCGAGCGCCTTGCCGTCCGGGGTGAATAGCGGTCCGCCGCTGTCGCCCTTGCGGGCACAGATCTTCACGGTGATGCGGCTTCCCGTGCTTTCCACGATGCCGCAACGGGTGCCGGGCACGTAGCCAGTGCCGGCCCCAGAGTCCACATAGGACTCACCGGCGGCTGGCGTGTAGCCAGAACCGCTCGCGCACACGGTCGAGCCCGGGACAACCGAAGCCGCGGGGAGGAAACCGTTGATGAGCACTCCGGCATGGGTGCTGATCGGCAAGGGACCGTGCAGGCGGCCATTCGCGCCACCAAGCCAATACGCCTCACCGGCCGGCTGCAACGGCATCACGGCGTAGTCGTGCAGGTTTCCACCCGGCTCGTTTTCGGTCAGCAACGTGTTGGCGTCCTCAATGGACACTGGCAGTTTCGGGCCGTACCACTGGTGGAACGCGCTGTCGACGTGTGCGTGGGTGCTGCCGAGAACGCAGTGCCCAGCGGTCAGGATGTAACGCTTCTTCGTCACCTTGGACTGCAAGTGAAAGCCCATCGAGCAACCGCCGACCGAACCGTCGACCCGCTGAATGTCCAGCCGCACACCGCCGCGCAGGGGCGCGTCGGCGCACCAGCGCGTGTCGCACTTGAACTCCCAGCCGGGCAGCGACTCCGCGATCCGGACCGCTTGCGGGTCAACAGCTTTGGCGGCGGAGTCGGCACCGCGGACGACGACTTCCCCAGCGATCGGGTCAAGGGAAACCTCGGCGCCCGGGGCGGCGGCGCTCACTCGGGCCGCGATGTCTTCTAGCGAGCGCAGCGAGCGTTTCGCAGGGAAGGCCGCGACACCTGGCAACGACGGGACCAAGGCGGGATCGGTCATGCCGACGCGCAGCACACCGCCGTTGGCCTGATCCAGCCAGAGCCCGGCGTATTCACCGGGGTGCTGCGCGGCCAGCTTCGCGCCCAGGGCCGGTGCTTCCTGCTGAAGCTTCAGGCGCCGTTCGGCTTCGGGGCGGCTCACTGAGTACTCACGCATCAAGAAGGTGATGGCACTCTGCTCGATGGCCGGCGATGGTGCGGTGGCACCGCGGGCCTGGCCCGTCTGGGCATGACCGCGGCCGTCGGCGGACTCCTCTGTGGGCACCGACGGATCCGTGGTGGCAGGGAGCGTTCCGGTAGCAACGCTTCCGCATCCGGAGAGCATCGTGGCGAGAATCAGCCCGGCAATCACCTTCTTGCGCATTCGCGGGAGTCTAGACGGCGGCTAGAGTTCCTGCATGACCTCTCCTGTCGCCGCGGTAACCGGCGCCGCACAAGGCATCGGTGCCCGGATCGCTGAAGTCCTTGCCGCGCAGGGCTATCAGCTTGCTCTGCTGGACCGGCAACCGATCGACAATGATGACGCGCTAACGTTCGCTGGCGATGTGACGAGCGAGGCCGATGTAGTCGCCTTCGCCGGAGCGATAAATGAAAAATACGGCCGGATCGACCTGCTCGTAAACAATGCCGGAATTGCCTGCATTAGTCCGGCGGAAGAGACCCCGGTCGCCTTGTGGCGCCAGGTGATGGAAGTCAACCTCACCGGGCCTTTCCTTCTGTCGCAAGCGCTCGGGCGGCAGATGCTCGCGGCAGGCAAAGGGTCGATCGTCAACATCGCCTCGGTGGCCGGGCTCTTGGGCGTCGCCGACCGTGCGGCCTATAACACCAGCAAGCACGGGCTGATCGGGCTCACCCGCACCCTCGCGGTGGAATGGGGTGGCCGTGGCGTTCGCGTTAATGCAGTATGCCCAGGATGGGTGAAGACCCCGATGGATGACGCTTCGCAGAGCGAAGGTGCTTACGGCGACGCCGATATCACCGATCATGTTCCGGCTGGGCGTTTCGCGACGCCGGACGATGTAGCGCAAGCGGTGTTGTTCCTCGCGGAACAGAGCTTTATTAATGGAGTGACGTTGTCGGTAGACGGCGGCTGGGCAGCCGATGGCTCCTGGCAATCGCTGCGGCTGGGAGCAAGGAGCCGGTAGGAAATGCTTACTGCGGAAGAACTTACGGCCAAGGTCGCCGAGGCGATCGCCAACCCGGTGCTTGGCCCGGGCGACACTCTTGAAGAGTTCGACGAGCTGATGGACCGCATCGACACGGCGCGGCGGCTCGCGAGCACGATGACTTACTGCCACCCCGATGCGGCAATGCGCAAAGCAGGCGAAGAGGCGGAGGCTGCCGCCGACAAGGTGGTTACCTCGCTGGCGCTCGACCGTGCGCTTTACGGCCAGCTCGCTGGTGTTGATCTGTCCGCCTCGGACGCGGCGACGCAGCACTGGGTCACTAAGGTGCTGCGCGACTTCCGCCGGGCCGGTGCGCTGCTGCCCAAGCCCGAACAGGGACGCCTGCGTGAGCTTCGTGAGGAGCTCGTCAAAGTGGGCCAGGCCTTCGCCCGCAACATCGCCTCCGACACACGGATCGCTGAGCTTCCACCGTCGGCATTGGACGGTCTGCCTTCGGATTATGTCAACGCCCATCCCGTGGGCGAAGACGGTCTCGTGCGCGTCAGCACCGACTATGCCGACCTGTTCCCGTTCATGTCCTACTCCCGTTCGCCGCAAGCGCGCGAGCAGGTGTGGAAGATGTTCCGCCAGCGGGGCTATCCCGACAACATCGAGGTCCTCAAGCAACTGCTGACACTGCGCAAAGAAATGGCGACCCTTTTGGGGTACACCTCATACGCGCAGTTCGTGACCGAGGACAAGATGATCGGCAGTGACGTCGCCGCCGCTGAGTTCATCGCGAAGATCTCAGCTGCCGCCAAGTCGCGAATGGACAGTGACTACGCCACGTTGCTGGCACGCAAGCAGGTTGAGGACCCGTCGGCGACCGAGGTCGACCCGTGGGATGTGGCTTATCTGCTGGAGCGCGTGAAGGCGGAGCAGTTCGCCTTTGACTCGCAAGCGATGCGGCCCTACTTCGAATACAGCCGGGTCAAGAACGGGCTGATGGCCTTGGCCGGTGACCTGTTCGGCATCGAGTTCGTGGCACGGCCGGACGTCGAGGTGTGGCACGAGGAAGTCGAGGCCTACGACGTCTTGGAAAACGGCGTCAAGATCGGGCGCATCCTGCTCGACAACTACCCGCGGCCGGACAAGTTCAGTCACGCCATGGCCAAGGCGATGGTCGTGGGCAAGAAGGGCTCCCGGCTGCCTGAGTGCGTGCTGGTGTGCAACTTCCCGCGTCCGGGCGGGCTCATGCTCCCCAACGAAGTCACGACGTTCTTCCACGAGTTTGGCCACTTGCTGCACCACGTCTTCGGCGGCTCGCAGCGCTGGGCCGGCATCAGCGGCATTCGCAACGAGTGGGATTTCGTGGAGGCGCCGTCTCAGCTGCTGGAAGAGTGGACCCGCGACCCGGCGACGCTCGCCCGCTTCGCGGTGCACCACGAGACCGGCGAAACGATCCCAGCTGAGCTCGTGGAGCAGATGCGCGCCGCCGACGAGTTCGGCAAGGGACTGCAGGTGCGCCAGCAGATGGCCTACGCCGACTTGAGCCTGTCCCTCTATACGGCCGACCCGGCACACGTGGACATGGTCCAGACCGAACGGGACGCGTTCGCCCGGCACCTGCCTTACAAGCCCGTCGACGACGTGTGGTTCCACCTTTCTTTCGGTCACCTCGACGGTTATTCCGCCATTTACTACACGTATATGTGGTCGCTCGTCATCGCGAAGGATTTGTTTACCGCCTTTGACGAGTCCAATTTGCTGGATCGTTCAACTGCATTGCGTTACCGGGAAATGGTGCTCGCTCCGGGTGGTTCACAATCAGCCGCCGCGCTGGTCAGGAACTTCCTGGGCCGGGATTACCGGTTCGACGCGTACAAAGCGTGGCTCGATTCGTAGCCGTTCTCATTAGACACTGTGTAACCGCCGTATTAACTGACCACTTTGGACTGTGGTAACTAGACAGCAATGGGCTAGTATCAACCGGCGTCGCTGCCTGGCCAGGCGGAGGATAGGCAGCTACACCATTTGTGCGATGTTTGTTCACGGATGGGGAGGCGGCCCGGTGACGGCTACAGCCATGCGCGCGAAAGTTGATCGCGACCTCTATGTTCTGGGTTCCCCCCTCTATAGGGCGGCCAAAATCATCGTGGTGTCACTGGGGTTCACTTATGCGGCCCTAACGCTGATCCCCTTTGGTGAAGAACAGAAACCGCTGATCCACACCTGGTTCTATTCCGTGGTGCTGGTGTTGACCTGCGCACTCGCGCTCGCCCGGCCACTGCTGGTGCGGCGCAACCGCAAGGCCTGGCTGTGTGTGGCCCTCGCCGTGACATCTTGGTCGGCGGGCGACATTTACTGGTCGGCGGCGTTCTCCGATTTGGACGCCAGCGAGATCCCAGTGCCGTCGATCGCCGATGCGTTCTACGTGGGGATGTATCCGCTGGCCTACGCCGGGTTCATCGTCTTGGCCCGCGCGGCGGCCAAGCGGCTGCCCGCTTCGGTGCTGCTCGATGGCGTGGTGACCTCGCTGGCCGCTGGCGCGATCTTCTCGGCTGCGGCGCTGACCGACGTTTTGTCCAAAGCGGAGAACCTGACCAACCTCGCCTACCCGATCGGTGACCTGGTGCTGCTGGTCGTCAGCGTGGCGGCCCTGGCGATGGTGAGATGGCGCGCGGATCCGGTGTGGTGGATGCTGGGTCTGGGTGCGGCGTTCTTCGCCGTCGCTGACACGAGCTTCCTGTTTACGATCAATAACGATACCTACGTCGATGGCATGTGGATCGACGGCTTGTGGATGATCGGCCTGACGCTCATGTCGGTGGCCGGCGCGATGAACCGCAAACGCCCCGCCGCTGACGTGCGCGGCTTCATGGCGTTGCTGGTGCCTATCGTCTTCTCGTTCGCCGCGCTCGTGGTGCTGATCGTCGGCACCTTCGTGCACATGCACGCGGTCACGATCGTGCTCGCGAGCGGCTGCCTCGTCGCCGCGGGTATCCGCACCGCGCTGACGTTTGAACAAACCCGCGAGCTAGCTCGCACCCAAGTCCAGGCCAACACCGACGAACTCACGGGCCTAGGCAACCGCCGTCTGCTCGACGCGCAACTGCCCAATATGGTCGCCAACGTTCCGGCCGGATCGCAGCTGATCCTGACGATCGTCGGCATCGACCACGTGGCTGAGATCAACGGCGTACTGGGCTATCCGGCTGGTGACGCGATCCTGTCGACTGTGGGCCAGCGGCTGCGCCAGCACCTTCCCGCTGACACGCTGTCGGCCCGTCTGGGCGGCGTCGAGCTCGCGATCCTGCGGATCGTGCGCGCCGCCGACCCAGCCGCGGTGGACCGGGAAACACGTGCCCTGCTGAAGAATGTGGCGCTGCCGGTCGCTGTGGGCGAGACAGCTGTCCAAATTGAACTGAGCGCGGGCGTCGCCGTGGCACCGATTCACGCCAACGCACCAGCCGATCTCATTCGCTGCGCGGTCGACGCTTTGAGGACCGCCCGGGAGAACCGGTCAGAAGCCGAGATCTACGACCCTTCCCAGCACGAGGGCAACCGCATCGACCTGCGGCTCGCCCCGGATCTGTTGCGTGCGCTGAACAAGGGCGAGTTCATCACGTGCTACCAGCCGAAGTTCGACATCGCGAGCGGACGGCCGGTCGCGCTCGAAGGCATTTTGCGCTGGCAGCACCCGACCCGCGGGATCATCGAAAGCGAGGCGGTGCAACCACTCGCGGCTCGCATGGGCATCACGCGCCAGCTCACCCGCAGTCTGCTTGAGGCGACGCTCACGCGGTGCGCCGCCTGGTACCGCCAGGGAGTGGAGCTCGGCATCGCGGTCGACGTGACCGCGGCAGATGTGCTCGACATGCAGTTGCCTTACGACCTCGCCAAGCTCATCAACAAGGTGGGAGTGCCGCCGTCGGCACTGACCCTGGAGATCGCTGAAGACGTGCTGCAGATCGACCCGCGCCGCACGGCCACCGCGCTTGGGCAGTTCCGTCACTTTGGCATCAAACTGGCGCTCGATCACTACGGCCGCTCCGCGCCCTCGCTCACTCGCCTGCGCTCGATGCCGGTCGACGAGCTGAAGCTCGACGGCTCATTCGCCAGAGCGATGCTCAACAGCCCGCAAGACGCGGCCGTGCTGCGCTCCACTGTTGAATTGGCCCGCTCCCTAAACATCGTGACCGTGGTCGATGGCATCGACTCGGTCGAACTTTACAACGCGGTCAGTGCGACGGGTTGCGTTGGGGCGCAAGGGGTTGCGCTAGGCGAGCCGATGAGCGGGGACACTCTGCGCAACTGGCTGGAACCCTTGGTTTCGCGGTCCAGCCTCGAAAATGACACCGACCGCCGTGACTGGTTGCAAGACACGGGCATGAGCCGGATGAACTAGGTGTCGCGACGGGGATCAAGCTTCGCTGGGGCGGCATTGTCACAGGTGCCGCCTACCCTGGCGCTATGCTCGCGCCTGAGCCGTTCCAGGGCTCGCTGTTCGACCTGCCGCCCGCCGCGCCTGTGCGCACCGAGCTGGCCCATGGTGCGTGGGTCGAGTTCTGCCCGGGCTGGCTCGATAAGCCTGATGGCGTCTTCCTGCGTTTGCGCGACAACGTCGCCTGGCGGGCCGAGCGGCGCCAGATGTATGACCGCCTGCTTGACGTGCCGCGCCTGGTCGCGAGCTACGTCATCGAGGACGGGCTGCCCGACCCGGCGCTGGAAACGGCTAAGGACCGGCTCAACGCGATCTATAACGACGAACCGTTCGCGACCGCGGGCCTGTGCTTCTACCGCAGTGGACAGGACAGTGTGGCCTGGCACGGCGATACACATGGCCGCGGATCAAAGGAAGACACCGTGATCGCGATCGTGTCGGTCGGTGCGCCGAGAGCTTTCCTGATGCGGCCGCGAGGCGGCGGCAAGTCGCTGCGCTTCGAGGTGGGGCACGGTGATCTCCTGGTGATGGGTGGCAGTGCCCAGCGCACCTGGGAGCACGCTGTTCCCAAGACGGCTCGCGCGGCCGGTCCTCGCATCAGTGTGCAGTTTCGCCGAAGGAATGTCTGGTGATGGTGCGCCGGGCGGCTGGGCTCGCCTTCGCGGTAGTTCTGGTCGTCGCCGCGGCTGGTTTGCCGACTGAGCCGCCAGGCAATGTGCTGGTGTCCGGCGAAGGGACCGTCACGGTCTACGGCCGGCCGGGCTCGTTCGGCGCGCTTGATGCGGCATTGCCCTCGGGGCAGGATGTCGCGACGGTGGGCTTGCCGGGGTTCGCCTTCCCGCCGGGCCGGCATCCGCACCGGCTGGTCAAGGCGGGCAGCACGCTTCTCATGGCGCCGCGTGATCTGGGTGTGTGGGATCACCCGAGTTCAGGTGACTTGTTCGTGGCCGCTTTTGAGCTCGGCACCAAGAAGCTGACCACGATCAGCATTCCGACGACGGCCGGCAAGGCGAGCGTCTGGCGCGACGGTCATGCGATCGCACCGTCCATTGCCGACATTGTGCCGGTCGGCGACGACATGGCGGTCTATACGGCTTGGCCAACGCAGATCGAGCAGAACCCTGAGCGAGACGGGGACTGGCCGGTCCTGGGGCTGCTGCTCAAAGAGAACGGTCAGTGGAAAGCCGGGTTCAAGTGGACGGGCGGCTCACTGCGCGCCGCTGGCTGGGACAAGGCCTGCCCGCCGGACAAGAAGCGGCCCGATCAGTCTGACTGCCGTGGGCTAGGACGGATGGCCCGGCTCAAGTCCGGCGAGATCGTCGTCACCCAGCAGGACGGCCTGGCTGTCATCCGTGTGCAGCGTGGCCTCGTCGAACTCGTTGCCCAGTATGACTTTCCGGCCGGGGCCGGTAAGCCGTGGGAGGTCACCGCGCACCCAGCGGAGGACCGTTTCGTGGTTGGCCTGAAGGTCCAAAACGGACCGTCCACGGTGCAGGAGTTTCAGCTTCAGGGCGGGTCCGTCATTCCTTTGTCGGCGCGGTTGCTGCCAGCGGAACCGAAGGCAACCGGAGCTACGCCCTCATCGCCGCGCAACGACGAGCCGGTCAAGGCCACGGGGCGCGCGGGATATGGTGCCTCGGCCTATGACGCCAGCGGCAACCTTTGGGTCGCGCGGAACAACGAGGTTGGGGCCGGCCCGGTCGCGATCTTCACCAAACCTCGCTGCGCTCCGGCTCCTGGACCGGTCGTGTGCCGGCCTGACTATGAGGTGAATCAGCCACAGAAATTCGATACCGCCGAAGGAATGCTGTTCGACCCGGCCACCAACACGATGCTCTACTTGGCAAGGCACGGCGTCCTGCTGGCGATTCGCTTTGATGGCAAGACGTTCTCGATTGGCAATGCGGTCGATTTGGGAAGCCGGCTGTTGCTGGGCGGCGATGTGGACACGCACGTCGCGCATCAACTCGGGGTGGTCGATCAAGGAAAGGTCTGGTTGCCGGGGCTGCAACACAAGCCCGGGACCGTCGCTGCGCCATACGACCATTGGCTTTACGCGGTGAACCTGAGCGACCTGTTCGCGCCCGCGCCGCACGTGCTGCCAGTGACACCGGGCCGGACTGTCACGATTCAGGCCGAGCGCACGGTCGATAACTCAACGCGTGTGATCCCCGGAACGGCTGGGCTGCAGCACGTGGTGGCGAAGGTGACCGCTGGCGGATGCTCGGACTTCCCGGCCGGTGTCGCCTGTGCCGCCGATAACGTGGCCGGCAATGGATTCCAGGTCGGGCACGACAGCATCTTTGGCTACATAGGCGATCCCATCGCGTATCAGATCAGGGTGCCGGAGTCGGGCACGTACCGGTTGTCCCTTCACGCCTCGACCTATCCCAACATCTCCACTTCCGCTGTCGAGATAACGGTCGCTGGACAATCAGCACGCATACCTGTGCCTCCTGGCTGGAACTACCACCACCTTTCCGCGACGACGATGTTCACGCTGCCCGCCGGCGTGCACACGGTGCTGGTGGGTCACCGGCCGGGCGAACACGGCTGGTTCCTCAACTCGCTGACCTTCCAGCGGATTTAGTGAAAATTTTGCGGTCCGCCCTCTCGCGCCCCTCCTCCGCGCGCACGACTATAGACAGATGCGAGTGCTTCTCGTGGAGGATGATGCGCGGTTCGCGACGGCGCTGACCAGTGCGCTCAAGCGCGGTGGTTACGAGGTGACCGTCGCGCCGACCGCTGCCGCCGCGTTCGCTGCGCCCGAGGTTGATCTGGTGTTGCTCGACATTGGACTGCCCGACGGCGACGGGGGTCGACGTGTGCCGCCGCATCCGGCAGAGCAGCGATGTCGCCGTGATCATGCTGACGGCCCGTGGGCAGGAGCGTGAGCGTGTCACGGGGTTGCGGGCTGGCGCCGATGACTATGTGGTCAAACCCTTCGGGTTCGCCGAGTTGCAGGCCCGGATGGAAGCGGTGTTGCGCCGTGCCCGCCCCGCCCGTACTGCCGGTGTGCTGACTGTTGGCAAACTCAGCGTCGATCTGGACAAGCACAGCGCCTTCGTTAACGAGAGCCCGGTTCCGTTGACCCGCAAGGAGTTTCAGCTGCTCGCCATCTTGATGGCCGAGCCGGAGATGGCGGTCCGCCGGGAGCGGCTGTTCTCGGAGGTGTGGCGAACCACCTGGCAGGGCACCTCGCGAACGCTTGACGTGCACATGACCACGCTTCGTTCCAAGATTGGCGGCGGCGCCGAGATTCAAACCATCCGCGGCGTCGGCTACCGGATCGTCGGGATCTGATGCGCCGCCGTCTCATCTGGACTTACCTGACGTTCTTGCTCATTGTCCTGATGGGATTGAGTGTGCCGCTGGGCTTGGTGCTTGCCGCCCGTGATGCGCAAACCATGTTCATGGACCGGCTTGGCGACACGATCCGTTTCGCTGCTCTGGCCGAGCCTGCGCTTCTGACCAACCGGATGAGTGCGCTCGACGCGGAACTCCGGCATTACGACTCGTTGTTTGGCATCACGGCCGTGGTCGTGGACCGCAACCGGCGCATCGCCGCAAGCTCCCGCGAGGCGGTCAGCCTGGAGACGGTGGAGATTCAGGAACGAATAAGCCGAGCGCTGTCCGGGCAGGCGAGCCAGTTTCCCGGGGTGAGCTGGCCGTGGGATCCCGCCCCACTGATCATCGCGGAGCCGGTCGGCAGCGGAGGGGAGATCGTCGGGGTCGCGCTGACGATCTCTCCGTCTGGGGAGCTGCAAGCGGGCACTTGGCGGAACTGGTTTCTGCTCGGCTCACTCAGTTTGCTCACGCTTTTGCTGGGTGCGTTAGCGACCGGGCCCGTCGCGCGCTGGACGCTGAAACCGGTGCACGACCTGGACGAGGCCGCCCATGCACTCGCTGTCGGGACCTTCTTGCCGGATCAGATCACGGGCTCGGGTCCGCCTGAGTTGCGCCGGCTCACGGAATCCTTCGCCACCATGGCTTCCCGCGTGACCGCGCTATTGCAACGCCAGCGCACCTTCGCCTCCTATGCGAGCCATCAGCTGCGTACGCCCTTGGCGACCTTGCGCTTATCGATCGAGAACCTGAGCCCGGCGGTGGACAAGTCTGGGGCCGGCGACTATGCCCTGATCGCCAGCGAGATCGAGCGGATGGCGGGCATGTGCGACGCGCTGCTGACCTATGCGCTAGCTGAAGTGCCCGCGGGCCCGCAGACGGTGATCGACGCGGCCGAGGTCGCCGCCGACCGGGTCACGTTCTGGTCCGGGCCAGCTGAACGGGCGGGTCTGCGGATCGCCTTGCACACCAACGCTCCCGCTAAGGCGATGGCGGCGGCAAACGTGCTCGACCAGGCGCTCGATGCTCTGCTCAGCAACGCGATCAAGTTCGCGGGGGCAGGTGCCGACGTCCTGGTGACCGTCTCGCCTCACCCCGATGGCTTGGTGGAAGTTCACGTCAGTGATACGGGTCCGGGACTGTCCACAACGGACATCGCTCGCGCGCCGGAAGCCTTCTGGCGCGGTCCGGCCGATCAGAACGCGGACGGTTCCGGCCTTGGCATCACCATCGCCGAGTCACTGATCACCGCGTCAGGCGGCGAACTCCTGCTGCGGCAAGCTGTTCCGCACGGACTGCACGCCATCATCCTCCTGCGGAGCGCGCCATGAAGCGGCTGCTAATCGTCGCGTTGTTACTGCTATCGAGCTGTAAGGCCGCTGATTCACCCCAGTTATCTGAGCTGACACTCGCGAGTGGCGGCTTTGAAACGCTGGGTCACGACGTGGCACGGGTGTCCCCGATGCCGGCGAGACCTGTGCCTGCGGGCAGCTCTGTCGAAAACATCAGGCTCGTCGCCGAGGGCAAGGCACAGGCCGGCTTCGCCGCCATCGATTTCTGTTTGCTTGCCGCACAAGGCGAACAGCCCTTTGGCCGGGCCTTGCCGCTGCGCGCGCTCGCTGTCTTGCCCGAAGACTACGTGCAAGTGGTGGTGCGGGCCGACAGCACGATCACCAACTTTGCCGCGCTGTCCAAGAAGAGGGTCGTCGTCGGCCCGCCCATGGTCGCCAACGTCACCGCCAACCGGGTCATCGACGCGACCCGGATCGATGTCGTGCGGATGGAACTGTCCACATCGGACGCCTCGGCCGCGCTGCGCTCAGGCGACGTCGCCGCGATCGTGCACATCGGCGGGCTCCCCAGCCAGGTGGTCACCGACTTGGGAATCCCGATCCGGGTCCTTCCGCTGCCGATCGGCGTCGAGGAGCTAACCAGCCGGTTCGGCGACATATACGTGGCCCGCACGATTCCAGCGGGCACGTATCAATCCACCGTTTCGGTCGAGACGTTCGGCATCCCCAACCTCTACCTCGTGCGGGAGGATCTGCCGGACAAGGCCGCCTATCAGCTCACCCAGCTGCTGTTCAAAGCGCGGCCGCAGCTCGATCGCCGCCAGGCGGCCGCCGCCTCACCCCTGCCACTGCACCCGGGCGCTGTTCGTTTCTATCAAGAATCAAAACCCTTCGCCGGTATGCCGTGAGCCCTACCCCTCAAGGCTGCCGCCCGATAGCGGCAAGCAGCTTGTCCTGCTTCGAGGCGTCATCGGGCACCTTGACTTGCGGCCCGTACACGAAGATGCCCGGGCCAAACGCCTCCGGCGTGCGCATCTTGTCGAGCAGTGAAGCCGGGATCGCCTGAAGATCTGTCCACATGCGATCGACATCTTCGGGGTCCATGGTGTCGTCTTGGCCCGTCGCGCGGGCGAGATCCCAGCCGTGCAGCACCATGTCGTCGCTGACGACCTGATCAATGTGTTGGGCGGCGGTCATCGGGCCGGTCGGCGAGGGGCTCTCCTGCCCGGCTAACGCCGGGTCGGCGAGCACCGCTTCCACATCGGCACGGGCGGCCCGGAAGGCGGCGAGCGGATCATCGGCGACGGATGGCGCGGGGCTAAGACCGCGGCCCACCGGACGGAGCATCGCGGCGTGCATATCGACGATATGGCTCACCACATCACGGGCGGTCCACTCCGCGCATGGGGACTGATTTGCCCACTGACCAGGCGCGACAGCGGCGATCTTGGCTTCGAACTGATCCGCGTGTTTTTTGTAGCGGATTTTTATCTCGTCCATGTCGAGAACCTACCGCCGGGCTACGACTAAGGGGCATGAGGAAGCTTATTTACTGGGTTCACACGTCCATCGATGGTCACATCGCCGGCCCGAACGGCGAGTTTGACTGGCCCGCCCTGGGCCCGGAACTCGCTGACTACTCCTACGCGCTGGAAGACCGCTGCGACACGTTCGTCTACGGCCGTGGCGTCTGGGAGATGATGGCCGCTTACTGGCCGATCGCGGAAACACTCGACGATGACGAGCACACCAAGAAGTTCGCGCCGATCTGGCGGGTCAAGCCCAAAGTCATCTTCTCCCGGACACTGGACAAGGCGGACTGGAACTCCCGCATCCTCGGCGGAGACCTCGCCGAGGAGGTCGCCAAGCTCAAAGCCGAGCCCGGCACCGATCTGCTCCTGACCGGTGGCACCGAGCTGGCTTCCGCTCTGGCGGTGCTGGGGCTGATCGACGAATTCCACATCGCCATCCACCCCGTCGCTCTCGGGGGCGGGCTGTCCGTCCTCAAGGTCACTGACCGGGTCAATCTCCGCCTGGCCGGCTCAAAGATCACCGACGAGCGCATCATGGTGCTGCACTACGAGCCGATGTCATAAAGGCATTGCTGGCCAGCGAAGAAACGTCGCTGGCGCGCGGGCTGCGCCGAACAGCCCGCGCGCCAAGGTGTTTAGCCGCCGTTGACGGGCTCGAAGCGCTCCACGTGGTGGCGCGCCGCGATGCCGGGGCGGGTCTGCCGGTTGATGGTGTCGAACATGACGCGGCCGAGCACGGCGTGGGCTTCGACAGCGGGATGCGTGGCACCGTAGTTGCCGAGGTCACCGAGCGAATCGGTGAAGAAGGCATAGGTCAGCACGGGCGCGCCGTCGGCACCGAACATGATGCCGGCCTCATTGCGTTGTGCCCCAAGCGTATTGAAGTCAGCGCCATATTTGGTCGCGATGCGGCTGCGCTCGTCGGAGGACATGTTGCGCCGGATGCCGTCGTGGTATCCGTTGACCCACCGCATGATGCGCAGCAAGAAGTCGCAGGACGCGGGCGACAGCAGGGTCTTGTTGGCCAGCCGCCACATCAGGTCGTGCACTTCACGTGGCGTGGTCACGCCGAGGAAGAACCGGTTGGGGTTAGCCACCGGCTGCACCCTCGTGTGCACGAATCCTTTAGCGGCAAGGATTTCGTTCACCTCAAGCGCTGGCACGACCCTGCCACACATCCGCACCGCGGTGTTGTCAGACATCAGCAGCAGCGCGGTGAGGAAGTTGGCGATGGTGATCTGATCGCCGTAGACACCGTGCAGGTGATAGATGCCGCTGCCGCCGAGGATCAAATTGGCCGGAAGGTCGAGCTTGTCGTCCAGGCGCAGCAGACCCCGGTCAATCTTGTCCATCACCGTAACCGCGACGGCGACTTTCTGCACGCTATAGGCATTGGTGACAGCGTCAGCGTCGTCATCGACGATCGCGTCGAGCCCACCGGAGTCGTTGATGACAGCGACGTGGGAGTGCCAGTTGCCACCTACACGCGTTTTCTGGCCCAGGTAGCGGCCCCGGATCCGGTCAACCCCGGCATAACTGTCAGTTTCTTCAGCGTGAGCCGTCTGTCCGAGAGCGACTGTCGTCGCGGCCGCGGCTCCCAGGCCAATCGCCGCACGGCGCGAGAAATTCAATGTCACGAAACTTTCCTCCCCGTCAGGTTTTTCTAGACCCAGCCACCCTAGAGGAAGATTGGCCGCTTTACTGCCCCGGCAACCGGATCAGGCGGCGCGCGACGGCTGCCGTTACCGCCGCGGTGCGGCTGTCGACACCGAGCTTCGCGAAGATATGCACCAAGTGCGTCTTGACCGTGGCCTGTCCAATGTGGAGCTTGCGGCCGATCTGCGCGTTGGTGAGACCCTCGGCTAGCAGGTGCAGGAGCTCGACTTCGCGCGGACTCAGGCTCGGCTCAGGCGTGACTGTCCGCCGGGCGAGGCGGGAGGCCACGGGAGAAGATAGGACGGTCCGGCCCTGTGCCGCCTCTTTGATCGCACGGAACAACTCTTCCGGCGCGGTGTCCTTGAGCAGATAGCCGGTCGCTCCAGCAGCCACCGCACGCACGATGTCAGCATCGCTGTCATAGGTGGTCAGCACCAGAACCCTTGGCGCGGGAACGATTTGCGCCATCAGCCGGGTCGTCTCCACACCGTCGATGCCCTGGCCTAGCTGCAAATCCATCAGCACGACCTCGGGATGCAGGGCCGCCGCCATGTGCAGGGCTTCCTCGCCGGTGGCCGCTTCGCCACACACCTCGATGCCTTCGACACCACCGAGAAGAGCACGCAAGCCAGCGCGCACCACCGGGTGGTCGTCGACCAACAGCACCTTCATTTGGGGGCCTCAACCATGACGAGGGTACTCAGTGAGTCCCCCGACCGAACGGTAAGCGTCCCCCCGATGAGCGCCGCACGATCGCGCATCGCCTCGAGTCCGTAACCGCGACCGGGGCCGGGCTGCGGCGCGGACGGATCAAACCCGATCCCGTTGTCAGCGATCTCCAGCCGCACTCTCGCGGGCTCGAAAGTCAGTGTTACCACCGTTCGCGTCGCCTGAGCGTGCTCGGCGACGTTAGCCAGGGCACTCTGCGCGATGCGCAGCAACTCCACGCTTGTCTTGGTGCTCAAGGCAACCGGCGTGCCATGGGTGCTGAACTCGGCGCCGGTGCTCTGGCACAGCTCACGCAACGCTTCCGTGAGCGGTTGCTCTGTCAAAGCGGCCGGCGTGAGGCCTGCCACGACCCGGCGCGCCTCAGCCAAGTTGTCCCGTGCGGCCCCGGCCGCCTGGCGCACATAGGAACGAGACCGCTCGGGTGCTCTTTCCCAATCCCGGTCAGCGGCCTGCAACAGCAGGTTCACACTGGACAGTCCCTGCGCGATGGTGTCGTGGATGTCCCTAGCCAGTCGTTGCCGTTCGGCGAGCACGCCCGCCTCCCGTTGGCTGACCGCCAGTTCATCGCGCGCTTTAGCCAGCTGAACGAAGGCAGCGGTCGCGATCACGGTCACGGCGACCGGCGCCAGGATGAGACTGGGGTCGATCGTGGTCGCCCGCAGCAGCCCAGCCAGGATCACCGATGCCGTGAGGGCGACGGCCAGCACGATGGCAGTGCGGGCCGAGAACTCCCCTAGTGCCGCGAACAGAACCGGCACGGCACACCAGCCGAAGCTGGGCGCTAAGAACACGAGCGGAAGCCACACCACGAGCAGAGCGATGACCCAAGCCTTGCGGGGCAACGGGAACAGCATGCCAGCGCTGTAAACCAGGGCCAGCACTCCCGCCACGCCCAGCACGAGCGGTGCGCGGTCAGTCAAGCCGTGCCGAGCCGCATACTGCGCTGCGGACGCGGCGAGCAGCAGGTAGAAGCCCGCGTGCATCCAAGTGCGCATGTGTCCACGGTACGGGGGCTGGCGCCGCGCACATCAACCATCTGATGGATGCCACCGCCGGCCGCCTTCACCACGTGCACCCTTCAGCGCGGGGGCAGGCTCATGGAGTACCCGCTGATGGTTTTGGAGGAAAAGATGAAGCTGAAGGGGCGCATGGCGCTGGTGGGAGTCGCGGCTGGGCTGAGCGTGGTCGCTGGGTCGGCGGGCCTGGCGCTCGCGGGCGGGCCGGCGGCCACCGCGGGCAAAGCACCGAACGCTGCGGACACGACCCAGGTTCGCGTGCTGAAAACCGACGCGGCGGTCCAGATCGCTCAGGCCACTATCGATGCCGCTGAACAGGGCGGCCATCACGTTACGGTGGTGATTATGGATCGCTCCGGGCAGGTCCGCGTGTCATTGCATGGCGATGGCGCCGGTCCACAGACCGATGAGTCGGCCAAGCGCAAGGCTTTCACTGCGGTCTCGTTCGGCCAGCCGACCACGGCACTGGCGGCGAACGCGGGCGGCACCAACCCGTCGATCCGTGATCTCCCCGGCACCCTGTTCCTCGGCGGCGGCATCCCGATCACCATCAACGGCGAAATCGTTGCCGCCATTGGGGTTGGCGGCGCGCCTAGCGGAGCGCTCGACCACCAATACGCCGAAGCCGGACTGGCGGCCACGCGATGAAGCGCGGGCGCCTGGCGGTGGCGCTTCTGGCATTGTCACTGTCAGGCGCCTGCACAACCGCCGCACCAGAAGGAGACGCACCAATGACTGACCTGCTTTCGGCCGCGCGTGCGGGCGATGTGGCCGCCGCGCAAGAAGCTATCGCCGCTGGGGCGGAGTTGGAGAAGCGCGACGAACGCGGGCGTACGCCGCTATTGCTCGCCGTGACCGAGGATCACGTTGAGGTGGCACGGCTTCTCGTCGCCGCCGGAGCCGATCCGGATGCCCTCGACGATCAGCACGACACGCCGTGGCTCGTGACTGGCGTCACCGGAAGCGTTGCCATGCTTGAAGTTCTGCTGCCCGCCAACCCAGACATGACGATCGTCAACCGGTACGGCGGCATTTCCGTCATCCCGGCGAGCGAGCGTGGACACGTCGAGTATGTGCGGCGTGTCGTTCAGACGGGCGTCAACGTCAATCACGTCAACAACTTGGGCTGGACCGCCCTGCTGGAGTGCGTGATCCTTGGCGACGGCTCCGCCAAGTACCAAGAAATTGCCCGGATTCTCATCGAAGCTGGCGCCGATGTGTCCATTGCGGACAAAGACGGGGTGACCGCGTTGCAGCATGCTGAACGACGCGGCTTCACTGAGCTCGCAGAGGTGCTAGTCGCGCAGTCGTGACTGTTCGATCTCCCGGTCGGGGAACCGGCGCAAATATTCGGCTTCCAGCTCCGCCATCCGCTCGGTGTGGGTGTCGAGGGCGTTGTCCGACCCATGCCGCATTGTTTCGTGGCGCGTGCGCTGCACTTGATATAGCTCCCGGAGCAAATCGTCGTCGCTTAGCTGATCTGCCCGTATTCCCTCTTCCATAGCCGTCCACTACCCAGATTGGCCCGGCTAAAAACTTCTTCGCGCTCGCGCGATGAGTTTCGGAGATCCGCCTCGTCTTAGAGTTAGAACTCCGAGAAGGGAACGATGATGACCTCGACCGAAACCCATACGCTTGACCTGCCCGGCGTGACTTTGACCTACGACGTGCGCAAGGCGGCGGAAACGACTGAACCGCCATTGCTGATGTTCGGTTCGCCGATGGACGCCAGTGGATTCGCCACGCTCGCGGAATACTTCCCCGATCGCACCGTGGTCACCTACGACCCTCGTGGGGCTGGCCGCAGCAAGCGCACCGGCGGCTCGATCGAGTCAACCCCAGACCTGCACGCCAGCGACGTTTACGCAGTGATCTCCGCTGTGGGTGGACCGGTCGACATCTTCGCCAGCAGCGGCGGTGCCGTGAACGCCCTCGCGCTCGTGGCCAAACACCCGTCAGTGGTGCGCACCCTCGTGGCCCACGAGCCGCCCGCGGCCCAGGTCCTGCCGGACCGTGAAGAAGCGTTGTCCGCCATCGCTGACATGCGCCAGACCTACGAGCGGGACGGCTTCGGTGCCGCGATGGCCAAGTTCATCGCCATCACCAGCCTGCAGGGCCCGATTCCGGCTGATTTCGGCAGCGGACCGATGCCGAGCCCGGCTGATTTCGGGATGCCCACGGAAGACGACGGCTCACGTGACGATGTGCTGTTCGCCCAGAACCTCATCACCTGCACGCACTATGAGCACGACTTCGAGGCGCTCAGCGCCGCGCCGACCCGTATCGTGCTGGCCGTTGGGGAAGAGTCGGAAGGCACCTTCGCCCGCCGCGCTGGCGAGGGCGTGGCCGAGCGTCTTGGCCTCAAGCCCGTCATCTTCCCGAGCCACCACGGTGGCTTCATGGGTGGCGAGTTTGGGATGGCCGGACAGCCAGAAGCCTTCGCTGGAGCGCTCCGCGAAGTCCTTTAACCAGCAACGCTTTTCGGGCCCTCCGGTTAAGACCGGGGGGCCTTCGCCGTGCCGAGAAGGTGCTGAAGCGCCGTGGGCGTGTGCCCTACGTGTTCGCGCAACGTGCGGGTCAGATGGGCCTGGTCGGCGAAGCCGAGGTCGGCCGCGAGCAGGCCGAGATGGGCTTCGCCGCCTTCCAAACGTTCTAAGGCGTGGGCGACCCGCACGCGGTTGCGATAGCGGGTAAGCGAAACCCCCATCTCGCGCGTGAACGCACGGCTCAGCCGATAGGGCGAGACCCCGAGCGATTCGGCGAGCGGGAACAGGCCCTGGGTGGCGGGATGACCTTCGAGGATGGCTTCGCGCGCGGCCGCGACCACGGCCCGGTCAGCGGCGCTTGTCGTCTTTGGACGGACACCGCTAATCAGTTTCACGAGTTGTTCAGTGAGCGCATAGTCGATGTCACCCACCTCGGCGGCACGCAGGAGGCGCCGGTGCACGAGGTCGACTCGCCCGTCGACATAAAGGGTTCCTGACGTGATGCCCGCCGTGTCGCTGGTGATGGTCTGCCACAGCGCCGGTGTCAGCGTGATGGAGGTGCACACGTCACCGCCAGCGGGATGGGCGAAGCGCTCCTCCTCGCCGGGCAGGCCGATATAGGCGAGAGTCGGATCGATGTCGGCCGCTGTGCCGGTGGCCATCCGGCGGAATCGTCCCCTGCGCACCAGCACCACGCGAAAGTCGTCGCGCGACTCCGCCTCCGACCACCCACGGTGATCGTCGCGGCAGCTCACCGCCATGACGGAGAACTCCGGCCGCGAGGCGAGCGAAACGAAAGAACGCACGAGCCAGACGCTACGACGCGGGTGTGACAGGACAGACGGTGTCTTAGGCGGCCGCAAGAATCTTCAAGACGCTAACGCCCGCTCGCGGCAGCCTTTTCGGCATGAGTTCAATCGCCAACCTCAGCACGGTCGTCCTCGATTGCGTCAATCCCGCCAGCCTGGCCGAGTTCTACACCAAAGTGACCGGGTGGAAGGTCACGTACTCCGACGAAGACTGCGTCTATCTCTCCGACGGCGGCCCGATTCAGCTGGGCTTCCAGCGGGTCACGGACTACCAGCCGCAGAAGTGGCCCGACCCGGCCAAGCATGCCCACTTCGACTTCAAGGTCAGCGATATCGACCAGTCCGTCAAGGAACTGGTCGCTTTGGGCGCTTCGAAACCGGACTTTCAGCCCGGCGGAGACCAGTGGACGGTTCTCGCTGATCCCGAAGGTCACCTATTCTGCGTGGCCGCCTGATGACTTAGGGATGGATTAAGGGTTGTGCCTAATGCGGTGACTTGCCCGAATTGCGATTCTTAAAGCACCCCCGTTGGCGGCGGAGTAGTCGGAGATCAGCGTGGATCCCCGCACTCCGCCGCCGGGGCTTAACTCTGCTGTAGCCCGGAAATCCCACAGAATCGTGGCGCGGTCGCCGGCCTGAGCTTTGTGGAGACCGGGCGCTCTAGTCCGGGGCGGCCGTTGGTGCTTCGGCTCGCGGAATCGCTTGAACTGTCCCTGCGCGACCGCAATTCGCTGCCGACAGCGCCGGATTCACGCCCGCGTTCGCTGTGAGACCACATTGGACGATCCGAGGCTAGGGGCCGATCAGACGTCCGCGGATGCCTTGGCATCGCGAGTGAGCCAGGTGATACTTTCGCGATCATGAAAGGAAGTCGCATTGGCTCGCTAGTGGGAGCCGTCGCCGGAATGGCATTTATCTTCGCCAACTCCACGGAGTTCGCCTCCTCTGTCACCACCATCGTGCGGGTGGCCGGGGCGCTGGCATTTCTGGCGGTACTGTGGCTTGCCGTCATCAAGCCCCCGCCATCAGCACCCGAGCGACCGCCAAGCCGGGCGGCGATTCGCACCTATGGCTTCAGTGTCACGGCTATGGTCCTTGCCATGTTCGCGGGATCGTCGGTCATCAGCCGCGTGCTGGAACAGCCGAATCTGGTCGTTCTATGGGTCATCTTCGTGGTCGGCGCGCACTTTCTGCCGTTCGCCAAGGCGTTCGCCGCTCCGGTATTCACCTGGCTTTCCCTGACGATGATGGGCCTTGCCGTCGTGGGAACAGTGCTCGCTCTGACCGTGGATCCGGTCGCCGCGAAGTGGACGGCTGTCGCCACTGGGCTGACCCTCCTGTTGTTCAGTTTCCTTGGCTCCCGCATGAAGTCCGGCCATCCGGTCGCGGCGGTTTAGTGACATAAATGAAAGCGGCTGCCTGGCTGAGGATCCAGGCAGCCGCAGTCATCTTGGCGATTACAGGGTTAGCGTCCAGCTGTCGATATAGCCGGTGTCATTGTTCGCGTTGTCATTGACCCGCAGGTTCCAGGTGCCGTTCTTGACCTCACTCGACAGGTTCGTGGTGTAGGTCTGGTTGATGTTGTCGGCGCTGCCACCCGTGCGGTTGTGCAGGGTGTAGAGCGTGCCGTCGGGTGCCACCAGCTGCACGAGCATGTCACCGATGTAGGTGTGCACGATGTGCACCTCCACAGTGGACGTCGCCGAACCGTTACCCGAGCAACCCGAGATGGTGATCGGGCTGTTCACGGTAGCGTTGTCGGTGATGTTCACGTTATTGGCGTTCGTGCCGGTGCAACCCGGAGGCGTTGAGCCACCAAGGTTTAGCGTCCACGTGTCGATGTAGCCCGTGTCGCCGCCAGCGTTGTCGTTGACGCGCAGGTTCCAGGTGCCGTTCGCGGCTTCACTCGACAGGTTCGTGGTGTAGGTCTGGTTGATGTTGTCCGCGCTGCCACCCGTGCGGTTGTGCAGGGTGTAGAGCGTGCCGTCGGGCGCCACCAGCTGCACGAGCATGTCGCCGATGTAGGTGTGCACGATGTGCACCTCAACCGTTGACCCTGAACCAGCGTTGCCGGCACAGCCACTGATCGTGATCGGACTGTTGACGGTCGTGTTGTCAGTGATGTTGACGTTATTGCCGTTGGTGCCACTGCAACCCGGCGCGCCGTTGACCGTCAGCGTGAACGTGGCCGTCCTGGTCGCGCTCGCTCCCGTACCAGTAATGGTGATGGGATAGGTGCCCGGCGGTGTGGCAGCGGTCGTCGAAACCGTGAGGGTCGATGAGCCGCTGTTGGAGCTGATGGACGTCGGGCTGAAGCTCGCCGTCGCGCCGCTGGGCAAGCCAGAGGCGGTCAGGTTCACCGTCTGGGCCGAGCCGTTGGTCAGCGTCGCTGAAACCGTTGTGTTGACTGAACTTCCCGGTGCGACCGCGCCAGAGGTGGGCGAAGCGGCAATCGTGAAGTCGTTCTGCGCCACGTCCCGCACCGCGAGTGTCCACAGGGCATATGCCGCCGCGTCACCCGCACGGTTGAGGTGCGTGTCACTGATGTTGCTGGGGTAGGTGTCGCAAGACGCGTGGTAACACGGGTCGTAATCGCCGGTGTTGCCGCCCCACTTAGTGACCTGAGCACTGGTCTTGTTAGCACTCGCGCCCGCGGCGACGCCGGAGGTCTGAATGCCGACCGCGTTGAATGACGCGTCGTCGGAACGGCCCGCTCCTTCAACGTTTTCTTCCGGGGCCAGGCCCGGGAAGTTGGTGTCGTAGTACTGCTTGAGCACCTGGCCGGGCACAGACGAGATGCGGTTGATGAAATAGCCGCCGTTGGTCGAGGCGACCATGTCGAAGTTGAAGTAGGCCTTGATCTTCGACCGCTCCGACGTCGGCAGGTTGTTGGCGTAGAACTCAGAACCGTTGAGGCCCTGCTCTTCATCGGTCCACCAGCCGAACCTGACGTGGTTGAGCATTGACGGGTTCGTCGACGCCAGCGTCAGCGCTAGCTCAAGCAGCATGCCCGAGCCCGACCCGTTGTCGTTGATACCGGGACCTGCCGACACACCGTCAAGGTGAGCACCGAACATGTAGACGTTGTTGCCGTCTCCGCCTGGCCAGTCGGCGATAACGTTCGGGCCGGAACCCGAGGTGCAGCCAGAGGTGCAGTTCTGCTTGACCACGGTGAAGCCGGCCGCGACCAGCTTGTCGTAGACATAGTTCACCGAAGCCGTGTAACCAGCCGTGTTGGAACGGCGGTTGCCTCCGTTAGCGTTGGCGATGTTCTGGAACTGCTGCAAGTGCGCTTTGGTGTTGGTCAGCGAAATATCCGGGATGACCAGTTGCGCATTTGCTGTGTACGGAGCGGAGACGAGCGCGCCTGCGGCTAGCAGCGCAACGGCAAGTCCGCGCAGAGTTCGTTTCACTCTGACTCCTCACGAGGGGACGGGTAGTGGGAATCGCAACCTGTCTCGGGCATCGAAATGCACTACGGCAAGGTAGGGAACGGCTCTTCGCCATAACGTTGCGGCGTGAGGGTCAACGCAAGGGTTTACCTTCATAGATGGGCGTGCCTGCCCGGAGTACCATCCACTAAACGTTCGCTAAGGCTGGCTCACGCGCATCCCCGCCTTACAGTGCTCCAGTTGCATGGCGACGAGGCGCGGGTTGCTCGCCTGGACGAGGACGCGGCCAACGGCACCAGCGTGCCGGGTTATGTCCGCGTGCAGCGACGCGGGCCATTCTCCATCACCGTGCGCTAAATCCGGCAGTGGGCCGAACGGCTGCACCGTGACGCGGGAATCGGACTCGGACATGAGGCGCCGTGCCGCGTCGAGCTCTTCTGGATGCCGCATGGTGAAGTGGCCGGCGTAACGCAGGTGGGGCGCTGGCTGACGTGGGCTGGCTGGCTCGCCGAGATGGCTTCTGAATGCCTCCTCACCCCAGTCGTACCCGGAAGCTAACGTGACAAGCTCCGTGACTCGCATGCCAGACAAGCGAAAGCCCATTTCCAGTAGCAGCAACGAATCGCCGTCACGGATGAGGTCGACATGGAACGGTCCCGTCTGGTAACCCACCGCGGAAATGCATCCCTGAGCGAATGCCTGCAGCGCCGCGTCGGCTTCGTCGCCCGGATAAGCGATATGCCCTGACTCACGAAAACTTGAAATGAGCGAGTCCTGCTCGGTTTCAACGGTGATGACCTTCTCGCAGTAGGTCAGAATCTGGACGTTGCCCTCCCTCGCGACGCCCTGGACCGAAACCTCGGTTCCCTCCACGAATTCTTCGATCAGCCAGTCATCGAAAGTGCTGCCACCGTAATTGGTCACCTCGCGAAGTAACTGTGCCGCTTCGGTTAGCGCACCGGGCTGGCTAACCAACAGCACGCCTAGCCCGCCGCCACCGTTGCCAGGCTTGACCACCACAGGGAAGGTAAGGCCGCAATCCAAGGACGGTGTTAGATCCTCAAGCGAATCCAGCAGGATGTGGCGGGGCTGCTGCACTGCTATGCCCGCCAACGCGACCGCGGCGCGTTGTGCCCGTTTGTATGGCGCGGTGAACGCTGGAGACTGTCTCGCCGGGCGCGCCCCCAGTGACTCAGCCGCCGTGTAGGCCGAAGCTGTATAGCGTTCAAACCCGGGGAGCATCAGGACGGGAGTTGCATCTAGCGCATCCACTAGTGCTTGCGGATCCGCTGGATTTTGCACGGCAATCGTCGCGTCGAATGGCCGGCGTCCTAATTGCTCACGAAAGATTAAGTAGTCGGGCGTTTCCACGAGTACAGCGGTTAGACCGCGCCGTCGTGCCGCGTCCAGATAGGGGTCCAGTCCATCGCGAGTGGCACCGACTTGTACGAATAAACCCTCACTTGGCACGTATGCCCTCCCTGCGCGACATATCAGTACGGCCATCCATTTAGGACGAACCACAATATCGATGAATGTGCATTCAGTAAACTAAATCATAGGACGCACTAGAGAACCATCGATGTATCGAGTAGTTTCGCTACGTGACTGAACCTCTCATCTATGCACGCGCCCTGGAGAAAAAGTTCGGGGATTTCGCCGCGGTCAAGGGGATTGACCTGGAGGTCGCGCCGGGTGAGGCGTTCGGTTTCCTTGGGCCGAACGGTGCTGGCAAGTCTTCGACCATGCGCATGATCGGATGTGTTTCCGAGCCAACCGGGGGCGAGCTGCGCATCCTCGGCATGGATCCCGTGCGAGACGGCTCGCGCATTCGCGCCCGTCTCGGGGTTTGCCCACAGCACGACAACCTCGACCCTGACCTGACCGTCTTTGAGAACCTCACGACCTATGCCCGCTACTTCGGGATTCCGCGTTCCGAGGGACGGCGCCGCGCGACAGAACTGATCGAGTTCGTGCAGCTGGCCGAGAAGGCCGACGGCAAGGTGGAGCAGCTTTCCGGTGGCATGAAACGACGCCTGACCATTGCCCGCGCGATGGTCAACGAGCCTGACCTTGTGCTGCTTGACGAGCCGACGACCGGCCTCGATCCGCAGGCACGGCATCTGTTGTGGGAGCGGCTTTTCCGGCTTAAGCAAGCTGGCACGACGCTTGTGCTCACCACCCATTACATGGATGAGGCCGAGCAGCTGTGCGACCGCCTCGTCGTGATGGACCGCGGCAAGGTCGTCGCGGAAGGCTCACCGCGGTATCTCATCGACACTCATTCCACAAAGGAAGTTGTCGAGCTGCGCTTCGGCACGGAAAGCCCGGCATCATTCGTGGAAAAGCTAGCAGGCATTGGCGATCGGCTCGATCCGCTGCCTGACCGGCTCCTGCTCTACACAGCCGACGGCGAGGGCGCGGTTAGCGAAGTGCACCGCAGGGGCTTCACCCCGTCGAGCGTGCTGGTGCGGCGCTCCACTTTGGAGGATGTGTTCCTCATCCTCACCGGCCGAACGCTGGTGAACTAGCCATGGCAGGCACCCTCGCCACGCTCGAACGAAACCTGATCACCTACAAACGCAATTGGCGAGCCTCGGTTTTCTCCTCATTCGTCTTACCGTTGTTGTTCATCATCAGCATCGGCATAGGTGTCGGGAGATATGTCGGCACCGTCAACGGGTGGGACTACCTTTCCTTCATCGTGCCCGGAGTGCTTGCCGCTGGGGCATTTCAGACCGCCCACGGGGAGTCGACGTTCGCGGTCATGAGCGACTTCAAGTGGAGCCGGGCTTATCACGCCATGCGGGCCACTCCGCTGCGGATCGGCCACATGATCGGCGGTTGGCAGCTCTACATCCAGATCCGGGTCTTCATCGGCTCAGCCATATTCCTCGCTGTTAGCGCCCTCTTCGGTGCCGTGCACTCGCCGTGGGTTCTAGTGACTCCGCTCGTGTGCGCGCTGCTGGCACTAGCGGTAGGAGCACCGGTCAGCGCTTTCGCGGCCAGCCTCAACAGCCAGTCTTACTTCCCACTGCTGACCCGCTTCGTCGTCATTCCCGCGACGCTCTTCTCCGGGGTCTTCTTTCCCGTGACCCAGTTGCCCACGCTGGTGCTTCCGCTGGCTTATGCCTCACCGCTGTGGCACGCCGTCGAGCTGTGCCGCGCGGCGATGCTGGGCACCGAGCCCCTGTGGCCCGCGCCCGCCCACGTGGGCTACTTGCTTCTCATCGCCGCCGCCGGCCTCGTGTGGGCCAACCGCGCCTATTCCAAGCGACTGAAGGACTAACGATGGTGACGACCTACGCCGTCACGCACGGCAGGCAAATGCCCGCAATCTCACGTGTGGCGTCCATTCTCAGCCGCAATGTAGCGGCGCTGCGTTCCGGGCCGTCCTATTGGCTGGTTCTGCTCTCGGGCTTCTTCGAGCCGATGCTCTACCTGCTGTCGATCGGTGTCGGCGTGGGCGCCCTCATCGGCAACATTTCGGTGGGAGACAAGACACTTAGCTACGCCGCGTTCGTCGCCCCAGCCATGCTCGCTGTGTCGGCGATGTCGGGCGCACTGGCCGAGACCACGTACAACTTCTTCGCCAAGTTCAAATTCGTCAGATCCTATGACAGCATCCTCGCCACACCGCTCAAGCCGATGGACATCGCGGCCGGTGAACTGGTCTGGGCCATGCTGCGCGGCTCGCTCTACACCGTCTGCTTTCTGATCATCATGGTCGCCCTGGACCTGACGACTCCGCTATGGGCGCTGGTGACCCTTCCGGCCACCATGCTCGTCGGTCTCGCCTTCGGCTCCATCGGCATGGCGATCAGCACCATGATTCGTGGCTGGCAAGACTTCGACCTCGTTCACGTGGGGCAGTTCAGCATGTTCCTGTTCTCCGGCACGTTCTCACCGGTGCAGGACTATCCGTTCGCCGTGGAGATCCTGATCGCCTTGACACCGCTGTACCACGCGGTCGAGGTGCTGCGGGCCCTGTCAACAGGCGCGCCGAGCTTGGGCATACTCGTGAGCATCGCCTACCTGGCACTTACCACCTTGGCTGGATTGATGGTGGCAAGCCGCCGCATGTCCAAGGCGCTCCTGGCCTAACCCGCTTATCCACAGCCTGTGGATAACTTGTGGACAAACGTTCGACTCCGCAGGTGAAGTGCCTTCTTTGGGGTTTGGAAATCCCGTTGATGCCGCACCTGCGAGCCACGTACCGTAACGAGCAGCGCAGCCACCGGAGGCCACAATCTTTCGCAGGCACCAATCCGGTAGCCTAAGGTGCGCATGGCGGGCCTCAACCCGCCACGGGCTGCTAGCTCAATGGCAGAGCTGCGGACTTTTAATCCGTAGGTTCAGGGTTCGAGTCCCTGGCGGCCCACACGTCTCCGCAGGTAAAAGCCCTCCTCTAGATCACTAGAGGAGGGCTTTCGCGTTGGTGGAGCGTCGGGCTAGGGTGCGCGCGTGAGCATGATTGGCGAGTACGTGAGAGTGACGCCAGAGGTGATGCAGCGCGCCATCGCCGATCCAGCATGGGCGCGGAACTACATCGACGAACTCCAGGATGCTGAGGATGAGTCGGATGGACCAACCGCCGTCCTTGTCGAGGAAGCCAAGCGACGGCTGTTCTCGACGTACAAGGTATGGAACATCATTGGATACCTGCTAGAGCGGGCTAAGTGCCCCGTGGATGTGGTGTTCGGCGAGGAGGAATTCGCTGGCGACGATTGGGGATACGGGCCGCCGCTCTTGTTGCCTCCCGACCGGGTTCGGTTAGCTGCCGGGGTGTTGCGCGGTTACAAGTACGAGGATCTCGCGGCTGGGGTGACTGATGCGGACTTGCATGCTGCTGACGTCTACCCGATCCCGGAACCGAGCGAGGCCAACCACCAAGTTCTTTGGGCACAGCATTGGTTTCAGCCATTGGTTGAGTTCTTCGCTGCGGCCGCGGACGATGGCGACGCGGTCATCGCGTGGATCTCCTAGGGACGGGTGGGTCCGAGTTTCTACTTAGGCCAGTCTGAGTAAGAGAACGCTGTCGGTTGCCCAGCATTGTCTGCGGTAATTCACGGCATGTTTGGTCTGATCGGGTTCTTGTTACTTTGCGCTGGCGGAGTGTGTTTCGCCTCTGCTGGTAATGACGAAAACACTCCTCCCGCCATCGCTCTGGGCGTGGTCTTCGTCGGTGTGGGGCTGCTTTTGCTGACCGTCGGGCTGGTGGACAGCATGTTTTCCTGAGCCCTGATCCGAAAGGATTGGACGCGACGATGTTCGGGCTTGTAGCTTTCAGCTGACCGTGACATCACTCAAGGAGGTGAGACCCATGAACGTTGTATCGATGTGGGTGCTCCCCCTTCCCCTCACGGACGGGCGATTGACGTAGGTATCGCCGGGAGCGCCTCGCCAACAAGGCACTCCTGAAGGGCAAACCTATGCACTCTCAGCAATCCATGTTCGACGTGATCATTGTCGGCTGCGGGCCAACTGGTGCGATGCTGGCCGCGGAATTGCGGCTGCACGATGTCCGGGTTCTGGTGCTGGACAAGGAAACCGAGCCCCTGTCGTTCGTACGCATCGTCAGTCTGCACATGCGCAGTCTCGAGTTGATGGCGATGCGCGGACTGCTTGACCGCATTCTCAAACACGGAAGACAGCGTCCAGTCGGCGGCATCTTCGCCGCTATCAACAAGCCCGCACCCCATGGCCTGGATTCCGCGCACGCCTATCTGCTGGGCATCCCGCAGCCGGTAATCGTTCAGCTGCTTGAAGAACACGCCATCGCGCTGGGCGCACAAGTGCGGCGTGGCATCCCCGTGGCCAGTTTCGAACAGGACGACGAGGGTGTGACCGTCGAGCTCGCGGATGGGGAACGACTGCGTTCGCGTTATCTCGTTGGCTGTGACGGGGCGCGGAGCATAGTACGCAAAATGCTTGGTGTTGGTTTTCCTGGCGAACCTTCGCGGACCGAAACGCTGATGGGTGAGATGGAAGTGGGAGTCTCGCAGGAGGAGATCGCCGAAGTCAGTGGGGTCGATAGACGATTCTGGCTCAGGCCCGCAGGCGTTGGTATCTATAGCGTTGTAATCCCAGCAGCGGGAGTCAGCGACCGCGCGGAACCGCCAACAATTGAGGATTTCCAGCAACAATTGCGTACCATCGCCGGCACTGATTTCGGCGTGCATTCCCCGCGATGGTTGTCCCGCTTCGGTGATGCCACTCGGCTGGCCGACCGTTATCGAGTCGGGCGGGTGTTGCTGGCAGGCGACGCGGCGCATATCCATCCGCCAGCGGGCGGCCAGGGACTCAATCTGGGCGTTCAGGATGCCGTTAACCTCGGCTGGAAACTGGCCGCGCAGGTGCGGGGGTGGGCGCCGGAAACACTGCTGGACACCTATCACGCCGAGCGTCATCCGGTCGCCGCGGCCGTGCTGGACAACACCCGGGCACAGATGGAGTTGTCGTCCACTGAGCCAGGTGCTCAGGCTTTGCGCAGGCTGCTCACCGAGCTGATGGACTTCAACGAAGTGAACCGCTACCTGATCGAGAAGATCACCGCGATGGACATCCGCTATGACTTCGGCGTGGGATCTGATCTGCTCGGTCGCCGCTTGCGTGACCTCGACGTGAGACAGGGCCGTCTCTACGATCTCCTGCATCGCGGCCGCGGTCTGTTGCTGGACAGCACCGAACGCCTGACCGTTAGCGGTTGGTCAGACCGCGTCGATTACCTAGCCGATTCCCTTGCGGCACTGGATGTTACGGCTGTCCTGATGCGACCCGACGGTCACGTCGCCTGGATCGGCGACGATCAGCAGGATCTTGACGACCACCTCGGCCGCTGGTTCGGTCAGCGGAGGTAGTAGGCCTCGATAGGCACGCGTGCCTCATCGAAGAGGGCTGGGCCGTCCTGGGCTATCTCTGGCCAGCCCCCGGAAGGGTTGAGTCCGATCAGCTGCTCGGTCGACAGTGCGTAGACGACCCGGCCCAGCCCTGAGCGGACGATGCCACCGGTGCACATGCCGCAGGGCTGGCAGCTGGTGTACATGGTGGTGCCCGCGGCCGTTTCCCGGTCGAGTTCGCGGGCGGCCCAGCGGGCGAGCTTTAGCTCCGGGTGGGCGCTGATGTCGTTGTCGCGCTGCACGGTGTTGTGGGCCTCGACGAGAATCTTGCCGTCTGGGCCCGCCAGCAGGGAGCCGTAGGGCGCGTCGCCCAAGGTGACAGCTTGGGCCGCGATGGCGATCGCACGGCGGAGCAGTTCTTCGTCGGCAGTAGTGATCACGAGGTGTCCTTCTCCGATGTCTGGCCAGCGCGGTGAACAACCGCCAGGCTATCTCGCTCCAGCGGTCTCAGCGGGATGGGCCAGGGAAAACGCTGCATGGCGCCCCGCCAAAAAATCTGTAACCGCGATAGTAGACATGCGTGCCTGGCTTGTGTAGGGTCTCAGGTGTTGCGAAGGATGAATTAGTGCGACAGCCGAACTGGCGCACAGGCAATACAAAACGATCGCGCAATACAGATCTTGCGGCCACGAAGGTGAAAGGGGCTGCGGGATAACGCGCGAAGTTGGTGTGAACAGCAGGTACGAGGGAGAGGAGTAACGCCATCGGATTGCCCGCCTGGCCGCGTCACGCGCCGGTGGTCATATCCACGCCATAGTCCCGCACTACGGCCCTCACGGCGGTGTGAGCGGGAAAGACGAAAACCGGTGCAACTTAACGGCCGGTGGTGGTAGATAACTCGGCTTCTCCCCAGGGTCCCAGCACCGCAAGTTGGTGCTGGGACCCTTACCCGCGTTGAGCAGACGAGGATGTGTATGACCGCTGGCGAAACGACGTCGCCGGACCGATTCGACGACGAGCACTACCCGGCCTACACGATGGGCCGCGCGGCAGAAATGATCGGTGCCACGCCCGCTTTTCTGCGCTCGGTGGAAGCCGCCAAACTCTTTGATCCGCTGCGATCGGATGGCGGGCACCGCCGCTACAGCCGCTATCAGTTGCGCCTTGCCTCACGGGTCCGCGAGATCGCCGATCAGGGAACAAGTGTGGAATCGGCCTGCCGGATCGTGATTCTGGAAGACCAGCTCGCCGAGGCGCTCGAACTCAACCAGCGTTATGCGCGCGGAGACGTTGGCCCAGCAGCGTCTTGAGCTGAAAAACATCTGCACATGTAGATCTATTGTAGATCTGATGTAAGAGTCATCCTTAGCCTCGTCCCCGGGGTGCACCGTATCGAGGAGGATGACGTTGAAGAAGTTTGTCTTTGCCGCACTCGTTGCTCTGCTGGGCAGTTTGCTGGTTGCCACCCCGGCGCAGGCGGACGCCCGCAACGGCGTGTGCGAGGACGGCGAGTTCTGTCTCTACTACAACAGCAATCACGACGGATCGCTCGTGGACTTCACTGGCAATGTCCAGGACTACGGCACGGGTTCCGGATGCGTGAAGTTCATCAGCAGCGGTGCGGGCCGAGGCCAATGTGTGAAGAACAACGCCGCTTCGGCGTGGAACCGCAAATCAGTACCAGTAACAATTTTCTATAAGAGCACGTGGTCTGGAGCGATCGACTCGTTCATCTCCGGCAAGAAAGCCAATCTCAGTGCGTCGCTGAAGAACGAGAACGCTGGGCACATCGTTGGTGAGTCAGGCAACGAGTGGATAGAGGTCGGCCTTTACCACGACACGGGTGGAGCCATCTCTTCGTACTTCGATGGTTACCTGTTCACCAACGGCCGGCACGAGGGAATCGACTTCACGCGTGGCGGCGGTTCACCGGTATTCGCTCTCCTTTCTGGAACGGTGATTTTCAAGGAAGAAAGTGGCGGAAGCGGGCTCTCCACGCTGTCGATCTACAACGCCTCGCTCGACGTGACGATCATTTACTTGCACACCGATCCACTTGTGGGCGTTGGCGCCTCGATCAGCCGTGGCGAACGGATCGCGACTGAAGCCGCGCGGGGTGCCCAGTCGGCTCATACCCACGTCGAGATGCGTCCCGGCCGGCGTGAGCGTGCCGCGGACAGCACTGGCGATCCTGTCCTGGACAACCCGGTGCCAACCTCGTTCTGGATGAACCGTGGCTACAACATTTGCTGTCAGTAAAGCGATAATGGACTTATGCCGGGTCTCATTCAGCGCCTGAGCAACATTCCGCTTCCAGAGCCGAACCTAACCGCGATCGCGATAGGGATTGCGCTTCACCGGGTTCGGCCCTGGACGCCTCCAGGACCAAAAGCCATACACCGCTTGGCAGGAGGATTGCTCATCGCTGTTGGGGCAGGCGTCATCGCCCGTTCATGGCAGGCAGCCGGGCAGGTGCGGCTCGCCAATCCTGGCGCGCTCATAACCTCTGGCCCGTACGCCGTCAGCCGTAACCCGATGTACATCGGCTGGTCCTTGCTACAGCTCGGAATTGGCCTCGCCAGCCGCACCACGTGGATCGTCGCGACACTGCCGCCAGCCGCACTGTGGATCCACCGCCAGGTCGTGGGCGAGGAACGCAGACTCACCGATGCGTTCGGCGACGATTACACCCAATACCGCAGATCCACACCCCGATATCTCCCACCCCGCTAACAGCGGTCGCGGTTTCTGTGTGTGGTCGTTTGGATACGGCATGCGATGCGCTTTGTAATGCAGGTCACGCGAACGCGTTCGCCCACTTGTCTTGGGACGCCTGGCCGGTAGTGCAGCGAAGATCTGGTGTGTTAACTTCCGGCCGGTTGACGAATTGTCGGAGGTTGCGGGATGTCTGCTCGGCTCGGAGTGGCGGCTTTGCTCGGCGTGACTATCGCGGGCGGCCCGATGCTGGCTTCTCCGGCGTTCGCAGCGGCACCTTCGGTCACGATCAACCAGGGACTGTCGCAAGTGGACCCAGCGTCGACAACGCCGATTACGTTCACGGTTCAATTTAGTGAGACGGTGACCGGGTTTGACGCGACCGATGTGACCCTTGGCGGCACAGCGGGTGGATCGCTGGCGGCAGCTGTCTCTGGTTCTGGTGCGGCCTACACCGTCACCGTGACCGGTATGACCACTGGTGGCACCGTCACGGCGTCGATCGCGGCTGGCGCGGCGGCAAACGGTTCAGGTGAGGCGAGCGAAGCCTCCACGAGCACTGACAACACGGTCACCTGGGAAACCGACAACACCGCACCGATGGTCAGCATCAATCAAGCAATGTCCCAAGTGGACCCCACATCGGTGAGCCCGATCGCGTTCGCGGTTCAGTTCAGTGAGCCGGTGACGGGATTCGACGCGACCGACGTCGCCATCAGTGGCACGGCTGGCGGATCGCTAACGCCGAGCATCACGGGGTCGGGTGCGGCCTACACCGTCACGGTGACAGGGATGACCACGGGCGGGACAGTCATTGCCACCGTTCCGGCAAGCGCGGCCACCGATGCGGCAGGCAATCCGAGCGGTGCGTCGACGAGTGTTGACAACACGGTCACGTGGGCGCCAGGGCCGCTTTCCGTCACGATCAACCAGGGGCCGTCGCAAGTGGACCCCACCTCAACCACGCCAATTACGTTCGCGGTTCAGTTCAGTGAGCCGGTGACGGGGTTTGACGCAGCCGACGTCACGCTGAGCGGCACAGCAGGTGGATCGCTGACAGCGAACGTCTCCGGCGACGGAGCGGCCTATACCGTCATGGTGTCGGGCATGACATCCGAAGGCACCGTGGTCGCCGCGATTCCCGCCGGTGCGGCGACTAACGCCACAGGGACGCCTAACACCGCGTCGACAAGCGCCGACAACACTGTGACCTGGCAGCCACCGGCCACGACGCCGACGCCAGCTTCCCCGACACCGACCGCGACGGGAACGACGCCAGTTAACGGCGGGATGCCACTGACCGGTGCGAACATCATGTTCATGATCTCGGCTGCGCTCGGGCTGCTGATCGCTGGCGCCGCTGTTCTGCTCGTCGCTCGCCGCCGGCGCCCCGCCGACCTTTAAGCCCTAAGGGGTTTCACCTAGCCGGTGCGGGGGAGGCGCAGGACCGCTCTGGCTGGCGATGGCATGAGACGCTCGCGCGCCGAGCATAAAACCCATGATTCTCAAGCACTTCGCCCTCTTCGGTCTGGTCCTTTCCGGTGTGATGACGATCGCTGGGCACGCGTCTTCGGTGCCGGAGCTGTCGCCGTGGCACCACACCATCAGTGACTTCGCGGCTTACGACCGCGGCGGGCTGGTGGAGTTCGCGATGGGACTGGCCGCCATGTCGTCGCTGGCACTGCTGCCCAGCATCAAGAAGTTTGGGCGGGCAGCCGTGGCGCTGATGGGAACCTGGAGCGGTTCGCTGATGGTCGCGACCATCATTCCGACCGATCCCGTGGGCGAGGCGCTCGGGACGGCTGGCTACGTGCACCGGTATGCCTCAGCGCTCGCCTTCTTGGCTTTGCTCGCTGGCGGACTTCTGATCGCGCAGCGTATGCCTAGTACCACCAAAAGAAACATGCGCTGGCTCAGCGCGGTCGGCATCGTGAGCGGCGCCGCGATGATGGCCTCAACCTATGTGTTTGACCGGATCGCGATCGGGGCGACTGAGCGGGTGATGGCCGCGGCCGAACTGGCAGTCATCGTGATCGTCGCGATGGAAGGGCTACCCCGCGAGCTAAGGTTGGCACCCACTCCAGAAATGATCTAGCTTTGCTCCCCGTGCTGAAGGTGAAATGGGTCGACGTAGTGCTGGTGCTGGCGGTGTTCGCCGCACAGTCGGCACCGTTCTTCGGCGAGCCCACGGCCAGAGGGGAATATGCGTGGCTAGCGCATATCCCCGTGGCCGGCACCGCTCTTGCGTTGCTGTTGCGCCGCAGCCGGCCGGTGATGGCTCTGTTCCTCACCTCCGTCTGTATCGCGCTCTATGGCGAAGTGGGAGACGGCCCAGCACAGCCAATCTGGTATGCGGCGCTCATCTGCATGTTCAGCCTCGGCCTGTACGCCAAACGCTCGCAACAGATCTTCGCTGTCGCCGTCTCCGCTATTGGCCTGCTTTCCGTGGTCGGCTCGGTCGCGACCGCGGTTAGAGAAGTCCTGATGTGGTCAACCGCGTTCGCTCTGGGCCTCACGTTCAAAGCGCGGCAAGAACTGGCCGCGAAGGCGGCAGAGTTGGCCGCGGAACGGGAACGCACCCGGATCGGCCGCGATCTGCACGACATCCTTGGTCACGCGGTGAGCCTGATGATCGTGCAAGCCGAGGCTGGAGCCGCGGTAGCCAAGAAGGATCCCGTGAAAGCCGAAGCGGCACTGGACGCGATCGCTGAAGCGGGGCGGTCCGCGATGGGACAGCTGAGAAGTTCAGTGAGCGGTCTGCGTGGCTCGCTGGAACCACAGCCGGGTCTGGCCGAGCTTCCCGCTCTTATCAAGAATGCCGGCCACGCAAGCCTTTCGGTCACGTTAAGAGAACAAGGCCATCCGATAACGTTGCCGCCTAACATTCAGCTGGCCGTCTATCGCGTTACCCAAGAAGCACTGACCAATGTGGTCAAACATTCGGGTGCGACGAGCGCGGAGGTGTTGCTCGACTGGGCGGACGGCAAGCTGCGGCTCGTCATCTGCGACAACGGTCACGGCGCGCCCAAGTCAAAGTCCGGGCACGGGCTGACGGGCATGCGCGAACGGGTCGCCGCCGTGGGCGGAAGGTTGAGCACGCGCTCACAAGACAATGGATTCGAAGTGGAAGCGGTGTTCACATGATTAGCGTTGTCGTCGCCGACGACCAAGAACTCGTCCGGGCTGGGTTCGTCACGATCCTTGGCCTGCAAGACGATATCGAAGTGGTCGCCGAAGCAGCGGACGGAGTTGAGGCCGTCGATCTGGTGCTCACGCACCGGCCGGACATCGCGCTGCTCGACATTCGCATGCCAAACCTCGACGGAATCCAGGCGTGCCAACGCATTTGCCGCGAGACCAGCACGAAAGTCATTATGCTGACCACGTTTGACCACGATGAATACGTCTTCGACGCCCTGCGCGCGGGAGCCAGTGGCTTCCTGCTCAAGGATGTGCGGCGCGACGATCTCGTGCACGCGGTGCGGGTGGTCCAAGCCGGACAGTCGTTGCTGGCTCCGGCGGTGACCCGTCGGCTCATCGACACCGTGACGCAGCGCAACGCCAAGCCGGCTTCGGCGGCACGGCTGGCAAACCTTACCGAGCGGGAGCGCGAGACGCTTATTCTCTTGGCACGCGGACTGTCCAATGCGGAGATCGCCGCCGAACTCGTCATCAGCGAGCACACCGTCAAGACTCATGTCAGCAGTGTGCTAAGCAAACTTCACCTGCGGGACCGGATTCAAGCGGTGATCTGTGCTTACGAATCCGGTCTCGTCTAGGCGATCGTGACGACGGTCTTCCCATAAGCATTGCCGGACTTAGCCTCGGCGATCCCGGCGGGCGCGTCCGCCAAGGCGAACGAAGCTCCAACGGTGACCTGAAGTTTGCCAGTCGCGGTAAGTTCGGCGAGCAGTGTCAGCTCTTCGGTGGTGGCGTGATTGGTCACGTTGACGCCACGGATATCTTGGCGGATAAGAGAACCAGCCGCGTGATTCGTGTTGAGCAACGTGCCGCCCGGCCGGAGCACCTCGGCGAGTTTGTCAATGTCGCCACCGGGCGTGTGCACCAGATCCAAAACCACATCAACATTTCGGGGGTACTCCGAAACAGCGCGCGAAGTGAAGTCGATGACCTCGCTAGCGCCGAGCCCGAGAATGTGGTCGCTCAGCGCTGGTGTCGCGGTCGCTAGGACACGAGCGCCCGCCTGAGCGGCGAACTGCACCGCGAATTGACCCACCCCGCCGGTTGCCCCGTTGATGAGAATCGTCTGTCCACTCTGCAGTCCGGCCATGCGGATCGCTTGGTAGGCCGTGATGCTAGCGGTCGGCAAAGCGGCAGCAGCCGTAAACGGTAGCTCCAACGGAATGCGCGCGATCTTTCCGTCCGCCGCCGCGATCGTGTATTCCGCGTAGGTGCCGTGCCCGCGCTCGAGGTCCATGAACTGCCCGTAGACATGGTCGCCGGGCTGATAGTCGCTAACCCCAGCGCCAACCTGCTCGATGACACCGGCCCCGTCGTTGCCCAGAACGAGCGGGAAGGCATGCGGGATAACGTCTTTGAGGACGCCCTCGGCGACCTTCCAGTCGAAGGGATTGACGCCAGCGGCATGCAGCCGAATCAGCACCTCACCCGGTCCGGGCTGCGGGGCCGCAACTTCCATCAGCAAAGGGGCAGTCCCAAAAGCTGTGACAGCAACGGCTTTCACGACGCCGGCCCCCACTGAACGGACAGTTCGTTGCGCGCGCCGAATCGCTCAAGGTGGCTACCGAGCACGTTTTGAGCGTTGGTCAAAGCCTCGGCATCCGCGGCGGTGGCCGTCATCAGGAGGTGGTCGGCTTTGGGCACGAGGACCGCGGAGAAGCTCTGAAACGTTAGCGCGTAACCGTCCTCAGTCGATTCAACAGTGATCTTGTGCCCGAAGTGGGACGCGAGCTGCTTGGCATAGCGAGCCGAAGCGTCCGTGGCGACCTGTGCGTGTGAAGTAGGCATCTGGCATCCGATCAGGGGAGTTTGATGGTGTGTGCGGTGTGAGCGACCTTAGCCGCGAGGTAGCGCAGGTTCTCCGGCGAGGTGTGCACGGCGGTCGGGTAGACCTCGCGCACGTCCACACCGAGAGCCCGCAGCTGTGCGGGCTTGTCCGGGTTGTTGGTCAGCAGGTCGACCGTGCTCACGCCAAGGGCGTCAAGCATTTGCGCCGCCGCGGTGTAGTCACGCTCGTCGTCGGCGTGGCCGAGCGCCCGGTTGGCCGCATAGGTGTCCAGGCCAAGGTCTTGCAGGCTGTAGGCGTCGAGCTTGGCGTACAGGCCGATCCCACGGCCCTCCTGGCGCAGGTAAAGAAGGTAGCCACCGGTGCTGGCGATGCGCTCAACCGCTTCGCGCAGCTGGGGTCCGCAGTCGCAGCGAGCCGACCCGAACACGTCTCCCGTCAGGCACTCCGAGTGCGCGCGTACCAAAGGCACTGGCGCGGAACGGTAGTCGCCTAGGCCAATCGCCAAGTGTTGCTTGCCGTCGGCCAGGTTGGTGAACGTGTAGATGTCAGCTTCGGTGGCGTAACCGTCGCCGAAGCGCATCGGCACCCGCACGCTGGTGCGGATCTGTGTCGCCGGCGCATCTGCCAGGGTGGTCATCGCTTTACCTCTCGACCGCATTACTTGAAGCTTCAACTCACTGCCGAGCGTAGGCCCTGGTAGTTGAAGCGTCAACAGACCGAGATCTGAACCACAGCGGGAATTAATCCTGATCGTCATCGATCGCACGCAGAATGCGCTGGCCAATCTCGCGCATCTGCTTGACCTGTGCTCCGGTGAGCGGATCGAAGACCAGGCTCCGGACCGCCTCGACATGTCCCGGGGCGGACTCAACGATCTTGGCCCAGCCATCTTCGGTGAGGGTCGCCAAGGTGATGCGGCCATCTCCGGCGGCGGGCTTACGGAGTACCCAACCTCGTTTTTCCAATCGGTTGACCGCGTGAGAAAGCCGCGACAGCGAGCCGTTAGCCACGACCGCCAATTCGCTCATGCGCATCGTCCGGTCTGGTGCCTCGGACAGCATGGCGAGCACTTGGTACTCAAAGTGGCTTAGCCCGGCGTCTCGCTGCAATTGAGCGTCAAGCGCGTTGGGCAGCCGGATCAGCAGCCTGGCGAGCGCTAGCCAGCTCTGCATCTCTTCGGCGTTGAGCCATCGCGTCTCGTTCACGCCTCCAGGATAGGAAGCGTTAGCGCCGCATGCCGTCAACAACCGCCTTGTCGAGCTCGACAACCACGGTGTGATAGCTCTCGATGCAGCTGACGATGGCTTCGCGGGGGCCTTCTCGCCAAACGGCACTGCCGTAGAAAGCGTCCTCTTGAGCGTCGCGCTCTTCAAGACTGGCGAAGGCGCGGATGAGGTAGGCGTCGTGGTCCACAAGCGACCGTCCACACGCCACCACATCGAGACCGGCTGCCGCGAGCAATGGCGCCGCCTGGTTGCGCATGACGGCAACGAAATCTTCTGCCGTCCCGGGCTTGAGCCGGTAAGTACGAATCTCCACGATCACGCCCGGATGCTACTCGCGAACTATGACAGGGGACGGCCGGCGACGTGCCCGGCCGTCCCCTGTGGCGTTATCGCCTTACCGGAAGCGGTGCCGGGAGGCACGACTCGGTGGTCAGCGATGTCACTGTGCTCTGAACTCCCGTGACCTGGCCTTGCACTGCCGTCACGTCGGGAACACCAGTCCCGCCAACGAGTTCCAGCAGTGACTCCAGGAGGCCGAATACCAGTGACAGCAGCCCCGCCGCGGGTGCGGCGCACTTATCGACGGCCGGCGTTCCTGGAACTCCCGGAAGTCCCGGCGTTGCGGGCAGGCTCGGCAGGACGGACAGTGACGGTACCGGAATTCCCGGGATCGGCAGCTTCCCCTTCTCATCTACTGCCGCGGGCAGATCCGCCGCTGGCAGCTTCACCGCGCTGGCCGGATCGGGCAGACAGCCCAGGTTCACCAGGTTTGTCGCTGTGGTGGTGAGCTTGCCGACCAGACCGGTCGCTTTGCTGATGTCAGGGAGCGCCGGCGGGATGGTGACCGGCGGCACCAGGGCCGACGTGACATCGCCCAGGATCGCGGTGATCTCGCTCGTCAGGTCGGCGCAGGCGGCTTTACCTTCAGGCTGGGGCTGCGTCGCGAACACCCCTGAACCAGGTAGAGCGAAACCGGCCACTGCGGCTGCAACTACCGTGAGTGACAGCCAGAGGCCATGCTTCCTCAGTTTGCTCATTGTTTCCCCCGTGTGAGCTAAACGTCCCCTTCGGACAACTACCCAATGTAATCGCCGGCATGATCCTTTGTGGTCAGTCCTAACTAGATAAATCTCTTTCACGTTTCGGGCGCGAGGCTAGGACGCGGCGAACCTTCGGCGGGCGAAGAGCAGATAGCCGACCATCCATAGCTCCGCGAGCGTGGCCGGGATCAAAGCGATGGGCGATCCGATGTCGGAGGCGGCCGGGAACAGGAAGTGCATCAGCAGATCCGCGACGTAGCCAAAGCAGCCAATCATGAGCAGCACGCCGAGCGCTTTCGGAAAGAGCCCTGAGACGTAGGCGAGATACCCCATCGGAAACAGCCAGAGCCCGAAGAACACTTGCGCGATAAGGAAACTGTCGGCCCGCATCTCCAGGAACATGAGGAGCAGAGCCGGGTCCTTTTGGGACACAAGCGCGCCCACGTGACTCATGAAGGTCGCACCCATAAGCGCGGCACCGACCGAGGCGAAAACCACGATCGTGGCAGCGAGTTCCTTGTTTGTGGCCCGGAAAACGCGGAAGAAGCCGAGAGCGGTCAAGACGTAGACCGTCATGCCGACGACATCGGCCACGAGCACCAAGCGGAACGCGAAATCGTTGGCCGCCACATTGGCCGCCGTGGCCACCGCGTCACCACGAACCAGAATTTGCGACTGCATATAGAAGAAGGGTGCTCCGCCAAAGATGGCGAGCAGCAGGTAGAGGAGGCCGGTAATCCGGACATCACGTTTGAGGGATGACATAAGCACCTCGCATGTAAAGCAAACTTGACACGATGAAGGTAAAACTAATCCGACATCGTGTCAAGTGTTCTTTACATGCTCGCGGAACGGTCAGGCGACGAGGCGCGAGCTGTCGAGCGCGAAGACGCCTTCGTGGCCAGGCTCGGTCGTGGGCTGCCAGGTGTCTTGCCACTGCCCCACGCGCTCGCTATCCCAGTACTGAAGCCACACGAGCTTGACGGCATCAGCGAGCGAAGTCGTTTCGGGCACGCCGAGGTCGGCCGCGATGGTGCTGCCCGGGCCAAACTGGGCGCGCTGTTCCATGACTGGCGCGCCATCGGCCAGCATCCACGTGACCATCAAGTCGACGGCGGTAGTGCCTGGGCCGCAATCGATGTGGCCGACGAGGTTGCCTTCGGCGGCAGTGAACCTGACCGACAGCTTCGGCCGCGAGTTGCGGGCCATCGCCTCGTGAGCCTTGCGTGCCGTGGCACTGCTTTCGTTGGCGGCACGCACGGAGCCAAAGGCGGCCAGTGCGGCGAATCCAGCTGCGGCAACCGTTCCGGCCGCGGACAGGGCGCCAACAAGCTGTGTCTTGTTCTGGAAGCCAATGAACAAAGCGAACAGTGCCATCGTCGCGACTGCGACGAGGCCGTAGTTGATGAGGTTCCTGTAACGAAGCACCTGGGGAGGATACTTGTGGGGCAGCACCAAAGCGCTGCCCCACAAAGCGTTACGCGGTTTCGACCGGCAGCCCGGCCTCGACCCAGTCCTGAATTCCTTCGTGATACTTGCGCACGTTGGTGTATCCCAAGGCGTTGAGGCGGTTAGCCACCTGCTGACTGTTGGCGCAGAGAACGTTGGAGCAGTAGGTCACGATCGCAGCGCTCTTATCGGGCAAGAGCCGGGGTGCGAGAGCGGCGACGTGTGCCTCGGCGAGAGGGATCGCCGTCGGCAGGTGCTGCTTGGCCCAGTAGTCGCCGGCGAGCGCGTCGACGACCGTCACGGTCCCGGCCGCGATGGCTTCACGCAGCTCATCCCGGCTGATCAGCGCGGTCATTTCTTCTCCTTCAATTAATGGACTACAGTCCGCTTATGTCTAAAGACGGTAACGGACCGCAGTCCGCTTATAGTCCAAAGGTGATGCAGCTCACCAAGCCGGTGAAAGAGCGTGCCGACGCGGCCCGCAATAGGGCCTCCGTGCTGGAGGCCGCGGCCCGCTTGTTCCGTGAGCATGGCGTCGACAACGTGTCCATGGACGCGATCGCCGCCGAAGCGGGCGTCGGCAAGGGCACACTGTTTCGCCGTTTCGGCGACAAGGCTGGACTGGCCGTCGCGCTACTTGATGACCGTGAGCGCGAACTGCAGCAGGCCATCATCAGCGGTCCGCCGCCGTTGGGTCCGGGCGCCCCGCCCGCGAAACGTTTGGCGGCGTTCTTCAAGTCCTATTTGGACCACGTGCTTGAGCATTTGAGTTTGAGCCGGATGTCCGAGACGGCATCGCCTGGAGCCCGCTATCGCATTGGTGCCTATAGGTTCTGGCATCAGCATGTGTCCTACTTGCTGAATCTGCTTGACCCGAAAGGCGATGCGGAGGCCGTCGCGCACATGCTTTTGGCGGTAGTCGGCGCCGAGCATCTCAGTGCTACCACAGCGGAACTGGGCACCAAGCGCGTCCGGGAAGCCGTCATGCGCTTGGTGCCCAAGTCATCTCACTGACAGCGCCAGATCACCGCCACCACGTCGTGAAGCACATTTTGCGGGTCGCTGGCTTGCGGCACCGTCTGATAGCCGGCCACCGTGCGGCCGTCCGTGCTGACCGTGGTGATCCTTGAGACGGGTAGCACCTTCGGATCGTCATTCACGTGCCCGGCAACGTTCGGCAGCGGCACGCGCATGTCGCCTGCGACAAGGACCGCGGAACGGCGCGTTTGGCTTAGCAGGAAGCCGTTTTCAGTAGCCAGCATGCCTCCTGTGTCGGTCCACGGCAGCTTGGTGGACAGGCCCGTGGCAAGGTCGATCCGCCAATATTCCTTCTCTGGGCGGTTCATGGAGCTCGCTGAAACATAGGCGTCCTTTTCAAACAAGCCGATCGTGCCGGCCATCAAGTCTGGTTTGGACCCGCTGTAAGTGCGGAACAGTTTGCCGTCTGGGGACCAGATAGCGGCCTGCCCAATCAGTTCTCTGGCCTCCGGAACGCTTGTCCCAGCGACGAAACCCGCGTTGTTGATGTGCCGGACGTTCGCCATCTTTGCCCCATCAGGCAACGGCAGGCGCTCCGGCTCCGCGGTGAACGTGCGCCAGATGACCGGCTCGCCGCTCAGGCCTTCGCCTCTCGAGCCCACGATGACCCCGTTGTCGTTAAGCGCCGTGGCCGTAACGTTAGTGCCCTTGAGCCGGATCATCTGCCCGTCTTGATAGACCCACGACTGAATCTTGTCGCCGATGTAGCCGGTGATGAGCGCGGTTCCGTTGCGGTTGATGGCCACGATGTCGGCGTCGTCGCCCATGGTCGGCAAGGTCCTGACTTGCCCGCGATCCCAGAGCAGCAAACGATTCTTGTCATCGGCCGGGTAGGCGCGGCCGCCGTGGAACCGCCCGGTCGGGTCGCCCGCGCCAAGAACACTTTTCTGGGGGTACCCGGCGGGCACCGGCATTCTTTCGACGGTGCAAGCGCTCAGCTCAGGCGTCCTAGACGGAGCCGGCGATGGTGATGGCGTGGCCTGAACTTGCGGTGACCGCACCGCGCTGTGGCTGAATATCAAACCCAGGGCGACCACACCCGCGATCGCTGCCGCACCACCGGAATTGGCGATCAGCCGTATCCGGCGGCGGCGACGTCCCCCGGCCCACGCGAGTTCGGTGACGTCATATACCTTGGCGCGCTTCGCCCCTTCTTCGAGAAGGTTCCTAAGCTCAGTCATGCGAACACTTCCTTGGCTTCGCGGGCAAGGACGTCGAGCTCAGGAGCCAGCACCCGCAACCGGCCAAGAGCGTGATGGAGCTGGCTTTTGACCGTGCCCACGGAACAGTTCATCGCGGTGGCAGTGTCTGCTTCGGACAGATCCTCAAAGATGCGCAGCACGATGACGGATCGCTGCCGTGGAGTGAGCTTGGCGAGAGCCTGCTCGATGACGATCCGGCGGATCGACGCTTCCATCTGATCCGGCCCGGGCGCGGGCTCGGGAACGTCGGCGTGACTGCGCTCGAGTTTCACGCGCCGCCAGGCTGAGATGTGCTCGTGATAGAGAATCTTGCGAAGGTAAGCGTCGACGTTGCCGTCCTTACGCACCTGTTTCCACCGGCTGGCAAGTTTGGCCAAGGCGTTCTGCAGCAGATCCTCAGCCGCGTGGTGATCGCCCGTGAGCAGGTAAGCCACCCGGGACAGACGTGACAGTCTCGTTTGCACAAAGTCACGAAAGCTGTCTTCATCCATATCCTGCCCCTCCCTTCGCCGTCCTATACGCGGGGAGGGGCAGCAAGGTTGGAACTAACTTCTAAGCCTTGCGCGCGACACCACACCACTCAGTGACAGTGGTGGTGTCGTTGCCATCCGGGCGCCATTGCGAGACCGTGACCACGCCTGGCTCAAGCAGCTCAAGACCCTCGAAGTAACCGGTGATCTGGTCTGGAGTGCGAGCACAGATGGGTGCCGAACCGCTGGCGTTCCACTGCGCCATCGCCTGCTCGACGGCCTCGCGGTGCACTTCCAGCGTCGGATGCGAGATGACGAGGTAGCTGCCGCTGGGCACGGCGTCGACGAGCTTGCGCACGATAGAGGTCGCTTCGGCGTCGTCGACCACGAAGTTGACGATCCCGAGGAGCATGACGGCGATCGGCTTGCTGAAGTCGAGCGTGTGCGCGGCGGTCTGCAGGATCTTCTCCGGGTCGCGCACGTCAGCGTCGATGTAGGCGGTGGCGCCTTCCGGAGTGCTTGTCAGCAAAGCGCGCGCGTGCACGAGCACCATCGGGTCGTTGTCGACGTATACGATTTTGGCATCGGGCCTGGTGCGCTGCGCGACTTCGTGGGTGTTGTTGGCCGTCGGCAAACCGGTGCCGATGTCGAGGAACTGCCCGATGCCGGCTTCGCCTGCCAGATGCCGGACGGCCCGTCCCAGGAACTCCCGGTTATACCGAGCGGACTGCACGAGGGCCGGCATGTAGGCGAGCACCTGATCCGCGGCTTCCCGGTCGGCGGCGAAGTTGTCCTTGCCCCCGAGAAGGTAATTCCACAGCCGCGCGGAATGCGCGACCGATGTATCCAAACGCGACAGAAGATCGCTAGTGTCAGTCGCTTCGCTCACGGGGACCTCACAGGTTTAGGGATGCTGCGGTCGGCGTTGAAAGGTTAAGCCCATCAATCGGTGTGCTCAAGTTCGTGCGCGATCTTATGCAAGATAGGCACGGTGTCTTCTGGAGGAGCAGCCTCTATACAGAGCGTTTCCATGACATATGCATATTGGTCCACGTCGTCACGCTTGTCGAGGTAAAGCGAGCTTGTCAGCTGTTCGACGTACACGACGTCGGGAAGGTCGGGCTCGGCAAAGCGCAGAATGCTGAAGCTGCCACCGTGCGCGGCGTGCCCGCCGATGCGGAACGGAACGACTTGCACCCGGATGTTGGGCTGCGCCGTCGCTTCGATCAGGGCGTGGATCTGTTGCAGCATAACGGTTTTCCCGCCAACCGGCCGCCGTAGTGCCGCCTCGTCAACGACCGCCCAGAACTGGGGAGCGTCAGGTCGCGTCAGCAACTGCTGGCGCACCATGCGCAGTTCAACCCGCCGGTCGATCTCCGGTGCTGGGGACCGGCCGTGCCCGAGCATGACGACAGCTCGTGCGTATTCCGGGGTTTGCAAGAGCCCTGGTACAAATTGGACCTCGTAATTGCGGATAAGTGAGGCCGCTGTTTCCAAGCCAATGTAGGGCTGAAACCAGCTCGGCAGGACGTCGCTATACCGATGCCACCAGCCAGGGGTGCTCGCGTCGCGCGCGAGCGTTAGCAAGCGTTCACGTTCGTCGCCATCCGAAAGGCCATAGAACGTCAGGAGATCGGCGACATCGCGTTCCTTGAAGCTGACGCGGCCCAGCTCCATTCGGCTGATCTTCGACTCGGACGCGCGGATGTGCCAGCCGGCGTTTTCCCGCGTGATGCCTTTGCCCTCACGAAGGCGCCGCAGGTTTGCCCCGAGCATGATGCGCAGCACGGTAGGTCCGCCCGTTGCCCCGGCATCGTTAGCTGGCACAGTCAACGGCTCGACCTCCGATCTGCTTTGCCTCGCCGAAAAGGCAGCCCGTCATTTGACATGTAAGCATGTCATGATCCCTAGTGCTGCGCGCTAGGCCTATTAAGCAACGAGATCATCGAAGTCGCCATCGCGTACACCGTCCACAAAGGCGGCAATCTCGTCGTTAGTGAAGACCAGAGTTGGCCCGTCCGGGTTACGCGAGTTGCGGATGGCAATGCCAGTTCCCTCGGGCAGCTTGGCAATCTCCACGCAATTGCCGCTGGCGTTACTGCGACCGCTTTTCCGCCATGTCAGCAGGGAAAGTGTGGGACCAGGGGTGCCGATGACAGTCACGAAGTTGATTCCCTCCCTCGGGTGCGAGAGCATGTGCACAGGGCGCGTGCACGTGCATCCGCTCTTGCATTTGCACAATGCGACGTGCATCATAACTCCAAGTGAGCAGAGAAGAAGTCCACTGAAATAAAGCCGAATGGCCAGCTGACGGTGCTGCGAGGAGAGGACGACTCGCGTGGATCCATTCATCGTTGCCGCTGCCAGTGCCGCTGCTGTCGCTGGCGTTTTCACGGCCACCTGGTTCAGGCGCCGTGCGCTTCAGGCTGAAGCCGAGACGGTCCGGTTGCGCTGCGAGGTGCTCGACGAACGGATCGCCGCGAGCAAAGATCCCATCACGGGTTTGTTTAACCGCAAGGGTTTCGCCGAACTCGCGCACACGCTGACCGCCGATCCTGCCAGCTGGCCGCTGGTGGTGATCGTTGTCGAGGTCGACAACTTCAAGCGGGTGACCCTCTCGTTTGGACAAGAGGTTGGCGACAAGCTCCTAACGGCTATCGGCCGCCGTCTGTCTGACTACACCAATGGTCCCGTGGTGGCCCGCCTTGACGGCACGAAGTTCGCCGCGCTGCTCACCAGCAAGATCGCTGGCGACGGCACGCACTATCCACACCTGCGCGAGCTGGCACACCTGCTCTCAGAGCCGGTGTGGGCGGCGGGCCGTTTGTTCCGCCTTCGGGTCGGGGTAGGGGTGGCCAATGTGGACGCTTCCGGCGACCTCGCCAAGGCGCTGATCAAGGCGGAATCGTCGATGCGGTCCAGTGCGCCCGACTTCGACATCGCGAACCGGGTGCCTGTGCAGTTTGTCCCGCAAGCAGCCAAGGAGCAGGACCTCGCCCCGGTCTACTACCGCTCACGGGTGATCGCCCGCCATCAGCGCCGGCGCCAGCCGGGCCGGGCAACGCAGGGCACCAACCTCGACTAACCTGCGGGCATGCGGGCCGTCATCTTCGACTTCTTTGGCACCCTGAACGATCCTGCCGCAGAACGCGAACGTGGCGACGTGTTCAGCGCGACCGCCGCCGTGCTTGGCATTGCGGCGCAACGCTTCTGGGCCGAGATGAGTGGCAGCTTTGGCGAACGCATCACCGGTGTTCACGGTGGCACCCGCGATACCTTGCGGACAATGGCGCAGCGGTGCGGTGTCACGCCTTCGGATGACCTGCTAGACCGCGCGGTGACCGTCCACCTTGCTGAGTCGGCGCGGCTGCACCGGCCGCGCGACGGTGCGCTCGCTTTGCTGGACGTGTTGCGGAACAAGGGGTTCAAGCTTGGCCTCATTAGCGACTGCAGCAGCGAGCTTTACGAGCGATGGCCACAAACGCCTTACGCGGCACGCATTGACGCTCCTGTCTTCTCCTGGGAGCACGGGTTCCGCAAACCGGATCAGCGCCTTTACTCGGCCGCTGCGCGGGCTTTGGGAGTACCAAATGAGCAGTGCTTTTATGTTGGAGACGGCAGTGGCCGGGAGCACTATGGCGCTAGCACGGCCGGAATGACGCCCGTGCTCGTCACCAATGCGGCCGTGCCTGGCGCGGATCAGCATCGCGTCGATCCCGACGAGTTCATCCCCGATCGCGTCATCGACGACCTCAACGAACTCACGGCACTACTGGCGTAGTAGCTTGCTCGTGTGGTGACACGGCAAGAGCAACTCCTCGACGCGGCGATCGAACTCATCGGGAGCCAGGGCATCCGAAGCCTGACGCATCGCGGTGTTGACGCGGAGGCGGGAATCCCGGCGGGGTCAACGTCGAACTACTACCGCACACGCGATGCGTTGCTTGAAGCTATCGTCGCGCGGTTCGCCGAGCGGGAACGCCTGTCGTGGGAGGCGATCGCGGGAGTGGTTCAGCCGTCGTCGCCCAAGGAACTCGCCGCCGCGCTGGAACATTTCGTGCGAGACGCGACCGGCCCGTCCCGTGCGCTGACCCTCACGCGGCAGCTGCTTTTCGCCGAGGCGGCTCAGCGTCCGTCACTGCAGCCGGTGCTGGCGAGCAACGCGAAGGCGATCCGGGCGTGGGGTGCGCAGTGGCTCAAGGCGGTTGGCTCGGCACATCCGGAACGCGACTGCCAGATCGTCCTCAATTACCTAGACGGCCTAATCATTCACCAGCTGGCCTTCCCGGAAACGCCGTTCTCCCCCGCGCGTCCCCTCCTAGGTCTCCTCAAGGCCTTGATCGCGAGCTAGAGATGGCATCGATAGATATCGAAAAAGGCCGTAGTCTATCTCAGCATGAGAAAACGTTCAGTGAATGCCGTGCTCACTTGTGCGGTATTGGTGGCGCTAGTGGCTGGAAGCCAGGCGATCCCGGCTGACAGCGGGCCCACGGAGGCCCTGGAACTCACGTCGAATTCGCCAGCGAAAGGCCCGGTTGGTGCCGACGAATGGCTTACCGCGCAACGGGTCTACCCGTTTGGCAAGCTGGATCTAGGCAAGCTGCACAGCAACGCCAAGGCGCAGGCCGACGTCTTGGCGAGCAAATCCATTGGGGTGCAGGCGGCGTGGCAGTTCATGGGCCCATCCAATGTCGGCGGCCGGGTCACTGACATAGTCGTGGATCCGGTGCGGGCCAATACTGTCTACACAGGTGCGGCTTCCGGTGGCGTGTGGAAGAGCACCGACGGCGGCAGCACCTTCCAATACGCGTGGAACCCCAACATGGTGCAAGCCATTGGGGCGCTGGCGATCACGAGCACCGGTGTGCTTTACGCGGGCACGGGCGAGGCGAACCCTGGTGGCGGCAGCAGTTCCTATCCGGGCACGGGGCTCTACCGGTCAACGGACGCTGGTGCGACGTGGCAATCCGTCGGGCTGGCCGGAACGGACCGCATCGGCGGGATCGCGATCGATCCAGCCAACAGCAACCGGATCTTTGTGGCCGCTGTCGGCAGCCTGTTCCTGCCCGGTGGAGAACGCGGGCTCTACCGCACCACTGACGGCGGAGCTAACTGGACGAAGGTTCTGGCCGGAGCCAACGCGACCACGGGCGCGATCGATCTGGCGATGGCGAACTCCAACACGCTTTACGTCGCTATGTGGGATCACTACCGCACACCCCAGGGCCGTAACTATGGCGGTGTCGGCTCGGGCATCTTCAAGACCACCGATGGTGGCGCGACGTTCACTCGGCTGGCTGGCGGGCTTCCCGCGTCGAGCAGCAACCTGGGACGCATGGGCATCGCGATCGCCAAAAACGATCCCAACCGGCTGTATGCCATAGCCGCCAGCACTCCCGGGAACTTCCTCGGCTTTTGGACGTCCACTAACGCCGGTGCCAACTGGACCGCGATCACCAACACGTCTTCGCTGTCGAGTTCGCAATCCACCTTTGGCTGGTGGTTCGGCAAGATCTGGGTCGATCCGGCGAACGCGCAGCACCTGTGGGTCGCGGGTGTGCCCATGCTGGAATCGACCAACGCGGGTAGCACCTGGGGCAGCAACAGCAGCTCCTTCCACGTGGATCAGCACGCTGTCGCCTTCGACCCGTTGGTAGCCAACAGAGTTTTCATCGGCAACGACGGCGGCGTCTATCGCAGCACAGCCAACGGTTCTCTGAGCGGATCGTGGACGAAGGCCGCAAACCTTGGCAACATGCAGTTCTACACGATCGGGGTGTCGCAACAGGACCCCTCACGCATCAACGGAGGCTTGCAGGACAACGGTTCCGTACGCTCGTGGGCGAACTGGGGTTCGTACTACGGCGGCGACGGACTGCAGAACCTCATCGATCCGACGAACCAGCAAAAGGTCTATGCCTGTTCGCAGAACGGAAACTGTGGCCGCTCCACCAACGGCGGCACGTCGATGTCAGCGTTCGGCTCGACCACGTCCTCGCGGCGCGCATGGCTGACGCCGGTCGTGTTCGACCCGAGCAACCCGGCGATCATGTATTACGGCGGCAATCAGCTCAACCGCTCGACCAACTCGGCGCAGTCGTTCACATCGATTAGTGGCGACCTGAGCCGTGGCAACTCCGGCAGCACGTCCTACAACACAATCAGCACCATCGCGGTCGCGAAAACCAGTGCTAGCACCATTTATGTGGGCACCGACGACGGCCGCATGTGGCGCACCACCAACACGGGCACGTCATGGACCGAGATCACGACTGGGCTGCCTAACCGCTGGATCACCCGCGTCACCGTCGATCCCACGGATGCCAACCTGGCCTACGTCACGCTATCTGGGTACCGCAACGGGGAAAACATCGCGCACGTCTACAAGACCGTCAACGGCGGCTCAACGTGGACGGACATCTCCGGCGACCTGCCGGACGCGCCGGTCAACGATTTGGTGCTGCACCCACAAGACCGCAACACCCTTTTCGTTGGTACTGACGTAGGCGTGTTCACCTCAGCCAATGCTGGTGTGAACTGGACCCCGGCAGGCACCGCACTGCCACAGGTGTCCGTTATGGACTTGGAGACGTCGGTCTCGGGCGGGCAAGCGCAACTGACCGCCGGCACCTACGGCTTGGGCATCTACCGGCTCACGCTGGGCGGCGCGGCTAACGACTTCTCCATGTCGGCCTCCCCGTCAAGTGGCTCGGCGGGCCCCGCTGGCGGAACGCTCACGAGCACGATCTCGACGGTCATCACGAGTGGCTCCGCTCAGACCGTCGGCCTGTCCGTCGGCGGGCTCCCACCGGGAGTCACCGCTGCGTTCAGTCCCGCGTCGGTAACCTCGGGCGGCTCGTCCACCTTGACGCTCACGGTTTCCACCGGTGTCACAGCCGGCACCTACCCGCTGACCGTTACAGGCACCGGCACGGCGGTCACGCGGACGACGGCGTACACGTTGACGATCACCGGCGCTAGCTCGTGCAGTGGTTACGAATCCCCTTACAGCGGAACGCTTTCCAGCGGCGCCAACGCGTACCACCCGAGCACGAGCGGTTTCGTCACGACAGTCACCGGCCAGCATCGCGGCTGCGTCGACGGTCCTGACGGGACAGACTTCGACCTGTACCTGCAGAAGTGGAACGGCTCCTCGTGGGCCAGCGTCGCCAGCTCCACCTCAAGCGGTCCCGACGAAACCGTCACCTACAACGGCACCGCGGGCACCTACCGGTGGCGTGTGCACGCCTACTCCGGCTCCGGCACCTACTCCGGCGCCTACGACGCTCCCTAACCCTTTGTCCCCCTTGGGATGCCCCCTCACCCGGGGCATCCCAAGCCCTTGTCAGCAGGGTTTACTGATGGGGATGTGGGCGTCCTGTTGGGTGGTGCCGACGCGGATGACGAGGGTGGCGCAGCGGGGCTCGGTGACGGAGTAGCCGCCGGCGAAGACGATCCAGCCGGGTTGGCCGGTGCAGCTCACGCGCAGGTGCGTGACGTCGCCGAGTTCGGCGTTGCCCCAGCCGATGGTCACTTTGCCGAGGTCTTCGCCGGAGACGACAAGGTCGACGGTGGAGTTGTTGCGCACGATGAGGCCGTGCTTGGCGAACAGTTTGCCGGGCTCGTTCGTGGGGTGGGCGGTCAGCGTTTGGGTCGGCAGGGCCACGGTGTCCAGGACGATCTCGTGATCAGGCGGGGGCGACGAAAGGAAGTCGATTTGGTGCGAGCAGGGAACGACGAGCACGCCGTCAGATGAGGGCGCGGGTGACGCGGAAGGAACGGGAGCAGGAGCGGGCGTAGTGCAGGCGGCAAGCAGCAAGACGAAGGAGAACGCGAGTCTCATGCGCCGGCAGAGTCGCCAAGTGGCTACGGGGTTCCCAGGACGGCGTTGATGTCCGGTGCTTCGAGGACACGTTTGGGCGCTCCGGAGCGGGCGACCTGCAGCATGGCCTGGCCGATGCTTTCGGTGGTCAGCGACTGGCGTGGGGCGAGGCGCTTGTAGAGGCCGAATAGAGGCCGGGCGATGACATAAAGCGTGTTGTACAAACGTGTCTTGGACCTGATGCCGTGCATGGGCTGGATGAAACCGGGTCGGAACATGAAAGCGTTGAGCGGCATGGCAAGCAGTGCCTGCTCGGTCTCCTTCTTGACTCGTGCCCACATGGCTTTGCCATCGGTGCCGGCGCCGGACACGTAGATAAAGGTCATGCCGGGGTTGAGCTCAGCGAGCAAGCGCCCGGCGTTGACGGCCATGTCATAGGTGATGTGCCGGTATTCGGGTTCCTTCATGCCCACGGAAGTGATGCCGAGGCAGAAGAAGCAAGCGTCCACTCCAGACAGTGCCGTGCGCGCGCTAGACACATCGGCCAGGTCGGGCACGAGCACTTCGGTCAGCTTCGGATCGCGCACGCCCGTGGACGAGCGTCCAAGCACGACGACCTCGGTCACGTCGGTGGCGAGGAGGGACTCACGGAGAACCCCTTGGCCGACCATTCCGGTCGCTCCAAAGATGGCCACCTTCATGCCGCGTCCTTTCAAAATCTGTAAGAGATTACAAGTGGGCTCGGGCGGTCACCTCGCCGATGGTGAGCGACACGGCAGCCTCTGCCAAGAGTCCCACGCGTTCGGCCTCGGCCTCTAAAAGCCGGCGCATTTTGGAGGAGAGTTTCAGGAAAGGTTCAGCCGTCACGGCCAGCTTCTTGCCGGTCTTCTTCTGGTGCCAGACACCCTGAACGGTGCCGTCGATGAGGATCACCGCAACGTTGCCTGCTTGGCCCCGGGCGAGGGCACGCTCGGCGGCGGTGCCCGGAAACAGCAGGTCGCGTGGATGGCATCCCACGGTGTATGCGTCGAACAAGGGCAGCAGATGCAGCCCGGGAACCAGCGTGTGACCGGGCGTCCCGCGCACGAGCCAGGCCGACTTCCCTTCCAGCGACACCTCTTCCAGCTGATCGCCCAGGCGACTGAACAGTTCCATGGCGGGCCGCTTGGGGATCGCCAGCCACTGCGCGAACTGCTGCGGCGTCGCGGGTCCGTAGCTGGCGAGATAGCGCAACGCTAGATCGCCGAACGGATCCTCCGAGGCGTGCGACGAGGCAGGCACCCAGCGAGACGGGTTGGCATAGGTCACTTTGCGGCCGCGGTTAGGTCCAAAGCAGAGTGCCCCGCGATTGGCGGCATCGGACATCGCCATGCGCCACAGCGGCCACATGCCGTCGAAGGCTGGCATGACAAGCGCTCCGGCCCAGGCCCCGGCGCGTTTGACGACTTCGCCGGTTAGCTCATCGGCCGTCAAGAAGGTGTCCTGCAACGCGGCACCGATCGCGGCGACGATGTCGTCGACCTGCGCGGGCGAGAGGGTCAGCTCAGGGGGCAGGCTGCGCGAATAGGGCAGTGAGCCCAACGCGGCTCCCCAGAACGGCAGCTCATCGGCAGGGAACAGGTGAATCGTTCCGCGCAGGCCAAAGGTCTTGACCAGGGAACGGTCCGTCCACAGTGCTTCCCGGACGGCGGTCGCGGTCTCGCCGGTGCGGATGCCTAACGACAGCTCGGCGGCTGTCATGACTTGAGCGTGCACGCCGCATATCGACGAAGCGGTGGCTGCCAATGAGGGGGCTTCAGCGGTTAGAAAGTGCCGGTTTAACCGCATGGCGCAGGCTTCTTGCCAACTTACGTGACGCATAGGTCTATCCAAGCATGAAAGAACAGAGCAACTCTTGCGGAAACATTTCAGAAACCCGTAGGGTGCGCGCATGAGCCTCCGTCGATTGCGAATGCTCCTCATAGGACTGTTATCGGTCGCTTTGCTCAGCAACCCGGCCTATGCCGGGCGGGAGAAAGAAACTCCTGGTCACGATGATGTGCGCGAAGCTGAGCAGTTCTATTTCGTCGTGCCAGACCGGTTCGCTAACGGCGATCCCAGCAATGACCGTGGGCACTACCAAGGTGACCGGACGAAGACCGGTTATGACCCAGCGGACAAGGGCTTCTATCACGGGGGCGATCTGCGTGGCGTGATCAACCGGCTGGACTACATCCAGGGCCTGGGGACCACGGCGATCTGGCTGGCGCCGATCTTCAAAAACCAGCCCGTGCAAGGGGATTCGGCCGGCTACCACGGCTACTGGATCAATGATTTCACCCAGGTTGACCCCCATTTTGGTACGCGTGAAGACCTCAAAGAGCTCGTCAGAATCGCCCACAAACGGGGCATCAAGATCTACCTCGACGTCATCGTGAACCACACGGCTGACCTGATCTCCTACCGTGAGAATCAGCAGTCCTATGTGGACAAGAAGACCGCGCCCTACCTTGACCGGGAAGGCCAGCCGTTCGATGACACGAACTACGCTGACGGCTCGCAAGGTTTCCCGGCCGTGGGCAAGACGCCGTACACCCCGGTTGTCAACGGCCCCAAGGTTCCCGCTTGGCTGAACGACCCGATGATGTACCACAACCGTGGGGACTCCACGTTCTCCGGTGAGAACAGCACGTATGGTGATTTCTTCGGCCTCGACGATCTGTGGACGGAACGCCCAGAAGTCGTGCAGGGCATGACGAAGATCTACTCCGACTGGGTCAAAGACACGGGCGTTGACGGCTTCCGGCTCGACACCGCCAAGCACGTCAACATGGAATTCTGGCCGCAGTTCTCCGACGCCATCATGAACCGGCACAAGGACTTCTTCATGTTCGGCGAGGTCTACTCGGCGGACCCGTCGATCATGTCCAGCTATGTGCGTGAGGGCAAACTGCCAGCCGTGCTCGACTTTGGTTTCCAGGCTGCCGCGACGGGTTTCGTGAACGGTGGCTCCGGCACGGGCTTGGCCGAGCTTTACGCCGCTGATTCTCTTTACACGTCAAGGAAGACCAACGCCAACGCGCTGCCAACGTTCCTGGGCAATCACGATATGGGCCGCATCGGCACGTTCACGGGCAGCCTGGAGAAGTCGCGACTGGCGCACGAACTGATGATGCTGACTCGCGGGCAGCCGGTGATTTATTCGGGCGACGAGCAAGGCTTCACCGGCAACGGCGGCGACAAGGACGCCCGGCAGGACATGTTCGCCTCGAAGACACCCGACTATCTGGACGACGATCTGCTCGGGACGGACCGCACACACGCGCAGGACAACTACGACACGAACCACCCTATGTATCGCGCGATTGCCGAGTTGGGTGCGCTGCGCAAGAACCATGAGGCGCTGCGCAACGGGACGCAGACGACGCGTTACGCGGGCGATGGGGTGTTTGCCTTCTCGCGCTTGGGTGCTGACGGCACCGAATACATCGTGGCCGTGAACAGCTCCACGTCAGCGAAAACGGTGCCCATGAACACGTTTGGTGCCGCGAGCTGGAGCCGCATCTACGGCTCGGGCGCGTTTGACGGTTCGGCGCTATCCGTTGGCGCGCAGTCGACGACAGTCTTCCGGGCCGCAGCGAAGGCGCCTTCTAGTGCGTTGAACCTGACGCTCAACGTGCCGTCGCTGCAGCACACGCAGTCTGTCATCACGGCCAGCGTTACCGGCGATCCCAACGCGACGGTCAGCGTTTCCGCTCAGGTCGGCAACGGCAAGTGGCAGATGCTCGGCACCGCGACGACCGCGCCACACCGCGTGCACCACGATCTGAAGGGACTCGCTGGAAACACGGTGGTGCGCTATCACGCGGTGGCCCGGGACAGTCGCGGGCGCACGGTGACGGCGAGCGCTTCCACCACCGTCGCGACGCCGCCGCAGGCGGCGCAGCGGGATTACGTTTTGGTGCACTACCAGCGCCCCGATGGGAACTACGCCGACTGGCGCTTGTACACCTGGGGTGACATCGATCCGACGCAGAATCTGCCGTGGCCGCAAGGTCAGCCTTTCGCCGGCCGTGACGCCTATGGCGCCTTCGCCTGGGTGAAGGTCAAGCCCGGGGCAACCTCGATCGGGTACTTGGTAATCGACGCCAACGGCAACAAAGATGTGGCGACTGACCGTTTCATCGACCCGAGCCAGACCTATGAGGTGTGGCTGAAGCAGGGCGAGACGGCCCTTCAGCCCGCGCCAGCTCCCACTGAACCACCCGCTAACACGGCAGTTCTGCACTATCGCCGAGCCGATGGCAATTACGCCGGCTGGGGTTTGCACCTGTGGGACGGCAACGCTAACCCGGTCGAGTGGAACTCCCCGATGCTGCCAACGCGGATCGACTCGTACGGCGCGACGTTTGAGATTCCTTTGGTGCCAGGAGCAACGGGAGTCAGCTACATCGTGCATAAGGGCGACGAGAAGGACCTGCCAAACGATCAGCGGCTGAACTTCAGTGTCTCCGGCCGCGAGGCGTGGATCCTGTCAGGCCGTCAGGCCTACCTGCGCCCAGAGGTGAAGACGTCTGGTGGCAGCGATATCGACCTGACGAAATCGTTCGCCCAGCTATTGGACCGGAGCACGCTCGCGTGGAAGAAAGCGAACCCCGATGGAAAGGTCTACGGGCTGGCGGTCTTCCCCAACGGCGGGGCGTCCATTGTGGACGGAAAGCTCGCGGGCACGTTCTCCACCGTCGCGATGACGGCCAAGCCCAACGGTCTGACCGAAGCACAACGTGAGCGGTTTCCACAGCTTTGGGAGTACCCCACCTTTGGCTTGGAAATAAAGAAGAGTGACCTGCGCGGACAGGTGATCGCGACGGAGAGTGACCACACCGGAAAGCTCTTGTCCGCGACTGGTGTGCAGATCGCTGGCGCGATCGACGACCACTACGCCCCGGCAGCATCGGAGAAGCTGGGCGTCATCTATGAACGTAATCAGCCGACGCTAAAACTCTGGGCGCCAACGGCACACAAGGTCGAGCTGGAGCTGGGCGACACGGTGGTGCCGATGCGGCTAGACGAGCGCACGGGAGTGTGGAGCGCCAGCGGAAAGCGGGACTGGGATGGCAAGTCCTACCGCTATCGCGTGACGACATGGCAGGGCACGCGCTCGGTGACGGATCCGTATTCCGTTGCCCTGACACCGAATTCGACCCATAGCGTGATCGCGCAACTGGGCGCGGCCAAGGTGGAGAAGTTCGATGGGAGGCCGCACGTTCAGGAAGTCTCCGTGCGGGACTTCTCGATCACGGATGCCTCGGTGCCTGCCGAGCTGCGTGGCACCTATGGCGCGTTCACCGTTGATTCCGCGGGAACGCGTCATTTGAAGGCGCTCGCGGAAGCTGGTGTCACGCACCTGCACCTGTTGCCGGCATTCGATTTCGCGACGATTCCCGAGCTGCGTTCCGATCAAGCGGTGCCCGCCTGTGATCTGGCCTCGCTGCCCGCGAACTCGCCGCAGCAACAAGAATGCGTTGACGCGGTCCGGGCCCGGGACGGTTACAACTGGGGATACGATCCGCTGCACTACACGGTGCCCGAGGGTGGGTATGCGGTGAACCCGGCCGGAACAGCACGCAACGGTGAGTTCAAAGCCATGGTGGACGCCTTGCACGCCAAGGGTTTGCGGGTCGTCATGGATGTCGTCTACAACCACACCTCGGCACCGTCGCCATTGGACAGTGTCGTGCCGGGTTACTACCACCGGCTGGCCGCCGACGGCTCGATCGAGACGTCGACCTGCTGTCTCAACACCGCGCCCGAGAACATGATGATGGGCAAACTGGTCGTCGACTCCGTCGTCACGTGGGCGTCCGCCTATGGCGTCGACGGGTTCCGGTTCGACCTGATGGGCCACCACCCCAAAGCCAACATGATCGCCGTGAGAGAGGCACTCGACAAGCTTCCCAACGGGAAGTCGATCCTGCTTTACGGCGAGGGCTGGAACTTCGGCGAGGTCGCCAACAACGCCCGGTTCGTTCAGGCGACGCAGCAGAACATGGCGGGCACCGGGATCGGCACGTTCAACGACCGGTTGCGTGACGCGGTTCGTGGTGGCGGGCCCTTCGACGATGACCCACGACAGCAAGGCTTCGCGTCGGGCTTGGGTGCCGGGGCGAAACTGTCCAACTACGAGGATCTGATCAAAGTTGGCCTGACCGGAAACTTGGCCGACTATAAGTTCACCGGCTCGTCAGGGTCAGTTGTGCGGGGCCGCGACGTGCTCTACAACGGTTCTCCCGCTGGCTATACGGCAACACCGTCCGAAGGCGTGACCTATGTCGACGCGCACGACAACGAGATCCTGTTCGACGCGCTGGCCTACAAGCTGACCGGAGTCTCACCGGCTGACCGGGCCCGGATGCAGGTCCTCGCTCTGTCCACGGTGGTGCTCGGCCAGGGCACCGGCTTCGTCACCTTCGGTTCCGATCGCCTGCGCTCCAAGTCCCTCGACCGCAACTCGTATGACTCGGGTGACTGGTTCAACGCGGTCGAGTGGGATTGCGCCAAGGGCAACGGTTTCGGGCGCGGTCTGCCCCCGGCTTGGGACAACGCTGGCAAGTGGCAATACGCGGGCCCGTTGCTCGCCGACCCGTCACTCGTCCCGTCCTGCGCCGACATCGCCCTGGCGACGGCCCGCTATCAGGAGCTGTTGCGGATCCGGAAGTCCTCGAAGCTGTTTGCTCTGTCCACGTTGGACGAAGTGCAGCGGAAGGTCTCCTTCCCAGTCACGGGCACCTCGGGCGTGATCACGATGGTGCTGCGCGATGATCGCGAAACCATCGTGGTCGTCTTCAACGGCACCGGCGCGGCGGCGACTCACTTGCTACCAGGTCTCGGCACGCTGAAGGTCGCACCCTCGGTTGATCCCGTGATGGCAGGCGCGTCCTACGCCAACGGTGTCCTCACCGTCCCGGCACGGACCGTCGCCGTCTTCACCTCGCGGTAGGCGTTTGAGGGCTGTGCTTGATCGCGGCCCTCTTCCGCTTTCCACCTATAGCGGCACTGCCTTGATCGGCGGGGGCGTGCAGGTGGTAGGTGGTTGTTCTGCCCCTTTGCTTTGCACCCATACGGGCTCGGGCGGTGCATATTCGTTCCCGTATGGGTGCAAAGCAAATGCGTTGTGCGCAGACACATGCCCGCAGCTCAAAGGCACGTGCCAACCCGATTCGCCCCACGCCGCTTTGGGTGCAGAGCGAAACAGGGCACGCCTTAGCGGCCAGCCCGAACTCAGGCCACGCCGAGGCGGTCGAGCGCCCAAGCCGCCATGAAGGCTTCTTCTTTCCACACGTCATAGCGCCCGGATGGGCCGCCGTGGCCGGCGCCCATCTCGGTCTTCAGCAAGTAGGAGCCCTGCGGAGCGCGCTCGCGCAGGCGGGCGACCCACTTGGCGGGCTCGCAGTAGCGCACGCGGGCGTCGTTGAGGCTCGTCATCGCCAGGATCGGCGGATAGTCCAGGTTGGACACGTTTTCGTAGGGCGAATAGCCCTTCATGTAGGCGTAGACCTCGGGCGACTCAATCGGGTTGCCCCACTCTTCCCACTCGGTGACGGTCAGGGGCAGGGACGGGTCGAGGATCGTGGTCAGCGGGTCGACGAAAGCGACCTGCGCGACGATGCCCGCGTAGGCGTCGGGGGCGAGGTTGGCGATCGCACCCATGAGCAGCCCGCCCGCTGAGCCGCCACGTGCCACGAGCCGGTCCGCGCTGGCCCAGCCGGATTTCACTAGGTGCCGTGCGCACGCGTTGAAGTCGGTGAACGTGTTGCGCTTGGCGAGCATCTTGCCCTCTTCATACCAGCGGCGCCCCATCTCGCCGCCGCCGCGGATGTGAGCGACGGCGTAGACGACGCCACGGTCCAAAAGCGACAGCCGTGGAATGGAGAACCACGGGTCCATGCTCGTCTCGTAGGAGCCGTAGCCGTAGAGGAGCAGGGCCGCGGAACCGTCGCGCGGGGTTCCGGCCTTGCACACGAGCGAGATCGGGACCTGTGTGCCGTCGTCGGCGGTCGCCCAAACACGGTGCTGCTCGTAGTCGGCTATGTCGAACGGCCGCCCGTCCGGGCCGGCGAGCACCGGCTTTTGCCTGCGCAGCAACAATTCCCGCGAGTCGAGATCGTAGTCGTACACCGAGTCCGGCGTGATCATCGAGTTGTAGGACATGCGCAGCTGGCGCTGGTCATAGTCGGCGTTGCCGCCCAGGCCCACCGTGTAGATCGGTTCCGGGAACGAGATGTCGTAAGGCTCACCGTCGTTGGGCACGATCCGCAGCCCGGTCAGCCCGTCCTTGCGGAAGTGCACGACGATGACGTCTTGGAAGGCGTCCACGCCTTCGAGCCGCGTGTCGGAGCGGTGCTCGATCAACGGGTGGTAGTCGCTGTGGTCCTCGACCGGCACCCAGCCCAGCGTGAAGTTCTCCGCGTTGTCGTTGTGCAGCACGAGCCACCGGTCACCCTGGTGATCTAGGGACAGCTCAACGCCTTGACGGCGCCCTTCACCAAAGATCACCGCCTCCTCCAGCGGACGGTCGGCCGGGATCAGACGGGCCTCCGAGGTGAGCTTGCTATTGCTGTCGATCACGAGGAACTTCTGTGAGCGGGTCAGATCGATGCCGACCCAGAACCGCTCGTCGTCTTCTTGGAAAACCAGAACGTCGTCTATGGACGATCGCAGCACGTGCCGCCACACGCGGTGCGGGCGCCAGGCGTCATCGATCGTGAGGTAGAAGAAGGTGCTGTTGTCAGTTGCCCAGGCACCGCCGTAGAACACGTCTTTGATCTCGTCGGGCAGCAGCTCGCCGGTGCGCAGATCTTTGAAGCGCAAGGTGAACCGCTCGTCGCCGGAGAAGTCGGTCGAGTAGGCGAGCAGGTTGCTGTCGGGGCTGACGTCGAAGGTGCCGAGGGAGAAGAAGTCGTGTCCTTCGGCCAGAGCGTTGCCGTCGAGCAGAATTTCTTCACCCGGAAGAGGGGCGCCATCCTTGGCGACCGGCGGGGCGGTTTCGCCCTCAGCGATCGGCTTGCGGCAGTGTATGCCGTACTGCTTGCCCTCTTCAGTGCGGGTGTAATACCAGAAACCGTTGTGGCGCAAGGGAACCGAGAGATCGGTCTCCTGGGTGCGGGCCTTGATCTCCTGGAAGACGGCCTCGCGAAGGCCGGCAAGGTGAGCCGTCATCTTTTCTGTGTAAGCGTTTTCCGCCTCAAGGTGGGCGATGACCGCTGGGTCTTCCTTTTGCTCAAGCCACGCATATTCATCGATGATGGTATCGCCGTGGTGGGTCCGCTCAACCGGGAGCCGCTTCGCAACTGGTGACTGGGTCATGGCGTAAACGCTAGCTGAGCCCTGATGATGACCGCCATCAGTGCTATGCTTCGAACACATGTTCTAAGATGTTCTCAATCTGGAGGTGCGCCAGAGAATGCGTGGCCGCGCAGGAGACGTGGCAGATCAGTTGGAAGGTGCCGAAGTCCGCTATGTGGTGCGGCCTAGCTCGGTCAGCGAGCTGAGTGCCCTGATGGCCGAGGCGCGAGAAGCTGAGATGTCGGTGTTACCGAAAGGCGGTGGCAGCAAGCTGGGCTGGCTTGATCTGCCGCCGGTCATCGATGTGCTGCTCGATTTGAGCGCCTTCGATGGCTGTTCATACGCGCCGTCAACGGGAAACGTGACGGCTGGGGCAGCTGCCCCCTTCGCGGTTGTGCAAGACGAGCTGGCCCGCTTCGGCCGCCGGCTGGAGCTTGACCCGCCTTCGTGGCGCGGCACGGTTGGCGGGATGGTGGTGACGGGTGAGGCAGGCCCGATCTCGCACCGCTTCGGCCCACCCGCGGCACACATCGTCAACGCGACGGTGGTCCTGCCAGGTGGTGAGATCGGCGAAGTGGCCGATCGCGTCGAGCTGGTCGGCAACTCGATCTGTGATCTTCGGTGGGCGTTTCCGGGCTGGCCGCATCCGTCGTGCGTGGTCGTGGAAACCGTGCTGCGCACCCACCCGCTGCCCGATAGTCAGGCGTGGGTCACGTTTCCGGTGGAGCAGCCCTTTCACGTGATGAATCTGCTCGATGAGCTGCTGGCGGTGCACCCGTCGGCGATCGAGCTTGATCTGCCCGGCATGCGTGCCGTGGCAGGCACGCGCTATGCGACCGGCGCTCTATCGATCTTGCTCGAAGGCGCCGCTCCCGGTGTTGAAGACAGGGTGCGCCGGTTCGAGGGCCGCGGCCAGGCCAGTGAGTATGCGCCCGCTTGGTGGGGGCGTTATCCCTTCCGGCCAGGCGAGGTGGCGGTCCGTCTCACGATCCCGGAAGGAATGCTCAACGTCATTTGCTACACCCTCGCTGACGCGGCTGGCCTGCCGATTCCGGTACGCGGCAGCCTGGGTCACGGCCCGTGCTGGGCGGCGATCCCCGCCGATCTGACCCCGCAGCGCCTGGTGGCGGTGATCGAAGCGGCACGTAATGTTCTGCTGGCCCGCAGCGGTTCAGCGGTCGTTCAGTGGGCGCCGGCACACCTGCGGGAGCTTGTAGCTCCGTATCGATATCCGTAGGTCTGGCACAATAGCGGCACTGTGATCGATGCATACCCTTATGACGCCCCGGCGTCTCAGACACTGTTTGACCGCGCCTCGGCGATCGTGCCCGGCGGCGTCAACTCACCTGTGCGTGCTTTCAAGTCGGTGGGAGGCACGCCCCGGTTCATGCTGCGCGGCGAGGGCCCATGGATGTTCGACGCTGATGGCCGCAAATACGCCGACCTGGTCTGCTCCTGGGGCCCGCTGATCCACGGTCACGCCCACCCGGCTGTGATCGAGGCGGTGCAGCAGGCGGCCGCCAAGGGCACGAGCTTTGGCACGCCGACGCCGGGTGAGGTGGAGCTGGCCGAAGAGCTGGTCGCCCGCACCGCCGTCGAGCAGGTGCGGCTGGTCAGCTCCGGGACGGAAGCCACCATGTCGGCGATCCGGCTGGCCCGTGGCTTCACCGGACGGTCCAAAGTGGTCAAGTTCGCGGGCTGCTATCACGGGCACGTCGATTCCTTGTTGGCTGCCGCGGGCTCTGGCGTAGCGACACTGTCCATTCCGGACTCTCCGGGCGTGACGGGAGCGACCGCTAGCGAGACGATCGTGTTGCCATACAACGATCTTGATGCGGTCCGTAAGACGCTAGAGGCCGAAGATGTCGCGGCGATCATCACCGAGGCCGCGGCCGGAAACATGGGCGTCGTCGCGCCGCTGCCCGGATTCAACGCGGGCCTAGCCGAGCTGGCGCACGCGCACGGGGCCTTGCTCATCATGGATGAGGTCATGACCGGCTTCCGCGTTTCGCGCGGTGGCTGGCAAGGGCTTGAGCCGGTGAACGCGGATCTGTGGACTTTCGGCAAAGTCATGGGCGGTGGGCTTCCCGCGGCCGCCTTTGGGGGTAAAGCTGAGATTATGTCGAGGCTTGCCCCGTCCGGGCCGGTGTATCAAGCAGGCACGCTGTCGGGTAACCCGCTGGCCTGTGCCGCGGGACTCGCCTCGCTGCGGCTGGCTGACGACGCGACCTACGCCAAGCTCGACGCGACTGCCGCGACGATTTCTGGGCTCGCGGTCCAAGCCCTGGCCGCCGCCGGGGTCGAGCACCATCTGTCCGTCGCGGGCAACATGTTCTCGATCTTCTTTACCCCTCATCGGGTACTCGATTACGACGCCGCCCGCGGCCAGAATGTGCCCCAGTTCAGGGCGTTTTTCCACAGCATGCTGGCACATGGCGTCTACTTGCCGCCCAGTGCCTTTGAAGCGTGGTTCGTCAGCACCGCCATCGACGATGAGGCTCTAACCCGGATTGCCGAGGCACTCCCGGTCGCGGCAAGAGCGGCGGCGCAGGCGTGAAAACGATCGTCCACATGCTCCGCCACGGGGAAGTGCACAATCCGGCGAAGGTCCTCTACGGCAAGCTTCCCGGTTACCAGCTCAGTTCGCTCGGGCAGCAGATGGCCAAAGCGGTGGCGATGGCTTTGTCGAGCAACGACATCACTTATGTCGTGTCGAGTCCGCTGGAGCGGGCACAGGAGACGGCCGCCCCGATCGCGGAGCAGTTTGGCCTGCCCATCGCCATCGATCCGATGTTGATCGAAAGCGACAATGTCTTCGAGGGCACCCGCGTCGAGCGGTCGATGCGGGATCCGAAGTTCTGGCTGTCGCTGCGCAACCCGTTCCGGCCGTCCTGGGGCGAGCCCTATGCGCTGATCGCCACCCGGATGCTCGCGGCGCTCGCGGCCGCTCGCATCGCGGCCGCCGGGCACGAGGCTCTGTGTGTCTCACACCAGCTTCCTATTTGGACACTGCGCCGCTTCCTGGAAGGCCAGCGGCTCTGGCACGACCCGCGTAACCGCCAGTGCAACCTGGCCAGCCTGACGTCGTTCCACTTCGACGATGAGCGGCTGTCACGCATCTCATACTCCGAACCCGCCTCCCATTTGGGCCCTGGGACCGGCCGCGGGGCATGATGTCCGCATGAACCGTCGTGCCGTTCTTCTCGCGGTCGTTGCCGCGGTCGCTGCCGGGTGTTCCGGCGGCGGCAGCGAACAGACGGCCGGGCAGGTGGTTCAGTTCCCAGCGGGCAAACGGGCCGACGCTCCTGAGCTCAAAGGAACCCTGCTCGACGGTGGCAGCTTCGACCTGGCCACCCTCAAGGGCAAAGTGGTCGTGCTGAACTTCTGGGCGAGCTGGTGCGCGCCCTGCCGCATCGAGGTCGCCGACCTGGAAGCCGTGCACAAGGAAATGCCCGGTGTCGCTGTCGTCGGGCTGAACACCTATGACGACAAGGACAAGGCGCTCGCGTTCATCGAGAACAAGGCGACCTACCCGAGCCTGCTGGACACTTCGGGCAAACTGGCGCTGGCGTTCCGGGATGTGCCGCCTAACGCGCTGCCGTCGACGATCATCGTGGACGCCCAGGGGAAGATCGCGGCTGTGATTCGCCGCGCTACGACCCGCGACGAACTGGCCGGCCTGCTCACTCCGCTGCTCGCGGAGAAGGCATGAGCGAGGTCGTCGCTGGGGGACCACTTCTGCTCGCGGTGGGGGTGGCCCTGCTGGCGGGCCTGGTCAGCTTCTTGTCTCCGTGTGTGCTCCCTTTAGTACCCGGATATCTGTCTTATGTGACCGGCCTGGTTGGAGCGGACCTTGACTCTCCCCGCAAAGGCCGGGTGCTGGCGGGTGTGGGTCTTTTCATCGCGGGATTCGCTGCGGTGTTCATCACGATTAGCGTGCTGGTCGCTGAGGCCGGGCGGATGCTGCTGCGTTACGACCGGCAGGTGCAGATCGGTGTCGGCGTGCTCATCATCTTGCTGGGGCTGGCTTTCATCGGCCTCGTGCCAGGGATGCAAAACGAGCGGCGCCTCCAGAAACTGCCCGAGGCTGGGCTGCTCGGCGCGCCGGTCTTCGGTGCCGTGTTCGCGTTGAGCTGGATCCCTTGCGTATCACCGACTTTGGGTGCCGTGCTCGGCCTGGCCGGCGTGGGCGGAAACTCGGGCCGGGCGGTTGTGCTCGCCATCGCCTATTGCCTCGGCATCGGCTTGCCGTTTCTCGTGTTCGGCCTGGGAATGCGCCGTCTGGCGGGCGTGATCAAGACCATCCGGCGTAACTCCAAGTGGGTCACCCGCATCGGTGGCGCCATGCTGATTCTCGTGGGACTCGCGCTGGTGTCAGGCTTCTGGAACGACTTCATCACCTGGCTGCGCGTGACGGTCGGCCCCGGGAGCGTCGGCATATGAAGCCGGCTCTGGCGTTTCTGCGCAATAGCTGGCGGCAGCTGACCAGCATGCGCACCGCCTTGGTGCTGCTGTTCCTGCTGGCGATCGGGGCGATCCCGGGCTCGATTCTTCCCCAGCGCCGGCTGGGCGAGACCCCGGTTCAGCAGTACTTCATCGAAAATCCCAAGCTGGCACCGGTCCTGGATCAGCTAGGGTTCTTCGATGTCTACGCGGCACCTTGGTTTGCCGCGATCTATCTGTTGCTGTTCACCTCGCTCGTCGGCTGTGTCCTGCCGCGACTGCGTGATCATGTCCGCGCGCTGATCAAGACGCCGCCCGAGGCGCCTAAGCGGCTCGAACGGCTCCCTCAGCACACCGTCTACGGCACGCATCCGACGCTCGATTTCAAGGGCTGGCGCAAAGTCCGGCGGGAGCACCCTGACGGCTCGGTCACGATCTCGGCGGAAAAGGGCTACCTGAAGGAAACGGGCAACCTGCTTTTCCACAGCTCTCTTCTCGTGATCCTGGCCGGCGTCGCCATCGGTGCCCAGTGGGGCTGGAACGGCCAGCGCATTCTCATCGAGGGCGCTGACAAGCCGTTTTGCAATGTGCTCTACCAATACGACCGCCCCGTGCTCGGACCCTACGTCTCAGCGAGCGACCTGCCGCCGTTTTGCCTTGAGCTGGAAGACTTCCAAGCGTCCTATTTGGAGAACGGTCAGGCCACGTCGTTTGAGGCGACGGTCAACGGGGGGCAGAAGTTCCGGGTCAATCACCCGCTGCGCCTCGACGGCGCCAACGTTTATCTGCTCGGCCACGGTTACGCCATCGAGGCGCGTTACACCGATGCGGCAGGCAGGGTGCAGCAGGTCACGGCCGCTTTCCCGGACAACAACGACATGATGGCGAGCATCGGCGTGCTGTTGTTCCCCGATGCCAACGGTGGTGACCCGAAGAACCAGATCGGTTTCGAGGGCATCTACCTGCCGACGGCCGAGGGAGCTAGTTCACTGCACCCCGAAGAACGCAATCCCAGGCTGACGTTGATCCCGTGGAAGGGCGACATCGGTCTTGACGCGGGCATCCCGCAGAACGTGTACGTCCTGGACACCAAACGGATGACGCCCTTCGGTGAGCGGAAGACCTTGAAAAAGGGCGAAACACAGACCCTCCCGGACGGCAGCAAGCTGGAGTTTCTGGGGACGCGGTCGTTCATCGCCATCTCGGTCCGCCACGATCCGGGTGAGCCGATCGTCCTAACAGGAGCGGTCCTGCTCCTGGTCGGGCTGCCGCTGTCGCTGTATGGCAAGCGGCGTAGGGTGTGGCTGCGTCTTCACCCAGACGGCACCGCCGAGGCTGGCGGTCTGCCCAAGACCGACTATCCCGGGTTCGCTGACGAGTTTGAAAAGGTGACACGGTGGCAATCGACGGAGTCTTTCTCACCCTCACGGTGAGCGGATACATGGTGGCGATGCTGCTGCACGCCGCCGACTTCGCTTTCGGCCCGCAAAGCCATGTCGCACGCGCCGCGGTGCGCGAGCGTGAGCTCGTCGGCGCGGGTGGCCCGGCGGTCGTTGAGGGCGCGCCGCATCCCTATGCCGCTCCCGAAGTGGAGCCGAGCAGTGAGCCGCGCTCACGCTGGCTGCTTCCCGCAGCGCTGATCGTCACGGTCGTCGCGGGTGCGGCGCATCTCGCGACAGTGCTCGCGCGCTCCCTGGAAGCGGGCCGCATGCCATGGGGCAACATGTACGAATACGTGATGACGGGCACTCTGCTCGCCACGGCGATCTGGCTCTTCATGGCGGTCAAGAAGCCAGGTGTGCGCCACTTGGGCCTGTTCCTGGTGCTCACCCAGGTGCTGCTGACTGGCGTGGCCGGCATCGTCTTGCGTAAGCCCGTGGCGCCCTTGGTTCCCGCGCTGGACTCCGTTTGGTACGTCGTGCACGTGGGCTCGATCATCACGGCGACGGGCCTGTTCCTCGTCGGCTTCGCCGCCTCCGTCATGTACCTCATCCGCAGCGGTTACGACGCCGGCAAGCGCACGTGGTTCTACCCCTACGGCCGCCTGCTCGCCAACGCGGAAACCGCCGAACGGCTGTCGTTTCGCCTGCACGCCCTCGCGTTCCCGATCTGGACCTTCGGCGTGGCCGCTGGCGCGGTCTGGGCCGAGGCGGCCTGGGGCCGTTACTGGGGCTGGGACCCGAAAGAGGTCTGGGCATTCATCTCGTGGGTGATCTACGCCGGATACCTGCACGCGCGGGCGACGCCGAGCGTGTCCAAGCGCACAGCGGCGTGGATCGCGGTCATCGGCTGGCTCACGATGATGATGAACCTCTTCGGCGTCAACATCTTCTTCACCGGACTGCACTCTTACGGCGGCGTCTAGCCGATACACAGGTGGCGCACAGCGACTCGGCCTAACGTTTTCGGCATGGATGAAAGCCGAGCTCGCCGGGTCGTTGACGCGTTACGGGAGCGGGGTGTCCCGGCTCACGTGGCGCAGCCGCGTGCTGGGGTGTCCCAGTTCGGGATCCGGGTCGTGGTGCCCGGAGACCGCGAAGCGCTATGGGATACCGACGGGACAGCCGGACTAGAGGCGACCGTGATGGCCAACGGGATGCTTGTCGGCTTCGTGCCGCACATCGAAGGGTCCGAGCACTTCACGGAAGAGCAAGTGATCGACGCGATCGCGCGGACCGATTACGACCAGCCGGTCGCCAGGCAACGATCCGCCGCACCACCGCCAGCGCCCGCTTTGCCGCGCGAGGGCGGGTTCTTTAGGCGGTTCATGGAGGGCTTCCGCGAGTGAGCTATTGGCAGCTGCCAGCCGTCCACGCGTCGTAGCGGTTGATCCACTCAAGACAGTAGTCAGCGTTCGATGCCCCGGGCGCGGTTGGCACCTGGCCATCCCAGTAGACGAGCGGTCCGCTCGCGCCATCTTTGAGGCTCACGTTGTCGACCCGCACCTGCGGGACGTCAAAGGGCTTCTCAGAATGCACTTCGATGTACTGCTCGATCTTGGCCCGCCCAGTGATCGGCAGTTCCTGGCTCGTGAGCAGATTCCACTTGTCGCCCCACCAGAGCCACGCCTGCCACGCGGTGGAGGGTGCCTCACGTTCCGTCTGCAGGTAGATCCAGATCTTGTCGCCGGTCTTGATCTCGTACTGGTCGTAGAAGACCCACGCGTCACGGTTCGTGTCGTAGGTGTAGATGCGCTGCTTGCCGTTGCCGGACCAGCCGGTCTCGGTCCAGCCCGCTTCCAGCCACTGGATGCCGTCGGGGGTGTCGCCCTTGGCCATGACGCGCCCGGCGAGGAAGTCAAAGGTCTCAGCGCGCACTGCGGGATCGCCCACCTGGAACCGGGCGATGATCCCCGACCAGCCGCTCGCCGTCGTCGCGCCCAGATGGTGATAGCCCGGGCTGGGAAGGGGCGCGGAGCGCTGCATCGCGGTCACCCGCGCACGGCAAGTGTCCGGAGACGACAGTGATGGGGAACCCTCGGGCGCGCTTGTTGGCGCCGGCTGGCCAGTTTCACACCATGGATAATTGGGGGTACCCGAGAACGCGCCGGCCTGGGTCAGAAAGGCCAGCGTAGCCAGCAAAATCGGGATGCGGCGCTTCACCCAAGGTCAAACGACCGCGCTATCCCGCAGGTCGCGGCAACCTGCCTTTTTACCGAATGCGAGGATGACCCACATGGCTGGACCGCGTTTTCCATACCAGGATCTGCAGGAGTTTCTGGCGGCTCTTGAGCAGGCGGGTGAATTGCACCGGGTGACCGCCCCCGTTGACCCCACGCTGGAGATCTCCGAGATCGTCACCAGGACGGTCCGTGCCAAGGGCCCCGCGCTGCTGTTCGAGAAGCCCACCCGCGGTCAGATGCCGGTCGCCATCAACCTGTTTGGCACCGAAAAGCGCATGGCCATTGCGCTCGGCGTAAAGAGCGTGGACGAGATCGGCACCCGCATCGGTGACCTGATCAAGCCGGAGTTGCCGGTTGGCTTCAGCGGCATGATGGACGGGCTCGGCAAGGTGATGCAGCTCAAGTCGCTCCCGCCGAAAAAGGTCAAGACGGCACCGTGTCAGGAAGTCGTGCTCAAGGGCGCTGACGTGGACCTGAACCTGCTGCCTGGACTGATGACCTGGCCGGGCGACGGCGGCATCTTCCACAACTATGGCTTGACGCACACGAAACACCCGGAGACGGGCAAGCGGAACCTAGGGCTTTACCGGTTGCAGCAGCACTCGCACAACACGCTCGGCATGCACTGGCAGATTCACAAGGACTCCACCGCACACCACGCGGTCGCCGAGCGGCTCGGTCAGCGTCTTCCCGTCGCCATCGCGTTCGGGGCTGACCCGGTCGTGTCCTACGCCGCGTCCGCGCCGCTTCCGGGAGATATCGACGAGTACCTGTTCGCAGGTTTCCTGCGCGGGGAACGCGTCGAGATGGTGGACTGCGTGACCGTTCCGCTTCAGGTGCCCGCGCACGCGCAGGTGATCCTGGAGGGATATGTCGAGCCGGGCGAGCGGCACCCCGAGGGCCCGTTTGGGGACCACACCGGTTTCTACACCCCGGTCGAGCCGTTCCCTGTGCTGCACGTCGAGTGCATCACGATGCGCCGCGCGCCGATCTATCACTCGATCGTCACGAGCAAGCCGCCGCAGGAGGACGGTCCGCTCGGCCACGCGACTGAGCGCATCTTCTTGCCCCTCATCAAACTGCTCGTGCCCGACATCATCGACATGCACATGCCCGAGCCGGGGGTCTTCCACAACTGTCTCATCGTGTCGATCCGCAAGCGCTACCCCAAGCACGCGCAGAAGGTGATGAACGCGGTCTGGGGCGCGCATTTGCTCAGCCTCACCAAGCTCATCGTGATCGTCGATGACGACTGCGATCCACAGGACTTGCACGAGGTCGCGTTCCGGGCGTTTGGCAATGTCGACTACTCGCGCGATCTGCTGTTGACGGAAGGCCCGGTCGACCACCTCGATCACGCGTCGTACCAACAGTTCTGGGGCGGCAAGGCCGGCGTTGACGCGACGCGCAAACTGCCGACCGAGGGCTATCACCGCGGCTGGCCGGAAGAAATGACGATGTCACCCGATGTCGTGTCCAAAGTGGACAAACGCTGGAAGGAGTACGGCTTCAAGTGAAGGCGTTTCTGAAGCTCGTCGCGATCGAGCACTCTGTCTTCGCTCTGCCGTTCGCCTACCTTTCCGCCATCATCGCGGGTGCTTCGTTCAAGCAACTCGTGCTCATCACCGTCGCGATGGTGGGCGCACGCACGTTTGCCATGGCGGCCAACCGCATCATCGACCGGCACATCGACGCGCGCAATCCGCGTACGGCGCAACGGGAACTCGTGACCGGTGCCGTTTCCGTGCGCACGGCTTGGATCGGGGCGATTGTCGCGCTCGCGGTGTTCTTCGCCGCGGCGGTCCTACTGAACCCGCTCGTGACCTGGCTGGCCCCGCTCGCGGTCATCCCGCTGGTCGTTTACCCCTATGGGAAACGGTTTACGAACTGGCCGCACGCGATTCTCGCTGTGGCGCAAGCGGTTGGCCCGGTTGGTGCATGGCTGGCCGTCACCGGGATCTTCGCCGGCTCAGGCCCCGCCTGGCTTCTCGGCACCGCGGTTGGTTTGTGGATCGGCGGGTTCGACCTGATCTACGCGTGCCAAGATGCCACGATCGACCGCGAGATCGGCGTGCACAGTGTGCCCGCGCGCTACGGCGTTGCGTTCGCGCTAAGGCTTTCGAGCATCGTGCACGCGGTGACGTTCGGCTTGTTCGTCTGGTTTGGACTGTGGACCAAGCTGGCCTGGCCCTGGTATGTCGGGCTGGCGCTAACCGCCGTCGCGTTCATTTACCAGCACCGGGTTGTGACGCCCAACGATTTGTCCAAGGTGAACCGCGCGTTCTTTACCGCCAACGGTTTCGTTGGCATCGTGCTATTCCTCTTCGGCCTGCTGGCCTACGTGCTCAGCTGACCGGTCCAGCGAGTGAGCAGGTCGTGCTTGACGCCGACGGTGTCGAGGATTTTGCCCGCGACGAAGTCGATGAGTTGCTGCGAACTGGCCGCCGCTCCTATGCCATAGAAGCCGGGGCTAGCGGGCAGGACAACGGCTCCTGAGTCGATGAGCTCCACCAAGTGCAGCAAATGGCTACGTGTAACGGGAGTTTCGCGTGGCACGACAACGACGGGGCGGCGTTCCTTCAAGTTGACTTCGGCCGCGCGCTGGAGCAGATCCTTGGACAGGCCAAGGGCGATGCCCGCGCAGGCGGCCGTGGACGCTGGTACGACGATCATCCCGCGAGCGGGGTAGGAACCACTTGACGGCCCGGCCGCCAGATCGCCCGCGGGCCAATAGCGAATATCGTTGGGCGCCAAGCCAATCCAGCTCGTTAAGTCTTGCTCCCAGTGCGCGTCCCGAAACGACAGGCTGGTCTCATCGAGGATCGTCAGCCTTGCCGCCCGCGACACCACCAGGTCAACTGGTTCGCCAGCCGTGATCAGAGCACGCAGGACCGCGGCCGCGTAAGGCGTGCCGGAAGCGCCGGAGACGCCGACGATCCACGGGGTGCGCATAGCAGCCAGCGTACTAAATCGCGTATTCACCTGCGGTTTCCGTGTGACGCTTGGCATACATCTGCTCATGGAACATGACGAAACGCTCGATCAGCGTGCTCGCCCGCTTGTCGCCCAGCCGCGTTTCCAGCTCCGGCAGATTGTTCATTAGGCGCTCCCGATGCTGGACGTAGAGCGCTGAGTAGTAGGCCAGGCTGTCCGCGAGCGCCCGCCAGGCCGCAGCCGTGCTGACGGATCGCCTCGCATGCCACAGCGCGACGTTTGTTTCGCCGTTCAGCGCGTCTTTGTGGAGCCGGTCAAACAGGGGATCCTCGGTGTCCTTCAGCGCCTGCACGACTTCGCCTGGCAGTTCCCGCAAACGGGCGGCCTGCTGCACCGGGGTCATCCGCAGGAGGGCCGTTCCCAGATCGTTTTGCAGGCGCACGAGCAACGACGCGTCCGCGAGCACTTCACCTAACGTGCCATCGGCCACGATGTCGGCGTACCCACTGGTGGTTTCGATTTGCTCATAAAGCACGGCGAGGTAGAACCCCACGGTCGGGGTGACGAGGATGGTTTGCGCGCCAACGGCGGCTAGTTCGAGGCGGGACAGGTGCGCGGCGTAGAGCGTGCGGTCAACACCCTGATAACGGTCGGCAAGCCCTTGCCGGACAAGGGTCGCCGTGGCCGTCCCGGTCATCGCGGCTGACAGTTCCCGGCAGACCTCGACGCCGGCCACGAGAGCTGACCACAGCCCGAATTCCAGCTCCTCGCGGGCGGGCACGGCTTTCCCGGCTGACTGAAGCGCGGCGGTGTATTCGTCGGCGGCACCCGCGTGCTTGGCAGCGGCGAGACTCTGGTCGAATCCCGAGGCGAACTGTGCCGCTTGCTTGGCATGTCCCGCGAGCAAGAGCACGGCGGGTGTTTGCCGCCCAGGCAGCAGCGCCTCCGTCATCGCCCGGTTGACCGAGCTGACGAGAAGCCGCCGTTGCTGAGCGGTCTCATCGAGCGTGACCTCGCCCAAGCCCATGGCGAGGTTGTCTGAGATGACCTCTAACACCTGATAGGCGTTCATCAAGCCGGCCTGGCGCAGCATGATCGGCCAAGCGTCCTCGCTGACCAGTCCACTTAGGATGGACGTGTTCATGCTGACCAGCTGCGTTAGACCGCACAGCCGCAAAAACTCCTGCTGCCGCGGGTTTCGCGGCGAGAAGGCCCAGGTCACGAACTCGCGATAGGGCCCGCTCGGCATGTGCTGCGCTATTGCCCCGCTAAGCGCGGTGCAGCTCGCCGCAAGCAACTGCGCGGCGCGCCGGTTTGCTGTCATGCGGCGAGGTTATACCGGCGCCAAATCTACATAGGACTAGTGGGCCGGATGACGGGCATGCGAGCCTGGTGTTGGCTCGGGCATGTCGTCAAAGTCCAGTCCGCCCTCTAATAGCGCTTTGACTTCGGATTCCCGGAACCGGCGGTGACCGCCGGGCGTGCGTATGCTGCCGATGCGTCCAGCCGCTGCCCACCTGGTCACCGTCTTAGGGTCTACCCGGAACAGCGCGGCCACCTCGCCGGGCGTTAGCAGGCGATCTCCCGTGTCCACGCTCACCTCCTCGTCTCGAAGCCAATTAGAGCACCGCTTGGGCGTCACGTCCCAAAAACATCAATATGCACCTTTTGGCAAGAATGCTGAGTAGAATTACGAGCTCAATTCGTATATTGCCCGAAGATCGGCCTCCAAAGTGCGGACTCCACCGAAAAGGGCCTAGGGTCACCTTGTGGACGCAATAGATCGAAGCATCGTTGACCTCCTGCGGCGCAGCGCGAGGCTTTCGTATGCCGAATTAGCCCGCAAGGTCGGCTTGTCCGCTCCGGCCGTACATGAGCGAGTAGGCAAACTGGAGACAGCGGGGGTTTTGCGGGGCTACCACGCCGACGTCGAGCCCCACGCGATCGACCTTGGTGTCACGGCGATCATCGGATTGGTCGCGAACGCCAGTGACCAAACGCTCGACGATCTGCGCGCGATGGAAGAGATCGAATCCTGCTACTTCATGGCCGGCGACGAGTCATACCTGGTCAAGGTGCGGGTGGCTTCCATCGACGAGCTAGAGCACGTGATCGTGCGCTTGTCGCGCATCCAGGGCGTCAGCCGGACACGCACGATGATCGCCCTGTCGACCAAGTGGGAAGGCCGCCCACGGCCGCTGACGTCAGAAGCCAGCTAGATTCGGGGCATGGAACAGGCTGACCGGTGCAGGGAAGACGACCGCGAGTGGGTAACCGAGGCGATCGCCAAGGTGAGTGCCGACGCTAACCGCAGCGCGGACACCCATCTGCTCCCGTTTCCGTTGCCGCATAGCTGGGGCATCGACCTGTACCTGAAGGACGAGTCAGTCCACCCCACCGGTTCGCTCAAGCACCGGCTGGCGCGTTCGCTGTTCCTCCACGCGCTCTGCAACGGCTGGATTCGCCCGAATACCACCATTGTTGAGGCGTCGTCGGGCTCGACAGCCGTGTCGGAAGCCTATTTCGCCCGCATGCTCGGTCTGCCATTCATCGCCGTCATGCCGGCCTCGACGAGCAAGGAGAAGTGCGAACTCATCGAGTTCAGCGGGGCCGAGTGTCATCTGGTCGAAGACCCGGCGCAGGTCGTGAACGAGGCGCGAGCGCTGGCCGCCAGCCGTGGTGGGCACTTCATGGACCAGTTCACCTTCGCCGAGCGGGCGACTGACTGGCGGGGCAACAACAACATCGCCGAATCGATCTTCCAGCAGATGTCGCAAGAGCGGCACCCCATTCCAGCCTGGGTCGTCATTGGCGCGGGAACGGGCGGAACCTCGGCGACGATCGGCCGCTATGTGCGCTATCAGCGCCACTGCACCAAGATCTGCGTCGTCGACCCGGAGAACTCCGCGTTCTATCCCGCCTATGTCAGCGGTGACTGGAATGTGGTGACAGGTAAGGGATCCAGGATCGAAGGGATCGGGCGGCCCAAGGTCGAGGCCAGCTTCCTGCCGTCCATTGTGGACAAAATGGTGCTGGTACCAGACGAGGGCTCCCTGGCCGCGATGCGCATCGGCTCAGGGGTTCTCGGCCGTCGCATCGGCGGCTCGACAGGAACCAACCTGTGGGGAGCTTTCGGCCTGATCGCACAAATGCTGGAACGAGGCGAGACCGGTTCTGTCGTCACGCTGCTCTGCGATGGTGGCGAGCGATACGCCAACACCTACTACAACGATGCGTGGATTTTGGAACAAGGGCTGGACCTAGGACACGCCTACTCCACGGTCCAGCACTTCCTCCACACAGGACAGTGGCGCTAGTAGCGCTCGTGCCGCTGGCGCGGGCGGTCGTCAAACGAACGACGCGGGCGGCCCTTGAACGGCGGGCGTCCCCCGCCACCACCACTGCCGCCTTCACGGAACGGCTTGCGCTGACGCGGCATCGGCTCGTCCTTGACCGGGATGCCTGACGGCTCCAGGGCACCGGTCACCTCGGCCAGCTTCGGGTCAGACGCGCGCACGCGGTGCTCGGCCGGGGCTTCAACGCCAGCCTTCTGCATCATGTGCAAGGTCGTCCGGCGCTGCTTGGGCAGAACCAGTGTCGCCACGGCACCAGACTCCCCTGCGCGGGCCGTCCGGCCAGCGCGGTGCAGGTAGTCCTTGGGGTCCTTCGGCGGGTCGATGTGCACGACGAGCGAGATGCCGTCGACGTGGATGCCTCGCGCGGCGACGTCAGTCGCGACGAGCACGCCCACGCGTCCCTCTTTGAACTCGGCGAGGGTGCGCGTGCGTACGCGCTGGGTCTTGCCACCGTGCAGGCCCCCGGCCCGGACACCAACTTCGCGGAGCTGTTCCACGAGCCGGTCGACGGCCATCTGGGTACGGGCGAACATGATCGTGCGGCCCTTGCGGTTGGCGATAGCGGCAGCGATCTTGAACTTCTCCTGCGGCGGGATCAGCAGAAGCAGGTGATCCATCGTCGTGACACTCGCCTGAGCGGGCGCGGTCGAGTGGGTCACCGGGTTGTTCATGAACCGGCGCACGAGCTGGTCGACGTCACCGTCCAAAGTGGCCGAGAACAGCAACCGCTGGCCACCGGCCGGGGTCTGCTGCAACAGCGCGGTGACCTCGGGCAGGAAGCCCATGTCAGCCATTTGGTCGGCTTCGTCCAAAACGGAGATTTCAATCTCTTCGAGCGAGCAAGAGCCGCGCTCGATGAGGTCGCCGAGACGGCCCGGCGTAGCGATCATCAGGTCGAGACCCTTTTGCAGGCCAAGGATCTGACGGTCGTAAGGAACACCGCCGACCGCGGTGCCAAGGTAAAGCCCGGTCGCCTTCGCCAAGGGGCGCAACGCGTCCGCGACCTGCATCGCGAGCTCGCGCGTCGGCACGAGGATGAGGGCGCGGGGGTGATGCGGGCGGGCAGGCTTGCCTTCGGCGAGTCGCGATAGGACAGCCAGGCCAAAGGCCAGCGTCTTGCCGGATCCGGTCTGGCCACGGCCAAGCACGTCACGGCCCGCGAGAGCATCGGGAAGGGTCGCGGTCTGGATCTCGAATGGTTCGATGATGCCCTCTTGGCGCAAGGTGCGCACGAGGTTCTTCGGCACTCCCAGCTCAGCGAAGCCGCCGGCGTTGGGGGCTGCCGGTGTTTCGGCAGGGGTATCGATGTTGATTTCGAAAACCGAAGGAAGCTGAGCAGGGTCGAACGACACAGCGTTGCTGTTCAAAGTGGTACCTCTCGGGTGGGCGCATCCCCGCGCACAACGGCCATCTCGACTTTGGCCTATACACCCGCAGGAACGCTGGAGGGGCGTGCTCCGCCCCAGACAACCTCGCTAGTCTACGCGATCACGCGCCCGTATTTCCCGCTGGTGTAGTGGGGGTCACCGTCGGGGTTGGTGTCGGCGTGGGGGTTGGTGTCGGCGCAGGTGGCTGCGGAACCGGTATGGCGTCAATGATCCGGACCGCGAAGTCGACCTGATTTCCAGCGCCCAAATTGATGTTTGCGATCTTCACCACATCACCCAGGCGTGGCGAATGAACAATCTTGTGGACGCCATTCTCCTTGCCCAGGTAGATCATCACGTGGTGGATGGTCTTCCAGTCCTGCGGATCGCGGGCGTAGAACAACAGGTCGCCAGGCAGTAGCGCGGACAAAGCCACCGGCTTGGCGCGGTACGCGTAGTACTGATCCTTCGCCACTCTCGGGAGCAGGACGCCCGCCTGACGATAAGACGTCTGTGTCAACCCGGAGCAGTCGAAGAAGTCTGGTCCCTCTTCAGCGAATCGCCATGGCTTGCCCAGCTGCTGCAAGGCGAACAGCACGGCCTTACGTGTTTCTGGGTGGGCGATCAGGCCAGCGTTGCTTTGCCCAGCGTCGTAGTTAACGGCCAGCTTGGCCAACTCGCGCTCCCGCTTGAGCGCGTCTTCGGATTTGAGCAGGAGCAACCGCTGTTCCAAGACGATGCGGGCATTGTCGCGCTGGGTGAACAGGTCAATGGCGGAGGCCACCTCGGCGGCGGCGAGCCGCTCGTCGGCGTTGGACTTCTCCAGCGCCGTCCGCGTCATGTGTTCCTCTGCGGTCGCCTTGGCTAGCTCGTAGGCGGCGCCCTCTCCGGCAGGCTGCGCACCTGGCTGCAGCAGCAGCAAATCATTCACCAATCCGTTGTTCTGCAACGGAACCGGGATCTTGTCCTTGTTTTGGTATGCCGTCGCCGCGGCTGTCGCCGCGTCTGCCCGTGCGAGTTTCAGCCGCTCATCGGCTTGCTTCCACGCGTGCTCGGCCCAGGCCTGGCTGAGTTTGGCCCGGTCGAGCACCTCTTGGAGTTCATTGATGCGTTCGGAAAGCAGGCCGGATTCTTCCCGGGCGGCGTCGACCTGGGCGCCGAGCGCCAGAAGAGGGTCGACAGCCGGGCCTTTGGGGATGGCGAGACTTCCGGTGGGGATGAGAGCCACTTGGGTGGTCTGCGGCCGGCTGCCGCCGTCGGGAACTGATGTGATCTTCGAGCCGGGCGCCGCGTGAGCCGGTGCGGGGATGGAGATTCCGCCCACAATCAGCGCTGTGAGCACAACAGTTCCAACTTTTTCTGCGCGTGATGGCACGAGTTACCGTCCTCCCCTGACAGACCCCCGGTAGTCCTACGTAGGCTAGCGGACATGGACATAGGCGTGAAGCGTCAGCTTGAGGAGAAGGTCTACGCGGGAGAGCGGCTATCGCGCGCTGATGGTGAAGCGCTGTATGCCAGCGACGATTTGGCCTGGCTAGGACGCTTGGCCCATCACGTGCGCACGCAGAAAAATGGCGAGCGAGTGATGTTCAACGTCAACCGCCACCTCAACCTGACCAACGTCTGCTCGGCAAGTTGCGCCTATTGCTCGTTCCAGCGCAAGCCGGGCGAGAAGGACGCTTACACCATGCGGGTCGAGCAGGCCGTGCAAAAAGCGTTGGAAATGCAGGATGAGCAGCTCACCGAGTTGCACATCGTCAACGGTCTGCACCCGACATTGCCCTGGCGTTACTACCCGCGTGTCCTAAAAGAACTAAAAGCGGCTTTGCCCAACGTCAAACTCAAGGCTTTCACCGCGACCGAGGTGCAGTGGTTCGAGAAGATCTCTGGACTGTCCGCTGACGAGATCCTTGACGAGCTCATCGAGGCCGGCCTGGAGTCGCTGACGGGCGGCGGTGCCGAGATCTTCGACTGGGAGGTCCGCCAGCACATCGTGGACCACGCCTGTCACTGGGAAGACTGGTCGCGCATCCACCGCTTGGCGCACTCAAAAGGCCTGCGTACACCGTCCACAATGCTCTATGGGCACATCGAGGAGCCACGGCACCGCGTCGATCACGTGATGCGGTTGCGTGAGCTTCAGGACGAGACCGGTGGCTTCACGGTGTTCATCCCGCTGCGCTATCAGCACGACTTCCACGACAGTGCCGACGGCAAGGTCCGTAACCGGATTCAGGCGCAGACGACGATGGCCTCGCCGGCCGAGTCGCTCAAGACCTTCGCCGTGTCACGGCTGATGCTCGATAACTTCGATCACATCAAGTGCTTCTGGGTCATGCACGGGCTCTCGGTCGCCCAGCTGTCCCTGAACTTCGGTGTCGATGACCTCGACGGCTCGGTCGTTGAGTACAAGATCACGCATGACGCCGACTCCTATGGCACGCCTAACACGATGCACCGCGACGACCTGCTCCACCTGATCTGGGACGCGGGCTTCACCCCGGTCGAGCGGGACACGCGTTACAACGTGGTCCGCCAATACGACCCGGCGCCGAAGCTGGCCGACCGGCGCAGCGAGCCGCAGCAGGTCTGGGCCTGATGGAGGTCAAGCGGGCTAGCCGGTTGGCCGACCTGCTAGCCCAGTCCTTCGCGGCGTTCCTGATCAGCATCGCCGGCGTGCTGATCATCGATGGGCTGTTCGCGCTCCTGGGCCTGGGCAAATTCGGTGACATGAACGGGTTCCTAGCCCTCGTGTTCCCGATCATCTTCTTCGCCGGGCAATACTCGGCGGCCAAGGGTGAGCGGGGGCGGCCGTTGGTCGCCGCGATCGGTGCCTTCTTCGGCCTCGGGGTCGGCTCCATTTCGGCCGGCATGTTCCCGGACATGTCCCCGATCGGCACCGGCGCCCTGGGCGCGTTCGTCGCCACGATCATCTACGCGACGATCTGGCACGTGGGGCTGGCTATCGCCAAAAAGTGACGGGCTACGCTGTTTGCTTGTGAGTCCTGCCATCAAGTACACGCTGGCCCGCCTGGGCATCTTCGCCGCGGTGCTGCTGCTCTTGCTGCCCTTCACCCAGGTGAGCCTGCTCCTCAGGCTCATGATCGCCGTGCTGGTCAGTGCCGTCGCGAGCTGGTTCCTGCTGAAGCGGTTGCGCGACCAGGTGTCGAGTCAGGTCGAGCAGTCCATCGACCGGCGTCGCGCCGAGAAGGAAAAGCTCCGCCAAGCGCTGGCGGGCGACGAAACCGACGCCAACTGACCGTTCTTTCGCAGCGAAGCCGGTGCGAGTCCGGCGCTGTCGCGCAACTGTGAACCCCTTGCACAGGGTCAGCCAGGTCGCCTGCGAAGCGGTCCCCTTATCGATTCGGCCCTCGCGGAAGGGCTTCAAGGAGGATCAACATGAAACGACGTTTGCTTGCTGTGCTCGCGGTCGCGGCCTTCGTGGCCGGCTGCGGCAGCACCTCTAACGAAACCCCGCAGGCTCAGCCGTCGACACCACAGCGGATCGTGTCGCTGTCGCCGACCGCCACCGAGATGCTCTTCGCGGTCGGTGCGGGCAACCAGGTCGTGGCGGTGGACGAATTCTCGAACTACCCGCCGCAGGCGCCGAAGACCGATCTTTCTGGGTTCACACCCAACGCCGAAGCCATCGCGGCCAAGAACCCGGATCTGGTCGTGCTTTCCGACGACGTCAAGGGCATCGTCGCTCAGCTTGAAGGCTTGAAGATTCCGGTTTATGTGGCCCCCGCCGCCAAGACGATGGACGACGTCTACGGTCAGATCACGGAAGTGGGCAAGCGCACGGGGCACGCCGATCAAGCAACGGCTCTTAACCAGCAGATCAAGGATGACCTGGCCAAGCTGGTCAAGGATCTGCCCAAGCGCGAAAAGCCGCTGACCTATTTCTATGAGCTTGACCCGGCGCTCTACTCAGCCACGTCAAAGACGTTCATCGGATCGCTTTTCACCATGGCGGGGCTGTCCAATGTGGTCGATGCCGCCGACACGTCAGGCAGCGGCTACCCGCAGATCTCGGCTGAAGCACTGATCGCGGCTAACCCCGATCTCATCTTCCTGGCAGACGGCATCATGGGCGAAACGCCGGAGAAGGTGAAGGCCCGCCCCGGCTGGCAGAACATCGGTGCGGTCACGAACAACCAGATCGTGGTGCTTGACAGCGACATCGCCTCCCGCTGGGGACCGCGCGTCGTTGACCTGATGCGCTCCATTACCAACGCGGCCGAAACCGCTAAGTGAAACCAGCGCGCCTTAGCTTCTGGTGGCTGGGGGCGGGGGTGGCCGCCGTCTTGGCCGCCCTCGTCCTTGGCGTGGCGCTCGGCCCCGTTTCCTTGCCCCTCAAAGACGTCGCACTTGAGCTGCTCGGCCTCGACAACAACCTCAACCCACGCGAAGCGGCGATTGTCACTCAGATCCGCCTGCCCAGAGTCCTTTTAGGACTCTTGGCGGGATCAATGCTGGCGTTAGCAGGCGGTTGCTTCCAGGGAGTCTTCCGAAACCCCCTTGCAGACCCCTATTTATTGGGTACTGCCGCAGGAGCCGGCGTGGGCGCGACGACAGCCATCGCGATGCGTGCGGACGACTCCCTCGTCCCGATCGCCGCGTTCGCGGGCGCGCTGATCGCCGTCATCTCGACCTATCTGCTCGGTGCGACGCGCAACCTAATCCTCGCCGGCGTGGCCATCTCAAGTTTCCTGACCGCGATTCAAACCTATGTGCTGCAACGCAATGTGGACACGATCCGGGAGGTCTACTCCTGGCTGCTCGGCCGCCTGGCCACCCACGGCTATGCCGAAGTGAAGACGCTTCTGCCCTACGCCGCCGTGACGATGATCGTGGTGCTGGCCTTGCGCCGTGAACTCGATGTGCTGAGCGTGGGCGACGCTGAGGCGGCCACGCTGGGCCTGCACCCGCAACGGTCCCGGCTGATCCTGCTGGGCGCGGCTTCCCTCGGCACTGCCGCTGCCGTCGCCGTGTCCGGGCTGATCGGCTTCGTCGGCATCATCATTCCGCACCTGGTGCGCCTCGTCGTGGGCCGCTCCTACCGGCAGATCCTGCCCTTGTCGTTGTTGTTCGGCGGTGCGTTCCTGGCCCTGGCCGACCTCGCGGCACGAACCGTCATCGCCCCGGGCGAACTGCCGATCGGTGTGGTGACCGCGTTCTTCGGCGCCCCGTTCTTCATCCTCGTCATGCGCACGACGAAGGCGGTGAGCCTGTAATGCTGACCGTCAAAGGGGTTGAGGTGTCGCTGGACGGCGCACCAATCCTGCGCGGCATCGACCTGACCGTGGCCGCGGGCGAGTGGGTGACCGTGATCGGACCCAACGGCGCCGGAAAGTCCACCTTGCTCAAGGCGATCGGCGGCACGCTGCCCTACACCGGTGCGGTGCTCATCAACGGCATTCGTTCGGAGGACCTTCCCCGCCGTAAGCGGGCCCAACTGGTCGCGACGGTCGCCCAGCAGCCGGTCGTGCCAGGCGGCATGCGCGTGTTCGACTATGTCCTGTTAGGACGGACGCCCTACATTCCTTTGCTGGGACGGGAATCCGCCGAAGACGCGGCGACCGCCGAACGGGTGCTGTCCCAGCTCGCGTTGTCGCGCTTCGCCTCCCGTGCCCTGGAAACGCTGTCAGGCGGCGAACGCCAGCGGGTCTTCCTCGCCCGTGCCCTCGCTCAGCAAGCCCCGCTGCTCCTGCTCGACGAGCCGACCTCCGCGCTCGACATCGGCCACCAGCAAGAAGTCCTCGAACTCGTCGACGAACTGCGCCAGACCCACGCGCTGACCGTCCTCGCGACGATGCACGACCTGTCGATCGCTGGCGAATACGCCAACCGGCTCGTGCTCCTGGCTGACGGTGCGACGGTCATCTCGGGCAAGCCAGAGATCGTGCTGACCGAAGAGCTGCTGCACCGCCACTATCGCGCTCACGTGCGCGTCATCCGAGGCGACTTCGGCCCCGTCATCGTCCCCATCCGCAAGCCTTAGCGGTGGCCGGGGGGCTTGGGCTGTTTGCCGCTCGGGTCGGGGCCTTCGCGGTCGATGACGATTTTGGTGCCGGATGGTCCGGCTGCCGAGCCGGCGGATTCGATGCAGTTGGTGGTGTCGACCGCGCGCGGTCGGTCGGGGACCAAATCGGAGACCGGTTCGCGGCTTTGCGGGGCGATGAGGTTCAGGGTGAGGCGGGAAATGCCGTTCTCCGTGAGAGCCCGGCCATCGAGCAGCAGATGGTAAGAGACGCCGTCAGCGACCTTGTAGGCGAATGCCTCGAACGCGGCGTAGCAGTTGGCGTAGAAGATCGTCCAGCCGCCGGCGCGGGCCAGGCGCATGGTGTCAGCGGTGAGGCGCCGGGCATCCGCCGCAGACGCCGATTCCAAAGTGGACACCACGTCGTTGCGGCGGGGCGGGAAGTTGTCGTTGCGATAGGAGCCCAGCGTCACGGATGGGTCTTTGTCATGAGCGAGGATGCTGTCCGCCTTCATCACATCCACCCGGGCTTGGTCGGCCGAAGGAGTGCTTCCCGTGCAGCCCGCCAGGAGAACCAGCAGGGCGAGCCCGGCAGCGAGCCTCATGACGGAGTCACCACGGCATAGAGGTTGCCAAAGGACAGGGCGCTCATATCCCCGTTGAGGAAGTCGGATTCCTTCATCCTGGTCATTCGTCCCCACGGGTTGTAGAAGATCAGCTCATCGCCCTCGTGGCCGACCAGCAAAACATAATGCTCCGGGTAGAGGTCACCACCGATGAGCACCGGCACCTTGTGCCCCGCGTCCACCGCGCTGACCGCCTCATTGAGCGGACCGCTGCCCTGCAAGTGCCAGTCATAAGACGTGCCAAAGGATTCGGCGTGCACGTTCATCTCGTCACTGAGACCCCACGGCGTCGTGCCGAGGGCGGGTGGCCAGATGGTGTTCGTCGCGTCGTGGATGCGGTCCTGCTCCGCCTTGATCCGGTCACGGAACGCGTCGTCAGACAACGGACCGCCTTTGTCATCAGTGGTTAGCCACAAAGCGTAGAGCGGATCGTTCATCGCGCGGGCCACCATGATGGCGGTCGACCCGCAAGTCGTGTCGCCGCGCTGCTCCAGCATCGCGCCGTTGACATAGACGTTGCCGCTGTCGGCTGAGTCGACGAGACCGAGCTGCTGGTCGAGCCAAGCCGGGCTCTTGCCGTGAATGACTTTGCCGAACGCCTCGATCTCGGCCACGGAATGCCCTGCTGCCAACGCTTTCAGCAGATAGGCGCGTTCGGCTTCGGAACCGGCCGCGTCGAGCAAACCCTGAAGCCGGGCTCTGTCGGCATCGGACAGTGCGCCCATCTTGTCGGCGATCGCCTGCAGCTGTGCCGTGGTGAGGATGCCGTTGTCGAGCCGGGCTAAGCCGGAGACTCCAGCCGTGGCCAAGGCGACGGCGTCGAAGGCGCTCACGTAAGGAGATCGCACCGCACCCGCCCGTGCCTTGCCGATCACGTCGCCGAGACCGCGGTTGAGCCGTGCGATAGCGGCGTTGAGTTTGTCGAAGACAGCGATCGCTCCGGCGACCGCATCGATCGCTTTGCGGATGTTAGGCGGGAGATCAAACGGGTCGTAGAGGTCCCTTGCGACTTCGTGCAGATCTTCCCGGTACCCCCTGAGGTCCTTGCTCAAAGCTCTTAGGGTGTCGGCATAGTCTTCATAAAGCGTTGCCACGTAACGCATCGCTGGAGCTGCCGCCTCGGTGAGCTGGCGTGCTGAGGTCAAGGCGGTCAGAGCCTCGTCGGCCGCTTTTCCTTGCCACACCGAGGGAACCCCGGTCGAAGCCGTCTTGCTCAGGTCGGTAGTAGTCGCATCAAGCGCGGTGGCCAGCTGGCGGTAGGCGAGCGCGTCGGCGTCAATGGCATCGGGATCGCCGGGGAGGTCACGCAGCAAAGCGAAGAGATCGCCCGTCAACTCGGTGAAGACGCGGGCGAAGCTGAGCGGGTCGCCAATCGTGCGCAGCGCTTCCCCGGCGCGGCGCAACTGCCGCAGGATTTCGCTGACATCCATCATGGCCGCATCCCGGCCGCGACATAGGCATCAACAGTCTTGTATCCAGCCGCGACGGCGCGCGTGGCCAGACACCACTGCTCCAGCACCTCTTGATAGACCTTCAGCTCGGCTTGCCACACCTCACGCACCGTGGACGCGGACACGGCGACGTCAAACGCCGGCGCGTCCACGGCTCCCGCCCAGGCAGAGCTAGCCAAACGCAGATCTTCAGCGATCTGGCACACCGAAGCGGCATTGCGGGTGAGCCCGGCAGGATCGACCTCTATCGCCGTCATGCCCAACAAGCTACGCGCCAAACCCGCCAACTTCTGCCCCCTGTGGATAACTCAGACGAGCGCGCGAACCTCCTTCAGGGTTCGCTCCACATCGGCCTCCGTGTTGACCATGCTGGTGCCAAAACGCAGGTAAGCGGGGTTGTACGGGGTGACGCTCGCTAGGACACCCTTGGTGTACAACAGGTTCTTGGCTGTCGTCGGCTGCATGCCCTCGACCGAGCAGCAGATGATGCCCGCGGAAAGCTCGGCGGCTCGCGGTGTGTGCAGGGTGATCCCCTTGATCCCGGCCAGGCCGTCCTTGAGTTTGGCCGCGAGTTCCTTGATGCGTGCGGTGATCCGGTCGCGGCCGATGCTCTTGTGGAACGCGAACGCTTCGGCCACGGACCATTGGTACTCAAAGGATTTGTAACCGCCAGGGCTAGCCGAGTTGCCGCGCGCCTGGAAGTCGAAGGTCGGGATGACCGGGAGGTATTGCTGCCAGGCCACCGTCTTTCCCCAGATCAAGCCGGTGCCGCGGGGACCGAAGAGCCATTTGTGAGTGCCCGACACCAGAAAGTCAACGCCCAGGTCAGCCGCGTTCGACAGTTCGGCGCCGAAGCCGTGCACACTGTCCAAACACACCAGTGCGCGTCCGGCGACCATGCGCGTGATTTCCTTGACGGGCAACGTCACGCCGGTGCTGGAGTGCACCCAGGTCAGTGCGATCACCTTGGTGTTGGGCCGGATCGCGGCGGCCAGATTGCTGACGATCTCGTCAACACTGGCCTTAGCCGGATCTTCGTAAAGCCGCACGCGCCGCACCGTTGCGCCATCGCGCGCGGTTCGCCACCGCAGCGATTCGTAGGTCGCGTAGAAGTCGTGTTCTGTCGTCAGGATCTCGTCGCCGGGTGACAGCCGGATCCCGTTGTAGAGCAGGCCTAAGCCCATCGTCGTGGAATCGGTCAACATGACCTCATGAGCGGTGCCGCCAAGATACTCGGCCGCGGCATCCTTCACGGCGTTGTTGTTGCGGACCTCATTGGCGTGCAGGTATTCAATGGGATTGAAGTCAAACTGAGCCTGATGCCGGGCGATCGCCGCCCGCACGGTGGCCGGCGAACTGGCGAAGACAAACGTCGCCATATTGGCGATCGCCGGATCATAGGCGAATTGAGCCCGCACGCTCGCCCAGTCTTTCGGGTCAAAGGGCGGCAGACTGACCACAATGGACGGTCCAGGATTTGGCGTGGGAGCGGGATCGCAGGCGGCGCTGAGCGCACCGACCGCGATAGCTCCACCGATCAGGCCACGGCGACTGACATTCGGCATGCCTTCAAAGTAGCGCCGGCGGCAGCGGTTTGGTGTGCAGCACGGTCAGGCTCGTGACGGCCCGGGTCAGCGCGACGTAGAGGCGGTTAAGCCCTTTGGCCTCGGCAGCCACGATGTCGGCCGGCTCAAAGAGCAGCACATGGTCATATTCAAGACCTTTAACCAGACTTACTGGTACTAGTTCGAGCCTCGGATCGTCCGGAAGTTTTCCTTTGAGCCGGTCGACGTGGGCATCCGGGACGATGACGCCCACGGAACCCTCACGAAGCAGCAGCCGGGCGACCGTGCCGACCACATCTGCCGACGCCTCGACCTCCAGCGAGCCGTCCCGTCGCAGCGATGTCGCCGCGGGAACGACCACGTCCAGCTCGGGCAGCAGTTTGTTCGCCAAGGTCAGCACCGTCGCGGGTACGCGGAAACCGGTGGTCAGCGGAACGACCTTGCCATCGCGTTTGTCGAGATGAGCCAACGTGTCCGCCCAATCCCGCGCCGCCCAGGGAGCGGTCCCCTGCGCGAGATCGCCGAGCACTGTGAGCGACCCGTGCCCACTGCGCCTCGCGAGCGCACGTGCCTGCATCGGTGACAGGTCCTGTGCCTCGTCGATGACAATGTGCCCGAAGCTCGGCGTCCGCTCCAGTAGACCGGTCACCTCGTCGATCAGCACCGTGTCGGCCGCCGTCCAGCGTGTGGATTTGGCGCGCCGCAACAGATCCTGCTCCTGCGGTGTAAGCAGATCGTCGGCCGGGTCAGCGAGGAATTCGGCGACCAGCTTCTCCGGCTTGACGGGTGGCCAGGCGTGGTCGAGGAATTCGGTCACGGGCTTGCTCTTGCCCATTCGCCGCACCCATGTTTCCGGTGGCGATTCGGCTGTGCGTGCTTCGGCCTGACGTTGCAGGAGCGCCACGACGCGCGAGCGCAACCGCTCACGGCCGGTCAGGTAAGGCGTTTCCTCTCGCCGGACATCGTCGATGAGACGCTTGAGGACGCCCTCGTCGATGCGCCAGCGATATGCCCCGTCGGAGACCACGATCGCGTCAACGGGCCGTTTTAGCCGTGACCACAACACTTTGCGCAGAACGGTGGCCATCCGCGGATCGTGTTTGAGGGAGGCGACCTCCGGTGGGTCCACCGCTTTTACCGGGACGTGGTTGAGCAGATCGTCCACAGTGGACTGTTCGACCTCGATCTCGCCTAGCGCTGGGAGCACCGCGGCGATGTAATTCAGGAACCCGCGGTTCGGCCCGACGATCAGCACCCCCGAGCGGCGTAGCCGCTCCCGGTGGGCGTAGAGCAGGAAGGCCGCCCGGTGCAAGCCAACGGCGGTCTTACCGGAACCTGGATTAGTACCCCCTAAAATGCGACACTAGTTCACATGCATAAACCCCAGAATGCCATCGGTTTGGTCCGGCTGTCAGAGCTGAGAGAGGCGGATCTTGGTGAGGACGGCCAGGGCAGGGGCCTAGTTGACCAGGAGCAGCGTATTCGGGACCACGCCAAAGCTCTTGGTTGGACGATCACTCGGGTCATCATCGAGAACGACATTGCCTCCGCGGATGGCAAGGTGCGCGGAGTTTCGGCGTTCAAGCGCCGCAAGATAACGCTGCCCGACGGGCGGGTTGAGTGGCGGACGTTCCGGCCCGGATTCCGCGAGTGCCTGACGCTGTTGATGCGCGGTGATCACGACGGCTTGCTCGCGCTTGATCTCGATCGCGTTGTGCGTGACCCGCGCGATTTGGAGGATCTGATCGACGTGGTGTGGCAGAGCAAGGTGCCGGTGGACTCCGTCACGGGTTCTCTACGCCTGGCCACCGATGCCGACATCACGATGGCACGAGTGATGGTCGCGATGGCGAACAAGTCTTCCCGTGATACATCGCGACGTGTCGCGGCAGCACGGCAACGCAAGGCGATTGCGGGTGAGCGGGGAGGCGGGCGTCGGCCGTATGGCTTCGAGGATGATGCTCAAACTTTGCGCCCTGATGAAGCGGCGATCATCGCTGAATGCAGCGAGCGCCTTATCCAGGGGGCGTCGCTTCGGTCGATGGCGCTCGACCTTCGCCAGCGCGGCTTGGTAACTGTCATTGGCGCACCCTGGCGAGCTGAAGGCCTTCGGGAGGTGCTTCTTCGGCCGCGTAATGCAGGACGGCTCGTGTATCGAGGTGAGGAGATCGGAGACGCTCCGTGGGAGCCGATCGTGCCGTTGGACACCTTCCGCGCCGTCCAGCGAATCCTCACGGATCCCAGCCGCGCGATCAATCCTGGCGCCCCGCCAAAGTGGCTGGGCAGCAAGATCTATCTATGCGGGATCTGCACGCCCGAAGACCTTAGTGTTCGCGTGACAGTCAAGGCCCGTGTTGGCTCACGGCTTCCTGCTTATCGCTGCTACGAGAGCGCACATCTCATTCGGTCGCAGGTGCACACGGATAACTACGTGGTGGGCGTGATCCTTGCCAAGTTGGCTGAGCCTGACGCCGTCGAGCTATTAGTCCCCGCCAAGCCTGATGTCGATACCGCTGGGCTGCGCGCGGAGGCGAAGGCCATCCGAGGCAACCTCAACGAGCTTGCGGAAGACAAGGCGCTGGGCCTCATTGACCGAGCGCAGCTGCTATCGGCGACGGCCAAGGCGAACACTCGGCTGGCTGAGATCGATCGGGAGCTTCAGGCCGCGGTCGTAGAGTCGCCGCTTCGCCCACTGATCGAGGCTGAGGATGCCCGAGTTGTCTGGGAGCAACTTCCGTTGAGTCACAAGCGCATGGTCATCGAGAGGCTGGTTACTGTTCGGATCCTCCCCTCGGGAAGGAAAGGCCGAGGCTTTGACCCGGCCACGGTGGAGATCCGCTGGAACGAAAATGTGTCGAAGTAACCCACCCGGCGAGCTAGGCTGGTCAGTTCGTGCGCGGCTTCGTCGCGCCTCGGCACTGCCGGTACTCGCGCGAGCGGGTGGCCGGGCGGCCCAGGTCAGCTCAAGACTGGGAGGTCCCGCAGAACAATGCCCACCGATCTTGAAACAGAACTCGAAGCCGAACGGACCCATCTCGCGGTCTCACGGCAGGCTCTGCATGAAATGCGCGTCAATGCCGAGCTGATGTATGCGGCCGGCTCGACCATCGCCGGTGATCCATTTGCCGCCGAGACTTTAGGTACTGCTCTCGCCCGTCGAGTGGCGGAGCTAGCAGATGATCCCCGTACCCCACTGTTCTTCGGCCGTCTTGATATGGCCGAGCGCTTCTACATCGGCCGTCGCCATGTGATGGATGCCGTGGGCGAGCCACTCGTCCTGGATTGGCGCGCGCCACTGAGCCGGTCGTTTTACCAGGCCAGTGTTCGTGACCCACAGGACGTCCGCATCCGTCGGCGCTTCGGCTACTCCGGTGGCGACCTGACCAGCTTCGAGGACGAGTACCTCGATCGTGGCGAAGAGCTTGGCACCGCGAGCAAGATTCTGATCGATGAGATCGAGCGGCCCCGGGTCGGGCCGATGCGCGACATCGTCGCCACGATCCAGCCTGAGCAGGATGAGCTGGTCCGCGCAGACCTTGATACCTCGATCTGCGTGCAAGGCGCACCTGGTACAGGAAAAACTGCGGTTGGCTTGCATCGAGCGGCGTACCTGCTCTACGTCCACCGTGAGCGGCTGCGCCGCAGTGGGGTGGTCATCCTCGGTCCGAACCAAGCCTTCCTCGGCTACATCGCTGCGGTCCTCCCAGCCCTCGGCGAGCTGGAGATCAAGCAGTCCACGTTGGACGACCTCATCGCCCGCACACCGGTTGCTGGTGTGGATTCCGTTGCCGCACAGACGGTTAAGCACGATCCCCGGATGGCGCCAGTCTTGCACCGTGCGCTTTGGTCGCGGGTGATTGAACCTGCCGAGCCGATCCAGGTCTCCGATGGTGCTTATCGCTGGCGCATCGACCGGGGCGTGCTCGCCCGGCTGGTGGGCGAGGTCCGCCGGGAGGAGCCGCCGTATCTGCTTGGGCGCGAACGCGTCCGCGCCCGCGTGGTGAGTCTGCTGCAACGTCAGGCCGAGGCGCGCTCGGGTGAGTCGCCGCCGGAAAGCTGGCAGCGCAAGATGGGTAAATCGAAGCCGGTGACCGCGTTCCTTGACGCGTGCTGGCCCGCCGTCACCCCTGAATCCCTGGTGTTCGAGCTGCTGTCGTCCGCGGATGTCCTGCGCGAGGCCGCCGAAGGTCTCCTAACGCCCGAAGAGCAGACCGCCCTTTCGTGGGCGAAGCCACCACGTACTGCCCGTTCTGCAAAGTGGAGCACCGCCGACTTGGTGCTCCTGGACGAGGTCGCCGGGTTGCTGGAACGTCAGCTCAGCGTGAGTCACATCGTCATCGACGAAGCTCAGGACATGTCGCCGATGCAATGCAGGGCAATCGCCCGGCGCACGAGCCACGGCTCTATAACCCTGCTCGGTGACCTCGCCCAGGGCACAACCCCTTGGGCCGCAGCCGATTGGCGCGACTCTCTCGCTCATCTCGGAAAACCTGGCGCAGCGATCGTTCCGCTAACCACCGGATTCCGTGTGCCCGAAGCCGTTGTGGCGCTGGCAAACCGGCTGCTTCCAGCCCTCGACGTCAATGTACCGCCTGCCGTCTCGCTGCGCCGCGATGGAAACCTTATGGTGCAAGCCGTTCCCGATGTTGCTGCTGCCCTTGTCAATGAGATCGCTGAGGCTCTGACCTACCTCGGATCTGTCGGAGTCATCGCCGCTGATGACCAGATCGGCAGTCTTCGGTCTTCACTTGAAGATGCCGGCATTGCTGTGTCTGATCTGGACGATCCCGAGCCGGGGCGGGTCACCGTGGTGCCAGCCACTTTGGCGAAGGGCCTTGAGTACGACCACGTCATCGTCATCGAGCCGCGCCACATCGTGGAGGCTGAGCCCCGCGGGCTGCACCGCCTCTACGTCGTGCTGACGCGAGCTGTGTCGCGTCTGAGCATCCTGCACTATAAGCCATTGCCGAGCGCGCTTCTCCCAGAAGCTAGCTAGGGCGGCGTGGACGCGCCTCGCTGCGCGTCCACGCCTGGTTCTACTTCTTCTTTACTTGGTGATTTGCAGCTGACAACAGCTCCGCGAGCCGGGCCTTCGTTTCTGGGCCAAGTGGTGGTGCCTTAGAAACGCAGATGGCGATCGCTTTCGCGATCGCCGTCTCTGTCCTGTTAGCCCTCTTGGCCTTAAGCGGCAACGTCTCATTGGTCGTCTCCTCACTTGATGGTTTGCGTTGTCGCGGGATCTTGCGCCCTGCGTCGCGGGCCGGCTTATTCTCGGCCATGCGACTCCAATTGTGGTGGGTGGATGAGAAACTGCTCTACTCACAGGGGTGCTCCTCTCGTTTCGAACGGGACTTGTTCGTCACCACACCAACTGGTGCGGATAGCGCTCGGCGTCAATGACAAACGCCGACAGCAGCATCGCCACGCGGCGGACACTGACTAGGGCCTCTTCATCCGAGACGCCTTCGTCTCGAAGGATGTCGACCAGCTCCTCTATAAGCACCAGCATTGAGTCGGATCTCAATGACTGCGTCGCGGGTCCAAGGAGCCAGAACTGCGCATCCCATTTCATGGATGGATCCTTGCCATTCTCGATCTCGTTCGGTTCATGCATATTCGTTCACCTCCCTTCGTGCGTTGGCTCCGCAAGCAATCGCCTGCGGTGGCTTCGTTACTGCACGCCGAGCCGGTGGGCCCATTCGATGTCGTGCTCGGGATCGATGTAGGGAAGGTCGATGAGCCTTCGACGCATGGAGGGACGTCCGCCGACGTGCCATACCGCCCCGGCTGGGGTTTGGTCCAGGTACTGCGGGCTATCGGTTGCAGCGGTGGCGAAGGTAGTCCATAAACGCCTGGTCCTGTCAGCCAGGTGCTCGTGAAAGTTCAATTCCCTTTGCCAGCTTGAAAAGACGAAGAGAACGGGCCACTGCCAAACGACGGATTCGCGGTAAAGCAGCTCGTACTTGTCGACCTTGTCTCCCAGAACGGAATGTGGTTCTGTGCCAGTGTCATACTCGGCGAAGAACGGAACGGCGAGATTCCCTTCGACCCACACACCGTGCCCGTCTGGACGCGGATAACCGTTGGGCCGCATGCCAAGCCGTGAGTCGCTGCCTTCCCGATAGAAAGCATCAGCACCGTGGAACGCGGTCGCAGGCCACCATCTCGCAAGGCTGACTCCTGGGTTAGTTCGCTCGTAGGCCGCAAGGTCTATGAAGAGTTGGTTCGCGCCGAGCAGGTGCGGTAGATCTCGCCTTGATATCAGGCTTTGCTTGCGCCGCTTGGCTTTGTCGCGGGTTGGCATACCAAGACCACGCTGTCCCATGACATGCTCGTATCCGAGCTGGTCAAGAACGTAGTGGTACGGATACGAGCCACCCTCCCAGCGCTGCGGCCGGAAGCGCGCCACAGCTCCTCGCTTCATCAGCCGAGGCAGCCTGCGCTGTGCGTAGTCCTTCGACGGGAACAGGGCCTTGGCGATCTGGTCGGTCGTCAGGACGCCGTGGTCGTAAAGCCAGCCAAGCAGCCGTTCGTCGCGGGGAGTGATAGTGGCTTGCAGGCGCATGAGCTTGTCGTTAGCTAACGTCATATACGCACCTTCTCGGGAGACCAATAGGTCTTTAGGGAGCACCGGCCTAGCATCGATCGATCGCGCTTGATGCAGGGATGCGCTACCAAGGGGGTCCGCTTGGGTGTCCGTATCAAGGCGGACACCCGAACTGACTCCCGCACGGTTAGATGAACCGATCCCCGGGCGGTTTCTGGATCCGGTGATGTGCAGTTACCTAGCGTCAGGTACGGAGCGAGTTGGGTAGAGCTTGCTGAACACATGTTGATCACTCCTTTGGATGGGATGGGATTAACGAACGCCGCCTTGAGATACGGCGAACCCTAGGGCCGTCAAACGACGGCTTGTCACGAAAGAAAATTGGGCTACTTGCCCTCGTCCGGCCCGACGCTGGTCAGTTCAATGAGGCGAAGGTAATCAGTCGAGTCCGGTGTGGACCAGATCGGTCCTATCGGACCATCGGGTCCCCACAAACGCCTCATAGTCGTCGTTGCCGTGACCGTGGTCAGCCCAGTATCGCGAATGAGGTCGAGGAGGAACTTCTCATCGCCGCGGGTTGGAGAAATCAGCAGAATGGCGTTAACCGGCAACGGTGATGCTTGGCGCCCAAGGCGTTCGATCAGCTTCTCCGCTAGGTGATCGCTTGGGTGATCCACGAGAACGAGGAACCGGATTGCTAGGTCGGCCTCTGCCCAGATCCCGAGAGCGTCAACCTGGACGTCATCAACGCCGTGTTGGCGAAGCCACCAAGCAGCGTCTAAGCCGGAGCGCCACTCGACCACCTGCCCCGCATCGCCGCTCTGGCTCGCGATGGAAAGCTGCTTCAGCAGGATGTTGGCAGATGAACCGGCTCCAAACCTTACGTTCGCGGGAACCGAGCTGCCGTTGGATCCGATGACCCTGGCCAGCCGGTGCCCGCCTGCGTCCGTAATGAAATACTGCCACTCATGGCTCGGATCGTTCTCTGCTGCGATGCGGCTCAGAAGCCCATTGTGGACAAGCGCCGTTAAGTCGCGGTACATCGTCGCCGCGCTTGTCGCCCCTAGCAGGATTTGGAGGTCTGCGGCAGTGAAGCCGCCGCCGTGCCGGCCGAGGATCATCAAGATGCGCAAACGCCGCCGCGCGACCTGATCTCCCCGTGCCATCTCACAAGTGTGCTCGTCTTGGACGCGGGATGGCCACGGCTTCGATGGCCGGGACTGAAACGCAATACCCAGTACCGATTTGAGAGCGCTCTCCGGTGATCGTCTTTCAGAAGATAGGCCAATCAGCCGACCACAAGACGTCCAAAACATTCCAATTCGGACTTCTGCGGCCCGTCGAACGCAAAGACCTAGTCGACTGCTCCTTCATCGCCGACTCGGTTCCACCGTCCGGCGAAGCCCTTTCCAAGCTGGATCCGTATAGCCATACTGACGGATTGGTCGGCGAGGATCGGGGGCTTTGATGGAGCGCGATGACCGTATGCGGTTCACCGAGGCGGAGTTCGTCAGCTTCATTGCTGAGATCCTCGGCCGCGAGGAACGCGTGGAGGTCATGCGTGAGTCAAACCTAGGCTCGCGATTGCGTCCAGACCTCATGATTCGGCAAGGCAGAACCATAAGCATCATTGAGGTGCGCCATGTAGTTCCGCAGACTGAGGTCCGGTTGGACGAGCTGTTGGCACAGTTGGTGGAACTCCGGACGGCTGCCCTACGTGAGTGGCCGGGACACGAAGTCTGGCTGGTGCTAGCCATCCCGGGAGTTCTTGCCCCAGATAAAACGGAAGGGCTCTTAGGCCAGCACGTCCAAGTGTGGGACCGGCAGGTCATTCTCAATCGCGCAAACGCCGTTGGCCTCGGCGAAGAGGCTTATCGATACTTTGGGTACCAGTATGAGGAACCACGCACCCGCACGGTGGCAGACGAGCTGCAGTTCCGCCTACGGCACATGAACTGCGGAAGGCCTGATTGGGTTGCCTACCAACGCCTTTGCGGAAACATCTTTGAGTATCTCTTTTCTCCGCCGTTACAGGCGCCAATTCCCGAGAGTGCCAACGCTTCGCGCGTCAATCGACGGGACATAGTCTTGCCGAATTATGCGCTAGATGGATTTTGGTACTTTATGCGAGCGCATTACAAGGCGGACTTTGTAGTTGTCGATGCCAAGAACCTCTGCGGACTAGTGGGCAAGAACCATGTACTGCAGCTGGCAAACTACCTTTCAGGCCACGGGACTGGCCTGTTCGGAATGATCGCATCGCGGCGCGGCGCAGACGCCGCAGCGATCTATACATACCGAGAGCAGTGGTTGCTACACAACAAGATGATCATAATATTGACCGATGATGACCTGCTTCAAATGGTTGAAACGAAAAAGAGCGGCGACGATCCAGGGATCCTGATTCGACAGAAGATTGAAGACTTCCGGCTTGGCATGTGAGGCTGAGAATACTTACTCAGCGTGGTGGCCGAGCCGCATGTGGGTTTGCTCGGTTTGCACGATAAGGCTTGACCGGGCTCGGCTGATCGCGCGGTGAACTGCCGTCCCATGTGGATAACGCACCAGAATTTCCTCTATGCGGGCAGATACGTCTAGCGGTTGGCCAGTCGGTCCGACGGTGAGGTCAGCCGTGGTTAATGCGTCTGGCACAGGCCCTTCCTCACGATCGAAGGCGTCGAGTTCACGAATCAGGCCTCGCTCCGCTGCTTCGAAGCGGGCTCCAGTGTGGTGCGCGACAAGTGCCACGAGCCGCGGAAGGAATCCCTCCTGATCAAGAAAGATTGCACCGTCGATAGCGTGCATGCCGGTCTTGACCAAGGCCGGCGCATAGCCGATGTCATGCAACCAAGCTGCCGCGATGAGTAGATCCTGGTCGTCGTCGGGAACCGCTGCCCTGAGGCGGAAAGCCTGCGCGGCGACGCCCTGCACATGTGCCCAGCGGTTGGCGAGATCGGCGGTGTCGAGGTGAAAGGCGGCTAGGCCGGCCGCGCGCTCGACGAGATCATTCATGCCTTCTGACGCTAGCGACCGCTGCTGGTGACGTGCCACGGTCCGGCAGGGGCGTTTCGAGACGTCTTCACGTGATGGCAAACGTCCCTGTTCATTTAGCCGATGTAGGGCCTCTGACTTCCCGCTAAGCCGTGATCGATTCGCAGGCGCATTGACGGGTGGATGTCGAGGTCGTCGAGCCGTTCTGGCTCCAGCCAGACCACTTCTTTGGACTCGTTCGAGGTCGTGAGACTGCCGCCGATTGGCTTGGCGGAGAAGCAGATCGAGAACTGCTGCCGGACCTCACCGTCGTCATAGGCCATGACGTGATTGGGGTTGGTGTATATGCCAATCAGCCCTGTTACCTCGACGTCAATACCCGTCTCCTCGATGACCTCACGGACGACGGTCTGGGAGATCGACTCACCTGCGTCGTGCCCTCCACCGGGCAGCGCCCAGAGGTTGTTGTCGGTTCGATGGATCATCAGAATGCGTCCCTCTTCATCCCGTACGAAGGCGACGACTGACGGGACAACGCTGTTGGCGGCCGGTGCGTGTGGATCGTTAAAATAGTCTTTGCGTGCCAACGAGTTCAGCCTTCCAACTTATCGAAGCTTGCGATGACGGTGTCCACATCAGTAACCGGTACGGCGTTGACCCATACCCTGTCGAAGCTTGTGCAGTAATGGCTGAACACTCGGCCCTCAGGAACTCGGCGAAGGTGCAGCACAGGGTTTTGGGCGGCGGCTGCGCCGTAGGCGTGAGTGTTGACCAGCATCGTGTCATCGCAACGGTAGATAGACGCATAGAGCGTCGTGTCGTGAAGCCTTAGCTCGATGCCTTTGACGGCGAGGATCGGAGCGTAGTAGCGCAGCGTCAAGACGATGCGGTGGACGAGACCAAGGCCGACGCCTTCCTCCTCGCCTCTCGCTCTCGCGGCCTTCCCCCGCGGGTCGCCGAGCAGGAGCCTGACGCGGCAGCCATCCCGTGCACGTTCGGCTAAGCGGTAAACGTCGTGGACCTCAGGGAGGAACTGGCCCGCGAAGACGAGCACATCTACGACATCCTCGGCACCGTCGATGAGCGAACGCCAAAGTTCCGGTGGCACGGCCGATCGAGAGGGAAAGAAGTCCGCGAGCTCTGCCCGGCCCGCGGAGAGGACCCGCGCATCGTTGGTGGCTCCGGGCCACAGGTAGGTCTCCTCGACGCCCAACAATTGGGCTGCGGCGAGACGGTGCGCGCGGTGCGGAACGCGGTCCTTCGTTATCCAGCGTTCGACGGTCTTCTGGTCAACACCCACCAACTCCGCGCACCTGGCGATACTCAGACCCCGCCCGGTCAGTGCACCACGTAGCCGTTCATTAGCCATTTAGGACGCTCACTGTGGGACGCATAGGGACGTTTTACCATCCCGTGGCCGATCAGGGAAACCCCGGGCAACCGACAGCCACTGACCTGGCGTGCTGAACGCCGTCGGCGTAAATGAGTGATCATCGGGGCATCGCCGTGGGACGCATCTGGACGTCATAGGAATCCATAGATGTCCCGCGATCCGTCCCAGCAACGCGGTGGTTACGTCCTGTGACCGATGGTGTGCTCCTCCCACCTAGATATCGACATGCGTAGGGGGTGGGCATGGACCGCCGATTGCTTCCACTGGACGTGAGTCGTCCGGTAGCGAGAGTGCCTAATGTTCGTGGGGCTGACGCAGCGGCTCTTATGCCGCAATTGGCCGACGAGGTGGCATGGCAGCACTCGCAGATTGACCTGCAGGGGCGGTGCGGCAGATGCGGCAGGCCTTGGCCGTGTGCCGCTTTCCGGCTATCAGATTCGGTGCATGAATCCTTGACGGCGCCGACCGCCGCCTTTCCCGTCTGTTCCAAGGCTGGTGGATGACATGCGTCCCGCAGCAGAACCTCACGATGCCAACGAGATTCAATCGCTCCTCAAGGCCGATCGCGTCCTGGTGACAGGTGGGGCGGGATTCATCGGCGGACATGTGGTTCGCCAGCTTCTGGCTGTGGCGCCGCATGTCGCTGTGCTGGATAACTTCAGCTCTGGCACCCGGTCCAATGTAGACGAAGCGCAGCGCCAGGCGGGCCGTAAGGCGACAGTCTTCGAGGCAGACATCCGTGACCATGCGGCACTGCGAGCAGCAGCCGCTTGGAAGCCAACGATAGTCGTCCACCTTGCAGCGCAGTCCAAAGTCGCCGCGTCTATGCGTGATCCGATTGCTGACGCCCACACGAATGTCGTTGGCAGCCTTAACGTTTTCGCTGCCGCTTGCGCGGCTCAGGCTAGCCACATTGTCGTGGCGTCAAGCGGTGGTTGTGTCTATGGTCAGGCTGGCTTCGGAGGAACGGCGCTGCATGAGACCGTCCGCAACTGTGCGGCTAGCCCGTATGGCGTATCGAAGGCCGCAGTAGACGATTACCTTCAGCTGTTCACTCGCGAGTACCGCCTACCAGGCGTAAGCCTGGCGATCGGAAACGCTTACGGTCCTTCGGTTTCCGGCGGACCGGGAGACGGCGTCGTGGCTGCCTTCGTCACCCGTCTGCTGTCTGGTGAACCGGCTCGCATCAATGGAGACGGCGAGCAGACGCGCGACTTCGTGCACGTGCGCGATGTAGCTGACGCCTTCGTCCGCGCCTGCGCCTACCGCGCGAACGGGCGCATCAACGTCGGCTCAGGTACCGCGACCTCGCTGAACCAGCTGCTTATCGAGATCGCCATACTCGCGCAGCGGCCAGGCAACGCCAGCCACGTTACGCCGGCGCCTGGAGAAGTCCGCGACGTCTGCCTGGACATCGAGCGCGCCGCGCACCAGCTCGGTTGGCAGCCGAAAATCCCTCTGCGTACCGGAATCACTCACGTCATCCAAGCGGCCTGCGCGGCGCAGGCCGTCTTCTAAACCCTCCAGAAAGGCAACAAACGATGAAGACAATCAACCGTTCATCCGTCCTGCTCGACTGCGTAACCGGAGGCGAATCACGGCTCACCGTCGAAACCGGAATCCCTAACGCCGAACCCGGCATCACCATCATCGAGCGCAAAGGACTCGGCCACCCAGACACACTCGCCGATCACCTCGCCGAAGCCCTCTCCCGCGCCTACGCCAAGCACACGCTCGAAGCAGTCGGCGCCGTGCTACACCACAACTTCGACAAACTCGCCCTGCTCGGCGGATCATCGCGCGTCAGCTACGGCGGCGGTTCGATGGGCGATCCAGTCCGGGTCCTCGTCAACGGCCGAGCCACCCGCACCTGCGGCGACCTAACCATTCCCGTCGATGACATCGTCAACAGCACAGTCGCGGAGTTCTTCGCCGAACGCTTGCCGCACCTGGGATCCCACTACGTTGTCGAGCTGAACATCACTTCCAATTCCAGCCCAGGCGCCGTCCATGGCGCGGCTGGAACCCCTGAGCGCACATCCTGGTTCACACCAACCTCCGTCGAACAGCTCCGCGAACGCAAAGTCGTTCTGGCCAACGACACCTCTATGGGCACAGCGTTCGCACCACTCAACGACATCGAGTCGTTCGTGATCGCGCTGGCCAACGACTTCTCCGGGCCAAGCGACTTCACCCAAGACCGCCCGTGGTGCGGCACCGACGTCAAGGTCATGGCATTCGCCGACGACGACCGCTGCGACATCGTGTTCTGCGTCCCGCAGATCAGCGCGTTCGTGCACAGCCGCGACGACTACAGCCGCAACTGCACTGAGGTGATCCAGTACGCCGAAACCCTCGCGGCAAGCATGCTTCCCGAACGCAAAGTCACCCTGCGGCTCAACGCCCGGGACATGGTCGACCGCGACGAGATCTACCTGACTCTGACCGGCAGCTCGATCGAGTCCGGCGACGAAGGAGTAGTCGGCCGCGGCAACCGCGCCTGCGGAATGATTACACCGCTTCGGCCGATGAATCTCGAAGGCGTCAACGGCAAGAACCCGGTATATCACGTCGGGAAGGTCTACAACATCGCCGCCCGCCGTATCGCCAGTGCCCTGCACACTCGTTTCGGTGGCTACGTAGAGGTCCATCTCATCAGTGCGACAGGGCAGGCACTCGCTTCACCGTGGCAAGCAATCGTGCGCATGGCAGATAGCCTCGCTGACCACACCGATGTGCAGCTCGAGGTGACCGCGATCCTTTCCCAATTCCCGCAGCTCACCGAAGACCTGGTGGCTGGCCGGGAACTTACGGCCTAAGGACGCCTGCGATGAAGGTTGGAATCTGCGACTACCCGTCGGCATATCTCTTTCCGCCCAGCGGATACGGCAGCATCGAGCGGTGGCTATGGGCTGCCGCAACCGGCGCCCGGATATGGGGAGCAACTGTTCACCTCCTCGGCCCACGATGGCGAAACGATCTGCCCGATGGCTTTAGCCGCAACGATGTCCGGCTCGAAGACCTCCGGGCCGGAGACGCCGGCGAACACGAGCTTGACCGGCTCGGCCTCGACCTGCTGATCGTCGGCCACGAGTATCCAGCGTTACCAGAATGGCGCCGCACATGGCAGCAACTGCGATGCGACGTGGCCACATTTCAGCACGATCCGCATTTCAGCCACCCGGCAGGCACCTTCGACGGTGTACGCAGTCGGCTTTACTGCTACTCAGCCGAAATGGCCCACAGGTACGCCGAACAGAAGCCACGCCGGGAACTCAGTGTCCAGATCGGACTCGATGAGGAGCCGCTGCCCGCAGTTGCCGGCCGTGACCTGCTGTGGCTCGGCCGGATCTGCGAAGCGAAAGCGCCGCACCTTGCGGCATACGCGGCCCGGAAACTTGGCCGCAAACTGCGGATCGTCGGGCCGATACATGATGAAGACTATGTTCGCCGACGCCAAGACATCCTGCGCGCCCCACACGTGCAATGGGCCGGAGAACTAGGCGGGCAAGACAAAGCACTCGCGCTTCGCGACGCCAGCGTCATGGTCTACACCTGCTCGCGTGACTACATCGAAGCCGGAGCAGCCGTCTTCGCCGACGCGATCCGGGCGGGCACGCCGGTTGCCGCTTTAGCCTGGCGACCTGGCACGTGCCCAGATGCGGCCCTATGCAACGACACTGGCGCAGTGGCCTCCGTCTACGGCGAAGACGACGATACTGCGGCGGCCGAGGCACTCATGTTGGCAATACTGGCAGCCGAACGGCTCGACCCAGAGACGGTGCAATCGGTTGGCCTGCAACGCTTCGACCCAGTTCGCCACTTTGAGGCGCTGGCGGCTCTGCGATGAACCAAGGCTGGCTCCTGCGCGACGCACTACTAGAGCGCTTCGCCAGCCGTTGGCACGTAACAACAGAGGAGCACACCATCCATATGCATCACAGGTCGAAGGCAGCGCCGTCGTTGCGGCGGCGCTGCCCCAGCCCGCATCAAATCGCCAGCACCATGCGGGAATCCCTACAGCACAGCGGGCTGCTCACCGGCGCCCCGCTGCTGCCGTTGCGCTGGAACCGCGACACCGACCTAACCATCTCTGCGGTGCAGGCGCTCGACCCTTGGCTCAAAGACGCACGCCCAATCGTTTGGCGCGAAGGGTTTCTCGCCCAGCCGGTTGTGCGGTTCACAGGTGAACGAGACGCCAGCGGCAACCTCGCCGAAGGCTTCCTCACAGCGTTCACCAACCTTTCCTACGTCCAGCGCATCGCCCATCCCCGGCAGCTCGCCGATCTGCTCGACAGCTGGTTCACGGCCCTGTCCGCGGTAGGTTTGCACGCTGGAAGGCTTACCGTGCAAGGAAGTTTGCAGACCTGGCACCGGCCGCCCGTTTCCGGCATCACCCTGTTCTTCGAAGCAGACGGAGTTGGCCTAGGCGACGCTGTCTTACTCTGGAACAGTCAGCAGCCGACGTTCATGGCCGCCGACATCGGCTCAGGCCTTGAACGCCTGCGGTGGGCGATATCAGGCCAGGCATGGCCTGAAGCCGCCTTTGGGCAAGAGTGCGCGTACTACGAATCGCCTTTGCTCGACGCAATCCGAACCGCAGTACTAATGCTGATGAGCGGCATTCGCCCAGCACATCGAGGACCCGGTGCGGCACTGCGCGGCGTTGCCAGGGCAATCGAGCCAAACCTCGCGCGCACGGGTTTGAGCCGCGTCGTCAGGGCGCAATGCGCCTACTGGCGCGGACTTGGAGTCACCGGAATGGCATGGCCTGCCATTACATCAGCACTGGAAGACGAGGTACTACGGCACCCACGGCCAGCGGGGAGGCGCAATGCCAAACGATAGTTACACGGGCATGGACGAGACTGGTATCCCGCAGGCGACCCAAGACCGTCTAATTTCGTTCTACGGGCCAGCTATCAAGGACTGGATCGAGCAGATTCCGGTGGTGATCCACCAGGCGGCCATCGACTGGGGCATCGACCTTGCTGGCTGGTACGACCGGGGATGGACTTCAATTCTTGCCCAGGGACACACGGCGGAACGTGAACCCGTCATCATCAAGGCCATTCCCGAAAACGCGAGGTACCGCCGCGAAGCCGCAGCCCTGAATCACTGGAACGGTGAGGGAGCGGCTGCGGTCTCCGCACGCAACGACGGTGACCGACTACTCCTACTACCGATCGTCGGCTCCACAGCAGGCGGCGCCGCCAGACCCCCAGACCACGAAGTCAGAACCGCGATGCGCCTCCCGGTCCTGCACCGCAAATCCGCCAGGCCACAGCACCACGTGCCTGAATTGGCTCGCGACCTCAGAGAGCGGATGTTGCCGCTCGTCAGCCAATCACAACGCCTAGCGGATGTACTCGGGGAAAGCCTCGTGGACGCCGTCGTTGGCCGAGGTAGGCGTGCCGCCGTCGAGATCTCGAATACCGTCATGCTCCACGGAGACCTTTACGCCGACAACGTGCTGTTCAGCGGGTCAGGCCATCCGACCTTCATCGACCCACGAGGCCTGATCGGCCCGGTAGCCTACGACTGGGCCTTCTGGTGCATCTTCTACCAAGACGAGGGTTTCGGACGGCGGCTGTCCATTGTGGAACGGCTTCAGGCCAGTGAGCTTGCCGCCACCAAGCTCTGGGCAGCAGTCATCGCTACTGACAGCCTGCGCCACCACCTCAATACCAGTGACGGGCAAGTCGCGGATCGCCTTGGGGCTATTTTGACGAGCCAGCAGATCCTGGGCAGCCTGGAGGCCTGAATGACGATCAGCTACCTCATGCGACATGGCCGCACTGACGCCAGCGCTCGCTACATCGCCAGCAGCGATCCAGCGAAACCGATCCTGTTGGACGCAGCGGGGATCGCGCAGTGCCAGCAGAAGGCACGGTCGGGCTGGGTATCAGCTATCGCCAGCACCATCACGTCGGAGTTTCCACGCGCCCAGCAAACGGCCGGACTCCTGCTGGGAGAGCACCCGACCGACATAGTTGTCGAGCCGCTCCTCAATGAGATCAACTATGGGGTGTTCGATGGTGGGCCCTGGATGGCGTACGGCGATTGGCTCGGCGCGTCCGGCCCTCACGCAGCCCCCGAGGGAGGCGAAGCCAGGTCCACGGCCATCGGCCGTTACTTGCAAGGGCTCTCGCGTTGCCTTGACCTACCGGGGCCTCGTCTGATCGTTGGCCACGGGCTCATGATCTCGGCGCTGATGCAGCTCATGGTGGACCGGCCACTGCTCGCGCTCGATCTGCCTGAAGCGCCGTATGTGACTGCAATTCCGCTTTCTGATGGCCGCCTGTGCGAGTTGATCGATGGCGGCCAGCGGGCGCTCTCATTAATCCGCTAGATGATCATCGTTGTGTACTAGCCTAGATGGCTGCTCACCAATTTGGATGGAGATGACATGCACGACCCGAGACACCTCCTCGATCCTGCCACTGAGGCAGTCCGCCGCCTTGCCCGCCGCGGCTACAGTCTCGACATCGAACGGCTGGGCAGTCTGGTCGCATCTCGTAGTCAATCCATCCAAGCCGTAGATGCAGCCCGGTCAGAAAGCAAGCAGCTCGCCGCCGCGGTCAACGCTGCTGCACGAGCCGGCGAGCCTACGGAAGAACTCGCCGAAAAGGGACGCGCGCTCAAGACGAAGATCCAGGAGCTCGACGCTGAGCTTGAGCGGCATGAAGCCGCACTCCAAGACGTGCTTCTGGAGATCCCGAACCTGCCTGAAGACCGGTGCCCTGATGGCGACAGCGACGAGTTCGCCGTCGAGATCCGCCGTGAAGGAACGCCGCCCGCGTTCGACTTCGAGCCCCTGGATCACGTCGACCTCGGTGAGCGCCTCGGGATCCTCGACTTCAACGCCGCAGCGAAGCTCTCAGGTTCGCGGTTCGCTGTCCTAAAAGGAGCTGGTGCTGCGCTCGAACGTGCGCTGGCACAATACTTCCTGACACTGCATACGCGACGCCACGGCTACGTCGAGCACTCTGTCCCGTCACTCGTTAGCCGTAAGACCATGACCGGCACTGGCCAGCTCCCGAAATTTGAGCAAGATCTCTTCAAGACTTCCGTGGGTGACCGAGAGTTATTCCTGATCCCTACGGCTGAGGTCCCTCTCACGAATCTCTTTGCAGGAGAAGCGCTCCGCGCCGATCAATTCCCGATCGCCATCACGGCACACACTCCATGTTTTCGATCGGAAGCCGGTTCCTACGGTCGTGACACTCGTGGGCTCATCCGCATGCACGAGTTCGCCAAGGTCGAGCTGGTGAGGATCTGTGAGCCGGCCGACTCCACGAAGGAGCTGGAACTCATGCTCAGCCATGCCGAAACGTGCCTTCGGGAACTCGGACTTGCGTACCGTGTCGTCGCTCTGGCGGCTGGAGACATCAGCTTCGCCGCGCAGTTCACCTACGACCTCGAAGTATGGATCCCCACCCAAGGGCGCTACCGCGAGATCTCAAGTGTTTCCGACTGCTCAACCTTCCAGGCACGCCGCGCCGGAATCCGGTACAGCGACAGCGAAGGCAAACGAGGCTTCGCCGCCACACTCAACGGATCCGGCCTGCCCATCGGCAGGACGCTGGTGGCGATTCTTGAGCAATACCAACAGCACGACGGCAGTCTCCGAATCCCCGAGGTTCTCGTGCCGCACACCGGCTTCGCCCAGATCCTCGCCGATGGGACACCAAAGTGATGCCTTGGCCCCCAATATCCAACTTAAGCGCTGCCGCCCGTGATTTCGGCCGCGGAGCGGAGATAGTCGCGATGGGAGCGGTTCGGCCGTCGTGGGGCTGAGACGTGAGCGCTATGCGACATGCGCGCGTGACGCTTGACGGCAAGAAACTAAAGTCCCTATGCTTGTCCACTGTAGGAAAATAAAGATCCTTCAGGTGGGGTGGGGCGTGGGTAAAGCGCCGTGGCAGTCCGGATGGGCTGATGAACGTTTCGGAGTCGAACATGCCGCGATACTGCGGCGCCTCCTGCCGGAGGCGCTCGCAGCTGCGGTTAGTGATGCGGTAGATGCTCACGAAGCAGCCAAGACGGAAAAGAAGATCACCTTCGGGGCCACTCGGTACGTCAAGCAGTACGAGTCCGTTGTGGAGTATCTCCGCGACATTGACGGAGTGAGTTTCGTCCGTGTTCCAGGAACCTTCTACGAGCTGGCAGTGGTCAACGGAACGATTCTTCTCCCGTTCCGATTCGCTGACCAGCTTGCGGTGCGGCTGGAGGATCCACGAGTAGTCCGTGAACTCGGTAAGGTCGCGCGCGGACTCATAGAACGTATCGGAGCTGAGCCGAGTTGGAGCCAGCCACAGCTATATGCCGACTTCGATGATGCGGACCATGCCTCAGCCGTCGTGCAAGCCACACTTGAACGACTTGGCCTGGACACGAAGCTTGTGCTGGTGCCCTTTGCTTGCAACGTAGAAGGTGGGCTGCTTGCAGCTTATTGGGGGGAAGCTGCACTTCGAGGCGATGGTCAACTTGAATGGGTTTCCTACGAAATGTTGCCCATTCCGGAAGGGCGTATGTGGAGCGGTCACCTCTCTGAGGTTGCACCTATACCAGGTCAAGCCAACGCGACCGCCGTCGCCCGTTTCGATGACGCGCCGCTAGATGAGCCGGCGCTTTCGCAGCAGACTGGTATACCTGATCATGCCCAAGACTCTGGTCGCAGCGAAGAACGCTCAACGTGAGAGATGAACAAATTTGAGCAGCTACGCCTTGTGCCCGACGACGAGATGGATCAGCGGGGGCCCTCGTCGTCCGGGCCAGGCGAAATAGCAAGCCTCTTTGACCCCGCTCGTTTACGGCAGGCTCGGTATCTGGCCGGTATAACTAAGAAGGACCTGGCAGAAGCTATCGGCGTTACGCCTGCAGCCGTCGGGCAGTACGAGTCGGGGAGTAGTAAGCCACGTCCGGACCTGCTGCCACGGCTCGCAGCTGTACTCGCTGTCCCAATAGCTTTCTTCACAACTGGTCGGCCCCACGCAAACCTTGACGCCGCCGCTGCGCACTTTCGGCACCTACGCGCGACACGGTCTTACCAGCGAGCGAAGGCTGTCGCGTTCGTGGAGCAACTATGGGAACTTACTCATGCACTTGAGAAGCGCATAAGACTTCCTGCGGTCGACCTTCCTGGCTTTGCTGCTGGGGAAGTCGAAACGGGCACTGAGATACCGGACGACCCGAAGGAGGCCGCAAGGGCACTCCGCGCAAGGTGGGGCCTCGGTGCCGGACCGATCCCTCACCTCATTCGTTTGCTCGAGAACCGTGGCATTGTTACGGCACTTGTTCCGTTGGCTGATGACGATGTAGCCACGGTCGATGCATTCTCTACATCGCGGCTGCCGCGGCCAATTGTCGTCATCACGCGCGATCGGGCAGATGATGTTTATTGGCACCGATTCACTGCGGCCCATGAACTCGGTCACCTTGTCCTTCATGGCGACGCTATCCCCGGCGATGCGCGTCAGGAACGTGAGGCCGACGCTTTTGCTGCCGAGTTCTTAACCCCTCACGCGAGCATTGTGCCTAGCTTGCCGGGAAGGGTGGATTTTGCTGCGCTGTCAGAACTTCAGCGAATCTGGGGGGTGTCCGTGAAGAGCTTGCTGTATCGGTGCCGAGAGGTTGGTCTGTTCTCAGATTCAACCGCTACACGCGCCTATCAGCGGCTAGCCATCATGCGCGGCCGTGGTGCATTCCGTCCAGAACCCATCATCGGTTTTCCAGGTGAACGCCCGGTCCTGCTTAGTCGCGCCTTCGAGCTCGCAAGCGAGAATGGAACCTCGCTCCTTGAGCTGGCGAACGAACTTGCGTGGCCGCTGCCCCGGTTACGAACGCTGTTGGGGATGGAAGACACCCGACCGACTTTGAAGTTGATCAGATAGTGCGAACCAGGGCGTGACCGGTCTCCAAACCGGTCCGCCCTATTCTGAACTGAAACGCCGACGTGTCGTGTTCAAAGGCGTTAGGTCGCTCCACAATCGTCAGTGACTGCCAAGCAACGGGATGAACGACTGGAGAACTGCCCCACGTCGACTCAAGCCCAGACTATGCTTTCGCATGGAGTTGGCAGGGCGTGATGCCCTGGCTGCGACCCGTTCCAATTAGGCCGAGTCATTCCGCCGTCGAATCAGCTTGGCTACTGCGAGAACCCGCGGCCGTCCCGTTCCCGTGACTCCAAACTCAAGCCCGTGACGGTAGATTTCCGGAATCCAATACTGGTCCTCTTCGCGGAAGAGAACTCCGTTGGCTTCTAGAAGGCGGGCATCGGTCGCACTTAGACCTACGGTCTCCAATACGAACGGCACCTTTCTGACGTCCTCCGGAACCTCCCGTAGGCGACGGAAGAGTTCTCCCACCGGTGGATTCTCCTGGGAGATGGCTCGTATCTTCTCTCTGCTGCATGCAGGGAGCGCTCGCCGCATTGCTGTCGGTGGCAGCAGACGGTCATTCCAACGAGCCGCGATCCTCTCATCCTCAAGTGCATTGCCGGTAGCTTCGAACAGGAACGAGACAATGTCACGAGCTTGGATCTGCAGATTAAAGTCCGACAACGCCGCGAAGAACCAGTCCTCTGAGCGTGCCTCACGAGACGAATCAGAACCCAGCTTCTGGCCCCATACCTGCGTAAGGATCATCGACAGGGCTTGTGCGCTGGCGGTTCTGGTGTCCTCGCCATCGCCAATCCGAATTACACTGGCACGATCACATACCCAGGTGGCCAATCGGAGGGCTTCGGTCCGGTTCCAGCGCAATTCATATGCCTGGTGACGGGCGAAGAACTGGTCCGTGTTCTGCTGAATTGAGTTCAGCACCAGGTCTCGGCGGACAAATACGACGAGGCCGAGCGGGCGGCCACGGAGAGAGCGGAGCCACTCCGGGCATCCAGTAAGGAGAGCGCGGAGCGCCCGCTGCTGACTCGCGTCAGTACTAAACCTTTGGAATAGATCCTCAAGGCCGTCCAGGACGAAGACGACGCGGTGGTCGCGCGCCAGGGCAGTAAGATCCTGTTCGACTGTCGCGGGAGTCGTATTTAGCCCAGCTGCGCGGGCAAGACAAGTAAGCCAAACTCTTCGCCACGCGACGTCATTCAGATCTTGGTCGAGTGACTCGACAATAAGATCACGAAGCTCCAGGAACGTCGCCGGTGTGGAGTTAGTGAGCAGGTTGGCCGACTGATGCTGAACATCGACGATCTGTTCCCTGAGGCTATCAACAAGATGTTGCGATGCCATGACCGGCAATATGGGTGCAGCAAGTTCGACCCCACTGACACCAGCGGCTTCGGCGAACTGCGCCCAGTTTCCCTGTCGACACATCCGAAGATAGGTGAAGGTCTTGCCCGACCCCTTGGCGCCAACCACGACCTCGACTGGCGCTTCGGTGCGGTGCTTTGACACCAAATTTGTTAGGGCCTCTGTGGGTAGAAAGTCGTCGTCTCCCGTGGCACTTTCCGCGTAAACGAGGCGTTCAGCCAACTCGCGGAGAGCTTGCCGGGCGGCTGCAAGATCATCACCAAAGGGCGTTTCTGTCGAGATGCCCTTAGGCGCTGTAGGTGGACGGAGCGTATGAGCCAGGCGCGATACGACGGAGGGCAACTCGACCCTGCCGATCAGGTCGCACATCTCGTCCCATGTTGCGGGCAAGGCCAATAACCGTGAATCAAATGGACTACTCATCGGTTGGGTCGCAACGTCTCGGTCGACTGCGCTGCTGTCGCTGGCTGTCCCGCCCGCCACACCGTCCAAAGCAGGCAAGACGCGAACCGTGCTCGCAAGAGCGTCCGCCAACTCGCCCGTCACCGCTGACAGGTGTGAGCTATGTTCCTTTTCTTGGAACTGGGTAATCAGGACCGAGCATGCGGGGTCAGTGGAGAGGCGTGATGGCGCCCGGTGGCCGATCTCGCGGATCAGGTGGCCGGTGCCCCTCACAGATTGATCGCTCACGGTGGTTACGAAGACCCTGTGAACTCGTGGGTCTAGAAGCACTGGAGCACTCAGCTCACTAGTTCCAGCACGTAGATCGATCAAAACCGTATCGGCGCCAACAGCATTGGCTACTTCCGCTAGGGCCTCGGTTAGGAAATACGGAGAACGTTGGTGGGTGAGAAGATCTCCCGGCTCGATCCGGAGTGGACTTAGCCGCATCGGATCTCTCATCGCGGGCAGTACGACGATGCCACCTAGCTCCTGGTTGGCCAGGAATTTCCGCGCTAGAGCAACGGCGCCACTAATGTCGCCTGTCGGCGAGCCGTGCAACAAGGCGAGCAAGTCTTTTAGCGAAAAATCCAGCCGATTCCCTTGTGACGAAACCATCCAGGTGATGCCAGGCGCCTCGAAGTCTGCATCTATTAGAAGAACACGGCCTCGATCCATCGGCTGGTTCTGTCTCAGGTTGGCCAGTTCCCGCGCTAACGCAAGGCAATGCAAGGTGCGACCCGTGCCGCCTTTGAACGAGTGGAAGGCGCAAATCTGTACGTCAAATGAAAACCGATCGATAGCCGGAGGTTCCAGTGAGTCGACCAATTGCGGAACGATGCGGCGCTCGTTCCATTGAGGTCGCCGGTTCGGTGGCGGCACCTCACTTGATTCCCGTAGGCGCACAGGCAATGGTTGACCTGCACCGTTCACTGACTCAAGGAGAATCGCTTGCCCCGAGGCATCGACCGTGAGGGGTCCAAGCCGAGATGTAAGCCACTCCCAGACGGTGTCCTCCGGCGTCCCATCAGCGACTGTGAACTCAACCGAGTCCCAGTATGCGTCGACCTCAAGCAGCCATGTTTCCCATTGCCCACGTGCGGCTAGCGCAGCGAAGTACTCGTCGATATCTACCCATGTGTAGAGGTGATCGGGAATCGCCAGGGCATCTTCTGTAGTCACCGGTTGTGCTCCCTCCGACACCAGTCGCTGAGAACTTTGAGTGCTCCCACTGCACGCTCCTCGTCCTGAGAGTTCAGAGCTGCCCCGTAGCGCCATGCCTGATGTAGGTCATCGTGTTCGACACGTTCGCGCTCCGTGTGCGCGCGTCGGCACGCCAGCAATTGCTGTGTCTGGCTGCTGTCGAGCCTAAGTTCCTTAGCCAACCGACGTAGATCATGGTTTCGCAAATCTGGGGGAAGGTCTCGGGTACTCCGTGCACCTCTACCCTTCTTGCCTAAACAGGCTGCCTTCAGACCGCACTCCACGCCGTAGAAGAGCAGTAAGAACGCGGTGTCACCAGCAGTACTGTCGGCTGCGTCGCGCAGGCGAACGTAGCTGCGGATTAGATCAGCTACCCCGACGTCAACGGACACCCCGGCATCCTAGTCTGGGAGCAGTTGACTGACACGTAAGGACACGTCGGATTTAGTGTGGCAGCTGAAACTTGCCCCGATGCCGTCGCTGAGGCCCAACTGTCGTTTCTGGACTGTCGCTGAGGTTACAAGCATGCCGAATGAGTTCTGGAGCAAGATTGTGTGCTCGCAGGCGGTCAGGCGAAAACCGTGGTGACGGCCACGCCAGAACCGGTTTAGAGTCGCGGTGTGGCCACATCAGACCAGCTGGTGAATCACGTGAGCGACCTCCTACGCGGAGCCGCACTCACGCGGCAGGTTGAGCGCGGAGCCAAGCCTTGGGTTTACGCATGGTGCAAAGAGGAATACCGGCGGTCTCCTAACGCAGCCGCAAGCTCCCCGGAAGGCCCAATTGTCTTCTCAAGGGAAGGAGTTGACGCCCTAGAAGCGGCCGTGAAAGCACTCTTGGCAGACCGCCGGGTACATAACGCCTGGGCTGACGATGACCTGTGGCAGCTAGTTGTAAGCGCGGTATCTACACTTCCGCTTAGTTTGGATGACGTAGCGATGCGCTCCATCATCACAAATAGGGTTACACGACTTGTGCTGCCAGGAATTACGGTCGTTGCCTTCGCTATTGCAAATGCGACATGGCGAGGAGATCCGCTGCGAATCGGGGAAGCAGTTCTCGGCACAGTCGGGCAGGAATGGCTTGCTTTGGTGAAAGACCTCGTTCCCAGTGGAGAGACCTTTCTGGACCATGAAGAGTTAGATCGCTGGCTAGCTGATATTGAAAAGTCGGCATGCGAGACCGGGGCACAAGAAGAGCATCACCTGCACGCCGAAGATGAGGACGGCGATCAGGGCTTCCGTCAATGCGGCAACCATTTTCCTATGGACGTTAGCATTCCAAAGCCTGTCGTCTTTGCAACCAAGTCTAGGTTCCAGCAGGGTCGTTCCGTGTCTCATGCAAATGAGCGATTTAATGAGATCGTAAACCTGGCTCTGCTCCTGCATTCTGACGATACTGGCACTATAAGAACGAGTAGGCCTGCTTTCGACCGGCCTGCGCGTCGTGGCGTTATGTTGGACCGCACTGCGATTGAACACGCGATCGCCCGAACTAACCATGTTGGAGAACTTGCTTCAAACACTCTCATTTGCTCAGCAATCAATTTGCACGCAAGCCATAGCTGGCATCAGGCTCAGCCCCTAAATCTGGCGGAAGTGCTTGCTAGCACTGAAGCGAGGAAGCAAATCGAGGACATCCTCTCTCAGAATGCGCCGCTCTCACGTCGTTTGCGCATAGCTGCGCGCTGGTACTCTCAAGCGCATTGGTCTGAGCAGGACATTGACGCTGTACTTAGTCTAGGAATTGCGCTGGATGCCTTGGTTGGCGATAAGAGCGGTTTGCCGACAAGTGCCCTTGCAGAGCGTTATGGGCTCTTGGAACCGAAGCCTAACAATCGAGCAATGCGATCCTCCGAGTTTCGTGAAATGTATCAAGTCCGAAGCGCTGTTGCGCACGGATCACTCACTCCGACTAAAGTAGACTTCCGGTTTCGGGAGAAGATGGTTGCCGCTGTCAGGTGGGCAACTCAGCGAATCATAGCTTTTGACGCACAATTCGCACCTGCAGCCGACAGCGACGTCAGAACCGCTTTTGAAAATCTCCGGTGGGGAACCGCGACGTGGTATTAGGCGCCTACTTTGGACGCCATCACCGCTCAGACTTCGGCGATCATCGCTATAAGTCACGACGGTATGGCTACCAGATCTGACCTCGTGGACAGGGGGTCACAATCCGGTATCGGTCTTTCCCGTGCCGGGTGCGCCTTGGATGCAGATGGTCTCGTCTAGTTCGGCGCGGACGAGCTCGTCCTGCTCGGGCTGGATGGTGGCGACGATGTCGCGCATGGGGCCGACGCGGGGCCGCTCGATTTCGGCGGTCAGGATGGCGCTGCTGGTGCCGAGTTCCTCGCCGCGGTCGAGGTGCTCGTCTTCGAAACTTGTTAGCTCGCCCCGGGAAAAGCCAAACCGGCGGCGGGTGTGCACTTCCTGTGGGTCCTTGACGCTCGCTTGGTAGAACTTGCGGGACAGCGCGGCCCGCCAGTCCAGGACGAGTGGTTCGCCGGCCGAGTCCGTGACATGGCGCCGTCCAATGTGGAAGGCCTCCACGCCAAACGTGAGCTTGCCGAAGAACAGTGGCGTATCGGGGTTATCGGCTAGATCCTTGATGCGCTGTGCCATGTGCTTGCCCAGCGTTTCGGCGGAGTAGGCGTCACCGGCGATCTTGTGACCAGTGGTGAATAGCTCCTCGGCCCGCTCGCGCATGGCCTTTAGCGCCGTTCTCGAAGTAGTTAAGTGAGCACGTTCGAGCTCAAGCTCGTCTGTCATGTAAACCGACCTCGACTCCCGTTGCGGTGCGGCCGTCTATGTTAGCTGTCGCTGTGCAAGATGCATCTGGTTTTCTTATGACGTGACCGAACCCGAACCGCAGACCGCCGCCCCAGCCGCTGAGCCGACGACGACGATCAATGACCCGGCTGTGATGCGTGCACTGGCGCACCCGGCCCGGCTGGCCGTGCTTGATCACTTGTCGCACGCGGAAGACGGCGCGACCGCCACTCAGGTCGCCGAGATCGTGGGCCTGTCCCCGAGTGCCATGAGCTATCACCTGAGAGCGCTGGCCAAGGTCGGGATGATCGAGGAGGCGCCGGGCAGGGGCGATGGCCGCGAGCGCGTCTGGCAAGCGCGGTACAAGCAATTCTCGGTCGGTGGCGGCGGTCGTGACGACGCGCCAGAGGTGATCGCGGCCGAAGCCCAATTCGTCGAGGCTTTCCTCGCCCGGTCCAACGACAGGGTGCGACGTCACCTGGCGAAAGTCCGCGACGAACCGGAGGAGTGGTTCGAGCTCAGCCGGATCAGCGAACACACCCTGCTGCTCACGCCGGAGGAGTTTCAGACCTTCCTCAAGGCCTTCGATGCCCTCATAGAGCCGCTGAAACGTACCCAAAGATCAAGCGCTCCGCCGACGGCCCGAACGATATCTGTGCACTTCAGGGCCTTCCCGGAGGACTAGCCCTTGCGATCTTGAGGATGTGAAGCACATACTTCGAAGTATGTCCTTCACATCTGAACTTGCGCGTTCCCGATGGTCCGACGTCTACATCGCCGCCTTCGCCCACTTCTTCGGGTCGGTGGCGGCCTTCCTCGTGATGGTCACGCTCGTGCTCTCGCTGCAGCGACAGGGAGCGCGCGGGATCGAGGTGGCGATCTTGATCATTGCCGAGGCGCTGCCCATGGTGGTGCTCGGCAAGGTCATCGGCCGGCTCGTCGACCGGGTGGACAGCCGCGTGCTGCTGGCGATCGCGGGCGCCGGCCAGGTGCTGGCCACGCTGGCGCTGTCGCAAGTGGACGAATACTTCGCGATCGTCGCGGGGGCGGTCGCCCTATCCGTCGCGACAGGTGTCGCCGGGCCGGTGCGTTCAGCGTTGCTGCCGAGCATGGTCACTCGGGACGACTTGCCCAAGGCGATCGCCATCGGGCAGACGGCCGGTTCGGCCGGCATGATGATCGGGCCCGCGCTAGCCGGGTTCCTGGTGTACGGCCTTGACGTGCGCCCCACCCTCCAGCTCGCGGCACTCGGCTTCCTCGGCACCATCGTGGCGGCATTCCTCCTGAAGACGCGGCGCGGCGGCCAGGCCGTCACCGCCGAACAGTCCACTGCGGACGCTGGCAAGGTGGAATGGACGCTGGGCGGCGACCGTCTGCTGTGGAGTGCCACGTGGGGGCTGACCGCTTGCATCGCGGCGATCGCGGCCGTGAACGTCGTGCTGGTGTTCTTCATCATCCGCACCCTGGGCAGCACTGAGCAGGTGTACGGCATCGTCGACTCCATGTGGACCCTTGGCGTTCTGGTCGGCGCCTGGGTGTTCACTCGCTTCATCAAGCCCGCCACCACGGACGGCACCCTGGCGAAGTGGTTGTTCACGGCTTTGGGCATCGCGTCGGCCGCATTGGTCGCGGTTGGTGCGGCACAGCACGCGCTGTGGATCGTCCCGTTCTACTTGATCGGTGGCATCCAGAACGCTGGGCTCAACGTTCTGGCAGGCACGCTGCTGGGGCGGCGGGTGCCGGCCGAGGCGCGAGGCCGGGCGAACACGGCACTGGCGATGCGGGTCCAAGCGGGAGCGCTGCTGGGCTACATGTCCGGCGGTCTGCTGCTGGAGCTATCGCAGCCGCGGTGGATCGTCCTTAGCTGTGGCGTGGTGGGCGTGCTCGTAGCGATCGTGGTCGCTCCGCTGGTGCTACGTCACTCCGAAGCGACTGCCGTCTCGAAGGATGAGAACGTGCGTTACGCTGAGGCATCGTGAGCTTGGTTCAGCGCCCCCGAGTCGGACATATCCAGTTCCTTAACTGCCTGCCGCTCTACTGGGGATTGATGCGCTCCGGCGCTCTCATCGACGTGGAGCTTTGCAAGGACTCCCCTGACCGGCTCAACGCCGCTCTTGTGGCGGGTGACCTGGACATCGGCCCGATCTCGCTCGTGGAATATCTGCGTCACGCCGACGACCTGCTGCTCCTGCCCGACCTGGCCGTTGGCTCGGACGGGCCGGTGCTGTCGGTCAACATCGTGTCCACGCGGCCCCTCGCCGAACTTGACGGTGCGCGCGTCGCCCTCGGCAGCACGTCGCGCACCGGTGTGCTCCTCGCTCAGCTGGTGTTGCAGGAGCGCTACGGCGTGCGGCCCGACTTCTTCCGGTGCCCGCCCGACCTGACCAACATGCTGCTCGAAGCAGACGCCGCGGTCCTCATCGGTGACGTGGCTCTGCGGGCGCTGTTCGATGCGCCCAAGCGCGGGCTCAACGTCACCGACCTGGGCCAGGCTTGGCGCGAGTGGACCGGCCTGCCGATGGTCTTCGCCGTGTGGGCGGTCCGCCGTCAGTTCGCCGCCGAGAATCCAGGGCTCGTCAAAGAGGTGCACGAAGCCTTCTTGCGCTCACGGGACCTGTGCCTGGCTGAGCTCGATGAAGTGGCCGCCTCGGCTGCCCGGTGGGAACCGTTTGACGCCAAGACATTGGCGTCATATTTCCGGGTGCTCGACTTTTCGCTGGGCCAGCGCCAGGTCGACGGCCTGCGGGAGTTTGCCCGGCGGGCCGCCGCCCTTGGCGAGGCTCCTCAGCTAAGCGAAGAGGGGCCGGAGTTCGCCGCTGTTTAGCAGCTGCTCCGCGACCGACTTACAGATTCCCTGACCGTGCGCGTCACCGGCCTTAAGCGAGGCCGGATAGCGCGTCAGCGCCACCATGACCCAGCGATCGTGGATGGCGAGGCAGTTGATGTGCCGGGTGCCGTCCTCGGCCGTGATGTCCCAGCCGTTCTTGACCGCGATCGCGGGACGGGCATCGGCCGGGAAGGCGTCCCGGATGCCCCACGTCCCACGGCGAACAGTCCGCATGAGCGTGAGCAAGTGATCGGTCCAGCGATCGTTGGCGATAGCGCCCCGGCCGATCGCTTCACCCGCGCGAACCATGTCGCGGGCGGAGATCTCCGCCCGGCTCCACGACGCGATAGGCGTGAATTCGGTTGTCTTACATAGATCCTGCAAGCGTTTGAACGACGCGGACCGTCCAATTTGGTCCATGAGCCGGTCAGCTGAAACGCTGTCGCTGTCCCGAATCATGATTTCGATGTCGGCAAGGGCGGTCGCCGACGGGGAAGGCTTCTGCCGCAAGTAGTCCGCGGCCACCCATGATTTGATCATCGAGCAGGCGCGGTTGGTCTCGGCGGCGTTGGCCGAGCCCAGGATCGCGCCCGTGCCGCGGTCGAGCAGGGCCCAGCTGTGCCACCCGGACGCGGTGATCGAGACGATTTTGGCGGGGTCGAGCTTGGAGATGTCGAGCGTTTCCGACAACGTGGACACCGCTGGCTCGGGCTCAGTGCTTCCTTCGGGCGCGGGGCGCGGCTGCGGTGGTACCCACTGGGGCTTGGCATTTGAATTCGCCGCATTGATGACGGGCACTCCACAAGCGATGGCCGCCAGACCGGCGGCACCGCTAAGGAGCAGCACGCGGCGTCGGTTCATCGGGGGTGTCACGCGGGAAGGTTATCCCCGCAGCGAGATCTTCACACGTCTGAGCACCTTGTGACAGCGCCCACTCCTGTGGATAACGGGTCAGAGCAGCCATAACCCAGCTCTTGGAGATCGCTAGGCAGTTGACGTTCCACAGTCCGAGAGCGACGCGTTTGTCCCAGCCGTTCTTGATCGCGATGGTCTGCCGGACCGCAGGTGCAAAGGCATGCCGGATCCCGAAATCGCCCCTGCCGCGGACTTGCCGCATCTCCTCAAGTAACCAGGGCGTCCAGTTCCCCGCGGCCGTTCCATCGCTGATCGCCCGGCCCAGCCGGACCGTGTCACGAGCCGACATCAGCGTCATGCTCAGGTCCTCGCCCGGGCTGGAGTCGGTCAGCCCACAGACGTCGATCATCCGCTGGATGGACTCTTCGCGGCCTAGCTCGTTGTAGAGCTGCCAGGCCGGTTCGTTGGCGCTGTCGCGAATGACGGGACTAAGCAGAGCCGACATACCAAAACGGGTGAGGTAGTCAGCGGCGATCCAGGCTTTGACCATCGAGGCCGTCATCGTCGTTTCCGCCTGGTTCGCCGATCCGCTCACGGCACCATTACGCAGGTCAAGCAGGGCCCACGAAATCCACACGAGGCTAAATTACGTGAGGAGCTGACTGGCGATCGACTCACAGATCTGGGCGCCGTAGTCCAGGCCCAGCTCATCTGGGTACCGCATCATCACGGCCATCGTCCACCCATCGGTGAAGGCCAGGCAGTTCAGATGCCAGTTGCCGTCGGAGCCGATCGAGGTCCAGCCGTTCTTGATGGCGACCTGGTCGGCAGACGCTGCCGGGACGCCGTCGATGATGCCCCAGCGGCCACCACCGCGTCTTTCTTCCTGATCGGCGGCCGCTGTGGTGCCAGCGACGTTGCGCATCTCGTTGACGAGCCAGTCTGTCCACTGCGGACCGGCGGCCGTGCCGTTAGCGATGCACTCCCCGAGACGGACCGCGTCACGCGGCGACATCTGCGTGCGGCTCCACCAATCCGGGTAGACCTTCGTGTCGGTCAGCTCGCACATCTCGATCATGCGCTCGATCGAGGCGTCGCCACCGTTCTTCTCGTAGAGCACCTGTGCCGCATCATCGTCTGACCACCGGATCGCCTCTTCGGCCTGGTCGAGTTCGTAGCTGGTCGGCTTGTCCTCGGTGCGCAGAAAGTCGGCGACGAGCCACGTCTTGATCATCGACTCGGTGCTGCTCGTCTGCTCAAGGTTTTCGCCGATGGTGACGCCGGTCTGCTTATCACGCATGGCCCAGCCCAGGAACTCGCCAGTGAAGCTGACCGATACCAAAGTGAGCGGCGGCGCTTGGCCACCCGTCCCGGCGGGCGTTTCCTCGGCCGGTTGTTCAGCCACAGATTGTGGTTCGTGCCACACCGCTGGATCGTATCGGGACGCGAGCGCCTTGGGCACGAGGAAACCCGTGCCGATGGCAAGAGCTGCGCATACGGCGATCGTGACCAGCGTCCGACGGGACACGAGGGGTCGCTCCGTTCGTCGAGGGGTTTTCGACGATACGAAGATTTCCTGTGAATCGCCTGCTGAGAACGCATGAGGGTGACCCTTGTCTCGGGCAGACGGCACTTGTGACAGAGATTGGACCAAGTGGGGAAATTCTGTAACACTGAGCGCATGGAGGTGCATGGAGCTGACGGCTTGCTTGGCGAAGTCGAGGAAGCTGAAGCGGCGCTGCGAAGTGCCGCCGCGCGGGATCTTTCCGGCGAGGCGTCGTTTGACGCGATCATTGCGGCCGACCAGAAAATCGAGCCGCGAGACGTCATGCCCGACGCCTACCGCAAGGGGCTGATCAGGCAGATCGCCCAGCACGCCCATTCCGAAATCATCGGGATGCAGCCAGAGGGAAACTGGATCACCCGGGCACCCTCTCTGCGCCGGAAGGCGATCCTGCTGGCTAAGGTGCAGGATGAGGCGGGACATGGTCTTTACCTGTATGCAGCGGCTGAAACCCTTGGTATCACCCGAGAAGAGCTAACGGACGCGCTCCTATCTGGGCGTCAGAAGTACAGCTCGATCTTCAATTATCCCACCCTTACCTGGGCTGACATGGGTGCTATCGGCTGGCTGGTCGATGGGGCCGCAATCGTTAACCAGGTGCCCTTGTGCCGCTGTTCTTATGGCCCCTACGCACGCGCGATGATCCGTGTTTGCAAGGAGGAGTCCTTCCATCAGCGCCAGGGCTACCAGTCGCTTTACGTGCTGGCCCAAGGCTCCGAAGCGCAGCGCGCGATGGCTCAGGACGCGGTAAACCGTTGGTGGTACCCGTCATTGGCGATGTTTGGCCCACCCGATGCCGAATCGACGCACTCGGCGCAATCGATGGAGTGGAAGATCAAACGGTTCACCAATGATGAATTGCGGCAACGGTTCGTGGACATGTGCGTGCCGCAAGCGGAGATCCTCGGCCTCACCTTGCCCGACCCCGAACTGCGCTGGAATGAAGAGCGCGGTCACTACGACTTCACCCAGCCCGACTTTGACGAACTCATGCGCGTGGTGAAGGGCGACGGGCCCTGCAACCGTCAGCGCATGACGCATCGCCGCCGCGCGCACGAGGAAGGTGCCTGGGTGCGCGAAGCGGCACAGGCTTATGCGAAGAAGGTGTCCGTCCAATGACGACAGAGCCGTTGTGGGAAGTCTTTGTCCGGCCGCGCCGGGGTCTGTCGCACACGCATGTGGGCAGCCTGCACGCGCCAGACGCGCGAATGGCGCTACGCCACGCGCGTGACCTCTACACCCGCCGTCAAGAGGGCATCTCTATTTGGGTGGTGCCCGCCGGAGCGATCACGGCTTCGAGCCCGGACGAGAAGGACGCGTTCTTCGACCCCGCCGCGGACAAGATTTACCGGCACCCGACGTTCTACGAACTGCCCGAGGGAGTGCAGCACCTGTGACTCCTCTTGAGCTTGCCGATGACGCACTCGTTGCGGCGCAACGCCTCAGCGAGTGGGTGTCACGTGCGCCGACGCTGGAAGAAGACGTCGCGCTGGCCAACATCGCGCTCGATCAGCTTGGCGTGGCACGGCTTTACCTTCAGTCGCTCGGCGACGAAGACGCGCTGGCTTATGGGCGTTCTGACGCCGAATTCCGCAACTGCCAGCTGGTTGAGCTTCCCTTGGGGCCATCGCGTGGCGATCTCGACTTCGGCTGGACCATCGTTTGGCTGCTCTTCCTGTCAGCGGCACAGAAGATTCGCTACACCCAACTGGCCGCCGCCGGTGACGAGATCGCGGCCAAGGCGGTCAAAGAGTCGTCCTACCACCTTGACCACGCGCTCGAGTGGACGGTCCGGTTAGGGGACGGGACCGAGGAGTCACACCTGCGGGCGCAGGCCGCGCTCGATGAACTGTGGCCCTACAGTCACGAACTGACCGAAGGCATCCGCGAGGAGTGGCTTTCCGTCGTGGAACCGGTGCTGGCCAAGGCGACCCTGGCCGTCCCCTCAACCACGTGGGCGCCGTCGGGTGGACGCAACGGGCAGCACACGGAACATTTGAGCTACCTGCTGGCCGAGATGCAGTCCCTGCATCGTGCGCATCCGGGGGTGATGTGGTGAGCGTTGCCTATGAAGTCGTCGCGGCGGTTAAGGATCCGGAACTGCCCGTCATCACGATCGCCGACCTAGGTGTGCTGCGGTCGGTGTCCGAAAAGGACGGTCACGTGCGGGTCGTCATCACGCCAACGTATTCGGGCTGCCCCGCCATGGATGCCATCCGCTTCGACATCGAGACCGCCTTGACCCGCAACGGGTTCGGCTCGGTCGAAGTCGTGACGTCGTTGAGCCCTGCCTGGTCCACGGACATGATTACCTCAGCCGGGCGCGCCGCTTTGGCCAAGAGCGGAATCGCGCCGCCGGTGGCAGGCTCGCCGGCCTGCCCGCACTGCGCTTCCAGCAAGGTTTTGCAGATTTCCCGGTACGCGTCAACCGCCTGCCAGTCACTTTGGAAGTGCCATAGCTGCGCCGAACCCTTCAACGCGGTGAAGACACTATGAGGTCGCACAAGCTGACGGTGTCCAAAGTGGAGCCTCTTACCTCCGTGTCGGTGGCGATCAGCCTCGACGTCCCGCCGTCGTTGCGCGGTGCCTTCGCCTTCAAGCCGGGGCAGCACCTCACCTTCCTCGACGGTGATCTGCGCCGGTCCTATTCCATCTGCTCCACGCCGGCCGACCTGACCGAGCGCGGTCGGCTGACTGTGGGCGTCAAGCGTGTCCCTGGTGGTGCCTTCTCCACCCGCGCGCAAGAGCTGAGCCCCGGAATCGAGCTGGAAGTGCTTGCGCCACTGGGGCATTTCACGACCGCTTTCGATCCCGCTCGCAGTCGCAACTACGGCGCGATCGTCGCGGGCTCGGGCATCACACCGGTGCTATCGCTGGCGTCGGCTGGGCTGGCTGTTGAGCCGGCGAGCACGTTCACCATCGTGTGTGGCAACAGGGCAGCGGCCGAAGTCATGTTCGCTGATGAGCTTGCTGAGCTGAAAGACCGGTACCCAGCGCGCCTGCAACTGATGCACGTGCTGTCCCGGGAAATGCAGCAGAGCGATCTGCTCTCCGGGCGGCTAGACGCTGCGCGCATCGGTGAGCTCGTCAAGGCGCTTAACCTCGACACCATCGACGAATGGTTCCTATGCGGACCGTTGGGCGTGGTCAAGGCGGCCCGTGAGGCTCTGTCCGGACAGCCCGGCAAGATTCACGTCGAGCTGTTCCACGCTGAAGAACTCCCGCTCGCCACGATGGCGTCCGTCGACGGCCCGCCAGTCAACGTCACGATCATCCTGGACGGACGGACGACCGACTTCGCGATGGAACGCGGCGAACGTGTGCTCGACGCCGCGCTGAAGCACCGCAGCGAGCTGCCTTACGCCTGCAAGGGCGGCGTTTGCTCGACATGCCGCGCCAAAGTGGTCACCGGAACGGTTGAGATGGCCGCCAACTGGGCACTGGAACCAGACGAATTGGCTGCGGGCTATGTGCTTACGTGCCAGTCGATGCCGACCAGCGAGCAGCTCACGGTCGATTACGACGCGTGATTCACGTCTGGCTCCACTGTCGAGTTAGGACCGCCGGGCGGACTCTGTGACCGTTCGTCCGTAGCGGCGTTCCGCATCTGACTTACTACATTCAGTGACGTTGATTGGCGTTTGGCCGTCTCTCACTGAGGAGCTGATCCGTGATCGCTCGCTTCACTATGTCCTTGTCTGTTTTAGTCACCAGTTTGTTCGTCATCGCTGGCCCCGTTCCCGCTTCGGCAGCCCCCGTCGCGGACTGGATCGACACCACCTATGGCGTGGGTGGATCCCAGGTGTTTTCCGGCGAGGGCCATTGGATCCCGATGGGAACCATGGATTCTGCTGGCCGCGCGTTGATCGTCACCGTTAACGAGAACTACGACCAGATCCGTGTCCGGCGGCTCACCACGGCAGGCGCACTTGACAACACCTTCGCTGGCGGCGCGCTGATGTTGCCCGCGATTCCGCAGCAGGTGTTCGCCGATGCCGATGGGCGGCTGATCGTCGCGGATATCCCAGGCGGAAGCGGCGGGCTGAGAATCTCGCGCTTCACCACCGCTGGGGTCCTCGACAGTGGTTTCGGCGGAGGCGACGGTGAGATCACACTGCTAGCTGGTGCGACCGCGATTCACTCGGTGCAGATAACCCAACGTCAAGACGGCAGCTTGATGGTCGTGTTCACCAACGAGCACATCCTCCCGGCGACGTCCTACGTCGCTGGCATCACGCCGGCGGGTGCCCTGGACACGACCTGGGCTCCGGGCGCGGCGACACCCGGTTTGCTTACCCTGCCTGACGATTTCGTCTATGAAGTCGCGGCGGCCGGCAACACCGTGCTGGTGGCCGGTTATGAATCAGACTTTGGTGACACGACAGGCGTGCGCCGTTTCACGGCCGCCGGCGCTGTCGACAATGGATTTTCGGGCGACGGCAAAGTTGTTTTCCCAGAAGGCTTTGGTGCCCGCTCGATCACTGTCGCCAACGGAGCCTATTACGTCGGGGCGACAAAGTCCGTTCCCCTCGATCCGGACACGTCGATGGCTTTGACGAAGGTGCTGCCGTCCGGCGATATCGACACCACCTTTGGCGATGGCGGTTACGCGATTGGCGATGGTCACCACTGCGGCATCAACCCCGAGGCCGTTCTGGTCACCGGTTCGGAGATCTACCTGACCGGTGATTTCATGGATTGCGGCGACTATCCCATGAACATCAACAGGTTCACGCTGGAGGGAGACCTAGACCCGGCCTTTGGCACCGATGGCTCGCTCATCCTGGATCAGGTCGACGGCTACGACAGCTTCGGCGGCGTTGGCCTTGGTGTTCAGGGCGGCAAATTGGTCGCTGCCTTTGGCCGCGTCATCGGCGAGGGCGACAGCATTGACATGGGAACCATCCGCCTGAAGGCGGAGGTGGAGGAGCCGCCCGCGGCCGCAGGGTCGTTTGTGGAGCTGTCGCCAGCGCGCATTCTCGACACNCGTTCGGGTAACGGGGCTCCGGCAGGGCCGGTGGCTGGTTTTGGTGCGGTCACGTTGCAGGTTGGTGGCCGTGGTGGGGTGCCCGCGTCGGGTGT
>NZ_KB903260.1 GCF_000379685.1 Catelliglobosispora koreensis DSM 44566 | reverse complement strand
GTTGCCGGGTCGGTGGCCAGCCAGTCAATGCACGGCAGCCACGGCGCCAGCGACTTGCCGCGTTTGGCCACGTCGATAACCCACACAACCGTGTCGACGCTGGCCATGGTCCCGGTTAGCAGCACGTTGAGGCTGGTGGTTTTCCCTGACCCGGTGGCGCCGGTCAGGAATGTGTGCCGGGCGCCAATGGTGTTCCACAGGGCGAGTTCGGCGACGCTGCCGTCCTCATACACGCCAAGCGGAACCGGGGTGTGGATGCTGCGCACGCCAGGCAGCCACAGGGCAGGGTTAGCGATGGACGTAGTCGCGGTGCTGGTTTTCGGTCGTGCCATGGTGTGCCGCCTCCGTTCAATAGATCCTGTGCCGGTGCTGTAGTCCTTCGGGGCTGGCCACGTGGCCATAGTGCATTCATCGATGCCTCTTTAGACTCGCGGGCATGGGTCTTGAGGAGGATGCCCGTGAGGCGCTGGAACGTGACCGCCAGGCTGCCGAAGCCGAAGCGAAAGCACGTGAGGTGGCTCGCCAGCGCGCCGAAGCCGCGGCAATTGCCGAAGCAAGAGTGAGGCAGCGGCTACTGACCGAGCTGATAGCAATCTTCGAAAAGGAAGGCGTGCCGCGGGTCGGCCTGTACAGGCGCGGGCGGCTTTGGCACATCAACGCGGGGTTTGGCTGGCTCATCGCTGAGTTCAAGCCAGCGAGAGAAGACAGGAGACCTTTTCTCGATCCTGATAGCCGCGAGGACCAACCGGAAATTCCGGGATCGGCGTTGACGGCCGACGGCGTGTGTTCGTTTTGGATCGAACGTGGGCACGTTTTGATCGGCTCACGGTCGCTGCCGACACCAGAGGTGGCGCTTGAGCTAGCCAAGCTCGCGCAAGCCCGCAAGCTACCTGGACAACGTCCAAAAAGGACCCGATGACCGCAACTCTCTATGGTTGCAGACCGGTGCTGTTGTTGACGATGTGCACGGCCGGGTGAATGAGTGGCTGTGTCCACGGGTCGGTTTCGGTCAGGTGCACCAAAACCTTGCGGGCGTTGGTTTTGTCCTGCTCGACTTTCACCGCGCCAGGGCGCAGCTCGTAGGCGCCTTCGATGCGCTTGCGGGAGATGTCTTCCGGCGTCTGCCCAGCGGCCAGCTTCACCGTCAGGATTTCCCCTGCCGGGGTTTTGCGGGTCGCGAGCAGCTTCGATCCAGCAACACCCGCGATCTGGGCGACGGTATTCCACCGCTGCTTTACCGCGTCAGCGCGCAGCTGCGCGCGCAGGGTGCCTGACATCCACCAGCCCAAACCGAGCACGGGCGTGGCCAAGGCCCATAGGCCGTATAGGCCGCCGTTGCCTGGCTGGTACGCCACCAGGATCGTCCAAGGTCCGGCAATGGTGAGCACGATCGCGGCGAGGCCGCGGTCGTATCCGTGCAGCCGTGTCAGCCACGCGGAAGCGCACAACGCTGCTACCGCATAGGAGGCGATCAGCCAGCCGGTACCAGCGGTCAGCCGAACAATCAGGGCGGTAACAGCGATAGCAAGAACGAGCAGGGCGACGGCGACCGGGGCCAGCTGGCGGCGGAACCGCCACAGCAGCCGGGCGATCGCGAAGGCGATCGTGTTGCGCTGCCGGTCATCGATGAGCGCCAGCGCGTTGGTCTTAGATTTGCGCTTGCCAAACACGGTCTTGTCTCCTCAAGGGGTCAAAAAGTGGTGCACCCCAGGGGTTTGGGGTGCACCAGGTATAGCGGTTGTAGCAGTGGGGTTAGGCGGCGTTCTTCGGGTCGAAGAAACCTGCGGCGGTCGGCTGGCGCACCCCGGCCTCTGCGGCTTCCAGATGCGCGGCGTATAGGGTGCGGAACGAGGTCGCGGCGTTCGCGAACGCTGAACCGGCCTGCACGAGGTTTTCCATCGCGGTCAGCACATGCGCGCTGACCCGCTGGTCAATGTGGGTGGTGTCGAGGGTTTCGGCGTAGTCGCCGATCGCGTCAGCGATCGCGACCGCACCACGGGACAGGCCAACGAGCTGCGCGTCGAGTTCCCACGCGGTAGCTGGCTCCATCTCCGAGAGTTCCTTGGCGGCGTTCATCAGCGGCTTAAGATGCGTCGTCGTGGTCGACATACGGTGGTGTACTCCCTTAACAGAGGCGGGCTTTCCTGTGGCGGAGCTGGATGGTGCGTTCGGTGCGGGTGGTGCGCTGACCGGGAAATCTGTTGTCTCCCAGACCTTTCGGTAGCCACGGCGGGCAGTGATCGGGTTGGTGCGGCCGTCCCATTGCATGTGCCAGGCCAGATGCGCGCGGGCATTTTTTGCTCGCACCATCCGCCCGCACTTGGTGCACGGCACATAGTCGTCTTCGTAGGTGTGCTGGGTCCGGGTTCTAGTCCGGGTGTCGTTGCGGCGCCACGGTTGCGCCCGCAGACTGCCGTGGTCATACAGCCAGTCCATCGCGGTCAGGATCGGCCTAACCGCGTAGTGCTTGCGCCGCCACACCCCTCGCGCGATGCGCAAGGTGATACGGGTTTTCGGGTGCCGCACCAGCCACAGCTGTACTCTGCGGCGGCGGCGGATCGCGGCCGAATACGTTGCCGCGTCTAACACTTCAGTCCACGAAGGGATCGAAGGATGGCGTGCCATGCCTTTGCTCCTTCACATGGCAGGTAGAGCAGCGTCTGCTGCTAATCGAGCCCACTGTCGCGGGCGAGCTGGGCGAAGGCGATCAGTTCGTAGCGGCGCCGGTCCACCTGCGACATCAGGTACTCAAAACCCTGCGTGGCGTAAGAGAACAGCAGCCCTAGCGGCATCAGCAGCAGCCACCACCACGAAATGCCGAACAGCCACGCGCTTAGGCCAGGGCCGAAAAACAGGGCCGAGCCGGTAAACCCGCTGACGTAATAGGCGGCGAACAGCCGGTGTGACCAGACCGTCAGCATCTCCAGGTCGGGCGGGTAGTGAATCTCGATCGTGACCGGAAAAGTGATCGTGCGTCCCAAGAGATGTGTCCTTTCCTGGCCTGCCACCGTGACAAGCCAGCGCGAGGACCGGGGCGATAAACGTCCCGGTCGTCACGCTTACTGCGCGGTGAAAGCTGGTGCTCAGAAAGGCGGTTCGTCGTCCTGCGGCGCGCTGGCCTTACCTGCCGTGGTGGCCCACGGGTCGCCGCCAGCTGCCGCTACGTCGGTCTTGCGGGCCATCTTCATCACCTTCGCCTGCGCGTACTTCAGCGAGGCGCCCACGTCTTCCACGTCGAGCTGCATCGCGGACCGCTTCTCGCCTTCCGGGGTTTCCCAGCGGTTGAGCCGCAGGCGGCCGGTCACGACAACGCGGGAGCCTTTCTTGAGGGATTCGGCGATGTTTTCGCCCAGCTCCCGCCATGCCGAGCAGTTCATAAACAGGGCGTCGCCGTCCTTGTACGACTCGGTAACGCGGTCATACAGGCGCGGGGTGGAAGCGACGGTGAACTTAGCCAGGGCGACACCGGTTGGGGTGAAGCGCAATTCGGGATCGTCGGTCAGGTTGCCCACGATGGTGAGTGTGGTTTCGTTCGCCACGAGGATGCTCCTTCGCTATGGCCTGCCACGGTGGCCGGCCAGCGCGAGGGCCGGGGCGAGCTGGCCCCGGCCGTCACGCTGATCGGTCACCGTTTACAGGCCCTCACGCAGCCGCCACGCGATGTCGCACAGATCGTTTTGCAGCTGCTCCAGCACATCGGCCAGGTTCCGGCGCTCTGTGACGGCGGTGTCAATCCAGCCGCTGATCGCTTCAAGCTGCTTGGCGGTGCGCTCGGCAAGGGTGCTGGCGTTGTTGGGGTTGTCGGGGCAGGCAAGGGCTGTCTTCATCAGGTGTGCTCCTTCCCGGTTGTGCCGTCATCGTTGGCGGCTAGCGCGGCGAGCCGGACCGGCTCAGCGGCTCACGGTCCGGCCCGCACGCAGGCCTCCCCGGTGCACGGGGTTAGGCGGTTGCGGGGATCAGTTCTGGCGACACGGTTTCTGGCTTGGGCCAGTACCGCTGCACGGTGCGCTCTGATTTGCCGATGGCTTTGGCGACATCGACCGGCGTCGCGTCAGGCTTACGCGACAGAACCTTGGCGACAAGCTCTCCAGTGGAGCCGGTCTTGCGTGACGACACAGCCGTTTTGCCGGTGGCGTCACCGTCCGGCCTGGCCGCGCGCTTGCGGGCTTCGGTCTTGACGGCAGCCGCGTCAGCTGATGCCGTCAAAAGGACCGGCGTCATCTTGGCGCCGATCAGCGCCGTCAGCCCGTCATAGTCGGCCTCAGCCGCCAGGCGTGCGGCGATCTGGTCGAGGTCGAATGTCGCGACCGCGATCGCCGCCGTCGCCGGGTCAACCGACTTGGCCAGGCTGTCTTTGAGCGCCTTAGCGATAGCCGTCTGTCGGCGCTCCAGCCGGTCTGCGTCGGCGGCGGCCTCGAGCGACCCGTGCACACCTAGCGAAGGATCAGCAGAAGCCAGGGCGCGTGCCCTGCGGGTGAGGAACGGGTGCTTGGCCCATTGCGCGATGCCGTAGACGGGCGGGGTCGCGGTCAGCTTGCCCTCGGCGCGTAACTGGTCGCGGCGCCGGTCACCGGAGTTGATAAGCCACACCAGATACCCAAGCGCGGACATGAACGAGAAGACGCCTGCGGCGTAAAGGTTATCCGCGTGGCCGTACCAGTTGAACACCACCGCAAAAACAGCGACCGCACCCGAGAGAATCCGTGCCGCATAAGCGTTTTCACCCAAACGGCGCCGGAAGTCAGCGCGTGCGGCCAACGCCACGCCACCAAGCTCCAGCAGGGCGATACCCGGTACCGCGATGGCTGACGAGATGCCCAGCTTGTCTGCGGCACTGATCTGCCCGGCCAAAGCGGTGAGGGCTACACCGCCGTAGAAGACGCTGGACAGGATGTCAGCCGTCTTGCCCGAGACACGCGGCTGACTGATCGGAGAAGTCATTTGATGCCTCCCTTGTAGGGTGCGGCACGGTGCCCGGTCAGGTAGATACGCACCCGGCCGTCACGGCCCGGGTGGGGATCGGACACGTACGTGACGTTGAAGACGTGGTGAAGGATGTCGGCCGCATGCGTTGCAGCCGTGGGGTTGCTGATGAGCCGGAACTCCACCGGCGCACCCACCGGCCGCAACGGAGCAGGCCCAGAGTCGGCAACAAGCTCAGATGTGGCTTGGGCCATCCACTCCGGCAGCGCCATCGCAGCAGGCTCGCACGCGTCAGCGGGGCCGTAGATGAATCGCAGGAGCGCGGCCTGTAGCCGGTCGGCGTCGGCTGGTGCGCCGTCGTAGAAGCTCATGATGTTCGGGTAGCCAAAGCGGGCAAGGACTTTCGCGACCTCAGCAGTCACCCCGAACGAGAAACGCGAGTCCGCCACATGGCGGTCGAGCGGGTACCGGCTCATGCGGCCACCGCCACGAGAGCGGGGGCGTGACCTGCGACGGGGGTGAGACTAGCCGCGGCGAGGTCCAGCAATTCGCAGAGCACCTTCAGCCGTTGCCGTTCGGCGCGGCGCAGCCTGCGCCAGTCCAGCTCAGTCAGCCCGTCAGGTGCGGTCAGGAGCCGGATTTCAGCATCCACAATGTCCATTTCGGCCGCGATCAGCGGCCACTCAAGCTCAATAGCGGCCAGCTCCACATCTGTCGGGCCAGCAGTAAAAGCGTCATCGCGGGTCATCAGAAGTTTCAGTTCCTTCCACGACGCTGCACACCAGGACCAGAACGGCGCGGCCTACGCACGCCAGAACAGCCGGGGCAGCGATCCTCAGCGGCAGACGTAGCGAACAGCGCGCCACATTCGCAGGTCCGGTACACGGACGACTTACGGCAGGTAATCCGCACAGCCGAAGCGACGGATGAGACCATGGCAAACACCTCTTCCTTAAAGGGGAGACAGGAAAGCCAGGGCGCGGCGAAAGGTTTCCAGGCCAGCCGCGCCCCGGCGAAACAGAGAAAAACAGAAGGTCAGCCAGCGTGGACGCTGGCTTCACCGCTCCCGCACAGGGATTCGAACCCCTACCCCGGCCCACCAGCGGAACTGGCCGTGTATGCGGGAAACCATTACTAATCAATGACCTAATAGCCCACGGTCGGATCGTGGGGTGACGCGTGCTTGTCACCCCGTTCGAGTTCTTCCAGCCCGCTTGGCCGTTCCGGTGGGGAGTGCACTTACGCATCAACCGCCTCATGGTTCGCGGTCACACACGCGTTGTGGATACACCCACCCTCACCAACCTCGCAGTGAAGGAATCGCCCTCTCACCTACCGCCGCCAGAACCGCCAATGGGCGTACCTGACGTAAGAGCTCTTGTATCTGTCGCTGTGAAGTTCTCAAGAAACTCGGCCACTTGCCTAGCTTGCCTAGGCAAGTGAGCCAATGAGAACAAATTAAGGTTGCTTGCCTAGACATGTCAAGCAGAAAATCCAACCTTTTACAACTTGCCTAGTCAGGTGTAATCTCGCGGGCATGGATCAGCAGTTCGCAGCGCTAAGCGACTTAGACCCCAACGACGAAAAGCCGCCGTTCCAGCAGCTAGCCGGAGTCCTACGGGCAGCGATCAAGAGCGGCGTCTACAACGCCGGAGACCGACTGCCATCCCAGCCGGACTTAGCGGAGCGCTACGGCATGGCTCGCGAAACGGTTCGTAATGCGTTTCGCGTGCTCAAGGAGGAACGCCTGGTTGTCAGCCGACAAGGAAGCGGGGCCTTTGTTCGCGCTCAAACTGAGCGCCCAGTCGGCCTTAGACCGCACGTAGAAGACCTATTTACCAGCGAAAATGTCACGATTGACTTCGCCGGATTTGGGGCGGAAACCTTGCATGGCGCCCTGTCGGAGCCTCTGGACAAGGTGCGAGCAGGTCAGTTGACCCCATCTTCTCTTTCGATCCGTATCTTGCTGCCGGACATGCGCAAACCAGCCGCAGTGCCCAGCCTGGCAGAAACAGGCGAGGACGATCCACGGCTACGCCGCCGGATGGAGCGAATCGTTCGCCGTTCTGTGGAGTCCATAACAGACACAGTTGACGAACTAGTGGCGATGGAACTCCTGAAAAGCGGCAAGGTCGAAGTGCGGTTCCACCGGGCGGGTCCGCAGTTCAAGCTCTACATCCTCAACCGGGAAGAGGTGTTTTTCGGCTTCTACCCGGTCGCGAAACACCCGGTTGTCGTTGGTGGAGAACACATCTCGGCATACGACAGCATGGGCAAGGACTCGGTTCTGATGCACTTCGTCAACACGGACGACCCGACAGCGACCGACCCAACCATGATCGAGCAAGCGCAGACGTGGTTTGACTCGATCTGGACAACTATCGCCTACGAGGTAGCCGAATGAGCCGCGCGTCCGAGGTAGTGCGTCAAGCCGATACGGTGCTCCTGGATTTTGACGGTCCGGTATGCAGCGTCTTTGCTGGCCTTCCGGATACCGAAGTAGCGAACCGTCTAAGGAAAGTGTTGCGCGACAAGGGTGTCAACGTCTCCGATGATGTCGAAGGCACCAATGACCCAATGGCGGTGCTGGAGTTCGCGGCTGGGCAACTTGAGCTAGTTCCTGACGTTGAGGATGTTCTGATTGCGGGTGAACGGCAGGCAGTTTTGTCGGCTGAGCCCACTCCATTCGCAACGGACTTCATGGCTGCGGTCAGAGCGTCGGGTAAACGCTTGGCCATAGTTAGCAATAACAGCGCTTCTGCCATCCGCGACTACCTAACGATCGTTGGCGCGGTGACTCATGTCGAGTTCATCGCAGGCAGGGCGTACGGCCGCCCAGACCTGATGAAGCCGCACGTGTTCCCAGTTCGTGAAGCTCTCAGAGCGCTCGGAATGCCTGCCGGAACCGCTGTCCTAATAGGGGACTCGGTAAGTGACATTGAAGTATCCAACCGTGCGGGGGTCGCATCGATTGGGTACGCGAACAAGCCAGGAAAGGCAGAACGGCTGCATGCTGCTGGAGCGACTGCGATTGTCGGCGATCCGAGCGGAATGCTCACGCTGCTGACGGCGCTTAGCGACTCCGCCCGTTGACAACAGATCACGCTCGACGATGCAGGATGCTGACCACCTAATTTGACCGATCGTGACCTGCGTCGCATTTCGACGTAGGTCATTTCGTTGCGGTGCTGTGTTTGTCCAGAGTAGAGGGATGATCGGCGGGGAGAAGGTCAGGAACCGGGGGCGTTTCGGCAGACCAAATGCAGGTTTGCCGAGTGAGCCTGTTGTAACGCAACAGATTGAGACGGCTTTGCCGGAGCGGCGTCGTAGGGTGCCGCGTATTGTGCTGGTGCTGCTGGGTTTGGCTGTCTGTGTGGTGGCGGTTCCTGCGGGGCTGGCTGGCCGCTGGTTCGTTACGGAGACCGTTGAGGCCGGGAAAGGGGCTGCTAGCCCTGCTGTGGCGGCGCTGGCTTACTTTCTCGACACCCCTTTGGGTGGCGAGCCGCCGGAGGCTGGCCCGGCCTACAACCTTTACTGCGCCGACGATGAGCGCCTGCACGAGCAGGCGGTGCAGCTGGCGAACGCGGCGCGCCGCGCCAACGTTCAGGGCATGCGCGCGTTTGAGCGCGTTGATCTTTTCCCTGGCCACGATGAGACGAAGGTTGATGGGGACCGGGCTACGCATTCGACGATGGCGACCTGGGTTTATACGAACACTGACCCGAACCGCAAACCTGGCAGCGCGTTCTGGTACGAAAGCGCCGCGCAGCGGTGGGAATTCGAGCTCGTCAACGACAACGGCTGGCGCGTCTGCAAAGTCACCGCACCCGACCCCGTGCGCGCCGGATTCGGCGCTGCGTTGTGATTGGACACCCGCACCGAGCGCCGCACCGTCGTACCCGGCGCCGCGCGAGTGGGATACACGTGTGCGGTGGAACTGCCTGCCCGATGCACCAAAGCATTTCCGGCCGCTGGATGAGTCGAAATGCGCGGCGCCAGGTGGATGGCAGCCACCGGGGCCATACGAGTGCGCACCGGACTACAACCTGCCCCGTGGCCCGTCTGTGATTGAGACCTGCCGCAAGCTCGGCTGGGTCGTCTCCTGAACCCTGGTCTATTGCGGTCGCGGCAGAAATTCTGCGCGGCAGATGGGTCAGGTCCGGGTAGCTGAGCTGACGCTAAGTTCTTCGACCTGGAAGCCCGTGAATTGCTGCGGACAGGGCCGAACCTGTTGACGGCTAAAGAGATTCCAGGCCACGCTGCGCCCGGCCCGCTGAGCCTGTCCCGACTGCGTCACCGAAATACAACTGATCTTTCACCTCGGCGACGGGATGCGGACCGTCCGGCGAACCAGCCACCGGCCATTTACCCGGATCAAAACCCACCGGCGCCCTATGCAGGACCAGCTGCTATGAGGCTGGGTTATCCGGGCCGAGCGCCTGGCCATCGCGCTGGCGCCGCACCGCATCTGCTTCCAATACGCCCTCGCGCACGGCCGCGCGAACCACGAAGAACAGCACGGCCATGAAGCCGACCACCAAGGCTACGAAGCCAAGCCACGTCAAGATCTCGTCAGATAAGGACATGCCCGACACCTTAAGTGATCTGCTTCATCCGCACTGGCCACCGGCCCCCAGCGGCAGCCACCGCGCAACTATTCAACCCCACAAAACCCTATGCCACCGGGGAACCCATCAACTGGGACGGAAACGGAAACCCTCAACTGGGACACGACACGAAGCCTGACATTTCACAGTCTGGCGTGCGCCAGCGCGGCCTTGGAGGCGTGCAGCCTCATGCCTTGAGCGCTTCGCTGGGGCAAACTGCCACCCACGGCAACCTTCGCGAAAAGCGGGACAGCCGGACGCCGTTGTTTCCGATATCCTCCGCTGGTCGATCTTCGGGTGAACCCAATGTCGTTCGGTTCCAGGTAGATCGCCCCTCATATCCGTAATTACGCCTGGCATCAGGATCGAATGGCAATGAGTTGGGGAGAACCAGCTCGCTGTCGTGGATCGATCTGGAACAGCCACGTCAACGCCGGGATGCATTCTTCGCCTGGCATTGCGTGGAAAGGCGGGAAATCTCAAGGAGTTTAGTGAAACCGAGAAATCGAGTCGTAGCACTTGCGGCTGCAATACTCACGGTTACGGCTGGCGGCTTTGCTGCAATCACCCCTGTCTATGCGGTTGGAGCGTCGAAGGCACCCGCGGCTGCTAAGTGTGTCAAGAAGGGCACTGCCGCGAATCAGGCGACGACTCCCGAGACGCTTGGACGGGGCTACGCGAAGCTTGCCCTGTCGGGCAAACCGCACATCGAAGTCGCCGAAGCCCTGGCGCACGAATGGTGCTTGACCCGGCTAAGCACGACTACCCCTACCCCTACCCCTACCCCTACCGCCAGTGCGACGGACTCTTTTGGTACGCAGTCTTTGCCGCCGCCAGAACACTCGCGTCCTGCTGATGTCGACTTCAGCGGAATCTCGCTGTTCTACGACACTCAGGTGAACCACTACTACGCCATGGGCCAGTACAAGTGGAACACCAACACCTACTTTTGGGATCAGGAAGAAAGACTATGTGTGCCGACACCGGTCGGTGGAGACGATGGCGCCGGTATTCGGGTGACCGGATCAGGATATGCCCCCATCGGCGGTTCTTTCACCTATTGGGGTGGCAAGCAATATGACGCCTATGACAACGACTTCGGCATTGATGGCGTGTCGTTCACCGTTGCAAATGAGAAGAAGGTTGGCAACGGAGCTATCGGAGTCAACCAATGGGGTGTCACGGCCACTGTCCAGGACAAGATCGTCAATGGAATCAACAATGGCGAGTGCTCTGGACCAGGATCAGGATCACCATGGGATTTCAGCCTCTATAACGGGCTAATTCTCTATGGTTTCGACAAGGTCACTACCGGATGCTCGCCTGAGACCGCCTATATGGTTTACGGCCACACGTACGAGCAGACCACGATCACCGGATTCAATGCCGCCATCGACGGCTTTGGCCTGAACTGGCTAATCACGGAGAAGTCGTGGCAGGCCGGTGAATTGCCTTCAAAGACAGTGAACCTTTGCCAGAACACCACCGCCGGGACACCTGGCAACGGTGGCGGCGGAGGCGGCGGTGGCGGCGGCACGCCGCCGGTCGCAGCACCGGTTGCCCGCATATGGACGTACCAGACAACGGCCAGTTGTGGCGTGCTAGTCAACCTTACTGCTGCGGGTTCTACCGGCACAGGGCTGACATATAGCTGGAATTTTGGTGATGGTACGGCAGCAAACGGCGTTGTAGCCCAGCACAGTTATCCCCGCCCCGGTTCCTACAATGTTTCTCTCACCGTCACCGACGCAAACGGGAACCAATCGACCGCCACGGTCCAAATAAAAGTTCGGCAGCCGGCCGGAGATGCAGACATCAACGGCGACGGCAAGGACGATCTGGTAGCGCAGAACCTTGACAGTATCTGGGCCCGCACCTCCAACGGCACCGGTTTCAACACCGAATCCGAGTGGGGCCTTGGAACGTTTTATGGCAGCACTGCCAACCACATCGGTGATGTCAACGGTGACGGCAAGGACGACCTGATCGCGCAAAACGACTCCAGCATCTGGGTGCGCACCTCGAATGGCACCGGGTTTGACGCCGGAAGCGAGTGGGGAAACGGGGGTTTCTTCGGCAACCTCACCAACCACATTGGTGATGTCAATGGTGATGGCAAGGATGACCTAATCGCGCAAAACGACGCCAGCGTCTGGGTGCGGCTTTCCACCGGTACCGGGTTCGCCGCTGGAAGCCAGTGGGCTTTTGGGGCGTTTTCTGGCAACGTCACCAACCACATCGGGGATGTCAACGGTGACGGTAAGGATGACCTGATCGCGCAAAACGCCGACAGTGTCTGGGTGCGCACCTCGACCGGTACCGGATTCAGCGACGGGAGCCAGTGGGTCTTTGGATCGTTTTCTGGCAACGTCACGAACCATATTGGTGATGTCAACGGTGACGGTAAGGATGACCTGATCGCGCAAAACGCCGACAGTGTCTGGGTGCGCACCTCGACCGGTACCGGATTCAGCGACGGGAGCCAGTGGGTCTTTGGATCGTTTTCTGGCAACGTCACGAACCATATTGGTGATGTCAACGGTGACGGTAAGGATGACCTGATCGCGCAGAACGCTGACAGTGTCTGGGTCCGGACCTCGACCGGCACCGGATTCAGCGACGGGAACCAGTGGGTCTTTGGGTCGTTCTTCGGCAACCTCACGAACCATATTGGTGATGTCAATGGTGATGGCAAGGATGACCTGATCGCGCAAAACGGCGACAGTGTCTGGGTCCGGACCTCGACCGGCACCGGATTCAGCGACGGAAGCCAGTGGGCTTTTGGAGGGTTTTCCGGCACCGTAACCAACCACGGCTGAACCTAGCAGCGACGGCTCACCAGTGCCCGGTCCGTCTGGACCGGGCACTACAAAGGAATGGGGCTAGCCGATGTCGAGAACGGCCCTGAGCCCAATCGCGGTGTTAGCTAGCTCTTCCGGTGCAGCCATCGCCACGCGGTTCGGCGAAACGGCTAGCCAGTAGCCGCGTGCCAGACACCTCTAGCCGAAAAACCGGTCATCCCCTTTCCCGGACAGACACGGCATTCTTCACCAACGCCTAGCTCGAGCCCGCGTGCCTCTTGGATCGAGTTCGTTCGGACCCAGATGGCCCAAGGTCGACGATGTTTGAAAGACCTGCCCTCTCTAATCGCGGTAGTCGTGATAGGCGATGGCGGCGATCTCCTGGGCGGTGTGGTTGAAGATGAAGTCCCAGCCGACATCGAGCAGCATCTCGCCAAAGATCTGCCGTGCCTGGTATTCGGTCAGGCCGTACTTGGCCACCATGACCGCGAGCGCCGCGGTTTCACGGATCACGTAGAAGCTCGTACCGGAGACCATGGCTTGAACGTAGTGATCTACTCGGGTGAGCTAGCTACAGCCGAACGGCCAAACCTGACCGCGTTTGACCTGCGATGATGCGGTTGCTGTAGCTGGCTTAGCTACTGATCTGCATACTCGCCAAGGTGATGATCTGTACGTGCTGCGGCCAGTGGCGGGTGGAGACCATTGTGATCTCCGTTCCCCGCTACGGGGCACGTCAGCGGCTGCGGATTACCAACGGCCGCCACTACGTTGGGGATTTCGCCAACCCGCACGAGGTCGCCGCGGTCCTCGCCCAAAACGGTGTGCTGGACCGGATGACCGAGGCCGAAAAGCCCTGCTAGGCAACATCTTTCACGACACGCAACGCCGGGCGCTGAACCTCGGCAGGCTGCGGTGGGCGCCAGTCACGCGGGACATGCAGGGTCACCTGCCGGGGCTGGCTGGCGCTGCCTTTGCCTTGTGACTGGGCTTCGATGACGCACCCTTGCAGACGGCCACGGCCATGGTTGAGACCGAACCAGGTTTGCGTCGTGCGCAGGGTCAACTCGGCGCCGGGCCACATGCCCGGCTCGAAGCAGTGCACCAACAGCACGCTTGCCCGTGCGCGAACACGGGCTGAGATTCGTGCTGCCTCACCAGGTTTGACCGGCGCGGCCGGGGCGAACCCCACGAGGTCGAACCCGTCAATCATCGTGGTCACCACCTCCAGCCACAGATCGCGCTGGTACGGGACCATGACCATACGGTCTAAGACGATGCCTTGTTCTTTGGCCGCCATCACCGAAAGCCACGGCATACCAACGAATCCCACCCACGAACCTGCCTGCGTCGCCTCACCCAAAGCCGCATACATCAGATACAGCGAGCCGAGGGAACGCTCGATAACGACAGCGGAGCCACGGCGCAAACCCTGACCAGGAAACAGCGGCCGCAACTCGGCGATCACCGGCAGCGCCTTATCCCTCGCGAGGCCAGCCGCGGGCGAGGCGAGATCACTCGCCCGCTTTACACCCGGCACCGCTAACGGCCTGCCCACACCATCCAGGCTATCGAACATAGGTTCGAACTTGTGAGAGGCTGCGGCAAGGTCTCACGCTCACGCCGGGAGGCACGATCATGCAAAACGAAAGCGGTCCTGAACCGGGCACCTGCTGCGGTGGGCAAGGCGGCGCCTGGCAGCCAAAACACGGTCAGCCACTCGCTGTCAGCTGCCAGCTATGCCCAAAATCCAGCACCTACTGGCGCAAAACCTCGCCACAACATCAGGTGCCTGCGCCAGAGTGAACCGCCACGGGCCGGAGATATCCACAGCCTTCACCTGGTCAACGACACCACAAACGATTTCCTACGCCAGGTGCAAAATTGGGTTTCGCTGGCTTCTATCTGCGGTCGCTTTGCGGGAGTGCGTGGCGGCGGCTGCCATGATGTAATCGCCGGGTTGCGGAGTCAGTTTGGCAGCTGTGCCGCGCGATCTCTTAATGACTTTGCCAAATTTGGTGCCGCCAGAAAGACGAACTTTCGTCCCGATTTCGTCTTGACCAGGACACCGGACGACTCTAGGTCTTGCAGATCCTTTCGGGCCGTTTCTGCACCGATCCGGTGAGACCTCATATGTGTATCAACGCTAAATGCGTACTCAGGATCCTTCAAAGCGTGCTGAATAACAGCCATTTGTCGACCGTTGTACCGTTCCTGCTCCTTGGCGAGCAACTGACGCACTTCTCTAAGCTGGGCCATCTCGCGGGCAAGATAGTCGTACAAGGCATTGATTGATCGCCGGATTATGCCTAGGTGGTAGACATAGAAGTACGTTAAGTCGCTGCCGTCGGTTTCGGTGTAAAGAAATGATCGTGCGTACTTTCCCTGCGCCTTCTTGAGGAGCCGCGAGACGCTGATGAACTCAGTCAGCCAATATCCTTGGTTGAGCATTGACCAGTAGAAGAGGATTCTTGCGGTACGCCCATTACCATCCTCGAACGGATGGATATAACCGATCATGAAATGAATCGTCAGCGCCTTCAACACGCCTGGAAAGTACTGGCCCGACGTTTCAGTGTTCGCGAAGTCGCATAGCTTTTGCAGCCGTTCTTCGATCTCTTCGGCCGGTGGCGGATAATATAGAACATTATCTTCGCTATCGTAGATTTTTACGCGTTCTTCGCCTGGCTTTTGAAAGCGCCCGGCTGCATCTGGATCATCAAGTGTGCCGTCGGTGACGATCCGATGCAATTCTTGGATTGTATCCAAGGTCAGCGGCTCACCACGCAGATCACCAACACGCTCCATTGCATAGAAGTTGTTTACGATCATTCGCTCGCTTCGATCACGAGGCTCCCGGCCAGAGCGAATAAGCTGGTTAGCAACTCTGCGACTTGTTGTGGCGCCCTCCAGCTGGCTCGACGTAATCGCTTCCTCGATCAGGGAACTGACTAGATACTGATCACGCGTTGCCGGGTTTGTTACCCGTTCCCCAAACCCGATCGTGCCCTTAAGCCGCTCACTCACGAACTCAATGTCTTGAAGGACTACATCTGGAAGGTTGAAGACGAATGGCTTGTTTGCGTTGTCCTTTAGATCGAGTTTGCGTTGCGTGCCCATGCGGGCGATCTTTACGGCGAACCACCAGGCCTCAGTAGATACGTTTTTGGGTGGCGTCTTGTATCTGAACTCATCCCAGTGGAGATACCGGGCCTCACGGCTCCCAGACACAGCCACCACAGCGTTAGCAATGTCTTGCTGATCAAGATTTTTTATTAGCTCATTTATGTGCGGTGCTGGCATTGGTTGCCGCAGCGTCATCATTACTCCCGTGGGCTTCCATATGTGTTGGAAGTTTGTCGCTGGTCCAAACTCCCATTAACTCCCACGAACTCCCACTCCTGGGAGTTCGTGGGAACACTCTAGCCTTGCACCAGGCCAGCCGTGAGAGTAGACACTCTGGCCACCCAACTCCCAGCAGTGGGAGTTCGTGGGAGTTCCCGCGGGGTTTACCCGGACGTTTAACGGCCGCAGGTTTACGGCGGATCCCAACTCCCAGCA
>NZ_KB903259.1 GCF_000379685.1 Catelliglobosispora koreensis DSM 44566 | reverse complement strand
CCTGCGACGCCGGGATCATCCCGTCCATCCTGGACACCAACAGCGTCCCACTCGACCTCGGCCGCGAACGCCGCCTCATCACCGGCCCACTACGCCGCGCCCTCACCCTGCGCGACAAAGGATGCGCCTTCCCCGGCTGCGACCGCCCACCCAAATGGTGCCACGCACACCACATCAACCACTGGATCGACGGCGGNNNNACNANCCTAAACAACAGCGTCCTCATCTGCGGCTTCCACCACCGACTCCTACACCACAACGAATGGCACGTCACCATCACCAACAACGGCCACCCCGAATTCACCCCACCGGCATGGCCCGACCCGACACAAAGACCACAACGCAACCTCTACCACTTACGAACGTGATCGTTCGGCTAGGGCGTGAGTTCCTCAAGGATGCGGGTTAGGTGAACGGTGCCTGATCCCTTCAGCCTGCTCGCGATGATGCGGATCGCTTGCTTGGCTTCAGAATGGCGTGATGCCGGTGCGAGACGCAAAGCAGCGGCCAGAATCTTGGCTACATCGCCTTGCATGTAAGGAATCGTGGGATCGGTGAGTTCCGGTTCCCGCAGAAGGCGAGCACAAGCAGCAAGACGGTCGAATGACGACTCGCTTGGGTCCACACACATCGCTGCCACTGCCTCAGGCCAGGCTTCGCCAGCAACTTCGGGATCGGCACTGTCGACTGGCTCGCCCGACGCCGAAAGCCCTGAGCCCGAGAGCAGAACGTCGCCAAGCGGAGAAAGGTGAAGCGGGTCGGTTACAGCGCGGGCCTGTGCGCCCGGTTCGGTGAAGGGCACGCTGTCTGGCGCAATCGCATCGGTTAGAAGGATGGAAGGGTCGCGGAGGAGGCCGCGGGCGATGGTGCGGGGGGTGGAGGCGGGTGCGGCGGTGACGAGGGGCAGCGTTTGGCTGGTCAAGGCTGGGAACCAGGAGACGAGCCAGATGGCGGCCGACGAGACCATGCCGTCGGGGTGGGCGATGAAAGCGGCAAGCGATGGGATCTCGGGTTGGACGGCGAGGTAGGCGGCTGTCGCGTCGGCGTCGGCGGTGCCTTGGGCTTCCCAGGTGGCGGGGAAGGAGTTGATGTCGTCTTCGCCGATGGCGAGGTAGCCGAGCGACATCAGTACAGATAGGACGAAAGGCGGATCATCCGTCTTCGAGACTAGGCCGGCGAGGAAGGGCACGGCGGCGGCGCTGGCGGAGTAGCGGTGGCCCTGGTGGCATAAGGCTCCTAGCAGGTCACCGAACGCTTCGGGGTCGCCGTCGAGTGATCGCAATAGGTCCGGGACGTCGGCGGCCTCGCCGTAGGCGTGCTCCAATTCGGACCAGTCGATGAGGTCGAGGTCTGCAAGCTCTCGCACCTGGCCACTTTAAACCGCTCTTGCTAAAGATCTTCATGAATGCCTTAATTGTTAGTCAGTCTGCCTAATTATTAGGAGGCACCATGAGGAAATTGCCCATAGTCGTCCTGATGGCCTTATCCGCTTCGTTCCTGGTCGCTGTCCCAGCGGCCGCCGCGGATGCCGCGCACATCAGGATCAACCAGGTGGGGTACTCGGCGACCGGCCCCAAACGCGCCTACCTGATGGCCTCGGCCAGTCAGGCGGGAGCACCGTTCACGGTGAAGACCAGTTCGGGGACGACCGTCCTAACCGGAACCGTTGGCGCGTCGCTTGGCAGCTGGAGCAGCGCTTTCCCAGCGGTTCACCCGATCGACTTCGACGCCGTGACCACAGCCGGGACATACGTCATCAGCACCACAGGCAGTGTTCCGGCGACATCGCTGCCGGTAACTGTCGGCAGTGGAGCGGCTGTCTATGCCACGGCGTTGTCGAACGCGCGGAAGTACTACGAAGTGCAGCGGGACGGGCCGAACTACATCCCCAGTGCTTTGCGGACCGCTGCGGGGCATCTCAATGATCTGAACGGTAAGGCCTACGTCACGCCCAACGTCAACTCCTCTGGGCGGTTCTCCGGCGATCTGACGCCAACCGGAGCGACGCTCGACGCCTCGGGCGGCTGGGCTGACGCTGGCGATTACTTGAAGTTCCTGCACGGAGCGTCGTACACGGTGGATCTGCTAGCCGTGGGAGTCCGCGATTTCCCTGCCGCGATGGGGAGTTTCACCAACGAGGTCAGGCACGGCAACGACTGGCTGCTGAAGATGTGGGACGACGCCAACGGCGTGCTCTACTATCAGGTTGGTATCGGCAGCGGGAACGCGAAGACCTACGGCGATCACGATGTGTGGCGGCTGCCGCAGGCCGACGACACTTACGGCGGAACGGATCCGCGTTACCGCTATCTGCGCAACCGGCCGGTCTTCCGGAGCAACTCACCCGGTACCCTCATCAGCCCTAACCTCGCCGGAAGAATGGCCGCAGCGTTCGCTCTGTGCTATCAGATCTGGCGCGTCAGCGACCCAGTCTACGCGAACTCGTGTCTGCTCAAAGGGCAGCACATTTTCGATCTCGCGAACACGAACCCGTCCGGCAATCTGGTGACCGTCATCCCGTTCTCGTTCTATCCCGAGACGGAGTGGCGTGATGACCTGGAGCTGGGTGCGGCCGAGCTTGCCCGCGCACTGCAAGCTGGACCGCCGCCAGCGGGACTGCCCCACAACGATCCGGCTTTCTACCTCCAGAAGGCGGCACATTGGGCCAATGCCTATATTGGAGTGACAACCAAAGATTCCCTTAATTTGTACGACGTTTCGGGCCTCGCGCACTACGAGTTGCACCGCGCTATCACCACCGCTGGCTCGGAAGTGGGTTTGCCCGTCACGCGAGCCGCTCTCGTGGCCGACTTGAAGGCGGCCCTAGACCGCGCCGTCGCACAGGGCGGCACGGAGCCCTTCGGGTTCGGATTCCCTTGGAACACCTGGGACACGACCAGTCACGGTGCCGGCCTGTCCGTCATGGCGGCCGAGTATGGCGCGTTGACGGGAAACAACTCCTATAGCGTGTACGCCAACCGCTGGCTCGGGAACATCTTGGGCGCCAACGCCTGGGGCTCGTCGTTCATCATCGGTACGGGACAGGTGTGGCCACACTGTCCGCATCATCAGCTCGCCAACTTGGCGGGAACGCTCGATGGCACGGCGCCGCAACTCGTTGGCGCGGCGGTGGAAGGACCCAACTCGATCACGGGACGCGGGTCTGTCACCGGAACACGGGCCTGTCCCCCGGGCGGGGCTAACCGTTTCGGTGCCTTTGACGGGCACGGAAGCAAGTTCCTCGACAACGTCGAGTCCTATCCGAACATCGAACCGGCGATCGACTTGACGGCCGCCTCACCGCTGGCGTTCGCCTGGCAGACGGTGACGCCAGTGGCCACGCCGAATCTGATGACAACGGCAGCTGGAACAGTAGTCAGTTTGCAGTTCGATGACGGGTCGGCCGACCAGTTTCAGGTGAACGAAGTGCTTGCCGCGCACGGACTGCGAGCGACGTTCTACGTCAACAGCGGCACCATCGGCACACCAGGTTCGCTGTCGTGGGAACAGCTCGCGACACTGGCCGCCAACGGAAACGAGATCACGGGTCACACGGTGGACCATCTCAATCTGAAGAAGCTCAAACCCGACGCGTTGCGGCATCAAGTCTGTGACGACCGGGCGGCTCTCACGTCACGAGGTTATGCGGCGGTCTCGTTCGCATATCCGTTCGGAGCCTTTGACGCGGCGGCGAAACAGATCGTCGCGGAATGCGGATATACGACCGGGCGCGGAGTGTCTGGAGTGGACGGACGGCGGACGTTCGCCGAAACGTTGCCACCGGTTGACGCGTTCGCCACGAGAACTCCGGCGAACGTGAAGAGTGGCACCACCTTGGCCACGATGCAGTCCTACGTCACCGCGGCGGAAACCAACGGCGGTGGCTGGGTGCAGATCGTGTTCCATCGCGTGTGCGATCGCTGTGACGCCTATTCGGTAACGCTTGCCGACTTCACGGCGCTCGTGCAATGGCTAGCCGCACGCGGCACGGTGGTGCGCACCACCGCTGAGGCGATGGCCGGCTAACAGACACGGTGGTGGCGTCTGCCGTCTGAGGGCGGCGCCACCACTGTCGCCAGAAGCCGCGCTGTAAAACCGCTATCTAAGCCCGAGCTCGGCAAGGATCTGCTCGACGCGAGCGTTCTCGTCGCGCATGAATGTCCCAAAGTCTTTGCCAGCCAAGAACCTATCGGTCCAGCGGTAGCTGGCGATGGCCTGGCGCCAAGCGTCCGAGCCGTGCAGGCGGTCAGCCAAGGTGAGCAAGGCCGTCGCGTCTGCGGCGGAAAGTCTGGGCGGGGCGACGAGACCACGCCAGTTGGCGAACACCACGTCGAGGCCCGCTTCCCGCAACGTTGGCGCGTCAACGCCCGGCGACGCCTGACCGCTGGTGACCGCCAGGACGCGCAGCTGACCGGAGTCGACCTGCTCGGCATATTCGCCAAGGCTCGACACGGCGAAGGTCACCTGCTTGGACAAAACAGCCGCGAGCAAGGCGCCGCCGCCGTCGTATTGCTTGTAGCGAACTTCCGTTGGGGCGATGCCGGCCGCCTTGGCCATCAGCATCGGGGCGAGATGGTCTGGGCCGCCCGGAGCCGATCCGCCGCCCACGGCAAGAGCAGCCGGGTCAGCGGTCCACGCCCGCATGAGGTCGGCGAGTGTCCGCATTGGAGAGTCCGGGGTGACAACGACGATTTCGGGTTCCTCGATGAGCCGCGCGATCGGGGTCACCTCGTTGAGGGTGACCGCCGCTTGGGACGTGTGCTGCACGCCGACGAGGCCCAGTCCCATGAGCATCAGCAGCGAGCCGTTGCCCCGCTCGTAAACCATGCGCTGTAGCCCCGCCATGCCACCGCCGCCGGGAAGGTTGAAGACCTCGATGCCCTGCCGGATCTTCGACATGTCGAGCGCTGTGGCGATCGTGCGAGCGGTTATGTCGTACCCACTGCCAGGGGCATTGGGCACCATAATCCGCAAATCGCCCTCTTCGCTGGACCGGCATCCTGCCGCTGCGAGGAGCGTTAGCAGCGGTGCAGCGAGTACCGTACGGCGAAGCACCCGCCAACAGTAACCAGCCCGGGAAGGAGCCGCTATGCGCTGGCAGCTGTCGCTGGCACGGCAGATCCTGCTGCTTCAGCTTGGCATCGTGCTCCTGGCCGTGCTCGCGGTCGCGGCTGTGTCCGTGGCTCAGTCCGACGCGGCGTTCCGCCGGGACGAAGGCAAGAAGCTTCTGCTGCACGCCGAGAGCCTCGCCACCAATGACACCGTGCGGCACGGGATGGCAGGCAGTGTCTGGTACGGCCCCCTCGCGGCCGCCGCGGAAATGACCCGTGGCACCTCAGGCGCGAACTTCGTGATGGTGGCGGACACCCACGGCATCGTCGTGACGGGTCAGCTCAGAGGACGGCCGGCGCAGCTGGCTGACAGTGAAGCGCTCGAAGGCAAGTCGTGGACTGGAGTCATCGAGGACGGCACCAAAGCGCTCGTGGCACACGCGCCAGTGCTCGAAGCGGGAACCGGCAAGTTTCTCGGCATTGTGATCGTGGGCAAGGAATACCCCTCCTTGCCGGAACTGCTGGGTAACGCGGCGCCCGACCTCGTGACCTATCTGCTGCTCGGGTCCGCGCTTGGCGTGACGGGCTCGTGGCTGCTGGCGCGCCGAATCAAGCGGCAGACCCTTGGGCTGGAACCGGCCGAGATCGCTGGTTTGGTGGAACACCGCGAAGCCATGCTGCACGGCATCAAGGAAGGGCTGATCAGCCTTGACGCCACCGGGCGGGTGACCCTGGCCAACGATGAAGCCCTTCGCCTGCTTAACCTTCCGCGCGACGCCGCGGGCAAGGCGGTGACCGCGCTGGGACTCGGGCCGGAACTGTCCGCTCTGCTGACGCAGGGTTCGGGGGAACCAGACCACGTTGTCGTGCACGACTCCCGTGTGCTCGTGCTGAACCGGATGCCCGTGGTCGTACGCGGGCGTACGGTCGGATCGGTGACGACGCTCAGAGACCAGACCGAGCTGACGTCACTGGAGCGCGAGCTTGACGTCAGCCGCACGACCACCGACACCTTGCGGGCACAGGCGCACGAGTTCACCAACCGCCTGCACACCATCGCCGGCCTCATGCAGCTCGGTCAGTACGACGAGGCGGTCAGTTTCATCGTGCAGGCGGGCGAGACACACGAAGCGCTCAGCCATGACGTCCAGTCCCGCATCGGTGATCCGTCATTGGCGGCGCTCGTGATCGCGAAGGCCAGCGTGGCCGCCGAACAGCGCGTCGAACTGATCGTGGATCCGGCTTCCCGCCTGGCAGGTCAAGCGGGCGAGCACCTGTCGGCCGATTTGGTGACGGTGACCGGAAACCTGGTGGACAATGCCATTGACGCGGCCGGGCCGGGTGGATGGGTGAAAGTGCTTATCTCACAAGACGATGACGCGGTCACCGTGGAGGTGACCGACTCCGGCCATGGCGTGGACGAGACCCTCGCTGGGCACGTGTTCCGCAGCGGCTTTACGACCAAGGATGCCGACGGCCACCGCGGCATCGGGCTGGCCCTGGTGAGCCGCATCTGCGCCGCCCGCGGCGGCCAGGCGCATGTGAACGGTGCCGTGTTCACGGCCCGGATTCCCCTTCCCCGCAAGGCGAAGCCATGACCCGGGTGCTCGTCGTCGATGACGATTTCATGGTGGCGCGCATCCACAAAGGATTCGTCGAGCGCATCCCGGGCTTCACCGTGGCCGCGGTCGCCCACACTGGGGCCGAGGCACTCGAAGCGGCCGCGAAGCTGAAACCAGATCTGGCGCTCCTCGACATCTACCTGCCCGACATGTCAGGGCTGGAAGTGTTGCAGCGCTTGCGCGAAGACTCAAGCCAAGTGGACGTCCTGGCGATCACGGCCGCACGCGACGTGGACACGATCCGGGCGGCGCTGCGTGGCGGGGTCGTGCACTACATCATCAAGCCGTTCACCTTCGAGACATTGCGCGACCGGCTCGAACGATACGCGGCCGCGCTCAACCGCCTTGAGGGCACCGGTGAAGCGGCACAATCCGATGTGGACCGGCTGTTTGGCACGCTCCGGCCGGGCGAAACCGCGCTGCCCAAGGGACTCACGGGCGCGACGGCCGAGCTTGTCGTCGGCGTGCTAAGGCAAGCCGAGGGCGACCTGTCCGCTGCCGAGTGCGCTGAGCGCGCCGGGCTTTCCCGCGTGAGCACCAGGCGGTACCTCGAATACCTGGTGCAGTCGGGAAAAGCCATGGTGCGCTTACGCTACGGCGGGACGGGCCGCCCAGAACACCGCTACAGCTGGATTCGCTAGTCTTCCTCCCCGAAGGCGAGCCGCTTGCGTCTGAACAGCTTCGGCACGTGCGGCAGCGCGAACGCCAGCACCGCGAGCACCAGCAAGGTGAGCGTGAGCGGGCGCTTGACGAAGATGGAAAGGTCGTTGTCCGACAGCAGTAGCGCCCGCCGGAATTGGGTCTCCATCATCGGTCCCAGGATCACCCCGAGAATCACCGGTGCTAACGGGAAGTTGAAGTGCCGCATGAACATCGCGATGACACCGAGCGCGAAGGCGATGATGACGTCGATGATGTTGCCCGACACGGCGTAAACGCCCAGCGTCGCGAAAACGAGAATGCCGGTGTACAGCACGGGCCGGGGAACCTGCAACACCTTAACCCAGATCCGGATCATCGGCAGGTTCAGGGCGAGCAGCATCAGATTGCCGACGAACAGCGACGCGATCAGTGCCCACACAAGCGTCGGGGACTTCTCGAACAGCTGCGGCCCGGGTGACAGATCGAAGTAGCCGAACGCGGCGAGCAGCACGGCCGCCGTGGCCGAGGTCGGAATGCCAAGTGTCAGCAACGGAACGAGCACGCCGGAGAACGAGGCGTTGTTGGCCGCCTCGGGTCCAGCGACACCTTCGATCGCTCCTTCGCCAAACTCCTTGCTGTGCTTGGAGCGGCGCTTCTCGTAGGTGTAGGACAGGAACGTGGGGATCTCCGCTCCCCCGGAGGGCAAGGCGCCAAAGGGGAATCCAATCGCCGTCCCCCGCAACCAGGGCCGCCACGAACGCGACCAGTCTTGACGGCTCATCCACGCGAACCCACCGTGCGCTGGTGGTTCCAGCGGCGCTACCTTCGCGGGCAATTCGCGCAACCGGGACGCGATGTAAAGCGTCTCCCCGATCGCGAACAGGCCGACGATGACGACGACAATGTCCACGCCATCAAGGAGTTCCGGCATGCCGAAGGTGAACCGCGCTTGGCCCGTTAGCGAATCGATGCCGATCAGGCCGAGAAAAAGCCCGAACGTCAGTGACATCAAGCCCCGGACCATTGACGTGCCGACCATCGCGGTGACCGTCACCATGGCCAGCACCGCGAGCGCGAAGTAGTCCGACGCGCGAAACGTCACGGCGAGGCTCGCCATCGGGCCCGCGGCGAACGTCAGCAGGATCGTGGAAATCGTTCCCGCGACAAAAGAGCCGATCGCGGCGGTCGCCAAGGCGGCTCTCGCCCGGCCGCGGCGCGCCATCTGGTACCCCTCAATGGAGGTTGCCACAGAAGCGGATTCGCCCGGCGTATTAAGCAGGATGGACGTCGTTGACCCGCCATACATAGCGCCGTAATAGATCCCGGCGAACATGATGAGCGTGCCCGTGGGGTCATCGAGCTTGAGTGCCACCGGCAGCAGCAAGGCGATCGTCAGCGCGGGCCCGATGCCTGGCAGCACCCCGATGAGCGTGCCGATCGTGACACCAATGGCCGCGTAGAGCAGGTTCTGCGGACTCAGCACGGTCGCGAACCCATTGAGCAGATCAGTGAACGCGCTCATAGCGGCAGCACCCCCGCTGGCAACGCGATGCCCAGCAATCGGGTGAAGACGAAGTAGATGGCGAGCGAGAGTCCTATCGCGACACTCACGTCGCGCACTATCACTTCACGCCAAGGGCGAACGCTCAGCAGCCGCGCGGAGCCCACGAAGAACACCACCGTCGCCAGGACATAGCCGACAACCGTGAATTTCAATATCAGCGAGTACGCGATGAGCCCGCCCAAAAGCAGGAAAGGCGTCAGCCACCGTGGTTTGTCTTCCGCTTCCGCGATCCGTTCAAGAAACGCTGTCACGACATAACATGCCGCCACCGCGACCCATAGACCCGTCACGATGACGGGCGCTAGCCCCGGCCCGCCAAGCGTCAAGTCCCCGGCCGACAACGCGTGCACGAGAAGGTAAACGCCAGCACCGAGCAGGACTACCCCGGCGATCAAGGGACCGGGGGCGGCCTTAGCCGCCCCCGGAGTTGGCGCGGTCACTAGCCGAGACCGATCTCGGTCAGCACTGTCTTGATGCGTGTTGTCTCCGACTCGAAGAACGCCTTGGCCTCGTCACCGGACTTGTAGAAGTCGTCCCACTTCTTGTCGGTGAGCGTCTGCTTCCACTGGGCCGAGGTGTGCAGCTTGTCGATCATCGCGATCACGGCTTTGCGTTCCGCGTCGCTGATGCCAGGAGCGGCGACGATTCCGCGCCAGTTCATCAGCTCGACGGCATAGCCGGCGTCCTTAATGGTCGGTGCGGGCGTGCCGTTGCCCGCGTCCTGCTTGCTGGCACCGGAAACGGCCAGTGCCCGCACGGTGCCGGCCTTGACCAGATCGGCGAATTCGCTGACGCCCGAAACCGCGACGCTCACGTCACCGGAAAGCAAGGCGGCCTTGGTTTCCCCGCCGCCTGAGTAGGCGACGTATTGCTTGGCTACCGTTTTGGTGTCAGCGCCGGCGGCTTTGGCTAGCAGGCCAACAAGAATCTGGTCGGTGCCACCGGCCGAACCGCCGCCCCACTTGACCGACGTTGGGTTGGCCTTCACGTCATCGACGAGCTGCTTGAGGCTGGTGTATTTGGAATCGTTGCGCACCACGATAACTTCGGCCTCAGCGGTCAGCGTCGCGATCGGGGTGGTCTTCGTCAGGTCGACCTGAGCCTTGTTGGTTACGACGCCACCGACCATGACCAGACCCGTGACCATGAGCTGGTGCGCGTCCTTGGCGTGGCTCGTCACGAGTTCCGCGAGCCCGATCGTGCCCGCCGCCCCCGTGACATTGCGGACTTCAGCCGACTGTCCGTTGAGGAGGTTCGCCTCCTGCAACGCCTTCTGCATGGAACGGGCCGTCAGGTCCCAGCCGCCACCGGCTCCGGCCGGTGCCATGATTTGCAGTGTCTTGCTCGGATAGGCGACGGCTGATGCGCCCGGGTTCGCCTCTCCGACGGATTGCTCGGCACAGGCCGCGGCCGTCACCAGCATGAGTGCCGGCACGGCCGCGGCGAGAATGCGCTTAAACATGAGGGGCATGGCTCCTTGTCACGAAAAGATGGCAAGCGTGTTACGCACCATGCCCCACGGCGTGACCGCGGTCACGCTTGTGAATGCAGAAGGCTTATTGGTCTTTTTGGTCGCGGGCGGCCCGTGCCGCCGTGACCAGATGCTTCAATGACGCCTCGACCTGTGGATAGGTCCTGGTCTTGAGACCACAGTCAGGATTGACCCACAACCGTTCACGCGGGATCACCTTCGCGGCGGCCGCGACCGAGGCCGTGACTTCATCGAGCGTGGGCACGCGGGGCGAGTGGATGTCGTACACGCCGGGGCCGAGGCCACGTTCGAATTCCGCCGCGCCGCCCAGAATCCGGCCATGTGAACGAGCCGATTCGATCGTGGTGACATCGGCGTCGAGGGCGTCGATAGCGGCGAATACCGTTCCCGCGTCGGAGTAACACAGGTGCGTGTGGATCTGGGTACGGTCAGCGGCGCCCGAGGTGGTGTGCCGGTAAGCCTCGACCGCCCAGTCCAGATACGCGGCTTGGGCGGACCGTCGCAGGGGCAGAAGCTCCCGCAGGGCCGGCTCGTCCACTTGGATGATCGAGATGCCGGCGTCCTCAAGGTCACGCACCTCATCGCGAAGTGCTTGCGCCACTTGCCAAACCGACTCCGCGAGCGTGATGTCGGCCCGTTTGAACGACCACGCGACGATCGTGACCGGGCCGGTCAGCATGCCCTTGACCGGTTTGCTCGTGCGTGACTGGGCATAGCGGGCCCAGCGGACCGTCATTGGTACGGGACGGCTCACGTCACCGTGCATGATCGGTGGCCGGGTGCAGCGTGAGCCGTAGGACTGGACCCAGCCGTGCTGCGTCGTGGCGAATCCTTCTAGGCGCTCAGCGAAGTACTGCACCATGTCGTTGCGCTCGGGTTCCCCGTGCACGAGGACGTCGAGGCCCAGCTCTTCCTGAAGCCGGATCACCTTGGCGATCTCGTCCTCGATGGCGGCTTCGTATTGCTGTTCGTTCACCCGCCCAGCCACCGCCCCTGCCCGGACCGCCCGCAGGTCTCCCGTTTGCGGAAACGACCCGATCGTCGTCACCGGCAGCACGGGCAAGTTCAAGTGCGCGGCCTGCGCGGCGGCCCGTGTCGTATAAGGACTCCGCCGCTCCGCCTTGCGCGGCACCCACTCCCGCACAGGCTCGCTGGCCGGGCCCGCCGGCGCGAAGCCTTCCCCTGCCGCTGCCACGCGTTCCCGTGCCGCGCCTTCCCGCGCCACGCGTTCTGATGCCACCCCTTCCGACGCCACGCCCTCCCGCGTCACCCCTTCCCGCGCCGCGGCGCCGGCCCTGGCCGCGTCTTCGGCCCGCAAGGCGGTTACTTCGCCCCGGGCGAGGGCGACGACTTCGGCGACCTTCTGCCGGGCGAAGGCGAGGCGCGAAGCCAAAGCGGGGTCGAGATTTGACTCAGCGTCGACGTCGTAGGGAACGTGCAAAAGCGAGCACGAAGTGCTGACGATGACGTCAGATCCGAGGCCGCGCAAGGTTTCCGAGGCTCGGGCGAGATCGGTGCGCCAGACGTCACGCCCGGAAACGACACCGGCCACGATGGTCTTGCCTGCCAACAGGTCCAGGCTGTCGGTCGTTCCGCGAACCAGGTCAACGGCGACCGCGTCGATAGCTGTGCTCGCTAGCGCGGGCAGTGCCTCGCCCAGCGAGCCAAAGTAGCTGGCGACAAGGAGCTGGGGCCGCGTGGGCAATCCGCCCAAAAACGAATAGGCCTGAGTGACCGCGGCTAGTTCACGGTCGGACAGATCTGTCACGAGCGACGGTTCGTCCAGTTGCACCCAGCCGACTCCCTCGGCGGCCAGCAGGGCCAGCAGCTCGGCATAGATCGCGAGCACATCGTCTAGCCGGTCCAAAGGCGTGAATCCCGGGGCGCTCCCGGGCGAAGGGTCCGACAGCAGGAGGAACGTCACCGGGCCAACGAGCACCGGCCGGGTTTCCAGGCCCAGCTCGCGTGCCTCGGCGAGCTCCCCGAGCACCTTGGCCGCGTTCAGCTTCACCGTCGTCGCGGCGCCGATCTCTGGCACGATGTAGTGGTAGTTGGTGTCGAACCACTTCGTCATCGGCAGCGGGGCGACCTCCTTGGTTCCGCGTGCCATCGCGAAGTAGCTGGCCAGGTCATCGCCCACCCGGTGCCGGTCCGGAATCAGGTCCAGCAGCACAGCGGTGTCAAGCACCTGGTCGTAGTAAGAAAACGTGTTAGAGGGCAACAGATCCAGGCCCAGATCGCGCAGCTGGGTCCACGTTTGCCGACGCAGCGAGCGGGCCGTGGCGTGGAGTTGCCCAACATCGAGCGAGCCGTCCCAATAGGACTCCAGGGCGCGTTTGAGTTCTCGCCGCGGCCCGATCCTCGGATAGCCAAGCACGGTCGAGGTGTAGTTGGAGATCGTCACAGCGGCATTGTGCCGGCCGGCCGCCCGGGCCTGCGGCGACTATCACGCTCGCTTATAGCCGCTTGGCCTGGGCATACTGTGGCGATGGAGACGGGCCCACCGCTTCGGGACATCGCCTGCTACGTGCTGGTGGCACAGCGCATGAGCTTTTCCAAGGCGGCCACTGAGCTTGGCATGTCCCAGTCGGCGGTCAGCCAGACCATCGCGCGGCTTGAGCGCACCCTGGATCTTCGGCTCTTTGACCGCAGCAGCCGCTTCGTGCAGCTCACCGAGGCGGGCAAGATGCTCCTGCCACATGCTGAGGAGCTGCTGGACTGGGCTCAGTCGTTCACCGCCGAAGCCACGCGCCTGGCCGTGGAGACCGGGGAAACTATTCGCCTGGCTTATTGCCCATTGACGGGCACCCTGGCGGCCCAGATCGCCCAGTGGCTCGGCCGCCGGACCCCACCGATCAATGTGGAGCTGCGTCCCGCCGACTGGAGTTCAGCGACAGCCGAACTGGGCCGCGACGCCGTCGCGATCATGACGACGCCGTTGCCAGCGGGCTATTCCACGACCGGCCGCTTCCACATTCCTGTCGCTCATCTGGCCGTGCCAGCCGTCGATCCGCTGGCCGCCGCGACCCGTGTCCACATCGGACAGTTAGCCCGCCGGACCCTCCTGATGCCACGGCACCGGCCACCGGGCAGTTTCTGGGCCCAGTTCCTCAGCCGCCTTCAGGCCGAAGGCGTTGGCTTTCGCGAGGGCGATGAGCACGACAGCTGGAGCACGGCACTCGACCTTGTCGCGGCGCGCCGTGGCGTGCTGCCTGCTCCGGCACCCTTGGCCGAGATGGTTCGCCGCCCTGATGTGGTGTTCGTGCCGTTCGACCTGGGTATGTCGCTGACCTATGGCATCGTCTGGTCAGCTGAGCACGCCACGGCGCAGACACTCGCTGTGGTGCAAGCGATCCAGGCCCATCTGCGGCGCTGACAACGGCGAACGCCCCGCCCCGGCCGCGATGGCCGGGAACGGGGCGCTCACCGCGTACCCACTAAGAGGTTTTATAAAGAATGTGCCCGTATCCCGTTTCGGCATTGCCGTCGTAAGCGGAAAGCACAAGCGTCCCCTCGGGGTCACGTTCTACGCGCACACCCAGTGTGCTCGGGATGTACTTAGCCAAGTGATCGTTTTCCACCTTCGTGAAGGTCAGGTGGACGTAGTTCTTCGGCCCGGACTTCTTGCCGGTAGGTGGGCCTAGCTCCCAGGTCCCCGATCCCTTGACCGTGCCCGTAAAACCTTCCGGGAGGCAGGAGGTGCAGCCCCGGAAGTACAGTGCGGCGTCGCTGGTTTCGAAGGTCATCGCCTCGCTGAGCACGAGTTCGATGCCGGTGTCTGGATCGCGCCAGGTTCCCGTCACGTCGCTCTGCTTAGCATCGATCCTGGTGTCCTTGAGCAGCCCGCATCCCGTGAGGGCGAACAGCACCAGGGCTAGGCACCACCATCGGCGCATCGTCATCTCTCCTATCTGACCGCAGGGCCTGGCGTCGGGTTGGGCGTCCCGAGGATGGTCGGTGCCGTTGACGACGGTGGCCCCGGCATCGGTGTCGGCAGTGGCCGGACCGTCATGTCGATGGTTTCCCGCCACCGCACGCTCTGCTGTAGCCACCGTTCGCCTGGCTTGGCGTCGTTACCGTCGCCCGCCAATCCGCCCGCGCTGTATTTCCATAGCTTGGACGGCTTCAGCGAGCCCGACTCCTGCGTCGTCGCGTTGAGCAAGTGGAATTCAACCACCGGGTCGCCGTTGGCGCTATGTCCCACGACTTCCCAGTTGAGGTCGAAGGAGCCGAGGAAGAAGGCGGGATCCTCGTGACCGACGCCGCCCCACGAGGCGATGCCGAGCATGTCACCGATCAAGGTGTCTATCTTCTCTACGGCGTTCTTGTCCTTGTTGTGGTTGTGGACCTCGCCGGGCTCGTGCCCGTAGGCCGCCTTCCCGCCGTTTCGCAGCTGTTCGGCAATGACCGCGCGAGCGTAGGCCAAGTGCGGCAGAGCCTGGATCTTCTTGGTGAAGTCATCACCGTCGCGGAAGTACTCGGTGAGGTAACAGCTATCGTTCGGCCCACTCGACAAGCCCTTGCCCCGGCATCCCAGCATCGCACCCGTTATCCAGGCGAACACCAGTTCCCGCGTGGTCGTCTTATTGCCGCCCGGGGGGTGGCAGTAGTTCCTGGTGGACGGGGTGCATTTCTGTTCTGGCAGCGGTGCCGGCGGTGTGCTGCGCCCGTGGGTTCCGGGGATGCAGCGGCCAGGGTTGTCATCGTCGGGGATACAGGCTCCAGACGGGTCCGAGCGCGTCACCGGATTGTTGTTCGCGTAGGCGTAGTTGTTCATCGTCTGCGGTTCGTCAGAGTTGAACAACGGGTCCACGCTGGTGAACTTGCCCAGTACGGGGTCGTACTCGCGGGCGCCGATATGGGTCAGGCCGGTCGGGTCCTTGTCCCCGCCCACGAAACCCTTGCTGTTCGGCCAGGTAACGGCACTTCCGCGGTCTTCACCGTAAGGGGTTTGCCGTCGCTGTGTGACAGCCTGATTGCCAGCCGCCACCGAAATCGATTGCGTCCCTTGGTGATCGCCCGCGAGCCAGGCCACGCCACCGCTCGTGCGCTGAGCGAAGGTCGCCCCGCCCTGCGCGTAGAAACGAGTGGCCGTGACCGCTCCGCTAGACGGGCGCCGAAGTTCCATGTTGGACAGATACAGCGTCGTTCCCGACGGATCGCGGGCGATGAGCCGCGCCCCGTCAGCGGTGTAAAGGTAGGTGTTCGTGGCGTTAGCCGCACTCTCCAGGCGCCCTTCGGCGTCCCAGACAAGATCCTGGCTGTTGGCTCCGCCGCACGTGTTGCTCAGCGCGCCGGCCGCTGGGCGGCAGGTCATGAAACCGGCCACGTCGAACGCGTAGTTCTTCGTGCCCGCGCCTGACCCCGTCGTGGTCACCGAGGTGGCCGCGTGCGGACGCGCCTGCGTCGCCGCCGGGTAGGTGTAGGTGGATTCGGTTCCTTCTCCCGTTTGCTTGGTGCGGTTGCCGACCTTGTTGACATCCCACTTGTACCGGTAGGGCGCCGGTCCGCCGAGGGCAGCCGTGGCCGGAGCCGGACCACAGTCTCCATTGGACGGTGTCCACGCCCACTGCAGCCGTCCGAGGTCGTCGGACGTGAAGCACTGGGTGTCGTTGGAGGCCGTGTCAGCGATCTTCTTGACCGCTCCGACAGCGTCGAAGGTGTAGTGCACATCAGAAATCGACTGCGGGGCGGTCTGGCGAATCGTCGTGTCCTGCACGACACGGCGAGTGGTCTCGTCGTGTACGAGGGAACGCTGGAGCCAGCTGCCCGCGGTCTGCTGATACTGCATGAACCCGACTTCACCGAACGCGGTGTGGTCGATGTTGGTGATGTACTGCCCCGCACCCGGCCAGTTCGTCTGCACCTGCTCGGGCAGGCCAGTCGTGCTGTCGTAGGTGTAGGTCACGGTTTCGCCACCGAGGCCACCAGCGTTCGGGTAGCCGACCGTGGCCGGGCTACCGTCCACTTTGTAGGTTCGCGTGAACGTGTACGTACCGCTGAGGCCGGTCTCCACGGCCGGGATGATGTAGTCCTCACCCGTTGAGGCGTAAAGCGGTGTGTACCCGCGGAACCGTAGTTTGTACTCGTGTTCACGGTTCGTTCCGGTCCACCGGCTCGCCGAAGCCAGCTGACCCTTGAACCCTGTGGGGTCGTAGGCCCAGGACGACCGCTTCTTGGCCGGGCTGATGGCGTCGTCGTAAACGGCGAGCTTACGGCCGAGCGTGTCGTATTCGACGACGAGCTTCTCGCCCCTCGCGTCCAGCACTTCGGTCTGGTCGCCGTAGTCGTTGTACTTGTACTCGGTGCGGCCCTTGTCCGGGTCCACATTGGCCAGGACCTGACCCTGCATGCCATATTCCGTCCGCCACTCATTGTTCGCGGCGTCCAGGATCTTGATGAGCTGACCCTTGCGGTCGTACTCATAAGTGGTGGCGTCAAAGGAACCCGACAGTGAGCCGCCGTAGTGCTGGCGCAGCTCGGTTTTGCGTCCCCTGGCGTCGGTGAGTGTGGTCAGCGGCGTCGCACCGGCCGGCGGGGTAACGTAGTTGCGGTCACCGCCATAGCTAGTGCTGGTGCGGAACTTCTCCGCTCCGGAAGCCTTGACCACCTTGGCGACCACGCGGCTCGCCCGGTCGTATTCGGTGACCGTTTGCGCCTTGTGCTGCCAGTCCAGGATGGTCCGCAGCCCCGTTCCCGGCGCTACTGTCGCGTCGTAGAAGAAGGCGTTGGAAACGCTCTCGCGCCCGGCCGCGTCGTACTTGATTTCGGTGAACACCGTCCCGCCCCCGGCTTGCGCGGCGGCCTGTGTCTGGCGTGTGCGCAGCAGCCCGTCGTAGAGGGCATACGAGTGCACATAGTTGCCAGCGGCATTCAGTCTGCTTGACGTGACAGCGTTAACGCCTCCCGTGTTACGGATGAGATATGTGTGCTTGATGCTGGGCGAAGTAGGGTTGCCGCTCTTGAGCCGGTTCGGCAGCCAGACATTGGCGAGCCGCCCGAGCGCGTCATACTCCATATCCGTGCGCTTGCCGTTGATGTCAATGGAAGCGGTTGGAACACCCCACGCCGGTTCGCGTTCTTCCGTCGCCGTTCCCAGCGCAGTGGCTGTGTCCACTTTGGTCAGTGGCCCGCCGAGCTCCGGCGTGTACGTCGTCGTGGTGATGTTGCCGCGCACGTCGGTGAGTTGCTTCTGCCGGCCGTAAACGTCATACGTGACCACTCCTGTTGTCAGCCAAGACGTTCCGGTTCCGGAAGCCCAGCTCTTCAGCTCGTCGGTCTGAGTGATCAGACCCTTGAGCGGGGTCGCGCCAAAGCCGAGCCCGTCGAAGGCGGTCCGTTCATCGCCGATGACGTCGTCCTTTGTGGACGGTGTCGGTGCCCCGTTCACGGTGCAGGCCAACGCGAACGACTGCGTACGGGAAATCAGGCCGATGATGTTCTTGGTGGTGTTGTGCACATAGGTGTTGTCGCTGCACGTCTCGTCACCGGAGACCTCGGTCAGCCCATCCGCGCTCACCTTCCCGTGATCGGTGCCGAAGTCGACCAGTCCCATCGCGTCGAAGGTGCTCGACTTCTTGGTGGTGAGCCAGCCCCGGCCGCCGTCGAGGAAGACCGACGAGTAGACAATGGCGTCGTCAGCGGTGAACCGGGCGTGGTTCGTCGTGTCACCCAGGTCCTGGCTGGCCGTCGCGGCCGACTGCCACGGCACATTAACGGTCCGCGTCACCGGTGCCGTCTCCGAGCCGTTGAAAGTCGTTTGCTCCCTCGCCTTTCCGGAATAGGCGTCCTCGTCGGGGACGGACGCGCCGATGGAAGCCGCGACGTTGACCGCACGGCTGCCCCCGCTCGGGGTGTCCTTGCTGCCGTGCATGCCGCGGAAATACTTCGTCTCCGTCAGCGTTTCCTGGCCCGGCGCTCCCGTCTTCATCAGAACCCGGTCGTAGCCCCGGTAATCGGCCCACGTGCGGAACTTGTCCTTCGTGATGCCGTTGTCATCAGCGAAGCGCCAAGCGGGAGTGCCTGGGTACTCATACTTGGTGACCTTGTCGGTGCCCCCACCGGTCAGGTCCGCTTCGTAAAGTTCCGTCACCAGATACTTGTGGAAATACTCCGTCTTCATGACGTCGTCTTCCTCAAACAGCACCGGGTAGCAGCGCATCGTGTTGGTGTGCGCCGCACTCGGGAGGTTGCCTGGCGCGCACTGCTTGTCGGTGTAGCGAACGCTAATCTTGCCACCGGTTTCGGTCCAGATGGTGCTCATCCGGTGCCAGTTCATCGTGGGCTTCGTGCCGTTATAGGTGTCGACCCGGTTCTCCAGCGCGACCCAGTCGAAGTTCACCTCGGGCATCGCGATTGGCGTGCCGATGTGCCCGGTGCGGACAATCGATTCCAGCCAAAGACCCTTGGGGGTACCAGATCCCGTCGGCGGGAACTGATGGGTGAACGCCCACGAGTCGACGGGCCGGTAAGCCGAGCCACCCCAGACTTTCGTGGTGACACCCGTCAGACGGACCGTTGAGAAGAACGACGGTGAGGCGAGCCCGAGACACGTCGTGCCCGTGCACTCCTGATCCCATGGCGTGTCCGGCCAGTTCACCTCGTCCTTGGTGCCGCATGAGGTGGTGAGGCACCGGTTGCTGGTGGAGAAGTCCACCTGCATCGGCGCTTTCGTGGCCGTGTAAACGGTGTCGACGCCGGAACGGTTGTCCGTGCCGTAGTCGATGCGCGTCAGCACACCCTCACGGTCATACGAGGTGGCCTCAGTCGTGCTCTGGTTCTTCGCATACTTGTTGGTGGACTTCGTGTACCAGTACGACATCGTGTTGCCGTGCGGGTCGATCACGTAGTCCAGGTTCCAGCGGTGTGCCTGCGCGCAGAAGCTGTCCTTGAACAGCGTCTGCTTGCACCGCTCGCCGGGGTTGTTGCCCGCCACCGGAACGGTCAGCACCGAGTTGGTGACGGCGTTCCCGGACGCCCAGCCGGTCAGCCGGTTGAGGCCGAAGAAGTATTGCGTGCCATCGGGAGTGGTGACCTTCCAGTACTCGTTGCTCCATGCCCCGTTGACGGTGTTGTCACCCGGCACTGATGTGTCGTCGAGCCGCTCGATGCGCGATCCGTCGTCACTCTTTAGCCGCCACTTGCCCGAGACATCATCCTTGACCAGTTCCCCGCCCCGGCCGTTGAGGCTGAAGCTGGCGTTGTCCATGCCGAAGCACAGATCCCCGGTCTTGGTGGTGTTGTTGGCACCCGAGGTGCCCATGTCATCGGCACAGGGGGTGTACTGCCGGGCGATGTGCCCCGGGTCGTATTCGAACCCCTGGCCAATCCATGACGGCTGGTTGTTCGTGGCCTTGGTCCGCCCGTCAACGGCCGATGAGGAGTAGCCGAGCGCGATCGTCGGTGACGGCCCACCGAGCGACGGCGGCATACCGAGTGGATAGTTCCATGAGAAATCGCCGGATGAACCCCCCGCTGTCCACGTCGAAGACGCCTGGAGTTTCGTCGCCGCGTAATCTCCTGTCTCGCTTGATGTTCCAGCCGTCATCGCCATGAGCATTCCGCTTGGCGCGGCTGACTGCAGTTCCACGCCCGCCGCTGGCTTAGCTTGCAGCGCACCGGCTGCGGAAGTGACCTTCTTGGCCGCCCGGTTGTTGCTGCTCTTGACGGGCTTGGCCTGGCAGTCCGCGGCCTCCGGGGTGGACAGTGCGCACTCGGGCAGCTGGTAGAGCTTGAGCCGCCCGGCCCAGTCACCGCCGAATGCCGTTTCGAAGCCGGAGTAGTCGACGCTGACCTCAGCGTCCGTCGACCCGGTGACACGGAAGACCACGCCGTTGCGCCAGCCGCCGGGCAGCGTCGCCCGGTCGAGCACTTCCACCCTCACCTTGCCCGGCTGTTTCGCCGCGCCGAAGGAAACCGGCAGCTGCCCGGCCTGACGGCTTTGCGCGTCGAGTCGCACCTCGGCACTTCCCGCGCCGGGCCAGCGAATCAGCTTGCGAAGTATCGCGCCAGACTCGCTGGCACCTTGTGACAAATCCTTGGGGCGTCCCTGCCCCGTGACCGGAAACGACTTGACCGATTCCGGTTGCTGCGCCTGCAACTGTTGCGGCGCGGCGACTCCCGGCGACCCGATGAGCAGTGTCGCCGTGAGCGCCAGCGGCAAAGCGGCGACCCATCTTCGTAACAAGACATCCTCCAATTTGGATGCGTGTTAACGGCACTCATGCCGCACACGTGTTGTCCAGAGGATGCCTACGGGCCGCACACGGTACGCACAATGAATGCATATTTTTCGCACTGTGAGTGCATATGGTGGAAACGCAGCAGCCCCAGGCGATTCCCGCCTGGGGCTGCTGATGGTCGACTGAACTCAGGTCTCGTCGGAGTGCGCGATGCGGGTCAGTTCACGCCACAGCAGCAGCACGAAGACCACCGAACCGCCGAAGGCGAACCAGAACGGTGCTGTGACACCGAAACGCGTGGCCAGCAGACCGCCGATCGCCGAGCCCACGACGAGTCCGCCGTAGACACTGATGGTGTTGACGCTGTTGACCCGGCCCTGCAGGTGCGCGGGAACGGCCCGTTGCCGGACGGTAATCGACGTGGTGCCCCAGATGAAGGCGTGCGCGCCGAAGATGAACATGACGACGGAGGCGAACCAGGCCGACGTCGTGATGGCCAGGCACAGGTGCGTCAGCGTCTCGATGATCAGGCCGACCCGCATGACGTTGCCGAGGCTCATCCGCCGCGTGATCCAGCCGTAGGACGCCGTCCCGGCGAGGCCGCCAAGGGCGGATACCGTCGTGAGTAGACCGAATCCAACCGCACCCATGCCGAGCCGGTCTTGGGCGTAGAGCACCAGGATCGACCAAGCCGCCCCGAACGTGACATTGAAGATCAAGATCGTAAGCGAGAGGGTACGCACCGCGGGATGCCGGATCGTCCAAGCGATACCTTCGGCGATATCACGGCGCAGGCTTACCGGCTTCTTCTCCTCGCCATCGTCCTTGGGAGGCAAGGAGACTCGCGACACGAGCAGCACCGCGGCGGCGACCAAAAGGGCCTCACCCGCGAACGGCCAGACGGCACCGGCAGCGAACAGAGCCGCACCAATGGGCGGGCCCGCGAGCTGGTTCAAGGTCAGGAATCCGGTCTGCAGCCGCTGGTTGGCGACCGACAGATCGGCCCGGGACACCAGCATCGGGGTCAGCGTCCCGGCGGTATTGTCCACAAACACTTCAGCGGTCGAGATCAGGCCGAGCGCGATGAGAACCAGCGTCCCGGTGACGACATCGGTCGCGATGGTGGCGACAAGCCCCGCCAGCACGGCAAGGCGGAAAAGGTTGGCCACGATGATGATCCGGCGCCGGTTGAACCGGTCCGACAAAACACCGGCATAGAGGCCGAACACGAGAGGTGGCGCCCAGCGCAGCAGGGCGGCCATCGAGATCAGGAAAGGGTCATCCGTAAGAGTGGCCATGAGCAACGGGCCGGCGGCGATCGCGATTCCATCGCCCAGGTTAGATGCCCACGAGGACGCCATCAGCCAGCGGAAACCAGTTCCGAGCCGATGAGGCACGAGCGTCTCACTAAGCCTTGTCACAAGATCGTGACCCTATGCCGCCCACACCGTGAACGCAAACGCGATTTCACGTCTGACCTCGTCAGCCAATGGCCGCCGCACGATATGTTGACGGTCATGAGTGAGCGGATCTGGGCTGACGGGCAGGCCTATGAGCGGTATGTGGGCCGGTGGAGCCGTCTGGTCGCGCAAAAGTTCGTGCGATGGGTGCGGGTGCCGTCGGGTCAGCACTGGCTCGATGCCGGTTGCGGGACAGGCGCCCTCACCGAGACGATTCTCACGCACGGCGAGCCGGCGAGTATCACGGGTGTTGACCCGTCAGCTGGGTTCATCTCCGTGGCCCGTGAGACGGTCACCGATCCACGGGCCACGTTTCACGTTGGCAACGCACAGGAGTTGCCGTTGGCGGACCGCAGTGCGGACGTCGCCGTTTGCGGGCTCGTCCTCAACTTCGTACCAGAACCCGCTCTTGCTCTTGAAGAATTCGCCCGTGTGCTGAAACCCGAAGGCGTTATGGCGGCTTACGTTTGGGACTATGCCGAGGGCATGGAGATGATGCGGCACTTCTGGAATGCCGCAGGCGAACTCGATCCCCGCAAGGCCAATGTTGACGAGGGACTGCGGTTTCCGTTGTGCCGGCCAGAACCGTTGCGGCAGCTGTGGTCTGACGCCGGGCTGGCTGACATCACCGTCACGGCGATTGAGATCCCTACCGTTTTCAAGCACTTCGACGACTACTGGACGCCGTTCCTCGGCGGGCAAGGGCCAGCGCCGGCATACACGATGTCGTTGCCGGACAAAGATCGCGATGCCCTGCGCGATCTCCTCCGGGAACGTCTTCCTGTCGCCGCTGACGGCACGATCGCGCTGACCGCCCGTGCCTGGGCGATCCGCGCGACGGTCTAGCGGCTACCTCGGCCAGCGCGGCGGCTTGCTGCGGTCAGGCTTGGGCCACTCGCGGTCGCGGCCGAAGGTGGCGGGGAATTCGCCCGCGTTGCGGTCGCCGAGTCTTCCGCCCGTGCCATCGGTCATCCGCTTAGCGGGCAGTTGCAACACCTTGTGGGCTTCGTTCATAAAGTTCTCCCACATCTGGCCGGGCAACCCGGAGCCAAAGATGTTGTTGCCCTTTGGATCTTTGATGGGCGTGGCATTGTGGTCACGGCTGCCAACCCAAATCGCCGTAGCGATCTGCTCGGTGTAGCCGACATACCAAGCGTGCGCGTTGGTGCCCGCGTTCTGGCCGTTTTCCCACGTGCCGCTCTTGGAGGCGACCTGACGTCCGCTCAGGGTGTGTCCTTGCGTCGACGGCACCTTCTTGAGCACATAGGTCACCTCATCGGCGACCGCCCGCGGGATGGTCTGCTTGGGAGCCAGCCGCTCGTCACCTGACGCCATCTTCTCCCAGGCGCCGGTCTGGCGGTTCTTGCGGTCGACCGACAGCAGGAAGTGCGGTGTGGCATACACGCCGTGCCCGGCCAGTGTCGCCATGCCACTGGCATGATCGATCACCGACACCGGGTACTGCCCGAAGCCAACGTGGTAATCGAAGGTGCTGCGCCCGGCCGGTACACCCTTGTCTAGATGCACTGGCTGGAACGGCGCGGTTGTCCACATTGTCTTGACGCCAGCGTTCTTGGCCATCGTGGCGACCTTGTCCGGGCCGATCTTCTGCGCGACTTTGAAGAACGCCACGTTGAACGACTGAATCATCAAGGTTTCCAAGGTGCAGCGCGTTCCGCAGGACAGCGAGCTGTTCTCGCGGCCCGCGTTCGCCACGTCAAACTGTGCGCCGTTGACGCCCTTCTTCATCTCACTGGCGTCCCAAATGGACTGTGTCGAGATGTTGGCGGCCAGTGCCGCTGCCAGCGTGTAGGGCTTGAACGACGAGGCCGGCGGGTGTGGCTCGGCATCGCTGGCCCAGTCGGTGTCGGTGCCCTTGTTGTTGCCGCCGTAATAGGCCAGCACACGCCCATTGCCGGGCTCGATCGCGACTCCCGCGGCGAGCAGGTTGTCCTTTTGCGCCCGCATGGGCGAACCCTCCGCGCCCCGGTTGAGCTGTGCTTCGAGTGCCGCCTGAGCCCGCGGGTCAATCGTGGTCACGATGCGCAGGCCCGCGCTCATCCAGTCGTTAAGGCCGCGGTCACGCAGCTCTTGCTTGACACCACGCTGTTCCAGCTCGGCCTCGATGTATTTGATGATGTGTCCCGTGGCACGGTCGTTGTAGCCCCAGGCCGCCGACTTGGCACTCTCTGGGCTTTGCAGCTCACCGGCCTTGGGAGCCTTGGGGTCGGCGGGCGCTGGATACTTCATGGCGTCGCGGTCCTGCTGGGACAGCCAATCCATCTCGATCATGTTGTTCAGGACGTAGGCCCAGCGGTCTTGCGCGTTCTGCGGGTTCTGAGCCGGGTCATAGCCGTCTTTGCCTTCGGGCTGGCGCAGCACCGCGCCGAGCACCGCCGCTTGAGCGACCGTGAGCGTCTCGAGCTTGTCCGGCGGGATAGCGAAATACGTCTCGGCCGCCGCCCCAATCCCGTGAGCTCCCCGTCCAAAGTAGACGGTGTTGAGGTAGAAGCTGAGGATCTGCTCCTTGGAGTAGTTGTCCTCTAACTTGCGAGCCATGATGGCTTCGCGAAGCTTGCGCGCGTATGAGATCTCCAAGTCACCAGCGGCCTGGCGTGCATACTGCTGCGTAATCGTGGAACCACCCTGTGTCTCACCGCCGGTGAAGTTGTTCCACGCGGCGCGGGCGATGCCGCCGAGATCGATGCCGTCGTGCTCGTAGAAATGCTTGTCCTCGCCCGCGATCAGCGCCTTCTGCACCTGAGGCGTGAGTTTCTCCAGCGGCACTTCGACCCGGTTTTGAGAGCCGAGCCGGGCCAGCTGGGTCGCGTTGTCGCGTGCGAAGATCTCTGTGTTGTTCGTCAAGTTCAGCTCGCCCGGCTCCTGCACCGAGTCGTAGAAGTAGGCGCCTCCGATGAGCCCGCCACCGGCGACGATGCCAGCAACGGCGAGCATCACGACCCGCTTCTTGTGACGGCCGGTGAGCCGTCTGCGGAACCGGCGCCAGAATTCGCCGGCCGCGGGGTTGTCGGCCAGCCATTTCGCTACCTGGGACTGCAGATTCATCGGGGGGCACCATCTCAGTCGGGGGCGTTTGCCAACACACATACCCCAAAAGCGGCTCTTTTGTCGCTGCCGAATTCGGATGATCGGTGGAGGGCACCGCTAGTATCCCCCGGCACACTTTCCGGGTGGGTGCGCTATGGGTTTTCTGAGCAAGGCACAGCGCCGGCTGCTGTGGACAAGTTTTGTTCTGCTGATCGGCAACGGCATCGCCGCCGCACGGCTCCTCGAAGATGCGACATGGTTATTTAGCCTGGTGGTCGCGGGTCTCGTGGCGGTCGTTCTGATCCAAGACGACGCGGAGTCGGTCCGCGAATAACGCAGAGCGAGCTCTATGCTTATGGGTATGGGGCAGCCCAAAGACCCCGAAAACGCCCATTTGTACGACCGGGCCGCTGAGCTCGCGATCATCCAGGATGCGGTCGCGGCCTCTGTGGCGGGCGATGGCGGGTTCATCGCTTTCGAGGGCCCGGCCGGCATGGGTAAGAGCCGTCTCCTCAGTGAAGCCGCAGTGCTATCAGGCGTGGCTGGATCTCTCGTGCGCACGGCTCGGGCCTCTGAGCTGGAGCGCGCACACAGCTATGGTCTGGTCCGCCAGCTCTTCGACCCGTTGCTGATGGCCGCGGACAACGATCAGCGCAGCCGCTGGCTCAACGGCACGGCCAGTCAGGCCACGGCCGTGATCGGGCCAGAGAGCCTCGCCACGCAGCCGGTCGGAGACTTCGCCGTGCTGCATGGGCTCTACTGGCTCACGGTCAACCTCTGCCAGGACGGCCCGCTCACGCTTATCTGCGACGACCTGCACTGGGCCGACGAACCGTCGCTTCGGTTCTTGGCCTATCTCTTGCCGCGCCTTGGCGAGTTGCCGGCGGCCGTCTTCGCCGGACTGCGGCCAGCCACAGTTGACGACAGCAGCCCGCTCTTGGACATGATCGTGTCTGACCCGGCATGTGTGACGGTCCGGCCGGGCCCTCTGTCGGTCGCGTCCACTTCAGCCCTGATCGAGGCCATGCTGGACTCCACACCGGACGGTGATTTCATCGCCACGTGCCACACGGCTAGCCGCGGCAATCCGCTGCTCCTACTGGAATGTGCCGAAGCCGCCAAGCAGCAGGGCTTCTCGCCCACCTCCGCGAATAAGGAACTCATTACCAAGGGCGCCAACGGTTTGCTCAACCGGCGGGTGCGGTCTTGGCTGCGGGCGCTGCCAGCCGAATGCACCCGGGTCGCCGAAGCCGTCGCCGTGCTCGGGGACAGTGCCTCGATCCCGTTCGCCGCCAAGCTATCCGATCTCGGCGAAACCGCGGTCCTAGATGCGGTGAGGCGCCTTCAAGCGGCGAACATCCTCGCGCCGGATTCCGCCAAGGCACCCAACTCCTGCCAGTTTGTTCACCCCCTCGTCCAGGCCACGATCTACGGCAACATCCCGGCGACACAACGCATTGAGGAGCACCGCCGGGCATGGCGCCTGCTGGAGTCGAGCCACCAGCCGGCCGAAGCTGTCGCGGCGCATCTCTTGCGATTGCCCCCACAGGACGATCCCGCCGTAGTGCACAGCTTGGAGAGCGCGGCGACTCAAGCACTCGCGCGTGGCGCCAACCAAAACGCGTACCAGTACCTCAACCGCGCGCTAGCGGAGCCGCTCACGTCAGGTCAGCGCCTGAGTCTGCTGCACCGGGCACGGGCCGCGGTTTACCGTGTCGACCTGACAAGTTTCGTCGCGCGGGCACGGGAAGCGTACGAGCTGGAGACTGACCGGACCGAAAAAGCCCGCACCGCAACGGAATTAGGCGTCGGACTGCTGCGCGCGGGCCGTTACGTCGACGGCCGGTCCTATCTGGCTGAGGCGATCACGCTGCTCCCATCGTCCGAACAGGACACCCGCCGCCGGTGCTTCGCCGCTCAAGCGGTTGTGATGCTGATGGTTCCGCACGAGAACGGGATACCTGAGTTCATCGACCAGTGCCGGGCACTGACACCCGTGCCGACCTATGGCGGCAAAGTGCTCGACGGCATCCTCGCGCTGTGGGAATGCCACGCACTGGAACCGCATGCGGTCGACCGGGCTCGCCGTGCCCTAGAAGGTGGAGCCGTCCAAATCGACCGTTCCTCCGAGGCGATCTTCCCGATCTGGATGACGCTGCTGGCAGCCGATGCCCCTGAGGTCATGGCGATCCTCAATGACGCGGTCGCCGATGTGCACCGTCGCGGATCGTCGACCGGTGCCGCCCTCGCGACAATGTTCCGTGCGCTCGGCTGGCTATGGCGCGGGGCGCTGCGCGACGCGGAACTCGATGCCCGCCAAGCGCTGGCACTCGTGGAGTCGACCCACATGGCCTCGGCGCAAGCACAGGTCGTGACTACCCTTGCCGAGGCGCTCCTAGCACAGGGCCGCGTTGACGAGGCGGCTCAAGTGCTCGCTCAGGTCGCCACGCCCGAAGGCATCGTCAACCTCGAGTACCAGCCGGTGGGGTATCAGACCTTGCTGTGCCACGCGCGGCTGTTGCGTGCGCGGGGCGACCACCTCGGCGCCTGTGAAGCGGCGCTCCGAGCCGGAAACTCCGACGAGGCCTTGGGCGGGTTCAATCCCGCGATCGTGCCGTGGCGCAGTGAAGCCGCTCTGAATCTGATCGCCTTGGGGAAGAAAGAAGAGGCCGCCGAGTACGCGTCGCGAGAACTGGACCTAGCCGTCAAGTGGCGCGCGAACCGGCCGATCGGCCACGCCAAACACGTTCTCGCCCTAGCGCGGCTCGGCGAGTCAGACGGTCTAGCCCTGCTCGACGAGGCCGTCAGCGACCTGGCCGCCTCCCCCGCCCGGCTGGACTACGCTCACGCGCTCTATGACTTGGGCGCGGCGATCCGCCGCAGCGGTCAGCGCAAAGAAGCCCGCGAACATCTGACGCTGGCCCTAGAGGTCGCCGAACAGTGTGGTGCCACAACGCTTTTCGAACGCGTGCGCACGGAACTCCTCGCCGCTGGAGGACATCCCGGCAAACATGCCGCCAGCGCCGAAACCGTGCTCACCCCAAGCGAATGGCGTGTCGCCGAACTGGCCGTCACCGGACAGACGAACCGCCAGATCCCGCAGGCGCTCTTCATCACGCCAAAGACCGTCGAAGTCCACTTGGGCAACATCTATCGCAAGCTCAACGTCAGCTCACGCCACCACCTCGCGGAAATGCTCAGCGAGCAACCCGGCACGGCGTAGCGCTTGTTCTAAACAGCGTCCGCCGGTTCGGTAGCGTGGCCGGGTGCGTTCAGCGGAGGATCTTCGGCAGCGCTGGCTTGAACGGCTCCCCATGCTTTTGACAAGGCCGGGGATGTGGGCAACGACTGGGCAGGGTTTCGACATACAGGCGCGTGGCCTCATGGATGACCTGTGTTTCCTTGACGGCCGCGATGCCGGCTACGACGGAGTGACGAAAGTCCTTGGCGCGTTTGCAAACTGGGCGTCGCGGGACCATTCATGGCTGTATTCGGTAAAGAGCGCCGCTGCGTTGAAGAGGTGGCGTCGGTATACGCCGAACAGTTCCACCAGCTCGGCTACCTGCCCGTCGACCGGCTACTGAATGAGGCCGAGTGGGATCTACTCAATGGCGACCTGCGTAAGCAGTTCGATGGCCATGATGTCCGCCGCAGCGAGGCCGAGCATCTGTTCGGGCCGCCGAGCCTGATAATAGGCAAACGTATCCCTTGCTACGCAACACCTTCCAGCCCAGGATGGATATTCTTCGACTGCTTCACCGAAGCAGCCACCAGATACATAGAGGGTGGTCAGCGGCGGAAGTCCTGCCACGAAGGGCCGTTTGGCACTGCCCGAACCGATGGCCGGGACAGGACGGTAACGGTATGACTATCCAGAAGAGCGTCACCATCAAGGATGGTGATCTGCAGGCGGACGTGCTCGACGAGCTGGCGTTTACCTCCGAGGTGAATCACGCCCACGTTGGTGTGTCCGCAAACGATGGCGTGATTACCCTGTCGGGTGAGGTCGACAGCCTGCCTGAACGTCTGGCGGCCGAACGGGCCGCGTTGCGTGTCAGCGGTGTCAAGGCGGTGGCTGACGAGATTATCGTCAGGCTGCCCGGCACGGTCGGTACCTCCGATATCGATATCGCCCAGGCCGCAGTCGCCAACCTGGACTCGGCCGTTGACGTCCCTCCAGACTCCGTGCAGGCCAAAGTCCGTAATCAGGTGCTCACCCTGACCGGCAAGGTCCGCTGGGACTATCAGCGCCGTGCCGCTGAACGCTGCGTCCGGTACCTGCGCGGACTCGTCGCCGTGGACAACCAGATCACTCTCGACCAGCCGATCTCGGTCAAAGGTGTCAAAGAAGCGATCGAATCGGCTTTCCAGCGCAATGCCCAGATTGATGCCAGCAACATCACCGTTGAGGTCAAGGATCACCACCTGGTCCTGCACGGCACCGTACGGTCCTGGGCCGAACACCGACAGGCCGAGCATGCCGCCTGGAACGTCCCCGGCGTGACAAGCCTCAGCAACCAATTGCACGTCAACCCGTAGCAACAGGGACACTTACCGACCGCCGCCGCCCAAATGACTATTCTTGCGGCGGCGGCCAGCCCATCACAGAAATAGCGCTGCACCCGCTAAGCCAGATCACCTTCCAGGCTTACCGCCGTCACCTTGAATTCGGGGCATGAGGTGACCTCGTCACGGCAATCCGACGTGAGCAGGTTTGTAGCTACGTCTGGGAAGTGAAACGCCATGAAAACCTGTCCGGGTGCTACCTGATCGGTCAGCCGGGCAGGCACCCAGACGATGCCCCGGCGGCTCGAAATTCGCACGATGGTTCCGTCGGTGATGCCCAGCTTGGCGCCGTCCGAAGGGTGGATGTCGATCGTTTCGCCGCTGAGCAGGCCCAGGTTGGGTGTGCGGCGGGTCATGGTGCCAGCGTTGTAATGCACGAGCCGCCTTCCCGTTATCAAGGTGAAAGGGAACTCCGCGCTCGGCTGTTCGCCTGGGGGGAGCCAGGGGCGTGCCGCTAGGCGTGCCCGGCCGGTCGGCGTGGCGAACCTGTCCCGGTATAGCTGCGCCTCCCCTGCCGCTTCCGGGTGCGGGCAAGGCCAGTGCAGGGCACCTTCATGGTCGAGCCGGGCATGGCTAACGCCGCGAAATAGGGGGGCTATGCGGGCGCATTCGTCCATCGCGTCGGCGGGTGTGCGGCAGCCGAGGTCGGCTCCGAGTGCTGCGGCCATTGCGTGGATCACGTCGAAGTCGGTGTGGGCTGAGGCGAGGGCCGGGCGGACGCGCTGGAAGCGCCGGTCAAAGTTGACGAACGTGCCGTCTTTTTCCAGGAAGGAAGCTCCGGGCAGCACGACGTCTGCCACGGCCGCGGTGTCAGACAGGAAGATCTCCTGGCTTATCACGAGATCGCAGGCGTTCAAGGCCGCCCTCACGTGGCCGGCGTCAGGATCAGTTTGCAGGATGTTCTCACCGAAAACCCACAGTGCCTTGAGCTGGCCGGCCATCGCCGCGTCGAACATCTGCGGAATCCGGAGCCCCGGAGTCGCCGGAATGCTTGACCCCCAACACGATTCAACTGCTGCCCGCAGTTGGGCATCAGCCACCGGCTGGTAGCCCGGGAGCAAGTCGGGCAGCGCACCCATATCTGAAGCACCCTGCACATTGTTCTGGCCCCGCAAGGGATTCGCCCCGCCACCGCTGGCCGTTCCGACGGCACCGCGCAGGATGGCGAGGTTGGCCAGCGTCCGCACACCGTCGGTGCCGTGCGCGTGCTCGGTCACCCCAAGGCCATAGAAGATCATCGGGAAGGCCGCCGTGCCATACAGTTGCGCGGCCCGCTCCAGCTCCCCTGTGGGCAGTTCCTTTTCGGGGTACGCGGAAAGCAGCTCACAAAGCTCCTCAAGCCCCTCGGCACGGGTTTCAAGGAACTCCCGGTCGATCCAGCCGTTCTCCCATAGCAGGTGAGCCAGCCCGTTGAACACGGCAACGTTGTCTCCGGGGGCACAGCGCACATGCACATCCGCCATGCGGGCGAGTTCCGTGCGGCGAGGGTCGATCACAACAAGCTTGGCGCCCGCCAGGACGCGTTGCTTGATGCGGGCACCGATGACGGGATGCGCTTCGGTGGGATTGGCGCCGACGATCAGGAAACAGTCCGCCTTGTCGATGTCTTCGGCGGCATTGGTGCCCCCGGCGAGCCCGAATGATGCGGTGAGCCCGGCCGCAGACGGCGCATGGCAGATCCGCGAGCAGTTGTCGATGTTGTTGGTGCCGATGGCGACCCGGGCCAGTTTCTGCATCAGGTAGTTCTCTTCGTTCGTCGCCCGCGCCGAGGAGATGACCGCCACCGAGTCTGGCCCGTGATCGGCGATGATTTGCCGAAGCCGTTGCGCCGTATAGGCTATGGCCTCGTCCCACGAGGCCGGCCGCAGACTTCCGTCGCGGCGAATCAGCGGTGTGGTCAGCCGGTCAGGTGAGGTCACAAAGCCGAAGGCGAATCGTCCTTTGACGCAGGCATGGCCACGGTTTACCGGCCCGTTGCGGTGCGGCGTGATCTGCGTGATGCCGTTGCCTCCAAGGTGGACATCGACCGAGCATCCGACACCGCAATAGCCACACGTCGTCGTCACCACCCGGGATGCTTCGTCCAGCGATCCCGGGCTGGTGAGCGCACCGGACGGGCAAGAGTCAACGCATGCCCCGCAGGCCACACAGTCTGACTGCGCCCACGACCCCGGGCCAGGCGCAACGACGGCGTGCGCGCCGCGCCCCGCCAGCGTGAGCGCGAACGTACCCTGTACCTCATCGCACATGCGCACACACCGTCCACATGCGACACACAGATCCCGGTCGAGATGGACATACGGATGGGTTTCGTCGACACCCTGCCCTCGCGCCGTACCAGCCGTGGTAACACCCAGCTTCCGGCATGCCCGCGCCAGTTCGGTCGGCATACCCAGCGCGGACGCGGGCAGCCGTGACACCATGAGCTCAAGTGTCTGGCGGACCAGCGCCACGGTCTGCGTATCGGCGGTGCTGATGTTCAGCGCCTCCGAGGCACGCGTAACGCACGCCGCCACAACCCCCTGCTGGTCAGTCTTGACCAGGCACACACGGCAGGCGCCGGTGGGTTTTAGTCTGTCATCGTGGCAAACCGTTGCCACGTCATGACCGGCAATCCGGACGGCGTCCAGAATGGATGCTCCATCGGGCACGGTCACCGGCTTCCCGTCGACGGTGAGTTTCATCGCTGCCCCAGAGCTTTCCGCAAGCTGCGCACCGCACGCGGGACGCCGCGGCCAAACGCGCACAGACTCGCTTTTTCCATCAGGCCCAGGTATTTCTCCGCAGCCGCCGGGTCAGCGGCACCCAGTGCGGTGCCTTCCCGGCACGGCGTACATGTGCCGCAGCTTTCTGAGGCCGCGAACTCCCACAGATGATGCTCCAGTGCCACAGGTGAAACCCGCTCATCGATAGCGACGATCCCGCCATGCCCGAGGGCGGCACCGGCGGCGGTTAAGGCCGAGTCGAGCAACGGAACGTCAAGCTGGTGCAGGCCAAGGAATCCGCCAAGCGGCCCGCCGATCTGCACCGCGGCCAAGCGCAACCCATCTCGCAGTCCTCCACCAAGGTCCTCGACAAGCTGGCGGACCGTCACTGACCCCAACTCCACCTCGTAAGCCCCCGGCCGGCGGAACATTTCGCTGAGGCACACCAGGATCGTTCCTGTTTCCGGTGCCTGCCCGAGGCGGGCATAGGCTGCGCCACCGCCGCTGACGATGGTGGGAACACTGGCCAAGGTCTCCACGTTATTGACCGCGACTCCTTGCTGCGCGGGGTATGGCGGCTTGGCTGTCACGGTCGCCCGCCGTCCCGCCAGCGACCGCAGCAACGATGTCTCCTCTCCAGCCACATAGGAACCCGCGCCACGTATCACCATCACCTCAAACACTTCTGGAGTGAGGAACCCGGAGTCCCGAGCCCGCTTCACTGCCGACGTCATCGACACGAACGCGGCGGGATACTCCGAACGGACGTAAACGAAGCCCTCCTTCGCCCCACAGGCCAGACCGGCAAGAGCAAGACCTTCAAGAACCTTCTCCGGGTACCGCTCCATCAGCAGACGGTCTGAAAACGATCCCGGATCGCCCTCATCGCCATTCGCCACCACATAGCGCACCCCGGGAAACCCCGCGACCGCCTGCCACTTCTTCGCCGTGGAAAAGCCCGCTCCACCACGCCCCCGCAACCCGGCGACCGCGACCTCACGCAGCACCTGATACTTGCCACCCGAGCTGCGCACCTGGCTCCAAGCCGTCCACGGCGGCGCCGAGTCGATGAGCGACGGATGCGAAAGGACACTCACCGGGACCGCCGGTGCCTTCCGGGGCGCCTGCCCGGCAAGCTGGGCCGCCAAATCTGGCCCAGCGCAAGGGGTTTCACCATCGAGCGCGGCCGGGCCGGCATAGCAATAGCCAAGACAATGCACACCCTGCAGCGAAACCTCACCGTCGGCCGAACACCCGCCCACCGTGACCTGCACGGCATTCTCCACGTCACGGACATGCCCGCCACCACCGCTAGCGGCAAAGCACGCCGTTCCGGTGCAAACGCGGATATGCCGACGGCCCCACCGCCCCGCGAAGTCCGCATAATACGAAGCGGCCCCATGCACGACGGCCACCGGCACCTCAAGCACACGGGCAAGGTCCTGCTCACCCGGCGCCGTGATGACGCCAGGCCAGGCCTGAGCACTGCGAAGGCCCTCCGTCACGCGATGCCCAGCAGCGAACTCCCCCACCACCAACTCCCTACTTCGATACCTCCATTGTCATATCAAGCACCCGGCCCACCGGGTCAACAACGGACGAACAGGTCCCAGACTCTCCACAGGATCCGCGGCGTGAGTGAGCTATACCCGGGCGTACAGGATTGGCTCGTTATCGCAACCATCTACGTCAAATATGACGGCGCTGGCGTGGTAGTGACGATGATGCGCTCCGGACGGCGCCTAAGGCACATCGGCCCAGCCGGGGAAGTACGCGACGCCGGCCGGCGTCTAGACGCTGACTTAGCCTGGTTCCCGGCCCCAGCGCGCAGGCTTTCCCGGCCCGATCGGCGAGCCCGCGGTTTGCCGCACGCCCGGATGGGATCAGGCAACGGGTGCGGGGTTCGGGGATGCCCAACGGGTCCGGCGCGGTAGACCCCACCCGGCAGCACCCCGCCGTAACTCGCCCCGTTTTGGTCTACGGCACGCATCAGCTCACGGCGGGCGCCGGGCGATAGCGGCATAGCCCGCCAATGTGGCCGTCGAATGCCGCGGCTTGGGCGGCGGTGAGCACGTGCACGCTGGCGCCGGTGAGCAGCGCTGCCCGAACGGCGATATCTGCCAGCCCTCCGGCGATCAGCGGCACGTCTGGTGTGGCTTGCGGACGCTCGGTACACAAGATGCCTGGCCCGGCCCAGGCCTGCCGTTCGCTAGCGGGTTCGCCGGTGACGAACAGCGTTTGCAGCCGACCTTCAGCCAGCGCTGCCAGTGTGGCGGGCACACCCTCCACGGCATCTCCGATGGGGCTGGAGGTGCTTTGGTCTAGTAGCGCCGCGGTGCGGGTGTTGGCATACTCGGCGACGGCATCGGCGACGGCGCGCAGGTGTGCCTGCGTCGAGCCATCTGGGCTGCGCCCGCCGCGTACCACGCTCACGTGCAGGTCGCGTCGCACGTGTTTGTGCAGGTGGTCGCGGAGCATCTGGACGGCCCGCACATCGCCTGCGATCACCAGCAGGTCGGCTTTGACCGCGTCAAATGCTTCGACAGCCGACTGGGCGACGGCCACGGCGTTGTGGTGCCACGAGTCTTCCGCACGCCGCTGGTAGCGGGCCTGAGCCCAGCCGCCGGGGGCGTTGCGTTCGATCTCATCGTCGGGCCCGGTCACCGTGACGGTGTTACCCGCGAGCGCTGCGGCGGGTACGGCCGTCACCTCGGCGCCCGCACGATCGATAAGCACAGATACGTAGGCGGGATGTTGCTGCCACCAGGCCAGCAGCGGCAGCAGCTCCGGCGGCGCTGAATACCGGGCCCGGTCGGCTGTCACTACACCAGGCATAGGCTGCGCCAAGTGGATGGTCCCCGCTGAGGCCAGCAACGCGTACCCGGCCGCCGCCACAGGTGTGACAGCCAGCGCGGCGATATGTTGCTCAATAACGGCCAGGGTTGGTTTGTCGATGCCCTGCGCACGCAGTTGCTCTGCCAGCTTCCGCCAGCGGGTTCGCAGGTCTTCTCCGATGTCGAGGTCCACAGCTTTCGGTACTGCGTGAAGGAACACGCTTGCACGTGGCTGCAAGTCACGTACCAGGTCAAGTAAATCGGCAGGGGCGATCGATGCGGTAGTCATACCTGCAAGCCTTCGCTTAGCGCCTGACCGGATTCAGTGCCATCCGGCCTGCGGTGCGGTGACCTTCGCCCGTCAATACCCGGGCATAAGGGTCCAAGGTCCCTACCGGCCTGGCGCAAGTCAGGCTCACAGTGAAGCGGGGAGCAGCATTCGCCGGCCATCTAAGGGACTGATCATGAAGGCAAAAGTCGGAGACAGACTGGTGCTGGAAAGCCATCAGCTTGACGTCGCGCGCAGGGTAGGCGTCGTGACGCGCCTGCAGCACGAGGACGGCAGCCCACCGTACTGGGTCCGGTGGCTCGACACCGCGCATGAGGCGCTGTATGTCCCTGGGCCTGACTGTCATATCGAATTCAAACCCTCTGGCGGGCAGGCGTGATGTTCGCCGATCGCCGCCACGCTGGACAGGAACTTGCCAGACGGCTGTCGGGGTTGCGGGGACAGGATGTGGTGATCCTGGGCCTGCCCCGTGGCGGGGTACCCGTGGCTTTCGAAGTCGCGCAAGCTTTGCAGGCCCCGCTGGATGTCATTGTGGTGCGAAAACTTGGCGTGCCCGGGCAGCCGGAACTGGCCATGGGCGCCGTTGGCGAAGGAGACGTGCTGGTTCTCAACCTGCCGGTGATCCGGATGGCCGGGGTGACTGAGGAAGAACTGGCCAGCGCCCAGCACGCTGAAACCGGGCAGGTGCACCGGCGGGCAACCCTGTTTCGCTCCGGCCGGGCACCTGTAGCGCTGGCCGGGCGGATCGCTGTCATCGTCGACGACGGCATCGCCACGGGATCCACCGCCGCGGCGGCCTGCCAAGTGGCCAGGGCCTACGGTGCGGCAAAGGTTGTCCTTGCGGTACCAGTCGCTTCCGCCGACGCGCTCGACAGGCTTCGCGCCACCGCTGACGAAGTCGTATGCGCCCATACGCCACTGCGGTTTCAGGCTGTCGGCGAATGGTATGCCGACTTCCGCCAGGTTTCCGACGACGATGTTGTCGCCTTGCTCTCCAAGGCGACAACAGGACCGGCCGGTTCATCCGGCTTGCCTTCCACGATCGAAGGTGAGGTGCAGGTGAACGCGGGAGCCGTTGCTCTGGCCGGGAACCTCACCGTGCCGGCGGGCGCGTCAAGTGTGGTCATCTTCGTGCACGGCAGTGGCAGCAGCCGCCACAGCCCCCGCAACACCTACGTTGCCCAGGTGCTTAACGAAGCGGGTATCGCCACGCTTCTGTTCGATCTGCTCACCACCGGCGAAGAGGCAAACCGGGCGAACGTTTTCGACATCGAACTGCTCGCCGGGCGGCTAACTGCGGTAACCGCGTGGGTGCGCGCCCAGCCGTGGGCGGCCACGCTGCCGATCGGCTGGTTCGGCGCCAGCACCGGCGGCGGTGCTGCGCTGTGGGCCGCAGCCGAGCCCGGTGCTGATGTGGCTGCTGTCGTTTCCCGGGGCGGACGGCCAGACCTCGCGATGAGCCGCCTGTCTGCCGTACGCGCACCCACGCTGCTCATCGTCGGCGGCGCCGACGACATGGTGCTTGAGCTCAACCGTGAAGCGGCTGACGAACTGCGGTGCCCGCACGAGCTTTCCGTCGTTGCGGAGGCGACACACCTGTTTGAGGAGCCGGGAACCCTTGCCTCGATGGCACATCTGGCCCGCGACTGGTTCACCCAGCATCTCAAACACGCGACAGGCACCATTTGACACCTTCAGCCGATCGGCTAACTCCCCGGAATGGAGGATCTGATGAGGCTTTCGGCGAAGCTGCCATGGCTACGCCAGGGATGGCAGCAGTTGTGGCCCTCGGGCCGGCAGGGACGAGGCGACCACCGCGTTATGGAGGCCGGCAACCGGGCTCAGCCGCATTACAGCCGCAAGCTGCGGCGCATGCTTACTCGTCTCTTCCGGTAGCCCCGCGGACATCAGGGACACCCGTTGCCGCAGTGGGTTCGGCACCGAGTTCTTCTGCCGTGCATTGAGGCCGGCTATTACGCTCACCGGCGTTCGGCCGCCCCGGCCTCGAATGCGATGCGTTGAGGCTTACGCCTTTTGCGTGCCCAATTAGTCTTGCTGAACGGTGTATTTGACGGTCTGAACACGGATTTGACCGTTGTGAAAGATGAATGTATCGACTCCGTCGTCGACGTGACGGCCTTTGCTGCGTGCCTTCCATTCCAGGTACAGCACGTCGTCGGCGAAGACGGTGTCAAGGTCCCATGCCGCCTGCGGCACATCTTGCAGGAGCTGGGTGAAGACGGCCCTTGCGCCGTCTTTGCCCCGGTAGATCTTGCCTTGCACCACAAGGATGGCGTCGTCGGCGTAATCGGAGACGATATCTTCGAGGTTCTCGGCACCCAGGGCTTGCCCGTGGTGCGTGAACACTTCCTCGGCACTGCGCATTGCTGTCATGGCTACCCCCGGCGGATCAGGATGCTCACTTTGATTCTCCATGTGTGCGGCGGCCGGGGCAGCGATATCGACTAGGCTGAAGCGGTGAAGGCCGTCCGGCTCCACGCTTACCATGAGCGTCCACGCCTGGAACAAATCACCATCCCGGCGATCGAATCGCCGTATGACGTTCTGGTCGATATCGGTGGCGCCGGCTTGTGCCGCACCGACTTACACATCGTCGAAGGGCAGTGGGCCGATCGTAGCCATGTCCGGCTGCCGTACACGCTGGGCCATGAGAACGCCGGCTGGGTCCGGCAGGCCGGCCCGGCGGTGGAGCATTTGCGGCCTGGTGACACCGTCATTTTGCATCCGCTAATCACCTGCGGCTTCTGCCGGGCTTGCCGGGCCGGTGACGACGTCCACTGCCAGGCCAGCAAGTTCCCGGGCATCGACACCGACGGCGGAATGGCGCAGGTTCTGCGCACGACTGCCCGCTCGGTCGTCAAGCTGCCACCGCACATCAGCCCGGCCGATGTCGCGGCACTCGCCGACGCAGGCCTGACGGCCTACCACGCGGTCAAGAAAGCCGTGCCGCACCTGTACCCAGGAACGACCTGTGTCGTCGTGGGCGCCGGCGGCTTGGGGCACATCGGCGTCCAGTGCCTTCGGGCGCTGACCGCGACACGCATCGTGGTCCTGGACCCGAACGAGGAAGCACTCGCACTTACGCCTGACTGGGGCGCCAGCGAAACCATCCTCGCTGACGGCACACACGTCCAACGGGTACTGGAACTCACCGACGGCAAAGGCGCCGAAGTAGTCCTCGACTTTGTGGGCGAACGTGGCGCCGAGCAAGACTCGTGGGCCATGACCAGGCGCGCCGGCAGTCACTACGTCATCGGATACGGTGGCACCATCCAGCTGCCCGCGATTGACGTCATCTCCACTGAACGCAACGTCATCGGCAACCTCGTCGGCTCCTACAACGACCTCGCTGAGCTGATGGCACTGGCCGCAACCGGGCAAGTGAAGCTGCTGACCCACCAGTACCCACTCGACGCGGTCAACGACGCCATGGACGATCTCGACGCCGGGCGCCTGCGTGGCCGCGGCATCCTGATCCCTGATCGCCTCACCTAGACAGCGCCTCACCGCCGGTGCGCCTTGTCGAACCGTGCACATTTCAAGGCCGAGCCGGGTCGGGCTCATCTGTGGTTTGGCCCAGGTGACCGGCAATCGTCTGATGAGATGTGATTGAAGGGTTTTGGACTCAGGCATGGGGGAAGAGTGATGACTACGCTGGTACCACGCCTATTTGGGCGGCTGGATGATCTGCTGGATTGGGATCCCGCGCACACGCACCTGATCCGGGTAGAGGAAAGCGTCGAAGACAACGCCTACAAGATCCGCGCCGAGCTGCCTGGCATGGAGCCTGCTGACATCAAGGTCTCCGTGGACCACGGCATGCTCAGCATCGATGCCGAACGCACCAAGCACAAGAAAGGAAACCACCGCACCGAATTCCGGTACGGCGCACTGCACCGGTCGGCGACGCTGCCACCGGGCGCCGACGAGGCCAACATTCACGCCAGCTACGACAAGGGGATCCTGGAAGTCACCATCCCCGTGGCCAAGAAGGCTCCAGCGGGCCGCACGATCGCGATCGAAACAGCCAAGCCAGAATCCAGTGCCGGCAAACCAAAGGCCGTTTCCGCCAACCGCAAGTGAATGGCCGGCGGTCATCAACTTCGGCCTGAATAGTCTGTGCGGGGAGTAGCGTCGGCCACGGTTAGGCAGAGCATGATGACAGCCGCGAGGCACATATCGTGGCGCGGGGCCGCCTGTGCCTGACGCTGGCGCCTGCATGGGTGGGCGGAAACCGTATTCGGCAGCCCGGGCGTTTCGGATAAGGAAGTGCTGATACAGGCCAGGGATGTGATGAACAGGCCGGCTGGGGGACCGCTGTGGCGCACCCATTCACTGCCCCTGATTAATTGCGGCGCATGCGGGGCCGCCCGGACATCCGCCCATGTGTGCGGCGTGGCGAAGGGCAAGCTGAACCAGGCCGCCTTCTAGATCCCGTGGATCCAGCCCTGCGGCGTGGGCGAGTCCAGTGATTTGCGTCAGCGGCGGGTCCGTGTCCGTGAGCAGACGCAGATGGTGAGCGGCGGCCAGCGCGTGCTCGTCCAGCGGCGGGTCGGCACCGTCCCAGACCCCGCGCAGCTCACGCAGGAAAATACCGGCGGTGACGGGTCCCCAGCCCGGCAGTGCGTCGAGGGCGGCATGTAACGCTGGATAGGTGTCCGCCTCGCGGGCAATGGCCGATACCCGCCCGCCGTATCGCTCGTGAACACGTTCGGAAAGGTCCAGCAGCCTGGTTGCCGTCCGGAAGTCGTAGCGGACGTAACCGCCCTGGTCCAGGAGGCGGACAAGATCCGCCCACAATAGATGCCTGGCCTGATCGACTCTGACGAGACCGGCCCGGTCAAGCTCATGAAACGCCTGCCCCACAATCCTGGCCGAGATGCGGGCGCCGAACAGCGTGGCTGCCAGAAACCACCGCTCCACCTCATCGTCGCCGCCGTCAACATCGATGCCGAGCGTGCACGATACCCGGCCCCCGAAGACGTCCACGACCTTTCGCGCTAGCGCCATGCGCTGGCGAGCATGCATTGACATGGCCTCAGCCCAGTACGCGGCAACTGGCCCCGTGAGGGCCTGGAAGGCATCACACGGGCTGGAGAACGGGCTGGTAGGTCACGCAGCTGGGCAGGTCTGCCTGCATGCCCACGGAGATACCTGGCGCCTGGCACTCCAGATCGACGTTGTGCGCGCAGTCCAGCATCTTGCAGGCACCGACGTGGCCGGGGGTGGAACGGTCCCCGCCCTTCATCGCGACCCCGAAGTACGTCTCGCAGCTGGCCTGGCCTTTGTTGCCGACAGTGATCGCCAGTGCGTGGCACACCTTGGCGATGTTGTATGCACACTGCCCAGCCGCGCAGTTGTTCACCACGGGCATCTCCATCTCCCACACCCCACTTTCGTTGGCGTCCCAGCAGGGGCCCCTCGCCTCGTACTGTCCGCAGGCGTTCGGTGGGCGGCCATAGGCTCGATTTGTGTCAATCCCTGCCAGGCTTCCACTGCGACTAACCTGCGGCCCCGGGACTCACCTATTGTCGGCTGTTTTCTCGCAGTGTGCTGGCAAAACGCCACAGTCGGCCGCTGCGGGCTAACGGATGATCGCCACGGGGCATTCGGCGTGGTGCAGCAGCTGCTCGCCGACCGAGCCGAGCAGCAGGCCGGCGAAGCCGCCTCTGCCGCGCGCGCCGACCACGATCAGCTGGGCTTGCATTGACGCCTCGACGAGCATAGCGGCGGCGGGACCGCAGACCAGCCGGGTGGACACTTCAACATCTGGATAGCGTGTGCGGCGCTGTTCAAGAATCTGGTGCAGCGTACGGTGTTTAGCTGCCTCTAGCTCGCCGGCCTCGCGCACGTTGGAGGGTGGTTGCCAGGCCCGCACCGCCACGACCGCACATCCGCGACTGGCTGCCTCCGCGAGTGCGAAATCAACGGCGGCCACGGCCTGTGGCGAATCATCAACACCGACGGCCACGTGCCGGTCAGGAAGGTCGGCGTGTTCCTGGCCGCGGACAACGATTACAGGGCAGTGCGCGTGCACAGCAACGGACAGGCCGACCGAGCCGAGGAGCAGTCCGGAAAACCCGCCTCTTCCCCGGGCTCCGAGCACGATCATGCTGGCTTGATCTGAGTAGTCGCATAAGGTACCGGCGACGGGACCTTCCACAATGGACACTTCGGGCCGCGCGCATCCGGCTGCCGCGATTGCTTCGTCAATGTCTTTGCCGATAATGGCGCGCTGTTCCGCGCTCAGCCATTCTGTTTCGCCGGGTATCACGCTGACGGGCCACTGCACGATGTGCATCACATGCACCGGGAGGCTGCGCAGCTTGCCTTCGCACATCGCCCAGCGCAGTGCCAGATCGCCGGATGTGGATCCGTCGTAGCCGATGACGACCGAGCCGACGGTGATGGGTGCTAGGCGCTTTGATGCAGCCTGCATGGTCTGAGGTTATGCCCCTTGCGGCGATGTCACAGGGGCATTTAGTCCCGGACTTGCCGAGTTCCGCTTCACACGCCCACCTCAACATCCACACAGCCGACGCGGATCTTGACCTCAGCCAACTCCGGGGGCAGACCAGGCCGAAGGTCCCAGGGCAGGCGACGCAGTGCTCTGCCGCTGCATGATTTTGCGGGCAAGGGTGAAGACATGGAACCTGTCAACGTCACCTGGATGGCCGACGACTTCGGGCCCGCTTCAATGACCGTCCTGAAGCTCCCGTCGGGCTGCCGCGGGATGGTCGCCATCGACGACACATCACTCGGCCCGGCCGCAGGTGGTGTGCGTATGAGCAGTGAGGTGACTGCCAGTGACGTTAGCCGGCTGGCCCGGGCGATGACGTTGAAGAACGCGATTTCCGGCCTGCCGTTTGGTGGCGGGAAGGCGGGAATCCTTGTACCGCAAGACTTTCCTGCGGAACGGAAAGAGCCGGTGATCCGCGCGTTCGCCTGTGCCATCCGGGACCTGCGTGACTACATTCCTGGTCCGGACATGGGGACCGATGAGACCGCGATGGCGTGGATACACGATGAGACCGGCCGGGCCGTTGGCCTTCCGGCGGTGTTGGGTGGTCTTGCGCTAGACGAGATCGGGGCCACCGGCTATGGGCTTGCTGCCTGCGCCCAGGCGCTGGCTGCGGCAGGCAAGTTCGACCTGGCCGGTGCACGTGTTGCGGTGCAGGGGTTCGGGTCTGTTGGCCGGGCCGCAGCTTGTTTCCTGCAAGGCCTGGGTGCCCGCGTCGTCGCTGTGTCGGATCGCAGCGGCGCCATTACCGACCCGGCCGGTCTCGACGTCAACGCATTGGCCCTCGCCAAGAAGCAGGGCCGGCCACTGGCCATGACTCCCGATGCCCAGCACATCTCGGGCGACGAACTGTTGACCCTCACCTGCGAGGTTCTGGTGCCGGCCGCGCAGCCTGACGTCATCCACGATGGCAACGCTGACCGGGTACTCGCCAAAGTGGTTTTGCCCGGGGCCAATATTGCCGTCACCGAATCTGCGGAGCTTACCTTGCACAAACGCGGAATCCTTTGTATGCCAGACTTCCTGGCCAACGCGGGTGGCGTTATTTGTGCCTGGGCCGAATACCGCGGCAGCGACAAGACCCAGGCGCTCAGTACCATCGATGGGCGGATCCGGGCTAACAGTGCCGAGCTGCTTGACCGTATGCGCCTGTCCGACGGCACACCACGGCACGCTGCTAACGCCATGGCTTGGCAGCGCCTGGCGGCTGCGCGCGAACTCAAGCGCAAGTTCTAGACCGGCAAGCCGGTTCGGCCAGTCGGCGCAATCCTGTTGAACGCAACTGCCTCGCTGTTGACGGGCCCGCAAGTCCTCCCAGAGAGTCGCGTTCAATCCCGGGCGCCTAGGACGGCAGATGCGCCCACGCGCCGTGCTCACCGCGCCGCAACCGGGCGATGACCACGGGGCAGCCCGCGTGGTGGATAAGCGCCTGGCCGGTGAAACCGCCGAGGCCGCGAGATCCCACGATGGTAAGGATTGACCCGGGGATCCCGGCTACGGCAACGGGACTAAAGTCCCGGCGCGCAGGCCCTTGCCACCTATCCCGCCGCGCTTTCCTGCGGGCACTGTTGGGCATATGGGAATGCGAATTCTTGCTGGGGTTGAAGACTCGGCCGGGTCCCGTTCCGCGGTCACCTACGCGGCACACCTTGCCAGCGCTCACGGTGCCGAACTGCACCTGCTGCACATCTACGAGGAACCGTTTCTCGGCTACCGGCCGCATTCCGCAGCCGGCGGTACCACCATTGCCGAACCGGGCGCACGCGCAAAGGCAGTCGCCTTGGCGGAGGAAACCGCGAGGCAGCAACGGCTAGCGTGGCCCGGCCTCACCGTGACAGCGGAGGTGAGCGAAGGAGAGGTCGCGCGGGTGTTGTCCGCAGAATCCAGGCAGGCGGCGATAACCGTCCTCGGCCCGGCCCCAGAAAGGCAAAACCACGCCACCAGCCCACACTCGATCCCGGCAACCGTCGCTGCACACGGCCACCACGGCATCATCGTCGTCAACGCCGGTGGGCGAGACGGCGGCCCAGTGATCGCCGGTGTCGATGGCTCCCGCCCGGGGCAGGCGGCCCTAGGGTTCGCGGTTAGCCAAGCGCTCGCACTGGACGTGCCGCTGGTAGCCATCAACGTCTATACGGGTTTGGCAAATGAAGCCGATGGGCTACTAAGCACATCCCTCATGATATGGGAACACGCCTTTCCCCAGCTAAAGACCGTCATTCGCCCCATCCACAGTGCCAGCCCGGAATATGTCATGGCCGACGAGTCTGAGCATGCCAGCCTGACCGTGGTCGGCTCACACGGCCACGCTGGTTACCTGGCCCTCCTGCTTGGTTCGGTGAGCCAGCATCTCGTTCGCGAAGGCGCCGGGCCAGTGGCCATCGTGCATGCGTCCTAACGTGACGTTGCGATCCGGGATCCTGCGTGCCCTGGTTAGCGGCAGTCGAGCGTCCCGTCCTGGCCGTGACGGATTCGTGCACCGAGGGGCCGGCTTATTCTGTCCAAAGTGGACTGTGTCCATCGCAGATCTCTCGCCCCGGCGCGGTCCAGCCGCATCTGGCGGGCTTGCAGCACAACGATGGTCATCGCGGCGAACTCGCCCGTGGCCTCAAACACCGGCAGATAAAGCAGTCTCAGATCTTCGCGGTATTCGTGATGACCGCCTATGCCTTCGTAGTCGGTGATGAAATCGCCACAGCCATAAAGGATCAGCCGGCCGCGATAGACCTCGGCCGGGCGGGGATGGTGCGAGGAGTGGCCGTGGATGAAGTCGGCGCCAGCATCAACGAGCTCGTGTGCCAGCCGGATCTGATCCGGCGGTATTTCGTACCCCCAGTTCGATCCCCAGTGGACGGATACCACCACAATGTCGCTGGCAGCCTTGGCCTCTCGGATGCCCGCAACGGTCCTCGCGATCGCCGTGGTGGACTGGAGATTGATACCGGGCCGGTCCAGGGTGGACGCCCATGACTGCGGGACGCCGCTTGAGAGCATGGCCAAACCTAAGACCGTCATCCGGGTACCGTTTGCGGCCCGCACCGTTGCCGGGTGCGCTGCTTCCCACGAGTTCAGCCCGGCACCCACCGCAGTGATGCCAGCAGACGCCAGCGTTGTAAGCGTTTCCCGCAGACCCCGCACACCGAAGTCCAGTATGTGGTTGTTGGCCAGAGTGCAGATATCGGGACGGGCGACGGTGAGGCAGCCTATGTTGGCCGGGTGCATCCGGTAGTGCACGGCCTTGCCGGGGGCGAAGTCGTCACTGATGGTTATCGAAGTCTCCAGATTGATCAGCCGCAGGTCAGGCCGAGTTGCTTCGATTACCGCGAGGGCGTCACCCCACAACCACCACGGGTCCACCGGGCGCGGGATAGCACCGTTGATTTCCTCGGCCAAGCCAACATACACGCGGGCGTCTTTGACCAGCGGTTCACGCAGCGCTGGGTCGCCCGGATGGGCCAGGATCTGGTCCACACCCCGGCCGGTCATCACATCGCCGCAGCAAACCAGCGCGACTTGCCGTCTGCTTGTCAGCATGGAAACACCAGCCGGCTGACGATGCCCGATGACCAGCGGCGCCCCCTGGTTCTGGGCAGAATCCTCATAACAGCCAGCGTCGTCTGGCACCCAATGCGGGTGTAGAGGCGAAAGACCCTGCCGTCACAGGATGCGCGCCAGCGGTGTGCGGGTTACAAGAACTCATGCCAGGCGGAAGGTCAGCAGGACTCCCAGGATGCTGACCACGCAGCCGTCACCTCAGCCGGTACCGCCAACGGCCGCATCAGCAACGCCAAACCGACTAGCACGAAGCCCTGCAACACGAATGCGGCATATGCGCTGCGCGCGGCATGACCGTTGCCCCAAGTGCGGTTTAGCCGGCGCTGCGCGGTGCCGAGCAGCCATATGGAGACGGTTACTGCCAGAATGCCTTCGGCGAGCGCCACACCGATGGACGGCCTCTGCCGCCGCCGAGAAATTCTTCAGCCGGCACGTCAACGGAGGCGACGATGACGGCGAAGGCTCCGATGGCAAGAGCAGCAGCCAAAGCGGCGGCACCGCAGTGACGGCGAAGCTTACCTGGCACTGGATCGAGCCATCCGCGCCGCCCGGCCGCGATGCCTAAGCTGAACAGGGCAACATATTGCGGCCATTGGCTCAGGTGGAGTTCGCCGTACTGAGAGGAGCCGAGCGGGAACCATACGCGCACCACGAACGACGCCACCGCGATACCGGATCCGATGCCCAGCAGATGGCCCAGGTCCAGCCGGCTGCCGCCCGTAGGAGGGGCAGGGCGCACCCGCCTCCAGGTGAGCCAGCCATAAGCCCCGGCGTGACCCACAGGCTGTTATTACCGATGAACCGGGCCAATCGGCCCTTCTTCCCGGCGGTCCTGATCACCTTTACTGATCCCATCAGCTGGGAGGGAGGCACCATGAGTGAGCCGGTAAGGCCGGTCGAGGAGAGCGCTGAATACAAGGCCGCGGCCGAGGACGAGGCCCCATTAGCCGCACTTACGATTGAATCAGAGCAGCGAGATCCGCTAGTGGCCGAAGCGGTTGTGGCTTCGGGCGCCTACGTCGCCGCGGTGCGCTCTACAGACGCTTTCGTTGCGGGATTTACCAGCGTGCCGGCCGACCAGGAACGTGCCCAGTACGCCTTGCTCCAGCAACATGAGAATGCGATGTGGCAGGAACGCCGGGAGGCGCTAGCCAGAATCGGGCTGTATCCAGAACGTGAACTTGGCGGTGGCGCCTGGTAGCCAGCCAGGTAGCGCGCTGGCAACGTACGCGCATGGTCGCGGAATGACATTCGCGGCGCCTGACGGGCTGCGACCATGTAAGTGTGAACAGCGATATCCGCCCGGACCTGGCTGGCTTACTGTCCGGTGCTCCACTGGCCGCAAATCCAGGCTATGGCGCCGAACTTGCCTGGTTTGAGTCCGCGCTTGGCCCAGGCGGCCCGGCGACTGCTGTCATTGAGGTGGGCTGCGGGACGGGAGCCACCGCTGCGAGGCTGACCCATGCTGGGTATACGGTCGTAGGTGTTGAGCCGTCACCGGTCTTGCTCGACATCGCCCGCCATGAGGCGCCTGACGCCATCTTCGCCGAACGCGACCTGCACGATCTGGATGGCCTGCATCCCGTGGGGTCCCGCTTCGCCGGGGCGGTGAGCTTGTTCGGCTGGCAGGGACAGCCGAGAGCCCAGGTGGCGGGAATGCTGTCAGCGATCTCCCAGCAGCTAAAGCCAGGTGGTGCGTTACTGATGGGGATGCTGGAGGGCGACTGCGACTTGGAGCCGCGCAGGTATCTGGACTCGCTGATTCCGTTCACCGCCTACCCGCGAGAGCAGCTGCGGGTTGTCCTGAGCCGAACGGGGTTCACCAGCATCGAGATTTCAGTCTATGAGGGACAGGCGCCTGGATCGTACGTGTACGCGCGCTGTCGTTCCCGCGCCTGACCTGGTGCCCGAGGTGCCGGCCTAGACGCCTGAGGGTAGGTCTCCAGTTCGCCGTGTGCGGGCTGCGTGTGCAGCGGGTGCACCGCAGTTGTTTGCTCACACCAGATAAAGGCGTCGTAGCGCTGCCCAAGATGCGCAATCCACCACCCCACATCTGCCAGGGGCACGCTGGCATGAATCGCCGCTGTCGGCTGTAACGACACAGTGTGTTCCTCGATGGTGTATTTCACGTCGCCACCCCCTTCTTATCCGGGTAGGCCGGTACCCCAACTGGCGGGAAAGAGTCCAAGGTCCCACCCGTTGTGGTCCGGGTACCTCCTAGCAGCGGGTTTCCGGGCAGATGATCGAGGCAAGCGATTAGCTGAGTGGAGGCGGCGATGAATGCGAAGCGGTTACTCACCCTGACACAGGCACCACCGGCAGCCTGGGCCGAGGCAGGCACCGGGCAGGTACGGCCATCATGCCGTCCCGCATGGCGCCGCCGGCGCATAGCGGCGGAGCGTGCCTGGATCCTCGAACAGGTGCGACGCGCCCGCAACAACCATCAGTTCATGCCGTCGGCACTTGCCTTACCGGCGACCCAGAGCTCGGCTGCGCCTCCAGCGCTCGCACCAAACAAGCCGATGCGCCACCCGGCTGGCCATGGCTGTCGGCGTACTGACCGGGTCACCGGGACGAGCCAGCAAGCCCAACAACAGCGTGCCGGTGCCAGCCTCATTCAGAACCCGCGCAACGTATACGTTGCGGGGATCATTACGGCTGCTTCCGCTACCTAACCTCGCCGGTCTGCCACCGGCTTCCTTTCTGTCTCATCCGGGCTAGCGGCTTTGCGTACGACGGATTGTGGGTATGGCGGCCGACCCAAACGAGCGGCCCGGGAGTCACCAGCTTTGTTGATTCCTCGTTAGCGCGGCGCGGCGGCATGTAAGACTCACGTGGACAGGCCTCGGGTCCATGAGGTCGTTGGTGATTACTTGCGGTTGCTGATGACGGGGGCATAGGCGTGGGCAAGCTGGCCGATGATCTGGCAACGCTGAGCCGTGAGGCTTACATCTATCTGTATCCGCTGGTGACGATGGATATCACGCGTGGGCAGGGTACGGGCCTGGCAGCAGGGGTGCGGCCGGGTTTCGGGCCGCCTAATCAGTTCAATCACATGCGCACCTTCCCGCCCGCTGAGGAGCGGTCGGTGGTCCGGATCAACTTCGACACGCTGTATTCCGTTGCCTGGCTTGACCTGACCCGCGGCCCGCTCAAGCTTCACGTCCCAGACACCGCAGACCGGTACTACCTGCTGCCGATGCTGGACATGTGGACCGACGTGTTCGCCACCGTCGGCAAACGCAGCACCGGCACCTCCGAGACCGAATATGTGATAACTGGACCGGGCTTCACCGGCGAACTCCCACCCGGGCACGCCGTGATTCAGGCCCCCACACCATATGTGTGGATAATCGCCCGCACCCAGACCAATGGCCCAGCCGATTATGCTGCGGTCAATGCCATCCAGGACGGCTTCACCCTGACGCCGCTTGGTGTGCCGGTCGAGCACATCCCCGGCCCGGATGTCGATGTCGCGACGGAAGCACTCGTGCAGGTCAACCGGATGAGCGGGGTGGAATTCTTCACCCGGGCAGCAAAGGTGCTGATGAACAACCCACCGCACCCAACCGATTTCGCGATCCTGGCCCGAATCGCCGGCATGGGCATCATCCCAGGTAAGCCCTTCGATCCGCCAAGCCCACAGAATGCCGCCGCGATCGACGCCGGGGCTAAGGATGCGCTCGCCGCGATGCAGCAAGCCCTTCCGGGGCTGGGCTCCAAAACGAACGGCTGGACCATCTTCAACAGCACCATCGGTGTGTACGGTAACTCTTACCTGCAACGCGCGGTCGTCACGCTCATCGGGCTGGGCGCTAACCCGCCTGAGGACGCGGTGTACCCGATCCTGGATGCCGACGCCGACGGGGAACCGCTCACCGGCGAACACGACTACGTACTGCATTTCGACGCCGACCGGCTCCCGCCAGTCGACGCGTTCTGGTCGGTCACCATGTACGACGCACAGGGTTTCCAGATCCCCAACGCCATCAACAGATTCGCCCTCGGCGACCGGGATCCGCTGACCTACAATCCCGACGGCTCACTCGACCTCTACCTACGCAGCACAAGCCCCGGACCGGACCGTGAATCCAACTGGCTGCCCGCTGGTCCAGGACCACTCGGCGTCACCATGCGCCTGTACGCACCCAGACCCGAAGTCATCAACGGCGGCTGGACTCCACCACCGGTCCGCAAAGCCTGAACCTCGTTCAGAAGCAACACGTCGCTGGCGGAATCCCCCATCCCCCCGCCGGAGAGGCTCCCGAGTGGTCAAGCCGCAGCTTCCGAACGTCCCTGGGTCTCAGTTTCGTGCCATGTTATGCCGTCCCGTGACGTCTCTTCCCACGCAGAGGCACTCCGGGCTCTGAAGTCGGCTTCAGACCGAGCGCCAAAGCATTCCTCGCATATTGCGCCCGCTCGGTTGGTGTCGGGGAGCCATCGCCCAAAGGAAAATGTCCGGACGAATCCGGACATTTAATGACTTGCTCCCCCACTTGGACTCGAACCAAGAACCTGCCGGTTAACAGCCGGCTGCTCTGCCAATTGAGCTACAGGGGAATGGCCTGCAATAGATTACAGGACCGGATCTCGGACCTGCAAACGGGTACCCGGCACGTGGCGGTGTGTTTCTCCCGGGGCAGGAAAGGGCAGGATAGGACGTACCACGCGGGGATGACGAAGGAGACACGGATGCGAAAGCTGCTGTTGTTTGGCGCTGGCCTGGCGATCGGATATGTCGTGGGCGCCAAAGGCGGGCGGAAGGCATATGACGATCTTGTAGCCGGGGCGCGGAAGGTCTGGGACCACCCGACCGTGCAGGAAGTAGCCGGTGTGGTTCAGGAGCAGGCCGAGCGCTTGGTCGACGAAGGCAAGCGCAAGCTGAGCTAGGCGGCTGCTGGCCGGCCCCGCCCTGGCATGGGCCGGTCACCGGCGCCGTCGAGGCCGAGGACCGCGAATTCCTCCTGCGCCGCGACCAGTGCCTTGGGTGTGGACACCTCGTAGTGGTCGCACAGGGGATGGCCGCCGCCGAGGAGGGCGCCGAGAAGCGCTCGCGACGAGGCGTTCCCGTCGAGGTGAACTTTGACCACGCTCAGGTTGGCTCGCCGCAGCTTGACTAGCGCTTGAGGGGCCGTGTCTCCAGCGTCAAGCAGTGGCCCCGGGTCGAGGCAGAGCCCGATGCGGGCCGGGTCGACCTGGCCGAGCAGCTGGACAGCTTCGTCGACCGTAGTCAGCAGGGTGCCTTCGCCGAGTTCGCAGCCGACCCGCACGAAGCTGCCCGTGTGCCACGCGATCTCGGTCAGCCCGCTGCCGAGGTCGTCGAGTTCGCGCGCCGCGGCTTCCCACGGATCTTCCCCGATGGCCGGGACGGTTGTTGATATCGATCCGTGGGTGGTGTCTTCGTGCAGTAAGTCGGCCAGCACCCGGGCCAGATCGAGCAGATAGGTCCACCAAGTGCGCCAAGTGCGGTGCGGCACCGAAGCGCGGAACGTGACGACCTCTAAGTCGCGAGCCGCGAGGGCGGCCTGGAGACGGCGGCGCATGCCAACCGAGCCGGCTAGGTCGGAAGCCAGTGAGGTGCCGAGGGACAGGCTAAGGCTCGACACGTCGCCCGAATAATTCTCGATTTCGCCTATCAGAGAACGCAAATCGTTCTCTGGGCGCGCAGGGAGAATTTCGGCTACGTAGACGGTTTGCCCATCTGGGTGCAGCAAACGCATCGGCCACCTCCACCCGAACGGCTGGAACGCCAAAAGTTAATGGTCGAGAAAGTACCGGCACCCTCCACATCAGACAAATCGATCGTAACAAATGAGTCGATGAAGCGAAGATCACCTCACCGACTCATTCACGTACCTGCAAATGCATTAGGCCAGTAGCATCTTTGCCATACGGCGGCTTGCCACCATCAAACCCGCCACTGTCATGAGCGCCAGATAGGCGACATTCACGAGCATTCCCCAGCCCAGCACCCCGGTCGCCAAACCGCGAACCAATTCGACCGCGTGATACAGCGGGGTGAGGCCGATGAGAATCTCGACCGCGAGCGGGTAGTTCTGCACCGGCGAGAAGGTCCCGGAGAACAGGAACATCGCGAACTGCCCCGTGAACACGAGGTCAAAATCTTGCCATCCACGGATCATCGTGCTGATCGCCATGCCGACCGCGCCGAAGGCTAAACCGACGAGCATCGTCGCCGGAAACGCGGCCAATGCCCAGAACGGAGTGGTCAGATTCATCGCGATCATGACGATCAGGAAGCACCCGGTGTAAAGGGAGCCCCGCAGCATGGCCCAGCCGAGCTCGCCGATCGCGATATCCGTTGGCTTGAGCGGGGTGGCGAGCATGCCGTCATAGGTCTTGACGTATTTGAACTTGAAGAAGAAATTGAAGGTCGTCTCGGCCAGCGCGCCCGACATCGCCGAAACGGCCAGCATCGCGGGCGCCACGAACGCCGCGTAGCCGAGGGCCTTGTCGCCGATCTCGATGTTGCCGATCAGGGCACCAACGCCCACGCCGATGGACAGCAGATAGAGCACCGGCTCGAAGAACCCGGAGAACAGGACAAGCCAGTAGGACGGCCCTGACCGCAGCGCGGAGACGTTGCGGTTGAGGATGGACGCCACGCGGGAGGGCGTGGACAACTCGGTGCCGCGAACGACGGCATATGTCGTGACCATCGTCAGTCCTTGAGTCGTTTGGAGTAGGCGCGGTCTGCCCAGTAGAGGCCGCCGACGGCGAGAACGATCAGGTAGCCCACGTGCACGGCCACCGGCCAGGGCGGCGGGGTGCCCAGCATCGCGGCCCGGCACAGCTCCACCGCGTGCCACAGCGGTGAGGCGTAGGCGAGCGGGCGCACGAGCAGCGGCAGTTGCGTCACTGGGAAGAACACTCCAGCGAACAACGTGGACGGGATGACGATGAAGCGGAACAGCAGCGCGAAATAGGAGTCGTTTTCGAGGCCGGCCGAAAACGCGCTTACCGGTGCTGCTGTCGCTAGCGCCACGAGGGCGCAGATGAGCGGGGTGACCACGACCCACGGCGAGTGCACGGCACCGAAAATCGCACTCACGACGAGGAAGATGACCGAGGCGATGAAGACACGGATCTGGATGTAGAGCTGCCAGCCAAAGATCATGTCCTTGATGCGTAACGGGGTGGCCCGCATCGCGTGATAGGCCCGGCTCCACTTGAAGTCGCCAAGCACCGGGAAGGTCGACTCCCCGATCGCCGTCTGGAACGCGCCCGAGGCGAGCACGCCAGGCACGATGTAGGACAAGTATTCCCAGCCGTCGACCGTGCCGACGTAGCTGCCTACGCCGATGCCGATGCTGATGACGAACAGCACCGGCAGGATGAACGACGAGAAGACCGAGGCATACCAGTTGCGTTTGTAGATGGTCAGGTGCCGTTCGAGGATGGCGAGCGTTCCGGCCATGGCTAATCCACCAGCGTCCGGCCGGTGAGGATGAGGAACACATCCTCCAAAGTGGAGCGCCGCACGAGGACGCTCGACGGCGTGTAACCGCGGCGGTGCACCTCGCTCACCGCGCCCTCGCCGTCAGCGCTGTAGAGCAGCAGCCGGTCGGGCAGCGGGTCGAGCCGGTCGCCGATGCCCTCAAGTTTGTCCACATAGGACGCTGGCGTGTCGGAGCCGAACCGCAGCTCCACCACTTCCTTGGTGGAGTAGGTATCGATGAGATGCCGTGGCGAGCCCTCGGCCACGATCTTTCCGCCATCCATGACGACGAGCCGGTCGCACAGCTGCTCCGCCTCGTCCATGTAGTGGGTCGTGAGCACGAGCGTCGTGCCGGCCTGTTTGAGGCGGAACAGCCGCTCCCACAACAGATGCCGGGCTTGCGGATCGAGCCCGGTCGTCGGCTCGTCGAGCAGCACCAGATCGGGCTCATTGACCATCGCGCGGGCGATGGTCAGGCGGCGCTTCATGCCACCGGACAGCGGCTCGACCTTGCCGTCGGCCTTCTCGGTCAGCTGCACGAACTCCAGCAGCTCGGCCGCCCGGCGGCGCCCCTCGGAGCGCGGGATCCCGAAATAGCGCGCGTAGGTCGTGAGGTTTTCGAACACGGTCAGGTCAGGGTCAAGGTTGTCGAGCTGGGGGCACACGCCAAGCCTGCCCCGGATGCGCGAGCCGTCGCGCACCGGATCCATGCCGAGGATGCGCAGCTCACCGGAGGTCGGCGTGGAGACGCAGCCGATCATGCGCATCGTTGAGGATTTTCCGGCCCCGTTTGGCCCTAGGAACCCGAACGCCTCTCCAGGCGCGACTTCCAAATCAATCCCATTGACGGCGGTGAAATCCCCGAACTTTTTGACCAGGTCACGGGCATAGATAAGAGGTTCCTGTGTCACAAAAGCGACGCTACTCGGACCCTCCGACAGTTCTCCAATGGGTTTCCCTAAAGATCTCGTCGGTCGCCAGTGTCACCGCTGGATCATCGGCATCCGTCCCGGCGTCATAGCGAACGATCCAGGACAACCCATCTTTTCCTGGTACTCGGCGAGCCGCGATCCACACCCCGCCTCCCCCGGGCAGCCCGTGATGCGAGGCGTTGCGCACCGAGTTGGTGACCCGCAGGCGCACCTGGTGCGGCAAGTGCCCCGGCTCGGAAACCGGATAGCGCACGGGCTCAGCGTCAGCCACGACGACATAACCGTCCCGGGCCACGACCGGCGTGGAAACGATCACCGAGAGAACACTGCCGTCCCACACCGCTTTGGCAATGTCATGCCAGTCCGTGCGCGTCCCGCGCACCCAAAGCCCGAGGTTGGTCGCCACGATCGGGTCGCCGGAATTCTGGGCAGCGCCCGTCTCGCCTCCGTTCCGCCGGGAATCCGGCTCAGGTTCCGCCGTGTCCCGTCCTCTCGTGGGCACCCCGCCGGAAGTGAACGCCCAGGCGAGCACGCGCTCATCACGCGACAGCGGCGGCCGGTGCTCACGGGGCAGGATGCGCCGCTTCAGGAACCCGAAAACCATCACAGCCCTCCCGCGGCCGTCTCTTTGAGCGCACGGGAGTGCTGCTCGAGGGCGAGCAGATCGGCGAATCTGCTGTGGTACTCATCCTTTTCGGTGACGGGGTTGATGCGCTGCAGCTTCGACTTAACGTCATCGATGCGTTGCTTGAGCCCAGCGAGCTGCAGCCGGGCCAGCACGACGTTGACATAGGCCGAGTCGGGTTCGCTGTCATAGTGGACCGGCTCGACGGCCAGCTCCATCACGAGCACCTGCGCGGCGAGGTCGGGGCACAGGTCGCGCACGCTGTTGATCCAGCCGGGCCCGCTCACGCCGGCCACCGCTCCCCCGGCTTCGGCGATCGCGGCGCGCACCATCTGATGTGGAATGTGGGAGTAGTAAGAACCGTCCACGGCGTCAAAGACCGGCCCAGCGAGCACAGGCGACTGGATGGCGAGCTTGAGCGCCTCCCGCTCGACGACCAGTCTCGGGTCGCCAGCGGCGGGCTGACGGGGCTTGGGGGCCTGTGCCGTTTCCTTGCCCGCTGCCGTGGCCACGGCCCGCCGGACCTCGTCAACCTCAACGCCGAGGTCTCCGGCTAGGCGCATGGCGTACCCATTGAGGAGGCTCTTGTCTTTGATTTTGGAGACCATCGGCGCGGTGGCACGCAGCGCGGCGACGCGGCCCTCCACGGTGTCCAGATCGAAGCGCGCCATGGTCGAGCGCAGGGCGAAGGCGATGAGCGGCTCACGCGAGGCGACCAGATCCCGCACGGCCAGATCTCCCTTGGCCAGACGCAATTCACACGGGTCCATGTTGTCGGGGCTGACCGCGATGAAGGTCTGGCCCACGAACCGCTGATCGTCGGCGAAGGCCCGCAGCGCGGCCTTCTGCCCGGCCGCGTCACCGTCGAAGGTGAAGATGACCTCGCCGGCGAAGGTGTCGCTGTCGAGCAGGAGCCGCCGCAGCACGCCGATGTGATCGTTACCGAAGGCTGTGCCGCAAGTGGCGACGGCCGTGGTGACGCCCGCGAGGTGGCAGGCCATGACGTCGGTGTAGCCCTCGACGATGACGGCACGCCCCTGCTTGGCGATCTCCCGCTTGGCCAGGTCGACGCCGTAGAGCACGTGGGACTTCTTATATAGCGGCGTTTCCGGGGTGTTGAGGTATTTTGGGCCGTCATCGTCGTCGAACAGTTTCCTGGCCCCGAAGCCAATGACATCGCCGCTCACGTCGCGGATCGGCCACAGCAGCCGCCGGCGGAACCGGTCGATCAGGCTGCCCGAGCGAGCCGGCTTCGCGAGCCCGGCGGTCTCCAGCTCGGCGGTAGTGAACCCCAACTGGCGCAAGTGTTTGGTGAGCAGATCCCAGCCGTCAGGAGCGAAACCGCAGCCGTACTTCTCAGCCGCCGCCCGGTCGAAACCCCGCTGTGCCAGGAACTCCCGGGCAGCCCGTGCCCCGGGCGTGAGGAGTTGCTCGGCATAGAAGGCCGCCGCGGCCTTGTGCGCTTCGACCAGGCGCTGGCGCTGCCCGGCCTGCTTGACCGGAGCCGACCCGCCTTCCATCCGGCGCAGCTGAATGCCCGCCCGGTCGGCCAGCCGCTCAACGGCTTCCATAAAGGTCAGGTGGTCGATCTTCTGGACGAAGTTGATGACATCGCCGCCGGCCCCACAACCGTGGCAGAAATACACATTGCGGGCCTGGGCGACGGTGAACGAAGGCGTCTTCTCATCGTGGAAAGGGCACAGGCCCTTGAGGTTGCCGCCGCCAGCTGGCTTAAGAGTTACCTGCTCTGAGGCCACATCCACGATAGAGCTGCGCTCCCGGACGAGGGCGATATCCTCATCGCGAATCCTGCCTCCACCAGCCATGCTTCCTATTCTGTCAGGCGCGTTTGGCGGTCAGTTCACGGTGCCACTGGATGGCGGCGGGGTCGGTCAGGCAAGCGACCTGATCGATGACGACGCGCAACCGGGCGGCATCGTCGGCTGCCTCTTTGTAGAGCGGCCCGAACACGGGATCGAGACCCTCCGGTGCCCGCTCGGACAACACTTCCACGAGCTCGGTCAGGATCTGGCGCTGCTGCTCGTACCACGGCTCCATGCCCCGGCGGCGCATCACGTAACGGACCGCTATCGCCTTGAGCAGCGCGCAGTGGGCTCGCTCGGCGGGCGGGATGATCAGGTCAGCGTCGTAGCGGCGCAACGGGTTGAAGCCGTACTTAAGCCGCGTCGCGTTGACGGCGGCCGCCACGAAACGGCCCGTCGTGTGACTCGTGAACGTCTTGAGGGCGATCTGCGCCTTGTGCGACCCGTCGTAGTGCGCGAGCACCGAGAAAGCAGGGTCAGCAAGCAATTCCGCTAGCGGGGCGTCCTCGAAGGCGGCTCGTTCGTCCGGATCGGACAGTAGTTTGCCCACGTCGATGAATCCGGAGAAGATGCCGTCCTCAACGTCGTGCACGGAATAGGCCACGTCGTCGGCCCAGTCCATGACCTGCGCCTCAAGGCACTTCTGGTCCGGCCCGCGCCCTTCGCGCAGCCAGTCGAAAACGGGCTCGTCGTCGGCATACGCACCAAACTTGCGCTCGCCTGGCTGGCGCAGCCACGGGTATTTACACGTGGCGTCCAGTGAGGCACGGGTCAAGTTGAGCCCGGCACCCTCCACTTTGGCTTCCAGCCGGGTCAGCACACGCAACGTCTGGGCGTTGCCCTCAAACCCGCCGCAAGGCTGGGCGACCACGTCGAGAGCATCCTCACCGTTGTGGCCAAAGGGCGGGTGCCCGAGATCGTGCGCGAGGCCGGCGACGTCGACGACGTCGGGATCGCAGCCCAGCCGGGAGCCCATCTCACGGGCGATTTGAGCCACCTCAAGGGAATGGGTGAGTCTCGTGCGCAGAAAGTCATCCGTGCCGGCGGTATGGACCTGGGTCTTGGCGGCTAGGCGGCGGAAACCGGCCGAGTGCAGCACCCGGGCCCGGTCGCGTTCATAAGGCCCGCGCACGGTGTCTTTCGCGGGCTCGGGGGCGAACCGTTCGTCGTCAGCCACCTTCCTCACACTACTAGCTCAACGGGGCTAGAACGCAGAACTCGTTGCCTTCCGGGTCGGCGAGCACGATGGAGGCGGGCACGGGATTGGTCTGCACGTGACGCGCGCCCATGTCGAGCAGCCGCTCGACATCGGCTCTGAGGTCATCGCACGTCAGTTCAATGTGGAGGCGATTCGGGCCTGCCTTCGGTTCGGTCGCCCGCACGAAGATCAGGCCCGGAAGCGCCACCATATCGGGCTTCTCGTAGACCACGCGCACTCCCAGCACCTCGGCCCACCACCGACCGAGCCGGGCCGGATCCATGGCAGCTACCCCTGTTCCATGCCAGCGCAGTCCCATTGATGAAGCCTATTCGTCTACATTGCCTTCCGCCAGAAGGACAGCGCGGCCAGCTTCCAGTCGGGCGACCGGGACCCGGAAGGGTGAACACGACACGTAGTCCAATCCGGACGCGTGGAAGAAATGCACCGATGCCGGGTCGCCACCGTGCTCGCCACAGACCCCGATCTTCAAGTCAGGCTTGGCTGCCCGGCCTTCCTCGACCGCGATCTTGACTAGCCGGCCGATCCCCTCGTTGTCGAGTGTCTCAAATGGAGAGACGCCGAAAATGCCCAGCTCCAGATAGCGGCTGAAGAACGAGCCCTCCACGTCGTCGCGCGAGAAGCCCCAGCCCATCTGGGTCAGATCGTTGGTGCCGAAGGAGAAGAAGTCGGCCGCCTGAGCGATCTGCCCGGCGGTCAGCGCCGCCCGGGGCACCTCGATCATCGTGCCGATCGGCAGGTTGGGCGCGCCTTCGTCCACGAGGATCGAGATCGCCGCCGCGCGCACGGCTTCGAGCTCCTGAACCGCGCCCACCAAGGGCACCATGATTTCCGGCTGAGCGCCCGGCACCTGGCGGACCGCCTGGGCGATCGCCCGCACCTGCATCTCGAACAGGCCAGGGATGACGAGCCCGAGACGAACGCCGCGCAGCCCGAGCATCGGGTTCTGCTCGTGCATCCGGCGGACCGCGCTCAGCAGTTCCTTCTCGTGCTCCGACGCCTCCCCAAGAGCCGCCTTGACGGCCAGTTCCTCAAGCGGGGGAAGGAATTCGTGCAGCGGCGGGTCGATGAGCCGGATCGTCACCGGCAGCGGTCCCATCGCCTTAAAGATCGACACGAAGTCGTCGCGCTGCAACGGAAGCAGCTCTTCAAGCGCCCGCCGTTGCTCAGCCGGTGAGGTCGCCAGGACCAGCCGCTCCACCATCTCGCGGCGCTCACCAAGGAACATGTGTTCCGTGCGCGTCAGCCCAATCCCTTGCGCCCCAAAGCGCCGCGCCCGCGCCGCGTCCTCGCCGTTGTCGGCGTTGGTGCGCACGGCTAGCCGACGCCGGCTGTCCGCGTGGGTCATCAGCCGGTCGACCGCCGCCACGAGCGGAGTGGCCGTGGGCTCCAGCGTTCCCTCGAAGTACTGCACGACTTCCGACGCTGAAACCGGAATCGCACCAACGTAAACGGCGCCCGTCGTGCCGTCGATGGAGATGACGTCACCCTCGTTCACGGTGACACCGTTGGCGGTGAACGAGGTTGGCCCGACCTGCATCGCGTCAGCGCCACACACGCAGGTCTTGCCCATGCCCCGCGCCACCACCGCGGCGTGTGACGTCTTGCCGCCCCGGGAGGTGAGAATCCCCTGGGCCGCAATCATTCCAGGCAGGTCATCGGGGTTGGTCTCACGGCGTACCAGGATGACTGGCTCTTTAGCGGCGACCGCGGCCTGTGACGTGAACACGGCCTTGCCCACCGCGGCCCCGGGTGAAGCCGGAACGCCAGACGCTATGGGTGACGGGTCCGACGACATGTCGAACGTGGGGAACATCAGCTGGGCCAGCCGGGCCCCGGTCACTCGCGACAGTGCCTCATCGAGCGTGATGATGCCCTCGTCAACCAGCTGGCACGCGATGGTGAACGCGGCGGCGGCGGTTCGCTTGCCCACGCGGGTCTGCAGCATCCAGAGCTTGCCGCGCTCGACGGTGAACTCGATGTCGCAAAGATCGCGGTAGTGATTCTCCAATGTGGACATGATGGAGCGCAGCTCGGTGTAGCAAGCGGCGGGCATCTGGTCTAGCGCAACGGTATTGCGGATGCCGGCCACGACATCCTCGCCCTGCGCGTTGGCCAGGTAGTCGCCGTAAACGCCCTTCTGCCCGGTCGCGGGGTCACGCGTGAACGCCACGCCGGTGCCCGAGTCGTCGCTGAGGTTTCCGAACACCATCGCGACGATGCTCACCGCGGTGCCGAGATCGGCGGGGATGCGCTCCTGGCGCCGGTAGATGACGGCACGCTCGGTGTTCCACGAGTCGAAGACGGCAGAGATCGCCATCTCCATCTGCTCGCGGGGGTCCTGCGGGAAGTCACGCCCGGTGTGCTCACGAAAGATCCGCTTGTACTCGGTGACGGCCTCGCGCGGATCGTCCATCGCCGGAAACTCCGGCACCCCGCACACCGTCTTGCCGAACATCTGAATGAGCCTGCGGTAGGAGTCCCACGCGAAGCGCTCGTTGCCGCTCACGCGGGCCAATCCCCGCACCGACTCATCGGTCAGGCCGACATTGAGCACCGTCTCCATCATGCCGGGCATCGAGAACTTCGCGCCCGAGCGCACCGACACCAGCAACGGATCTTGCGGGTCGCCCAGTTTGCGGCCCATGCTGCGCTCAAGCGCGGACAGGTGCTCGTCCACCTCGGACTCCAGCGAGACGGGCGGCTTACCATCGTGCAGATAAGTCCGGCACGCCTCGGTGGTGATGATGAAACCTGGGGGAACTGGCAGTCCAAGGCGGACCATCTCGGCCAGGTTCGCGCCCTTGCCACCGAGCAGGTCCTTGAGACCCTTGTGACCCTCGGAGAAGTCGTACACATACTTCGTCATCGAGCACCTCCGCTTCCGCTTTTCCAGTGTTTCGCGAAAGCTAAACGCTCGCTTAGGTTCGGCGTTAGAGCTCGTGAGGTTTGGCACACTAATTGGCACCTGAGCTGTTCGTACCTTTTCCCGGGAGCGTTTCCATGCACACATTCGTGCTTAGTCATACCAAGTTGACGCAGTTGCCGTTCGTTCCGGAGATCCAGCTGCACTTGGCTGACGAGGTCGTCCCGATCTGGGAGAAATCCGAACTCGAGGCGCCGCCGTTCTGGGCCTTCGCGTGGGCTGGGGGCCAGGCGCTCGCCCGCTATGTCCTGGATAACCCCGCCTTGGTGGCCGGCCAGCGGGTGCTCGATCTAGCCTCCGGATCCGGGCTCGTGGCCATCGCCGCGGCCAGGTCCGGCGCCGCTTCGGTCACCGCAAATGACATCGATGGGTACGCCGAAAGCGCGACCACGGTCAACGCGAAGGCCAACGGCGTGGAGGTCAAGTTCGAGCTCGGTGATCTCCTCGGGTCCACTTCGGACGCCGACGTCATTCTCGCGGGTGACATCTTCTATAGCCGGGAGATGTCAGAGCGGATTCTGGCGTTCTTGGACCGAAGTGCGGTGAGTCTGGTGCTTGTCGGCGATCCCGGGCGGGCATATGCACCAAAAGAAGGATTCGAGGTAGTCGCTGATTACGATGTGCCAGTGAATCGTGACGTAGAAGACACCTCATCCAAACGGACGCTTGTGCTGCGCAAACGGATCTAGGTAGGAAAACTGACATTGATTTGACACGCTGTCACTCGGTAGCGTCCAGACGTGAACCACCCGAAGAACCTGCGCGAACTCATAGCCGCAAATATTCAAAGGCTTCGCTCTGCTACCGCTGGCGTCGGGCCCGAAGATATTGCCAGGGCTGCCACGAACTTTGGCTTGTCCTGGACTCCAGCCTGGGTGACTGGTGTCGAGAAGGGGCAGAAAGCTCTCACCGCCGAGCAGCTCATTGCGTTGCCCTTCGTGCTGAGCAGCGCCCTCGGGCACCGGATCAGCCTGTCTGATCTCTTCCTCGGGGACGCGTCCATCCACCTCGGCGAACCGGTGCCGGGCACCTCACTTAGCCCGTCCTACCTGCGGGAAGTCATCACAGCGACGCCGTTCCGGAGGCCTTTCCTCGATCTCGACCTGCCGGACCCGGCCGACGCTGACGCGGCGGCACCGTCGCCCGTGGTTCAGGCTGCCGAGAAGATGCGTGAGATCACCCGGGCTGGCCTTGGCGACGTCGACGTCCGGGCACTCAAGCGAGCCGAAGAGGGCGCCGGCGAAGCCGAAGCCAAGCTGGCCAAGAAGCTCAACGTGGCCGAGATCGTGGTCATCGCCGCGGCGGCGAGCCTATGGGGCCGTTCGCTAACCGAGGAACGCGACGCTCAGCTCGAGCCCGAAGACAGTGTCAAAACCAGCCGGGCCACGCTCACTCGCAAGATGTCCGCCCAGATCGTCGAAAAGCTGGAGCAGGCCGAGGCCTCCGTCAGCGAAGCGGCGATGGAAGAGCTGCGCAGCCACGTGGCCAACTCCAACGAGGCGACGGCGCTCTACCCGATCATCCGGCCGCGCGAGCCCATCCCGTTCACCCAAGACGTCACGTTCGACGATGACGAGCCGCACCGGGCTGACGATCACGACAGGATCGACGAGCAGGCCATGGAGGGCGAGGAAGCAATGGCATAGTGGCGTCCTTTCGCGACGGATAACATGAGGCCCCGCACGGCGGGGCCTTTTGTCGTTTTCGGACAGTCACTTGACCGGCAATCCGGCTTGGTGATGCTCATGGGAAAAGCATATATATCCTATGTGCAAGGTAGGATTAACGGAATGTTACGAAGGCACCGGGGCCTTCCCGGTGCCTTCGTGTCCTTGGGACAGTCCGCTTTAGATAGCGGCCGGCGTCATCCGGCCGGTCGGTGCCGCGGGCGGGACCTCACTGCCCTTGTGAAGCTTGCGAAGCCGGAACGCTGTGATGATCTCGGTGATGCCCCGGGCTAGCGCGGCCGCCGCCGCCCAGACCACGAGCAGCAGGACCTTGCGGCCAAACCCGCCGGCGGCCCAGAACGCGAGCAGCAGCTCGATGATCCCGACGCCGAGCAGCAGCCACCACAGTTCGTTCTCGTGCTTCGTCACGAACGCCATGACGATGTCGAAGGTGCCCTTGAACAGCAGGAACCAGCCGATGATCGCGGCCATCGCCCAGAACGTGCGGCCGGGGCTGAACATCGCGATCGTTCCGAACACCACGAAGATCGCGCCAAGCACGAAGTTCAGCCAGCGCCAGCCTGACTTGGTCAGGGCCCCGGTGATGAACTCGTTGACTCCAGCCGCAAGAATCACCGCTCCAACAAGGACACCGATCGTGACGATCGAAGTCGTGTCGAACCTCAGGATGATGAGGGAGATGATCAACCAGAGCACACCGGTGACAAGGAATACCCACCACCACTTTCCGGCTTCGCGCTCTGGCTCACCTACCTGTGCCGCTGTCTGGCTCATTCGCCACACCTCCACGATTAAGTGCTACTTTCGCCAGGCTATGCGGTTTTTGTTCCTAAGGTAGAAATATGAGTAAATCGACCGGGCGGACCGTAACCGCGACCGTCCTCGCGGTGCTAGTGGCTGTGCTCGCCATTCCGTCCGTCCTGCTCGTGTGGGTCAATCGCGACGTGCTCAACGCTGACCGCTACGTGGCGACCGTCGCACCACTGGCCGGCGACCCCGACGTGCAGACCGCTGTCACGACCCGGGTGACCACTGAGGTGATGAGCCACCTCGACCTGTCCTCATTGCTCACCTCGATGACCGCTGACCTTCCGCCCACGGCGACGAGGGGGCTGCTCGCCTTAGAAGGCCCGATCGAAAGCGCCCTGCAGACTTTCGTGCAGAACACCGTGCAGAGCGTGGTGTCCAGCGGCACGTTCGCGCAGATCTGGACCGACGCCAACCGGGCGGCGCACGCTGGATTCTTGGCCGTCCTGACCGGACAGGGTGAGCGTGGGATTGTCGGCACCAGCGGGGACAGCATCACCATCGACATCGGGCCGATCGTGGCGGCAGCCAAGAACCGTCTTGTCGCGGCGGGCTTTCAGCTCGCGGAACGGATTCCAGCCGTCCAAACGCAATACACCGTCGTGACATCGCCCTCGATCGGCAAGGCACAGCAATGGTTCGGCATCTTTCAAGTGCTGCGGTGGGCGGTTCCCGTGCTCGCTGCCGTGCTGCTGCTGATCGCCCTTCTCCTGTCCCCCAACCGCTTGCGGACCCTCCTGATCACCGCGCTCGGCATCGTCGTCGCCATGATCCTGCTTGGCGCGGCGACGTACGCGGCACGCGCAATCGTGGCGCCCAACACCGCAGGCACCGTCTATGACACGCTCGTTGGCCCGCTGCGGACGGACATCCGCTGGGCCCTTGGCATCGCTCTCATCGTCGCCGGCCTGACGTGGCTTTACCGCTATCTGCGCCCGTCCAGGCCAGCCGGGGCCGAGGCCAGCTGACGGCCACGGCTTAGGGCGAGCGTCGGGAACAGCAGCACACTGAGCATCGCGGCGCCCACCATGGCGGAGGCGACGCCCGGTGACATGTGACCGTCTTTCACCGCCTCATCGGTGATGGTGACAACAAGCGGAAGCTGTGTGGCCACAAGCAGTCCGAGCGGCCGCACGGACCCGCCGACATCGGCGCGGGCGAGCAGCGCGGTGGGCAAGCCGCGGATGACGAAGAACAGCACCACGAACAGCCCTGCCAACGCGAACAGCCATGGTGAGGCCAGCAGCGCGTTGAGGTCGAACTTCGCGCCGGTGATGATGAAGTAGAACGGGATCAGCAGTCCAAAGCCGACGGCTTCATATTTGGTGAAGACCGCTTTGACCTCAGCCGGTTTGTCTATGCGGCGCAACACTTGCGCCACCAGCACGCCTGCGGCGAACGCTCCGAGCAACGACTCGAGGCCAAAGCGCACCGCGACGAAGGCCGAGCCCGCGAGCAGCACCATGGAAAGCCGCACGGCGACCTGACCTGACGTGTGCATGGTGTCGCGGATGACCCGGGTCAGGTTCTCTGGATTCCACCTGCGGGCCGCCCACAGTCCAAACAGGACGATGATGACGAACAGATTGAGCGCGATCACGGCACTCAGCGGTTTGCCATGCGGGTTGAGCAGAACCGCGTAAAGCACGATCGGCACGAACTCACCGACCGCGCCAGCCGCCATCACGTAACGGCCGAGCGCGGAGTCGCCTTGGCCGGTGTCGCCGAGGATCGGCAAGAGCGTGCCCAGAGCTGTCGTGCACATGGCCAGCCCTGCGAACAGGATCGCCGCTCGCAGGCCCACCGCGTGAAGCAAAGCTGCTGCTACCAAGGCGAGCGCGAAAGAGATGACCCAGCCAAGCCCCGCCATCCGCAGCGGCCGCCCGGCGATCTTGTCGAAGTCCACCTCTAGACCGGCTAGGAAGAACAAGAACAGCAGCCCGAACGTCGACAGGGCCATCACGACAGGATCCAGTTTGATCAGCCCGAATCCCTGCGGCCCAAAGGCGATGCCCAGCAATACTTCGACGACAGCGACCGGGACGATCACCCGCCGGATGAGGTCCGACAGGAGCGGGGCCACGAAAGCTAAGACGAGCACCATGAGCAGCGAAGCGGCGGATGACATATCGCTAAGTTAACGCGTCGTAGCACGATAACTACGCACAGTGGCCGCAAACTGGCGGACATGGCTTCATCAATCTGGCGGTTAGCTACGGTCGCGCTGGTGACCGCGAGCACGCTGACATTCATAGATCCGGCACAAGCGGCTCCGACCCAGACCAACACCACCCTGACCATCAACAAGGGCGGCAACAGAACAGGGCCGCAGGCCGTCAGCGGCCTAGCGGGCGCCACATTCGATTTTTATGAGGGTACGCAAGCAGGCCCGCCCCCAGCCGCAGGCTCACCCGGGGCGGTGCGCAGCTGCACGACAGCCGCGAGTGGACAGTGCAGTGTGGACCTTCCCGGCCGGACCGGAGGCACGGGCGGTGGCACGCTCGGCTACTGGATCGTCGAACGGACCGCTCCCGCGGGCTACAGCATCCCCACGACACTAGCCATCGGCGGTGTCCCCACCACACCAACGGTCTACAACGGCATCTTCACTGGCAACGTCTCGAACAACGTCGCTTACACGTTTCCCCAGGCCGACACGGGCAGCGGCAACCTGCAAGCACGCGGCAACATCATGGCCGACATCCGGGATAACCCGGCACTGCCGGGCGACTGTGGGCTCAACATCGCGTTGCTCATGGACGTTTCCGGCTCGATCACGCCATTCCTGGGGACCGTGAAGACAGCGGCGAACGGGTTCGTGGACGCGCTTACGGGTACGCCCTCGATGATCGCTCTTTATAGTTTCGCCACGAACGCGGCGGCGAACCTGGGGCCGACCGCCGTTTCCGACGCCGCTGGAGCGACGACGGTGAAGAACGCCATCAACGCTCTAAGCTCTGGTGGCGGGACGAACTGGGACGCCGGCTTGTTCCAGATCGCTGCCGCACCAACGACTTTCGACGCCGTTGTGTTCCTGACCGATGGCAACCCGACCTTCTACGGGCCGCCTCCCGTGGGCGGACCAGGCAACGTGACGCGGTTCCGGGAGATCGAGAACGGTATCTTTTCCGCTAACGCGCTGAAAGCCCTGGGCACCAAGGTAGTCGCGGTCGGCGTCGGCGACGGCATCAGCGGTGCGCCGGACAACCTCAAGGCGGTTTCCGGTCCCATCGCGGGAACAGACTATGTGCAGACCGGGTATGACGAGCTGGCAGCGGTGTTCCGCGAGATCGCCCTGCGCACGTGCGCGGGCACGGTCAGCGTGGTCAAGAAGGTCATCCCGCCGGCGGGAACCATCGCGGACGCGACTCCGGCCGGTGGCTGGACGTTCGGCACCGCCACGCCAGACGTGACACCCTCCAGCGGCCAGACCGCCGCCGGTTCCGGTGCCCTGAGCTTCACCGCCGATCTCGACGGGGCGTCCTCGCTGCCGGTGACTATCACCGAGACTCAGCAGACCGGGTACACCCTCGTGCAGGATGGCGGCCGCAACGCGACGTGCACCTCCGACGGAAATCCGGTGACGTCTGTCAACGTGGGAACGCTCGGCTTCACGGTCGATGCCCTGCGCAACGCCATCGTCACGTGCACCGTCTACAACAGAGCGCCGTTTCCGCCGGCCGAAGTGGTCGTCAAGAAGAAGTGGAAGATCAACGGGACAGACTACAACCAGGGCAGCCAGCCGGCCGAGTTTCAGGCCAGCCTCGTCCTTGATGGCAACGCGGCAGCCGAATGGGGGCAGACCTACGGCGGTTATGTCGAAGGCGATTCCGTCACCATCGCGGAAACCATTGACATGACTGAGCTTCCGGTCGGCTGCGCCAACGCCGAAAGCGGCGACTTGGGCGAGCACACCTTGGCAGCCGGGCTCAACACCTTCGAGGTGCTCAACACCGTCACCTGCGAGACGCGGCTGAAGCTGCTCAAGGAAATCGTCAACCCTTACGGCCCACCGCAAGCCGCGCTCACGGAGTGGACCCTAAAGGCGATCCCGCCTGACGGAGGCGCGCCGATTCTCAACGGGCCGACCGGTGTCAACGGCGTGGTTACCGCTGGGGTGACCTACAGCCTCGCCGAGACGACGGTGCCTGGCTATGCCCAGGAGATCGACGACGACGCCACGATCACGCCACCCGCGACCGGCACTTGGCACTGTGTGCTGAAGTTGCGGGACGGAAGCACGTCAACGGAATTCGACGGCCTCAACGGCACCGTGACCGTCCAGATTGGACGCCGGGCGGAGTGTACGGCCAAGAACGAGCCCATCAAGCCGAAGCTGACCCTGAAGAAGTCGGTCACCAACGCCCACGGCGGCACAGCCGTTCCGGCCGACTGGATCCTCGTGGCGGAACCGGCGACGAAGGACACCGGTGGCTCCACCATTTCCGGCCGCGACGGAGAGCCGTCAGTGATCAACGCCCAGGCTATTCCGCATCTGCTATACAGCTTGTCCGAGAACAGTGGGCCGGCCAATTACGAACAGGTGGGCGTGCCCGAGTGTGTAGAGACGGGAACCACGACACCGGTTGCCACACCGGGAGGGCAACTGCGGCTGGAGTTCGGGCAGGACGTCACGTGCACGTTCGTCAACCAGGACAAGGCACCATCGCCGCCGCCAACGCCCACGCCGCAGCCTGATCTGCCGGCCACGGGAACAGCTGTGAGCGGGATGCTCCAAACCGGAGGGTTGCTCATCGTGGCCGGCCTCGGCCTCCTCGGGCTAGCCCGCTTCCGCCGGGCTTAGTGCCCAGCGCGAGGATGGCCCCGCAGCCCGCACCGGCTGCGGGGCCTTCCGCTATGCCGTGGCCTGGTTGGGGGCGGGCTCGGCGACAGCGTTGAGCGCGTCGAGTTCCTCCTTGACGTCCTGAGTGGACGTTGACAGAGCCGCGATTTCCGCGTCGACCTCTTCCTTGCTGCGCCCGGCCATCCGGCGCTGGGAGGCGCGGTCACGCAGGAACGCTTCGAACAGTTCCTTGTCCTGGCGGTCCTGCTCGACAAGGAACGTCTGCTCTTGCCCCGTGCGGGCAGCCCGCAGCCGGTCTGCCATGGAGGTCAAGCCGAGGCGGCCAGCCAGGGACGAGACGAAGCTCGACCCACGGGTAATCATGGTGGCGATCGCGAACGCCTGACGCTTGAGCCAGACCAGGATCAGCTTGGCGAGCTCAACGACGATTTCCAGCACGGCCGCCAAAAGCGCAAGCACGCCAAGGTAAATCAGCGTGTAGGCGACGCCGACGAGGATCGAGCCGACCCAGCCCCAGTGGAAGGTCGACACGATGATGCCACCGACGAGCGTGGCGAGAATCGCGCTGGAGAAGAAGTTCGCGATCGGGTTCTGCAGCTTTTCCAGCTTCTTGCGAACGGCGACGCGCTGCAAGACGATCAGGTGCACCAGCAGCAAACCGCCGATGATGAACGCGGGCGCGGCGTCGGAGACGAAGTTGATATCGGCGCCCTGAAAGCGTTCCAGCACCACCGCGGCTCGCCGCATCGGCAGCTCACCCCAGGCCGCCGGCCACCGGTCCGCGTAGTAGACCAGGAACAGCGGGGCGGACAGCAGTGCGTAAAGCAGGCCAGTCTTCTGTGGACGGCGGTCGAATATGGCCACCTTGACGAAAACGACCACTGAGATCAGAAGCAGCAGCGCTACAGCGCTTAGGAGAACAATCACCGCAAATGTCCGATCAATTGACGTGGTTCTAAATGTGAAGACACCGAACCACCGGCGGTGTTGGGCCGCAATCAGATAATTGGCTTTGTCGTGTCGCGAGATGGCCACAATGGACTGCGCGCCTGGTAGCGCTTGTGCTTGGCTAGAACCATGGACGACAAGACGATCCTTCATCAGATCGATGCCCTGGTCGCCGAAGAGCACCAGTTGCGTTCCACGGACAGTCCCGACCCGGCCCGGTTGCGGCACCTGGAAGAAACGCTGGACCAGTGCTGGGACTTGCTGCGCCGGCGCGGAGCGCTGCGGGAAGCCGGAGCCAATCCGGACGCGGCGAAACCCGCGCCAATAGATCAAGTTGAGGGGTACTTGCAATAGTCGGTTAAAGGCATTAACTTATTGGCTATGGGAGTTAGCCAATATCTCGACCTGCCCCACGGCCGCCTTGCCCACGAAGTCACCGGAGAAGGCCCGCTCGTGCTGCTCGCACACGGCCTCGGCGACAACCGTGCCGCCTTCCGGTTCCTCATGCCGCGGCTGGCCGCCGCCGGATTCCGGGTGGCGTCGATGGACCTGCGCGGGCATGGTCAGTCCACGGCGGTTTGGCCGTCGTATACGCGGACCGACGTGGCTGGCGACATCGCGGCGCTCATCCGTCACCTCGGTGGGCCGGCCGTGATCATTGGGCACTCCTACGGCGGTGGCGCCGCGGCCATCGTCGCGGCGGAGCACCCCGAGCTCGTGACCGCGATCATTCAAGTCGCGCCTGGCACACGCACACCGAAGCTCAAGCTCGGCGACATCAACGGGCGGTTCGTCAAGGGGATCTCGCTGATCCTGGGCACCGGGCTGTTCCGCAGCCCGAAGCTGTGGGATCGGTATCTTCGGCACGCTTACCCGAGTACCCCCAATGATTTTGAAGGTGCCCTGAGCTCTCTGCTGGCGAATCTGCGGGAACCGGGCCGGATGGCCGCGACCGCTAAAATGATCTTCTCTTCGCCCGCGGACGCTGAGGTGAAACTGCCCGCGATCGCCTGCCCCGCCCTCGTGGTGATGGGTTCGCTCGATCCTGACTTCCCCAGCCCACAAGCCGAAGCTGACGGCATCGTCGCGGCCATGCCGGGCGGTCTGGGCACCGCCGCGGTCATCGATGGCGCTGGCCACTACCCGCACACGCAGACCCCCGAGCAGGTGGCCAGCGTGGTGCTGCCGTTCCTCGCCGCTCACGCCGATGCCTAGAGCGGGCCTAACCCCAGCCGCTCTCGTCGAGCTGTCACTGTCTCTTGTGGACAGTGACGGCCTCGGCTCGCTCACCCTGACGAAGGTCGCCGAGCGGGCGGGCGTCGCCGTTCCAGCGCTTTACAAGCACGTCCGCAATCTGTCGGAGCTCAATCAGCTCGTCGCCGCGCGGGTGCTGGAGGACATGACCCACGAGCTAGCGGCGGTCTGTGTAGGACGGTCTGGCGATGATGCCGTTCACGCGCTGACGATGGCGTTTCGTCACTACGCACGCCGCCACCCGCAGCGGGCCCTCGTGCTCGCCCAGGCTCCGGCGCCGGGAACACCGGCCGCCGAAGTCGCCGCGCGGATGCTCGACGTGTTTCTCGCCGTCTTGCGGGGCTACGGCTTGCATGGCCCCGCGGCGATCCATGCCGCCCGGATTCTGCGCGCTTCCTGCCACGGCTTTGTCAGCATCGAGGCCGGCCACGGATTCGGCCTGCCCGAGGACGCCGACGTCACCTATCGCCTCATGGTGCGGATGCTCATCCAGGGACTGCCTATTGCCGCTGACGCTGGATAACGTGCTGCAGCAAGGTAATGAGCACTGCCTTGACCGAGAGCCGGTCACGTGCGTCGCAAAGCATCACGGGCACTTCAGGATCCAGGTTGAGCGCCAGCTGAACGTCCTGCGGTGTATAGGTTTTCCCGTCGGCGAAACAGTTGACGGCCACCATGAACGGCGTCGTGCGGGCTTCGAAGAAGTCAACGCACGGAAAGGATTCCTTGAGCCGCCTCGTGTCGGCCAGGACTACCGCTCCGATCGCGCCGAGCACCAAGTCGTCCCACAGGAAGCTGAACCGCTCCTGTCCCGGTGTGCCAAACAGGTACAGCACCAGGTCTTCGCTGATGGTGATGCGGCCAAAGTCCATCGCCACCGTCGTGGTGCGCTTTTGCTCCACCCCGGCGAGGTCGTCGATTCCGAGACCAGCGTCGGTCAGCGTTTCCTCGGTGCGCAACAAGCTGATTTCACTAATCGAGCTAACCATCGTGGTCTTGCCAACGCCGAAATGGCCCGCGACCATAACCTTCATCGCACGGGGCAACACCTTAGAGGGACTGGAGCCCATGAATCACCGCCTCGAGATCCGAGCTGCTGAAATCGGGCGCCCGGGTCACGATCAGTTGCCTGGCAAGCAAATCCCCGAGCAGAACTTTGACCGTGCCAGCCGGCAGGTCCAGGTGTGCCGCCAATTCGGCGACGGACACCGGTTTCTGGCACATGCGCATGATCGCCGCTGACTCCGGCTGAGTGTCCTGAATGGACAGTGACGCTAGCGCGACGACCATGGAGAACAAGTCGAATGCGCCCTGCACAGGCTGCGTGCGCCCAGAGGTCATCGCATAGGGCCGCACGATCGGGCCCGCCTCCTTGTCAACCCAGGAACTCATCCCATGGCACCTACGGCAGGCGGGCGGCTCGGCGTGGCCAGGTACTGGCCCACGCGCACGACGAGCATTTCCATCTCGTAGGCCGCCACTCCCACATCAATGTCGGCACCGCTGATGACGGCGAGACAGCTGCCCTGCCCGGCTGTGGTGACGAACAGGTAGCCGGCGCCGAACTCCACCATCGTTCGGCGCACCGTCGTGTGGCCGAAGTGACGCCCAGCCCCGCGGGCGAGGCTGCTCAATCCGGCCGCCGCGGCGGCTAGGTGTTCGGCATCGTCGCGATCCAGGCCATCGGAGGCGGCGATGAGCAGTCCATCCGTGGACAGAAGGACGGCGTGGTGGGCTTCGGCGACCCGGTGCACGAGATCGGTGACCAGCCAGGCAAGGTCAGTGGCTTTCTCATTCACTGTTCTGCTCTTCTTTCCGTGAGGGGGGCTTTCTTTACCGCGCTGGCAAAGGCGGCGAGGCGCCGGCTGACGTCCTCCGGCGACTGTCCGTTTTCCACACCGGGTTCACGTGGCGCGGGGACAGCGGCTTTCCTTGCCCGCCAAGGCAATCCGGCTGGGGTGAATTCGGCTTCCGGTGCCACGGCCACGGCCGCCGGCGCCGCCGCCACGACCAGCTCCGGCGTGGGCTCTAGCGGCGCCGTGTCCCGCAAGAGGGCTTGCGGCATCAGGATCACGGCCGTTAGCCCACGCCCGGAAGACGGCTTGAGCGAAACCCGAATGCCGTAGCGCAGGGAAAGTTTGCCGACCACGAAGAACCCGAGCCGGGCTGTGGCCGACAGCTGAAATTCCGGCGGGTCGGCGAGCTGCTGATTGGCCTGCGCCAGATCCGCGTCGGTCATGCCAATGCCACTATCTTCAATCTCTATCTGGTACTCAGCGAGCGTCGCCTGAGTCCGCACGATGACGCGGGATTGCGGTGAGGAGAACGAAGCCGCATTGTCCATGAGTTCGGCGAGCAGGTGGATGACGTCACCGACGGCGTGCCCGGAAAGTGCCGCTGGCGCAACGGCTTCCAGTCGCACCCGCGGATAGTCCTCCACTTCGGCCACCGCCCCGCGCAGCACGTCGACCATCGGCACAGGCCCACGCCACGTGCGCCCAGCGGGCGCGCCCGACAGCACGATCAGGTTCTCCGCGTTGCGCCGGATGCGGGTCGCTAGGTGGTCGATGCGGTAGAGGTCAGCGAGCTCTTTGTCCGTCGTGGACAGACGCTCCATCGAGTCGATCAGCTTGAGCTGCCGGTGGATGAGCGCCTGGATCCGGTGCGCCAGGCTGAGGAACACTTCACGCACCCCGCGCCGCAGCTCGGCTTGCTCGACCGTGGCCTCGATAGCGGTCTGCTGCACCATGTTGAACGCCTGGCCGACTTGCCCGATGTCGTCATCGCCGTAGGCGAGCGGTGGCGCGGCCTGTGCCACGCTCACCTGCTCACCGCGACGCAACTGGTCGACCACGGCTGGCAGCCGCACCTGGGCCAAGTCGAGAGCGGCCACGCGAAGCTCGTGCAGTTGCCGTTGCAGGGACTGCCATCCCCTGATCGCGAACCGGATGCTCGCGATGACAGCGATCAGGCCGAGGCCAGCGGCGAGGATGAGGCGCACGAAGATCCAGATAGCGGCCGGGCGCACCCGCTCGACGGTCAGGTCAGCGAGCTTGAGCACGAGGGCGCGCACCTCGGCGATGACCGCTTCGACCGCCGAGCGCCACTGCTCGCGCGTGGGCAAGTCACCAAGCGCGGCAGCGCCTTCGACCGCTCGTAGCTGTGTCATGGCGGCGCCGCCGAGCAGTGTCTCGTATTCACTCTTGTCCGGCTGGGGCAGCCGTTGCACGACTTGGCGCGACAGGTACCGCTGTGCCCCGGTCAGTTCGCTGAACCGGATGCGGTCCTGTTCGCTCATGGTGCCGCCCAGGATCACCCGCGAGAGCAAGGCGTCGGCTCGCGACAGCATCTCCTGACTGTGCGTTAGCAGCACCAGGGTGGAGGTTTGATAGATGACCTCGTCGTCGTCCCAGGCCGTATACGTGTCGTAGACGTCCAGTCCTAACTGGATGATCGCGGTGTAGCGATCGGTCACGTCGTTTTCCGCGGCACGGATCTCCGGCAGGCCGTCCAGTGCCCGCAGCAGAATCTCCAGCCGTTCGTCACTAGCGCTGGAAGTCGCCCACTGAGCGGCCTGCCCCCGCATGCCCTCTAGCTGCCGCTGGATCGCCGCGTCCGTGGCCGCGCGGGCACTGTCTAAACCGGACCGTTCCGCCGCCGCCCGGCGCTCCTGTTGCAACGCGGCGACCAGTGTCTCGGTGGGTTTGGCCACCTGCTGTTCCAAGGTGGCGAGCCACACGAGGCTGATGCCTTCGCCGACCGTGACATAGGCGGCGAACGCCCACAGCGCCACGAGGGACGCGAGCACAGCGAGAATGCGCTTCCGCAGCGCGGACTTCCCCGGTTGGGCGGTGTAATTCAAAGGCACGCTGGCGGTTCTAACAGCGCGCGAGCAGCGCGAATCGCACCGCTAGTGCGACGGAGGGAAACCTAGTCCACCCGGCTTAGACGCGGTTACCCGATCGGGCAGCCGCCGTCTCATTAGGACACGACATTCCACCGCTGACTGCTATTGGCACCATCGCAGAAGCCGTAAGTCGCCTGCCGTCCCACACCGTTGGCGGTCAGGCAGCCGACCCCGTTGATGTTGTGGATCTGCTTGGTCGCCGGTTCGTAGTACCAGGCGTAGTTGCCGGAGCGAGCCACCTGCAACAGGGCGTTTCCGTAGTTGTCGAGCCCCAGTTGTTTGGAGGGCAGGCTGCGCACCACGATGATCTTGGTGTCGCTCCAGTCGGCGTCGATCGCCTTTTCGAACTTCCAGCGCTGACCGGGCTGATCCTTCCAGGCGTCGGTCACGATCGCGGCGCCATCGCCCGTGCCGGTCGTGCTCAGCACGGTGTCATCCGCCGCGCTGACGATGACCATGTTCTCCGGGTTGAGCGGACCGTTGGGCAGTCCGCCCGGGTTCGTGGGCTTCGTGGTCGCCGGGCCCGGATGCGCTGAGGCGAGGGGACTTCCCGGCGTTGGCGTGGTCCCCACCGTCGCGCCCGTGCCCGGGTTAATCACCACGGGCGTCACGACGGCGCCCGCTGACGACGGCGCCACCGCCGCTGAGCTTTGCCCGGCGGCACTGGGCGCGCCCGATCGCGGACCGTTCACCGCGAAGAGAACTCCCGTGAGCACCACCACCACCGCTGCCGCCGCCGCAAGCGCCAGCACTCGCCGTTTGGTGCGCTTCTTTGGCGCGGGTTCCTTGACAACACTGGCGGCTTCGGGAATAACCGGCTTGGCCGGAGTCAGCTCCTTGGCGAGGCTAGCCGGAATCCACGCGTCGCCTGGCTTGGCCGAACGCCGGGTGTACGCGGTGATGATGTCTTGTGGCGCTGGGCGCAGCAACGGATCTTTGTCCAAACACGACTCCGCGAGCGTCCGCAGGCCGGGATCGGTGATGCCGCTGAGATCCGGCTCGCCCTGAATTACCCGGCTCACCAGCTCAGCGAGGCTCGCTGCGGGAAACGGTGCCTTGCCCGTCGCCGCGAACGCGATGACCGCACCGAGGGAGAACACGTCGGCCGCCGGAGTGGGCCGTTCGCCCCGCAATTGTTCTGGCGCCATGTAGGACGGTGTGCCCATCCGCATGCCGGTCTGGGTGAGGTCGAGCTCATCCTCGGCGCGCGAGATGCCGAAGTCGATGACGCGTGGACCGTCCGAGGCGAGCAGAACGTTGCCCGGTTTGAGGTCGCGGTGGGTGATCCCCGCGGCATGAATCGCCTTCAGCGCTTCGGCAAGGCCGGCCGCTAGCCGCCACACCCCATCCGCCGAAAACGTTCCGTGCCGCGCGACGGCGACAGCGAGGCTGGGCCCGGGCACGAAAGCTGTTGCCAGCCAAGGACGTTCGGCATTGGAGTCGTGACTGAGCACCGGTGCGGTGAAAATCCCGTTGACCCGCATAGCGATCGCGGCTTCCCTCGCGAAGCGGGCCCGGAACGCTGGATCGTCAGCGAAGGGCGCCTTGACGACTTTCACCGCCACGGGCCGCCCCGAGACGGTGGTGCCTAAGTAGACCTGGCCCATCCCGCCTTCGCCGATGCGGCCGAGCAGGACGATGTCGCCAGCTTCGGTGGGATCGCCCTCCCCTAGCGGGATCAGGTCAATCCCGAGCACAGGCAGGGTCGAAATGATGTCATCGGCAGTATTCACTCAGCGCTCCCCCTCGTCATGAGTGCGCGGTGATGATACCTAGCCGCCCGAGTCGTCGTGCTCGGCGTCTTGCGGAACGGTCAGATCGTCGCGATCGGACAGCCAGCCGTGCGGCAGCACGACCTTCGCCGGGGCGTTGGTACGCCCGCGAGGCTGACCAAGGATGTCTGCCGGGAAGGGCGCGCTGAAGTCGAGTTTGCCGAGCAGATCGTCGAGCTCCATCAGCGACGATGACATCGCCATCGAGCGGCGTAGTTCGGAGCCGACGGGGAATCCCTTGAGATACCAGGCGACGTGTTTGCGGAAGTCGCTAACGGCTTCGCGCTCAAGACCGGCGCCCCACCACTGCACGAGCAGTTCGGCGTGGCGGCGCATCACGTGGGCGACCTCGCCGAGGCTGGGCATGGCCCGTTCCGGCCGGCCGGCGAAAGCAGCGGCCAGGTCGGCGAACAGCCACGGCCGGCCCAGACAGCCACGGCCGACGACAACGCCGTCGCATCCGGTCTGATTCACCATGCGCAGCGCGTCTTCGGCTTCCCAGATGTCACCGTTACCGAGCACCGGAACGTCGAGCGCGTCCTTCAAAACCGCGATCGACTCCCAGTCGGCCTCGCCGGAATAACGCTGAGCGGCCGTGCGGGCGTGCAGGGCGACCCAGGCCACGCCAGCGTCCTGGGCGATGAGCCCGGCCTCCACATAGGTCAGGTGGTCGTCGTCGATGCCCTTGCGCATCTTGATCGTGACCGGGATTCCCGCCGGGGCCGCGTTGTCCACGGCCGCTTTCACGATCGAACCGAAGAGCTTTCGCTTCCAGGGAATCGCCGACCCGCCACCCTTGCTGGTGATCTTGCGGACGCTGCACCCGAAGTTCAGGTCGATGTGGTCAGCGAGATTCTCGTCGACCACCCGGCGGACCGCTTTGGCCGTGATATCGGGGTCCACCCCGTACAGCTGCATGCTGCGGGGATGCTCATCCGGCCCAAATTCGATCATCTTGTCGGTTTTGGGGTTGCGATGGTGAAGGGCAACCGTCGTGATCATCTCGCAGACGTAGATTCCCGCCCCTTGCTCCCGGCAAAGCTGCCGAAACGCGACATTCGTGATGCCCGCCATCGGTGCGAGCACCACAGGCGGGTCGACCACGTGCCGGCCGAGCGTCAAGGCGGGATAAGTCACGTCTTCGAGGATGACATACCGGGCACTCCCGGTCTCAACCCGAGTGCTCAGCGCCACCTTCTTCCATCAGGCGTACGAGGCGTTCGCCGTCAGCCGGGGAGAAGTAATGGCTGTCCAGGTAGAGCGTGATCTGCGCCGTGCCGGGAACGTCATCGATATGCAGGAACAGCGGCTCAAACGAGGGAGCGTCCTGCGAGGCGACCCAGCGGAACGTCGCTGGGGCGTCACTAACGAAGGATGAACCTCTAGACGAGGACCGGCGGTCGTTGAAATAGCACGCGATGTTGATCTCCTGTCCGCGTTCGAGGGCGATCCGCTCACGAAACGCCACCATGTCGTGATGGTTGAAGTAGGCGTGCTTGTAGGCCGCCATGACAGACCGTTGCACCACTGTGAGAGCGTCCGGGAACGACAGTCCGCCGATGTCGAATGAGCACAAGCCCGCCTGAGCGAGTGTGCACACGACGTTGGACATCCCGGGCCGGAACCGGTTGCTCACCATGGGACGGATCACGACCGGGCTGATGCCGGTGATCTGGTTGAGCGCGACGGCGTACAAGGCGAACAGCACCGTGGACGTTTCCGTCCCGCGACGGTCCGCGATATCCAGCACCGCTTTGAGCAACTTCGGTGAGCTGAACTCCCCGTGCCAGTAACGGGGCTCCGCTGGCGACGAGACCGGCGGAAACCGGTGCGGGGAAACGGTTCGCAGGATGTTGTCCCAGTGCCGCAGCGACGATTCGTTTTGCCGCTGTCCGGCTGGCGACTGCTGCCAGCGTGCCTGCTCTAGTGGCTGCATTCCGGCGACCGGTGCACTGACCCGCTGCGCCACTTCCGACATCATGACCAGTGCCCCGGCGGCGTCGGTCACGAAGTGGCTCATCAGCACGGACATGTGCGTGAGCACGCCGTCCTTGCGCACCAAGGCCATCCGCACCGGCCACTCGCTAGCGAAATCAAGCGTGTCGTCGCGCCACCCGTCGCAGATCGCCTCCGCCACCGTCAACGGATCGCTGGAGCCAGCGTCCACAATGGACAGCACGATCTCGCCTGACTCGAACACTTCTTGCCTCGGGTGCCCGTCTGGCGCGAAACGCAGTTTCGTTCGCATCGGCTGATAGCGGCCCATCAGGTAGGCCAGCTCGTCAGCGATCTCTTCGATCGTCGTGGTGGGAGGCAGCGGTTTTACGCCACCTAAAGGGATCCAGGTCTTCTGTGCCACGATGGCCGACCAGTTTTCGGTCTGGCCCCACGAAAGCTCATCGACGCCAGCGCCTTCACCCTTGAAGGGCACCACGATCCGTTCCGCCGCAACAGCATGCATCGCCACAACCTCTGTGCTGGAGAGTTGATAACTGGAGCGAGCGGATGCGGATCACCCTATGTCTTGGAGCTGTTCGGCGTATCGGTCATTTAGCTCTTGCCAGCCGTGCTTCATGGCATCCTGTCCCCGGACCGGTTCCGGGCTCTCGCCCGCCAGGATTTGTTCCATCACGTCAACGCACAGGTGCCAGCCAGCGGCCGTCTTGGACAGCCAGTCCCGGTCGCCCATTGTGTGGTGCAGGCTCAGCCTGGTACCACCTGGGATGGGTGTTAATTCCCATCGAAGCAGGTCGTCACCCCACGCGTAGATCAGCAACGACGGCTTGTCGGCGACGCGAACGATGGCTTTTGACGGCTCCTGTGTGTCGCCATCGACCATCACGAGCGTCGCTTCGCCCGGCACCGAAAGATCGCCGGTCGTGATGAACGGAGCCCACTTGCTCACCTGAGCGGGATCGGTCAGCGCCTCCCAGACTTTTTCGGGCGGGTGCTTGAGATCGCGCATGAACGTGAGCGTCCAGTCTTCACCCGTCGCCCGTGCACTGACAGTCATGATGATCACTTCATCTCGTCGAGGTGGCGCTCAAGCGCGTCAAGGCTTTCCGTCCAGAGCCGCCGATAGGGTGCTAACCATTTTTCGATGGCCTGAAACGGCTCCGGCTCGATCCGGTAGATCCGCTGCTGCGCCGCCATCCGCACGGACACGAAACCGGCCTCGCGCAACACCTTGAGGTGCTTGGAGACCGCGGGCTGCGTCATCGACAGCGCGTTCACGAGATCGCTGACGCTGCGTTCGCGACGGCGCAGATGGTGCAAGATCTGCCGCCTTGATGGCTCAGCGAGCACCGTAAATGCATCCACCCAGCTAATATGCCCTGCTAGTTATATGCCTGTCAAGGCATGAGGCTAACTCAAGGCATGAGGTTGGCGACTTCGAGCCGGATCGGGTCGGGGTTGGCCCAGCTCCAGTTCGGGTGCGCCCGGTTCGTGAGCACGACTAGCACGGTCTTGCGCTTGCGGGAGACCACGAGACTCGTGCCCGCGAAACCCGTGTGCCCAAACGTGTCCGGCGCACTGAGCTTGCCCATGAGCCACGGCTGATTGAGCACGACACCGAGCCCGTGCTCAGACGTGCGGTACGGCCGCTCCGCGTCAATCGACGGCAGACCCGGGTTCACGTTGGTCACCATCTTGTCCACTATGGACGCCGACAGCAGCCGCGTGCCTTGGTACTGGCCACCGTTCAGGAGCGCCTGCCCGAACACAGCTAGATCCATCGCGCTGCTGAACAGGCCGGCGTGCCCGGCTACGCCACCGAGCGAGTTACACACGTCGTCGTGCACGACACCGTGCAGCAGACCGCGGCCAGATCTCGCGTCCGTGGCCGCGATGCGTTCCTTCGGCGCCCACTTGAGCGGATGAAAGCCCGTGTCCTTCAAGCCAAGCGGTCCCGTGATCCGGCTCTTGACGGCCTGATCGAGGGTCTGTCCCGTCAGCTTTTCCACCAGCTTGCCCAGGACCATGAGACCCACACTGGAGTACCGGAAGACCGTGCCCGGAGTGGCACCGCTGACCAGCGGACAGGTCATGACCGCTGACCAGGTGCGAGACGGTGCGCCCACGGGAAGCCCGCTCGTGTGCGCGAGCAGCATCTGCACCGTGACGGTGCCGTGCGGGAATTCGTCCAGATAGGACTTGACCGTTGCGTCGAGCGCCACTTTGCCTTCGTCGACGAGCTGCAACACAAGGACGGCGGTGTAGACCTTCGTCACCGAGGCCTGATCGAAGATCGTGTCGGGGCGCATCGCGATCCGTTGCCCTGCGGGGAGTTCGACCGGGCCGGCCTTGAACCGCAACGCGTCACCGGCCGTCTCATGGACCGTCACCTTGCCGTTGACCATCGCGAGGACGACGGCTCCGGCGTACCAGGGATGAGGTTTGATCCCTAAGCCCTTGTCCATGGCAAGCTTCACCGCGGACGGCGCACGGCTCGCACTCGGGCTGGCGCTGGGAATCTCACTCGCGCCTAATGACGGCTCGGCGGACGGCGAGCCATGAGCGTCATTCCACGTCGCCGAGGGCGGACTGCCCCCGCATCCCGATAGGACAGCGGGCAAAGCCAGGAGCGCACGGCGAGTCAGTGGCACCGGGAGATCCTTGCAGCCTTGCCCACAAGAACGCCATCGCCCGCCGAATACTTCGGCGGGCGATGACAGCGAGGGGAGGTCTTAGGCCTTCTTAATGGCGGAAATTTCGAACTCCAGCACGATCTTGTCGCTGACCAGAACGCCACCGGTCTCGAGGGCCGCGTTCCAGGTGATGCCAAAGTCCTTGCGGCTGATCTCAGCCGAGCCTTCAAAGCCGATGCGCTGGTTGCCGAACGGGTCGGTAGCCGAACCCTGGAACTCGAACGGAACGGTGATCGACCGGGTGACGCCACGGATGGTCAGGTCACCGGTCAGCTCGAACACGTTGTCCGAAGCCTGCTCGGCCTTGGTCGACGTGAAGGTGATCGTCGGGAACTCTTCCATCGCGAGGAAGTCGTTGCTGCGCAGGTGGCCGTCGCGCTGCTCGTTACGGGTGTCGATGCTGGCGGCCTGAATCGTGACCTCGACGCGCGACTTCGCTACGTCCGAGCCGTCGAGGACGCCGTGTCCCTCGTAGTCATTGAAGGCGCCGCGGACCTTGGTCACCATCGCGTGCCGGGCGACGAAGCCGAGGCGCGAGTGAGATGGGTCCAGCGCGTACTCGCCGGTGAGCTCTGCTAGTGACGGCTGCGTTGCGGTGGTGGTCATGGCTCAAACTCCAAATGGTTGACGGTTCAACAACTGCCACTATACAGCTTGTTGTTGAACCGTCAACTACTGACACGCCGCTATGGCAGCTGGTATTGCTCGTTAAGCGCTGCTCCGCGCTCAGGGTGAGACTGGTCATACCCCCGCGCGTCGCACTGCAAACCGCCGACGATGCAGTGGCCCACCATCCGCGCGAGTACGGCTGGCTCCCAGACGTTGAAGAAGTCGTAGTGGAACGAGTAGCCCCGCCCGCTGGACAGCCTCACCTGGGACATGTTGCCCGACACGGGGAACGCCATCTTGAACTCGATCATCGGCACCGCCACCGGGTGGGTCGCCGGGCAGATGTCATTGATGGGGTACGCCATGTGACTCTTGTGGTCGGGAGTGTCGAGGTACAGCCCGTCCCAGCAGCTCGGGGACTGATAGCGCACGTTGAGCTGGCTGCCCGCGGGACAGTTCGCCGGGAAGTCCGCGTTGAAGAAGCTCTCCCCGCACTCCCAGCCCTCAACACTCGCGTCGAGGAATTCGCTCGCGCTCGCCGTCGGCGACCCCACGACGAACCGCAACCCGGTCGGCCACGGCCGCACACTCGTGTAGTCGTTCACGCCCGTCTTGTAATAGATCACCTGCGGTCCGATGGGCGAAACGACTTGACTGCCGTTGTACATCGTCGGCATCCAGTAACCCGACTTGTCCCCTGGCACGATGCAGCTCGTCCCTCCACTTTGGAGACTCGCCGTGGTGCTGCCCGCGTTAGTGGTCGTGTTACCCATGAACGTGTGCATGTGCGACGCACCCGCCAGACCCGGGTAGACAATCGGGTCGTCCGGCAGATCGCGCGTCACGTTGCAGTTGGCCTGGAACTCGTGGAAATAGCGGTGCGGCGGGTTGTAGGTCGACGGCACAACCCCGGTCACCGGCGGATTCGCCAGCACATAACCCGGCCCGCCCATGGGAGGCGTGCCCGCGACACCGTAGACCTTGAACTCCCACAGCGAATAGCCATAGGCGCTGTTGCGTTGCGTGCCATACATTCGCACGTATCGTCCGCTGGAGTTCACGTTGACTGTCTGCGTGCCACCGTTGCCGTTGGCAGTGCTGTAAACGGTGGTCCAGTTGGTGCCGTCGTTGCTCGTCTGGAGCTGGAACGCTTTGGCATAAGCGCTCTCCCACTGCAGCACGATCTGGTTGACCTGAGCGGCCGCCCCCAGATCGACCCGGATCCACTGTGGATCGCTCCACTGACTTGACCATCGGCTGTTGCTGTTGCCGTCAAAGGCGAGATAGGGCTCCAGCCCTTGCCCCTGACTGCTTGACGTGGTGGCTGGACGCCCTTGCGACAGCAGCACATCGGCCGCGAGGGCCGCCGTTGGCGCTGGTGCGATCGTCGCCAGAGACGCGACGATGACGGCCGTCATTGCGGCCGGCAGGAGTTTCATCAGATCTCCTTGGATGGGTGGACGGATGGAACCCATTCCATGGAGAGCGCTCTCCAAGATGCTAACGCATCGATGCTCCCTTGCTCAATCGCTTGGGCAAGAGATTTAACCCCTTTGCTGGTACCAGATGAGCTCACCCCCTTGGCGAGAAGGATCCGCTGCTCCAAGTGCTCGATGACTTCGCTGACCAGTCTCGTTTTGTCGGTGGCGCTCGCTCTGAGGTCATCCTCGGTGACCAGTCCCGGCATGACGTGTCCCGCGTGCAGGTTGACTTCGCTTAGCCCTGCTTGCTTTCGCAGTGCTTTCAGCCTTGTGAGCTCTTCCACGTGCCCCGCACGGACCGTCATAGCTGGCGTCCTGAGCTCGCCCGTGGTGAGGTCGAGTAGCGGCAGCACCTGCTCGTTCATCGCGATCATCAGCTGAATCCACGCGATATCGGTCCCGTTAAACCCCTCCCCCTCCCCCTCGCCGCTGCCGCCCTGCCCCGGCCCACTGCCCGGCCCACCGCCCAGCCCACTGCCCGGCTCGCCTTGCCCACCGCCCGGCCCACCGCCCGGCTCGCCTTGCCCGCCGCCGCAGGCGACGACCGTCACGACCGCGACGAGGACCGTGAGCAGCACGCCCAAACTCCTTACCCGCCAACACATTCCTTCCCTCCCCTTTCGCGCCTTCCGCTCACACTTCGTCTTGATCCACATCCTTCTTGCAGATCCACATCCCAGGGGACGTGATCAAACCGCCTGTCGATCACGTCTCCAGGGATGCCGATCACGCCCGTGGATGTGGATCACGATCAGGCGCGGCAGCGGCTCTGTTGCCGCACACGGCCCGGTACCGTCGCGGCCCGAGGTGCGACCCGTGGCCGCCGAGGCGCGGCAGCGGTTGCAGCCCCAAGGCGCGAACGCGACCGCTGCCGCCGCCCGGCCGTGTCCCAAGGACCTGAGTGCGACAAGGCCAAGCTCCAGCAGAAGCGGGACAGGCTGGAAGCGAGCGGGTGACGCGATGGGAGAGCGCTATCCGAAATGGATAGTGCGCCTTCGCGGGGCGACTCGTCAACGGGGAGTTTTCTGTGCAAAGAGGACGGTCATATTGACGAACCGTCGCATGCGCGTAACACTTTGGACCAACATGGAGAGCGCTCTCCATTCCACTGCCGGACGGCACCGGCGACGAAAAAGCCTGTGCACCGTTCGCGCAGCGGCGAGCGGTGCACAGGCGGCAAACAGCGGTTACACCTTCTTGACGGGCTGCCGCAGGATCGTTTTGAGCTTCGCGGGCTCGGTCCGCCTGGGGTCGCTGAGGTAGATCTCGTGATGGCGGCCGTTGAACGTCAAGCCTTCAGCGGCAAAGAACGTGTCGTGCAAATCCGCCAGCTTCGGGCCTTCGTCGTCATAGGAGCCTGTGTGCAACAGCTGGGCACTGAGCCCTTCCTCCAAAGTCACTACACGAACTAGGGAGATCGCCGGAAGTTTCTTCTTCGCCAGCGCGACAGAGCAAGCCGACTCAACGTCGGCATCGGTGATCCATGGCGGCAAGCTGATGAGCATCGTCCACTTCCACGCCGTCTTATCGCGGGACACGAACGTGGACGGATCGTCAGCCCACCACAACCCTTCCAGCGGCGCAACCGTGAACGGACGCTCCCTGTCAGCGAACTTCAGCGTGTAAGCCACGGGATACAACGCTTCGACAGCGTCCTTATAGGACTGTGCCGTGTTCGGATCGCCCGCACCATCAACGCCGATATAGCGAAGCGGTGGCACCTCAACGAGTTCCCACGACGTGTTCTTAGGCGCATAGAACGCCTTGAGTTCCTTCTTGACGTCATATGCTGTCACGGTCTTGCCTCCCAGGTAGTGCGTTAACCAGGCCCGCTCGGCTTCAAGCTGGCCCAGGCTGTAATCGAAGATGGCTTGCACAAAGTCAGGCGCCCCAGGCGGAATCGCCGCACGGACCGTCACGATGCGCTTCCCAATCAAGGAACGGCGCGTCTCCAGTGCGGCAGCGAGACGCTCGGGCGGGATGGCTGGTGAGTTCGCCAAACCGGCGAGCAGGGCGGGATAGACCGGATGCGGTTCGGCGATCGCGGCCTCCGCCGCTTTTGCCAACTCCGCTAATCCGGCCGGCGTCGGCGAGTACACCTTGCGGGGTTTGCCTCTCGCCGAAGGCGCCGAGGTCTCGATGACGAGCCCGCGCTCACGGAGCTTGCCGAGCACGTAGTAGATCGAGCTGAATCCGATCTCGGTCCACTCGCGCATGCCCCGCGCCACGATGACCTCTTCGAGCTCGTAGCCATGCTGTGGGCGCTCGGCGACCAGGCCTAACAGGATCAGTTCCGCTGGAGTCACCTTTCTATTCTAGCACTAGAATAATTGCTCAGCGGTTTAGGCTGAGGATCATCGTCAAGGTTTGGGGGAACCATGACCGAACAGAAGAACCAGCCTGAGGCTGCCGGCTTCCTGAACCCCTTTAAGTGGGGCAAGAAGAAGGACAAGGAAGAGACCAAAGCCGAGAAAGCCCAGGCCAACCCGCCTGTCGTGCAGTCCGAGCCTACGCCCACTCCGCCGCCAGCCGCGCCTGAGCCGACGCCGGTGCCGACCGCGCGCACGCACACGGTCCGCTCAGGGGACACGCTGTGGGATCTCGCGGTGGAGTACTACGGCGATGGCCGCAAGTACACCAAAATCGCGCAGGCGAACAACATTCCGAACCCGAACCTCATCAACATCGGGATGGAGCTGACGATCCCTGACTGATCAGGCTGAGTCGCGCTTGATCAGCCTAGGTTCGAAGATCACCGAGGTCAGTTTGGCCGCCGGATCGTCGATTCGCGCCACGAGGAGGCGAATCGCTTCGGCGGCCATGTCTTCGAGCGGGTGACGGATCGTCGTCAAGGCGGGCCGGGCCGCGAGTGCTGGGCTGCTGTCGTCAAACCCAATCACCGCAACGTCTTCGGGGATCCGCCTGCCCATGTCGTGCAGGGCGACCACCGCTCCTTGAGCCATGAGGTCGTTAAAGGCGAAGACCCCATCCAGATCCGGGTACTGATCGAGGAGTTCACGCATCGCCTTGTCGCCGCTCTCGTGCGTGAACCCACCGACGGCAGTGGGCACATAGGCGACCCCGTGACGGGCCATTGCCTGCCGGAACCCCGCGAGACGGTCAGCGCTGGCCGGCACTTCGAACGGTCCAGCGATCACGCCGATCTGCTGGCACCCGCGCTCGACGAGCAGTTCAGCGGCCATTGCCGCACCCTTGTCGTTGGCGACGTCCACGTAACTGATGGGAATGGGAGCAGCGGGGCGTCCGAATTGGACAGCCGGGATGGACGTCTCGGCGATGAGGGCGGGCAAGGGATCGCCCGGGTGCAGCGACATGACCACGGCACCATCGGCGTGCCCCTGACGCAGGTCACCGACCACCTTGACGCGCTGGTCATCGTCACCGGCGAGCATCAAAGCCAGGTGCAGCCCGCGTGGGCGAAGTTCACTGAGCACGCCGCCGACGACCCGTCCAAAGTACGGGTCGGTGAAGAACCGTCCCATGAACGGATCGTTGGCCGTGTGGCTCTCCGAGTCAGACAGCACCAGCGCGATGTTGCCCGTCTTGCGGGTGACCAGGGAACGGGCCGCGCGGTTGGGCACGTAGCCGGTCGAGCTGACCGCACGCCACACGACTTCATGGAGCTCCGGATCGACGTTGCGCACGCCGTTGATGACGCGGGAGACGGTCGCCCGCGAGACGCCGGCGACTTGCGCCACGTCTTCGAGCGTGGGAGACCGTGAAGCCTCAGGGGTTGAGGAGCTCATGGCAGCCTTTATAGCACATAGTGGAGAGCGCTCTCCGCTCATGATCCGCGTAAAGGTCCGAGCGGAGAGCGCGTCTCACTTACCGATAAATACCGAATTCCCAGAGAGAGTAACCATATCCGGTCGCCCGGGTGGTGCCATACATCCGAACATACCGGCCCGACCCGCTAACCGGGACGAGATCAAATCCCCCATCGCCTGATGCCGTCGTATAAAGGGTGGACCAATCCGAGCCGTTATTCGAGACCTGAATCTGGTAACCACTCGCGTGCGCGGCCTCCCAGGCGAGCAGGACGTTAGTGAACGTCTGCACGCTGCCGAGGTCGATTTGAATCCATTGTGGATCGCTCCAGTCACTTGCCCAGCGGGTGTTGTAGTTGCCGTCATTGACATAGGACGGCAGCTGCGGGCCGGTGGGGCCAGTCGGCTGATGCGACGACGCCGTGACGGGCTTGCCCAGAGCGATATTCGTCCCCGGAACGGTCGGCGGCACCACTTTGAACGACCGCTGCTCGATGCCCACGTTGCCGTGACCGTCGTACGCGTAGACGTAAACCTTCCACACGCCCATCTGCTCCGGAGCCGTGACCGTGAACTGGCCGTTTCCGGTCTGGGTGAACTTCACGTGATCGAAGCCCCGGTTTCCGTTGACGTGCTTATTCGAAAACATCAGGTTGTACCGGATAGCGTCGCCTTGCGGATCGGTGACCGCGGTGCTGATGGTGAACTGTCCGCCCGCGGGCACATTGGTTTGGTTCGAGACCGTCATGCTCGTGATCTCGGGTGGCGTATTCGCCGCGGCCGCCCCGGTATAGGCCTGCCGCAGGGCGTGGTAGCCCAGGCGGCGCCAGCCGCCGGTGAAGACGTTCAGCCATACCCCGCCGAAGTCGTTTTCCAGCCCGTAGTGAAACTCCGTGGCTCCTAACGCGACACCCGGATGTGCCTTGATGGCATTCCAGCTTGCCGTGTATCCGGTTCTCTTCGCGAGATCTGACGGCTCCGTTGGTACCCCATTGATGTCATTGGGCACTTCCCACTCACCATCGGGGCCACCTTCGGTGAGAATGTAAGGCTTCGTGTAACCACCGTCGATCCAGGCTTGTTTCACACCGCCAATCGCGCCATAGGAATTGACCGCGAGCAGGTCGAGCGCGGGCGAGTGATTCTTGTAGTAGACCCAGGCACCGGTCCACGCGTCCGTTGACGTCACCGGATGGTTCGCGTCGGCGGCGTGAATGGCGACCGCCACCTCGTTAACGAATGCCGCGTAAGCGTTTCGCCGCGCCTCAACGACATCGACTGGGAGCCCGTGATCCTGCATCGTCAACAGAACTTCATTTCCCACGTCCCACATGAGAACGCCGTTGTATCCCTTGAGCGTGTTGACGCGGGCGACGATCTCATTCTTGACCGATGTCTTGTACGCGGTGTCGTTGACATAATCGGCGCCCTGATTGAGCCAATGCCCGACAATCACTTTGACGCCATGACGTGCGGCGGTGTTGAGCAGGATAGGTGTGTTGGTGTCGTCAACGCCCCACGTGCGAATCGTGTTGACGCCCATGGCTTTCAGATCGCGGATGTAGGCGTCGAGGGACTGCTGAGGCGGTCCGTAGGTGATGCCTTTGATCTCATAGGGCGAACCGTTGACGGTCAGTTGCCAGTTGCCCTGCGATCCCGTGACCCTGACAACGCTTGGGCCGCTGAGGATCGGCGGGTCGGTCATCGCTGGCGGTGCCGTGCCGGTCTTCTTGCTCACGCTGACTTCGTCGATGCTCAGGACACCGCCGCTAGTCGTGTCAGCCGTGGGCGTGGTGCGTCCCGCGACCGCGTTGGGCAGCGAGCCACCGATGGCCAGATCGAAGCGCAGGTAGAACCCGTGATGCACGGCGGCTTGCCAGGCAGCGACGCCAACTTCGCTCTGCCTGACGATCCACGTCTGGACACCGTCGAGATAGAATCTGATCTCTTCGTCTGTCTTGGTGCGGTCGATGACCTGCGTGTACTCGTGGTAGCCGGTCTGGCAGCCAGTGCAGCTGGCGAATCCGCTCGACCGGCCGTTGTACTCAGCGCACACGCCCTCAGGCGCCGTTCCACAGTGGAGGGTCTGGCTGAGCTGACCGCGGGCGTTGACGTTTGTCATGATGTCGGTCTCGCCGATGCCCGGCCAGTTGTTCCAGTTGCCACGATAGGCTGCCCCGGTCGCGCGGAAACCGGGCCAGTAACCTAAACCGTTGGCAGGATTGGGCTGTTGCAGGACAGCCGTGAACTTGACTTGCTCGCCGGGCGCGGCTTGGAAATCTGTCCGCTGCGTCTCAACCTTGCCTGACGTCCAGTTCCCGGCACTGTCGCGAATCGCTTTGATGTTCAGCTTCCCCGTGCCATCGAGGTAAACGTTGGCGGTGCTGGCGCTCATTGTCTCGACTTCACCCGTGCCCCAGTTGGCTGGGCCGCCGGGATACTGCGTGCCAGTTCTTAGAATCCAGTTCGCGGCACTCGGGCTCGTGTTGGCTGAACCGGTGAAGTCATCGCGCCAGACCGGCGTCCAGCCCGGGTCCGGCGGCGTGCTGTTCCCCGTGCGGACCGTCATCTCCCACAGCGAGTAGCCCCAGCCCGTTCCCCGTTGCGTGCCATAAAGCCTGACATAGCGACCGGTGCCGGTTGCCGTAATCGTTTGCGTGCCACCAGTTCCGGTCGTCGTGGTGTAGATGTCGGTCCAGGTGGCGTCGTCGTTGCTGGTCTGCAGCTGGAAAGCCTTGCCGTAGGCGCCTTCCCATTGCAGAACGATCTGGCAGACGGCCTGTGGCGTGCCGAGGTCGACCTTGATCCACTGTGGATCGCTGAAGACACTGGACCACCTGGTGCTGGCGTCGCCGTCGAACGCGGCACTGGCCGGGTTGGCGGCTGCGTTCTCCGTGCTGCTGGCCGTCGCTGGCTTGTTCAGGGCCGCGTTGCCTTCACACGTTCCGGGCTCGCTTGACGTGGTTCCGTAGACCTGGAACTCCCAGAGGCTATAGCCGTAACCACTGTTTCTCTGCGTGCCATAGAGCCGGACATAGCGTGCCGTGCCGGTGATGGCTATCGTTTGTGTGCCACCGGTTCCCGTCGTGGTGGTGTACGCGTTGGTCCAGTCGGTGCCGTTGAGGCTGGTCTGGATTTGGAACGCTCTGCCATACGCTCCCTCCCACCTGAGGATCACTTGACTGACCGCGTTTGGCTGCTGAAGATCGACTTGAATCCATTGCGGATCGCTCCACTGGCTCGACCACCTAGAGTTCACGTCGCCATCTGTGGCCTTGGACGGCTCCAATCCTGTGCCCTGAGTCGATGACGCGGTCGTGGGCTTTCCTTGTGACAGCAGCACGTCAGCGGCAGTCGCTGACACCGGTGCTACCAGGATGTATGCCACCGTGAGCACGGCAGCAGCGAGGGACAGCTTCCTTTTCACTCAGACTCCCGTTGGGGACGGTTTCGATGTTTGGAGAGCGCTCTCCAATTTGCACGAAGTGTTACGCCGGGTTTTCGTACATGTCAATACCCGCGGCACTTTCCCCAGCCCTGCCGCCGTCTCCGCTTTGAGATCCACAGCCAGGGCCGCACGGGCGTTATAGGCACAAGTTTGGTGAGGGAGGAAATCCTCCACACCTCCGCCTGACTGTGGAGGATTTCCTCCCTCAACGAAATGCGGTTACTTGGTCCTGGACACGTCGCTCCAATGACGACACTTCGCGGGCGGGTCGAGTGATCAGGTATGCCTCGGCTCAAGAACCACATCCCTACTTGAGATCCACATCCGCTGGGACGTGATCAAACTGCCTGTTGATCACGTCCCCCAGGCTGTGGATCACGTGGGACGGCGGGGCAGGCGCGGGCGGGCAGCGGCGGGTCAGCGGGCGGGGGGCGGGCAAAGG